>NZ_CP058668.1:0-2758702 GCF_024181665.1 Treponema sp. B152
ATGAGTGAATGGGATTATAAAATTTTTTGGGATGAAGCTGTTAATCAGTTTAAGGAAGAATTAGCCTTTTCTATATTTTCTATGTGGTTTTTACCGTCCAAATATGAAAAATCGACGGAAAATACCGTGTATCTTAGTGTTCCGTCGAAATTTTTTAGAGATCAGATGATTCATAATTATAAGAACGGTATCGAAAAAAAATTGTTTGAGCTGTCAGGAAAAAAAATATCTATAGATTTTATCATCAAACCGAATACTTCCGAAGACCTTTCTAAAGCAGAAAATGAGGGAGGAAACGATAAAAAAGAAGATGCCGCAAAGCCGACATCTGTGGAATCCAAGAAAAAATCCGTAAAAACCGAGGGAGGAAGGGGTCAACATCCCGATTTGAGACCTGAGTATAATTTTGAGGACTTTGTTGTAGGACCAAATAATAACTTTGGAGTAAATGCCGCTATAGCCGTTTCTACAAATCCGGGAAGCGCGTATAACCCGTTTTTGATTTACGGAGGGGTAGGCTTGGGGAAAACCCATCTTATGCAGGCTATAGGAAATAAAATATGGGATACGACAAAGCTTAAAGTTATTTATGTTACGGCAGAAAACTTTACAAACGAATTTGTAGAATGTGTCCAAAAAAAGATGATGCCTGCTTTTAAAAGTAAGTACCGAAAGGCTGATGTCCTTCTCATAGACGATATTCACTTTTTTCAAGGAAAGGTAGAAACTCAAGAAGAGCTTTTTCATACTTTTAATGAGCTCTACGAAAAAAATAAGCAGATTGTGTTTACATGCGACCGCCCGCCCGCTGAGCTTAAAAATCTTTCACAGCGTTTAAAATCCAGGTTTGAACGCGGCTTAAATGTAGACTTACAGACTCCGGCCTATGAAATACGATATGCAATTCTTTTAAAGAAAATGGAAAAACACAGCACGAAAATTCCGAATGAATTTATTGATATGGTTGCAAAAAATGTTTCTTCAAATGTGCGTGACTTGGAAGCGGCCTTAACAAAACTTATCGCCTATACGGAGCTTACAAAAAAAACAATGGACGAGGCTACGGCAAAAAATCTTTTAAGAGATATTTTCGGTTCAACCCGCCAACGGAATGTTACCATCGACCTCATTCAAAAAACCGTTGCCGATTATTTTAGTATTTCGATTTCGGATATTAAAAGTAAAAAAAGAACCAAGAGCTTTTCGTTCCCGCGCCAAATTGCCATGTTCCTTTGCAGGGAAATGACCGAGTGTTCTACCACCGAGTTGGGTAACGACTTCGGAGGCAGGGACCACACGACCATCTTGCATGGTTGTAACAAGATTGAAGAGCAAATTGCGGCCGACCCAAGTTTAGAAAAAATTATCCATGAACTTAGAAACACGATAAAGGAAAATACGAATAAATAGGTATCTATTGTTGGAATAATGAGCAAAGTTTACCGATAAAGATATCTAAATCACGTAAATTCGCACCTTTTAAAATAGTAGCATTGCCATCTTTACTATTTAGCTTATATCCGAAGTATTTACCTTTTGTAAAAAGCGAATTAATTAACATAGGTTCAATGGCTGTTAATTCATAAAAAAATATAACTTTTTCTTTTTTATATCTTTTTAGAACAATGGCATTTTCAAACAAATCGACTTGTGTCCATAAATCAAACTCCCAAGGCAGTATCAATTTATTTTTTGCCTTTGATATGAAAATATGCTTACCAAGGTCTGTTGCTTTCGACAGTTTTTTATCGGCAAAGGAAATTGCTTTCAACTTATAGTGAGAACCTGAAGGCGGATTAAACATCTTACTAATAAAAAAAACTCCGAATATTACAAGAATACCTAAGTAAATAAATTTATCTATACCCATATTTAATACTCCCCAGTATAATACCATTTTTAAGGTACTTTTTCTACTTTAAATTATCCGGTTTTTATTCCGAATTGGCAGCTTGGGCGTTTTTCTTTATCCAAGTCTTGAAAAAAAGGGCCTTTTGTGGTAGTCTTAAAGCCTTATGGCTGTCGATTTTGTTCATCTTCATGTTCATTCCGATTTTTCTCTTTTAGACGGAGCTGCTTCGGTCAAAGCTCTTGCGGCAAAGGCCGAAAAGCTGGGGCAGACAGCCCTTGCATTGACCGATCACGGCAATATGTTCGGGGCTATAAATTTTTATAATGCCTGTAAAGAAAAAAATATAAAACCCATAATCGGCTGTGAGTTTTATGTGGCTCCCGAAAGCCGGTTTGAAAAAAAAGAAACTCCGGGCGGGAAAAAATACTACCACCTTATCCTCTTGGCAAAGAATGAAACAGGATACCGCAATTTAATGGTGCTTTGCTCTAAGGGATATACTGAGGGTATGTATTATAAGCCGCGTATAGATGATGAGCTTTTGGCACAGTATGCGGAAGGGCTTATATGCTTGTCGGCCTGTCTTGCAGGAGAGCTTCCTGTTCTTTTATTAAACAGCGAAAAAGAAAAGGCCGAAGCCCATGTCCGAAAATACCGTGAAATTTTCGGTGCCGAAAATTATTTTATCGAGCTTCAAGACCATGGACTAAAAGAAGAAAAAAAGGCTTCCAAACTTTTAATCGAGATGGCCCGCAAGGTCGGCGTTCCTCTGGTTTTGACCAACGATATTCATTATGTAGAACAAAAAGATTATGTAGCTCAAGATATTTTAATGTGTATCGGAATGAAAAAACTTAGAACAGATACCAACCGAATGCAGTTTGAGGGAAACGAATTTTATTTTAAGTCGGGAGAAGAAATGGCTCAACTCTTCCCCGAATATCCCGAAGCAATTTTAAACACTGTCCGTATTGCTGAAATGTGCAATTTGGAAATACCTCAACCCGGTCCCATTCTTCCGATATACAAAATCCCTGAAGATTTTAGCTCAAAGGAAGACTATATCAGGCATCTGGCTGAGGAAGGCTTAAAAAAACGTTATCCCGTCATTACCGATGAAATAAAGAACAGACTTAACTATGAGCTCGATATTGTTATAAAGATGGACTTTGTCGGCTATTTTTTAATTGTTTGGGATTTTATAAACTGGGCAAAAAATAACGGAGTTCCCGTAGGCCCGGGGCGCGGTTCAGGAGCCGGTTCAATCCTTGCATACTCTTTGCGGATTACCGACATTGACCCTCTAAAGTACAACCTCCTATTTGAGCGTTTTTTAAATCCTGAACGGGTTTCGATGCCCGACTTCGACGTAGACTTTTGTTTCGAAAGGCGGCAGGAGGTAATAGAGTATGTGCGTCAAAAATACGGGGACGAAAATGTCGGTCAGATTATTACCTTTGGAACCTTAAAGCCTAAGGCTGTCGTAAAAGATGTGGGACGGGTTTTAAATATTCCGCTTGCCGACGTAAACGCCATTACAAAGCTCATACCACCAAAACCCTTAACGGACGGCATAAAAGAGGTTACCTTAAAATACGCTGTTGATGTAGTTCCCGAATTAAAAGAGATGGCTGAAGACCCTCAATACAAAGAGCTTTTTGAAATAAGCATAGCTCTTGAAGGCCGAAACCGTAATTCCAGTCTTCATGCTGCGGGCATCGTTATAGGTAAGACAGCCTTAACCGACTATGTTCCGCTTTACAAGGATTCAAAAACCGGAAAGGTCGCAACTCAATTTACAATGGACTTAATCGAAAACTGCGGTCTTGTAAAGATGGACTTTTTAGGCTTAAAAACCTTAACCCTTATAAAACATACCGAAGACCTAATCCATAAAAGAGGCGGGGAATGGAGAAAACTTTCTATAGGCGATATTGATTATTCGGATGCGGCTACCTTTAAGATGTTGAGTGAAGGATTGGCTGCTGCAGTCTTCCAGTTTGAAAGTCAGGGAATGCAAAATATTTTAAAGCGTGCAAAGCCGTCCAAAATGGAAGACCTGATTGCTCTAAATGCCTTGTATCGTCCGGGGCCTATGGATTATATCAACCAATTTATTGAGTCAAAATTTGATAATTCTAAAATCAAATATCCTGACCCTTGTCTTGAAGATATACTTTCCGAGACCTATGGAGTTATCGTTTATCAGGAACAGGTTATGCAGGTTGCCCAAAGAATAGCGGGCTACTCTTTAGGTCAAGCCGATATACTCCGCCGTGCCATGGGAAAGAAAAAAATCGAGGTTATGAAAACCGAAAAAGAAAAGTTTATTAAGGGCGCGCAAGAAAAGGGATTCAGCAGGGAAGACGCCGATAGAATCTTTGAGATTCTTATCCCCTTTGCAGGCTATGGATTTAACAAGAGTCACGCAGCAGCCTATTCGGTTTTAGCCTTTCAGACCGCCTACCTGAAAGCTCATTTTCCGGCAGAATTTATGGCGGCTAACCTTACCAACGAAATTACCTCTACCGACAAACTTCCAGAATATATTGCAGAAGCCGAAAAGATGGGTCTTAAAATTCTACCGCCCCATGTAAATTTATCCGATCCGTATTTTAGCGTTTCCTCCGATGGAAATATTATTTTCGGCCTTTTGGGAATTAAGGGGGTCGGAATGCAGGCGGCTCACGAACTTGTAGAAGAACGCGAAAAGAACGGCAGGTATAAGTCCTTTATCGACTTTTTGGAAAGGAATGATTTGCATACTCAAAACAAGCGGAACCTTGAAGTTATGATTAAAACCGGCTGTTTTGACGGCTTGGGACAGGAACGTTCTACCCTGATGGTAAACTTGGACGGGGCGGTTGCTTACGCTTCCCAAAAAAAAGAAAACGAAAGTACGGGGCAGGGGAGTCTTTTTGAAGGTTCCGGTATAAAAGAGTTTTCGGACTTTGTCTTTGAAAAAATCGAAGAGTTCCCCAAAAAAGAAAAACTGCGGCTCGAAAAAGAGCTGATGGGCTTTTATATTTCGGGACACCCTTTGGATGAGTACCGAAAGGTTATAGATAATTCCGCTACCTTGGATATTTCGCATCTTGCACGTGCTACCTCAAAAAAAAGATATGTTCTTGTCGGTATGCTTACAGGAGTAAGGCAGCATCAAACAAAAAAAGGTGCGATGATGGGTTTTGGAACCTTTGAAGACTTAAACGGAACATTAGATTTGGTTTTTTTCCCAAAGACTTGGGAAAAACATAGAGCTGTTCTTTTACCTGAAACCGTCTGCGGCTTTGCCGGCTCTATCGATAACAGTGACGGGGAGTCTCATTCCTTTTTGGTAGATGAAGTTTTGGAAATCGATAAATTACAGCAAAAAGCTTTAAGCGAGGTTCATATTGAGCTTGATGAAAATATAACATCGGCAAAAGAGTTGACCGGCTTAAAAGATTTTTTGTATGAACGGTCAGGGAACTGCGAGGTTTATATTCATGTAAAGGATGAGGATAAGGCTTATATAATTAAGGCTTCACCTCAAATTCGAATTCCTTCAACTCCGGAATTTATTGAAGAATTAAATATGCAGTTCGGGGTTGAACAAATTTGGCTTGAATAAAAAAAATGATTAAATTTAAAGTATAGGTAGAGAGGTTTATATGATATCATCACTTTTTAGCACATTGGGTTTTGCAGTAAAGATTTATTCTTATCTTTGTATTATTTATATTTTTCTTTCGTGGCTCGGTTCCAATTCACGAGGCGGGTTTCTTTATGAAATTTGTGAGCCTTACTTGAGTTGGTTTAGAAGGTTTAAATTTACTCAAATCGGAATGGTAGATTTTTCGCCTATTTTGGCTATCGGAATTTTGTCTATCTTTGCCGGTTTACTTTTTCAGATTGCAGAAACAAGAACGTTTTCGCTATTAAGACTTGCATTAACCATTGTGAGTATAGTTTGGTCGTTTTTTTCTTTTTTACTCAATTTCTTTATTATCATATTGATAATCAGGTTGGTTCTTGATTTTTCCGAAAACTACCGCCAAGGTAATTTTGCCGATATGCTCGACAGGTTTTTGTCTCCTGTTTTTGTTAGAGTGCATAAATTATCCGGCGGAAAATTTATGAGTTTGAGAAAACAGATAATCGTATGCTTAATAATCTTAATTCTTATACGCTTTTTATTGGGCGCTTTTATAGGATCCTTGAGTGTAATGTTTACATACTTTAGGTTTATATAGAGCTTATTGAGCTTCGGCCTCAAGTTTTTCCGCTAAGGAGAGGAGGTTTATGCCTGTATGTATTTGTTCTTTTGCGGCAGCGACTTCCTCGCGGAAATGACCATTATTAACGCCGGCTATGAGTGCCCAGTTTGTAATGGTTGCATATGTACTTGTTTTTCCGCCTCCAAGAATTCCCGTTAAAATCATTTCAACCGATTTTAGAGCTTCAATACTTGAAGTTATAAGCTGCTTTGCTTCAGCCTCTATCGTGTGCATCAAGCCCTCAATTTGATTTTTATTTTTTAGAGTTGCGGTCTTTTCTGCACGTATTTTTGCAAAGGTTGAACCGATGTCGCCTGTGGGTGATAAGCGGTTTTCAAACTTTTCAAATTCGCCCTTGCGGTGTTCGAGTACATTGTATGAGGTGGTATACTCGTTTAAATTTTCGTGCCGATAAAAATTGCCTTCTACCAGGATTGTTTTTAGGGTTCCCGATAATTTTTCACTGTAGAAGGAATAAAAAAATGTTTTTAGGAATAAAAAAGGTAGTTCCTTTTTGAACTTGCATTCAACCCATAAATTCCGCCATGGGCAAAACTTCATAGATTCCAAATCTCCTACCTTTAAGAGATTAATCATTTGAACCTTAATATTAAACCTTTTTTGTTCATATGACCAAGTTGACCATTTTTGGTTAAAGCGCTCATACCAAGCCTGCTTAAAGTAAATAAACCAATCTTCGCCGCCTGTCAGTTTATACGGCATCCAATTGATGTCTTTTTTGATGTAGCGGGTAATATCGAGCAGGGGGACTTGTTTTAAAAAGATTCTTATTGCACCGAGGGCTTCAATAGCATCTTTTATAAATTCATCTGCTTCTTTTACCATTCTGTTGTCATCATCTATTATTGTCTCTTGCGCATGCATTAAAAATAAGGCTTGCAGAAGATTATGAGGTATGTTTTTTTTGGAATAAAGTATTGATGAGAGGACTTCCATTTCGGGCTGTATTGTAAGGGCTTGGCAGGTAGCATTTGAATCCGAGATTACATTAAACCTTAGCAGGGTTCTATCCAATGCCAGAGAGCAAAAGGACTTCATCCACTCTATGGCTTGAGCGCATAGGTACATTTCACTTTTTTCGTCATCGGTTAAATTGGAAAAAACCGAATCGATTTTTCTTAAAAAACCAGTCCTTATGTTTGAAGAAACTTCCGAGCCTATCTTAATTGAAAAAGGATTTGTTTCTTTCATAAGCTTTTCATAGGTTGCGGGTGCAACAAAGGAGCTTACCAGCATATAGAAAGAGCCCTTTCCCGAATCATAAGCAGAAAGAAGAGATGTAAAAAATAATTGGGTTTTTCGTAGGTTTTTTAATTCCGTGTAAAATACGCCTGTATAGATATTCTGATTTATATTGATATAAGCTCCGGCCGATCTTTTAAGGTTTTTTGCCATTCTTTTTAAGAGTTCTTCATTATATATTACTTTTAAAGGGATTGAACGCAAGAATGACCGTATGGAAAGCCATAACCGGATCAAAAAAGGTTCACTTGATATGCCTGCCTGCTGGTGTTCTATGATTTTTTCTGAAAGGCTGTCTTTTTCTTCCGGTTGTGCCTCATTTCTGAATTCTTCTATACTGTTCTGAATGCTTTCCAGTAAGCTTTGTGTTTCTTCTTTGGATAGTGATTTTACTAATTGATCAAATGTTGATAGACTTCTTTCCATATCTCTATATATTATCGTAAATTTTGAAAAAGTCTATAGGGTGTCCGATTACTTATTGCGATATTTTTTTACAGACGGGAAAACCGGTCCCTACGGGAATCGAACCCGTCTTTTAAGATTGAGAATCTCATGTCCTAACCGATAGACGAAGGGACCAAAGATGATATAGAAAAATTCCCCAGGGAGGATTCGAACCCCCACAAGCAGAACCAGAATCTGCGGTGCTACCATTACACAACCAGGGAATAACAGGACAAGAATATATCATCAAATTAAAAAAATGTCAATAAGGTTTTTTGGGCTAAATTTTCTAAACCTTAAATTTTCGAACTTCACTTGCCAATACTTCTATACTTTGTTTATTTCTTTGGGTAATCTCATTTACTTCTTGTACTGCATTATTTATTTCTACGGCTCCGACAGCCATTTCATTCATGCTGTCCGTTATAACACGGGTAAGCCCGTCAAGTCTTTCAACTTCTTTTGTAACATTTTGACCGCCTTCAAGCATTTCTTCCGAGCCGGTTGTTACCTCTGTTGTAATCCTATTTATTTCTTGAATTGCGAGGAGGACTTCACGGCTTCCGTTCTCCTGTTCTTTCATCGCTTCCGTTAAGCGTGTGCTCATGTTTTTTACCTGAGTAGATATTTCGAATATCGTATTAAATTTCTCTTCGGCTGTTTTTGCAGAATCGGCGAGCATTTCAATTTCTCCGCTTAAAATTTTAAGTGTTGAAGTGATGTTCTTACCCTGCATACTGGATTCTTCTGCCAGCTTCCTTATTTCGTCTGCAACTACGGCAAATCCCTTTCCTGATTCTCCTGCATGAGCTGCCTCAATAGCGGCATTCATGGCTAAAAGATTTGTTTGGCTTGCAATATGCTGAATAACGCCTGAGGCTTCCATAAGACTTCCCGATTCTTCTGCAACTTTTTTTGTTATCGTATTCGCTCTTTGTATTGTTTCTCTTCCGTCTTCCGTTGCTGAAGCAAGGGTTTTTATGACATCATCGGTTTTTTCCAATGTTTGAGTTATGGATGCTATGTTGGCAACCATTTCTTCAATTGCCGAAGATGATTCTGCAACGCTTGCAGCCTGATTTTCGATGTTTGAATTCAGCTGTCTTATTGTACGTATGATTTCTTCAACCGTGGCTGTCGTTTCATTAACGCTTGCAGCCTGAGTAATTGTTTGCTGTTTTACGCTTGTAATGTTTGCACTTATTTGATGAATTGCACTCGCGGTTTCTCCCATGTTGCTTGCAAGTTCATCTCCTATGTTTTGCATGATGAGGGAGCTGTCGCCTACGGATTTTAATGATGTCCCTATTTTAGATATTGTTTGGTTAAAATATTCCGACAAGTCCGTTATTTCATCGTTTCCCGTAACAGGGAGCTTAACTGTAAGGTCTCCGTCTCCTTGAGCTATCTCTTTTAAAGCTTTAACAACCGCAGCTATAGGTCTTACCAAACCTACGGAGATAAAAAATATAATAGCAAGAGTAGCAAGTAATACGCATATTAGGAGTACATTCATCGTCCGTTTTAATGTTGTTACCTTTCCCATAAATTCTCCGATTGGGGCATTGGTTATAACTCCCCAGCCTGTTCCTTGCATCTTGGCATAACCTGCTACCATCATACCCTCAGTCCATCGGTATTTTGCAAAACCCGGCTCATCTTGATTAATGGATTTTTTTTCGATATCGGCTATATCTTGAAATAGTTTATTTTTTTCGGCTTCTTTAACCGAGTTCCATTCTTCGATAACATATTTTCTGTCATGTGATGCTATGATATTTCCTGTGGGGCCTACAATGTAGCAGTAACCTGTCTGTCCTATCTTAATGTCGTCAATAATATCCGAAAGCCAAAATCCGTCTACATCCGCCAATAAGATTGCTATTACCGATTTGTTTTTATCGAATATGGGAACGGCAAAGGTCATGGCTAAAGTTTTTGTTCCCCGTGAAATTTCAGGCTCCGAAATAAACTTTTTCCCCGTAATCGTATTTTGAAACCATTTACGGTCTAAAACTTTTGCACTTCCTCCAAAAGAGTCAAATACAATTCCGTCGACCGTACATAGTCCAAAAAGATTTATATATTTATTATCCGACATATCGGATGAAAGTATTTCCAGTTTTTGAGTATAAGACAGGGAGTCATCTTTTAACATAGGCATTTTTGCAAGACTTTCTAAGAACACAAAAAAACTATTAATCCGTTCGTCTATAAGAGCGGCTGTATCCTGAGCCTTTTCGGACAGCTGATCGGCGACTTTTTCCGTAACTGCTTTTTCTGCAATTATAATGGCTGTTGAAGATAAAATTGTACCTGCGGCAAGGATTAGAACACCGAAAATAATAACCATTTTGTTGCGTATTGAAAACCTTTTTTTGGTTTTTTTACTGCATTTCTATTCATACATTAACTCCTCCCTATAATATATGGAATTCGAATTATATAATAAAGTAAATATATTATCAATAATAGACTTTTGATTTTACATGATTTTTATAAGACTTAATTAAAATTGGTTTTAAACTCATATAGCATAAATATTTTTTTTGTGTTAAAATAATAATTTAGGAATTAGGGTATCAAACTATGCAAAATTTAAAAAAACTTTTATCGTATGCGAGAGGGCAAAGCCGGCTTTATCTGCTTGCCCTTATTTTTACGCTTTTTTCGCAAGTGATTGTTGCCATGCAGCCCCAGTTAATCCGAATCACAATAGACTCGGTAATAGGCGGAGCTGCCTTGCCGAAAGGTTTAATATCTCGGCTTGTTGCCTTGTTTAAAAATCACTTAACCGGAACAAGCGGTCTTATTGTGATGGCCTCATTGGTGGTTGCCTTTTCACTTGTAAGAGGTCTTCTTACATTCGGCAGAATAAACATAGCCAGTATTGCAACCGAGCGCTCAATAAAGACTCTTAGAAACAGGCTTTACAATCACATTCAACTTCTTCCTTATTCTTATCATTCAAAGGCAGAAACCGGAAACTTGATTCAGCGATGTACTTCTGATGTTGAAACCATCCGCTTGGCTCTGTATTCCCAGATAATGGATACTATAAGCGCCGTGTTTTTAATAATTTATACTATCTACCTGATGGCTCAATTAAACACAAGTCTGATGCTTATCTCCTTTTGCATTATGCCTTTAACATTCTTTTCATCAGCTATATTTTTTAAAAGAATTCAAAGTCAATTTAAAAAGGCAACAGAGTATGAAGCCTCAATGACTACTGCAATACAGGAAAATTTAACCGGCATAAGAGTCGTAAAGGCTTTTACCCGCCATCAATACGAAATAGAAAAATTTATTAAACGGAGCGAAAGATACCGCAATCAGAATTTAAAGATTAACAACAGCTTTGCCGCCTTTTGGGCATTTGCCGATTCTCTTTCGATTGCTCAAGTTTTTGGGATAATCCTTTACGGAAGCCTTCTGGCCTACCGCAATGAGATAACGGCAGGCGATTTGGTAGCCTTTATTTCTTATACGGAAATGTTAATCTGGCCTGTTCGCCGTTTAGGGCGAATAATAAGCAATATCGGTAAATCATTTGTTTCGGCAAACCGTATTGAGACTATTTTAAATGAAACACCTGAAGATATTTTTCCGACAAACGAAAAACCCGAAATTACCGGAAACATAGTTTTTGATTCCGTTTCGTTTTCTTATCCCGAAACGCAAAATCAAAAGATACTTGACAATGTTTCTTTTAGCATTAAAAGCGGACAGACCCTTGCAATCTTAGGGCCTACAGGTTCGGGAAAAAGCTCCCTTGTACATTTACTTGCCCGTCTTTATGAATATGATTCCGGTTCCATCAAAATAGACGGAAAAGAATTAAACACTATAGACAAGGGCTGGATAAGGTCGCAGGTGGGGCTTATTTTGCAGGAGCCCTTTTTATACGCCAGAACAATTATGGAAAACATTAAATTGGCTGTGCCCGATGTTTCGGATTCTTCGGCCCGTCACTTCTCAAAGGTTGCTTTCTTAGATGATGAAATAAGTAAGTTTGAAAAAGGCTATGAAACTTTGGTCGGCGAGCGCGGCGTATCTTTATCAGGGGGTCAAAAACAAAGGCTTGCAATTGCCCGAACCCTCATCAAAGATTCTCCCATTATTATTTTTGATGACTCCCTTTCGGCTGTAGACACCCAAACGGATATAAGCATCCGTTCCGCACTAAAAGAAGAAAAGGGAAACAAAACTATGATTATAATTTCGCATAGAATTTCAACTATTTGCGATGCGGATAATATAATCGTTTTAGAAAACGGAAAGATAAGCCAAGAGGGCACTCATGAGCAGTTGATAGCCCAAGAAGGTTTATACAAGAGAATTTACGATATTCAAAGTGCTGTACAAGCTGGAGTGTAATTTAAGGAAATAAAATTATGGAAGATTTTGATATAGATAAAGATAACGAGAAATTTAAAAGCGGAGTATGGAAAAAGGTTCTAAAAGAATTCGGTTATTTTAAGGAGCTTTTGGTTCCGGGCATTCTTTTGGGCGGTCTGACAGGAGCATTGGATGTTGTCCAGCCTAAGATGACCAAATATGTTCTAGACACCTTTGTAAAGGGGCGGGATTTAAGCAATTTTAATGCTTCAATCATTTTTACGGTAGTGTTCTTGCTGATTACTGCAGCCTCTACTTTTTTCTTTATAAAATTTGTAGGCCATTTGGAAATAAAAATGTGCCACCGCTTGAGAACAAAGTGTTTTACAAAATTGCAGTCACTTTCTCTTTCTTTTTACGATAAAAATGCCGTCGGCTGGCTTATGTCAAGAATGTCCTCCGATATAAATAAATTATCCGGTATTGTCGCATGGGGTGCAACCGACCTATTTTGGGGTTTTTGTATGATGATGGCTGTAATAATTGCTATGCTTGGAGACAGCCCTCGGCTTGCTCTCATAGGCTTACTGACCCTTCCCGTAATTGTGGTTTTCAGTATTTATCTGCGGGGTAAAATCTTAAAAGCACAAAGACGGGTGCGCAAAATAAATTCTCAATTGACAGCCTCCTACAATGAGGATATTCAGGGTGCTAAGACAACTAAGACCTTGGTTCGTGAAGAACTTAATGCAAAAGAATTCTTGTTCAAAACCGAGGAGATGAAAAAGGCATCTATCATTGGTATCTTAATTTCGTCTATTCTTATGCCGACCGTTCAATTAATCGGCGCTGTCGGCACCGCCCTCATGATTGTGTATGGAGGAATTTCGGTTGTTTCGGGGGCTATTACGATGGGCTTGCTGGTTGCCTTTTTTTCTTATGTTACTCAGTTTAATGCTCCTTTAGCTGAAGCCGCCGACCTTTTTGCCGAATTTATTTCGGCTCAGGCAGCCGCCGAGCGAATCTTCGGGCTTCTTGAAGAGGAGTCCGAAATTAAGGACAAGGATGAGGTTATAAAAAAATACGGTACAGCCATTTGTCCCACAGATGAAAAACGGCCGGCTATTAAGGGTAATGTAAAATTTGACGATGTTTCTTTTTGGTACAAGGAGGGAGAACCTGTATTAAGCGGTTTTAGCCTCGATGTTGAAGCGGGACAGACTATAGCCTTGGTCGGGGCTACGGGAGCCGGAAAATCTACCATTGTCAATCTTTTTTGCAGGTTTTATGAGCCCAAAAGCGGGCGCATCCTTGTAGACGGTATAGACTATACGGATATGCCCGAAAGCTGGATTCACGAAAATCTAGGCTATGTGCTTCAGTCCCCACACCTTTTTTCGGGAACGATTGCAGAAAATATCAGGTACGGAAAATTGGATGCAAGCGATGAAGAAATTATCGAAGCTGCAAAGTTGGTAGATGCCCATGATTTTATAGTTAAAATGGAAAAGGGTTATGATACGGAGGTCGGAGAAGGCGGAAGCCTTCTTTCTACAGGACAAAAGCAGCTTGTTTCTTTTGCCCGCACCTTGGTAAGAAACCCGCGCCTTTTTGTTTTGGATGAAGCGACTTCTTCGATAGATACCGAAACCGAACAAAAAATTCAAAGCGCCATTACGACCGTATTGTCGGGACGCACCTCCTTTGTTGTAGCCCATAGATTATCGACAATAAGAAATGCGGATAAGATAATTGTTGTTGAAGGCGGAAAAATGATTGAATGCGGTAATCATGATGAGCTGATGAAGCAAAAAGGCCATTATTATGAGCTTTATACCCATCAATTTATCAGTGAAGAGCAAAGGTCCTTAAACATAAATAGTTAAAATTATCCTCATTGCTGTTGTCTTTTTACAATTATAGGTGTATAATAGAAGGAGGAGGAATTGAAAATGCAAAAACTCTACTCGAAAATATTTATCGCAATTTTATGCACGGCTCTTGTTTTAGGCTGTAAATCGACTCCGAAGCAGGCTTCTGATACACCATCGGGGCCCGGACAGATATCCATTAATTCGGTTACATGGATGATAGAAAGATTGGATATTTCAATATGGAACGGAACGCTTAAAGGCAACGGCGAGATGTTTATAAGTTTTTTTATCAATTATGAAGGATCTTTTAATACAAATTATGTCCAGAAACTTTTAGTTGAATCCCCTGTCGATATGTGGATATTAAATTCTTCTCAGCTTGAAAAGATAACCGAAATTGATGACAAGGCTAAGATTGCATCCGTAAAACGCCTTCAATGCGGGGAAGGATCAGGTTCCGTTGCTCTCGGAAAGTGGAAATTCACTCTTACAGATAGGAACGGCAATAAGTATGAGCAGGTTCTGGATATTACCGGTTTTGAAAAGAAAGCTCAAGATAAAACAGGTGAAGCAAAGGCTGAAGAAGGAAACCTTACTTCTGCTGAAACGGCTCCGGCAAATATCAAAATGATAGTTCCTCAATCTTCGTCAAAGAATGAGATAGCCGCTCTTTCGGTTCCTGTAATCAAATCGGTTTCAAAGGATTCCGATTCGATAGAAATTTTCTTTTCGGTAAATGATGAACGCGTAAAAAACGGATATTTCTGGTTTGATGTGCCGGGAGAAAAATACTATAAAGATTCCGGTTCTATGATAGATGCATCGGGAAAGCCTGTAAACGGATGCAGAGCTTTTTCAAAGGATGGAAAGGAATGCCGCTATATTCTGCGCAAGGATGATTCCAATTCCGATTGGTTTAATAAGATAACCGCCTGTTTCTTTGTTGTATCCGATACAAATAGGGTTTCTTCTCCTTGGGAAGAGAGAAACAGAACCGTAAGTGCCAAGGCTGAAGTCAAATAGATTTACAGGTTTACGAGGAAAAGATGAAAAAGAGATTATGCAAATCATCAAGGGATAAAAAAATTTTAGGAGTTTGTGCAGGCCTTGCCGAGTATCTTGGTGTTGACCCTGTTTTGATAAGACTCCTGTGGATCATATTTGCCTTAGTTGTGGGTTCAGGAATCATTGCTTACATAATAGCGGCTATTATTATGCCCTATGATACGGAAGTTAAGGATGATGATGATGAGTCTTATGAATATGCCCCTCGTGATTGATTGAGTTTATAACTATTAAAGCAAAAAGCTGCCGATAAAGGCAGCTTTTTTATTTTAAATTACGCGAATCATAGCTTGGATAGGCTTCGTGCTCTCTATGTATTTCGGTATAAAGCAAGTCCTTAATATCTTGAAACTTTTCATCATCTATTTGAAAATATTTTAAATTTTCTTTTTTACCCTTTAAAAATGCATCAAACCATAATACTGAAAGACGGGAATAAAGTTTAAATGCTTTTTCATCATACCCTCCGGATAGGGGTGTTTTAAAAATATCCAAGGCTCCATTATGCTTTATATGTTTAAATGAGAGAAAACATGCAGGGGCATCTTTATTTAAGTTTTTAAAAAACTTGTAGGTTTTTTCAGGATAAGCAGATCTATCAATTTCGGAGGTTAAAAATAAAACGGCACTTTTAATTTTCGGGAATTCGTCGCCTAGTTCTTCATTGGAGCTTGCTATGGCTTCAACAAAAGATGAGGCTCCATTATAAGGATGGATTGCGCTTATAGCCTTAACTTCAGGCCTAAGACTCGCATAATAAAAAGATGCAGGCCCGCTCATCGAATGGGTTACAATACCTATATTATTTATATCGATTAAGCCGTATAAATCGTGAGAGGCATCTTCGTTTTTATTCTTTATCAAGTTGTGGACGGCAGTAAAGGTTGGAATCCAATCTTTTGGGATGGCTTTTTTCTTTGAAGTAAAAAGAGCTACGGCATATCCGTATGAGGCAAGATAGTGTCCGATAGGTAACAAACCGTATTTATAATTAGCCCATCCATGGCTTACTAAGATAAGAGGATATTTCCCCTTTTTTTTAGGTATATAGACTGTAACTTCGTCTCTTAAATTTTCTTCATCTGAAAGGCTCTTGTCCTCTTTGTTGTCCTCCAATGTTTTTTTATAAACACGGTTAAATCCTATCATATTTTTGTCATTGTAAGCTCTTATATCGTAGGGGCCTTCAAAGATTTTATGCTCGTCTTGTAAATGAGAGTTCATAATAAACTAAAAGAATTTTTTATGATCTTCTGCAGCTCTTACAAGGCCGTCCACCAGTCCCGGTTCCATGCTGGAGTGTCCTCCGAATAAGACAATGTTCAAATTCGATTTGGGTAATTTTTTATGCAGTTTATAAGCGGAGAAGGGCGGACAGTCCATATCGTACCTTCCTTGCACGATAGTACATGGGAGGTCTTTAATTTTATTGCAGTTGTTTAGGATATAATTATCATCCTTAAAAAAGCACTTGTGCAAAAAATAATGACATTCAGCCTTGGCCATAGCAAGGGCTTCTTCATCACTCATATCATAGACAGCCGGAAAGAGACGCACGAGGGCCGATTCCCAACGGCTCCACTTATGGGCAGCTTCAAGCGAAAGTTTTTTATCTTCTCCAAAAAGGCGTTTTGAATAAGCTCTTACCAAGGAGCTTCTTTCTTCCAGCGGAATAAAATTTTGGTAGGCTTCAAAATCTTCAGGGAAGAATTTGGAAGCTCCGCCTTCTTCGTAAATCCAGTCTATTTCTTCTTGCGTTCCTAAAAAGATTCCTCGTAGGATTATAGATACAACCTTATCGGGGTGAGCTATGGAATAGATTAGAGCTAGGGTACTTCCCCAGCTTCCGCCGAAGACCATCCATTTTTTAATACTTAGATGTTCCCGTAGTTTTTCTATATCTTCAATTAGATTTTCCGATTTGTTTTCTTTCATCTCGCAAGGAGGTAAACTTTTTCCTGCTCCCCTCTGATCGAATAAAACTATTCGGTAAAATTCGGGATCAAAATACTGGCTGGCAACCGGAATGCAGCCGCCTCCGGGGCCTCCGTGCAAAAATACTACGGGCTTTCCATTGGGGTTACCGTATTGGGCATAATAAATACTGTGAATATCCGAGACCTTTAAAAAGCCTTCATCAAAAAGCGGTGTTTTTTCATATAAAATTTTCATAGATTACCTCTTATATTAAAATCCATGATAGCTTTTTTGTTGCGGAATTTCAAGATACCATATGATTATAAGATTTTTTTTCTATAGATCTTTTCTGCCTTGAATAATTAGAAAGCGATAACGATTTTTTTTAATGCCCTTTTAAGATATGGCGAGATTCTTTCAAAGGAGCTTATAGAATACACCAAGGCCATTGTTCATAATCTTATATCCCGCTTCTTTATCGAAAACTGGGAACCGAAAGAATTTATAGAGCACTTTCAAAAACAAATAATGTGGATGAAGAACGGGCTTAAGAGCAGGGAATTAACTTCTTAGTCCTTATACAAATCCAATTCTATAAGCTCGTTGTTTTCCATGATAAAAGGTTTTGCCGTATCTTCGTCTTGGTAATGTTTATATTTTAAAAAGAGGTAATTATAGCAATCTTCTTTTTTGGCAAATTTTACGGCTTGAAAGGGTTCGGAAAAAGAAAGTTTTTCTACAAACAGGAATGTGTCCTTGTTTTGCAGCAATACGCCCGTGTGTCCTATAAAAAGAAAGTCTCCGTCCAAGTTATCATGCAGAACAACCGAAAGCATTTTTGCATTTTTATCGAAACCTATGTTTGCAAAATGTTCTTTCATCTTTTGGGCATGAATGAGAATATCCTTTGTATTTTCGGTTTTTACCCTCGAAAATAATTGTTTAAACCTTTCAGTATCATTATCATTAAATATTTTCCCTACGGAGATAGCTTCATTATCCATAAACAAAAGAGCATCATCGATAGGGGCTTTTTTAATTTCAATATTATCCTTTAAAAGCATAAAGACATTTATCCGGCAATTTGTTCCGATAAAATTGCCTTTTTTAGATTTCCATAATTCGTCTATTTTTTGCTCATCATACTCAGGAGGCTCTTTTTCAAAGCCCTTTGTCAAGCCGGTTTTTTCTATCGTTTCATTATAGTCGATAACTCCCCGTATAAAGGCTTCCGCATTTTTATTTTCCAAATGCGAATTCAAAACAGCTTGAACTTCTTTTATACTTTCATCGTCACTCATGTTCGAAAATAGGGGTTTTTCGTCTTGTACCTCATTTTGAGTTATAAGAGCTTCTTTTGTACCATTATTCTTTTGACATGATACAATGAGCATTACCATAAGCACTGTTAATATTTTTTTCATTATTGTCTCCTGTGTTTCTATAAAATTTCATGTTTATTTGCATTTAATTATTGCGCTAACCGTATTCTATCATAAATTATTATTTTAATAAACTTGGGGCGTCCTTTAAAAATTTAAAAGTTGTATAGACTTTTTTCCTAAACCCGCCTTAAAAATAAGCCGAAAATTTATTGAAGTAACATAGGATCAATGTATAGGAGGTTCATATGCAAGCACTTGATGTTCGTATGCAGGCTTTGCCGGTAAAAGAGCCGGAAAGAGAAGACTCTGGGGACATTAAAAGAGCTGATGCGGAACCTGTAAGAAACGGAGATTCATTCCTGGCAATGATCAAAAAGATGATTGCCGCCGCCAAGGATGGAAGCAAGGAGACTGATGAAGCCCGATTTGAAGATATTAGTCTTAGAGAAGACAAAATTAGGGATTCATCGCTTCAAAAGGAAGCAGGAAGGCAGAATACGGAACTATCATCTGAAGACCATAAGTCTAAGAAAATAGATGCTGAAAATCTGCTTAATTCCAAAGAAGCTTATTTAAAAGAGCCCAAGAATTTGCTAAAAAAGCCTAAGACCGAAACTCAAAAGCCGGACTCAGAACATTTGCAGGCTGAAAAGAGTCAAAAAAATGACCTTGAGCTAAATCTTAAAATTCTTAATGAGGATTTTAAGGAGGAAATTAAGGACTTTTTGCCGCAAGATGTAAAAGAAGAAGAAACTATTTATCTTCTTTCAGATGAAGCTTTAAAAAAATTAGATAAGGCAGACAAGAAAAAGACTCAGTCCCTTGACGAAGAAAAGGCGGTACAAGCCGGAAAGTTGGGGCTTTTATCCAAGACCGATAAAAAGGACTTATCAAAAAAACTTTCTTCGCAAACCGAGGCAGCACAGGAAAATTTAAACAAAAAGCCGGTTTCCAAGTCTAAACCTAAGATTTCCGTAGAAGATTTACGCTCAATGCCTTCTGCCCAAGCGGATGCTGCTATTCATACCACAGCTTCCGAATCTCGGGTTGAAACGGACAATTCCGTCGATATGGTAATCGATTTTAGCGGAAAGGCTCAAAATGCGTCACAGGGCGGAGAGCTGCAAAACACTCAAACCGGAAGCGAAACCCAAAAAACAAGTCAAACTTTTTCTGCTATGTTGGCTCAAGAAATAAGGGATGCTTCAGCAGACTTTGTACAAGCCGGAAAAATCGTTCTCCGCGACAATAATGCAGGAGAAATAAGGCTGCATCTAAGACCTGAAAATCTGGGAGCCGTAAAAATCAATTTGGAGCTGAGCGAGGGAAAACGGGTTACGGGAACAGTAACTGTTGCCTCTAAAGAAGCCTACGACGCCTTTGAAAAAAATTTGGATAATTTGGCCAAAGAATTTAAACAAAACGGTTTTGAATTTGCCGAATTTAATTTAAATTGGTCGGGCTTTTCGGGGCAAGAAGGCTTTGCCGAAAGTTTTGAATCTTTCTCAGATTTTGTTTATAAAAATCAAGAACAAGATTTAAGGCAGCTTGAAAAAACGGCCGATAATTTGAGTACCTACAGTTACGTTTATGGTCCGACTGTAGATATTTTAGCTTAAAGAGGTAGTTTATGCAGGTAAACAATGTTAATAACAGTATGATAACCACCGCTCTTGAACAGACGGAAATGATGAAGGATTTTAAATCCGAGATGAGTCCTGAAGAAAAGGCTCTTTTAGGCCTACAGGTCGACACCTTAAATAAGCAGAATTTTGCAGAAACAAGGGTTCCAAAACAACAGCTTGGAAAAGACGATTTTCTTCAGCTTTTAATTGCCCAGCTCACCCATCAAGATCCCACATCTCCGATGGAAGACACTCAATTTATAGGGCAAATGGCTCAATTTTCATCCCTTGAGCAGATGACCAATATGAACAAAAACTTTGCCGCCTTAAACGAGCTTATGACAGGCTCATCGGCCGTAAACGCCGTCGGCAAAAAAGTTGACTTAGACCTAGGGTCTTCACAGGTTTCCGGTTATATTTCAGCCGCAACACGCGGTATCAATCCGGAAGTTATGGTAAACGGAAACTGGTACAACTGGTCAGCCGTTAAAACGGTTTATGCAGATAACAATTAGGAGGCAATAATTATGATGAGATCATTATTTTCGGGTGTAACCGGAATGCAAAATCACCAAACAAGAATGGACGTTATCGGAAATAACGTAGCTAACGTAAATACAACAGGTTTTAAGAGGGGAAGAGTAAACTTTCAAGACTTAATTTCACAGCAATTAAGTGGTGCAGCCCGTCCTACCGAAGAACTCGGCGGTGTAAACCCCAAAGAAGTCGGCTTGGGTATGATGGTCGCAAGCATTGATACAATCTTTACTCAAGGAGCCTTGCAGACAACAGGAGTCAATACCGATCTTGCAATTCAGGGAAACGGCTTTTTTATTCTTAAAGACGGAGAAAAAACTTTTTACACAAGGGCCGGTGCCTTCGGTATCGATAAAGAAGGAACCTTGGTAAATCCCGCAAACGGAATGAGAGTCCAGGGCTGGATGGCTGAAGAAGCTGACGGATTCAGGATAATCAATACATCGGGCCAGACGGAAGATTTAAATATTCCTATAGGTCAAAAACTTGATGCAAAGGCAACTACAAGTGTAAACTATGCTTGTAACCTTGATAAGAGACTGCCTGAATTGCCCGAAGGAGCAAACCGGGCTCAAATTTTGGAATCTACTTGGTCTACCGAATTTAAGGTCTACGACAGTTTCGGTGAAGCCCACGAGCTTCAAATCGATTTTGCCAGAGTACCCGGGGAAGTAAATGCTTGGCGGGCAACCGTAAATGTTGACCCTACAAATGCAGACGCTACAGCTACCCGTGTAGGAATTGGAACAACCGACGGCGTTCAAAACAGCTTCATAGTCCGTTTTGACAATAACGGACATCTTGCTTCCGTTACCGACACTGCAGGAAACGTAACGTCTCCCGCAGGGCAAGTTTTGGTTCAAATTTCATACAATGTAGTAGGCGCAAACCCTGATGAAGCCGGAGCTCCCACAAGACATACATTTGACGTAAACTTAGGCGAAATCGGAACTTCCAAAAATACAATTACTCAGTTCTCCGATAAGAGCACTACTAAGGCCTATGAACAGGACGGATATACTCTAGGTTATCTTGAAAACTTTAGAATCGACCAAAGCGGAATTATCACCGGCGTTTATTCCAACGGTGTAAGGCAGGAAATAGGTCAGATAGCTATGGCCGGTTTTGCCAATCAGGGCGGTCTTGAAAAAGCGGGACAAAACACCTATGTTCAGTCCAATAACTCGGGTATTGCCAATGTTTCCACATCGGGAACCGTAGGTAAGGGCTACTTTATCGGCGGAACTCTCGAAATGAGTAACGTAGATTTAACCGACCAATTTGTAGACATGATCGTTACTCAAAAAGGCTTTCAGGCAGGTGCTAAAACAATACAAACTTCAGATACAATGCTTGAAACAGTCTTGAACTTGAAACGATAGTATGGTATAATATAGGGTATTATTTATGATACAGGTAACGCGGCTAAACGGAACAAAGTATTGGATTAATCCTCATCAAATTGAAACTATTGAGTGTAATCCGGATGTTACTTTGCAGATGCTTTCAGGAAAGTATTATGTAATTAAGGAAACACCTGAAGAAATTTTGGAAGCTATAGTCGCGTACCGCCGTAAAATCGGTATATTTAAAAATGAGTTGTAGTAGAAGCAAAAAGGGGTAGATATGGATATAGCGTCGTTTATAGGAATATTCGGAGGTATAGCAGTTGTTGCATTCGGTGCCATCCTCGGCGGTTCGGCCGGAGGTCTTATTCACCCGGCTTCAATGTTCATTACAATTGGCGGCTCCTACATGTGTCTTTTTTTAACCTATCCTTTATCCTATACGATAGGAATTTTCAAGGTTGTTGCAAGAGTTTTTAAGGTAACCGATTACGGTGAAAAGGCTCTGGTTCAACGTTTTGTTGCTCTATCCGAAAAAAGCCGCCGCGCAGGTCTTCTTGCATTGGAAGAAGAAATTGAAGACTTTGAAGATCCCTTTATGCGCTCAGGTCTAAGGAACGTAGTTGACGGTATAGATGGAGAGGCTATCCGCTCTCTTATGGAGAACGAGCTTAATCAAATGGAAGAGCGCCATAACACATGGATATCCTTAGTAAATGCTTGGGCAACCCTCGCCCCCGGTTTCGGTATGTTGGGAACGGTTATAGGTCTTATCGGTATGTTGTTAAACTTGGATGATAAAACTGCTCTCGGCCCTAACATGGCTACGGCTCTTGTTACAACCTTTTACGGTTCTCTTATGCAGAACTGGCTCTTGGTTCCTATAGCAACAAAGCTTATGTACCAAAACAATATGGAAGTTAAATCCAAAGAAATGATTATAGAAGGCGTACTTGGAATTCAAGCCGGAGATAACCCTCGAATTTTGGCTCAAAGGCTTATTACGTATTTGACGCCTTCCGATAGAAAAGCAATTGAGGCGGAAGTATTAAAGGATTAAAATGGCAAGGAAAAAGAAACACGGTCCAAGCGCCGCCGGAAGCGGATGGCTTACCACTTATGCAGATATGGTTACTCTCATGCTTTGCTTTTTCGTAATGCTTTTTGAGCCGTCTGAGGTCGATGTAACTCAGCTCATGGCTCTTTCCGCATCAATAAGCGGTGACCCGACCGGAGGCGGTCTTTCTGTTTCTGCAGGCAGACTTTCAGACCTTGGAAACACCATAAGCTCAATGCCTTCAATGGAAAAAGGGAAAATGCTTGCAAGTGCCTTAAAAAAGGCTGTTTCGCTTTTTGCTCCCGAAATCAAAACAAATAAAATTGCAGTTACAAGCGATGAGAGAGGAATAGTAATCAGCTTGGCATCGGATGTTTTCTTTTATCCCGGAAGTGCAGAGCTTAATATTGCCGAATCCAGAGATACGCTTTTAAATCTCGCTCAGTTTTTATCTTCTCAAGATTTGGCTTCCTATAGGTTTAGGGTTGAAGGGCATACCGATTCGGGCGTAACGGATCCGAATGTATGGAAAAGTAATTGGGAGCTTTCATCTGCAAGGGCAATAAATATTTTGCACAGCCTTACGGACTTCGGAGCTCAAGAATCCAGATTTTCCGTAGCAGGCTACGCAGACACTCGCCCTATCTTTTCAAATGATACGGCAGAAGGAAGAGCCTACAATAGGCGGGTTGATATAATTATTCTTGATGATGCACATTTTTAGTAAAAATAAAAATGTGCCGATTATAATAGTAAGGAGAAAATTATGGCTGATAATGACTTAATGGATGACGATGATATTCAGGAAAATATGGCTTCATCAGTAGATACCAAAAAAAGAGGTGCAGGTCTTATACCCATGCTGATAAAATGGGTTGCTATTGTATTGGTTGCTCTAATATTCATTGTTACCGTTGTAGTTATTACAATGAACATAAGAGATAAAAAAGGCTCATCTCATTCAATATCCCCCGTTTCTGAAGAGTACAGGGAAACAAGGGATGTTTTGCAGTGGTATCAGGCAATCGGTATTTTGAAGGTACATACGGCAGATAGAATTCCTGCAACCTTGATAGTAGATGTCGCCTTAGGCTATACTAACAACGATAAGTCGACACCTCAAGAGCTTTCTGCAAGAAAGGTCGAAATAATAGACTTTTTACGCTCTTATTTTAAAGGCAAGACTACTGCTGAATTAAGACAGGAAGAAAAAATAAAGATTGAAATAAAGCACGAAATAAACGATAATGTACTTACAAAAAATAAAATAAAGGATGTTCGATTCACGCAATACGATATTGTTGAACAATAAAGGATAGGAGAGCCATGACAGAAGTTCTTTCGCAGGATGAAATAGATCAGCTTCTCACCGCAATAAGCTCAGGAGATACGGATACAGAAGATTTTCGTGCCGTTAATGACACCCGTAAAATAAAAATTTACGACTTTAAACGTCCCGATAAATTTTCTAAGGAGCAGATGAGGACGGTACAGATGATGCATGAAACCTTTGCCCGTCTTACAACCACTTCTCTTTCCGCTCAGCTGCGAAGCATGGCTCATGTTCACGTAGCAACCGTAGAACAGCTTACGTATGAAGAATTTATAAGATCAATACCTACGCCGACAACCTTGGCGATTATAAACATGGATCCTTTAAGGGCAAGCGCTCTTTTGGAGATAGACCCCTCGGTTACCTTTTCGATTATAGACCGTTTGTTCGGCGGTAAGGGACAGGGTTCAAAAGTTCAGAGGGAATTGACCGAAATAGAAAGCTCCGTCATGGAAGGCGTTATAGTCCGTATCCTTGCAAATATGAGGGAAGCTTGGACTACCGTAGTAGATTTACGTCCCCGTTTGGGAAACATAGATACCAACCCTCAGTTTGTTCAGATTGTAACCCCCTCTGAAATGGTACTTTTGGTAACATTGGAAACTAAGGTTGGAGAAGAAGAAGGAATGATGAATATCTGTCTTCCTTACATTACCCTTGAACCGATTATATCAAAGTTATCGACACAGTTTTGGTTTTCGTCGGTCAGAAGGGCTTCGACGGGACAATATGCGGCAGCAATTAAGGATAAGCTTTCGACCGTTGAGGTTGATATGGTTGCCGAGGTAGGCTCCTTGGATGTTTCAATCAGGGATGTTCTTAACTTGAGAGCCGGAGATGTTGTACGCTTACCCAACGTAAGGGTAGGGGATCCTTTTAAGCTTACAGTAGGAAGCAGGCCTAAATTCTCCTGCCAACCCGGCGTGAAGGGTAAAAAATTAGCAGTTCAGATTTTGGAAAAAATAGAAGATATTAGCGGTGATGAATTCGAAGAATTAACATCGGAAGGAGATGAGTTGTATGAGTGATGGTTCAATTTCTCAAGATGAAATAGATGCTTTGTTATCGGGAGTAGGAGGAGGCGGAATTGCATCGGCTCCTGCTGCAGGTGCAGGCGATGATTTGGCCGGTTTTAAAAAAACAGCCTTACTTCAATTTACAAAAGAAAACATCCCCGGGCTGTCTTCGAACTTGGAGTCCATGACGGGTAAAAGTGTCAGCATTTCCGAGCCGGTTATCGAGTTTTCCGATAGAGAGACATTTTTAAGAAAAGTATCCGAAATGACTGTTGCCACCCTCATTGATTTTTCGGGATCTATGAGCGGTGATCATGCCTTTATGATGAGTCCTGAGCTTGCAAAGAAAATAGTCAGTTTGGTAAATCATGAAGAAAACGTAGAAATAGACGATATGGCCCTTTCGGTTATAAGTGAGACAATCGCTCAATATGTGGGTACGGAACTTAGTTACCTTGAGCGTGCCGGACTTACCGGTGTTGCATCTTCTCCGGCAGAATCTTCACATGTTCCTAAGGCTATGATGAGACTACCTCAGCGTAACTTTGTAAGCATAACTTATAATGTTAAGCTTGATGATTCTGCATATCAACTGTGGGAAATTCTTTCTGAAGATGTTGTCGATAAAATAGCTTCTACGATTGCAGGTCCTGATCCTTCAATGCAGGGTATGGCTGCAATGGGAGGTATGCAGAATATGGGTGCAATGCAAAACAATGGAATGATGGGCGGTATGCAGATGGGAGCTACGCAAACAGGCGGCCCCGCACAGCAAATGTTCGGTTCAGGTATGCCCCAAGGATCGCCTCAGCAAGGAGGAAATATGCAGGCTATGAATAATATGGGCATGATGCCCCAAATGGGAATGGGCGCCAGTGTTCAGCCTGTTCAATTTCCGCCCCTTCAGGGTTTTGTAAGTCAGGAGGAGCAGGGTAATATCGGTCTTATCATGGACGTTTACATGGAAATGACCGTAGAACTAGGACGAACAAAGCGCATGATTAAGGAAATTCTTGGAATGGGCGAGGGTCATATTATTGAGCTTGATAAGCTTGCCGGTGAACCTGTAGATGTTCTTGTAAACCACAAGCCTATAGCCAAGGGTGAAGTTGTAGTTATAGAAGAAAGTTTCGGTGTCCGTATAACCGAAATTTTATCTCCGGCTGAGCGTATTTCGGATATATAAACCTAAAAATCGGGTGGGGGTTTTAATGAGCTTGGGGAAAAAGCTGTTTTTTATTATTTTCTTTTTGTTTTCGGTGACCTTATTTGCAGAAAATGACGGAACTTCTTCGGATGGAGATTCCCTGTCTTCAGAGTCGGGTATTCTATTGGACGCAGGTAAAAAAGGAAATATTGAAAGAAATGAGGGGGATGCATTACCTGCCGGAAATGGAAGTGCTTTTGATTTGAATGTTGCAGAAAGGACTCAATCTCCTATTTCCAGACTTTTACAAGTTCTTGTATCTTTAATTATAGTATGTATTTTGGCCTATGTTGTGCTGAAATTTTTGAAAAAATCTTCACTATCTTTTTCTTCGGATAGTCCTTATCTAAAAAGTGTTGCCTCAATTAACATTGCTCAAGGAAAAAGTATTCATGTTATTACCTTGGGTGAAAAGGCGTACATTGTAGGCGTTACCGATTCTTCAATAAATATGATAGGGGAAGTTGAAGATAAAACCCTTGTCGATACCATGAATTTGGATGCCGAAAGACGCAGCTCCCCTCCCAAACAAGACTTTGCTTCTATGCTGTCATCGGTTTTTAAAGGCTCAAAAAACAATGACGTTGATGTAAATTTTTTTGAAGCACAACGTGAAAGGTTAAACAAGGCTGCTAAGGCTCAAGTACCGGAGGAAAGAGAATGAAAAGAAATCTTTTAATTCTGGTTTTTTTTGGTATGATTCTTTTTATTCCGGTTCAAGTTTTTTCTCAGTCGAGGTTTCCCGAAGGTACTACTGCCGGAAGGACGGATGCCGATCCTAACAGGCAGGCTGGGAGAATTCCTTTTATCGATTTTTCGATAAGAGAACCTTCGACAAATAAAGATGTTGCTTTTTCAGTTCAGCTTTTAATTTTTATCACGCTTATTTCGATAGCTCCAAGTCTTTTGTTATTGATGACGAGCTTTTTGCGTTTAAGTATTGTTCTGGATTTTGTTAAAAGGGCCTTATCTCTTCAACAAGTGCCGCCGACTCAGGTTTTAAACGGAATCGCTTTTTTTCTTACCCTGTTTATAATGTGGCCGACCTTTACCCAAATATACAATAACGCTTATAAACCTATGAGTGAAGGACAGATCGGGATAGAAGAAGCCTATAGGGAGGCTGAAAAACCCATGCGGTATTTTATGTACAAACAAATGCAAAAAAATCCGACCCATATCCGCACATTTATGGCTATGTCTAAACTCCCAAAGCCTGATACTCTTGCAGATGTGCCTACTCATATTTTAATAGCTGCCTTTATATTACATGAGCTTACAATAGCTTTTCAAATCGGAATATTTTTGTACCTGCCCTTTATTATAATAGATATGATTGTAGCCAGTATTCTTATGTCTATGGGTATGATAATGCTTCCGCCCGTCCAAATATCTATGCCGTTTAAATTGATTCTTTTTGTTATGGTTGACGGCTGGGGACTCCTCTTCGGTAAATTATTTGAATCGTTTTTATAAAAAGATCATTTCGTCCAAAACGAATGTCAGCGTTGAAGTGCGGGTGCTAGATGTTTCCATCTATTTTATTGGCTTTTAAAACTGCATGTATCATATCATCATTTTTATACTGCTCGCCTAATTCTTTTATATTCTCAATAAATTTCTTATTATCTTCAATATATTCATAAAAAGAATACACCTCAAGATTTTCTTTTGCATAACAATAAAACATGTCATTATATTTTTTACACAATTTGAAAAATAACTTATAGTTTTTTGTTTTAATTAAATAATATAATAAATGCATTACAGGGTGTATAATAGTATCCATTATCATATACCGCCATAATTCAAATGAAAAACCTGTTGGCAAATCTTTTCTCTGTAAATCCGCTTCTGTATACAATAGCACAATATTTTTATATTTATTCAGTTCAAAGATTAATTTCTTCTGTAATTCTGTAATATGCTTATTCTTATTTTTTATATAATTTTGTTTATTGAATATATCGATATTACTTATTTCTTGAAAATCTTGGTTATATACAATAGCGTTTAGTTTATTTTTTGAAAACATAATCCATTCCAAAAGATGCGCAATGACATCTTTATAATTCCAATCATCATAATTACTGACAAGTTGTTCACTTTTGTAACTACTTATAAAATCAGCAATATCTATTTCTATTTTATTGATTTCTGTTATTATTTCTTTAATTGTCATTTTTCTTTTTTTCTGTATCCATAATTTTTATCAGCTGGTTCTTAAATTCAGGAATAATGTTTTTTGCAACATCCCACACAATTTCATAATCAACGGAAAAATAACCATGAATGAGTTTATCTCTCATACCGGCAATATTTCTCCATGGAACTTCTTTATATTTAATTATTACATCACTTGAAATATTTTTAACGGCTTCTCCGATAATTTCAATACTTCGTGCAAAAGCTCGTTGCGTTTTTTCATCTTTTAAAAATACTTCTTTTGATATGGTCCTTGTTTCAGATTCCAAAAAAACAATTTCATCAAAAATATGCTTAAATAACTCTTCATTTGATCGATACATATTCAACCTCATTGAGTATTCTCTGACCAATATAAGGACTTAAACTTTCTATGGTTAATAAATCTATTTTTGTATTCAAATTATCTTCCAAGTAATAAACTAAATTTATAAAGTTATTATAATTTTTTTTATCAGTATGGAATTCTACTAATATATCAATATCGCTATTTTTATTTTGCTGATTATGTACATAAGAACCAAAAAGACCTATTTTTTTTACGCCATAGGACTGGAGAATGTTTTTATTATATTCTAAGAAATTAAAAATCTCTTTTTTTTCTTTAGGTTTCATACTTCTATTATACCTTTTTTTAATATTAAATCTAGATTTATACCTGAAAAATTCAGCTCGTGCAGTAGCACGAGTCCATCTAACCTACATTATATCTATCTAAATAATACACCGGCAAATTATTTTTTTCAAGGTATCTTAAAAAATACTATTGACTGCTGGAAGAATTATTTAAAATTTGTTATATTGTCAGCCGAGGTTTATATATGAAAGGTAGAAAATTATTTTGGTTGGCAGCACTGGTGCTGCTTTTTTTTGCCTGCAACAGCAATAAGAAAATTGGCGAGCCTAAAACTGTTACGGCTTCATTGGGTGCGGAACCGAGTATTTTGGATGCTGCAAAGGCTTCAGACAGGTACTCTTTTATAATATTGGACTATATAAATGAAAATTTAACCGATATTTTAACTGAAGATAATGGGGAGATAAAAATTCTTCCGGCCCTTGCCGAGTCTTGGACTCATAATGCCGATTATACGGAATGGACTTTTAAATTGCGTGAAGCCTATTGGTCTGACGGTGTAAAGATAAGGGCTGAGGACTTTGTTTACAGTATTCGCCGTATCATCAATGCCGAATCTGCCTCACCTATGGCAATGTATTATGACTATATCAAAAATGCTCAAGATATTTTAAAGGGTAAGCTGGACTACTCCGAAATAGGAATCAAGGCTCTTGATGAAAGAACTCTTCAAATAATAACCGAAAATCCTATAAAAAATCTTCATGAATTTGCCGCAAAAATTCCGCCGCAAAGGGAAGATATTATAAAAGAATTCGGTCTATCCTACGGCAGCGAGGCCGAAAAAATAATTTGCAGCGGAGCTTTTAAAGTAAAAACTTGGGTGCATAACAGCAAGATTGAGCTTGTTAAAAACGAAAAATTTTGGAATGCTGAAAATGTAAAAATAGATGCTCTTACATTTAAAATAATAAATGAAGAAAATGCCGCCCTCGGTGAGCTTTTAAACGGCAGCATCGATATTGCAAATGCTTATTCTATCAGCTGGATAAATAAGCTGAAAAAAGAAAACCGCTTTGCCGAAATAAACGGAGTTGACAGCCGCGTTCAATATATCTTTATGAATCAAAAAGACAAGTTGTTTTCAAACAAAAAAATTCGTCAAGCTATTTCGGCAAGCCTTGACCGCAAAGAAATTTGTACCGACCTGTTTGACGATATTTATAAACCGGCCTACGGTTTTGTTTCGATTGCTACCGAGCTTGAAGGTAAAAATTACCGCAACCTTGCGGGCGAGCCGATTCAAGAATTGATAAAAAAAGTTCCTGATCCTAAGGCTCATTTTATTGAGGGCTTAAAAGAATTGGGACTTGGAGATGACCCTTCAAAGATAACAATTTCGATAATGTTCCCGTCAAATGAAAGCTCGAAATTTGATGAATATTTACAAAACAGGCTTTCAAATGTTTTGGGAGTAAATGTAGAGCTTGATAAAATCGAGGGAACGGTCTTTAAAAAGCGGAATAAGAGCTTGGACTATCAAGTCGGTTTTAAATCATGGGGCGGCGGTATTGATACACCCGCCAGATATTTGGACCTTTTTTTACCCGGAAATAAAATTGTTCCGATAGGCTGGGAAAATAATGAGTACACCGATTTGGTTTTACGGGCAAAAAAAAGCTCCGATTTTAGCGAAAAGCTGGAACTTTTTAAAAAAGCGGAAATGATTTTATTGGCAGAAGAATGCGGTATTGCTCCTTACGCAAACCAAACCTATAATATCTTTATGCAAACAAAATTAAAAGGAGTTAAACAGTTTTATCCGGGAACCTATAATCTAAAATACGCCTTTATTGAGGATTGATGTATATTACTGCTAAAAATAAGGTTAAAAGCTTATTTTTAAAATTCGGCATTTTTTGGTGGACAAAAGCTATAAAATGCGTTAGCATAATAGTATATAATCAACACATGGAGGCTTATGTTGAAGACGAAGTATATTGATTTGCCTACAATGGCAAAGTATCTTAAATCTGTCGGTGCCGAAACGGTTATTAAACGGCTTGTTCCTTATTTGGAAGAAGATTATAAAAGATGGAATGACTTTGACAAGGTTCCAAGGATGGCTCACCACAGTCCCGTAGGGGTTATTGAGCTCATGCCGATAGGAGACTCCAAAACCTATTCGTTTAAGTACGTAAACGGTCATCCTGAAAACCCTAAGCACAATTTTTTAACCGTTATGGCTATAGGAGTTTTAGCTGAAGTTTGTACAGGATTTCCTCTTCTTTTGAGTGAATTGACTTTGACAACGGCGGTTAGAACTGCCGCAACCTCGGTAATGGCTGCAAAGTATCTTGCAAAACCTAACCCTAAAAAGATGGCCTTAATAGGGAACGGCTGTCAAAGCGAATTCCAAGCTCTTGGATTTCATCATATTTTGGGGGTTGAAGAAATTTATTGCTATGATGTTGATCCTGCTGCAACAGATAAACTCATGGATAATCTTAAAGATGTAAAGGGCTTAAAGCTTATCAAATGCAGCAGCACAAAAGAGGCTTGTAAGGGAGTCGATATTATTACGACAATTACGGCCGATAAGAAAAATGCCATTATCATTACCCCCGATATGGTTGAGCCCGGTATGCACATAAACGCTGTTGGCGGCGACTGTCCCGGAAAAACCGAGCTTGATTCAAAGGTTCTTTTTATGGGAGACGTTTATGTAGAATTTGAACCTCAGAGCCGAATCGAGGGCGAAATTCAGCATATGGACGATAACTTTAAAGTTACCGAAATTTGGAATGTAATCAAAACAGGTAAACCTATAAACCGCAAGCCGGATGAAATTACCATTTTTGATTCCGTAGGTTTTGCTCTTGAAGATTTTTCAATTCTTCGCTTGATGTACGATATAGCAAAGGATGAAAATGTCGGTATTCCTCAGGAACTTGTCCCCGTTCTGAAGAACCCGAAAAACTTGTACGGTATGTTAAGATAATCTTTACCACATTATAGTTTCTAACGAAAGGCTTAAAACTTTTATAAGTTTTAAGCCTTTTTCTTATTCGTGCGGAGGGTTTAATACCCCGACGCTTGCGTCGTAACGAAGGGTATTAAAGCCGACTGCAACCACCTTATGAGAACAACATACCCCGACACTTGCGTCGGGGTATGTTGTTTTAATTTAGCCTAAAAACATATTTTTTTATGCCGATATACTGGATATGGATATCATAACTTATTCGGATGCAGTGCATCATAACAATAGATCGTATCATAATAATAGATATAGAAAGCCGAATACCGTAAAAAAGAGCAGACTTAGCTCTAGGGATGAATCTTTGATTGTTTTCGGGCTCTTAGCTATGCTCACGGCAGGATTCCTATTTTTTTATTTCCCGATTTTAAAGCTTAATTGGGGGCTTTCATCAATAAGGTCTATATCATTTTGGGAAGAGCCTTCATCTATAAATGCAATGCGTCAATATACCATGCCTTCTTCTGAGATTGTAAAAGAATATGACCTTCCTCATTCGGAAACTGCAGAAGGTGCCCCTTTTTCTCCTGCTGATGTGCCCGATTTTATTACTGCCGTCGATTTTGAAGAATATATGGTTTCAAAAGGGGATACGGTAAGCGGTATTATTCAAAAATTCGGTCTTAAAAATTTAGGTACACTTCTTTCAGTAAACGGAATAAGCAGCGCAAAGAAGTTAAGGATAGGCCAAAAGCTGATTATTCCTTCGATTGACGGGCTTATTTATACGGCCGTAAAGGGCGATTCCTTGAGCTCTATTGCCGGTAAATTTAACCTGTCTATCAATGCAATCTTGGATGCAAATGACCTTGAGAATCAGACGGTAAGCATAGGACAAAAGCTTTTTATTCCGGGGGCAACGATGAGCTCCTTTGAGCTTAAAAAGGCCTTGGGCGAGCTTTTTATTTATCCTGTGATTGGAAGGCTTACTTCGCCGTTTGGTTACAGAAGAGATCCTTTTACCGGAAGGAAGAGTTTTCACACAGGTATCGATATTGCTTCTCCTATAGGAACTCCTATTAAGCTGACTCTCGACGGTACGGTTTCTTATACAGGCTATTCTGCCGTTTATGGTAATTATGTTATAGTTACTCATTCGGGCGGTTATCAGTCAATGTATGGGCATATGAATTCGATAAAGGTAAGGAGAGGCCAAATTCTAAATCAGGGCAGTATTATCGGAACTGTAGGAAATACGGGAAGATCTACGGGCCCCCATGTTCATTTTTCCGTATATAAAGACGGAAAACTCATTAATCCATTAACCGTATTAAAATAAGAATTACATAAAAAAAAGCAGGACGTGTCCTCACACGTCCTGCAAGATTGTATTTAGGATCAACCTAAATACCAACCGGCTAAGATACATGACTTAGAGCAAGAAGGTTGGTTAGCATTAAGACCATTTTGATAGGTCTGCTTCTTCAATGTCGAATACAAACTCTTCGCCGTCTCCAACCATCAAGCATGGGATGCCGATCTTTCCCTCCTTTTTGAGCTGATCAAATTCAGCTCTCTCGTCCCGATATTTTAACAAAAACTTTAGATAACCTAAATCTTCAGTAATGTCAAAATAGCGGAACTTTACTCCTTTTCTTTCTAAATATTCCTTTGCAGGCCCGCAATCGGGGCATAATTTACTACCGAATAAAAATAATTGTTTTTTCATAGTCTAGTACCCATCCGACATCTGGCGGTTTAAGTCTCTTTGACAAAGCTCTTGATATACCAAGGCCCTATCTTTTAGTTTTGCCTTAATTGGATCGGAAAAGGGCATGTACCTCCAAAATACTTCTCTAACTTCCTTGTCTAATTTTTGAATGCCTTCGCTTTCTTTTATCATCCAAGTTATATAATCCTGAATAAAATATTCTTTTATGTCACCTTTTAGTTTTTGGTTTTGGAACCATTGATAATAATTGCCGGTCAAGCCTTCTTCCATCCAATAGTAGGAAGCTTTTTCCTTTGCAACCTGCCAGCGTAAATCTGCAGTAGCCATTAAGAGGGAAACTTTAAGGCTTTTAGGATACATCGGGATTACTATTCTGCCTCTACTTGTAACCCTGTTATAGCGGTCAAAAGGTTCCCAGCAAAAGCCTATATCTCCATAAGTCGGAACCAATATGACAAAGGGAGGAATCCTGTTTAATTGATTTTTATATTGTCGGCAATAGGCTTGCACGTCTATATCTTCAAGCCATTTCATTTCTCTTAAAATGTTCTCGCGAGTTCCCAATTCTTTTGAAGAGCTTCTAAAATATTCACGGGATAGGATTGGAAAATGATTACCTTTGCGTCCGCAGGTCATTTTTGCCATCTGCTTAACAGTATCGAATTCTCCTTCGGCCCCGGACATATTGGTCGTGATTCCTCCGGAAGCATCAGCCTTCTCCCTCAAGCTGCGTACATCTGCATCGGCTTCTTTATAATCTGAAATACAGTTTTGTAATTCTTTGTCGAAATTGAGCAGTTTTTTCAGCCTTTCGTTTATTTGCATGATTTGCTGTTTTTGCGATTCCGAATAAGGCGATTTTACATTGGAAAAATTTGCCAGCATATCATGAGAGAACATGCTGTCAATTTGCTGTTTTATGGAGTCTTCATAACGGCTGATTTCTTCCGATTTTGCCCTCAGTAAATTATCGGCAGTTTGGAGTTTTCCCTTTGCCTTTTCTAAAAGCTGATTAAATCTTGAATTATCGTCTCTTTTTGAAATTTTAACTTCGTCCGTTGCCGAAGGGTTGATTTTTCCTATTCCGATTTCTCTGAACCACTCATCCAAATAATAGACTGCCTCACAATATTTATTTTCGTCTATTACTTTTGCAAACATATCTTTTTGTTCTGTGGTTAAAAGCGTAGGAAGAACAAGTCCGTATCTTACTGCATATTGTTTTTCTTTTGAAGATTTTCCTGAGGCTATTTTCATGACCATATCGGAAACAAGATTCCAATAGGCCGATTCGACTTGCTGTCTGAATACGGTTCGGTCTTTAGGGTCAGTAGTCGTTAAAAATTTGGTAAGGGAGGTATGAAGACGCTGGGCATTTTCGCCTTCGCCTTTTAGAACAGCCTTGTAAAACTCTGCAGTATCAAATAATGTATGGGGGGTATCGGAAAAAAACTTTTCAACTTTTTCAAAATGCGTTAAGGTAAGATCCGGTTCGCTCGGATCCCGCTTTGCTTCTCCTCTGGCTTCAGGAGCCATGGAAAACATCGTATCTCTGCTTAAACCGCCGGCTTTAATATCGGGGAATGGAGCTCTTTGACCGACATCAAAGTCAAAACCGGAAGAAACCGGAGGCGGCTGTACTGACGTATCACCTGAAGGCATTACTACATCTTTGAGAAGTTCATCAAGATCTATTTCAGTTGTCGAATCCACCGATTAAACCACCTTAATTAAACCAATAAGTCGGAAAACTAATAACTCTAAACATTGGAGATAAGGGGAATTGAACCCCTGACCTCTTGCATGCCATGCAAGCGCTCTACCAATTGAGCTATATCCCCATCAACATGTGCTGATTATATCAATAAAATGAATAGTCTGTCAAGGGTATTTTAAGAATATCTTGTTATTTATCAAAAATAATTATATCGGTTATTTTTTTCTTTAAACCTTCAAGACCCTGTCCCGTTGTAACCGAAATCTCGACGGCTTCGGGATAACGCTCTTTTAAGTTTAGTAATTGAGCCTCATCAAAAATGTCATCCATTTTGTTTATGGCAATTATAGAGGGCTTATCACTGCAAGAAAGCTCGTCTAAGACCTTTTTTGTTACTTCAAGACATTCAGGCATTGCAGGATGGGCTGCATCGCATACTATGATTAAAAAATCTGCAAGGGCGGCTTCTTCCAAGGTCGAGCGGAAGGCATCAATCAGCTGGTGAGGCAGATTACTTACAAAGCCTACGGTATCGGTCAATAAAATTTGAATATTTTTTTCGCCCGTTTGTAAAAAAACTTTTCTGGTTTCGGCATCAAGGGTGGCAAAAAGCTTGTCTTCGGTAAATACTTCCGCTCCCGAAAGTTTTTTTAAAAGGGAAGATTTTCCGGCATTTGTGTAGCCTACGATGGCTCCTATTTTTTTATCCCCGTTTAAGCGGGTTTTACGCTGTTCACTCCTTTGAAGTCTTACCCGCTCCACCTCTTTTTTAAGCTTGGCAATTTCGGTTTTTAAGCGCCTTCTGTCAAGCTCCAGCTTTTTTTCACCCGCACCTCTGGACGCTCCTCTTGTTCCTTTTGCCCCGCCTCTTTGTTGGGCTAGGCTCGTCCATCTTCGGGTAAGGCGGGGCATAGAGTATTCTAAACGGGCGAGTTCAGCCTGCAAGACTGCCTCCCTCGTTTGCGCCCTGTCCGCAAATATTTGGATAATAACCTCGGAGCGGTCTATAACGCAGGTGTTAAAGGCTGCTTCAAGGTTTCGCTGAATGCGGGGGCTTACCGCACTGTTAAAGACAACAAGATCGGCTCTTTCTTCTTCGATAGCTTGAGCAATTTTTTCAAGCTGCCCCGAACCTACAAGAGTTGCAGGGTTTTCTTTTGCTATTCTAAAACGGAGGGAGGATAGGGGCTTTAAAAAGATGGTTTCAACAAGACTTTTCAGCTCCTTTTCTTCTATTTCTTTTAGGGCTTCCGTATTTTTTTCCTGCAAGGAGGAGCGGCTTATATGAGAACTTGAGGCCGGCCCTGAAAATATATCGGTAAAAATAAGTAGAGCCTTTTTTGTTTCGTTATCGGTTATATACATGCGGTAAAGCTCCTTTGTTACTAAATTGGTTTTTCAAGTAAATCTAAAATTTGACGCGGTGTTACAACAAAGGTTTCCATAGGAAAGTGTTTTATATTACCGGTGATCAAATAAGTTTCAAAATTCTGCCTGGCACTCATCGTAACAGCATAAAAAACAATGTCTTTTGGGTCAGGCATAGGATCTAAAACATTTACCCCATCCATTTTTAAGCCTATTTTTTGTATTGCATTAACCGCAATATTGACAGCTTCCTTAGGAAAGCAAAATTTTGGACGGGACAACACAGCAAAATATTCGCTTATAATTTCTTCATTATAAATTGGGATGATTTTGCCTGCATACATATAGTTAATCACAAAACGAGGAATAGAATTTTCTTTTAAAAATGCAGAAACAAGAACATTTGTATCAATTACGGCGTACAGCGGCACTCTATTTTCCTTTTCGTGCTGCATCGATTTCATTATTAATTTCCTCAATGCTCATTTCGGAAACGCCATAAATTGCTGCACTTTTAGACATAGACTGCATTGCTGAAAGAATGTCCAGAGGAATTTCTTTTTTTATTAAAGTTTGTTTTGTATTTTCCAGTTTCATATTAAAAGGAATCCCATTTTCAGCAACACTACGCTTAAAAAATATACGTACGGCTGTGGATAAGTCTAATCCTAACTGCTCATAAACAGCAGTCACATCGTCTTTCAGTTTCTCATCAACCCTAATTTGAACTAATGTACTTGCCATACTTACCCCCTAATAATATTATAATATAAAATAATTTTTTTGCAAGTACAATGTAATGATAAAATACTAAAATTATCCGATAATACTTTCGATGTTTTATAATTTTTGGATCATTATCAGACAAGGATTCCATTCATCCCAGAGTGTGGGAAAAACTTCTAATTTTTTAAATCCTTGTTTTTTATAAAAGGCTATTGTTTGGTCATATTCTTTATAGTGTCCTTCATCTACCGTTTTTACCTGTATATAATCATATTTAGTTGAAGCAAATTTTTTCAGCTCATTAAATAATAATGTGCCGATTCCTTTATTGTGATATATTTTTTTTACTCCCATACAATGCACATCAGCACAATCTGAGCTTGATTCGGTTAATGTTATAAACCCGATAGTTTCATCATTTTCCTTTGCGGCCCATAAATCCAATTCTTTTGAATCATTGATATACTCTTTTGTGCTTTCAGGCAAGCCGAACCATTCAGGTAAATCCGTCAAAACATCTTCGACAATTTTTGCTTTTTCGTCTTTGTTTTCTATTTTTAGAATTTTTATCATAGCAACTCCTATTTTTTACCAGTATATTACCTTAAAGTGCAATTCAAGTCTAGTAAAGGATGGTGAAAAAGTAACAAATTTTTGAAACATCCCCGAAACTAAAAAACGCTGCGGCCATTCAGCGGCTGCCTTTTAACCATTATAAGGCACTATTAAAATAACTAAAATAGTGTTATAATTGTTCCTATAGTTTTGGGATATGAGAACATTAGGATATATTTATGACGGAATACAAGAACAATCATAATTTCAGATATGACAGCCTATTGCCTGAGCAAAAAGCGCGTGTTTATATAGATGCATATCTTGAAGATGCCGGCTGGACGGTAGTCAACCGGGATGAGTTTGTTCCCGAAGCGATAAATGCGCAAGCCGTCCGTGAAAATATCTTAAAAGGCAATAAAGAAGCTGATTACATTCTTTATCTTGACGGAAAAGCTATAGGGGTTCTTGAAGCAAAAAGAAAAGAAAATCATTTAGGCCTTGAAGTTGCAGAACAAGCGCAAAATTACGGAAATATTCTGCCCGATTGGATACGGGCATGGAAAACTCCGCTTCCGTTTATTTTTCTTTCAAACGGCGAGACCTTGCTCTTTAAGGATATGCACGACGAAAAACCGAGTTATAAAGTTCTCAAAAAAATGCTAACCCCGAAAGATATTGTTAATTTGGCCGGCGACGACATTGATTCGGAATATGCAAAACTTCCTTCTATCCCGGCTGTAGGGTCAAAAGGTTTAAGGGAATGTCAATTTGAAGCAATCACGAAGCTGGAACTTTCATTTAAGCAGGGATTCAAAAAGGCTCTTATCGTTTTAGCTACGGGTGCCGGAAAAACATTTACTGCTTGTACCGCAGCGTATCGGCTTTTGAATTATACATCCGCAAAGCGGGTTCTTTTCCTTGTCGACCGTAACAATCTTGGTAAGCAAGCCGAAGGCGAGTTCGGAACATATAAACTTACGGAAACAGGTAATCCTTTTTCCGATGAATACATTGTTCATCGTCTTAAAAGCGTTGAAAAAATAGGAAATGCAAGTGTCGTCATTTCAACTATCCAACGGCTTTTTGCAGTACTCACGGGGCAAGAAATAAACGATGCCGACGATGACGAAGAAACGGATAATGATGAAAACGCACCGGGGAAACGGATTCAGTTTACCGGAAACATACTCTTACCGCCGGATTTCTTTGACGTAATTATAATTGATGAATGTCATCGTTCGATTTACGGAGATTGGCGGCAGGTTCTTACTTATTTCAATAATGCAAAAATCATCGGACTGACGGCAACTCCGACACCTGAAGCTGAAGCGTTTTTTAATAAAAACCGGGTAGTAAATTACACTTTGGAAAAATCCATTGCCGACGGAGTTAATGTTCCTCCGCGTGTGTATAGAATTAAAACCGAAATTTCGGAAACCGGCGGCACCATTAAAGACGGTGAAAAAATCAAAAAAGTTTCCAACTGGAGCGGTAAAAGAAAAACGCAAAAGCAGCATGAAGATCGGCAATTCACCAAAACGGACATAGACAGAAGTGTCGTGATTCCGGCACAAATCGAAACGGTTGTTCAAGCATATAAAGATTCCATCTATGAGTCTCTGTACCCGGACAGAAAAAAAGATTGGACAATGATTCCAAAAACGCTTTTCTTTGCAAAAACAGAAAGCCATGCAGAAGACATATTAGAAGCAATCAAAAAGGTTTTCAAAAACGAATTTCCTAACAGAGAAATCCCCGAGCATTATGCTAAGTTGATTACGTGTAAATCCGGAAATTCAAATCAACTGATAAGCGATTTTAGGAATAATAAAGATTTTCGGATTGCAATTACCGTTACGCTTGTTGCAACAGGCACCGATATCAGGCCTTTGGAAATTCTTGTTTTTATGCGCGATATACATTCCGAAGTTCTCTACACTCAGATGAAAGGACGCGGATGCAGAACGCTCGCCGATGATAAACTAAGAAATGTAACCACAAATGCGGCCTCAAAAGACTTTTATTATCTTGTGGATGCCGTCGGCGTAACGGAACACGAAAAATCAATGCCGACTCCGGGCGGAAGCGGCGATATAAAAAAAGTCTTACCGCTCAAAGACCTTCTTGAACATCTTGCACACGGAGAATTATCCGATAATAATTTGGAACTTTTAGCAGACTATCTTTCAAACGTAAATAAAAAAGCCGAATCGGAAGATATTATCGAACTTAATGACTTACTCGGCGCTATTACCGTAAAACAATTGGCTGTAAATATTTTTGAATCAATCGCACCCGAGTCTTGCAGTTTACCCCCCTACAAAGATATTAACGAGCCGAACACAGAAAGAAAGATTTTGATTTCCCCGCTCATAAACAACGTAAAAGCCCGCAAAAAACTTTTGGAAATCAATGCCGGATTTATTAAAATTGCCCTTGAAAAACAGGATACGTTAATTTATGCAGGATTTTCAAAAGAACAGGCAAAAGAATATATTGCGACATTTGAAACCTATCTTGATGACAATAAAGATGAAATTGAAGCGTTACGGATTCTTTATAATCAGGAAAAAATCGCCATCACGTATACAATGCTTAAAGATTTGGAAAAGAAGCTGATTGCGTATAATAACCAGTTCAAGCCGGAATTCTTATGGACGTGCTATCAAACGCTGGACGGAGAAAGCGGAAAAGTAAAACCTCTAAACAGAGAAACGGAACTGGGCGTTTTTACCAATCTTATTCAACTGGTAAGATACGGATATAAGTTGGATGATGAGCTTGTGTCCCTTAAAAGGCGATTCGGCAGCTATTTCAACCTTTATTGCGGACAGGCTTGGCGTAAATTTACGCCGGAACAAATTGAAATCGTGCGGCAGATTGCAGAATATATCGTTCAAAACGGCTGTATCACGAACATTGAATTAAACAATGCAAAGCATGATTTGTTTGTAAAAGCCGTTCCAATCTTCGGAGCCGACAAACTAAATGCGGAAATGCAGACAATTTCAAAATACTTATTCTACGGAAAGGCAGCATAAAAATGGCAAAAAAAGAAGCAACACAAGCAAAACCGGAACAGGCTCTTACGAAAAAAGTTTGGAACATGGCGGATGTTCTTGCGGCAGCCGGTATCGGATTTACTGATTATATTATTCAGTTGACATATCTCTTATTTCTAAAAATGGATTTTGAAAAAGAATCATACGGTTTAGGCAGTGCACTTCCTGACGGAAGTAAGTGGAAAGATATCGTTCAACTGGATGGGCCAGATCAGCTTGCAAAATATGAAAAGATTCTGGAAGTTTTACAGGCAGCAGACGGACTTATCGGCGCAATTTTTACGGAAGCGCAAAATAAAATTGCAAAACCGGCACTTCTTAAAAAACTGATCGGAATGATTGATGAAGAAAACTGGTTCAGTATGGACGGAGACCTAAAAGGCGCAATTTACGAAAGTATTCTTGAAAAAAACGGACAGGATAAAAAGTCAGGAGCAGGGCAGTACTTTACGCCGCGCCCCTTGATTAATGCTATGGTTGATGTTGTTCAGCCGAAAATTACGGAGACCATTGCCGACCCGGCATGCGGAACCGGAGGATTCTTGCTTTCTGCGTATGACTATATGCGTAAACAAAGCGACGAACAGAGTAAAATGGAGTTCTTACAAACGAAGGCTCTTAGGGGAAATGACATTACGCCTCTTGTCGTAACGTTGGCTTCTATGAATCTTTATCTTCACGATATTGGAGTGGACACCACGCCGATTAAATGTGAAGATAGTTTGGAACACGAACCCGAACATCTTGTAGATGTAATTCTTGCAAATCCGCCTTTCGGTGCTCGGCCTGCAGGAAGCGTCGATATTTCGACCATGCGTTCCGATTTGATTGTAACGACAAGCAACAACCAGTTAAATTTTTTACAGCACATGATGGTCATGTTAAAGGATGGCGGAAGAGCCGGAATAGTTCTTCCCGATAATGTGCTTTTTGCAGATGGTGCTGGAGAGATTCTCCGCAAAAAACTTCTAAAAGATTTTAATCTTCATACGATTCTTCGTTTGCCGACCGGTATTTTCTATGCAAACGGCGTAAAAGCAAATGTACTGTTCTTTGAAAAAGGAAGCCCGACACAAGAGACATGGTATTACGATTACCGGACAGGGATTAAACACACACTTGCAACGAAACCGCTTAAACGTTCCGACCTTGAAGACTTTGTAAGCTGCTACTGTGCAGGACATCTCGAAGACAGAAAAGAAACGTGGTCGCCTGAAAATCCTAACGGCAGATGGCGCAAGTTTCCGGTTGAAGAAATCTTAAAAGATGAAAAGACCAGCCTCGACTTAAAATGGATAAAAGACGATACCGGTGCAGTAGATTGTTCCCTTGCCGAGCTTATGCAGACAATTCAAACCAAAAGCGCAAACATTGCTGCAGCTGTTGCCGAACTTTCCAAACTGATTGAAGGAATTGAAGAATGATAAATCGGAACGAAGAACAAAACTTTAATAAACTTTCAGAAGTTATAAACGAATACAACAAGCTGCAAATTTCTCAGCAGATTGATTATGATAAATTCTATTTATATTCGATTATCACACATTCAACGGCAATAGAAGGTTCTACCATAACGGAAATTGAAAATCAGTTGCTTTTTGACGAAGGGATAAGTGCGAATAAGCCGATTCACGAACAGCTTATGAATCTTGACCTAAAAGCTGCATACGAAAAAAGTTTTGAACTTGCAAAACAGCATACGCAAATCACACCGGAAATCCTTTGTGAACTTTCAGCTCTCGTAATGAAAAATACCGGCACTGTATACAATACAATCGGCGGAACATTTTCTTCTGCAAAAGGAGAACTCAGATTGGTAAATGTCAGTGCAGGACGAGGCGGAAAAAGCTATATGGCGTGGCAGAAGCTTCCGCAAAAATTGGAAGAATTTTGCGGTTGGCTCAATGCGGAACGAAAGACCATTGCAGAAAAAGATATAGAAGCTCAATACACTTTTAGTTTTCTCGCTCATTATAAACTGGTTCACATTCATCCTTGGGCAGATGGAAATGGAAGAATGAGCCGGCTCTTAATGAATTTTATCCAATATGAGGCTGGAATAATTCCTTCGATCATAAAAAAGGAAAATAGGGCAGAATATATTCACAGCCTCGCTTCTTCACAAGACAAAGATGATCCTGCGGAGTTCTTAGATTTTATGTTTTCGCGCCATATACGGAATTTGAGTGAGCAGATAGAAGAATATAAAACCTCGCTTGAAATGAACGGCAGCTGATAATGGCTGTTACAGGGAGATTATAACGTGAACACAAATGCATTACGTCAAAAAATATTAGACCTCGCCATTCACGGAAAGCTTGTAAAGCAAAACCCGGACGATGAGAGCGCAGCCATACTCCTTGAAAAGAGCCGTGCTGAAAAAGAGAAAAAAATAGCTTCCGGTGAACTGAAACGCGGTAAAAATGATTCGTATATTTTTTTCGGTGATGATAACAGGCACTATGAGAAGTTCGCAGACGGCAGAGTAAAGGATATCGAGGACGAAATCCCGTTTGCCGTGCCGGAGGGCTGGGCGTGGTGTAGGTTGGGGGTAGTGGCAGATATTGCGAGAGGCGGCTCACCGCGACCTATTGAAGACTTCATTACTGACAAAAAAAATGGTATAAATTGGATAAAGATAGGTGATACGGTTCCGGAAAGTAAATATATAATTTCTGCAAAAGAAAAAATCAAACCCGAAGGTAAAAAACATTCTCGTTTTGTTCATGCAGGGGACTTCCTACTAACAAATTCTATGAGTTTCGGTCGGCCTTATATTTTAAAAATAGATGGCTGCATACATGACGGCTGGCTTGTTTTTGCTGATATAATAAAGTATCTTCTAAAAGATTTCTTGTATTATGCTCTAAGTTCTAAGTACATTTACAACTCATTTTCTTTGGTTGCTGCAGGTTCAACTGTCAAAAATTTAAAGGCTGATACGGTAAAGCAAGTTTTATTTCCCCTTCCTCCACTCTTAGAGCAGAAGCGTATAATTACAAATATAGAAGCAATCTTTGCACAAATCGACCTGCTGGAACAAAATAAAGCCGACTTACAGACAGCCGTCAAACAGGCAAAGTCAAAAATCCTCGATCTTGCAATCCGCGGGAAACTTGTTCCGCAAGATCCTACCGACGAACCTGCAAGTGTTATGCTGGAAAAACTCCATGCTGAAAAAGAAGCTAAAATCGTTGCCGGAGAGATAAAACGCGGTAAGTATGATTCGTATATTTATAAAAATTCTACTGATAATTGTTATTATGAGAAGTTCTTTGAAAAAAAAGATCTTTGTATTGATAATGAGATTCCTTTTGAACTACCGGAAAACTGGCAGTGGACAAAATTAGGACGAATTTGCGATAAGCTTGTAGATGGAGATCATAATCCACCTAAAGGTATCGAAGAAAAAACAGAATATATAATGGTTTCTTCAAGAAATATTAATCATAACACAGTAGAAGACTTAGAAAATGTCAGATATTTAACGAAAGAGATGTTTGATGCAGAAAATTTGAGGACCAATGCTACAGCGGGTGATATACTTTTCACATCCGTAGGTTCATTAGGAAGAAGTTGCATTTATGACGGCCGAATGAATATCTGCTTTCAACGGAGTGTTTCCATTCTTAACACCAAGGTTTACAACAAGTATGTAAAATTCTTTTTTGATAGTAATTTTTATCAAAATTATGTAGCTGAACATGCTACCGGTACTGCTCAAATGGGATTTTATTTACAAGAAATGGCAGAATCTTTTATTGCTATTCCTCCAATTTCAGAGCAAAAAAGAATCGTTGCTAAAATTGAAGAAATATTTAATGCTTTAGACGATATTCAAAGAAATCTTGTCTAATTTTTTCATTAACTTATTGATAGTTCTACATATTTTGATCTGTTCATTTAACGGTGGAATTGGAATAAGAGTTTCTGCAATAAATTCTTTTCCAATCCTTTGTTGTCCTACAGCACCGGTGAAATTATTGATTCCTTCCTTTATGAAAGTATCTGTTTTTATAAACCAAAATACATATTCATTGAAAATATATTCATTGTTTGTTCGTAATATATGTAATTCTGTTGTTCCTGCCCCATATTTGTTCTTTAAGTTCTTAAAAATCACAGATTTTCTATTTTCAAAACAAGGTGTAATCTTTGCAATTCCAATATCATTATCCGCAAAATGACTAAATCCTGATTTTACAGTTTCCCATCTTTGCAATTCATAGGTAAAATTGTTATTAAACTCGGAATCAATTAAAGTCATTGGCACAAAAGAAATTTCTAAAGTATTATCCAATTTATTCTTAGGATTTATTTCACATATTGAAGAAATTTTTTGCCAGCACCAACCCTCCGGTAAATCAAACGGTATTTCGATCTGTTCTTCTGCCCCCTCGAACTTCTCATAATAACAAGAAATCACATTACAAGTATACTCTCTGGTAAGCGAGAGATCGCTAATCTTGTTTATTGGGAGGTCGTTATGGAAAACGGCACAAGTTTTGAAGAGTATTTGAAGAAAAGCAATCTTTCTCAGAATACTCTTACATCGTATTTATGGACAGTTAAATACTACACAGAACATTATGATTCTGTCAGTAAGGAAAATCTGCTTGCATACAAAGGCTATCTGATTGAGTTTTTTAAACCGAAAACGGTGAATTTAAGGATTCAGGGAATTAACAAGTATTTGCAGTTTATACATAAAGATCAGCTGCAGTTAAAATTTGTAAAAGTTCAGCAGAAGAACTTCCTTGAAAATGTTATCAGTAATGCTGACTATCAATTTTTGAAATCAAGCCTTAAAAGAGATGGAAATCGAGAATGGTATTTTGTCGTGTGGTTCCTCGCAGCGACAGGGGCGCGAGTCAGCGAGCTTATTCAGATAAAAGTTGAGCATGTTAAGTTGGGATATTTTGATCTATATTCAAAGGGCGGAAAACTCAGGCGGCTCTATATTCCAAAAATTTTGAAGGAAGAAGCCATGCAATGGCTGGAATCAATTGGACGTGAGTCCGGCTATCTATTCTTAAATCGCTTTGAAAAGCACATTACTACCCGCGGAATTGCGCAGCAACTAAAGAATTATGCCAGAAAGTACGGGATAAGTGAAAAGGTTGTGTATCCGCATTCATTCCGGCATCGTTATGCAAAGAATTTTCTTGAAAAGTTCAATGATATTTCCCTTCTTGCCGATTTAATGGGACATGAAAGTATTGAAACAACGCGCATTTATTTACGCCGCACCGCAAGCGAACAGCGGGAACTGGTTGATAGCATTGTAACGTGGTAAAAATTGAAACTGTCCAGAAACTTCAGTTTTTGGACGGTTTTCTTACTTTAAACGGCCCATCTTTTGAAAAACCATATCGGCAATTCCAAGTAATAATTCTTATAACAAACTCCTTACTGCAACTGAATTTGCCTCTGTTGCTAGCTTGGAAGCGAATGTTATTCATAGCTAATCTCTTTCAGTTTTTTAATAGTATCTTGATCTTTTCTCCATACATCCATTGAACCAAAACTATTTTGTTAGTGTAGTTGTGATAAAATCAAGCTGAGCAAACAGTTCTTCAATTTTGGCAACGATTCGTTTTTGTTCGGCGAGTGGGGGGAGAGGAATGAGAAAATCATTTATTTGAGCAAGAATAATACGTTTTAACGCAGAACCTTTTGCATCCTTTTTCATTTTGTTTTGTAATAAATCAGATATTAAAATATATGCTAGAAACCAAGATAAAATTTCATTTGAAGGTTTGATAAGAGCAACACTTGATAACATACTAAAAGGATAATTTAAAGTATTAACAGCAACTTCTCCAATAGTTCCGTCTTTAGTTAATAAGACATCATTCAATTCAGGTGAACATCTACTATAAATAGACTCATGTATTTCTTTAGAAATATACGTTGCATCATCTAAACAAATGTCTAGATTTTTTATATTCTTTGCTGTGATATAAAGAAAGTCCCCTGAAGCGCTATTCGATGGTGAATTATGCGTACCATCAGTAATTGGTTTTCTGCATACTTCGGGCAGTCTACACCACATCCATCCTTCCGGTATGGTAAACGGAATTTCATCAGAAATATTTTCCTCGCAGCCATCGGTATATTTTTGATAATAACAATTATGTCATATTCTTTTCGGTACAGGGCTCGTCTTACAAAACCATGCAAAGTGTGCCTGCCGTAATCAGCAGCGCACCGATTATAGATTTCACATTGATATTCTCGTGTAGAAAAATTACCGCTAATATCAATGTAATAACTACGCTTAATTTATCGATAGGAACGACTTTGGATGCTTCACCGGCTTGCAATGCCTTGTAATAACACAGCCAGGAAGCAGCTGTCGCCAGCCCCGAAAGAACCAAAAATACCCAGCTTTTCTTGCTGATATCCATTATTCCGTGTTGTGCATTGGTAATAAAAACCATGCCCCACGCCATTGCTAATACCACGGCCGTTCTTACCGCTGTTGCCAGATTTGAGTTTACTCCTTCAATCCCGACTTTTGCCAAAATAGAAGTAAGGGCCGCAAAAACAGCGGATAAAAATGCAAAAATCACCCACACCATTTTACTGCCTCCAATTCAAAAAGCTGCATAAATAGGATAATATTTTCATTGTCTTATGTCAACAAAAGCATTTTACACCTTTCCCATTTGTTCCGGTGCACTTTAGTTTCAACCGTTGCTTTGAAAGCTGTGTTACTTAACATCAAATGCGGCGAAAGGCTGGGGCTTCATTTGTACTGCTACAGTTTTAAATCGTCTATCGAATTAAGCCATTTTTCACACTCAGGGGTAACCGAAGCGATGCAGCCTTCTTCAAAGGGATTTTTTAGGTTTGCAAGTTTTAAAAGCTCCAAGAAGGGAAGGCTTCCGCCTGCCTTGCAAAGGCGTAAATAATCCTCCCAAGCCTTTTTGCGGTCGGCATTGGCTTTTACCCAGAACTGTAGGGCACAAACTTGAGCCAAGGTGTAATCTATGTAATAGAACGGGGAAGCAAAGATGTGCCCCTGCTTTACCCAAAAGCCGCCTCGGTTCAGGTAGCCGTTATCGGCATAGTCAATTGAAGGATTATATTTTAATTCAATTTTATGCCATTCGGCCTTTCTTTCGGCAGGGCTTGCTTCAGGGTTTTCATAGACCCAGTGCTGGAACTCATCGACTGTCGCTCCGTATGGGAGGAATTCAAAGGCTCCGGAAAGATGGGTAAACTTAAATTTTTCGGTTTGGTGTTTAAAGAACAGCTCCATCCATGGCCATGTAAAAAACTCCATACTCATCGAGTGAATTTCGCAAGCTTCAAGCGTCGGCCATCCGTATTCGAGAAGGCGTGCATTTCTACTCTGATAAGCTTGGAAGGCATGACCCGCTTCGTGGGTCATAACCTCGACATCGTGCTGGGTTTTGTTAAAGTTTGCAAAGATAAAGGGTACCTTGTACAAGGGGAAGCCCGTACAATACCCGCCGCCTGCCTTTCCCTTGGTTGAAAGTAAGTCCATCAGGCCGTAATCGGTCATCATCTTAAAGAATTCGCTTGTTTCGGGCGAGAGCTCATTGTACATCTTCTTTGCCTGTTCTACAATCCAATCAGGCTCGCCTTGTGGAACGGCATTTCCCGTAAGGTATTTAAGCCCGGTGTCATAATAATAAACCTTATCAAGCTTTAACCTCTTGCTTTGGCGTTTTTTTAAACTTTGAGCAATAGGAACAACAAGCTCGTAAATCTGCTTGCGGTATTTGGCGACCATTTCGGCATTGTACTCGGTTCTGCCAAGGCGGTCATAGGCAAGCTGAACAAAGTTTTTGTAGCCCAGTTTTTTTGCTATTTTTGTACGAACCTTTACAAGCTCATCATAGATAGAATCGAATTCGGCTTCATTTTCTTCAAAAAAGCTGTAGTAGGCCTTTGCTGCCGCCTTTCTTACCTCCCTATCCATGTCCTGCATAAAGGGACTTAATTGGGAAAGGGTTCGCTTTTCGCCTTGGAATTCGATCTGGGCAGAAGCTATGAGCTTACTGTATTTACTGGTCAGTTTGTTTTCGGCCATGAGATCGTCCATAATTTCGGGACTGAATACCTTTAAGGATAGATCGGTTAAATCAAAGATCTGATGACCGAATTCCTTTTCGAGCTCGGCTCTGAATTTGGACTTGACCATTTCTGCACCGAATTCGTTTGAAAGCTTACTAAAAAGAGGTCCTGCTTCATCATAAAAGTCATTCTCTTTATCGTAGAATTCATCCCTTGTGTCGATGGTATGCCTGACCGAGGCCAAAGAAGACATTGTGCTGTACTTACGGTTGATAGCCTGCACCATATCGATAGCTTCGATTTGTTCTTTTACCGAAGATGCTGCCTTAAATTTAGATAGGGCATCGGCAAAGCCCTTTTCAATAGCCTTCATATCCGGTCTCGTATAAGGCATTTCCTTAAACGGAACCAGAGGAAGTGTTTTTACTGTAGATGTGTTTGACATAAGTCCTCCCATGAAAAGTTTTACAGAACTAAGTATATAGAAGAATAAGCCTTATGTCAATTGAAAATAATTTTGAATTATAGCTTTATACTCCGCTATTGTTGAGGCTTGTACCAATTCTTGGCGGAGGCGAGAGCTGTCGGGTATGCCCTTGGTGTAGGCGGCAAAGCGTTTACGCATTTCGCGGCAGCCTTTTTCTTCTCCCTTTTCATCGCATAAAAAGACGAGCTCTTTAAAGCCGGTACGGATTTTTTGTTCCGTGCTTATTTCGCCGTATGTTCCATTGGTCAAGAGCTCCCTTGTTTGGGTAAAAATAAAGGGGTTTCCCATAGCACCGCGGGCAAACATTATGCCGGCACAGCCTGTTTCTTCAAGCATTTTTTTTGCATCCTCAGGTGAAAACAAATCTCCCGATCCGAAAATCGGAATTTGATAAGGCTTTGCAAATTGAACCAGCTCAGCAAGGATGTTCCAATCGGCCTTGCCCGAATACACCTGCGAGCGGGTACGGGGATGGAGGGTAAGCATTTTGACCCCGGCATCTATGGCGGCTGAGGCTGCTTCTTTCCAGTTAAGTTTGTCGGCGGTAAAGCCTGAGCGTATTTTAAGGGTTACGGGTATCTTATAAGGGGCCATAGCATCGTTTACGGCCTTTACAATCCTGTACAAAAGAGGAATGTCCGTCATCAGGGCTGATCCGGCCCCGTTTTTGGTAATCTTTGCCATGGGGCAGCCCGAATTTATGTCGATACATTCGGGAGAATATTTTTCGGCGATTATGACGGCTGTTTTTGCCATGTATTCGGGGTTTGAGCCGAAAATCTGTACGGCATAAGCTTTTTCGTTAGGTGCCCTTCCTATGAGGCTTTCGGTTTTATCGGAATCCCTCACAAGGGCTTCCGATGATACCATTTCGGTGTATGTAAAATCTGCTCCGCAGTCTACGCAGATGGAACGGAATGCCTTGTCGGAGTAGCCTGCAACAGGGGCTAAAAAGATGTTCCCCGATAAAAGAAGCCCGCCTATTGAGACGGGCTTGTAAAGCAATTCTTCCATGTCTTATTCAGGCAGCCGGAAGAGCTTACAGCTGTTTTTCCAAAGTTGATCGGCAAGTTCTTCAATATCCATCGAAAGCATCTCAGCCATAAACTTTACGGTTTCGATTGTGTTGGCCGGCATATTCCTTTGGCCTCGGTATACCGATGGGGGCATAAAGGGGCTTTCGGATTCTACAACGATGCGGTCAAGAGGGAGGACCAAGACAGTATCATGCAAATTTCTTGCATTGCGGTAAGTCAAATTTCCCGCAAAAGAGAAGTATAAAGGAAGGTTTAAAGCTTCTTTTGCATAAATATCGTCTTCGGAGTAACAGTGTAAAACGCCTCCTTCTTTGGGAATCCTTTCCTTTAAGATATCAAGAAGATCCTTTCCGGCTTCTCTATTGTGAATAATTACCGGAAAACCTGCCTTTGAGGCAATGTCAAGCTGGGCGATAAAAAGCTCAATCTGGGAGCGTTTATCCCCGTATTTTTTGCAGTAATCAAGGCCTATTTCTCCCACGGCCACTACATTGGGTAATTTTAAGCTTTCTTCTATTGTTTTTTGCCAGTCTTTTCCGGGAGATGTAACTTCAGAAGGAGATACACCTACGGCATGGTATACCGCCGGTGAAAACCTAAGAGTTTCATACACCTTGGAAAAGTCGTGGAGACTGTTACATATACTTACTATTCTCGTTACAGAGCCTTGTCGGGCTTCCTGTACAACGCGTAATTGCTCAATCGGATCGGAATAGATCAACCCGACATGAGCATGAGTATCAAAAATCTGCATATTATTCTTCCATGTAAAATTGATATAATAAATTTTTACCTATTAACTAAGGTAATATTACCGTCCTGTACAGGATAGCATAGAAAAGCTTAATCGTCAACTTAAATTTTAAAAATATCTTGCTTTTTTGATGATTTCGGTATATGATTATTGTATAAGTATATTTTTGGAGGTATATATGTATAATGAATGTTTAGATCCTTTGTGTATCGCAGCTCTTGCCTTGTTTTTAGTTATTTCGATTATTCATTTAATCAAGTGCTTTCAGCAAAGACAAAAATGGGCGGATATGACAAAATTTATGCTGATGCCGGCTCTTCTTTTATTCTTTTTGGCTTTCAGCTTTGTAAGTATTAAAACGTTTTCGGTATTAAATGTTTTAATAATAATTGCCTTGATTTTCAGCTTTTTGGGAGATGTTGCTCTTCTTTTTGATTGGGAAAAACAAAATTTCGCTCTTGGTATATTCTTTTTTGCAATTACGCAAATATCTTATATAGTTTTTGCAATACTCGGTGTTAAGGTCGATAATATTCCCCTTATCCCCGGAATTGTTACAGCTGTGATTTTTTTAATTTCGATTATCTATGCCGTAATGAGAACAAAAAAGTATTTAAAAGGGTTTAAACCTATTGTAATAGTTTACGCTCTTATAATATCATCGATGAGCTGGCTTTTTATAGTTTTTGCCTTTGCAACCCAGTCTTTAGCGCTTATATTGGCTGCTATAGGAAGTGTTTTCTTTGTCATATCGGATACCATGGTTGCAACCAAATACTTTTTGGGAGGCAAGGCCGGAATGCGCTTTCTTATTATGAAAACCTATATTCTTGCCCAACTTTTAATCGTATTAGGCGCAATAGGAATTATAGGAGCCTAAGAGCTTAAAACTTTTGGCTTGGAAAGCGGCAACGGTTAAGATTCTTATCCGCTGCCGCTTATTTTTTTGCAGTTACAACAGTAGGGTATTTTTTTGCAAATCGGTATTGCTATTTGTAAGAATATATGGCATAATTCTATTTTAGAAAAATGCGGAAAGACGCAAAAATCTAAAATGAGGTAAGATGCTTATGAAAATAGCTGAAAGACAAATTTATTTACAAAGATTAATCTCAAAAATGAATAACGGCATGATTAAAATTATTACAGGAGTGAGACGATCAGGTAAATCGTTTTTACTCTTTAATTTATTTTGTAAATATTTGCTAAAACAAGGAATTAAAAAACAAAACATAATAACACTTGCTCTGGATGACGCTGAAAATTCAGAATTTTTGAATCCTGAAAAACTGGCAAGTTTCTTGCAAAACAGAACGAATGATGAAGCTGAGCCGTACTTTATTTTACTGGATGAAGTTCAATTGCTTATTACTCGTGAAGAATTAAAAAACAAAGATTCTTTCGTTAAACTCTATGGAATATTAAACGGTTTATTGCGTAAAAACAATGTTGATGTTTATGTAACAGGGAGCAACTCCAAATTGCTTTCGAGTGATGTGCTGACTGAATTTAGGGGCAGAGGAGATGAGGTACATATAGCTCCGCTTTCTTTTTCAGAATATTATCCGGCTGTTCAAGGTGATATATATGCGGCATGGAATAATTATCTTATGTATGGCGGAATGCCGTATATTTTACGCCTTTCAAATGATGAAGAAAAAGTTCGTTATCTTACGCGTTTAAATCGTGAGATATATTTGAAGGACATCAGTGAGAGATATTCAATCTCCAATAGCTCCGGTATGGAAGAGTTGCAAAAAGTTATTTCCTCATCAATAGGCTCGCTTATAAATCCACAAAAAATAGCTAATACTTTTATTACAGGCGGACAAAAAGGAATTTCAGCACCCACAATAAAAGACTATCTTCAATATCTTCAGGAGGCTTTTTTAATCCAAAAAGCGGAAAGATATAATGTCAAAGGAAGAAAATATATAACGACGCCGGTAAAATACTATTATGCCGATACCGGACTTCGCAATGCAATTTTAGGATTCCGGCAATTTGAAGAAACACATCTCATGGAAAATGTCATATACAATGAGCTTATTTTCCGCGGTTTTTCCGTAGATGTCGGTGTTGTTGAAATAAATTGTAAAGAAAATAAGAGCAATGTACGCAAGCAACTTGAAGTAGATTTTGTTGCAAATCTTGGAAATAGAAGATATTACATTCAATCTGCGTTTGCAATTCCCGATTTGGAAAAAATGCAGCAGGAGCAATCTTCGTTGCTGCATGTACCTGATTCCTTTAAAAAAATAATAGTTGTCGGGATACAAAGCCCTATTTGGAGAAATGAACAAGGCATAACTATTATGAGCATTTATGACTTTTTACTCAATGAAAACAGCCTTGATGTTTGAAAGAGCTGCTTTATGAATAAGTTTTTGACTTCTTTCCCTATTTTTTAAATATGCACTTTTATTTTACCGAAAATATGCTATAATGCTTTTAGGTGGTATAAATGATTAGTGATGGACAGAAGATAAAGGCTTTAAGTAATACTCCTCTTTTTGCAGGATGGGATGAGGTTTACTTAAGAGACATAGCCGATATGGTAGGAATAGACAGCTATCAAAAAGGCGATATTATTTTTAAGCAGGATACACGTGGTGACCGATTTTACATTATTGTAGAAGGAAATGTTATAATTTTATCCCCTGAAGATAATTCCGTTCTAGCCGAATTTGTAAGTGGTGAAATGTTCGGTGAGACAGCTATGCTTACTCAGGAAGAACAAAAAGCCATAGCTTCTGCCAATGAAAATTCCATCATCCTCTCTTTCCCTAAAGACGGAATTCCCATGGAAGATGTTTTTAAGGATAATCCCGTAACTTATGCTCAACTGCTAAAATCGTTTTTGGTCATGGTTTCTCGTAGGACTCGAAAGGCTAACTCTTTAATAAAAGAAAACTCTCCCATTATGCAGGAACTGCAAAAGCAGGTTTATGGAGATAAGCTTACGGGACTTTTAAATAAGGCCTATCTTGAAGAAAATATTGCGGACTTTATGAAAGGCTCTTTTTCTCTTATTATGATGAAGCCCGATAATTTTAAGGCTATTAACGACACCTACGGTCACGAAAAGGGAGATGCCTGTCTTACCTTTATTGGCAATCACCTGAGCCATTTTTTAGATACGGATTCCGTTTTAATCCGTTATCAGGGAAACGAATTTGCCGTTTTAACACCTGATCAGGGTAGGGATGGGGCTGCAAGTTTAGCAGAAAAGATAAAGGCTGCGCTTGAAAACTTAGATATTTCTCCGGTAGTAAACAGTCCTTTTAAGTTGAGTATGAGTTTAGGCGTTTTATTATATCCCGATACGAAGATTGAAAAAACGGAATTTATAAAACAATGCTCCGAAATGCCCCTTATCGGACGAGCCCGCGGAGGCTCCCAAATTCTCTTTGAGGAGGATATAAATGAATAGCTCAAAACAAAGATGGCTTGAAATTTTGCAAAAAGCACGGCTTTTTGCTCATCTTTCGATAAAAGAAATAGAAGTCTTGGCTGAAGCTATGTTTTATTCCGAATTTGAAGCGGGCCAAGCCTTGGTTTATGAAGGTGAATCCGGCAATGAGCTTTTTATCATTGTAAAAGGTGCTATTTCCGTTTCGGTAAAATCCGAAGGGAAAGAAATTGAACTTGTCCGTCTTGGAGCGGGAGATTTTTTCGGTGAAATGGCTATGCTCGAACAAGAGCACCGTTCGGCAACCTGCAAGGCTGTAGAATCCACCTCCTGCCTTGTTTTAAAATCTCAAGATTTTTCTTCCCTTATTATAGACCAACCGAAAATCGCTTCAACGGTTTTGTACAATATGCTTAAAATCACCGGCGGACGTTTAAGTAAGACGGACGGCCTCTTATCGCAGATAATCCGATGGGGTGATGATGCAAAAAGAAGAGCCATTACCGACGAGTTTACGGGACTTTACAATAGAAGATATTTAGATGAATCATTTGAAAGCCTTCTTAAACGCTGTGTCCGTCAGCACATTGGTGTAAGTTTTGCTATGGTGGATATCGATCACTTTGGCCAGCTTAACAGAGACTATGGAGCCGTCTTTTGCGACAAGGTCCTGCTAGCCATTGTCGAAGTTTTTAAACGTAATTTTGATACTGACGATATTTTAATCCGGTACGGAGGGGATGAGTTTTCCTTTATTATCAGAGGAATGTTGGAAAGAGCCGAATATCAGTGCAAAAGAGTATGTACCGAAGTTAATGCTTTAACCTTTCAAGAGCATCCCGAGTTACGAGTATCATGCTCAATCGGCCTTGCCGTATATGACGAAAAGATGACTACACCAGAACTCTTAAAATTTTCCGATACAGCCCTTTATTCCGCTAAAGAGGGCGGCAGGAATAAGGTCTTTGTTTATAAAAAATAGGCACGGTTTAAGATTATTGTTAAAATAGCCGAATCTTCCCCTATTGTAATTTTCCTCAACAAGTGATAAAGTAAGCCAAGTAACATTTTTTTATATTCTTTTTGGAGGCAAAATGAATTATCTTGAATCGAATAACCTCGCAATCATTGCTTGTCCGGGAGGCGAAGAGTTTGCAAATTTAACGATTAAGAATCTGAAGCATATCTATGCCCGTAAGCTGTACCAGCAAAGCGAAAAGTTAGCAAAGAGGTACAACACCTCCTCTGAGGATATGATTCAAAAGTTTAACTTTTATAGCGATTTATTTGCCGGCAGAATGTCGGTAAACAAGGATACAAATAAAATCCACGTACCCAAATTCAAGGTAGATGCCCGTTTTACATATTTTATGAATGGGGAGTTTAAAACCGAGCTCCTCGAAACAGTCCGCGGAAAAGATGTCTATATTTTTCAGGATGTTGAAAACAAGCAGGAAATTACCATCAATGAGGGAAAAAACAAGGAGGTCTTTTCAGTAAACGATCACCTCATGTCCCTCATTGTAACCATAGATGCTGTCCGACATGCAGGAGCAGGGAGAATATCCTTAGTTCTTCCGGTTTATCCTTACAGCCGCCAGCATAAAAAGAAGGGAAGAGAGGGCTTGACTGCCAGTTTGCTTGGGCATATTTACGAAGACCTTGATGTAGAGCAGATTATAACCCTCGATATTCATTCCCGCGAAATTGAAAATTCCTTCCATTCTGCACGCTTACAAAACCTTCATGCAAGTTATCAGATTATTAGGGAGCTTACAAGAATACTCGATTTAAGTGCCGATTCGGAAGAACAATTTGTAGTTGTTTCTCCGGACTCCGGGGCTGTAGATCGAAATAAGTTCTATTCGTCGGGCTTACAAAAACCTCTCGCCATGATTTATAAAGAAAGAGATTATTCCGTTGTTACTCAAAATGCAAAGCAGTCGAATATCATAAGCATTAAGCTTTTGGGTGATGTAGAAGGAAAGAATGCCTTTATTGCAGACGATATGTTGGGAACGGGCGGTACTCTTTTAAAGGCTATGGAATTCTTGAAGAGCAAGGGAGCAAAAAAGGTTATAGCTGCCGTAAGTCTTCCCTTTTTTACCGGAGACGCCATTCAGCAATTTGATGAGGCTTATTCCAAGGGGCTTTTTTATAGGGTTATAGGTACGAATGCCGTTTATCATACCGAGCTAAAACAAAAAGAGTGGTATATTGAAACCGATGTATCGGGCCTCTTTGCTCAAGTTATCACGCGCCTTCACGAGAACCTCTCCCTTTCGAGCCTCCTCGACAACAGGGATATAATCGAAAAATTGCTAAAAAACGCTGCAATGCCTAAAAAATGATTTTTTGTGCAGCCGTCTTTGACATAGGTACGTCTTCCCTGAAGGGCGCTCTTATAGCCGAAGACGGAAAGGTTTATACGCAAGGCCGTTTATTTTTTCCTCAAAACCTTGAAGCCGAAACATGGCTTATTTCTTTTGAAAACCTTTTTAAACAGTTTTCCGACTTTGCAGAACAAAAAAGCATTAAGATTTGCGGCATTTGTATTTCGGGAAACGGCCCCAGCTTGGTTGCCGTATCCGAAGATTCTGCAGAAAGAGATTTTTTACTTTTGTGGAACAAGGCTTCTTCCAAAGCTTCGAATGAGAACTCTAACGAAAATTCGAATGAAAATTCCATGAAAAAAAGTCCTCTTTACGGTAAATCTATCTTTTTACCTCGTTTGGATTTTTTCCGAAATTCTTATCCCAAAATATTTCAATCTGCAAAATATATTTTATCGGGCCCAGAGTATTTAATTTATAAACTTACAAAAACGAAGGTAACGGTTTTGCCCGAAGAACGCTATGAGCCCGCTTATTGGACTGATGAAGAATTAAAAGCCTTATCCATACCGAAAAATAAACTTGCCCCATTTGTTCCGCTGGGAGAAGATTGCGGTCTTTACCGAAACATTCCCGTTTTTGCAGGCCCTCCCGATTTTATAGCTGCCCTCATCGGAACAAACACATTGAAGCCGGGAACTGCCTGCGATAGGGCCGGCTCAAGCGAAGGAATAAATATCTGTGTTAAAGCTCCTCCGGAAAGCTCCAAGTTGAAGGGGTTACGCCTTCTTCCGTCTCCGATTCCGAACCTTTGGAACATATCCTACCTAATAGAAAATTCGGGGAATGTTTTTTATGAGTATATAAAAAAGCATGGAGGCAATTTTATGGACTTTGATGCTTTTGTGCATAATATAAATACTAAAACCGCAAATAAACAAAATGAAGCGGAAGGAAGAGCTATAATGGAAGCCCTTGCTTTTAAGGTAAAAAAGGGTATGGATTTACTTGAAAAGGCCGCAGGCTTCCGTCCCATATATACAATCTCAGGAGGGCAGGCCAATAATAAACTTTGGCGGGACTTAAAAGCCGAAATCACCGGCAGAGAATTCAAGGTGTTGCAAATAGCCGATGCCGAGCTTTTGGGCAATGCCGCGATAACTTTTACTTCTCTTAAAACCTATAGCTCGATAAGCGAGGCGGCCTCTGTAATTGTTTGGTAATTGGGTTAGAATTTTCTCTTTCCTGCTAAAGTGTATACTTCATTTTCTGCTCTTGCTGAAATTACAATTATATACATTTCATTTTTAGTACGAAACAGTTTATAAACAACTCTAATTCCGATTTTTTTATATTTTATTTTTAATAAATTAGTCAAATTATTTTTATTCTTATTTCCTAAAGGTTTCCCATAACCGCCTTCATTTTTAGGAAGAGGATTTTCTGATACTTTAATAATTCCTCTAAGTACAATTTTTTTTACCGAGTCATCTAATTTTTTTAAATCTTTTTCTGCATCAGGATGATACTTTATTTTCCACACAGGCTACTCCAACTCGGCATCAATATCATCCAAATCTTCTTTTGTAAATTCTAATCTTTTCATAAGTTCTTGATGAGAAATAGTCTTCGTTTTTTTGGCAATTCTTTTTTCCGCTTCAGATAAAAGAACGGAGTCTTCATACTCCTCAACCATCTGCTGATAATCTTTAGGACTTATTAAAACACATTCGGGAATATTGTTTTTTACGACAATCCTAACCCCATTTTTTTTTACTTCAGAAAAAATCTTATTTGCTTCGCCCTTGTTAAATCTACTGATGGGAATAATTGAATCCAATAAATCAACAGTTCTTAATGTATTCATATAAAACCTCCGTAACCTTATTATACATGTAAATATAATTATTGTCAAATTTATTAGTAAATTTATTATGTTTTATATGAATGAATTTTCTTTGCACTATAGCCTTGTCATTTGAACTTTGCTTTCCCCTAACTTGAACTGTCCCCTCTAAAAGTGTATAATGGCAGGCTATGCAAGAATCTAAACCGCTTATAATTCAAGGAGACCGCTCCATTCTTTTGGATATTCACGACCCGGAAGCTAACGAGGCTCGTTTTGCCCTCATCCCTTTTGCGGAGCTTGAAAAGTCGCCTGAACATCTTCACACTTACAGGCTGACTCCCCTCTCGCTTTGGAATGCGGCAGGTGTGGGGCTTTCAGCCGATTCTATTATGAAAACTCTCACAGGCTTTTCCCGCTTTAAGGTTCCCGACTCTATCTTGGTTTGGATGAAAGAGACGATGGGCCGCTACGGTAAAATAAAGCTTCTTCCGCTTGAAAAGCCTCAAGAAGAAAAAAATGGAGCTGAGGAGAAGACCGATGTTGAAGGAAGCGGCGAAAATCAAGCTGACGGAATAAAGCACGAAACTCCCTATGCGGAATTTTTGCGCCTTAAGCCTGAAAATGCTCTTATCTTTAAGGAATTAAAAAGCAGCAAGATTCTTTTAAAATATTTAATAGAAGACCCCGATGAGGAAAACTCTTTTTTGATTTCCCTTTTAAATAGGGGAACTGTAAAGCAGGCTCTTTTAAAACAGGGCTGGCCCGTGCAGGATGAGGTTCCTCTCCGCGACGGAGAGCCCTTGGATATTTCCTTAAAAGAAAAAACTTTAAGCGGTACCGAATTTGAAATAAGGGATTATCAACGGGATGCGGCCTCTTCCTTTGTCGGCGATAAGTCGGCAGGAACCGGCTTCGGCACAATTGTTCTTCCCTGCGGATCGGGAAAAACCATAGTCGGAATGCTTACGATGAGTCTTCTTAAAACAAGCACTCTTATTCTAACCCCCAATGTAGCTGCCGTTTATCAGTGGCGGCGGGAGCTTTTGGATAAGACAAACATAAAAGATGAGGATATAGGCTTATATACGGGCGAGGTAAAGGAAATAAGGCCTGTTACGATAGCGACTTATCAGGTGCTTACTTGGAGGCCCAACACCGATGCGGCCTTCCCTCATTTTAAGATTTTTAGAGAGAGGGCTTGGGGGCTTATCATCTATGATGAGGTTCACCTATTACCGGCTCCGGTTTTTAGAATTACGGCAGAGCTTCAAGTTATAAGAAGACTCGGACTTACTGCGACCCTTGTGAGAGAAGACGGCTGTGAGGGTGATGTGTTCAGCCTTGTCGGGCCTAAGCGGTTTGATGTGCCGTGGAAGGACCTTGAGCAAAAGGGCTGGATAGCAAAAGCTTATTGTACCGAAATCAGGGTAAACATTGCTCCTTCAAAAGAGATAGAGTACGCAGTAGGTACCACTCGCGAAAAGCACCGCATTGCAAGCGAAAACCCTGCAAAGCTCGAAATAGTAAAAAAACTTTTGACCAAGCACAAGGAAAATCAAATTCTTATAATCGGGCAATACTTGTCCCAGCTCGAAACGATTGCAAAAGAAATAAATGCTCCTCTGATCACGGGAAAAAATACAAATGCCGAGCGGGAGCTTTTGTATGATTCATTTAGAAAGGGAGAGATAAATGTTTTGGTGGTTTCTAAGGTTGCGAATTTTGCGATTGATCTGCCTGATGCTTCCGTGGCTATTCAGGTTTCGGGCGTTTTCGGAAGCCGGCAAGAAGAGGCTCAGCGTTTGGGCCGAATCTTGAGGCCTAAAGAATGTGATTCCCATTTTTACAGCATTGTAACCCGCCAAACTATAGAAGAAGGCTTCGCCGAAAAGCGTCAAAAGTTTTTAGCCGAGCAGGGCTATGACTACTCGATTCTTACCGAAGCCGAATTGGATAAATAAATGAATATTGTTTTGTTTTCAGATGATGATTGTGCAGCTCCCGATTGTATAAACGATGGCTGTGTTTTTTACAAAAATGATGAACGCATAAACGGCGGCTTTGTCTTTTACAAAAACGATGAACGCTATCTTCACATAAAAAAGATTCTGAACTTAAAAGAAGGCGATGTTTTTAAGGCCGGAATCATAAACGGAAAAATAGGCGAAGCTCTTATCTCTCACCTTTCAGAAGAAAAAATAGTTTTTTCTTTTTGCCCGAATACACCGGATAAAGCTGAGACGAGGCCTCTGCCCCTTCCGCCCATAAAAATAATTCTGGGCTTTCCCCGCCCCATTCAGCTGAGGCGTATCCTGCGGGACGCTGCGAGTTTGGGCTTTGCCGAAATCGTACTATGCGGTACCGACTTGGGAGAGCGTTCCTATTTAAAATCGAACCTTTCAAGCCCCGAAGAAATAAAAAAATATCTTTTAGACGGTATCTCGCAAGCCGGCCAGACCCTGCTGCCAGCCTTTTCTTTTTGCAATTCGGTAAAAGAAGCCTTAAAAAATTTAAAGACCGCCTCGTTCAAGGGCAGCAAGGTGCTCCTCGACATAGGACATTTTCCCTCCCTTTCAACATTTAAGATGAAAAAAGGAGAAGAACTGACTATAGCAATAGGAAGCGAAAGGGGTTGGACTCAAAATGAAAGGGAAGCTTTTTTTTCCGAAGGCTTTATTTCTTATTCTATGGGTAAACGCATTTTACGAACCGAAACCGCCCTTACTTCTGCCCTGTCCGTTCTCCTTGCAAACAACGGTTTTTGGGAATAGATAAGCTGGGATAACCCATGGTAAGTCTATTTTCAAAAAGGGTTGTTTTTATAGAGCTTCTACTTCTTTAATGCTTAAACCTGTGACTTTTGCGATATTTTCTATAGGGAAATTCATTGCAAGCAGGTTTTTTGCCGTTTCGAGTTTGGTTTGGTATGCACCATCGGCAAAACCTTCTTGTCTGCCTTTTGTTTCTCCTTGCAATATTCCTCGTTGATATCCCTCACTTATACATGATGCCCTGTCATGTTCATATTTCATACGGGAGTCATAAAGCCATTTATCTCTAGGACTCATTTCCATTAATTCTATCGTTGTATTTGCCTTTCTCATCATCGGCGATTCTTGTTCTAACATTTCCCGCACCTCCGGATTATCAGTTTCAATAAATTTCAGCCAGTTTAATAAGCGTTTAGCTTTATTATCTTTAAATTGACATTCTTTTGAGAGCTTTGCCTTTTCAAGGTTCAATATATGAATCTCAAGTTTTGAAACTAAAGGCTCTTTTGTGTCTTGTTCAAGAACAAGGTACTTATTGTGCAAACGCTTATTTTTATTAAAGCCTTTTCCTATCAAATTTATTGTAATACACTTTGGCAGTTTTGTATAGTCTTGACCTTGTTTTATGTTTTCGTTGTACATCTTAGACCAATAATATAGGGTTCTTTCAGGAAAATCAAAATGCCAGTTGTTTTGAATTTCTATATCTATAAAAGTTCCATCTTTTAGCCTTAACTTGATGTCCAAAACACCGAGCTTTTCACTTAAAAGTTCCTTATGAAACTCCTTATCCAGAAGTTCCAAACCTGCGATGGTTTCAGGCGGAATGTCTAAGATACATTCCAATAAATCCTGTAGTACATCCTTGTTTTCCTCAACTCCAAATACTCTTTTAAAAGCGTAGTCATTGCGGAGGGTGATTTTAAATAGTTGCTTCATTTTTCAACTCCCATAATTTTTTAAAAGAGAAAAACTTTTCTCCTTTCATAATTATTATAGAGATTGTTTGCAATAGATAGTAAAATTTAGTAGATTCAAATTCACTTAAGGCCATCTTCCGCCCCTATATTTTTTCCTAAAAATATGATATACTCCTAAAATATCGTTCGGAGGGTATCATATGGAATTGAAAGAAAACAAGTTTGAACAAATAAAATATTTATTATCCGAAAAACGGTATATTGAAGTACAGCGGACATTGGCCGAGCTAAACGAAGTCGATATAGCCGAATTCCTTGAAACCGAATCCGCACAAAATGCCATTCTTATGTTCCGAATGCTGCCTAAAAGCATGGCGGCCGAAGTTTTTACTCTTTTACCCACAGAACAGCAAAGCCGTTTTATAGCCGCGGCTACCGATAAGGAGCTGGTTTCAATATTGGATGAAATCTTCTTGGACGATATGGTAGACATTGTTGAAGAAATGCCTGCAAATGTCGTTAAAAAAATCCTAAAAAATACCGGCAGTGAAGAGCGTATGCTCATCAATCAGTTCCTAAAGTATCCTAAAGACTCGGCCGGAAGCCTTATGACTATCGAGTACGTAGACTTAAAAAAAACTATGACCGTAAAGCAGGCCCTTGACTATATCCGCAAGATAGGTTTGGAAAGTGAAACCATTTACACGTGTTATGTTACCGATAAGAATAGAGTCCTTGAAGGTTTTATTTCTCTTAAAGAATTGGTGCTTGCTGATGAGGATAAAAAGATTGAACAGATTTTTAATAGAGAGTATATATGTGTAAACACCCATGATGATCAGGAAAAGGTTGCCTTCACTTTTAAGAAATACGGCTTTTTGGCTCTCCCCGTTGTCGATAACGAAAACCGCCTCATCGGTATTATTACCGTCGACGACATAATGGATGTTATGGAGCAGGAGGCTACCGAAGACTTTCAGAGGATGGCCGCTATGCAGCCTAACGAAGAAACCTACCTTGAAACGGGAATCTTTAAACTTGCAAAACACCGAATAGGCTGGCTTCTTTTACTAATGGTATCCGAAACATTTACCGGAACTATAATCGAACGCTACACCCATTTGCTTGCCTCAATGACTATTTTGACCGCCTTTATTCCTATGTTGATGGACACAGGCGGTAATTCCGGCAGTCAATCTTCAACCTTGATTATCCGAGGCTTGGCTACGGGAGAAATCGACTTAAAGGATTGGAAAAAGGTTTTTTTTAAGGAACTGGGCATTGCCGTGTTGGTGGGCTTTACCTTAGGCCTTTTCAGTTTTTTAAAATCGGTCTTCCTTGGGGGGAGAAATCCTATGATAGCCCTTACTGTGGGTGCAACCCTCGTTGCAACCGTAACTGTAGCAAAGATTACCGGCGGGCTTCTCCCCATTATGGCAAAAAAATTAAAACTCGACCCTGCGATTATGGCTGGCCCCCTGATTACAACTATTGTAGATACCGTAAGTTTGATTATCTATTTTAAGATAGCTTCAGTTTTGTGTGCAGGAATGTTTTAAGCCTATGAGTTTTTTAAGAAATCTGCGGTATAAAAAACTTTCTCAAAATGCAAGGGTCGAAGATTTGATAAAAGAAACCTTCCGCAAAACTATTCATCTTTGTGCAGCCCTTGTTCCTCTCTTTGCAAGATACTTTTTCTATCCCACAGTTATAGCCCTGTCCGCCATAACCTTTTTTTATGTTATCTTTGAAATTTTAAGATTAAAGGGCTACCGAATTTTTATGATTTCAAATATCACCGGCTTTGCTGCACGAGAGAGGGATAAGGGGAAATTTGTGCTGGGGCCTGTAACTCTTTCGATAGGCGTTATAAGCACCCTCCTTATCTTTCCGTTTAAGGAAGCAAGTATAGGGATTATGGCTTTGGCCCTCGGAGACGGGCTTGCAAGCCTTGTCGGAAAATTTTGGGGAAGACAGCATCTGAATATTTCCAAGGATAAAACCATAGCGGGAAGTATAGCCTGTTTTACGGCGGTTTTTATTTCTACCATTGCAATAAGCAGGAGTTTTATAAAAAGTTTTTTTATAGCAGCCATTGCCACGGGAACGGAAGCTCTTCCCTTAAAAGACTTTGACAATATACTGATACCGCTTGTCTGTGCAGGGGCTGCCTTAATATTGGCTGTTTAAGGTAGAGGCTATATAAATGTTAGCCTAAGGCTATTTTTAGGATTTCTTCAGGGCTTGAAATTATTGCGTCGGCTCCGGCTTGTTCCAATTCGGGGCGTTTTCTAAAACCCCATAAAACGCCGATTGTAAAAAGCCCTGCATTTTTTCCGGTTTGAACATCCGTTGCCGTGTCTCCTATATAAAGGCAATCTTTTTTTTCGAGCTTGAGCATTTTTAAAATCTCATAGACACCTGCAGGGTCAGGTTTTAGAGCGACAGAATCCCGGGCACCTAGGATACACGAAAAAGTGTTTTCGCCGAAGATTGTTTTAACAACTTTTTCTGTTGTGGAATGAGGTTTGTTTGAAAGCACATTGACCGAAATCCCGTTTTTTATTAAATCCGCTAAAAGCTTTTTAATTCCCGGATAGGCCTCGCATAGATAAACGGGATCGGCATCATAGGCGGCATTATATTCTGTAAGAATTTTTTCTTCCAAATCTTTATCGTTTTTTCCTGCACGTTCAAGAACTCTTTGCACAAGTTTTCTTGCGCCGTTGCCTGTTAAGATTTTAAATTCTTCCGCATCTACAGGCGGTATACCGTATTTTGCCGTTTCAGCATTTAAAAAATGAGCTATCGAATAAAGGGAGTTGGTTAAGGTCCCGTCCAAATCAAAAATACATGCTTTTTTCATAAGGCCTCTATTCTAACAAAAATCAAAAATCTATTCAAGCTAAAAGATGTTATGCATAAAAATTAATTTTATGATAAAAAGGAATTGACAAATTTCTACTGAATAATAGTTAATTACTCTAATATGGAAGTCATAACTAAATCGTTTCAGCTAAATAAAAATAAAATTTTCCCTAAAAGCTGGAAATTTTTGGAAAACCGGGCTATACTGTAAGTAATGATAGAGAAGTTCTGAAAAAGTCAATAATAGTGCAGACCCTAAAATAATGATTTAAAGGGCGCATTCCCTTTAAAATGAAAAAAACATTAAAACTTTGATAGGAGGATTACTATGAAAACACGTAATTCAAAGGCTAAGGCATTTGCCTTTTTGGGGGCTGCTTTTGTGCTGCTCATCGCACTTATATTTACCGGCTGCCCGAATGCGGCGGGCGGAAGCGGTTCGGGAGGAGGCGGCAGTTCACCTATCGACGGCGTATGGAAAGCTCTTTCCTCAACAGTAAACGGCGGAACACCGGTACCGTATCCGATATCCAATCCTAATCCGGGCGGCGGTACTGGACAGCTGTATTACTGTTTTTCGGAAGGTAAAGCATATCTCGCATTCAAAATAGAGGGAAATTCAAATCCCGGAGGAAACGGTCTTTTTAAAGGCGATCCGTGGGAAGAAGAATATACCTTTGAAAACAATACGCTTAAGTTAGTCGGAGAATCTCTGCCGTTTATCCTAACCGGAAACACGGCAACAATAACCATAATCGAAGGCAGTAATACCATTGTAACAATGCTTGAGCGGGTAAGCTTGCCCACCGTAGCCGAAATTAAAGCGGCAAAGAAACCGTAATAGGTTGGAAAACAGGAGTTATTTATGAAAACATGTAATTCAAAGACAAAGGCATCTGCGCTCGCAACAGCCGCACTTATCGCACTGACGCTCGGCGCAGCACTTATGTTTACCGGCTGTCCGAACAGTGCAGGCGGAGGCGGGGGCGGCTCTACCGTCAACATCACCGTAACAGGCGATGGGCACATAAACCTGCCGGCGGAGCCGGTTGCGGTACGGGCAGGTGCCAAGTGGTCGGAAGTTCAGTCAACGGTTAAAAGCAAGGTCAGCGCCAAGCCGAACTTTTTGATCGACTCGTGGCACTTGGGTGCCGACGAAAGCGCACCGGAACTGAAAGACACGGATACTTTTTACACGAACGCAACCGTGTTCGTCAAATCGCGGCCGGACTTACCCGATCTTTCAAGTATACAGGGCTCGGGCCCTCAGGTAAAAATCACCTTTGCCGTAACGCTTGAAGAAGGAGGTTCCATACTGGGGCCGAACCCGATCAGAGTGAACAAGGGAACCCGTTGGAATTCGGTTCTTAAAGCCTATGCCAAAGCTGCGCTCAAAGTGAAATACGGCTTTCAGTGTAACGGGTGGAAAAAGAACGGCAATACGGTGAACGATACCTTTACCTTCGACGACGACACAACCATCTTTGCCGATATGGAAGACATGCGCATTAACATCACCGTAAAGGGCGACGGCAACGTGAGCGTGCCGGTCAGTACGCCGCTTGTCGTTCTGAGCGGGAGAAAGTGGCAGGACATAAAAGAGCAGGCCGCAAACAGGGTACAGGTCAGCGATCCTAGTAACATTGCCGTAACCGCATGGCATCGGGGAGAAAGCGAAAGCGCTCCCGTGTTGACCGACGAATACGAGTTTAAAAAAGCCGACGGGCAAAACCGCACTGTCTTTGCCAAAACGGGCGACCGGCGCATCACGCTTACCGTTACGTACGGTTCAGGCTCGGGTACACCGGAGACCGCCGGCATTATCACCATATACGACGGCGATGAGTGGCACAACGTACAAAAGCAGGTTGAAAAACTGGTAACCGTTCCCGAAGACCATTCCATACACTGGTATTGGGATAATGCAGGCGGGGTGTTTATAGACTTTTTCTATACGTTTAAAGCGAGCGACGGGAATGCGCGCACGGTGTATGCCAGAATATCGCCGCCCATAGAGCTTACCGTTACATACGGCAGGGTTACGGGGGCAACGGTAACGCTCGGCACCGTAACCGCAAAGCACCGCGGGTTGTGGTACGGCGTACAAGACCGGCTTAAGTATAAGTATCCTCTTCTCAAAAATACGGAGGTGGAATGGCATTGGAATGATAAAAACGGAGAGCTTATAAGCGATTACTATATGTTCGACGCCGGCAACGTGCCGTCGGACACGGTGTATGCGTTTGTCAGACCTCGAATAATTACGTATTACGGCGGACTGAGGTATCTTGCACCGATAGGCTCTGGCGGTTCGTATGAAGATTACAATATGAAAAAGATAGAAGCGGTAACGGACGGCTATGTCGGAGGCGATGCCTACCACTACGTCTACAACGATCCGCATAAGGTCAGTTTAACCGCCTATCGGATAGGCACAACGGAAGTTACGCAAGAGTTGTATGAGCTGGTAATGGCACACAATCCGAGTTACTTTCAGGGCAGCTCACATCCGACTGCATCAGGCGAGAGCCAAGAAAAGCGCCCGGTAGAACAGGTAAGCTGGTTTGATGCGATAGCTTTTTGCAACGAGCTTACGCGCTGTTGTTACTCTTTGGGAGAAGCGCAATGCGTGTATACCTATAACGGGCATACCTACACGGTAGAAGATGCACAGGCACACAATGTGCCCGTCATGGATATGAGCAAAAAAGGCTTCCGCTTGCCGACCCAAGCCGAATGGGAGTGGGCTGCCCAAAGCGGCACTGCATGGCAGAAATGGGCGGGCACTGGCAACCGCGACAAACTTTCATACTACGCGTGGTACGATGCGAACGAATACGGCAGAACGCACCAAGCGGGACGTAAAAAGGCAAACCCGTTCGGTCTTTTTGACATGTCGGGCAACGTAAGCGAATGGTGCTGGGATTGGTGGATCCAGACTACGCCTGAGGGCGGTACCGATCCTGTCGGGCCGCCTTCGGGCACTAATCGCACCACCTGCGGCGGCGGTTATTCTTTCTTCGCCTCTGCGTGTTGTTGTGCGTCTCGCGGCCTTGAAGAGCCCGACAAGAACAAGGATACTACCGGCTTTCGCATAGTGTGCAGGTATGAGTTTTAAGCTTTCCGCCTAAAACATCGCACGCGTGGAACCACCGCACATCCTGTGCGGTTAAGCCAAAAGCGGGCAGGATGTCTGCCTTACGGCAAACATCGCGTGTCGGTATGGGAATTGCACCTCCGTGTGCAATTTTCATACCGAGTTTGTCTTCGCCAAACTCGCAAGACCTATGACGTTTTTTTTGCTGTCCGTGACAGGACTCCGCTAAGGATAGGTTTACCGTGGAGTAATGGATTATTGGATTCATTACTAATTAATAACCGCTACTTCCATAGACCCTGCTTTTTGTGTATGATAAGCCCATGGGTAAAAAATTTGAAAAAGAATTGCCGGTTTGCGGCTTTGAAAGCTGTCTTGCTTTGGCAAAACATCATCCCGAAAAAATCTCCCGTCTGTTTTTTTCGGAAAAAAGAGCAAAGCAGTTCGGCGAGGTTTGTAAGTATTTGGCTTCCAATAAAAGATTATATAGAATAGTTTCCGATGATGAATTGGAAAAGCTCTCGGAATCGGTGCATCATCAGGGTGTAACGGCGATGATCTTTGAGCCTGAAATTCCTGTTTTAGAGCATGAAGAAATAAACCTTTGGGCTCAAAATAAGGAACACGTTTTAATGCTCGATGAAATAGGAAATGCAAACAACTTGGGAGCAATAATAAGAAGTGCCGCTTTTTTCGGTATAGAAAATATAGTTTTAACAAAGGAAGATAAACAGGCCTCGATTACCACCTCGGCTTATAGGGTAGCGCAGGGCGGAATGGAATTTGTAAAAATCTTTAAGGTTTCATCGACGGCTTGGTTTTTGCGCCAGTGCCGAGGACGGCTTACCTGTATAGGCACGGACTTAAGAGCTCACCACGAAATAGCCGACCTTGGAAGATTGATTGAAAAAGATGAGGCTTGTGTGATTGTCTTAGGAAATGAAGAGAGGGGAATCAGCGAAGAAGCTAAAAAGCTTTGTGCCCACCTTGTAAAAATAAAGGGAAGCGGCAATGTGGAAAGCTTAAATGTCGCCCAAGCCGCAACCCTTTTTTGTCATAGTCTTAGTGCAACAAACCCTCGATCTTTTTAATTACGTATTCTTTTAAGGGGAGACCCGCAATCTTAATGTCTTTCGGGTCTTCATAATTCGGAATAAGCTTAAAAAAGTTAATATAAATTTTATTTCCTTTAATATAAAATTCTTCTGCATGGGCAGGAATGAAGATGAGCTCAATTTCATCGAATTTTGTTGAAGCCTTGTACTTTTCCGTAAGCTCTGCAAGGTTTAAGGTTTTAATCGGAGCCATCATATTATGCATGGTCTGTAAGTCTTCCAAAATCCACATATTGTTATTCCAAAAGCGGCTTTCGCTCAAGGTGCGGTTGTTCAGTTTTTCCCTATTGGAAATTGCAGACATAACCCTGCGGACAGAATCTTTCGAAAAGTCGTCATTGTAAACGACTTCCATCTGAGGCTTTTCTGCTATACTCATAAAGTAATCGTCTCCCATCTTATCCTTTGAGGCTACGCTTTCCCAAAAGAAAATCATCATTTCCAAAACGTCAAAATCAATCTTTATATTTTTCATAAAGAAACCTCCATATTTTTTAACCGCTTAGAGTTTACACCTATTACCGTTTTTTTTCAATGAGTAACAGTTAAAAGCTGGTACAAAAGTTATGACCTATAATTTTCCGACTTCTTCTTTAGAAAGCCCTGTTATTTTATAAATATCTTCAAGCGGATAATTCATGTTTTTCATGATTTTTGCTGTTTCAATGGCTTTTTGACGCGAGCCCTCTCTCCTGGCTGCACTGCGTTCATCTTCCACATACATCCGGTATTTTTCATCAGAGAGTTCTATTGCCATTCGCCTCTCTTCATCAGTTACCCTAAAGAGTGTTGCTTCTGCCATTTTTATACCCTCCTCTAATTTACACAATTCTTCCAACATTCCGCTTTTTTTGTCTTCTTCATAGTTGGTCAAAAATCTTATCCAAAAATCTTTTAAGCTATATTCTTCCAATCTCTTTTTCATAGTATAAACTATTAGCTCGTTTAATTCAACATAAAGATATTGAATTATTGAGCTCTCAGACATTCTTACAAGCTCTGCATTTTTAGGAACATCGCAGCCGAAAACGGAAAGACTTATGGCGTACAAAAAATCGTCCTCTTTGGGCTCCGTCTTTAAAAAGCGGGAAGCGAGGCGCATGAGGTACATTTGACTTCTGCGATGATAATTTGTTTTCCAAAACTGCTGCATCTCAAGGTCTATAATAAGGCCGTTGTCGGTTTTAATCAAAAAATCGAGGCGGTAAGTTTCTCCCGAAGGCCTGTCCCGAATAAGCTCGGTGTTTATGATTTCTGCCTTTTTGATTTTACCGTAAGAATCTTCCAAAAAAGCGTTTAGGAAACTTATAAGAGCCTTGTTGCCTTCTTCGCCTTTGGAAAACATCAACTTAAAAACCCAATCGGTTTTGGGGTTTAAAATAGTTTGTTCCTTTGACATAACTTTTCTCCTTAATAATAATTAATCAATGGTTAGGATAAAGCAAAAAATTCTTTTATGCCTTATCATTATTATTGTAGGATTTTATTTCATTTAAGAGTAAAATTTAAAAAAAATTATTTTTTAATTCCTGAAACCCACTTGGTGTTCAATATCAAGATAACTGCAACAAGGCCGGCAGTGATGTTTGAAAAAAGGTTTCCCCAATATATCGAATAGTAGGAGAGATATCTTTCGGTTGCAAGAATGAAAATATAGCGTAAAAGCCAGATACGCAAAACACCCAGCATTAACGGAATTTTCGTTTTGCCGAGACCTATAAAGGCTCCTTGAACTGTCATACAGACGCCGAAACCTATGACCGAGTAGGTATAAATATGCAGGGCTGCAACGGCAATGTCGCCGATTTCGGGTATTTCCGGCTTAAACATCGATACGAGATAGGCGGAAGAAGGCACGATAATGGCAATCAGCACCGCTCCGCTTATAGCACTTGTAATACAGCCTAAAAGACAGGCTCTTTTTGCTTTTTTAGGATTTCCGGAACCTATGTTCATGCTGACCATAGTTGTAACGGCAGCACTAAAACAGCCGGGGATATTAAAACAAATTGTCGAAATATTGCTTGCGATACTTTGTCCGTTTAAAATAACAGCTCCGTATGGCTCCATTTCGTTATTTATAAGAAAAAAGCCGAGAAAAACAAAGGCATAATTAAGCATTGCGGGGAAACCTACGTGTAATAGCTCTTTGAGAGTCGGATAAGAAAACTTAAATTTTTTTAAACTAAGTTTATCGGGGCTCTTTTTTAAAAAGAGATCATAGAACATCCACGCTGCTACTACGAGGTTGGCTAAAAGCGAAGCTAGTACGCAACCGTCTATTTTCATTCTCAAAAGATATAAAAATATAAAGTTTCCGATTATTTTGATTATAAGCATTATAATCATCCTAAAAAAAGGTGCCTCAGGTTTGCCGTTTGCATTTTTTATACCGTTGTATATGGATTCCATGAAGCTGAGAGGCATTACCAAGCAATAAAGAGAAATATACCTAAAAACCAAGGGGGCTATTTCGCTTTTGAGTGTATAGCTTATTATTGTTCCTATTATAAATAGGAGAGGAATTGAAACCAATCCCAACAAAAAAGCAAATACGAAAATCTGTGTTGCCGTTTTTCTACTCTCATCAATATCACCTCGTCCGTTAAGCTGTCCGATAATTGCCGTAGCTCCGACACTCAAGCCCTGTCCAAGGGCTAAGACAATGGATATAATAGGTTGAGAAAAGCTGACTGCACTGGCTGTTACATGGTCAGTAAGCCTGTTTATAAAAAGGCCGTCCGTAAAAGGCATCATAGCTTGCAGCATAGCCATCATTAGAGCCGGTAAAGAAAGAATGATTAGGGTTTTGAGAGGTGAAGCGGTTAAAATAAGCTCGCGCCTTTGTGCTGTGGTTTGTCCTAAAAATTTAAGCTTCATATTCTTTATATTCTACCCTATTATTTAAAAATAGGGAAGATGTATAATTATAAAAAAATATTAAAAATTACTTGATATTATTGACATTTTGTGTGTATATTGTATTGTAGATATATCCATTTTTATCATTTTTTTTAGTTTAATTTAGATATATTAAAGATTTAAGCTGTTTTAGCCGATAATCTATCGGTTAAATTACCGAATCGGTTTAGGAGTATTTGATGAAAAAAATAACAATTTATTTATTGATTATGTTTAGTGCCTTGAGTCTGTTATATGCAGGAGGGGCAAAAGATATAGATAGTGTACAGATGACCAATAAAGAAAGCTGGCAGCAATCTATAGATATATCCGGAAAGAAAAAAGGAAAATACAATGTATTGATAAAGGCTGTTGATATAGCCGGTAATGAGGGCTATGTAGGGCCTTTTAATATGTATATAGACCCTAATTCCGACTTACCGATAGTAAACATAAGTAATCCTAAAAGTGAAGCTGTAGTAGTCGGAAATATAAACGTAATAGGAACATGTGTAGATGATGATGCGGTAGACTATGTAGAGTTACGTATAGACGGCGGAGAAAATATCTACCGAGCCAAGGGTAAAGAATTTTGGTCATATTATATAAACACGGAAAATTTTGAAGAAGGAACGCACACGATAGAAGCTTGGGGTGTAGATATTAACGGCGTAAAGGGAAAGTCCGTAAAACACAGCTTTTACATAAACCGCTTATCGCCAATAACTTCAATAGAAAATAAGAGTGTAGGAGAGCTTGTTTCAGGTAAGATAACAATTGACGGAACAGTAGAAGACGGAAACGGTATAGAAAGGCTGCTGTATTCATTAAATAATGGAGAGAACTTTGAAGAAATAAAATTATCCTATAACAAAAAAACAAAGCAGTCAAAGTTTTCGTTAAAACTAAATACAAAAACAATAGAAGACGGGCCTAAGGTAATTTGGTTTAAAGCAATAGATAAGCAAGGAAAGATCGGCATTTACACATTTTTATTGTTTATAGATAATACGGCTCCTTTAGTAGAGTTTATCTATCCCGAGGGGGATAATCCGACGGAACCTGTATTTTCCGTAGCAGGAAAGGCTACGGATTTAGTTGGTTTATCAAGTTTATCTTGGAAGTGTAACAACGAAAGTGGCGAATTTGAACTTACCCCCGGAAATCATTATTGGATAAAAGAGTTTGATGTTGGTAAGACCGGCGCTAAGACTGCAGTTGTCGAAATAACAGCAAAAGATATAGCCGGAAACATAGTAAGGGAAAAGAAGACATTTTATATAGATCAAAATAAGGGAAAGCCTGTAATCGAAATGTTAAGCCCTGTGCTTGATGGAAAATTTTCAGAAGATGTCTATATCGCAGGAGCAATCTATGACTTATATGGTGCGAATGAGGTAAGGTACAGAATAGACAAGGGTGAAGAAAAGGCGATAGATGCTTTTGGTGCAGGCTTTTCTGTTATAGAACGAGGATTGAGCGAAGGAGCTCATACATTGACTATCTATGCAGTGAATAAAAAAGGTATTAAAGGAGAGCCTTTAACCGTAAAGTTTAATGTAGAAGGAAAGGCTCCTGTAATTTCTTTTGATAACGGAGAAACTATCATACCCGTATATACTGCACAAACAAAGAGCTCGACTTCAGTGAATGTAAAAGCGGCTTCCGGTTTAAAGTATTTAAGTGTAGGTTTTAATGGAGAAGAAGAGTCCGTTTTACCTGTAAAAACAGGTCAAACCGATTATGTGATAAAAACAAATATAAGCGGAAAATCGGCGCCCGGTATATATACTGTTTCTGTTACTGCTACAGATATGAACGATGAGGTCGGTAAGCAGACTTTAGTTATCCGGGTTGTATCGGGAGCAGGCGGTGAAGAAAGCTTTGTATGGTCTAAAGGTAATGTAAATGAGAATAATCAAATAGTCTTGTTAGACGATAAACCATTGACAGGTGTTTATCAGCCTAAGGATGGAATGGTAATAGAAAATGTAGAAGTAATAGGATCTAAGAACATTGAAGCTGAAAGGGAAGGAGAGTTAATAAGATTAAGAGTAAAAGAAGAAGGCTTATATAAGGGAATCGGCGTAAAGATAACGGACAATGAGGGCGGTGTTTTTACAAGTCCTTTAGTAGATATTCTTTTTGATAAGACCGCACCTAAAATCAGTCTTGACATGAATGAAGAAGCATCTTTTGTAACAACTTCTATAAACTTAAAAGGCAAGGCTGAGGACTTGGTTGGAATTACAAAAGTTGAATATAGCTTAGGAAGCGGATCCCCTTATGTGAAATTATCTAATTCATTTAACGAGAAGATAAATATAAGCGGACAGGCAGACGGCCCCATTGTTGTTACAGTAAAGGCAACCGATATAGCCGGAAGGGAAAGCTATGAAAGACGAGTTCTTTATAAGGACAGCGAAGCCCCTGAGGTTGTTATGGTGCTACCTGAGGGCGGAGGAAAAGTAAACGGTTCAATATATGCAGCTTTTAAGGTAAGCGATAGGTTTGCCGGAGTAAAGCCGGAGTATAAGGGAGCAAGTAAGGGTGCTGAATGGCAGAGTTTTGAATACGGTTCCTTACCTAATCTTATAATAGGCAGTGCAAAAGAGCCTTTGAGTAAAAACATGCAGTTTAGATTTACCGACCCTGCAGGGAATTCACGAAGCTTTAACAGTTATAATTTTGATATAGACAATACTGAAGATGCCCCAAGGGTAGATTTATATTTACCGAATGAGAATGAGATTATAACGAGTGACTTTGAAATATCCGGTATGGTCTATGATGACGATGAAGCGGCCAAGCTCTACTACAAAATAGATAAGGGATCTTATAAGTCGATGGATGTAAAAAACAGCTTTTCTATACCCATCTTGTTAAGCGAGCTTACTGATAATGAACATGAAATAACCATGTATGCCGAAGATATTTACGGAGTAACAAGCCAACCCGTAACTAGAAAGATAAGAGTGTCTTTAGGAGAACCTCAGGTTGGAGTGTCTTATCCTCTAATAACAGACACAGTGCAAGGGGTAAGTGTAATATCGGGTAGTGCCTTGGATAAAAATGGAATCAAAAAGGTTGAACTGTCGTTTGATAACGGGCTGACGTATAACCTTGCAGAAGGCGGGGAAAAATGGCAGTACCGTATAAATACCCATATAATAAATGACGGAACTCATATAGTTTTTGTAAAGGCTACGGATAATTATGAGCAAGTATGTTTATATTCTACATCAATTAACGTAGACAATACGCCTCCTTCATTAAAACTGGAATATCCGCTGGCGGGATCCAAATTGGATAACAACCTTTTTGTGTCGGGGCGTATATATGATAATATTTCTCTTGAAGGAGTAATGTTAAAAATAAAGAGCCTTGATGGAAAGGCTGTGCCCCAAAAATTATCCGAGATAAAACTTGAAACAGATATAATCCTTTCAAAAGATATAGATATAAGCTCATTGCCTGAAGGACGGTATAATCTTGAAATAAGCGGAGTAGATAAGGCAAATAATACTAATGAAGTCTCTGTCAATTTTGATGTTTATAGAAAGAAGGATAGAAACAGGTTAGAGTTGCTGTATCCTTTAAACGGCGAGACGGTAAGAGGAGAATTCAATATATATGGAAGGCTGATAGTAGATAATGCTGTAGAAGAAGCCGCTTTATATATAGACGGAAAAGAACTTGAAAGGGTCTCGGTATCTAAAACCGGCTATGTTTGTTTTAAGATAAACAGTGAAAAGCTTGTAAATGGAGAGCATAGTATTGAGTTAAGGGCAAATCGTGCAGGTGTCGGGTCTCTTAATTCTGAAGTACATAAGATAAATTATGAAATAGAAGGTCCTTGGATCACTATTGATAACTTTGCAATGGGCGACTTTGCGATAGAAAGACCTTACCTTAGAGGAAGAGCCGGTTATACGGTATCTGAAGAAGAAAAGGCTCTGGTATCTTCAAAGGACGCTACATCTGAGGATAAAAGAGCATTTAAGGTAAAGCGTGTTAAATATGTAGAAATCAGTTTTGACAACGGAAAAACCTTTTCCCCTGTTAAGTCGACTGCTAATTGGAAGTATAGACTTGAGACAGATGATATGGCTCAAGGAAATCACTTTTTATTGTTAAGAGCCGTTATGGAGAATAAAGAAACAGCGGTTTGCAGGACAATAATAAATATAGATAAGACAGCTCCAAAAGTAACATTGATATCGCCCGGAGAAGGGGGCAGGTACAACGGAACGATAGAGTTTAGCGGCTTATCTTCTGATGACGTAGAGCTGTCGAGTGTAGAAGCTCTTTTAAGGAAGGGAGATAAGGCGAGCTATGGATTACCTAAGTTTATACAAGGTTTGCATTTTGAAACGGCCTTTTGGGGTGCTTCTTTGTGGAATTTAGGTATAGGATTGAGCTTTTTTGATGATAATGTAAAGTTGCAGCTTCATTACGGGCAGTTTTTACAAAGTCAGTTTAAAGCATTATACGGTAATCAGCAAATTAGATACGGAGGGCATATAATATCATTAAAGCTTTTAGCTAACGTATATGAGTTGCCTTTCGGTTACTATTTTGGACCCGATTGGAAATGGTTATATTTGGATGTGGCCTTGGGTGCCCAGTTTTCGCTTTTTACAAACACCCAAAGCGGACGTCCTCAAATCTTGTCGGCTTTGCTTACACAAATTGAATTTCCTCGCGTGAAATTCCATAAGCAAAAATATTTTAGTTCTTTCTCGATATTTACGGAAGGACAGTTATGGTTTATACCTACCGATGTAGATTCAAAGAGTAAAAAATCTGCAATCAAATCGGTTATCCCGCATATATCAGTAGGTATAAGGGTCGATATATTTTAACAAAACTTTTTAGAGGTATTTATGAAGAAGAACAGAATTTTTTTAAGTTTTTTGATTTTAATTTTGTTTACGGTATTTTTAAGCGTTACCTGCAAACAAAACATAGGTTTAGGCGGAACTATCGATATTGAACGCCCGGAGGGAGAAATTACTTATCCTGATGCAGGAGAAACTCCTATTAGGGGTAGTTTTGTGATGAAAGGTTACGCTCGTGATGATGACGGAATAAAATCAATAACTATCTCATTCAAAAATATTGAGACCAAAGAAATTATTGGTCCTCATAGTGTTGGAGGTTTTACTGAAGGAGATGGAAGTGTTTCATGGTCAATCAATATTGATAACGAATCTAAAGGTGTTGAAGCTCCTCCTCACGAGTTGGTAAAAAAATACCCCATCCCCGATGGTGAGTATACCGCCATTCTTACTGTTACCGATAAAGGCGGCAGAACTTATGAAACAACTAAAAACTATAAAATAGACAATACACCTCCGATATTTATCGTACAAAGGCCGTCGACGGTTATAAACGAAAACGCAGAACCTTCGGCATCGGATCAGGCCGACGGTTATGGAGCTGTCTTTTCGGTTGTAGGACAGGCGGGCGAAAAAAATACAGTCGAAAAGCTGAATGTGCATGTTCCGGGAACGCCACCGATCGATATGACCAATATGTTCGTCAGTAACAGTATAAACGCGCAAGTCGCCGTATCGAAAGTTGTTTCAGGCAGTGAAACAGATCCTTTATATGGTTTGCAGGAGTTGGATAAAACGAAGCCTATCAAAGGGGCATTATATCTGTATGATAATGCCCGTGAATATAAGGGCGGCAACGCTTCGGGTGAAGGAAATAAAGCCGATTGGTACTATCAGTGGGATGATATTCACACTTACACTATAGCAAAAGACTACACCCCCGCAGTAATCAGCGATTATTTTGCCGGCAAAAGAGGTTCGGATGCCAACGAGCACGATAAAAAAATAAAGGCCTTGCGCAACGATCTAACCGCTTTGACTAAACTTAAAGAAAAAATGGTAAAAATGAGCGAAAAACGCAGCACCTTTAAATTGGATCCAAGCAAATCGCCTGGGTTTAAGGTTATCGGTGTAACGAATCTTCCTGATACTACTTCTACGCCCTTAAATATTTCTCAAGCGTCATCATTGCTGTTTAAACCCGGAAACGAAACGACATTTTTAGTGGAGCTTATCCGCAACAAAGACAACACTCCGGTGGTAGGAGGTTCCGATCTTGTAGCCTATAAAGCAAGCAATATCGAAATTGTTTTGCTCAAATGGGATGGTACCGGTGATGCAGCTAACTGTTTTAAAACTGATACGCATTTGATTGAAAAATCGCTTGTAAAATTTTCAACCTTGTCGAATACAAACAATATTACAGTAACAGGCGGAAATTTACGCGTAAAATGTAAATTCGATACAACATGGGGTGAAGGATACTATGCCGTAAAGGTAAGAGGTACGGATACTATTGATGAACCCTCGCATAAATTTCAGGAATATGATGATTCCAATACGGCAAGCGGCGGATTTTATATCATAAATTTCCTTACTACCGGCTCAGGTCCGAGAATACGGCCTATCCGACCTCAAGGTGTTAAAAATACAACTTTAGATATAGAGGCCGATGTTAGAGGGATAGATTCAACCGGAGTGGTGTATTACAGTATAGACACACCGGTATCTACCAGTCCTTATCCGACGACAGTGCTTACAAAGGTTAACCCTTCCGACCCGAACGATTTTCGATACAAAGCAGCGAATGTCAATATAAGTGGGCTTGATGACAAAATCCATACAATTTACTTTTTAGCTAAAGCAGGGCCCGGCTCGACCGATTCGGATACGACCGATTTTACTGTCGATAAGACGGCTCCTACAGTTACAATAAGATATCCTGCAGCCGATGATCCTCAGGCAGGAGATATTACAATTTCGGGGGCAATTTCTGATGATCCACCGTCAGGATTGACACCTGAGCCTCCGACTGCCGGCGTAAAGGCATCAAGTACCAAATACATACTGGGTAAAAAAACTTCCGTACCGACTGTAAGTACTCCCGATTATGATGCCGCAACCGCACCACATGGCTGGAAAGCAATGGACTCTTCGACAAAGGGGTCGTGGAATGTCCGCGTCAACTTGGATCAAGTTCCCCCAGCCGAATACGGGGCTGTCGTAGGCGCGTATAGGAAAATCCCTTTGTATATTTTTACGGAAGACGAAATAGGGAATAAGACCGTAAGAGAACTAGAGATTCTCTTTAACCCCGACGGAACAAAACCGGTTGTAAAAATACTTTCTCCACAACCAGATGTAACAGTAGGCGGAACCATACAAATTTTCGGCACGGCAAGCGCCGTTATTGGAGGACCGGGTGCCGTAGGCGAAGTATATATCCAGTTTTCGCACGACGGCAATTTTAATAGTGCAGCTGATGGAACATTCGGTGGGTTCACTCCGCCCGGCGGTACATTTATCCCTTCAAAAGACTGGTATAACGGCGGGAACGGACAGCTTGTCCCTGGTACGAGCCTTCCTGGGGGAGGGGCAGACTGGAGAGTGAGCATCAACTCTGACGGCTCCTTTAACCATGCAACCGCGCAAAATCAGCCTGTCTATTTCAGAGTCCGTGCAAAAAATAAAGATGGTATTACGATGGGGGAATGGACAGAGAAAAGAAAGATAATCGTCGATAAAGATGCTCCGTTAATTACCGATATAAAAATCGATAATGCATCGGGCGCTTCCTCACCGCAAGATTACGAACTGAATATGTGGCTTAAAAGCGGTAAAAAACTTACAGCGAAACTGACCGATCCGTCGGGGATACAGGACGTAAAGATTACCTTTAAAAACGGCACTGTTGAAACAAAGTATCAAAAAAAAGCTGTAGGTACTCCCGATTCGGGCTACACAGCCGTTCCCTCCGGTTGGCTTACGGATTATACTTCAGGCAGCATTTCGGGATATACATTAGATTTGCCGCTTGATATAAGCAGCATGTCCGGTGACAGCTTTTCCGTTACCATAGAGGTTAAGGAAAAAGCTTCTCAGCAATTATCTTCAAACAGTTCGTTCCTGTTCCGTTTCGACACGAAAAATCCGGTAGGAGACTACGGTGTCGACAAACACATGAATATCGGCAATTTTACGTCTTCTTCGATAATGGAGGCACAGCTTGCACAAAAAGTCCGCGACTTGGGAGGTACGGCTTCTTCAGGCGGCGGCTGTAAAATAGTTGCGGGAAATTCCGTGCTTACGGTAACGAAGGTAACGGGCAATACTGTCGAGTTTACCGCTTCGCCTACACTTACCGGCGGAAGTTACAGCTATATCTTATATAAACCGGAACTGCTTATATATGAAGGCAGTAGTGGTGACTGGATTATAAACGGTGTCGCGAATGACAGCGGTTCGGGTGTAAAAGAAGTGAAGGCAAAGGTAGTCGTAAACGGAACTTCTTCGCCCGAAATAACGATGACCGAAACCGATCCGCAAAACAGGATAACCAAGCAGCTTGGTGGAACGGTTACATGGCAAGGAAAAATCGATTTAGCTCCTACCCCTCCTGTCACTGATGGAAAGGGTAAACTGTACTACACTATAACCGATAACAGCGGTAATACATATAGCCATAGTGTAGACGTGCATGTAAAAAATAAGCCTATCATGGTAAGTGCGATAACACTTTCTACCGATATAGGCGGTACACCGAGCTCCTTCGCCGGAGGTTTGTCCGGAGCTTTAAATGCAAACCGCGATTTTATCGGAAAAGTTACAAGTACGGAATTTGCCTTTAAAAACAAAGATAACTCAAAGATAAAGGTTGAGTTTACCGGCGGTCAGGGTACCGTAAAATATCGGCTTAAAAAAGGCGACGATACGACTGAGCTGCAATCCCTTACTACCATTACAAGCGGCAGTGAAATTGATTTAAAAAATCATTTGACTGCAATCGGTAATTCAAATGGTACGCCTATCGAGATAATTCTTGAGTTGTGGGACGAGGCTCATGGGTTTGCAGTGGGAACAGACACCGCTTTTGCAAAAATAACGATTAAAACGCTGTTTGATGCGCTTGATACAAAATCACCTACGGTAGTTGTACAGCCTTTCCACTGGAATAAGGAGGACGATAACTCACTTTACCAAAACAGCCGTGCGAACGGACATGTGGAAATTGATACGTCTTCAGTTTCCGGCAAAGTAACCCTGCGCGGATTTGCGTATGATAATGTTAAAATAGATACGATAACGGCAGTGCTGCCGTTCAGTTCTGCATTGACGGTTACCGCAACGAGAAGCGGTCAAACGTGGAGTTCAGATAAAACAATGACTTCGAATGGGGTAGAATTAAAAGTTATCCATTTGGGTGCGGATTATTTGGGCTATTACGTTAAATGGGAACTCAGCTTTGACAGTTCAAAAATTCCGATGGGAGCAGATAAAGATATTAAAGTAACTGCGAACGATGGCGTAAGAAACTCCGTAGAAAGTGGTGCTCCTATTTCGATGACACTCGAAACGGTTACTCGAGGTGCTGAAAATTCCGCTTCACACAGCAGTTTCACTTCGGCAAATATCGGGCAATTTGTGTTATTCGAAACGGGGCAAAAACGGTATCTTACCCGTATCAGCAGCAAAAACGGCAATATAATAACATTGGACAATTCTATACCGACTGATATGAACCAAGCCGCTGTGTATGACTATTCGGCAAATAAAACAAAGACATCGGTAAAGAGTGTACCGTATATTACTTCGCTTGCTCGTGAGTCAAGGTATAATACCAATCGCTCTACGAGCGGTGCGTATAACCTATTAAGAGGTGATAAGTTTACCGTTACCGGATTTAATCTCGGTGGAACAGGCGCAACCGTAAAAGCCATAATTCCTGATGGAACCACAAATGGTTCAGCGATTACTATTTCCAGTGGCGCCTTTACACTTCCTGCAACGGCAAAATCGGGTAAGATTAAAATTACCGTAAAGCCTTCCGGCTCCGCTACTGAGGTAGAAGCTATTAACAATAATAGTAATAACAACAAGCCTTATAACCGGCAGGAGATTGCAAATCGTCCGGAAACCGCATATTGGACGGACGATCTGACAATTGATGTATGGAAAGACGATGAGGCGTTTGAAGGTAGCGATAATCCTAAGTATCCGAGTATGGCGATGGGGTCTAATGGCGATTTATATGCAGCGTTCAGCAATTATTCCGACGCCAGCGTATTCTATTCTAAAATAGGCACAGGCACATCGAGCCTTCAAAAGGCGTTTCATGCTTATGATCAACCGGAAGAGGCTGCAATAAGCGTAACCGGTACGGATACGGTAAATATTTTATATTCGGCTAACTACCATGGCGGATATCCTGCGAATTGGAAATCTTTATACTCGGGAGCTGGCGGTTTATATTGTTATGATAAAAATGCACATGGTTTTGACTATGATTGGGGTAGAATTACAGGAAAATTTTACAGATTTGAGCTTTTCTATCATAACAAGCAGCTGCAACAATTTAAAAATTTCCGTCTTGCGAGAAAGAGCAACAGAATACATATAGCATATTATGATACACTTGCAAATTCAATTAAATATTCTACGGTTGACGCTTCGTCTGCTGCTAATGGGGATTTACTGAATGATAGGCATGAAATTGCGTGGGTTGATTTGGATGGTGGTAATGATATTGATGTAGAAACAGATATTCAACTAAAAAGAGTCGGTACTGTTGCTAAACTTGTGAACAGTCAATTTGAAAGTCTTACCCGTACCGGCAGTACTGCCGAATACTGCGCTATTGCGTTGGACGGTTCAAACAAACCGGTCGTGGTCTATGCTGATGTCGACACAGGTACGCTACGGCTTGCACGGGCTTCTTCAGCAACTCCCACTGCTGCAAGTGATTGGAAAGTACAAAAGGTACTTCCTACAGGCGACGATAATGAAGGGCTTGCTGAGGATTATTTTGCTGCACAATTCGACTCAGAAGGTTATTTACATATTGTGTTCCGCAACACACGGGGACAGATTTGCTATGTAAAGTCAAAGGAAGCCAACCAAGGCGCTAATGCCTATACTTTCGGAAAAAGCATTGTCATTGCTGAAAACGGTTCATGGGTAGAACTTACAATGGATGGTAAAGTTCCATACATAGCATATTTGCGGAAAACAAATACATATGACGGCATTCAAATTGTGTATTATGACGCGAACTTAGTAAAAACATGGAATTCTGACGGTTCTGAGGGTCAAAAAGGCGCATGGAATATTATGACTGCCGCAATGCGGAACCGTGCCGGCGCTGCACGCGCTTGTATTGCCGTTGCTCCTGCGAGCGTAACAAACTGGAAAGCCGCTGTCGGTTATACACCAGGCGGCGTATACCGTGTTGTAAAATACATAGGTAACTAGTTGCTTTTGTAAGGTGAAATTTTTAATCCCCCTGTCGGATTATCTCGGCGGGGGGATTTTTTATGTGATGTGGAAAACCGAGGAGAACTCTAAGGCTGGTGAAAATTTTAAGTGGACTGCAACACACATTACTATGGGGAGAATATTATGATGAAAATATTCAAATTAAAAAAAGAAACCATATTCTGTGCAGAATATGAAGATCTTACCGAAAATAACGAAATAGAATTCAGCAATAATAAAATTGCTGTAATATATGGCCCAAATGGAACTGGAAAAACAAGTTTATCTTCAATTTTGGAGAAAACTGAAAATTCTGAGTTTGATATTGAATTTAACAACATAAGATATACAAACAATGGAGAACCTTTCGCTCATATAATTCATGACCAAAATGGGAGAAATATAATACAAGGTTCAACTGAAGATTTTATACTTGGGGATAACATAAAAAAAGAATATCAACTGAAAGAACACTTGGATACAGGATTTAGAAATTTATATGACACATTAATAGCTGTATTAAAAGATAGGTTTGGTATTACAACAAAAAACTCCGTGTTTTTATCATTGGTAGAAGATAATAAGTTAAAAGGTTATATTTCTGATTTAGCAAATAATAAGCAAAAAGGAAATAATATTGATAAAAAAGAGTTCTTAGATTATTTTACCGAAAAAAATATTCTTGATATATCATCGTATGATGATGAGAAATTTTGTTTTTTTGTTAATGATAAAAAAAATAAAACTTCATGTTTAAATGCTTTACTACAACTTCAAAAAAATGAATTCTGTAAAGAAGATCAATATATAAAAATTGAGCAAACGAATGACGCTATATCAATATTAAAAAAATATCAAGAGATACATAATTGTATTATATGCGATAATGATATAGATCAAGAAGCTTTATTAATAAAAAAATCAGATGAAAATAAAAATGCTTATAATAATTTATCAGATAAATCAAAAAAAATAATAGATGGAATTATTATGAAAATTCCTGTAAATGATAAATTTGATATAAAAAAATCTTTGGAAGAAGTTTTTGTGACTGGTAATTTGGATGGTTTAGATAACTTGTTAGCAGAAATTGAAAAGTATGAAGTTTTATACAAAAATCTTTTAACGAATGAATTTATAAATATTGTAAAAGACGCGAATCTATTAAATATTTATAATGAATACATGCAAATATTGTCCGAAAAACCTGAATTTGAAGATGAAGATGTTATTTTTATAGAAAACTTTTTAAATAGTTGCCTCGAAAAGAAGATAACATTGTCTCGTGATAAAAACAAAAATATTCGTTTATTATTAGATAATAAAGAATTCTTAAACCAGGAAAGAACAAGCTTAAAGCTTAGTAATGGTGAACAGAATTTTTTGTCATTATCATTTGAACTACTTAAAGCAAAAAAAATTGAGAAACAATTAGTTGTTTTAGATGACCCAATTTCAAGTTTTGATTCTATTTATAAAAATAAAATTGCATATGCTATAATCAAATTTTTAAGTAGTAAATATTCTTTAATTCTTACACATAATACTGACTTAATAAAATTGTTAGAACATCAATTAAATAATTCTTTCACATTATATTACATGAATAATACAGAAGGTGAAACAAACGGTTTTTTAAAAATAAATGATAATGAGAAACAAATATTATTATATATCCCATCGTTGATTAAACTTTTTTGCTCAGAGATTGCTCCTGAAATATTGGATGAAATGGCATTTCTTATATCAATAACGCCATTCCTTCGAGGTTATTGCTATTTAATCCAAAATAATGAAAAAAAAGATGCTTTGACAAAAATAATGCATGGATATGAGACAGCAAACATAAATTTATCTTCATTATATAATGAATTATTTCAAACAAATATTATAAAAAAAGAACACATTATATCGGCTAGTGATATTTTGGCTTATGATATTGATAATTTAAATATTATAAAAAAAGATAAATTCCCATTGCTGGCAAAAACACTGATACATAGTTTTACATATCTTTATCTGCGAATGACCGCTGAAAAAAAACTTGTTGATAAATACGGAATAGATACAACAAATAATTATATGCTAAATCAAATAATAAATAGAGCATTTCCAACTAACAATGAAGACCTGGAAAATACAAAAAATCGGATTTTTTTCTTATCAAAGAAAACCCTATTAAATGAATTTAATCATTTTGAAATGGATATGAATATTTTTCAACCAGCCATAGATATCACAAATAAAGCTCTTGAAAATGAAAAAGAGGAAATATTAAAAAAATTAGATTCTTTATAAAATTCGACTAGTAATGTTTTAAAGCTGATAAACGGGATAGGTCCATTTGCGGTTTGAAACAATATTAAATTAACCTATTTAAAGGCAGGTATACAAAACCAATCCGACATTTTTCGCGTTTCAAAAAATCCTTTGCACTCTTGGCGTGCCTTGCGGTTAATTTTCGAGGTATTTAACCGCGGAGAACGCTGAGGCCGCTAAGGAATTTTTGGGGAATCTTTGTATCTTATTTTTATAAGGTATCGATCTCTTCTTTGGAAAGTCCCGATACTGTGCAAATATCGCTAATCGGATAGTTCATACCTTTCATCAGTTTAGCCGTTTCAAGTTTAGTTTGATAAGAGCCGTCGGCAAAGCCTTCTTGCCTACCTTTTATTTCGCCCTGCAATATTCCCACCTCAATGCCCTGTCTGTACCCCTCATTTATACATGAAGCCCTGTCATGTTCATATTTCATACGCGATTCATATAGCCATTTATCTCTAGGACTCATTTCCATTATTGTAATAGTATCATTTGCCTTTTTCATCATCGTCGATTCTTGTGCTAACATTTTTCTCACCTCCGGATTATCAGTTTCGATAAATTTCAGCCAGTTTAATAAGCGTTTTGTTTTCTTATCTCTAAATTGGGAACCTTCTAACAGTCTCGCTTTTGCAAGGTTTAGTATATGAATCTCAAGTTTTGAAGCTAAAGGCTCTTTTGTATCTTGTTCAAGAACAAGATACTTATTGTGCAAACGCTTATTTTTATTAAAGCCTTTTCCTATCAAGTTTATTGTAATACACTTTGGCAGTTTTGTATAGTCTTGACCTTGTTTTATGTTTTCGTTGTACATTTTAGACCAATAATACAAAGTTCTTTCAGGGAAATCAAAATGCCAACTGTTTTGAATTTCAATGTCGACAAAGGTTCCATCTTTTAGTTTTAACTTGATGTCCAAAACACCGAGTTTTTCACTCAAAAGTTCTTTCTGAAACTCCTTATCGAGAAGTTCCAAGTCTGCGATGGTTTCAGGCGGAATGTCTAGTATACATTCCAGCAAGTCCTGTAAGACATCTTTGTTTTCTTCAACTCCGAATACTCTTTTAAAAGCATAGTCGTTGCGGAGGGTTATTTTGAATAGTTGCTTCATTTTTAACTCCATAAAAATTATTTGAAAAGAAGAAAAATTTTTCCCCTTTCATAATTATTATAGAAATTGTTTGTAATAGATAGTAAAATTTTAATAAAATAGGAATTTTCTCACCTTTTTTTCATATGATTTTGTAATAACTTACGCTTGCATTCCCTTAAAAGCTATTGTATAATAACTCTTATGTTAAACAAGCAAAGAAAGATGACTTGGCGGACTTACCTCGCCTATGGAGCTGCCGATTTATACGGCGGAGGCTGTTTTTTTATCGTTACTACATTTGCAATGTACTATTTGGTAAATGTAATAGGGCTTCATCCTGTTTTGGCCGGGCTTATACCTGCAATCGGAAAGTTTTGGGATGCCGTATCGGATCCTATGATGGGTTACATTGCCGATAATACTCCGCAAAACCGTTTCGGGAAAAGAAGAGTCTGGTTTTTGGTTTCAATTATTCCAATCGCTCTTTCCTTTATCATAATTTGGGTTCCGACCGGAATCGAAAGTCAGGCCGGAAAATTCATCTTTTATACGATAGCCTATATTATATTTTTTACCGTTTCGACCGTTTCCTACATACCCTATGCGGCCCTTTCAGCCGAGATAACTAAGGACTTTACCGAAAGAAATAAACTTAACGGTTCCCGCCTTATGTTTTCTTTTATAGCCACCCTTTTGGGAGGGCTTTTGGCTCAGCCTATTATCGATGCTTTTCATGGCAGCATGATGGGCTACTTTGTGATGAGTATAGTTTTTGCCCTTATCTTCGCCCTTCCATGGATTCCTCTTTATTTTGAAACATGGGAATTGCCTGAAGAAAAGAGTCAAAAAAAATCGGACGCTAAATTTATAAAAAACTTTTTATCCCTTTTTAAAAGTAGGTCTTGTAGAATTCATATTGCTATGTATGTCTGCTCCTACGGAGCTTTGGATATAGTGATGTCTTTGGTCTTGTTCTATATTGTGGATTATTTAAACCGAGGAAGTGTTTTTGTAATAGCCCAAGGTTCACTCTTACTAACCATGATGGCGACCCTTCCCATTCATAACCGCATAATAAACAAGAAAGGGCATAAACCCGTCTATGTTGCTGCCCTAATCATCTTTGCCGTTTCCATAGTCCTTATGTCTTTCCATACGCCTCAAACAAATCCGGCATTTTTGATATTGAACATGGTGCTTATGGGTGTCGGAATTTCGGCTAATAATTTAATCCCTCATCAACTTCTTCCTTTTTTGGCCGACATAGATAAACTTATGAGTGGAGAAAACCGTGCCGGAACCTATTCGGCTGCGATGACTCTTACCCGAAAGTTGTTTTTAGGTTTGGTGATAATGACCACAATAGGCTTTGTTTTAAGCGGTATAGGTTATAAAAACCCCGTACCTTCGGTGTTGACCCAAAAGCAGTTTAAAGAAGCTCAAAACTTGGCTGTAAAAAATAATGAAAACTTTGAAAATATAAATAAGTATTATTCTCTGCGGGAAGACGGGAATTTCCATCTAAAATACATGAGCCGAGATACAGACGAAATTATTACTTCCATGTATAAAAAAGCAAAAAAGAATCAACATGCTAATCCTCTTTTTTCATTCTTTGAAGGAAAAGATAACTTTGCTGAGATTCCTCAAGATGTTTTTGAAAATTTACTTTCTTCTTTCGATAAAAAAGATTTTAATGAAATTGATAAAAAATTCCTGGTGGAATCTTCTTATATAAAATCGGGAGAAGTTTATAAAAAAATCGAACCTCAAGATTTTTATACAAAAGATGACCTTTATGATTTGAAGGAGCTTTTGGATAAGATTGATTTTAAATATTCCGGTATAGGGCAGGTTCAAAAACCGCAGCAAAAGGAGAGTACTTTAAAGGGTGTAAAGATTTCCTTTATAATAATGCCCTTGTTTATGATTCTTTTCGGCATTTTTTTCGGCCTTAAATTTAATGTAAGTCCTGAAAATCATAAAATTATTCTTGATGAATTAAACAGGTTAGAAGCAGGCGGTAAAAAAGAAGATGCGGACGAAAAAACCAAGAAGATTTGCGAGCTTTTAATAGGAGAACCTTACGGCAGAACATAAGAGCCGCATGAAAAAACCTCCGAGTCCTAAGGATTCGGAGGTTTTTTTGTATTTTTATAAAAATTTTATTGACTTTTTACTAAATTTGATATATATTATAGATATACAACCTAGACTAGAATATGAAGGGGTAAAATTTTATAATTCTATATGTATACTAGACTTACAACAACAAAACTTAATAGAATTTTTTTATGTTTCAGTGAAGATATTACTGCTGCGGCTACTGCAAAAATTACCGGAATCAATCGGAACACCGTAAACAGATATTTTGGAATAATTCGGGAAAAAATACTTAAATATAGCATCTTTGAGCAGGCAAAAGAAATTTCGGCCAATGTCAGGCATATTTCCTATTTTAAAAAAGCTAAAATTAGAAGAAAAAAGATACAAGAGTTTATTGCCGCACGTCCTGTATTGGGGCTTTTAAAGAAAGGCAAAAAAATATTTGTCAGCTTGGTGCATGACGATTCCCATGAAAGCCTCCTTTCAATAATAAAGGGCGATTTGGAGAAACTTATTTCTCATCAAAACAAAATTGAACCTTTTAACACTTCGTTGCTAAAGGATTGCGATCAATACAGGGTTTTTTATAATGAAAGTGAAATCAAAAATGAGCACACTGCGGGAATTGAAAATTTTTTAACCTTTGCAAAAAAACGTTTGGCAAAATTTAACGGTTTTTCATCCGGATATTTTTTACTTCATCTAAAAGAATGTGAGTTTAGATATAATCATCGTGATGAAGATTTATGTGCTTTGATCAAAAAAATTTTTAAAAAATTTTAAATTGTTATAAATATTAAAAAGTACTTATCTAAGGAGATTGGAACTTTATGAATAAAACAAAATTGAGCTTTATTATTTTAACAATTGTTTTAGGTGTAACCGTATTTTTTGCTTTTATGCTTCCGAATATAATTATGGATAATGAATTGCGTCATTTTTTTCCTGAAGAGCATGATTCGTATAAACGCTTTAACCGATTAACTGAAGATTTCGGCGATCAATATATAATGGATGTTGTAATAGAAACAAAGGAAGAAACTATCCTTCATAAAGAAACTATTGGGATAATTGCACAAATTACCGAAGACTTGGAAAATCTTGACAATATTGTAAATGTAAAGTCGATAACAAATGTTGATTTTATTACCGATGATCAAGGAACTCTTTCGACAGGAGCTTTAATCCCCGAAGATTTTAACGGAACAAAGAGTGAAATAGATGATCTACAAAAAAGAATTTTAGAATGGCCTAAGGCATATATCGGTACCGTTCTGTCTTCAGATTTTAGAGGCGTACAAATAATTGCAACCTTAAACTCAGACTCAACTCCGCCTGAAGTAAGCCGTATTTACAATGATACCTTAAACATAATTGAAACAAATTTGAGTAAGGATAAAAGTTTAAACTATAAAATTGCAGGAGATCCGGTATTAGGTGAATATGGAAAAATATTTATGTATGCAGATTTAAAAAATCTAATTCCATTAATAACAGTTGTCGTTTTGCTTTGTCTTTTTTTCTCCTTTAAAAATATAGAAGGAACTATTCTCCCACTATTGACGGTTTTAATAAGTACGATTTGGACAGCCGGCATTATGTCAATCATAGAAGAACCTCTTACGATAGTTTCAAGTTGCCTTCCGGTTTTGCTTATCGCTGTAGGTTCCGCTTATGGGATACACATAATAAATTATTATTACCAAAATTTGGAAAAGGAACCTCTTATTACAAATATAAGCCGCCACCATGAACTTATAATGCAGACGCTTAAAAGTGCCCGTCCGCCTGTTTTACTTGCAGGCATCACAACAATTGCAGGATTTGTTTCTACAATAACAAGTCCTATAAAGCCCTTGAAATCTTTTGCGATCTTTAGTGCGGTAGGTATTGTCATCGCTCTTTCCTTAGCTTTTTTATTTATACCCTCTGTTTTAATGCTAAAATCGGTCAAACAAATACAAAAACAGCAAAAAAGAATGAGCCTCCTAAATGTTAAAAAAAATGCCCGCCTTGCAGCCCTTGGTGTAAATAAAAAAGGAGCTGTTCTCGACAGATTTTATTCCTATTTTAATAAAAGACAGGCTGTTTTTATTATAGGTCTTTTAGTCATAATAGGAATTTCAATTTGGGGAATTTTTAATCTTAATATTGAGTCGGCATTTTTGGAATATTTTCCTAAAAATTCAAAGATACGCAGTGATGTAGTTTCTATCGATAATAAATATGTCGGAACTACAGGCTTTAGCTTGGTTGTAACAGGATGTGAAAAAGGAGATATGTGCAATCCTGAAATTTTAAAGAGCATGGATGATCTTGAAAATTTTTTAAAATCAAATCATCCCGAAATAGGCAGCATTGTTTCTTTTACCGAATTTATAAAACGCATGAATCAGGTTATGAATGCTCATCCTATAGAATCTCAAAATATCGCTACGGAAAATTCAGAATCTGTTGAAAGTTTTTTCGATGATGAAGATACTCTTGAAAGCGGTCCATACTCTGAAACCGATGCAATTGCTTCCGGTACAGTTTCGGTATTAAAAGATAACTTAAATCGGGAAGAAACTATAGAGCTATTCGTTTCAGCTTACGCTAAAGCTTATGCTTCTTCTAATTCAAGAGAACTCGGTGTATCCGAATTTATTGAAGCCTTAAAGCGTGAGATTAACTATAGAGGAGCGGCTTATTATGAAATACCCGACGATATCGAAAAATATTCTGTTTCACAAAAAGAAGAATTAAAAAATATTATTTCGCAGTATTTACTTTTATATTCGGGGGCTCTTGATTCTCTTTTAGATGAAACTCTTGAACCTAAGAAAAGTAGAATGCAGATTATAATGCGGACTCATGATACGGGGAAAATTAAAAGCGTTATTCAGGATGCAGAATATTTTGCAAACTCACATTTTCCTCAAGGCTATACTTTAGAAGCTGCCGGTTTGGGAGAATTGGAAACAGCTATGACTTCTATGATAATTTCAAGTCAGGTATCAAGTTTGGTTTTGGCTGTTGTAATAGTATTTTGTATTTTATCTCTCTTTTACCGATCTTTTATTGCGGGTCTAATCGGGGCTATTCCTCTCGGTATTTCCATCTTACTTAATTTTGGCATTATGAGTTTAACGGGAATAAACCTTGATATGGTAACAAGTTTGGTTGCGGCTATTGCAATAGGAATCGGAATAGATTACACGGTTCACTTTATGAATAATTATCATAATGAAAGAATAATAAGTGAAGAGTTAACACAGGTTACATTAAAAACTCTCCGCCATTCAGGAAAAGGAATTGCAGTAAACGCTTTTTCGGTCGGATGCGGTTTTTTGGTAATGTGTTTTTCTAAATTCGTAGTCCTCAGGTTTGTAGGTTTTTTGGTAGCGGTAGTAATGTTTACAAGCTCCGTTGCTGCATTGACCATATTACCTGTCGTATTAAATATTTTTAAACCATCATTTATGGCTAAACCGCATAAAAATATTTTTGCGCAAAAGCCGAAAGGAGAAACAAATGAATAAGTCATTGTTAAAAAAAGCTGTTATACTGTTTGCATTAACGGTATTATGTATCGGATTTACGTTTGCTGAAGACGGCAAAAGTATTGTTCAAAAATCACTCGATGTAAAACGGCCTAAGTTTACTCACTCTGCCTTAAAGATGACTCTTGTCGATTCTAAAGGAAATACTGAAGAACGGATGATAGAACAATGGGCAAAAGATCCCGGAGATAAAACAGGAGCTGCCGTTATCGTTTTTAAAAAGCCTGCTTCAGTTAAAGATACAAGATTTTTGCAGATTGTAAACAAGGATAGGGCCAATGATAAGTGGATTTATCTTCCGGCTCTTAGAACTGTCCGCCGTATTGCGGGAGCCGAAGGTTCAAAACCATTTATGGGAACTGATGCCGATTATGATGATCTTGAAACAAGAAAGATAGATGATGATACTCATACTCTGCTCGGTGAAGAAACTGTCGATTCTTACAATTGCTGGAAAGTCGAATCGGCGGCAGTAGATCCGAAAAGCAGCCGCTATTCAAAAAAAATTACCTACATCGACAAAGCGACTTGTATTCCGGTAATGGCCGAAATGTATGACAAAAAAGGTGCGTTGCTCAAAGTATTGAAGGTAGAGAAACTTGAACAAAAGAACGGATATTGGATTCCTACAAAAGGAAATTTAACGAATGTTCAAACCAAACATTCTACCCATCTTGAAATCCTAAATATAGAAATAGATAAACCGATTAATGATAAAATGTTCACGCAGAATTTTTTAAATACGGGAAGATTATAGGCTGAGTTTTTATAGGAGGAGGGTGTATGAAAAAATACATATTTATTTGTATGATTTTTGCTTTTATAAATTCTGCCCAAGCTCAAGACTCATTTTTTGATGATTCCGATTTCAACGATGAGAGTGCAAACTCGGAAACCGGACAAAGTTTATCGTCGAATTTTGAATTTTCAGGCTTTGCCGCTCTTGGAATAAGATTCTATCCTCACCCTGATTTAAAGCGGGCGGAAGCTGTTCCTAATTTCGGCATAAATTTAAAACACTCTTCTTCAAAAACGGAGATTGACTCTCATTTTAAATTCAATATGAGGACTATTTTAGAATATCCTCTTGATTTTATTGATGAGTGTACAATGAGAGCCTATCTTGGAGATTTTGTACTATCAACAGGAAAGATGAAATTGGTTTGGGGAAGGGGTGATATGCTCCATGTTTTGGATGTATTTAATGCTAACGATTTTACGGATTTTACTATTCCTTCTTACATTGACCGAAGAATAGGAGAGCCGATGATTCATCTAGCCTACAACGCTCCTATAGCCTTGCGGCTCGAAGCTGCATGGACACCTCTTATGACCCCCGACCGGGTTTCCTTAAAAGGACCTTGGGTACCTTCTCAAATTGATGAGGCAAAACAAAAACTCTCCAATACCCTTTTTGACGGTACATTGCTAGATTTATTTCCATCACAAAAAATTGAAAATATAATGTATACAACCATAAAGGATACTTTAACTGCCATAACATCTCCTCCGGCTAATATAACGGTAAATTTTCCTGTATTGTCTGATGAGGAAATAGATCAAATTAGTTCACAATTTAATTCTCTTCAAAAACCTGTAATAAAAGCAATATTAAAATCTTTAAGCGGCAAGCCCATTACTATCGATATTTCAGGAACATTAACCGAAGATAAAATAAATGAAATTGCAGAAAAAGAATCAAAAAAATATGCAAAATTTATTATTGAGGAATTTAAAACTTCTCTGCAAAAAGCCGGCACAATAATCCAAAACTTTGATTTGAATCCTTTTATAAAAATCGGAATGAACTCTTTTCTTCCCGATATGAATCAGATAAAATACGGGCAGTACGGCTTACGGCTTTCAGGTTCTTTGGGGCCGACCGATATGGCTTGCCAATATTATTTTGGGCATTATAAAACTCCATCTATCGATGTTTCTGCAATGGTCGAAAAAGCTATGAGCGGCGGGAATATAAGAGATTGTGTTTATTACGATCCTATTCATATTTTTGGTATGGATTTCGGAGCTGCAATTTTTATGTTTAATTTTAGATCGGAAGCTGCATATTATATGAGCTACGATTTTAAGGGTAATAATCCTGCCGTTCATAATAACAGTATTCAGTGGGTTTTAGGTTTTGATGTAGATATTCCGCTCAATAACATAAACCTAAATATTCAAGATATAGGTTCTTATATTTTAGGTTTTAAAAATGTAAAAGAAAATAATAAAAACGGTTTTATAGACATGGATTGGAATAAAGCAGAAAAAGCTTCAAACAATAAGCTGGTTGTAAATATTTCGGACTCATGGCTCCACGAAAATTTAAGCGATTCTATAACAATAATTTGGGGAATAGAACACCATGATGCAGTTATTATGCCCAAAATAAAATATAGGATAAAAGATGAATTTTATGTGGAGGGAACGGGTGCTTATATTTATGCAAAAGATAAAAAAAGCGAATTTGCTTCATGGAAAAATAATCACTTTGTTCAATTAAGCTTTGAATATCATTTTTAATTAAACAAAAAATCTGGCAGAATAAACAAAACCCCTCCGATCCTTAAAGGATTTGAAGGGGTTTTGCAAAATTATTTTATCACAAGATTGCTTAATTTAGCCGAAAAACAGCGGGACTAAGAACGAGGCAAGCAGGATTATAAATGCTCCTCCCAAGCGGGACGATATTTGAGCAAAGGGCATGAGTTCCATGCGCTTTGAAGCCGTAAGAACGGCAACGTCTCCCGTTCCTCCCATATTTGCCATACAAAGACCTGCGGTGATAGCAGCTTCAATCGGATAAAAGCCTACAAGTTTTCCTATGAGTCCTGCACCGATTACAACCAAGAGTACAAGTACAACATAAGAAATGCTGAATGCTCCGATAATATCGCCGAGATTTGTATATGCAATACCTATACCTACCAAGAGGGCTGCTGTAAAGTTTTTTGCAACAAATTTATACCAAAGAGCGCAAGCATTTTCAAAGTTTTTGGGCAAGATATTTACAGCCTTTACAACAGCAACGCTTATAATCATCCAAGCATAGGTGTGAATATTTACACCGATAAGTTTAAATAGGTTAGAGACTATATTTCCCCATGTAAAGAAGGCTGTTGCAATAACGATAGCAACTCCAAACTCCAGCAAGGAAAAATGTCTTTGGAGTTCCTCATCATTAGGAACTTCAAAGGTTCCGCTTGCGAGAAGTTGTCCGTTTCCTGTCCAAGAAGGTTTAATCTTGCCGAGTTTATTAAGTACACCTCCGGCCACTATTGCAAGAGCATTGCCGAGGGCTACAGCCGGTACAAGCTTAGATAAGATTTGCTCTGTGGGAATTTTCAATGCGGATGAAAATACTTGGGAGATCGGAACAGCTCCGGCACCCATACCTCCGCCCATGATTGGAATACCGATATAAGCTATAGCTTCCGTTGCCTTCATTCCAAAAATAGGAGCTCCTAGTGCAACCAAAACCAATGCTGCTGCAACCGAACCTATAATACACGGGAAGTAGCGTATGGCAGCCTTAATTAAAAGCTTTCTGTCCATTCCCAGGATAGAACCTGTGATAAGGGCTGCGATGTAAAAGTCTAAAAAGCCTCCGCTTTTCATAAAGGTTGAAGTATTTTTTAAAATTCCTTCGGGTAAAATATTATAATAAGCAAGGGCACTGGATGCAAAGATAATTACGATCGGCCCTCCTCCAAAGAATGTTTTTACTATAGGAGTGTTATCTCCGATAATGTTTAGTACTTCACCAAGTACCATCATCAAGAGAAGGGCTCCTATCATTCCGCCGGGCAGCTTATTCCACCATATGGCAGCAATTACAACTGCCGAAATAATGCCGAAAAGTGTGAGCGGCATACCCAAAATCTCATACTTTTTCTTTTCGTTTACCATAAAATAAACTCCTTATTTTGACTCTGTTTCAGTGACAACTATATTGGTTAAATCGGTTAGCTTTAATAGTCGAATATTGTTTTTGCTGTCCTGAACCAATAATCCCTTATCGCCTATCGTTATAGGTGTATAGGGCAAAACTTCCACGGCAGATTTAGCTTGAAGTTCAAGTTTATCATTATAGCGCCCGATGAAGTATTTTCCGTTATTATCAATTACTGCATAATAATCGTTTCCGTTTTTGATCAAAACACTTTCACCTGCAATATTTTCTTGACTTTGTTTAACAATTTCAAGGGATTTTGCGTCGATAAGAACCAAAGCTATAACCGCATTACCGGACTTGGTGCCTGCGATGGCCATAAGGTTTTTTCCTACAATGTGCAGGTTTCTTCCTCTGATTGTATTGATTCCGGAAGTTCTAAGCTCTTCTTCCGTTTTAAGGTCTAAAAGAACAAGTTCCGAAAGCATTTTTGAATCGTCTACAACCTTCAAACCATAGCCGGGAATTGATGAGGCTATTGCTGCATCTCCCTCAGCCTTTTTCTCTGCCTTCTTTTCTTCTATGATTTTTTGTGTATCGGAAGCAATGTCTTTTCTGTCTGTTTGAGCTTCTTCAGTCTTTTTTTCAGCCATCTTTTCTTCTTCTTTTACTTCTTTTTTGGCTTCGTCCGCTTTTTTTTGTTTCTCATCGGCGGCGTCCTTAGCCTTTTTAGCTTCTTCGGTCTTCTTTTCGGTTTCTTTTTGAGACTTTTCAGCTTCTTTTTTCTTTTCTTCAGCTACTTTTTTATCTTCAGGTTTACCTGTTGTTGCTGCCTTTTCTTCAGCTTTTTTAGCCTCTTTTTGCTTTTGCTCTGTTTCTTTCTTTTGCTTTTCAGCGGCTTTTTGCTTTGTATCGGCTTCTTTCTTTTGTTTATCAGCTTCTTTTTGTTTTACATTAGCTTCTTTTTTTGCAACCTCTGCACGTTTGGCGGCTTCCTCGCTTTCTCTTTCTTTTAGGTCAACCATTTCCTTGCGTTTTTCAAGGTCTTTACCCTTATCTTCACGCATTTTTTCGACAACCTTTTTATCCGAGATTGAAGTTGTGTCTACAGAGCTTATAGTGCCGGCATATTTTTGATCTGTCAGCGGAATAACTATTTGGGTTTGTCCCGGCCATTCATCGTAACGCAAAGCTAAACCGGCTTTTTCTTTTGTCAAATTCTTTGTAACAACCTGCTTGTACTTTTGGTTAAAAAAGTCCATGTTTTTGCGATAAACGGCATTATAGATTGTAACAAAGTGTGCAAGAGTTGCCGCATCCCTATCGGAATATCCGTAAGCTGCCTTCAAATATCCTGCAATTATAAGCCTTACGTTATTAATATGATCAACACCGGCATTTTTTCCGATAATGAAAATATCCGCATCAAGGCCTTCTTTTACTGCAGGGTCGACACAGTGAATGACTGAATATCTATTCATATCGCCTGCACGGCCTGCTTTTACGGCTCCTGCAAGATTCGATCCTATTCCCCGAATTGTGTCGGCACTATCTACCGCATCATGAGGTCCCGTGTAGTTAATAAATTCTATAGTCTTATTTTTTACAGAATCAATTTCAGGCTTATCAACTTCAATTGCAAATCCTGAAAAAACTACCATAATCAAAAAAAACGAAAAAACTAATAGCCTTCTCATAAGTAAATCCTCCGTTCTTCCTATTTTACTATATTTTTGATTTTTTGTCTTGCATAATTTTGAATAATATTGGAATAAGGGCCCTTAATAATGTAAAAAAGATTTGAAATTGCAGCAGATGCTGTTTCATTTGAGCCGAATCGCATCAAGGCGGTCAAACAATCGCAGACTGCGGCCATAAGGTTAATATCTCCGTATTTTGCCTTTCCCATTACAAAGCGGATGCCTTCGATTGTCCGGTCATCGGGATCATAGGCAAGATGTTCCAAACCTCTTAAAATTCCGGCAAGTACATCAGGGTCGTCTATTTTGTAGATCCCTTCCAATAAAATATCCCTATATTCATAGGAACCGAGTCTTCCCAAAAGCTCTGCAGCCCTTGATCTATCAAAGGAATTAAAGTCTTGTGAAAAATACGAGGCCTTGCGCTTATTTTCCAAGATAGTTTTTAATTGGAAGGCATAGCGAGGCTCTTTTTCGCCTACGGTTCCGTTTTCTATTTCTTTTTGTATAACATCTAAAAGTTCTGCCGTAGTAGCATATTCAACAAAAAACGGAAAGTCATCCTTGCCTTTGTCATCTTTTTGTATTATGGAATAAAAATTTTCAGGAGCATTTCGTTTTGTCCCTTTTCGCAAAAGCTTTGTTTCCACCCTGTAGGCATTTAAAATTTCGTTTGTTATTCCGACCAAAAGTCCGTTTTCGGTTATTATAGGGAAGAAATTGGTTTCAGGTATCTTTTTTTCCCATTTGATGCGTCCTGCGTCTGTAATAAGGCAGCCGAATCCTTTTGCGGTAATGTTGAATTCGTTACCGATTGCGTAGCAATGCACTCCGCTCGAAAAATTACCCGAAGTTTTTTCTTCCCATATAAGTTCATTTGTTTTTAGATCCTTAAAAACAACTTTACCGCTTTCAAACATATAAAGAACTTTTCCGCCCTTATAAAAAACATTTTTACAGATTTCGGGTTCGGTAGTTTGCCAAAGAGCTTCCGAACCCCCGCCTGTTTTATAGTATGAAATTGAGCCGTCCGTACAAGCAAGTATATATCCTTCAGGAGCCTCTCCTATAGCCGAAACGGTCTTTTTGAGTCTGTACTGCTCTACAATCGAACCGAAGATAGAAACACGCAAGAAATCTCCCGATTTTAAAATCAAAACTATATCTTTGGAACCGGTTTCTGCAGGTTGAAATACGGGGGCGGAAACAAGGGGTAATTCCCACTTTAGTTTGCCTCCCGAGGTGAGGCAAATTATGTTATTATCTTGGATTATAAAAATGCGGCCGTCCCGTGCGGTGTGTACGGGAAAAATCGGTTTTTTCTTTAACGGATAAGTCCAAAGGGGCATTCCTTGAGAAGAAAAGGCTTCGATATTTCCCTTTGCGGTAACCATAAAAACTATTCCGGCTTGAGAAACCGATAAAAACTCGCTTGGGAATTCACCCGTATTTCTTCGCCATAAAAAGGTTCCTTGAGAGGTAATGCAGTTTAAGGCCTTATCGTCTCCTGCCGTATAAATATTTCCGTTCCAAAAAACGGGAACCGTTATATTCTTGCCGGCAAAAACCAATGTCCAATGAGCGTCAAGGGTTTGCGCCGTTGCTTTAAAAGAAAAAAAGGAAAAAATAATTAAAAGAAAACCTAAGCCTTTTTTTTTCATAATTTCGCCCGCATTCCGTTAAAATATAAAAGGAAATACCCTCTTAGGTTTTAAGGCTGCAAATTCTTCAGGAAATTCTTCCCTGTATCTTTTATTTATAGTATAGGCCCTTGGAACAAGGTTGGCACAGGTCCAAAATGCAAACAAAAGGCCTACAAAGCTCCATGATAGGAGGGCAAAGCCGAACCATTCCAATATTTCACCGAAATAATTGGCGCTGGATACATATTTGTACATCCGTTTATGCGGAAAATAGTGTGCCGTGTCTCCCGGCTTTCGTAAGGAACGTATATACTTGTCCGAGTCTATGTTTATGGCCATTCCGAGCAAAAAAACAAGAGCTCCGATTATAAATCGGGGGTCATAAAGCCACGAGATAGGGTACATGGTCTTGGGGGAAAGGTAAAAAAGCCATGCACCTATTAAAAAGGCATTTATCGTATTAAATGTAATTCCCATCAAAACGATGAGAATGGGCATCTTACTTTTTCCTTTGAGTAAAAAAGGAAATATAAAAACTCTCTGAGCATAATGCAGCACAAAAAAAAGGCCTATTATAATTCTCACAAAATTTTCAGGTTTAGCCCATACACACATTAGGACAATCATAGTGATAAGTGTAGGAACTTCCATTAAAAACCATGCAATTTTATTGTTAAAAGAAAAGCCCCATTTTTTATTTATCATCTTACCGTATCCGGCCGGAACAAAAAACAGTACTATAAAACAAATTAAGCCGACACCGAATAAAACAAGTTGAGCAATATTAAAAGTAAATATCAGTTGATCCATAGTTATTAAGTATAGAATATCTGTGTATCAGCGTCAAGAGAGGGAGTATTAAGGCCGGGACAAAGAGTCCGAACAAAATACCTGCCGCAATACCGATACCAAGTTTGGGCAAAAGCCCGATATTTTTTCCCCTTTGCACGTTCTAACAGGTTTAAAACGATTTGTCCATAAGCTTTAAAAAGGCTTCAAAATTTTTCATAGTAGACAAATGAGTTTTCACGCTCAATTGACTAAAATCGCTTTTTTATGTACAATAGTAAATTGAGGATATTATGAGTGAAAGACCCGTACAGAGTAAATTGAATAATGCATTAAACATCCTCAAGCAGGGAGATCTAAGAGGTTCCTATGCCGAGCTTGAAAGGTTATTGAGGGATGACTTGGAAAATGCAGAAATCGACTATACTCTAAAGGGCGTGCGGTTTTGGGAGGATAAGCTTGAAAAAGCAAAAAAAGCTTCGACTCCATTAGAAAGGGCAGAGATGATGATTTCTCAGTGGAAGCCTTTTTTAGCTTATATTCACCGTCAGGGAGAAGAAAAAGAATCTATCATATACTCCTTAAAATGTGCCGTTTTTACGATTGCTTTGGAATTTTACGCAGATCTATTTAATGAAGAATCAGAGCTGCCTGATGCAGAGCCTTACCGTAAAATAGGTCTTTGTTATAAGGTTCTCGGAAACTATGAAAGGGCTCTTGATTTTTTAAGGTATGCCGCCGAGATAGACAAGAATTCGGGATCGGTTTTAGCGGATTTGGCCGATTGTTATGCCCTATATGGGGAAATAAAATTTGCAAAAGCTTTTTTTCGGGAAGCCTTTTTTATAGACCCTGAAGGGATTGAGCTTCAATTTCTTGAGTCTGAAATTATTTGCAGGCTTATTAATAGAGTTTATAATCTTGGCTACAGGGTTGAAGATATTGCTGATTGGTTGCCTATTTACGGTGTTATCGACGGCGTTTTTAATGTAAAGCGTGAGCTCAGGGCCTTTGAAGTAGGGCAATTAAAGCAAAATATCTTTTTGATGGAAGGAGAGGTTCAAAATGCCTCTCAAGAACAAAAACATAAGCTTGTTCCGCGTTTAATAAACCATTATTTTTGGCTGATCGACCATTATGTGAGTGTAAATGAAAGCAAGTCAAAAATAGATGACCTGCTTTTGCGGATAAAAGTATTAGATCAAAATATATATAATTGCTATATGAGATAGCAGATTTTCGGAGGATTTATGGCTGATATACAGAAACAACTGATAGAGATGCTCAATGAAGAAAAATGGACCAGAGCAGCTATAGGCAACTACACAACAAAGAATTTTGAAGATCTATACAAATTAGTATCTACAGCAAAAAAAGAAAATGTTGTGGATGAAATCAAACAAATATGTGATGAACATTTAACACATACAAAAAACAGTATAATAGCTCTTTATATTTCAAGTATAATTTCTCTTTCAAATCAGCTTTTGGATGATTCAAATGTTGTAAGCCTAATCGGAATATTTACCGACAACCACAGAACACAAATAGTTGAATATCTTTGTAAAAAGGTTCTCGAATACGGAGAATCCAAATTTGCCCTCCGTACATTGGCTGAATGCTATAAGGCTGCAGGAAGTGAAGACCTTTATGATATTTGGGAACGCTTGGTTAAGGTTGATTATGATGAAGCCGAGGTTGCCAAACTTTTAGCCGAAAAATATGAAAAAGACGGAAACACGGAAAAATCTATAGAATATTATAAAAAAGCCTTGTACCGCTTTATCAACCGCAAGCAAATAAACGGTGTAAAAGAAATATGGTCAAAACTTGTCACCTTAATCCCCGATGAGATTGACTTCTTCTTCCGTATACAGGCTAAGATTACAGGTGTCATGGATAACAGCCGCAATTCCATATTGATGCAGGATGTTTACCAATATTACAGGGGAAATGAAAACTGGAATATTTGTATCGATATTTTAAAGCTTATTCTTTCTTATGATGAAAAAGATAACTGGGCAAGGGAAGAAATTATCGAATGCTTTAAAAATAAGTACAAAGATCACAGCCAGCTTGCAGAATGTATTAAGGTTTCGGACTTGAGTCAGCCTTGGCGCCCCGTATTTGATGCTATTGCCGACTTTGAAAAACATATTTCCTTTGATACGGGTTCCTTTGTCTTCCACCGCACATGGGGTGTAGGCCGCATTGCTTCAATTAAAGATGATGACCTGGTTATAGACTTTGCAAAAAAACGAGGTCACAGTATGAGTCTCAAAATGGGTATTACCGCCCTCCAAACCTTGGACAGGGAACATATCTGGGTATTAAAATCTACGGTCAGCAAGGAAATTCTTACAAAAAAAATAAAGAGTGATCCCGAATGGGCATTGAAGACTATAATAAAGAGTTTTGACAATAACTGCGACATGAAAAGGATTAAGCAGGAACTTGTTCCGTCACTTTTAACGGCAGGTGAATGGACCAGCTGGAATACGAAGGCTAGAAAGGTCTTAAAAGAGAATCCTATGTTCGGTATCAATCCTGATAATATAGACTTTTACAGCGTAAGAGAGCGTCCCATTGCTGCCGAAGAAAAGCTTTCAAACGAATTTAAGGCTCAAAAGAACTTTTTTGCCAGAATTGAACTTCTTAATGCCTATGATGCCTCGGAGGCTTGCGATGACGAATCCGATACCTTCCGCGAAATGCTTGATTATTTTGAAGGCTTCCTAAAAGCCTTCAGCCAGGTAAATGAGCTGGTTATTTGTGCCTATATTCTTGTTAAAGAATTTATTGCAGACAAGCAACAGATCTCGGCCGTAAAGCAATATAATTTTGCAGAGCTTTACAGCCGTATTGAAGATCCGATGGAGGTATATTCTCAAATAAAGGATAAGGTTTCGATAAAGGGTCAAACCCTTCGTCAGAAATTCTTAAAGTACATAAAAAATCTTATTCCCAATTGGGAAAAAGAATATATCAGACTCTTCCCCACGGTTTTATCTTCCGAAATCTTGGATGCTCTGATAGAAGCCGGCTCTACCGATGATGTAAAGAATTTGGTAAAGGATTGTTTTGAAAACTACCGCATATACAGAAGTGCCGTTATTTGGTTCTTTAAAAATATTCAGGAAGAAGAATGGTTTAAGGAACTCGGTATCAGCGTAGAGCAGCAGCTCATAGTGCTTATTCATATTCTTGATATTACATATCGGGAAATTGCATCGAGAAGAAATACAACCGAAAACCGAAAGATCAATCATCAAGTACATACAATCCTATTCGGAAAGGATGAACTTTTACAAAACTTTATAATGGAAAGCGATGTAGATACAATAACCAGGCTTTATACCCTTATCGATGATATAAAAGATCTTGATCCGGTAATTAAGATGAATATTAGAGCTAAAATTGTTGAAAAGCATAAGGACTTTAAATTCTTTGATATTGAAGAAAAGACTGTTACGGTTCACGGCTTGATCGTTACGGCAAAGATGCTCGATCTTAAAAACAAAGAGCTTATCGAAATCAGGGATGTTAAAATTCCGCAAAATGCAAAGGATATCGGTTTTGCTCTTTCGCTCGGAGACTTGCGGGAAAATGCCGAATATAAGGCTGCAAAAGAAGAACAAACCCGCTTAGGAAATGCCTTAACCCGATTACAGGATGAACTTGATAGAGCTCAGATTTTTGATCCTACAACTGCCACAGCAAAGAAGGTTTACTTCGGCAGTAAGGTAAAAATTCTAAACAATTTGACAAATCAAGAAGAAGAGTATACAATTTTAGGACCGTGGGAATCGGATCCCGCAAACGGAATAATTTCTTATATGTCTCCCTTAGGAAACGGATTGTTTAACCATAAAAAAGGAGAAGAGGTTGAATTTGAAGTAAATGACGAAAAAAGGAGCTATAAGATTATAGATATTTCTATCGCGGATTTGAAATAATTTGATTGAGACTTGCAGATCTTGATTTAGATATGCAAGTCTTCTAACTGCACCCCGAAAGGAGGAAAAAAAATGTTTAAAAGAGTTTCTTTGTGTTTGTTTTTGTTTGTTCTATTTATGCCTATTTTTGCTCAAAACAATGTTAAGACAAATGCTGAAATTGTCATCTTAATGGATACGTCAGGAACTATCCTTCCATACTATGAAGACATTAATAATCGTGTTTTGTCTGAAATTAACGATAAATTTGTAAGGAAGGGCGATACGGTTCATGTTTTATCCTTTAATGCAGATGCACGTTATGAAATGTCGCAAAAAATTAACAGCGAAAAGGATATGTCCAGGGTTGTTTCAAGGTTTTTGCTTCTATACCAGTTGGGAAAAAGCTCGGACTTTTTAACGGGACTTCAATATGCCCGCCAATACGGTTCGAATTTACCCGATACAAAAGAAAAAATACTGATTATAATTTCGGATGGAATTTTCAACCCGCCCGAATCAAGTCCTTATAAAAATTATACTGATGATCAGATAAAAAATGAAATAGGGCTTCTCGCAGGAAGTATCAGAAAAAAAGGCTGGAAGGTCTATTATGTTAAACTGCCTTATCCTGCCGATGCCGTGATACGAGGATTGGACGGCAAAGAATTTTATAATCCCGGTGGCGGATATGCCGGAACAGGCAGCGGTAGTTCGGGCTCTCAAGGGGCCGGCGGCTCAACCGGAGGAGGTTCAACTTCAGGAACTTCCGGCTCTACTTCGAGCGGAGGAGGTTATGCCGGCGGAGGTTCAACCTCAGGAACTTCCGGCTCTACTTCGAGCGGGGGCAGCTCAACCGGCGGAAGCACAACTTCAGGAACTTCCGGCTCTACTTCGAGCGGAGGCAGCTCAACCGGCGGAAGCTCAACCTCAGGAACTTCCGGTTCTACTTCAAGCGGCGGAGGCTATGCCGGTGGAAGCACAACCTCAGGAAATTCCGGTACCGATCAGGGCGGCTCAGGTAATACCGGAACAGGACAGGGCAGTCTGACCGATGTTTCAAAGGATTTTAAAGAGGCCTCGGGAGCCGCAGGCAGTGAGCTTCCTAAGGATGAGAATGGAAAATTTACAATTACGGACAATGCGGAAGACCTGCCTCTAATCAATTTCCCTGACGAAGGACTTGAAGCTCATGGTAATAAACTTGCTTTTTCTTTTGAGGTAACAAATAACTCCGATGAAGATGTAGAGCTTTATTTAACTCATATTGTTATTGATAACGGCGTTAATATCAGCAAAATACCTGTTGATTCACAAAATACAAAGATAAAGGCAAGCGAAAAGGATGTGCCGATCAGAGTTTCGGCCCTTCTTCCTGATGAATATAAAGAAGGTAATTATAATATTATCATGAGGCTTGAATTCGCAGAGGGAAAGAGGGTTTTACCTCAGGTTATGGAGACTTCCTTAGCCGTTTTCCCAACAAGCTTCCAACAACTTAAAAATTCTAATGCTCTTTGGTTTATCCTTCTTGGCCTGATCTTGCTTCTTCTCCTTATATTCTTGATTGTCTTCTTTACGAGGAGGAGAGGTTCAAGCTCGTCTTCCAATCAAGTCCGCTATGCGGCTGCAGGCAGTCAGATCAATTATCAGGAAGAGGATAAGAGGTATCCTCATAAACTCTCGGAGGAAGATGACCATGCAAGCCGTTTAAATGGCTTTAATTCTGCTTCATCTAATACGTCAATCTATTCTGAAACCAAAAACTTTGCGGGTGACGGAGGTTCTATTTATTCTGCAGATAATTTAGATCGGGTTGCCTCACAACGACAGGATGATGAAGTTTTACGCCGCCGTGTCTTAGCTGCTTCTTTTGCCGCAAAGGAGCCGAGAGGGACGTATATGTCTCCCGCCAACTTCTTTGAAACAATAGAAATAAAGCGTAATAAATCCGGCATGACAGAAATTTATGTTTTAAATCAAAATAGAAACATAGGAAGGCGTAATATTCATGTTATGAAACCCGGTACGAGCTTGACTTTGGGCGGAGGCAAAACCGATAACTTCCTAATATTCTTAGTTCCTTTCCCTGCACGTTTGGCTCAAGTTAGATATGACGGGCAAGATTATCATCTGGCTATTCTTAAGCCTAAGTACTTCCCATATGAGAAGTCGAATGTTGTAAATAACTGTATCAGTAAAACCGTTACCATTGTGTCGGATAAGGGATATCATGTTTACTTTACCTTTAGAGAGTATGAAAACCCGACTGAAAAATTGAACAGTATCTTGACGTCGATAAAATACGATAAGTAATGTTTTGATTATAAAAAAAGCCGCGATCTTATTTTAAGATTGCGGCTTTTTGTTTAATTACTTTCTATGATTCTTTTAAATTTTAGAAAGGTTTTTATTCGGTTTTTAAAAGTTCTGCTATTTCGCTTCTATTCCATCTTAGGGCAACTTGATAAGGTGTTTCTCCTGCCGTATTTTTTACATCAAGCTTTATACCGGGCAGAGCCAAGAGGTCCTTTAAGGTTTGTACATCTGCAAATTTGGCGGCGTAATGCAGCATTCCTTCTCCAAGTGTATCGGTCTGTTTTAATGAGAACTCGGCTGCTATAGGAGTGAAGTCAGGATGATGCGTAAAAATCTCCGTTATAGCGGAAACTCCCTTATTGTTGACTATAAAAGGATCCGCTCCTACTGCCAAGAGTGTCCGTGTTATTTCTTTTTGACTGTTTTGAATTGCAAGTAAAAGAGCTGTTTCACCGTTTTTATTTCGCTTATTTACGGGATATTTCTTTTTCATAATTCTTTGGAAATAATCAAGGCTTACTCTTTCCTTTACTGCTATGTGGAGAGGTGTGTCTCCATCAGTGTCAGCTAAAAGGCTGTCATTTCCGAGTACCAGATCTACAGTTCTTATATTTTTATTCAGGGCGAGGCTGAAGGGTGTTTTTCCGTAGGCGTCTTTGGCTAAAGGATTGCCTCCTGCATTACGCACAAGAATGATGCTTTCTTCCGAAATTTCTACAGCTTCATGCAGGGCTGTTCTTCCGTACATATCCTGCTGAACGGGAGAGGCTCCATTTTTTAATAAGAGGTCGATAGCTTGGGTTTGATTTGCAAGTACGGCTTCGGATAAGGGGGAGCGGCCTGTTTCATCGGCTGCATTTACGTCAACCTTGGCTTTTAAAAATATATTGATGAATTTTATTTCGCCTTGTTTAGCCGCTTCATGTAAAACCGTCTTTCCTGCAAGATTTTTTGCATTTATAAGCCTTACATATTCTTCCGTGTCCTTACTTAAAATAAAATCGGCGGCTTTATATGCAGACCATCTTACAGCTGCATGTAAAATCGTATTTCCTAAAAAGTCCCTTGCATCCAAATCGGCTTTTTTTGATACGCCTTCACCTAATAAGGCTTTTACGGCCTCAGGGCTGTCGGTTCTGACTGCGTTAAAAAGAGGTGTTTCATTATTTGCATTTCTTGCATTTATATCCGCTCCCTTATCGATTAAATAAGGTATCATCGGTAAAATCTGCCATTCTGCAGCAAGATGAAGGGGAGTGTTCCCCGCTCCGTCTCCGGCACTTATTGTGTGGGAGTTTATCATCCAATCTTCTCTGCCTTCGCGTAAGGTAAGGGCAAATTTTAAGGGACTGTCGCCGTTTAGATTGGCATAGAATATATCTGCATTGTTTGCTATCAATATTTCTCCTGCTTCGCGGTAGTTTTTTTCGGCAGCTATATGAAGGGGCGTGTTTCCCAATTTATTACGGGTATTTATTAAACTCTTTTTTTCTACCAGATAATAAATAATATCGGAGCTTGCCCTGTGGCTGACTGCCAAATGAAGAGGGGTAGACCCGTTGGAATCCCTTTCTGCGCTGTTTTTTTCGGTAACAACATGCTCTACCATGGGCAGGCCTGCGCTTATGGAACGGACAAAGGCGGATTCGCCCGACTTGTCTTCAGCATGGATATCGGCTCCGTGATTTATCAAAAAATCCACTTGCTGTGTTTGATTTCTGTCGATAGCCAAAATAAGAGGAGTTTGTCCCTTTTTATTTCTTTCATTTATGTCGGCCCCGGCTTTTAACAGCTGGTCAAGGATGTCGTCATTCATTCCGATGCGTGCAGCAACATGAAGAGGTGTTTCTCCGTAGTTATCTTTAAGATTAGGATTGGCTCCTGCAGTAATAAGCTCGTTAAATAATTTTGAGCGTGAGGCTTCCGGCATAACCAAATGGAGGGCTGTGTTTCCGGATGAGTTACGGCTGTTTGGATCGGCTCCGGCTTGTAATAGCAATATAGCGGCTTCAGTATTTCCGTTATAAACGGCTTCCTGCATCGCTGTTGAGCTTGAGATATCCTTTACATCTATCGGAACCTTGTTTTTAATTAAGAATTTTAAAAATCCGGTATAGCCCTTTCTTGCAAAAATATGAAGCAGGGTTTCTCCGTCTGCAAAACGCATTGAGTAGTTGCGGGCAAGGCTTGCCGTTTCAAATTCAGCAAAATCCTTTCCCATCGGCTGTATGCCTGCAAGTAAAAGAATGGATGCAATTTCGGCTGAATCTTCAGCATTATTGTGTTTGTAGGCTATGGCAAGCGGGCTTAAGTTTTCTTTATTGTACACGGTTTCAGGGGGGGCAATAGCCAGAATTTGCTTGGTAAACTGTTTATCCATCGCTTTTACTGCAAGATGCAGGACTGTGTCTTGATTTTCATCTTTTTGTTTTATGGTTTGAGCCGTCAAAATTAAATTGGGAACATTATTTTTACAGGCTGTATCGAAAGGCTTTTCGCCCTCATTATCTTTAGCAAATATATTTGCATTGTATTCAACCAGAACCTTAACGGCATCATAAGCCGAATTGTTTAGAGCTGCTGCAAGGGGTGTTGCTCCCGTGTTATTTTTTGCTTCTATATCGGCATCCATGTTTATCAAAAGGCGCACAATTATAGGATCGTTTTTAACGGCGGCAATATGTAAAAGACTATTTCCCTCTTCATCCTTCATGTTTATGGCAGAGCTGTTAAGTCTTTCTTGTAATTCCTCCGATTTTCCTGCCTTTATAAGATCAATTAAAGTTTCTTCTTTCGCAGGAGCGGTTTTACACGACATAAAGTTTGCCGCGATTAAAATTAAAATAAATGCGAGTCTAAATATTTTTTTTGTTGTGAGAATAATATTCTGCATAAGCGTATAGCCTCCCAGCTTTAATATCGGCTTTAGTTAAAAGCCTCTTTAGAAGGGAATTTTTTAGAAAGGCTCCTTTTAAAAGGGGCTTTTTTTGAGGCTATCGGTTGATTTTGTTGTCGACTGCAGCCTTGATAAAATCCCTAAACAGGGGATGGGGCTTGTTGGGCCTTGAGGCAAATTCCGGATGGAATTGTACGGCGACAAACCAAGGATGGCTTTTTAGCTCAACGATTTCCACTAGGTTGCGTTCAGGGTTTAGCCCCGAAAAAATCATATCCGAATTATCGAATTTTTCTCTGTAAAGGTTGTTGAACTCGTATCTGTGGCGGTGCCTTTCTTGGATTTCGTGGGATTTATAGGCCTTTTCTGCGAGAGAGCCTTCTGCTATCATACATCTGTATAGGCCTAGGCGGAGGGTGCCGCCGATTTTTACATCTTTTTGATCGGGCATTAGGTCTATGACGGGATTTTTAGCATTTTTATCGAATTCGGAAGAATTTGCTTCTTCGATGTGCAGGGCGTTTAAGGCATATTCGATGGCCGAAATCTGCATACCTAAGCAGATTCCGAAATACGGAATTTTATTTTCGCGGGCAAATTGGGCCGTTAAAAGCATTCCGTTGATGCCCCTGTCGCCGAAACCTCCCGGCACTATAATTCCGTCTGCATCCTTTAAAAAGGCAGCAGCATCTTCCTTAGTTTCTATTTTTTTGGAGTCAATCCAAAGAAGTTTGATTGAGGTTTTATGGTAAATACCGGCTGCCGTTAGGGCCTCTGCAACGCTGAGATAGGCATCGGGAAGCTCTACATATTTTCCTACAAGGGCGATGGTTATTTCTTTTTCGGGATTGTAGTAGGTTTGAACCATTTTTTTCCATTCTTCCAGATTAGGCTCTTTATTTTCAATATTGAAAAGCTTACATAAAACCTTTCCAAGGCCTGCTTCTTCCAGCATCAGCGGAACTTCGTAAATAGATTTTGCAGTTAAGTTTTCGATTATTGCATCTTGGGGAATGTTCGAAAAAAGGCTTAGCTTTTCTCGAGTCGATTTTGAAAGACGTTTTTCGCTTCGGCAAATTAGAATGTCCGGCTGGATACCGAAACTTAAAAGCTCTTTTACGCTGTGCTGCATCGGCTTTGTTTTGATTTCGCCGCATTCTTTTAGATAGGGTAAAAGGCCTAAGTGAACAAACATGCAGTTTTCTTTTCCGACAGTGTAGCGGATTTGGCGGATAGCTTCGATAAAGGGGAGGGCTTCTATATCTCCCACGGTGCCGCCTATTTCGGAAATAACAAAGTCAGCTTTTGTTTGTTCGGCCGTTCCTAGAATTCGGGACTGGATTTCGTCGGTAACATGAGGAACAACTTGAACTGTGCCGCCGTTATAGCCTCCGGCTCTTTCTCTGTCTAAAATGGCTAGATAGACTTTCCCGGCCGAGGTACTGTTAAATTTATGCAGGGGAACATCGGTAAATCTTTCGTAGTGGCCCAGATCGAGGTCGGTTTCGCCTCCGTCTTCTGTAACAAAGACTTCACCGTGCTGGTAGGGGTTCATAGTACCCGGATCTACGTTTAAATACGGATCGAATTTTTGATTGACTACGGAATATCCGCGGCTTTTTAAAAGCATTCCTATAGAAGCTGCCGTTAGACCCTTGCCTAAAGATGAAACAACTCCGCCCGTTATAAAGATAAACTTAGATTTCATAATTTTCCCCCGACCAAAAAAAAACGGCTGAGCCGCTTTTAGGCTTCCAACCGTGCTTTAGTATAACTTATTTTTGACTTATCCGCAAGTGGGCGGTTTGAATTTTGCTATCCATTATAAATAATTTCTATAATAATTATGAAAGGGGGGAAATTTTTCTTCTTTATAAAAAAATTATTAACGAGGCTTAATTATGGAAAAATTGTTTAAAATCACTCTCCGCAACGACTATGCTTTTAAACGAGTCTTCGGAGTAGAGGAAAACAAAGATGTTCTACAGGACTTGCTGGAATGTATACTGGACATTCCACCTGAAAACATTGCAGATTTGGAACTTCTGGATAAGGAGTTTCATAAGGAGCTTTTAAGTGAAAAGCTCGGTATCTTGGATATCAAGTTAAGGCTAAACGACGGAACTTTTGTCGATATTGAAATTCAAAACAGTTGGCATTTTGATTTTCCTGAAAGGACCTTATATTATTGGTCCAAGATGTATAATGAAAACATAAAACAAGGCCAAGACTATTGTAAAATCTTTAGCCGAATGCTATTATATAATGGTAATACGCTTTAATATATCAAAAGTTAAGAAGGGGTTTCCAAAGGGAGCACCCTTTGGCAGACGGAAAAGATAGGAGGGGTTATAGGGGAGGAAAGAAAACCTGTTCTGTCGGGTTGTCTTTCCTCCCCTAATTGATTGGGAGGTAAGAAAAATGTTAGAACAAGAATCTCCGACGATGAGAAAGGCAAATGAGACTATTACAATAATGGAAATGAATCCTAGAGATAAATGGCTATATGATTCCCGTATGAAATATGAACATGATAGGGCTTCATGTATAAGCGAGGGTTATCGAAAAGGTATTGAACAAGGATTCGCCTACGGTTCTTACCAAACTAAACTTGAAACGGCAAAGAATTTACTCCAGTTGGGACTGTCGATTGAGAATATAGCAGAAGCTACCGGTCTCAGCGAAGAAGAAGTAAAAAGCATTTGAAACCGGATCCATTTGTGGCGGTTTTGAATAGGCTTTTTTAAAAAGGCGGTATGGTTTGGAACACGGCGGGGTTTTGTCCTATAAAAAGAAGGACGAAGTTTTAATTGATTTTAGTAGTAATATAAATCCTCTAATGGCACCTAAGGGCTTAAAAAAGGCCTTAAGTGCATCTTTTAATAACCTTTTGGTTTATCCCGATATCCGTTACCGTTCGCTAAAAAAGGTAACGGCTCAATATTTAAAATGCGGACCTGAAAATATTGTTTTGGGGAATGGGGCTGTAGAAATAATCGATAATTTTTGTTCAATGTTTAAGAGGGTTGTTTTATGCACGCCCTGTTTTTCGGAATACGGATTAAGGGCTCTTGTTCATAATAAACCGGTTTTAGAGCTTCTTTATCTTCCCGATTTTTTGCACGATATTGCCGGCCTTGAAAAAAAACTGAGGGCGGGCGACCTTCTCATCTTGGGGAATCCGAATAATCCCACAGGCTTAAGAATAGAAAAAACTGCTCTTTTACAAATTTATTCTCTTGTACAAAAAACAGGGGTTTTTTTGCTTTTAGATGAGGCTTTTTACGAGTTTTGCCCGCCTGACTATGACAGCATAGCTCTGTTTAAAAAAGACGGCTATAAAAATATCTGTATAATAAGGGCTGCAACCAAATTTTTTGGTCTTCCGGGGATACGCTTAGGCTATGCCTGTACCTCAACCGATACGGCAGCCGCTCTTTCTAAAATCGAGATGGCTTGGCACATAAACGCCTTTGCAGAAGCTGCCGCTCCTGCAATCTTTTTTGATGAGGACTTTATAGCAAAAAGCAAGGCCTATATTCAAAAAGAAAGAGTTTTTTTGCTCGAAAATATTGAAAAATACGGAACAAGCGGCGAGATAAAATTACAAACTTATAAAAGTCAGTGCAATTTTATTCTTCTTAAAGTTTTAAATGCAAAAGATGAAGATGCTTTAAAGTTTTTTGAAAAAAAGGGAATCTTAATCAGAACCTGCAGCAGTTTTAAAACTCTCGGAGATAATCATATCAGAATTGCCGTACGTTCTCATAAAGATAATTGTAAATTTATTAACGCAATAAGCTCTAAAAGGTCAAAATAAACATCCCGTATCTGTATTGTAAAATTTATAAAAATGTTTTATAATGGCTTCGGGTGGTATAAAGTTTATTATGGAAACATTTGTCGAGGAAGCTTCAACATACGAAAAGTGTATTCAAAAAATTCAAGAAAAGTATGGGCCGAATATAATGATTACCCGCCGCGAGGTAAAAAGAAATGAAGGCTTCCTTAGTCTTTTTAATAAAGAAACGATAAGGTTGAGTTTTAATATTCAAAATGAAGCCTTCGTTCCCAAATTCTCAAACAATGAAGAAGAAGTTAAATCTAAGTCAGCTGTTGCTCCCATAAAACCTTATTCTCCGGCAAATCTTGCAGAAGAGCGTTTAAAAATAATGAAACTGGCTGCGGCTCAATCGGAAGAAATGGCCGAGAAGATGATGCCCTATATCGAAAAGCTTGAAAATCAAAGCTCTTCTCCAATAAAAACAGATATTGAATCTAAGGAATTTAAAAACCTTGCAGAAACCGTCGAGAGGCTGGTAGAAGAAATAAGGCTAAAGAACTCTCCTTCCCAGGAGCATGAAAATATTTCGAAAATTGCAGCTCTTTTGGAAGAAAATGATTTTACCGCTAAATATATCCGCTCCATAAAAGAAAAAATATCTAAAAACTTGAGTTTAGCCGAATTAAACGATTTTGAGCTTGTCCAAAAAAAAGTTCTTGACTGGATAGCTTCTTCCATACAGATAAAACTTGAAGAAACAAACAATGACGATTCCGCTAAAAAGCAAAAACTTATTGCCTTGGTCGGGCCTACAGGTATAGGAAAGACTACAACTCTTGCAAAACTTGCCGCCTACTATATTCTGGCTGTTTCTAAGCTTGAAAAGCGCTCTCTTGATGTGAGGGTAATAACTATCGATCAATACAGAATAGGTGCGGCCTTTCAAATAAAAAAATACTGCGAGCACATGGGCATTCCGCTTATCATAGCAACCGATCCATTAGATTTACACAAATATCTCGATCTATATAAGGATTCTGCCGATATTATATGTATAGATACGACAGGGCGAAGTCCGACCGATCCCGAAAAGATACTTGAGATGCAAAAGTATTTCGATGAGATAGAGCCGGGCCGGATTGAAACCCATCTTGTAGTAAGTGCCGTAACTAAGGCTGCCGACATAATCGAAATAATAAAACAATATTCCGTTTTTAATTTTTCGAGCCTTATAATTACAAAGCTTGATGAAACGGCTCATGTTGGCAGTATTATCAGTGTATTGGATGAATACAAGATTCCTGTCGCCTATATAACCGAAGGCCAAACAGTACCCAAGGATATAGTTAGGGCTTCCAAGCTTGTTTTGTTAAGAAAACTTACAGGGTTCTCTTTGGATTATATCAATGAAAATTTCAATGACGAAATTTCTATAGTATGGAGCTAAGATGACGGATCAGGCAGAAGATTTAAAAACATTAATGAAAAATAAAAACAGCAGTGATAAGGCTGTGCTTTCAGACCTTCCTCCTAAAAGGAAGTCAAGGATTATTGCCGTAACCAGCGGAAAGGGCGGAGTCGGAAAAACAAATATTTCAACAAATATGGCTATTGCTTATGCCAAGATGGGAAAAAACGTTATTGTAATCGATGCGGATCTTGGCCTTGCAAACGTAAATGTTATGATGAACATAATTCCGAAATTCAATCTTTATCATGTAATGAAAAAACAAAAGAAAATGTCGGATATCATAATCGATACGGAGTACGGAATAAAATTTGTTGCCGGAGCTTCAGGTTTTTCAAAGATTGCAAATATGGAAGAAGCCGAAAGGTCCGATTTTATTAAAGAATTATACACCCTTGCAGAGGCGGATATAATAATAATCGACACCAGTGCAGGTGTTTCCAAAAACGTCCTCAGCTTTGTTGCCGCCGCCGATGAGGTTGTTATTGTTACCACTTCGGAACCTACGGCTATAACCGATGCTTACGGAATTATAAAAATAATCGCAACCGAAGTTGAAAACTATGATTTAAACCTAAAAATGGTTGTAAACCGTGTAAATTCAGCCCTTGAAGGGAAAAAAATAGCCGAACGCATGATACAGATAGTAGCCCAGTTTTTAAACCTAAAAGTCGAGTACTTAGGCTTTATTTACAATGATCCTGCGGTTGAACAGGCTGTTTTAAAGCAAAAGCCCTTTTTTATATCTGCTCCAAAAAGTAAAGCGGCGAGTTGTTTGCGTCACATAGTTGCAAAACTTGAAAAAACGGATTATAATGAATATTCAGGCCTTTCCGGCTTTTTACAAAAACTGTTTGGAAGAAAGTGGGAATAGATTTAAGTTTTTTAATTTAAAATTAGGAGGTTACCGGAGTCGTGGCAAAATTTAGAATTCCCCTTATATGTACAATAGCTGCTTTGGCTCTGTCTTTCCTATTAGGACTGATAAGCGGGGTACGCTTTTCTACGATACTCTTGCGTTCACTTATCATCTCTTTGATAAGCGGAGGCTTTGTTTTAGGGGCTCAGATTCTTTTGGATCATTTTGTGCCGGATCTATTTCAGCCCGTTAATGCTGAGAAATCGGCAAAAACAGAAACCGGTAAAAATTTGAATATAAGTATCGATGAACCTGTAGAAATGCCGTTTATAGATGATGAAGAATACGATCCGGAATCGGATATGATAGAGGCTGAACCGGTAGATGAGGATTCGATATCGGATGATGCCACAGAGCTGAGTGACGCTGACTTGATCGATGAAGATTTTGAGAATATAAAGGATGACTCACAAGCTTCTGCATCAAAAAACGGTGTTTCAAGTGGAACCGAAAAAAAACAAGAAAAAAATACTGTAAAAGAATTGGAAGAACTTCCCGACTTGCAGGATTTTATACCTGAAGATGAACCTGAGCAAGATGATCAGATGGACTTTACTCAAAGAGGAACTTCCGCATTTGATGTATCAACGGATCTAGCGGGTTCAGGGATGGATACGAATACTATGGTAAATGCTATTCGTACTGTGCTTAAAAGGGATTCATAAATTAAAAAATAAAAGGTGTGGGTAATGGCAAATACGGATTATGAAAATATACCTGAAGAAGAACTTTGGGATAAATACAAAAAAACCTCAGATCCTAAAATCAGAGAATATTTTATTTTAAAGTATGCTCCATTGGTAAAATACGTCGCCGGAAAAGTCGGTATAGGAATGCCTACAAATGTAGAATTTGACGACTTAGTCGGTTACGGCGTTTTCGGCCTTTTGGATGCTATAGAAAAATATGATCTCGATAAAAACGTTAAATTTAATACCTACGCCGTTAATAGAATAAGGGGAGCTATCTTTGATGAGCTGAGATCTATAGACTGGGTTCCCCGCTCGGTACGTCAAAAAAGCCGCGAAATTGAAGAAACAATTGCCGACTTGGAAGCTCGTCTAGGCCGCTCTGCCTCAAACGAAGAGATAGCCTATGCAATGGGCTTGGATATTGAAGAGTATAACTCTCTACTGCTTAAAATATCTGCAACAAGCGTTATTTCTTTGACCGATTTAAGGTTTTCTAATGATGACTCGGAAGAGTTTTCGGTAGGAGACATAATTGAAGCTCCTTCTTCTTTGAACCCTGATGTGATTGTAGAGCGTGAAGACATAAAGAGGGTAATAGTTGAAGCTATTAAAGAATTACCTGATAGAGAGAAAAAAGTTTTAATTATGTACTATTATGAGGATATGACTCTTAGGGAAATAGGAGAAGTCCTTCATGTAACCGAGTCCAGAGTTTCTCAGATACACACAAGTGCAAATATAAAATTGAGAGCTAAGCTTTCTAATGTTACAAAGGGCATAAAATAGGGGGGATTATGGTTAGGCTTAATCAAATACAGGAAAAAATGTCTGAAATGCACGAACTGGATTCCGGACGTTTTTTTGTTGATATAAGCGGAGAAACCCTTGATGAGGCCCTTGCAAACGCAGCTATACAATTAGGGATGCCCGTTTCATCGATAGACTATGAGATTCTGCAAAAAGGTGCTTCAGGTTTTTTTGCTATAGTTCCAAAAGAATGGAAGATAAGAGCCTACGAAACCGTAAAAGTAAAGAAGCCGCAAAATATCGAAGACGAAAAGGTTGAGACCGAAGATATAATTGAAGATGGAACTGTTATTAATAAAGACGGAATGGGATATGTTTTCTGTGCAGCCGACGGTATTTACTTTAAGGTAACTGCTCCCTCAGGTACGGGCCATGCTTTCGATATAAAGGCTGCCAGAAACAAGTTTAGGGACAGGGCTCTCCCCATTCCGGAGGACGACATTCTTAATCCCATATTGGAGGAGAAAACCGGAGAGTATGTCAGGGTTGCTCCTTATAAACGAATCCCGGGCAATGATGCTGCAATGGTTGTCAACATAAGCGATGACGAAATGAAGGCTTATCTTTATGTTACACCCCCGACAACCGGAGGCGTCGATCTTTCCGCAGATACCATTATCGCATTCTTAAAGAATAACAGGATAATAGTCGGAATAAATGAAGAGAGGGTCAAACAATTCCAAGATTCTCCCGTTTATCGTGAAGATTATCTGGTAGCGGAAGGCATAGCTCCTCAAAACGGAGCCGATGCAAAGATTATTTATAATTTTGAGGTAGATAATACACGGGTCCGCTTGCAGGAAACCCGTTCCGGGCAAATCAATTTTAAGGAATTAAATCTTATTCAAAACGTTGTTGAAGGACAGCCTGTAGCTCAAAAGGTCCCGGCTCAAAGAGGAAAGGCGGGAAAAACCGTTACCGGAAAATACCTTGAGGCCCTTAACGGAAAAGATGTTGCAATGCCCGTGGGCAAAAATACAAAGATTGCTGCGGATGGTTTAACTATAGTTGCAGAAGTAAACGGACAGGTTCTTTTAGTCAAAAATAAGATTACCGTACAAGAAATCTATGTAGTTGAAGGCGATGTTTCAATCAGAACCGGAAATATTACATTCTTGGGTTCGGTCTTTGTAAACGGAAACGTAGATGACGGCTTTGTTATAAAGGCTTCGGGAAATATAGAAGTTAAGGGCTCGGTCGGCAGGGCGGAGCTTGATACCGAAGGCGACATAGTTGTAAGTCAGGGTATCATGGGCAAAGAAGGCGGCGTAATAAGAGCAGGCAAATCTATCTGGTCTAAATTTATTCAAAACACCGATGTTGTTGAAGCCGGAGACATGGTTATTGTTTCGGACGGTATTATAAAATCGAATGTAATGGCTAACCGTAAAATTATATGCCGCGGAAAGAAGGCCGATATAATAAGCGGCAATCTAAGCGCCTCCGAATCTATCTCGGCAAGGAATTTGGGAAGTGTTTCAGGCGGAAACGATCTTATGTTAAGTGTAGGCTTTGACCCGAAAAGCAAGGAGCGCTTAAACTTCTTGCTGCAAAAACAGGAAATGGATCAAAAAAGCTTGGAAGATTTAAAGCTTAATCTAATGAGTCTTGAAGAGCTTAAATCCAAGCGGGGAGAGCTTCCAAAAGATAAAGAAGAAAACTATAACAAGATGAACGAGTATAAATATACTCTTCAAACCGATATTCACGAAGTACAAAAAGAAATTACCCAAATAAAAGAGTATTTAAATACGTTGAAAAATCAAGGCAGGGTTTCCGCTTCCGGACATGTATATCCGGGAGTACGCATAGTTATACGGGATACCACCGAGGATGTAAGAATGGATTGTAAGGCTACTACATTCTATCTTGACAAGGGAATTGTGCGTTACGGAAAGTATCAAGAAGAGAACGAAGAGGATTTTAAGAAGGTTCCAAGTGGCTATTCAACCAATTGATCTGCAAACTCTATATGCTCAAATGGCTAAGGTCGGCAAACAGCAGGGGGCCGAACAGCAGCTTGCTTCTATGGTAAAGGATGCCCAGCAGCAGCAAAATAAAATCGATGCAGAAAAAAGATTGAGTACCGTTCAGCTTGTAGATTCCGACAGTAATAATAATCTTAGAATCAATAAGGATGGCAGGTCTCCCGATGAGGACGATAGGGGAGGAGAACATCCCAAAAAGCAGAACACGGCTCAAACCGAGCAGGAACCGGATAGCGAAGGATATATAAAAGATCCTTCATTGGGACAAAGAGTGGATATTTCAGGATGATGACAGTTATTGCGATTGTTTTATTGGTATTAAATATTTTTTTAATCTTCTTTTTTTATTTTAAGTTTAAAAATCAATTTTCGGATAGGGCTTCAATCAATAATATAAAAAATGAAACTCAAAAACTTGTTGCTCAAATTGCTTTTCAAACCGATCAGTCCGTTACAATAATGGAAGACAAGATTAAGGAAGTGAACAGCCTTGTCCTTGAGCTGGATAAGCGTATATTGCTTGCAGGAAAAGAAGAAGAAAAACGGAGCGCTGCCGAGAGGGTTTACGAAAGCCTTGCCGAGGCGGCTAAAGCTAATGCTTTTTCAGGACTTGATCCGGATGCTTTTGTAAAAACTAAAAAGCCCGTAATTTCAAACGAGAGTGTAAGAGAAACGGAGCGTTCAACAGAAGTGAATAAAAAAGAAAATCCTCCTATCGATAACGAACCTATTAAGATATATACAAAACAAATTCTGGCCCCTAAATCGGGAATTGTCCCCGACCAAACTGCTTCAATGAAGGAACAGATAATTGAAATGGCTAAAAAAGGCCTTTCAATAGAGCTGATAGCCGAAAAAGTCCCTCTTCCTACCGGCGAAATAGAGCTGATTATTTCGATGAATACTTAATTATCTAAAGATTTTTCCTTTATTTTATTGCGTCTTTTTTTGATGATAATTACCGCAACAGCTATAATTATAAGTATAAATATCCAAAGATAAAGGATGCCGATAATTATATCGCTAAAAAGACCTATTCCTTCCTTTACGGCATTGAGGGCCTTGGTAAAGAAGGAAGGCCTTGCTATACTGCTATTGATAATTTGGTACATTGAAATATTTAAGGTGCTGTAATTTACGGATTTTTGTAAATAACGTAAACGGCCTTCAATAGCTTCAATATCGGAGCGTAAATCTTGAATTTGGTTTTGCACTTCTAAAATGTCTTTTACCGTTTTTGCTTGGCTTAGAATTTTTAAATAAGTTTGTTCGGTTTCTTTTTTTACCTTTAACCGGGCAAGTCCGTCTACAAATTCTTCCGTAACATCTTCAACCGTAATGTTTTTATTATCAAGTTTTTTAATGCCTATAGTAAGCTCATTTAAAAGATTATCAAAATTTTCTTTTGGTATTCTAATACTGATTGTCTGCCTAATATTAGACTGAAAATGCTGTTCATCTTCTTGACTTATATAGGCTTGATATTTTGTTACAAGGTTTTCGATTGTTTCCCTTGTTTTTTTTATATCCTCGGTTTCAAATTCTATAAAACCTGTTTTTATAAGTTTTCTTTCGATATTGCCGTTATCTAAACTTTCAGTATTTACTGCATCGGATTCTTTTTTGTCCTCTTTAAAGGCCGAATCGGATGATGAGCTTTTGGATTCGGCCATGTAACTTTCGGCTCGGGCACTTTTGCCTGCTTCATAAGCTGCCTTTTTCCCTCCGCAAGAAAGAAAAAGATTTAGTACCAGACTTAAACATAAAAAAATAAAAGCCTTTTTTTTCATTCTATTTATCCCCCATCGGCAAAAGTTTAACATAATTTATTTTATTTTACAATGGGAGCCGTTAAGGCTTGTCAAATGTTGAGCTTCGCAAAGGATAATTAAGGAATGTCTTAATGATTGGGACTCATCAGAGGTTATAGGGAATGGTAACAACCAACGGTTTTGTATTCGAATTTTTTTTTTCAAATTTTACTATTTATTACAAACAATTTCTATAATAATTATGAAAGGGGAAAAATGTTTCTTCCTTAAAAAAATTATTAACGAGGCTTAATTATGAACAAACTATTTAAAATAACCCTCCGCAACGACTATGCCTTTAAGCGAGTCTTCGGAGTTGAAGAAAACAAAGATGTCTTACAGGACTTGCTGGAATGTATATTAGACATTCCGCCTGAAACCATCGCAGACTTGGAACTTCTCGATAAGGAGTTTCATAAAGAGCTTTTGAGTGAAAAACTCGGTGTTTTGGACATCAAGTTAAGACTAAAAGATGGGACCTTTGTAGACATTGAAATTCAAAACAGTTGGCATTTTGATTTTCCTGAAAGAACCCTGTATTATTGGTCTAAAATGTATAATGAAAACATAAAACAAGGTCAAGACTATACAAAACTGCCAAAGTGTATTACAATAAACTTGATAGGAAAAGGCTTTGATAAAAATAAGCGCTTGCACAACAAATATCTTGTTTTAGAACAAGACACAAAGGAGCCTTTAGTCTCAAAATTTGAGATTCATATACTAAACCTTGAAAAAGCGAGACTCTTAAAGAAATCTCAATACAAGGATAATAAAACAAAACGCTTATTAAATTGGCTGAAATTTATCGAAACTGATAATCCGGAGGTGAGGGAAATGTTAGAACAAGAATCGACGATGATGAAAAAAGCAAATGCCGCTATTTCTGTAATGGAAATGAGTCCTAGAGATAAATGGCTTTATGATTCCCGTATGAAATACGAGCATGATAGAGCTTCATGTATAAATGAGGGGTATAGACAGGGCATTGAGGTGGGAATATTGCAGGGCGAAATAAAAGGAAGAAAGCAAGGTTTTGCCGACGGTTCTTATCAAAAAGCTCTTGAAACGGCAAAGAATTTACTTGGCTTAGGGTTGTCGATTGAAAATATAGCAAAAGCTACCGGTCTTAGCCAAGAAGAAGTGGAAAACATTTGAAACCACCGCCTTTCTGATTCAGTACTGAAATGACTTTTGCAAATAGGCGGAGCAGATACCCGCATATTTGCAAAAGAACCTTGCGTTTTAAGCTTGTTAATGCTATACTTAACCTATGAGTACGGACTTTTTTTTTCAAGAAATGGAATTTCACATTAACGGAGATGTCCGCAAAAAGTGTAATTTAAGGTCGGTTCTTTTTTCTTCATGCGGAAATGTAATATTTGAAAATATTTCCGAAGTTCATAATTTTGTTTTTAATTTTAATTTCCTTGTAAAGGAAGGCCTTTTTGGAGAAGGTCAAGCTCATTTAAAAGCAGGCGAATTAAATGCGATGGGAATTTTAGATGAAGTTCTTCATTATGTCTTAAGGCTTTACCGTCAAGATATTGATGCCGATTTTTTTGTTAAAGGATATGAATTTATCGAAGAAGAATTTAAAAATAAAAGTCTTCACAGCCTTGATTTTTTATTAAAAGAGTTTTGTAAAGATTTTCCCCCAAAGGATGTTTACACGGATAAGCTCTCCTTAGATGAGTGGTTTGAATCAAATGACGGTTCATCAAATGTACCCAATAAATTGCTTGCCTTTGAAGAGTTTATTCTCCTATATCTTGCAAATAGAAATCCTGCAAATGCACAGTTTGAAGTTTTATTTAATAATTCAAATTTAAAAACAATAGATTCCTACGGCATTTTTTGGGACACGGTAAAAAGATGGTCAAAAAAAAATAGGCCCATAGGACGCCGATTAGGAAAAGAACAAAGCGGCCTTGATATTCTTTCTTTTTTGGAAGAACCTATGAACCGCTGTCCCGACAGTATTTTAGGCCAGCTTAATTATGTAAAAGAAAACTGGAGCCGGTTTACACAAAATATTTTACTCAAGGTTTTGGGTGCCGAGGACTTAATAAGGGAAGAAGACAAGGCCGGCTGGGCTCCGCCTCAAGGAGGAAGCTTTGATGTTCCGGTCTACACCTTTGAAAATCTGTTAAAAGAATACGAGGCTTTTACTCCCGATAAAAATTGGATGCCCAACTTGGTTTTAATAGCAAAAAGCACCTTGGTTTGGCTGGATCAGTTAAGTAAAAAATATTCCGCCCCGATTACGCGTCTCGATCAAATCCCCGATGAAGAGCTTAAATTTTTTGCAGATTCGGGAATTACCGGGCTTTGGTTAATCGGTGTTTGGCAGCGTTCCGAGGCGAGCCGCCGTATAAAAGAAATTTGCGGAAATCCTGATGCGGCCGCAAGTGCCTACAGTATCTATGACTATGACATTGCAGAAGAACTAGGCGGCTGGCCGGCTCTGACTAATTTACGAGAAAGAGCTTGGAAATTCGGAATCAGGATGGCCGCCGACATGGTTCCCAATCATACGGGCCTTGATTCCAAATGGATTATGGAAGAGCCGAATCTATTTTTGCAGACAAGGGATAAGCCCTTTCCTTCATATAGTTATGATGGTGAAAATCTTTCCCGGGATGAAAGAACAAGCGTTTATCTTGAAAACGGTTACTATTCAAAGACGGACTGTGCCGTAGTTTTTAAGCGTGTCGATAACTATTCCGGGGATGTACGCTATATTTATCATGGAAATGACGGCACCGGCCTCCCGTGGAACGATACGGCCCAAATAGATTTTTTAAACAGTGAAGCCCGCGAAAAGGTTATTCAAAAAATTCTCCATGTCGCAAGGAATTTTCCTATTATACGCTTTGATGCGGCCATGGTTCTCGCTAAAAAACATATTCGCCGCCTCTGGTATCCGGCTCCAGGTTCAGGCGGAGACATTGCAAGCCGCTCCCGCTATGCCCTCTCTATTGAAGAATTTGAAAGGAGAATCCCCAAAGAATTTTGGAGAGAGGTTGTAGACCGCTGTGCAAAAGAAGCCCCCGACACCCTCTTACTTGCCGAAGCTTTTTGGATGATGGAAGGCTATTTTGTCCGCACCCTCGGAATGCATCGAGTATATAATTCCGCCTTTATGAATATGCTCAAAAAAGAAGAAAACGCAAAATACAGGGAAACCATAAAAAATACCCTCGAATTCGATCCTGAGGTGTTAAGGCGTTATGTCAATTTTATGAATAACCCCGATGAAGAAACTGCTATAGCCCAATTCGGGGACGGAGATAAATACTTCGGTGTTTGCACGATGATGTCGGCTATGCCGGGGCTTCCCATGTTCGGACACGGTCAGCTAGAAGGCTTTACCGAAAAGTACGGCATGGAATATAGAAGAGCTTATAAGGATGAGGCTGTAAACTCCGGCCTGCTTGAAAGACATAAAAAGGAAATTTTTCCTCTTTTAAAAAAACGCTATATTTTTTCTGATGTTGAAAAATTTAGACTATTTGATTTTTGGAATGAAGGAAGCGTAAACGAAAATGTTTTTGTTTGGTCGAATTTTTTTAACGGAGAGCGCTCATTGATTTTTTACAATAATGCCTATGAAAGAGCATCGGGATGGATTAAACTTTCGGCGGCCTTTGCCGTAAAAGATTCGCAAAATGAAAAAGAATTAAGGCAGGAAAATCTTATGGACTCTCTTAATTTAAATTCGGGAGAGGACTATTTTACGGTGTTTTATGAGCAGCGTTCTTCCTTATTCTTTTTAAGAAAAAATTCCGAGCTTGCCGAAAAAGGCTTTTTTGCAGCTTTGGACGGTTATCAATGCCAAGTATTTTTAAACATCCGTGAGATTAAGGATAATGACGGCTATTATAGGGTCCTTTATCAAAAAGCGGAAGGACGGGGTTTTAAAGATATTGAATTTGAAATAAATAAATGTAAGTATGGCGGTCTTTACAATACTATTCAAGATTTATGCGCTAAAGACTTATTCCCTCAAATTTCGGATTATTGTGGTACCTATAAAAAAGAAGCAATTGAAGATGTATCAGAAAAAATTGAAGATATATCAAAAAAACTTTACCCGAGATTATTGAATTTTTTTGATGCTTTTGAAGAAGTGTTTTTTGAAACCTTTCATTACGATGAAGAAAAAGAAAGCTTAAACAGTCTTAAAGAAAAAAATAAGATCCGCGCTTTGTGTTTTAAAAATTCTATAGATTGCTTTTTATATCTTTGTTCGAATGAGCCTTCTTTGATCGATGAAAATGTTAAGGATGAAAGTCTTAAAACCCAAGACATTCTCTTTATAAATGCTCTTAAGACCTTGGTTTTTGACACAAGAGAGAATGTACTTTTGTATACGGCCGGTCTTTTATTGTCGGCTCTGTTTAAATTTTTCCCTAAAGAAAAGATTAAACTGTGCCGTTTTGATCTTGCTTTTGCCGAGCTGCTTTGTTCTTTCGGGCTTCCCGAAGTAAATTCAAAAAGTACCTTATTTTTGTTAAGCCGCTTATTTTGCTTACCTGAAACTGAGAAAAACTTTTTTGAAAATTCGGGTTCAAGCAAGGATTGCGTTAAGGACTTTATGGATTTTTGTGTACATGATGAAGTAATAAAAAACTATTTAGGTTTAAACGAGTGGGATGGGGAAGTTTGGTTTAATAAAGAATCTACTGAAAGGCTGATTTTGGTAAATATTTTGTTTAAACTTGTATGGGAAGAAAGGCCTGAAGATAGTCTATTCAAATGCAATATTTTATTTTTAAACTTTTATGCAGGTATCTATTCGGATATGACCAAGATGTTTTCGGCTGCCGAATATAAATTAAAAAATATTATTGATTTTTCAAGAGAAAAGGCCTAGTCTTTTTCGGCGTTTTCTTCTGCATATTTTTTAAATTCTTCCTCACTCATTTTATCCGAATAAATAGGGTAGAGGGCTTCTACCAGTTCTTCAAGTGTGGGAAATTTAGCTCCATCAAGTTTATATGACATAAAAACTACCTCTCCATATATTCTAGCATATTTTCAATTTCTTTTTTAGATGCCTGTATCTTTTTTATATTTTTTATAGGTTTGTCTAAACCGCTCATGTATTCCGGTTGATTAGGTTTTTCGCCGCAGGCCTCCTCGATTATATCGGCTTCAAAGGCCGGATGATCTTTTGAAATAAGAACAAGGGTTTCCGGGCCCTTATTTTTTAAAATTTTACTTTTGATGGCGGCTCCATAGGCTGCAGCCGTCGAAGTATCTATCATAATTCCATATCGTTGATAGGCCTTTCTTATGAGCTCCTTATAATCCTTCGGATCTACCTGCTTAGGAAAAATCAAGGCCTTCATAATTGCCGGGCTTATTTCAAAAATCTGTTCCAAGCGCTCAATATTTGAGGGACTTACAGGATCTGCTGCACTTCTTTGGCTCAAAGGAATTTCCATTGTTTTGCAAAAGCAGTCTCCGTCCTTGTTTATCGATAGTTCAGGCGTAGAATCGGTAATAAACCCGTTTAAGGAAAGACCGCTCTTCCATGCAAAAAGCCCCGCTGCAAGGTTTCCGTAATTACCGGAGTGGAGGGCGTAATAGATTTCGCCGAAAATGTGTTTTTTAAAGCGGGTAAAAGCATAAAAATAGAAAAATATTTGGGGTAAAAGTCTGCCTATGTTTACAGTATTTGCTAAAGTCAGACCGTATTTTTCTACAAGATTTCTGTCAAGATATACGGACCTTTTTAAGTTTTCGACATCCTTTACATCTCCCTCACATTCTACCGAGTAAATAGAGCCCCCGTTTTCTGCTAAATATTCTTCCGGTATACCGGAGGCATAACCTTTGGGGTGAATTAAAAGAGTCTTTACCCTTTTTTTGTTCCAAAAAGCGGCCGCCATACTTTGACCGTTTTTTTTGGTTCCTGTTCCTAAAACTATGGCTTTTTTATCGGTTATGGTTAAAATATGTTCAAGAACTGAAGCAAACCATAAAAAGCCGAAATCTCTGTGGCAGCCGGTCGGCCCGTGAAAAAGGTCCAGCAAAAAGAGTCTTTCATCCAATTGGCGCACCCTCGGACTGTAATTTCCAAAAGCTGAAACAGCAATACGTTCCGAAACGGCAGGGCTGAATTCCTCTCGCAGGATTGCAGAGGTTAAGGCTCCCGTAATAGATGTAAAACTTGAAGTTTCGTTAAGATGATAGGTCCAATCACTTAAGTCCAAGGCTTCTTTGGGTATATAAAGCCCCCCGTCTGCCGGCATACAGTTTGTTACTGCCTCATAAAAGGATACAATCTTATTATTGTTTCGTGTGCTTACTAAATCCATGTTTTCCTATTGTATCATATTTAAGATAAAATTCTATACTTTTTTATGAATTTTATCGGTTTATATGTCATTTTTGCTTGTCTTAAGCCCTCATCGCCTAAATCCTGCTCTCTGTTTATAAATTCTATGTATTCGGGCAGATAACCTGCAAAGGCATAATTAATGTACTGAAAACTTCCCTTATAAGATGCCAAGGCTTTTTCAAATAAAATAACGGCAGTTTTATTGTTTTGTGTTATTTCTGCAAGGGTCCAAGCCACAGGTTCATCCCAAACATAGAGGATTATGCCCATCATTGAGGTCCTGCTTAAGATTGAAAGGGCTTCCAAAGCTGCTTCATAGTCGGAATTTTCAGGATTTGAGTCCGGTTTTGTACTATTCCATTCTTCAAGAACCTTTTTAGCGTCTTCTACATTTTCAAGGGTGAGAGGTTCGATTTTTATTTTGTCATAAGATTTTTCGAATTTGTTTATATGGGTCTTTTTTTTATGAAAATCCTTACCCTTTAATTCGGCCAAATCTTTTCTTAAATAAACATAATCAAAATTATCCCTGTCCTCTTCAATTTTTAGTTCTTTTAAAAAAGGCAGATTGAATACATTTATGTTATTATCTAAAAAAGATTTTGAAAGAATCATCCATTTTTTATATTTTGCCAATAATTCCTTTGTTATTTCGACATCTACGGTACAGCATGGGGTTATAAAAAAGCTTTCGCCCTTATATTCCCCTATTATTATCAATAATTTTTCGGTTTTTGTTACCTGATATTTATAATTATGTCTAAAAAGGTATAAATTCAAAAAAGTAAGCTCCGAGATTCCGTCAGGAAGCCTTTTTAAGTAAAATTCCATTTCGGACTGCATGTCCAACGAAATGGGTGCAAATTCGGGATACTGTGGTATACTCATGCATATATCCTACTATTTTTAAGCAAAAACGGCAATAGATATAAAAAAAATACTTACATCCGGTTGAAAATATGTTAATAGTGGGCTATACTTATATAAAATATACGATTATGCTTTTAAATAAAATTTTATCTTGGAGGATAATTATGAAAAAAAATATTTTGGGTATTGCAATTTTTAGCTGTATGCTTTCCTTGTCAGCCTTTGATTTTATGAATATTTCCGGTGATGTCGGTATCGGTTATATGAATTATACCATAGTGAATAACTATGATACAGGTAAACTTGCTGATAACTTAAGTGCTGAACTGAAGGCTCTTATAGGACCTGGTAACTTAAAGTTAGGTAGTATAAAAGCAAAAGATTCCTATAACGCATTTATGGTTGGTCTTTCTTTTAAGATGAGCTATATTTATGCAAATATAAATGTAGGCTTTCCTCTTAAAGAAATATCTTCCGGTTTTGATCCCCTTGCCCAAAAACTAAAGGAGAAGGGAATTAGTGATAAAATAAACGGCTCTATTATTTTTGACAGCCAGATAGGTGTAGGTATTACTCTAATGAAAAGTTCTCCACTCAATATCTTTGTCGGAGGCGGATTAGGTATAAACTATATCCGAACTACACGTGATTTACCCGGTAATTTTATTAGCAGTCTTTCTGATGTTACTTCACTAAAGGAAATACGAAGTGTGGGTATGATAGGTCTTGGTGCGGACATAGGTATAAAATACTTTTTTATGCCTAAGATTGGAATCTGCTTAGACCTAAAGGATACGATATATTTTTTACCTCTTGCAAATCAGCGCTATTATAGCGGCAAGCTTAAAAATGGAATACCCTTTACGTATTCTATAAATTCAGAAACAACCACAAATTCAGGCGATATTAAAAAATTAATAAAGTCAACTTGGGCAAATAATTTTTCTGTAAGGCTTGGAGTAGCTTTTAAGCTTTAATAAAATTGTAACAAATTCCGGTTATCCGGAGTTTTGAATATGGTTCTGTTTTATAAACAGAAAAATGTGTTTTATAGGAGGTTTATTATGAAGCACAAGAAGATAGTTTTAGTTTTGATTATTTCGGTTGCATCTGCCGTTTTTGCATTTGCAGATTTTGCGATTTCGTTCGGCCCTGCCTATACGAATTATTTTGTTCACACAAAAAATGAGGGTAATTTTTCTACATTTAGTAATGATGTACAAAATGCATTAAAAAATGCTAAAGATGAAAAGAATAATGCCGCAGGAGTTGCTGTTGATCTTAGAGCAGGTTTTATTTATTTAATGGCTCAAATTGCCTTCCCCGGAAAAAACCATACCGATCTTATGAAGGGAGCAACAGCTGAAAAAGATAAGTTTGTAGTGAAGAATGCTTTTATTCTTGACTCTCAGCTTGGAGTCGGCATAACCTTGTTTAAAAAAACGCCTTTTAACCTCTTTTTGGGCGGCGGACTAGGGTTAAATGCTATGAAGGCTACTCAGACTGTTTCTATAGCTAGTCAGGATATTAGTTACGACAAATTGGATGTCATGTTCGGTGTAGGTGTAAATGTTTTAGCCAGTTTTTACTTTACAGATATGATAGGTATTTATGGCGGTATTGCAGATACGGTTTATTTTGCTCCTTTAAAAGTTAAAAAAACATTTAAAGTTGGAAATCAAGAATATACGGTTTCCAACACTAGCAACAACATAAAAGAGGTTATTGCTAACAGTGTAAACTTAAAGTTAGGCCTTTCTATCAGGTTATAGATTTTAATTGTTTTACACAAAAAGGCAGCCCTTTAAATGGGCTGCCTTTTTTATTGGGTAAATAAAGTTTTATTTTAAGGAGTTTAAAACGTTTGAGAGTCTTGTTTTGTCGTATAGGTCTAATGGCCTTCCTTCAGAAAACCTAACAGCTTCTTCAGTAAAGGTTCCGGCACTCATACATATTCCTGTTCCGCCCTTGACTTCTTTTAGCCGTGCATGCAGCTCTCTAAGAAGCAGCTCCCCTACCGTTCCTTGCGACCTAAAAAATCTAAAAATAACCGTATCCGAAAAACGGGATGTATCTATTTCGGCAACTATATCGGTATAGGCAGCCAATACGGAAATATCCACTATTTTTACCTTAGCTTTCGGATAGAAACGGGCGACAATTTTGCGGCACAGAGCTACGAATTCGCTTTGTCCCGACATTAGGTATATCTGTAAGTTCTTGTTTTTGTTTAACTCCTGATATCTCATTATTAAGGTTGCAGCATCTTTGTATCCGGGGCTTATGGATTGTATTTCTTTTAAAAGATGAAGTGCTTGACCTATTTCTTGAGTCTTTATATAGGCTTGAGCTAGTCTGTATTTTAGCTCGTTAGAAATATCCATCGGTATTCCCGTATGTTTTAAGCCTATTTGGAAGTCTTCGATAGCTCTTTCCAACTGATCGGCCTTCGCTCTTATCATACCTGTGTATAATGAAGCTTGAGGTCCGAAAACAGGATCTACTCTAAGATGGTTTAATATTTTTAAGCATCGGTCGGTTGCTTCCGTTTCATAAAAACATTCGCCCATTGCAAACAAAACTTCCTTATCATCGGGTTTAAAATCCAGGGCTTTTTTTAGAGCCGGGAGGGCCTCGGTGTATTTATGCAAATGCTGTAAAGTATATCCAAGATACTTTGTTGCCAAAAAGCTGTTTGGTTCAAGTATCAAGGTTCTTTTGAAAAACTTAACGGCTTTTTCATAGTCTTTTTCGAGGTAATAGATATAGCCTAAGTTATAGCTTACATCAAGATTTTTAGGATTGATTGTTTCTGCAAGAAGAAAGCCTTTTTTTGCCTCAGGGAGCCTATTTGTTTTTAGGGCACAGATACCGTATCTGATAGCAACATCCAGCTGCTTATTCATTTCGAGCGGCTTCATTCTATCCAGTAAGGCCGAGTATGCCGTATACGCCTTTTCCCAGTCTTGGTCTTGATAATAAATATCTCCCATTATAAATAAACCTTCAATATCATGAGGGTTTTGAGCTAAGCGGCGTGAGGCTTCTTTCATTAAAACGGCTCTGCCTTTAACTTTCTTTCTTCCTCCCGAAGAGGGTGATTTGCTTCGTGTAGCTACAAGGACAAGGATAACAACAGCAATAATAATAATAAAAAAGGAAATAATAATAGTCGATACCATTCTCCTATTATGCGTTTTATTTTAAGATATGTCAATGGAAGGTGAATTGAATTTGTAATAATACTATAAAAATACCCTAGTCAACAGCTCTTGTTTGTGATATAATAAGAAAATATCCTTTCCTTGGAGGAGGTATGAAAAAATTATTTTCTATGTTAATTTCGTTAATGTGTATGACTACAGTCTTTTCTGATCAGGCAAAGGATTTTAGTGAGGATGACCTTCCATTAAAAAGGGTAACTCTATATTCTTCAGGTGTTGCGCATTATGAGCATGAGGGCAGGGTAAGGGGCAACGGAAAAATAGAGATGTTGTTTTTACCTTCCCAGATAAGTGATGTTCTAAAATCTATTTTTGTAAAAGATCCTGCTGCAAAGAATTTGTCGATAAATTATCAATCGGAAGATACCCTTAAAAAAACTATGCAAAGTTTAAAGATAGATTTATCTGAAAATAACTCTATTTTTAAGATTCTTAACTCGCAGAAGGGTGCCGAGATCGAAGTTTACACGCCGAGTAAGATTACAGGTAAAATTTTAAGTGTGGATAAAATTGAAGATTCTAAACCGGATATGATTTTGTCGATTGCTGCGGCAGACGGCGTTAAGATAATATCCTTAAAAGATGTTCAATCCTTTAAATTTACGGATCCCCAAAGGAATGAGGACTTACAAAAGGCCTTAAGTCTTATTTTAGAGGCCTCTGCAAAAGAAAGAAAGCTTATTTCGATTGATATAGAAGCTGCCGGAGAACGTAATATAGGGCTGTCTTATGTTATGGAAGCTCCTATTTGGAAGCCTTCGTATAGGCTTGACATGGGCAATACAAGTGCAGCTTTTCAGGCTTGGGCTATAATCGATAACTCTACGGATCTCGATTGGAAGGATGTAAAACTTACCCTGACAAGCGGCCGTCCCATAGGCTTTAGACAAAATCTATATGAACCCTATTATACCGACCGAGAAACTATTCCGATTCTTGCAGGTCAGACGGCCGATATTGAAACCTTTGATTCCGCTTATGATGATGTGGCTTATGAAGAAGCTATGGCTGCACCGATGATGGAAAGAAAGGCTTATGCAAAGATGACGGCTCCTTCTATGGACGAAGCCAAGGAATCTTCTTATTTTGAAAATCAGACCATTGCGAAGAGTAGTGCGGGGGAAATGTTTGCCTTCAGCCCTGTAAAGCCTGTTAATTTACCGAGACAAAAGAGTACAATGATTCCGCTTAGCCTTGCATCGCTTCCTGCACAAAAATACTCGGTTTTTTCGAGTATACCCTATGGTTCCGATGTCCATCCTAAGTTATGTATCAGTATCGAAAATAATTCCGGTCTAAAGTTTCCTGCGGGACCCATTACGGTTTTTGAAAATGGCGAGTACTCGGGCGACGCTATTTTGGAGTTTTTACCGGAAAATGAAAAACGGCTCATAGCCTTCGGTGATGATATAGATGTGAAGGGTACAAAAACCGAGGACCTTGACAAGCATATTCATAGCCTTAAAATAGTAAAAGGAGTTTTAACAAAAAGATATAAGTCATCTAAAAACTCTGTCTATACTATCAAGAATTCTGCATCAAAAGAACGCTCCATTATAGTTGAACATTTTATAAGCTCAGGCTTTAGTCTTACCGATGAAAAAAAATTGTTGGAAAAAACGTCGAACAAGTACAGGTTTAATATAAAGGTTAAGGCTAACTCTCAAGAAAAACTTGATGTAGTTGAAGAAAGATTTTTTGAAGAAATTGTACAGGTTAATATGATGGATAATAATTCCATGATAGCTATTTATTCCAACGCTAAGATGCCTGAAAAGATAAAAAAAGCCTTCAAAGACGTTTTAAATGAAAAGGTAAAAGTTGATAAGGCTCAAATTGCCTTGGCTAATTTACAAAATGAGCAAAAAACTCTTAATGCAGAACAGGATAGAATCCGCAAAAATATTCAAGCTGTCGGATCTGAAACCCAACAGGGAAAGATGTTTTTAGATAAGCTTCTGGAGATAGAAAATTCTTTGGAGAACTTAAAGAAAAAAATCGGCCAAAGTGAAAAAGAGTATTCTGATCTGCGGTCTGCTTTTTTAGATTATGTTGAAAAAATTAATATAGAATAATTATTTTTTTCTAACCAAATAAGATTCTCAGCTGTTTGTGTAAAGGCTTGATAATTTAGCTTTATTGATGTATAATGTCGCCGTGTGATTTTAAGGAGTGTATGAAATTTGACAGCAATTCAGTTTATTTTATATATAATAGCTATACCTTGTGCGCTATCTGCTTTTTTTGTATATCTGGCTATTCTATTTTCAAAGAAACATAATCTATATGACAAAACAGGCGGGCGAAAGATACATTCCGGTAATATTCCGAGGATAGGAGGAGTAGGTTTCGGCTTTGCTTATATAATTTCAAGTCTCATCTTACATTTCCGCTTTCCTGAATTGAGACTATTGCACTTAAATTTCTTTTATATCGCCTTGGGCTGCTTGCTTATTTTTATAATGGGATTATGGGATGATATAAAAAATTGGAGAGCTATTTTTAAGCTATTGGTTCAATCTTGTGCCGCTATAATAGTCTTATACGGAGGATATACATTTAAAAAAATAAGTTTTGGGCCCATCGGTTTTTTCTGGTATATGGGGCCGGAAACATATGTAATAACTTTTTTGTGGATAATAGGAATAACCAATGCAATAAATCTTGTTGACGGAATTGACGGGCAAGCAGGATGCTTAGGCGTTTCCGTTCTCTTAACATATGCTGCAATTTATTATTCGATTGGGATAAGTCCTATAATCATATTCCGTGTGCTTATACTTGCATTCTCAGTCGTAGGCTTTTTATTTTTCAATTTATCACGGCCCAGTGCAAAGATTTTTATGGGAGACTGCGGCTCACAAATTTTGGGCTTTGTGTTGGCAATTTTACCTCTTATTCCGTCGCCCGAAGGATATGAGGCTGCAGGTATACAATTTGCATCCGTGATATTAATGCTGCCCATATTCGATACGGTTGCGGCGATATGGCGCAGAGTAAGGGAAAAACGTCCTATAGGTGAGGGAGATAAATTTCATCTTCATCATAAACTTATGCTTATAGGTTTTAGCCCTAGAGGGGCATTGAGTGTTTTTATGATATTGCAGCTCATAATAAACCTTTTTGCCGGAATGGCTATAATCTTGCAAGGAGTTCGTGCTCTGGTTGTTTTGATAGGGCTCATACTTGTAGGATTATTATTTTTTACGTTGATTCATTATGAAAAAGAAAAAATTATAAATAAAAAATAGAATGCGGAGTTGTTTCTTTAATTATGGAAAAAAAAATCGGCAGATTGGTTTTACTTTTTTGGCTGTTCCAGTGTTCAGCTGTTTTTGCAATTTATAAGATATTTAATACGGATACCGAGATTTTTAGTGCATTTTTAATACATATAACTCTCTGGCATTCGTTACTTTTGTTTTTTTTGATTCTATACAAAGGAGATTTTATAAATGTTGGGACTAATCTTATGCTTGAGAAAGTTAATCTTGCAAATGGGATTACCCTGCTGCGAATAAGCTCTGTCCCTTTAATAGCCTTTCTTTTAAAGCAGAATTCGATAGAACAGATAAAAATAATCTTGGCTGTTGTTTTAATCTTGGTTTTTTTGACGGACTTTTTTGACGGCTTTATAGCCCGTAAATTTAATCAAGAAACAAGGATCGGGCGTATGCTGGATTCCATGAGTGATTATTCCCTGCTTGCTCTTGTTTCAATTGTATACTATCAACTGGGGCTATTGCCTAATTGGTTTTTCTATTTGATTTTTATAAGATTAATGTTTCAAGCTTTGGGAATGCTTTTTTTTATGTTATTAAAATTTCCGGTCGAAATAAAATCTACAAGGGGCGGTAAAATAACGATAGCGGCGACTATGATTCTTTACAGCCTCAAGATGCTGCAATTTTTTGTTCCTTTCTTTTATAACTTTAAACAATTATTTTTAATAGGAGAATATTCCTGCGGCTTTATTATTTTTGTATTTTTGTTTGAAAAGATATTTATTTTCTATGAGCATTATAAAAAATACCGCAAAAGAGACATAGAAACTTAGATATCAATACTAAAAAAGACTAGAATATAATTTTATAAATTGTTATAATATCGAAGTTATAGTATACAAACACAGTTTTGATAGGAGTTATAAAATGAAAGAAGGTTTGAAGAAATACCTTGAGAGAGAAGGCTCAAATGCAAAGTTAGCTATGGTTGCATATTTGGCCAATTTGGATCAGGTTGCCTCCGTGTACCCTGAAGTTGCATCAAGCATTGTAAAAGAAATAGAAAATCAGCGAAGTCACTTAAAACTTATCGCAAGCGAAAACTATTCTTCATTGGCAGTTCAAGCTGCTATGGGGAACCTGCTTACCGATAAGTATGCAGAAGGTTTCCCCGAACACAGATATTACGGAGGATGCGAAAACGTCGATGCCGTTGAAATGGCTGCTTGCGAAGAAGCATGTAAAATATTTGGAGCCGAACATGCCTATGTTCAGCCTCACTCCGGAGCTGATGCAAATATCGTAGCTTATTGGGCTATCTTAAATGCCAAGGTTGAAGAGCCCTTCTTAAAGAAATTTGAGACGGTTGTAGACGGAAAGGTTAAAAAGATGAACCTTGAAGGTTTGAGCCATGAGGAGTGGGAAGAATTACGCCATGCTCTTGGAAATCAAAAACTTATGGGCTTGGATTACTATTCGGGCGGACACCTTACCCACGGCTATGTTCAAAACGTTTCTTCAAAAATGTTTAGAACATGCTCATATACGGTAAATAAAGAAACCGGTGAGCTTGATTATGCCGAAATCGAAAAAAGAGCAATGGAAGAAAAGCCCTTGATTCTTTTGGCCGGATACAGTGCCTATCCCCGAAAGATTAACTTTAAGAAATTTAGAGAAATTGCGGATAAATGCGGAGCCGTCTTAATGGTTGATATGGCCCACTTTGCCGGTCTTGTTGCAGGAAAGGTTTTTGAGGGCGAATACAACCCTGTTCTTTGGGCTGATGTTGTAACAACTACAACCCACAAAACTCTTCGAGGCCCCCGCGGTGCTATGATTCTTTGTAAAAAAGAATTTGCAGAATTCGTTGATAAGGGATGCCCCCTTGTAATCGGCGGACCTCTTCCTCATGTTATGGCTGCAAAGGCCGTTGCCTTCCGCGAAGCAAGCAGCAAGGAATATCAAGACTATGCCCACAAGGTAAGAGACAATGCTGTCGCCCTCGCTGAAGAATGTATGAAGCTCGGTATGAAGCTCCAGACAAACGGAACAGACAATCACTTAATGCTGATTAATGTAACAAAATACGGCTTAAACGGCCGCCAAGCAGAAACTGCAATGTCTGAGTGCGGTGTAACCCTTAACAGAAACAGCTTGCCCTTTGATCCGAACGGCCCCTGGTGGACAAGCGGTCTACGCGTAGGAACTCCTGCCGTAACAAGTCTTGGAATGGGAAAACCCGAAATGAAGCAGATTGCTTCAATTATAGACAGGGTATTAAAAGCTTCAAAGCCGGGTGTAACAAAGAGCGGAGCTCCCAGCAAGGCTAATGTAGTTGTAGACCCCGCCGTAAAAGCAGAGATACAAAAAGAAGTAGATGCTCTTTTACATAAATTTGTTCTTTATCCCGAATTGGATTTGGACTATTTAAAGAGCGTTTATTGCTAAAAATATCTTTTAATTGAGATAAGGGGCTCCGGAAGGTTTTTGCTTTATATCGGATGCCCCTTTTTTTATTTACTGAAATGATGGAGGATGGATAAACAGTTCGGCATAAATTCAGCTTCACTGTTTATCGTTAGTGTATGGGAGGAAAGTATGAAAATCGGACTTTGTGCATCGGAAAATAAAAACAATGATATTGATTTTAATATATCGCAAATTGAAGGCTTTATAGAAAAAACAAGGTCTGAAAAGCCCGATCTTCTTCTCTTTGGAGAAAGTTTTTTACAGGGCTTTTATTCTCTTTGTTTTGAATATAAAAAAGATATTTTGACGGCTCTTCAAATAAACTCGGAACCCATTGCAAAGATTCGTTCAATTGCCCAAAAAGAAAAAACAGCCATAGGTTTCGGCTTTATCGAAAACGACCATGGTGCTATTTTCAGCTCCTACATGATAGTAGGAAAAAACGGAGAAATGCTTTGCCTTTATAAAAGAGTTTCCCAAGGCTGGCGAATTGAAGGTACCTGTGCCGACTATCGGGAAGGAAAAGAGTTTTTTGAGTTTGATTTTGAGGGTAAGCGCCTTGCCGTTTTTATCTGCGGGGACTTATGGGAAGATAATCTTTTAGAGCCTATTATAAGCCTCAATCCCGATGCCTTTTTATGGCCGGTATTTTGCGGTTATACAAAGGAAGAATGGAAAAACGGTGAAGCCGCTGCCTACGCCGAAAGAACTGCAATCCTCGATAAACCGGTTTTATTTATAAACTCCCTTGTAAATGAAAATGCTAAGGCTATAGGAGGAGGCGCCTTTGTTTGGCATCAGGGTAAACTTATAAAAGAAATACCTATGGGCGAAACAGGCTTTTTGTTATACGAAATTTAACATGACATTGGAAAAATATAAGCCGCTCTTTAATTAGTAATTTGAGCGGCTCTTTAATTAATAATTTGAGCGGCTCTTTACTTAATAATTGGAGCGGCTTTCTACTTAATAATTTGAGCTGGAAGAATGGCTCATGTCTTTTAAGACGACATCGTGAGGGCCTCCTTCAATGATACTTGCCGAAGAAACTAATGTTATTTTTGCGTCACGCTGGAATTCCGGAATGCTTAAAACTCCGCAATTACACATTGTTGAGCGTATCTTATTTAAGGTTACCGCAACATTGTCGTGGAGTTTTCCTGCATAGGGAACGTAGGAGTCTACACCCTCTTCAAAAGAAAGCTTTTTCTCCCCGCCCGAATCGTATCGCTGCCAGTTCCTTGCCCTCGCAGAACCTTCGCCCCAGTATTCTTTCATATAGTTTCCGTTAATCAATACCTTGTTGGTAGGGCTTTCGTCAAAGCGTGCAAAGTAGCGTCCGAGCATACAGAAGTCGCTTCCCATAGCTAGGGCTAGGGTTATGTGGTAATCAAAAACGATTCCGCCGTCGGAGCAGATAGGAATATAAACACCTTTCTTTTTAAAATATTCATCCCGGGCCTTGGCAACCTCTATTAGGGCAGTGGCTTGACCTCTTCCTATCCCCTTTGTCTCACGGGTAATACAGATTGAACCGCCTCCTATTCCGACCTTTATAAAATCGGCTCCCGCATCCGCTAAAAAATTAAAGCCGTCGGCATCTACAACATTGCCGGCTCCTATGGGAATTGAATCCCCGTATTTTTCTTTTACAAATTTAATGGTTTGCTTTTGCCAATCGCTAAAGCCGTCTGATGAATCTATACAAAGTACATCGGCTCCCGCTTCCACAAGGGCGGGAACGCGTTCTTCATAGTCTCTTGTATTTATACCGGCTCCTACCATGTAGCGTTTTTTTTCATCAAGAAGTTCGAGCGGGTTTTCCGTATTGCTTTCATAATCTTTCCTAAAAACAAAGGCAACAAGACAGCCTTTTTTATCAAGAATCGGAAGCGAATTAAGCTTAAATTCCCAGATAATGTCTTGGGCCTTTTTTAAGCTGATTCCTTCTTCGGCAACATGGAGGCGTTCGATAGGCGTCATAAATTCTTTTACCTTTGTATTTAAATCGGTATGGCCTATGCGGTAATCCCTGCCTGTAACTACACCTAAGAGTTTCCCGTGTCCTGTCCCGTCATGGGTTACGGCAACGGTAGTGTGGTCGGTTCTATCCTTTAAGTCTAAAACATCGCTTAAATGATGCTCAGGTGTGAGGTTTGAATCGCTTTCGACAAAACCTGCCCTATAGTTTTTTACTTTTGTGACCATCTTAGCTTCACTTTCAACTGATTGCGAGCCGAAGATAAAGGAAAGGCCTCCTTCCCGTGCAAGCGCAACAGCCATATTATGATCTGAAACAGACTGCATAATCGAAGAAACAAGAGGAATATTTAAACTGATTTTAGGCTTTTTACCTTTTTTATATTTTGTTAAAGGCGTTTTAAGAGAAACCGCCTGAGGAATGTGCTCGACTCCCGAAAGACGCGGGACCAATAAATATTCGCTGAATGTATGCGAAGGTTCATCATAAAAAAAAGCCATAGATCACCTCAAAAATAAATTTCTTAATACTATAATTTTTTTGAAAAAAAATCAAGGACTTTGAATTTTTTAGGTTGTCGGAGGCGTTGTACAATTTAAAAAAAAATAGTATAATTCTTAACTATAATTTTTTATTTTGGAGTTTTTAATGTATAAACCTGTAGACCCTAAGGTTGATTTTGCAAAACAAGAAGAAGATGTCTTAAAATTTTGGGAAAAAAACGATGTATTTAAAAAGTCCGTTTCATCACGTGACGGACGGGATAATTATATTTTTTTTGACGGCCCGCCATTTGCCACAGGGCTGCCTCACTTCGGCCACTTTGTTCCCGGAACAATTAAGGATATTATTCCGCGATATAAAACAATGAAGGGCTTTAGGGTTGAACGCCGCTTCGGGTGGGACTGCCACGGTCTTCCCGTTGAAAATCTAATCGAAAAAGAACTTGGGCTTAATTCAAAAACCGATATAGAAAAATACGGTATAGATAAATTTAACGAAGCCTGCCGTGCAAGCGTTTTGCGTTATGTAAAAGAATGGAAACAAACGATTACACGCTTAGGCCGCTGGGTTGACTTTGAAAACGATTATAAGACCATGGAACCGGCCTTTATGGAATCCATTTGGTGGGTAATGAAAAGTCTTTGGGAAAAAGGTCTATTGTATGAGGGCTACTATATTCTCCCTTATTGTCCGAGGTGTTCTACGGTGCTTTCAAACCATGAGCTTAACTTGGGCGGCTATAAGGATGTCCACGACCCTGCAATAACAGTACGCTTTAAGACTCTTTCGCCTGTAAAAAACTCTCCTGCAGGCAAGGCCTTTGAGGGAAAAAACGATCTTCCTTCCGATACCTATCTTTTGGCATGGACAACCACTCCTTGGACCCTGCCGAGTAACCTCGGTCTTGCTGTGGGTGCGGATATCGACTATGCCTTAATAGAATATGACGGAGCTCACTATATAATGGCCGTGCCTCGGCTTGAAGCCTATTTTGCAAAGAGCGGAAAAGAAGAAGCAAAAGAGTATAAGCTGATTTGGACAAAGAAGGGAGCAGAACTTGAAGGTTTAAGGTATGAGCCCCTCTTTCCTTATTTTAAAAACCTCGCTGCCGATGAAAACGGAAAAAATGCTGAAGCGGGGCAGGGTGCCTTTAGGGTTTTGATAGGCGACTTTGTTACAACCGAGGACGGAACGGGAATTGTTCACACGGCTCCCGGCTTCGGTGAAGACGATAACAGGATATTTAAAGATACGGGAGTTCCGACCGTTTGTCCTGTCGATGCCGAATGTAAATTCACTCACGAAGTTTCCGACTACCAAGGCCTTTTTGTAAAAGATGCAGACAAGCAAATTATGGAAAGGTTAAAAACCGAAGGTAAGCTCTTTAAGAAGGCTCAGATTTTACACTCCTATCCGCATTGCTGGAGATGCTCAAGCCCATTGATATACAGGGCCGTTGCAAGCTGGTTTGTTTCGGTTACAAAGATAAAGGATAAGCTTCTTAATGCTAACTCAAAAATAAATTGGCAGCCCGATCATATAAAAACAGGCCGCTTCGGAAAGTGGCTTGAGGGTGCCCGAGACTGGGCTATCAGCCGAAACCGATATTGGGGAAACCCCATTCCTATTTGGAAATGCCCCGATTGCGGCGAAACAATTTGTGTGGGAAGTAGGGAGGAATTAAAAGAGCTTTCAGGCGTATTCCCTGAAGATATGCACAAGCACTTTGTCGATAAGATAAGTATTCCCTGTAAAAAATGCGGCGGAACGATGAAGCGTGTGCCTGAAGTTTTGGACTGCTGGTTTGAGTCGGGTTCGATGCCCTATGCTCAGCAGCACTATCCTTTTGAAAACAAAGAACACTTTGAAAAAAACTTTCCGGCCGATTTTATTTCAGAAGGCTTGGATCAGACCCGCGGATGGTTTTATACTTTAACGATTTTAGCGGCAGCTCTTTTTGATGAGCCGGCCTTTAAAAACTGTATCGTAAACGGCCTTGTGCTTGCCGAGGACGGTAAGAAGATGTCAAAGTCCTTACGCAACTACACCGATCCCAACGAGGTTATAAAACAATTCGGTGCTGATGCCCTCCGCCTCTTTTTGATGAACTCAAATGTTGTAAAGGCTGACGACTTAAAATATTCGGATGAAGGTGTGCGTGATGTTCTTAAAGGAATCTTAATTCCTTTTTGGAACAGCTACAGTTTCTATATAACCTATGCCAATATCGACGGAGTAAAGCCTCCTCATAATGCAAAGGTTGACGGAAAGGATGAGGGGGTAGAAAGCTTTTTAAGTAAGCTTAATAATCCCTTAGACTTGTGGATTTTATCGGTAACCGAAAAGCTTGTTGCCGATGTAACGGAAGCACTCGACAAATATGATCTATCACAAGCTATCCCGCCGATGGTTGAATATATTGACCTTTTAAACAACTGGTATATCCGCCGTTCCCGCCGCCGCTTTTGGAAAAGCGAAAATGACGGGGACAAGGCTCAAGCCTACGAGACCCTCTACCGTGCCTTAAAGAAATTTTCTCTTGTTGCAGCTCCGGTAGTGCCGTTTATTACGGAAAGCATTTGGCAGAATTTGCGGACCGAAAAAGATGCTCTTTCTATCCATCTTGCAGACTACCCCGAGTACAACGAAAAGATAAGAAACAGTGAACTTGAATTTAAGATGAAGACGGTTCAAAAAGCTGTTTCAATGGGAAGGTCCCTGCGTTATCAGTTTAACTTAAAGATAAGGCAGCCCTTAAAGGCCGTAGAGATAGTAACCCTCAATCCCGAAGAGAAAAGAGTTCTTTTGGAAATGGAAGAAAGTATAATCGAGGAGCTCAATGTTAAAGAGGTTATCTTCCACGAAAAAGAGGATGAGCTTGTAGAATATTCGGCCAAGGCCAATTTTAAAATTCTCGGAAAAGAATTAGGCCCCCTTATGAAAAAGGCTGCTGCCATAATTGAACAGATGAATTCAAGTGAAATCCAAAACATAATGGAGGGTGCTACTTTAAGTATCGACATCGAAGGAAAATCGGTAGAAATAACCGCCGATAAGATTGTGATAAATAGAATCGAAAAGGCTTCTTTAAAAATAGTAAATGAAGGAACCTTAACCGTAGGCCTTAATACCGAGCTGACAGAAGAACTTTTAATGGAAGGTTATATCAGGGACTTGGTAAGGGGTATTCAGACCTTGCGTAAGGAATGCGGGCTTGATGTTACCGATAGAATTAAACTTTATCTTTCAGCCTCTCAAAAAAATGCCGATAATAAAGAGTTGGAAAAAGCTTTTGAGCTTTTTAAGGACTATGTTTGTGATGAAACCTTGACTGTGCAATCTTCTTGGCTTAAAACCGGAGAATTGACAAAGCTCGGTTCCATTAAAACAAGCCTTGTTGAAGCCGGCGATTATGAATGGGAGATTGGAATTGAAAAGAATAATTAGAAATACCCTTGCTGCACTCATTGTTATTTTGGTTTTTGCTTCATGTAAAACCGCACCGCCTCTTCCGGGGATTGTAAGACCCTTCGGCATGATAGGCGATGATGCCGATATGTATATTTATATGCCTATCGAGAAAAATAAAAAAATAGCGGAGCCTATTTTGACTTCCGTCGGCGGAGAGTCCATGAAGCAGGCCTTGAGCCGGACTACAGCCGTATATTCAGGGGTTTTTGTAAAAGACAGGCTTACTGAAATTAGGATTTGCGCTACAGGAAAATATCCTTACGGAATGACGGACAGTATTTTTAAAAAGAAGAACGGATGGGCGCCTAAAAAAACAAAGGAGAAGTATAAGTATTATAAGTCGTCCTATGTTGATATTTCAATTCCGTCTCCTCAAATAGCCTGCCTTGTTATGGGCCCTGATAATAGACAAAATATGGAAGTTTTTTTAGGCAAATTGAGTAAGCCTGAAGAAGCCATGTTTTCTGAACGCTTTGGTACTCTTGTTAATTCAGGTTCGCAGGATATAGGGATATTTGTAACAAACGGAGACTTTTTTTTAGGACAGATAATAGGAGTTCAGCTTGGGCTTCCTGTCGGTGTAATAGAAATGTACTTAAAGAAGAATCCGGAAGTTGAAAATGAATATCTATACGATTTGAGTATCGAAACAAAAAATATAATGACGGCTTCTTTATTGAAATTGTTTTTTAAAAAGCAGCTTAAGGCTGATGTAAGACTTGAAGAAAATAAGCTGATTATAGAAAACAGATCCGTTACCGAATCTAGAATTATTGAAATAATAAAGTCTTTATATAATTACTAATTAGGAGTTTAAAGATGCCAACGTATGAGTATGTCTGCGATTCTTGCGGTCATGATTTTGAGGTTTTTCAGAGAATGAGCGATGAACCCGTATCCGTTTGCCCTGAGTGCGGTAAGCCTGTAAGAAGAGTTATTTCCGGCGGCTTGGGAATTAATTTTAGAGGATCGGGTTTTTATGTAAACGATTCTTCTTCCGCTCCAAAAGCTGCATCAGGCGGCTGTTCAGGTTGTTCTTCATCTTCATGCTCAACATGTAAGCACTAGGATTTTATGGACAAGGTACAAAAAGGGCATTCGCCTAAGTTTTTTTGTGAAAACTGCGGGCAAGAGGTAAAGCGGAACACAAAGGTATGTCCACACTGCGGACGTTTTTTTGCCTCGGTAAGATGCCCTTCTTGTAATTATATGGGGCATACGGATGAATTTATAAACGGATGTCCCTCTTGCGGTTTTGCCGTAAGCTCCGACTCTAACAAGAACACAAAAAAATATCATAGGAATAAACTAAAAGAATACCGCGCAAAATATAAATCCAATAGATATGATGATCCGCTTCCTTGGTGGATTTACAGTCTTGTTATAGGTTCTTTGGCTCTATTGATTATCTATATATTTTATTTTAAGACTTAAAAAACTACTCATCTGCAAGATGGGCCTTAATTGCTTGGATTCTGTCAAGCACTTCAAAAAAGGCTTTTGCTATTTCCGGATCAAATTTCTTTCCGCTCATTTTTTTTAATTCTTTAAGTATGTCTTCTTCGGTCCATGAGTCTTTATAGGAACGCTTTGAAGAAAGGGCGTCGTAGACGTCGGCTATTGCAACAATTCTTGCGCCGAGAGGAATTTCTTCTCCTTTAAGTCCTTGCGGACATCCTGTTTTTTTATCCGTTTTTAGGGCTTCTCCCGTTTCTATATCAATATGTCCCGGGTAGCCTGTCCCGTCCCAGTTTTCGTGATGCCGCAAAGCTATTTCCATTGAGAGTTTATCAAGAGGGGAATCATTTCCACTAAACAAACGGGCTCCCAGCCATGTATGGGTTTTCATAACCGAGAATTCTTCGTCGGTTAATTTTCCGGCCTTTTTTAAAATCAGATCCGAAATTGCAACTTTTCCAATATCATGAAGCATCGATGCAATTTTTAGAGAGTCACGGTATTTTGTTTGTTCGGCCATAGGAATGCCGTTATTAAATGCCCACCTATCATAAATTTCAACGGAATAATTTGCAACCCTGTTTACATGCATTCCTGTTTCTCTCGGATCGCGTAGTTCAGCCGTTTTGATCATACGCATAACCATCGCCCTTGTTACAAAAGCATGTTCAAGAGCAATTCCCGCATTTGAAGCAAAATGGCTTAGATAAATTTCATCATCATGGGAAAAGGTTTTCGGTTTGCCGTATTTATCAAGAGCATTTAAGACTTGAAGGACTCCCAAGAGCATTCCCGACATAGAAAGAATGGGAATGGTTAAATTGGAAACGGTCTTATAGCCTGTTTTTTCATCCGTAGCTTTACCGAACTTAAAAGGCTTATCGGCATCGATATTGTAAACATCCGGAATATTTATAAGTTTTTTTGTATTTGCGGCATATCCGGCTATTGTATAATTATCTATAGGAAAATCAAAAAAGATATAAGGAAGTTTTGTTCCTGCCGGACGTTTTTTTTGCAGGGTGTCGTTCTGGGCGTACCTTATGGCAAGCCTGTCCCCTTCAGCTATATATATTGAACCGGCGTCGGCATTTACAACACTCCGGGCTTCGGTAAGTATTTGCTCTAAAAGAACATCAACGTCTTGAACACTGTGTATCAAAGATTCCGTTTCAAGTATTTTGATTAGAATCTGTTCCTTTGACAGTTCTTTATATTTATTTTTTTCTGTCATACCTTATATTATATTGTATTATAAAGAAAAAGTCTATATTTTTTTTAGAAAAATAAAATTTACTATCTAACTTTGTATCAAGTTATAAAGATTTTCAATATTATATATAAAATGGATATTTTGAAAAAGGCCTAAACAGTTTTTATATACATAAGCATCTTTAAAACTTATGTTTGCGTAGGGTTTTTTAACTGTGAAAATGGGCGAAAGCTTAGTTGTTGCTTTTGATTTATGGTATTCGGCTGCATTTAAGAGTGTCCCTTTTTTTCCTAAAATACAGTCCTGCATAAATTCAAGCTGTTTATATCCGAAATTTTGCAGGGTGCTTGTGCTCTCAACGGAACCCTGAAAAATTCCGCACATTTTAAAACCGTCAAGATCTTCAAAAAGATAGGATAGACCTTCCCCTTCAGCTAGGATTTTTCCGCCGTCTTCAGCAAATTTTTTGATTGCCGTTTTTATTTTAATATTTTGAGAAAGAGCATCCTTGTATTTATTTATTTGGCCGCTTCCGAGATATATAAAGTCGCAGTCAGGCAGCTCCGTATCGTTAAGGGGAGAAAAATAATTTACCTCAGTGCTGTTTTCAAGTAAAAAGATATTTTCGGAATAATATAAATTAAAGGCCTCATCCATTGCGATTGCAGTGCGTGTATTCGTTTTTTTTATTTCAATCTTGGTGTCTGTTTTAAGAGGCTGAAATAAATTTAAAAGTTTTTGAATGTCTATATTTTCTTTTACGATTTTATATAGAACATCTAAAAATTTTTTTTCCTTTAACCGTTCATCTATGTCGAGGCCGAGGCCTGATTCTTCAATTTCGAATTCGGAAACTTTAGGAAAAAAGCCTAAGACTTGCAGTTTAAGATTATCCTCAATCATCTTTTTATAAAGAGGAAAAAGTTTGGGGTTGAGTTTATTAAGTATAATTCCCCTTATTCTGTTTTTTGAAAATTCGATCATTCCTTTAAGTTTTGGAATAAGCGTAAACATTTCGCCCTGCGGTGAGTAAACCAACACAATATCGCCTCCGATTTTTTCTGCCGTATCAAAGGAAGAATTTTCCGAGGTAGTCCCCATTCCGTCGAAGCAGCCCATCACTCCCTCAATAAGGGCATATTCCGAGTTTGAAATATTGAGAGAAAACTCCATTCCATTTTGACCCATCATAAAGGGGTCAAGGTTTCCGGCTCTTTTGCCTGAAATGATTTCCAGTATTTTGCGGTCAACCTGATCGGGGCCTGTCTTAAAAGCGGAAATATCAAAGCCTTCTTTTTTTAAAGAATAAAGGAGAGCTGCTGTAATTACCGTTTTCCCCGAATTGCTGTTCGGTGCAGAAATCATTATGCCTTTCATCTTCTAATTTCCTTTTTGTTTTCGGGCGATGATTAAGGATATATAATCTTCGTCTTCTAAAATTTTTTCTTTTTTATCTTTGGAGAGGATTGATTCATGTTCCATTGTTGCTCTTTTTATATAAACATAGTCAAAACCGTTTTTTTCAAATTCTTTTAATATAAGATTTTTTTGTTTAGATGTTTTTAAAAGAGCTATAGATGAAGATGAATTTAAAATTTCTTCATTTAAATGATCTGTGATTGTAAGCACCTCAGCTTTTTCGGCAAGAGGAATTTGTGCTCTTCCTGCAGCAGCCACTGCAGAAGGAATTCCTGAAATAATTTGCAAATTGATTTCCGGTATTTTAAAATAGGGCATCATGTAAATAAATGTGCTGTATATCATAGGATCGCCTATAGTTAAAATAACGGTATTCGAATCTTCTTTTGTTTTTTTAAGTATTTTTTCGGCTTGAATTTTATAGTCTTCTTCAGATACAAAGCCCATAGGAAAATCAAGAAACAAAACTTCTTTGTTCTTTATAAAATCTTTTACCGTATCTAAGGCCATATTTTTTCCTTTATTGTTGGGAGCAAAAATAAGGTCTGCATTTTCAAGAGTTTTTACTGCCTGTAGTGTAAGATACTCCGGAGAGCCCGGACCTGTTCCTACTGCGAAAATATTTTTCATTTTAACCTCTACGGCAATTGATTGTATTTTCTAAAGAATTATAAAGTATTTCGCGGATCATAGGATATTCGCCCAAGCCTTTTAGATTGGCATTAACCTCGTAGCCCTCATTTTTTAAAATGGTGAACCAGCTGTCTTCTTCATCTCCGGCCATATCGTTGTGGGCATGGTCGCCTGCAACCATCATAAAAGGATAAAGCTCAATTTTTTTTATTTTGCGTTCGGCAAGAATAGGTAAGATATCTTTTAGTTCTACGGAGCCTTCAACTGTTCCTATTAAGACATTTTCAAGGCCTTGAGAATTTAGTTTATTTTGCATGATCTCGTAGAATTTATCTGCCTCATGTGAAGAACCGTGTCCCATAAAAACTATTGCCGTATCATCTTCGGGCTTTTTTAATTCGAGAGCTTTTATAATTTCATCCAAGTCTGCATTTTCATGTAAGAGGGGTTGACCCAAAATCGTATTTTCAAATTGCAACTTTTCATATTCTTCTCCCGGAATTATGTGCGTGGGCTGTATATAAATTTCGGAGAAGCCTTTTTCTTGTAGTTCTTGGATAATCTCCTTGGGAGATGCAACATTGATGGAGTCTCTTTTTTTAAGAATGGCTCTAACCATGTTTGAAGTATAGGCTTTAAAAATTTCATAATCTTTAAACCTGCCGGCTGCTTCTTTTTCGATAGTATCAATAGTTTTTTCTCTTGTTTCGGCATAGCTTGTACCGAAACTTGCAATTACGATGGCCTTTTTCATTTTGTTTCCTTTAGCTGTTTTCAATCAACTATCTAACAAGTATAATGAGAATGGACTTAAAAATCAAGACCGATAAGAATTTTAACTCTTTAACCGGTCTTGATTTTTAATATAAATTTTTACGATTGAGGGAGTGTTCGAATGTTTATTTATTGTCTACATAATCAGGAAGCCTTTTTTCGATGCTTGTTACGGTTTTGTTTAAACGCATGAGAAGACAGCTTATAATCAGCAAGATTCCAGATATAATAAAGATGAGGCCTATACCTCTGCCCTTTTCATTCATAAGAGGTTCAAAAACATAATCGGCAAGGGGGCCTGCACATAGATATGCAATCGGTGTAATTGCCGCTAAAATGGCAGTCATAAGGGCTCCGACTCGTCCTAAAACATTTCTTTCTATCTTAATTTGAAAAATAGACATGAGGAGGGTGTTTACATATGGAACGGGAAACATAAAGATAAAAAAGCCGCCCGTAATGATAATCCGGTTGAGTGTTGTTCCTGAAATTATAGGCCCTATGCTGCACAAGGATAATATTAAAAGAATGCGTTTTATTTTATTTTTAGTATCGGGGATAAGGCTTGAACAAAGTCCTCCTAAAAGCATGGCAAGGCCTATGCCGGCTTGTACATTACCGTAAGCTTGAGAGTTGTAAACACTCATCATAAGCGGTCCTAACAAAATCATTGAAAGGTTTGCAATAAAATTTAAAAAAGCAAAAAAAACTATCAGCTGCATCAAGCCTTCTTTTTGTATAAGATATTTCCATGCGTATTTCAGATCTTTAAGAGCCGCTAAAACTAAAGAGTCCTTTGTTTTTTCAATTAATGGCTGAGGAATTTTTATAAAAGCAATGGAAGCTAAAGCAAAAAAAAATGAAACAAAGTCGATGATAAATAATCCTTTTAATTCTATCAGCGGATATAAAAAGCCTGCGATAACAGGAGCTAATAAATTTTGTATTGCAGATGAAAATTGTAAAAGTCCGTTAGCTCGTGTAAGCTTATCGATAGGTACAAGCATGGGGATAGATGCACCAAAGGCCGGATTTTGAAATGTACCCAATGTTCCTGAAATAAATACCAACGGGTAGACCATCCAGAGTTCAAGTTTGTTAAAGATGAGAAGAGTGACTATTAAAATTTTTAAAAAGGCATCGATACTGTCGGTAAGAAGAATAATAGCCTTACGTTTTTTTCTATCGGCAATTGAGCCTGCAAAAGGGGCAAACAATAAAGCCGGTAAGACTGTGCATACTGCACTCATTGCAAAAGATGCTGCACTCCCCGTTTTTTGAAAAATCCATATTCCGAGTCCGAAGGCGGAAAGAGCCGAACCTAACATCGAAATAAATTGTCCGAACCAAATAACCATAAATGTCTTCATTGTGTTTCTCCTAAAACCCTGTTCCTTCATATTTTTTTATACTTTTTATAAATAATAGATATCCGATTATAAATATAATTATGGAATATATCGGCAAAAGAATAAACTTAATACTAAATGAATATTTGTTTAAACTAAAAGCTGCAGGATAAAATGCTATCATTGAAACGGGAAATACATAGGTTAAAATAAACCGAATAAACGCACTATAAATAGATATGGGATATTGAGCAAAATCAAGCATATCCATTAAGGGTGAAAAAGCTTCTTCTATTTTAGGATATTTTATAGAAAAAGATGAAACTATCAAAAATATGCCGATAATACCGAGAGTTCCTGCACTTAAAAATAAGAATAAAGATAAGATAGTTATTATGCCTAAATTTAGGGTATAAGCCGAATATATAAAGATTAATAAACCGGTAATAATTCCAAAAACTTCGGATAGAGCAAAATTATCAAAGGTAATATATAAAAAAGGATTAACCGGAAGTTTTAATACCAAACTTAATTTACCTTGCAGTATATAAGTATTTGAATACCAAAGTGTCCAAGCAAAAAAGCAATAAAAAACACCGACTGACATTGTATATAAAGAATAAATCAGCAAACACTCTTCTCTATTAAAGCCTTTTATTTCAAGAGTTTTGTTAAAAACAAAAACAAGAACCAATATTCCCATTATGGAATTTAAGACTCTAACAATTAACCATAAAATAGAATCATTTTTAAAAGAAAGCTGTTCTTTTATTTTTAAAACCAAAAGTTTATAACAATAATTCATTTATCCGCCCATTATCTCTATTTTTTTTATTGCCCTTCTATGAAAAATATAGGTAAACACCAAAAGAAAAAATATCCAATATAATTGCCTTGATATTAAATTAAATGATTTTAAATTGCTGTTGTTTAAAACTTCAATAGGAATTTGATACAGTATTCTAAACGGTAAATAATTTAATATTTTTTGTAAAACTTCAGGAAAAAAATCAAAAGGAATCAATGCACCTGAAAAAAATAAAAATAAAATATTTTTAATTTGAATAAAGCCTTCATTATTATTGTAAAAAAATACACATAAACCGATAATATAAGCCGTAAACCAATTAAATAAATATGCACAAAAAATCGAAAAAATAAACAAACATAAATTTACAATACCGTGATAGATATTTATATCAAAAAATAAAATTAAAACTATAAGCAAGGGCAGGGATTTTAATATAAATCTTGTAAGAGCTGCCGCAAAATCTTGTAAAAAGATATTAAGGCCGAAATTAATCGGTCTTAATAAAAGAAAAGAAATAGAACCGGTTTGATAAATCGTTTGAAAATATCTATCCGTATTTACGCTGATAAAAGAACCGACTATAGTTATAATTGCAAAATAAGAAATATAGTCCACATTTCCTATTTGAGACCAAACCGAAGATTTTATTAAAAATAAAAACAACAAGGAAAATATAGAAAAAACAGTCGATATTTTAAAATATAAGTGCTGTTTAATATTTAAAGAAATAATTCCAAATAAATATTTCATTACGATTTTTTATCCTTATAAGTCTTGTAATAATTTAATAAAATTTTAGAGAAATCTTCATTTTCAATTTTTATATCATAAATATTTTCTTTATCATCTAAAGAATTAAAAATTTCTTCCATTGTAATCTGTTTGTCAACTTCAAACGAAATACTGTTCTTTTGGAGATCTTTATCTATAATGTTAAAATTGCTTTGTAGTTTTTCGGTTAAATCAATATGCTTTTTATACAAAAGTGTAACAATTTTAGACTTATTGTAAGATTCTATAAATTCATGTGTTCTTATATCTTCTTGTAATTTTCCGTTGTTTAAAACCAATAATCTTTCCGATAGATTGATTATATCATCGGAATTATGGGAAATTAAAATTAGAATAATATCATTAGATTGTTTATAAGTTTTTATCAGATTATAAAATTGTTCCTTTACTTCAAGATCCAAGCCTATTGTCGGCTCATCTAAAAGAAGGATTTGGGGATTATGAAACAAAACCAAAGCGATTTCGCACTTCATTTTTTGTCCTAAAGACATTTCTCTAATCGGCTTTTTTAAAAGATTTTCAAGTTTAAATAAATCAATAAGAGTGTTAAGTCTTTTAGTCGCTTCATTTTTTTCAATTTTATAGATAAGCCTAAAAAGCTCTAAGGATTCTCTAAAAATCATATTTTGATAGAGCTGGCTTCTTTGACCGAAGATTACGCCGATATTCCGTTTGTATTCTTTTTGATTTTCATAGATGTTTTTGTGATTGAATAAGATTTCTCCGCTCGTAGGCCGTAAAATACCGGAAATAATTTTTATTAAAGTCGATTTTCCCGAACCGTTTTTACCGACTATTGCAATATTTTCATTGTTTCCAATCTTAAAGGAAATATCCGTTAGAGCCTTAACTTCAGAATAATCGGGTTTAAACATATCTTTTACGATACCTAAAAAGCCGAATCTTCTTTCCTGTGTTTTATATGTTTTGTCAATATTTTTAAGTTCTATCATACTTTAGGGTAGATTATGACAAACATTATTAAAAATGTCAAGGTTCCCTCTTGACAAAGTGTGTTATTCTGTATATATTTAATATATACAGAATAACAGGGGGCGGAGTAAGAGTGAATATTTTTTTGAATAATTCTTCGGGGATTCCTCTTTATGAGCAGCTTTCAGAACAGATAAAAAATCAAATTTTATCGGGTGCTTTAAAAAAAGAGGAGCCGATGCCTTCGATGAGGGCCTTGGCGGCATCTTTGCGTGTGAGCGTCATCACTACAAAGCGGTCTTATGAAGACTTGGCTCGCGAAGGCTTTTTGTATTCGGTTCCTGCGAAGGGGTATTTTGTTGCTGATGTAAATTTTAAAAAGATTGAAAAATCAATAAGAAAAAGTATCGAAGAAAAATTAAAAGAAGTTTGCGGTCAAGCAAAAAAAATTAATCTAAATGCTGAGGAACTATATGAAATTCTTAAGCGTATTTATTAGGCTTATAGGGGGTGTTTATGATATCCGATGATGTATTAAAAATCGAAAAACTTAAATTTTCGATAGGACGCGGTAAAAAAGCTTTTTCGTTAAACGATATTTCTTTTTCGGTTCCGAGGGGCTGCGTTACGGGTTTGATAGGAGAAAACGGTGCAGGGAAAACTACTCTTATCCGCCTCCTTCTTGATATGTACTTGCCTGAAAGCGGAAAAATTTTTCTCTTTGGTGAAGAGCTTAAAAGAGAGAATATAGAAATAAAGGAAAAGATAGGCTTTGTTATAAACGATAATTTCTTTTCACCATTATATACGGCTAAAAAGGCAGGAAAATTTTTAGCGGGAATTTATAAAAATTGGAATCAGGAGCTTTATGAAAAATATCTAAACGATTTTAAAATTCCTCCTTCAAGATTTTTGACTGCCTTGTCTTCGGGAACTATGCAAAAACTTCAAATTGCTATAGCCCTCTCCCACGGGGCGGAGCTTTTGATTTTAGATGAGCCTCTTAATTTTTTAGATCCTGTTTCTAAAAAAGAATTTTTAGATCTTTTAAGAAACTTTATGCTCGATGAAAATCATTCGGTTTTAATTTCGAGTCATCAAACAAATGAGCTTGAAAAAATTTGCGATGAGATTATTTTTATAAGCGGGGGTAAAAAAGTTTTTGATTCTTCTTTAGAAAATATAAATAAAAATTACGGGCTTTTAAAAATAGACGAAAAAGCTTTTAAGTCATTGTATAGTAACGATTATATCGGTTATAGAAAAACCGACTATGCTTATGAGGTTTTGGTTTCGGATAAGGGAAATCAAAAATTTACCGGAATGGTTTGCGAAGATGCAAGTCTTGAAGATATTATGTATTTTTATACGAGGAGAAAAATCTAAAATGAAAAAAACAAAGGCTATAATATTTAATTCTATGCATAGTGTAAATTTTGTGTTAAGCGGAATTTTTTGTTTAATAGGTTTTATTGAAATGATTATCGGTATACTGATTCCAATACCGTTAGCAATGAAGATCTTGTTTTTTCAAGGTTTAATATTTTTTTGTTATGGTCTTATTATAAATCAGCTTAGTCTATATGATCAAATTTTAGTTTTTATCTTAACGCCGGTGAGGGGAAAAGAATTTTTTAAGGTTAAACTTATTTATTCGATTTTTACTTCCTTTTTTGCACTTATGTTTTTAGGTCTTATTTTATTTTTAATAAATATTTTTACCCCGATATGGGATCTTAAATTTATGATTTTTATAGGATCCGTTTTGTTTCCGTTTATAATTGCTTTTAGTATGATCTTATCGGCTTTGTCCATTAAAGGCGGCCTTCTTAGATTTATTATTATTATGACTGTAGGATACGGCTTATTTCCTGCAGTATCTATGATGATGATTTCAGATTTGCCTAAATTGGAATTGATAAAATCTTTTTTTGAAAGAGTATCGTATCCCTTGTTTATTCTTGTGGTTTATATTGTTTCTTTACTTATTATTTTAATTTCTTATTTTATAGGTATAAGGAATTTTAACAAATTCAGGTTTAAAAGTTTTATGATTATGAATCAACGGAATAGGCAGGGATAAGGAGAGGTATTTTTGAATAGAGGTAAGATAATCGGATCGGGTGCTTATATTGAATAAAAATTTATTTTATTGTATAATGCTTTTATGAAATACTTAGAAACTTATTCAAATGATCCTGAATATAATTTGGCTTTTGAGGAATATTGTTTTAGGCATCTGCCGCTTGAAAACGATGAATACTTTTTTTTATGGCAGAATGGGCCTGCCGTAATTATAGGTAAAAATCAAAATGCTTATCAGGAAGTAAACGATGACTATGTGAGAGGACATAATCTTAAGGTTGTCCGCCGCATAACCGGAGGCGGGGCCGTATATCATGACCTCGGCAATTTAAATTTTTCTTTTGTTGCAAAAACAAAGGAAAATCAAACGATTGATTTTAAACGCTATTATATTCCGATTATAAATGCCTTGGAAAAAATCGGCGTTAAGGCGGAGCTTTCCGGCAGAAACGATGTTACTATCGACGGACAAAAATGTATCGGTGCTTCACAGTCTGTTTGGCAGGGCAGGGTTTTGAGTAACGGCTGTATTCTTTTTGATGTCCGCTTGGAAGAACTTTCAAAAGCTCTTAATGTGCGTAAAGAAAAGCTTGAATCAAAGGGCGTAAAAAGCGTTCGAGCCAGGGTTACAAATATAAAGCCCCACTTAAAGCGGGATATTTCGGTTTTGGATTTTAAGGCCGAATTATTAAAAGCTATCTTTGAGCTTGAAGGCCAAGAACCTGTAGAATACAAACTTTCCGCCTCGGAGCTTGAGGGTGTAAAAAAAATATATGCCGAAAGGTTTTCCCTTAAAGAATGGAACTATGGAGCTTCTCCCAAGGCCGAATACTCTCACTATGAAAGGTTCCCCATAGGAAGCATTGAGGTGTTTTTTAACGTTAAAAATGCAAAGATTTCCGGCTTAAAAATTCACGGAGACTTTTTCGGTACAGAGGATGTTGCCGAAATTGAAAAACTCTTGGAAGGCTGCGAATACGAAAAAAATGCCGTAAGCACAAAACTTGCAGAAATCGATTTAAAAGCCTATTTCGGTGCAATCGAAAAAGACGAATTTATTGAAATGTTTTTTAGATAAACTATAACTCAATTATCTTATCGGCGATTTTTTTTGCAAAGGGTGCATCGTGGGTTACGCAGACTGCGGTGCGCTTTTCTTTTTTGACAATCGATAAAAAAAGATCGGCAACCTTGTACTTATTTTTTTCGTCGAGGGAATCGAATGCTTCATCGAGAAGAAGAAGCGGAGCGGGATAGCTTAGCGCTCTGGCAAGTCCGGCTCTCCTTTGCATTCCTCCTGAAAGCTCGTCGGGTAAAAAGTGTTCAAAGCCGGAAAGGCCTAAAGCTTCTAAATAAAAAAGAGCCTTTTTTTTATTTTCAAGTTTTGAAGAATTTTTTGAATCCAAAACATATTCTATATTTTCTACGGCAGTTAGATGAGGAATAAGGCGCATGTCTTGATAGGCCATTGCATAGCTTCCGCGAGCCGGCCGGTTTTCTATTCTTCCCGATTTTAATTCAAGATTCCCTGAAATAATTTTTAAGAGGGTGCTTTTTCCCGCCCCCGATTCGCCTAAAATACAGGTAATTTTTTGTGCAGGAATTTCAATATTGAGGTTTTGAAAAACCTTATGCTTTGAGTAATAAAAAGTTCCCTCATGTATTTTAATCGGCCTTTCCATTTTTAATCCTTACTGAGCGGCTTGCGACTATATCTATTCCTGTGTTCAGCACATTTTCAATTATCACATCGCCCATCTTTTTAGGAGCCTGAGTTTTGACGGTGTTTATTTCTTTCATTACATCGAAGATTAAGGCCTTAGGAATTGGGCTTGAGGTTTTTACGGGAAGAGAGGAAAGAACTCCGCCCTCGATTATTACGGTAGAGCTTATGTTTCTTCTAGGGTCCTTAATTTCCTGCATCGCGTAAAGTTCGCCGCCCTTGCATAAATTTCCTGTAACGGTAATTTCTCCCGAATCTTCTTTAAATACCGAAAGTTTACAACCCCGCGGACAGGACACACATGTAAATTTTTCTTTTATCAATTCTCTACTCATCTAAAATTACCTCCGCAGTTATGTCTTGGGTTAAGCCCTTTAAAGTAATAAAGTTTAAGGGTATGTTTATCATCTCGGACGGAACCATCTGACTTGTTTTCTTTTGTGCAAGAATTTGTTCACCCGATTTAATCATCAGGCGGGCATTTTTATAAACCGAGTCAACTCTCATAAAGAGGGAAGCTCCGTCGATGTTCCCCGTATTTATTCTATTCGGAACAATGTAGCGGATTCCTTTTTTAGCCGTTGTTTTAATAAAAGCGGAACCGGAGGAATTTGTGCCGAATTTATTTTCCGCGGCTTTACCATTTTTATTTTTTTGGACAAAGAGGGCTGCGTTTTTTCCGGCAGTTCTGCTTTCTTTTGTAACAAAGTCTACGATGTCATGAACATGGAGAACATTTCCGCAGGCAAAGATTCCGCTTGTTTCGGTTTCCATTCCATTATTGACAAAGGCTCCGTTCGTTATCGGGTTGAGAGCTATGCCTGCCTTTTGGGTAAGCTCGTTTTCGGGGATTAGACCTACGGAAAGAAGCACCGTATCGCAGGAAAATTCTTTTTCGGTTCCGGGGATTTCCTTAAAGGAAGAATCTATTTGGGCTATTGTAACTCCCGTAACCCTGTCCTTTCCGTGGACGCAGGATATGCTGTGGCTTAAAAAAAGAGGAATACCGTAGTCTTCAAGGCATTGGGCTATGTTCCGGTTTAGGCCGCTTGAGTAGGGCATGATTTCGACAACGGCCTTTACTTTGGCTCCTTCCAAGGTCATACGGCGGGCCATAATTAAACCGATGTCCCCTGAGCCGTAGATTACTACTTCTTTTCCGACAGAAAGGCCTTCGATGTTCATAAGGCGTTGAGCCATGCCTGCATTAAAAACTCCCGATGGGCGGTAACCTTTTAGTGCGATAGCTCCTGCCGTGCGTTCTCGGCAGCCCATAGCAAGCACTACGGCTCCTGCTTTTATTTTTTTAAATCCTTGTGCGCCGATGAGGGTAATTTCTCTTTCCTTTGTTAAGTCTATTACCATTGTATTGAGGAGGATATCTATGTCCTCTTTTTTTACCATGTTTATAAAGCGTTCTGCATATTCGGGACCGGTTAATTCTTCTTTAAATTCGTGAAGGCCGAAGCCTGCATGAATACATTGATTTAAGATTCCGCCGAGTTCAAAATCCCTTTCTATTATGAGAACGGAAGATGCTCCGTTTTTTTTGGCTTCGAGGGCTGCCGCCAAACCTGCCGGGCCTCCGCCTATAACGGCGACCTCGTATTCGTTCTTGCAATTGCTGCAATCTTTTTTATCGTTTATGTTTATCATTCCGCACCGCCCTTTAGTTTTCCGTAAACAATCGGAGAATTTCTTCTGTCCTTTTGAATTTTTTCGATAGGGATTTTTAATTCTCTTGAAAGGATTTGGAGGACATGGGGCTCACAAAAGCCTCCCTGACATCTTCCCGAACCGGGGCGTACCCGCCTTTTTATGCCGTCAACCGTGCGGGCTCCCGCAGGGCGGTGAATGGCCTCGATGATTTCTGCTTCGGTTACGGTTTCGCAGCGGCAGATAACATGGCCGTAGAGCGGATTTTCTTTTATAAGAGAATCCTGTTCTTCTGCACTAAGACCGGCAAAATGTCTGATTGCTCTTCGATTTTCGTTAAAATTTTTCTTTTTATTGAAGGGGATTTTTAAGTCATCGGCTTCTTTTTTTATGAGCTCTGCAACATATTCTCCGATGGCGGGAGCCGAGCTCAACCCAGGCGATTCGATTCCGCCTGCGTGTATAATTCCCTTGGAATTTTTTGAAGCATATATCATAAAGTCTCCCGTATCGGGCCTTGCCCTGACCCCTGCAAAAATACGGATGGTGTTTTTAAAATTGAGGGAGGGTACGGTTTTTAGAGCCTTTTCTTCTACCTGAGCCAAACCTTGGGCTGAAACGGAGGTGTCTTCGGCATCGTCTATATTTTCTGCTGAAGGACCGACTAAAAAATTCCCGTGATAGGAGGGGAGAACTAAGATGCCCTTTCCCATCTTTGAGGGTGCCTGAAAACAGATATGATTTACAAGATTGGTATAGCCTTTATCGAAGAGGCGGTATTCCCCGCGGCGGGGGAGAATTTTAAAATCTTCATCTCCTGCCATCTTTGCAATCTTATCGGAATAAAGCCCCGCAGCATTTATCACCAGCTTGGTACTAAAAACTCTTTGTTCCGTTTTGCTTGATTTGGTTTTGATTGTATAGGCTTCGTTTTCTTTTTCAATTGCGGTAACTTCGTTTTCGGGAAGAAAGTCAACTCCGTTTATTACGGCATTTTCCATAAAGGCTGCCGTCATATCGAAGGGACAGATTACCCCTGCTGTTCCGCAGTAGAGGGCTCCCAAGGCCTCTTTTGAAAGATTGGGTTCTTCCTTTAAAAGCTTTTCTCTGTTCCAGATTTCCAAGCCTTCAACTCCGTTTTTTATCCCTCTTTCGTAGAGATTTGAAAGTTCTTGTTGTTCTTCTTCGTTAAAGGCGATTACAAGAGAGCCTAATTGTTTAAAGCGCAGATCCAATTTTTCTTTTAAGCTGCGCACTAAAAAATTACCTCTTACATTTAGCTTTGCCTTTAAAGAGCCTTCCTTTGCGTCATAGCCCCCGTGAATAATTCCGCTATTGGCTTTGCTTGTACCGCAGCCGAATTCCAATTCTTTTTCGAGGACAGCGATTTTTAATTCGTACTTGGAAAGTTCCCGTGCAATGCAGGCTCCTACAACTCCTGCTCCGATTATTATTATGTCGTACATATCCTTTGATAATATCACTATTTTGAGGCTTAGTCTATATGAAAAAAAACGATTTTTATTCGGTATAGCATTGACTTTTTTTTTAGATTCTTATATAATCAAAACTCGTTTTACGGGCCATTAGCTCAGCTGGTAGAGCAACAGACTCTTAATCTGTGGGTCGCAGGTTCGAAGCCTGCATGGCTCAATTTTGTTTGGTTTACAAAAACCTCTAAAAACATAAGTTTTTAGAGGTTTTTTTCTTATTTTTTATCTACGATTTGCCAATAACCGTTTTTGTCGGCGCCGATGCGTTTGATTATATTTTGTTCTTGCAACTTTTTCATATTTTTAATTATATTAAGGCGTGCTATTCCTACAATTTCGGCAAGTTCTTCTTGAGTGATGTATGGATTATTCTTTATTGAATCTATAATTTTTTGTTGATTTACAGTAATCTTTTGAGTAATCTTTTGAGTAATCTTTAATTCGGTTGCGATTATTTCTTTTATCGTTTTTAAAATAATCGATAACATAAATTCAATAAATTCCGTGCTGTCTGCGTTGTTGTCACTAATTCCCAAAGCCTTGTAATATAGTTTTTGATTTTCTTTTATTAAAGTTTCGATAGGCAGCCATGCAAAAATCGGTTTCCATTCCGTTAAGATTACGGTTTGCCATAAGCGCCCCATCCTGCCGTTTCCGTCTTCAAACGGATGAATAAATTCAAACTCATAATGGAAAACGCAGCTTTTAATTAGGGGATGCGCATCAGAGCTTTTAAGCCAGTCAAATAAGTCATTCATTAAAAAGGGGACTCTATCGGCAGGAGGGGCTACATGTACTACTTCTTTTCCATCAAAAATACCGACTCCTCCTTTTCTGTATTTACCGCTGTGTTTAACGAGGTCGTTCATCATAAGCTGATGAGCTTTGAGTAAATCGTTTTGCTTATAAGGGTTCAGGTTTAAAAGTAATTCATAGGCTTGAACGGCATTTTTTACTTCCTGTATTTCATTCGGCGGTCCAAGCACCCTTTTCCCTTCGATGATTGCGGTAATTTGCTCGATAGTCAAAGAATTATTTTCAATAGCCAATGAAGAGTGGATTGTTTTAATTCGGTTTTTTTTCCTTAATTGGACTGTCCGCTCGGTATTTTCGAGGGCACTTATTTCTCCGATTTTTTCGGATATTTGAGAAATCAAATTTACAGCTTTTGACGTAATTTTAAATGGAGGTTCGTAACTCATACCCATATATTATAGAAGATTTTTAAGATATAGTTAAGGGGTTTTAAATTTTAGCGGTAATTCTCCGCCAAGGCTGTAAGATATTTTTCGGTGAGGGTAAAGGCTTCGCTATTAAGAGTTTCAATCTTGTCATCAGCGGTATGCATTAGCTGCCATGTAAATGGAATTATTTTTTCGAAGGGGGAGCCTTGAGGCGGTTTTTGATTTTTTATTACCATGTCCGTGAGCTCGCTCATGGCAGTTTTGTTTTGGCCGGTGAGTTTTTCTTTCGGGAGGCAGTGTAAAAGAGTTTCGGCTTCTTCTCTTGGAAGAAGGGTTATAACTTGAGCAAAAAGGCCTGCGGCAATAAAGCCTGCATTGTCGCTATAAGCCGTCAATATTGAAAGCCATTGATTGGGACAAGCCCTTTGAGCTAGAAGTCCGGCCCTCTTATGCAGCTCGTCGAGCCTCTTTGTCTTTGCTTTATCCCGTCCGAAAATTCCGGAACGTGAAAGGATTAGGGTATCGCCCCTTCCGCACATGTCGAATACAAATATATCGTCCCCATCCATTTTAAGCTTTTTTAATCCTGTTCCGAGAGTGTATGCTCCTTGTTCTTTAAGGCCTGCGGCTCCTGCTTCTTCCCCGTCCGTAAAGATGATTTTTATGTTGTGAGGTCTTGTGTAAGAGCATAGTTTTTTTGCAAAGTTCATGAGGATAAAACAAGAGGCTGAATTGTCGTTAGCTCCTTGGGTATCGGGAGCCCTGTCATAGTGGGCTGTAAGGGTTTTCATTTTAAAGTTCTTATCGTAAAATTGTGCAGGGTATTTTATGATGATGTGTTTTTTTTGTGCAAGGTTTACTATGCTGTGCGGAACATTGTGAGCACTTAACCACTGCGATATAAAATCACAGCGGTTAAGGTCTTTTTTTAAAAAGGCTTTAAACAAATCGGAATTAAGCAGTTTATCTTCATTTTCCTTAATCATCTTTGTTAAAGCCCCTTGGGTTTTATTTTTTTAATTCTTCAAGAGCTTTTTCGAGTTCGTCTACAATCTTTGCAAAGTTATCGCATGCTGCCTGTACCGGAGCCGGGCTTGCCATATCGACACCTGCAAGTTTTAAGGATTCAATCGGATAGCGTGATCCTCCCGATTTTAAGAACTTAAAGTAGTCTTCTCTTTCTTTGTCGCCGCCTGAGCAAACTCTTTCGGCAAGAGCCATCGAAGCTGAAATACCTGTTGAATATTTGTAAACATAGAAGGCTCTGTAAAAGTGCGGAATCCTCATTCCTTCCAAATCGCTTACATCTTCAAACACCATTTCGGGGCCGAAGTAGAGCTCCAAAAGTTTTCTGTATTCGCTTCTTAAATTTTCGACCGTAAGAGGAGTGCCGCTTTCGACGAGGGCGTGAGTAATTTTTTCGTACTCTGCAAACATGGTTTGTCTGTAGAGGGTTGCAAGAATATCGGAAGCTCTAACGCTCAAAAGATAGGCTCTCATTTTCGGGTCGGTACTTGTTTTAATCATGTGCCTGAATAAAAGCTCCTCGTTAAAGGTAGAGGCAACTTCGGCTTCAAAGATGGTGTAGTGGTAGCAGGGGTAGGGGTTGTTTCTTACCGAATACCATGAGTGCATGGAGTGTCCGCCCTCGTGTACAAGGGTGAATACGTCACGGATAACATCTTCTTTGTAGTTCATCAGGATATAGGGATCGCTGTCATATCCGCCTGCCGAAAAGGCTCCTGAGCGTTTTCCCTCATTTTCGTACTTATCTACCCAGCCGTTTAAAAGACCGTTTCGGATTGTTTTAACATATTCTTCTCCAAGAGGTTTTAGGGCCTCGGTGATGATGTCGACTGCTTCATTATATGGGGTAACTTTTTTTACCTCGTTGACTAAGGGCATGTAAACATCATAGTGGCGGAGTTCTTTTAGGCCTAAATGTTTTTTTAACATGCTGTAGAATTTATGCAAGGGTTTTAAATTCTTGTGAATGGTATCTACGAGGTTGTCATAAACGGCCGTAGGAACCTTGTCTACATAGAGGGATTTTTCTCTGGCAGAAGCATAGCCCCGTATTTTTGCAAGGGCAACATTTTGCTGAACCTGTCCCGTGTACAGGCTTGCAATTGTGTTTTTATGTGCACCGTATACGCCATAAAGCTGCTTATAGGCCTTTTCGCGCAAAGCTCTGTCGGGATTTTGCATAAACTTTGAATAAGAAGATTGAGTCAGTTTTATATCTCCTTCTTTTGTTGTGATTGTACCGAAATCAAAGTCTACGTTGGTTAGAACCGAAAAGGCTTGTCTAGGTGTGCCGTGGGGCTCGCTTAAAAGGCTTAAAATCTTTTCTTCCTTGTCGGAAAGGGTATGGGGTTTTAGGTACAAGGTCTTTTCCAAGGAAACCTTAAAATCGGCAAAGTCCTTTCCTGTGGGGCTTGAAGGGTCAATCCATGAGCGGATTTTTTCTTCAGGGATTTCCATGATGGCGGGCATGAGCCAGCTGGTGGCAGCCGAAAGCTCTGTAACGGTCATCATGTATTTACTTATCCGTTTGATGTTTTCGGGATCTCCCTCGTTTGAAGATTTTTGTAAAAAGGCATAGTTTCCAACCTTTTCCGCAATTCTATCAACCCCCGTTGAAGCCTTTAGGCAGGCAAGCAGGGTTGCCGCATCGATTGTTTCAGGCTTGGAAAAAGCTTCTTTATATTTTAAGATTTCTTTTCCGCCTGCCGGAATAGAAGCAAGGGCTGCTTCCCATTCTTCTTCATTCTTAAAAAGTAATTCGATATTCCATTTGTCGCTTTTGGCGATCTCGGAACGTTTAGGTGTAGTTGAGTTTTTCATAACATTACTATACAACAATGTTGATAAATAGGCAAGAGTCTTAAATCCCAGCTAGTTTCTGAATGGACATCTAGCGCCTATACATTGATTGTTCTTTGTGTAGTGAGTGCAATGTATTTCAGATTTTTCCATATTTATATTAAAAATTTCTTTAATAAAATCTATAGCCGTAAGCAGCGAGATATAGGAATCTCTTTTGCAACATCTTGGTCCTCCAATATTTCCTATTGCTTCAAGTGATTTGGAAGTCATTTTATTTGAGAGTCCCCACGGCTCATTTTCAAGCGGTGTAGATTTAGAAATAATGGAAACAAACATGCCTGTACTTATTCCTGCGCCGCAGGCTCCCCAAAATCCGCAAACTCCGCCCGGCACACTTTTCCCTCTTTTTTGCATCTCAATTAGATCTTGTTCTAAATCAATATCTCCGCCTGCATTTTTATAGGCTGTCAATAGTGCAGAACCTACCATCACATGATGTTCAGGCCCGTGCATATGACAAAATGGTGCAGCCATCAGCTTTTCAATAATTTCAATAGGATTCTTACTTTTTTCACTTAAACAAATGCCTATAATTGAATCCATTCCTTTTGTATGACATTCATTACATACATAATGACCTTTTTCACATCTGGTTTTACTTAATTCTTTTTTGCGGCAAAGTACACACTCCATCATCTCATCATATTCGAGATATTCCAGCGGTGCCTTACATACTATACATTCATCTTTCATATCTTCCCCTTAATCCATTTTATTATTTTAGTTGTTTTTTATAAATTGTCTAGTATCCGGAAAAATGGTGTCCGGAAAAATGGTAATTCAATCAATGCTGAGATTATTAAAGAGAAAATATATAGAACGATATGTGATTCTATGCTATAATTACAAACATGAAACAAAACAACATTCCGCAGCAGACACATTTTATAGGTGTCTTGTTGCCGGAGGATATAAGCCTCAGCCTTGAAGATTGCCGGCGATATATGAACAGGGCTTATGGATGTAAGTCAGGGCATGGTACCCCAATCCATGTTACTCTCATACCTCCGTTCAGATTGCATAAAGACTATTCAACCGATGATTTAATAAGAGCGATTGAAAAAGAAGTTTTGCCTAAGGGCCTAGGTTTTACCGCTCATATAGATAATTTTGATGCGTTTGGAGATAGAACTCTTTTTGCAAAAGTAGTTGCAGATGAAAATTGGACAAGGCTCCGTGATGAAACCGTAAAAGCAATTTTGAACGCCTGTCCGGGCTGTATCAAAAAAGACAGGAGACCTTTTCAGCCTCATGCCACTGTTTCAAATCGGGATATTCCACCGGGGGTAACGGCAAAAGCCCTTCAGGTTATGAATGAACTGAATATTGCGGAAGACTTTCCGGTTGATAATATCACAATTTTTGAACGGAAAGCCAACAGGTGGGAAGCGGCTGTTAGTATGGAATTGTCCATGCATGTCTAAATTCTTATAAACGATTCCTTTTTGTTAGTTTACTATGTATAAAGAAACCTGAAAATACTGGCGCAAGTATTTTTACGGATATTCTATGCGATATTCGCGCACAACTTTTTTGTACGCATACAGCATATATGCTCCGTAAATCATCGTTGCAAATGCGCCGCCGATTCCTGCCACGGCGTACACTTCAAGCCATGTCATTGTTGTCGTAAACGCTAAATACGAGGCCACCAGCGAAAAGACAATCGGAACAGGCGCGATAAAATAATCGATTTTTCTGTTCATGATTTTTGCGAGCGGAATAAAGTGCAGGCCGATAATAAGGGTTACGGCAGGGAAAATCAATTTTACAAGATGAACAGCCGAAAGTGTCGCGGCAAAAACTGTAACCGCCGAATAGGTAATCGCGCTTACGATACTCATTTTTTTGACAATCTTTTTTCCCGCTTCGGACTGCACCGTCTTGAAACGTTTTGCGTGTTTAATGTTTTTTATGCTCGCAAAAACGATGTACGCGCCGTATGCAACCGTAAGCGCGAATAAAACTATGCCGAGAGTGTCCCAAGCGAAACAGAACCAAATGGAATAGCACAAAGTGAAAACCGCCATTATGATTCCGTAGGGCGCAATGTTTTGCGCAATCTCGCCGAATTCCTGCTTTGTTTCGTTATCCATATTTTTCCTCCGAACCGCACTGTAGCACAATCACCGCATTTTTTCCAGTACGTTAAATCTTTTTTTATATAAAAATTTAACGAGCCGGCATGTTGTTTTTTTTACCTTTTCGATTTTTCATTTTGCCGTACCTATGTCTTTATACATATATACTATTCCAATGTTCCTGCCGAATTTCCGCCAACAGTTCTTCAATCTTCCGTATCCCACAGGATGATCGCTTTTACCACAGACTCTTCCGCGGTTATTATGCCGTCTTGTGCTTTTGTGTTTAAAAGCTGCATAACGGCTGTTTTTTCTTCATCGTTATATGCAGCACCATGCATATAGTCTTCGATAGAGTGGCTTGTGGTACGGACTTGCTTATCAACCAGAACTTCGGGGCAGTAGCCCATAAGCCAGAGTATATTCCACACGCCGTAAACATAGTTTTTATCATTATGAGGCAACCTGAACAGTTTCCGTCCGAGGAGCTGCTCTATCTCTTCTTCTATGGAATCCTTTTCATAGACAGTCCGTTCCAGTATGCAGTATTTTTTTGAAATCATACACATCCGTTTTATATTATCGATGGAAGCAATTGCAGGTGTCATACAGGCAAACACAAAATCGAATTGATTTTCGGTTGTGAATGTGTCCATCCAGTTTCCATGGATCAGTTTTGCTTGCGGGATATGCCGTAGTTTTTCTTGCGCATATGCAAGCATTTTTGAAGAAATATCGATACCGGTAAGATACGGAGTATATGCGGCAAACTCCGATAAATGCCGCCCCGTCCCGCAGCCGATATCTAAAACTTTGGAATTCTCTTTGAGCAGCTGCCGGTCTTTTATAAGATGAAATACAAAATCATTAGCAAATTGTTTTTGTTTTTTTTCGGTACGTTTATAAAAGCTTTCACTTTTATTATCCCACATGCGCTCGGCATGAGCATCGTCCCGGTCTTTTTGAATGTACCGTTCAAAATCATACATTGTTAGTTCCATAATTATATCTTCCTTTCATTAAATTTTTGTAAAAATACTTTAAAATTATGTTTGCGGATTTTTATATCTTCTTTCCATATCGTTACCAAGCCTTCTCTTTTCAAACAGCTGAGGCAGCGATACACCGAAACATGTCGATCGTAAAACCGGGAAAATCCTGCAGCTGTTCCGTGTCTATATCCCGTCGGTTACGCGGGTCTTCCGCAAGAATAACCAAGATAAATGCGGTTAAATGTTTGAACTTCGATTTTTGATTAATATTCACTGCATAACTCCTTATCAACTTTTACCGAACACTTTTCTTATGCTGCCTTCTTCTACGATGCAGCCTGCTTCCATGCGATACACATAGTCAGCAACTTTTTTTACAAGGTCGATGTCGTGTGTCACCAACAGCATCGAAAAACCGAGTTCGTATTGCAACTGTTTTAAAAGCCGCATGATATTCACCTTGGAAGAATCGTCAAGCATGGCGTTTATTTCATCCGCGAGCAGCAAAACCGGCTGCATCGACAGTGCCCGTGCAATCGCCGTTTTTTGTCGCTGCCCGCCGGATAGTTCCCGTGCCCTTTTGTTCAGCATTGCCTCATCGGCAGGGAGACCGCACAGCTTTGCATATTTCATCACGGTTTCTGTAAAGGCAGCGGCGCTTTTGTGATACCGGATGACGGACGGTTCGGCGATAATTTCCCGTACGGTGAGAGCCGTGTTCATTGACGAAAACGCATCCTGCTCTACAATTTGCAGAGCGTGTTCCCGTGCGAGTAAATCGTTCTTTTCTATTTCGGTATTCTCAAACACGATGGAACCCGTATCTTTGTTCAAAAGCCCTGCGATAATATGCAGCACGGTAGTTTTCCCCGAGCCGGACTTCCCCAGCAGGGCAACGATTTCTCCGTGCCGTACTCGCAGCGAGCAGTCTTTGACGGCCTCTGTTTTTTCTTTTCCCGTATCGAATGTCTTTGAAAGATTCCGGACTCTTAAAATGGTCTGTATGCCGTTTTTTGCACAGGCGCATCCTTCGCTGCATTCCGGCGGCAAATACGGCGTATAGGATAAACACTCGCTGCTTTTTTGTGTACACCGCTCGTAAAACGGGCAGCTCCGGCGTTCCTCTGCTTCTTTAATACCCCACAAATCCTTCCATGGATTAAGATAGGTACTTGATTGCAGCAGCGCAGATGTGTACGGGTGTTTTGCCTCTTCCAAGATGTTTTGCGTTTTACCTTTTTCTATGACATACCCGTGCAGCAGTACCATCAGATTATCGGTGAGGGTTTCAATCACTTCAAGATCATGGGAGACAATCAGCATTGTCGTGCCGTATTCGCTGTGAATGTTTCGTAAAAGCTGCAATATCTGCTGCTTTGATGCAGGATCCAGCGCGGTTGTCGGCTCGTCGATTAACAAAAGCGGCGGATGCAGGCAAATTGCCATTGCGATAAATACCCGCTGCCGCATACCGCCCGAAAGTTCATGCGGATATCGGTTTTTTACACTCGGTTCCAGTCCGACGGAACGGAGTACCGCTGCGAGTTTTTGTTCCGATAGCTTGGTATCGGTTATTTCTTTGCGCAGAACTTCGGTAATTTGTTCGCCGACTGTCAGTGCAGGGTTGAGTCGTTCGTCCTGATTTTGAAATACCAGTCCGATCTCTTTAAAACGGATATTTTTCCATTCGGTTTTTCCGGCGTTCTGTATCTCACGGCCGTTGTAGACAATCTTCCCCGTTACCTCAGCTGTACCGGCATTGAAAGTCCCGCCGCCGGATTTTTCTTGCAGCAATCCCATAATTGCCGAAAGCAGCGTGCTTTTCCCGCCGCCGGATTCCCCGATAATGCCGCAGAGTTCGCCCCGCTTGAGCGAAAAACCGACATTCCGTATTCCGGCTTCCGCTCTGCCTGTGTCACCGGCACTGCTGCGGTATGTTACCGTGAGGTTTTCTACCCTTAGTATTTCTTCCGGCATCATGAGCGGGTACGCCCTCCAATGCTCAGCTCCATCCGTCTGCCGATTGCAGCAACGGAAAGCACGGTACAAACCATGACGGCGGTCGGAAACACGAGCCACCACTTCCAAAAATCAGTAAGATAAATATTCGGAAAATCCATTGCGCGGGTAATAGTCATACCCCAGCTTTTCGACAGCGGATCGCCGAGTCCCAAATACGCTAAAGAGGCTTCCGCCAAAATCGCTTTATTCATAATCTTAATCACACTCACCAGCATAATAGAAAAAAGTGGCTTCCAAAAATGCCACGCAAAGATATGCCAAAAATGCGCACCGTATACTTTTGAAAGCCGGATATACGGCGCTGTTTTCATTTTCAGTACTTCGCTTCTGACAATCTTGGCAGGCATTACCCATGACACAAGAGAAATAGCAAAGATAATATTCACCAATTCCGGTCCTAAAAAAACACCCAGCACTACCATGAGCAGCAGATCGGGAATGCCGATAAAAAAATCGATAATGCTGATGATCAGCGCATCGACGGCACCGCCTGCATAACCTGCAAGCATTCCGATAATACTGCCGCCGATTGCCGCAACTAATGCGCTTCCAACCGATAAAAGTAGGCTGCTTTTTGCTCCATAGCAAACCGAGGCAAAAAGGTCGATGCCTAAGTCGTCAGTGCCGAACCAGTGTTCCGGCGACGGCGGACAGAGCGCTTGCCCGCTCGGTATGGTGCCCGATTTTAAAAACGGAAAATACGGTAAGCAGGCTGCACACACAACTGCCAACAGAAATAAGCACGGTACATACGGCAGCACATTTCGAGGATTTTTCACTCTGCGCTCCTTCCCGTTCGCCGGTATATCGCTTCTCCCAATGCGCTGATGCACAAGATAAACACGGTAACAATAAAAAAAATACCTTGCAGCAAAAGATAATCCCGATAAAAGACGGCATCTCTAATCAGCCTGCCGATGCCCGGATATTTAAAAATATTTTCCACAATGAGTGCTCCGTTAAACAGCGTTTGCAGGCTGAGTAAAAAACGGGTAATAATCGGATTTGACGCATTCGGCAGGCAGTGTTTTACCGTAATGGTAAACGCCCCTAAGGATTTTGCCTGCGCGGTTTCTACATATTTTTTTTGCAGCTGCCGCAGCATTGCGCTCCGTGTTACAAAATAAAAATCCGGCGTTTTAAGTAACGATAAGGTCAGCGCAGGCAGTACTGCATGTTTTATAATATCGGCAATAACAGGCAGCGTAAAGCTAAGCGGTAAAAACGGCGTTATACCGCCCGATGTCGGCAAAACCCTCCAGCGAATAATAAAAAGCATCAAAATAGCGTTCGCCGTTAAGAATGAAGGAATCTCCGAAAGCCCTGTCATTGCGTGATACAAAAAACCGTCAAGCCGTTTACCTATAAACCATGCACTGAGGCTTCCCAAACACAGGCCCAGAACTAAACTGAACAGCAGCGAAACACATACAATTCCCGCCGTCCATATCAACCGCTTAAAGACAAGACGGACTACGGTATCCTTAAAATAAATACTGTAGCCTAAATTGCCGGAAGCAATACCTGCCAAGTAATGCAGATATTGCTTCCACAACGGTTTATCCAAACCGTAATACGCTTTGTATTTAGTGATTTCTTCCTCGCTGTAGCTTGCAACCTCCGTTCCGTCTGAAGAGATAAACACAAATGGGTCCGCACGCATCAAGCGGGGAAGAAAAAAATGAGCCGTAATTAACGCAAAGAATAAAACGGCATATTTTATCCTCATGGACGAATGATATACGAAAGCTTGGGATGATCCAATTTAGCGTGATCGTACCTCACCGTCCATCGGTCGTATTTTGCCGGACGGTACACCGTATTATCGATTTTGCCGTAGAGCAGCAACATGGGAATTTCATCCGCTAAAATTTCCTGAATGGAATATATCAGCTGCTTCCGCGTTTCCGCATTCCGTTCTATAGATTGCCGGTATAAAAGATCGTCCAACTGTGCGTTTGCATATCCTGCAAGGTGCGGCTTCTTCGTTTTGGAGGAATAAATTTCCCGCAGCATATCCGCATCACCGCCCATACCGCCCGATTCCACAATCGCAGTCTGGTAGGTTTTATCCCGGATCATACCGTCTCGGGCTTTGGAATCGACACTCACAACATCCAGCGTAATCCCGATATCCGCCAATCTGATTTTAATCAACTCCGCCATCTTTACCTCTTTGGGTGAACTGCCGACCGTCAGCTGCGCGGTAATTGTTCTGCCCTTCATCAGCTCTTTTGCCTTTTCAGGATTAAACTCGTACTTGGGAAGATTGGGGTTATACATCGGATGCGCAGGGTGCAGATAGCCTTGGCTGCCTTCCAACCCCGAACCGCGTTCGAGCTTTTCGATTAGCTCATTCCGGTCTATGGCATATGCGATTGCCTGACGAACCTCTTTATCGCGGAACGCAGGAATCTTATCAAAATTAAAATAGAAACGGAAATCGTGTAAGCCGAAATTCTTAACCACTTTGAATTCGCTGTTGTTTTCGTAATTTTTTACAAGGTCGGCAGGCAGGTTGGTAATATCGATTTCTTCGTTGTTAAATGCCAAGATGTTATCGCTAACGGGAATCCATTCGATTGCGGCAACGGCGGGTTTTAATCCCCAAAATTCGTCAAACCGCACCATTTTATAGGCACCCTGTTCGCTCTGATAGGAAACCAATTTATACGGACCGGATCCGACCACATCGCCTTCACCGGAAAATTTTGCAGGATCCTCGATATTTTCCCAGACATGCTTGGGAATGATGCGCATACTGCCGATTTTTTCCAACGCGGTCGGCGTATATTCCGGAATGTGAATCGTAACCGTATTGCCGTTGACTGTAACGGAATCCATCAGATACTTACCGTGCAGAATCAAGCCTCCTCGCATCGGCGGGTGCGTTTCAAAATACTTAACCGTGAACGCAACGTCCTCCGCCGTCAGCGGTTTTCCGTCATGCCACGTTGCATTATCGACAATCGTGAACGTATAGGTTTGTCCGTCTTCGCTCACAGACCATTCCTTTGCAAGCCACGGGATAAGGCCTTTTTCATCCTTTTCCAAAAGCGAATCGTAAATCAATTCCATTTTGAAAAAGCCCGGCCCGCGGTTCTGATGCCTAAACGGGTTCGGATAGCCGAAATCTCCGCCTGCTTCTCTCAGCACAATATCGGCATCTTTTTTGGCAGCAGGACTCTGCATATCCGCAGTTTTCTCCTTGCTGCACGAAACCGTCAGCACTACACATAAAGCGCACAGTCCCAGTGCACGTATTGTTTTGTTTAGCATAAAGCCTCCGAATATTAAATAAGTTAATAATAGCTAACTTCTTGCTGCATGTTAGTACATTATACACTAGATTGTCAAGTAGTTTTGAGAACCGGTTTTTTGTGAATTTGTACGCGTGCTATTGGGTTTTGTAAGGCCGAGTTTGTTTGTAACTTTTCCCTCACCGTCTTGACAACAAAACGGATTAGTTGTATATTTACATATGTTAGCTAACACTGTATACAAAAAGAGGAGATTTATGCCGAGAGACAAAACCGCCAATCATATAAAAATTATAGCCGCAGCAAAAGCCGAATTTATGGAGATGGGCTTTGATAAGTCTTCCATGCGAAGTATCAGCAAGCGCTGCGGTATGACGGCTGCGGGAATATATCGGCATTGTGTAGATAAAGAAGATCTCTTCGATCAAATTGTCGCTCCTGCGGTAGACCGCATAAATGCTTGGCTGGATGCACATGTTGCGCGATATGTGGGTGCGGTGAATCACAAGGAACACATTCAGTGGCGGGATTCTGAAATAGACATGATGCGTGAGATAATCTATCCAAATATGGATGAATATCATCTATTGCTGGCAAAATCACAGGGCAGCAAATACGAGAATTTCCTTCACGATCTTACGGAACAGCAACAAGAGCAGCTTTTAAAATATCTGCCGATGCTGAAAGCGCAAGGATACGCCGTGAAAGACATCGATTCAAAGGAGCTGCATCTTCTGCTTTCAGCATATACGACCGCTCTCTTTGAGCCGGTTATACATAATTACAGTTTGGAAGAAGCATTGCATTGCCTGAAAGCGGTGGAGGCATTCTTTGTTCCGGGCTGGAAGCAGTTGTTTGGGTTTTAATAACTTGCATAATTGAATAGCGTTAAAAGTCTCACCGCCTGTCTTTTTATTTATAAAAATGGGCGATGGGGTTAAGTGAATGTTAGCTAACGCTAACTATTATTTGTTAGCTAACAAAAGGAGATTTACTTATGGAGAAAAAAAGGAAGAGTCCTTCTCCTATCGCGTGGGCGTTAGGACAAACAGGGGAACACAAAGGACAATATGTTTTGAGTGTTATTCTCGCAGTCATCGGCGTGGCCTTTTCCATCGCACCGTATTTTGTTGTTGCCGGCATAGTACACGGTTTGATGGGCGGAAACAAAGACCTATCATATTATATGATACGTTGTCTGATTATCGCAGCGTTTTGGTTTTGCCGTGTATTGTTTCATGCGCTCAGTACATCTACAAGTCATAGAGCAACATTTGCAGTGCTCGGGGAAATCCGAAAACGCTGCACGGAAAAACTGACAAGAATGCCGCTGGGTGCGGTGTTGGAGCAAAGTTCCGGGGCGCTCAAAAATATACTCATCGAACGTATCGACAGCATTGAAACAACACTGGCGCATATCGTTCCGGAGTTCACCGCAAATTTACTGATCCCCATTATTATTTTGATCTACATTTTTACCATTGACTGGCGTATGGGGCTGGCTTCTCTTGCAACGATACCGGTGGGCTTTTTCTGTTATGGTCTTATGATGAAGGGCAGTCCTCAATTTTATCAACGCACGGTTACAGCCACAAAAGCGCTCAATGATACGGCGGTTGAATATATCGGCGGCATTCAAGTCATCAAGGTTTTCGGGAATACAAAAAGTTCCTACGACCGCTTTGTGCATGACGCCTATGAAGCCGCTCACAGCTATATCGATTGGATGCGCTCCTGTATTCTCACCTTTACATTCGCCACGGTAATCATGCCCGCTACAATGGTTTCCGTGCTCCCCATCGGCGGCCTTTTGGTAAAGGGTGGATCTCTTCCGCCGCAGAATCTGGTAACAATTATTATTCTCTCTGTCGGCATCATCACACCGCTTATAACCTTGATGAGTTATTCCGACGACTTTCGAACGATGGGAACCATCTTCGGTGAAGTTCAAAGTATTTTGTATGCTCCCGAAATGGAGCGCCCGTTAGACGGAGCTGTTCCAAAAGAAAACACGCTGAAGCTACAGGATGTTCGTTTTTCGTATAAGGAAAAGGAAGTGCTTCACGGCATTTCTATGGAAATCCCGGAGGGCAGCTTTATTGCGCTGGTCGGTCCTTCCGGCAGCGGAAAGAGTACCATTGCGCGCCTCATCGCTTCGCTCTGGGATGTGAGCAGCGGCTCAATTTTGCTGGGAGATACGGACATTCGCGAAATTCCGCAAGAAGCCTATTCGGATAAGATTGCCTTTGTCTCGCAGGATAATTATCTATTCAACATGACGGTCAGGGAAAATATCCGCATTGGGCGAGCGGATGCAACTGATGCGGAAGTGGAGGAAGCAGCAAAACACAGCGGTTGCCATGAATTTATTTTGGAGCTGGAACACGGTTACGATACCGTGGTAGGCACTTCCGGCGGGCATCTTTCCGGCGGCGAGCGGCAGCGTATTTCCATTGCCAGAGCAATGCTGAAAGAGGCGCCCATTATCATTTTGGATGAGGCAACCGCATACACCGACCCTGAAAACGAGGCGGTTATTCAGCGCTCTATCTCTAAGCTGACGGAGGGTAAGACGCTCATCGTGATTGCGCACCGGCTTTCTACGATTACCGCTGCCGATTGTATTTATGTCATTAAAGACGGCACCGTTGAAGACAGCGGAACCCATGATGAACTTTTGTCTCGTCACGGGTTATATGAAACGATGTGGAATGCACATATTGAGGTGAAAGATCATGCTTAAAGTTATTAGAAAGTTTTTTGCGTTCTGCGGTGAAGAAAACCGCCGGAAATTTATCACTTCCATTCGGCTCAATGTTATTCAGGCTCTGTTTGAGGCGCTAAAGATTCCGGCGATTGCGGTGATGATTCGGGCGCTGATGAACGGAATGGTAGACACAAAAGATATCCTGCTCTCGTTAGGGATTATGCTGATCAGCATTGCCGGATCGGGATTGCTAAAATCAAAGGCCGTTATGTTACAGACCGAAGGGGGCTATGACACTTGTGCGAAAAAACGGGTAGAGATTGCAGAGCATCTGCGGTATCTTCCGATGGGATACTTTAATGCCAACAGCCTCGGGCAGATTACATCTATCACAACTAATATAATGGAAAGCCTTGAAAATATTGCTACCCGTGTGGTAATGCTTGTCTGCGACGGCTTGCTTACAACCTTGCTTATTGTCGTCATGCTGTTTTTCTTCGACTGGAGAATCGCCTGTGTGCTGCTCTGCGGTTTTTCGCTGTTTCTTTTTGCAAACAGCCGCCTCAGGATTGCTTCCGAGAAGGTGTCGGGAAAAAAGATACGCGCAGATGAAAGGCTCGTAGAAAAGGTTCTGGAATACTTGCAGGGTATGACCGAGGTTAAGGCTTACCGATTGACGGGAGTTAAGAGCAGGGAATTAAATGAGGCAATCTCGGAAAACAGTAAGATCAATATCGACATGGAAATGACACTGGTGCCCCGCATAGCATTGCAGAGTTTTATCGCCAAGCTTACCGGTGTGGCAATGGTAGCTTTTTCATGCGTATTCTATTGTGCCGGAAGCATGGACGCGCTGAATGCTGTTGTCATGGTAATCTCCGCATTTATCATCTATACCAGTTTGGAAACGGCAGGACAATACTCGTCACTACTGCGCGTGGTCGATATGAGCGTTGACCGGGCGCAGGAAATTCTGAACACGCCGCAGATGGATATATCCGGAGAAACGATTGAACCGGCAGTGCGTGATATTGTTGCGCAGGATATCGCGTTTTCTTATGAGAAGCGAAAGATCATCGACGGCATTTCATTGAATATTCCTGAAAAGACTACGACGGCGATTGTCGGTCCTTCCGGCGGAGGGAAAACCACCTTGGTAAATCTGCTTGCACGGTTTTGGGATGTAGACGGGGGAAGCGTTATGCTTGGCGGCCGGAATGTGAAGGATTACGATATGGATTCCTTGATGGCGAATTTCAGTTTTGTGTTCCAATCGGTTTATTTATTCCACGACACCATCGCCAACAATATCCGCTTTGGTCAGCCCGGTGCTCCGATGGAGGATGTGATCGCTGCGGCAAAAAAGGCCTGCTGCCATGACTTTATCTCAAGCCTTCCCCAAGGATACGATACGGTAGTCGGTGAAGGCGGCGCAAGTCTTTCCGGCGGAGAAAAGCAGCGCATCTCTATTGCCCGCGCCATGATGAAAAACGCACCGGTCATCTTTTTGGATGAGGCAACTGCCAACGTCGATCCCGAAAATGAAAACGAGCTGATGCGCGCCATCCACGCGCTTACCGCCGAAAAGACCGTCATCATGATTGCTCATCGGCTGAAAACCGTAGAGAGAGCCGATCAGATCATCGTCGTAGACCGCGGCAAGATTGTGCAGCAGGGCACGCATGCCGAACTGATGAATCAGGACGGCATATACCGAAACTTTATCGGCGAACGGCGCGAAGCTGCAAGCTGGAAGGTACATAAATAATTATATGGAGGAATTTTAAATGAAAAGCGAAAGCAAACTGAAAGGTCGGGATTTGATTAACATCGGAATCTACAGCGCAATTTACTTTGTCATTTTATTTGCGGTTGCAATGTTGGGCATGATACCGATATTCTTACCGCTTCTGTCGGTATTTGTACCGATTATAGGCGGTATTCCTTTTATGCTTTTTTTAACGAAGGTGAAAAAGCCCGGAATGATTTTTATCATGGCTATGATTATGGGAATCTTAATGCTGCTTACCGGTATGGGACCGTGGCCGCTCCTTACCTGCGCAATCGCAGGAGGACTTGCGGAACTGTGTTTTAAGAGCGGAGAATACAAGAACGCCAAAAAAGCGGTTCTCTCTTATGGACTGTTCAGTGTGTGGATTTTCGGAAATTACTTACCGCTGTTTACGGACTACGAGGGATACTTTGCACAGAGAGCGGATTATGGTCAGGCATATATTGATGCGGTTTCAAAACTTATGCCCCTCTGGATGGCACCGGTACTACTGGCTGTTTGTTTAGTCTGCGGAATTCTCGGAGGTCTTCTTGGCAAGGCTCTTTTGAAAAAGCATTTTGAGAAAGCGGGTCTTGTGTGATAGCATACTCATCCGCACTATCGCAAGAAAAAAGGCGCGGCTTTCTTGATCCTCGCACAAAGCTTGCGCTCGTGCTTGTTTTAGCGGTATTTGTTATGGGCGGACTTGGCGGCTCTCAAATGAAATCGATTAAGATAATCTTGTCGGTTCTTCCGTTTTTATTGCTGCTCATAGAGCGGCAGTGGAAACGGTTTGGACGCGGGGTTATTATGCTTGCGGTCGGTTATGGGCTGCTGATCGCTATGCCGCATTTGCCGGGACTGCTGAATTTCATTGCTTTAATGTGCGGAGGAATTTTAACGCGCTTTGCAGTTACGGTAGTTATGGGCGGATATTTGATTGGAACAACATCCGTTAGTGAATTTATCTCCGCTATGGAGCGGCTTCATATTCCTCAAGCAATCACCATTCCCATGTCGGTGATGTTCAGGATGTTTCCGACCATTGGAGCGGAATGGAAATCCATCAGACGAGCGATGGGTATGCGAGGAATCCGGTTAGGCGGTGTAAGACCCGGAGAGGTTGTGGAGTACCAACTGGTTCCTATGATAACTTCAACCGTCCGTATCGGAGAAGACCTGTCTGCCGCTGCGTTGACACGCGGATTGGGCTCTCCGATAAAGCGTACTAACATCTGCCGTATCGGATTTCGAGTGCAGGATTTGATATTGCTGATTATCTGCCTCGCCGTTGTTGTCATGTGGATTTTGGAGCTTTGCAGAGTAGCGTTATGGTAGAACTTAAAAATGTCAGTTTTCGTTACGGCTCCGAAAATGCGGAGTGTATGTATGCGAGTAGTTTGAAAAATATCGATCTGACGGTAAAAACGGGAGAATGCGTCCTTTTGACGGGCCCGTCAGGGTGCGGCAAGACAACGATATTGCGGCTTATAAACGGTCTGATTCCGCACTTCTATCCCGGAGCGCTCAGCGGTGATATTCTCATTGACGGCGGCAGTGTTAAGGAGCGTGAGCTCTATGATACCGCACTCATCATAGGCACCGTTTTCCAAAATCCCAGAACCCAGTTTTACAATGTCGATACCACCGGAGAACTTGCATTCGGATGCGAAAACAGAGGGCTGCCTGAACAGGAAATCTATACCAGAATCGACCGTACCGTTGCTCATTTCCGTATGGCTTCTTTGATGGATCGCAATATCTTCCGCCTGTCTGACGGCGAAAAACAAAAAATAGCCTGCGCTTCCGTAAATGTATCCGAACCGAAAATCATACTGCTCGATGAGCCGTCTGCAAATCTTGACTATACGGCAACGCTGATGCTTCGAGAGCTTATCCTGCGCTGGAAGGCAGAGGGAAAGACTATTATCGCGGCGGAGCATCGCATTGCATACCTGTGGGACATCATTGACCGCGCTGTAATTCTGCGTGACGGAGAGATTGTCGGAGAATTTACCGGAAACGGGAAAGAGGAGCTCACACAAAATCAGCTTACACAAATGGGGCTTCGTACAACAGTGACGGAATCGCCTGCGGAAATGCAAATGGATTCTTTTCGAGAAGGAGACAGACCAATCACACTGCGAAATTTCCACTTTGCCTATCACGGCGAAAAAAAGAACATTGTGGATATTCCAATACTGCAAATCGCTGCAGGGCAAATTACGGCAATCGTGGGAGCAAACGGCGCAGGCAAGACCAGCTTCCTCAATTGTTTTTGCGGACTAGAAAAACGGTGTAAAGGGACTTTGGAGTATGAGGGAAAACTTTACGACAGCAAATCTCGAAAGAAGCTTTGTTTTATGGTTATGCAGGATACCGGCAATCAGCTTTTTACAGAAAGTGTACTGGATGAGGTTCTTATCAGCCTTAAAAAAGGAACAGCAAACGAGAAAGAAACGGCAATGGAAATCATAAGAAATCTTGATTTGGCGGACTTTGCCGATCGTCATCCGCAGAGCCTTTCCGGCGGACAAAAACAGCGGCTCGCCATTGCCTGCGCCCTTGCATCCGGGCGGGAGTTACTGCTTCTTGACGAACCGACCAGCGGCCTTGATTATGCGCACATGAAAGAAACCGCCGCGTTGCTGGAAAAACTTCGATCGATGGGCACAACAATTCTTGTTGTAACCCACGACAGCGAACTTATCCGCGCCTGCTGCACGAGGCGTATAACCGTATAGCGGGAGACGGCTATTTTGGGCTGTCCCTGTGAATAATGTTGTTGCTGAAGCAAAACGGAAACAGTGTTATTGTTTTCATAGAAGCATTGTTTTTTATTCGTAAAACAATATAAAAGTTTTGGAGCAGTCTAAAACCCAGATGGAAAATGGGCAGCATTCAATCCGTGAACTCATCGAGGCGTAACAGGTGTATAAAGATTTTTCAAACGAATCTTTTAAACCAAGTATCCAAAAAATTCATTTGTTCTTCAGTATGAAACCAATGCTCGCCCTCATCAAAAACCGTTAAGTCCGCATGTATTTTATTCGCAAAATTCGTCATTGTTTCTAAAGAAGTCATATCGTCTTTTTTACCGTAAAGAATACCGGTAGGAATGTTCCATGCTATAGGATTTTTTCTGACAAAAGAAAGATATTCCCACGATAAGGGTTCGCCGAACTGAATGTTGATGACTTTTTTTAGTTTAAGTTCTTCTTCGGATATCTTTGCCCGTTTCATCATGTGTAAAATGATATTTTCCATATCGACAATGGGGGAAACAAACAGTGCTTTTTTGATCGGTTTTTCCGATAAGGACAACATAGAAAAGTAAGCCCCTATACTGTTTGCAATTAATAAGATTTCATTATAATTTGGAATAAGGGAATCAAAATAGTTTTGAAATTCTTCACCTGCCTGCCAAGGTAACTCCGATTTATAATCAAACCCTAAAACATCATAAGCGTCATTAAAAAACTTTTTATAGTAAAGCGCTTCGTCGGCAGAACCGCCCTTCCCGTGTATATATACAACCGCATTTTTCATATAAAACCCCCTCTATATTATAAACGAAATTATACATTACATCCGATAATTTTTTGCGGATTATAGCAGCATAATCGGTTATCTCCGTCTTTCCTAAAAATCCCCAGTGTTTCGATGTGGTGGGTTTGAGGATAAAAATCGAATAGAAAATGTTTTTCTAATTTGTAGCCGGATACAAGAAGGCTTGCCGTGTCGCGGGCGAAGGTTACGGGGTCGCAGGAGATGTAAAAAACCTGACTGGTTCCGCTTGAGCAAAGCCAAGACAGGGTTTCTTTATCTATGCCGCTCCTCGGCGGGTCTACAAATACCGTATCGAATTTCAATTTTGATTCTCTTGTTTTTGCCCAATTTTTTCCGTCCAAGGCATGATAAAAAATTTTAGGAAATCCGCTTTCTTTTTTTTCTCTGACAATTCCGCTTGATGAGCTGTTTATCAAAAAATTTTCTTGGGCATAGGCGAGGGCGTGTTTATTATGTTCTACAAGGTGAATCTCTTTTGCCTGATCATAAGCAAAGAGAGAAAATGTTCCCACACCTGAATAAAAATCCAAAACAGAACTTGAAATTTCTGCGTATTCAAAAATCATGTTTATCAGTTTTTCGGTCATTTCCAAATTAGATTGAAAAAAGCCCAAGGGATTAAATTTAATCCTTTTTCCTGCAAGCCTTACCTCACAGTCTTTTGCATTATCTTGAGTAAAAATTTTTTCTCCGTCCGAAAAAATATGGATTCTCGAATTCGGAGTATGTTCTTTTAAATTCGATTTTAAAAGATTTCTTATTGCGGGTACTGCAATAGGGCAATCCTTTATCTTTACCGAACCGTAACTTTTATTTTCTTTTAAAGAAAGAGAGCCGTCCTCGTCAATGTAAAACTGAAAGCGGGCTCTATAATCCCAGTCCGGGCCGCTTACAAAAACACTTTTTTCAAAAAGATTCTTTTCAAGAGCCGGTTTATCAAAAACAGCTTTTTCCTTATTTAAACTCAAAGCTCTATCGAGGGCTTCAAGGGCCATGCTTTTTCTTAAAAAATGCTGGTATTCGTCATCGGCTGTTTGGAGGTTGCAGCCCCCGCAAGCATAAAAGTAAGGGCACCTAGGTTCTACCCTGTGGGGCGAGGCTTCTAAAATTTTTTCGATTTTTCCCTCGGTATAATTTTTATGTTCTTTTACGATGGAAATTTCCAAAACCTCATCGGGAAGAGAATAGGGAATAAAAACGGTTTTGCCGTCTTTTAAGGAAGCGATGCATGAAGCCCCGAAAACCATCTTTTTTGTTTTTACGATTTCTTTTTGCATAATTTTTATCTTCTAATCAGCCTGACTATCTTGCAAAGGCGGAAGGTCGGGATGGAGGGCTCGTAAATTTTCGTAAAACCTGTCTTCAATCTTTATACCGTTTTTTGAAGTTGTTCCGAGTTTTCTGTCCTTTCGGATTGAGCCGTGAAAATCGCTTCCGGCAGTTATGGGCATATCAAGGGATGCCGCCAGTTTTTCAAGCCTTTTACAATCATTGTATTTTGTTGAAGAATTCCAAGCTTCAAGTCCCACAAGGCCCTGCCTTTTAAAATCGGCTATAACATCGGGAAGGGAAGACCAAGATAAATAAAGGGACATAGGATGAGCCAAAACGGGAATCCCTCCTGCGGATTTTACGGCAGAAATTGCAGCAGCAAGGTCTGCATTTTCTTTTTCTTCAAAAAAAGGTCTTCCCTTTGCAAAATACTTATCGAAGGCGTCCTGATTTTTTTTGACCATTTTATGAGCCGCCATGTAGGCTGCAAAATGGGGCCGGCCCAGGCCCTTATCGCCGCCCGCAAAATCTCTCACCTTTTCATATGAGATATCAAAGCCGGCTTTTTTTAATTTTTCGGCCATTCTTTGATTTCTATTTATCCTTTCATCCTGCAGGTCCTGTAAGAGCGAGTTAAGCTCACGGGAATCTTTACGCAAATCAAGGCCCAATAAATGGAGTTCTCCGGGGCTCCATTTAACGCTTATTTCGACACCGCGTATAAAAATTATACCCTGCCTTTTAGCTTCTGCAGCAGCTTCGTCGAGTCCGCTTAAAATATCGTGATCGGTTAAGGCAAAGGCTGAAATACCCGCCTTTTTAACGGCTGCGGCAAGTTCCGCAGGGGTAAAGGTGCCGTCCGATGCCGTTGAATGAGTGTGTAAGTCCACCATAGAAAAAGATTATATCAAAAAAAACAAAGAAGGGCTAGGTTTTTCTTAAAAAATATGCTAGAATAATAGAACGCAAGTTTTGTATTGGGAGGCCGTAATGCCTAAGGCTATTAATTACAAGGCAAATTCAGTAGTTTATTTCTCGGGAGACTTTGATGAACGTGTCTTTCTTTTGAACACGGGCAGCATAGCTCTTACATCTATAGACATTGAAACCGGAGAACAGGTTACCGACTATATAAAGACCGGAGAATTTTTTGGAGTAAAGTCCGCATTGGGCAATTATCCAAGAGAAGAAAGCGCCATGGTTTTAACCGACTCCATAGTTTATTCTTTTACAAGCAAGGAATTTGAAGCCTTTGCACAGACGAATACCCGCATTATTTTACAGATGATAAAGGTTTTCTCCCGCCAGCTTAGGACTATTCATAAGCAGTTAGCCTCTCTTTTAGACAGCGAAGAAGAAAAAAACCCTGAAGAAGGGCTTTTTAATGTTATGAATGCCTTTTATTCTTCCCAACATTATAAGGCGGCAGGACAGGTTGGGACAAGGTATAAGGCTATTTATCCTAACGGAAAGTATATTTCACAAGTAGATCAAATTGTTAGAAGTACGGCGGAAGTTGCAGGCCGTTCTTTCGGAAATGCAGAAGGACACAATAATGATGCCGTTCTTGCTCATCACGAAAAACCGGCTGCGGTTACTGACGGTACTGTTCATCTTGCGTATAATAAGGCTGAAGATCTTTTTGAAAAGGGAGAATTTGAAGCTGCCTATGATCAATATCATGCCGTAATCGAAGCAGGTGCGGGAGATGAGATTACCGATAATGCCTATATCGGGGCGGGAAAGAGTTTGCACTCTCAAAAAGAATATGTACGCTGTTTACAGCTTTTAACGGGCTTTATTTCCCAGCATCCCAAGTCTTCAAAGATAGGAGATGCCCTTATGTATCTGGGTATGTGTTATATGGATATGGAAAGACCGGATAAGGCGATTGCCTTTTTTGATAAGGCTGCCATCTTGTCAGGCGCCGATATAATCGGAAAAATTCGGGAACTTCAAAAAGAATGCAGCACTCGGCTGCAAGGAGCATAAACTATGTCGGATCTTTTTTCTTCATTTTCAAGATTTGCAAAAAGCTTTCCTAAAGGCTCTCTTATATTTGCAGAATTTGAACCCGGTTCATCATTCTATTTGATACAGTCGGGCCGTGTTCAGCTTATAAAAATTATCAACGGATTTGAAAAAAACCTTGACATTTTACAGCCCGGTGAAATCTTCGGTGAGATGGCCATTTTGGATAACTCTCCCCGTTCAGCCTCGGCCATAGCCTATGACGATGTGATGGCCCTCGAATTCAATAAGGAAAACTTTGAAATTTTGATGAAGGGAAATCCGGCTATTGCTATGAGGCTTTTAAAGACCTTTGTAAGGCGAATCTATGCCCAAAGACGCAGGTTTATGATTTTAACCATCGAAGACAGGCCTGCAAGAATTGCAGACGTTTTCTTAATGCTGGATGAAACCCAGCCCAATCTTGACCGCAGTACGGAGATGCGTTCCTTTGATACGACAATTGAAGAGGTTGCCCGTTGGGCCGGTCTTTCAAAAGAAGAAACCGAAGACAATATGCGGAAATTTATAGATCAGGGCAGAATTTCCGTCTATGACGATAGAATTATAGTACAAAACATGACAGACTTAACCCGTTATGTTAATACTCGCCGCTCAAAAGAGCAAAATCTATATGTATTATAAGGCAGGATCCTTGTGAACAATAAAAAAGATTATTATCTTCCTTTTTTGCTTACTGCAATAGTTATTGTTGTAGACCAAGTTACTAAAATTTTGGTTGTACAATATATGTCCGTGAATGAGGTAATTCCGGTGATAGGAGACCTTGTAAATTTGAGGTTTGTATACAATACCGGCGCGGCCTTTAGTCTTGGAGCCGGTTTTGGAGAAATTGCAAGAAAGATATTGTTGGTTTTTTTACCGTTTTTACTCTTGATAGCTCTTACTGTTGCATATCTAAAGTCTGCTGAATTGACAAGGGCTCAAAGATGGTTTATATGCGGAATACTGGGCGGAGGCTTTGGAAACCTTATAGACCGTTTTTTTAGATCTGAAGGTGTTGTGGATTTTATCGATGTAAAATTTTTCGGCATTTTGGGAATGGAGCGCTGGCCGACCTTTAACGCTGCCGATTCCTTTATCGTTTGCTGCGGAATAGGGCTTGGTGTAAATTTAATTTTACAGGGTATCAAACAAAAAAAGCTTCAAGATAGCTAAACCGGAGCCATTATGTTTAAAAAATCTATCTTTCTCTTATTTTTAGCCTTTTACATCCTTTTAGCTTTTTCGTGCCGGCCGGCAATAAAAGAATATTCTAAAACATGGTTGTCTATTGGAACTGTTTGCAGGGTGCGTATCCTGACCTTTGAGCCCCAAAAAAAGGCGGAAGAAGTTTTGGAAAAGGTATATGCCGAACTGATAAAACTTGATTCAATTTTTAATGCAAACACCGATAAGATTTCCGCAGAAAATAATAATCTAAAAGGTCTGACTACTGCAAACGAGTCGGAACTTGAGCGCTTAAACAAAGAGGCCGGCCTTTCTCCTTTGGAAGTTTCCCCCGAATTGTACGAGCTTTTGCAAATTTCCCTTATGATGGCGGAGCTTACAGATAGCGCCTTTAATCCGGCTATCGGCCCCTTGGTAAAACTTTGGAATATAGGCTTTGAAAATGAATCCGTTCCTTCACCTGAGGACATTAAAGAGGTTCTGCCGCTTTTAGACTATAAAAACATAATCCTAAGTGAGGGAAATAAGGCCTTTTTACAAAAAGAAGGTATGAGGTTGGACCTTGGCGGGATTGCAAAAGGTTATGCAGCCGATAAGATTGCAAAAATACTTTTAGAGCATGGCATAAAAGATTTTCTAATAGACCTTGGCGGAAATATCCTGGTTTCCGGTAAAAATCCGTCGGGAAAAACTTGGAAGACTGCTTTACGGAATCCGGTAATAGGAAAACAAAACCCTGTTGTAAGTATGAATCTTCAAGATGCTTCACTTGTAACATCTGGCAACTATGAAAGATTTATAGAAAAAGACGGGATAATTTATCATCATATCTTCGATTCAAAGACGGGTTATCCTGTACAAAACCGCTTAAATGCTTCTTCTATTGTAAGTGAAAGCTCTACCCTTGCCGATGCTCTTTCTACATCAAGCTATGTTTTAGGGGAAGAAAAAACAAGGGCTCTTTTACAAAAGTTAGTAACGGTGGATTTTCCCCTTATAGGTAAGCCTAAAATGCCTGCCTGCATTTTATTCTATAAGGATAATTCTATTTCTGTTTTTGGGAATGATGAGATTTCTGTTGAAATTATCGATCAGAATTTTTTTATAAAAAAGTAGATTAAATTTCGCTCAAAAAAAGAAAAGAACCCCCGAAAGGAGGATACGGGGGTTCTTTTGAAGTAGTATGTGTATCTTTTCTGTGTGTAGTCATAATTTATCAAATTAAATAAAAATTGTCAAGTGTTTTTAAGAAAAATATGTATTTTTATTCATTTTATTGCATTTTTATGCGGTTTAATCTAAAATATCTATTTATTATTAAAATCTGCTCTATATTCTATATATTTTATTTTCTTTTTTTCGATAGCATCTTTTAAAGCTCGTTCAACAGGACTCAAAGCTGATGAGCCTGTTTTTATTTCTATAAAGCTTATATCGGTAATAGTTCCTTGGGAAGCACCGTTAAAGGCAATGTAGTCTACAGGCTGACCTATAAAGCGTATTTCTGTGGGATTTGCAGGAAAATCGGGGAAAAAAGGAGCCAGCTGCTCTGAAAGTTGCCCATTTAATACGGCTCTGGATCGTTTTACGGCATCTTTTCTTGCTTCATTTACCCTTTTTAGATTTAAACTCCTTTCCTTGTATTTTCCAATGACCAAACCGAGTAAAAAGAATATTAGAATTATAGATATCCCTAAAGCAATTTTAATCAATCATTTCCTCCAAATATTTGGGTTCCTGCGGCTCTTCTATATTTTCTTCTTTTTCAAATTTATCCTCCTCCGTTGCGCTGATATCGTAAAAAGATAGTATATTATGAGAAAAGGATGAAGTAAATTTTATCAATTCTGCCATTTTAAAAATATCGGCAAGCCGTTGAGATATTTGTTTCTCCGGTTCAATTTGAGGTGTTTGATATAGACCTTGTGTATCCTGTGCTATAAATTCATTAAATTCCGCCTTTAGAACAAAATTTCTAATATATAGGAGTTCGGGACGGTATTCAAAGTGCATATTATCCCAGAGCGTCCACTTACCGCCCCAGATAAAACCTTCGCTTTCAAAGGCTTCTATTACGGCCTTAGGAGGAATCCATCTTCTGTAAGGCATTATTTTCATCCAATAATCATTACGGGCAGCTTCCCAAAACCAATAGATTTTTTTAGTCTTGTAGTTTGCCGGTAGAAGATCGATAGCCGATCCCCAGCTGTGGTTGCTCAGTTTACCGGAATCTGCTATAACTCTCCAATTAAAACTCCAACACTGGTTTAGTTCTTTTAAAAATTTTTTAACTTCTGTGTTTGTTTTTTGGGCTGCGTATATTTTTGTTTGAACACGCCTTAAAGGCTCTACAACGCGCTGATGAACCCATACATCATACCCCAAGAAACGGGAGCGGCGTATTTGTTTTATAATCTCGTTGCGGTTTTTTCCGTTGAATAAAAGCATAAAAAAAGTGTAATTTGGGGGAGGGGCTGCTTTTCTATTCTTTATTAGACTCTCCGGTTTTAATGCCGATATAAGTTCTTCAGAAAAGTCTTTAGGGTTCTGTACCTCATCGGAATAAAAGTAAGAAATTATGGGAGCCCATTTTTGCCGATTTTGAATATCTTTTTTTGGTAAAAGTCTTCCATCTGCCCAATACAAATTTTGATTTCTTATCGTTATAAACCAATCGTTTAATTCCGAATCAAAGGAAATATTCTTTACAAGATCAGGATAGGCCGTCTGAATGGCTTTTAAACTAAGCCATGGATTATCAAGATTAACATTAAAGGCAGCAAGTTTGTCTCTGTTTTCGCATGGGACAATGCTTAAATTGCCTATAAAAAATAAAATAAAAAGAAGTTGTTTAAAATTGTTTAAAACTGTTTGCATTTTGGTGCTATCTAAGTACTGAGTCAACAAGAGCCTTAAAATCTTTATTTTCAGGTTTTATCGGTTCCGTTTTACGGATAATAAATACTCCGTCCTCGTTTACTATTGTTTGCTCTTCGTTTATATCAAGCAAAGGCACAGGCTCACTTTCTCCTACTACATCCAGAGTACCCAAGATTGGGCTTTCGTCATACTTTCCCCACATTGAACGTATAGGGCTATAATCTTCGGTAATGTATTCAACCTTTTTAGCTTCTGCCTTTTCCAATTCCGAAATAGGAACATCAAGTTCGGAAAAATCCAAACCTGAGATAGTATATCCTAAATCATTTAAACGGAGCATTGGATCATCTATATCTTCTATTTCGCCAAGTTCTTCTACAGCATCGGCTTCTTCTGCTTCACCGAGTTCCTCAACAGCATCGGCATCTTCTGCTTCGCTGAGTTCTTCGACTACCTCAGCTTCTTCTGCTTCATCGAGTTCCTCAACAGCATCGGCTTCTTCTGCTTCATCGAGTTCTTCGACGGCTTCAGCTTCTTCTACTTCGCTGAGTTCTTCGACAGGCTCAGCTTCTTCTACTTTGCTGAGTTCTTCGACGGTTTCAGCTTCCTCTATTTCGCCGAGTTCTTCGACAGGCTCAGCTTCGTCTACTTCACCGAGATCTTCTACGGCTTCAGCTTCTTCTGCTTCACCGAGTTCTTCTACAGTCTCAGCGTCTTCGACTTCATCGAGATCTTCTACGGCTTCAGCTTCTTCTATTTCGCCGAGTTCTTCGACGGCATCAGCTTCTTCTACTTCATCGAGTTCTTCTACGGCCTCAGCTTCTTCTATTTCGCCGAGCTCTTCGACAGGCTCAGCTTCTTCTGCTTCATCGGGTTCTTCGACAACTTTATCGACTTCCTTGACCTCAGAGGCCGGTTTTGGCTTATCGGAAACATCCTTTTGAGCTTTGACCGCCTCCATCAAAAGATTTATAAGCTCTTCAGCTTTTATATTTTTTAGATCTTGGGTAAGAGATTTGTTTCTTGAGGTTTTGTTTATAATATCAAATATTTCCTGCCAACTATTTTGTAAGAGATCATCTATTTCTTTTCCCTTAGTTTCAAGAATTTTTTTCCCTAATCCTTTTTTTATTTCTGCATTTACTTCATGCCGATGATACTCAAGTTCTTTTTGCAGCTCTGCCCAATTTTCGTTTTGAGATGTTTTTAAATAGTTTTTTAGAATTGACCAATGCAGCGCCTGAATTTTATTTTGAGCAATAAATAAGCGGTTTCTTTTTATATTTAATAATAAAAAGGACATTAAAAATATTGTCACAAAAACCGTAAATACCAAAAAATACTTAACGGTCATGGGGAACATAAAAACATCTTTTTCGGTTATCCGGCCTACATAACCAAAATCGGATTTTTTTGTAATAAGAACCCAGCGATCCTCGCCTTCAAGGCCTATTATGCGTACATTTTGAGGTAACCTTTCCCAGTCATTGAGAACGGCTTCCTTTAATTCCGGAGAAACAACATTATGGTTTCCTGTCAAAAGCCCGATTATGGTATGGGATTCGTCGGCGAGGAGGGCTAAGCCGTCGCTGATTGAAAGGTTGTTTTCTGAAACCAAATGATATAAAAAGCTGTTCCCTGAGATATAAAAAACGGCCGTTCCTCTATATACATCATAGGTATCGTAAAAAGGCAAACAATATAGAATCACATCAAAAGCTGTTGAAGCCGTAATTTTTACTTCCGACTTGTCTGCAGATGCTATATGTTGGTATGGAATTAAATTGCCTGCATCGTTGTACCTTTTATATGAAAGCATTGAGTTTGTCTTGCTTAGAATGTCTTCCGGAAAGGTACTAAAGTGAATTTTTTGATATTGTGAATCGATTATCCGCAATCCTGCAAATCCGGGGACTGTCGATATTATTTTTGAAATGATATTATTTCGTGCTTCTATGTCGGATTGGTCTTGATCCTGCTTTACTGCTGACATTAATGCTTCTTCACGAAGGAAATTTTTAAATAACTCGGTGTTTTCTTCATTCCAAGCTATAAAAGTTTTTTCAATCTCTTTTAGGTTTTCATTGATATGCCGTAATATGGAAGGTTTATATATTTTCGTTTCCGTAAAAGATTCATAATCTGAGGCCGTTAAATATAAAAGACCCGAAAATACGGCTAGAGAGATAACTAAACTTATAAAAACTTTTAAACTTGTGCGCAACTTAAATCTCCAATACCTATTTTATCATATTTATAAAGGATTAGTAAACCCTCTACAATATGCTAAATTCTAAGGCGGAATTAATTATACCTCATTACAGTATCGGCGTATTTTTACAAGTCTTTATACATTATGGAGGTTTTTATCGACAAGTTTTAAACGGCTAGGGCTTCGAGATCAAAACCGTTTCGGGCTGCAATCCTTGCTTTTACAATTGAGCCGGGAGCTATCGGGTTTCCATCAATGTCTTTTTTGTTTAAATTAAAGTTTAAAACAACGGCTCCGTCAACTTCCGGTGCTTGAAACCAAGCCCGTCCTAGGGCTAAAAATGCTTTATCTTCTGCCTGAATAAGCTCTTCTACTAAGACCTCTATTTCTTTTCCTATAAAGGAATCCAGTTTTTTTTCCGTTATGGAGGTTTGAGTATTTTGTATTTCGGCAAGACGGGCTTCTGCAGTTTTTTTGGGAACCCTGCCCTTAAAAGAATATGAAGGAGTATCCTCCTCCCTCGAATATGTAAAGCCGCCCGACCAAAGAGGCCTTAATTCCTTTAAAAACTTGATGGTCTCATTGAAATCTTCGTCAGTTTCGCCCGGAAAGCCTACCAAAAAGGTTGTCCGTATTTGCGGCTCTCCGTAAGGACTTTTTGCTTTTTCAAAAGCCTCCCGTATATTCTTTATGATATCGAGGTAAACCTCGGCAGCTCCATTTCGGTTCATAGCCCTTATTATTTTTTGTGCACCCGATTGAAATGGAATATCGAAATAGGGCAGGAATCTTTTATCTGCCGTCATTATAGGAAGAATATCAAGGGGAAAGTGATCGGGATGAATGTAAAGTAATCTGATTTTAAAATTACCCTTTATTTCCGAAATGCTCTTTAGAAGAAGGGCTAAACCCGAGCAGTTTTCTCTATACAGTTCATTTTCATTTAAATCATTTTTTCCGGTTTGATAGGCGGCTAAGTCCTGACCTATCAGGTTAAATTCATAAAAGCCTTTTTTTAAAAAGGTTTTTATCTCATCGCAGATGTCTTTAATGGGTCGGCTTCTTAAACGTCCCCTGATAATGGGTATGGCACAAAAACTGCAAAAGTTATCACAGCCTTCTGTTATTTTGATATAGGTAGACCGCGGAAAGTTAAGTATTTTAGGCCTTTCTCCTCCGCAGATGCCTATTTGCGGTGGGATAAGTATCTTATCAATGAATTTTTCCTCCGAAGTTTTCTTAGGAAACATGGAGTCTATTAATTGAGGCAGTAGGGAAAGGTTTCCGTTTCCAAAAATACCGTCTGCTTCAGGTAAATCGTTTTTGAGGATATCGGCATAACGTTCGGCCAAACATCCGGCCAAGAGAATCTTAGTCCTAGGGTGGGCCGCCTTAGCCTGTAAAACGGCATTTATCGATTCTTCTTTTGCAGAATTAATAAAGCCGCATGAATTGACTATTATCAAATCCGCTTCATCGGGATCGGAAGTGTTTTTCCATGATAAATTTTCCATTATCCCGATTATAAGTTCGGCATCAACCTGATTTTTTGCACAACCGTGCAAATCAATAAAAAATTTCTTTTGAAGCATTTGTTTTAATCGACATCTACAACTATGAATTTAAAGCGCTTGGTTTCATCATCCCGTATCCATTTGAGGTCTTTTACGATAACTTCTCCCGGCCGGCTGACTTCCAAATCAACGGTTTTGCCTCCTGCAACTACTTGAAGTTTTACGGCATTCCCGTTGGATGCCCAAATTCTTAAACCGTTATTGGCTTGAACGGTGAGCTGTTCGGCCTTTTGATAGTACCTTTCTTCCCGATTAGTCCTGTCTGCCTCATATCTGAATAAGCAGTAGCCCCTAAATGTGGCATTTAAGGTTACGGGGTAGGCTGAACCGCTTTCAAACAACACCTTGTAAGTTGCAGCGGCCTGAGAATCGTCTTCGGAAACGACTAAGTCTGTTTCTGTAGAAGGTTTTCCCTCTGAAATACTATTTCCGGTCAAGATAGATACCAGAGCTCCGGATTCCGGGTTATTTTTATCTATGTCTTCTAGAGTAATTTCAACATCAGGTGTTAAATCGTTGTTGAGATCTATTTTAACGGTTTGTCCTAAGCTTATTATTTGATTTCCTGTTTCTGTCTTTAAATTTAATTTAGGACTTACTTTTTCTACTTCAATCTTGTATTCTTTATCTTCTACAGTTAATTTTAAGACATCGCCTTCAAATATTCTTTGTTCATATTTTTGTTGATTTATTTCGTGCGTTTTTGCTTCCCTTTTTTCCCGAACTTCGGTTCCTACATTTGCCTGACTGCGTTTTTGCTGTATGGCCGGTATCCAGCTTTTAAATGCAAAAAATACTACTGTAATTATTACGGCAATAGCCGCCAATACACCAAAGCCTATGATAAGGGGTTTAGACAAAGCAAATCCTCTTTTTTCTAATAGAGCATCCGGCGGTAGGGAAGTTTCTTGTATTTTAATCTGTTTATAAAGATTGGTTATTTCTTCGGGGTCAAGGTCTAAATATTCGCAATAATTTCTCAAAAAACCCACGATATACGGTTCTGCAGGGAAAACGCTGTAATCATCGCTTTCCAATGCTTCCAAATACCTTTTGGCTATATTTGTTTCTCTTGCAACCTGATCAAGCTCAAGATCTTTTTCTATTCTTGTTTCGGTGAGTAATTTTCCGATTTCGTTCATTATTTATCTCCCATACCAAATTAATCGACAAAAAGAAAATCATTAAAGGACTTTGCCGTAGAAGGAGCATCAAAAACAAAGTTTTTGCTGCCTACTCCTGCGTTTATCCTGTAATTATAAAAATCGAATGTAATTTTACCGCCTGAAACAGGAATTGCCTCAATTCGGCGTATTAGTTTACCGTCAGGATAAATCATAACCCGCAGGGTTTTAAAGGTCTCGGTTGCAGATTTTCTATTCATCAATAAGATTATGACGTTTTCAGAGGAGCCCTCTTCCAAGGGCTGCGGAGCCGATGTTGCATCGTATTGAATTGTGTAACCTCTTTTAATAAGGGAAAGACCCTGAGGAGTCGCCAGCGAAGAACCTCCGGCATTGCTCTGTTCAACATCCTGAGTCAAAATGGTTCTGTATTGAGGCAGGTAAATTGAAAGAGTATTTCCATTAAAAACAATACATTGTTCTGCGGGTGATTTAAAGTCTAAGCGAAGTTTGTCCGGTCTCTTAAACATGGCTGTAGCCTGCTGTGTTGACGAACCGACGGTTATATTCATGTCGACAATATAGTCTTGTATTTGAGCGTATCTATCCGATACTGAAGAAAAAAAGTCCCCTGCAGTAGTAATATTTTGAGAAAAACAAAAAGAACTTATCAAAACAAATAAAATAGTAGTTATATTTTTTTTCATGAGGTCTATAGTAAAGCAAAAAAAAGCTATAAAGTCAAGTAGAGGTCTTTTAGGATTTCGATAAAAGGCTCTAGGCAGCTTTAACTGCCAGGAGTCTTTTGGTATCAGCCGTTTTATTTTTTATATTTTTGCTCGACCAGTTTTTTTACAAACTCGTCTTTAGCAACATATGGAATAGTGATGTGGCCTTTTGAATAGTTTTTGTTGTATTCGATACTGGTGGTAATGGAGTTTTCGTTGCGGGCCCAGTTTCGGCGGGCTACGCCTCCCATTACGTCCCACATAATGGCCGATTTTATGATTTCATCAACACGCTCGCTTCCGTCAAGCACGAGGCCGAAACCTCCATTGATGGATTTTCCGATACCTACACCGCCGCCGTTGTGGAGGGCTACAAGGCTCATTCCTCTGGCTGCGTTTCCGGCATAGCACTGTACGGCCATGTCTGCCATTACATTGCTTCCGTCTTTGATATTGGAAGTTTCGCGGAAAGGCGAATCGGTACCGCTTACATCATGGTGGTCGCGTCCCATCATAACGGGGCCGATTTCGCCCTTGCGTACCATTTCGTTAAACTTTAAGGCAATGTCTCGTCTTCCTTCAGCATCCTGATAAAGAATTCGGGCCTGAGTTCCTACAACTAATCTATTTTTCTTGGCATCGCGTACCCAGTAGTAGTTGTCCCTGTCCTGTCCTCGGCGGTCGGGATTGATGCAGCTCATTGCGGCGGCATCCGTCTTGTCCAAGTCTTCAGGTTTTCCTGACAAGCATACCCAGCGGAAGGGGCCGTAACCGTAGTCAAAGAGTTCGGGGCCCATAAGGTCTTCTACATAAGAGGGGAAGATAAAGCCGTCTTTTTCGTCGATTCCGTTTTTGGAAACATCTTTTGCGCCTGCATCAAATACGGCCTTGAGGAAGGAATTTCCGTAGTCGAAAAAGTATGTTCCTCTTGAAGAAAGAATTTTGATAAGCTCAAAGTGGTGCTTTAATGTAGAATCTACTCTCTTGCAGAATTCTTCACGGTTTTCATATAGGAGCTTAGTTCTTTCTTCGAAGGTCATCTTTTCGGGGCAATAGCCGCCCTCATAGGGTGCGTGGCAGGATGTTTGATCCGAAAGTAGGTCGATGTGAACGTTTTTGTCTACACAATATTGAAGAAGGTCTACAATGTTGCCGTGATAAGCAATTGAGATAGGCTCTTTCTTTTTTAGGTACTCATCTACCTTTTTAAAGATTTCATCCAAGTTGTCGGACATTTCGTGAACCCAGCCTTGTTCAAGACGGGTATTGATTCTCGATTTATCGACTTCGGCAAAAACACCGACGGCATTTGCAATTTCGCAGGCCTTGGGCTGGGCTCCGGACATTCCGCCCAAGCCTGAAGAAATAAAAAGTTTTCCCTTTAAGTCGCCGTCGCTTGCAACTCCGAGTTCCTTGCGGCCGGCAGTGAGGATTGTATTGAATGTTCCGTGAACGATACCCTGAGGGCCGATATACATCCAGCCGCCCGCCGTCATCTGGCCGTAGTTGGCAACGCCCATTTCTTCTGCAACTTCCCAGTCCTTGTAATTGTCAAACATACCTATCATAAGGCCGTTTGTAATTATAACTCTCGGAGCTTCAGGCTTTGAAGGGAAGAGGCCGAGAGGATGACCTGATTCCATAACGAGGGTTTGATCTTCGGTTAATTCTTCCAAATATTTTTTGATGAGTCGGTACTGGAGCCAGTCATGGCAGACAGAGCCTGTTTCGCCGTAGGTAACGAGCTCATAGGGGTAGAGGGCAACATCGAAGTCAAGGTTGTTGTCTATCATAACCTGCATAGCCTTTGCTGCAAGGCACTTACCCTTGTACTCATCTATGGGTTTTCCGTAAATATTTCCGTGGGGCCTGTAGCGGTAAGCATAAATTCGGCCGTAGGTAAAAAGTTCATCCAAAAACTCCGGAGCGAGCTTTTCGTGAAGTTCTTCCGGTACATAGCGGAGGGCATTTTTTAAGGCCGTCTCTGTTTGAGCCTTTGTCAAGTTAAAGCCTCGGCTTGGAGCCCGTCTGATTCCCTTTTCAAAAACAGGGTCGGGAGGAAGTGTTGCATCAAGTTTTATTGTCATCGCTTTTCCGATTTCTTTGTTTGTAATCATACTCATCATCTCCTTTTTAATAAATATTATATTGGATAGAATTATATCACAATAGTATTAAATTTTAAAGAGCTTAAAATTTATCTCTATAATTCAAACTGAAGAAGCTGGCAGTTCTTGATTTCTATCTTTTCCAATTCTTCTTGTGAATAAGATCTAAAATATGTGCAAATCATAGTGCTTATCATTCCGTGACAAACAAAAAGCACATTTTCATTTTTATGTTTTGTTTTGACCTCTTCAATTATACCGTAGGCACGATGTGCAGTCTGTACCAAGGATTCTCCTTGCGGAAATCGGAAAAAAGGATTGTCGGTTATTTTTAAAAATTCAGGCTTTCTCCAATCCTCTCCTTCAAAGGTTCCGAAATTTATTTCTTTTAATCGGTCATCTATTTTTGCTTTTATACCCAAAGTTTTTTCAATATAAGCTGCTGTTGCTATGGCTCTTTTAAGCGGAGACACATAGATAAAGCTGATCTTATTTTTATACTGTTCAGCAGCAAGGCGTTCGGCCAGTTCTTTTGCTTGGTTTTTTCCTTTTTCGGTAAGCAAGGCTTCGGAAACACCGCAAGCCAACATCTTAGAATTCCAGTCGGTTTCACCGTGGCGTACAACAAAAAGTTTCATACAAAAATTATATGGTTTTTAAGCTTAAAGGGCAAGTAGGAACCGTTTAATTTTAAAGGAATCTCCAAGCACATGCTGCGGCCGATACGAACCTTGTCCCTGTTTACAAGCTCCCTGGCTCATGTTAAAATAACAACTATGAAGAGGTACTATAAAAGAATCATATTTATACTTTGTTTTACTGTAATGTATTTGGGCTGTTCCGATACTGATGCAGCTCTTGAAGGCTTAAAACCGGACCAAAATAAAAAACATATTATAAGTTTAGCCGAATTATATTCATATATCAAAGAATATTCTCCTTTTTTAAATGATGCTATTTTAAATAATCTTAATGAAAAATATTTTGAGCTAGCAAATAAGGTTATGTATGAAAGCGATAAATATAAAATTTGCACTTATTTTGAAGAGCTGTTAGCAGTAATAAATGACGGACATGCTGCCGTGTTCTATGAACAAGGCTCAAACTCTCCTTTTTATTTTTTACCTATCGGATTGGGCTATGCTGACGGTAAATACTATCTTTTATATAAAGAGGACAATATAAAAATACCTCTAGGTTCAGAGCTTATAAAAATTAATGATGAAGATGTAAAAAAATATTTATTAAATAATATTGCAAAATATATTCCTGTAAAAACGCCTCATGCCTTTGAAAATTCAATGATAAAACGTCTTTTATATTCTTCACAAAATAAAAAAATAAAATTTACATTTAAGGTTGATAAAAATGAAGTTAATTTGGAATTGAAATATTCAATTCCGAGTGAAAAAATCGGCAATATAAAATTCAATAAAATCCCTGATTATTATGATAAACTGAATAGGATATATTCAAGCCGTAATTTTTCGATTTATAGTATTAAAGAAAAATATGCTTTGATACAAATACATAATTTTGGGGATTATCATATGATAGATGAATTTATCGAAAAAATTATTCCTTTGTTAGAAAATTCAGATCATCTTATTTTGGACATTCGAAAAAATACCGGCGGTAATTCAAGTATAGGATTTGCAATTTTAAAAATACTTACAGGAAAAACAGATATTGAAATATCTTCCGTCAATATTAAAGATTTTCAACGCCGATTAAGTCCCGTTCTGATTACTTTAACTGCAATAAAAGATAAAAATTTAAAGGTTATAAACCATGATACGCTTACAAAACTAAATTCTTTTATTAACGACGGTAAATTAATGAAAGCTCATCAATTGTTAATGCCGGCAGAAGAAGATAAAATATTACAACAAATAGACAACTTTCTTATGCAAAGTAATGAAATGGAAGAATTAGAAAAAAAACTTATCTCTGCTGCAAATAAGTGTAAAATCGAGAATAAAGATATAACCGTTTTTACATCTTACAAAAGCGGTTCCGCTTGCGATAATTTTGCATGTTTTTGTAAAGAATTAAACATAAGGCTAATCGGAACAAATACTAAAGGAGCTACAGGAAACATCGGAATATTTAAGCTTACAAATAATTTTTCAATTGTACTATCATTACACAAAACTATGTACAATAATATAGAAATTAACAATAAGGGCGTATCGCCTGATATTTTTATTATGGATACGATTGAAGATATTAAAGATCAAAACGATCCCTGCTTAAATTTCGTTCTGAAAGGACGTTTTTGATATTACTACAGTTATATTTTTCTTATTTCCCTGAGAGCCTGTTTTTCCATGAGGCGATGAGCTGGAGTGCCTTTATTGGGGCGGTTTCGTCGGGATCGGTTGAAAGAATTTCGTTTAAGATAAGCTCTTCTTCAGGGAAGAGTGATAGGCCTTTCTCAGCCGGATTTGAAGAAGCTTTTTCTTCGGAGGTTATGGCTGTGCAGCCGGAATTACCTGTTTCTTGGCCGGTTCGTTCTTTTTGAAATTGGCTTCGCATGTATAAGAGATTTTCTGCTCTTGTTAGAACACTTTGCGGGATACCGGCAAGGCCTGCAACGTGGATGCCGTAAGAGTTTCCGGCGGCTCCGGGGACGACCTTTTTTAAAAAGACTATCTTTCCTTCCGCTTCAAGTACGTCCAATTTTAGATTTATGATTTTTTCGTGCTCCAAGCGGGTAAGTTCGTGGTAGTGGGTTGCAAAGAGGGTTTTTGCCTTTATGGTATTAAGAAGGTGTTCGCTTACAGCCTGTGCAATGGCAAGACCGTCCTCCATAGAAGTTCCACGGCCGACCTCGTCCATAATAACAAGGCTGTTTCGGGTCGCCGAATTAAGGATATAGGCCGTTTCTATCATCTCGACTAAAAAGGTCGATTCCCCTCGGGCAAGATTGTCCGTAGCTCCCACCCTGCAAAAAATCTTATCTACCGGGCTTAAAACGGCCTTTTCGGCCGGAACAAAGGAGCCTATCTGTGCCAATAGGCAGATTAAGGCTGTCTGCCGCAAAAAGGTGCTTTTTCCCGCCATATTGGGTCCCGTAATGACGGCAAAAGACGGAATAGTTTCATCTTCAGAATTGGTATTTTCGCCGGATAAGAGTTTAATGGAATTGGGTACAAAGTCTCCGGCCCTAAGATGGTTTTCAACTACGGGATGCCTTCCGCCGGTTATGTTTAAGATGCCTGAATCGCCGCAAAGTTCGGGCCTTGTCCAAGCGTGTAAAACTGCGGCCTGTGCAAAGGATTGGTTTACATCCAGCTCGGCAACTTCTTCTGCAAGTTTTTGTAAAAAGCAGTGATTAGAGCCTATTTCGGTACAAACCTCATCAAAAACTTCTTTTTCGGCTTCAATCAGCCTTTCTTCCGAGTTATTTATATTATCTTCAATTTGTTTTAAGGATTCGGTGGTAAAACGGTCTGCATTTGACAGGGAGCGTTGGCGGATAAAATAATCGGGAACAGCCGAGATATTTCCTAAAGACACTTCCAAAAAATAGCCCATCATTCTGTTATATTTTATCTTTAGGTTATTGATGCCCGTTTTTTTCCGTTCATCGTCCAAATACTTTTCAAGAATCTCGTGGGCATTTTCTTTTATGTTTTTTATCGTGTCTACCTTTTTTGAAAAGCCTTTTTTTATAAGTTTTCCGTCATTTAAGGCTATGGTGCAGTCATCATCTATCGAATTTTCCAAAAGGTCTCGGATTTCGGTCAGCAATTTTTTTTCTTCATCGTTAAGCTGCAAAAAATTGAGCTTTTTTTCTTCTATGAGGCTGCCCATTCTTATTACGGAGTTAAGACTTTGTTTTAAGGCAAGAAGATCCTTGCCGTGAGTCTTTTGCATTGCAATGCGGCCTGAAAGCCGTTCAATATCGAGTATGGAAGAAAGAGTCTCCCGTATAATGGCCGATGCTTTTCCGTCCTTAAAAAGACTGTTTACCTTGTCAAGCCTCTTATCTATTTCCTTCTTTGAGCGGAGCGGATAGCTTATCCTTCTCCTCAAAAGGCGGGTGCCCATGGCCGTTTTTGTATAATTTACGGATTCAAAAAGGCTGTACGAGGGGCTGTTATCCCTCAAGTTTGTCAAAAGCTCCAAATTTTTTCTTGTGGAATCGTCCAAGGAAACGAAGTCGCTTTCGGCATAGATTTTAATGCCGGAAATGTGGGAAATATCCCTGCCCGAAATCTCTTCCAAGTATTGAAGCAAGAGGCCGGCGGGCGGAACTTCGGGCGAATCGGTATTGAGTAAAAAGCCCTTTAAGTTTTCCGTCCCGAAGGTTGAGCAAAGTCTTTTTTCGGCTTGATCCGGGTTAAAGCTCCAGTCGGGATAAAAGTTTTGCATCATCGAAGGAAACTCCGAAAGGATTTGCTTTAAGGCAGGAAATTCGCTTTGAATCGACTGCTGAATTAAAATTTCCTTGGGGTTAATTCTTCCTATTTCTTTTAAAAACTGTTCTTTAAAGTCTGTTTTGGGGAAAGAGGTAGCAAAAAAATTGCCTGTGGTAACATCGATATAGGCAAGGCCTGCATAGTAATCGAATCCGCTGTTTCCTTCAGTTTTTTTATTTGAGCAATAGACTGCGGCAAGGTAGTTATTGCTTCCCTGTTCTAAAAAGTCGTCTTCGGCAACGGTACCGGGAGTAATAACTTCAACTACCTTGCGCTCGGTCAGGCCTCCTGCTACGGGTTCCGTAACTTGCTCGCATATCGCAATTTTTTTTCCTGCACGCAGGAGGCGGACTATGTATATTTTTGCGGCATGATATGGAATACCGCACATAGGTACATCGTTTCTTTTTGTGAGGGTCAGGTTTAAGATTCGGCTTACTTCGACAGCCTCATCAAAAAACATCTCGTAAAAATCGCCGAGTCTAAAAAAAAGTATCTCGTCTTTATATTTTGCCTTAATGCTGAGGTATTGCCTCATCATGGGCGTTTGAGGTTTATTCACTTCGTTTTCTTAATTCTTGAATAACCTTGTCCGTAATATCTACGGTAGGGCTGTACCATATGATACCTGCGTTATGCTCATAGCTTAAAACCATTGTGTAGCCTTCAGATTCTGCAACGCGGCGGACGGATTCGTATAGGTTGCTGTAAAAAACATCATCATTGATAAGATTTTTTCTGAGCATATTAAGTTCGTCATTGGAAGCCTTTACATATTCCATCAATAAGGTTATCTTGCTTTTTATTTTTTCTTCATATTTTTTTACTTCAGCTTCCTGTCCGTCGGCTTCGGCACTAACTTTTTTTTGCCTAAGCTGTATAATCTCGGATTCAAGGATCTTCTTTTGATTTTCAAACTTTTCCTTCTTTTCCTGATAGTCCCTCGCCGCCTTTGCATCACGCCTAAAGGTGTCAAAGATAAGTCCCGTATCTATAACTGCAAAGCGGGTAATCTGCTGTGCATAGATTCCAAGAGACATCAATAACATAACAATAATAATCAGGGTTCCTTTTTTATTCATACTAACCTCCTATAAATTGGGTATATTGAATGAAAGAACGAATCTCCAGTCGGCACCTTTTCCGTTGCCCCATACCGGTTTTCCGTTTACAGATTTAAAGGTATTTGCAAGCATCAGACGCAGAGGAAATTGGGGTATTGAAAAGCGCAATCCCGGGCCGAAACTGAAATAATAATCGTTTATGCTTAAGGATTTTAAATCCTGCAAGTCCTGTTTGACAGCTATAGCGTCAAAGAAAAAGTCGAAAGATAAAATTCCGTGAGCTAGGGGCCATCTAAATTCTATCCAGTTATTTTGCATAACCGTTCCTGCACCTTGCGTGCCCATTCCAATCCAGCCTCGCCCTTTAAAGGCCCCGTCAATATAAAGCTTCCTGTCAAAACTGATCGGCTGTTTAGCAAGAGGAATTTGGAAGGAAAATCCCGAGTAAAAACCTAGAACAAATTTTAGATTCCAGATGTCGCTTACGGGGTAGTCTAAGAGTGTAATATAAAACTCACCCTTTGTATCCGACTGAAAAAAGTACTCATCTTCAATTTTTGGAAAAAGACCATAAAAACCTATTTCCTGACTTAAAAACCATCCCTTAGAAGGATCATATGTAAGGTCTCTGTCATCTACAGACAGCTTTATCTTTAAGGAGTTGCTTAAGCCCCATTTTGCTTGTTGCTTTCTGATTTTTTCTTCGGCAGGTCTATACAGCATACTGTCATAAAAATTCTTTACAAGACCGAAATTTAGTTCTCCTCTTAGAGTGATAATTGCAAATTTAGGAAACCACCTGTATCCCGAGTTCATACCTAAACCGAATTCGAGACGTTCATATTTCATTTTAAATGCATCGGATAAAGATGGGTTTTTATTAAATTCTTCCATAGTTGTATGAGGGTCAGGAACATTGTTAAAAGGATAAAGTATATCCTGATAAGTATATAGATTTTTATGAGATACCGAAAAATTAAAACCTACCGAAAGAGGCTTACCTAAAAACCAGTTTTCAGTGAGCCCTAAGATTAAGCTCTGTGTATCGCTTGCGGCATTGACACTAGCCGATAGTTCTCTTCCTGTTCCAAATAAATTTTTTTCTTCCCACTGTGCAAATACAGACATAGGAAAGGTATCAGGATCCGGCGAACCTGAAAAAGTAACACCGAATTGAATCCCCGCCGTCGATTGTTCCTCAACATTGATGACAATATCCACAAGATCAGGTTCCGAACCCTGTAAAACATCGGGTAAAACGGCCGAAAAATATCTTAGGTTCGCTAAGTTTCTAAAACTATTTATCAGTTTTGTTTTAGAGAATACATCCCCTTCCTTTAATAGTATTTCTCTTAAAATAACATTGTCTTTGGTTTTTGTATTCCCTTTTATTATTATATTTTCTATATGGCTTCGTTCGCGTTCCACGATTATAATTGTATAGGAAACTTCTTTAGTTGAAGTATTACGGTTTTCTTTTTTATCGATATAATTTCCGGTATAACCGTTTTCAAAATATAGGTTGGCTACATCTCCAAACCCTGTTTCAAATTTCCTTAAATTAAATACATCACCCTTTTTAAGCTTGAATTTTTCGCTTAATTCCTTGGTTGAAAAAATATAGTTTCCTTCAAAGTCTACTCCTGCATAGGTAAACTGTTCTCCTTCCATGATTACATAGGTAAGGGTAATTTGATCTTTTTGCGGATCGGATTCGGTATCTATGTCCTTTTTTATGGTTTCAACATGGGCATCTATATATCCGTGCTCTCCATACAATAGCTTAATTGCATTTTTATCGGCTTGCAGGGCATCTTCTCTAAAAAAACCTTTTTGCAGTAACCATGCTTCTTTAGATACGAGTACTTTTTTTAAAGCCTTTTCGGGGAATTTTGAATTTCCTTCAAAAAGTATCTTAGTTATAACGGATGTTTTGCCTTCTTTTATAAAGAATTCGACATTTACACTGTTTTTTTCTTTGTTTTCAGAAGTTTTACTTGATATTTCCGCCTTTGTAAATCCTTTTTCGATATAAAAGTCTTTTAAGGCTCTTTCGGCATTCTTTATATTAACTTCATTAAAAATGTCGCCTTTTTTTACCTTGATTGCTGAAAGTAAATCTGCTTTTCGGATATTGTTATTGCCTGTAAATACAATATTATTTACGGCGGGTTTTTCTTTGACTATAAATTCCAACAATACGTATTGATATTTTTCGTCTGCCGGTATTGCCTTAGGAACGATATCTGTAAAATAATCCAATGCATAGATTTTTTGTAATATTTCCCAATATAGCTCATCGGAAAAAGGCTTTTTTTTGTATGATTTGAAGATTTCATCTAATTCTGAGCTGGCGATATTTTGTAAACCTTTGAACTGAATCTCTAAAACAGGTTTTCCATTATACCATCCTTCAGGCTCTTGAGCAAAGCAATTTAAAGCAAATAAGATTAGCATAAAACCTATAATTTTTTTCTTCAACATTTTTATCCCCTTAATCAATAAGAAAATTTCCATGATAGTGTCAATCCTGTATCTGATACAAACAGAGAATCGAGGTTGCTCGGAGCTATGTGCCATCTAAGCTGGAAAAACGGAGTATTCATTTCAAAACCTATTTCCGGTTGAAACAGTAAATTCTCATAAACCGATTTTCTAACAACATCTGTTTTTGCAGAAAGCGGATCGTAATAGCTAAGATGCAGCATTGCATCTGCGTATATGGCAGAACCGAAATACTTACCAATGTAAACACTTGTATTATCAAAATAGTTACCGATTGTCAATGGCTTATCCTTTGAAGATCTAAATAAATTTTCCAAAATAACATTTTGTATAAGTAGACTTCTTAAGGAAAATACATCTACATGTAGAAAGTCTCTGACTTCTTGTTCAACTTTCTTCATGATACCTATATTTGTTAAAATATCCGAGGTATTGCGGAGCGTTTCTTTTAAAATGTTGCCGTTTTTCAAATCTCCTAAGGCAACCTGCCCCATCAAGTTCATTGTATCGGAATCCGACATAGCCATTGGGGGGGAGGTTGTGATTACCGGTCTAAACCGTTCAAGGTCAAGATGCTGATCTTTTGCCGTCAAATTTATTGTAAGGGGCTGGCCGTCGGCCATTTTATCCTTTATTTCTGCTCTTACCGATATTATGGGTTCAATTTGCTGAAAAGGCGAGTTAAGAATTTTTAATTCTCCTTCTTTTATATAGAAGTTTCTTTTTATATAGAATATTTCGCCTGTACGAATTTTTGCAGATCCCGACATTTCAAATTTTCCCGTACTTGTATCAAGGTTTAGGTTAAAAGGCTCATTTTCGGTATAAGCTAGGGCTCTTAAAAAAGGTAATTCCGTTGATGGATACCTAAATTCGGATTTTTTCCCCAAATTTAAATTTAAATTCATGTAAAAAGCGGGGTGGATGCTGCCGGCTGATGTTCGTTCGCTTTGTTTTTGCAGATCTGCAAACGGAACCGAAAAATAGCCCTTATCGAAATATGCATCGCCTTCAAGGGTAATAAGTTCAGGGTTTATTTCAAGTTTTATTTTGCCTTCAGCTCTTCCGTCCGCATGAAAGGCTATATTTTTTGTTTTTATCAAGGCCTGTGTATTTTCAAGAACTCCGCAGTTTACAGTGGTATAATATGGAATCCATCCTATAAATTCCGATGAAGCCTCACCCCATAGGCTTCCGATTTTTCCATGTAGAATAGTATATGGTACGGATATAAGGGTTCCGTCAAATTGTATGGGAATGTCGACAGGGCCATAGGTATCGGGAGAATAGCCCGGCGATGTGCAGAAAAGCTCTTCTCCTTTAAGGATTCCGTAAAACAGAGGATCTTTTTGAGTGCCGCTTATTTGGAGATCGCCTTGAACATTGCCGCCTGAAAATTTGATAATATTATTATTGGGTATAAGGTTTATTACCTTTGCAAGATCGATACCTATATTTGATACGGAAAGATTTATATTATCCTGTGACAGGTTACCATCAATGTTTAAATGGAACGGCAAAGATTCGTCTATATGGAGGGACACGAGCCCGTCATCTGTTTTAAAACCGTATATTTCGTCATTGTTACCGGCATACAGGGCTATAATACTCGGTTCTTTTACCAATGAAGCCTTGATGCTTCCTTCTCCTTTTTGACCGGCGAGGATCCAATCGGATATTTTCATGTCAATATTAAAATGAGAAGTCAAACCGATAGTGTTTTCGATTATGTTTTGGCTTTCCGTATTTTTTTTATCTGCCGTAGAGGTAAAATTAAAAGAAAAAGAAGCTTTAGTATCCGGATTTTCTTGATTGTCTTGTTTTTTTGTTTCTGCTTCATATAAAAATGTAAGAGCTCCCTTTTGCTCTGAAGGATTTATAAAAGCTTCAATGTTATCAATCTTATGAATTCCCCACTTAAAGGATGATTCGTAAAGATTCATCTTATCGTTATCGATAAAGGCAGATGCCTTTCCCTCAAGATTTTGACCGTTTAGATTAAACGATATATTTTTTACGTCGGCTTTTACCGAAAGAGAATCCTTATTCCCCAAAAATATAAATTCTGCACCTATTTTATTTTCAGGTTTTTGTTTTTTTAAAAAACGGTTAAGAGATATATCATCTATCTTACATGTTCCGTCAAAGTAAATTTTATCCGAAATGGTAAATAATGAGTTTAATATGAAGTTTTCGGTTTTATTTTTATCCGAAAGATAAAGATTGGATGCGTATTGATTAATATTTTCGTCTGAAGAAGGGATTAAATTAAAAGCTGCAGTTCCTTCAAGCTGCTTATTTTTTATTCCGGCTTTTACATTATGAAAAAAAACTTCTGTAGGTTTTGCATAGCCTTCCGCATAAAATTCAAGGCTTTCATCGGTTTTTGTAATATCGGTTTCAAGATATTCCAATTTCGCATAATTGCAGGTAAGTTCCCAATTTTTATTATTGTCATATTCAAAAGAAGTATCAGCAGAAAAAAGAGAACCTATAAACGGAACGGGAAGTTCTTTTACCTGCATAGTTCCTTTTAACTTTTTTTCGGTATTCTTTAAAATATTTATGTTTAGATCATAATCTCCGTAAATACTTATCATTTCATCAGTCAAAAGACCTGAAACCTTATAGCTTATATCGTTTAAGGTTAAAAGTGAATCAAAAATCATGCTGTCCTTTTCAAAGGCCGAATTTATGTTTCCCCGTAGATTCATATTATTAAAGAGAACATCGATATCGCTTATATTAAGAGAAGATTCGTTCCCTTGCAGAGAAAACAAGCTATAAAATCCGTTTTTAGATTTTGATGCAAGAACAGCCTGTATTATATTATACGAAAAGTGTTCAAAGTCGCTTGATATATAAAATTCGCTTGTCATTTGAACGGGAGCGATTGAAGTCTCCAATAATTTTTGCATGGGAACGGTTAAATCGGTAACGGAAACCGCTCCATTGTAAATATTTTCAATACTTATGCTGTCTATGGTTCCATGAAGCTCTAAATAACCCTGATTTTTGTTGGACGATCCGTTTTTTGCCGGATGAGTCCATGTTCCGTCAATGTTGAAACCTCCGCTGGGATCTTTTCCGGAAAGATATATATCCGTTTTTCCCGTTTTTTTCTCAAATAAGCCCTGTATGTTTTCTAACGAGGCCTTTCCGATATCGGCACGGGGAATTTTTAAAAATATTTTATTTTTATTTGAAGAGACGTTTAGGTTCATAGCCATATTTTCGCCCGATGGTAATTTAAATTTTGAAATATTTAAATAAAAATTAGGTAAAATTTCTTTTATTTTGTAAGAGCCTTGGGCAGATAAATTTATATCGGAGTTAGTTAATTTTAAGTTTTTAAGGTTTATAAGGTCGTTGTTTCCATCGGCTTTAAAGCTGAGTATGGATTTTTCGATTTTGTTGCCGGCTATTTGAAATTTCGGCAGTTTAATCGAAAAAGCCGTATCCCACAGGAGTTTTTCAGGCCTGGCAAAGGTTAAATTAAACTGTCCTGTAAAAGCGGTATCCTTTAATTCTTTAAGAATATCCGTTCCTTCGGAAGATGAGACGGCTAACAGAGGTTTTAAGTCATTACACTCAAGATTTATGCTGCCTGCATTTTCCGCCAGATTCCAAGATATTTTTACATCAATGGGCTGAATATCTTGCATGGTTGTAATGGATGCCGTCTTGTCTAGGTATGATGCAAATAGAGAAAATTTATCGATATAAATATTTCCCAGTCTTATATCCGAAAAGTTTAGTATCGACGAGGCCGACATATTGCCGGGATAAAACGAACCGTTTATATTTATGAGTGTGCTTAAGTCCGGAAAATTTGTTTGCATAAAATTACTATATCTAAGACTTGAATTTATATAAACGTCAATTTTACCGGAATCCAACGTAAGTTTTCCGCTTGAGGTATAAAAATCTATATTTGAATTTTTATTGCTGTAGTTTAAAGCAATATTTTTTAACTCGAGTTTTATGGGTTTTGTATTTTTAATTTTTTGTGAACCCGCTTCAATAATTGTCGATATATCTAACGAAGATTCGGTACTCTCATCTTTCTTTCGATCTTTTACCGTTTTATCTACGGCATTTTCTTCAATGTTTAATTTCGCTAAAATATTTTTATTTTTTTCAATGTTAAAGTCTATAATTCCGTCATAAACGCCTAAGGAGGCAATTACGGATGTAAAATCTTTTTTTATTAGAGAGATAAGTCTGTAGTCTATATAAAGTAACGAAAAATGAGCTATTTTTTCGTTTGTTGCAGCGTTGTAAATAGTAACATCCCGTATTTTTATTCTATCAAAAAAGGAAGGTGATATGGATTCATAGGTGATTTTTATTTCAAATTCGTCTTCCACAGTTTTGATAAGTTTGTCCCTTACATATACCAGCTGCTTTTCCAGTGCTTTGGCTGCCGGATAAAAAACTATCAATGAGCTTACAACTATTGCGAGAAAAACGATAATTTCTATTATGCGCCTTTTTTTTATATTTTCCACCAGCCTACTATTATATCAAAAAAAAAAATGTTATGATAGGCCTCATGATATTACCCAACTTTGTTGTATTTGAAGGTATAGACGGCTCAGGGACTACGAGCCAGATAAGGCTTTTAAAGGAAAGGTTTGAGTCTGAAGATAAGAGCTCCCTTGTTTCGTTTACACAAGAGCCCACATCGGGCCCCATAGGAACTTTAATCCGTTCGGCTCTTCAAGGTTCGTTTAAGCTTGCCCCTGAAACGATGACCCGTTTATTTGCAGCTGACCGCTGCGAGCATATTTACGGCTTACAAGGTATTCTTAAAGAGGTAAATGATGGAAGGGCCGTTTTTTCGGATAGGTATGTTTTTTCGAGCCTTGCCTATCAAACTGCTGCAGGAGCTGCCGATCTTGCAAAACTTCAAAACGATGGTTTTCCCCTGCCTGAATTTCTATTCTTTTTTGATCTGCCCGTAGATATTTCCATGAATCGGGTAATGGGGCGCAGTAATGTTCTCGAAATATACGAAGAAAAAACTTTTCAATACAAGGTTCAGGACGAGTATAAGAAAATTATAGATGAGTACAGGCTAAAAGAACCCAATATGAACATAGTCATAATTAACGCTGTTGAACAAATTGAAGAAATTCACGAGAAATTATGGAGTATCCTAAAAGATTTGCCGAAAATATAATCGATGAAAAGGCGATTCTTCTTTTTTGTAATTTTATGTTTTTTTATTTTCTCCGGTCAGGTTTTTCCTTATTTTGTAGAATATAAGGAGCAATATTATAAGCTCTACCATATTCATTACGAGCAAGAGCCCGATGATATCGTCGAAAATATTTATTGGCTTGAAAGGGCTATAAATGCCGATTTTTGTAATCCCCTCCATGCTCTGGGAAAGATTACTACCAAAAAAGAATGGGAAAAATATCGGTACATGTTTATGATGCACCTCAACCTTAAAATGGTCGAGCAGCATTTAAGATTGGGAAGTAAATACGATAAACAGGCTGCATACTTTTATAATTATCCTTGGAAAGAACAAAATATAGAAAGCCTGTCTAAGGCCGAAGAATTCTATGAAGCAGCCCTTGTTTATTGGCATGAAGCGAAGTTATGGGCGGAAAAAGCCAATATGAGAGAATTCCAATTTTTATTTTTAGATAGCCTTCCTTTTTGGGAAAATGAAAGAGCCCGCATTGCTTCCGGAGACTTAAACTATGAGAGGACTATAAAAAGGGAGCTTCTCCGTCTTCAAAAGGTCAGAGAGGACTTTATGAATATGGACGATAGTACTTACTGATTTTTACTATTTACCTATTTACATATATTCATTTGTTTGCTAATATGGTATATATGGATAGGTGTTTTAAATTAAGTCCTTCGCTTTTAAGTGCGGATTTTTCAAAATTAGGTGAAGAATTGGCCTTTATAGAGAAGCACGGCGGCGATTGGGTTCACATAGATGTTATGGACGGGCAGTTTGTGCCTAATTTAACCTTTGGAGCTCCGGTAGTAAAATCTATACGCCCTTGTTCCAAGCTTATTTTTGATGTGCATCTAATGGTTAATAATCCCGAAAATTTAGTCTCGGCCTTTGCAGATGCAGGTGCGGATTATTTTACCTTTCATGCTGAAGCATCTATTCATGCAGACAGACTTATTGCCGATATCCGTTCTCACGGGATGAAGGCCGGAGTAAGCATCGTACCAAGCACTCCTGTAGTAATACTTGAAGAAATAGCTCCCCTGGCCGATCTTATCTTGGTTATGAGTGTTAATCCCGGATTCGGAGGACAAAAGCTTATACCTTATTGTTTAGAAAAAGTTAAGCGGCTAAGGTCATTGCGCGAAGAAAAAAACTATAATTATTTAATTTCTGTCGATGGCGGGATCGATTCAAAAAATGTGGGGTCGGTTATTGATGCCGGTGCCGACGTAATTGTGTCCGGTTCAGCTTTCTTTTCGGGAGATTTAAGAATATGAAAAAAATTTTAATTTTATTTTTTTTACTTTTTACTGTAAATGCCTTTACACAAAATTACGCCGATTATATGTCATCCGGCTTAGATGCCTATGCCCGGTCTGACTGGTCGTCTGCTCTCTTTTCTTTTCAAAAGGCAATGGAAGTTTCAAAAAATTCTTTGGATGAGCCTCTATATTGGCTCATAATGGCAAATGCCTCTGCCCGTAATTATACGGTTGCCCTAAACGATATTGAGACTTTTTTAAAACGATTCCCAAACAGTTCTAAAGCCGCAGAGGTGATTTATCAACAGGGAAGAATATGCTGCCTGTCTGCAAAGCATGATCAGTCCATAAATATTTTATACGGCTTTTTAAGAAAATATCCGAACCACAGACAAACCGCCTCGGCTTATTACTGGATAGGAGAAAATCTCTACATGGTAGGACGCCTAAAAGATGCAAGAACTATTTTTTCGCGTGTTATAATAGATTATCCATCTTCAGCCAAGGTTGAACCATCCCGATATAAGATAGCCCTTATAGATCAAGCTTCTACACAGGATGAGCTTTTAAAACTTTTAAAAATAAGTCATGAGGAACTTTTAAAGCTTTCCGAAGAATCGGAAAAAAATAAAAAAATTTATGAACAAACGATTGCTGCATATCAGAGGCAGTCTTCCGATGCCGGCGGAGATATGAGAATTGCCGAGCTTTCAGAGCAGCTAAAAATGGAAAGGAAGCATAATGAAGAACTGCATGACCAACTTGTAATGCTTGAGTTAAAAAATCAAGAGCTTTTGGCAACCTTAGCAAAAATGGATGCTAAATACACTTCAGAGATGGCTGCGGATGGGGAAACTCCTGCTGCAGATTACTCCGATCCAAAAGCCAAACGAGCTGCAATTGAGGCTTTAATAAAAAAAGCTAAAATTTTGCAGAGTATGTATAACCAACTTCTGGAGGGAAACGGTCAATGAAAGTAAAAAGATATTTTACGATTTTATTATTAGGTTTGACAACATTTTTTTTACATGCTAAATCACTGCCTGATTACGAACTTTTGAAAGATAATCTTAAGTTGGTGGTTTTTAGAAAGACGGGAAATTTTTGTCTTTATAATCTTTCTATCAGAGGAAAGGGAAAATATACTCCTCTTTATGATGATAGGTCCCTAGGCCGTACCAATAAATTCTATGTTTATAAGGATAATAAGGTCTATGAATTAAAAAAGAGAGTAGGGAAGCCCGTTACCATTGAAGCTGACGGAGATTCAATAAAAATCGTATATGATTTTGATGATTCTTTTTATGTTACTCAAAAATTATCGTTTACAGAACAAACTTACGGTACCGGCGGCCCTCTTTTAAAGATTGAAACTATAGTTGAAAATACAAGCGGCAGTACGGCAGAATTTGCATTAAAGGCTCTTTTTGACACTAAGCTCGGAGAAGACCGAAAAATTCCCCTTTATACCGATTTAAGAACGGGAATTTTTAGAGAAACGGTTTTAGAACCTAAATTTGAAAAAGATTCTGCCATTATTTCTGCAAATTCCGATTTAGCCTGTTTATTTTTACTCAATCATTCCGAAGCCAAAATACCGGCTCAAATTTATGTTGCCAACTGGGAAAGACTTCAAAGTATTAAGTGGCTGCCTAAAGCCGTTCAGGGAAGATTATTTAGTACCCAATATTCGCATAATGATTCAGCCTTGCTTTTTGTTTGGCCTAACGAGGTATTGGAGAACAGTGACAGCTTAAAGGTAACAATGTTTATAGGCTGTTATGACTTTTTAAGAAAGAAAAACACTTCTGTAAAAGAGGATGTATCCGATAAGACTAATACCCCTGTTCCTCAGGATAAAGCCGAACCCCCTAAAAATGAAAAAGATTACCAATATATACAAGCCTTATTGGATAAAATTCTTGAAGTTGAATCAAATCCCGATATGGCTTCCGATGAATATATTGAAGATTTAATAAAACAGACAGATAATGCAATACAAAATATACAGGAATAAAAAATGGCTATTTCCGTTGTAGATCAAGGTAAAAAATTATTATCTAAAAAGAAATACAATGATGTTATCTCTTTATTGGAGCCTCATGTTGTTGAATACAGGGACTCTTTTGCCTTTCATTTTTATTTAGGTTTGGCGTCTTTTCATGTAGGTGATATCCAGGGTGCTATGGATTATTTTTTAAGAGCCAGACAAATAAAACCGACGGATTCCGACTTGCTGTCAACTTATGCTGCTATGGCCTTGAGACGCTCGCTTACAACAGAGGCCGTAGAATACTATTTACAAGCTCTTGAACACAACCCTAATTGTAAACTTGCAAAAAAAGGTTTGGACATTATTCGCAAAAATAATTCGCCCGAAAAATTAGGCAATTTTGTTCAGTCAGGTAAAATAAAGACTCTTTTCCCCAGACCGGGGCATGAAGAAAAAAAAGGGAGAAGTATTGCCGTTGCTCTTGTTTTAGGTATTTCGATAATTTCTTTTGTTTTTATTGTGCCGTACATAACTAAAACAAGGAATTTTTCAGACAGCGGAAGGGCTAATTTAGAAGAATTTAAATTGGACAGTAATGAAAGAAAGTATGCTGTCGACATGGAAGGCTCATATATTTATGTATTGACTCAAAGCCAAATATTAAAAGCGTATTCGGATGCTCAAACCTATTTTAATGCTCATAGGGATAATGCTGCTCAAGTTGAGATAAACAGACTTCTTTCATCTAATGCTTCTTTTTCGATAAAACAAAAATCCAGGCTTTTGATGGATTATTTTGAAGAGCCCGGCTTTGATAATATACAGGATATTTATTCTTATGCTCAGGTAAAACAGGAGCCCCTTCTTTATCTTGATTGCTGGGTAGTATGGAAGGGAATGCCTGCCAATATACAAACCGGTACATATAGTACAGCCTTTAACCTTTTGGTCGGTTACGATACAAAGCAAATCCTTGAAGGTGTTGTTCCTGTTTTTTGTGATTTTGTGTCAAAAATAGATCCGGATAGACCGGTAAATGTATTGGGGCAAATAATTATAAAAGACGGTACGGTTTGTCTAAAAGGAAAGGGAATTCACCAAACCCAAAAGCCGGCTGAAAACGACTAGAATTTTATATGGCGGTTTTCTATTTTTTCTCCGTCGCCGGCAAGATTACAGGCTCTGTCCAGACAGTTGTATAATTCTCTTATGTTTCCGGGCCAGTTGTGAAAATTAAGTTTTGCTTGTGCCCTGTCGCTTATAGTTTTTTCTGCCTTGGTAAGATAGGCTTGAGCGATGTATTTTATGTCTTCTTTTCTGTTCCGCAGAGGCGGTATTTCATGGTGCAGAACATGAAGTCTATAGTAGAGGTCTTGGCGGAATTTTTTTTCGTCAATCATTTTTTGTAAATCTTCGTTTGCCGCTGCTATTAAACGGAATTCAACCTGCTTTGATTTTGTCGAGCCGACGGGTCTTATAAGACCTGATTCCAAGACATGCAGAAGTTTTGCCTGGATATCCGGTGAAAGGGTTTCCATTTCGTCCAAAAAGATTGTGCCGCCGGAGGCTTCAAAAAAAGCTCCTTCTTTTTTAACTGCGCCGGTAAAGCTTCCTTCTTCAGTGCCGAACAAAAAAGATTCTGCCAATGATTCCGGTATGCAGCTGACGTTTATCGGCAGGAATTTTTTGTTTTTGACCTGAGATAGCCTATGTATTAAATTTGCCGTCACCCCTTTTCCTACTCCTGTTTCTCCGGATAGGAGCACCGGCAGGTTTGAGTTGGCTGCCCTGTAGATAAATTCCCTAAGCTCGCAGATTTCCTTACTGATGCCGATTATTTCTTTTTTTATTATTTGTATATTTTCGTCTTCTTTTGTGTAGGCCGGTGTTTTTTCTTTGCACAGTTCTTCCGGAAAGAAATTTTCTATTTTGTCGTATATCCCCTTAAAATCTTTTGGAATTTCAAAAACTTCCGATACATGGGAATTTAATAGATTGTATTGTAAATCATTTTGTTTACAATGTATTATAATAAATATATGAATATGTGGAAATTCGTTTTTGATTAATTCAAGGGTATCGGGTAGAAAAAGGCCGCCTGATTCTGCATCGATAATTACAAAATCAAAATGTTTCTCTTTTAAAATATCTACTATTTTGCTGCTGTCAAAGGTTAAAGATACATTCCACAAACTCCCGACTTCTTTAACAAAATGCTTAGCATCTTCTTTTGAATATGCCGAGTAAACGCAATCTTTCATACCGCATTTTAGCAAATTTATTTTTTTCTTACAAGTCTGTTAAAAAAAAGCCCCTCTTTTTAAGAGGGGCTTTTCTGAAGTCTGTCTGAAAAACTTATACTTCGTTTTCAGTTTGACTATGGTTATTTTCTTCTTCTGCGTAATTTTCTATATGTTCAAAGGTTTCGGAATCTTCAAAATTGTCATCCTCCGGTCTCCTTGAATGACTAACCGTTAAATTCTTGCCTCGGTAATAGCTGTTGTTGAGTTTTTCGATAATAGTTTCAGCTTCATCCTGCATAACTTGAACAAAGCAGTAATTATCCAAAATTCTTATGTCGCCGATATGTTCACGTGAAATACCGGCTCCTTGAATCAACAATGTTATAATATCTTTTGGGAAAATTCCTCTTTTTCGGCCTACACCGATAAAAAGACTTGTTGACTCTTCTTCTGCCAATATGACTTTAGGCCTTGACGGTCTTGCAGAGTTTTGTTTAAAGGTACCTTTTCCTAAGCCGTTTCTATTGTCTTTTTTATAAATGCGGCTGCCTCCGATTCCCGCTTGCTTAATAAGGTAGGCGGCAACATAAGACCGCATCGTGAGCGGGACTGCTTTTTTAAAGATTCGGCGATATAAGTTTAATTCTTCAGGACTTTCCTGTGTTTTGATCGCCTCGATAAGATCTTTTAAGGAAGAAATTAATTGTTCTTCATCTTCAATTCTAATTTTGTTTGACACGATATATCTCCTAAAGGGCTATATTGCCATATAATCGCTTTTTAGGCAAGCCCTTTTAATGAGTTTTTTATAAAATCGACAGATTCCTACAGGGGGTTATTTTTCCAATTTATAGTTGTATTTGCTTACGCCGTCGGCATCAAATATTTTTTTAAATCCGTGCTTTACTAAAATTTCGGCTGCGGCTCTGCTTCTTCTGCCGCTGCGGCATATAACAATTACATTCTTTTCTTTCCAATCGGAAATTTCCGAAATTCGGCTTTCTATTTCTTGTACGCTTATATTTATTGAGTAAGGCACATGGCCTGCCTTATATTCATAGTCTTCACGGACATCGATTATAAGATACTTTCCCCGTTCCGTTTCATCGTTCAAAATTGCTTCCAGCCGGGAACCGTCCATTCTGATAATATTTTCTGTAGATTTTGCATTACATGAAACCGAAAAAATCACCATAAGTAAAAAGCTTAAAAATATACATGTTTTTTTCATCATCATACTCCTTGATTTGTACAAATCTACATAAATTCATATAATATGTCAAGATTTATTATTTTTTTATCATAAAAATACTCATAAAAATTTGCCTGCTTTTCTAAAATTCAAAAAAGGTATATACTAAAACGGTATAAAAACCGTAAATGACGGTAAAAATCAAAGAGGTGCGTTATGGATTTATCTTATAAGCAGAAATCTGCTTGGGAAAATTTGACTAAGGCTGAACTTTCCGAGTTAGGGAAGCTTTCAGATAGTTATTTGGATTTTTTAGACAATGGAAAAACCGAAAGAGAATGTACTGTAGAGATTATAAAACAGGCTAAAAAGCATGGGTTTAAGTCTCTTGAAGAAGTCGTAAAAAGCGGTTCGGCAAAAAAAGGAACAAAGGTTTATCTAAACAATAAAGAAAAATCCGTTGTTTTGATGGTTTTGGGTGATGATATTACTCAGGGTATGAATATTATCGGAGCTCACATAGACAGCCCCCGTCTCGACTTAAAGCAAATGCCTCTTTTTGAAGAGTCAAATATGGCTTTTTTAAAGACTCACTATTACGGCGGTGTAAAAAAGTATCAGTGGACTACGATTCCTCTGGCTATTCATGGGGTTATCTTTACAAAAGAAGGGAAAAAAGTTGATATTTGCATAGGTGAAGACGAAAAAGATCCTGTTCTTTTTATTAACGACCTTTTGATACACCTTTCAAAAAAGCAGCTTCAGGAAACAATGTCTGAAGGAATAACCGGCGAGCAGCTTAATATTCTTGTAGGAAATCAAAAACCTTCTTCGAAAGAAAAAAAAGACGATAAAAAAGAAGAGTCAAAAAATCCGGTAAAGGACAATATCTTAAAAATCCTTAACGAAAAATACGGTATTATTGAGGAAGATTTTAGGGTTGCAGAGCTGGAAGTCGTTCCGGCAGGAAAGGCTCGAAATGTAGGCTTTGACAGCTCCCTCATTGCCGGTCACGGCCATGATGACAGGGTTTGTGCTTATACAAGCTTAAAAGCTATTTTGGAAGTAGAAGCTCCAAAAAGGACTGCTGTTGCTCTTTTTGCCGATAAGGAAGAAATCGGTTCCGTAGGAAATACCGGTATGCAGGCTCTCTATTTTGAAAATATGGTTGCAGAAATAGCTGCCTTAAACAAAAACTATAGGGATATTGATGTTAGAAGGGCATTTGCCAATTCATATATGCTTTCGGCCGATGTTTCTGCAGGTTTTGACCCTGCCTTCCCCTCCGTTTTTGAAAAGATGAATTCGGCCTATGTAGGCAACGGTATCTGTATCAATAAGTATACGGGTTCGGGCGGCAAGGGCGGCTCAAACGATGCCAATGCAGAATTCTTACAAAGAGTAAGAAAAATCTTTGATGATAACAAGGTTGTCTGGCAGACAGCTGAGCTCGGAAAAATAGATGCCGGCGGAGGCGGAACAATTGCCTATATTATCGCAAAATACGGTGCCGAAGTTGTAGACTGCGGTGTTCCTGTTCTTTCGATGCATGCTCCATTTGAAATTTTGAGTAAGGCCGACCTTTATATGGCCTATAAAGCTTATAGAGCTTTTTATAAATAATAATACACATTTAACGATAGTATGTAACCTATGATTACCAGCTTTGTTGGATATGTGTAGTTTGATTCCGTAATCCTCCTTCGTACGGAATCGGGCTTGCCCGCGTAAGCGGGCTTTTTTTATAAACAGCCTTTTACGGTTTATAAACTCAATATTCGCTTTAAAAAAGCCTTAAAAAAAGGGCTTTACAAAGTTTTACTTTTATGATAGAATAAGCCTTCAATGAGCCGGCGTGGTGAAATGGTATACACGATAGACTCAAAATCTATTGGGGGTGACTCCGTAAGGGTTCAAGTCCCTTCGCCGGTATTTTTTAACCGTCCATTTATATGGACGGTTTTTTATTGCCTTTTGAGAATTATGCCTATAGGTAAATGATCGGAATAGCCCTTTCCTGAATAAACGGAATATTTATCGGGTTTTCCGGAAGTATCGGTCAGCGGTTTTAAGTTAATTACGCAAAAGAAGCTTAGATCGAAGTTCTTTCCATCGCTTAAATTATCCGAATAGAAAAAATGATCGATTCCTTCCCAGCTTTCCTTGTAAAAATAGCTTCCTGCGGGTTGACTTCCTTCTTGGGCTGCTGCCCGATAGGCTTCAATATTCCAGCAGTTGTCAAATTCGGACAAAAGAGAAAATTCCTCCAGAGCCTGATTAAAGTCGCCGCATATGATAAAGGGCGTTTGAGGCTCTGATGCTTTTAATTCTTTTAGCCTTTTATAGGCCTGTTCTTCCTGCTGCCTCCGAATGGAGTCTGTATCGGAGTTTCCTACCTTGGACTTCCAATGAACATTTAACAGCACCAGTTCGTTATCCCCCGTAGAGTTGCCTATCCGAATTCTGGTTTCAATCAGGGGCCGCAATGACCTTTTGCCTGAATATATATTAAAAACCTTTGTTTCGGTTATAGGAAATTTTGAAAGCAGGGCAGTGCTGAAGGCCCCTCCGTTTTGGGGAGGAATAAAGACTGCGTATTTGTATGAGTTATTCATCGGGAGGATTTTACAAAAATCATCTATAACGGCACGGCTTTCTATTTCCTGTAAAACAAGAATATCCGGTATGGCCTTTTCCCCTAAACCAAGGGCAAGACATGAAAGATTAACAGCCTCTTTTAGCCGGAAAAGCCTTTCGGCATACTTTTCCTTAGACCATTTTGTCTTTGAACCCTTGAATTCTTTGAATTCCCGGCCGTCCTCTACGGCATCAAAAAAGGTCTGTGCATTATAGCTTACAATCGAAATCTCATCTTTTCCGATGTTTTGTAAGCGGAATACATTTGTACATCCCGTGCAGGCGCACAAAATGAAACAAAAACATATAAAAATAGATAAAGTCAAAATTTTTCTTAAATTTTTCATAACTATCACCTCTACTATCATTGTATGTTTTTTTGTAAAAGAATATCAAAATATTAAAAGAAAATATATTTTTTTTCAAGTAAGATCTAATAGAAAATTGAACGGATTGCCTAGTTTAATTTTGAATGAATTTATGCTATACTTCCGAATATGGAATATCAAGTAACAGCGACACGGAGGAGGCCTCAGCGTTTTGAAGATTTGCTGGGTCAGGAATTCGTAGCCGCAACATTGCAAAAATCAATTGAAGCAGGTAAGATAGCCCATGCCTATCTTTTTTCGGGGCCGAGGGGATGCGGAAAGACAAGCTCGGCCAGAATTTTAGCCAAGGTGCTTAACTGTGCCGAGGGGCCTAGGCCTACTCCTTGCGGCCATTGCACTGCCTGTGAAGAAATTACGGCCGGTTCGTGTTTGGATGTAATCGAAATTGACGGCGCTTCAAATACGAGCGTAAATGATGTAAGACAGATAAAAGATGAGATTTTATTTCCTCCGAATTCGAACAGGTATAAAATTTATATAATTGACGAAGTTCACATGCTTTCGACAAGTGCCTTTAATGCCCTATTAAAGACGATAGAGGAACCGCCCCCTTATGTTGTGTTTATTTTTGCGACTACTGAAATTCATAAGGTTCCGGCGACAATTAAAAGCCGCTGCCAGCAGTTTAATTTTAAGCTCGTATCGATAGAGATACTAAAGCAGGCCTTGGCAGATGCCGCAGCAGAGCTGGGTATAAAGGCAGATGATGAGGCTCTTTATTGGATTGCCCGTGAGGCAACCGGAAGTGTAAGAGATGCTTATACTCTTTTTGACCAAGTCGCAGCTTTTTCGGACGGGCATATAACCTTTGAAAAGATACACGAAAAGCTCGGCCTTACAGGCGTCGATTCAATCAATAAGCTTGTGTCGGCCTGTGTTGCAAAAAACGGTCAAGAAGCCCTGTCTATCTTGGACGGAATTTTGCAGGGAGGAATCTCGGTCGAGCAGGTAGTTTCGGATTGTGCGGATTATTTTAGAAGCCTTTTACTTGTAAAGCACGGTATTACAAAGGAAGCTCTTATCGGGCAAAGAGCCGACCGCTTTCCGCAGGATATCCTGCAAGGCTGGGAGGCTGTGCAAATAGAAAGAGCCCTAAGTATAATGCTCCAACTTTTTAAGGACCTAAGGTTTTCTATTGATCAAAGATATGAATTGGAGCTTGCCGTTTCGCGTCTTTCTTGGCTTGGCGATTATGTCTCACCTGCCGATTTAAAAACCGCCTTTGACGCAGCTAAGAGCCTTATTTCAAGCCGAAGGACTGATGTTGAAACAGCAAGACCTCTTCCGCATCGCGAGGAAAGTCGGCCTAAGGAGTCTCCGCGCCCTTTTGACAATGCGGGCAGTTTGACCGAACAATTTAAGGCCGTTTTAAGACGGGACAATAAATTGGACGTGTTTACCGAAAAAAAAAATGAAGAGAAACAGCCGGTTTCAAATAATGTGCCTTCAGATAATGTATCTTTTGAAAAAAAAGATGAGGCACAAGAAACCGTACTTCAGACTGTCCGCAGTGTAGAGAACGCTTTTAATAATGTAGAGGAGTTAAAAGAACCTTTAATTGAAGCTCTTTTAGAAAAGAGCGGGATATTGTCTTCTGCTGTAGGTCAAAGTAAGGATTGGATTTTAAAAGAAGACAGTCTTACACTTTTTGCCCGCAGCTCGTTTGACTATACGCTGATTCAAAAACAAAAGGATACGGTTATCGACTCTATTTCTGAAATTACAGGAAAAAAAATTAAATTAATTTTAAAAGAATATATTCCGCCTCAACCGGAAAATAAAGTTGAGGAGACGGTTAAGGAAACGGAAAAAATCCGTACCATAACTGATGTGTTTATGGGAAAAATAGTTGAATGTAAGAATTTGATATCAGAAAGTGAAGAGGGAGAAGAAAATGAAGTTCAAAATGCGCAAAATCCTGCTGCAATACAGGAACAAAATTCTTAGAGATTTAAAAAACAAAGAAAAAAAGCCGATAAAATTTTTTGCGGCTTTATGCCTTTTTTTATCGATAGGCTTATCATGTTTTTCTGAAGAAATAAAACGAGGTATTTTAGACCTACGAAATACCGATTTTAGGTCTTCACCGATTTTAACATTAAACGGTGAAACGGGCTTTTACAATAATAAGCTCGTTTTTTCAAAAGAGGATATTGAAAAAGCCGAAGTATTTATTCAATGTCCTATGGACTGGAACAAAGCTGTTCTTTCAGACGGAACAAAGCTTTCAAATTTAGGAAGCGGAACCTATACATTTAAAATTTTATTGCCGCAAAAAGCTCCTAAGCTTACCTTAAAAACTGCATCCCCCGTTTCGGCCTGGGCCTTTTTTGTTGACGGAGAGGAAGTTATGAGGGCTGGTAATCCTGCTTCTTCAAAAGAAAATTCAAAAACCGGTATGGATGATATTATCTATGAGATTCCTCATGGCCGTACCGAAATTTATATTGCAATTCAAGTTTCAAACTTTGCCCATTCACGCGGAGGAATTTATCATCCGATCAGTATAGGCACTAAAGAGGCTATGGAGAAATCGATTTTAGATAAACGTTTTGTAGACATCTTTGTTTTTGGTTTCTGTATTGCAATAATCTTTTATCACTTGGCTCTTTTTATCTTTCACCCTAAAAATAAAAGCCTTTTATTTTTTATATTTTTTACTTTAGTTGTTGTACTTAGAAATCTTGTGCTAGGATATGCATTCAAGTATATCTTCCCTTCAGCCTCGTGGGAGCTCATCACAAAGTTGGATTATTTTACTTTTGCCTCTGTAGGATTTTTTATATTCACATATTTTAGATCTCTTTATAAAGATGATACGAACGGTATTATCTATAAAATCATATCGATAGAAGCTCTTGCCTATTTTCTGTTTATCTTAGTTACACCTGCATACATTTACGGAAAATTGATTACATATCACCAAATAGTCATTCTTGCAGAGGTTTTTTATGCTTTTTATTTTGTGATAAAACTTTTAATCAGGAAGAGGGTAGGGAGTATTCCGATTTTTGTCGGTGTTCTGTTTTTAGTCATTTCATCGATAAACGATGTTCTTTACAGTATGATGCTTTCTAATGTAGGAAACCTTTTGCCTTTCGGATTTTCGGGATTCTTGTTCGCCCAAGCTTTTTGTCTTGCTTGGAGAAATTATCTTGAAACTAAAAAAGCTGAAGAACTCAGCTCTATGCTCATTGCCTCGAATAAGCAAAAAGGTTTGTTATTTGATGAAATAAAAAATACAAGCGGTGAACTAAAACAACATGAAGTTACTCTAGCGGAAAATATGGACATAGCTGAAGATGCAATGAAAAAACTTTCCGGATATGCCGAGTCTGTAAGACAAGAAATTACGGTACAAGATGGAGAATTAAGAGGAACTCAAACCGCTACAGACAGCCTTAATTTATTTTTGGAGAATATTTCGCAAGGAATTGAAAATCAATCAAGGGCTGTAGAAAATACTGTTTTACAAATAAAAGGGCTTAATAATTTAACGAATGATTTATCCGATAAATTTAAGACAATAAATGAAGGTTTTGCTTTGCTTTCAGATGCCAGCAAAACAGGCAAGGATAATTTGGCAAAAGTTACTGCAATTATAGGAAATATCTACCAAAGCTCCGAGGTACTTCTTGAAGCTAATCAGCTTATTACAGCCTTGGCAGAACAAACCAACCTTTTAGCAATGAATGCAGCTATAGAAGCGGCTCATGCGGGCGATGCGGGTAAGGGGTTTGCCGTTGTTGCCGATGAGATAAGAAAACTTGCAGAAGGCTCCGCATCGGAGGCGGATTCTACCGGCAAGATATTAAGCCGAATAAATAATACCATTCGGCAGTCGGCAGAGGCTTCCGGAGTACTTCAAAAAAGCTTTGACGATATAAATCAAAAAGTTTTTGATTTTCAAAATATTCTGGCTAATATTTCAGGTTTTATTTCCGATGTAAGCTCTCAAACGGAGAAAATGGATTCGATTATGAACACTCTTTTAGAAGAGTTTACTAATGTACAAAAAGAGAAGGATAATATCAGTCGAACGCGTTCGGATATTTCAAACAGTTTTAAGAATCTTCTAGATGCAACGGAGCAAGTTAATTCTGAAATTTCAGAGATGCTGAACAGTATTAATACCTTGGATCAGGCTATTGTAAAAACCAGAGAGGTAGAATCTCAAACAGGTTCTTCAATATCCAAGTTAAATGTTCTAATTAGAGAATAAGTCAAAAGAACAAAAGCCCCAAGAAAATTCTTGGGGCTTTAATTTTACGGTTTGACATCCTTTAAAGGTTTTTATCCATTGTAAATGAAAGTTTTGAATACTTAAACGATTCCAACATCAAATCGGAAAGATATTCTTTTGTTCTTTTTAATACATGCTCTGCTGTTTTGCGGTTTTCTTCAGTTAAAAATTCGCTTAAAGATTTTGCAGGTATTTTAGCCGCTGCGTCGGTAATCTCTTTTACTCTGGATCTTCCGTAACTTTGCATTTCGATAAGATAGGCATTATTATCATCCTTAAATGCGGAGTAATGGGCTTCGACAAAATGGCCGATTAGCTTAAATAACCAGTAAGCATTATCGGTAGAAACCATACGGGTCATTCTTTTATAGGCCGTCGGAGTATCCAAAACATTTGTAAAAAACGGAATATACGGAACAAATGCTGTTGTCCCGAGTGCCAGCCACTGTATTCCTTCAAGCCCTTTTGGAGATTTGGGTCTTAATTGTAAAATATGGGATTCGGCTGTACGTGAAAGCGAAATACCTCTAAAGCGTGTTTTATTAAATTCACTATTGCCTATGCCGATAGGATCAAATTCCGTTTCATTATAGTGAGAGCTTAGTATGTATTCGACATCTTCAACCGAGATAAGGCGGGTTGCTTTTTGGATAAAAGGAATATTGTTGGATACCGGAGATTGCACTATTTCGGGATTAAGATATTTTTGAGCAAACCAAGCTCTGGGAGTGTTGTAAACCCTGTCTTTTTCGCTTGATGTTCCAAAGATATGTCTAAAGTTAAAACCATCCCTGTCAGGATTCAGCTTATGCTCATTTACAAATTCCTTGATACCCTTTGACCACATATAATAATCAGGCTTTTTAAAATCGATTTTTTCGATTGAAACCTGATTTGGAGCTACGGCATAGCAGTCATCGGGAATTCTTACGGCAACCCAATGATGTCCGCAGGGAATTTCCATATACCAAATCTCATCGAGGTCGGCAAACAAAATACCGTTACCCTCTGCAGAACCGTATTTTTCGATGAGTTTTCCCAAATAGCTTACGCCTTCCCTTGCAGAGTTTATAAATGGGAGAACGATGTCGTTGATTGCATCTTCTGCAATTCCGTTTTTTACCAACGGGTCATATGCAAGTACCTTAGCGTTTCCGTAGACGCTTTCGGTAGAGCTCAAGGCTACGTTTTTTTCGTTGATTCCCGCTTCGCCGTAAACGCCTTGGTTTTCCTTATCATTCGGATAGGCTTGCGGAACGGAGGTGTAGCGGTATGCTTTTGCAGGGAGGGGAATTTCCACGCCTGTGTTTTTAGATTTATAAATGCGGTTTGCTTCGTTTACCGCCTTTTCTAAAACAAATATTTTGGGGCTTATTGCCAAGTGAAAATCCTCATTTCTTGCAATGAGAATTGAGCCGTCGATGCTGGCTTTTTTGCCTACCAGCACTGTTGTACAGTCGGTATGTGCCGAAAAAGATTTTACATTATTCATATTTTTCCTCATATGTTAAATTATATTTACAAATAAAACTATACTCTAAAAACGATATTTTTGCAATATTTTTCGTAAAAACTATTGACATTTTTTTTTATTTTTGATAGAATGGCTAAACCTTATGGGGGCGTAGCGAAGCTGGTTTATCGCGCTGGCCTGTCACGCCGGAGATCGCGGGTTCGAGCCCCGTCGCTCCCGAAAAAGCTCACCGCCTTTAGTGGTGAGCTTTTTGTTTTTATGGCTACCTATTTACGGGCAGTAGCGCAGGGGTAGCGCGCTTGGTTCGGGACCAAGAAGTCGGGGGTTCAAATCCCCCCTGCCCGACTTAAAAGAAAGGTGCTATTAGACCTGCGAATATATTTGCCAAGTTAAGATCTTCAATTCCAAATTCTTTTTTTCTGATTTCAACTACAAGATAAATTACGGCTTTTATTTTTCCCTTTAGGATGACCGGGACAAGAATAGTTGAATTCCAGTTGGGAATTCCGGTTATAGCGCTTTTTCCCGAAATGTTTTCCCAGTCTATTTTGCATAGTTCTTTTTTTTCGGACATGACCTCGGCTACAAAATTTTTATTTACAGGAAATTCCGGTTTTGGAGTAGGCTCATATTTAAATATATTTTTGGATATTTTTCCTTCAATTGGATAGACGAAAATTCCTGAGTCTGCACCGGTAGCATCGATTATTTTTTCTAGGCAGATCTCAAGCTTTTTTACTTTTGATATGGAACGCCGTATGAGTGAAGCCGTGTCGATAAAGCTTAGAATGTTTTTTGTGTCGTTTAGAGAGTTTCCGGTTAATATTCCGGCTAGTCTATCGACCTTTTTTTTACCGGGCTCAAGGTTTTCTGTCCATACAGCTGTTTGATTTCTGCCTCTATTTTTTGCAGCATATAATGCCTGGTCTACTTTTGACAATAGGTCTTTTTCCGTACTGCCGTGTTTTGGGAAGACAGCTATACCTATACTGATGGTTATCTTAGTAGCCGGGTCATCAAAATGCAATGCTTCTACCTGCTTTCTGATCTTTTCTGCGATTATAAGTGCTTGTTTTTTTTCGGTATCGGGTAAAAGAACTATAAATTCTTCTCCGCCCACACGTCCTAATATCTGTCCTTTTTTTAATATATTCAATACGGTACCAGCTACAGCTCTTAAGACCGTATCGCCTATCTGGTGCCCGAAAGTATCGTTTATTTTTTTAAATTTATCCAGATCATACATCAGTATAGCAAAAATACTATTCTTTATTTTGGAAGCCGTTAAAAGATCACTCAATGCATCTTCAGTGTATTTTTTTGTGAGTGCCGATGTCAGTTTATCTGTAGCTGCTTCCTGTTGTACCTTATAACTTTCTATTAAAAATGAAAATATATTTTCAATGTTTAGGCAGAAACGTATTCCAAAATTACCGAAGTTATTTATCTCTTTGTTTGATACAAAAACTAAATAACCGGTTACCGTATTTCCTGTTTGTTTATTATAATGACAATTTATTGGGATAACAAGATGTGATGAAATTTCGTCATCTGTTTTGACATTTGCCGTTTTATATGTAGATAATTCTATCAATTGTGCAATTTCTTCGATAGCTTTATTTTTACCGAAATTAAATAAAGATTTTATTTTACCGTCATTTGTAGTTATAAATACATCAGCCGAATTTGCAAGAAGATTTAAAGCTGTAAAATTTAAAAGAATTTTTATATTTTGTAAAAAATCATCTGTAAATTTTTCTATTATATTATCAATCGATTTATTTTTAAATACTCCGGATTGTTTTGTTTGTGCTATAATATTTAATATAAAAGCCGGATTATTTTTTAGTTTTTCAATGTTATTTTTTGATAAAAGTCTTTTTGTTTGTTCATAGGATAATGCATCAATAAGGTTTTTATAATCGGGTTTCATATCTTTATTGATATAATCACATATTATTAATGATGGTAATCCGTAGTGATGTGCATTAAAATAAATCTTTCTGAATTTTAGGGGCAGTTTTTTTATGAAAATATCTATTAGTTTTTGAGCTTCAACAAAATTAATCATTGCTACGTTAATATTATTATTAAGATAGATTAATCCGAGTTTTATGTTTATATCTATACTTAGGTCCAAGGTATACTTGTTTTCAATTAAAGATAATGCTTCTATGAGCTTTTTTTCTGCATTTTGAGGGTCTATATAGGCCTCTAAAAATAAAAGAGATGCTTTTATTAACGGATAATCACTGTTACACTTTATATCGAGTACCATTTTGATTATTTTTCTAAAATCAATGTCATACCTGAAAATGATAATTTTTCGTAAATAATAAATCAGCTCATAAAAAATGATATATATGTTATTCAAAAATTTTGGATTGGAAATTATTTTACTGAGGTCATCCTCCAGTTTTTTTGTTGAATTTTCTTTACCTTGTGCAATTTTATTCAGGTTAATACATAATGATGGAAAGATGGATTCAACATCTTCGATTTCATCTTGACTGTCGGTATTTTTATCTTGAATTTTATTTGCGCCTTCAAAATTTCCCATTGCATAATAAAAAATAGCTTTTGTTTGATTAAAAATATTTATTTCGTAAGAATCCTTTACTATATTTTTATTTTTTAATATTTTTTCTATTTTAATTTCAATTTCTGCCATTTTATCGTACATGCACATAGACAATAAAATGTGATACATAAAGCTATAAGCAAAAAATATTTTGTCATTATAAGAATTTTGTATTATTTTTTTTATTGCTTGATTACAAATACTATAGGCTGTTTCATAATCATAAAAATGTGAATAGGTAATACCTAGATTAAGTAAAGCTAGTGTTTGTGAAAGCGGATTCCCCGATATATTATTATTTTTTAAAATTTTTGTATAATATGATATTGCTGCATCAAAGTCCCTGTATATTTGTTCTCGGATAATAGCTAAATTATTGAAGATTATGTCCTCAATATTGGTATCGCCTACTTCTTTTACAGTTTTAAGAGTTGCTAAATAAGTTTTTTCCGCTTCTTTATATTGATTCAAATAAAACTGATTATTTGCCAGAGCCAATAGCACTTTTGTTTTTATTAATTTAAATTCTTTTAAATTACCGCATTTTAATATCGTTTTTTTTGCTTCCTCTATGGCTTTGGTATAGTTTTTTTTGTATTGTAAAAATGCGATCCGCGCTCTATCAAAAAATAATTGCGTATAAGTATTATTTGCTTCAGCGGTAGATTTTTCGGCTAAGGCTAACGATTTGACAATTTTTTCGGGATTAGATTTTAATTGAATTTCTTGAATTGTTTTTATTATGTAGAGTTTGGCTACAGATATTTTGTTTGTATTCGGTTTTGTTATTACTTTTTCTGCTAGCTCTATTTTTTTTTGACATTTTATTAAATTATCATTTTCCAGATATGACTCGGCAAGAATGATAAGTATATCCAATTTTTTATCGTTGTTATCATTTGAGATAAACGTGTATATTTTTTCAAAAATATCTATATAGGCTATGTGACTACATTCTTTCTTTATTTTATCTTTGTATTTTATACAATAATTTACCGCGTCTTCAAATAATTCGGCCTTTTCTGCATGCCATATAAATTCATAAATATTGAATACCCTTAGCTTTTGCATCTTTTGTACGATTTTTTTATGTATTTCTATTCGGCGTGGATAATCGAGTTCATCATATAAAGTTTTTTGTAAAATTTTATTTACAATCATATACTCGTCGGTATACGTTTTTGAAGTTTTTTTTATTATGTTTTGAGCTAAAAACTTGGGTATCGATTTTTGAACGGTTTTCTCGGTTACATTTAAAATTTCCGGCAAAGTTTTTATTTTAAAACTGAATTTAAAGATACATAAGTCTTTTAAAAAAAGTAATTCATTTTTATCGAGGCTTTTTACTTGCCGCCTTATGACTTGCTGTATGTTTGCAGATATAGGTATAGGAATGGAAGGACTAGATAAATTTACAGAGAGCTTACATAGTTCGGTTCGCGTATCCTTTTTTAATTCACCGGATATCGTAAGCTCTTTTAAAGTTTCATTAATAAACAAAGGATTGCCTAATGTATTTAAATATATTTTTTTTAATAATAGTTCAGGGACGTTTTTTAGATTTAGTATGTTTCGTATTAGACTTTCGGTTTCTGCTTCAGATAAGTTTTGAAGGTTTATTTTTTTTATAGGTGATTGATTCGATAGTGTTTTAATAAAACTTTTTGCATGATAATTATTATTAATTAAGCTTTCATTTAGTGACTGTATCAGCACTACGTTTCTTTTATCTGAATTTTCTATTGCTATGTACAATATTGTTTTTGCTATAAATTCGTTTATTAAGTGAATATCATCAATAATAAAAACTATTGATTGAGATGATGCATTTTCTATTATTAATTTCGTTATTATATTTATAAGTTTATATTTAAGTGCATTTATTTTTGTTATATCTTCGTTTACTTCTATTTCGAATTTTAAAGTATCAAAAATTGTATTTAATTCTTTTTCATAATTTTTTTGAATCAATGAGTTCTTTAAAAATAGGCTTTTCATAAGATAAAGAATAAATTTGACATCATCCATATCACCGAGGTTAGGAATATAATAAATATCGTTTTTTTCAAGCAACATTAAAAAATATAATTCATATAAGAAAGATGTCTTTCCTACTCCGAATGCACCTGTTATCAATACATTCTTATTTTTGAGCTTGGACGGGCTTATTTGTTTAAATATGGATAAGATTTCTTTTTTTTCTTTTTCACGGTTGATAGAAAATTGGCAACTTTTTCCGATACATATTGGAGTTGAAATATTATAACTTGTATTGATGTTGTAATTAATATCCGATATAATTTCATAAAAGGGATAAGCCTGTTTTTTTGCTTTTCGTGTATTAATTTCGTCATATATCTTAAAAAAACATGAATAAAGATGTTTTTCATTTTTATTATTTAATTGATGATTTTTTACCTGCTGCAGCTCCTGAAAATATTTTTCATGATTCTTTATTATGTTCTTTTTTAAAAGTAGTGATAGAATGATTGTTTTTAAAATATCATAATTATAAGTAAATGTACGAATCTCTGAATTCGGTAAAAAAGTTATTTGATCCGAATATTGTTTTTTTTCGGTAACAATATCTTTTGCCTTTAAAATAACTCTGTCTTTATCTTTTATTACATAAATATTACTTAAATCAAAGTTGTTATATACTATTCCATATGTTATTAAATAGTTTAATTCTTTGAGTATTGCTGCAAATAGCTCAAAAATATCTTGTATTGCAGCATCAAGTAGAAAATCCAATATGGGTTCTTTTTTTTCTATATATTCAATTGTATATAGGTATATTTCTTCATTTACTACTTTGCCATCTATACTTATTAATCGTGTAAAATCATAATTTTTTATATGAGCTGTTTCTTTTAGTTGCTTTATAAGGATAAATTTTTTTCTGATAAATTGCATAAAATCTTCATCTAAATCTGAAGCATATATCAGTCTTAATTCAAGTTGTTCTCTGTTATCGGAGCCTAAATCATGGACAACAAAACCTGTATTATTTTTCAATTCTAGCGGGAGCTCTCTAATAATTCTATATCGATTATTTAATATTTCCATTTAGGTCATCCCTTATATATTTGCAGATATTATATCCGCTAAAAATTTTAAAAAATTAAATTTGCTTAAATTAAATTTAGCGTGTTTTTCAGGAGCTGCCAAGTAAATTACTCCTATGATTTTTTCGCTTTTTATCATGGGAACCGCCATTACGGAATTCCATTCCGGCATATTGGTTATGCTGTTTCTTTTTACGATTGAGTCCCAATCTACTTGGAAAATACCTGAGCCTTCTTCAGCGATTGTATAAACCAGTTGCTCATTAATCGGATAAGTTTCAAATCCTATTTTGGTATTAATCTTAAAGGAAAATATATTCGATTTTTTCCGTATAGATCTAAGAATAATTGCACCGCTCTCAGCTTCAAAGAATTTGACTATTTCTACCAGCAAGGTTTTTATCAACTCATTTTTAGGTATATTAAGCTTTAATATATCACCCAGTTCTATTGTAGTAGTTACGTTTTCAATAAAAGAAGCTTCATCTGCTATAACAACACCTGTCTGATTTATGTTACTTTCTCTCTTATTAATTATAGAGGGATTCCATACGGTGGTTTTGTTCCTGCCTGTATTCTTGGAATGATATAAAGCTTGATCCGCACTCGTAAGCAGCTCTGAGGCTGATCCTCCATGCTCAGGGAATACGGCAACTCCTAGGCTTATTGTAATGGTTTTTTCAAACTCGGTAAAAATCAATCTTTCTATTTTTTTTCTAAAATGCTCGGCTGCTTTAAAGGCCTTTTGTGAGTCGCTTTCGGGTATGATAACAGTGAATTCTTCACCGCCGTACCTCCCCAATATCTGGCCTTGATTTAAGGATTCTAAAATCGTTTGTGTTACTTTTTTAAGGACTATATCGCCTACAATATGTCCATAGGTATCATTTATATTTTTAAATTTATCCAAGTCATATAAAATAAGAGAAAATTTTGAATTAGAATTATATACATTTTTGATAATATTTTTAAAAAAAATATCGAAGTGCTTTCTTGTATAGGCACCGGTTAGTGCATCATAAGCGGATGATTGTTGAAAGTTTTTGTCTTCGATAATCATTGTAAAAAGATTAGAATGTTTTTTACAAAAAATTCTTCCCTCATATGAAAAATTATTTATGAGTTTTTCGGATATAAAGATCATAAAACCTAAGACTTTATAACCATTAGCACCGGAATTCCGTTTATTAATCGGGATTATCATGCAAGGCTTATGTAAAATCTTTTCTATTTTTGTTATATTTTGATGCCCGAATTTCACTATAGCATCAAATATCTTCTTTAAATCATGACTATCAGTTTTATGATGTAAAACAAAACGTGGTTCATCGGATTTACTTATATCTAGAAATTCATAAGATGAGGCGATTACATTTAAAGCTAAAAATTCCATTACGCCGGCTATATTTTGTTTATAATTGTCAGTAAAATTATTAATAATTTCAACTGATGTGGTATGCTCATAGCCTTTATTTTTGAGATAGGTATCTACCAATTCTTTTTTAAATTTTTTATCTTTTTTTATTATATCTATATGTTTTAGTTTTAATATTTCATCCAATTCGGCCTTTTCGATGTTTCTGTTATACTTTTTTCCTTTTGTTATAGTTTTTCCGTTTATAAAATCGGAAACTATATCGAAGGGGCGGCTTAAGTTCCAATTATTAAATAGGTTTACTTTATATTTTTCGGGTGTGTTTTTTATTATAGCTGCTATTTTATCTTGAGCTTCCAAATAATATACAATGGCTAAATTTTGGATTCTGGCTGTATAATAATAATCGGCTAATGCCATATTAATAAATAAAGCTGTATCTATAATATTTTTAGGACTCATAAGACGAAGATTTGCCTGTAAATTTTTTTCTAATTCAGCCTTATTAAAATAAGTTTTTAAATAATTCATACCCGAAATTTGAAAATCATATAATTCCGGTGAATCGAATTTAATTACCTGTATTATTAAGGGTGTAAAATCAATATCGGGACGCTTTATAAGCATTGTAATAACGGTGTCAAATAAATTTTTAGTCAACTTTTTTTTAATTGATTCTTTATTTTGTTTGGGATTTATATATGAATTAAAGAGTTTTACCAACTTATTAATATCGTTTTTGTCTTTTTTAATGATTCTTAGGGCTTCAAGTATAAAATATATCATAAATATTTTTCTGTCGGGTTGGTATTTTTTTATTTTTATACTTTTTTTTAAATATGCTATTGCTTTACTATAGTATCCGAATTCCTGATACATTCTTGCAATCAAGACATAAAATATAAAGTTATTTTCATACACATATTTTATTTTATTTTCATGCATCAGTTTTACATATCTTTTTCTATATTTACAAAACTCTTTATATCTATATAAGTTCTGTGTAATTTCCATAAGTGTTATTATACATGTAAATTTGAATATTTGCACATTATATGTAAATATTTTAGTCTCTGCTTCTTTTGCATATTCATAGGCTTCATAATTACTTTGAATTTGGGTAAGCATTCTTGCATAGTTAATTGTTGAAATAACTCCAATCGATAAAAAGCCTTGTTTTTTTGCCAAGTTTATAACATTTTTTGTGTATGACATGCCTTTTTCGATATTCGGATGTATTTCCCAATATATTAAAGCAATATTATACATTGCAAGAATTTCAGTTCCAATGTTGCAGGATAGGGATGCAAGTTTTTTTGATTTCTGAAAATATTTTAAGGCCGTTTTTTTATCCAAATCTTTGTAATAAAGATAGCCTAAAAATATATAAGCGTCGGCCCTATAAGCCATATATTCCGGATTATTTTTTGTGATTTCCAGTATTTTATGTATGGATTCGTTAAAATCCGTATTCTGCTGTTTTGTATTATAGTACAAGCATTTTGCATGTTCTAGCCTGATATTTATGATATCGCTGGATGATTTTTCATAAAGGTCAGTTAATTTTTTTATATATATAAGAATTTCGCTATCATTTAAATAAAAGTATTCATATCTTACCATTAGATTATAATAATAAGATAAGAGTTCCACATTCTTTATTCTCGGTAAATATTCATCAAGGCTTAACTTTATTTTAATTTCTTTATCTTTTAAGCCCATCTGATTATACAGTTCAAACATTTTTAAATATATTTTAAATCTACTTATAATATTTTGATCGGTCATAAGAGGGGGAATTTTTTCATATATTTTTAATACAACATCTATATTTTTTGTTTTTATATTTTGCTTTATTACATCGAGGTAACAATTCAAAGCCGCCTTTTTATTGCCGGATTTGTTCAAGTGCCAAACAAGTTCACTCATATCGGTACTTGATTCTTTTTTTAAAATGGCGGCTATTCTTTTATGTTGCAGCATTTTATGTTTAGGTTCCAAAAGGTCATATAAAATATCACGCATGACCTTATTTGTAATCGTGTACTCCTGTATGTCTCCCGATTGGATAACGGTAATCAAATCTTTTTTTATAAGTGTTTTTATAATTTCATCTATTTGTTTTGGAAGCAGGGGTGAAAGTTTGTACAGATAGTCTATCTTGAATACATCTTGAAATAAGGAGGTTTCAAGGTATAATTTTTTTTCGGATGATGAAAGATTATCTAATTGATTTGTTAATGTTTCTTGGATTGATTTTGGGGTCCTTTTTTGAAATTCATCAGTGTATACTTTTTCAGAGAAAAGCCATGCACCTGTACTAGCATTTTTGTATATCGTCCCCTCATTTACAAATTCTTTTATCATTTCCATTATAAAGGACTGGCTTCCTGCGGTATATTTATATAAAATATGACCAAAGTTTACCGGAGGATATTTTAAAACTAAAACATTTTTTAGAATTTCTGTAGTTTCTTTCTCAGAAAAATAATTCATCTCAAAAATTTGAGATTTTTCGTGCCTATTTAATATGTCTAAAAAGTTTTTAAACTTCTGTGAAAAAGGAACAACGGTTTCATCATATGATAAAATTATGCCGAGACGTTCGGTTCCGGTAACTTCGCTTACTAAATATAGAATCATATCAAGCATAAAATCGTCTGCAAATTCCAAATCATCTAAGATAATAAAAGCCGGAAGCTGCCCAATGGTTTTAAAAAATAACCTTTTAGCTTCATTGAAAACTTTAAATTTTATATTCTCATATTCTTTCTGTCCATTATTAATGGGGCGCTGATTTCTGATTTGTTTTATATTTTTTATAAGTTTTTCTCTTTCTGCTGTGTCATGAAGGAAATAGAAATCCAAAAAAATCTTCTCTAAAAAATCTTCCCAAAAATAATCCGGGCTGGAATTTTTAAGCTTATAATTCGAGTATATATTTGTTTCTTCTAAGGCTAATATGTATTCAGCTTCTTTTAAAAACCTTGTTTTTCCTGTTCCCTGATTGCCTTTGACAAGAAAAATTGTTTTTTTTGCTTTTCCTGAACTTATTTCTTTTCTTGATTGGGATACCATGTTTATTTCATTTTGCTTTCCTACCAATTTAGGCCTGAAGGTTATGCTGTTAAGTGGAGGAATGACATCTACAGGATAATTCCGGCCGAGCTCTTTATTTATATCCTGAATTATGGTGTGTATTTTAATTTTTTCATTTTTGTTTTTATACTGAATTTGTTTTTTTGCTATTTCATATAATATATTAAAAATATCGGCATCATTTTTATTTAAATTTTTATAAGCTAATTTTAATTTTGTAATAGCCGATGATAAACTTGTGTGAATTTCTTGTCCCGTAAGAAGCGTAATTATAAAAAGAATTACAGTCTCGATATTTTCACTGGTTCCCGTATAGTCTTCAGCTTCCTTAACTCGTAGTGAGGAATTGTTCTCAAGTTTTGCCGATATAATATCCTTTATTCTTACTTGAAACCCATCTTTTTTTTTGACTATCATTACATTATCATGTGTAAATATATCGTACTCGAACCCTCTATTACTAACATAAACAAGACTTTGGCAAACGGATACTATTATCTTAAGAATATCCTCCATTGAACACTCTTTTACGAATTCCAAAACAGGCGTTGTGTTTTCAATATGCTCGCTAGTAAAAATATATAAAATTTCATCAGGACTTGAAGGAGGCAAAGAAGGGTAAGTCAGAAATAACCTGGCAAAACCGTAATTTTTAAGATGAAAATAATTGTCAATACTGTTTATGGTGATAAAGTTATCTTTAAAAAAAGCAAGTTCTTCTTTTGATAGGTCTAAAGAAGATACAACTTTTAAGTTAATCTTAGTATTCTTTGACCATAAATCTACAGCCGAAAATTCCTGTACATGAGATATTGTATTGTTTATTTTACCGGTAATTTTATACCTGCTATTTATAATTTCCATAGAAAATACCTAATATGATATTTGGAAGTAAAATAAGGCCGCACAATAGTGGAAGACTACCATATTATACCAAAAAAGTCTAGCCCTTTTAATATTCATAAACTTGTGTTACAATAAACCTATGCTGATTTCCGAAATACAGGGTCCTCTTACAAATATTGCCGGAGTAGGTGCTGCCGCAGTCTCACAGCTAAAAAGGCTTGGCGTAGAAAATGCCGGAGATCTTTTAAGGCTTTTCCCGCGGGATTGGGAAGACCGCTCGAAGATAAACGTTCTTTTGGATTGGAACAAGCTTCAAAAAATTCACGTAGAAATTACAGTTGCAGGCCATGAATGGTTCGGCTTCGGAAAGATGAAAACCTTAAAGCTGATAGTTGCCGACAAAAACGGAATGACGGCCTCCCTTATATGCTTTAACCGCCCTTTTTTAGAAAAAAGCTTCCCTGTCGGGGCTCGCGCCTTTGTATATGGCTCTTTTTACCGCAAATACGGGGAGATTCAGTCCTCCGCATTCGATCTTGAAAAACCCGAAAACATGCAGTCAAAGATTCTTCCCGTTTATCCCCTAACTTCAGGACTTGGACAGGCAAAACTGCGGAAAATAATTGCTTCCGCCCTAAAAATGTACGGACAAGGCATTGATTCCGAGCTTCCCGAGTCTATTTTACAAAAATACGGCCTTCCGCCTAAGCAGGAAGTGCTTTTTATGCTCCATACTCCAAAATCTATGGCTGAGGTAGAAAAAGGCCGCTATGCCCTCATCTTTGAAGAGTTTTTTTTGTTTCAATATGCCATAGGGATGCGCTCTATTGAAAGGCGAGGAAGGCTTCCCAATCTTGAAGATGAAAGAAATATAGATAAAACCGTCAAAAAAGAACCTGTTTTAAGGCCTCTTCAAAGTTCTCTTTTGGAAAGGCTCAACTTTAAGCTTACTCAAGACCAGCTTTCGGTTTGTGCCGAAATAAACGAAGACTTGGACGGCCCTAATCCCATGGCCCGCCTTATGCAGGGAGATGTCGGTTCGGGGAAGACCCTTGTTGCCTTTTTAGCCTGCTTAAAGGTAATAGAACAGGGGGGGCAAACGGCATTTTTAGCTCCTACGGAGCTTTTAGCCCGCCAACATGCCGAAAATGCTGCCCGTCTCTTGGAGCCCCTCGGTATCCGCCTTGCCTTTTTAACCGGAAATACCAAGGCCAAAGGAAGGAGCAGGCTTTTACAGGAATTGCAAAAGGGAAATATCGATTTGATAATCGGCACCCATTCTCTTTTTTCTCAAGGGGTGCAGTATAAAAATTTGAGGCTTGCCGTAATCGATGAGCAGCATCGTTTCGGCGTTCTCCAGCGCTCGGCCATAATACAAAAGGGAGCTGAGAGCAATGAAGAAAAGCGGAGTCCCCATCTTCTTATGATGAGTGCGACCCCCATTCCCCGCACCCTAGCTCTTTCTATCTTCGGAGATTTGGATATTTCGACCATTAAAACCATGCCGCCCGGAAGAAAGCCGATTATTACCTATGTTGCGGGGGAGGATAAGGCCGAAAGGGTTTATAACTTTATAGGACAAGAGATTCTACAGGGCAGACAGGCTTATTTTGTATACCCTTTAATAGAAGAAAATGAAGACCTTTCCTTAAAATCGGCCGAAAGGATGTTTGAGGAATTAAAGACGGGCTTTCCCAATCATAGTTTGGCTTTGATTCACTCCAAGGTTGCGGAAGAAGAACAAAAAAGAACTATGGAAGAATTTAGGTCTGGGAAACTTAATATACTCGTTGCGACCTCTGTGGTAGAAGTCGGTGTGGACGTTCCCAATGCAACCTGTATGGTAATAGAACATGCCGACAGGTTCGGTCTTTCAGCCCTTCATCAGCTTCGCGGAAGGGTCGGGCGTGGAGACCTGCAAGCCTATTGTTTTTTAATTTACGGAAAAAAAATTACCGAGGACGGAAGGGCTCGGCTAACCGTAATGAAGGAAACAAATGACGGCTTTATAATTGCCGAAGAAGATTTAAGGCTCCGCGGCCCGGGAGATATAGGAGGGGTTGAGCAGTCGGGCTATCACCTAGGCTTTACAATTGCCGATCCTGCCCGCGATTTTAAAATCTTGCAGGAAGCCCGCTCCGCTGCCTTTGAACTCCTCGAGCAAACTAAATTTTAGAAAGCTTCTGGCAACTGTTAGAAATACCGGTCTAACATAGATAGGTTTAACATCGCCTGTTGTTAATATATAAAATATATACTTATGGACTTACACGTATTTATATGCTATAATTATACGTGTGAGGTGATATATGTTGGCAAAGCTTACATTGACTATAGAGCAGTCTGTAATAGAGCAGGCAAAGGAATATGCTCAAAAAAAGAATAGAAGTGTTTCTCGAATTGTAGAAGAGTATCTGAAAAATATCGTAACCAATCATGACATAGGTACTTCTTTTTCTAAAATGAAATCACCTATAACCGATAGCATTTCGGGAATGTTTCATGATAATGGAAAATCTTATAAAGATATGCTCAGTGAAGCATTGCAGGATAAATATTTATGATAAAAAAGGTCTTTATTGATACAGATATTATCCTTGATGTTGCATTAGCTCGGGAACCGTTTTTTACTGCCAGTAAAATCATATTAGCAATGGCAGAAAATAATATTATCATAGGAAATATTTCATCGAATTGTGTTGCCAATATTTATTATATATTGAGAAAATCCGGCGGTGATAATAAGGCGAGAAAATTTATACTAAATATAGTTAAGTATATAACCGTAATAGAAATCAATCACCGGAATGTATTAGACTCACTAAGATCAAAATTTTCTGATTTTGAAGATGCATTACAACACTCTTCGGCTGTAGAGAACCAATGCGAATATATAATAACCAGAAATATTGAAGACTACAAAAATGCAAAAATAAAAGTCCTGTTGCCGGAAGAATTTATCGGAATGTTCTAATACGGATAAAAAAATTCTTTTGCAAAACGTTTTTTATATTTTAGAAAGCTGGTTTATAAGGCCCGCCATATCCTTAGGGTAATCCGCACTTATTTCGATTTTTTCCTTGCTTATAGGATGAAAGAATTTTAAGGAATGAGCGTGGAGGGCAAGACGCGAGATTATAGGACGCTCCTCATATTTGTTGCCTCTCCAATTTTTTTTTAAGGCCGATATGTAGACAGGCTCTCCGTTTCCGTAAAGATTATCGCAGAGGATGGGAAGCCCAAGGTGTTTTAGGTGAGCCCTTATTTGATGAGTTCTGCCCGTTATGGGACGGGCTTCCAAAAGGCAAAAGCGGCCGAATTTTTTAAGAAGGCTGAATTCGGTTAAAGACTCTTTTCCTTTTTTTTCGTCTATGACGGTGCGGTGCAGCTTGTCCCCGTCTATTCTAAGTTTTGCCTCGGTCTTAAAATTTTCTTCTTGAGGAATGCCGGCCGATACCGCATGATAGATTTTTTCGATTTTGCGGTTTTGAAAATCATCGTTTAAAATTTTATGGGCTTCCGCATTTAGGGCATAGATTATGAGGCCTGAAGTTTCCTTATCGAGCCTGTGGACAGGATAAATTTTCCTCTCGCCCTTATCCTTGTAAAGTTCTTCAAGTATCTTATCAAGGCGGGGAGCTTCGCTGTCCCAGCGGTCGGCGCCTACAAGGAGGTCTGCACTTTTATTTACAATGAGAATATCCTTATCTTCATATAGAATTTCGTAAAGCTTTTTTTTCATTATGATTCCAAGTTTGTGATTTTTAGCCTTGATTACCGGTTAGAAAGCTGTCGGTACCTTTCCGTAAAATAAGCTCAAGGCTCCATCGGTCGAAATAAAAACGTCTTCTTTTGTATCGCTGTTTGTATAATCGTCTGCCTCAAAAATAATCAAGTCCAATTTATCAAGATTAAAATCTTTTTTTTCGTTGACTGTTTCGGCAGTAAGCAAGGTTTTGGTATTGTACAAAAAAATCCAGCCGATTTCTCCTTTCGATACCGAAAACTTTAAAACCGAATTTTTGTTTAGGGCAAAGTTTTTTACTTCCGTTTCTACACCGTCTTTTACCATTAGGTTAAAATCCCTTACCCTCCCCATGCTGACCGTTTTTGCTCCGCCGTCAAAGGCATAGACTTCATAGGGCTTAAGTTTGGTAAAGTTTTTTTCGTCATGGCTTATTTTTAAGTCCCCGTTTAAGGGAGAAATAAAACGGAAAAACCCCGGAAGAGGGGTAAAATCGGATTTATCCAAATCGACGGTAGCTGAACTTAATCGGAATAAAAAATCTCTTTTTCTATAATCGGCTTCACGCGGATAAATAAAAAGCTCCGTTGTAGTGCCTCCGCTCCAGTTTGAAGTTTTAAAATCTTTTTCTCTGTAATGTGTAATTTTCATAAGTTAAATCCTTTTTGCGATTAACGATAAAATATTATCCCGTCCCGTTTTTTTTGCAGCAGAGCTTATTATAATGAGATCTTCGTCAAAGTTAAAAAAAGAGGCCCAAGCATTTTTTGCCTTTATCTGATCATTTTTGCCTATCTTATCGGCCTTGGTTCCGACTATTACAACCTCAATATTTAAGCCGTGAAAAAAGCCGATACTTTCTTTTTCGGTTTCGGTAGGTTCCCTCCTTATGTCCATTAAAAAAAAGATGGTTTTTAAGAGGGGGCGGTTTGTACAATATTCGTAGAGCATCTTGTCGATTTGCAAGGTCATGCCGCCTGAAAGTTTTGCATAGCCGTAGCCCGGAAGGTCTGTAAGCACAAACATGTCTTTTGGAGGCGCCCCTGAAAACTTTTTTGTCTTAGGGTTAAAATTTAAAGAAGCCGGACGATTTACCAAGAAGAAATTTACTTCCCGCGTCATTCCGGGGCGGGAACCTGTCTTAACCAAATTTTTTCTGTTAACAAGCATGTTTATGAGGCTCGACTTTCCCGCATTGGAGCGTCCGAAAAAAGCGAATTCCGAAACGCCGATTTCAGGAAACTGTTCCGCCTTGACGGCACCCTTTATAAATTCAGCATTTATAATTTTCATAAAAGGAATTCCGAAAAGGCTTTGAGAGCAGGAGGCATATCGTTTGAAAGCACCTTCTTTGCAAGGGTTTTTCCGAGCTGAACACCCTCTTGGTCAAAGCTGTTTAAGTTCCAGATAAAACCTTGGAACATCACCTTGTTTTCGTAATGGGCAAGGAGGGCACCGAGGTTTTCAGGGTTTAGTTCTTCCCCATAGATTAAACTTGCGGGGCGGTTGCCTGCAAAGTCCTTGTTTTTGTTTGTATCGGTTTTTCCTGCTGCAAAGGCCATAATTTGGGCTGCCAAATTTGCATTCAGTTTTTGCATATTGGTTGAGCCCTCGCTTTCGATATCAAGACCGATTTGGCTTTTTTTAAAGCCTATAAACTGCAAGGGGATTATATCGCTTCCCTGATGAAGGAGCTGATAAAAAGAATGTTGTCCGTTTGTGCCCGGCTCTCCGAAAATTACGGGACCCGTTTTATAGGAAACTTTTTCGCCGAATCGGTTTACCGTTTTTCCGTTCGATTCCATGTCCAGCTGCTGGAGGTGGGCAGGGAAGCGGGAAAGGGCCTGACTGTATGGAAGAATGGCCGTTGCCGAGCAGCCTAAAATGTTTCTTTCATAAACACCGAGGAGGGCATCCAAGAGGCTTGCATTTTCTTTTATGTTTTTATTTAGTGAAAGCTTATCTCCTTCGGCTGCTCCTTTTAAAAAGGCCTCTACCGTTTCCATGCCGAAGGCAAGGGCGAGTACTGCCGCTCCGCAAACAGAAGTTGAAGAATATCTTCCGCCTATAAAATCGTCCATATAAAAGGAAGTAAGATAGTCGGGGTTATTTGCTAGGGGGCTTGTTTCGCTTGTAACGGCAAGCATTTGTTTTTTGCAGTCAAGGCCGTTTTTTTCGAGAACGGATTTTACAAATCTTTCGTTTGCCAGAGTTTCTTGAGTTGTGCCGCTTTTTGAAACGAGGATAAAAAGGGTGCTTGCAAGATTTATGGAGTTTAAAACTTCGGCCGCATCGTCGGGGTCTACATTGGAAATAAAATGAGCCCTCATCTTTGTATTTGCCCGATTTTTTAAGGCTATGTACATAGCTCTAGGGCCTAAGTCCGAGCCGCCTATTCCGATCTGAACCACATCGGTAAAGACTTTTCCTTGAGAGGTTTTAATCTTGCCGGAATGAACTGCCTCGGAAAATTCTTTTATTTTTTTTAGCTCGTTGAGGTAAAAGCTCCTCATGTTTACGCCCTTATAAACTACATCATTTTTTAATTGGCCGCGGGTGAGCTGATGGAGTACCATACGGTTTTCGCCGGTATTTATAAAATCCCCGTTTAATAAGAGCTCATATTTTTCGATCAGCTTTTGCTCATCGGCGAGGGACTGCAAAGCCTTAAGAATTTCATCGTTTACAGGCTTGGCCGCATAATTGTATTTGAGGTTTCCGCCCATTTTAACCGAATAATTTTTTACTCTTTTAACCGAATTTTCAGTATTGAAAATATCTGCGAGTTTTAAATTTTCAGCTTGTTCTTTATGAGCTTTTTGTAATTGTGTAAAAGATGTACACTTATCTAAATTTTTCCATTCCATAAATTCTATTCTAACCCTTTTTGAGAAAAAAAACAACTCATAGATTAAAGTGCAAAGTTCAAGCTTACTTTTGCCTATTGACAAAAACGGATTAAAGCTACATCATATAAGGTATGAAGCTATCTAATATTTTTACATCATCGCGGCTGGTGCTGGCACCCATCATCTATGTTTTGTATTTTCTGCCGGATTGGATTCCTTTTATAAGCCCTAAAATTACCATTCTTATTATAATTCCGATTTTTATCTTTATGGAATTTACCGATTTTTTGGACGGCTATTATGCAAGGCTGCATAATCAGGTGGATGATTTCGGAAAAATATTTGATCCCTTTGCGGATGTAGTTGCAAATGTAACGGTGCTATTTTGTTTTTTGATGGACGGCTTTTTGTTTGCTCCCTTCTTTTTGATTATAGTTTACCGCGAGTTCGGTATTATGTTTTTGAGAATGAAGGCCCGCGGCGAAGGTATAACTATAGGAGCCAAGATGGGCGGAAAGACAAAGACCGTTCTTTACATTATAGCGGCAAGCGTTTCGATGTTTTTAAAACTTGAAAAGATTTACGCATTTTTACCGCCGGCCATTAGCCGATACATTCTTTATTTTAACTGGCTTCTTTATTTTGCGGCGGTCATCTTGTCGCTTGCTTCATTTACCGATTATATTACTTCATATTTAAATAAAAGGAGAACTGCTGATGAATAATCAGGACGAATTCAAATTTGAAATTACAAAAAGCTACGGAATTATCTCCGCGGGAAAGGGCGGTTGGAACACCGAACTCAACGAGGTCTCATGGAACGGCCGAGATCCTAAATTCGATATAAGGCCTTGGTCTCCCGATCACCAAAAAATGGGAAAGGGGATTACCCTTATGAGGGATGAGCTTATAGCTTTAAAGAAGCTTTTGGACGAGGCCGGAATCTAGCAGCGAGCTCAAATTACATCATTTTTTGGCAGGCTTCAACTGCAAGGCGATCGCAGGCTTCGTTTAAAGGATTTCCTGCGTGGCCTTTTACCCAAATCCATTTAGGCTTAATCGAGGCTGAAAGGGAATCCAGCTCTTGCCAAAGGTCTTGGTTTTTTACGGGCTGTTTGGAGGCCGTCTTCCAATTATTTTTTTTCCAGTTAAAGATCCACGAGCTTATGCCCTGCTGCACATATTGAGAATCGGTGTGTACTGAAACGCTTTCATAGGCCAAGGCTTTGCCGGACTTGTCTGCCAAGGATGCTGCTCCCTCTTTTATCTTTTTTAAGGCCCTTATAACAGCCATGAGTTCCATGCGGTTATTGGTAGTAGATTTTTCGCCCCCGTTTTCTCTGCATATTTCTTCTTTTAAATCTTTGTTTACTATTATATATGCCCAGCCTCCGGGGCCGGGGTTTTTGGAGCAGGCTCCGTCCGTGTATATTTCAATATTCATTTTTGCTTCCTCACTTTGTATTTTTCATAGATTCTTAGTATTTCTTTTTGAGTTTCTTCCCAGCCGAGGCAGGGATCGGTTATGGATTTACCGTATTCGCTGCGTTCCTTTGCTTTTTCGATCGAGGTGCTTCCCTCTTGGATAAAGCTTTCAATCATACAGCCCCTTATATAGTCAAGAGGTTCATTTTTATCGAAGCGGAGCTTTAAGCTTTCTTCAAAGATGTTTATCTGTTTTTTCGGGTCCTTTCCCGAATTTCCGTGGGAGCAGTCTATTACTATGCTCGGTTTCAGCATTTTTTCTTTCATAAGAGAGGCCGCTTTTTCAACTTCTTCTCTATTATAATTGGGCTTTGAAACCCCTCCCCTTAAAACCAAATGAGTGTCGGGATTTCCGGTTGTGTGGATTATTGCGGAAAGTCCGTTTCTGGCAATGCCTACAAAGGCATGGGGCAGGCGGGAAACAATTACTCCGTTTATAGCGGCTGTTATGTCTCCATAGGTTGTATTTTTAAAGCCGACCGGCATTGAAAGCCCTGAGGCTATTTCTCTGTGGATTTGACTTTCGGCCGAGCGTGCTCCTATCGAAGCCCAACTTACAAGGTCGGCAATGTATTGGGGAATCATAGGGTCTACCGTTTCAGAGGCGGCAGGAATGCCTATTTCGGCAAGCTTAATCAGAAATTTTCTTGTCTTTTGAATGCCTCCTTCAATATTGATAAAGCCGTCAAGTTCAGGTTCTACGATAAGGCCTCTCCAGCCTAAAACGGTTCTGGGTTTTTCAAAGTAGGTACGCATTATAATATAGAAAGAATCGGAGCATTTCTTTTTTAGCTCTAATAGGCGCATAGCATAATCCTCTGCCGCCTCCGTGTCATGAATCGAGCAGGGGCCGACTATGAGTAAAAAACGCTTATCTTTTCCGTTTATTATATTGCTGATAGTTTTTCGGGCTTCGGCTATAAAAGAATAAAGAGAATCCGATGCGGGTATTTTTTCTACCATTTCGGCAGGAGAACTTATGCAATGAATTCTCTCGATTCGGAGGTCTACAAGGTTTTTTATCATCTTTAAAAACTCATCTTTTTTACTTCTCTTTGAGAGTATGCTTCTTCTAAAAGGCCGTCTATTTCCATTCTTTCGAAAATTTCGGCAGCGTCTTTGAGGTTTGAGTGTAAAATAGGGTGTTTGGGTGAAAACATTACACAGCAATCTTCGTACGGCAAGATTGAAGTTTCGTAGGTGCCTATTTCCTTGGCTTCTATAGTAATTTCTTCCTTATCGAGGCCGATGAGGGGCCTAAAAACGGGAAATTCCGCATAAGAGTTTGTTACGGTTAAGTTTTCTACCGTTTGGCTTGCAACCTGAGCAAGGCTTTCTCCCGTGATAAGGCATTTGGAATTGATACCCCTTGCCGTCATATTTGCTATTTTCATCATGCAGATTCTCATCATTAAAGTTAGATAGGCCTCGGGGCTTTTTTCTCTGATTTGCTGCTGCACCTTTGTAAAGGGAATTATATTGAGGTATCCGCCGAGGCCGTAGCCCGCTAAAATTTCAGCCAGTTTTTCAACCTTCGCCTGGGCTTCGGGCGAGGTATAAGGATGAGAGTGAAAATAGATATAGTCCAGCTTCATCCCGCGGGTAAGCATTTTAAAGCCTGCAACGGGGGAGTCTATTCCTCCCGATAGGAGCAAAAGTCCCCTTCCCGAACAACCGCAGGGAAGCCCACGCCGTCCCTTGTGCTCAAGGCCGTAGATAAAAGCTTTTTCTCTTACTTCGATAGAAATTACGATGTCGGGATTATGGACGTTTACTTTTAAAATCCCTTCGGTATGGATTACCCCTCCTACTTCCCGTGAAATTTCATAGGAGGTCAGGGGGAAGTTTTTTTCTCCTCGGCGGGATTCTATTTTAAAGGACTTAGCCCCCGCATCCCGGGCCCTTATAGCCTCAGCTCTGGCAGTCTCGGTAATGGCTTCAATAGTTTTTTCGGCAGGAAGGGCTTCTGCCCAGCCTGTAATGCCTATGAGTTTATTTAGGGCTTCTTCGGCTTTTTCTTTAAATTCGGGCTTGACGCTTACATACATTCTTCCGGCCCTTACGCGTATATTGGGCTTAGCCTCCGGTAAATAGCTGCGTAAATTCTGCGAAAGCCGCATTTCAAAGTCTTTTAAATTACCTTTTTTTAGGCTAATTTCGCCTATTTTTGCAAGATAGAAAAGTTCTTCCATAAGTTCATATTCTAGCCAAAAAATGCAAAAAAGTCCATCAGTGAAAATCTATAATAATTTATCCTCTTATTGACATTTTTATAAAAAATTCGTACTCTCTACCCGAGAGGTGTTTATGAAACCGATTAAGAAACTTTTTTTTCTGGTTATGTTTGTGTTTGTAAGTTTTTCGGCCTTTGCTTTTGATGAAGGCTTTACTCTGGGACTTAGATCTAATTTTTCAGGTTCCTACACTGACCCCCATATAAATGAGGCTGATAAGGAATATCTGGGCGCCGCTTTTATGCGCGGTATGGCCGGTTTTATTATGAACGGAGAAGCCGAACTTACCTATATTTTTGATTCGAAACGATATTTTAACTATACAAATAATAATATCTTCGGAGGACTCGGACTCGCCTTTAACCTGGGTGTAGGACAGGGTTTTTCAGGTCAGATTTCGGGGCAGTATAATTCAAGTTTAGGTAAGGATATAGAAGTTTATTGCCGCGTCTATATGACGCCTGTTGTAACTTTTGGGACAACAGTTAAGGCCCTGCTTTTTAAAAACAGGCTTGCTGTCGGATTGGGCCTTGGCGGTAAGATGCTGGCCGACCCGCAGCCTACATATGAGCTGTATACCAATTTGACAGATGAAGAAGCGGAAATGCTGAAAAATAGTGGTGCCGGCCCAGACTTTTTTCCTGAAACGGGAACGCTATACATACCGGGATCTATGACACGAAAAATGAATCCTCTAGGATTTACCCTGAAAGCTGTAATTGACTACAATATACCGCTGATTGAAAAAATGAATGTTACCATGGGTTCCTACGCCTCTTATACCATTTATAAACCCGGATATGTTTCTTTACCGAAAAAAATTGCAAAAGCAGCCATTGAGAACGGCAAACTAAAAGGCATAGATGTCAATTTTGAACGGGATTCCATAAAATCTTTTTTTATGAATAGTCTTGATTTCGGTATAAGTTTAGGACTCTTATTTAGAATTTAAGGAGTAGTTTATGAAAAAGGAAAAATTATTTGTTTTAAGTTTGCTTATTTTTACGGCAGCTTACGTATGTTTTTCATGTCAACCGGCCTTGGGTGCTTCATGGTATAAACGTTCCGTTAAAGATGCCGGAGATAAAAAAAGTTGACCGTACAATCGATAACGGTATGCGGAGTAACGCTGTATCCTGAAGCCAATGGAGAAGATTTTATTGGAAAAGTAAATGCAAAAGATGCGATACTTTATCCCGATGATTTAAGTGCCGTCGTAAAGGACAATACCGGTGCTGCCGTTGAAGTTTCGGTAACGATAAAAGGACCAGGCGGACAGGCCAATTTAAAAGAAGGGGAACCTGTTACAGTGCCAATCATGCTGAAGACCCTAGACGGTTCAAATCTTGAAATACAAAAATACCTCTTTTTAGAACAAGACAGTTCTATGGGCGGCAGCGGAGCTGATTATAACCCCAAAGATCCTCAGGGCAATAAAAAGTTTATTGTAAAAATCAAAACGGAACATATTGAAGCCGATCCGTGGGACTATTATAAGGAAGGCGAACCTGATAGCAGTGATGACGGTAATTTTAATTCGGCCAAATTCGACGAATGGATTCTCAATATGCCCAGTATGGAAGGTATTATTGCTTCATATAAATTCAGAGAAGGAAGCTGGACCGGCACCCCTGAAATGGTCGACAACGTTCCGTCCGGAATAGGTTCTGGTGTTAAAGCGATTTCAGATGTAAAAGTATACCGTTATAAAAACAGAACCGACCGATGGGCCGCAATAGGGTATACGCCGGCTCCCGATCCAAAAGATGAACGCTTTTATTTTTTTAAATTTACGGCACATTCTCTCGGAGGCGCAGTCGGCGGGAAGCACGGCAGCTCCATGTTCTGTGTAGACCGGTATTCCAAATTTTTATTTTATTACAGCGAACCGACTAAAATAAAGAGTGTTTTCGGGAATGCCGTTCCTGAGGATTGGACGGATTATGCGGCTCCTACAGAAGGACAACATACTCAATTTTCCGAACCCTTTTATATGACAGATCCGGTAGGCTTTGTAAAAGAAGACGGTTCCGTTGTTCTGTACCAATGGATAAAGGATAACATAAATAATGCCGACTACCACCCAAAACAGAATCCTGCTTATACACAGCCTGCCGGAAGAAAAGCCAACAAAGTGGGTTTTTCTCCATATAGAGAAAAGCTCAAAATAACAAAAAAGACCATAGCTAAAGATAAAAATCCGAAATATACGGCCGTTAAACCGGTTATTTTGGAACAGCCCAAAGACGGTTATGCAAAACTGAATAGCCCCGAACTCGTTTTTGAGGTAAAAACGGAACCTGTACCGGACGGCGAAACGCTTTCGTATCAATGGTATAAGGCCGAAAGCAAAACTGAAGCGGGAACCGCAATTCCGGATGCAACGGAATCATCATACAAAATAACCGATACCTCAACCGAAACAAAATGCTATTTTTATTGCATCGTCAAAAATACGAATACGGACAACAATAAATCGGAACAAACTGAAAGCGAACGGGCAAAATGCCACATAACTGACGGACAAATTCAGTCCGATGCTTTAAACCCTGAAATAACGGAACAGCCTAAAGGCAAAACCCTTCGTCTTAACAGTACGGAACAGCTTACCCTAAGAGTAAAAGCCAAATCCAAAGATGACGGAACCTTATCGTACCAATGGTATAAGGCCGCCTCGTCTGAGACAGAAGGAACGGCTGTAACGGATGCCGATAAAGCCGAGTACACCTTTACACCCGATACCTCCGCTGCCGGCATAACATACTATTATTGTCTGGTTACGAATACGAACAATACGGTACAAGGTGAACAGTCTGCAAGCAAAAAAAGTGCTTATGCTGCAATCGAGATCGAAGAGTCTTACAAGGTTGAATTTTCTGTTTTGGGAGAAGAAGGAGGCACTCTTGCTGCTCTGCACAACGGTAAGCCCATCAAATCCGGAGCGTATATAAAAAAGGGCGAACAAGTCAAATTTATTGCAACACCGGAGCCTAATTCTAGGTATAAGGTTAAAAAATGGTTTGGCGTACCGGAAGATGCATTTAAGGATCAAGATAAAACGTTTGCGGTTATGACTGTAGAATCTGCAAACCTAAATGTTTCCGTATCTTTTATTACAATGTTCCTTAAAATAACCCCCAAAATTCACAATGAAAGTTTACAGTCTTGGTCTACGGCAGACGGTGATCACTTCAATCATAAATATATTGATGGGGTTCATCTTTCTCATAAGAATACGGTTCAGGTAACCGGTGGAAGCAATGTTACAGAATCGTGGGATTATATGTTTTCCATTGAAAACAATAGTGGGAAATGGATAAAGGTTAAGTCGGGAGATTTTATCAACGTAGGAACCGATAAATCCGCAAATGCCGCTTGGTTGACAACCGAGTTTTCTTCGTTTTCTGATTTAAAGATATCTTTCTCCAATTACCTGATTAAAGCAAATCGACACGATTATTGGTGGGCGGAATGGACGACATGGGGAGGTGGGAATGTATATCCTCTTCAAGCCATCGACGACAACAGTATTTTTCCTTTGGTATACAATGAAACTACGGGAATGTGGACGGTAGATAAGGCCAATGTTAATATAAAACGCTCAGACGATATTCCGTTGCCAGCCGAATTTGCAGGTACAAAGCCGAATCCCAACCGAAGAATTTCCTATAAAAGAGTAACCATCACCTACGATGAGAACTTTACCCTTGCCGACGGTGAAGAAAAAGATTTCGTTATTACATATGAGGTGGACAACCACGATGAGACACGCTCAAAGGGAAAAATAAAAGTAATTTATACAATCAGTTGGAAGTAAATTTTAAAAGCCGAAGTCTCCCCGTGAGCCTCCGGCTTTTTTCAAGTTTAGGAATCTTATGAAAAAATTAAGTTTAAAGCTTTTAGGTTTGTTTTTGTTTCTCTTTTGTTTTATGAATCCTCTAATAGCCGGGGACTTAGAGGACCATATTATAAAAGCTAATCCTGAAAATCCCGACTGCATTTACGAAAAGGCAAGGCTGGGTGATTGCCTTATTCACATGGCAAAAATTACTTCGCCCTCAAAGGGGTCGGCACCGGCAGTTGAAATTCTTTTTACCTCCGATTTTAAATGGGAGCTATGTCCTCCGCATGAAGGCTGGGGGAAAGAAGGAAAAACTTATCAATACAGAGAAACCGAGGTGCCGGGGTCTTCCGTATTTTTAGGCATAACAAATAAGATAAGCGATGTAGTTTATTACAAGGTAGAGGGAGTTCATCCCTTTGATTTACCTTTTTATGATGACCCGGCTGAAGCTAAAATCCTTGAACGTTTTATCTTTTTTAAATTTACCGCTTATGCGGCTAAAGGCGGTATTTTTGAAAATGCTCTCAATAATTTAATGTGCGCACTTGATACCCATACTAAGCTTCTTTACACCTATGGAATGCCGAGCGAATACAAAAAAATAATTGGAAACAATTATATTCCGCAAAAATGGCTTCCTTATGAAATACATCCTAATACGGCGGAAGCAAAATTAAAGTTTTATGAATATGATCCAATCGGTTTTGTTTCCCTTGAAAAAACTTACGATTTTTTGGGAGTAAAGACCAATGTTCACTTATATGATTGGTGGAATGAATCTGTAGGTGCCGGATCTTCGATGAAGACCGTAAAAGAAAAACGCTTTATGCCTCGTCTTTCCGGCGAAGCTCTTGCGGACTGGACTATCCGCGATGCCTCTAAGCCTGTCCGTTCCCCGTATAGAAAATTTTAAATAAGGTTAGTAAGCTGTTTTTATAGATTTATTCTTTTAGCACATAATCGATTTCTTGTTCAATCTGTAAAAGTATGTGCTTGGATACTTTTCCAACTTTTTCTTCAAGGCGGGATTTATCTACCACTATAATTTGATGAACAAGTGCAACAGAATTTTTTGGAAGTTTTGATTCATTTTTGGGAATGAAAACATTCCCTTTTAATTCGGCATTGACAGTATTAGATGTAAGAGGAACAACTATTTTTGTATTTAACCTATTTAAATTCTTTTTATCGGACTGTATTATTATTACCGGTCGCCTCATCCCTGGTTCACTCCCGGCCGGAATGCCGAAATCAAGCATATAAACATCACCACGAGTCATTCTTTATACTCTCCCAAACGGTTTCCAGACTTGATTCTCTAATTTTTTTTAAGGCTTCTCCTTCTGCCAAGATAGAAGTTTGTTTATTAACATTATTTGCAATAAAGGTAAGAAGACGAATCTGTTCTGCTAAAGAAAAAGAAAGAACTTGATTTTCAACTTGTGTAAGTGCATCAGACATAATATACCTCCATAACTATAAATTATATACTAAATTACCTTTTTCTGCAACTTATTGCTTGCCTGTTATTTATTTTCTACTTTTATTATGCAGATAGTTTATTCTGTTTTAAAAATAAATTTATCCCTATCGTTATTATTAAGACAATGACAGACACGAGGGCTGTAAAGCCGCCGGGGGCGACATTTAGGTGATAGGATAAGACCAAGCCGAGCATTATGTCTGCTACGCTTATCAAAATAGAAAAAATTAATGTCTTTTTAAAGCTTATTTTTAATTGAAGGGCTGTTGCGACGGGGAGGGCTATCATCGAGCTTAAAACCAACATTCCCACTATTTTTAATGAAACGGCTATCGTTGCCGCTGTTAGGCCTGAAAACAAGTAATTGATAAGCCTAACCTTAACTCCTATTATTTTTGCAATATCTTCATCGAGGGCTATGTAGACCATCTTGTGATACATGAGGCCGAGAGTAACCAATGACAAGATGCTTAAAGCAATCACGGTAATTAAATCCGAAGAAGAAACGGTTAAGACGCTTCCGAATAAATAGGTTTCGGCATTTGCTCTAACGGTTCCTGAGCTTATGAGTGTAATGGCGATTCCTACACTCAAGGACAAAACTATTGAAAGGATTAAATCTTGGTATTCTTTAAAAGCATTCCGTAGGGCTTCTATCAGGGCTCCTGCTGCTGTCGTAAAAATAAAGGCTCCAAGAATGGGGTTTATTCCTGAAGCGAGGGCAAGGGTAACGCCTGCAAGGGAGCTGTGGGAAAGGGTGTCCCCTATGAGGGAGTATCTTCTGAGTACTAAAAATAAGCCGATTGAAGGACAAAGGATTCCTATAAAAAAAGAAACGATAAAGGCATTTTGCATAAAGCCATATTGAAGCATTTTATTTTTCCCCCTTTGGTTTAAATTGAACAAAGTTCGGATTAAAAAATTCCGAAGTATATTGTTGAGGATTACACAAATGGCCTTCTCCGTTTTTTATGTGAAATATTTTTGTAGAATTAAAAATAGCGGCATCCAAATTATGGTCAACCGAAATTACGGTCAGTCCCTTTTTAACGTTTAAATCTTTTACAAAAGAATAGATTTCTTTTTGCCCCTGAACATCTATTCCGGTAGAAGGTTCATCTAAGATTAAAAGGTCGGGATCCCCGATAAGGGCACGAGCTATGTAGAGTTTTTGAAGCTGGCCTCCGGAAAGTTCTCCAACAAGGCTGTTTTTGTATTCGGTTAAATTCACTCTTTCCAGGGCTTTTAGAGCACAATCGCTTTCCCTTATCTTTAATATTTTTCTATAGGAATTTAAAAGTTCAAAAAGCGTAATCGGGAAATCGTTTAGGTTTTCTTTTTTTTGCGGAAGATAGCCGATTTTTTTTGCATTGATAATAATTTCACCTTTTTGTATTTTTAGCAATTTTAAAATCAGCTTTAGGAGAGTGCTTTTTCCGCAGCCGTTTTCTCCCACAATCGAAATATAATCGCCTTGGTTTACTTCCAAATTTATATTTTTTAAAACTTCTTTTTTTGAATTCGGATATTTAAACTTGAGAGAATTTATTTTTACCATAGGAATCGCATTTTACTTCTTTTTTTTAAAGATTGCAAGTCCGTGAGAATTAATTATAACAGCTTAAAAGTTAGCCTATTGCTATTTTTATTTGTTTCCTATAAAATACAAATATATTTTCTTAGAGGTTAGTTATGATTCATAAACGCCTGACAAGGTCGGTGCCTAAAAGTAAAAAATGGATATTGCTTTCGGCTCTTTCTTCATGGATTTCTTTGTTGTGTAATACGGCTATTACCTTTGTAACTGTGCGCTTTATTTTCGGTCTATATAATTCTTCGCTTGATAAAAAAACGGTTTTTGTGTTGTTATCCGCAGCTTCGGCGGCCTTGATAATAAGAGTTATTGCCGTCCGTAAACGCTCTTACTTTTCGTATAGGGCAGGAACCGAGGTTAAAAGAACATTGCGCTCGATGCTCTACGATAAATTTATTTCGTTAAAGCTTAATTATTCTCAGTATATAAGTATGGCCGAGGTTACTCAAATAGGCACTGACGGAATCGAGCAGCTCGATTCTTATTTCGGAGCCTATCTGCCTCAGTTTTTTTTCAGTATGGCGGCTCCGGTAACTCTTTTTATAATTCTTGCACCGATAAACTTTTTTGCCGCCCTTGTGCTTTTTCTCTGCGTGCCCTTAATTCCCCTTTCGATTGCGGCTATTCAAACAGTCGCAAAGCGTATTTTAAAAAGATACCTTGATGTTTATACCGGGCTCGGAGATTCTTTTTTGGATAACCTCCGCGGCCTTATCACATTAAAAGCCTATTCCGACGATGAAGCTCAGCATAGGGAACTAAATGCCGAGGCGGAAAATTTTAGACGGGTAACGATGAGGGTTTTAACCATGCAGCTTAATTCCATCTTTGTGATGGATACCGTTGCATACGGAGGGACTGCTCTCGGAACAATCGTCAGCCTTTATCAGTTAAGAGCCGGAACTCTTTCGATAGAAGGCGCTCTTCTTTTTATTTTGCTATGTGCCGAATTCTTTTTACCTCTGCGGGCACTGGGCTCGTTCTTTCATATAGCGATGAACGGCATAACCGCAGCGAACCGCCTCTTTGAATTGATGGATGTAAAAAGCGATTCGGCTTCAATTTTAAGCGAAGCCGAACTTGAAGAAACAGCAAAAAAAATTAAAAGAGCTCAGCCCGGCAGTCAGCCTGATTCTCTACAGGGCAATTTGCCTTCGCTCGAAGTAAAAAATTTAAACTTTAATTATAATGAATCAAAGCAGGCTCTAAAAAATATCTCTCTTGAATTTTTAAAACCGGGCTTTTACGGCATCGCAGGAGAAAGCGGTTCGGGCAAATCCACTGCGGCCGCCTTACTTATGGGCTTACAAAAAAACTATTCCGGCGAAATCCTCTTATCGGGCATAGAAGCAAAAAAACTTCCCGACGAATTTAGAGCTAGGTATATGAATCTTGTCTCTACCGAAAGCTTTTTGTTCGGAGCTTCGGTGAGGGAAAACCTTTTAATAGCGAAGCCTTCTGCAAGCGATGAAGAATTGATGAGCGTATTAAAAGAAGTTCTCTTAGACGAGTTTATTTTAAACAGAAACTCTTCGGGAGACGGTAATTCGGGTTTGGATTTTTATATTGAATCGGGCGGAAAGAATTTATCGGGCGGACAGGTTCAGCGTTTTGCTCTTGCGCGGGCACTTCTCCATGATACAGACATTTATATTTTTGATGAGGCTGTAAGCAATATCGATGTCGAAAGTGAAGAGCTTATTTTAAGCACTCTTTATGAATTAAGCAAAACCAAAATAATTATCTTTATTTCACACAGGCTTGCGAATATTGAAAATGCAGATCACATCTATGTATTTGAAAAGGGTGAAATAAAAGAAGAAGGAACTCATTCAAGCCTCATTGAAAAAAACGGCATCTATGCAAGGATGTATTTGCAGCAAAAAGATCTTGAAAAAATACGGATGGGTGTAAAATGAAAAAAAGCCAACTTATAAAAAAATTGATAGTATTTGTAAAACCTCTTAGCGGAGTTATGACTATAACTGTCATCTTAAGGGTTTTGGGCTTTATCATTGCAGCGGCCATCCCTGTTTTGGGCGGAGTCGGCATTGTTTCTCTTTTAGGCCTAAAGATTTTTAATGTTTCTGTTTCCTTGGATTTTGTAATCATAGGCCTTATCATCTGTGCCGTAAGCCGAGGTATCTTTAGATACGGCGAACAGCTTTCGGGGCATTACATAGCCTTCACCCTCTTGGCCTTGATACGGGATAAAATTTTTACGGCTATGAGAAGACTGGCCTTTGTTAAATTACAAAAAAAGGATTCAGGCAGCCTTCTGTCTATTATAACTGCCGACATAGAATTACTTGAAGTTTTTTATGCCCACACTATAGCCCCGGCAGCTTCTGCCGTACTCTACTTTATTTTTGCCTTAATTATCTTTGCTAAAATACACATTGTCTTGAGCCTTACGGTTGCCCTCATCTATATAGTCATCGGCTTCTTCCTTCCTCTCCTCTTCGCTAAGATGGATGACGGGGCCGGTGTAGAATACCGAAAAAAAATGAGCTCCCTTAATTCTTTCTTTTTGGATTCCCTCCTCGGAATAAAAGAGATTATCTTTTTTGATAAGATAAGGGAGAGGAAAGAGAATATTGAAAAAAGAGGCGAGGCCATAAGCGGAACCTTTAAGCTCTTAAAAAACTTTGAGGGTAAAACCTTTGCAATTACGGAAGCGGCTCTTACTCTTTGCAATTTTTTAATGCTGGGCATTTCTGCCTTCCTCTTGGTAAGCGGAAAAATTGACTTTGCCGCTTTTTTAATTTCCAATCTAATGCTTCTTTCAGGCTACGGCCCGATAATTGCGGTTTCAGGTTTGGCAGTAAACTTGCAGCAAACATTTGCTTCAGCGGAAAGAGTTTTTTCCCTGCTTGAAGAGAAACCGGAACTCGATGAAGTTGCAGACGGCGAAAACCTAAGCTTTGAAAAAGTCGAAGCCGATAACATCAACTTTAGATATGACGATATGGAAGTTTTACAGGATGTAAGTATCTCCGTTAAAAAAGATGAGATAGTCGGCCTTTGCGGCAAAAGCGGAAGCGGTAAGAGTACATTGCTCCGCCTAATCATGCGTTTTTTCGATCCACTGTCGGGTGAGGTAAAGATGAACGGCATCGATATTAAAAAGATAAACACGGCAAGTTTACGGGAGGCTGTTTCTTATATTACCCAGCAGACCTATATTTTCAAAAAATCTATTTATGAAAATATTCTTCTTGCAAACAGGAATGCTTCAAAAGAGGATGTTATCGAAGCTGCCAAAAAAGCCGCAATCCACGATTTTATTATGAGCTTACCTGAAGGCTATGATACGAAGATGACAGAGCTTGGAGGAAATCTTTCGAGCGGCGAAAAACAGCGTCTCGGTCTTGCCCGAGCCTTTTTGCACAAGGCTCCTCTTTTGTTACTCGACGAGCCGACCGGAAACTTGGACAGCTTAAACGAAGCCCTCATTTTAAATTCGATATACCAAGAAAAAAAAGACAAGGGCGTTTTAATTGTAAGCCACCGCAAATCCACAGTGAACGCCGCCGATAAAATCGTTTACATCGAAAAAGGAAGGGTTAGGTAGAAAAAAATCCTCCATTGGAGGAGCGGAGTCTTCCGATGGGGGCTAACTAAAAAATCGGCTTGAGGCTAGACTTAATCCCTTTCTACCATCATATAAAGCAGGGCATTTATGATAGAGGCGGCGACATTGCTTCCACCCTTGGTGCCTACGGTAGAGATTTGGGGAAAGGGGCTTGAACGCAGGGCTTCTTTCGATTCGGCGGCTCCTACAAAGCCGACGGGAACGCCGATTATAAATTCGGGGGAAACTTTTTTTTCTTCGCAGAGCTCCAAGAGCCTAAAAAGAGCTGTCGGGGCATTGCCTATGACAAAGGCTCTGGCTCCTTCTTGGATTGCAAGGTCTATGGCTGCCGAAGAGCGTGTAATTCCGTTTTCTTTAGACATCTTAAAAACCTTCTCGTCATCAATCAAGCATAAAAGTTTATTTTCGGTTTTTGAGAGGGCGGGCTTATTGATACCTGTCAGCACCATCTTGGTATCCGTAAAAATAGTTATGCCCTTTTGAAGAGCCCTTTTAGCCGATTCTATAAAGTTATTTTGAAAAACGATTATCTTTCGGTACTCGACATCGCCCGTAGTGTGAATCATCCGCTTGGCTATAATTTTTTCTTCTTCCGTAAAAGAAACATCCTTCATGCTTTCTTCAATTATATCCATGCTTTTATTTTCTATTTCCATAGGTTTTTTAATGTACATCGATTTTTTCCTTTAAGATGCTTTTGGGATATTTATAAACTGAACCGCAGTTATGGCAATAAAGCTCTATTTCCTCAGGGCCGTTTTCGTACATGTCTGCAATTTCTTTTTCAGGTAGGGTAAAAAGTTTATTGCGGAAATTTTCCTCCGAGCAGGGACAATAAAAGTCTATCTTTCTTTCGATTAAAACTTGAGGATTACAGTCACGGAAAAGGCCGAAGATGACATCTTCCCTGTCTCCGCCTTCAGCAAACCATTGGCCTATCGAGGGGCAGGCTGCAAAGGCTCTTTCCGCCTTTTCTATCAAGCCTTCTTCGGCTCCGGGCATTAGCTGAATATACATTCCGCCCGCCCCGATGATTCTTCCTTCCTTGTCGAATTGGATGCCTGTATTAAAACCCGTTACCGTCTGCTCGGATTGTAAAAAATATTCGGATAGGTCAAGGGCTATGTTTTTGTGTTTTATCTCGACGATTCCGGTTAGGGGTTCTCTGGCACCTTCAGGGAAGCGGATAACCGAGATTTTCCCTTCTCCGAAAAGAGGTTTTAGGTCCCACGTTTCTAAGGGCCTATCCGGTCTTATGGGGTCTTCAAAGAGATAGCCCCTTACAAAGCCTTCGCTGAAGGCTTCGACACTAAAGCCTACAAGGGGGCCTTGAGTGTCGCATCTAAATATGATTCGATCTCTTCCCTTCATTGTTGGAATTAAGAGTGCCCCGCAAAGTGAGGCGTGGCCGAGGGCCAGGCTTTCTAAAATGCCTAAATTGTGCTGCACCCTCATCTTATTTACAAAACGGGTTCCGTGAAAAAAAGCTCCGCGGATTTGGCCTTCGCCGAGCATAAAGACCGTCATTCCGTCTTCGTGCATGGTTTTAAATTTTTCTATTAAGACGGGATCGGTTATCGGTTTATCTATCATAGGCGGATTATACCAGAGTTTGGGCTTTTGTACAAGGATTGACACCTTCCCTTTTTTTGTATAAAATATCCTGCTTTTGTATATTTTAAATGTTTTTAAGGAAGAAATTATGTCAAACGAAAAGAAATTATTACATTGGGCGGATCAGACTGCCGAAAAAATCATAAGAGAGAGGGGTGACCTCGATGTTTATACCTGCGCGTCCGGTATTACGCCTTCGGGAACCGTTCACGTAGGAAATTTCCGCGAAATTATTTCCGTCGATTTGGTTGTGAGGGCTTTGCGCTCCCGCGGAAAAAATGTGCGCTTTATTTATTCTTGGGACGACTATGACGTATTCCGCAAGGTTCCCGCAAATATGCCCAAGCCCGAAGTTTTGGAAAAATACCTCCGCTATCCGATTACGATGGTTCCCGATACATTTGAACGGGATGAAAATTATGCCCGCCACCACGAGCATGATGTAGAAGCCGTATTGCCCCGTGTAGGTATTCACCCCGAATATCTTTATCAGGCCGAACGCTATCAAAAGGGAATGTATGCCGAAGGAATGAAAAAAGCCTTGGATAACAGAGAAGAGCTTAAAGACATTTTAAATACTTACCGGGATGAGTCTCATAAAATTACCGAAGAATACTGGCCCGTTTCCGTGTTTTGTACAGCCTGTAATAAGGACACGACAAAGATAGAATCATGGGACAATGACTGGACGCTTAAATATTCTTGCGAATGCGGACATTGCGAAGCCTTGGATCTGCGTAAGGCAAAATCGGTAAAGCTGGGCTGGAGGGTTGACTGGCCCATGCGCTGGGCTTTTGAAAAAACCGTTTTTGAGCCGGCCGGAAAGGATCATCATTCACAAGGCGGGTCCTTTGATACGGCAAGCTTGGTTTCCGACCGTATTTATAACTGGCCTGCTCCCGTAAGTTTCCGCTATGATTTTATCGGTTTAAAGGGTGTGCCCGGAAAGATGGCCTCTTCTAAGGGAAAGGTTGTAAGCCTTGCCGAGGTACTCGAAGTTTATCAGCCCGAAGTTGCCCGCTATCTTTTTGCGGGTACAAGGCCCAACACCGAATTCGTTATCAGCTTTGATCTTGATGTAATTAAGATTTACGAAGATTATGACAAAACAGAGCGCATTGCATGGAAGGCTGAAAAGGCTAAAAACGATGAGACATTTGAAAAAGAATATAGAATCTATGAGCTTTCTCAAATAGACGGAATGCCTGAGTGTATTTCCTATCAAATTCCTTTTAGGCATTTATGCAATCTTTTACAAATAAATTCGGGCGATATTGAAGCCGTAATAAAGGGCCTTCCCGACGTAAAGCCTGCACAAATCGATAGACTGAGAACCCGTGCCGAATGTGCCTGGAATTGGATCACGGACGGGGGTGCTCCCGAAGAGTTTAAGTTTGCTTTAAGAACTGACGGCTCAAAGGCTGAACTTTCTGAGCCGGAAACAAAGGCGATTAAAACGATAAGGGATTCCCTTTTACCCAAAATGGACGAGATGGACGAAAAGACATTTTCGACAGCCCTTTACGATGCGGCAAAAGAATGCGGCTTGGAGCCCAAGCAAATGTTTGTCGCCGTTTATCAAGCCCTTGTTTCAAAAGATCAGGGCCCTCGTCTGGCCGGCTTTATGAAAACCATCGGCAAAGAAAGACTGGAGAAAATATTTAAAGATTATTAAAAGGATAACATTATGTTCAAATTTTTAAAGACAGGGTACATGGTTTTATACCTTGCCTTGCAGCCCCTTTCCACTGCGTTGGAAGTAGGAGTTTCGTATGTAATGATGCTGGCAATCGACTATGCAACAAACGGAACTATCGAAAAGCTGCACTTGTACCTCATCGGTACCATAGCCTATCTTGTCATCTCCTTTTTGGTCGATATTGTGACTAAGAGGGTGCGCGAAAAAGCAAGTGCACAGGCTCTTTTTTCGTTGAGGGAAGCCTTGATGAAAAAAATACTAGCCATGAGTACTAGCGAATATGCCTCGCGCAATTCGGGAAGCTATGTTGCCTATCTTACAAAGAATGTTGAAAAACTGGAGGAGTCTTATTTTTGGACAATCTTCCGAATTTATCCTTCAGTTTTACAGCTGATAGTTTCGCTTATTTGGCTTTCGATTATGGATTGGAGACTTTCTCTCTTTGTTCTTTTTACCGGTCTTATCCAGCTCATTGTTCCCAAATTTACGGTGAAGCCTGTAGCCAAAGCCGAAAAGGACTATATTGAAAAAAGCGAAAATTACACTATCAGCCTAAAAGAAATATTTTCCGCCTTTGATCTGATTAAGTCCTATAACCTTCAGGAAAAAATCGAGATTCTTCACCGCAATGCGAACACCGGTTATAAAAAAGCTTCTTTTAAGGACAGGTATATGAGCGGCTTTATGGGGAGTCTCGGCGACTTCTTTTCGAGCATAACCTACATAGGCGTTTTCTTTTTAGGTGCAGTTTTGGTTCTTTTAGGCTTTTTTAAAATCTCGGTAATCATAGCTGCAAGTCAGCTTGTAATCTTCATCGTTTATCCTTTGAGTAACCTGACTCAATATATAACATCTATTTTGGCTGCAAAGGCGGTAATAAAAGATTTGGATGAAATTTTAAACTTGCAAGAAAAAGACAATTCCTTAAAAGACTTGGAAGCAAAAACTTCTTTTGAAGATTCGATAAGTTTTGAAAATATGAGCTTTAGCTATCCCCAAGATGGCGAAGATGAAGAGAATGAAGAAGAAAATCAGGGTGCTTTTCCTGCCTTAAAAAATATAAATCTCACGATAAAAAAAGGCGAAAAGGTTTTAATCGTAGGGGAAAGCGGTTCGGGAAAATCCACCCTTTTAAGTCTTTTATACAAAAAATTTACGGGCTATGAGGGGCTTATAAAAATAGACGGAACGGATATCCGCAAGATTCCCGATGATTCTTATTTTAAGCTTGTGTCAGTAGTGCATCAGTCTCCCTTTATCTTTGATGATACAATCAAAAACAATATTGCTCTTTATAATGAGGATATAAGCGATGAGAGGATAAAAGAAGCCTGTAAAAAGGCCGGCTTACAAAGGTTTATCGAAGGTCTTCCTCTCGGCCTTGAAACAAGGATAGGTGAGGGATCCTCTAAAATTTCAGGCGGAGAGAAACAGCGCATAGCCATTGCGAGGGCCTTGGTAAAGTATTCCCCCATTCTTTTGATGGATGAAGCAACCTCTGCCTTAGATAAAGAAACAAGTGCCGAAATAGAAAATACCGTGTTATCCCAAAGAGAACTAACCTGTATAATAATTTCGCACCATGTAAGCGAAGACTTGCGGGTTCGGGCAGATAAAATTATTACCGTAAAAGACGGATCGGCCGATATTTAAAGGCGCAACAGCCGGTCTTTGCAAAACTTAAAAATTTCCTAAAAAAAAGGCTTTTATTTTTTTGCAAATTGTGCTAACATTCTTTCTATGGCTAATGATAACTTGTACACACGCAAGATAGAACCTGCACCCGATAAGCCTGTACAAAACGGAAAATCGAATTTCGGAACTTTTTCAGGCTGCTTTAAAAAATTCGATATAAGAGGGCTTTATCGGGTATTCGGTAATATTCCGCTTCCCAGAATAATTACCAATGGGCGGATTTCGGGGACGATGAGGTTTTTGTTTTGCGATGATGAGATAATAGGCGAAATAGCATTTTTTTCGTGCTATATTTTTTCCTTTATGGAAACAACCTTTTGGGTTCGTAAGACTCAGCAAAAATATGCCTATCGGCAATATCTTCCCGGCGGCTTTATTCATATTCCGAAGCACATAAAATACAGCGTTACAGCCTGCCGTAAATCATATAGATATGCCCGTATTTTCTCCCGTCTGTCGCACGGAAAACTCCATGCCGACTTTGACTTTTCGGCCCGTGATTCCCGTCCCTCATGCGAAGGCCGTTTGGATCTGGATATTCGGGATAAAGAAGCCTTGGATTTTTCATGCGTAATTCCCAACTATGTAAGCCGGCGATGTATGGCCATGTACATGCAGACAGGGACGGTAAAGGGTTGGGTAAGCTTGGGTTACAACGAAGATATTCAGCTAAAAAAAGAAACGGCCGTGGGCGTTTTTGATGTGCGGAAGTCCTATACCGGTTTTAGGTCAAAGCGCACCCTTGTAAACGGACTAGGCAAACTGGGAGATAAGTCTTTAGTTTTTTATCTTGCAAATTCGATAGCTGCTGACAGCAATAAGTATAATGATAATATGATGCTCTATGACGGAAAGCGTACCCCTCTTCCTCCGGTAAAAATAACCCGTCCCTTCGGTATCATGGGAAAATGGATAATACAGGACACCGAAAGCATGGTAGACCTTGTGTTTCTTCCTGTTTCAAAAAATTACAAAAGAGTAAATGCCGCAGTTTTTAGGACGGAGTACAGTACTGTTTACGGTCATTTTGAAGGTACCCTGCTGACAGCCGACGGAGAAGAATTAAAGCTAAAATCTTTTCCCGGTATAGCTAAAAAATACAATATCAGAATATGATTATTAAAATAGAAGGGGTCGAAATCGAATGGGCCGAATCAAAGGGGCGGAAACTCAGGCTTACCATCTCGCCTAAGACGGCTCTGCCCTGTATACATGTTCCAAAAAACTATTCTCAAAGCAAGGCCTTGGACTTTGTAAAAGAAAATATTGCGTGGATAAAAAAACATCAGGCACGAATAGAGGAAAAGATTTTTAAGAAGAATATAAAAGCCTCATTAAAGGACGGCTCCACGGTAAGTTTATGGGGAGCTGATTATAAAATTAAAATACTGCGTGCCAAAAAAAATGCAAGCGTCGCAGTCGATGATGATTTTATCTATTTAAAAGAGCCTTTCGGAGCGGATCCAAAAAAACGGCCTTCAATTTTGAACCGCCTTTATAAAAAAGAATTGGAGCTTTATGTGGAAGAAATCTTGCCCTTTTGGGAAGATAAAATAAAAGAATCCGCCTCCGAGATAAAATACAGAGATATGAAAAGCAAGTGGGGTTCATGTAATTCTTATACGGGCATAATTACCTTAAACACAAAACTTGCTGCCCTTCCTTGCGAATGTGCCGAAATGGTGTTGGTACACGAGTTTGTTCATTTTAAGGAGAGGCTCCACAATGACCGCTTTAAGCGATACATGACCAAATATCTTCCCGACTGGAAAGAAAGAGTTAAGCTCTTGAATTCTGAAGACTATTAGGCGAATCGATAAGGGGCAATGTGTAATGAGTAATTAAGTTATCAGCTATAGATTACCGATTATTCATTACACATTATTAATTAATTTAAACTTTAAATTTTCCGACTTCTTTAGAAAGATTTTCAATGCTCTCTTTATTCTTTTGACTTATTGTGTGTACTTCCTGTACGGCATTGCTAATCTGTACGGCACCAGAGGCCATCTCGTTCATACTGTCAGTGATGACGCGGGTAAGCTCATCGAGTTTTTGCATCTCCTGAGCAACATTCTCACCGCCGCGAAGCATTTCGGCTGAGCCGTCATTTACTTGGTTGGTTACCATGTTTATGTCGCGGATAGCAGTAAGTACTTCTTTGCTGCCGTTTTCTTGTTCGTGCATAGCGTTCATTAGATTTTGGCTCATCGTTTTGACATGCTCTGAAAGGGCGAAAATGGCATTGAACTTTTCTTCTGCCGTTTTTGCAGAGTATGAAAGAGTTTCAATTTCTCCTGAAAGCACTTTAAGCGTTTCGGTAATGGTTTTACCTTGACTGGAAGACTCTTCAGCGAGCTTACGAATTTCGTCGGCAACGACGGCAAAGCCCTTGCCGGCTTCGCCTGCGTGGGCGGCTTCGATTGCAGCATTCATCGCCAAAAGGTTGGTCTGGCTTGCAATGTGTTGTATAACACTTGAGGCTTCCAATAGACCTCCTGACTCTTCGGCAATACGCTGGGTAACAGTGTTTGCTCCCGTAACTGTTTCCTTGCCGTCGGCTGTGGCGGAAGCAAGGGTTTTTATAACGTCATCGGTTTTACCGAGAGTCTGTGTGATAGAAGCTATGTTTCCCACCATTTGCTCGATAGCCGAAGAAGATTCAGCTACGCTTGCCGCTTGATTTTCAATACTGTTGTTAAGCTGTCTAATAGTGCGGATAATTTCTTCGACTGTAGCTGCCGTTTCGGTAACGCTTGCGGCTTGGGTAAGAGCTTGCTGTTTTACGCCGTCGATATTCGCACTTATTTGGTGTACAGCACTTGCCGTTTCAGTCATATTGCTTGCAAGTTCGTTACCGATATTTGTCATGTCTATAGTATTTTTGCCGACGGTTTTAATCGACGAGCCGATTTTTTCTATTGTTTCATTGAAGTATTCAGATAAATCGGTAACTTCATCGTTGCCGTGTACGGGCAGGCGGACGGTTAAATCCCCTTCACCTTGGGCTATATCTTTAAGGGCCTCAACGACAACCTTTATAGGTTTTATCATTACACGGGCAACAAAAAAGACAACAATTAGAGCGGCTGCTAAAGTTATCGCTCTAATAACCAGCATTTTAATCCGCAGTTCATTGACGGTTCCCATAAATTCGTTTACGGGGGCATTAATTATGATTGTCCAGTCAGTTGTTTTCATTGTGGCATACGAGGCAATAAAATTTTCTCCTTTGTATTCGTAATATCCTACAGAAGGTTCGTCAATCTCTACTGCCATTTTTTCAAAAGCGGCACACGACGCAAGAGATGGATCCGTTTTAGCTTCCTCGCAGGCATTTGAACGAGTCTTAACTAGGCCGAAATCTTTGTCCGCAATGGTAGTTCCTGAGTTATCGAGAATATAACATTCACCTGTTTTGCCGACTACAATATCCTTAATTTGATCGCTAAGCCATAAGCCGTCAACATCAGCACCCAATACTCCGATAATATTTCTATTGTCATCATATACCGGTAAAGCAAATGTTATGAATATGTTATTTTCCACATCGCTATAGGGTTCCGTCGTATTTTTTTTCCCGCTGATACCTGCCTGAAACCATTCTATATCATTAAATTCTATTTCAGATCCGTCTAAGTTATATAAAATTCCTTCTTTATCGGTAATATATAGTTCACTGATAATGGGATTGAATTTTGCTTCTTCGGCAAGTATGGCCATTTTTTCTATAAACTTAATAGTATTATCGCGTAATACCGGCATCCGTGCAATACCTTCTAAAAATTGAAACATTGTATTCACACGCCCGTCAAGAATCTCCGCCGTATCTGTTGCTTTGTCAATCAGATGCGTTTCGACTTTTTCCGTTACAGCTTTTCGGGCAGTACGCAATGCTATAAGGGTAAGAATAGTCCCGACTACAAAAATCAATGCACCGAACACAATCATCAATTTGTTCCGCAATAAAAAACGATGTTTCTCTTTCATTTTAATCTCCTCTTTTAGGTTTTACTCTATTTTTTATTGGATTGACGAGTCCCAATCCGTAGGACATCCGCTGAAAAATGTATATCCTTGTACATTTTTTAGCTAATAGTTTTAGACTTGCGTCTAAAACTATTAGAAGTTTGGAACCACCGGCATCCGTGCCTGTTAATGAAATACCTCCTTGTATATTTATTAATTGCAAGTTTGTTGTTTTAATTTGTTGTACAAACTTGTTATTGTTTAAAAGCTCCGACTCTCTGTCGGAAATTATTTTTGAGAATAGTTTTTTTGTTTGCTCTTTGAAATAGTTTTTTTTGAAAATAGGTAATCGGCAGCACAGATATCCGTTTGTTTGCAAAAAATTCGGGGGGGGGGGAGTATAACCATTTTTTTTATTTTGTCTAGTAGTTTTCGAGAAAAAGTTTAATTTTTTTTCTAACAAAATACCGTGTTGCAGCATGGGCGGTATTATAGGCTAAAGGGATGGAACTGTCAACTATGTGTATTGTTTGTCTGTGTTTTTGTGCTGTTGATTTTTTTAAGAAAATGGTGTAGTATAACCACTGTTTGTAAATTCGTATCTGCTCTGTATAAAAAATTCTATGATATTTGGAGAATGTATATTATGAATAAAATATTACCCGCCAAACATATTTCTACAAAGTTTGTTATAGGTGTATTGTTGGATATTTTTTGGGTTTCTGCCGGAAGTATAATAGCTGCCGTAGCTTTACAGTTTTTTCTTATCCCCGGAACAATTGCACCGGGCGGTGTCAGCGGTTTGTCGGTTGCAATCGAAAAACTGACCGGTATAAGAGTTTACATATCGAATTTAATTATAAATGTTCCTTTATTTATTTTTGGAGCAAAACTTTTGGGTAAAAAATCCGCTGTTTTTACCCTTCTTTCTATTTTGGTGCTTTCGGGAGTTTTGGCTGTTTTACCCCAAGATTTTGTATTTACCAATGATCTTTTTTTACAGGCAACCTTCGGAGGAATTCTATTAGGAGTAGGTTTGGGAATTGTGTTTAAACGAGGCGCTACTACAGGAGGCACCGACCTTGCCGGAGCCATTGTAAACAAGCATTTTCCGGGTTTAAGTATAGCAAAGGGAATGGCTATAGCCGATTTTGTAATAGTAGCCTTTGCAGGTGTTGTAGATAATAATCCTAACACCTCACTTTATTCTTTAATAGCTCTTTTCTTTTGTACAAAGATAGCGGATATGATTCTTGACGGTTTAAGTTACTTTAAAGGCTTTTTCATTGTCAGCTCTAAGCCGGCCGAAATAGGAGATGCTCTTATGAGCAAGCTGGAAAGAGGCGTTACCCTCCTTAAGGGAGAGGGCATGTATTCAAAGCAGGATCGTCCTGTGCTGCTCTGTGTCGTAAGCCGGGCTCAATTTGTCAGGGCAAAGGAAATTATTACCGAAATAGACGAAAAGGCTTTTATCATGGTCTGCGATATGCAGGAAGTTTACGGTCTCGGCTTTAAGCAAAAAATAAAGTAAACTCCTCCTTGCGGGTTTGATAAGTCATTGACGGCAGATAGTTAATTATGGTATAGTTAAGTATGGATTCAGGAATTTTTATTACGGATAACCGATTGAAGTTTTCACAAGACCTTGCGAATAAGCTTAGGGATAAGGGCTTAAAGGTTTGTTTGAGTTCGGAGTATAAGGAAGATAATAAAGAAAGCGGTGTCACTACCGAAATAGAATGGAACCGCTCCTCTCTTTTTTCTCTTCAAGCTATTCCGCTTAAATTAAAAAACATAAATATTGCAGCAGATACGTCGATTTTGATTTTTGATGCTCCTGCTTATTCCAAAATATATCCGGGGACGGATGCCCTATCTATAGACAAGACTATAAGCGATCTTGTTTCTGCGAATGCCGCTCTTTCCCTTGTTTTAAAAAACTACTATATTAAAAAGGGGCAAGGCCGTCTAATCTTTGTTCACCGTGATGCGGATATTCCTTGCGGTAATCCTAATATTTCGGCTGCCTCTGCCGCCTTTGCCCGTATTGCAGAAGAAACGGTTGATGCCGTAAGAAAGACAGAGCTTCCCGGTGTGCAAACTCTTTTGGTAAAATTAGAAGGTTTTGAAGATGAGGTCTTTGCCGATTGGTTATGCAATCAGATAGCATCACCGGTTTTGTCCCGAAGTCCCGGACGATGGGTAAAAGCAGGGCAGCGCAGCTTTTTCGGAAAGTAAGTAATAAAATTGGAATACACCTGCAAATGTCTTGCCCTGTAGAAAATATGCAGATTACTGTGTCGCATTGCTAAAAATGTGAGAGAGGGGCATGTATTAAAAATTTTAGAACACTGAAAAACAAAAAACAAACTTGCGTCTGACAAGTGCATCTCTTTTCCCCTACAAAAACGCCGGGAATAAACAGCCGGAAACAAACTTATTGATTTTATCGGTACTTTGTCTTATACTGTAAGTATAGTTGTTGACCCTTGCGGCTTAAAACGGCGCCGCTCGCTTTCAACTTTATGTACCGGCACGGAAAGCCGGCAGTTATACCTTTTACGATACGAGGAGGAAACTTATGAAAAAAAATGTTATTTTACTGTTTGCGGCAGCATTGCTTACCGCTGTGCTGATATTGCAAACTTCCTGTAATCTTACCGCTCCTGAATACGGCATAGTAACACTCGACTTCGAAAATGGTGCGGCGCGGTCTATCGGGGCGAACGGGCTTCCTAACCTGTCGGACAGCACAATGCAAATCGACATTACAGGCAATTCTATCGTGCCCATTACAAAACAGCTTGAAAAAGACGAACCGAAAGTTTTTTCGCAATTTCTGCCGGTAGGCGAAACGATACACATAAAGGTCTCTATTATAACCCCGTCGGCAACGTGGACGGGCTTTACCGACCTAACCGTAGAAAGCGGCGATAACGAGGCTGCCGTTAAACTGAACAAGGTAATAGCGTCCATGCGGCCGATACCGTTTTCGGTGAACGGCAGCAGTGCACCATATACATTTAAACTTAATATGGGCGGGACTCCGCTTGAGATAGCACAGTCCGGCTCTGGCCGCGACTACCTTTTTTTTACGCGGGACGGTAAGGGTCGGCTGTATGTAGCATATTCTGATCCCCCGGTCGTAATACGGCGGTATACCAGCGAAGGCGATCATGAAAAAAAACTATCTTTGCCCGGCAGCGTAACCTCGGTAGACAGTTTTACAACCGACTTAAAAACGGGAAGGGTATATATGTCGAGTGGCTCAACTCTTTATGAAATAGACAATAACGGCAACCTTATGCCCGTTATTGGCTCTGCGAGTACGATTAAAGCCAGTGCCGCCTATAACGGGTATTTATTTGTGTATAGCAGTTTGCCGGCAGGAGGGCAACTACAAATGTATCGGCTGACCGGTACACCACCCGCTCTGGTAGGTACGCTGCCTCAAGATCCTTTAAAAGATATTATACCCATAACAGATGATCCAGCCATTTCCCATGAAAGCGGCGAATGCCAAGATATGTTTGCGTATGGGAATAAAGTGTATCTGGTGTTTACGATCAGCGCTCCGTATGATTATGATGGCAGCAAAGCTTTTTACGGCGGGGTTCTTGAGTGCACCTACACCGAAGACGGCCATATCACCGAGTCGGGCAGGTATGGCTTTGGCGGTATGGAAAGCTATAAAAGATATCCCGGTCCCTATGAAACCCGTATATATCGTTTCAATGGTGATGCGCCTTACGAGCGTTTTTACGGTGCACGGCGCATTATCGGCTTTGAAGACGGCGTCTTGTATATCGCCGACGACGGTGCAATATTCAGCTCGATAGAGGGGGTACAGGGTTATAATGTATACCCAAACATAAACCGCATTGCAAAACTCGACACACGTTCGGGAACTTTAACATTCGAAAACACCGATGCCAAATGGTATAGGGAGTGGCGATAACCTGATCTATGCCGGACGTAGGCTATAACCTACGCCGGCCAAAGTACATAACCTGCGGCAGACGTAGAGCATAATTCGACAGTGCGTCAAAACAGTATTCGAGACTATCTCGAAGCTCGATTAAAAAATATACCTCCTTGTATATTTTTTAATCACGAGTTTTAGGCCTTTACCCGCCATGGACGGTTGTGATATAAGTGGTAGAGTTTTACTTACAGAACCACCACACTTCCTGTGAAGAATGGGTAATTGCTAAGTTTAGATGCCGAACAACTTACAGTTATATAAATGGGGCTTTTAACCAGGTTAGTTCGTGTTTGTTTGCCGTAAGATGAACAATCTTTGAGTCCGGAATTGCCGCGAATCTTTTAACGGTTTCGTTATCGGGTTCTCCCTGCATCTTTATTGTGCATATAAATTTTTCGCAAAGGCCCGAGTCAATCCATTTTATAATCCAATCATAAAGCCTCGGAGGATAACAGATTACATCGGAGCAAAGCCAATCTATTTTTCCTATGTCTTCCGGCTTTAAAGTAAAAGCATCATGTTTTATAAATTCTATATTTTTCTTTGCCATTAAATCGGGCCTCAAGGGACTTCTATCGATTGCGATAATCTTGCAGCCTAAGCTGTCCAGCACCCAGCTCCAGCCTCCGGGGCAGGCTCCGGCATCGAGGCAGACGGAATCGGCTGCGGGCAGGGGATTCTTTTTTTCGGAAGAAATTGCCGGCTGGGTTTCGGCCTTTTCAAAAAAATGTTTTTTTTCTTGATATTTTTTTAAGTAGAAATTTAAAAGGGTTAAAGCTTCCCACATTTTTAAGTAGGCTCGGCTCGGAGGATTTATCTTATCTTCTTTAAAGAAAATTTCTCCACGAGGGAAGGGGCTTGAAGTTTTTGCCGAAGCGAAAATTTGATTTTCGTTTAAAAGAGTCCAGATTCCCATTTCGGCTGACGGAACATCGTAGGGAAAGTTTCTTTCTTTTTTGCTGATAAAGGGAAGTTTTTTTTCGATGAGTTCTGCCCGTCTAAAGCAGTTAAACGGAACAAATGCCCAGTTTCTTTGAATTGAGCGCAAGATATCGGCAGCCTCGCTTATGCTCGAAAATTCTGCCATAAACGGTTCTTCCATACAAAGGCGGCTCCAAAAAACATCTTTCGGAAAATTTTCTCTGTATACTATGTTACCGTAGACAGAGGCATCCTTGGGGAGATTTTTAATTTCCATAGGAGCTACTCCATGTGGAATTCCTAATTCATCGAGAAGATGGTTTTCAAATTGAGGAACGGTAAGCCACGCTCTGCCTTTTAATAATTTTATACGGGAGTCATCTTTATGCAGCATAATATTAGTATTCTCTTAAAGGCATATTTTCTTTTTTTTGCTTTAGCTTGTCAATCGGGTTCGTTTGTGCTATTATTAAATTGCATAATATCGTTTTTTACGGAGGAGTTTTTAAAATGTTTCAATTAAAAAAGAAAGGTATAAATCTTATTTTTATACCGGTATTGTTTGTTTGTGTTATATCATTTTTTTCTTGCAGTGCAAAAGATAAAGCTGCTGAGCCTAATGAATCGGTAGTCAATGGTGTTGATGAAAATGTAAATATGGAAATGGAGGAATCATTGCTTGCAGAAAAGTGTCTTGAAAAGGTAAAATATGACAGCAGTTTGCAGTTAGAATTTGCAAAAAAACAGAGTGCACCTTCTGCCCACCAAAAGTATTTAAAAGATAAGCTTGTTTTTAAAAATTTCCCCTTTAATAAGGTGCAAGAAGGAGCGACAGCTGTCGTCGGAAGCGATCTTTGTTTATTCTATCCTAATGCAGAATTAAAATCTCAAGAAGACTTAGAGAAGCTGCCTGCGGGAATCTCTGTTCCGTTCGGCACGGTTTTAAGTATTGAAGAAGAACCGGTAAGGCTTCCGTTCGATGCCGATGATGAGTTCGATTTCGGTGTTTTTAAGTTTCAAGAAAATCAAAATTATTTTTACCGTACAACATGGAACGGAGAAAAAGGACTTGTCTTTGGAGCCGATCTTACAGGTATGAATAATGATTTGAAAATAAATCAAGTTATTTCTATGCGTTATTTGACCAACGGTGCTCCTAAAGAATTTTATACGGTATTTGGTTATGAATTTTTAAGCAAGGCTCATCAAGCTGTTTTGGAAAGAGATAGGTTAATTTTTGAAAAAGTTAAACCCGATGAATATGATCTGCATATGATGTCCGCTGACGATATGATTGCCTTATACAGAAATCATTATGGTTATCATTACGAATCATATGAAGATAGTTATGATTCAAGCTTTCTTGGAAATGACGGCACTACACTTTTTATTACCACCGATTTGATGGCCCATGCAAAGCATCTTTTTTTTGATAGAACATTGCAAAATATTGAAGAGAATTTTTTTATGCCTAGACTTCTTGAACTTGTAACAGCCTTTGACGATAGTTTAAATAATGTAAACGGAAAAGGCTTTCCTACGGCAAGACCTGAAACCTTAGAAAAGGCTAAACTATATTTTCAAACTGCCCGTGCCCTCTTGGAACTTGCTCCTAAATCTGTAATTCAAAAAGATAAATACGGCTCTGATGAAACTGTTTATAAAGAGCCCAATAAAGATGAAGTCCTTTCAAAATATCCCAAAACGGTAAGTGAAGAAATAGATCTGATTGATAAGGCTCAAGGCCCTGCGCCCTCTCCTCTTTTTACTTTTGAGGATGGTGCTTTTACAAAAGAAGATTATTCCCAATATAAACCGAGAGGACACTACACAAAAAACGGTATTTTGTCTTCCTATTTTAGAGCAATGATGTGGTTCGGACATGCTCATTTTTTAATTGCCGACAAGGGGCCTGAAGTTTTGGAACAGGACGGTAAAGCTGCTTCCGATGCTTATGCTCTAACTTTGAACATGGAACCCATAGCTCTTTTGATTACCGAGCTTGTAAAAAATGATGAAGAGCTTTATAAAAAGTGGTCAGCTCTTTTTGATCCTATAACCGATTTAATAGGCCTATCCGATGACCTATCTTTTAAAGAGGTCTTGCCTCTCTGGAAAAGCTATGATGTAAAGGATTTTGAAAAATGGGCAAGCGATAAAAACAACCTGTTTGCATTTATGAAATCGGCTCATGAAAAGTTAAGACCTCCGGCCATAGCCGGGGCTTCCGTTTTTTATACAGCTTCCGAAGGTGCCGATGAAGAAAGAAAGCCTCCCATGGGCTGGAGGCTTTTCGGTCAGAGGTTTACTCTCGATTCTTATATTCACAGCTTGGTAAGTTCCCCCAGACTGTATGGCCGTTCACATGTTAAAGGACTGGATATTATGAAGGCGCTGGGTTCAAAGTCTGCCGATTTATTGCTTCAAAAAGATTACTCCGATTTCCCTGACTTAAAAACAATCCTCGATAAAATCGAAAAAGAAACCCTATCTTCTCCCGATAAAATATTGGGAAAAACTTATTACGGTAAAACCTTAAACGAGGTAGGCCTGCAAGCCCGTTTTGAGCAAGGCTCAGGCTTTTATTTTACCGAAAGCCCTGCATGGAGTGTAAAGTCCTTATTGTCGGCTCACGGAACATGGGCAGAGTTAAGGCATGATACTATTCTATATACAAAACAGGCTTTTGCAGAGCTTGGAGGCGGTCCCGGTCCCGAGCTTACCTATAGGGTAAAGAAGATTCCCAATCCGGTTCACTATATAGAGCCTAACTTGGCATTTTGGAAAAACGCTGCTTCTTCTGTGGATGTTCTTATAAATGCATTAAAGCCTTATAAGCTCATAGATGAAAATAATTTACAAAAGCTTGAAATGTTAAAAGACGCTGCCTTACATGCTGCCGATATCGTTAAGCTTGAAATTGCGGATAAGCCCGTTTCTGAAAAAGACCTAAAATGGATATCCTTGATGCCCGGCTTCCTGGCCCGTATTCTCATGCCTTCCATAAATGCAGTTGTTGAGCCTGAACAATTGCGCATGGCCTTGGTTGCCGATGTGTTTACAAATGGAGAAGAAGGCTTTGTCCTTGAAACGGCTGTCGGTATTCCCTATAGAATCTATGTTCCCTTAAACGATGCTCAAGGCGGAAAAAGAATAGCTGTCGGTTATTGTTTTAATTACTATGAATTTGAACAAGACATATCCAACCGTCTTACAAATGAAGAATGGAAAGAAAGGGTTTATTCTAATGAGGACATGGAGGACTTAAAGCCTTTCTGGGCTCAGAATATTTCTTTTTAAAAAAAGCATTTTTGACGGACTCGAATTTTAGATAAGATGAAAGTTATAAAATTTATAATCACCGTTTTTTTTATTTGTTTTTGTTTGACGGCTTGTACCGGCAAAAAAGACGAGATGGAAGAGACTGAAAAAATTTTCAGAACATGGAGCTCTGATGGGGAAAAGCCTCCTAAGACGAGGTTTATCCCCAAGGAAGCTTCTTTGCCGGACGGAGCAAAGCCTTGGGGCGGAACGGTGAGCCATCATCTTCTAACCGATGCTTTAATAAATGATTGGTTTACCGAGCTTGCCGAAGCAAGAAAGATAAAAACTTTTTATATCTTAAGCCCTTCTCATTGGGGACTATCTCTATATGATTTTTCTTTAACAAAGGGATCATGGCAAACTAAGGATGGTCTTGTTCATTCCGAAAAGGATAAGGCGGAAAACTTATCACGTCTTTTTGATGTGCCCTTTGATGATAAGGTTTTTGTTTATGAGCACGGTGTTTCAACCTTGATTCCATACATAAAAAAATACTTCCCCGATGCAAAGGTTGTTGCCCTTGCTTATTACGGAGAGCCTCCCGTAAATATGAATCTTGCAACTAAACTTTATGAGACGGTAACAAAAGTTTTTTCTATCAAAGATAAGGATTCTTTCCTTTTAATTTCTTCCGATTTTTCACATAAATCCGATATGGAAAAAACTGCCGAAAAGGATGCAAAGTCCCGCTATTTTTTGACAAGTTTAAAACCTTCTGCATGGACGCTCGGTATCTGCGATAACAGGCCTGCAATGTATTTGCTTTCAAAATTATTTACAGAAAAAACTCAATGTACAATTCAAAGAAATACTAATGCCTATAAGCTAAGCGATGCGACTGACCCTGAAGACATAACAAGTTATTTCTTTACATACTTTTGGGAAAAAGAAGATTAGTTTTTTAAATTGTTTTTTATAGTTTCTAAATCTATTTTAAAAAGAAGCCTATCAGCTTTGTGTCTTTTGCAAAATTGAAGGTGTAGCATAGAGTTTTATTTTCGTATCCTACCTTAACGATAACAACTCCTATAACTTCTCCTGAGTTTTTATCTTTTGTTTCTAAAAAATAAGCTTCTTTTGTATACAGGTATTTTCCTGCCGGCTCAAAAAATATTTTAGTATTTACGTTTATAAATTCTTCATCCAAGTTTTTTTTAAATTCTTCGGTGCTTAAGTTTCTTATGCCTTCCCAGTCCTTATCGTTTATCATAAAAATAATTTCTTCAGCCTTTTCTTTTAAAAAAGGAATGTGAAATGTTTCCGATGCCTCCTTAGGCTTACAGCTCCATAAAAAAGAAAATAAAACAAAAAGAAAAAATATTTTTAAGGGTTTCAAAAGCTCTTATTCCTTCGAATCTAAAATATCGGCTGCGACTGCATTAAAAAAGTCTTCGGCTTTTTTATTATTTTGACGCCTTATTATATCCTGAACTTCGGCAATTTCTTCAAGCTGCTTTTGAAGAAACTTCGTCTTATCGTTGTCTATAACTATTGTTTTCCCGTCAAGCAATACCATCTTAACTTCGGTAAAGGTGCCGAAGCGTGCCGGCCTTTTGAAGGTTTCAATTTCGATGCTGTGTATTGCCGAAAAATTTATAATTTTTGTTTTTGGAAAAAAGAATATCCCTGCTTTTTGAATAGCCTGTTCTTTTGTGATATTAAAGTACCACGAATTTTCGAAAAGGCCCGCAACTAAAAATAGGGTTCCAAAAATAAGGGCAATTATGGAATACTCTCCTTCTTTCATGGAAGATATATTCAAATAAAAAATTGCACCTCCGATTACAATGGCCGATATACGGAGCCATAATTTCAAGGTAAAAAATTTCACTATCCTGTCTTTTTCTTGTTTCATAAGCTTAACCTATTATTTCTATTTCGGCTGCTTTTCCGTTCCTATCAGCCGAGTCTTCGCCCTTGGGATTTGGCATCTTAAACACCCTGAACTTTACCGGTGTTCCCTCTTTTATAAGTTTGTCCCTGCATTTTTTATCGATGTTTGTGAACGAAAAGAAAAAGTCTCCGTTTTCGTTTTCGATAATTCCGTATCGGTTCATAAGCCGTTTTATTTTTCCCTTTATTTTTGGCGTTTCATTTTTGCGGCCTATTGCCTTTATCCAATAGTTGGGAGGTATCCTGTCGTCGGATCTTAGTTCAAAATCATTCGATAGGGCATCGATTATTTCTCTCAATGTGTTGTGGCTGTAAGAGCGGGGATCGAATTCCGGCATAAAGTTACGGATAGAATTTCCTAGGTCGGAAAGACTTACCCAGCCTTCTTCTGTCATGCGTGAATTTCTATAAGCATGGCAGATAAGGTCTTCGAGGGATTTAAACTTTTTGCCGCTTTTTGCGTCTTCTTCGTATTCTTCCGTTTCATCAAAGTTTTCAAGATATTTAAATTCGTTGCAGGCGTTTACCCAAAGAGGTTTTGCATTGGACTTTCCGACGCCCAAAACATAGAGCCCATACTCCCGTAATTTTAGGGCAAGGCTGTAATAATCGGAATCGGTAGAAACTATGCAGACGGCATTTATTCCTTGATTGGTGTTTGCAAGTTCTATGGCATCCATTATGATTGTGTTGTCGGTTGCATTAGGGCCGTTTCTAAATTGCTGGACGGGCCGGATAGGTACTTTTTCAAGCCAAGGTTTCCAGCCGTTCATATTGGGAGTAGTCCAGTCTCCGTAAAGTCTTTTTATCAGTACCTCTCCTTCCTTTGAAACTTCGGAAATTATCGAGTCGAGATAGGAAGGAGCTATGTTGTCTCCGTCAATTAAAATAGCATATTTTTTTTCCATTTTGTTATTACCTTATTCTATTATTTCTACCTTTAGAAGGTTTGTAGATCCGGCCTTGCCTATAGGAATACCTGCCGTAAGGATTGCTATGTCTCCTTTTTTTACATGGCCTGTGTCCTTTGCAATTTGCGAACACACATCGAACATGTTGTCGGTCGATTTTATAGGATCGGCTAAAACAGGATATACGTCCCAGTCGAGGGCCATCTTTCTCATAACCTGAGGCGATTCCGTTATTGCGATAATCGGTACCTTTGGTTTAAATTTTGAAAGAGCTCTGGGCGTTATTCCGGAAGCGGATGCCGTTATGATTGCATTTGCATCGAGGGCCAGGGCAGTGGAGCAGGTGGCTCTTGCAATTGCATTTGTGATTGTTGTCTCATGAAGAGAAGCATTTTCAGCAAATAGTTTTTCATAATCTAATGTTTCTTCTATAGAGTTTGCAATTGAGGTCATCATGGCCACGGTTTCGACAGGGTATTCACCTGCTGCGGTTTCTCCCGAAAGCATTACAGCTGATGTTCCGTCGAGAATAGCGTTTGCAACGTCTGTAACTTCGGCTCTGGTGGGACGCAGGTTGTGGGTCATAGATTCGAGCATCTGAGTTGCGGTGATAACCGGCTTTCCTGCAAGGTTTGCTTTTTTTATCAGCTGCTTTTGAAGATGAGGGATTTTTTCGGGTTCTATTTCTACACCCATATCTCCCCGGGCTACCATTATTCCGTCGGCTTCCGCTAAAATTTCATCTATGTTGTCCAAGCCTTCTTGATTTTCTATTTTTGCTATAACGGCGATTGTACTTTTGTGTTTTTCCAAAAGTTTTCTTATTTGGATAATATCGTCGGCTCTTTGTGTAAAGGATGCGGCAATAAAATCTACATCGTTTTCAATTCCAAATTCGATATCGGAGATATCCTTTTCACTCATGTAAGGAAGGTTTACCCTTAAGCCGGGAATGTTTACACCTTTTCGGCTGCTTAAGGTTCCGGAATTTACTGCAACACATTCTATGTCCGTATCGTTTAAAATATCGATAACCTGTAACTCCAATAATCCGTCATTTATAAGGATTCTGCTTTTAGGTTTAATTTCGGCGGCAATATTCTTATATGAGATGCTGCATATTTGATTTGTTCCGATTACATCTCTGGTTGTAATTATAAATTCCTGACCTTGTACAATTTCTACAGGTTTTTCAAAAAGGCCCAAACGGATTTCGGGTCCCTTAGTATCCAGTAAAAGTGCAACAGGCATTTTTAACTCTTCTCTTATTTTTTTTATTCGGTCTATTTTAACCTTGTGTTCTTCATGGCTTCCATGCGAAAAATTAAGGCGGCAGACATTTAAACCGGCTTTAAACATTTCTGCCAAGACCCTTTCCGAGTCGGAAGCAGGCCCTATTGTGCATACTATTTTTGTTTTTTTCATGGGATTCCTCCAAAACTTCTGATATTATGATACTATAAATCACAAAAAAATTCAAATGCCCAAGATAAAACAAATTGTTTTTAAGCGGAGGAGTTAAGCAGAATGGAACTCGGTATTTATAAATTCTTCATGCAGATATCCGATAAAAAACAGGTTCCACATTCCGGTTTTCTGGCCTTGCAGATATAGCGTCCGTGGAGGAGAATCCAGTGGTGGGCATTTAGTAAATATTTTTTTGGAGTAACTTTAAGTAAATCTTCTTCAACTTGAATCGGAGTCTTGCCCGATGAAAGACCGATACGCGGGGCGGTGCGCAGGATATGGGTATCAACTGCGATTGCAGGTTTTCCGAAGCCCATGTTTAAAACCACGTTTGCGGTTTTGCGGCCGACCCCGGGAAGTTTTATAAGTTCTTCCATGCTGTCGGGAACCATTCCTGAATACTCGTTTTGGATTATTCGGCTTAATTCAAAAATACGTTTAGCCTTTGTCGGATATAAATTTATTGTTTTGATGTATTCGCGGATTCCTTCTTCACCCAGTTCTATCATTTTTTGAGGCGTATCGGCAGCCTTAAAAAAAGGTCCCGTTGCTTTATTTACACCGACATCAGTCGCTTGTGCAGATAGTACCACCGCTACCAAAAGGGTGAAAATATTTGCAGAATGTAATTCTCCTTTCGGGTTAGGATTATTTTTTTTAAAGCGGCGGTATACTTCTTCGATTTTATCTTTATCCAATAAATTCATTTTTTTCCCTTAACGATTTTAGTTTAGGTGAACCCGACAGCTTGCATCCCATGATAAAAAGAATCGGAACCAAAATTAAAAATATCGGTATTACTGTGATAAAGGCAATAAACAAATCGTATTTGTCGCCGACTATGCCCATGATAAAACTTGCGGTGCTGTAACCTGGAACTCCGAAGCAGGATAAAAAAATCATAAGGGCTGTTGCATCTACCGGAAGAATGGCTGCAGCAAATGATTGAATTGTCGGCCAAAGGCAGGCAAGGCAAAGTCCCATACAAAATAAAAAGGCTGCCAAACCGAAAAGCGAGTTTACAAAAATAAATAAGAGGCTGACTATAAATGAAGCAATCGAAGAAACTATTATCGCTTTTTGAATAGAAACTTTTTTTAAAACCTTGCTGTTTAGGGATCTTCCGATAAACATTCCGAGGGCAAAGCTCGCCGTTACAATTCCTGCATAAAAGGCAGAGGCTTTTAAATAAAGCTGAATTAATGTAGCCGACCAAAAGGCAAAAGCTCCTTCGGCTCCTCCTGCAAAAAAAAGGGATAGGCCGAAAAGCCAAAAGGAGGGTAGGGAAAATATCTCTTTAAAGGCAGCCTTGCTTCCGTCCGAGGGCGGAAGTTTTATTTTTTTTGATGAAGGATAGGAAAAGCAAATTAAAAGTGCAAAAATAGATAGGCCTATGTAAATGTATCTCCAGTTTATTCCTATCGAAAGAAGATAGCCGAAGCCTATCAGACCGGAACAAGTTCCCAAGGGCCAAAAGGCATGCATCATATTCATCTTTGCTCCGGTATCGTTCGGATATAAATCGTTTACTATGGGAGTCAGCAGGGCTTCCATATTTGCAACACCCAAGCCCATACAAAGAGCACTTAAAAGAGCCGTAAAAAAGTTTATGCTTTTTGAAAAGAAAAAAAGCCCTGCGGTTAATATCAAGAGAGCTGTGCGCAAAACTTTTATCTTGCCGAATTTGGCAGCAAAGATGGGGCTTATAAAAAGAATTATCATCTGCTCGATAGCACAAAGCATTCCGAATAATCCCGCTTCCGTAAGCGAAAAGTTTAAGTCTCTTTTAATATTTACGAGGCATATTGAGATTGCAATAGAAGAAAGAGAATAAACCAAGAAACTAAGGCCTGAAACATTAAAGGTTCTTTTTCGTAGATCTTTCATAAGGAATTATCGATATGATATTGTTTTTTATAAGAATAGTCAAGGCGGAGTGTTTTGTTTAAAATTCATCACAGGATGTTTTGTAGCTATATTTCCTGTTGAAATGGGTTTATAAGGGAGATTTCTTGATATTTTTGCCCTGAATTTAAATCTTCGGATATAATCAATTTACAATTAGCTTTTTCTGCTGCGGCAATAATTAGTGAATCCCAAAAGGATATCTGTGATTCTATACTTATGTTTATAGCATTTTCTGTCAATTGTAAATCACTTGTTATAATTTCCATATTTTTAAAATTGTGAACTATGGTTTTTATAAGAGTTTTGTCTATGTTTAATTTTTTAGTGGCGGCAACATAGAATTCATTTATTACTTGTGTGGATATTACCGGCTTGTTTTCATAAATTACCTTTCTTAATATATTGCGTGCTTTATTCATTTTATCATTGTCTCGATTGTCAAGTGCATAAACAAGTATATTTGTATCAATAAATATTTTATTCACGATATAACTCATCCCTTGTCCATTGTTTTTTTTCCGAAGAAATATAAACCTTATCCATTAAGGAAAATGTATCATCAAGCCATTCGTTTTTTTGAGGGTGAATTGTTTGTTCAAGTAATTTGCGAATCAGGCTGTTGAAAGAAATATTTTGATGTTTAGCATATTCTTGTCCGGCTGTTATTATATCTTCATCAAGGCTTAATGTTATTTTTTTCATTGTAACCCTCCTGTAATTATTATATATAATTTCCTCAAAAAAAACAATATTTTATTGACAAAAAAATTCCAATTGAGATTGCTGTTTATCTTCAAAGCTGTTTAAATATGCAAATATCTTATCGGGATTATGCTCGATGCCGTTTTCTTTGCAGAGTTTAAAAAACATATTCATAAGGCTTGCATTATGCGGGCTCATTACCGAGTAACTGTCCCCATATAGTCTTATGTATTTTTGCTTTAGTCCCGGAAAATGTTGATCAAGTTTTTTATAAAAGAATTCCCTGCTTCCCTTTCTGAGAGTAAGTCCCATTCCGAATGAAATTATACCGAACACTTTAGCTTCGATACAATACCTCAGAATGCCCTCTATATTTTCCGGAGTGTCGTTTATAAAGGGAAGAATGGGAGTAAGCCAAACCACTGTAGGAATTCCTTCTTCATTTAATTTTCTTAGGACTTTAACTCTTTCGCTTGTTACGGCAACATTCGGCTCTATTATTTTACACAAGGCATCATCATAGGTTGTCAGCGTCATTTGAATAACGCATTTTGTTTTTTTATTTACTGCCTTTAAAAGATCCAAGTCCCTCAGTATAAGGGAAGATTTTGTTATCAGGGTAAATCCGAAACCGTATCGATAAATTGTTTCGATAATCTTTCTTGTAAAGCCTAGTTCTTTTTCAAGAGGAAGATAGGGGTCTGTCATTGAACCCATCCCGATCATGCACTTTTTTCTTTTTTTAATTAAGGCTTCTTCCAAAAGTTCTACTGCGTTTTCTTTGACTTCGATATCTTCAAAGCTGTGAGTCATTTGATAACATTCACTTCTTGAATCGCAATAAATGCAGCCATGAGAACAGCCCCGATAAATATTCATTCCGTTTTTAGGAGATAAAATTCCTTTTGCTTTTACAAAGTGCATGAGATATTATAACATAAAATCTTGACAAGGTCTTGCTGGCAGTAGACTTAAAAATAAAAAATATTTATAATCTATCGAAAGAATTCCTGTTCTTCTTTTAAGAACGGAATTTTATTGAGAGGTAATTATGAACTCTAAATTTTTTACGATTTTAGGATGGGTTGCAACCGCAACCGCTATGGCAATGTATGTTTCGTATATTCCGCAAATAAGTAATAATTTAAACGGAATGAAAGGAAATTGGCTTCAGCCCCTGGTTGCTGCAATAAACTGTACTCTTTGGGTAACATACGGGCTTATGAAAAAACCTAAACGCGACTGGCCCATTGCCTTTGCAAATTCACCCGGCATAATTTTCGGTTTGGTTGCCTTTATTACCGCACTTTAATACAGCTTATCCGCATTCTTGTGATTTTCATTAAAAAATGATAGAATAAGCCTTAGAGGTAACTTATGGAAAATAAACGGATATTAAATAAAATACATATTACGAATAAAGATTTGGATTTGATTAAGAATGCTGTTGCAGAGGCGGAAAAAACTACAAATGGTGAAATTGCTTTGGCGGTTATTCCTCAAAGTGATTCTTATTCGTTTGTAGAATTGTTTGCTGCCGTCTGCTTAGCCTTTATTTCTTTTTTTGTTATGCTTTATTTCGGAAACGGTATTTGGAAATTACTCGAAACAAAACTTTGGTATCCTTCACCTAAGACTCTTACGGCCGTAATCGGAGCAGGTGTTTTCGTTGTAATGCTCCTTTTCTTTTTGCTGATAAATATTCCTGCTCTCGATAGATTAATAATTCCAAAAAAAATAAAGGAAGCAAGGGTATATGCAAGAGCTTTAAAACATTTTGTAGAATGCGGAATTTATAAGACTGCCGAAAGAACCGGTATTTTGATCTTTGTTTCTATTCTTGAAAGAAAAGTTTTTATTATTGCAGATTCCGGTATTGCTGAAAAAGTTGAGCAAGGTACATGGAACGGAATTTGCGGCATAATAACTTCCGGCTTAAAGTCGAAGAATACCGCAAATAGTTTTTGCAAGGCGGTGGAAGAATGCGGAAAAATCCTTGCAGAACATTTTCCTAAAACAAAGGGAAACCCGAACGAATACCCCGATGGGCTTGTTATTTTGGATAGGTAAATGACAAAAAAAATCAAACTTTTTTCTATCTTGCTTTTTACTGCGGCCGTTAATATTTTCCCGCTTGATGTTCCTAAGCTTAGAGGGCCTGTAAACGACTTAGCCGGTATTCTATCGGATGATAAAAAGACTGAAATAGAGAATTTTCTTTTTGAAATTGAAAAAAAATCGGATGTGCAAATAGCCGTATTAACTATCCCTTCTCTCGAGGGAGAGAATTGCGAAGAATATTCATTGCGTGTTGCAGAAACATGGCAGCTTGGCTCCAAAGAAAAAGATTCGGGTGTTTTGCTCCTTGTTGCCGTAAACGACAAAAAAATGCGTATTGAAGTAGGGTACGGCCTTGAGGCAAATCTTACCGATGCCGTTGCAGGCCGTATTATACGGAATGTAATAGCACCCGAATTTAAAACAGGGAATTTCGGTAGCGGGATATTCCTAGGGGTAAAAGCTATTGCAGGATATGCTTTACAGGATGAAGGTATGCTGTCCAAAATCAATTCCTCTGATGATGATTCTGACGGCCTTGCTATTATCATCGGACTTACGGCTTTATTTATACTATGGTTTATTTTTTGCAGACTTATTCCGTGCTTTTTCTGGATTTTGTACCGCCTGATAACTTTGAAGGGATTTACCGGTGAGGAATTGGTAAGTAATTTATTTACTTCAAGAAGTGTGTTTAAATTTTCAGGCTCTTCGGGAGGAGGAGGCGGTTATTCCGGAGGAGGGGGCAGCTTTGGAGGCGGCGGAGCTTCGGGAAGCTGGTAACGTCATCTGAAGGAAAAATTCCGCTTTAGATTGCTTTTTAGACTAAAAATTCCTAAAAAATATGTTTTTTTGACTATTTGGTATTGACATTTATTTATACCTATGATATTATAGCCCCCGTTGCAAATGCAAAATGGGCTATTAGCTCAGTAGGTAGAGCAACGCCCTTTTAAGGCGTGGGTCTCAGGTTCGAATCCTGAATAGCTCAAAACGGAATCGGTTTATATCGGTTCCGTTTTTTTTTGCCCAATACCGATGTATTGACAAAGAGGCTGTATAAGTGGTACTATTCTGCTTTAAGTCTAAATTTACATTTTTAGAGGTTTATATGGCTAGTTCAAAAAAGATTGCTGCTTCCATAGGGGGCATTATAGTTTTTGTTTTGGGAGTAATTGCCTTCGTTGCGGCTCCTATGATTACGGATCGGGCTTCTCAAGGTTTTAAAGTCGTCGGTAAATGGGGTAACGTAAGAATAGATAATAGTTCATCATCTCCTTTTATTGACCAATATCAATTTTTGGCTAATTATGTTGAACGCCAAAAAATGGAGCCTGAAGATTCCCAAATGAGAGAATATTTTTGGCAGCAAATTTCTTATTTGGCTTTTAGAGCTGCTGTTGTGCAGGTAGCTATGGAGGATGAGGTAGTAAACGCAGGATATAGAGTTCCTCAGTTCCGAGTTAATAAGGATTTAATAAACTATTATTTGGATGAAAACGGAGTTTATTCCGAAAGTAAATATCAGAATACTCCCGAAACCACGCGGGTTACATATAGAAAAGAAATTGAAAAATACATTAAGGACAATCGTTATATTGAAGACTTGTTTGGAAACGGAAGCGGGTATGGGCTTAAAACCTCTTCCAAGGAAACTGATTTTATTGTCGATATGGCAAAAAAAGAAAGAAGTTTTAAATATGTTGTTTTTGATTTGAGCCTTTATCCTTCTTCCGAAATTGTAAAATACGGAAAAGAACACAGCGATCTTTTTACAAGTTATGATTTATCCTTATTAAGCTATCCTACCGAAGAAGAAGCAAAGAAGATGCTGGCCTCACTTAAAAGCGGAGAGGTAAGTTTTGAGGATGCGGTTATTCTAAATGCAACAAAGACCTTGACGGATGATAGCGGAAAAATTACTTCAAATTATCGAACGGATATAAATAGATATTTCCCCGATAACGAACACCTTAAAGCTGTTTTGGCTTTAAAGCCTTCCGAATTGAGTCCGGTTGTTTCAATGCAAAACGGAATGTTCGGAATTGTAAGATGCAATGCAGAACCTTCTCTTCCCGATTTTGAAAGCGAGGCTCTTATTTCAAATATTCGAAATTATATGAACCGAAATGAAAAGGGTATGCTTGAAGATTATGTTCTTCAAACTGCAAATAAATTTGCAGAAGCTGCAAGGACTGCAGGATTTGAAAAGGCTGCTGAAGATTTTAAAGAAACAACCTTAACAGTTGAGACTTCAAACTTTTTCGGCATAAACTATGGGAATGCAAGTTCTCTTCCGGCTCTTCCGTCTCAGGGTATTTTTGCAGCACTTGAGAAAAATGAATCTTTCTTTAAAAAAGCCTTTGCTCTAAAGAGCGGAGAAATTTCCGAGCCCATCCTTGCCGGTTCCGAAGTTGCAGTACTAACTCTTGAAGAAGAAAAAGAAGTTGATGAGTACACTCTTGACCGCACTAAAAAAGATTATCAAAATCAAGCAGGTGCTTGGTTCCCCTATTACCATATAGCGGCTATTATGCGTATGCAGGGTATGAATTATCCTCTTCCGATTGCTCATAAGACATTTATGGATTATATTTTTACAAATTCCAAATTCCAAGATAATTTTGGGAATCTATTTAAATAAGAATGACTGCAAATAATGAAAAACCTGAGCTCATTCCGATTGACTCAGGTTTTTCGGTTTTATACAAGGGCAAGTACTTATATTCAAAACGCTCACCGCAAAAAAATATTCTACAATTAATTTCTTCTATTGTAATTCAAAATGAAACATTGGTTCTTTGTGTATCTCCGGTTTTGGGATACGGATTAAAAGAGCTTTTAGAAAAACTCCCGACGGATTCTTTTGCCATCGGTTTGGAAGCTGATGAAGAGTTACTAAATCTTTCGAAAAACAAAATCGATAAAAATATTTTAGAGAACTCTAAATTTTTATATACGGGAACGGATTCGGTAAATATCTTATTAAACCGGCTTGATGATTTTATTAAAGGAGAAAAAATCAGACGCGTTATAAGAATAGATTTTTCGGGAGGGGCGGCTTTAAATCAATCCTTTTATTCTCAAGCCTTTGATTTTATCTCTCAATATATTTCGCAAATATGGATTAACCGATTAACGCTAATTCAATTCGGCAGAAATTATGCCCGTAATTTTTTTAAAAACTATTATTCGATTTTACGCTCTATTGTAAAGAACCCCGATAAAAGTTCGGCTTTAAATATAAATTCTTGTTTCGGCTCTTTAATTGAAAAATCGGTTAATAGACCTATTATTGTAATAGGAGCCGGGCCATCTCTTGATTCTTCCATTGAATTTATAAAAGAAAATAGGGATAGGCTTTTTGTTCTTGCTGTCGATGCTGCTTTTTCCGGCCTTTATCCCGAAATAAGACCTGACGCTGTTGTTTTGCTTGAGTCGCAATATTGGATTCAAAAAGCCTTTATCGGTATTACGGATTTAGATATTCCCATTATCACCGATTTGACATCGAATCCTTCTTTGCTCGTAAAGCTAAATGGAAATAAGGCTTTTTTCTTTACCGATTATTCCGCCCAAGATTCCGCGGCAAGTTCTTTTTTTTCCGTTTTAAAAGAAAAGAATATTTTACCTTTAAGATTTGAAGCTATGGGCTCGGTGGGGCTTGCTGCCTTAGCTCTTGCCGAAAGATTGGCTTTTGACGGCCTTCCTATTTTTCATACAGGTTTGGATTTTTCGTGGGGGCAGGGCTTCAGTCATTCAAAATTAAGCTATCAAGTTAAAAATATATTTTCGGATATTTCCAAAATAAAAAGTCTTTACACGGGAGAATCTTTGTTTCCGGATAAGCTTAGTTTTGAAAAGGGCAAAGACGACAGTCTTGTTTTTACTTCTCCTAATTTAAAAAATTACGGAGAGCTTTATAAAAAACTTTTTGCTTCTAAAGAAAACTTTTTTGATATAGGGCAATCAGGTTTGGAACTAAATTCAAAAAAAATAAGCTTTGATGCGGCAAAAAAAATCATCGACGATTTTTATTCGTGTGGAGGGGTTATTGATTTAAATTATGAAGCTTCTTGTTCTATAAATAAAAATAATGATAAAAAAAATTTTATAAGCTATGATTATGCAGATAAAGAAAAAGTTATAAAAGATTTTTTAATTTCCGAAAAGGAAAAACTTCTTAGGCTCAAAAGTATTTTTACCGGAAAAATAGTTTCTTCTGATGGAGAAATTAAAACTCTTCTTTTGTCTATGCCTTATCTATATCTTCATTTCCCGGATTATAATTCCTTATCCGAAACTATCTTGGATAAACATTTTTTATCCCGTGTAAGAATTGAGATAGAATATTTTTTAAAAATACATCTGACAAATGAAAATTTTATCAATTAAGAAAATACTACAGTTTTAGTAAAATTCATATCGTATAAATTTTTTGTAATGCGGCTATTCATTTCATATGCCCATTGAATTTTTTCTTTTGCTTCATTTATCCAGTTATTGTTTTTTCCTATTTTGATGGAGTCCGTTAAGTACTTAATAGCCTGATAAAGAGCTTGAGATATTTCAACTACTATTTCATCACCGAAGCCTTCCGACAGAGGATGTGCGCAAAGATAATCCCGTGACCAAAAAATTTTATCTAATCCCATTTTATATAAAAAAAGAGACTTGTCCGAAATGTGTTCGGCTTTTTTATCTCTGTTAATAAACCTATATTTTCCATTTACTTTCATTTTTTCATATTCATCACTTATTATTTTAGATTCTGCCTTGGAGTTTGTTTTTATATTTGAATACACATGGTTTAAAATCATCATGTATTTATCATATTGGGTTTTATTGTTTGTATACATATCGGGATGATATTTTTTTACAAGAGTATAATATTCTTTTTTTATTTCTTCTTTTGAAATACTTTGTGCTATTATAATAAAATTTTTTATATCATTATTAAAACTATCTTGTGCTATCATAAGAATAATTATAATAGAGGATATGTAAATAGTCAACTGGAAATTTAAGAACTTTTGTCCTCTTGATAGTATTTTGCTTGTGCATTCCAAAGTTCATAGTACTTGCCGTTTATATCGGAAACGAGCTCGTTATGATTTCCGTATTGAACAAGACTGCCTTCATCCATAACGGCAATTTTATCGCAGAATTTACAAGATGAAAGCCGGTGCGAAATATAGATTGCAGTATTTTTTGAAGTTATATTATCAAAATGAGAATAAATCTCTGCTTCCGAAATAGGGTCGAGGGCTGCCGTCGGTTCATCCAAAATAAAGATTTTGCCTCCATGATAAATTGCGCGTGCCATTGCAATTTTTTGAGCTTCTCCGCCGGAGGCTTCAATTCCGCCTATGTCAAAGTTTTGATATAGATAGGCTTCGGCTCCATGCTTTTTATAAAAAGCTTCCATGCCCGTTTTTGAAAGAGCATCGGCAACCTTTTTTTCGTCATAAGAACTTGATGCGGAAACATTCTCTCCTAATTTAAGCGACAGTAATTTAAAGTCTTGAAATACAACCGAGAATGTATCTATGTACTCATCATAATCATATTCTTTTATGTTTATTCCGTTTAAAAGTATTTCACCCTCTGTCGGCTCGTAGAGCCTTACAAGCAATTTGATAAGAGTGGTTTTTCCCGATCCGTTTTTACCTACCATTGCAAGTTTTTGGCTTGAATCTATTTTTAGGTTTATATTTTTAAGGGCATATTTATCCCGATCGGGATATTTAAAACTTATATTTTTTAATTCAAACACAATGGGTTCGTCTTTTTTTATGGAAAGTTTTCCTGAGTATTTTTTTTCGTCTATGTCGAGGAAGTTTAATAATTTTTTACGGGATTTATCTGAAGCAACAAGAGTAGTTAATCCGTCCATAGCTTCAGATACTTGAGCCGAAAAAACATTTATAGCTCCTATGAAAAAAAAGACTTCACTCAAGGCAATGGAACCGTAAACGGCTTTTAAACCTACAAATAAAAAAACTAAAAGCAAAAGAGAGCCTTCGAGGAGTTTAGCTGACCCTATAGTACGGGAAAAAAACTTTGCCATAAAATCATGAGTGCTTTTTTGCATTGCAAGATAGGTGCCTGTGTATTTTTCAGCTAAGGCCTTATCATATAATCTAATGTCTTTTCCCGTCCTATAATCATAAATTAAATTCATATAAGATTTTATATAACGGGCACTTTTTTTGACTTCTCCCGAAATATGGTCTCCGAATTTTTTATAAATATATTTTGCCAAATAAAAAGAAATTATATTAAAGGCTATCAAAAGAATTAAAAAGGCTGAATTTATAAATGCTCCTGAAAGCCCCATAAATCCTTGGGAATTAAAAAGACCTATAAAAAAATATAGGGCGATACCTGCTCCTATAAATCCCCCTACAGAGGTTCCGGTTTTTCTCATAAAATCGCCGTGAGAAAAAACTATAAAACGTTCAAATTGTTTGATTGAATTTAAATCGTTTTGAAATTCGTTTTGTTCGGTAAGTTCAAAATTTAATCTTAATATTTTAAGAGCTTTTTCCATAGTATGCTTTTTAGAAAAACATTTTAAATGGTACATAAAGCGTTTTTCCAATATTCCTGAAATTATCGATAAAAGCATAAATGCCGTTAAAAGAATAAGGGTCGATCTTAAAACTTCACTCAACAAACTTTGCGATGTTACCGCTTCAATGATGATCTTGGATAAATAGAGGAGGCATAAAGGCCGTATGGCCTCTATTATATTAAAAAAGATGCTGCTCCACATTGACCCTTTCTCTATTTTTTCAAAATAAAAAAACATTCTAAAAAATCTTTTAAGCCTCTTCATTTTCATCTCCTTTATTTTCTTTATAATACTTACTTTGAACATCATACATTTTTCTATATGTTTTATTTTGATTCATAAGCTCATTATGAGTGCCTTCTTCTATTATTTTTCCGTGTTCCAGTAAAATAATCCTGTCACAAAATTTTGTAGATGCGAGTCTGTGCGAAATAAAAATAGAAGTTTTTTCTTTACTCATTGCATCATACTCTTCATATATTTTACTTTCCGCAATCGGGTCAAGGGCTGCCGTCGGTTCATCCAGAATATTTATTTTTGCATTTTTATAAAGAGCTCTGGCGAGCAGCATCCTTTGATTTTGTCCTCCCGATAAATCGATTGCTTCATCATTGCTTTCTTTTACTAAAATAGTTTGGCTGCCATTCGGGAGATTTGAAACCATTTCATTTAAACCGCTCGAATTAATTGCATCTTTTAATTTTTCTTCATTTATATTTTCCGTTCCGGCAATATTGGCTGCAAAAGTTTCCGGAAAAATATTTATATCTTGAAATACCGGAGAAAACAAATTATAGTATTCCGTCTTTTTAAAGTCCGTGCTGTTTTTTCCGTCAATTAAAACGGAGCCCTCGGTGGGGTCTAAAAGTCCCATTAAAAGGTGCATAAGAGTCGTTTTTCCCGCTCCGTTGATACCTACAAGAGCTAACTTTTCTCCTGCATCAATTTTTAAATTAAAGTCTTTAAAAATCCATGCTGCGTTTTCCGAATATCTAAAGGAAAGATTTTTAAATTCGATTGAAGGTTTTTCGCCCGTATCATTTACGGTAAGCTCTCCGCCTGTTTTTTCATCGGGAGTGTTCAAAAAGATTCTTATTTGACTTAATTCACTGTTAAATATAATGAGGTTACTTATCTGAAGAACAATAGCGTCCATCCATTTTGAGAATTCCATGACTAAGCCGATAAGAAAAACAAATTGAGAAACGGCGATGGTTCCGGCGTTTAATTGATAAATTAAGTAAATGTAAGCAAAAACATCTCTTATAAAAATCATTAAGGCATTTAGAATTTTTCCTCCTGCTTGTACATTCGATTCTGCCCTCAAAAATTTTTTTACTCGTCCGTGATAGTGTTCAAAGTTTTCGATCAGCCAATCTTTCATCTTATAAAGGCGGATGTCTTTTGCAAAGCGTCTGTCTTCCGCAGTTGTAAGGATGTAGCCTTCTTTTTTTTCATCATCACCGCGTTCTTCCATGTTTTTTTGTGTGTATTTTCCCGTATAGATTCCGTACAGTAAATTTACAGTTCCTGAAGCCAAGACGATAAATAGAAGAATTAAGTCGATGCTTATAATACCCGAACTGAAGAAAAAAGCTCCTGCAATTGCGGTTAAAAGAAAGGATAAATTGAGCCCGAAAAAATGAAAGGGGCCGCCCGAGCTTCCCGTCATGACTATGTTTTTTACCTTGGTTATTTTTGTTTGCACCTCAGGAGAAATAAGGGTTTGATAGTTAAGCTCAAACATTTTTTTATTTACAGGTACCGAATAAATATGGAATAGAGGGCGGGAGCCTAGAGCCATCAACTTTGTTTCAAGTACCTGTATGATAATTTTACAGGCCGTTATCAAAATCCCTGCCGTCAATATGGAAAGTAAAATCGGCTTAGCTTCCGTTCCGGTTTCAATACCCAATATAATGGTTTTCGGGATAAGAATTGTTTGATAAATCATAAAAATACGGATAGGTACCGAAATAAGCATAAAGAAAATACCTGCCGGGAAGGTTTTTAACCAAACTCCTAAATAATAGAAGATATTGTTAAAAAGGTTTAATTTTGTATCGCTTTTTTCCATAATTCCCTCTCTAAAGTTAAGGTTTATTTTAGACAATGCAAGCGGCATTGTCTAAAAACACTGCGAGTTTGCCTTGCGGGCAAACTTCGCTTTATTGTATGCTGTTTCTCACTTTGTTGCGAAACGGCGGAAAATAAGCAATGCTCAGAAACTGATGTTTCTTCCGCTTGCTTATTTTAATAGGAAGATTTAAATATGTAAGTTTATTCTAACATATGATTAAAAATCGGTCAAGGGTAAAATTTGAAATTTGAAAAAAATCTGATTTTTTTTTGTATGAATTACTGTAGTAGTATTGATAAGTGCGGCTATTTCGGTTAAAATAAAAATAGCTTTTATGGGAGTTTAAAATGAAACAAAATCAATGTAAATTAATTAAGATGTTAAGTGCTTTCTTAATATTTTTTTGTTTTTTCGGCGGCATATTTGCACAGAATGAAGCTGAATGTGAAAAAGCCGTCCAAGCGCTTGCAGAAGCTTGTAACGAAAAATCCGTAACAAATGTGCTGCCTTATTTGGCAGAAGATTTTTCAATTGCAGGACAGAGCGGTAATAGGGCAAAAGCAATTTTGCAGCAATTATTGGCCGGAGTGGGGACGGTAATTTCCTATGAAAAAACAGAAAGCCTTATGGAAGACGGAAAACTTATTTTAAAATACTCAATTGAATATTCTCAAGTAGGAAAAAAAGAGTCCGTATTTATTTTCAATAAGGATAATTTAATTGTCGAAGCTGAACTTATGAAAATAAAAGTAAAAACTTTGTCTTCGGAAGAGCGAACTATAGAGTACAATACAAATAAAATCACTTCCATTCCTTTTATATTTGCAGGAAATCTGCCGTTGGTAGACGTATTGCTTGAAGGTAAAAGCAGATTGTTTTTATTAGACAGCGGTGCTCCTTTTTCCATTTTAAATTCAAAGTACATTGAAGGATTAAACACGGACACAAAAAAACTTGGTAGTTTTCAGGATGTCAGCGGTAATGTTTCAAGTCCGAATATGGATATAACAAACGTAAAAGAATTGGAATTCGCCGGTAGTAAAATAAAAAATCAAAAAATAGTAGTTCTTGATATGACTCGTCTTGAACAGAGTTTAAAAACGGACGGCATATACGGATTAATAGGCTATGATATGTTAAAAGAATATGATGTCTTTTTAGATTATCAAAAAAAGCGGTTGACACTTATAAGACCGGATTCGTATGATAGTTTTATAAAAGCTAATACATTAAAAGTAGATTCAAAAATTCCGTGTAAAATGGCAGGTCATATTCCGGCTATTGAAGTATCGATTGGAAACAAAATCTATAAATTGGGGCTCGATACCGGAGCTGAATTCAATTTACTCGACAGCTTTTATTTTAATGAATTAGAACCGTCCTTAACAAACAAAGAAAAAACCGAACTGAGCGGGGCAGGCGGAATTAAACAGGAAATATATCAAGCGGAATTAAAAACAATGAAGATAGGCGGTAAAACATATAAAAATGTAAAAACAGTATTTTCCGATATTTCTCATTTACGAAAAAAGCCCGATAGTTATGACGGACTTTTAGGCTATCCGTTTTTCTCCGCCCAACCGACTCTTATAAGCTATAGACGGGGAGAAATTATTTTGTTTAAATAAACAAAACTTTGTTTAGACAAAACTTTGTTTAGATTGCCAATTTCTTTTTTTTCTGCTATACTATTCTTATGAGTACAATTAGAAAAATGCCCATAGGCGTTCAAAGTTTTGAAGATTTACGTTCAAAAGGTTTTATCTATATTGATAAAACGGAATTCATATGGCAATTGGTTGACAGCAGTAAGGTTCACTTTTTAAGCCGTCCGCGCCGCTTTGGGAAAAGCCTTTTGCTTTCCACTCTAAAAGCCTACTTCCTTGGTCAAAAAGAACTCTTCAAAGGTTTAGCGATTGAGAAATTTGAAGAAGCCGAAAAAGGAAAACGTGAAATCTGGCAAGAGTATCCGGTCTTCTATTTGGATTTTAATGCCGAAAGTTATATGGATATAAAGAGCCTTGAAACCGTTTTAAATACTCATCTTTCTTTATGGGAAAAAGAATATGGAACGGAAGCTGCAGAGACCACTTTTGCGAGCCGCTTTGCAGGTCTTATCCGCCGCTCTTATGAAAAAACCGGTAAGCAGGCTGTTATTCTTATCGATGAGTACGATAAGCCTCTACTTCAAACTATGTGGAAGGATGAAGCCTTAAATGAAACCTACCGCACAATTCTTAAAGGTTTTTTTGGAGTTATAAAAAGTGCAGACCAATACCTCCGCTTTGCCTTTTTAACCGGAGTTACGAAGTTCAGCAAGGTAAGCATATTCAGCGATTTAAACAACTTACGGGATTTAAGCCTATTGTCGGATTACTCAGGAATCTGCGGTATCTCGCAAGAAGAACTTGAAGCCGATTTTAACCCTGAGATTGAAGCCCTCGCAGAAAATAATAGCTTGACTTATGAAGATGCTCTTGCAAAATTAAAACAAAGATATGACGGCTACCTTTTTGCAAGAAAGGGAAAGGCAATGTATAATCCTTTCAGCCTTTTAAATGTTTTTGCTTCCCGAGAATTTTCAAGCTATTGGTTTGCAACCGGCACACCGACATTCTTGGTCGAATACTTAAAAAAGGCTTATTACAATATTCCCGACCTTGACGGAAATGTAAAGATGAATGAGACAGGTTTAGAATCCTACCGAGCAGATGCAATAAATCCCTTGCCCATTCTTTTTCAATCGGGGTATCTGACAATTAAAGATTATAATGATTTTTCAAGATTGTACCGCTTGGGCTTTCCGAATGACGAAGTGCGTTACGGATTTTTGGATAATTTGCTTCCGGCTTACACTTCAATAAGAACCGATAAAACTGGACTTTCGATTTGGGAATTTTACGAGCAAATTGAAGCCGGAGATGTAGACGGCTTTATGCAAAAGATGAAGGGAATAATTTCAGGAATACCCTACGACAATTTAACCGAAAAAGATTTAGCCTTACGTGAACAAAATTATCAGACAGCGGTTTATCTTGTGTTTGCCCTTATGAATCAGTTTGTGCATACTGAAGTTCATTGTGCAACCGGACGGGCTGACTGCATTGTAGAATTTCAAGATAAGGTTTATATCTTTGAATTTAAGCTTACCTCAAATGAAACGGCGGAAAATGCCTTAAAACAAATCAAAGAAAAAGGCTATGCCGACAAGTATTCAGGCAGCGGTAAAAAAATTATAGCAATCGGTTCAAGTTTTGACGAAGAAAAAAGGACTATCAAAGATTGGAAAACCTCGGCTATAGTTTAAATGAAGTAATGCCTTAATATCCAATTTTTAGTTCAACGTTTTACGCCTACTTGAAGTCTTTTTAAATTGAATGTATAGTAATTATTAATATATTGAGTATGTTTTCCAATAAATTTTTATTTTGAGAGAGAGTATGAGCCAAACTTGTAATCATGAATGTGAAAGTTGTAATTTAGCCTGTAATGAACGAACTGCTGCACCGAACAGTTTTATAGAGAGCCCGAATAAACTCAGCAGCATTAAAAAAGTTATCGCAATTATAAGCGGTAAGGGCGGAGTAGGAAAATCTCTTATTACTTCTTTATCTGCGGTACAATCCCAGAAAAAAGGGTATCAATGTGCTATCCTTGATGCCGATATTACAGGGCCGTCTATTCCCAAAGCTTTCGGAATATCCGAAACTGTTGTAGGAAATGATTCTGGTATTTTTCCTGCAAAGACTAAAACCGGAATTGATATTATGTCGGTTAATTTGCTTCTTGAAAACGAAACCGATCCTGTCATATGGAGGGGGCCTGTAATTGCCGGTACCGTAAAACAATTTTGGACGGATGTTATTTGGAAAGATATTGATTTTATGTTTATCGATATGCCTCCCGGAACCGGTGATGTGCCTCTTACCGTTTTCCAATCCATACCGGTAGACGGTATTATTGTGGCGACTTCTCCTCAGGAACTTGTTTCAATGATAGTTGCCAAGGCTGTCAATATGGCAAAAAAAATGAACATACCAATAATCGGTTTGGTTGAAAACTTTTCGTACTTTACTTGTCCCGATAACGGAAAAGATTATCATATTTTCGGAGAAAGCGGCATTGATGAAATAGCTTTAGAGTACGGTATTCCGGTTCTTGCAAAACTTCCTATTGATCCTGAAATTGCGAAGGCTTGCGATAAAGGCAAAATAGAAAACATTGATGCACCATGGTTCAATCCTATTGTTGAATGTATTGCAAAACTTTAATTTAAAAAACAGGAAAGCATATGGCAAAAAAGAAAACAGGAGACCTTGCACACCGCTGCAGCAAATGCGGTTACACTCAAGCCCGATGGCTCGGCCGATGTCCCGAATGCGGCGAATGGAATACTTTTGAAGAGGTTACAATCAATCAAGATTATTCCGCAGCCGAAAGGAGCATTGCAGAAAAATTTGTAAAAGAAGCTCATTCCGTTCCTCTTGATGCTATTGAAGCAAATGATGCCGTCCGCCTTTCTACGGGGATTGCGGAATTTGACAGGGTGCTGGGCGGAGGTGCCGTAAAGCGTTCGGCAATTTTGATCGGAGGAGAGCCGGGCATAGGAAAATCGACACTGCTCTTACAAGCCGCTTCGGCCTCTTCTTCCGGTTCCGTAAAAAAAGTTCTGTATGTTTCGGGAGAAGAATCGGGCGGGCAAATCCGTTCCCGAGCCGACAGGCTGAATCTTCCTTTAAAAAATATTGAGCTTTTATGTACTTGCAGGTTGGAAGATGTAGAGAGAGTTTTAAACAAGGTAAATCCAGTTTTTGTCATAATTGATTCCATTCAAACTATGTATTCCGCAGATGCCGGTGCCGTTCCGGGAACTATAAATCAGTTAAAGCTATGTGCTCACGAGCTTGTATCTTGGGTTAAAGAGAGGGATAGCGTTTTGTTTTTAACTGCCCATGTAACAAAGGACGGAAACATAGCGGGCCCTAAGGTCCTCGAACACCTTGTGGACACGGTCATTTCCTTTGAGAGAACAGAAGACGATGTGCGTTTTTTGCGTGCCCTAAAAAACCGGTTCGGCTCGGTTGACGAGCTTGGAATTTTCTCGATGGATGAAAGCGGGTTAAAAGCCATAGATGACCCGTCTTCATTATTTATTACCAATCGGACAGGGCCTCTGCCTGCGGGTTCCGCTGCCGTTCCCGTCTGTGAGGGGAGCCGTGTTTTTATGGTAGAAATACAGGCCCTTACGGTTCCTGCCAAGGGTGCGGTTACAAGAGTTTTTTCGGACAAGATAGATTCCGCCCGCGTCAGCCGCATCGCCGCCGTTTTGGAAAAAAGAATAGGCTTACAATTTTCGGATCAAGATATTTATGTAAATGTTGCAGGAGGCATAAGGCTTAAAGAACCCGCCGCCGACCTCGCCATAGCACTTGCTCTTTATTCCGCCCGTGCAAATATTCCTGCACAAAAAGAAGGAGCCTACATTGGCGAGTTAAGCCTCGCAGGAGAAATCCGAAGCGTCAAAAAATTAAAGCAAAGAATCAAAACCGCCCAAAGCATGGGCTTTACAAAAGTCGTGTCGCCTCCTCCTTCCGATTCCGAAGCCGGAGACATAAACATCTCACAGCTTTTTAAGGCAGAAGATTTAAGCTCGGCAATTAAAAAGGTGTTTGGGTAAATTTATGCGTGAACAAAATTTATCTTAATCTTGTTTCTTTAGATTTTGTTGATTGGTTCATGATTTGGTATTGTAATTGGGTTGATCCATAATTATATATGCTTGTATATTTGATGTCAATATAAAATTTTACATTGACAGAGGAAATGCAATGGCATGTCGAATCGAAAAAGTTGACATTGCCAATATATTTATTTATAATATACAAAAAGGAGTTACTACTATGGCACAGACAAACATAAATATCCGTATAGATGAGGACTTAAAAAACCAGTTTGAAGCTTTTTGTTCCGATATTGGAATGACAATGACAACAGCATTTTGTGTGTTTGCAAAAGCGGCGGTTAGGAAACAAAAAATACCGTTTGAAATATCAACAGATCCATTCTACAGTGAAAGTAACATGGCTCACTTACGCCGCGGAATTGAAGCTCTGAACGCCGGAAAATGGGTAGAACATGAGCTTATCGAGGCGGGCGAATGAAAAAAATATCTATAGATGAATTTATTTACCGAATTAAAAGGCTGTCCCATTTGGGGACAGCCGACAGTTCATTCGGCCCTTGTGTTATCGGTTATTTTAAATTGGTTTTGAACCATTCAAACGGTTGATATTTGTGTAGAAACGTGTTACACTGTATAGTAATGATAGATAAATGTATCGATAGCAGTTACAATCATTCTCACCAAAAAAGTGCAAAAAGTTTTGCAAAACTACTTGACATAAGACCGCACGTCGGTCAGAATTCACAGCTTCACAGCTTCACAGCTTCACAGCTTCACAGCTTCACAGCTTCACAGCTTCACAGCTTCACAGCTTCACAGCTTCACAGCTTCACAGCTTCACAGCTTCACAGCTTCACAGCTTCACAGCTTCACAGCTTCACAGCTTCACAGCTGAGGGTAAGCTGTGCCCAAATAAAATTACATACGCAACAGTACAAATCTTCTCAGCCAATAATACGCACGGAACGGGATTACCGTTTTTGTGCGTTTTTTATAGCATGTCTTACTGGATTGGGACTAATTCAATCCAAAAAACAGAATACCCCGAAGCCTTGAATTCGACGGGTTCTTAGGGCAGAGCCCTAAGCAGCGCGGGAGAGAGAGGGGTGGAGAGAGAACCCTGCTCTGACTTGAAAAGCCCGTAAGGGAACGAGGTGCTCTCTCCCCCTAAAGTAAGGAGGTTGTTTATGAAAATAAACGAGAAGAAGGCAAAAGCCTTCACAGTCAAGGGAGCCGCGGTGCTCATTATAGCCGCAACTTTGGCAGCCGTGCTGCTTTTTACCGGCTGCAAACAATCAACGGACAACTCCGGCGGAGAAACGCCTGCACCCCCTGAAATCGGATACGAGTTTGTAGCAATTCCCGAGGCAACCATTGTAGGCGTTGACCCTGACTACACCTTACCCGGAACTGAAGCTTATTGGAAAGGTGTATTTGTTAAAAACCGCACGGTAAAATTAAGCGCCTACAAGCTCGGCAAGACAGAGGTAACGTACAAACTTTGGAAAGAAGTATACGACTGGGCTATAGAACCTGAAAATGGGTATACATTTGCCAATCAGGGAAAAAAAGGCAGTCATAACAGCGGAGACGCAGAGAAGCAGCCTGTAACTGAAGTAAGCTGGCGGGACTGCATAGTATGGTGCAATGCGTATACGGAAAAAGAAAAAGGAATAGATGCATGCGTATACCGCAAAAGCAAAACAGATCCTGCGGTATTAAAAGACGCAACGGATGGGGCTGCTTGCAATGCCGCCTATGCCGATATGAGTAAAAAAGGCTTTAGACTTCCTACGGAAGCCGAGTGGGAATATGCTGCCCGCTGGCAGGGAAGTGTAGAAACAAATGCAGCACAATACGGCGATGTATGGCTGACCAAACTAAACAGTGCAAGCGGAGCGAAAAAGCCCATAGGCTTTTCAGGTCTTGCTTTACCCGCAGGAGAAACTTGGGAAACTTTACGGGATGAACTTACAAGAGTTGCCGTGTATTATAAATGGTGGAACGGAACCGATTGGGCAGATCAAACCCCTGCTACAACTAAGACGGCTGCGGTAAAAAGTAAAGATCCGAATGCTCTTGGCTTATATGACATGTCAGGAAATGTCTGGGAATGGTGTTTTGATTGGCATAATGATAACCCTGCATTAAGCGATGATGCTTATGAGCAAGGCGGTATTGTTACCGATCCTCAAGGTGCCGCGTCGGGTACTAAACGTGTTGAACGCGGCAGCAGTTGGCTCCTCAACGCGTACGTCTGCACTGTAGGCCCGCGGCACTACTTCAGTCCTGACGGCAGGAGCAACGGTCTTGGCTTCCGTCTGGCTTGGCGCCCTTGAGTTTACACATTTTGCCGGAGAGGTACTCAAAATCGGACATCCGTGTCCGATTTTGAGTTTCGAGTTTTGCCTCACGGCAAAACATCGCAAGAATAGAACCACCGCCGTCCATGGCGGTAAAGCGGTGAAACCGAACAGGCAAAATGTGTTGTTGGTTGCAGTACATTTTTCATTTAGAGTTTTGCTTGACAGCAAAACTCTAAAAGTCGGAAACACCGACATCCTATATAGCTGATTGCATACTAAACCGTCCTTTCCTTCCCATATACCATTTCCCCAAAATAATGTATAATGGGTCTAGCCTAAAAATCTAATTCGATTTTTAGGCTAGACCGTCGAGTTTTTCATAAGTCTTAAAGACTTATGAAAAACATCGCAAACAGATTTGGGAGGGTTTAATACTTATGAAATTATTGATTATTTCGGATGGGCATGGGGATCTTGAAAAACTAAAAAGGATAAAACCTGTTGCCGATGGGGTTGATGTCCTTATTTTCGGAGGGGACTTTGCTGCTTTTAAAAAGATTGAAACGGGGGCTCCTTTTTTAAACGAGCTTTTAAAGATTCATAAAAATATTTTTGCCGTGTTGGGGAATTGCGATGCTCCTGAGTTTGAAAAAAAATTAAAAGATGCCGGTGTTTCGATTACGGGCGAGGTAAAAAATTTTGAAGGGCTTATCTTTGCAGGTTCAGGGGGCGGAAGCAAATTTACAGGTACTACGCCCTACGAAAGAACCGATGAAGAGCTTGTAAAAGATTTAACCGATGCCTTTGAAAAAGCAAATATTACCGAAGCCGGTAACTTGGTTTTGGTTTGTCATAATCCTCCGCATGGGGCTAAGGTCGATAAGGTGGCTCCCATGGTACATGTGGGATCAAAGGGTATCACTGCCTTTATCGAAAAGCATAAGCCGCTTTTGGTTGTGTCGGGGCATATTCACGAGTCCTTTGCGGTAGATAAAATCGGCGAAACCGTTTTGGTAAATCCCGGTGCCCTGATGGAAGGCCGCTACGCTCTTGCCGAGCTTACAAAAAACGAAAAGGGCTTTGAAGTTTCGGTAGAATTAAAAACCTTGGATTAAGGCTTTTCGATTATAAGAAGGTGCCTCTCTTTTTTTAAAAAGGGAACATCAAGTTTTTCTATTTTATAGTTTAGGCCTTCTTTTTTGATAAGCTCCGTCTCTTCGTTTATTTTTTCTTTTGCGGCCTTGTATAAAAATAATTTACCCTTAGGTCTTGCAAGATTTAAAAGAGTTTGTAGAATGTGCTTATCCAAGGTGCGGAAGGCTCTGTAGGTTACAATGTCAAATTTATTTTGAGGGGCTTTTTCGGCTTCGCTTTCGATAATCTCGGTGTTATTTAATTGGAGAACAGCCTTGATGTTTTCTAAAAATGTGCATCGCTTTTGCATTCTTTCGATTAAAGAAAGTTTTACATCTAAATTGCCTAAAGAAATAAAGAGAGCTGCAAGGGGGATTCCGGGAAAGCCTGCTCCGGTTCCGGCATCGGCAATGTAAAAGGGCTCTTTTTTGATGAGGGTTTCATTATCATTTTTGCTTTCGGTATTTTTGATTTCATTATAAAAAAAACGCCAAGCCGAAAGGGAATCTAAAACATGGGAGACGATTAATTCTTCATCGTCCTTGACCTTTACCAAATTAAATGAGGCGTTAAACATTTTAAGTTCCCGCATATAAATGTTTAAAAGTTTAGAGAGCTTATTATGAGCCTTTTCGTTTATGCCTAATTCTTTTAAGCCCTTTAGTAGAATACCATTTGATAAAAGGTCCTTTGATAAAAGTTTATCGGTGTCCATTTCTTAAAGTCCATTTCCTACATCATCTTGTTTATTATGTTTAATTTTTTTTCGGAATAAGGATGATAGCGGAGCTTGATGTCGATGAGGTTTGATTTTTTTAGGATGCTTTTTGCATTACTGAAAACTTTAAAGCTTTCGTCTCCGTGGTATTTTCCTATGCCGCTAAAGCCGACTCCTCCGAAGGGAAGGTAATCGCTTGCCAAGTGGACTATCGTATCGTTGATACAGCCGCCCCCGAAAGAAACTTCATTTAAGAATTTCTTTTCTATATTTGAGTCGGTTGTAAAAAGATAAGAGGCTAGGGGCTTTTCGCGGGATTTAATCAGTTTAATTGCTTCCTCTATTGTCTTAAAACTTATTACGGGAAGAATTGGCCCGAAAATTTCCTCCTGCATTATTTTGGAATCAAAGGTAATATTATCCAGAACTGTGGGCTCAATAAATTTTCTGCCTTTTTCTCCTTTGCCGCCCGTGATTATTTTTTCTCCTTCAATTAAACCCATGAGGCGGTCAAAATGTTTTTCGTTTACGATGTGGGGAAGGTGCATGTCCAAATAGGTTTCCGTGGGGAAAAATTCTTTTAAAGCTTCTTTTAATTCTTCGATAAATTTTTCTTTTACCTCATCTTGAATTAAAATATAATCGGGAGCTACGCAGGTTTGTCCGGCGTTAAGGTATTTTCCGAAAGCTATTCGGCGGGCTGCAACTTTTAAGTTTGCAGATTTTTCAACTACGCAGGGAGATTTTCCGCCGAGCTCCAAGGTTACGGGGGTTACATATTTGGCAGCTGCTTCCATTACGAGCTTGCCGACAGTTGTTCCGCCCGTAAAAAAGATGTAGTCAAAGCGCTGCTCCAAAAGTTTTGAGTTTTCTTCCCGGCCTCCGGTAATTACCGATATATATTCCGGCGGAAAGTTTTCGGAGATTATTTTTTTTATAACCTCCGATGTTGCAGGCGAATAATTTGAGGGTTTTACAACGGCACAATTTCCTGCAGCAATGGCGCCTACCAAGGGAGCGAGGGTTAAATTTAAAGGATAGTTCCACGGCGACATGATGAGCACGGTGCCGAAGGGCTCATACATTATTTTGCTTGAGCTTTTAAAATGGGCAATCGAGGTCGGAACCCTTTTAGGTTTAATCCATTTTTTTAGGTGCTTGATTGCAAATTTAAGTTCTCCGCGTACGATAGCAAATTCCGAAAAGAAGCCTTCCATTTCGGTTTTGTGTAAGTCGGAATAAAGAGCATTTAAAAGTTCTTTTTTGTTTTGGTTTAAGACTTCCTGTAATTTTAATAATTGAGAAATCCTAAACTCATAGCTTTTTGTTTTATTTGTTTCAAAAAAAATCCTGCAATTTTTTACGATTGTTTCTATATCTTGATTCATTATGTGCTCCGGCAATGTTTCGTCGAAGTATTATACATATAAACCGAATAAAATTCAAGGCTAAAATTTTAAACTATTTTTCCGTTTTCGATTTTTATAACCCTGTCCGTCTCTTTTATTGTAGAAAGACGATGGGCAATCGTTATTATGGTTTTATTTTTGCGGATATTATTTAGGGCTTGCCGGAAGAGTGCTTCGCTTTCACTATCCAAATTGGAAACGGCTTCATCCATCAGCAATATGGGAGAATTTTTTAAGACGGCACGTGCTATAGCAATTCTTTGTTTTTCTCCGCCTGAGAGCTGAACACCCCGCTCACCGACATTGGTATCGTAGCCTTGTTCCAGCCTTTTAATAAAGCCGTCAGCCATCGCAACCTTAGCAGCTTGTTTAATTTCTTCATCGCTTGCATCGGGACAGGCAAGAGAAATGTTTTCTTTTATGGTTTTGTTAAAAAGATAAACATCCTGCGGTACATAGGCGATTATATCCCTCAGGGAATTTTGGTGTATGTCTTTTATGTTTTTTCCGTCAATATAAATTGCTCCGCTGTCAGGTTCGTAAAAGCGCATAAGCAAATTCGCTATTGTAGATTTTCCCGCTCCCGATTCACCCGTAAGGGCAATGCTTTCACCGGCCTTAACCGTAAAATTAACTCCGTGTAAAACTTCGGTACCTTTTTCGTAAGAAAATTTTACGTCTTTAAATTCTATGTTTCCCTTAACCGAAGATTTGTTTTGCGGAATATATGGAACCCTGTCTTTAACGGCCGGTTCTTCTTCTAATATATCCAAAATTCTTTTTGCCGCTCCATTTGAAATATTCATAGCTCCTGCCGTAACCGAAACGCTCATTATAGGCACAAAGGCAAAAAGAGAAAATATTATAACAACCGAAACCATTTCAGGTTTTAACGAGCCTGCAATTACTTCCGAATGAGCAAGTAATATTGTTGAAATTAAAACGGCGGAGGTAATTAAGTTTATTACTAAACTGTGTAAGCCCTTAAATCTCCCGTCCCGTATTTCTTTTTTATTTAAGCGTAAGGTGTCGGCGGCAACCTTTTCAATGTATTTTTTTTCTTTGCCGAAAATTAAAATCTCACGTAAACCTTGAACCGTATCTACAGCTTCGGCATTTACCTCAGCCAAACCGTCGCGTATCTCTTCTCCGATTTTTTTTGTAATAGGATTAAAAAAATACGGAACGGCTGCAACAAGAATACAGGCGGCAAAAACGGCTGCACTTATTTTAAATGAAAGAAAACTTAATGCAGTAAGATAAAGAACAGTGCAGACAAATGCAATTATGTAAGAGCCTGCGGTATGAGCATAAAAAACTTCAGTGGCTTCAACATCTTCGACAAACACAGAGGTAATACTTCCGCTTCTTTTTTTGCCTGTGGATTGCGGTGCCGTTTTGGAAATCGAATCATATAAAAGGTTTCTTATTTTTTCGATTACACCGTATGAGACCAAATGACATTCGTACATTTCCAAAAAAGCAAAAAGTCCTTTGCCGATAATAAAAATAATCAGCGGTATAAAAAGATAAAGTATTTTTCCTGTGCTCATTTTAAACAGAGCCGCTGAAGCTATATATGCGCCCGTTAAAACGGTGAGTAAAGCAAAAACACTGTTAAATATTCCGTAAATAATCGAAATGATAAATTCTTTTTTATAAAAGCTTATGTATTTAGACATTTTAATAAGCGGTTTATATTTTTCTTTAAACATATTAGTTTTCTCCTTGTTGTGCTTCTACAAGCTTTTTGTAGTATCCGTCTTTTAAAATAAGTTCTTTGTGAGAGCCTTCTTCTACGATTTCTCCTCTGAGCAAAACCAGAATTCTATCACTGTTTTCAATTGTATTTAAGCGATGCGCAATCGTAATGCTTGTTCTGTTTCTTAACAAGTGATTAAGACTTTGTTTAATTTCATTTTCATTTTCGGTATCCACGCTGGAAGTAGCTTCATCAAGAACTACAATCGGGGAGTTTTTTAAAACGGCTCTCGCAATTGCAATTCTCTGTCTTTGCCCTCCCGAAAAGTTAAGACCTCTTTCTCCGACTTTTGTATTGTAACCTTCCGGTAAACTTTGAATAAAGGAATGAATGTTTGCAGCCTTACATGCATCTATAAGCTTCTCCTCATCTGCATCTTCATTTGCATGTAAAAGATTTTCTTTTATTGTTCCGTTAAACAAATAAGTTTCTTGCGAAACTACCGTAATTAAACTGCGCAAAGATTTTAATGTTAAGTCTTTTATATCGGTACCGTTGATATAAATGCTTCCGCTTGTAGGCTCATAAAACCTTAACAATAAATTTACAATGGTAGTTTTTCCGCTTCCCGATTCTCCTGCAACTGCAAGTTTTTCATTTTTTGCAACAGTGAAATTTAAATTCTTAAAAACCGTATTCTTTTTTTCGCTGTAAGCGAATTCAATATTTTTATATTTTATTTCAAAACCATCGGCCGATTTTATGTCAATGGTTTTAGTCCCCTCATCTTTTATTTTTTCTTCTTCATCAAGTAAGGCAAAAATTCCGCCCATAGAGGTTATGCCCATAAAACCTTGATGAAAGTATGCCGCCAATTCGTTTGCTGGTCTAAAAACTTCGTTGGTCATAAAAAGCAAAATAAGTAATGAGGATGCGGGAATTATATGCACAGAAGTTAATAGTGCTGCTACGGCAAGGGTAAAACTTGTACCGATACCGGAAGCAAAATTGGAAATACCTATTTCGGCTAGGTTTACTTTTAAGTTGTGCATAGTTTCAGAAAAAAGTGTTCTCATTTTTTCTTTTAATAATTTTCCGAGCCTTTCTTGTGCATTATACGTCTTTGCCGTTGTAATTCCTTGAATGCCGTCTAAAATTTCTGCAGTTAAATTTCTATAAGCCGTCCAATGTGCATTGGAAGATTCCGATAGTATCTTCCCGAAAGCAACGGGAGAAATCAATACGGCGATTAAGGCTGCAGTCGATATTATGCCTAAAACATAATGCAGCGAAAAAACATAAATGAGCATTGCACCGCATGCAATTACACATACAAGTATTTGCGGAATGTATAGCGTTAAATAGCCTTCTAAATAATCTACTCCGCTTACCATTGTTGAGCCTAATTTACCTGTTCTTTCATCATCTAAAAATGCAGGTCCCAGTTTTAACAGTTTATCGTAAATGCGGCGCCTTAAAATGTTTTTTACCTTGCCGATAATTTTTTTGCCGTAAACTGAATTGTAATATATTAAAATAAGGCGGGATGCTATGATTGCCGATATGTATAAGATACTTTGTATTACCACGGATAATTCTTCTTTGGAATAAAGTTGTCCCACTATTTTCCCCAACAAGACAGCTTGAGCTACATAAGTTCCCGATACGGCAACACCCAATAGGGCTTTAAACAAAATGCTGCATTTAATACCTTTTGTCAATTCGATAACTCTTCTGTTAAGCATCATAATTGTTTATCTCCACTTTCGTTTTATAAAGTTAGTATTAGCTAACTATACTGAATTATGATAAATTTTTCTACTCTATTTTAATTGAAAATAATCCAAAATGATATTTTTATTTAGTTATTGTAGGTTTTTCTCCATTTCTGTATTGGATTGGGCTGATGCCGTAAACGGATTTAAATGCATCAGAAAATTTACTTGCATTTAAGTATCCGCAATTTATAGCTATATCGGTAATTTTTCTATCGGTAGAGGAAATATAAAATGCTGCAATTTTTAATCGATATTTTTTTAAATATGAGTAAGGGTTTTCTCCGTAAATTTGCTTAAATAATTTTTGAAAAATAGTGTAGCTTAAATCTTCATTTTTAACCATCTTTTTAAAAGATATATTTTTATCTATATTATTAACGGCATATTCATGAATTTTTTTTACCTTATTGATGTGATAACCCGAATAAAATTCTTCTTTTCGGTATTCTTCCGTATTGATTACACTTAAAAGATATAGAATTTCGAATAATTTAATTTGAAAGTACTCTATATGTTTCAAGCTTTGTTTTTCATACAGTGTATTCATTATATAAGAGATCTCGGAATTAATTTTTATTTTATACCATCCGTCCTGCAAATCTAAATTTTTGCATATTTTTTCAACATCTATATTAAATAATTGTGCAGTATTTTTGAAATTCGAATTTATTTTATCAAGAAAGAATAGTATACTTATACCCTTATAAAACTTCAACGGAAAAAAGCTTTTTGATAATGCAACTTTTTCATAATTTATAGCTGTTTCTTTTTCTCCTAAATACGAAAAAGTTTGATTTTCAAATTTACCTTCCAGAAGCCCTTGAAAGCAGTAATCGATTCTAAAAACATTCCTAGGTTCTCCTTTTAAGCTATATGATTTCTCGGTATAAGTGTCGTATATTTCCAGATGTATCCCCTCATATAACTTTATTATAATGGTATCGTCTTTTGTTTTTTCTTTCATATAAAATAAGTTTAATATTTTCTATTCAGCTTGTCTAGTCTTTTTTGTAAGTTTAGCTTAACTTCAAATTTACAAAAAAACCTGCTAATGCTGTGTAAACATTAACAGGTTTTATCTAAAGTAGATTTTAATAGTATAAATTTTGATTAGAATTTAACCGATAGAGCAAATTTTATATTGTGGACAACGAGCTGGTTTACAGTATTCCAAAAATTGGTACCGGCACCTTCGCTTAGGTTTGTACTAAAGGTATCCATCAAATTATTGATGATATTCCAGTTTGCATCAAAGATTACATTCTCGGTTATAAGCCAAGTAAATCCCGAATCTGCACTGAACTTTCCGTCATTAGTATTGAATGTAAGAATGTTTCCTTTAGCGGTGTTTGTAACATTACCTGATGCATCGCGCGTTTCTGTCTTTTCAAAGGCCCAGTTAACTGATGGAACATTAAATCCTAAGCCGAAGTTAAGCTTAAACTTCGATACGGGGGCATAGACAAAAGCCGCCTTTAATTCAGGCTGTAGGCTTAATGTTGTTTTATATGTTCTGGCTGCATTATATGCTTTCGTATCGCCTCCGCTTGAGACAACTGTGCGAGTATAATTATAATCGTTCTCAAAGTCAAATCCTATTCCTAAACCGGCCTCGGCTTTAAAGGCAAATTTACCTTCCGGTTCATAGGCAATCCGGTACTTAGGGGTAAGTCGAAGTATATCCTTTAGTTCACCATATTTATAGTCTGTGGTTGTTACGCCTCCTACTACATTTACCTCTCTTTTTGTAGGCCATATACCCCATTTGGTGTCCAAATCGGCCAGAACTGTCTGGGTTATGCCGTCTTTTGATGAAAAATCATGGGAAAATCCGGCATTTATAACAAGGTTGTATTTACTTTTATCTTCGAATTTTGTAAGCTTACTATCCACCTTGGTCGTCTTCTTACCGACATCAGATTCAAGTCCCAACTTTGCAGAAATCTTAAAGAGCTTATTATTTGAGTTTAAATTTATACCTGCAATTAAATTAAAATCCAGGTTAAAGAGATTATCGGTTTGCTTTGTCTTTGTGGCCTCTGTCCATTCAGTCTTCTTGTTTTGGTCAGGCTTATAAGACACATCCGTCATAATACCGATGTTCCCGAATCCGAAAAGCAGTTTGCCGTTAGATTTAGAGGCTGTGCCTGCAGGTATATAAGTCGTAATATTGCCGTTCGCTTCTTTCTTTTTTTCCCAGCCGTTTAATTGACCCTCAAAGTAGGTACCTAAATAGAATGGTTTAAACTGGTGGGCAAGACCTAGGTTTATTGAGCCTTTACCGGTCTTTCCGTAGCCTAAAAATCCGAAGATATTTTTAGGCTGTACATTTTGCCATTCATTTACATTCATAAAATCGTCAACATCAGTACCGAAAAGGTTTTGAGTACTATATGATGTCATCGATATTTGGGCAAAAACCAATGATGCAGTCATTAAAAGAACTGCAAAAATAAATAATTTCTTTTGTATTTTCATGATATCTCCTTTTTAAAATCTACTATAGCCGATTATCCTGTAAAACTCCGAATTTGTCAATATGAGTCCGCCGCTTTTTAGGTAAATTTACGATAATTTAAGAAATTTGCTTCCAATGCCACAAAGGTTTTGAAAGTTTCGATGAAAAGGTTTGTACCCGGTTAAAATCGGGAAGCCAGTCATCGGAGGCGACAAGCTCTTGGTAAAAGCCCTCATCTATTTTTAAGCTTGAAAGGAGGTCTTTTAAGGTTTCGTCTTCCTTTAGGTTTAGCATCCGGTTTTCAAAAAGAGAATAGTTTTTTATGCCGGACGTTCTTTTAACCGGTGTGTACTGGGTCATCACCGAAATAAGAGCCCTGCCTCTTAAGTTTTTTGCAAACCATCTTAGAACAGCCTTCGAGTCCGCAATGCGGGAGGGGAGGGCAAGGTGGCGGACTATGACGCCTGAGTAAAGTTTTCCTAAAGGATATTTTTTTTTATTCTCCATACAGATTTTTAAGGGAGAAAGGCCGGCCATTTTTAGGATTGCCCTTGTTGCCGTTTCGGGATAATCGGGTGCGTAAAAAACTTGAGAAGAAATTTGCGGGTTTAAGGTTTTTAAGTCGGGAAGCCAGCCGTCAACACAGTCCGAAAGGAGGCTTATAGCTTCTTCGGTTTCATAGGCAGAAGAATTCCAGACAACAGGAATTTTTAAGCCTCGGCCTTTTGCTTCTTTTAGGACGAGGGCTATTGCAGGGATTGCATGGCTGCCTGTAACGATGTTTATGTTTTCGGCCCCTTCTTTTTCGAGTACAAAACACAAGTTTACGAATTCTTCAAGGCTTACAGCCCTTCCCATGCCTTCTTGGGATATCTGATAGTTTTGGCAAAAGGAACAGCGAAGGTTGCAGCCCGTAACAAAGATTGTGCCCGAGCCTCCGGCTCCCGTGATTGGAGGCTCTTCCCCGAAGTGGAGGCCTGCCCATGCAAGGCGTAAATCTCTTGTTTCGCGGCAAAAGCCTTTTTCGCCCTTGTTGCGGTTTACCTTGCAATTTTTCGGGCATAGAGTGCATGAGTCGTATTCTTTAAAACTAAAATCTTCAAAAGAAAGCATTTATTAGCCGTCCATTGGGCTGTTTTTTTACGGATTTTCTTATATTTTTTTGCGCTCGACAATTACCGTCATTATCGAATTTAAAAGGTCCATGTCCAAACTTTCAGCCTCGGAAGAAATAATTAGATTTATCTGCTCCCAGTCTTGTTGCGGAAAGTCCATGTCTTTTTCAAAATTGCCTGCAATAAGAGAAAATATTTGATAGAACCATTCGACCGCATCTTCTTTTTTTTGTCTGCCCTCCGAATAGGCCGAAAGCCAATAGTCGGCAAAATCGTTTGCCAAAACTTGGGCCTGCTTATCGTAAAGCGAAACCGCTTTGCAAAAGATTTCCGTCAGGCGGGCGTCAAAGGCTGCTGTGTCTCCGTCCTTATTTAGCTTTTCTGCAAGTTGGTTTGCATGCGACTTTTCTACAAGCCGGCTTGCATCCGAATAAAATTTTTCCATCGTATCCATAATATTTTCCTTAATTTGCCGGCAGCATTATTAATGCCTGCCTTTTTTGCTGAAGCCTTCAACTCGGGCGGAGGCTTCGACTGTAAAGGGCGTTCTGTCTCCGCGTTTTAGGTAATGATAACCGAGGCCTGCAATCATCGCCGCATTATCCGTACAGAATTTAAGCGAGGGGAAGATGCACTTTAATTCTTTGTGCTCTGCAAGTTTTTCCCTCAACAAAGAATTGGCCGCAACTCCTCCGCCTGCTACTATCGTTTTTAAGCCCGTATCTATCGAAGCATCCAAAAGGGGCCTAAGCAAAATTTTTACCGCCCTTATCTGGAATGCGGCTGCAATGTTCTCGGGTGTTTTTTCAAAGTCCTTATTCCAAAACTGGTCTATCTGATTTATGACGGCGGTTTTTAATCCCGAATAGGAAACATCGTACTTATGCCCTTCTTTGTGGATTATAGGCATGGGGAAGTTGGCCGCCTTGGGATTTCCGTTTTTGGCGAGTTTGTCGATTACGGCTCCTCCCGGATATCCCAGATTATAAAACTTGGCAACCTTGTCAAAGGCTTCCCCCGGAGCATCGTCGATTGTGGTACCTAGGACTTCGATGTCATCAAAGTTATTTACCTTGCAGATAATCGAGTGCCCGCCTGAAACTAAAAGCCCCAAATATGGGTAGGGGATATCATTTTCCAGATGGCTTGCATATAGATGTCCCAGCATGTGATTTACGGCAATAAAGGGTTTATTTGAAGACCATGCAAGGGTTTTTGCAAAGGTAAGCCCTACTAAAAGGGAACCCATGAGTCCCGGCCTTCCTGTGGCGGCTATGCCGTCTATTTCTTCGAGGCTCAGATCGGCTTCGGCTAAAGCTTGTTTAACAACGGGCAAAATCCATTCGGTATGTTTTCGGCTTGCTATTTCGGGAACGACGCCGTTATACATTTTGTGGAACGGAATTTGTGTTGCAACAATATTGCTTAAAATTTTATTTCCGTCCTCGACGACTGCCGCCGCAGTTTCATCGCAAGAACTTTCTATTCCTAATATCTTCATTTTATTTCCCTTTTGATTTTGAAATTGTAGAAAATGTATATCCTTCTTGAGTTAAATCGGAGTACATTTCTTTTAGAAGAATTGCAAGATCTACGGTAAACACGTGGCCTATCATAATTGCTTCTCCTCTTTGTGAGGCAATTTCCAAGCCTTCTATAATTTGTTTTTTCATATAGGCCTTATCTTTTTTATTATCAAGAAAGACAGCTCTTTCCCAAATATTCATATTCAGTTTTTTTGCAACTTGAGGAACAACGCTTTTTGAACTGGTGCGGGAATCCAAAAAGTATATGTTTTTTTCCTTGCACAATTCAAGCACTGCCTCCATAGCTTTTTCATCCGATGTAATAAGAGAGCCCTCGTGGTTATTCATTCCGGCTATGGGCCCGATTTCTTCCACATTTGAAGCTACGATTTTTTTTATCTCTTCACGGTCCATGCCGGGTTTAACGGCTCCATCTCCCGGATTAATATTGGGGTTTAATGCCTGCATCGGCTGATGAAGGATGAGTTCCTTCCCGGCCGCCCTTATTCTTCTTGCCGTTTCTCTTGAGTTAGGCAGCTTAGGCAAAACGGCTATGGTACAGGGAAAGGGTAAATCCAAAAAATACTGCAACTGTTCAAGGTTGTGTCCCGCATCGTCAAACACAAAAATAAGTTTTCCCTTTGAGGGAAGCTCAGGCAGGTCCTGAATAGGGTAGGCCGAAACGTCAGGCTCTTGTTCTTGAGGTTTAGGCTTATCCGTGATTATGGGATTTTCAGGCTTTTTTGCCTTGTTTTCTCTGCCCGCCTTTTCGCTTTCTTTAGGCTGATTTTTTGCTTCCGGCTTTTCGATTTCTTTAGGTTTATCGTGTAAAGTCTTTTTTGCAGCTTCTTTAGGCAGATTTTTTGAGGCCTGCGTTTCAGCTTCCTTAGTTTTTTCGGTACGCTTATCTTTAGCCTTGCTTTCTATAGGCGGCTTTTCGGTAGTTTTAGGCTTTTCTTCTTCTATTTTTTCTTGTTCCTTGGCAATTTGCGTTTTATTCGTTGTTTCATCTTTATTTTTTACCGAAGGAATTATAAACAAAAATACTGCGAGCATTATTACACAGACTGCCAAAAAACCGGCTATAGCTCCGGTATAGTTAATTTTTGACCTTTTTCTTCTCTTTCTTCCGGTTTTTTTTACCGGTTTAGTTGTTTTTCCTGTTTTGGTGCTCTTTTTTGCCATAGACGTAAAAGATAAGCATTAAGGGGGCTTTTGTCAATCGGGGAGAATTTGACTTAGCTCTCTTACTTTTTATAATGTTTTTTTACCATTTCAAAAAGCTGTTTTTTGTTAAAGGGCTTTTTTATTATATCGTTTAATCCCATAGATTTACATAGGTTCCTTTCATTATCTTGAGATCCTGCAGTACATGCGATGATGGGTCTTGAATATCCCTTTCCCCTCAAAATTTGTGTAGCCTCATATCCGTTTATACCGGGCATCTGTATGTCCATAAATATAATATCAAAGTGTTCGCTTGATGCCGTATCGATAGCTTCTTCTCCGTCATTTGCCGTGCTTACAATACAGTGAGCTTTTTCCAAGATAATTTTTAATAATTTTTGGTTTACGGGATGATCGTCTACAACTAAAACCTTACAGCCGAAAAAGTTATCTTCATTGAAATTATGTACATTTCCATTTTGTTGACCTTGGCCTCCTGCTTCAACCGGCTCCAATTCCGGAATGTCATCTTTTTCTAAGGCTATTGCTAATTTACGATAGAGTTCGTTTAGCAGATGAAAGACTATTCTTGATTTTAAGGGCTTATAAAGATAGCCGTCGAACCACTCTAAAAGTTTCATCTTGGCATCCCTTCCGAGGCTGCCTTCAGGAATCATCAAAAATAGTTTTGAGGCTGAAAGACTATCGTCATTGTGAATTTCGGCTCCAAGGCGCCATCCGTCCATCTTAGGCATAACCATATCTATGAATACCACATTGAAGGGGTTTTTATGTTCGGCGGCTGTTTTCATAACTCCTATTGCCTGCTCTCCGGAGCTGACCAAGGCTATATCTTCAAAGCCGAATTTTAAAAGCATTCTCTTTAAAATAGTTCTGGTTTGCATATTATCATCGACGATTAAAAATCTGGTATTCTTATCCAATAAGATGCTTTCATGGGGCGCTTTTTTCTTTGAAGGGACTAAAGGAATCTTAAACCAAAAAACCGATCCTCTGGGAATATTGTCTTTTATTCCTATTTGACCCTTCATCATAGTTATAATATTTTTAGAAATTGCAAGCCCTAAGCCTGTTCCCCCGTATTTTCTGTTTATTGCAGCATTCCCCTGATAAAAGGAATTGAATATTTTTGATTTTTGTTCGTTGTTGACTCCTATTCCCGTATCTGCAACTTCAAAAAGAATAAAGAAATGTTTAGCCGCATAGGGATCATCAGAGTTATTTTCAAAAACCAGTTTGACCGAAACCGAGACATAGTCTGTTTCGGTAAACTTAACTGCATTTTTTACAAAGTTTAAAAGAACCTGCTGCAGCCTTGCCGGATCTCCGTATATAAAGTCGGGAATTTTGTCGCTTATATCTACAACAATTTCCAATCCTTTTTTATGAGCTTCCATCGAAATTAAATCCACGGTCTGTTCAACTGAATCGGTCAAGTTAAAAACCGTCCTTTCCATTGTCATATTTCCGCTTTCAAGTTTTGAAAAATCCAAAACGTCGTTTACAAGTGTGAGTAAAACTTCAGCACTAAAATTTACCTGACGGGTATATTCGCTCTGCTCTTCATCAAGGTTTGTTTCGTTTATGAGCTCCATCATGCCTATTATTGTTTGGATAGGCGTTCTTATTTCATGGCTTACATTTGCCAAAAAAAGGCTTCGCATACTGTTTGCTTTTTCGGCATCTTGTCTTGCGATTATCAAAAACCGTTCTTTTAATTTTTGTTTGGTAATGTCATCAATGGTTACAAAGAAATTATTGTCATCTTGTTGAGTAAAGCTGAACTTTAAAGCAGTCTTATCCGAAAGGCTTGAGGGTTTGTCAAATTTAGCTTCAAAAGCCGCTGTTTTTGGATTGCTTTTTATAAATGCGGACAGCCTAATATAGTCCTCTTCCAACAGCACTGTTTTTAAATAATCCTGTAATCGTATTTTTGTGTTTTTAATCAGGTAGTCGGGTAAAAGTCTTTCCGCTTCAGGACTCCAAAAAAGCGGGACATAATCGGGAGAAAAAATTATATACGCTATGTTTGACTCGGTTAAATACTTTCCAAGTTTAAAATTTAAAATACTTTTATTAAAGAGATGCACCCAAAACTTCCTCCATTTTGCGCAAAACCGTTTCTTTTTTTATTGGTTTTAATATGTATCTTTTAGCACCCTTTTCCAGAGCTTTGATAACGGAATCCCTTTGAGTGACGGAAGATAGAATAACAAATGGAGTTGTGATTCCCTTCTTTTTTGCTCCGTTTAAAACATCTATGCCGCTCATACCCGGCATAATCATATCAAGGAACACAACATCATAAACATCATTTTCTACTTTGTTTAAAAAATCTTCTCCGTTTTCAAATAGAGTTACTTCGGCATTTAATCCCGAAAAAATAGCAGTCATCATTTTGCGGACAACCAAATCATCATCTATTACAGCTATAGATAGTTTTTCGGCCGTGTCCAGTTTAAACCGGGTTTCAAGGTTGCTTGCGTTTTCATTTTGCTCATTGTCGGGATTCAGCATTGTTTGAGTTACTGCTATCTTATCTTCAGTTGTTTGTAAAAGAGCCGAAAGAGCTTGCCCAAGGCTTCCTACAACTTCAATCATCTTATAGTCGGGGTTTTGCGAAAAGAAGTCTGTTACAAATTGATTGAGGGTAAGGAGTTTTACATTTTTAGGAGACACTACTTTTACGGCTAGGATATTATCTATCAAATATTCCAAGTTAGCCGTATCGGCATAGGTTAAATTTAAATCGGTCAATATAATTAAAATTTTAGCCTCAGCGAGTTTGTAGGATTCAATTAATTCTATTATTCTAAATTGAAGAAGCTCAAGTTTATCTCTGTTTAAACCTTGTGCCAATTCTATAAATATGACATCTTCATTTACCCGCGTTTCCAAGATGCAGGGTGTGGGATCCATGGGAAATGTTGTTCCTAAAATTATTCCTATTGAGAATAAAAGTTCGTCAACTTTTACGGGCTTTGAAATTACCTTTTTTACTCCGTATGAGGCTAATAAAGCTATGTCAACTTTGGCTATTTTTCTTCCCAATACTATCGACGGTATTCCTGCAAGAGTCGGCGTTTTTTGTTTTTCGGCAAAAAAATTAAATAGGGCGTCTCTGCTAAAACTATAATCTATTATTATGAGCATGACAGGCTGCTGCTTCATAATATTCATGGCTTCTATAACTGTTTCGGCATAAATAACATAAATGCCGACTTCTTGTAATTTTTTTGTAATATAATATCGTAAAGTGGGGGCTATCCCTATCAATAAAACTTGTTTCATGTTATGATTATATCATATTAGAATAATCTTATCTAGTTGTTCACAACTTGGTTGTCTTGTAAAATTGGAGGAATTAATGAAAAAAGCTTTTTTATTTTTAGCAAACGGATTTGAAGATGTTGAAGCCCTTACGCCCATAGATTATTTGAGAAGAGCCGGTATAGATTTAATTACTGTCGGCGTCGGAGGGAAGACTATAGTTTCTTCTCACAAGGTTCCTATAACCTGTGATATTGTGTTGGAAGAAGCCTTGCAAACGGATGGCGATTTAATTGCCGTCATCCTTCCCGGCGGCCTTCCTAACAGCAGCACTCTTGCCGGCTCAGAGGCTGTCAGAGAATTTGCAAAAAAGACCCTTGCAGGTGGAGGAATTGTCGCTGCAATCTGCGCGGCTCCTGCCCTTGCCCTGGGCTCTTGGGGTCTTTTAGAAGGAAAAAACTATACCTGCTACCCCGGTATGGGACAGGATTTGAGTACAAAACCCAAGGCCGGAGAGCGTGTCATCAGGGATGGAAATATAATAACGGCCTGTGCAGCAGGAGCTGCGGAAGAATTTGCCTTTGCAATTGTAGAAGCTATTTGCGGAAAAACCGCTCTAAATAAACTTAAAACTGAGGTGGTGGCACGATAATGGAAAAACTTGCAGATTGGTTTGAAAACGAAACTTTTTGGGCTGAATATGCCCCGATTATGTTTGATACGCAGAGGTGGGCTGAGGCTCCTACCGTTGCGGAATCCATTTTGAGGATAATAGGCGTTCCTGTGGATAATGCAGGGATTTCAATCTTGGATGCGGGCTGCGGTCCGGGAAGGATTGCCATCGAGCTTGCAATAAGAAAGGCTAAGGTTACAGGTATCGACTTAATCCGCCCCTTTTTAAATGCTGCTATGGATTCGGCTCAAGACGAGGGCGTCGACATAGAGCTTATTCAGGGAGACTTGCGTAAATTTGTACGCCCTGAAGGTTTTGATGCGGCTATCAGCATGTATACGAGCTTCGGGTATTGCAGCACAATCGAAGAAGACATGCAAATCTTAAAGAACATAGCCCAATCCATAAAGCCCAACGGCTGGTTCATTCTTGAAATGACGGGAAGAGAGATAGCCGTGCGCGATTTTACCGAGGGCGAATGGTTTGAGAGAGCCGGGTTTACGGTCTTAACCGAATACTCCGTCGAAGGTGCTTGGGAAGGTTTACGCTCCCGCTGGATTCTTTATGATGAGCAGGGCAGGAAGGCCGATCACTCCTATGTTCAGCGGCTTTATTCCGCAGTGGAGTTAAAAAGGCTTATGTTGGCAGCCGGCTTTTCTTCGGTAGAAATATACGGCGATTTTGATTTTTCGCCCTATAACGAAAAGGCGAGAACGATGGTTCTCATAGCAAGAAAGTAGTCTTATTTTTTTTATAAAATACTTGTAAATTACCTCAATTGTTGATATATTGTATTTTGTAAATTTTGGTTGACTCATAGTAAGGAGTTTTGATATGGAAAATAACGGTATTGACGGTGTTGTTTTATATGAAGATGCAGATCATAAATTTATATGGCTGGGTTCGGAAAGTAAACAGAGAAAGGGTGCTGTACAGACAATGCAGTATCTTATTGTAGACAGGGGCCGGGGAGTTCTTCTTGATCCGGGCGGAGTTCATCTTTTTTCCAGAGTTGTTACGGCTATAAGCCGATTTATTTCCGTGGATAAAATCGATACTATTTTTTTCTCACATCAAGACCCCGATGTTTCTTCAGGTATAGCTTTGTGGCTGGGTATTACAAAGGCTAAAATATATATTTCTTCGCTTTGGGTTCGATTTATGCCTCACTTCGGCATAGTAGATATTTCGAGAATGGTTCCGATACCGGATAAAGGGATGAGTATATCGCTTCCTTCAGGTTCAAATATGAAGTGTATCCCTTCACATTTTATGCATTCTCCCGGGCAGTTCGGTTTATACGATGAGCGCTCCCGTATTCTTTTTAGTGGGGATATAGGGGCCGCAGTTTTTGATGATGACAATGAAACTACTTTTGTAGAAGATTTTGAAAAGCACCTTCCTTTGATTGAGGGCTTCCATGTCAGGTATATGGCTTCCAATAAGATTGTCAGTAAATGGGTAGAATATGTACGCCGTTTAAATCCCCTGATGATAGCTCCGCAGCATGGCGCAATATATAAGGATGAGCAGGTAAATAATTTTTTAAATTGGCTTTCCGGTTTAAAATGCGGTACTGATTATATCGAAAACCTATTCTAATTTAGGAGCTATGATAAACAGTTCGGCAGGAATTCAGCCTCACTGTTTATCGTCCGAGTTTGCCTCATCGGCAAACATCGCATATTGTATGCAGTTTTGCAGAGGCAAAACTGCTTGAAAAAACTTTTTTTCGGAAACTGATGTTTCCTGTAAAAAGTTTTTATAGGAGATTCTATGGCTGACGAACAGAACATTGTCGATAATTTTGGTGATCTAATCGATAAGATCGTTGTACAATATAATAAAGGCATTATTCTTGATTTTGTAACCTCTCATTCGTTTAAAATTATTGAAGAGTCCATGGATAATTTGCAGGAGAAGTTTGAAACTATCCTTTCCGTCTTTGAAGAAATACAAAAGGAAAGCAGTTCTTCTGCATCTAATGCCAATTATGTCGATGAAATGCTTTCTAATGTTTTAAAAAGAAGAACCATAATTCAAGAAGAGATTCATGAGCGGGTTGACGAAATTGAAGCCACTGCGGAAAATGCGGAAAATGCGGCTTCAGCTTTTGAGGTGTTAAAGGACAGGACTGCGGAAGTTGAAGATATGTTGTCGGGTATTAAGGATGTTTCCGTAAAGACCGGTATTCTTGCAATCAATGCTTCGATTGAAGCCGCCCGTGCCGGAAGTGTCGGAAACGGTTTTAGAATTATCGCCAATGAGGTTCGCTCTCTTGCAACCCAGACCGGAGATTTTGCAAAAAAAATCGAATCAAAACTGGAAGAATTAAATAAATCGGTTGATGAAATAAACAATAGTATGACCGGTTTTATAGAACTTTTTTCAAAATTCAGAAAATCATTTAACGGTGTATTGGCTAATTTGGATGAAAACTCGGCAACCCTTAAAGATGCAGGTTTTTCGTTGGCCGAAATAACCGCTTCCATAAAAGAACAGGATATTACCATAAGGGAAGGCTTTTTGTCGTTAAAAAAGATCGATAACTTTTTACATGATACCTCGACAATTCTTGATGCAGTCCAAACAAGCCATGAACATCTAGGAACCTTGCTGCAGCAAAGCTAAAACGGTTTTGCGGTTAAAATAAAAAAAATTACGAAAAAGTTGTGTTTTACGGTAAAACGTGTCATATTGTAATTAAATATAAACATCTTCTAAAAATGGAGGTCAATATGACAAAATATGATTTATACAACAAAACAAGAGTTGCGGCGCTCATCGCGGCCGCAGTTTTGGCGCTTATAGCGCTTTTCGGCATGACCGCCTGCCCCAATGCAGCGGGCGGCGGAGGCGGAGGCTCGACCGTGAATATCACCGTAAAAGGGGATGCGAACGTTGAGCTGCCTGCAGAACCGGTTGCGGTACGGGCAGGCGCCAAGTGGGCGGAAGCACAGACAACCGTTCAAGGCAAAGTCGGCTTTAAAACGGGGTATGTATTGAACTCGTGGCATTTGGGAGAAGATGAAAGCGCACCGGAACTTACCGACGAAGACGCTTTTTATACAGACACCACCGTGTATGTTAAATCTCGCCCCGATTTGCCGCCGCTTCCCAAGCCGGAAAATCCCGGCGATCCGTCGGTAAAAATCACGTTCGAAGTTGCTCCCGAAGCGGGCAAAATATTGGGCGACAATCCCGTTATCGTACGGCCGAATACGACGTGGGCGGATCTTAAAAACTATGCCAAAGCCGCGTTCAAGGCAAACTACGGCTTCAGTGAAGAGAGTGTCCAATGGAAACAGGGCAGCGCTCCCCTAAGCGACGGTACATCGTTTACCGCGAACGCAACGATCACCGCATATCCGGAAGACCTGCGCATTTTCGTAACATTTACCGGTGGCACCTACGTTACGATTGCAGAGCCTGCAACCATTACCGTTATCGACGGGACAAAGTGGAAGGACATCAAAACCAAGGCGGCCGCCAAGGTAAAGGTGAACAACTCCAACTACGCCATAACCGCATGGAATCTCAACAACGAAGGCGGCACAGTGTTGAATGACGATTACGAGTTTAAAAAAACCGACGGGCCATTCCGCACCATCTATGCCAAAACGGGCGACCGGCGCATCACACTTACCGTCAAGTACGAAAGACTCTATGGCCCTCAGGTAAATGCCGGCACCATAACCGTATTCGACGGTGACACCTGGGGCAGCGTAAAAGCGCGGGTTGCGAGAGAGATTACTATTCCGGACCACTTTATTTTATCGGAATGGCACTGGCATGGTTTAGCCAGTGGTTTTATAAGCGACGATTATACGTTTAAGGTAAGCAAGTCGGTACCTGGCCCGGCCGTTGCATTTATCAGGCCGGACATAAAACTGACGATTAGCCAAAATGCATATCTGACGTATCACGCTCCGGTAAACGGCTCCGTTACTGAACTCAAGTATTACTTAGAGGTTGTTAATCGAGTATACGGCGATAAGATCGGCAGCGATGATCGGGATGACAACAAGGAGCGTGATGTCAAGCTGCACCATTTTCAGATGGGTGGAACCGAAATACCGCAGGCACTGTACGAACTGGTAATGGGGGAAAATCCGAGCAAATTTAAGGGCAGTGCATATCCTCCGGCTGAAGGCGAAACGCAAGAGCTGCGTCCGGTAGAACAAGTAGGATGGCGTTATGCGGTACTTTTTTGCAACGAGCTTACGCGCTGCACGGAAGGCTTGGGAGAAAAAGAATGTGTGTATACCTATGACGGGCATACCTACAACTTCAGGGATGCATATCATGATAAGAATCCCGAAATGGATATGAATAAAAGAGGCTTCCGATTGCCTACCTCTGCCGAATGGGAGTGGGCTGCCCAAAGCAAATTCGAAGGGCATCGGCATGTGTATTCGGGTACGGACAGCGAAGACGATCTTAAAGCGTATTATGCATGGTACGATGTCAATAGCGGCGGCAAAACGCATGAAGTAGGGAAGAAGGGCGGAAACCACTATCTCTTATACGACATGAGCGGCAATGTAGAAGAATGGTGCTGGGATTGGTATAGCAACAGTACACCCGCAAGCGGACAAACCGACCCGACCGGACCGGCGGAGCAGGTGGGATACTACGGCCGCGTCGTTCGCGGCGGCCACTATGCTGACGATGAGTCTGCCTGCAAGTGTGCATATATAAGGAATAGGACAACATCTTTTGCTGACGACCAGGAGAAACGTGGCTTCCGCATCGCAGTCCGGTTGTGGTAATTGTATGAAATTCTGTCATAGGCAGAATTGATACAAACTTTAAGATGAACAATGTACATCCGGAGTACATTGTTCATCGGCCTCTTGAAAAATTGAGTTTCCTGTGTTATTATTCTTATATTATGAAAAAAAGAACTTCATTTTTAATTTGGCTTTTTGTTTTGATTGCCTTGGGAGGCACGGCCTTTTTTTTCGGGTGGATGCAGTTTTCAGTTCCTGCCGGGTCTTACGGTGTGATGCTTTCAAAGTCGGGAGGCTATCATGACAGGCTCATTATTCCGGGCGAATTTATGTGGCGATGGGAAAGACTTGTTCCGACTAATTCAAAAATTCTTACCTTTAATTTAAAAGCCCAAGACATTGAGTATAAAAATGAAGGAGCCCTTCCTTCCGCCGATAAATTCGGTTTGGTGATGGAACAAAAAAACGATTTTCGCTGGAAGTTTGCTCTAAAGATTTCGGCTTCAGTAAAACCTGAAAGTTTAATAAGACTTGTTAAAAACGCTTCGATAAAAACCCAAAGTGATTTGGACGATTTTATTAAAACAAGAGTTGAAGAAGCCGCTCAAAAATCCGCAAACGAATTTATCGAGTATTTTTTATCCAATCCTGAAGAATATGAAAAGCTGAAATTTCAATATGCGGCCTTTAACGATAAAATCACTTCGGATCTAAAAGGCAAGGAGAATACCGAAATTGAAATTGTTTCGGTTGAGCTTTCTTCCGGTTTTGTAATTCCCGATTTAAAACTGTATACAACAATAAGGGATGTTTATTCGGAATATGAAAAAGCAAGGAGCAAGGTCTTTACCGACCTTATGATTGAAGAAGGAAAATCCGCTGCCGGTTCAAAATTCCGAATGAATGATCTAAAAGAATGGGGCGAGCTTTTAAAGCAATATCCCCAGCTCATCGATTTTTTGGCCGTAGCTAGAAGCGATGCGAGCGAAACCCTCAAGGCTTTGCGTGAGCTTAAAGCTAAAATGAGCGGCGCCCAGGTCAGCGGTACTCAAGGCGGCGGGCAATAGTTTTTACCGATGAAAGCCGAAGAAAAAAAAACATTATACACATTTTTCCGCACAGCCTCGGAATATCTATCGGGTTTTAAAACCGATGAAGAATATCCCGATTTTGCCGATACCGTTCTCCCCGAAACAGTTTTATCCGAGACGGCTATCCCCGATACCTCTCTACCGGAAACGGAAGGAACGGACGGCTTAACAATTCCTTTAAGCGATACGGATTCGGAAAGCGGTTTTGAAAGTCTTGAAAAGGTCTATGCTCAAATTGCGTCTTGTAAGGCCTGCCGTCTATGCGAGAGGCGGCATAACACGGTTGCAGGCGAGGGGCCTTGCGAGTTTTCTAATTTTGATAATAAGATAGAAGTAATGGTCATAGGAGAGGGGCCGGGAGCCGATGAGGATGCCCAAGGCCGCCCCTTTGTCGGTAAGGCCGGACAGCTTTTGGATAAGATGCTTGCCGCTATCGAATTATACCGCACCCATAATTGTTATATCACAAATGTTGTAAAGTGCAGACCGCCCAATAACCGCGACCCTCTGCCTGATGAAACGGCTGCGTGCAGAAATTATTTAAATGCCCAAATTGCCTTGATAAGGCCTAAGGCGATTCTTGTGGTCGGCAGGGTAGCTCTTCAAAACCTCTTGGAAACTCAAGAAGGAATAGGCAAGATGCACGGCAAGTTTTTTGAATACCAAAACATTCCGCTGATGGCGACCTACCACCCAAGTGCCCTTTTGAGAGATGTCAACTTAAAACGCCCTGCATGGGAAGACTTAAAACTCTTCCGTTCCCGCCTCAATGAATTGTCTCAACAAGTTGAGTGAGAAAAACTAGGCGGGCACCTATGGCAAAATGGCTTACTCTAGCATTTAATCTTCCCCTCTACCAAAGCTTTACCTACAAAAACATAGAAGAATCAGGCGGGAGCCTTGTCGGGAAAAGGGCTTCGGTTCAACTCGGCTCAAGAAATTTGATAGGCTTTATAATAGAAGAATCCGATGTGTTTCCTAAAGACAGCCCTGTGGGAGAAGATAAAATAAAGCCGATTAAACGAGTGGTCGACAAGGAAACAATTTTCGGGCAGGCACAGATAGAACTTGCCTCTTGGATTTCGCACTTTTATATTTGCAGCTTCGGAGAAGCCCTCTCAGCAATTCTTCCTTCGGGAAAAAGAGAAGTTTCTTTTGAAAACTTAAAATGGGGAGCCGAATTTGAAGACAAGAATTTTTCCCTTTCCGATGAACAAAAAGATGCCGTCGAAAAAATCGTAAACTCAAACAAAAAAGAATTCTTTTATTTATACGGCTTAACCGGTTCAGGGAAGACGGAAGTTTTTTTGAAAGCCGCCGAAAAGATAATCGCAGAAGGCAAGGCCGTCATCTACCTTGTTCCCGAAATAGGGCTTACCCATCAGGTTATAAGTGCGGCCGTAAAACGCTTCGGCTCTCAGGCTGCCGTTTTGCACTCGGGCCTTACGGGAAGCGAAAGGCTCAACCAATGGATGAGGATAAGGCGGGGAGAAGCCCTTATGATTGTCGGGGCGAGGAGTGCCGTCTTTGCTCCTGCTAAAAACATAGGCCTTATCATAATCGATGAAGAGCATGATGCTTCTTATAAGTCGGGTTCCGTGCCCCGCTACCATGCACGCCAAACTGCGATGTACTTGGCTGTCAAGCATAATTGCCCCGTGGTAATGGGCTCTGCAACTCCATCGCTTGAAGCGTGGAATATGATTCAAAACAAAAAAATCAAGCTCCTTTCCCTTTCAAAAAGACTTGCAGGCGGAAGCCTTCCTCAAATCGAAATAGAAAATATTTCCGGCTTAAAGGGAGCTTTGAGCGATAGGCTTATAAGCGAAATACGCAAAACCAAAAATGAAGGAAAACAAACAATTCTTTTTTTGAACAGGCGGGGCTTTTCCCATATTTTTAGATGCCGTTCCTGCGGCTATGAGATGCTTTGCAAAAACTGTTCCGTGCCGATGACCTTTCATAAAAGTGAAAATGTAATGAAATGCCACTATTGCGGAATGCAGGCAAGGCCGCCTTCTCTTTGCCCCGAATGTGATTCCCTTGATATAGGCTATGCCGGTGTCGGTACGGAATTTATCGAAGAAGAAGTTTCCCGCTCCTTCCCCGATTGCACGGTTGCGAGGATTGACACCGACACCGTTTCCAAAAAGAACAGTCTTGAAAACCGCTTAAAAGATTTTAAGGAGGGGAAAATAGATATCCTCCTCGGAACGCAGATGATAGCAAAGGGCTTGAATTTTCCGAAAGTAAGGCTTGTCGGAATTATCCTTGCGGACACGGGCCTTCAAATGCCCGACTTTAGAGCCGCCGAAAGGAGTTTCGCACTTATCACTCAGGCAGCAGGAAGGGCAGGGCGGTTCAGCGAGGACGGGCTTGTCATTATTCAAACCCTAAAGCCTAACCATCCTTCGATTGTCTGTGCAAAAAATCACGAGTACGAAAAGTTTTATGAATATGAACTCGGGCAAAGAAAGCTCTTGGATTTTCCGCCCTTTAAACGTCTGATTCGTTTGGTCTTTAGAAGCAAGGACTTAAAAAAAGCCGAGCTGGCCGCAGAAGGTGCCGTAAACATTCTAAAATATATTCTGTCTTCACAAAACAAAGACGAAGCCGAAATAATGGGACCCTCTGAATGTGTTCTATCGATGATAGCCGGAAATCATCGCCAACAGATTTTGCTCCGCTCTTCAAATTTCCCCCTAATCCAAACCGCCGCCTCCCGCTTTGTAAAAGAATATAAACCGATGACGGGCATCTACATCGAGGTCGACACCGATCCGGTCAATCTTATGTGAAGCGAAGGAATTTCGGATATGCACTGTATGAGCGATGACTACCTTGTAGAAGAACTCTTGAGCGAAAAATAGCTTTGTTTTTTGGCTGCCGGTGGTTTCACGCTAGCGACGTTTTGCCGTGAGGCAAAACTTGAAGCTTAAAAAATGTACCTCTCTGTACATTTTTTAAGCGGTATACATTTTTCTTAAAAACTGTTATACTCATTCCTCAATACAAGGAATTTTTATGAAAGAACGATTGGATAATTTAAGAAAGAGGCTTGTCGAAGTCGAAAAAGAAGTTGAAAACCCTAACCTTATCAAAGATGTTGCAAAATATAAAGAAACCATGAGGGAACACTCCTATCTTTCAAAATTGATGGAAGAATACGATAACTATCTTTCTATCGAAAAACAGATAGAAGATTCCAAGCTTCTCATTCAAGAAGAAAGCGATGCCGAACTTAAAGAGATGGCGAGGGAAGAGCTGCATTCTCTTGAAGCCGCCTTTGAAAAAAGCGAGGCAGATCTCAAGATGCTTTTAATTCCGCCCGATCCTCTGGAAGAAAAAAATATTATTATGGAAATACGCGGCGGTACAGGAGGCGATGAAGCTGCCCTCTTTGCGGCCGACCTTTTTAGAATGTACACCCACTATGCCGAAATGAAAAACTGGAAGTACGAGGTTTTGTCCCTAAACGAAACCGAGCTCGGCGGTTACAAGGAAATTACTTTTTCCATCTCGGGAAAGTATGTTTACGGAAGTCTCCGCTATGAGTCGGGCGTTCACCGCGTTCAGCGTGTTCCTGAAACGGAGGGCTCAGGCCGCATTCACACAAGTGCCGTAACCGTTGCGGTTTTGCCCGAAGCCGAAGAAACCGAAATCGAAATCAATCAAGAAGATTTGCGTATTGATGTTATGCGTGCAGGCGGCCCTGGCGGTCAGTGCGTTAATACCACAGACTCGGCAGTCCGCATTACCCACATACCCACAGGTCTTGTCGTTATCTGTCAGGACGAAAAAAGCCAGATTAAAAATAAGGCAAAGGCTATACGTGTTTTGCGAAGCCGCCTTTATGATTTGGAAGAAAGTAAAAAGCAGGCAGAACGGGCTCAAAACAGAAAAAGTCAGGTCGGCTCCGGCGACCGCTCCGAACGTATCCGCACCTATAACTTTCCGCAAAACCGCGTAACCGATCACCGCATTAACTTAACCCTTTATAAATTGGATTCGGTTATGCAGGGTTCTCTCGACGAGTTAATCGATGCCCTCTGTATCGCCGCCCGCGAAGAAATGATGAAGGCCGCAGATCATCACTTGGAGCATAAATAAAGCTCAATGCTTTTTTTTACCGTAAAGGATGCCCGTCTTTTTGCTGCTCATTCCTTTCTTTCTTCGCACCTTTTAACAAGGAACGGATACGGAAGGAATGAGGCTCTCTTTGATGTCGATATTTTGATAGCCCATATCTTAAAAAAAGAGCGCTCATGGTTATTGTCTCATTCCGATTTTGATTTTTTACCATACAAGAATGAGTTTGAAGTTTTTGTAAAGAAGAGAAGTTCAGGCCTCCCCATTGCCTATTTAACCGGAACAAAAGATTTTTTCGGGAGAACTTTTTATGTAAATGAAAATGTGCTTATCCCCAAGCCCGACACCGAAACCTTGGTAGAGCATGCCTTAAATTTTGCAAAGGAAAAATTAAAAAAAAATGAGTCTCTCTTTGTTTTGGATATTTGCACGGGTTCAGGCTGTATCGGCCTATCCATTGCGGCCGAGCTTTATGAAAGTGCTTTTATGCAGAATACTTTTAATAAACCGCAGAGGGCGCAAAGAACGCAAAGTTATTTTGATAGAAGTTTTTTTTTGATTCTTGCGGATATTTCGGAGGAAGCTTTAAAAGTTTGTAAAAAGAATATGGATTATCTTTTGCCTCAATCTCTTTATAAGAGGGCCATTGCAGTGAGAGCCGATCTGCATCTACCTTTTCCCTGCGTGCCGGAGTCGAAACGAAGCTACGATTTGATAACTGCAAATCCGCCATACGTTCCGTCAAGGCTTACGGAAAGCCTTTTAGAAGATGGCCGCTCTGAACCTCGTCTTGCTCTTGACGGTGGTATTGAAGGGTTAGACTTAATTCCTCCCTTGGCAGAAAACTCTTATTTAAGCTTAAACCCCGGCGGAAAACTTTTTGTTGAAGTAGGCGAATACCATGCAGCCCAAGCCGCCGAGATTTTTAGAAGTGCAGGTTTTTCTCAAGTTCAAATTCATAAAGACCTTGCAGGCAGCGACCGAGTCATAGAGTGCACAAAGTTCAGCTTTTAAAGAAATTGTTTTTCTGGCATGAGCAGATTTTTTAAACTGTTTTTACATATCTCATTTCGGGAGCCTTTAAAGCTTCATGGACTTGTGTTTTGCCATCCGGCTTAAAGCCGTGATGCTCATAAAAACTTCTTGCGATCCGGTTTTCTTGAAAGACCCAGATGCATAATTCATGTATGCCGGCTTCTTTTGCTTCTTTTTGAAAATGAGTAATTAATTTTGAACCTACTCCCGACCTTTCAAAAGCCTTTTCTACATAAATAGCCATAAGTTCAAAGCTATCCGGTTTATCGCTGTCCCGGCACATTCCCGTACGCATCATTCCTTTTATTATATCGTCTTTGTCATCTTCATAAACATATAATTTTGATGTGCTGTTTTGAGTATTAATTTTTTCCTTTAACCGCTCGATAGATTTTTCAACCGACAACTCACAAAACAAAAAATTATCGTCGACGATACCCCTATAAGTATTTCTCCAACCGTAAACATTTATTTCTGCAACTCTTGATAAGTCCTTTAATTCTGCAAGTCTGACCATTGTTTTTCTCCTTGGTTAATTAAGATTTTGTTTTAAGTATTTATCGATTATTTCATCGATAAATTCTAGATAGTTGTTGTTTACCGATGAAATATCTCCAATATCCGTTTTTCTATATTTTTCGAATTCATAAAAAGAATTTTGAATTTGCTCATCGTTCTCCTCTTTTAAAATTACCGGTATTATTTTTTCATTTCGGCAATGATACAAAGCGTAGTCCGATAAGATTTTTGATAATTCTATATCGGTTTTGTTTTTAATTTCTGTGTAAAAGGAATAATATTTATTTAAATTTTTAGAAACAAAATGATCCGTAAATATATGAAAGTCTACACCCTTTAAAAATGAGGACGGTGCATAACTATGTTTTTTAATAAAGTTTTTAAGTAACTTTGAGTTATATCCGCTTCCTTTTTGAATAAAATGACTTTTATAGTATTCTTCTTTTTTGCTTAAGTCATATAGATCGGGATATATTGCACCATAATAAAAATATTCTTTCCCCTTAATGTCGTTTATTTTTTCGAGATATTTTTTTGAAATAAGTATGTGCGAAATTTTATCCGGCATTGTTTTAGACCTCTTTTATAACCTAATATTAACCGATTTGGCGCATAAAAACAAGGCAGGAGAATACGATAACCCATGTTGTCAATAATATTATTCAAGTATTGATATTTTAACTTTTTTGTTATATCATAATTATGTAAGTTTAAATTTAAAGGAGTAAATTATGGGTCTTATATCAGCAGCAGTTGGAGCAGTGGGCGGCGGTTTGGCCGATCAATGGCTCGAAGTTATTGAGGCAGGCGATATGGGTGAGGGCGTTGTCCTTGCAAAAGGAGTCGCCGTCCGCACAGATAAACGTAACACAAACAAAAAAGGTTCAAGCGATGTCGTTTCAAACGGTTCTATTATTCATGTAAATCAAAACCAGTTTATGATGTTGGTGGATGGGGGAAAGATAGTCGATTATACGGCGGAGCCCGGATATTTTAAGGTTGAAAATTCGGCATCACCCTCCCTATTCGGCGGTCAATTCGGAGATGCCCTAAAAGAAACCTTTAGCCGTTTTAAATTCGGCGGTACCACCCCGATGAAGCAGGAAGTATTTTATGTTAATTTACAGGAGATTAAAGGCATTAAGTTCGGTACTCCCAATCCATTGCAATACTTTGACAACTTCTATAATGCGGAATTGTTTTTGCGTACCTTCGGAAATTATTCGATTAAAATAACCGATCCGATAAAGTTTTTTAAAGAAGCTTGTCCTCGTGATGCCGAAAATGTTCACATTGATGAAATAAACGAACAATACTTGAGCGAATTCTTAGAAGCCTTACAGGCTGCCATCAGCCAAATGTCCATGGAAGGTGAGCGTATTTCCTTTATTCCTTCAAAGGGAACAGTGTTGAGCAAACACATGTCCGAGATTCTGGATGATTCATGGAAGGAATTACGCGGAATGGAGGTGCTTTCAGTCGGTATTGCAAGTATTTCCTACGATGATGAATCTAAAGAACTTATCAATATGCGCAATAAGGGAGCTATGCTCGGCGATCCCGGTGTACGTGAAGGCTATGTGCAAGGCTCGATTGCCCGCGGTATGGAAGCGGCAGGTTCAAATCAGGCAGGAGCCGGAATGGCCTTTATGGGCATGGGTATGGGCATGAATGCGGCAGGCGGTTTTATGGGACAGGCAAGTCAAACCAATATGCAGCAGATGCAAATGAATCAAGCCGCTCAGAGAGCCGCTCAAGGAGCAGGGCAACAACAAGGTGCCGGAGCTAAGGCTGCCGGAGAATGGTTTTGCACCGAGTGCGGACACAAGAATACCGGAAAGTTTTGTGCCGAATGCGGAACTCCTAAACCTCAAGGAAGCGGCTGCCCTTCATGCGGTGCGGAAGTAAAGCCGGGAGCAAAATTCTGTCCCGAATGCGGAACAAAATTATAACCGATAAATGTGGGGAAAGATATGAGTGTTGAAAATTATAAATGTCCGGGCTGCGGTGCACCTATAAGTTTTAAACCGGCGGCCGGAGGTTTTAAGTGCGATTATTGTTTTTCAAGTTATACGGAAGAAGAAATTACCCGCTACATGGAAGGTCTAAAAGCAAAAAAAGGTGGGTCTGAAGGTTCCTCTTCTTCCGAAAGTAAAAGCGGAAATAACGGATCCGTAAAACAATATCACTGCAATAACTGCGGAGCGGAAGTCGTGGTAGGAGAAACTTCAAGTGCGGCATTTTGTTATTATTGTCATAGCCCCGTAGTCTTATCCGAAAGACTCAGAGGGGAATTTAAGCCCGATAAGATTATTCCCTTTAAGCTTGATAAAAAAGATGCCTTAAAATGTTTTGCTTCTTGGGTGAAAGGAAAAAAATATGTACCTACAGATTTTACAAATACGGGTACGCAAGAAAAAATGACCGGAGTTTATCTTCCACACTGGCAGGCCGATGTTGTTGCAGACCTTGATTATCATGCAGTAGGTTTAAAGGTTTCATCGTGGAAAAGCGGGAACACTGAATATACAAAAACGGATAGGTATAAGATTGAGCGCACGGGGAAAATTGAGTTGGATAAATTTCAAGAGTTGGCTTTTACAAAGATAGATAAAAATCTTATAAACGGAATAAGCCCATATGATTTAGAGAACCAAAAAGATTTTTCTCAAGGCTATCTTGCAGGCTTTTTTTCGGAGCAATACGATATTAAAAAAGAAGATGTGGAGCCTATAATAAAAAGCAGAGCAGAGGATTATGCTAAAGACCTTATTAAAGACTCTACCGATTACGGCGGAGGTTTTGAAGATGAAGAGGATAATACTTCCTACACCGTAAAAAATTATAATTACGTTTTGCTTCCATCATGGATACTTACCTATCTTTATAAGGGAAAAACCTATGTCTTTGCCGTAAATGGGCAAACCGGAAAATCTTCAGGAGAGCTTCCGTTAAACAAGTCTAAACTTGCCCTTGTTTCAGGTTTGATATCGGGAATTCTTGCAGCTCTCTTACTTTTGGGCGGGAGGTTTATATGGTAGTAAAAAAAGTTATTTGCTCATTGATAATTTTTTTCTGTATAGGTTTAAGTTCGTATGCAGAAATTGAAAAAAAACTTTTGATAGATGAAGCCGGGGTTTTAAGCCAAGAGAGTTTTTCAAAGATAGAAGAAAGCTTATATAAGATTTCGAAAAAGAGTAAGTCTGAAACCGTAATTGTAATTGTTCCATCCACAGGAGAAAAAAGTCCTCAAGACTATGCCGATGATTATTTTGACTATAACGGTTACGGTCAAGGAACCGAAAGTGAAGGAAGCCTTTTACTCATTGTAACCGGGGATGGCACTCAAGGCAGCCGATATGCGCATATTTCAACTCATGGAAAAAAAACGATAAGCACTCTTACCGACAATAGCATTGAAAAACTTTTAGACTCTTTAATATACGGAGGATTAAAAGAAAATAATTATGCCAAGGGAATAGAATCTTATCTTAAGGCCCTTGCTCGGAAGTTTTACAACAGTCTTTCGCTTATGGAAATCTTAATCAGTTTAGGTATTGCAGTTATCAGCTTTGCTTTTAAATTTTTAGGCACACAAAGAAAATATAAAAACAAGGAAGCCTTTGCCTTTGCTCCCTTCTATGATATTAAAAAGAACAGTCTTGTTTCTTTTGAAACCGTTGATGATGTGTTTCTTTCTACCAATACGGTATCCCACGTCATTAAATCAAATAGCGGAGGAGACTCGGGAGGTAGTTCTACACATACATCATCAAGCGGAAGAACTCACGGCGGCGGAGGAAGAAGTTTTTAAGTTTTACTTAGAATTATAAAAAAATGCTCTTTTAATAAACGCTTTCAGCTGCAATCTCCGCCGTCCATGGCGGTAAGCTGAAACGCTTATTTATTTTGATAAAAATTAGTTTTGATATATTTTAACTTAAGGTTAAACCTTTTTAGTCTATATATAAACTTTTTTGGGTTTTTCTTTGCTGCATTTAAAAATAATTCTGCTCGTTTCTCGATTAAAATCTGTTCAGGAGTTTTATCCTTATACAAATTTTCATCCACACCGGACCTCTGGTTAAATTGAAATTTATTATACATGCTTGACCTACAATCTTTTGTATTATGTACACTAATAAGCTTGGAGATTTTGCATCATTTTTTTGTTAGAAAGGCTTTGCGGTACACATTTAAATACGCTCACTGTTAATTATGAATATCGGCATAACTAAAAATTTTTTTAGTGTTTTTTGAGAATATTTGAAAAAAGTTGCTTACTTGCAGAATTAAGTCTTATATGTTAAAATAAGTATCATTACTTAAGTATAATTTTTGAAACTAAAATCAAGGGAGGAAAAAATGATAGGTATAAGCGATACGGCAACATTAACATTGCGTAAAATATTGGGTAATGGTGTAACATATGCAGTTCCTAAGTTTCAAAGGGATTATTCTTGGGAGAGTGAAAATTGGGATGATTTTTGGCAAGATATTGAAAATTTATATAAAAATATTGAAACAGCTCATTATATGGGGTATCTTGTTTTTCAAACATTCGACAATAAGGCTTATTCAATAATAGACGGCCAGCAACGGATAACCACTATTTCGATTCTAATTATGACAGCTCTGAAACGCTTAAAATATTTGGAAGAAAAAAATATAGAACCTGAAAATAATAAAAAGAGAAGGGAGCAGCTTCAAAATACGTATATAGGCTATCTTGATACTGTAACCTTGATAGCTTCAAATAAATTAACTCTTAATCACAATAATAATGACTTCTATAAAAGATATATGATTCCTTTGGAAGAATTTCCTAAACGCGGTTTAAATTCATCCGAAAAATTGATGAAATCTTGTTTTGATTGGTATTATCAAAAAATGATGAACTTTGATGACGGAGTTGAAATTGCTAGATTTATAGATACTGTAGCCGATAAACTTTTTTTTACGGTAATTACTGTGAATGATGAACTAAATGCTTATAAGGTTTTTGAAACTCTTAATGCCAGGGGTGTTCAGCTATCCTCTGCCGATTTACTTAAAAATTATTTATTTTCTGTTGTTGATTCTAATACTGATAATAAAAAAGATGAAGAATTAAATGAACTTGAAAGTTTGTGGATCAATATTGTATCTAAGTTAGGAGTTGAAAAAATACAAGATTTTTTAAGATATTACTGGAACAGTAAAAATAAAACAGTCAGAAAAAATGAACTTTTTAAGGAAATGAAAAATAATATAAAACAAAAAAAGAAGTTTTTTCTTTTTTGAGAGATGTTCTTAAAAAAGCGGATATCTATGTTGCGCTTTTGAATCCTCATGACGAATTTTGGCTTGTACTTCAGGATAAAAATAGAATCATAAAAGCCCTTACAGAGTTAGTGCTTTTTGGTGCCAAGCAGCCTCTGTCCCTTTTAATTTCAGGATACGATAATTTATCTATAAAAGAATTTATAAAACTTGTTGAATGTATAGCAGTTATTTATTTCCGATATAATATTATAGGCGGTTTAAACCCAAATGATGAAGAAAATGTTTTTAATAATCTTGCTGTAAAAATAAATAATTCTAAAAAATTCGATAGACAAGTTCTCAAAGAAATCTATCATCCTGATGAGCTTTTCAAGCCTGACTTTTCTAATATCGAACTGAAAAATACGTCAAGGAACCGAAAAATAATTAAGTATATTTTAACCAGTATAGAGAATTTTGAAACCAATACTAAATATGATATTACGGATGAACAGAATACTATCGAACATATTTTACCTGAAAATCCTGATGAGTCATGGGGACTAGAAGATGGTTTGGCTGAAAGATATATATACCGATTGGGAAATCTCTCTCTTTTAGAAAAAAATAAAAATAAGGATATCCAAAATCTTCCTTATTGTAAAAAGAGAGAAGTTTTTGCTTCATCTTCTTTTAAAACGACAAAAGATATCGCGAGTATTTATTCTGCTTGGACAATCGATAGCATCGTTAAACGGCAAGAATTTATGGCTAAAAAAGCTGTAAATATATGGAAGATAGATTTTTAAGTTAAAAGCCTCCCCTTGCCTTTTTACCGATAATTTATTATCCTTTTAATATGCACTTTCTCATTTCATTGCGAAAGTGCGTAAAAAAACAATGCTCGGGATTTGAAAATCCCTGCGCTTATTTTTTTGGAGGTTGATATGGCACAGTACAAGTTTGAAACTGAAGTGAACCAGCTTTTGTCGCTCATTATTCATTCGCTTTATTCAAACAAGGAAATCTTTTTAAGGGAGCTTGTCTCCAATGCTTCGGATGCATTAGATAAGTTAAAGTATTTAACCCTTTCCGATGAGGCTTATAAGCAGATTAAATTCGAGCCCAGAATCGACATCTGTTTTGACGATACGGCCAATACGCTTACCGTGCGGGATACCGGCTTGGGTATGAACGAGGAAGATCTAAAAAATAATTTGGGAACGATAGCAAGGTCCGGAACAAAGGCTTTTTTAGATCAGCTTGCAGCCGCCGATAAAAAAGATTCAAACCTTATCGGTCAGTTTGGTGTAGGTTTTTATTCGGCCTTTATGGCAGCCTCTACCATCGATGTTATTTCCAAAAAAGCCGGAGAGAATGATGTTTGGAAGTGGACTTCGGACGGAAAGGGTGCCTACGACTTGGAAAAGGTTGACGATACGGCCTTCCCCATAATAGATGATGTAACCGAAGGAGTAAACGGAACCTGTGTTATTCTTCACTTAAATAATGAGGACTCGGAGTATGCTACCCGTTGGCGTATCGAAGAAATAATTAAAACCTATTCCGACCACATCGCCTTCCCAATCTATCTTCATTTTACCGAAAAGCAATATGACGATAAGGGAAAAGTAAAATCGGAAGCCTTTAAAACCGAACAGATAAACGATGCCGGAGCTATTTGGCAAAAGCCTAAATCGGAATTAAAAGAAGAAGATTATTTTAACTTTTATAAATCCCTTTCGCATGATTCCCAAGAGCCCCTACTTTATGTGCATACAAAGGCGGAAGGAACTCAAGAATACACAACCCTCTTTTATGTTCCGTCAAAAGCACCCTTCGATATGTTCCATGCGGATTATAAACCGGGAGTTAAGCTCTTTGTAAAGAGGGTCTTTATTACCGATGACGAAAAAGAACTTCTGCCCACATACCTCCGCTTTGTACGCGGCGTTATAGACAGTGAAGATTTGCCACTAAACGTAAGCCGCGAAATCTTGCAGCAAAATAGAATTCTTTCAAACATTAAAAACGCTTCGGTTAAAAAACTTTTAGGAGAGTTTAAAAAGCTCGCCGAAAACGACAAAGAAAAATACAATAAATTCATCGCCGAATTTAACCGCCCATTAAAAGAAGGCTTGTACAGCGACTATGAACACAGGGAAGAGCTCGCCGACTTGGTTCGCTTTAAGACAACTTCGCCCGAAGTAAAAGAAGATGAGTGGACCAGTTTTGCCGATTATGTTTCGAGAATGAAAACTGACCAAAAGGCTATCTACTACATCACGGGTGAAGACGAAAAAACCTTGCGTCAATCTCCTCATCTTGAAGTATACAAACAAAAAGGCTTTGAAGTTTTAATTATGCCCGATGAGATTGACGATATAATTATTCCTTCATTGGGAAAATACAAAGACTGGGAATTAAAGGCTGCAAACAGAGCCGGCTCCGATAAAGAACTTAATACCGAAGAAGAAACTAAAGCAGCCGAAAAAAAAGAGAAGGACTTTAAGCCCGTACTCGAAAAGATTAAAGAGGTTCTCGGCGATAAGGTAAAAGAGGTACGCTTTTCAAAACGCCTTTCCGATTCTCCTTCATGTATAGTTGTGGACGAAACCGATCCCAGCTTGCAGATGGAAAGAATGATGAGGGCTATGGGGCAGTTTAATACAAGTGCCGTAAAACCGATTTTGGAAGTAAACGCCGATCATCCCTTGGTTCAAAAATTAAAGGATTCGAAGGATAAAGAATTTGTAGAAGATATGTCCAACCTCCTTTTGGAACAAGCCCTCTTGGTTGAAAGCGGAGAGCTAAAGGCTCCGGTCGATTTTGTAAAAAGGCTTAACAGGCTGATGACAAACTTAAAATAGATTTTATTGACAAAGTAGTAGACGGCTCGGCATGGATTCTGCCGAGCTGTTTATCTTCATGTTATAGGAGGAGATATGTATTTAGATAAAGCAGCGGCGATGGAACTTGTAGACGGGGACATGGAAATCTATATGAGTTTACTTGAAACCTTTATCGAAGCCTATGAAAAAGATGATGCTGAAATAGATCGATTGAATGTTCTCTTAGGTGCAAGTGCCGAAGCTGTTTTAAGTGATGATGTTTTGCGTGAAAGTGTACGGAAAACGGCTCACAAGATAAAGGGCAGTTCCTATACGGTCGGTGCAAATATCTTGGGCGACTCTGCAAAAAATATCGAAAAGTTTTTGGTTGAACCTTCAAATATTAAAAGCCCTGCAAACATTGAATTGCTTGACGGCTTTCTTGCAAAGTTTAAAGAAAATTACGCTGACACATTAAAAGAGATAAAAACGGTTATTGCGTAAAGATTTTTTAAGTAATTCTTCAATTATTATTATTGGTCGTCTTCACCGCTTCCAAAACTTCTTCTGCTTGTTTTAAAGAAATCTTTGCGGTTTCGGAAAGAGCTTGGGCTGTTGCCGTTTTTAGATTTTCCGTGCTGCCGAAGGCTTTTAACAAAACATGGGCTCTTTTTTTGCCGATGTGAGGAAGGTTTTCAAATTCGGTTTTAAGTTTGTTTGCTCTGCGGAGCTTATTGTTCCTTGTGTTTGAAAAGCGGTGTGCCTCATCTCGGATTCTTTGGAGAAGGCGGAGGGCATCGCTTCTTCTCGGCAAGATGACAGGTTCAGAGTTATGCGGAAAATAAACCTCTTCATTTTTTTCGGCAAGGCCGATAACCGGAATGCCGAGATCGAGGGCGTTTACAATTTTGCTTGCAGCATTCACCTGCCCAATGCCTCCGTCTATAAGAATTAAGTCGGGGAGATCTGCACCCTCGTTGAGAAGGCGGGTATAGCGGCGGGCTATTACTTCCCTCATCGAAGCATAGTCATCGATTACGCCGTCTGTATTTTTTAACCTGAATATCCTGTAATTCTTTTTGTCGGGATTCCCTTCTTTAAAAGAAATCAGGGCAGCGACCGTAAATGTGCCGCCGAGGTGAGCAATGTCGAAGCCTTCGATACGCTGCGGAAGGCAGGGCAGGTTAAGCCTTTTTTGCAAGTCTTCAACAGCGGCAAAATCTCCCTGTTCTCTTAGGCGGCGCATAGCGTCTTCTTTTGCATTAAAACGAGCCATCTTCAATGCCGCCTTGTGGTGTTTAATTTCAGCCGGAGAAAGATTCAGCTTCTCTTCTTGGGCAGCCGAAGGTGCGGGCTCTTGAACGGTGTAGCCGATTGTTTTGGAAGCCGCTTCTTCGATTTCTGTAAGACTGTCTGTCGTTGATGTTTCTTCTGCTGCAAGACTTTCTTTTTCTAATGGAATAATGCTTATCCTTGTCTTTGCGTGAAGCTCCTCGTTAAGCCATTTTTCGATGAGGGCGTTTCCTTCGGCAGCTTGCGGAATAAATATTTTAGGCGGGACCTCGTTTGCCGAAGTGTAATAAGCCGATATAAATTCGGATAGAATTTCTCCTTCTTCTTTTAAGCTGTGCGAGCGGTAAAGGTCACGGCCGACAAGCCGTCCGTTTCTCATCTTTAAAACGGCGATGCTGACCATGGCTCCTTCAAAGGCCCATGCAATATAATCGCGGCTTTCGGGGTCCATGTCCTGAACTATGTTTTGTCCGCGGAGAGCATAGACTGCCTGTATTCCGTCGCGGAGGCGGGCAGCCTTTTCAAACTCTTTTTTTTCTGCCGCCTCTTTCATCTTTTCTTTTAAGGTGCCGGAAACATCTTCCATTTCGCCTTCTAAAAGTAGGGTAATTTCTTCTATATCCTTACCGTATTCTTCTGCACTTATCTTGCCGCAGCATGGAGCCTTACATCTTCCGATGTGGAAATAAAGGCAGGGAGTTTCCCGCTTTTTTAATCGCTTACATTGACGCAGGGTATAATTATGTTTTATAAGAGTTAAAAACATATCGACGGCCGAAACATTGGAAAATGGCCCGAAATATTTTGAGCCGTCATTTTTAATGTTCCGAGTGCGGTAAACTTTCGGAAATTCTTCATTGGTTAATTTTAAGACAGGATAGGTTTTTCCGTCTTTTAGATTTATATTGTATCTCGGCTTATGTTTTTTGATTAGAGTATTTTCCAAGAGGAGGGCTTCATATTCATTTTCGGTTTGAATGTACTCGATTGACTCGGCACGGGAAACCAGAATTCGGGTTTTAATATCCCTGTTCGATGTAAAATAAGAGCTGAGGCGGTTCTTTAAAGATTTAGCCTTCCCGACATAGATGACCGTTCCGGCCTTATCTTTCCAAAGATAAACCCCGCTAGTTTTCGGAGCCGAGAGAGCAACCTCATGCAGTTTTTCACGCGTAGTAATTTCCGCCATCTTTTACAAACACTTGTTTAAAGCCTCGATTACATATTCATCATATTTTTCTTCGATACTTGCAGGATGAATATAAAAAGAGTCTTCTTCTATAAAGCCTATTATCGGAATCAGCATTTCGCGTAAATTTGTTTTTAGTTTTTCGCAAGGCTTTTTTGTATTTAGTTTTACGGCCCAAGAGCTGAAGCCCGTGTCGGGGGTGCTGCCTCCTCCGAGGGAAAAGTTTTTTTGTGCCAATTCGCCGGCACCGCTTTTTAGACTTGCAATTATTTTTTCGGCACGCTTTTTTATTTTCTTTTGGTCTAAAAGGAGAGCTCTTTGAGCTGCCGATTCTCCTCCGTTTAAATAGAGGATGAGACATTCCTGCATAAGGCTTGCTACTGCCCTGCCTACCCGGTAGGTGCGCATGAGCTGATTTTTAGCTACGGTTTGTATGAGTTCTTTTTTGCCTACAATCCAGCCTGCCTGCGGCCCGCCCAAAATCTTATCTCCCGAAAAGCAAACCAAATCCGCTCCTTCTTTTATTATGGAAGAAACCGTGGGCTCTTCGGGAACGTTTAAGGATAGGTTTCCCGAGCCCTGATCCACTGCGAGGATTATGTTTTGCGGAAGGATAGCTTTGATTTCTGAAATTGAAGGCTGCTCCGTAAAGCCCCTTATCTTATAGTTTGAGGTATGAACCCAAAGCACCATTGCCGTGGTTTCGTTTATTGCTTTTTGAATGTCTTTAAGGCTTGTGATATTTGTTGTGCCGACCTCGATGAGCTTACAGCCTGCCATCTCCAAAATTTCGGGGATACGGAAGCCTCCGCCTATTTGAACCTGCTGGCCGCGGGAAACTATAACTTCCTTTCCGCCTGCGAGGGCTTTTAACATTAAAAAAACAGCCGCCGCATTATTGTTCAATATGAGGGCATCCTCGGCTCCGGTCAAGAGGCTCATACAGTCATTTAAAAACTCGAACCTCTTTCCGCGGTTTCCGTCCCGCAAATCCATTTCGATAGAAGAATAGCCCGAAGCGGTTTCCCTTGCCCTGTCCCAAATATTTTCAGGCAGGGGAGAGCGACCGAGGTTTGTATGGAGGATTATTCCCGTTGCATTTATTACGGTCGTAATTTTTGTGCGGATTATGGGCCTGCATAGTTTGTTTATCTCTTCGGCACAGGCCTTAAGTGAAGGAACATCCCCTCCGGCCCTTGCCTTTTTGCGTATGTCTTCCAAATACTCCGAGGCCTTTTTTACGACAAAGGGCCTTCCGATAAGAGCCGCCGTATTTTTTAATATATCTTCATTTAAAAGTTTTTCAACTTGCGGAATCCTTGCAAGCGGATTTGTATTTTCTTTTGCCATGGGTGAAGTATAGAATAGAAAGCCTCTCTTGTCAAGGAAGTTTTCGCTGTGCTTGAAACAATTAAAAAAATTCTATATAATCGGCGGATTAAGGAGAGAATTCTATGCCGAAAAAGATTGTTATTGCCTTAGGCGGCAATGCGTTGGGAAATAATTTGGAAGAACAAAGAAAGGCCGTTAAAATTACGGCAAAGGCCATTGCCGATTTAGCCGAAGAAGGTCATCAGGTAATCGTTTCTCACGGAAACGGGCCTCAGGTTGGTATGATTCATTTGGCAATGTCCGAATATCATAAAATCGATCCTAAAACTTCGGAACCCGAACTTGCCGTTTCCGTTGCTATGAGTCAAGGCTATATCGGAAACGATTTGGAAGCCGCTTTAAGGGAAGAACTTTTAAACCGCGGTATCAATAAGCCCGTTGCTACCTTGATAACTCAGGTGCTTGTAGATCCTTCGGATCCTGCCTTTTCAAAACCTACAAAACCCATAGGCAGTTTTATGACCAAGGAAGAAGCCGATGTTTTAACCGCTAGGGGTGAAAATGTTGTAGAAGATGCAGGCCGAGGTTACAGACGAGTTGTGGCTTCTCCAAAGCCGGTAGATATTGCAGAAATCGAAAGTATCAGGGCTCTTTGCGATGCGGGGCAAATAGTTATAACCTGCGGAGGCGGCGGTATTCCTGTCGTAAAAAAAGGAAACGCTCTTTGCGGCGTTCCGGCCGTTATCGATAAGGACTTTGCAAGTGCAAAGCTGGCTCAGCTTTTAAATGCAGACTGTCTTATCATCTTGACCGCTGTAGAAAAAGTCGCTATCAACTTTAACAAGCCCGACCAAAAATGGCTTTCAGAAATTTCGGTTGCAGAAGCAAAAAAATATATTGAAGAAGGACACTTTGCTCCCGGTTCTATGCTTCCGAAAGTGCAGGCTGCCATCCAGTTTGCCGAATCCAACAAAAAAGGCTATGCCCTTATTACCCTTTTGGAAAAAGCAAAGGATGCTATCGACGGTAAATCGGGAACAATAATCAAATAGTGGTTACAAATTTAAAACATAAATATTTCGGGTCTTTTTCTTTTTATAAAAATGCCGTAAAATTAGCTGTACCTGTAATGGTACAGCTTTTTATTCAATCTCTTGTTTCTCTTATAGACAACTTTATGGTTGCCGATCTAGGCGACCTAAAAATGAGCGGGGTAAATGTTGCCAATCAAATTATCTTTGTATACATAACCGGCCTCAATATTCTTTGCAGTGCTGGCGGAATGTTTATGTCGCAGTATAACGGCACAAAGGATGAAGAAGGAATGCAGCAGGCCTACCGCTTTAAGCAGATATCCGGCATCATATTCGCACTTGTTCTTCTTGTTGTCTGTCTTACAATCCCCGACCTTGTTTTAGGCCTCTTGGTGAATGGTAATACTGCAAAAAAAGAAATAGTAGAGCAGGCCGTAATTTACAGCAATGTTATTCTATTATCGTTTATTCCCACAGCCTTTTCGATAGGGATAGCTTCCTCTTTCCGTGAAACGGGAAATGTAAAGGTTCCCATGTATATATCCCTTGTTTCAACCCTTATAAATACTATCGGAAACTACATGCTCATATACGGAAATCTGGGAGCCCCAAGGCTTGAGGTAGCAGGAGCTGCCTATGCTACGGTAATTGCCCGCTGTGCCGAGCTTATAATTTTTGTTCTTTATGCAAAAAAAGTTAAGCCTCTTTTCTATGTAAAAATAAAAGAAATGCTTAAAATAAAGCTTCACCTTTTTTATGAGATTTTAAAAAAGTCTGCCCTCATCTTTGTTGCCGATATGTCTTGGGTTTTGAGCGAGATAGTGGCAACGGCTGTTTATAACAGCAGGGGAGGCACTGAAGTTGTAGCCGGTATGTCTGCGGGCTGGACAATTGCCAACCTATTCTTTTTGGTTTTTCCGGCAATAGGTACTTCTGTGGGCGTTATAATAGGCGGTACGCTCGGAAGGAATAAGCTTGAGGAGGCAAGGGAACAGGCCCGTTGGATTAAAAGAGGTGCTTTTGTACTCGGTCTCGGAACATCCCTTTTAGAGCTTTTTTCGATTATGCTGGTTCCGATTGTGTTCCGTAGTTTAAGTCCTGCTTCTCATGAGGTTACAAGGCTTCTTATAATCTTTATCGCTCTTTATATGCCTGTATGGACCTTTCAAAACACCCAATATGCGATAGCCCGATCCGGAGGGGATGCGGTCATGGGAGTCTGGGTAGATACTACGGTAAATATGTTCTTATTTATGCCCTGCATGCTTTTGTTATATTATTTTACGGATTGGTCTTCACCCATTATGTATGCAATTGCTAAACTTACCAGCATAATGAAAGCTGTCCTTGCCGAAGTCCAGCTAAAAAAAGAACGCTGGGTCAAAAACTTGACTAGGATTGAAAAATAAAATCTCTATTTATAGAAGGAGGATAGTAGTTATATGGAAATATTGATTAGGCCGACCGAAAAAAAGGACCTTCCATTGGTTAAAGCCTTATGGGCTGATGGTGATGTTATGAAATTTGTAGGATTTCCGGACGGTTTGGTTCAAACCGATGAAGAAATGGCCCGTTGGTATGATTGGGTGCTAAAGAACAGTCCTCTATCTATGCATTATTCGATTTTTGAGGGGGAAGTTTATTGCGGAGAAACTTGGTATTCCATCGATACGGTTCATGATAATCTTACAAGTCTTGATATTAAGCTGTTTGCCAAGGCTCGGGGGAGAGGGATTGCCTCTAAGGCCTTGAGTTTTGCTATAGAACAGGCAAGACTTAAAGGTGCGAAAAAGGTTTGGGTTAATCCTGTTCCTCAAAATGAAAAAGCAATAAAACTTTATAAAAGATTAGGTTTTTCCGCCTCTAAGGTACCTGAGCATATTTTAAAAAAAGAGGGAGAGGACGGTTATATTTATATGGAAAAAGAGCTTTGATAAAAAAAAGAGCTTGGGTTCAAGTTTGAAACCGCAAGCTCTTTTCCATTAATAGCTCTTTGAATCGCGTGAGCGTCTTGTTTTTTTCATAAGTTTTCGGCGGAGGGCCTTATTCTTTCTGTTTAAAACAGTGGAAGGCTTTTCGTAGAATTCCTTCTTTTTCCATTCGCGGATAATACCTTCTTTTTCGACTTGACGCTTAAATCTTTTTAGAGCTTTTTCAAGATGCTCTGAATCGTCAATTGTTACATATGCCATTTCTTTTTTCACCCCCTCCGGCTTTAGGATTAAAAGCCAATTATATAGAAAATATAAGAATATGTCAATAGGACGATTTTTTGTTTGTATAAATTCCGGCTTGTCTTTTTTTTCGTTTTTCTGTATAATGCGGACTTATCATATAATACACCTTTTCAAAAAGGAAAGCTCGTTCCCGGACTTTTTGAGGCATTTTGCATTTGCCGTTTTACTGACGATGCAAAGGAATTTATTTTGACTAATACCAAGATTAATGTTTTATCGCGTTTAGCCCTTTTGATTGTTGCAATAGTATGGGGTAGTTCTCTTGTTGTTGTAAGCGAAACTACGGATTTTTTTAAACCTAATTTTTTATTGGGCTTAAGATTTTCTATTGCCTGTTTTTTGCTTTGTCTTGTGTTTTATAAAAAATTAAAACTCATAGACAAAGATTATCTTATAAACGGAGGAATTGTAGGTTTTTTTCTGTTTATTGCTTATTCCAGTCAAACCTTCGGCGTTACGACTGCCGGCGGACTCCCCGGACGAAGCGCCTTTTTATCTGCTTCTTATTGCGTAATCGTACCCTTTTTGGGTTGGCTTGTAAACAGGATTCGTCCCGATAGGTACAACGCCTCTGCTGCCGTTTTGTGTATTTTGGGAATAGGTCTTGTATCTTTTAAAGACTTGGTTCTTTCATCCTCTGTAGGAATAACTTTGGGAGACTTTTATGCTCTTTTAAGCGGTCTTCTTTTTGCAAGCCACATTGTAAGTATTACACGATTAAGCAAAAGAAAGGATCCCATTCTTATGACTATTATCCAATTCGGAGTGGCTGCAATTCTTTCATGGCTTGTAACTCTTATTTTTGAAGATAATAGTGCAATAGTTTGGTCTTATTCGTCCATAGGTTCCGTGCTCTATCTTGCTGCAATTTGTACGGGCCTCGCCCTTCTTTTACAAAATATAGGACAAAAGCACACCGATGCTTCAAGTGCCGCCATTATCTTGGGTCTTGAATCTATTTTCGGAATTATCTTTTCGGTTATATTTAAGGGTGAAAGTCTTGATGTTTATTCGGTTTTCGGTTTTATCTTAATCTTTATAGCCATAATAATTTCGGAAACAAAGCTTTCATTTTTAAAAAAGACCGAAATTAAAGTCGAAATTGTTTCATAGCTTGAAAAAGCTTTAAACTTTATAGTATAATATTCTTCTAAAATATTGTTAAAATGATGAGGTTAATATGAAAAACGATATAAGTTATTTTACATCAGAGTCGGTAAGCGAGGGACATCCCGATAAGCTATGTGATCAAATTTCGGATGCAGTTTTAGATGCATGTTTAAAAGATGACCCTGAAAGCCATGTAGCCTGTGAAACCTTTGCTTCTACCGCCTTGGTTCTTGTCGGCGGAGAGATAACAACTAACACCTATGTAGATATTCAAGAGATTGCACGGACTATAGCTGAAGAAATCGGCTATACAAATACCGATTTCGGGTTGGACTGCCATTCTATGGCGGTTATGAATATGATTCACTCACAGTCCCCCGATATTTCGCAAGGGGTAGACGGTACGGGACTTGATGAATATAAGGGCCAGCAGGGGGCAGGAGATCAGGGTATGATGTTCGGTTTTGCCTGCAAGGAAACTCCTGAACTGATGCCTGCTCCCATTATGTTTTCTCATTCTGTATTGAGGTATGCTGCAAAACTCAGAAAAGAAAAGATTATCCCTTGGCTTCGCCCCGATTCAAAGACACAGATTACCGTAAAATATGAAGGTTTTAAACCTATTAAGATAGACACGGTTGTTCTTTCTCATCAGCATTATCCCGATGTTCAATATGACGAGTTAAAAGATACTCTAATCAATCGGGTTATTAAGCCTGTTTTGGGACCGACCGGACTTTTGGCCGATGATACCAAGTATTTTATCAATCCTACAGGCCGCTTTGTTATAGGAGGCCCTTTTGGAGACACAGGTCTTACCGGAAGAAAAATAATAGTAGACACCTACGGCGGAATGGGAAGACATGGAGGAGGAGCTTTTTCGGGTAAGGACCCGTCAAAGGTTGACCGCTCTGCTGCCTACATGGCCCGATACATTGCAAAAAACGTAGTAGCTGCAGATCTTGCACGCCGCTGCGAAGTTCAGTTAGCCTATGCAATCGGAGTTCCATTCCCTGTCGCCGTAAGAGTTGATACCTTCGGAACGGGTGAAGTTCCTGAAGAAAAAATAGAAAAGGCAATAAAAGAGGTTTTTGATATGTCTCCTGCAGGCATTATAAAGACTCTGGATTTAAAGCGCCCCATCTATAAAGAAACGGCAGCCTACGGACATTTCGGCCGCCCCGAATTCTCATGGGAAAAAACCGACAAGACGGAAGCTCTAAAGAAAGCGATTAAATAAGCTTGTCTGCTTTTTGCTTCTACACTTAAGTTTTAAGGGAATTATTTAAATGAAAGAGATCGACGATTTTTTTAAGAGAAATAATTTTGATTATAAAATTGATATCGAATATGCAGCTTCAATCCTTTTGGAAGATATGAAAAAAGGATTGGAAAGCGAAGCTGAGTCTGTTTCTTCTATGGATATGATTCCCTTATGGAAAAATCTTCCCACCGATATCCCTAAGGATAAAAAGGTAATAATCATCGATGCCGGAGGTACTAATTTTAGGGCAGGCATTGTCTATTTTGACAAAAAAGGAGTGCCTGAAATTCTTTCTTTTTTTAAGCATCCGATGCCTGCTCTTGACAGGGAAATGACTAATGAAGAGTTCTTTGACAGCATTGCCGAATACTTAGAACCTTTAAAAGATGAGTCTGATATGATTTCCTTTTGCTTTTCCTATGCCATAAAGATTTTTCCTGACGGCGGCGGGCAGGCTATTAAGCTTTCAAAAGAAATAAAACTGCCCTATATCGGCGATTGCAAAATAAATGAAGGGCTTTTTCAAGCCTTATCTCGTAAGGGTTGGAAAAAAATAAAAAAAATTATAATGGTGAACGATACCGCTGCAGTTCTCCAGTCAGGAATTTTTTCTGAAACCGATGATCAGAGCTTTGACTCTCACATAGGCTTTGTTCTAGGGACGGGGCTAAATTCTGCATATATCGAATACGGAAAAATTGGAAAACTCAAAAGTACCGAATTTTACGATAAACCTCAGATAATCGTATGCGAGTCGGGAAAAAGCAATAAGATTCCTCAAAGCAAATTCGATAAAGTCTTATCCGAAAATTCCAATTTAAAAAACGAGTATTTTTTAGAAAGAATGTGTTCAGGACGCTATCTTGGAGAGCTTTGTTCCATCGCTTTAAGGGCGGGTGCTGCCGAGGGAATTTTTTCGCCGCGGGTCAACAAGATGCTTTTAAATTCTTGTGATTTTTCAAGTGAAGAGATTTCTTTGTTTTTAAAGGAACAAAATCACGATAAAAATATTTTTTCCGGTATAATCGAAGCTCATTCGGTTTCGGAAGACTATGTTAAAATCTATTCCATCTGTAAATGTTTTTTTGAGAGAGCCGGAAGGCTTTCAGCTGCCGTAATTGCTGCCGCCTGTATAAAAACCGGTAAAGGTAAATCGCCGGATAAGCCTATCTGTATAAGTGCCGACGGCTCGATGTTTTTAAAAGGTTTTTTGATTAAAGAAAGAATCTTTAAGAGTTTACACACCTGTTTAACCGAAAAAAGAGGAATTTACTTTGTTCTTAAAACAAATGATGAGGCCGTAACCTTGGGTACGGCTCTTGCAGCCTTTTTAAATTAAATAATAAATCTTAATTTTTTTTAATATGTTGACATTTTATTTTCTTTTTGCTAAAATTATACCTGATAAATCGTTATGGTTTATATTTTAGTTATGGGAGATCGAAATGCGTAAATGAGTTTATATCTTCGAAGTAATTTTACTTCCGGCTTATAATACGGAAACAAAAACGAAGGACCTTTTGCGAATTTTGCTTTTTCCGCCTCCTTCTTTTTGATTCCTTCAAAATTGTCTTTATAGCCTTTTTGTAAATTTATTTTGAAAAACTCGTTATCTCCCAATCTTTTTTAAATGGAGGAGAGTTTATGAAAAAACATCTCATGGTTATTGTTACAGGTGCCGTGATCGGTATTGCGGCCCTCGTATTGGTTAGGTTCGGAAATCCGGGAAACATGGGTTTTTGTATTGCATGTTTTTTGCGGGACATTGCCGGCGCCTTAAAACTGCATAATGCAGGAGTTGTTCAGTATATGAGACCTGAGGTAATCGGTCTTATAATCGGGGCCTTTGTACTGGCCTTTGTAAAAAAAGAATTTAAGCCGAGAGGCGGTTCTGCTGCCTTTACACGATTTACTCTAGGTTTCTTTGTTATGATAGGAGCCTTGGTTTTCTTAGGTTGTCCTTTGAGAATGTTTTTACGCTTGGGAGCAGGTGATTTAAATGCTGTTTTCGGTTTAGTAGGCTTTATTGCCGGAATTGTAATCGGTATCTTCTTCTTAAATAAAAACTTTTCTCTTAGCAGGGCTCATAATCAGTCAAAGCAGGAAGGTGTAATTCCTATAATATTTGTGCTCGTCTTTTTTGTTCTTTTGGTTGCCTTCCCCTCAGCGCTTGCTTTTAGCGAAAAAGGTCCCGGTGCTATGAAGGCTCCGATTTTCTTGGCACTGGCTATAGGTCTTGTTGTAGGCGGTCTTGCTCAAAGAAGCCGAATGTGTACTGTGGGCGGAATTCGAGATGCAATCATGCTTAAAGATTTTCACCTATTGTGGGGAAGCCTTACTATTTTGGTAACTGTTGTAGTAGGTTCGTTAATTTTAGGTAAGTTCAATTTAGGTTTTGCCGGCCAGCCCGTAGCCCACACAGACGGCTTATGGAATGCCCTTGGAATGGTTTTAGTCGGCTGGGCAAGCGTTCTTTTGGGCGGCTGTCCTTTAAGACAGCTCATATTGACGGGTGAAGGAAACAGCGATTCAGCAATTACCGTTGTAGGGCTTATCGCCGGTGCTGCCTTTGCCCATAACTTCGGCCTGGCTTCTTCCGGTAAGGGACCGACAAGTGCCGGAATGATTGCTGTTGTTGTAGGTTTGATTCTTACAGCTTTTGTAAGTATCTATTATTCTTTGAAAAATAAATAAGTTTTTATTAGGAGAAGATTATGTCTGATATTATTGTAGATGCTAGAGGGCTTGCTTGCCCTGAGCCTGTGGTTTTAACCAAGAAAGCTATTGCTGTAAATTCTGCCTTCGTTGTGTTGGTAGATAACGAAACATCAAAAGAAAATATAAAACGCTTTTGCGATAATGCAAAGGCTAAAACAAAGATTGAACCTAGCGATGACGGCTGGAAAATTGCCGTAGCAAAATAATGAAAGAGTATTTAATTACCTTTCATACACATTATGATTCTCTTGTCTGCATGAGAGCCGTGAACAAAACGGATAATGCTAAGACAGGAGAGTTGACTGCAAAATTGGTTCCGGTGCCGCGCTCTGTAAGTTCAAGCTGCGGCACTGCATTAAAATTGATTTTTAAAGAAGGCCTTGCTTTTGATAAAGATTATTTTAGTCAATTTGATTACGATGCTTTTTATTATTTAAGTGAAGACGGTAAGTACGTTGAAGTGTAAATTAAATTTAAGGAAAGCCTATAAAAACTGATGTTTTTATAGGCTTCCGATAGTGCGATTAAAGGCGGCAGTGTTACGGAAGCCTTCCGATTTGGATGGATTCCATCAATACTGCCGCCGCTTTTTATTAGTTAATTATTTTGTTTTTAACGCATCCAGTTTTTGTTTTAATTCTGCAAGAGCCTTTTCTATTTCTTCATAGGTTTCTAAAGTTTCCAGATGAGCTTTCCCTTCTTTAACGATTTTTTCCAATTTTTTTTGTTCTCCCTTTTTATAATTGTCGGGATTTTTGTAGTTTACAAGCTCCTTAATTGAAGCATCAAGCACCAAAGCCTGTAAAACCGCATTTTTTACTGCAAGGGAAGCTGCTGTGGCTCCTCCTACGGCATCAACTCCCGGAGCGCCGGGGAAACCGACATCCATTTTTTTGACATCTTCCAGGGTAAGGTTTTTATACTTTTCAAAACCTTTTCCTGACAAATATTTTTTCCAGTAAGCTTTGTTGCTTGCTGCAGCTCCTATAACATCTGCTGCGATAGATGCCTCCGTGTTTTTCTCGTCATCACTTACTTTGATGATTTTACCTTGGTCATCAACGGTTACATCGATACATACTGAATATCCATATTCATAATTAGTACCGGCAGGGGTCGAGCCAGCTACCTTTGCAGTCCCGTAAAGCATCTCCGGTTCGCAAGCAAAAGCAAATACTAAAATAGCTGTTACAAAGAATCCTATAGCTTTTATCTTTTTACTCATTTTTATCATATTCCTCCGTAAACAAGATTTTGTTAGCAATAGTATACTCTTATATAATTAAATGTTCAATAGCTCTTTTTTTTATCTTGACCATAAGTTAAAATTATGAGATACTATGGCCATCTTTAAAAATCTTGTCGGATTTTTAAAGATGGCCGACGAGTTTAAAATTAAGTCCTTATATTTTGATGACTTAATTTTAAACATCGCAAATAAGGTTAAGGAGACCCTCTAAAAACCGATGTTTTTAGAGGCTTCTTAATTATTCAGGAGGCTGATATGAGCTGTTCACTTATTAATGAAGATTTCGATTTATTAAAAGCTGCAAAAAATCCGGGCTGAGGTGCAAAGCTGAGTGCGGGTGCACTCGATAAACTTTTAAAAAATTTTTCCGTAAGGAATGACGATAATTTACTCGTAGGTTTTAATACTTCAGATGATGCTGCCGTCTATAAGATAAACGATGAAACGGCTCTTATATCTACTATAGATTTTTTTCCGCCGGTTTCAGGTGATCCCTACATATTCGGGCAAGTTGCCGCCGCAAATTCTTTAAGCGATATTTATGCGATGGGCGGGGAGCCTAAGCTCGCCCTAAATCTTTTTTGTATCACCAAAGATATGCCTGAAGATATGATAAAAGAAATTTTACGCGGAGGTTTTGATAAGGTTTATGAGGCCGGTGCTATAGTCTGCGGAGGCCATACTATCTATGATGACTCGCCCAAGTACGGTTTGGCTGTAAACGGCTTCGTTCATCCTAAAAAGATTTTGGAAAATTCGACAGCAAAGGAAGGCGATGTTTTAATTTTGACTAAGCCGATCGGCACGGGCATTTTACTTACGGCTTCAAAGGCCGACATGTCGCCGCCGGAAGAACTTGACCGCTGTTATAAGATTATGGCTTTTTTAAATGCGAAGGCCCGCAACATCATGGTAAAATATAAAATAAATGCCTGTACCGACATTACAGGTTTCGGTCTTCTCGGTCATCTTTATGAGATGGGGAAGGGAAGCTGTATGAGCATTGAAGTCGATTATAAATCCGTTCCGATTTATAAATCCGTAATTGAAAGTGCCGAAATGGGTATGATGCCTGCCGGTGTTTACTCCAATAGAAATTTTGTGGGAGATAATATTGTATTTGAAAATGTTCCCCTTGCCTACCAAGACCTGATGTTCGATCCTCAAACTTCGGGAGGGCTTTTGATTTCGGTAGACAAGGAAGACGCTGCCGCTCTTTACGGAGAACTGTCTCAAGCTTTGGAAAATACGCCTTGCGGAAAACCTGCCATTATAGGTCTGGTTACCAAGCGTGAAGAAAAAATTCTTAGGGTGAGTTAGGCCTTTGTGCAAAGCTCTTTTACTGCCCTTATTGCAGTTTCAATTTCTTCTTCGATTGTGAAGGGGCCTGTCGAAAATCTTACCGTGCCGTGCGGAAAGGTGCCGATGGACTTATGAGCCGAAGGCGAACAATGGAGGCCGCAGCGGGTAAGGATGCCGTATTTTTCTTCGAGAGCGGCACCGGCTTCCGCATTGTCCATAAATTCGGAAAAGTCTATCGAAACAATTCCGACCCTGTTTTCGGCTGACTCTCCTCCCGCAATTTTTATCGGAAGACCTTTTATTCCGTCTAAAAATAGTTTAAGCAGTTTTTGTTCTTTTGTGTGAATGTTTTCAATCCCGAAAGAATCCAGCCATTTTAGGCTGTGGTGAAGGCCTGCAATTCCGATTATGTTTTGAGTTCCGGCCTCGAATTTATCTGGCATAAAGGAGGGCGTTTCTTCCGAATCGGATGCACTTCCTGTTCCGCCTGTGATGAGGGGCTCAACTTCTTTTGCAAAATCCTTATCGAATAAGATGCCGCCTGTTCCTTGGGGGCCGAGTAGCCCCTTATGCCCCGTAAAGCAAAAGGCTGCCGGTTTTAATTGTGCAAGGTCGACGGGAATGTGCCCTGCAGTTTGAGCTCCGTCTATTACCAAAGGAATATTGTGCTTTTTTAAGATTGAGGCAATTTCTTCTATAGGCTGAATAAAGCCCGTTACATTTGAAGCATGTGAAAAAACGGCAAGACGGGTTTCAGGCCTTATCATAGATTCGATTGAGGAAGTATCTACAAAGGCTCCTCCGTTTTTTAAGAGTGCAGGAACGCGGTCAATTTTTACGCCTAATTTTTCCATTTGAACCAGAGGACGCATTACGGCATTATGCTCAAAGGTGCTTGTTAAAACCCTGTCGCCCGATTTGAGAAAACCTTTGATAATATAGTTTAGACTTGCCGTAACTCCCGATGTAAAAATAACATGGGTTGCCGGCTGAAAATTAAAGAGCTTACACAAGAGTTCTCTTGTTTCGATGACGGCAAGACCTGCTTCTTCGGTTTCGGTATAGGTGCTGCGGTTAATATTTCCTGTTCCCATATTTAATGCCATCGCAAGAGCTTGGTCGAGGCCGGGTGTCTTAGGAAAGGCACCGGCCGCATTGTCTAAAAAGATACGCTTTTTCATAAGATTTATTATTCTCCGTTAAAATTTATTATACTTCGGATAGTTTTTTAAGTCAATGTTTTAAGTCAATTGAAAACTGAGATGAATAGTGGTATAATTAAAGACAATTAAGCCTTTTACGGAGTTACTTATGAATATTTTAGAAGAACATAAAATCGGTCTTACACAGTTGGCTGACCTTTTTGAACTGAATAAAAGGCAGTACAATACATCTGCTTATGATGAAGCAAATACCCGTACCGATTTTATTCGTACGGAGGGTTTAATACCCCGACGCCTACGTCGTAACGAAGGGTATTGAACCCGACTGCAACTACCTGAACATATTTTTCTTCGGTAGTGGAATTCTTTGTACCTTCCGAACTTGAAAAGGATAAACAATACGCCATCCGTATTTTCAAAAAATATAAAAAAAATTGTCAATAGGGTTGACAAAAAATGGGGGGGGTATAATGAAAAAAGGATAAAAATTAATAACTAAGTATGGAGGGTTATTATGTACAAAAAACCAATAGAAATCTTTATGATGCTATTTGGAATGTTGGTTGTATTGGCTTCATGTAATGAAGATGGCAATACAAATACAAGTAAGTAGGTTAAAAATGCAAAACCATGGACGGCAGATTACTTTCAGTATGAATTAACTGGAGATGGTACCGGTGTGGTTATAACAGGATTTAGACAAGAAGCATACGAAGAAAAGGCAAATAGCCAAGGCAAAATGCTCTATATGCCGAAATCCAATGTTTTATATTTTCCTGCAGAAATTGAAAATCTACCGGTCAAAGGAATTTGTTTCACTCAGAAGAGAATGTCAAGACTGGCTAATGAAAATGGTGATGGTGATGAGATTCCATGGGATTTAGTCATAATACCTGATACAGTAGAATTTGTTACAAGTACTTGCGGCATAGACGTAGTAAGAATTTATGCAAAAAAAATAGTACCGGGGAAAAAAGCTGTTTACGGATATGGTAATGAAAAAGGGCTCTCTTCTAAGAAGCCTTATCCAAATAATCCTGACTATGAATTTTTCTTTCTTGAAGAATTTGTAGTACCTGATACCGTGAAACAAAAACTCGGAGCATATCACAAATTTAATGGAACTACAGTTATTATTCCTGACAGAATTGAAGAGTTGAAAGACTTTAGCTCAGATACTTTAAAGAGTATAACCTTTCCAAAAAATTTAAAAAAGATAAACGGAAATTATGGTGAAGGTTTCTCCTACTGCCGTAATTTAACTGAAATTATAATTCCTGACGAAATTAAACAAATTGAATTTGATTGGTGTAGTTTCAAAGGTACTCATTTAACCTTAAAAACACAAGCTAAATTAAAAGAATTGGGATATACAGGAAGTTTTTAATTACAAGAGCAATCTTGTGAAATTATCAGTTTTGCGGATTGCTCTTATAATAAATTCTGTTTTTAACTTGAAAAATCAGTCTAAATATAGTATCACACAATCCGGAAAGAGGAGGAGGATAATTATGGATGTATATTTGATTATTGGTGAATATGCCACCGGTAAATCGTCATTAATGCGCTGCTTAACTGGAAGTAAGCAGATGGAAGTAAAGGAGCTTAAGATGCTTAAGCAAAATGTCATTAATGCCTATGTGTTTGTACGATCTGCACAGGAAAAAGGTATGCAGCCGCAAGATGTTATTAATGAGGTTATACAGAATCCTCAAAAGCCGAATGCGGTAGTAGCAACTTTGCGCAGGAAGGCTGTAAATAAGTGTCCTGATGCAATTAGCTATATTACCGCATTTCAAAATGCCGGTTGGAATGTGCAAGAGACCGTGCTGTTAGATTTTCAGGCAAATAGTCCGGCATATATAAATCCTTATATGTTATCTAATGTAAATCAACAGCCAATAAACGTTCCTGCGCAACAAATACGTACGCATTTTGCATTTGTGTAGTAAAGGACTATGTTCAAATTCATTATACTCAGATATAAGTCTTGAAAGAGGATGAATTTGAGCTTGATACTCTTGGAGATAGAAAAACGGCACTCTTTGTTATTATCTCGGATACCGATGAAGCTCATTGCAACGATCTGTTCCAGAGAAATTTCAACAAGTATCATACTTCAGGCACAATCTCAGCTAAAGGCGTAAGACCTTTTCTATCAGACAAATTCTATATTACAAAACATAAGAATTATAAGCTCCTTGAAGACTATGATAAGAGGAATGTATTTGATATTGAGGAATATATTAAACGAAAAGGTAAAGCTAAGATGAATGGCAATACAGTGATTACAAGATTGTAATATTTTCTGTTATAGCTATACAGGAGAGGGTCTATTTGGTATAATAAAGTTTGATAAATCAGGATTTGTAGGAGAAACGCAAGATATGCAACTGTGATATAATGTTCGGTGTGCAAAAGTGTGAATTTTATTAAAAAAAGGAGAGTATTCATGGGATTTACAATAGTACTTTTGAGTTTTGGATTTCTTGCATTACTGCTTTTTTTATTGACAATCTATATCTATTTGAGAATTGTGATAGCTATAGGAACAGACACAGATTTGCCAAGATGGATTTATTTGATTGGATCAAGCCTTAAAGGAAGATTCAGTAGCAGGCAATTTGATTATGTTACTGATTCGACAGCATTGAAAGAGGCTACCTTATTCATTTTGAATTTTGTTTTGGCAAATATTGTTGTTTTCGGCGCAATATATTACAGAACACATCACTTTTCAAAAGCGCTTTATATGTGTTTGAAGGCTGAGTTTTCTATTGTTATTGTAGTACTAATACTAAGTCATGTTATAAAACTGATTATTGTATTGTCTCATCGCTCGAATAAACCGATGTATTTTTATGCTTCATCAAATGCTATAGTTGCGAGTATGTTTTTTGCATGTTTTGCCTTCATGTTATTCTTCTCTTTGACCGGTTTTCCGTCAGATCCAATCGAAGTTCAAGTAGATAAAACGAATGTCATTGTTGGGGAAACAAAGGCATCTGAGCTTTTGTCCGAAGGGTTCACATTTTATGAAAAAACTGCTGATAGCGAGATTGTCAATGAACGAAATGATCATTTTTATTACGGCAAGCTTTTAGAAATTTTTCGTGATGGTAAGTCTTATGGTTTTGTGAGTGTTACGCCTACAGGGAAGGATTCAGATAGCTTAAAGAATTGCGTTATCACATACTATGAGATTGACGCTGATAGTAAGCAATTATCCGAGGTTACCTTTAATCATACTGACTTATCTCAACTTACAATCCAAGATTTTAAAACAAGGGATATAAAGGATATTTTTTCGTTAAATCCCGTAGATTCTGAAGAAATAAAAAATGATACTCTCTTCATTCTTAAGATGCAAACTACGGATTATGTGCTATGGAAAAGATATAGAATCGAGGCTAATTTTAATGAGGATGGAACTGCATATCGTTACGGTGCAAGAGCACAACATGTACAATGGGAGTAAATTTTTATAACACAAAAGGGGAGTAAACTTTTCAAGTATACTCCCCTAATTTATCTTTTGTTATTTCAAATTGTCATTTGCTTGTTTTTGAACGATAGCCTCTATAAGAGGATGTTCATTTATGATGTATAGCAGAAATATGATTTCGCACTTGAAATGTATTTCATTCTATTCTTTCCATCATCACATTGTAGTAGATGTACAATGAAACCGCCAAGCCCGCAAGGAACGCCAAGGATAAATAAAAGAATATGTCATCAAAACATCATTACCCCCTCTGCGCTCTTAGCGCCCCCTGCGGTTAAATAAAAAAAATTAAAAAAATTCCCAAAAAGGTTGAAATCTTTGTAAAAACGTACTACACTATACTGTAATGATAGACAAACGATTCGATAGAAATTACAATCATTCTCACGAAAAAAATGCGAAAAGAGAAGTAAAGCACTTGACACGCAATAAAGAATCGGGCAAAATTCACAGCTTCACAGCTTCACAGCTTCACAGCTTCACAGCTTCACAGCTTCACAGCTTCACAGCTTCACAGCTTCACAGCTTCACAGCTTCACAGCTTCACAGCTGAGGGCTTACTATGCCCAAATAAAATTACACTCAAACACAGACAAATTTACTCACATAAAAAACCGCAAGGAACGCAAAGGATTATAAAAGAATGTCTTACAAAGCCTCTCTTAAACCTCTTTGCGCCCTTGGCGTGCCCCGCGGTTAAATTAAAAAATATAAGGAGTTATTCTATGAAACACAAAAAAAGAGGAGCGGCGCTCGTTACAGCCGCACTTATCGCACTTACGCTCGGTGCAGCACTGGTCTTTACCGCCTGCCCGAACAGCGCAGGCGGAAGCGGTTCGGGAAGCGGAGGCGGTTCCGGCGGAGGAGGAACACCCACGCCGTCTGCCGATAAAATCTACACGGTCGATGGCGTACGCTTTAAAATGAAAAGCATAAACGTCGTAAACAGCAAAAACATAGGGCACCCCGATGTGAGCGGTAATACACCGCACGCGGTAAGCCTTTCCGCCTACTTTATAGGAGAAACCGAAGTAACGCAGGAGCTGTGGGAAAAGGTGATGGGCACTAATCCGAGTCATTTTCAGGGAGCAGGAATGCTGCCTGAAAGCGGCGAAACGCAGAAGAAGCGCCCTGTAGAACAGGTAAACTGGTATCATGCAATAGCATTTTGCAATAAGTTAAGCATTGCCTGTAATCTTGAGCCGTGCTATACGGTAACGGCCGGCGGAAATCAGATAGATTTTTCGACGCTTGAATACAGCGCTATCCCTACAACGAATAATACGGACTGGAATAATGCCGCATGGGACACAGGCAAAAACGGCTTCCGCTTGCCGACGGAGGCTGAATGGGAATGGGCTGCAATGGGCGGAACTGAAGACAAATGGGCAGGAACGGATACCGAAAGCGAGCTGATAAACTATGCGTGGTATGGTGTGCACAGCGGAAGTAAAACGCATGAAGTAAAGAAAAAGCAGCCGAACGGCTATGGGCTCTACGATATGAGCGGGAATGTATTTGAATGGTGCTGGGACCGGTTCGGCCCATTGCCGAATCCGTTGCCGGCAGACTATAGCGGACATGCTTCAGGTTCCGGCCAAGTCGTACGCGGCGGAGGCTGGTACAGCAGCTCGAGCTTAGTCGCTCGTGCATTTCGGAACAACAGTGCCTCTATTGCCAGCGGCAATCATACTGGCTTGCGGCTCGTCTTGTCGAACAAGGCCGGCGGAACGCCCACACTCACGGTCCGCTTCGGCGTAAACGGCACCGGCGGCACGATTAAAGCGGAAGTTGACGGCAGCGAAATCACCTCTCCTGCACAAGTGGAAAAAAATAAAACGATTGTTTTTACCGCAAGGCCCGAGAATGCAGGCTATGTAGTTGAAAAATGGACAAACGGCGTCAGGCCAATCCCAGGAGAGACGGCTACAGTTTACACCCATACCGTAACGGCGGATGCAAACATCGCCGTGCACTTTAAAACGGTTACCGCCCCCGCAGACGTATACGTCTGCGTAACAAGCAACTACAAAGCCTACGTGTACAAAAACGGCAGCCCCACAGCGCTGAGCGCAGAGAATCCTGCCAATTATCTGGATTGCTATACCGTGAAAGCGTTGGGTACACAGGTGTACATTGCAGGCTTTGAAGGGGACGGCGCTACTAAGCCGCGTGTATGGAAAGCGGACGGCAGCCGGCACTGGAGTGGTACGAACGGGAGGTCTTTTGCGTATGACATGGTCTTGCATAACGGAAAAACCCTTGTTGCAGGCAAAACGTACGACGGCACCGATAGCGGGGCGAGCATTACCGATATCAGCGACCCCGCACATCCTGCCGTAACCTATTTGTATAAAATAACTCCCCCGGTAACCGCTGCGGAAGCCCAAGCCTTGTGCTCAGAGAGCGGCAAGGTGTACGCTGCAGGCTATAAAGAGAACGGTTCCACTAAAAAAGCTTTTTTGTGGACGCTTTCTGACGGCGGTACGGTAAGCGAGGTCGAATTGGGCATTATGCAGGTAAGCGCTCACGACACCGGTCTCTCGATTGCCGGTGTATGCACTCAAGGCGGCTCGGTGTATGTTGCAGGCAAAAAACTGTGGAAGGTAGACGGCACAACCGTAACCGAAATAAATGTTCCGGACGCCACCATCATCACGGCTGTTTGTGCGCACGGCACCGCCGTCTATGCTGCAGGAAAAAAAATGAACGCTTATCCCGCCGTATGGAAAATCGAAGGGGCAAGCGCTTCGCTGTATACAACATTTTCGGTAAACAGCAGCAATATATATGCGCTGTGCGCGTTCGGCAGCACGCTTTTTGCCGCAGGTCAAACATATGACGGCAGCATCTTTAAGTCCGCGTGGTGGAGCATTGCGGACGATCTTACCGTTACCGAACACAAGCTCGGCACCGACAGCGGCATAGCGCACGGCATTTGCGTTACGCCGCGGCAATAATGGGTAATTGCCGGCTTAATTACATATAGAAATTCCCCATTAAAATGACTGGTCGCCCCCAAGTTGGATAAAACTCCGGCTTCGGGGGCGTTTTTTTTGATAACCTTGTGCCTAAATTTACCGAAGAATTGTCCATATAATCAAGCGAGGTCTGCTTTGCGGTACCACCCTACAAAATCAGCATTGCATCTCCATACGAAAAGAATTTATATTTTTCTTCGACGGCATGGCTTTTATTGTCATTATATTTATAAGCTCTTGGAACAACGGGCAGCAATTATTGATAAGCAGATAGATAAGGCGGTATATTATATAATGCATAATAATAATAATAATAATAATTTTATGTAAAGCTATGTCAATGTATTCTTTTTTCTATAAAAATATTTCGTTTTATTTTTAGACAATTAATTGCTTCCACTAATTTTTGCTTATCGTTTTTATCTGTTATCCTCTTAGACAATCCATGCATACAAAGTAATAGATAATCCAACCTCCGTATATCAAAATTGAAATGTAATTTTTTATAAAATGCTTGTATAATATCGTCGGTCTCATACTCTTTTTGTATTTGTATACTATAGTTATCATCTCTAATAAATACCTTAGCAATACTTTCATTATCGGGATTTAATAATGCTACATATTTTTTATTAATTTTAAAATCATGTTTATTTCTATTACAGCTAAAACAAGAATATACTAAGTTATCTATCTGTCCAGCATCATCTTCAGAAGCAAAGTATTTTTTAGATATATAGTGATCGATTTCAAACATCGGCATAATTGCAAGAGAAACACCGCAATAAGCACATTTTCTATTATAAATATTGGCAAAATTTTCTCTGTGATTTCCTTTCTTTTTCGAAATTATAGGATAAAAATTCTTACACTTGGGATATTGAGATTCTATTTTCTTTTGTAAATCTTTCTTTTTCGATGTAATACTGTCTAATTTAGGACAATACTGACTATTTCTATAGTCATTACTCATAATATTTCGCCTCTAATTCTTTAAATGCAGTAATTAATTTTGTTATATCTTCAGACTTTAATAAATCATATTCATAACTCCCTTCTAATGTCATTATAATGTTTTCAAGAAAATGTTTGTCGATATTTTTATTATTTTCGATTTTATGTACTAGGTTTTTATACTCTAGCACTGATTTTATTGCATTTTTTATAACTGGTAACCACTTTTCATTAAAAAAATGCGTGCGATCTGACGTTTTATCCGAACGATATTTAGGTAAAACTTGGTACTCCTTCGGAGGTTCATTTTGAGTTACAACTATAACTTCTTTATACGGAAGCACTTTTTTCAAAATTAATTTAAATTCCTCACCGGTAAGTTTTGCCTCTTTAACTGTTGCATTCTCAAAAAGTTTAGAATCAATAATAATTAAATCGGCCTTTTTTACTTCATCATAATAAATCAAAGATTCGTATGTTTCTTCAGAAGTAAACTCATGTTCGCTATAAATTTTCTCAATATTGCCAATATCTAAGGATTCTCGTAAATATTGTGAAGTATAAGAATCAATATCGTTATCAATATACAAAATGGTGATAGTATCCATCTTATAAATCTCCTTTAATACAAAAAGTTATTTGAAAGCCTTTTTCACCTGCTATATCAGTTATTTTTCCATTGCACATTTCAATAGTATTATTTACAATCCACATTCCTAAACCATGACCATTTTTTCTGGTTGTTTCGTGAACCTCCAATATTTTAAATGTATCATGAAGATATTTTTTATGTAAACCTCTACCATTATCTTTGTAGGTAAATATAAGGTAATCATTTTCCACAATAGCTGATATTTTTATGTTTAGTGAAGATAGATTATCATTTTGTTGAATGCTATTTAATATTAAATTATCAAAAATGACATCAATAACGTCTTCAGATAAAGTATATGTATCTGTTTTATCTATTTGAATTTCAGTATTTATCCAACTATAGTCTTTTTTCCATTTTGCTGATAACTTATTAAGTAATTCATAGATATTGTATTTTTCTGCAAAAAATTTTTTCTTTTCAATTTCATTTAACATTGTATTCATAAATATAATTATTTTTCGATTTATTTCTTTATTTCGTAGTAATAATGCAGGTACATTTTGATACCCATATTGAGTATGATCTTCATCATTTAGCATATCCCAAATTTTATATTCTAATAGCGCTTCTCTAATAAATTCATAATTACTTTCAATAGCATTTTTATCATTTCTCATTTCATGTGCCAGTGAAGCGGCTTTTAATCCTACTGTTGCAAGCACATTTAAAATACGTACATCGTATTTATAGCGCTTTTCAGTTTCTTCGGTTCCTTTTAGTGTTTTTTGTAGTGATTGCAGTTCTGTTAGAAATTCTTTTTGTTTTTCTTCATCAAGGTTATTTAGATTTATTTTGCCTGAAACAATTTTTTCAAAAAGACTTTCACTTTCTTTCTGAGGTTTATTTTTCTCATTGATTTTTCTAATGATTGATTGTCGATATGATTCAAATTCCTCTAAACCTTTTTGCAGAATAGCGATAAAAAGCTCATAGTATTTATTTTCTTCCAATCCTTGACGGTTAGACAAATCACGTAAATTTTTATTATTTTGTTTATCAATAACTACTTTGCCTGAAATTTGATTCTCTCTAACTCTCCAACTTCCAGTTGGATGCGTTGCTGCTGCAGGCGATTTTCGTGAACGCTTGCCAAGTTCCAGCCAATCACGTTTACCTTCATAGGATGCCAGACTAAAAGAATTGCGATATAAAATGATTCCTGTTTTATATTTTTCCTGTAATTCCGATCTTTTATATAAAAATCGCTCAACTTCATCTTTTGTTGATCTATCAATACCAAAATATAATTCCGCTGAAAAACTGCCCAACTCTGTTAACAAATTCTGTAAATTTTCACCATCAACATCTAAATCAGAATGTTCAAATATATCATATATATTTATAGTTTTTGTCGAGGTATTGATATCTATACCGCCAGTATAGAATTTTGCAATATCTTTAAATTCATCACTGATAATTGAACATTTAAGTTTGTGGTTTTTATTAAAATATGCTAAATTAATACGTGACGCATAGTTTTTCCCTATTTTAGCATTAGAAAAGATAGGTTTAATCTCTATATCGCTATCATTATATTTTATAAATATTTTCATCGCTGTATCATTGTATGTTTTGTCAAGATAGGCTCTTAAGTTTTCTATGGAAGATTTTGTCCACTTGTCCCTTAATTTTTCAATTATTATTTTGGTTCCTGTTTTCTTTAAAATTGTAGTGGTTTCCAAGGTGCTTTTATGCCAATCAGTTTTCCAAAGTATTGCTTCTGAGTTATTTTTTTTAGAAAATATTGAAATATTATTTCCTAATCTTGCTAACGCAAACCTACCTATACCTTTTTCTCCGGCAAGAATTCTTGAAGTATTATTGTTATCATCAGGTAGTCTGTACCCTTTGTTGCTTTTGCCAACGTGCATCCAGTGCAATTTAATATCACTACTGTTCATACCTATCCCAATATCAGATATAGTAATAGCATTATTGGTAAAGACAATATTCAATAATGATGAGTTTGCATCAAAGGAATTTTTTACTAGCTCTAAAATAGCGGATTCTTTATTAATAAAATTTTGAGTACCCAATAATTCAGCCAATGTGTGATCTTCTATGCTGTATTTCAGTTCTTCCATAAAAACTCCTAAAAATAATAATTCATTATGTCTTTTACTGTAATTCTAACGGAAGTTCCGTTAATATTTATGCCAACATTATATGCATAATCTATAAATTGTTGTGATGTTAATATATTTATAGCATCTTTTAATGAATACTCACAAGTTTTTTGTTTTACAAATATTCCTGCATAAGGAATACAATCTTGTGCTAACTCATATATTTTTATCTTTTGTGTGACTATTGTTGATAAAAGTAGTTTTTTCGTGTTTAAAGTACATAAGGCTTGAGATCTTCCATATTCAAACCATTTAGCATGAGAATCTATCTTCCGTTTTTCTAATTGTTTTCTTTGCTTTGTTAGAAAAGCAGTTGCGTGAGGAAATTGTTGTTCAAATTCATCCAAATCATATTTTACTAATTTTCCATCTATGTATTTATAGGGAAATATAATTAATTCTTTTTTCCTATAGGACAAAATTCTCGGAGATGCAGCTTCTTTGAGAATAGATTTTTCAATTTTATGATTACTACATAAATAATAATTCTCATCATAATCCTCCCAGTGTTTAATTACATAAGCTTTATTTAGTAAAGTTGCGACGGGATGTGCAACATCAAAAAAATTACCAAATCTTTTTAATCCATCCATCGGAATTTTTTTAAAAAACCATTTGTGCTCCAGACTGTCTTTATGTATTGTTAGACATTTTTTATTAACTATATCATTATAGTGTATTACTGGAGTTATTAATGAATTATCTATAACAATAATAGCGGAAGCAACTAAAGCATTATTAAAGAGCTTTTCTGTAGTATAGTCGTCTATTTGAATAAGATTTTTTTTCATTAACGTTCTCAAAGCATATCCGGAAACAACTTTAAAGATACTACTAGGTATTAAATAGGACATTTTACCATTATTTTTTAAACTATTGATGCTTTTTTCAATAAATGCATAGCAATAATCGTATTTGCCCTTTTTACATGTCAAAAAATTTTCCTTTAAAAAAAATCTTTCTTTGATAGGCAATTCTTTATAAGTTATATATGGGGGATTACTTATTATATAATCAAATTTGATATCAATTTCAGCTTTCAAATAGTCTTCATTATATATATGCCACTCAATTTCCCCTATATCATTATCTTTTAAGACTTGATTTACGTTTTTTATACATTTTTTATAATATTTCTTATCAATTTCATATGCATATATATCGTTAAATAATCCTTTTTGAATTGTATTTTTTGATAATTTGTTTTTTAAGCAATCATTAATATACCTTTGGATAATAGTAACTAATATCTTCCCATCTCCACACGCATTTTCAAGAATTTTTTTATTGTAAAGGTGTTCATTATATTTTACACAATCCAGCAATTTTTCTACATAGTTTTTGGGTGTAAAAATTTGGCATTTTTTATTCATCTGTTTATTAATGTTTGTTAACTCCATTATATCAAAAAATATACAATAAACTTAGCCAATAAATCTATATTTATTATAACATGATTTTATCATATTTTATAAAAACTGACTAGAACCCTAAAATTAAATGGATTCAATATTTTGAATAATTAATTATGTAGCCTTTGAGATAAATTCTATGGCACTATTTATCCCTACAAAATCAGCATTGCATCTCCATACGAAAAGAATTTATATTTTTCTTCGACGGCATGGCGGTAGGCTTTAAAAATGTTTTCTTTTCCCGCGAGTGCGGAGACCAGCATTACGAGGCTCGACTCCGGGGTGTGAAAATTGGTAAAGAGCTTATCTATCAGTTTAAATTTATATGAGGGGTAAATAAAAATATCCGTAGACTGATTGCCCCGTTTTAATTCTTTTCTTTTTTCGTCCCATGCGGATTCGAGGGTGCGCACGGTGGTCGTTCCTACAGCTATAATAGGTCTTCCTTCCTTCTTGGCTTTTTCAACAGCCTGAGCCGTTTTTTCCGAAATAAAAAAATGCTCGGTGTGCATCTTATGGTCTTCTATTTTTTCCGCCCGTACGGGAAGAAAGGTACCGAGTCCCACATGGAGGGTTACATATTCAATATCGATTCCCTTATCCCTTATTTTTGAAAGCACCTCTTGTGTAAAGTGGAGGCCTGCAGTGGGAGCCGCAATCGAACCGTAGATTTCTGCATAGACGGTTTGATAGCGGTCTGCATCTTCTTGAGTATCTTTTCGGTGAATGTAGGGAGGCAGGGGCATGTGCCCGTATTTATCGAGCCACTCATCATCGATGACTCTATTGAATTTCATACAGCGGAATTCGCTTTCGAGAGGTATCTCGGACTCGATTATTTCAGCCTCAGTTCCGTCTTCAAATAAAAAGGTTTTCCCGGGTTTTTGGCGTTTTGCTTTTTTTGCCATGACCTGCCAAAGGGAACCGTCAGAATCCTTCATAGGATTAATCATTAAAAATTCGCATATTGCATTTGTCTTGCTTTTTGCATAAATTCGGGCATGACGCACCTTCGAGTTATTAAAAACCATCAGGGCATTTTTGGGAAGGATTTCAGGCAGCTCCGTAAAAAGCCGGTCTTCAAGTTTTCCGCTTTGTTTGTCTAAAATTAAAAGCCTGTCGCCTCCTCTTTTTTCGGAGGGAGATTGAGCTATCAGCTCTTCCGGTAAGTCAAAGTTAAATTCTTTTGTAAGCATAGTTTTCCATCAAAATAAGTGTTGTTAATTTGTTTGTTCACCAAACAAGGATAAAATTTTTTTATCCCCGAAGAGTTTTGCATAGCCAAGGGCAGACATACCTAGGCCGTCCTTGATATTATAATCGGCCCCGTGCTTTACAAGCATTTCCACAATATCGGCTTCACGGCGGCCTACTGAAAGGATCAAGGCTGTTTGTCCGTCCTTGCTTTGAATATTGGTATCGGCTTTTTTTTCGAGTAGGGCTTGTACCGCTTCAAGGTATCCGACCTGAGCCGCATCCATCAAGGCCGAATAGTTTCTGTCTTCGGCACAAAGGTTTATTGCCGCCCCTCTTTCAAGCAGGAGTTCAAGTGTTTCCAAACATTTGTTTCTTACTGCAAGGGATAAAACCGGTGTTCCGAGGGAATCTTTTTGTGAAGGGTCAAAGCCTGCATCTATAAAAAGTTCTACGATTTCTTTTTCGTTATTTTTAACTGCACGCACATAATTCGGAATAAAAAGAGAATAGCCGTTTTCTAAAAGTTTTGCACGGGCCAGCTCTTTAAGCTGATTTTCCGTAAAGCGTTTTTTTTCTGCCTCAAAATAGGACTCAAAGGACTTAATTGTCAGCATAACAAAAGAACGCAAAAAGTTCTTCGGCAGTTCGAGTTTTTCGCTTTCTTCAAGTACAAGAACCGGAAGATTTAAACCTGTGGCATAGCCCGAAAAAAACATAAAGCCCAAATAGGCAGCAGGATTTTTACTGTAAATAAAGAGAACATGAGTAATGTTTTTCATAATATGGCGCGGCGTGTGTAAATTTTCATCTTTCCATATCTCATCTTCATTGTATAAAGTTACATCACATTCGTGGGATATGATTATATTTTTAATAGCCATCGCTGCGTCTTTTTTCTTTTCATCATAGAAAATAGCGACATTCATAAGGTTTATTATATCTTCTTATAAAAAAAAAGTAAATAGAAGAGATTTTATGCTGGTATAATTTTAAAAACTATATTATAATAATTCTATGAGAAAAAAAGAGCTTTGTTCGAAAGATACTAATCTAAGGGCTGCATATATAAGTCCGCATCCTCCGATAATAATTCCCGAAATAGGCAGGGGAGAGGAGAAAAAAATAGCTTCAACATCTAAAGCTCTTAAAACCATATCGAAAGAAGTAAAGCAAATAGAACCTGAAACTATTATAATCATAACTCCACATGCAAAAATGCACCGAGGGGCAGTTACAATAAATACGGCTCCGGTTATCGAAGGAACTATGGCTCAATTTGGTTGTCCCGATTTGCGTTTTTCGGCAAAAAACGATGAGCGGATTGTAAAAGAAATAATCAAAAAATGCAAAAAGACAGGCTTCCCTTATGCGGCTGTAGATATGAATCTAGATCACGGCTCCTTTGTTCCGCTTTATTTTATAAGTTCCGAGTTTTCAAATTTTTCTCTTGTGCATATAAATTACGGAATTATGTTGAGTGCGATGCTTGAAGAATTCGGGTCAATTATTTCCGGTATTATTGAAGAAAAAAAATGCAAATCGGTTTTTATTGCGAGCGGAGATCTTTCACATCGGCTTCTTTCTACAGGCCCTTACGGTTTTGCTCCTGAAGGACCCAAATTCGATAAGGAATTTGTAAGAATTATAGAAAAGGGAAGCCTTTCAGAGTTTGCCGATATTCCTCCTTTGCTTACCGAAAGGGCGGGGGAGTGCGGGCTTAATTCTTTTTTAATTTTGTCGGGACTTTTGTCCTGTTATAAACATTCTCAAGAGCTGCTTTCCTACGAGGGCCCATTCGGAGTCGGATACGGTGTTGCTCGATTTAAGGTTGAATCTATAAGGCAGACGGAAGATGAGGACTTAGATGTTGTTTTTAAAGAAAAAAAGAAATTTATATTGCCCGATTCTCAAACAAAAGACCCTTATATAAATCTTGCACGAAGGAGTATTATCTACTATTTAAAGCATAATAAGTTTTTAAAACCTAAGAATACCGAGGGAATTCAACCGGGAAAGGCCGGCGTTTTTGTATGCTTAAAGAAAAAAGGGGAGCTTAGAGGATGTATAGGTACAATACTTCCTACCAAAAGCCGCATAAGTGAAGAAATAATTAAAAATGCAGTATCTGCAGCCTTGAATGACCCACGGTTTCCGCCCGTCGATTTATCCGAAATGGACGAAATTGTCTGTTCTGTCGATATTCTTGCAGAACCGGAAGAAATAAAATCGATTTCGGATTTGGATGTAAAACGTTTCGGTGTGATAGTCTCATCGGGTTCGAGGACCGGACTTCTTTTACCCAACCTTGAAGGTATCGATTCCGTCGGTATGCAGGTCGCCATAGCTCTTCAAAAAGGCGGAATAAGCCCCGAAGAACCTTACCGCATGTACCGTTTTGAAGTTATAAGGCATGAGTAAAAAAAACGAGGTTAAAAAAATTAAAAACCGGAAATTTAAATTATTGATATTTTTTTTCTGTACTCTGTTCTTTGTTTTTTCTTGTAAGAGCCGCCAAATTGCAGAACCATTGGAACCTCCTAAGCCTGAGGTTTTAATCGAAAAAGAACCGGAAGATCCTTTTTTGGGCCTTTATGTTATGGACCTTCCTGCATCCCGAAGCGGAATTACAAGCTACTCGGTAGAATTTAACTCCGATCAAACTGCAAGGGTTTTAGTTTTTAAAGAAGGAAGAACGGAACCTGAAATCTCGCATGGTAATTGGCTTATAGCGAAGGATGGAATTATTATTTTGTATTTTAGACAAAACATTCCTAGCGAATTTTTTATAAAAAATGATGACGGTTCTCTTTCTTTTTTAAACGCTCAAAGAAAACCTTATTCGGGCGAATTGGCTGAGCTTCTAATTTTGCGCAAAATCGAAAAGAAATAAATTGTGATGACTGGTTATCGTGATAACTGGTTATAAGGAAATATTTTGATGATTATATTTTTAATCGGAATGAGCCGAGCCGGAAAAACCGAAACGGGCAGGGCTCTTTCAAAAAAACTTAAAGCTTCTTTTATAGATACGGATTCCTATATGGAAGAAGTTTACGGGAAAACGATAAGAGAACTTTATAAGGCTCATGGAGAAAAAGAATTCCGTATAAAAGAATTTGAATGCTTTAGTAAAATAATCGAAAAAATAATCGAAAAATTTTCACCCTGTCCAAATGAAACAAACGCCGTTCATTGTGGGTGCGAGAACGCCGTTCACTGTGATGAGGTAAACGCCGTTGTCAGCACCGGAGGAGGCTATGCGGAAAACGAAGCCCTTATCAAAAAACTAAAAGATTTTCCCCGAATAATTTTAATCGATACCGCTCCAGCCGAGATTTTTTATAGAATAAAAACGGCTGCACATAAAGAAGGTTTTTACCCTGCCTTTTTAGGAGAAAATATTAAAAATGAAAAAGATGCGGAAGACCGTTTTTTTTCGATATATGAAAGGCGTATGAAAATCTACAAGGCTTTGGCTTCCTTTTCCATAAACCCGAAAGGCATCTCCCCCGACGAAACGGCAGATAAAATTATTTCATCTTTGTAAATAAAATTTAAGGCTTGATAAAATCTTGTTCTTATGTTATCATTATCTTATGAAAAGCATAGATAAGGAGTTGAACTCCATTACTGAATTATTCCCGTCCGATTTTACGGATGATGAAAAGGCTCTCGCGAAAACGCATTTTTTAAAAAAACTGTCAGTTTTAACACACAGTTTTTACGGCGGAAAGCTCCAGACTGTCCCCAAATGCGGTTTGTACGGTTTTAATTGGTTTAACGTTTGGTATACGCCCGGCGTTTCTGCTATTTCTACCTCAATTCGCGATGATAATGAAACATCCTTTGCTCTTTCCAACAAAGGGAACTTGGTTGCTGTTGTAAGCGACTCTACACGGGTTTTAGGCGACGGTGACTGCACCCCTCCCGGAGGATTGGGAGTTATGGAAGGCAAATGTATGCTTATGAAGTATTTAGGCGGCGTTGACTCATATCCTCTGTGTATCGATTCTATTGTAAGGGTTGACGAAGAAGGAAAACGGGGCGTAAAAGCCGGAAAGCATGACCCCGACAAGATCATCGATTTTGTCAGAATGCTTGAGCCTTCGGTAGGAGCCGTAAACCTCGAAGATATTCAACAGCCCGACTGCTTTAAGGTTTTGGATACCTTGAGAGAGGTCTGCGAAATTCCCGTCTGGCATGATGATGCTCAAGGCACCGCCTGTATAACCCTTGCAGGTCTTTTAAACGCTATAAAACTTGCCGGTAAAAAGATGGAAGACTGCAAGATTGTTCTTTTGGGAGCAGGTGCTTCAAACACGACAATAGCCCGTCTTATCTTGGCTGACGGCGGAAAACCTGAAAATATGATTATCTGCGATTCAAGAGGAGCATTACATTCAGGCCGAAAAGACATAGAAGAAGATAAACGCTATTACCGAAAGTGGGAGCTCTGTTTACAGACCAATCCCAAAAAGATTGAAACCTTTGATGAAGCAATGAAGGGTGCCGACGTTTTAATCGCTCTTTCTACTCCCGGACCCAACACTGTAACAAAGGAACAGGTTGCCTCGATGAATAAAAAGGCTATAGTCTTTACCTGTGCAAACCCCATCCCCGAAATCTGGCCCCATGAAGCTAAGGCCGCAGGTGCCTTTATCGTCGGAACAGGACGAGGAGACTTCCCGAATCAGATTAACAACTCTGTTTGTTTCCCCGGAATCCTAAAGGGTGCTCTTTTGGTAAGAGCCAAAAAGATTTCCGACGGAATGGCTATCCGCTGTTCTCACTCGATTGCAGACTATTCCGAGAAGAAAGGTATCAATCCCGACAATATTGTAGTTACAATGCAGGATGAAGATGTCTTTGCTGTTGAAGCTGCCGATGTTGCAATGCAGGCAATTAAGGAAGGCTTGGCCCGCGTAACCATGACATGGGACGAAGCCTACAAAAAAGCAAAAAAAGATATCGAAGAAAGCCGCTCCTTGACCAAAATGCTAATGGAAAAGAACTTCATCAAAGAACCACCGCAGGAGTTCTATGAAAAAGCCTTAGAATACGCCATTGAGCAAATTAAAAAGAACAGAAAGTAAATAGGCATTTCTAAAAAGCCTGTTGGATTTTTAGAAGTTTCTGTACAAGACCGGCCGGCTCTTAAAAAGAATCGGTCGGTTTTTTGTTTACCAATCTTTCCACGAGATGTAAGCACCATGCTCATCGCTTGCCGGAAGGGAAAGGTTTCCTGCATAAACTACATTTGAGTTTTTTATTTCGGTACCGCTTATGGAGCAAAATTTTTTTATGGAAGAAAAGAATTTTTCGTTCATCGTAGCTGAGGACTTTATTTCGTATATTTTAAGAAGCGGCTTTCCTTTTGAGAGTGTTTCTATTATCAAGTCGATTTCAAGGCCGTTGGAATTACGCCAATAAAAAGCTTCGGCATCTCTTCCCATAAAAAATTCATTTTTATAATAAGTGCTTATTATGAGGTTTTCAAAAATTCCTCCCCTTAAATAATGGGTGCCGACCTGTTCAGGATTTTCTATCCCCAATAAAGAACAAACCAAGCCCGTATCATAAAAGTAAAGCTTAGGAGATTTTATAAGTCTTTTTCCGTAATTTTTTGAGTAGGGCTTTAAGAAAAAAATAAGTCCGCTTGTTTCAAGCACGGAAAGCCAAGAACGAGCTGTTATGACCGAGAGTCCCGCTTCATTTGAAAGCTCCGTAAGATTCAGTATTTGTCCGGTTCTCCCTGCACACAAGCGGATAAATTTATGAAAAGAAGATAAATCGTTTATATTTTTTAAATCCCGTACATCCCGCTCAATGTAGGTTTTTATATAAGAGCGGTAAAAATCTTGGGGCAGAGGTTTTTGGTCATAAATACGCGGATAAAAACCGGTAAATAAACATTCGTCGATATTTTCGATTAAAAGATTGCTCTCTTTTAACTCCCGTATCGAAAAGGTTGAAAGGTTTAAAACGGCACACCTTCCTGCCAAAGTTTGGGATATTGACTGCATAAGTAAAAAATTTTGCGAACCTGAGAGGATATAAATACCTGTTTTGCCGATAGAATCCGTATGGGTTTGAATATACGAAAATAAATCGGGAACACGCTGCACCTCATCGAAAATAGCTTTTTCTGGGTAAAGGCTCAAAAAATATCGAGGGTCTTTTTGGGCTAACTGCCTCATATCCAAATCCTCAAGAGAAACATATTTCCAGTCGGGAAAGAGATATTTTAAAAGAGTCGATTTTCCGCATTGACGGCAGCCCGTTAATGCAACTATCGGAAAAGAAGAGACTAATTGCTTTAATTTTTTTATAATATGCCTTTTAACAAGCTTTTTTTTCATAAAACACCTATTTTTAAGCCTTTTTTTCAATTTATTCGTGCGGAGGGTTTAATACCCCGACGCTTGCGTCGTAACGAAGGGTATTAAAGCCGACTGCAACCACCTTATGAGAACATACAGTGCGAAACATTGAGCACTGTACCCCGATGCTTGCGTCGGGGTTGTTGATTCTATAAAAACCATGTAAATCGTATAGTTAATTATATGATTTACATGGTTTTTTGTCAAGAGCTTTAAGGCAATCATCGCAAACTAAAATCAAGTAAAACCTCAAAAAACTGAAGTTTTTGGATGTCCCAATTATTAAAAAATCTTTGCGCAGCTCAAGCATTGGCTTGAGCTCTTTGAGTTCCTTGCGGTTAAAAAAAGCTTGTCCGGTTTAAAATTCTAAAGTGTTGACAAAAGATCGGGGGTATACTATAGTCAAACTTAAGAGGAGAATCTTTAAATGCAAAGTTTAAAAAAAATAATTTCTATGTATAAGTTAAAAAAGCATATTTATTCTTGTGCTCTTATATCGTTTATTTTTTCACTTGTGTCGCTGATCTCTCTTATTTATCCGAAACTCTACGGGACCTTCGTTTCTAATCTTGAAAATAATATTAACCCTTCAAGAGTGCTTTTTATATACATAGGTGTAATTTGTTTTTCACTTATTTTTGAATATCTTGTCGGCTGGGTTTTCGGTAAGGTGCATATGCGTTTTGATTCTGCATTGCGTTACGGCCTTTATTCTTCGCTTTCACAGCATTCCGAAAAAACGATTAAAACTCATGGGCAAGGTTACTACGAAAATATTATGGATGCTTCGGTCGGCTCAATTCTTTCTCTCTTTGTGCCTTCCGTAATGAATAAGCTGATGGGAATTGTGCGCTACATTTTTATTCTTGTAATCCTTTTTACATATTCTTATATCTTCGGCCTTTTAGGCCTTGCGGCTCTGGTGCTTTATACATGTGCCTATTTTATTAACCGTAAATTTTATTCGCCTATGTTTTTAAAAACAATGAAGGCTTATGCAGGTCTTCATTCCAAAATGATAGAAGCGCTTTCAATGACAACTCTTTTTCGGGGCTTTCCCTTATTTAAACTTGAAAAAAATGAAAGAATAAAAAACACAATAAAAGATGTAAATAACAGTGTACGCAAAACCGATTTGTTTTCGGATACCGTCTACCGCCTTGTTCCTGTTTATGTATTGCCGTTATTGTCTGTAGCCCTTATGGCTGTTTCGGCAAAGATGTATTTTGACGGTACTTTACCTTTAAGCGTTTTAATAACCATAATTGCATATTTTTCACAGTTAACCTCGGTTTTAGGAGACCTTGATTCGGTAAGTCAGGCTTATTTTGGAGCTTGCGAAAGTGCCGATGAAATTTTAAGCCTAATGGAAGAAGAGGATATAAAAGAAAAACTTAATATAGAAGATGAATCTCAAAACTTTTTCTTTGATATTTCCGGTTTAAGTTTACAGATAGATAAGGAGAGGAGTCTTTTTATAGAGCGCTTAAGTTTCGGCTTAAACAAAAAATATGCCTTACTCGGTGTTTCAGGTTCCGGTAAGTCGAGCCTTTTAAATATTCTTTTAGGACGGGACAAGCTGACCGGAAATGTTTTTGTGTTTAACAAAAATACGAATCCATATGATTATGAATTGTCCGATAAAATTCTTTATATCTCACAAGATTCCTATATCCTAAATGCGGATTTAATTCAAAACATCGAGCTGGGCTGCCATAACGCAAACCTTGCCGAAAAAATAATTGAAACCTTACAGCTTGGTTCTTTACGAGGAAGAGATTTAGGTATAGACGGAAAACACATTTCAGGCGGAGAAAAAAGACTTATAAATATTGCCCGTATATTTTTCCATGCAGAAAGATATGATTACCTAATCTTTGACGAAATTTTTACCTCGATAGATGTGCTCACCAAAAGAAGAATATTTCCGCTTTTAAAAGATTTAATCAAAAACAAAAGCTGCATAATAGTTTCACATGATATAGAAGAAATAGAATTCTTTTGTGATCATGTAGTTTCAATTGAAGCCGACGGCAAAATATTTTCGGGCACCTATGAGGAAGCAAAGATAAATAAAAGCTTTTTAAGCAAGATATTAGCTGAAAATTAAAAGACTGTCCACCTCTCCTTGACATTCCGTCCCATCTATAATATCCTGTAAGCCTCAATTAAAATCAGCTTTAAAGGAGCTTTATCATGGAAAAAAATAAACTTGTCGAGCTTAAAACTTCAATTTCAAATGCAGCCGAAAAGGTAATGGACGAGATTATCACTATCTGCAATATACCCAGTCCCACGGGGTACACCTGCGAGGCCGCCGATTATGTTCTAAAAAGGCTTTCAGGTTTAGGCTTTAAGCCTTGGCTTACGAACAAGGGTGCTGTTGTCTGTGAGCTTGATAAAAATGCCGAACCTAATACCGGTAAAAAAGGAGATAAGGCTCTTTTGCTTTCAGCCCATATTGACACCCTCGGCCTCTTTGTTAGGCACATTAAATCTTCAGGCCGGCTGCGTACATCCCTTGACGGGGGCTTTCCGTACAATTATGTAGAGCAGTCCAACGTAACGGTTATCACAAGAGAGGGAAAAAAATATGAGGGCACTATGAGGCTCACGGAACCCGCCGTTCACGCCTCGCGCGAAATAAACGAGCTGAAAAGAGATGATTCAAACATGGAGCTCGTGCTCGATGAGATTGTAAAATCCCGTGAAGATGTAGAAAAGCTCGGCATCATGGCAGGTGATGTTGTGGCCATCGAATCCCTTGCCCGAAAGGCCGGGAACGGCTTTTTAAAGAGCCGGCACTTGGACGACAAGGCGAGCTGCGGAATGTTCATCTATCTTGCAGAACAGGTTGCAAAGGGAGAATTGAAATTAAAACGCAAGACCTACATTATGTTTACCAATTATGAAGAAATAGGCCATGGAGCTTCTGCAGGACATCCCGAAGGCATAAGCGATATGCTTGCAGTTGATATGGGCGTTGTGGGAAGCGACCTTGATACCGATGAATATGCAGTTTCAATCTGTGCAAAGGATTCTTCCGGGCCCTACAACTATGAGTTTACAAGCGAGCTTATCAAAATAGCCAAGGAGATGGAACTGAACTTTGCAGTCGATGTTTATCCATTTTACGGCTCGGATGCTTCCGCTGCCCTAAGTGCAGGCTATGACTACCGCCATGCCCTTATCGGAACTGGAGTTGCCGCCTCTCACGGTTATGAGAGAATTCATAAACAGGGGCTTGAAAACACTCTTCTTTTATTGACAGCTTATATTTCGGAATAGCTCGATATTAAAATGAAAGAAAAAAAAAGATACAAAAAAACGGATATAGAATTCTCTCAGCCTAAAAAAACTCCATTGATTGTCAGGTTTGTGCTTTGGATAAAGCATATTCCTGCAAGCGATATTTTTAGAATACTGGCAGGTTTTGCATTTATTTTTCTTGTATTGGTTGTAATTATCTTTGTTTCGGAAGCAAACAGTAATTCAAGGATTAACAATTTTTTCGATGCCTTTTGGTATTCTCTTGTAACTATCACAACCGTCGGTTACGGAGACATTACTCCCTCAACCATCTTGGGCCGCTTGGCCGGTATCATTCTTCTTCTTTTTGGAGTTGTAGCTTTTGCAGGAGTGAGCGGAAAAGTTGCATCGTTCTTTTTTGATAGACAGGTAAAAAAAGATAGGGGGCTTATTAGATTGGAAAAGATAAAAAATCATTTTTTGATATGCGGCTGGAAGCCTAATTTTGACAGGATTCTTTTAGGGATTATTTCTTCAAACCCCGATATTCCCATAGACCATATTGTGCTTATAAATAATGCAAGCCCCGAAAATATGGATATAATCAAAACCGACAGACGCTTTAAGGGGCTTATCTATCTATTCGGGGATTATACCGATGAGGCGACCTTGCTCCGTGCAAATGTAAGATATGCAGAGCGGGCTCTCATTCTTTCAGACTATTCGCAAAATGCTTCCCCCATGGAAATAGATTCGCGCACGGTACTTGCAGTTCTCACAATAGGAAGCCTTAACTCCCATATATATACGGCCGCCGAGCTCATCGACTCAAAATTCCGGCAGCACCTTTCCCTTGCTCACTGTGATGAAATTATTTTAAGTACCGATTATGAAAGGAGTATTTTAGTTTCGGCTTCAAGCGGTACGGGGCTTAGCCATGTTTTAAGAGAGCTGATCACGGAAAAGTCAGGCGAGGGGCTTATCATAAACGATATTCCTTTTGAGTTTATAGGCAAAACCTACCGCGAATACCGCCGCAGTCTTTCTGGCGGCCGCGTTTTAATAGGCCTTTTGGAAAATACGGGGAACTTTTACAGCCGCAGAAAAGAAGCTCTGCACGAGGCTCAAAAAAATCCCAATATTCAGCAGATAGTAAATAACCTAAAAAAGATAAAACGGCTTAAAAGCAACGAGCCTATTTTGACTCCGCCCGATGAGTATATAATAAAGCCTAATTCCAGAGGTATCTTTGTTTCGGGAAGAAAACGTACCGACTTTACCCTTGACGGAACGGCTCTTGACGACTCCCAAATTTTAAATGAAGGAGGATCTGATGACAGATAAAGAAATCATGGAAAAAAAAGATGAAATCTTATCTCTTATATCAAGATTGGAAATATTTTCAGACCTTGCAGGATTGGATTCGTCTAAAGGTTCGGATATTTCAGATAATCAAAATAAGATATTTTTAGAAAAGATTTTTTCTTTTTTAAGTGTAAAAAATTTTACTGGCGGCGAAATTATACTCGATAAAAACGACACGGGAAAAAGCCTTTTTATCTTAGTTAAGGGCGAGGTACAAATGCTCCGCACAACCCTTGAAGGTTCTCCCTTCGCCTTAAGCAATCTAAAGGCTGAAGAAAATGTCTGCTTTGGAAAGGCCGCCTTACTCGGCGAAGATTTTCACGGTTCTTCTGTAAAAGCCTTAAACGAGTGCACTGTCTTGGAGCTAAGGTCTCAAGATTTTTTAAGCCTATGCAATGAAATGCCGTCCCAAGGGGCCAAGGTTATTTACCGTATTGCCCGCCGCCTTGCAAAGGCCCTCCAAGAAGCGACCAAGGATTCCCTCACTCTCTATCAAGCCTTGCTCGATGAGGTAGGAATGCCGTAAATTAGAGAGCCTCGATTTCCGTTTCGGGAAGGCCTGTTATTTCTTTAATCAAAGCTATATCAAAGTTTTTTTGCTTCATAAGTTTGGCCGTTTCTTTCTTAGTTTTATAAGCTCCTCTATCCATGGCATCCATTTCAAAAGTAGACATTAATCTATATTCTTGTCTTGCCTGTTCATTTTGTTTTACTGTTTGTATCATTTCTTCTATCCTCCTTGTAAATTCACTCTTCGCCTTACCTGTTTTAAGGTACTCCAAAAATTCTTTTAATTCTTTGTCTTCGGTGTCTTTAAAGGCCTCTGCGTTTATTATAACCTCTAAAAGGGGAAGGGACAACCCCCCGTTCAGGGCGGTGGTTTTTCCCTTCCCCTTTGACCCCATCCCTTTTCCTCGCGCTGCCAAAGGACTTGCAGCCCTTTGGAATCCCGCATTGTTAAATCTTCAAATCTTTTTACCATTTTTTTCTCCTAATTTTTTCACATTTCCCCTCCCATTATATTTATAGGGATTATTTGAAAAAAAGCGTAAATTTAGAAAAAATTCTTTGCGGCCTTTGCGCCCCCTGCGGTTAAATTCATCTCCTAAAAAAAATCCTCCCTTTTCAAAGCCCTAAAAAAGGTGTATAATTAAAGATATGGCTAATGATATGCAAAATAAGGAACGGGAGCTTTTTGCTGCCGTCGATTACATTTTAAACAGGGCCGGGGAGAGGGAAATAGAAGTTATTGCAGCTGCCTTGGAGCGGAAAAAAAATGAGGCTTCGGCGGCAAGTCCCCTCGCAGCTATAAATCCTGAAAATATGGCAAAACAAATGTCCGAATCCATCAACAAGTCGATTCAGGCAAGCCTTGAGGGGGTTCGCCATACCTTCCGCGATTTTGCAGCCGATATGCTTTTAAAAGAAGCTCCCGAGCTTTCCGAAGATCAGATGAAGGCTCTTATCGATTCGTGGATTCCCGAACAAGGCTCCTATGACGGTAAAATAAAAAGCCTTGCAAAAAACGGAAAGGTTGACGGTGTTCCTGCCGATGTATTATATGGAATGATTTTGCAATTTGTTTCTTACAGCATAGGCGAAATGAGTGCAAAAGAAAACGATGGGCTAAAAACGGCAATGGGAAACTGGACGGAAAAATATTGGAGCCGTTTCCCGATGAGAGTCAAAGAGGAGATAAAAAGTTTTATCAACGGGGAAATCACATCGGGCGAATTCAGGAAGAATATAACTGCTTTGATTTCTTAAATAGGGAAGTATGATAAACAGTTCAGCACAAATGGTGCCTCACTGTTTATCCGGCGAGTTTGCCTTATCGGCAAACGTCGTATTGTTGTATGCAGTTTGTAAACAAACTGCTTGAAAAAACTTTTTTCGCAAATCGATATTTGCTGCAAAAAGTTTTTATGGGAGTGCTTAAAATGAATAAAACAATGGCCTGTGAAGACTGCGAAGCAATAGATGAAGCTTTCGGTAAAATGGGCGAAATGCAAAAAAAAATCGCAATAAAAAAAATAACCGAGATGGAAGAATCTTTGGAAAAACTTGAAGATGAATTGACCGATATTATTAACACCCATTCAAATATATTGACTGAAAATTGATGGAGTTTTTATGAAAAAAAAATTAAAATTTGCCTTGCCGGTTTGCTTTATTTTTTTTATTTTGCTAAACCTCCATTCCGAGCTCTCTTTTGAATCTGCCGATATAAATACTGAAGGCGATATTTTATTCGATATCAAGGCAGATGCTTATGAGGGTTATGCATATAAAACCCTTTTTAAATATTCGAATGAAAACAATAAAATAGAGCAGCTTACATTTTTCCCCGAAAAATTACAGCTTTTAGGAAACAATAAATTTTTACAGGTTTCAAACCGTTTCGGTATCATAAGGCTCGACCTCAAGTCAGGAGCTGTCGATTCCCATTCCGATTTTGAACCTCTTTCGGCATCCAATTCTTCAAAGATAGGCGCTCTTAACAATATAAAAGCAAGCCCTGACGGAAGATGGCTTACATTGGTCGAGCCCTCCACCCTTGTTTTCGGCCGACTCGTACTGATGGACACCGATACCGGCAGAAGATATATATTGAGTAACAAAAATGTTCGAAATGATCTTCCTGTATCTTGGTCGCCTGATTCAAAGATTATTTTATATGAAGATGATGGAGTAATTTATTTTGCCAGGCCTGAGTGGTTTTCGGAATCCGCTTTTACGGATAAGAATTTTAGAAAACTTTCTCAAGGTAAAATAAAGAATTTAAAATGGATTTCATCTTCGGAATTTGTTTTTTTATCGGGGAACGCTCTTTACAGGGTTCCTTCCACCGAGCTTTTTACAAAGGCTTTTTATGCGCCCTTATTTTCTGCCGGAAAACTTGCCGCAAAAATCCCTTCTGATTTTTCTCCGGCCTTTGATTCTATTTTTATAGCACCTGACGGCAAGACCGCAATTTTTGTTAAAGGCAAAAGAAATGTTTACCGAATTAAACTGGATGGAGACGATTATGTCAATGTTTACTCCTCTGATTCTATTCCTTATTTATTGCTTCCGGGAAATACGGCTGAAGTCTCTGTCCATTGGAAAGATAATTCTCCCATTGTTTTTGCCGAGAGTCTTGCAGACGGCTCAAAAATTTTAAGGGCATGGCAAATTCTTCCTTCTTCTTCAAGTTTTGAAAAAATTCCCATCATCGAAAAAAGCTCGTTTCTTGCAGCCTCCTCTAATTTTGAAATTGCCGCTTTTAAGGAAGGGGATGATGTAGTTTTCTATGATACTTCGCTCACGGAAGGAAACGGTGCGGCTTCATGGAAAAAGCTCAATGTTTTTTCGGATGAAAAAATTTTCTCGGCTGTTTGGAAAAATAATTTTACCTTTTTTTTAGGCGGTGAAAATTATATTTACGAGTATAATCTTAACGATAGTTCTTCCGATGCAGGCAAGAAAAAGATTTCCGTTTCGTCAATGCAGGATTATAGCTGGGCGGACTCAGGCAAGGAAATTTTAATAAGTTTGAAAAGCGTCCGGAATAATGAGACGGATGGCGCTCCTCAGGACTCCGATAATGCAGATGTCTTGCAATATGTTTCAAATTTAAAATGGACTCATTCTTCAAAAAAAATCATGCAAAAGAAAAACGCTAATCTTTCGGATAGAATTTACATAGATTCAAATTCGGGCTATTTTGCTAATATGATTTATATTCGCCGTCTTAAAGATTTTATAACCCGTCCGCTTTTGGAAGACGGAAACTTTTTAAAGGAAAAAACTCAAAAAAAGATTTCTTATGAAAGTGCCAATTCTTCTTCCGTTTTTTCGCATGGAAGCCGGAGCGGGAAAAAACGGGTTGCCTTAGTCTTTGATGCCATGGACGATATGGACGGAATTGCGAGTATTCTTTATACCTTAAAAAAGAATAATATAAGTTCAACTTTTTTTATAAACGGTGAAGCGATGAGGCAAAACCCCAATGCCGTAAAAGAGATTGTAAAAAGCGGACACCAATGCGGCTCCCTTTTCTTCACTACATGGAATTTGAATGATACGGCTTATAGGATAGACGATAATTTTATAAAGCAGGGGCTGGCCCGTAATGAGGATAATTTTTATTCTCTTACAGGTTCCGAGCTTTCCCTTATCTGGCATACTCCTCATTATATTTCTTCCTCCCTTATTGTAAATGCAGGAAAAAATGCCGGCTATGTTTTTATTTCGCCTGATGTGAGGGTAGCCGATTGGCTTAGCCCCGATGAAAAATTTGCCGTTCCTTCTCTTTATAAGACTTCTTCAGAATTAATTGAAGATATAGCCGATTCGGTTCAGCCGGGTTCTATAATTCCCATACGCATCGGTAGAAGTCTTTCAACTAGGAGCGATTATCTTTATTATAATTTACAGCTATTGATAGATGTTTTAACCGAAATGGGGTATGAGATTACCGATGTTAAAACCTTGATGGGACTTAAGTAAAAGCTATTGATAAAATCTCTTAATAAAAAAGCCTCCAAAGTTTAAAAGATTTTGGAGGCTTTTTTAATAGTCTAATCCCTATTTAAAGTGTTTATAGCTTATTGAAGGATCGTAGAGACCTGATCTTTTTTCACCTTTAATGGACGGAATCGTTAAAATAATATCCGGTTCTACCCAGTTGGGATTTGTCGGATCAGGGAGTTTATCCTTATTGGCTTCATACAGCTTACGCCACATAAATGGATTTCCATATACTTCTTTTTTGGCTGCAATATTCCACAAACAGTCCCTTTCCCCTCTCCATGTCCTGATTCTATATTGAGAAGGAAGCTCTGCAAGGCCTGTGTCATCCTTTCCCTTAACTACTGAAAGAGCATCCATTACTCTTTGGGCGCATACGACTGCTACATCATAGTTTTCGTTATCGAAGGCTATGCTTCCTGCGTTTAAGGCTTCTTCCGCAGTTTTATAAGCATCTGGATATTTTTCTTCAGCTCCGTTTGCCTTTGCCCAAGTGAATCTGGTACGTGCCTTGTTCATTTCCTGTTCAGCCTCGGTTTTAGCCAGCATTCTTTGAATGAACTCGGAGGATTGCTGTGCATAGCTTTCTGCAAGTTTGGAGTATTCTATGGCAGCGTCGTAATCTCCTTCATCATAGGCCTTTGTTGCAAGTTCCATATAAGCCCTGCTTTTTCTTTGATATTCATTGTCATCATAGGAGAGGGCAAAAAGAGGTATTAAAACCAGTAAAAATATTAAAATTGTGATAAGTTTTTTCATTATTTGCCTCCTTCTGTTGTTGTTTGATTATTTTCGGTATTTGCAGGTGCATCGCCCTTGGTGTTGATGTTTTCAACAGGCGCTCCGGTCTGAGGTGTTGACAGGTTTTGTAAATCAAGGTCTCCTTCGGTAAAGCCTTCTCCGCCTTCGGTCAAAGGAGCTTCTTTGTCGGCCTCTAAGGCCAGATCCGAGCTTTCCTGCTGCCGTTTTGCAGCCTCAGCCATAGCTCTCTCGGCCTCTGCCCGTTTTAAAGAAACCTCTACGTATAGTTTTGCAAAAAGTTTTGCAGCTTCATCATACGACATGTAGGCTTCCTTATAATCAGCCTTATCGGCAGCCGATTTTCCGCGGTTATATGTTTTGACGGCATTGTTGTATTCTTCCTTTCTGCTTCTTGCAACCTTGATCGAATCACAGTAATATTTACTCTCTTTTGCAGAATCTTTTGCTGTTTTGGCAAATTCAAAGTATCCCTTATTTACAACTTTTTTATAAAGCTTCAAAGCGTCTTCCGAAGATTCTTTTGCCATCTTATGATCTAAGGGGTAATGATCTACGGTATTGATTGAAAACCTTTCGGCATCTGCATAGTCTGACGGGGAATATGCTGCAAAACCGTTAGCTTCTATTTCGGTTCTTAAAGCTGCTGAACTCATCAAATTTGAAAGGGTTTCATATTTGATGACGGCTTCGTCGTATTTTGCTATAGCTTCTTTTAAATTCCCTGTTTCGGCAGCTGTGTCGGCCGTTTGTTTAACGTCATCCGCAGCATTAAAAAAATCGGGATATGCTTCGTCTGCACCCAGCTCTACAGCTTTTTTTCTCGCCTTGTTAACCTTTCCGTTTTCACCTTGAAAAAGTTTGAGATTGGCAAGAAGAGGGTCAGTCTTGGGTACTTCCGGCTTAACGTCTTCCTGTTTAGGATCTTCTTTTTCTACGTCCGGAGCCTTTACTTCTTCTACTTTCGGCTCAGGCGGAATATCTTGTGTTTTTTGCTTTGATGCACATGATGCAAACAAAAGCGGCACAAGGATAGACATCAAAATCAGTAATTTATAATTTTTCTTCATTAAATACCTCCCATTTGATATTAACTAATAATACTCTTTTTTTACTCTTTTTTCAAGCTGTAATTTTTTTTTCTCACATATTTAAAAAATTACTATTAATTACAAAAAAAAACTATAAGAATTATAGAGAGGTATATATGAAAAATATAATTTTACAAAAAACCCGTGAAGATTGCGGAGCTGCATGTATTGCAAATATATGCAGGCATTATGGGAAGCCGATCGATATAGATAAGATAAGAAGGCTGTTTCAAGGCGGTAAAAGGGGAGCTTCAGGTTTGGGCATAATTCATGCTGCCGAGACCTTAGGGTTTTCATGCCGAGGGGCTCTTTCTGAATCAAAAGAAATCCCAAAAAATATTCCTATGCCCTTTATTGCTCATGCTGTAAGGGGGAGCGATAACCATTATCTTGTCGTTTATAAATCGGATTCAAACTATGTTTATTTGGCGGATCCCTCCGAAGGATATAAAAAAATAAACACAGAGGTTTTTCAAAAAAATTGGACAGGGGCCTTTTTTATACTTTTGCCCCAGCCGGATTTTTCCGAAAAAAGTGCTTCATCAAAGGGCTTAACCAGATTTTTGCCTATTTTAAGGTCTCACAAAAAGATATGCGCGGAAATTTTAATTGCGAGCGTTATCCTGTCTTTTTTGGGCATTATTAGTGCGTTTTATTTTAGGTTTTTGATTGATGAGGTGCTAAGCTCCAATTTAAGAGAGACTCTTACCGGTTTTTCGGTAGGTTTTTTGGGCGTAATTATTTTTAGAAGCCTTTTGGGTTTGGCCAGGAATCAGCTGCTGATGAGTATGAGTTATAAGATTGATACGGTTTTGGTCTATCGATATTTTGAGCATGTCCTTCATTTGCCGATGCGCTTTTTTACCGGAAAAAAGACCGGAGAGCTTGTTGCAAGGATGAACGATACTGTTACGATAAGGCAGGTTATTTCCGCTACGGCCCTGACCGTTGTTTTAGATTCATTGATGCTTATTTTCGGAGCAATATTTTTAATCTCCCTCGGCTCCAATCTGCTTGTTGCAGCCCTTGTGCCTGTGGTGGTAAGTTCGGTTTTGGTATGGCTGTATGCAAGGCCTTATCAAAAAATGATAAGGGCCAGGGCCTCCGCCGAGGCCGAAAAACACTCCTGTATTGTTGAAAGCCTGAACGGAATAGCTACGATCAAGGCCTTGGGTGCCGAATCTAAGGCCCTTGAAAGAGCCGAGTTTAAAATCGTAAATGCTATCCGAAAGGGTATCAAACTTGCATCTTTTTCCAATTATCAAAGCAGCCTCCAAAATTTTATCGGAAGATGCGGAACCCTGGCTATTTATTGGCTCGGAAGTTTAAATATACTGAACGGTTCAATGTCTTTAGGCCAATTAATTTCCTTTGTCATTCTTTCAGGTTATTTTTTGGATCCTCTTGCAAGGCTTTTAACTCTTCAGCCCCAGCTTCAAGAGGCCTATGTTGCAGCAGAAAGGCTTGCCGAAATCTTTGATGAAGAAACCGAAGAAAATTTGGATAAGGGAAAAATCGAATCGAATGGCCTTGCAGGCAAAATCGATATAAAAAATTTATCTTTCGGCTACGATTCCCATTCAAAAAATTTGAAGAACATAAATTTAAGTATAAATCCTGGTGAAAGGGTTGCTTTTGTCGGTGCTTCAGGTTCTGGCAAGACCACCCTTGCAAAGCTTTTGATGAAATTTTACTCTGCACAGGAAGGGGATATTTTTGTAGACGATATAAACCTAAAAGACTTAAAAAACGATTCTTACCGTAAGCAAATAGGCTATGTTCCTCAGGACATTCTCTTGTTTTCGGGAACGATAGCGGAAAACATAAATTGGAGTTCGGGAAACGGTGATTACAGGCGGATGATGGCAGCTGCCGAAGTTTCAGGCGCTGCTTCTTTTATCGAATCCATGCCCGATAGGTACAATACCCTTGTCGGGGAGCAAGGCACCACCCTTTCCGGAGGAGAAAGGCAGCGTATAGCTATTGCACGTATCCTTTTACACAATCCATCCATGCTGATTTTGGATGAGGCTACTTCAGCTCTGGATGGAATTTCGGAAGCGGAAGTTTTGAATACTCTCAAAGAAATCGGTGCAGGCCGGACTTCGATAATCATAGCTCACAGGTTAAGCTCAATCAAGGACTGCGATAAAATCTTCGTGTTCGATAAGGGCGAAATAGCCGAGGCGGGAACACACGCAGATTTGCTCGAAAAATACGGGGTTTATTCAAGATTATGGGAAACACAAAATATGGAGGAGGTTGTAGCATGAAATCCATCTTATATGTTGAAGATTTAACTTATACCGGCGAAGTGCTTCAAGAGCAAAAAACCGGGATTTTCAGTTCCGTAATTTCAATTATATGCCTTCTGGCTCTTTGCACAACGGCTTGGCTTATTCTAGGAAAAAAAGAAGAAGTTGTAAGGGCTTCAGGAATGGTGCGTCCCATAGAAAATGTTTCCTTTGTAAAAAGTTTTACGGCAGGGAAGATACAAAATATTCACTTTACCTCTGGCCAATATGTCGAAAAAGGGGCTATTCTTTTAAGCATTGATGATACGGTTGCCCAAAAGGAAAGGCAAAACCTTGAGGATCTGATGCTTAAAATCGAAGAAAAAATTAAGGATACAGAAGCCTGTATTGTGAGTGCTGAAAAAGACTTAATGCTCGTTCCCTTTGAAAGAAAAATAGCTTACAAACGGATGGAAAATTATTTTTCGGTAAAAACCAATCTGGAAAAAGCTTTAGAGCTAAACTCCAGAATTTTTGAAGAGGAAAAAGCTCTTCCCGATTTTAGTTTAGCAAACCAAAAAATTGAGCTTCTCAATTTAAATGTTGAAAAAAGCAAAAGAGACTTGGAGCAGTATAAAAATTCTTTTTTCCATTCCCTTCTCAGCGAAAAAGAGAGCTTAGAGTTTCAAAAAGAAAATTTAAGCAATTCCATTTTTAAAATGGAAGAAAGTTTAAAACTTTTTACAGTCTATGCTCCTATTTCGGGAGAAGTGCAGGAAATTTCATCTCTTAACTGCGGGGATAATGTTTTTAGCGGCCAAGAAATATTAAAGATTGTGCCTTCCTCAAGTGAAAACATTAGGGTTGTGCTAAGGCTTCCTTCTTCGAAGGCGGGGCTTGTAAGAGAAGACATGAAGGTTCGTTTAAAATTTCCTGCCTTTCCTCATCATGAATTCGGCAGCCTTGACGGGCAAGTAGAAACCATCCTCCCCGATGTTTTCTTGGGAGCAAAAAGTTCCGAGTATGCCGTCTTTGTAAAATTGGATGGGAATACCTTGCCGGATAAAAAGGGTATGGCTCATTTTTTAAAAGTCGGATTGGATGCCGAGGCATCGATAATCACCGAAACTGGTTCTATCCTGTCATTTATACTAAAAAGATTGGAGGTAAAATGAAAAAATTTGTATTAAATATAATTTTTGGTCTTATTTTATTTTCAGCCAATGCTGAAATAAAAATGGAAGTCGGTATAAAAGAATTTTTTGATAAGATAAATCCTCTGATTGAAAAAAATCAACAATATAAAAAAATGGAATTAAGCTTTAAATTTAATGAAAGGCTCCTGTTTTCGGAATTTGCAGGGTGGATGCCTTTTCCGTATCTTGATGTAAATACTTCTGTTTCAGGCACAGAACTGGATAAGCACTATAAGGCTTTTGATATTGCTGCATCCTTAGGGATCAGTCAAAGGCTTCCTTTGGGCATGAGCCTTAATCTTACAGGTAAGCAATCATGCGGAATTTTTTTTGACAATAACCCGGACTATTCCTATAAATTTAGCTCTTCTGCCGGGCTGAATGTCCCGCTTTGGTTTATGGCTCCTTCTGCCTTGCCTGATTTTGTAAAACAGGATTTCGGCCTATATCAAAAGAAAAGGCTGCTTTCCATGCTTGAAAGGGATAAAAATAAAAAGGCCCTGATTATTAAAATGATTTCGGCCATAGGCTCGGAAAAAATCTTAAAGAAAAAGCTGGAGCTTTTAAAAAATGTACAAAACTGGAATATCGAAGAAAAACAAAAAAACGAAATTTTATTTTCGCAAGGAAAGCTTTCTGTTCTTGATTTTTCCGAAAAGAACAAAAAGATTCGGCAGGAGGAAATTTTACTGTTTCAAGCGGAACAAAGCTATGAAGCTCTTATAGGTGAAATAGAATCTATGGGCTTGAGTTTTAGTGATTTGAGCGAGGATATTGATTCTTGGCTTAATTTTTTTGAAAATTTTGCTTTTTATCTTCAAAGAGAAGCATCGGCCGGGGATGAGCTGAGCCTTGTACAGCATGAGGTTTCTTGGATGCAGTCGGTTAAAAATTTTAATAATAGTATTCCAAAGTTTTTTTTATCGCTCGGTGCTGATGTGCTTCCGTCGAAAGACCGTTATCCGTCTTTTCCGGCAGCCTTTATGGGCTATTGGAAGGATACTCCTAGGCTTAAATGGTCGGTATCTATGAATTTAAGGATAAATCTTTCTCCATTACATGATGATTTTAGGCTGAATAAAAATTTTAAAATTTTAAAAGAAATTAACTCTTTGAACGAGGCTTTTTTAAGACGCAGCCTTGAAGAAGAAAAAAAGAAAGGATTAAAAAATATCGAAAAAGCCCTGTTTAAATCCGAAATGTCAAAATCCTCCCTTGAAATTCAAAAAAAGTACTTTACTCTTGCCGAAGAACTCTATAAGCAGGGCAAGAGCAGTATTCACGAATTATATGCTGCTCAAAACCTTTTAGAAGAAGTTAAAATTAATTATTATGCTGAAAGATTTTCTTATATTTTGAGTGTTTTGCAGACTTATAACTTTTAAAAGTACCGGATTTTTTAAGTTTATTCGTGCGGAGGGTTTTATACCCTGTTGCTACGCAACGTACGCTCTGCGTTGGGGTTGTTGATTCTTTAAAATCAGGCATTCTTTCTTTGTTTAGGAATGTCTGATTTTATTTCTAATTTCGCTAAAATTCCATGTCAAGCTATTGACAAAAAATACTCGATTTGATAAAATGCTTGAACCTATTTTGTTGGCATTTTGCTCCTGTAGCTCAGTCGGCAGAGCACAACCATGGTAAGGTTGGGGTCAGCAGTTCAATTCTGCTCGGGAGCTTTTCGGAAACGATGACCTAGAATTTTGCGGAGGGTAAAGTAATGGCTAAAAAAACGGCTGTAGAGCTCATAGCTCTTCAATGCAGCGAATGTAAAAGAAGAAATTATACTACATCTAAGAACAGAAAAAACATTCAGGGTAAGCTTGAATTGATGAAGTATTGCTCTTTTGATCGCAAGCATACATTGCATAAGGAAACAAAGATAAAGTAGTCGAATAAGTCCGTGCCGTCAGGCAGCGGGCTTAGATTCAATTAGGTCAGTAGCTCCAATGGTAGAGCGTCGGTCTCCAAAACCGAATGTTGAGGGTTCGAGTCCTTCCTGGCCTGTAATTTTAAAAAACGAGGTTTTTATGGCTAAAATTGGAACTTTTTGGAAAGAATGTATAGGCGAGCTTAGAAAAGTTGTCTGGCCTACAGCTTCTGAAGTTGGGTCTTCAGTAAAAGTAGTGTTGATTTCTACCCTTATTGTAGCTGTTTTTCTCGGCGGTCTTGATGCTTTCTTTATAGCTTGTGTGGGTTGGATATTTTAAGTAATGGCTAAGGCTTGGTACATTCTTCATACCTATTCGGGTTATGAGAATAAAATTGAAAGAACAATACGTACTCTGATAGAAAAAGGGATTATCTCTGCTGATTTTGTTACAGATATAAAAATACCTGAAGAACTTGTAATTGAAAATAAGGGCGGAAAAAAACGCAATGTTAAACGCAAGTTTCTTCCCGGTTATATGCTGGTCGAAATGAATCTTCCCGATCTTGGTTGGAAAAGTGTTTGCTCCGAAATCCGCAAAATTCAGGGCGTTACGGGTTTCTTGGGAACGGCAGGTAATGAAAAGCCTCAGCCTATTTCTCCCGATGAAGCAAAGGAAATCCTGCAAAAAACAGGCGAAATTAAGGGCGACAAGAATATCCGAGTTATTCAAAATTTCAGTGAAGGACAGCATGTTAAAATCATCGAAGGTGCTTTTGCCTCGTTTACCGGCGTCATCGATGAAGTTATGGCAGATAAAAATAAGTTAAGAGTTATGGTTGCGATCTTCGGCCGTACTACACCGGTTGAAGTCGAAATGTCTCAAGCCGAAATCATTTAAATTTTAAACAAGGTGCGGTGCTCGGCATCAGCACTTTAGTTGTATATTACGGGAGGAGGGAATACCTCCGTTTGTACCGGAAGGAGAGAAGATGGCAAAGAAAAAGGTTGTGACACAGATTAAACTTCAGTGTCCCGCAGGAAAAGCAACTCCTGCGCCGCCTATAGGCCCGGCTCTAGGTCCGCACGGTGTAAGTGCGCCCCAGTTTGTACAGCAGTTCAATGACCGTACAAAGTCCATGGAGCCCGGTTTGGTTATCCCCGTTGTTATTACGGTATATGCCGATAAGAGTTTTACTTTTATCCTCAAAACACCGCCCGCATCGGTTTTAATCAAAAAAGCCTGTAAGATTGAAAAAGGTTCTGCCACATCGGTTACTGCAAAAGTCGGAAAACTTTCAAAGGCCGCATTGGAAGAAATCGCAAAAACAAAGATGCCCGATATCAATGCAAACGACATTGAAGCTGCAAAGAAAATCATTGCAGGAACTGCACGAAGTATGGGTGTAGAGGTGGAGCGCTAGTATGAAACACGGAAAAAATTACAAAAATGCACTTGCAAAGTATGATTCTGCAGCATCCTACGAGCTTCCCAAGGCTGTTGATATTGTCAAGGAGCTTAAATACGCCAAATTCGATGAAACAGTTGAAGTTCATGTAAGTTTGACCCTTGGTAAGGGACAGAGCGTTAGAGATACCCTTGTTCTCCCCCATCAGTTTAGGGGCGAAAAAAAGGTTTTGGTTTTTTGTACGGACGACAGAGTAAAAGAAGCTCTTGACGCAGGAGCTGCCTATGCCGGTTCTACGGAGTACATCGAAAAAGTAAAGGGCGGCTGGCTCGATTTTGATATCGCAGTTGCTACCCCCGATATGATGAAGGATGTAGGACGCTTGGGTATGGTACTCGGCCGCAGAGGCTTAATGCCTAACCCCAAGACGGGAACGGTTACCACGGATATTGCAAGCGCTATAAACCAGCTTAAAAAAGGCCGTGTAGAATTCCGCGCCGATAAGGGCGGAGTTGTTCATCTCCCTGTTGGAAAGGTTTCTATGGACTCTTCCAAGATTGTGGAAAACGTACAGGCTCTTATCAACGAAACGATGAGAAAAAAGCCTGCCGATGCAAAGGGTGACTATATCAGATCCGTATCGATTAGTTCGACAATGGGCCCCGGCGTTTGGGTTGATTATAAGGTAGGAGAGTAAAAATGGCATTAAGAACAAAAAATCCGAATCGCCAAAAAACCGAAGCGATTGAAAGCATCAAAAACGATGTAAAAGCCTCCTCCGCTTTTATTTTTACCGAGTACAGAGGCTTAAAGGTTGAGCAAATCACTGAGCTCCGCAAGAAGCTCAGAGAAAATGCTTGCACATACAAGGTTGTACGCAATAATTTTGCACGCATTGCTTTTGAAGATGCCGATATTAAGGATGTAGATTCCTGGTTAACCGGACCTACAGCCTTGGCTATGATTGCAGAAGATGCAAACCTTGCCGCTAAGACCTTGTTTGAATATGCAAAAGATGCTCCGGCTCTTGTAATTAAGGGTGCGGTAGTTGACGGTGAAATTTATGATGCCAAGCAAATCGAGGCATTTTCAAAACTTCCCGGAAAAAAAGATCTTATTGCAATGTTTATGTCTACAGTCAATGCTACAACTTCCAAGTTTGTACGCACCTTACAGGCGATTGTGGATAAGGGCGGTGCCCAAGGTGCAGCTCCCGCAGAAGCAAAAGCTGAAGCTCCTGCTTCAGAGGAAAAAGCGGCTGATACGCCGGCCGAACAGCCTGCAGAGTCTGCTCCCGAGGCTTAAAACAAGCTTTCGGATATTTCCGAAAGAAGTTAAGCAGTCAGGCTTCAAAAGCTGACCCCCTGTCTGCTTAAGGTGCTTAAAAAGCACAAAAATTTAATTTTTAAGGAGAAGATAATATGGCAGCATTAACAAATGAACAAATTATTGAAGCAATCGGCGAAAAAACGATTCTCGAACTTTCCGAGCTTATCAAGGCTATGGAAGAAAAATTCGGTGTAACAGCCGCTGCTCCCGTTGCAGTAGTTGCAGGCGGAGCTGCAGGAGGCGGAGCCTCTGAAGAAGAGAAAACAGAATTCACTGTTACTCTTAAAGGACTTTCCGATCCCGGTAAAAAGATCGGTGTTATTAAAGAAGTTCGAAACGTTATTCCCGGCCTCGGCTTGAAGGAAGCTAAAGAGCTTGTTGAAGGAGCTCCGAAAGTCCTTAAAGAAGATGTTTCTAAAGAAGAAGCAGCCAAGATTAAGGAAGCTATTACAGCCGCCGGCGGTGAAGTTGAAATTGCTTAATAAGCAAAATACCGGCTTTATGCCGGACCTTGTTGTGCTTCTTCCAAAAAGAAGCACAACAGCATAGACAATGAATTTTCTCTAAGACTTCCTGTATGAATTCTCAGGAAGTCTTTTTGTGATTAAATATAGACTTGGGGGGTAATGGATGTTTGCAAGAGGTCAAAAAATAGATCGAAGGTATTACGGTAAGGATGTTCCGAATTTTATGGAGCTTCCTAATCTCATCGATATTCAGATTCAATCTTACAATAAATTTTTAAACAAAGAAAAAAAGACAGATGAGACCGAGATTGAGGGCTTAGAATCGGTATTCCATACAACTTTTCCTATTGAAAGTACAAATGAAGACATGGCTTTGCAATATCTATCCTATTCTCTCGATTATGATAGTATTAAATTTTCTGAAATTGAATGCAAACAAAAGGGACTTACTTATTCCGTCCCTTTAAAAGCCGAAATAGACTTATTTTTTAAAGAAACTAAGGAAATTCGCCGCAAAAACATCTATATGGGCGATATTCCTCTGATGACGGAAAGAGGAACCTTTATTATAAACGGAGCGGAAAGGGTTGTCGTTTCTCAGATTCACCGTTCGCCTGGTGTTATCTTTTCGCATGAAAAGGGTGTTTACTCAAGCCGCATTATTCCATACCGAGGAACATGGCTTGAATTCGAAATAGATCAGAAAAAAGAGCTTATCTACGCAAAGCTTGACAGTAAAAAGCGAATTTTAGGTACGATATTTTTACGTGCTCTCGGATATGACACAAGAGAAAAAATTATCGACCTTTTCTATAAAACAAAGACAGCAAAAATATCTCCGGACAGGACCGAGTACGAAGAATTAATCGGTCAGGTACTGGCCAGAGATGTCTATGTAAAGGGTGAAGACGGCGAAAAACGTAAAATGCATCAAGCCGGTGAAAAAATTCATCCCCACAACATCGACGATTTAATTCAAAATGACGTTAAAAAGATAACGATAATCGACTTTAAGGGAAAAGACTCTTTGGATTCTCAGATTATCATCAACTGTTTTGAAAGAGAAGAAATCAAGTACACTCCCGATCCGGCCGTAAACGATGAGCCCACCGTTGAAGATGCCCTAAACGCAGTCTACAGCGTTATCCGGCCGGGAGATCCTATTACCTACGAAAATGCAAAAGAAGACCTGCACAATATGTTTTTCACTGCAAGAAGGTACGATATAGGTAAGGTCGGCCGATATAAATTAAACAAAAAATTCGACTATTCTGATGACGTTAAAGGTACAACCTTAATCGAAGAAGATATATTTAAGACCATGAAATTTTTGATCAAGGTTTACATAGGTGAAGAAAGCATTGACGATATCGACCACCTAGGCAACAGACGAATTAGGTCAGTCGGCGAAATTATGACCGATGTTCTCAAAAAAGCCTTCTCAAGAATGGAACGTATTGCCCGCGACAGGATGAGTTCCAAGGAAATGGATACCATCAAACCTCAGGACTTAATTTCCATTAAGCCCATTGTTGCGGCTATCAAAGAATTCTTCGGAGCAAGCCAGTTGTCCCAGTTCATGGATCAGGTAAACCCCTTGGCCGAACTTACTCATAAGCGCCGTCTTAATGCCTTAGGCCCCGGCGGTCTTTCGCGCGACAGGGCAGGCTTTGAGGTACGAGAAGTTCACTATACCCACTACGGAAGAATGTGCCCGATAGAAACCCCTGAAGGTCCGAACATCGGTCTTATCGTTTCCATGGCAAACTATGCCCGTGTAAACGAATACGGCTTTTTGGAGGCACCCTATGTAAAGGTTGTAAATGGGGTTGCTACCCGCGAAATCGAGTACTTGTCTGCAATGGATGAAGACAAATACTTTATCGGACAGGTTTCTTCCGCTATCGGAAAGGACGGAAAGATCAATACGGATCAGGTTTCGTGCCGAAAACTTGGAGACTATACTTCAATAAGTCCGAAAGATATTCAGTACATGGATGTTTCGCCTAAACAGATTATATCCGTTTCGGCTTCTCTAATTCCCTTCCTTGAACATGACGACGCTAACCGTGCCCTCATGGGTTCCAACATGCAGCGTCAGGCTGTTCCTTTAGTTTTCCCCGAACCTCCGCGAGTCGGAACCGGTATGGAAAAAAAGTGCGCCTATGATTCGGGCGTTTTGGTTAAGGCAAAAAGATCGGGAAAGGTTGAGTTTGTTTCTTCCGATACGATTATCATAGCCCCCGAAAAGGGAAAAAATAAAGAAGACAAGGACGAATACACTCTCTTAAAATATCAAAGGACGAACCAAGAAACCTGTTACCATCAGCGCCCCATCGTCAATGTAGGCGATACGGTCAAGGCAGGCCAGCCCATAGCTGACGGTCCTGCAACCTATAACGGAGAATTGGCCCTAGGCCGAAATATCCTCGTAGGATTCGTTCCTTGGAACGGTTATAACTATGAAGACGCTATCTTAATTTCACGCAGAGTTGTAAAAGAAGATATGTTCACTTCTATTCATATAAAAGAGCTTTCAACCGATGTTCGGGAAACAAAGCTGGGTGCCGAAAAGATGACCTGCGATATTCCGAACAAGTCCGAAAAGAGCTTGGACGACCTCGACAGCGAAGGTATTATCCGCATAGGCTCTAAGGTAAAGCCCGGAGATATCCTTGTCGGAAAGGTTACTCCTAAAAGCGAAAGCGATACAACTCCCGAATTTAAGCTCCTTAATTCTATTTTCGGTGAAAAGGCTAAGGAAGTGCGGGATACATCTCTGCGTGTTCCACACGGAACCGAGGGCACGGTTATAGATGTTCAGCGCTTAAAAAGGGATCAGGGAGATGACTTGAGCCCCGGTGTAGATGAAGTTGTAAAGGTCTTAATCGCTACAAAACGAAAACTCCGCGAGGGGGACAAGATGGCAGGCCGCCACGGAAACAAGGGTCTTGTAGCCAGAATCCTCCCCGAAGAAGATATGCCCTACATGGAAGACGGAACACCTCTTGATATTTGTCTAAACCCGCTCGGTGTTCCTTCACGAATGAATATCGGCCAGATTTTGGAATCGGAGCTGGGCCTTGCAGGATTAAAATTGAATGAGTGGTACGAGTCTCCGGTTTTTGAGTCTCCCAGTATGGAACAGATTGAAGCGAAGCTTAAAGAAGCAGGTTATCCTACCAGCTCTAAGGTAAAACTCCGAGACGGCTTAACCGGCCGCCTCTTTGAAAACGAGGTATTTGTCGGGGTTATCTACTTCTTAAAGCTGGCTCACTTGGTAGACGACAAGATGCACGCCCGATCAACAGGCCCCTATTCTCTTGTTACCCAGCAGCCCTTGGGCGGTAAGGCTCAATTCGGCGGTCAGCGTTTGGGAGAAATGGAAGTTTGGGCCCTTGAAGCTTACGGTGCAGCCAACACCTTGCAGGAGCTTATTACAATCAAGTCCGACGATATGCACGGACGATCTAAAATATATGAATCCATCGTTAAGGGCGAGCCTTCAAGCTCTGCCGGTATCCCCGAATCCTTTAACGTATTGGTACAGGAATTAAGAGGTTTAGCTCTAGACTTTACAATCTATGATGCAAAGGGTCAGCAGATTCCTTTAACCGAAAGGGATGAAGAGCTAATTAAACGCGAAAAAACAAGTACTAACTTTTAACGGAAGTAAGGAGAGGGAAAGATTATGAGAGATATACAGGATTTTGACAGCTTGATGATAAGGCTTGCTTCACCCGACACTATAAGGGCTTGGTCCTATGGGGAAGTCAAAAAGCCTGAAACAATCAATTACCGAACCTTGCGTCCGGAGAGGGACGGTTTGTTTTGCGAAAGAATATTCGGAACCACAAAGGAATGGGAGTGTTTTTGCGGAAAGTTTAAATCAATCCGTTATAAGGGCGTTATCTGCGACCGCTGCGGTGTTGAGGTTACTCACTTTAAGGTCCGCCGTGAACGCATGGGACATATAGAACTTGCAGCCCCCGTTTCTCATATTTGGTATTACCGCTCGGTACCTAGCCGAATGGGACTTTTACTCAACCTACAGGTTGCAGCTCTGAGGTCTGTTTTGTACTATGAAAAATACATCGTTATAGATGCAAACGATACCGACTTGGAGCCCATGCAGCTTTTAACCGAAGATGAATACAGGGATGCTCACGAACGCTATGGAGCTGCCTTTACCGCAGGAATGGGAGCAGGGGCTATTAAAACCCTTCTTCAAAATATAAACTTGGATGAGCTTGCAGCCCAGCTTCGTGCTAAAATGATTGAAAAAGGTGCAAAAAGCGATCAACGCCTTTTGCGCAGAATCGAAATAGTCGAAAATTTTAGAGCATCGGGCAACAAACCCGAGTGGATGATTCTTGATGTTATTCCGGTTATTCCTCCGGATTTACGCCCAATGGTTCAGCTTGACGGAGGCCGCTTTGCAACCTCCGACCTCAACGACTTGTATCGAAGGGTTATTCACAGAAACAGCCGTTTGAGTAAGCTCATGGAATTAAAGGCTCCCGATATTATTATCAGAAACGAAAAGAGAATGCTCCAAGGAGCGGTCGATGCCTTGTTTGATAACTCAAAACGGAAAAAGGCTATTAAGGGAGCTTCAAACAGACCTCTAAAATCGATTTCCGATCTTTTAAAGGGAAAGCAGGGAAGATTCCGCCAAAACCTATTAGGTAAGCGAGTCGACTATTCAGGCCGATCCGTTATCGTTGTAGGCCCCGAGCTCAAGCTTTGGCAATGCGGTCTGCCCACTAAGATGGCCTTGGAGCTGTTTAAGCCTTTTATAATGAAAAAACTTGTTCAAAAGGAAGTTGTTTCCAATATTAAAAAGGCAAAACTCCTTGTAGAACAGGAAGCTGCCGAAGTTTTTGCAGTCCTTGACGAGGTTGTAAGCGAGCATCCGGTTCTTTTAAACCGTGCTCCGACCCTCCACAGACTTGGTATTCAAGCCTTTGAACCCGTTTTGGTAGAAGGAAAGGCTATCCGCCTCCATCCTCTTGTATGTAAGGCCTTTAACGCCGACTTTGACGGCGACCAGATGGCTATTCACGTTCCGCTCACTCAGGCGGCTCAAATGGAATGCTGGACTTTGATGCTTTCAGCCCGAAACCTTCTAGACCCTGCAAACGGAAAAACAATAGTTTTCCCGACACAGGACATGGTTCTAGGTCTTTACTATCTTACAAAGGAAAGAGCTCTGCCTGAGGGTAAAAAAGAGCGCCTTTATTCTTCCGTTCCGGAAGTTTTGATGGCCGCAGAATGTCATGCCATAGGCTGGCAGGAACCCGTTTTAATCGACTATGAAACGGAACCCGGTAAGATTGAAACCGTAAGAACTACACCGGGAAGGATTCTATTTAATGAGGAAATGCCCGAAGGCGTTCCCTTTACAAATTATGCTTTGAACGATAAAAAAATACGAAAACTGATAGAGAATGTCTTTAAGGATAAGGGGCCGTGGCTGGCTGTTCAGCTTTTGGACAAGCTCAAGGCTGTCGGCTATAAGTACGCTACATATTTCGGTGCAACTTTGAGTATGGAGGACATGATTATTCCTCCTGAAAAGGCCGGAATGCTCGAAAAAGCCAACAAAGAGGTTTTGGAAATCTATAACCAGTATAAGGGCGGCCACATTACCCAAGAAGAACGCTATAACCGTGTTGTTGACGTTTGGCAAAAGACAAACTCCAATCTTAAAGAAATTCTTATGAAACGTCTGCAAGAAGACAAGGGCGGATTTAACACGATTCACATGATGGAAACTTCGGGTGCTCGAGGTTCTAAGGATCAGATAAATCAGCTTGCGGGAATGCGAGGTCTTATGTCCAAGCCTACGGGAGACATCATCGAACTTCCGATTAGATCGAACTTTAAAGAAGGCTTAAACGTTATGGAATTCTTTATTTCGACTAACGGTGCCCGAAAAGGTTTGACCGATACGGCTCTTAAAACCTCTGACGCAGGTTACCTGACCCGCCGTCTTGTTGATATTGCCCAAAACGTAGTTGTAAACGAAGAAGACTGCGGTACCATCAACGGTATAGAATATGCCGCAATTAAACGCGGAGACGAAATTCGTGAGTCCTTGAGCGAACGTATTGCCGGAAAATACACTCTGGAAAGGGTTATTCACCCAATTACGGGAGAGCTTCTCATAGATGTAAACGAATATATTACCGATGAAACAGCTAAGAAGATAGAAGAAGCCGGTGTTGAAACCGTTAAGCTCCGCACCGTTTTAACCTGCGAATCCAAGCACGGTGTTTGCGTAAAATGTTACGGACGAGATCTTGCACGAAACCGAATTGTCCGAATAGGGGAGGCTGTAGGTATTATCGCAGCCCAGTCCATCGGTCAGCCCGGTACTCAGCTTACGATGCGTACCTTCCACGAGGGCGGTACGGCTTCTAAAAATGTTGAAGAGAACAGAATCGTATTTAATGACTATTCTATCATCGTTCGCGGTATAAAGGGTTCTTATGTAACCCTTAAAAACGGACACTTCCTCTTTACAAGAAAAGGCGAGTTTACATTCAGCAGGGTATTGAACGAATATGCTCTTAAAAAAGGTGAAACAGCCCTTGTAAGTACTGGTACAAGGGTGGTAAAGGGAAATCCTCTTTATACATTAAAGAATGGAAAGGAAGTGCTTTCAGAAAATATAGCTATTGCCGAAGTCAGAGATAATATTATCTATTTGACAGGTCAAGAGCAGACAATAGAGATAAGAAACGGTTCAGAGGTTGTAGTAAAAGAAAATGATGTTATAAAGGCCGGAGAAACGGTCGGTACCTTCGACCCCTTTGCCGATCCCATTTTGGCTGAATATGACGGCTTTGTCCGATTTGAAGATATTTTGCCCGGTACAACCTTAAAAGAAGAAGCCGATGAAGAAACGGGTGTTGTCGAAAAGCGAATAAGCGATGCTCACTTCGATAAGATGCAGCCCCGCATCTTTATCTCAGATGAATCGGGTAACACCGTAGGTGAGGACTCTTACTTCCTCCCCGGAGGTGCACAGCTCTTGGTTGAAGAAGGTCAGGAGATTAAGGCCGGTGCAATCCTTGCAAAGATAGCAAAAGAGTCGGTAAAGACTAAGGATATTACCGGAGGTCTTCCGCGAGTTTCGGAGCTTCTTGAAGCCCGCAGACCAAAGTCGCCTGCCGTTCTTGCCGCTATTGCCGGTGTTGTTACCATAAAGAAAGGCTTACTTAAGGGCAAGAGAACTATTATGGTTCGAGACGAATACGGCCATGATGTAAAGCACTTGGTTCCTATCGGAAAGAGAATGCTTGTCCGTGACGGAGATACGGTAAAAGCCGGTGAGCCCTTGTGTGACGGCAGCTTTGATCCGCACGATATTTTAAATATCCTCGGTGAAAATGCCCTTCAAAACTATTTGATGAAGGAAATCAAGGAAGTTTATGATGCTCAGGGTGTTACCATCAACGATAAACACGTAGGTATAATAGTACGTCAGATGCTCCGAAAGGTAAAGATTGTTTCGGTTGGAGATACCAAGTTTATCTTTGACCAGCAGATAGATAAATACCGCTTCCATGAGGAAAATAAGAGGGTTAAGGAAGAAGGCGGTCAGCCTGCCGTTGCCCGTCCTATGTTCCAAGGAATTACAAAGGCAGCCTTAAACATCGACTCCTTTATTTCGGCCGCTTCTTTTCAAGAAACCACGAAGGTTCTTACAAATGCCGCTATTGCAGGTTCTTCGGATGAGCTTCGCGGCCTAAAAGAGAACGTAATTATCGGTCATCTTATTCCTGCAGGAACAGGTATGAAGCAGTACCGAGATATTAAACTTTTCGATAAAAATAAGAGCGACTTGGATATTCAGATGAACGAAATCCTTGAACGCCGAAGGCTTGAAGCTGAAGCTGCACAAGCTCTCGAAGAAAAAGAACTTATCGAAGAAGAAAGCTTTTTGGATGATCTCTAAAATATAGGGGGAGAGGGAAACTTGTTCAGACGCAAGTTTCCCTCTCCCCCTAAAACCCCCTCTCCCTTCAACGACTGCTTAGGGGCGCAGCCCCTAAGAACCCGCATTTTTACAAAGGTTTTGGTTTACTCTTTGGTTGAGATGGAAACAAAAGGATTAAGGTAAATTCAAAGGTTGGGATGTAATTTTTTCAGCATTGACATATTTGAGGCTTTAAAGTATTATTATAAAAGAAACTTATCCTAAGGAGTTTTTATGAATAAAGTCAAAGTAATCGGTGTTGTAAAAGCTGCCGTGATAACGGCTCTTTTGGTTATTTGTATAAGCTGCCAATCTTTTTCCTGTTCTGGTGAAGTGATCAAAGGAAACGGAACGATAGAAACCAAGACATTCCCTCAAAACAATTTTAATGCTATTTCTATTGCTGGCGGATGGACTGCCGATATACGGTATAGCGAAACCTTTTCCATTCAAATTGAAACTGATGAAAATATTTTCCCCTATTTGGATATATCTCGTACATGTAATACTCTTAATATCGGTTTTAAGTCGGGATACAGCATATCACCGACTCAGTGCAAAGTTTCTATCACAATGCCTGCTTTAATAAGGTTGCAGACAGCCGGTTCTCTTACAGCTGTCATTTCATTATTTAATATTCCTCAAGAAACGATGTCGATAGATATCTCAGGCAGCGGTAATATTACCGCACACGAGATTACGGTAAACACTCTAAAGGTGGACGTATCCGGCTCAGGCGATTTTTCTGCAACGGGAAAAGCCGAAAATATGATAGCGGATATCTCCGGTTCAGGGGATATAAAAACAACGGATTTTGAAACCGAAAAGGCGGATATTTCAATTTCAGGCTCCGGCTCTGCAAAAGTATGGGTTACACGGCATTTAAAAGCCGATATAGGTGCCTCCGGTTCCATCCGTTATAAGGGTAATCCTGTTATTGAGACTAAAAGTTCAGGCAGCGGCCGCATATCTTCTCTTTAAAAAGTTATGAAGGCTTATTTTTGACAATGCAGATGGCATTGTCAAAAAACGCTGTCGAGTTTGCCTTTCGACAAACATCGCTTTATTGTATGCCGTTTCTCACTGACGTTACGAAACGGCGAATTGAACAGCTTCCAAAATTGATATTTTGTTCAGCTGTTCAATTTTAAGGAAGGATTTTATATAGGATGAAAAAAGAAAACCAAGAACATCTCCCTGTTATGGGGGTAGGGCCGGTGTGTATTGCAATTATGATTGCGTTCACCGCTGCAGGGATTGCGCTTGTCAAATTCAATATGCTTACAAGCGGCTATATTGGCGGCGGGGTCATTACGGTTCTTTTTGTAATTGCCGGAATCTTGTGTATTGCAGGCGGTATTATCTTGTGGTACGCTGCGGTATTCAGTGCCAAGATCGACATCACGATAAAATCGAACCGGCTTGAAACCGGCGGCGTGTATGCCATCGTGCGTAATCCCATTTATTCCGCTTTTTTGTTTATCTGTATCGGTGCTCTGCTATTCTGCCGGAATTGGTATGTATTGATTTTGCCGCCGCTCTTTTGGGTATACCTTACCGTGTTTATGAAGCTCACGGAAGAAAGATGGCTTTCAGAACGCTTCGGCGAGGAATATAAAGCTTATAGTAAACGGGTCAACCGCTTTATTCCGTGGAGAAAAATACATAACTAATTGCTGATGAGTAATTTGTAATTCTATTGGGAGGTTTATTTATGAGAAGAGTAGACAGGGCAGTAACGGATAATCGGCAAATACAATCAATTATCGAAAAAGCAAAGGTTGTACATATCGGCATGATCGATAATGACCGGCCGTATGTAGTGCCGATGCAGTACGGTTTTATATTTAACGAAGACAAATTGACTTTATATGTGCACTGCGCAAAAAAAGGGCGGAAGCTGGATATTATCAACAAGAATCCGCATGTTTTTATCGAGCTTGAAACGGAAGCTGTGATTATTTCCGGAGGAGAAGTTCCGTGTGAGTACGGATCGGAATATGCAAGCGTTATGGGAGACGGTACAGCTGTTTTTGTTGAAGATGTAAAAGAAAAGATTTTAGGTTTGCAGCTGTTGATGAAAACACAGACAGGCAGAGATTTTGAAATAACCGAACAGATGACAAAACAGGTTACTGTTTTACGTATCGATGTTCCATGTGTAACAGCAAAAAGCAGAGCTAAGGTTTAATAGGAGGATACTATGTGTAAAGAATGCTATGTAAACGAAAACAGAATTACCCCATTACTGAATCCCATAGATTGTTTGGAAAATCATACACAATATATCTGCGGAACATGCGGCCGATGTATTTGTATTGAACATGATCCGCAACGGGGTTTGCAAAGATGGAATTTCCCGTTTAAATCATTGGAAATTGCAAAACTCTATTTGCGTACTGCGGATTATACCGAAAAAAAGGCCTGCGGTATCTACGAAATAGAAAACAGCAAGGGCAAAAAATCATATAAAATTTTTCCGTCCTATGACGATCTGCTTTTATTTTTGAAAAAGAATAAAGACAAACAATGCAAACAAACCGCACCTCTTTTTACTGTTGGGAAATATAAAGAATATCCGCATACACAGATACGTATGTTGACTCCTGCCGAAGTAAAAAAATACATGAGTGAGCGTAAAAACTGAGGAAATTGGAATAAGGGAGAAATAATATATGAAGAGAATCAATAAGCCGCTATTTGCTGTACTTTTGATTTATATACTTTGCTTTATACTTAGATTTATAGAGTATTTTATTATTCGTACAGACCAGACTTTTTGGGGTGAAGCATTTTTACACAAACTTTTGGGTATAGTTATTTTATTCATAGTAGCTAAACTATATAACTTTAAGGCACAAGATATCGGTTTTAATAAAGAGAGAGCTGTAAAATACACACTTATGGGATTGCTGTTTGGAATTTGTATATATATATTGGCTTATAGCATAGAGATTGCTATAGCTGTTTCGGATAAAAACTTCCGGTCATTACAGTTATATGTCAGTACTTATTCTGTAGATAAAAATATAGGAAATCAAACTTCAATATTATTTTTTGTAATTTGTATTATCGGGAATATCATTAATGTGGTTATGGAAGAAGGCATATTCAGAGGTCTTTTTCCAAAAATGCTTGAGAAAAAGTATGCATTTTTTGTATCCGCACTTATTACTTCCGGTTTGTTTGGATTATGGCATTTTATCGGACCTCTTAGAAATTATTTTGACGGTAGAAACAGTATCGAAGGTATGTATGCAAATATTATTATGTTAGTTACCGCTTCCGGATTTATCGGATTAAAATTTGCTTTATTAACAAAATTGACCGGCTCTATTTATATGTCAATGGGAGATCACTTTGTGAATAATGCAATCATCAATATTCTTCATGTTATTTCCTTTACAGGAGGCGATGAATTGATGTTTGTAAGAATTGCAATTGCCCAATCTGTATCGTTTATAATTATTCTGCTTGTCTATCTGCATAAAAAGAAATTTCAGCGTAACAAGTAGAAAATATACTGCTAGATATCTTGCGGAGAACGTAGAAGAAAATGAATAATGAAAAAGAGTTATATGAATCTATAGAAAATAATGAATGGAAATCTATGAAAAAATTTTCTGATCTTAGCGGGAAAACTGGTAGAAGGATAAACGGTTAATCAACTATAAAATAACCGGCAAGGAGTCTTTAATGCACATAATCTACGAAACTAATGGCTTAGGTTTTCTTGGTTGGATAAAAGATTTACCCGGGGCTTATATTAGGGGGAAGACTCTGGAAGAGGCTAGAGGGAAAGTCAATAAAGAAATAACTTTATACAATGAATGGCTTAATTTTGAAGAAGCTATCGATATGCAAATAAATGAAGAAATAAAAAAATCCGATTTACACATTGAAGATGCCGATTCCGATATTATATTTGATTCGGAGCTAATCGATTTTGATAAGCAAGACGATTTTCTTTTTTGGTGCAATAAAGTTTTACTTTCCGGAACAAAAACTGAAGAAATATATAAAAGAATGAAGAATAAATCGCTAATTGACATTACGATGAAGCGGAAAACTTTTTACGGTGATGTATATTGTACAATTAATGATCAATATCGTCACATTGTTAATGTTCAAAACTACTATTTAAATCAAATCGGTACTGAAATGAATATAGGCGATGATCTCCGGCTCAATCGTATGGAATTTATAGAAAAACTAAAGGAAAAATATCTAAAAGAGGGCAATAAGCTGTATCGTAATGAGAGTGAGGATTGGACGGTTAAAAAAGTAATTCGTAGAACTATTTGGCATGACCGCATTCATATCAGAGCTATAGAAAGAATGGAAAAACGCTTAAGCGGATGACTTGAGGTAGTAGCTCCATTATTACCTCGAATATCATAAAATATAAGGAGGTAAAAATCATGGATTTAAGTTTTAGGTTATCAAAAGATGCAGAGCATATCGCATTAATGAGTAAAGATGTGCAAGAGCTTCATTATAGATTGTATCCTGAATATTTTAAATCTTTTTCATATGATGAAATATTAAACTTTTTTAAAAAGCAATTACAAGAAGAAAATTGGTTTTGCTATATTGTCTCTTGTGATGGAAAAGATGCCGGTTATGCTTTATTTTATATTCGGGATTATCAAGAAAACCCTTTTAGAAAAGCCTATAGGGGGATACATATAGATCAAATCGGCATAGCGCCTGAATATAGGCGAAAGGGAATCGGCAAGGCCTTTATAAAAGAAATTGAAAAAATTGCCGTTAAAGAAAAAGCCTCACAAATCGAGTTGACTCATTGGGAGCTGAACGAAGATGCAAAGTGTTTCTATGAGAGTCTTGGTTTTGATACATATATCAGATTTGTTGTTAAAAAAATATAAAGCCCTCCAATTAATAAAGCCTTGATTTTATCTGAAAAAAGACATACAATAAATATAGAGTAGTATGGATACATAAGAAGGAGGTAGAAGCTTGGTTATTTCAAAAGAAGAAGTTAAGGATTCCGTAATAAGACGTTTAAAGAGAAATTTCAGTAAAAGTCTTGATAAGGCTACCCGCAGAGAGATTTATGATGCCGTAGCCAGTACGGTTATGGAGCTGATTCAATCTAACTGGATTAAAACTATGAATGCTCAAGAGAAAACCGGCGTTAGAAGGATGTATTATCTTTCAGCCGAATTTTTGATGGGGCGTGCCTTAATCAATAATATAAACAATATGGGTATTCGAAAAACCATTGAAGAAATTGCAGATGAAATATCCGAACCTCTTTCGATTATCGAAGATGAAGAGCCGGATGCCGGTTTGGGAAACGGAGGCTTGGGAAGACTCGCTGCATGTTTTTTGGACTCTCTTGCAACCATGAACTATCCGGGGCACGGCTACGGCATCCGCTATAAGTATGGAATGTTTGAACAAAGAATCGAAAACGGCTATCAAGTCGAATATCCCGACCGCTGGCTTTTTGCCCGCGACCCTTGGGAAGTACGCCGTTCCGATTTGAGCGTTAAGGTCTACTTTGGCGGTATTCCTTCTTCCCGAACATCCGAAAGCGGGAAACTCTATTATGATCTAAACGGAGCGGAAGAAATTATTGCCACCCCTTATGATATGCCGATTGTCGGTTACGGTACGGACACGGTAAACACCCTCCGCCTTTGGGAAGCTTCTTCCGATGACGGCTTTGATCTTCCGCTTTTTAACAGCATGGAATATAACAGGGCCTTCCAAAAACAGATAGATGCCGAAAGCATTTCCTGTATTCTATATCCGAATGATTCCGGCCCGCCCGGGATGAACTTACGCTTAAAGCAGCAATACTTTTTTACTTCTGCAAGTTTACAGGATATTATACGCTCCTTTATACATAGAGAAGGTACGGATTTTACCAAGCTGCCCGACTATGTTGTAATCCAGCTAAACGATACCCATCCTGTTGTGGGAATCCCTGAGCTTATGCGTATTTTGATGGACGATTATCATCTTGAATGGGATACCGCTTGGGATATTACAAAGAAGGTTTTTGCTTACACAAACCACACGATTTTAGCGGAGGCCTTGGAAAAATGGCCGATAGATGTTTTTCAAAAACTTCTGCCTAGGATTTATCAAATCGTTGAAGAAATAAACAGGCGCTTTTTGGCAAAGCTTTACGAAAAATATCCGGGGGATTGGAAAAAGCACAATAATATGGCGATTATGGCTGACGGAAAGATTCACATGGCCCGCCTTGCCATAGCCGGAGCCTTTTCGGTAAACGGAGTTGCCGCTCTTCATACCGAAATTCTAAAGCACAAAGAGCTTGCCGATTTTTATGACCTCTATCCGAATAAGTTTAACAATAAGACAAATGGAGTAACTCAGCGGCGTTGGCTTTTAACGGCCAATCCTCTTCTTTCCGAGTTTATCACAAAATACATAGGCGACGGCTGGATAACTAATTTGAATGAATTAAAAAAGCTTGAAGCCTTTATAGATAATGAAGAATTTTTAGAAGGTTTTATCGAGGTTAAACATAAAAACAAAATCAGGCTTGCCGAATACCTTGAAAAAAATCAAGGCATATTTATCAATCCCGATTCTATCTATGATGTTCAAATCAAACGACTCCACGAATATAAAAGGCAGTTACTGAACATTCTCCATATAATGACTCTTTATAATAGAATCATAAACGACCCGTCCTATGACCCTGTTCCGCAAACCTTTATCTTCGGAGCAAAGGCTGCGGCCGCCTATAGGCGTGCAAAGGAAATAATAAAGCTCATAAATACGGTCGCCGATAGAATAAATAACGACCACAGGGTTGCCGGAAAATTAAGAGTTGTCTTTGTTGAAAACTACCGCGTATCTGCTGCAGAAAAAATCTTCCCTGCTGCCGATATTTCCGAGCAAATTTCTACTGCCGGAAAAGAAGCCTCCGGTACGGGCAATATGAAATTTATGATTAACGGAGCCGTAACCATCGGTACCCTTGATGGGGCTAATATTGAAATTATCGAAGAAGCCGGAGCAGAGAATGAATTTATCTTCGGGCTTAAGGCTGAAGAAATTTTAAAGATGGACAAGGAAAACACTTATAATCCGAGGGAGTACCTTGCAGCAAATCCTGAGCTGGAAAAGGCTGTCAATCAGCTTATTGACGGGACCTATACCTTGCCGGGAGAACAAACCTTTAGAGGGCTTTACGATTCTTTGATTTACGGTGTTGAAGGTCAGAGGCCCGATACTTATTATGTTCTTGCCGATTTTAAGAGCTATCAAAAAGCTCACGAGCAAATTATAAGCGAATATTATCACCGCCATGCTTGGGCAAAAAAATGTATTTTAAATATAGCCCGCTCCGGAAAATTCGGTTCGGACAGGACTATTCAAAACTATGTTGATGAAATTTGGAGACTGGAAAGAATAAATGTCAATCAATAAAACAAGAAAGTATGATTTTGAAAATACCCTTCCGCGAAAAAACATAGGTTCTGCTAAGTGGGAGCTTATGTACCAATGGAAACATGATGTTTCGGACGGCATAATTCCGCTTTCGGTGGCCGATATGGAGTTTAAAAATCCGCCCGAAATAACTGAAGGCTTAAAAAGCTATCTCGATAGACTGATTTTAGGTTATTCTATGAGATATCCCGATTATGATAATGCCGTAATCAATTGGCTTAAACGTAAACATGATTACAGTGTAAGCCCCGAAATGATTATGCAGACTCCCGGTATCGTAAATGCTTTTTTTGCCGCAGTAAATGCCTTTACCGAAAAAGGGGACGGTGTAATAGTTATGCGGCCGGTATATTATCCTTTTTCGATGGCAATTGAAATGAATGAACGTGAACTCGTAAATTGTTCTCTTCTATGTGATAAGGACAATTATTATACAATAGATTATGAGAAATTTGAACGTTTGGCAAAGCAGCCTAAAAATAAACTTTTGATCTTTTGTTCGCCTCATAATCCTGTGGGCCGTGTATGGAAAAAAGAAGAATTAAAAAAACTTGCCGAAATAGCCTTGGAAAATAATGTTATAGTTTTTTCCGATGAGATTTGGAATGATCTTGTAATGCCCGGCTATAAACACACCCTTATGGCAAGTATTTCAAAAGAAATAGCGGCAAATACCATAACTGCGACTGCTCCTTCAAAAACCTTTAATGTTGCAGGACTTGCTACATCAAATATAATTGTCGAAAATGAGACTCTTAGAAAAAAATACGACGAAATGCTTCAGAGGATGAGATCTTCAAGCGTAAATGCTCTCGGCTTTAAAGCCTGCGAAATAGCTTATACCCAATGTGATAAATGGCTTGAGGAACTTCTTCAAGTTCTTGATAATAATCAAAAACTGGTTAAAAACTATTTTGATTCCAATTTTCCCATGCTTAAAAGCAGGTTCATTGAAGGTACATATCTTCAATGGATTGATTTTAGAGCCCTAGGAATGGATAACAAAACTTTGGAAAATTTTATGCATAATGAAGCTCAATTTTTTACGGATGAAGGTTATGTTTTCGGTTCTGAAGGAGACGGCTTTGAAAGAATCAATGTCGGCTGTCCTACTAAAATTTTACAGCAGCATTTGGAAATGCTCGGTAATGCATTAAAGAAAAAATTGTTATCGTTATAATATCGTATTATTTATAAGGAGTATATATGTCTGAAAAAAAATTATCTTATTCCATGATTTTTTTGGCTATTGCCGTGATGTCTACTGTTTTAGGGCTTGTATGTATTTTTAACCCTGACAGTATAACAAGAATTATTGTGACTATTGTAGGTATTTCGTTAATCGTTTACGGACTTGTCGAAATTTATCAGTTTCTTTCGATTAAGATGAATACCTTTTTGGTTTTGGGTATCATTCTTATAGGACTGGGGCTTTTGTGTCTGGTAAATCCAAGTGCCGTTCTCGGTCTTATCGGGCTCGTCCTCGGGCTGTTTTTGATTTGTTTGGGAGCTGTTGAGGTCAAAAAGTCATTCGATCTAAAAAGATACGGTGTGAAGCTGTGGTGGCTTTGGCTGATTTTTGCCGGAATTGTATGCCTAATAGGGCTTTCGGGGCTTTTTAATCCTGCAAGCATTTCAGGCCTCTTTGCAAGTCTGATAGGTTTAGGCTTTTTGATAAACGGGATAAGCAGTATTTGGCTCTTCTTTGTATTGAAGAAAAGGAGCTGATTTTTATATTATCAATCTATTGACATAAAATCCGTTTTTTTTTATACTTATTCGGTTGATATAACTATAATCTATAATATTTTACTAGGAGGCAAGTATGGCTGGTGCAAGTAAAAACTCACGAACTGCTGCTGCTACTCAAAAATTTAATTGTCCCTGCGGCGGAGACATCGTATTAAAAACAATGGTCGATAACGGTAAGATTAAAAATATTGCAGAATGTTCAAAATGTAAAAGAGTTGAACGACGACCTAAAGACTTTCATTAATCGATCAGGTTTAAAAGTTCTTAAAATGCCGAAGAAGGGAGGCTCTTTCTGAAAGATGAAAGGTCTCCCTTTGTTGTTTTTTGATTAGATTTAGGAGAATTTGAGAAAATGAGCAAGGATGATATTTTTAAATCGAGTTTAGGGGAAGAATGCGGAATTGCCGCTGTCTGGGATTCAAACTCCTATAAGACGGAAAATCCTGAAAGGCAGCCTTTCAGGCCGGATGACGCTGCCCGCTCGGTTTTTTATGCTCTTTTTTCTCTTCAGCATAGGGGACAAGAAGCTGCCGGAATGGCTGTTTCAAACGGAAAGCACATCCGAGTCTTCAAAAAGCCGGGCCTTGTTTCCAACATTTTTACCGAACACGATATATCGAATCTCCAAGGTTATGCTGCCATCGGCCACACCCGCTACTCGACTACAGGTTCTTCTTCTTTTGGAAATATCCAGCCCTTTTATATAGAAACAATGCACGGGCCTATAGCCCTTGCTCATAACGGAAACCTTGTAAACGCCCCGCATTTAAGGCAAAAACTTTTGGAAAGAGGGGTGGGGCTTTCTTCTACCTCCGATACCGAAGTTATGATTATGATGCTTGCCGCTGCCAAGGGCGATTCTTGGGCGGAGCGTATAGCTTCATGTATGAGAGAATGGGAAGGAGCTTTTTCGATTGCCGTTTTAACGGTTGAAGGAATTTACATAGCCAGAGACCCTTGGGGATTCAGGCCTCTTTGTGTCGGAAGTTTTCAGGATGGTGTATCGGTTGCGGCAAGCGAATCTTGTGCTCTTTTAACGCTGGGCTGTAGGGATGTTACTGAGGTAAAAGCCGGTGAGATTCTAAAGCTTGTCGATAACGGAGCCGAGCTTTGTATGCGCATACCGCCTAAGGAGCCTCTTTCTCCATGTATTTTTGAGTATGTCTATTTTGCCCGCCCCGACTCGGTTTGGAACAATGCTTCGGTTCACGTATCCCGTGTAAATTTCGGAAAGGAGCTTGCAAAAAGCTCCCCCGTTGAGGCCGATATAGTTATAGCCATTCCCGACTCGTCCCGTTCGGCAGCCATAGGCTACTCCCAAGAATCGGGTATTCCCTATGATGAGGGCTTTTCAAAAAACCGCTACATAGGGCGCACCTTTATTCAACCTACCCAAAAATTGCGTGACCAAGGCGTTGCGATGAAGTTCAATGTTCTTTCCGAAGCTGTCGAAGGAAAACGCATCGTAGTGGTCGATGACAGTATTGTCCGCGGAAGCACCATGGGGCCCTTAATCAAAATGCTTAGGGGAGCGGGTGCAAAAGAAGTTCACATCAGAATATCTTCTCCTCCGGTACGATACTCCTGCTTTATGGGTGTAGATATGGGAGACCCTGAAAACCTCATCGCCCACAAAAAATCGGTTGAAGAAATCAGGGAACACATCGGTGCAGACTCCTTAGTCTATCTATCCCAAGAAAGTATGCTCAAAGCTATGAAAGATGCCGGAGCAAATACCCGCTTTTGCTGTGCCTGCTTTGACGGTAAATACCCCGTCGATGTCAGCGGCGCCGCCGATAAGAACAGCTTTGAGTAAAAAGCATTTTTAGGTTCTATTGTAACTCCATAATAAGGTTAAAGATTCCTGCTGTATGTTTTTCTTTTTTTCAATTGCAAAATTTGCCTCTTTTTGATATAATATCCCTAGTAATTATTTAGGGGGAAATATGATTTATACATCGGAAAGTCTGCTTGAAGCTGCAAAAAACGCCGTTCCTAAGGCGGAGCTTGTAACTTTACGCATTCACCGCACAAGAGATACCTTCTTTGCGGCTCAGGATGGAGCTTTTGAATCTTCCGGTTATTCGGTTGATCAGGGTTTTATGGTTGAGGTCTTGTATAAGGGGCATATTGCTTATGGGGCAAGTCAAAATATGACGCCTCAAGGGGCTGCCGAAGCTGCCTGCCAAGCCTTTAATGCCGCTAAAACCGCTTCAGCCTTTAAAATTGCCGATTTTGACAAAAATGTCAGGCCGTATACGGAATTAAAATACGAGACTCTCAGGGGCAAAAAGACCCGCCCTTCCAAAACGGAAATTTTCGATTATCTTTTTGAAATATGCAATATTTTAAAAGTTTCTGATGAGGTTATTGACACTCATTCCTATGTAAGTTTAGGCGAAGAGGTGATAGAGCTTTTAAGTTCAGGAGGTGCAAAAATCTTACAAGATTTTTACACAATAGGTTCAAGTTTCGGTGCCGCTGCCCGCCGAGGGGACATAATTCAAAGGCGAACTTATAACGGCGCAGGTGCCCGTACCTTTCAGGGAGGCTATGAGTTTTTAAACTTTGCCAAATCCAAGGTAGAAGCCAAAAGAGTAGGGAATGAAGTAATAGAGCTCTTGGGAGCCGAGTCCTGTCCTTCCGACAGGCGTACCCTTGTTCTTATGCCCGACCAAATGCTTTTACAAATTCACGAAAGCGTCGGCCACCCCTTGGAAATTGACCGCATTTTAGGCGATGAAAGAAACTTTGCTGGCGGCAGTTTTATAAAGCCTGAAGATATAGGAAGCTTCCAATACGGCTCAAAGCTTATGAATATCTGCTACGATCCTACAATTCCATATCAGCTTGCCACCTTTGCTGCCGACCAGACGGGAGTTCAGGCAAAGAAAACCTTTATAATCAAGGATGGAATTTTAGTCTGCGGATTGGGAAGCCTCGAAAGTGCAGGCCGCCTCTATGCAGGCAAAACCGTTCCGCCTGACAAGATGGTCGCAAATCAAAGGGCAACCTCGTGGAACCGGCCGCCGATAGACAGAATGGCAAACCTAAACCTTGAACCTGGAACCAGCAGCTTTGATCAAATAATTTCTTCAATCGAAAAAGGAATTATTATGACATCTAACCGCTCATGGTCGATAGACGATTACCGCAATAAATTTCAATTCGGATGCGAATACGGCCAATTAATTGAAAACGGAAAAATTACGAAAACCGTACGCGACCCGAACTACCGAGGCGTATCTCAAAACTTTTGGCGAAACCTCTGTGCCGTAGGCGACAAATCCACTTTCCATGTTTACGGAACGCCTAACTGCGGTAAGGGAGAACCGAATCAGGTTATCAGTGTAGGACACGCAAGTCCTGTATGCGCATTTTCTGATGTAGAAGTTTTTGGAGGCGGAAAATGAAAATGAGTTTTAAAGAATATTTTGAATCGATTGCCGATTTTATGCTTTCGGAACTGCTTGAGGGAGAAAAAATTTCGATTTCTTTTTCGGGCGAAAAGAGCTATTTTATGCGTTTTAGCAAGGCTAAGGTACGCCAAAACGGAATGGTTGATCAAGGCTATTTTTCTTGCACTTTTTGGAAAAAGAACCGCACCCATGATTTTCGTTTCGGTATTCAGATGAGTATGGAAAAGGATAAGAGGATGGCTGCAGCGGCTCTTCAAGAAGCTAGAGACTCTATAATGCTCTTGCCCGAAGACAAGTACCAGTCAATACCGGAAGCCTCTCAAACCTCTTCGGCAATATACACGGGAAAACTTTTACCCGAAGATAAGATACCCGAAACTATTTTGTCTCCCGTTAAAGGCCTTGACTTTGCAGGGCTTTATTCTCAGGGCGTTATTTGTAAGGGGGTTATAACTTCCGCAGGGGCAAGTCATTGGTTTCAAACCGAAACCTTTGTTTTGGATTATTCGGTTTGGCTCGAAAACGGGCGCGGTATAAAATCTCTTTATTCGGGAACGGAATGGAGTGATGCTCAATATAAGCTAAAGATAGAGCAAGCTCGAAAGGGCTTGGAGGTTTTACACACGCCTCAAAAAAAATTAGCCCCCGGAAAATACAAGGCATTTATAAGTGCCGATGCCCTCCTTGACGTAACCGACTTTTTTTCATGGAACGGTTTTAGCGAAAGGAGTATGCAGCAAGGCTCCAGTGCCTATCTTGCCTTAAAAGAGGGAAGGGAGCATTTTTCCGATAAGTTTAATTTGACTCAGGACTTTTCGCTTGGGCTTGAGCCTGCCTTTAACTCAAACGGAGAGCTGGCCCCCGAAAAATTAAGCATAATCGAAAAGGGTAAGCTTAAAAATACCTTGGTCAGTTTAAGAACCGAAACTCAGTACGGGGTAAAATCCAATGGTGCTCCTTTAAGCGAAAGTATGCGTTCAATAGTTATCGGAACGGGAAACTTAAACGAAGCTGATGCCGTAAAAGAGCTGGGTACGGGTATTTATATTTCAAACTTTAACTACCTGAACTGGAGCGATACCTCCTCGGCCCGCGTAACGGGAATGACCCGTTTTGCCTGCCTTTGGGTAGAAGACGGAAAAATCGTTGCCCCCATTGCCGATATGCGTTGGGACGAATCCTTGTACAATATGTTCGGGGAAAACCTTTTGGCCGTAACAAAGGAAAGCCGCATCTTTGCAAACACCGGCACCTACGGCAGCAGAAGCACCGGAGGAGCTTCGCTTCCCGGCATCTTGGTAAAGGATTTTAACTGCACGCTCTAAGGTAAAAATTAGATGTTATTAAAGCAAAGGCAGCAGCAGATTTTATCTCAAAAAATGGTGATGAACCAGCAAATGTTGAATGCTGTTGCCCTGCTTAATTTATCGAGCGAAGAACTTCAGGAAGAGGTAATAAAAGAAGTAAAGCGGAATCCGGCCCTTGTTTTTAAAACCTCTTCCCGAGTGAGTGCCGCCTCCGCTGAGGAAGGGGATAAGCATCAAAGTTTTTTGGAGAGCATCGAAGATGATTCCCGCAAAACCCTTCAAGCTCATCTGATTGAACAAGCAGGAGAATCGATTGCGGACGAGTATGTTTTAGATGCGGCAATGCTCATAATTCAAAATTTGGATCAAAACGGTTTTTATTGGGTTCCTCTTGAAGAACTCTTTGCAGACCTGCTTGCCGAAAAAAAAATAAACCATGCGGAAATAAAAAAAGCCCTTAATATTGTCAGGCGGTTTGAACCGATAGGCTGTGCCTGTTCCGGTTTTAAAGAATCTCTTATTGTGCAGGCGGGAATTCTTTGCGAGTCGCCCAAAACGCATGAAATCCTTGATATTTATAAAACCATACATTCTCTTTGCGTAAAGATAATAAAAGAACACTATGAAGTTCTTGTCTTTGTTTCAGATTTAAAACTTTTTATAAAAAAACTTGCTCAAAAAAAAATCGATATGGATTTTGAAACGGCGGAAGAACTTGCAGAATTGATAAAAGCCTTAAACCCTAAGCCGGGGCTTGCCTATTCACGCAAAGGAGACGGCGAAAAATTTATTACGCCGATTGCCGAGATAAAACGGGAAGGGAACGAGCTTAAGATTATAATAAATGATGAGGAAGTTCCTGCCTTGGAGATTTCGCCCGAATATGAAAGAATAAAAAATTCCGGTTCAAAAGAAGAAAAAAAAGAGGCTTCGGAGTTTTTAAACAAGGCAGCTCTTTTTATGAATGTGCTTGCCTACCGCAATCAGACGATATTAAAAGTTTTAACTGCCCTTGTAAATTTTCAAGAGGCCTTTTTTTTAGGCCGCCCCTGCAAACCGTCCTCTGAAGGAGAGAGTGAAAAAATGCAGGCAGGCTATTTAAAGCCCTTAAAACAAATCGATATTGCAGAAATTGTGGGCTTAAGCCCTTCTACCGTTTCGAGAGTTTCAAACCAAAAGTATATAAGATGCGAGTGGGGACTCTTTGAAATTAAAGACCTGTTTTCGCCGGAAGTAAGCGGCGGATTATCAAAAGACTTTGTAGAAAAAGCCATACAAGAAATCATCGAATCGGATACCGAAAAAAAAACCGATGCCCGTATTTCTCAAATCTTAAAAGAACGCGGAATCGATATCGCCGTAAGAACGGTAAATAAGTACCGCAAAGAAATAGGCCTTCCTTCTTCTTATCATCGCAATTGACATTTTTGCCGAATTGCCGTATAAAAAAGGTATGGAAATTACGGAGATTTATACCGGCCCGCTTTTTGTAAAGACTTGGGCTCTTCCCTTGGATAAAAAAACGGTTCTCCTCGTTGATCCGGGCGGCACGGATGAGGAATTGATGGAATACCTAAAAAACAAAAATGCCGAAAGACTCGAGATTATGCTTACCCACGGACATTTTGACCATGTGGGCGGCGTGCCCGAACTTATGCTAAAATATCCCGATTCTTCTTTGTGGATTCATCATGCAGATGCGGGCTATCTGGGTAAAAACGGAAAAGAAAAGCATATTGCATGTTTTAGCCAAATCCGTGCAGAAAGATATATAAAAGCTTTGAAATACGATTTTCCGGAGCCTACTGCCTTGTTAAAAGACGGAGATATTGTAAACGGTTTTAAGGTTTTATATACTCCCGGGCATACCGAAGGCTCGGTTTGCTTTTGGAATGAGGAAGCAAAAGTCCTCTTTTCGGGAGATACTCTTTTTTACCGCTCCCATGGAAGAACAGACCTTTTGGGCGGAGACGATCAAAAGATGAAGGCTTCACTAAAATCTCTTTTAAATTTGCCTGATGACACTGCCGTTTATCCCGGGCACGGTTCCAATACTTCGATAGGAGCTGAAAGAGGCTGGATAGAAAAAATTTAGAGAATCTTAAATATTCCCCGGATAAACATATTTTAAATTTCTTTGGGCTGTCTTACATAGGTGCCTGATTGTTTCAGGCCTTGTGGGGGCCTTATCCCTCATCTTGTAGGCAGGGTAGAAGGCCGAGATATGAAGGGGTATATCCGGTCTTATTTTTGCAAGCATTTGGGAGAGGGCTTCCATTTCATCTTCTCCGCTGTTATATCCTTCAATAACCAAGCAGGTAACTTCAACATGAATTTCTGAGGCGGCTTTTTTTATAGTGTTTATTACGGGTTCTATTTTTCCCTTACAGACATTGGTATAAAACTGAGGGGAAAATGACTTTAGATCGATATTCATTGCGTCAACCATCGGAAGAATTTTATGTAAGGGTTCTTCTTCGATAAAGCCGTTTGTTACAAGCGCTGTTTTTAAATCTTTTTCTTTTGCAAGCGGGAGGACATCCTTTATATACTCATACCAAACCGTGGGCTCGTTATAAGTAAAAGCTATGCCGATAGAGGGCGTTTTTAAAACAGCCCCAATCAGCTCCTCGGGGCTGACCTCATCCCGATAATTGTTGGTTTTCTCCTCTATTTTTTTTGGAACGGAATGAACGAGGGAATGGTTTTGACAAAAGAGGCAGTCAAAGTTACAGCCGAAGGTTCCTACCGAGAAGATATAAGTAGAAGGATAAAAATGATATAGGGGCTTTTTTTCGATGGGGTCGAGGGCTGCTCCCAATACCTTGCCGTAGTTTAAGCTGTAAAGTTTTCCGCCTATGTTTTTGCGGCTAAGGCATCGGGAGCTTTGCCCCTCTTTTATAAGACATCTGTGAGGGCATAAAAGGCAGCGTATTTTATCGTCTTCATTTTCTAAAAAAGAAGATTCTTTTTTCCAAAATTCCGCTTCTTTCATAGCCCTCCTAAAGTTCTTTTAAAAAACTATTTTTTTAAAAGTCAAGGTTTACTTCTTTTTTGCAGTTCCCTTGGAAGGTTTGGCTGCCGGTTTCTTTGCTGCTGCCTTGGGAGCCTTTTCTGCCGGCTTCACTGTTTTAGTAGGCTTCGCAGACTTTGCCGGTTTTTTAGCGGCAGGAGCCTTAGCTGTGCTTACCTTTACTGCGGCAGGTTTTGCATTCGGAAGCTCGATTCCGAGTTTTTCGCTCAATTTTTCGAGCATATCCTTTGTCATGCTTTCAAGGGTGTACTTGGGCTTCCAACCCCATTCCTTTTTGGCACAAGAATCATCGAGGGAGTTAGGCCAAGAATCTGCTATAGCCTGACGTACTGGATCGACATCATAGCTCATCTTAAATTTGGGTATATGCTTTTTGATTTCTGCAGCTATCGTTTCGGGAGCAAAGCTCATAGCCGTGATATTAAAGGCGTTTCTGTGTTTTAATTTTGCAGGATCTGCCTCAAGAAGTTTAAAGATAGCGTTTAATGCATCGGGCATGTACATCATGTCCATAAGGGTTCCTTTTTTGATAAAGGAAGTATAGGCTCCTTTTTTTAAGGCTTCATAGTAGATATGAACGGCATAGTCGGTTGTTCCGCCGCCGGGGAGAGCCTCATAGGAGATAAGGCCGGGGAAGCGTACACCTCTTGTGTCTACGCCGAATTTTTGGTGATAGTAATCGCACAAAAGTTCTCCGGCAACCTTTGTAACACCGTACATTGAGGTAGGCCTCTGGATTGTGTCCTGCGGAGTCTTATCGGCAGGAGTCGAGGGGCCGAAGGCTGCGATTGAGCTGGGCACAAAAAGAGAATATTTTTGTTCTCGTGCAAGTTCCAACATATTATGTAAACCTGTAAGGTTAATCTGATAGGCTAATTGAGGATTTTTTTCGGCAACGGCTGAAAGAAGGGCTGCAAGGTGGATTATCGTGTTGACCTTATATTTTTTGCAAACCTCAAGAGTTTTTTTGCCGTCAAGGACATCGAGCTTTTCAAAGGGGCCGCTTCCGATAACCTTGGGTACATCTTTTTTTTCGATATCGGAAGCTATAACATTGTCGTTTCCGTACTCTTTTCTTAAAAACATAACCAATTCACTTCCGATCTGTCCGAGTGAACCGGTAACCAAAATTTTTCTTTTAGTCATACTATCTCCTTTTTTTTGCAGTATGTATTCCTGCCAAAAAATCTGTCTTTAATTTTACCATATTTTTATTTTATGTGCTAGATGTTAAAAAGCCTGCTTTTAAGAAAAAGTCAATACTACGATATTTTAAAATATTAGAATATTCAGCACTCTTGACTTTTATCCCTTTTATTGATATAATCCACAATCTTTAATGTGTATTGTCCTTAACAGGATTGTATTGAAATCTTTGAGCGGGGTTTCCCGCTCTATAATATAAGGAGTCTAGTTTATGAAACGGACATATCAACCAAGTAAAACAAAACGGGTTCGACGCTTCGGATTCCGTGCACTTATGAAAACAAAGGGCGGAAGGGCTGTTTTAAGCCGCCGCAGAGCAAAGGGCAGACGCAAGCTTTCAGCTTCCGACGAAAAAAAACCGTTCTAAGTTTCTCTTGAGTGAGTAATTTTACATTTTCCGGTGAAGAACGGTTAAGGGATCGGTCATGTATTAAGGCCGTATTTCAAAAAGGTCTTAAACTTAGCTTAAACGGAGTTAGTTTGTTAATCCTGCCTAATGGATTGGAGTACAATCGATTCTTATGTACTTTTCGACGAGGTTTCGGTTCCGCAGTGATGCGGAACAGGTCTCGGAGAATATCAAAAGAAGCCTATAGACATATAAAACATAGGTTAAAAACGGGAAACGACATTATCCTGCTGGTTTTTTCAGAAAAGGATTCTTATTCTCTTCGTTTAGAACAACTTACCGCCCTCTTTTTAAAAGCGAAAATGTATAATGATGAGGCTTTATGAGAAAACTTTTAGTAAGTTTTTTGTGTGCTTGTATAATCTTTTATCAAAAGGCTATTTCTCCTCATTTCCCGCCTAGCTGCAGGTATGAACCTACTTGCTCGCAGTATGCTATCGAAAGCATAAAAAAATACGGCCCATTTAAAGGTACCGGTATGGCTTTACTTAGGATTTTGAGGTGTAATCCTTTTTGTAAGGGAGGATACGATCCTGTTCCTTAAAATGATTAACCTATAAGAGTTATGATAAACAGCTCGGTAGAAATACTGCCTCACTGTTTATCTTCGAGTTTTGTGCAAAGCACAAAACATCGCATTATTGTATGTAGTTTTGCAAAAGCAAAACTACTTGAAAAAACTTTTTTCGCAAATTGATATTTGCTGCAAAAAGTTTTTATTGGAGTTATAATTGAAAAAAAATACTGTTTTGGCCGTTGTGCTATCAATGCTTGTTTTCGGAGGGTGGCTGTATATCCAGCAAAAATACTTCCCTACCGAATATAATGTTCCCCAAAAACCTGTTGCTCAGGCTCAGGGGCAAAATCCGACTTCATCTGAAAATGCCGTTCAAACTTCTTCAAATCAAATTTCTAATTTGATGATTGAGGCTGTTGCAGATTCGGACTATCCTTCAAGAGAACAAACCTACGTTATTGAGACCGATATTATTCGTGCTGTTTTTACAAACAAGGGCGGAGATATTATTTCTTATAAATTAAAGGAACATGCTTCAGCAGGAAGCGATGAGCGTGTTGAAATGATAGAAAATGTTACCGAAAGGAACAGGGCTCTTTCTTTGGCTTTAGGCGGTTATGATGCTCAAGCTGTCGATTTACTTTTTAATGTAAAAGAAGAAAGTCTTTCCGACGGGCGAAAGCAGATAGGCTTTTATCGGGACATAAAGCTAAAAAATACGGACGGTTCGGAAACCGTTTTTACTCTTGCAAAACGCTATACCTTTATCCCCGGCGATTATATGTTTACCCTTGAGGTTACTATTGACGGAAAAGAGGGAATGAGGGGACTTTCTTTCGGGGATAGTGCTTATACTTTACGAAGTGCTCCTCAGATCGGCCCTGAATGGGATAAGGTAAACGATAAATACGAATACAGAGCCCTTTCTTATTTTGCAAATGAAAAGAAAAAGGAAGATCGAAGTATTACAGACGGAAAAACAAAGGCTGTAAACGATTTAGCTTCATGGGTAAGCGTTTCAGGCAAGTACTTTTCCTTTATCATTATACCCAAAGATCCCATTCAAAAGATGTTTTTTTCAGGGATAAAGGAAGAAGGAGCAAAACTTCACAATTCCCAATTTTTTATTTCACGCCAACCGATTGTGGGAAATGCAGCCTATGACCAATACAGGGTCTACATAGGACCGAGTTCCGAAAAGATATTAAACTCTTATAATTCTGCAGCAGCCAATAATTACGGTTACGAAAATTTAAGAATAGACAGCCTTGCTGCATCAAGCGGCTTTTTAGCTCCCTTGGAAAGAGTTTTAAAATTCGTGATGGAAATTTTTTATAAAATTATTCCTAACTGGGGTGTAGCCCTTCTATTACTTACTCTTTTAATGCGCATCATCTTTTTCCCGCTTACCAAAAAAAGCTCGGAAGCTACAAAGCGTATGCAGGAGCTTCAGCCTCAGATTAATGAGCTGCAGCAAAAGTACAAAAATAATCCTCAAAAGCTCAACGCAGAGATGGTCAAGTTCTATAAAGAAGCAGGTTATAACCCTGCATCAGGATGTCTGCCTCTTCTTATTCAGCTTCCGTTCTTGTTTGCGATGTTCGGATTATTCAATAATTATTTCGAATTTAGAGGGGCAAGTTTTATTCCCGGCTGGATTCCTGACCTGTCGGTGGGTGACAGTATTTTGAAATTCGGTTTTACTATTCCGTTTTTAAATTGGACGGATTTAAGATTGCTTCCCATCATTTATACCGCTTCTCAGCTTTTGCATGGTAAGTTGACGCAAACTCCGGGGCAGTCTCAGCAAAATCCTTCTATGAAGATAATGATTTATTTTATGCCTTTGTTCTTCTTCTTTCTTTTTTATAATGCTCCTTCGGGGCTCTTATTGTTCTGGACCTTTTCCAATATTTTGATGCTTTTACAGCAGCTTATAATCAATAAGTCCATGAAGAAATAAAGGATAATTATTTTAGTACTAGGAGATGAGATAAACAGTTCGGCAGGAATTCTGCCTCGCTGTTTATCTTCGAGTTTGCCTTTCAGGCAAACATCGTATTATTATATGTGCTTTTTCACTTCGTTGCAAAAGCACGGAAAAAACTTTTTTCATGATTTGATAATCCTTGCAAAAAGTTTTTATGGGAGAATAGATATGATATATGAATTTGAAGGAAAGACGGAGAGGGAGGCTATCGATATTGCGGTAGCTAAGCTCGGTCTTGAAAAAGATCAGTTTGATGTTGAAATTTTAGAAATTCAAAAAAATTCTTTGTTTAAAAAAGGTCATGCAAAGATAAGGGTGCATGTTGATGAGTCTTTAAGGACCAACATGAGAAATAATTCCGAACAGGCTGAAGAAGAGCAAACCCTTAAAGAAGATAAGGATTTAAGAACCTCTGAAGATGTTTCGGAAGGAGCGGAAAAGACAAGGCTCTTTATTCAGACCCTCGTTGAAAAAATAGGTTATGACTGCTCCGTTTCATTAATCGCTTGCGATAAAAAACATTTTTCTTATAGAATTAACTCTAAAGATGCTGCCATGCTTATAGGTAAGAAGGGTAAAAATCTTGACTCTATACAGCTTTTGGCAAATGTATATGCCGGTACCATAGGCCATGCCTATGCCAGGGTGTCGGTAGATTGTGAAAGCTATAGAATAAGAAGAGAGGAGCTGCTTATCCGAATGGCTTATGATGTAGCCGATAAGGTCCGCATGACAAAGAAATCTCAGCTTTTAGAGCCTCTTAATCCCTATGAGCGCAGAATTATACACACAACCTTAAATGCCGTAAACGATATTGAAACCAAAAGTGAGGGAGATGGTTTATATAAGCAGGTTCGTGTGTTCTATAAAGGTATATAAGTATAGCAGGCGGACTCAATCCTCGCAGAGGAAAGCCATGAATTTTAGGGGGTGTGATAAACAGTTCGGCAGAAATTCAGCCTCACTGTTTATCTGCCGAGTTTGCCTTTCGGCAAACGTCGCATTATTGTATGCAGTTTGTAAACAAACTGCGTGAAAAAACTTTTTTCGCAAATTGCTATTTGCTACAAAAAGTTTTTATGGGAGTTTTTTATGAAAAAAATTAAAACGCTATTCATATTTTTTGCAGTCTGCCTGTTCCCGATTTTTTCAGATAACGGCGTAGATGCACGCAATATTGAGCAGAGGCTCTCAGACATTCTTGATCCAAAGGTAGCAGCCGAGCTTGTTCAAAAAAAAGAAATACTTAAGTTAAAATACGGGGCTTCAAACATGAACCCCGAAATGCTGCCCGTTTCAGCTCTTTCGAAAAAAATGACTTCTTTATTGTCGAAAAAAAAGCCTGTTTTTTTAGGTGAGTTTATATCTTTGTACAAAAAAGAAGGCCCCAATAATCCTGATGTGTCTAAAATATTGCGTCATATTTCCGGTCTTGAAGGTATTGAATACTTTTCAAACACTTATCAGGAAATGAGGACTCTTTATCTGACATCACATGCAGTAAAAGAAGTAAAAACTTCAGACGGCCTTGTTTATGAGCGTATAGATGATCCTTTAAATGAGGACTTTGACGGCTCGGAAATTCTTGCCCGGCACATCGATGCAACCTTCGGAGATTTTATTTATAAATACCGATATCTAAAAGAAGGCAGTGATATTGGTATGATATGTGTAAATACACAGAAGATTACACATCCGGATATGAGTCTTATTTCTCTCCAGCCTGATGCGATGGCTTTATCTTTAGCTGTATATGATTTTGATGATTATATTTTAATCCATTGTTTAAGTACCGCAAAATTTCCTACAATACCTTTTATAGGCGGCAGAGTAAAAAGAGCTTTTTCTTCACGGTTGACGGCCGTGTATAATTGGTTTATGGATGAATATAAATGTGCCGAAAAAGGTATCGAATATAGTGCTAAAAAAAGGAATAATTCTGATAATTAAGGAAAGATAAAATGAAAAAATTATGGATTATGATTATTGCAATTGCATTTATGATTTTAGTTGCGGGAACTGCTGCTGCCATTATAATAACAAATTCCGGTTCGGAAAAAGGAGATAAAAATATGAATAATTTAAAGAATATAGAAGCTTTAAAAGAAGATGGGCTCTATGCTGCTATCGATACCGATAAAGGGTTGATTGTCCTAAAGCTTTTTTACAAAGAGACCCCTTTAACGGTATGTAATTTTGTAGGATTGGCTGAAGGAACTCTTGATGCCGCTAAGGGGAAACCATTTTATGACGGACTCACCTTTCACAGGGTAATAGCCGACTTTATGATTCAGGGCGGAGATCCTACCGGTACAGGTTCAGGCGGCCCAGGTTATAGATTTCCTGATGAGATTGTAGAGGATTTAAAGCATAATGGCCCAGGTGTTTTGTCAATGGCTAATGCAGGTCCCGGAACTAACGGTTCACAGTTTTTTATTACTCATGTTGAAACTCCTTGGCTTGACGGTAAGCACACGGTTTTCGGACGAGTTGTTGAAGGTCAAAATGTTGTAGATTCAATTCAACAAGGCAACAAAATTAAAACCGTTAAAATTATAAGAACAGGAAATGAGGCAAAGGCTTTTAAAACCGACCAAGAGGCCTTTTATAAATACCTTGCCGAAACTAAGGAAAGCGAAAAACGCAGAGCTGAAGCTTTTGCAAAAAAAATGGAAGATTTGATTAAAACGAAATATTCTCCTGCAAAACTTGATGATGACGGTGTATATTCCTTTGTTGTAAAACAAGGTAAGGGAGATACGCCTAAGCAAGGGCAAACCCTAACTATGAAATATAAGGGTTCCCTTTTGGAAAACGGAAAGGTCTTTGATGATTCCGATATGCATAAGCCTTTAGAATTTCCTGTGGGACTTGGCCGTGTTATTCCGGGCTTTGATTCCCAATCGGCAAAAATGACTTTGGGTGAAAAACGAATTATCATTATTCCTCCTCATCTTGCTTACGGTGAAGCAGGTGCAGGCGGAGTTATTCCCCCGAATGCTTACTTAGTTTTTGAACTTGAATTGTTAAATATAAAATAACATAAAAAAATAAGGAGTTGTTTATGAAAGTAAATTTTGTTAGAAAATTTGTTTTACTGTTGTGTGTTTCGTTCTTTGCTTTTGCTTCTTGTACAAAGGAAGACGTAACTTCAAAATCCGAATCTGAAAACCCTGAGTCCATGGATTCAATGGGAAAAGATTCTCCTAAAGAATCAATGGCTGAAGTAAATGAAGACGGAGTTATCTATGTGCACCGTGCAGGACTTTATACCGAAACGAATGACGGCAAAATGAAATGGACGGCAGAAGCTTCATTGGGCGATGTTGCTATTTATCTTGGCGAGAAAAAGGAAGCTCAGAGAACTGACGGCCAAAAGCGGGAATTCTTCCATATTTCTTTAAAAGATAAGGAATATTGGATTCAAGACTATTGTTATGAGCCTAATACGATTGCAGGATTTATTTCTGCTGCAGATACGGTTTTATACAAATCGGATTCTTTAACGGCTGTTACGGATGAAATCATACCTCAGTATTTTATTGTTGCCGTTTATAAAGACAGTTTAAACAGCTCTAACCAGAAATTTGTAAAGATTGCAGCTTATTGTCCTGAACTGGTAACTTCGTGGATTGTAAAAGAAAAGTATGCCAAACGAGATACTGTCGAATTTCAAAAAGAAAATGTAGCAGCAATGGTTCTTGCACAAATTGCAATGGAAACTCAAAGTGAAACAAGCAGGGCCGAGCTGTTTCAAAACGCTATTGAAATGGATTCGAGATATAGTGATGATATAGCAATTTTACAAAATCTTGCTCAAGTCCTGGATGCAGAGGCTGCTTTTTTAAAGAAGCTTGTAACCGAAAAAATTGACAAGAAATTCACTGCAAAAGAAGATATAGATCTTTTGAGTATTCCGTCTTCAGAAGGTGAACCAAGAGTATTGGCATCCGTAAAAGCCGATACCCTTCTTTATGCTTCAAAAAAGGTTGTCTTTGTTAATATTGTCGGTGGTAATGACGATAGTTCTCCTCAGACCGAATGGTACTATGTACAAAATAAACAAAAAAAAGGCTGGGTTCAAGCTTCATATCTTGAAGAAAAATAAGTTTTTTGTTTAGCGAAAACCGTCTTGGCTTTAAAGGCCGGACGGTTTTATTTTAGATTAGTTCTATATTAGACTTAAGATCTATAGTCAAAATGAATTTTAATTTTTTAAGCTTTTCCGATTTTGTTTTTTCACATATTAATTTTTTTATTTTATTGTCTGCAATCATTCTTGATTTTATTTTAGGGGATCCTTATTCTTTTCCTCATCCCGTAAAATTTATCGGGAGCCTTATAAAAAAAGAAGAAGCCCTTGCTCGGTCTTGTTTTAGTTCTCCGAGAGGTTTAAAGTTTGCAGGTTTTTTGATTGTCATTTTCAATGTTAGTTTCAGCTTTTGTCTTATCTTTTTCTTTTTAAAATTATTATATCCTTACAAGATTTTATACTTTATTTTTTCAGTATGGATCAGTTATACATGTCTTGCAGCCCGCTGCCTTCAAAAAGAATCTATAAAAGTTTTTACGGCCTTGCAGATGAGTCTTGAAGAGGGAAGAAAGCAGATTGCAAATATTGTAGGCAGGGATACCGAGCCTTTGGATGAAAAGGGAGTGAGCCGTGCTTGTGTTGAAACTATAGCCGAGAATACAAGCGACGGGGTTATAGCGCCATTGTTTTTTATGATGTTATTGGGGCCTGCTGGCGGTATAGCTTATAAGGCTGTAAATACCATGGATTCTATGCTCGGCTATAAAAATGAAAAATATGCCGACTTGGGATTTTTTCCGGCAAAGGTTGACGATATTGTAAACTATATTCCGGCCCGCCTTTCGGCCTTGCTTATTCTTGCAGGTTCTTTTTTTTGTAAACTGCGAAGGCCCTCACAAAACGGTTCACAAAAAAGAATTTCAAACAAAATAATGACGGAACTAGCTGCAATAAAAAGAGGTTTTAAGATTTGGCGGCGGGATTGCAGAAAACATTCAAGTCCCAATTCCGCTCATCCTGAAAGCGCTGCTGCCGGTCTTTTAGGTTTAAAACTGGGAGGCCCGAACTATTACGATGGAGAGCTTGTCGAAAAGCCCTTTATAGGGGACGAGGTTTTTGAAATTGAAGATGAAGATATAAAAAGATGCATACAGTTGATGTATGCATCCGAGATTTTTATGTTTGGGCTTTATGCTTTTTTTATTTTTCGGGAATATCTTTTCGGTTTTTAGCTATTTTTGAAATAAGACCGTATTCTACGGATTCTTCAGCATTGAGCCAGCAATCCCTGTCCGTATCCTTTGCAACCTTTTTTTCATCTGTGCCTGTTTCTTCTGCAATGAGTTTATTTATTTTTACCCTCATCTTTTCAAGCTCTTTGGCGTGTATTTCTATTTCGGTTGCAACTCCCTTTATACCGGACAATGGCTGATGTATAAGGTAGTGGCTGTTAGGCATACCGAAACGGCGTTCCTTGCTTGCAGCAAGGAGTATGATGGATGCTGCGCTGGCAACAAGGCCCATACCTATTGTGTAGACGGGTGCCTTGATAAATCTTATCATATCGAAGATTGCAAAACCGGCATCGGCATCTCCCCCGGGGGAATCTATATAAATATAAATAGGCTTTGTTGCCGACAAGGACTCCATGAGTAAAAGTTGGCGTACTATTTTTTCGGAAAGCTCTTTGTTGATTTCTCCGGCCAAAATAATCTGGCGTGTATTAAGAAATTTTTGCATCAAAGCATCGTCATCATTTGTTTTATTTTTTTTCTCTTCGTTAGTTTCATTTATAAAGTTCATGTAAGCTCCTAAAATTTTTTCGTTCACAAAACTAATATACAAAAAATTTAAACTATTGTACAGGGGGTAATTTTTTAAACCCTATTGTACAAGATATTCCAAAGTTTCAATTTTTCGGTCATCTCGCAGTTTTCATAAGACCCGGTTACTCTCCATTGCCAGTTTTTTCCGACTGTTGAAGGTGCATTCATTCTTGCTTCAGAATTTAAAAACAAAAGGTCCTGCATCTGTACGGCTGCAAAATCCGCCACGGAAGAAAACGCTTTTCGGATTATTTCGGAGGCTAATTCTTTTTTAAATTCATAAGTGTTTAAAATGGAGCAAATTCTTTTATCTTCTTTTTTTCCGTAAAGATAGGTATAAATAAATTTCAGCATCTCATCGGAAGAACCTTCAAGCCAACCCATGATTGTGTCGTTATCGTGGGAACCGGTATATACGGCACAGTTTTTTTTGTGGTTATGAGGCAGATAAGGATTAGTCAGATTTTCCGATTTTAATTCGTTTAAGTCAAAGGCAAATTGCAATATCTTCATCGTCGGGAAATTAAAATCATCTCGTAGGCGGGCAACTTCAGGGGTTATAACTCCCAAGTCTTCAGTTAGTATAGGAAGCTCGCCCCTGTATTTTTCATCCAATGAAATCAGATCCTTTTGTATTTCTTCAAAAAAATGATGGTCAGGGCCTTTCACCCATTTTCCTTCTTGAGCAGTTTTTGCACCTTGGGGGATAGCCCAAAAGGCTTCAAAGCCTCTAAAATGGTCGAGGCGTATTATGTCGAATAGTTTTAGGGTATGTCTTATGCGGGCCTTCCACCATAGGTAGCTGTCCTTTTTCATCTTAGCCCAGTCATAAAGAGGGTTGCCCCAAAGCTGTCCCGTAGGGCTAAAAAAGTCGGGAGGTACACCGGCGACGGCTTTAGGTGTAGCTTCTTTGTCCAGTAAAAATAAGCTTTGATTTTGCCAAACATCGGCTGAATCCATTGCCGCAAATATCGGAATATCTCCTATAAGTTGTATACCGTTTTTTTCAGCGTATTCTTTTAATTTTTTCCATTGCGAAAAAAAGAAAAACTGTATAATCTTTTGGGTTTCATATTCTTCGGAGTGTTTGCCTAGAAATTCTTTTATCTTATCTTTTTTATTTAAGGCAAGCTCCTTGGGCCAAACTTCATTCCAGATTCCTTGCACTAAATTTTCTTTATCTAGTCTTTCTTCATAGTCTTCTTTAATTGTCATAAAGGCTGCATATCCGTCCAGCCAAAAACTTTCTTCTTGGTAGAAATTTTCAAGTTCTTCTTTTGAAGATGAGTCTCTTTCCATTTTGTGCAATAAAGATGCTGCCGCTTTTTTTAACATTTTTGTTTTATGGTAATGGATTAAACCGAAATCCGCTCTTTTAGGATCAGTATTTTCTTGTACGATTTTTTTGTATTCGGTAAAATCTTTTTTTTCTAAAAAGCCTTTTTCATAAAGATCTTGAAGACTTATAAGATAAGGGTTTCCTGCAAAGGCCGAAAAAGAAGCGTAGGGTGAGTCTCCATAACCGGTGGGGCCAATCGGAAGCATCTGCCAAACTCCCGTTCTTGTTTTTTTTAACCAATCGATAAAGGCAAAAGCCTCTTTACCGATTGTCCCTATGCCTTCATCATTAGGTAACGAGGTGGGATGTAAAATAATACCTGAACTTCTTTTCATTTATTTTTCTCCATTGTTGGTTTATAATTTATCAGTTTATAATTTTCTGCTATGTAAAATATAATTCCCGCAATTCCCGGAAATATAAATAGGGTGGGGAATGAAATAAGTAATTTTAAGGTACTGAAGAATAAAATTTTATATGTAAAAAAAGAATTTTCAAAAAAAAGATAAAAGGATTTTTTTAAGTTGCAGATTATTCCTTTCTTCTTTTTTTGAAGACCGATTATTGCAGGATACCAAAAAAGAGAAAGCTCAAAAATAAAAAAAATAAAAAGAATGAATACTGAAAAAAAATATCCCGTAATGGTTTTTAGTTTTAAAAAATATCTTAATAAAAAAATCAATGCCGATATAATCGATAATTTTATTACAGATATAATTAAAGCTTCTATAAAATTTTCTTTTACACCGGCTATAAGGCTTTTTATATTTGCCTTATCCTCTTTATAATAAAAAGAATATAAGGCAAAACTTATTATTTGAAAGATTATATAAAAACTTATATTAAAACCAATAGCCATGAAATAATTTTTGGGTAAAATTACCGGCATAAAAATAAATAGAATGAGTAGAAAAATAAAAATTATGTTTAAAAAAAATATTTCTTTTTTCTTTTTTATCATCATTCTAGTTAAGATTGACGGCAGGTTTTGAGTTTTCTGTCTGTCTTAAATCTATCTATTGCAAGCTCTATTAAGTGCATTATAAGCTCGTTATATGGAAGACCCGAAGCTCCGCACATTTTAGGGAACATCGAAATCGCGGTAAAGCCCGGAATAGTGTTTACCTCGTTTAAGTATATCTTGCCGGTTCTTTTGTCGATAAAAAAATCCACGCGGGAAAGGCCTGATAGATCCAAGGCTTCATAGGCCTTGATAGCGGTTTCTCTGATTGTCTTTCTTTGAGTTTCATTTAAATCGGCCGGAATCTTTAATTCGGCTCCGTTCGGATCCGTGTATTTTGCTTCGTAGTCATAAAATTTATGGGTGGGAATTATTTCTCCCGGAATGTAGGCAACAGTTTTTGTGTTTCCCGTAACCGAACATTCTACTTCTCTGGCCTCAATACATGCTTCGATTAAAATTTTATTATCCCATAAAAAAGATTCTTCTGCCTGCTCTAAAAGTTCGTTTCTGTTTTTTACCATTCCGGCGCCTACCGAGCTTCCGGCCCTGCACGGTTTTATAAAGAGAGGATATTCCAAGTCCTTTTCGGCCCTTGCTAAGAGTGCTTTTTTCTTTTCAGGGTCATCCCAGTCCTGCCTTTTGATTGCTATATAGGGTACAATTGGAAGGCCCGAATAATCCCAAATCATCTTGGTTTTTTCCTTATCCATGGATATGCTTGTGGACATTACATCGCCTCCTACATAGGGGAGGTCTGCCATTTCAAAGAGACCTTGAATTGTGCCGTCTTCTCCGAATCTTCCGTGTAAAACGGCAAAGACTGCATCAGTCGGTAAAAACTCGTCTCCTGCCTTTAAACCTTTTTTTGTGCCGCCTCCGGGAATTACGGTTACTCTCTTTTCCTCATCTTTTTTTATTTTTAAAACGGCCTTTTCGTTTTTTATAATTCTCTCTCTTTCTTCATCTCCATGTAAATACCATGCTCCGTTTTTGGAAATACCGATTAGGTGAAGTTTGTGTTTTTTATCTATTGTCCTTATAATCGATGATGCCGACTGTAGGGAAACCTCATGTTCGCTTGACTTTCCGCCGTAAATGATTGCTATATTCATATCTACTCCTGATAGTCTTTATAAACTAACCTTAAAATTCATTCTATCATTATTTTATAAAATTTTCAATCAGATGTGATTGTTAAAAGCCATTAAAAACTTCAATGCCTTTATGAGTAATTTCATTTTTATCATCCGATAAAAAAACTTCTAAGATGCTGATTGTAGAATTTTTAGGGGCAAATTTATTTCTTAAAGAAAAATTATCCAAGGCCCATGCAAGAGCCATTGTTATTGTGCCGTAGTGTGTTATGATTATGCTATTCTCGTCTTTTAAGGCTGTTTCTTCTAAAAAGTCGGAAGTTCTCTTAAAATGTTCAAAGGAGGTTTCGCCTTCAGGCGGGGCTGAGCTGTCATTGTTTTCGATCCAGTTTTTTGCTTCAATAGGATATTTTGTTTGAGCTTCTTCAAAGGTTAAGCCCTTAAAAATACCGAAGTTATATTCTTGGAGCCTCTTATCGGTTTGAATGTTTTTTAAGCCTAAGTACTCGGCTGTTTGTAAGGCTCTTTTGAAGGGGCTTGAATAAACTTTAAAAGAAGAAAAATCCTTTAGTTTCGGTTTTAAACCGTCAAGCATGGGATAGGCTTCTTCTGCCAAGGGACTGTCATCAAAACTAAAAATTCTTTTTTTGTTTGTTACAGTGATTCCGTGTCTTATTAAAACTATTTTCATATTTTATCCTTGGATTTTTATAAATGGACGTTTATAAAAAAACTTGTGCTTAAAACTGCCAGTTCCGTTAATTCTACAATGAGGCCGTTGACATCTCCTGTGGTGCCGCCTATTTTTTTATATGAAATTCTTATTATGATAAATGTTAGAATAAATGCGGTTAAAGGAAGGAGTAAATATTTTAAGCGTTCTGCTAAAATAAAAGTTCCTTGTATTTTTGAAAAAACAGCTATCTCAGGCGTAAAAAGGGAAAGAAAACATACGAGGATCAGCCAAAAGAAAAAACTAAACTTTGATGCCGACTTATGGAAGAGTAGGCCAAGGCCCGTATCCTTTGCCGGTTTTGAAAAAACTACAACTGCCAAACCTGAAAGCCTCGAAATTATTCCGGCTAGTATGAGCAGGCCTGCATCAGGTATTATGGTAGAATAGTTTATGTATCTGAGAAGCAAAAAAACATTAAGCCCTATTGTTCCGTATGTTCCTATTCTCGGATCCTGCATAATTTCCAATATTTTTTCTTTTTTTCTTGCAGAAAAAAAACCGTCTATAGTGTCTCCGACTCCATCAAGGTGAATGCTGCCTGTTAAAAATAAATAGAGGAGCAAACTTATAAATCCGGATATTTCAATATATTTTTGCGGAAGAAAATAGATGGGGATAAGAACAAGCCCTGCAATAAGTCCTCCTATAAGAGGTAAAAAATAAAAAGCTCTTTTAATGTTTTTTTCGTTAAAGTCTATGTTTATGTTGATGGGGATGCGGGTAAAAAACTGCAAGGCTAAAATAAAACCTTTCATATTGATGCTCCGTCTTTGATTTTTATAGGTAGGCCGCAAACGCAGAGAACAACCTCATCTGCAAGCTCGGCGATTTTTGCATTTACTATTCCTTGAATATCCGAAAAAGCTCTTGATACGGGATGCATCGGTACAATAGAAGACCCAACCTCGTTGGTTACAAGAATTAAAGAGCCGTTTATTTTTTTTATTTCTAAAATAAGATTTTTGATTTGAGTTAATGAAACATCGATTGTTTTTTGAATATCTTCTTCACAGGGCTTTTCTTTTTCTCCTGTTATTTGAAAAAGAATTCGAGAAATTAAATTTGTTACGCAGTCAAGTAAATAGTGTTTTTCTCCGTTGACGGCCTTTTCTAAGTTTAAAAAGCCTTCATAGGTACGCCACTTTGGGTTGCGTCTTTTAATATGCTTTTTTACTCTTTCCTGCATTTCATCATCATAAATTTCGGCGGTCGCTATATAGACAACATCATCTATTCCGTCTAAAAGTTTTTCGGCATAGGCCGATTTTCCGCTCCTCGATCCGCCGGTTATAAGTGTTATCATAAGATAATTATATCAAAAAAAAGGAAAATGGTAAGAGGGTAAAGAAACTGAGTGAGGGATTTTAAAGAGCCTTATTTTGAAAAAATGCCAAACGCATAAAAAAGCCTTTTACGGCAGGAAGACTTTCATAATAAACCGTTCCGTCCGTTTCCTTTACTCTTTCTTCGATAGCTTTTAAGCCGATTCCTTTTTTGATGTCGGTACAGCCGTCTCCATTGTCTTTCATAGTAACTATGAGAGAGGTTTCGGTATAAGAAAAGTGAATCGTAATTTTTGAAGCATTGCTGTACTTTGCAGAATTGGATAGAAATTCCTGAACAGTCTTATATACTGCATGGCTTTGTTTTTCGTTTAAACTCCAAATATCCTTTGAAAAAGTAAACTGTACATTGATATTTGTCATTTTTTTAAATTCCCCTATCAGATTGTGGACTAGGATTATTATTTCATACTTATTATAATCTACCGGTTTTAATTCTCTCAAAGCAAACCTTACTTCTTCTAAATTCTTTTTAGCAAAGGCATTTAAATCTAAGATTTTTTGAGGTAAATCATTGTTGTTGTTCTTTGCAGCAGCATAGAGTGCATTTAGCTGAATAATCATTGTAGAAAGTCCGTGTCCTACGCTGTCATGTATTTCTCTGGAGATGCGGTTTCTTTCTTTTAAGGTCATAAGGTCTTCTATCGACTCATTGTATATTTCCAAATCATGAATGGAATTTAAAAGCTCTTCTCTTTGAATATTTAATTCTTCTATTTTGTTTTGGGAAGAAATAATTTTATTTTGATTTAGTTTAAAATATTCTAAAACTCCTCCGCTTAAAATAAAAAGAGCCGTATAGTTTATGATTATTCCCATATCAAAATTTTTTAGTGAAAATATACAGACTGCAAGTCCTATTATTCCCAATATGTAGGTATACGGCTTTGAATTATAATAAAAACCGTCTATCAAGGGAATTAAAAATAAGAGGAAGGGAATTGTAAGGCCTGTAATATGTAGAAAAAAACAAAGAGCCCAATCGGCTAAACAAAGAATAAAAAAAAGAGTTTTACTATTTATATAAAATAGCCTAAGATTAAACAGTATAATAAAACAAAGATATAATAAAAACTGAATTCCTGTAATCTTACTTCCGTTTACGCTTATTTGAATGAGACTTGATGCTATTAAAAAATAATGAATAAAAATAAAAAACTTATTTTTCATAAAGCCGATTATATTATAATAATTAAGTTTTTGCAAGGTTTTTACCCCAAAAAAAAGGAGGCAGAAGCTGCCTCCTTTAAATTGATTTTAATTTATTTCGTTGTTAAACTCTTTTATTTTCCAGCTTCCGGCCGTAAAAATAGCGGCAGTCATCGCCCAGACTATCAATATGTTTGGAAAAAGTTTTTCTTTATCCAGCATTTCCAACAGCCAATATAGGGGTGAAAACATAGAAATGTTTTTAAACACAGGCGGAATTGAAACAAAGGGCATTACAGAAATAATAGCAAGGAAAAATAAAACTATTGTAAGAAGGCTTGTTATATTCGAAGCAAGAGCCAGTTGAGATTCTTTTTTAAAAATTCTCGCTATTAAAATAGCTATGGATAGAGCAAAAAAACTTGTTGAAACCACAGCTAAGAATATCAATGGAAGTCCCGTAATTTCTAATTTAAATATTATTGTTGCAGAAATAAAGACTATCATATTTACTACCACTTGAATAAAGACAAAGGCTAATAAAAAGCTTCCCACTATTTTAAATTCGGAGTTTGGGCTTATTATTGCACGTGCCAACATCTTTGTTTCCCTAAATTTTATTAAGTCGGTTACAATCGCTGTTGAGCCGAAAATAATCATATACAGTACAACTAAGGTCATTATCTTTAAGCCTAAACTTATAATATTTTTATTGTTCGGTGTTTTAAATACAATATTTATATTGTTGTTTAAAAGGTTTTCTCCATTTTCGGCTAGGCTTGAACTTTTAATAAAATTATCCATAAGATAAGCATTGATACTTAAATTGAGTGCTTGAATTCTATTATCAAGAATAATGCTTTCTTCCGTTTTTAAAATTTCAAGTTCCGGTTTTTCATTTTTTGAAATTTTTTCGGAAAAATCTTTGGGTATAATTATAAGACCGGGTATTTTTCCGGTTGCAAGTTTTTCCTTAACCTTTGCTAATTCCTCTTCTCTATTTTCAGGATGAACTGTAGATTCGGAACCGGCAAAAAAGTTTTTCCATAAATCTCCCGTATCATCGACAAAATAGTTTACCTCACCCATTTGAACGGTATAATCGGTCTTTTTAGTTTCCAAATCATCGGTATCTTTCGGATCAAGAACAAATCTTATTACAAAAATAAGAATTATCATCGCAAAAGGGAAAATAATCAACATACTGGCATTTGTTATATTTTTTAATATTCTTTTTAGCTGTGCTAAACATAAACCTACGAATTCCTTCATATCATACTCCTTAAATTTTTGTTTTTTTAAAACTTGCCATCAGTAAACCCAGAGTATAAAATACTGCACCAAAAGTGAGCATTATGAGCAAACTGCCTATCATTCCTCCAAAAGAATTTTCTACAACAATATTCCTAAGAGGGTTTGTTATAATTTGTGAAACGTTACATTTTAAAAATAGTTTTGCAATTTTGTTTTCATTTGGAATTGAAAAGAGAACCGTTCCCAAAACTCCGAATACAAAAAATATGATTATAACTATTGTATATACAAGTTCTTGTTTGTTAATACTTACTAATGAACATGCAATGCATCCGGTTACAAGGGAAAAACTTGCAGCGTATATAAGAAGAAGAATGGGGTTACCCATAAAAGAAACTCTTAACAATCTAAAGATCAAAAGATAAATTGTTATAGCAACAAATACTTTTAAGGCCAGACTTATTATTTGGGCATTAAAGATATAAGCAGCCTTTTTAGGCATCGAGTTAATACGCAGGGTAAGACCAGCAGCTTTTTTCTTATATGTGGGATTAAGAATTTCCATAACAAACATAAAAAATAAAAAGATGCTTATGGATATTGCATAGGCTTCATAACTTGACATACTATGCAGGGCGGGATGCATAAAAGTTTTTCCTATAGGTTTTGAGCTTTCTTTTTGAATATTAAGATACTTATCCATAAGTTCTTTAGATTGTCCGGAAGCTGTAATCGCCTTAGCCATTTTATAATTCCCGTTAATGGAACTGCTTATGTTTTTAATTATGTTCGATAAAAAAGTAATTGATGCAGAAGACTTCTCTTTACCGATAATTAAAATATCAAACTCTTTGTTTTCTTCAACTGCGGTTTGGTAACCTTTAGGAATTTTGATTTTATATTTGGCATTTGTTTCATCTTCAATTTGTATAAAATCTTTTAAAGAGCTTGAATTTAAAGTACTGATTAGTTGTTCCGATAAGAAAGTCTTATCTTCATCATCTAAAAAAACAGAAATGGTCTTTTCATTAGTTTCAGCTTTAAATTTATCTTTTTGTAAAAAACCGTTATAGCCTACAAAAAAAATCGGAAGACAGAGGTAGACTAAAATAAAGGTAATAAAGTTATCTTTTATCGCTATAAGCGTAATTTTTAAAAATGCTTTCATTTATAATTCTCCTACTCACGTAATTTTTTTCCTGTAAGCTGTAAAAATACCTCGCCTAAATTCAGCTCATTTATTTGTATGGCCTTGATTACGGCTCCTGATGTTTGCAAAATTTTAATAAGCTCATCAAGATTGACCTTGCTTCGTTCATAAAGGATATTCAAGGTATTTGCTTCTTTCTCTACATTTAAGGCCCCATCCAAAAGACGGATTTTTTCTATTAGGTCTTCATTTATGTTGTCCGCTTTTATTTCGATGGTTACTGTTCCGTTGGCCTTTTCTTTTACGGAATTAAGGGAGCCGTAGGCAATCTCTCTTCCTTCATCGATTACAAAGATATTTTTGCAAAGTTCTTCGACCTCTTCCATATAGTGGGAGGTATAAAGAATTGTAGTTTTATCTTGTGAATTTACTTTGCGCAGATATTCAAAGATATTGTTCCTTGACTGAGGGTCAATGCCTACCGTGGGCTCATCTAAAATTAAAAGACGGGGTTTATGCATAATGGCTGCAGCAAGGTTCAGTCTTCTTTTCATTCCGCCTGAAAATTTTTTCACTTTTTCTTTTTTCTTTTCGGTTAAGCCGACCACTTCCAAGGCCTCATTTACAGCCTCTTTTAATTTTTTTCCTGAAAGGCCGTATAGGCTTGCAAAAAAATTGAGGTTGTCGATTGCCGATATATCCTCCGATAAGGCAAGTTCTTGAGGTACAAGACCTATCAGCCTTTTTGCTTCTATAGGTTTTTTTTTGATACTGTGCCCGCCTATAAGTACCTCTCCGTTTAACGGATCCAAAATTCCGGTTATTATATTTATCAGGGTGGATTTTCCGGCTCCGTTAGGTCCGATTAAACCGAAGATATCGCCTTCTTCAATATCAAAAGAAACGTCGGAAAGAACCTGTTTTTTTCCGTATTTTTTTGATACATCCTTAACTTCCAATATTTTCATAAAACACCTCCAAAAAGTTTTTTTGATTGATATGCCTCAATTTTAATCGATTTTGCTTAAAATAAAAGTGCCGAAAGTCATTTTTTATAGGGAAAATAGTAATGATTCTCCAAAAAACTGAAAGTTTTTAAAAGGTCCTTGTAATAATTTTTCTGCCATAGGCTCTTGTATAAAGGGCTTTTTTTTGCGAAAATGAACATGATGAATTTTTATGATGAAATAAGAAACCGATACGGGAATGTAAAAAGAGCACGAGGCTTTTATCTTTATACCGAAAAAAATATAAGACTTTTGGATATGTATCTTGACGGAGGAATGTCAATTTTGGGCAGAAGGGAAAATCAGGCTCCATTGGTTTTTAAACAAAGTATAGATAAGGGCTTAAATGCCTTCCTGCCTTCTTCAGGCGATTACCGGCTTAAAAAAGCCTTAAATTCCCTTTTTCCGGAACATCCTCATTTTTACCTTCTTTCGGAATGGAGCAAGGTTTCTTCGTTTTTAGAAACGGAAGATAATAAAACCGATCTTGACTCTTGTATTATGGAAAATACTTGGAAGCCTTTTTTGCCCTCATCTGAAAATTTAAAGAAAAAAAAAGTCTTTTTTGTAAATCCCCCGTTTTGCACTTCAATAAAAATTGCGGTTTCTAAAGATGATCTTCCTATTTTATCATGTGCAGTTTCTGCTGCCGAAAAAGAAGTTTTAGCTAAGGCTTTTTTTGACCTGATAAGAATCATTAACCTGTGGGAACTCGAGAATAGGCTTTCTGATGAAGAATTGATAAATTCGGCCCGAGGGAAAAATAAAAAACAGCAGCTTGCAAAAAACATAAAATCTTATAAAAGGGTTGCGGAGCTATGCTCCCATTTTTGGAATATGGAAGGTCCCTATCTTTTCCCAAAATTAAGTAAAGAAAAATATGAGTGCTTTTTTAAGGCTGCCTTAGACTCTCATATTCTTTTGTCTCCTGATTTTACTATTCCTTCGATATTGCCGAAAATAAGGGTATACACCGAGCTTGAGAATTTTCTTAAAACTCAAACACAAAACGTAAGGATTAAATAATGAATGATTTAGTTAAATTTTTATCGGAAGGTTATCCTATTTTATTATTTACAAAATTGTTTTTAGGAGCGGTTGCCGTTTTTTTCGCAATTATGGTATGGAGCAAAACCAAGAGGCTTTCTATGATTCTTTTTGTGCTTGGTATGTTTTTGATGTATATTTCGATTTTAACCGATACGCTTACATATTTCGGTTTTATAAATACCAAATTTTTTACTATCGGAAGTCTTCCTTTGCTTTCCATAATTTTTGAAAATGCGCCAATAGTTTTCTTTATTGCGAGCTTTTGTGTGTTTTTACGCGAGAGGATTTTTTAATTCCGATTTGGTTTTTGAAAGTTTAGCTTTTACAAGCTCTTACAATGTAGATGGGATTTTCTCCCTTAAAAAGACCGGCCCTTCCCATTGATGCTGTTTGAATAAGATCGGCCTCAATTTCGGTATATCCGTGTTTTTCGAGAAGTTCTAAAAATTCGTTTAAATTTTTTATAAGAATAAAATTAGCGCAAATTATCCCGCCTTTTTTTAAATGGCTTTCCAGATAATCAAAAATATTTTTTAATTCGCCGCCGCTTCCGCCTATAAAACACTTATCGAACTGTAAGTCCTTATATTCGCTGGAAAAAAGAGCTTCGGGTGCTTTCCCTAAAATAAGATTTATTTTAACTCCGAATTTTTTTGCGTTTTCTTTTATGAGTGCATAAGCCGTTTTATCGAATTCAACTGTTAAAACATCTGCTCCCTGCAAGGCTGCCTCAACCGAAACGGAACCCGTGCCTCCGCCTATATCCAAAAGCTTATCTCCTTTTTCTATTTGAAGATGAGCGATAGATAGGCTTCGTATGTTGAATTTGGTCATCGGCACTTCGCCTCTGATAAATTCGGAATCTTTAATATTTTTCATTTTGAACCAATACCGTATTTAAAAAAGATTTTACTATAATTTTATCGCCTATGGTATATTCTTCAATCGATTCATCCGGATATGAAAGATTATAGCCTACAAAAAGTCTTCCTTTAAAGCCTTCTTCTTTTAGTCTTGCCGAAATTATGTCGGGATTGTTTGTCTTATCGGTAAGAATAAAAAAGCTATCCTTGCTGTGCATTTCCGTAAAGTCTGTTTCTCTTCCGTGAAAGGAATAAAAGGGCAGGGTCTGCCACTGTTTTTGAATTTTGGCCATAAAATATTGCATTGAAGATATGCCGGTTATTACTTTTTCTATTTTTATGTTTTTATTTTTGATGAATTCGGTAATTCCGAAAAAACAGGGGTCGCCTGAGGCAAGGACTAAAACTTTTTTTGTCTCTATAGGTAGATCAAGAATTTCTGAAATTCCCTTTAGAGTTTTTACGTCATTCCTTATCGGCCTGACATCGGAAGCTATACGCTCAAAGCCTGCAACTATGTCGGCATCTTTGATTGCGCATACAGCCTCTTGGGTTAAAAGTTCTATATTTCCGGGTCCTGCCCCGACGACCGTTAAAGGCATAATTTACTTTGAGGCTACGGCTTTTAGGGCTTTATCAAAAAGTTTTTCAAAACCTTCCTTATTTAAACTTCCAAGGTGAAGTGTACCGGGGATAACTTGTCCTTTTTTGTCTACCATAAAGCTTGTAGGAAAACATGCAAGCTGCTCGTACATGGGCAGAAAGCTGTCAACCGTTACAAGTGCCTTAAATGTGCATCCGGCATCCTTCCATATGTCTTTTGCCAAGGCCAGAGTTTCGGCATCATCTTGAGGAAGGTCAGCCGTAACGGCAATAACGTTTACTTTTTTATCGGCATAAGCTTTGTAAGCAGCTTCCAAATGAGGTAATTCGGTTTTGCAAGGACCGCAAAATGTTCCCCAAATATTTACCAATGTAACATCATAGTTTTCAAAAATGTCGCTGGTAACCGTATTTCCGTCAAGATCCTTTGTTGAAAATGTAAGACGGTTTTGGCCATCGCTTAAAATTTTTGCTTCCGATTCTGCTGCAATTTCTTTTGCAGTTAAAGGCTTTTCTGCCTCTTTATCGCCCTGTGCTTCGGTTTTTGTGCATGAAGCAAATAAAATACCCGCAAAGATTGCGGTTAGTACATAAAAATGTAACTTCTTCATTTGTAAACTCCTATAGTTTAAAATAATTCTAAAATTTCCCAGTCAATATACCTAGTCCTTACAGAATAATCAAGGGTTTTGAGAAAATTTATTGTTATTTTTGTATGTTTAAGTCCATATTTGTGCTTTTTTCCGTAAAAAGAAAGCTGTGCTCGATAGCTTTTACGGGACAAGCCTTGATGCATTCTCCGCATCTTATACATTCAGGGCTGTTGGGGGTTTTATATGTCGGAATGTCCAGCTTACAGGTTCTTTCGCATTTTCTGCATTTTATGCACTTGCCGTTTATTTTTAAACGGTAGAGGCTTATAGGATTGAACATGCCTAAAAAGGCTCCGAGGGGGCATAAATAGCGGCAAAAGGGCCTGTAAAAAATCATTGAAAGCATTGTGATGATTGCTAAAACCGTAAATTTTAGTCCGAATAAGGCTCCTAAGGAGGCCGTGAGAACTCTGTTCATCGAGATAAGCGGAATTGCTCCGAATAGAATGCCTGACGGGCAGATATATTTACAAAAGTAAGGGTCGCTTATTCCGTATTTGTCCTGCAAGGCAAAGGGGAGAACAAATACAAAAAAGACAAGGATAAAGTATTTTAGATACTTTAAAACCTTGTTTACTTTTTGCGGAACCTTAATTTTTTTTAAGGGAATCTTATCCAATAGGTCTTGGAAAAGTCCGAAAGGGCAAATATAGCCGCAAAAAAGTCTTCCTGCGGCTATTGCAAATAGCGACAATAGGCCTACCACATAAAAAGCAAAGTTAAATTTGCTGCTTCCAATGGTTGCCTGTATCGAGCCGATAGGGCACCCGAACAAAGCTCCCGGGCATGAATAACAGTTTAAAACAGGCATACAGACTTTTTTCATAGGGCCCTTATAGATTTGACCCTTTAAAAAGCCTATAAGGTTTCCGTCTATTGCCAACATTCCTAATGCTTGAATTGCATGGCGTTTTTTATTCAGTGTTTTCTGTTTATTTTGTTTAGCCAATTCCTATACACTCCATACATATATTTACAGCCTTTTTGAGGACTACAGCAACTTCACCGCGGTATATTCCTATAAGGGTAAAGCTTAATGCTAAAATAATAACAAGTATTGCCGCTATTTTCTTTTTCATTTATTTTCCTACAGCTTTTAAAGCTTTTTTCATAGCTTCGGTAAATTCTGCAAGATCGCGGCTTCCAATGATGATATCATTAACGGAAGACGCTATAATATTTCCTTTTTTGTCTACAAATATAGTTGTAGGCCAAGCCGCAAGATTATCCAATATAGGCTTTAATGTGTCATTGTATTGAACCACAGTGTACTTGCAGCCGGCTTTGGAAATTAATTCTTTGGCTGTTGGAAGAGCATCTTGTTCATCAGGGCTTACATCACCGGTAATACCGATTATGTTACAACCCTTGTCCTTAAAGACTTCATATAGTTTTGCGATTTCAGGTAACTCGGCTCTGCATGGAGGACACCATGTTGCCCAGATATTTATCATTGTAACATCGTATTTTGCGAGGATATCACTTGTTATTTTGTTGCCTTCAAGGTCAACAGTGTTAAAGGTTAAGCCTTTTACATTTTTTATCATTGCCGCTTCAGCAGAAATAGGGTCGGTACACTGAATTGTCGGAATGATGGGCTTGACTTGCGAAATCATATCTTTATAAATTTCAGCAGCCTTTTCACTTAAGCCTTCGGCATTAAAATCGGCGATAGCTAAAACTTGTGTGAATTCTTTTGTCTTTCTGATGACTTCGTTGTTAGGAAGCCCCGTCAGCTCGGCAAGTGTTTTTTTACCTATTAGAGGGGTGCGCAAAACAACGAGTTTATAAATAGGTTTAAGATAGGGATTCACTTCTTTGTTTATCTTTTCAATTTTTTGGTCTCGGCTTAACTGTTTGTTGCTTACAATTGCATCATATTTTTCATTTAACTCATCGGAAGCAAATTCATACAAATAAACTTTGTATACGACTTCATCGGTTTTCTTGTCTTCTTCCCCGACACTGCTGTCTGCATTAACATTGTCTCTGTAGGTATCAAAGAATGCGGGACGGTGCAGCTTAAATCCGATAGGTTTAAAATAGCGCCATCCGGCTTCTTTTTCTTTCTTTGTCAGTTCCTTAATTCCGGTCTCTTTGGAACCGCCTGCGAAAGCTGCCGATGCAACAAGCGAAAATACAACGGCTGCTATAAAGATTTTGTAAAATTTCTTCATGCAAATCCTCCTAATAATTGAAATGCTCTTTTAAGTATATAGGTTTAGTTATAATTCGTCAAGTGAAATGTTTTTTTGTATTTTTTTGCAAGAAAAAAACTTATTTGCTCACGCTTACCCATGTTACGGCTTTTGATGCTTTTTCAAGTTCTTGAACATTCATGCGGACAGCCGTATTTTCGGTTCCCGCTGCAGGATAGACCCAATCCAAGGGCCTTATGGATTCGTCTATATAAACAGGAACTTGAGTCTTTAAACCGAAGGGGCAGACTCCGCCTGCAGGATGGCCTATAAAATTGAAAAGCTGTTCTTCATTCATCATTTTTGTTTTGCAATGAAAGGTCTTTCTGAATTTTGCATTGTCTATGCGGGCCGAGCCTGCAAGAAGGATGAGTATAGGATCTTCTTTTACCATAAAAGCTAGGGTTTTTACGATGAATTCGGGTTTACAGCCTACCGCCTCTGCTGCAAGTTCTACGGTCGCACTTGAGGTATCGAATTCTATAATCCTCTCTTCCAATGAAAATAAGCTTAAATGATCGCGTGCTTCTTTTAATCCCATAAATTTTATCTTTTAAATCCCCCTATATCGGAGCTCAGGTGTTTTAAGGCTCTTGCTTTATCATTCTTTTTTATGGCATAAATTATGTTTTCATGATGTGAGCTGAAAGTTTTTTTTGTAATTTCTTCCCATTTTTCCCAATAATTTTGAATAAAAAAACGGGTCATTTTTTTCATTGTATGCTCTAAACTGAGTAAAGCATGAGAATTATTATGCAATTTGAATAAACCTATATGAAATACGGAATTGTTTTGCCATTCACTTACCGCATTTGTATTGCTAAATTCTCTTGTATGCTCCAGTAGTTTATTTAGTATGGCATGATCGCTATTAGCGACTTCTTTCCAGTTTTTCTCCAAGAAACCGCATTCCAGTACTAATCGGTAATTCAACATTTCTACTAAATCTTCTTGTTTGAGCGTTATTAGTTCATATCCATAGCGGGGAATACTCTTAAAAACGTTTTCATTGCAAAGTTCTATTAAAGCATCTCTTATTGGAGCTCGGCTTATTTTTAAATATTTCTCAAGGTCCGAGAGATTTATTATGTCTCCGGGTTTGATTGTGTTGTCAGTTACGAGGTCGTATATTTTTATATAAGCATCCTGCTTTAAGGATTTTTTTTTCGTTATCAATTTATCGGTTGTCATAGTAAATTTTATTATACAAGCTTCTTTCCTTAAAGTTTTATAAATTTAAAATATGTATACGGTAGTATAACATAATTTATGGCATTAGTACAATTGTTTTCATTATATTATTTTAGCTTATAAATTGTAAGAGGTATAATCAAAAAAAATAAATAAAATTAAAAAAAGCATTTTTTTGTATTTTTTTGTTGACAACCGGAAAATTCTGATTTACAATATAAATATATCAGTGATATATCAGTAATTACAAATTACTTAAATGGAGGTACTGATGTTATTGCAGCAATTAATTAATGGTCTGGTCATAGGAAGTACATATGCATTGGTTACAATAGGTTTTAATATGGTGTACGGTGTGTTGGAGCTGACTAATTTTGCCCATAGTTCTTTTTATATGCTGGCTGCGTATATAGGTCAATTCATTTTGTTAAAATTCTTTATGACTATATCGGTCCCTATTGCTCTGATTATAACATTTTTAACTTCCATAATTATAACAGCCTTTTTGGGTGCTCTTATGGATAAAATTGCTTTGGAGCCTATAAGAATAAAAAAAGGTGCTCCTATTTCATCTTTAATAAGTACTGTCGGTGTTCAGACTATAATCAACAACTCCGTTCTTTTAATTTTCGGCACAGTTCCATTATACTTTCCTGATTTATTAAAGCTGGGTAAATTTACTATTTATGGCGGAACTGTGGTTCAATGGATTCAGGTTCTCATATTGATTATGACTTTAATTATAATGCTTGTATTAACTTTTATTGTTACACGTACACGCTTAGGAAAGTCAATGCGGGCAATTTCTCAAAATCAAGTTGCTGCAAGACTTATGGGAATAAATATAAATAGAGTTATAACCCTTACATTCTTTATAGGAACTACAGTTGCCGGTATTTCAGGTTTAATGGTTGCAATGTATTATCAAAGAGTAGATACCTTAATGGGGGCATCTGTAGGATTAAAGTCATTTGCTGCAGCAGTTCTTGGCGGAATGGGCTCTCTCCCCGGAGCGGCTATAGGAGGATTATTGATAGGCTTACTTGAAACTCTTTTTGCCGCTTATATAAGTTCAGGATATAGGGATATTGTTGCATTTGTGATATTGATATTGGTTCTTCTTATTCGGCCCTCAGGCTTAATGGGTAAAAAAAGTGTAGATAAGGTATAGGAGGACTGTATGAGAAAAAAGTCGATTATCTTAGATAAAATGATTAAAAAAATCGCTAAAAATCAGATATTTGTTTTAATTATACTTGCTGTTCTGGCAATATCTTTCCCGATTTTTGTTGACAATAATTACTATCTTGGCATAGCAATAATGTTCTTTATATATTCAATATTGACCTTATCTCTTAATTTAGTTACGGGTTATGTAGGATTTACGCTTTTGGGACAAGCGGCTTTCTTCGGTTTGGGGGCTTATGTTGCTGCAATACTTGGAACTCGTTTTCAAGTTGATTTTATTATCGGATGTATAGCTGCTTCTTTATTTGCTGGTATTTTTGGGGCAATGCTGGCTCTCCCGACTTTACGCATACGCGGCCGATATTTTGCAATTGTAACTCTAGGTTTTTCTGAAATCATGCGAATGATAGAGCTTAACTGGATGGAGATGACGCGAGGCCCTCAGGGAATTTCAAGGATACCGGGTATAGTAATTTTTGGGAAAGAGTTTGACTCATACAGATTTAAGTACTATGTTGGGCTGGTTCTTTTAATATTTGCCTTATATATAATTAATTCAATTTTAAATTCAAAACATGGGCGTGCCGTACGCGCAATAAAAGATGACGATTTAGCTGCCGGAGCCATTGGAGTAAATGTTTATAAATATACCGTTATTATATTTTCTATTTCAGCGGGTATTGCAGGAATGGCCGGAGCCTATTACGCTCATTATATGAGTTTTATTGATCCTAATGCTTTTAATTTTGAACAATCAATTTTAATTTTATCGATGGCCATATTTGGCGGATTGGGAAGTTTGCCCGGAAGTATTTTAGGCGCCTTGGCATTGACTATTTTACCTGAAGCCCTCAGATTTTTATCCGATTATCGGCAAATTATATATGGTCTTATATTGGTTTTGATAGTTATATTTAAACCCTCAGGTGTTATGGGTAAGATAAATTTTGAACGGATACGATCTATAGCAAATATGGAAAAGGAGGACTTAAATGTCGAATCCAATTCTTAAAATAACGGATGTAACCAAGCGTTTTGGCGGTATTATGGCTGTTGATAATATAAACATGTCCGTATATCTTGGAAAGATTCAAGGAATTATAGGCCCTAATGGAGCCGGAAAAACCACTCTTTTCAATTTAATATCAGGTATATATAAACCTACATTGGGGTCTATTCATTTTTGTGGTGAAGATATAACGAATTTGAAACCTCATAGAATAAACGAGAAAGGGATTGTGCGTACATTCCAAAATATACGCTTATTTAAGAATATGACAATATTGGATAATGTAATGGTAGGTTGTCATAACGAAGAAAATGAAAATATATTATCTGCTTTATTTAAAACTAAAAGACATAAAGTTGAAGAACAAAAAAATAAAAATAAAGCTCTGAGCCTTTTAGATAGAGTAGGCTTGATTCATCTTAGGTATGAAATGCCTGATTCTTTGCCTTATGGTCTACGGCGTAAATTAGAGATTGCACGAGCTCTGGCATCAAATCCTAAACTACTTATGCTTGATGAACCTGCTGCAGGTATGAATGAACAAGAAACAATAGAGTTGACCGAATTTATACAAAGTTTAAAATCAAAAGATATGGCTATAATGCTGATTGAACATGATATGAAATTAGTTATGAGCCTCAGTGACAGTGTTTATGTTATAAACCATGGACTAAAAATAGCGGAAGATTCTCCTGAAGAAATAGTTAAGGATAAAGCCGTTATTAATGCATACCTTGGAGAGGAGGATGTTTAGTGCTTTTAGAAGTTAAAGATTTACATGTCAGTTACGGAGAAATAAAGGCAATCCGTGGAATTAATTTTAATATTAATCAAGGTGAAATTGTAACTATCATAGGCTCAAATGGGGCCGGTAAAAGTACAACTTTAAACAGTTTAGCAGGATTGATAAAACCGGCATCCGGTACGGTTTTATTCAATGGTGAGGATGTTACAAAATTAGAGTCTTATGAACTTGTAAAAAAAGGAATTTCTTTGTCACCAGAGGGGAGACAAATATTTCCTAGAATGTCGGTAATAGAAAATCTTGAGTTAGGAGGTTACTTTAGAACTAGGACTGAATTAGAGAAAGGGAAAAACAATGTTTTTGAACTGTTTCCTATTTTAAAGGAACGCAGTTGGCAGTCTGGCGGAACTTTGTCCGGAGGTGAACAGCAAATGCTTGCAATTGGGAGAGCTTTGATGGCATCGCCTAAGATATTGATTCTTGATGAACCTTCATTGGGACTTGCACCTATAATAGTTAAAGAAATATTTAAAATGATTAGGAGAATTCGGGATGAAGGGATTACGGTTTTATTAGTTGAGCAAAATGCAAAAATGGCTTTATCGATTTCCGATAGGGGCTATGTACTTGAAACCGGAAAAATAAGATTGGAGGGTAAGAGTGAAGAATTATTAAACAACGAAGAAGTGCACAAATTATATTTAGGAGGCATATAGTGGTCATAACAAATGTAAAGCAAAAAAGCAGTCCGGCTTTGGATGGACAACGTAATATATGTCAGAGACGAGCTGCTACTATCAGTAATATGATAAAGTGTGCAGCTGAACGCGGGCTTGATAAACAATTTGCAAGAGATGCAATCTATAAGTACGGGCAAGACATTGCAGCAAATATGAAAAAGTCTTTAAAAAAAGATTTTACTATTGATGAATTTCTTGAAGTGTTTGCCTCACAGCCTCACTTTGATATTTATGAAATGGAAGTCGTAAAAAAAACCGAAGATATGTTCTTGATTCATTTTCACTATTGTCCTTATGTTGAAGAGTGGACAAAACAAGGTTACTGTGATGATGAACTTGCTGAGTTATGCGACATAACAATGGAAGGTGACAAGGCTATAGGCGATTGTTTTCCTAATTTGAGATTTACACTTGGAAAAACAATAGCACAAGGTCACTGCGTATGTGAATTATTATTTGAAAAGATAAAGGAGACGGAAAAATGAAAAAAATAAGGATATATATTTTAAGTTTATTAAGTGTTATATTGATATTAAATTCTTGTACAGGAAAAGACGAAGCAAAAACGACTGAAGACAAGGCAACTAAACCTATTTATTTTGCTTGGTACGGTCCGTTAACCGGAGATGCAAAGCAATACGGTGATACGGAAAAGATTGCTGTGGAGCTTGCTTTAAAGGATATCAATGATGCAGGGAATGGAGTTCTCGGCGGAAGAAAAATAATTGTAGACTTTTATGATGATAAAAATGATGCAAAAGAAGCGGTTAATATTGCGAATAAGATTGTTGCAGAAAAAAAATATCTTGCCGTAGTAGGAGGTTTCGGTTCTACACCATCAATGGCTGCCGCTCCCATATACGAGAAAGCAAAAATTATCAATTATTCGCCCACTTCATCACATGCGGATTTTTCATCATTGGGTAAATTTATGTTTAGAAATACGCCTACGCAACAAATTGAGACCACACAGTATGCAGATTATGTTTATACAAAGCTTGGAATTAAAAGTGTAGCCATTCTTAATGTAAATGACGACTGGGGAAATAATATTGCAAAAATATTTACCAACGAATTTGTAAAACTTGGCGGAAAAATAACCGATCTTCAAACTTATATACCGAACCAGACATCCGATTTTACTCCGATGATATCTAAAGCAAAAACAACAAACCCTGAAGCTTTTTTTCCCGTTGCCTATTATCAAGATTCTGCAAATATAGTAAGGCAGGCAAAAAATTTGGACTTTAATGTTCAAATGATTCTTTCAAGTTCTACACTAAAACAAGAATTGATAGATTTAGCTGGAGATATAGTTGAAGGAGCTTTTATAATGAATGCATATTCTCCCGATATAAATACGCCTGAATTTATCCGTGTAATTGGAGAATATACAAAGAGGACAGGAAAACAGGGAGATGCTTTTGTAATGCAAACTTATGATGTCGTTAAGCAGCTAGCAACAGCAGTAGATATGGCCGGCAGTGACGACCCTGTTGTTGTAAGAGAAACTTTAGCTAATATGAAGGGATATAATGCCTTATCCGGACCTTATAACATGAATGAATTAGGCGATGCTGTAAGATCTCTTGTTCCTATGTTTATTAAAAACGGTAAATTTACTAGGATCGATGATTAAGGAGCTACTATGAAAAAAATATTAAATAGACCTGAAGAATTTGTAGATGAAATGGTGGAAGGAATTTTATACGCCTATCCAGATAAAATAATGCCGTTAAATGGGGATAAGCGGGTTATTCTTAATAAAACAAAAAAAGACAATAAGGTCGGTATTGTTACTGCGGGCGGCAGCGGTCATCTACCTGTGTTTCTCGGTTATGTAGGTGATGGAATGCTTGACGGATGTGCCGTAGGTAATGTTTTTGCTTCTCCGTCTGCCAATAAAATGTATGAGATGATTAAAGCCTGTAATTTCGGAAAGGGTGTATTGTGTCTGTATGGAAATTACGGAGGAGATAAACTCAATTTTGAAATGGCAATGTCTATGGCTGAAATGGACAGTATACAGGTCAAAGAAATAAGAGTGATGGATGATATTGCTTCATCACCGATTGAGACAAAGGATAAGCGGCGAGGAGTTGCAGGAATGGTTTTTGCCTACAAAGTTGCAGGCGCTGCAGCTCAAAAAGGTTATGATCTTGAAAAACTTGTTTCGGTTACGGAAAAGGCTCTTGATAACATACGCACGATGGGTATAGCTTTATCACCATGTATAGTTCCTGAAGTCGGCAAACCAACTTTTTCAATCAAGGATGATGAAATGGAAATAGGAATGGGTATTCACGGAGAGGTAGGTATAGAGGTTTCAAAACTGAAAACTTCAGCCGAGGTTGCAAAAATGATTTTTGATAAAATTGCAACCGAAATTTCTTTTTCGAAAAACGATGAAGTTGCCGTAATGATTAACGGTCTTGGCGCCACTCCTATGGAAGAGTTATTTATTGTCTATCGGGATTTATTTAATATTTTAAATGGTCTGGGTGTAAAAGTAATAAGCCCTCATGTAGGGGAATTTGCAACATCAATGGAGATGGCAGGGCTTTCTATCACAATTATGAAATTGGATGATGAATTAAAAACCTTGCTTCTCCATGATGCAAATACGCCCTTCTATACAAATGCGAATAAAAAATAGGATATCGCTATGATTACAAAGGATATAATTTTAGATGTATTAATTGAAATAGCAAAGACTATGGATGATGAAAAAGGCTATCTTATCGAGCTTGACCAACAAAACGGTGACGGAGACTTAGGTATTTCTATGAGTGCAGGATTCAATGCTGCTGTTAATGCATTTAAAGATGACAGTGGAAAAGACATCGGTCTTGGTATTCTCAAAGCTGCGATGGCTTTTAATGAAAAAGCTCCTTCAAGTTTAGGTACCATATTATCATTCGGATTAATGGCTATGGGAAAAGCTTTTAAAGGAAAACAAGACTTAACTGGGGAAGACATTGCATCCGGCTTTTCAAAATTTAATGAAGAGATTATGAAAAAGGGAGGTGCAAAGCCGGGGGAAAAAACCATTGTTGATACACTTGTTCCTGTTGAAAAATTCGTTAGGGAAAATTTGGGTAAAATTCCTGATAGAGAACTTATAAAAGAATCTGAAAAAATCGCAAAAGAAGGTTCTGATTCAACACGGAATATGAAATCTGTTCATGGTAGAGCCGCTTACTATGCAGAAAAAAGTATCGGCATTCTTGATGGAGGTTCCTATGCAGGATACCTAGTATTTAAGGCTTTAAATAATTACCTAAAAAATAAGTAGTTTAGAGGTGTGAAGTATGAAAGAAAAAAGAAAATTGATTTTGGATGCTTTTAACAATAAGCATGTCCGAAGAGTCCCTGTAGGTTTTTGGTGGCATTTTGCAGATGAGTACAGACAATTCCGAGGTTTACTGGATGACGGAATTATTCAGGCAACAATTGACGGCACAAAAAAAATGTATGACGATTTAAAACCTGATATGGTAAAAATAATGTCTGACGGTTTTTTCGGCCATCCGTCAATTATGAAAAATGACATTAATAACATTGACGATATTAAAAAAATACGGTCGATAGGAAATTCGTCGCCATGGTATGATAAGCAAATAGATATGGTCAATAGTATTTTAGATTACTTTGACGGAGAGGTTGCTGCATTTTATAATATTTTTGCTCCGCTCAACTATATGAGGTTGTATACGGAGTGTTATAAAAAACAGCCTGATTTGTTTGTTAAACTTTTTTTTGAAGACCCGAATGCTATGTTGGAGGCTTCTTTAGAAATTGCTAATGACTTGCTTGTACTTGCGGATAAACTCAAAAGCAAAACAAAACTTGACGGAATATATTACAGTGTTCAAAGTGTTCAGTCACAAGATGCCGATTTAAATTTCCATCAAAAATATGTTTTGCCTTCGGATAAAAAAGTTCTTGATAAAATAAATTCTCTTTGGGACGATAATATTCTTCATATCTGCGGGTATGCCGATTATACTAATGATTTATCCTTTTATAAAGATTATAAAACTAAAGTATATAACTGGGCTGTAAATACTGAAAAAGTTTCTTTAGCAGAAGGGAAAAAATTCTTCGGCAATGCTTGTGTCCTTGGCGGGTTTGATAATAATAGGGGAACTCTTATTGATGTAGGTCCCGATACTGCAATTGAGAACTATGTTAATAGTTTGATAAAAGAAGCGGGAACTACGGGTGTTATTATAGGTGCAGATTGTACCATTGCTCCTGAGATCGGATACAAAAGACTTGAACAAGTAAGGAACTACGCTGAAAAGTATAGTAAATAAATCTCCTTCTATTTTAATTTTAATTGAACAGCGAGTAGTATTGCTGCCCGCTGTTCCCATTTACTTCCTCCTTAAAAGATATACGAAAAAAGGGCCGCCGACCAGGGCCATCAGGGTGCCGACGGGTAATTCTATGGGGGCTGCTATTGTGCGTGCAAAGGTGTCGGCTATCAGTAAAAATATCCCTCCGTTTAATATCGAAAGGGGTAAAAGATATTTGTAGTTGGGGCCCGTGATAAGTCTTACGATGTGGGGAATTACAAGGCCTACAAAACTTATGACTCCGACGAGGGATGTGGAAATAGCTGCCAAAAAGGAGGCCGTGAGCGAAATTAGAATTCGGCTTCTTGTAATGTTTAAGCCTAAACTGCCGGCCTTTTCGTCTCCGAATAAAAGGAGATTGCTCGGACGGATGGCTGCAAGGGCGGCTGCAAGGCCTATGAGGGAGTAGGGCAAGATAAGCTTAACATCGTACATGCTGCGTCCTGAAAGGTTTCCGCTTAGCCAAAGCATGATGTTTTGAATCTTGTCGTTGTTTAAGATTGTGATAAGATAGCTTACTCCTGCAAAAAAAGCGTTTACTGCAACACCGGCCAAAATAAGGCGGACGGTTTTTACTCCGCCCTTCCAAGCTAAAAGGTAAACCAAGACTGCCGCCCCCATCGCCCCTATAAATGCGAAAAGGGGGGCTGCCGTAACAAATTGCGGAAAGATCAAGAGGGCCAGTAAGAGCCCCAGCTTTGCTCCGCTCGAAATACCTATTATTCCGGGGTCTGCCAGCGGGTTTTGAATAACCGCTTGGAGCAGGGCTCCTGAAGCTGTAAGGTTTGCTCCGACTATGAGAGCTAAAATAATTCTGGGCATCCTTATGTCCCAAATAATTATAGAAAAATCGGAATTTTCATGATAGAATATAATTTTTATAATCTCACTGAGGGGGATTTTTGTGCTTCCGAAATAGATTGCAGCCAAAACGGATAAGGCCAGAAGAATGCAAGAAATAAAGAGAAAGATGAGCATTTTTCTTCGGCGTTCTTCCAGCATTTTTTTTACCCTTTAGTCTTCTGTTTCTCCGTAGATTATTTCTTTTAAATTCTCGACAGCCTGCATTATTTTAATATTCCGTGAAACGGTGTATAAATTACTGTCAAGGTCGTAGATTTTATCTTCTTTTACGGCCTTTACCTTCTGCCAAATTTCATTCTTTGCGAACTCGGCCCTGAGGCTCTCGGCCGTATCTTCGGAATTTGTGTGGGTAAGGCGTATGATGACATCGGGTTGATGTTTTACGATTTCTTCTATGTTTATGGGAACATAGGATTTGTCGAAGTCTCCGATATCGTTTGCTATATTGTGAATTTTTAAAACTTCCATCAAGCTTCCTGTGTAACAGTTTTTTGTTCCCATCATCAATTTTTTTGGAGAACCTAGAAGCATCAATACCTTGGGGCTTTTTTTGCCGTAAATGGAGCGGCGTACTTCAAGGGTTTTAGCTTCAATGGTTTGAATGACATGTTCCGCCTCTTTTTGTTTTGAAGTTATTTCCCCCAGATGTCTGATAGTATTTAAACATGCCTCATATGAATTTAAATCGACATATTCCGTTTTTATGTTTTGGTTTTGAAATATCTTATCCAACGTGGGTTTTGAGCCTAGTGAAGCCAAATAGATATCCGCATTCAGCCGTTTTACCGTTTCGATATCCGGCTGCATGGGCATTCCGATTTTTTCGGTTTTTGCATAAAGCTCAGGCATAGAGTGACGGCTTGAAGGCACGCCTGCAACATTTTTATAGCCGAGGTCATCTAAAATTTCGACTATGGACATAGTGCCTGCAATAACACGCGGCCCTGCCTCTGCCGTTGTCCGGTCAGGCAAGTCTTTTTTATCTTGTTTAAAAAGATCATTAATTTTTGAACAGCTTGCGGCGAATAAAGTTAAGGAAACAACTAATACGAAGTATATAAGAGTTTTTTTTGTTTTCATAGCAGAGTATTCTAATGTTATACCTATTTCTTTTTAATATGCAGTTCAGGTAGGTTAAGCTCGGTATCGCGGACTAAGGCTGCCCTGTTTTCGTTTTGAATTTCTTGGTAGATTTCTTCACGGAAAACCTTGACCGAAGGCGGTGCATCTACACCTATTTTTACCTGATCTCCCCGAATATCGATTATGGTAATCTCTATATCATCTCCGATAAGTATTTTTTGGTTTGTTTTACGGGATAGTATGAGCATCAGTTCCTCCCCGCAGCATTCAGCTCTGCAAGAATGTCGTGTTTGGTATTCCATTTTCCGTCATTTAAGACAGCCTGAAAAGCCTTTTTATTCTTTTTGTTTATGATAAGGGGTCCCTGCAAATTTGCCGTAATCGGGCTTCCCGCAGGCGGAATGGTAACAAGGGCAAAAACCAAAAGGTCTTTAGGAGATTCTGCCTCTATCGGTTTTAATAATTCGTCGTCTATATCAAGCTCATAATCGGGCCTGAACAAAAAGGGATCTATAACGATAAAGGCTAAATTTTGATCGTCTAGGGATTGAACCCAAAAGAAGGGCTCCTTTCTCGAATCCAACAAGGCGTATTTATGAAATTCTTCAAATCCGTAAAATCCGTCAACCAATTCTATTATCTGTTCATCCTGAATCTCAACAAGCCCCATAGCTTTTGTCTTAATTTCCATCGTAAATTCCATCCTATTCTATTTTAAGTAGTTTAAAAGCGAATCCCTGTAAAGTCTTCCCAATACGCTTAAAGAAGCTTGATGCGTATGTTCAAACATCTTTAGGTCGGTTATCGCTTTTGTAATGTCCAAGTCGGCTTCGCGCGACTCTGCTGCCGTTACATTTAAGGTTTGCGTATCAATGCGTGCCAAGATAACTTCGGCTCTTGAATACTTGGAACCTGTTTCGGCCATTCTTGTAGTAAGATTATGTATGCCCTCATCGAGGCTTCCCAAAACCTTTCCGCCCAAGGCTTCTTGATCTCCCGAAAGGAAGGCATCGCGGACGGCAATGGCTGCATCAAAAAGAGAGCCTCCCGAAACGCGTACCGAATTTGCCAAATTGTATGGCGGTCTTTGTTCGGCCTTTATCAAACCCAATTCGGATAAAACGGTGCTTCCTTCCGCATCTCTCAGCCAAAGCTGGCGGGCATCGGTAGTTGTAAGATTTAAGCCGCTTGTTATCGGGTCAAGGCTTGCTTTTACTGCGGCTCCCGAATCGTTTATCTTTGACATAATTGCATAAACATTGTCGCCTGCAATTAAGGGAATCTCAACCCCGTCAACCTCGATGCTTGTGTCTTCTTTTATGACAAAGTTTCGGGCATCGGTTTCCGAGATAAGAATTTGCCGCTCGGCCCAAAATACCCTGTTTCCGGCCTGATCGGCCCTCATAAAAGAAAGCTCATCGGTTTCAACTTCCTTTGAATCGACCGTGCCGTTGTATCTTACCTGAGTTATAAGGGCGGAACCTGCTCCGTCCACATCTCCCATCACAATTTCAAAGGGCTCGGTAAAACTTTTTGTTCCCGAAAAAACTCTGACACCGTCCGAGTTTACGGCATTTCCGTTTTGAACAAGTTCTTTTAAAAGTTCATCGGCCTCGGCTGCCATATCTTTTAAGTCGTCCGGTGTATAGGTTCCGTTTGCTCCCTGTACTGAAAGCTCTCTTAAACGCTGAACAACTTGGAGCGAATTATTCATATAGGTTTCGGCCGACATATATTGATCTCTCAAGGTTTTTGTGTTCTTTTCAAACCTTTCGAGGCGGGCAAGGTAGGATTTATATCTTACCGAGTGTCCTGCGGAAACGGGGTCATCTCTAAGCTGGTTTATCCTTCGTTGGGACTGAATCTGATTATTTAGATTATGAAGTCTCGATTCCTGATTCCTCATCGAAAAATTGCTGTCCGTGTGCTGAATATTTGTACTAATTCTTTTCATCATATTTTACTCCAAAACTTAAAAGCTAGACACCCATTCTGTTTATAACTGTGTCTATCATTTCGTTGATTACCGAAACAAATCTTGCAGAAGCGTTGTACCCGTGCTGAAATTTGATAATATCCGATAGTTCTTCGTCTATGTTTACGCCCGATACGGAATCTCTCATATCGTGTAATTCCTTTACAATGGCTATCTGTGTGTTTAAGGTCATTTCTGCCTGCTCGCCTTTTAGACCGATTTCGGTTACAGTATCGGCAAAAAAGTCGTCAAAGGTGGCTGAGCGGCCGACCATTATGGGAGTATTTCTGATTGCGGCTATTGCAAGAGCGGCTCTGTTGTCTCCCGGATAGGCGACACCTTCGGGACCCTTATAACCCGAAGCTATATTTTGTATGTCGCTTTTGATTACGGGATTTATTTCCATCCAGCCTGAAGGATGGGCTATAGGAGAAACCGCATATTGGGCTCCTGCCAATACATCAACCGCATTTGCTCTTCCCCAATCATAGGCGCCTTCCGGCCCGGCCTGAGAAAGCACACCGGAATAGCCTGCTAAAAATCTTCCCGAATCCTCGATATGGCGGATAACAAAGTCAGGATTTTCTTTATCAAGGCTTGTCATGCCTTTTAAAACAAGTTTATTGTTTTGGTCAAGGTAAGCAGCAACTTCGGAGCCTGATCTGTTAATTCTTTCTACAAGATCTGAAACCATATCCGTTGAATAATAGGGTACCTGCACAAGACCGTCCCCCGAAGAAAGGGTTAAAGTTCCTTCAAGTCCTATTTGTTCACGCGGATCAAGGGTGTTGGTGCCTGTAATTCTGAAAATATAGGAAGAATCGTATTCTCCATCTCCGTTTCTGTCAAAATTACCGAGAGTATTGTTTATAAAATATTGTTCCTTAAAAAAATCGATTCCTGTTTTTCCGTTGGGACTCATAGCATTTCTGTGTACATCGTTTACCAAATCGACAAAGTTCATTGTCATTGTATCCAGTTTTCTGATTTCGTCCCGAATATCCTTATCCCTAAGCTCAATCAAAGCGGCTAGTTTACCCGATTCAAAATGAGCTAAATTACCGGAATCTTCCCAGATAACGTCCGCATATTTATCGTTTTCCGTTGAGGCCTTAAAATCGAATGTTCGGTGTGTTCTTCCCTGTACTATTTCCAAACCGGCCGTATGAATGACATAAGTTTCGTCTTCATCTCTTTTATCTACGGAAATATCTATGAGGGAGGAAAGTTTTTCGGTTAAAAGGTCTCTTTTATCCATCAAGTCATTGGGATTGTCCCCCATAGCCTTAACTTTCACTATTTCTTCGTTTAGTTTGGCTATCCGGCCTGTTAAGTCGTTAACCTGCTTTACGGTTGCTTCTATGTCGCCGTGTACCATGTCCCTTATGCCCTGTAAACCGCGGAATTGATGATGAATGGCATCCGTTAAGGTTTCGGTTCGGGTGCGGACAACCTGACGGGCAGCATCCGACTCAGGGTAGAGCGACAACTCCTGCCAAGCCTCCCAAAATTGGTCCATTCGGGTTCGGACGGAAATGTCTTCGGGTTCATTGTGAACCTGTTCCAAAAGGGCAATATAAGAATTTCTTGTTTCCCAATAACCAAGGTCATCGGTAGCCCCTATAATTCTTTGATCCAAAAGTTCATCCCTTAATCGGGTAATCGAAGCTATGGTAACACCCTGTCCTATTTGCCCGGGAGTTTCAGCCCTTGTTAAATCGGGTCTGTAAATAGGCTCAAAAGCCTCGAGGTTTACCCTCTGCCTAGTATATCCCTTCGTCGAAGAATTCGAAATATTGTGACCTGCCGTTTGAATCGACTGCTGGTGAGCAAACAAACTCCGTTTTCCTAATTCTATTGCATCAAATGTCGCCATTTATATCCCCCTATAAGACCTCATTTAAAACGAGGCTTGTTATTTCCGTATTAACCCGTTTTCCTGCCGCCGTATAACACTTTCCGTTTCTTTCTTCCGAAATAATATCGACCACGCCCTTAACCAAGGCTTGAGCGTGTGAAACATAATTTGAGAAGACGTCATTTTCAATCTTTGAATAAAAAACTTTTTCTTTTAGTTTTTCATATAAAGAATCGATCTTTTTTCTCTCCGATGAAGTAAATTGTTTTGTATGCATGTAAAAGTCGAATTCTTGATAATCATCCTCATCAGGCTGCAAAAGTCCGTATAACCTTTTATCCAAATCCGAAAATTTTACGGAAGCCTCATTTAAGGAACTCAAATTTCGTTCACTTTCCTGCCAATCTCTATCTAAAACGCCTTGGTACATAGCCTTTTGCAAATTATAGATATTATCAATTAAATCGATTTGTTCATGTAAAATGCTTTTTATGTCTGCTGCAACCGAATGTTTTTCCATAGCAATCTACTCCTCAGAACCAGTATCGGCATATAAAGAAAAAGCATTAGATATTTTTTAATTTATGAAAGGGGTAAATTTTTAGTTGACGTAAGCCGAAAATAAATGTATTATAGATGGTATGAAAAAGAATTTTTATTTTTTAGGCTTATGCCTTGTTGTAATTTTAATAGGTTCGTGTGCATCCGCACCTGAAACAAAGCCTGTTTCTGCGGCTGAAACCCAGGTAGAAGAAAAGTCTCAGCAGGTTCAGGAGCCCGCAGTTGTTGAAAAACCTGTAGAAGAGGCAAAACCTAAGGCTGAAGCACCCAAAACGGCAGATGAAGAGGTTGTAGCCCAATTTGAAGGCGTTTCAATTACGAAAAAGGACAAAGAAATAGCTAAGTCCGAAATTGAAGAGGTTGTAAAAAAATTAAACGAGATAACGGCAAAAAAGGACTATGGACGTTGGAGATACTGGCTTTCAAAAGATTATATAAAAGAATTTTCAAAGCCTGAAGTGTTAAAAAAAACCAGTGATGGTCTTCCCTCAAACTTAAAGGGAAAGCAGTTAAAAAGCATCGAAGATTATTTTTACTATGTTTTTGTACCATCAAGACAAAACGGAAGGGTAGATGATATTGTTTATCTGACTCCTACAAAGGTTAGGGTTCTGAAAATCACGGCTACGCAAAGTTTAATATTTTATAATCTTGAAAAAATAGATGACAGATGGCTTTTAGTACCTTAATAAGCCCTAAAAATAGACTTAAAAGTAGAAAAAGCCGATTTTACTACTTGACTTTACAATGAAAATGATTGAAAATAGAGATATACGTACCAAACTAAGGGGGTAATTGGAAATGCGACGAAAGTCTTTAGTTTTTATAATGATGATATTGTTTTTGGGATCAGCCATGGTCTTTGCACAGGACCAGAGCTCCGATTCTATGATGACTGTCGAAGAGGCCTATCTTAATTCGATGGAAGGCGTAATTCTTAGAGAGATGGTTCTTTCAGAAGGAAGAGATGCTAAATTTGTAGCCTTACAAGTAATTGAAGAAGCTATTGAAGGCGGAAGGGTGACTCCCGAATTACAGGAAGCTCTTGATTCTCTAGCGACTGTAGGTCTTACCACGCTTGTACGTGAAAACGGAAGGCTTGCAAACAACTATCCGGATGTTAGAAGAGAAGCTTGCCGCCTTTTAGGAAAAGTTAAAAACGAACAGGCAAAGAAGTCTCTTTTGACGGTTATGTACACCGATAATGAGCCGGTAGTAATTATGGAAGCCGTTAAATCCTTAGGTGAGTTAGGATTTAACAATAACGACGAAGTTGTAGACATGATAAACTTTATCAACAAAAAATTCGACATCGTCAATCCTACAAGCTCCTTGGCTCTTGAAGTTCTTAATGCTTATGAAAAATTAGCTCCCACCGTAAAAAATAAGAGAGGGATGACTGAAAGTATTATGAGAATTGCCAATAACTTTAACTACATAACTCCTGTTAGAAACAGAGCTCTGGAAGTTTTAAAATCAATAATGGCCGGACAAAATAAGAACTAAAATTTAACTAAAAATAATGAAAGAGCTGATTTTAGCTTCTGCATCACCCAGACGAAAAGAGATACTCGATTCGCTGGGTGTTTTATTTTCCGTTAAAATTTCAAATTTTGATGAATCTTCAATAACCGAAAAGGATCCCGTAAAAAGGTGTATTTTAACTGCGCGGGGTAAGGCTGAAAGCCTTTTTAAGGCCTTACCGCAAAATGAAGCTTCTCAAAAGCTTATCTTGGCGGCAGATACCCTTGTTTTTGCCGAAAATACTGCCTTTCCAAACGAGAAAATAATCTTCGGCAAGCCTAAAAACGAAAAAGAAGCCGAGATGATGCTCAAAAGTCATTCCGGCTCGCTTCATTTTGTGGTGAGTGCAATCTGTCTGCTTGATTGTAAAACAGGTCAAATAAACGAAAAACACAGTGTTTCTAAAGTTTTCTTTAAAAAGCTTTCCGATAAAGAAATTTCCGCCTATCTAAAAACCGATGAATGGAAGGATGCTGCAGGGGCTTATAAAATTCAAGGTAAGGCTTCCTTTTTTATCGAAAAAATCGAAGGCTCATATACCGGCATAGTCGGTCTTCCGGTCAGGGAATTGTATGAAATCTTAAATAAAACCGAATTTAGGATTCTTTAAACGAAAACCGCCGAATTTCAAGTTTTTAGATAAAACTCTTTTAGGTAAATCTTGTCAAGCACTATACAAAATCTTCAAAAAACTATATAATAGCCCCATGCCGTTTTTTACGGTAAATATCCGGGAGGATGTACAGCTCTAAGATCAGCCCCTAGTCGGCTTGATGGGCTGTAGTCTGTTCCGAGAAATAGAGAAGGCAGGAGCTTTTTAGCTCCAAAGGAGAAACACATGGCAGTAGTAACCATGAAAAACTTACTTGAATCAGGCGTACATTTCGGCCATCAAGTAAAACGCTGGGATCCGAGAATGAAAAAATACATTTTTTCGGAAAGAAACGGAATTCATATCATCGATTTGCAAAAAACAATCGTTGCAATCCGTGAGGCCTATGAAGCTGTCCGCAAAACAACTTCTGAAGGAAAGTCGGTCTTGTTCGTAGGAACAAAAAAACAGGCCCAGCAGACAATTCAAAAAGAAGCTGAAAGATGCGGAATGTTCTATGTTAACAACCGCTGGCTCGGCGGAATGCTCACAAACTTTTCAACAATCAAAAAGAGCTTGGCCCGTCTTAAGAAAATCGAAAAAATGGAAGTTGACGGGACATTCGATAACCTTACAAAAAAAGAAATCGCTTCCCTACAAAAAGAAAAATCAAAGCTCGAAAAAAACTTAGGCGGTATTAAGGAGATGAAGGACCTTCCCGGAATCCTCTTTATAATCGATACCCGAAAAGAAGAAATTGCTATCAGAGAAGCCCGCTCCTTAGGTATTCCCATCATCGCTGTTGTAGACACCAACTGCAACCCCGAGGGCATCGACTATCCGATTCCCGGAAACGATGATGCCATCAGAGCTATTTCGCTTTTTACGGGTGTAATCGCCAATGCCGTTATCGAAGCAGATAACGAGCACGGTCTTAAAATCATCGAAAACCTTCAAGAAGATGAAGAGTCCGGTGATTCAGGTGTTGATCCCTATCAGGATAGAGAAGAGGAAATTACCGATTATTCAAACTACACTCCCAAAGATGAAGCTTCCGGAGATGATGAGGATGAAGAAGATAATTCTCTCGTAAATGATGAGGATTTATACGACGACAAATAAGGAGATTCGATAAACATTCCGGCTTGAAATACAAGCCTCCATGTTTATCTTCGAGTTTTTATAGGAGAAATTTATGGATATTAAAGCATCTGATGTAAAAGAATTACGCGATAAAACCGGTGCAGGTATGATGGAGTGCAAAAAAGCCTTGCAGCACTGCAACGGAGACGCTAAAGAGGCTGAAAAATACTTAAAAGAAAAAGGTTTGGCCGCTGTAGAAAAGCGTGCTGACAGAGTAACCAGCGAAGGTATCATCGTTATCAAAAGCGATCACAAAAAAGCCGTTATGCTCGAAATGACTTGCGAGACGGACTTTGTTGCAAAAAATGCGGACTTTATCGCTGTAGGAGAAGACATTGCAAAAACCGCCTTTGATAAGGACATTTCTGAAGTTACACCCGAGCTCAATGATAAGCTCTTGGATTTAGCTACCCGTGTACGAGAGAACATGAACCTTACACGCTTAATCAACGTAAAGGCCGGTGCAGACGAGTACCTTTCACGCTATATTCACTCCGACAAAAAAACCGGTGTTATTATAGTTTTAAAGTCGGATAAGCCTGAAATCTTTGAAAAGACTGAGGTGCAGGAATTTGCTTATGACTGCTGTTTACATGCAGCCGCCTTTATGCCCCTCTATGTTAAAAAAGAAGATGTAGATGCAGCCTATATCAAAGAGCAAGAAGAAATCTTTAAAGGTCAGGTTGCCGAGTTGAATAAGCCGGATAACGTAAAAGAAGGAATTGTTAAGGGAAAAATTTCAAAACACTTATCCGAAATATGCTTCCTTGAACAAGCCTTTGTCAAAGATGACAAACTTTCCGTTTCAAAGAAAATGGCCGAGGTCGGCAAAGAAGCCGGCGGCTCTTTGAGCTTGTCGAAATTGGTTATTTTTCAATTAGGACTTGGAATGTAAATTAAAACCTTTTAATGCTGCGGGGTTTATCCTTGCAGCATTAATTCTTATGTGTTAAAATAAAATATAATCGGAGGCAAATTATGATAGAGGAAGTTAAAAAAAATTGTGAAGAAAAAATGAAAAAAACGGTTGTCGCATTAAAAGAAGAATTCAATATGTTGAGAACCGGACGAGCATCTTCTGCTCTTTTTGATAAGATAAGAGTAAATTGCTATGGCGAGTCCACTCCTCTTAACCAACTTGCAAATATTTCTATCCCCGAAGCAAGGCTTGTAGTGATTCAGCCCTGGGATAAGGGCTTATTGGTCGAAATCGAAAAGGCTGTTCTGCAGGCTGACCTTTCGGTTAATCCTACAAATGACGGAAAGGTTATCCGTATTGCAATTCCGCCGTTGACCGAAGATCGCAGAAAGGACCTTGCAAAAAAGGCAAAGACCATTGCCGAAAATTCAAGAGTTTCAGTGCGTAATATCAGACGTGACGGAATTGATGAAGCAAAAAAATTACAAAAAGACGGAAAGATAAGCGAAGATCAGTTAAAGACGGCTGAGGATGCTTTCCAAAAATCCACCGATGCTTACATTGCCGAAATAAACAAGGTACTTGAAGCAAAAGAAAAGGAAATAATGGAAAACTAAATGTCCGATGAGCTAAAACATATCGCCATTGTCATGGACGGCAATGGCAGATGGGCAAAAAAGAGAGGCCTTCCCCGTTCTATGGGACATAAGGAAGGGCTTAATACGGTCAAAAGGATAACAAAGGCCGTGTCCGATTTAGGAATTCCTTATATAACGCTTTATATATTTTCTACCGAAAACTGGAAAAGGACCGAAGCGGAGGTGGGCTTTTTAATGGGGCTTATCAAACAGCATTTAAAAGCCGAGCTTAAATTTTATGCCGATAATAATATACGCATCGAGCACATAGGCAATTTAAGCGGATTACCTCAAGACATTCAAGATGAAATTAATTCGGTAAGGGATAAAACTTCCGCTTATACGGGAACTGCAATTGTGCTCGGTATAAATTACGGAGCACATGATGAAATCTTACGAGCTATAAAGAAACTGAATTCCGACGAGATTGCTTCAATAAATGAAGAATCGTTTTCTTTAAAATTGGACACGGGGAAAATTCCGCCTGTAGACCTGCTTATCAGGACAGGTGGAGAAAAACGCTTGAGTAATTTTTTGCTTTGGCAAAGTGCTTATGCGGAACTTTATTTTACGGATACCTTGTGGCCCGATTGGACTGTAGAAAATTTATATGAAGCGATAGAAGATTATAAAAAAAGAAACAGGCGTTACGGAAATGCCTAATGTAATAAATGGAGAAATAAAATGAAAATAAAAAAACTTATTGAAAGGCTTATCATATTTTTTGTAGGAGCACCTTTAGTTTTAGCTTCAATTTATTTTTTACCTCATTATAATTTCTTGGTTTATCATATCGAATTGTTTATTGCAGCCCTTATTGCAAATTATGAGATCTATAATATTTTGTCTCAAAGGTCTCCTGCCTATCCTAAAAAGATACTTGCTTGTTTCGGTACGATTTTAGTTCTGTCATCATATCTGATAGGCTTACATGCCGTACCGTTTCAATATATCTTCATTGTGTTCGGCTGTGTAACAGTCGGAATGATGTTTATGGAAGTTATATTTTCATTCTCGGGAAATTTTACCAACAGCATTGCCCGTCTCACAACCGGAGTGTTTATGCTGATTTATCCTTGGGGGTTGACGGTTTTTTTATCTGCAATTGCGAGCCTTCCAAATGCAGGCGCCCTTATCATCATGTTTTTCCTTATGACATTCGGCTGTGATTCCTTTGCATGGCTTTTCGGTATGCTGCTCGGAAAAAACAACAGAGGTTTTATTAAGGCAAGCCCCAAAAAAAGTATTGTAGGTTTTATAGGCGGCTTCATAGGTTCCATTACAGCCGCCGTTGCTTCATTTTATTTTTTTAATAAACAATTTAACGGAAAATTAAAAGAGCTTATAATCATAGCTCTTTTTACGGCCCTCTTTGCCATAATCGGAGACATAATAGAATCTATCTTGAAGCGTTCTGCAGACGTAAAGGATTCGGGGAAGGTAATTTTAGGACGCGGCGGAATTCTTGACAGTATTGACTCCTTGCTTATAGCTGCTCCCGTATTCTATACCCTTTGTATGTTCTTATTAGGCGGCTTTTAATGGAAAAAAAAAGGGTTATCGTTCTTGGTGCCGGAGGCTCAATCGGAAAAAACAGTCTGGAAATAATAAGGAGATTTTCCGATAGGTTTGTTCTTGCAGGTTTTTCGGTTCATTCGAATTCGGATTTTGCAAAAACTCTTCTAGCCGAATTTACCGATGCACAATTTGTTTCTACAAAAAAAAAGAATTCTAATTTAAAACACGAGATAGATGCGGAAGCTGTTAGACGACTGATTGAAAAATCAAAGGCCGACATTGTTATAAACGGTATAGCGGGTTCGGCAGGCTTAAAGGCCTCGGTAGAAGTTATAAAAAGCGGCTTGGATTTGGCTCTTGCAAATAAAGAAACCATAGTGGAAGCAGGGGAGCTGATTTTTCAAGATGCCGAAAAGTCGGGCAGTACAATAATTCCCGTCGATTCGGAACATGCTGCGATTTTTCAGCTTATAAATGCCCACAAAAAAGAAAACATCGAAAAGATTATAATTACCGCCTCAGGCGGCCCCTTTTTAAATACGCCGAGAGAAAAGCTTAGCACAATGAAGCTTGAAGATGCCTTAAAGCATCCGACATGGAAGATGGGCGGAAAGATTTCGATAGATTCGGCTTCTCTTGCAAATAAGGCCTTGGAAGTGATTGAGGCCGTAAAGCTCTTTTCTTTTCCTCCGGAAAAAATCGAAGTTACGGTTCATCCTCAAAGTATAATCCATTCGATGGTGCAGTGTAAAAATGGAGAAATATTTGCTCAAGCCTCTCCTCCCGATATGAAAAATCCTATTTTAAATGCTTTAAGTTTTCCGAAGATGCCTGAAAGCTTTTTAAGGCCCTTGGATTTTTCTCAAATTATAAACTTGGAATTTATACCTCCCAGAACAGATGATTTTCCCATGCTGGCTTTGGGATTTGAAGCAGCTGGAAAAGGCGGAGCCTATCCCATAGCTTTTAATGTTGCAAATGAAGAAGCCGTTGATGCTTTTATCAAAGGGAAAATAGGCTTTACGGATTTAGCCGATATTACGCAAGAAGTTTTAAATTCGGATTGGACTATGAAACCTTCTTCTTATGAAGAAGTTTATGACTATGAAAACAGAGCAAGAGTGATCGCTTTGGCAAGGATACTTGACAGAGTAAACGGCTTGCAATAAAAATAAAACGGAATAATTTATGGTTAAGATTTTAATAGGTTTGATTATATTGAGTATCATGGTCTTTATCCATGAGCTTGGACATTTTATTGCCGCAAAACTCTGCGGTGTTGTGGTCGAAAGTTTTTCGATAGGCTGGGGTCCTGTTCTTTTTAAAAAAAAGAAGGGAGATACGGAATATAGAATTTCTGCAATTCCCATGGGCGGTTATTGCGGCATGAAGGGTGAAAAGGCCTTTCAGCAAGCTATCGAAGAAAATCTCCCTGCAATTCCGAAAAAAGAGGGAGAGCTTTACGGGGTGCATCCTTTTAAGAGGATTATAATTGCCTTTGCCGGCCCCTTTGCAAACTATATAAGTGCGGTTCTTGCTCTGGCTATTGTAAGTGCTATCGGTTCAAGCTATTATACAAGCTCGAATAAGATAGCTCCCGTTTACTATTATAACGAAGCCGACGATTCTCCTGCCCGCGAGGCGGATTTAAGGATGGGGGATATAATTTTAAGCATTAACGGCGAAAAGACCGAAACCTTTGCCGATATCGTGCGCCTCATTGTGCCTGAAGCAAAGGAAGAGGTTACGCTGGAAATAGAAAGAGAAGGACAAATCCTCACAAAAAAACTTAGGCCCAAGCTCGATCCAAAAACCGGTGCAGGCATAATAGGTTTTTATTCTTTTATTCCTCTTGAAATTGACGATGTAAAGCCTTCTTCATCTGCCGAACTTGCAGGGCTTAAAAAAGGCGATCTTATTACGGAAGTAAACGGAATTGAAGTTGCCAATACGATAGACTTAAACCGTGCCCTAGATGGTATAAGCGGCAAGACTGCCGAATTAGGCATTTTAAGGGACGGAAACAAGATTACAAAAACCGTAAACCTTATCAGAACCGAAAACGGAATAGACCTTGGGCTAAATATTAAAAACATCAAGGTAGAGATTCCAGGAACAGGCTTTTTTAAAAGCATAGTGAACGGCTTTGTTTTAACTCACAAGGCCTTTGTTTTGACATTTAAAAGTTTAGGCCTTTTGTTTAAGGGAGTTGATTTTAGGCAAGCCGTTTCGGGCCCCGTACGCATTACCCACATGTTGGGTGATGTTGCCGCCCAAGGTTTTAAGGCCGGCTTTTTAATCGGGCTTTCGGATATCTTAAACTTTGTAAGCATAATTTCTATTTCTCTTTTTATAATGAATTTACTGCCGATTCCGATTTTGGACGGAGGCTTAATTCTTTTTGCCTTTATAGAATTTATTTTTAGAAGGCAAATTCATCCGAAAGTGTTGTACTATGTTCAGTTTATCGGCATAGCCTTTATCGGCGTAGTTTTTCTCTTTGCCCTCTGGGGAGACATAGGATATTTTTTAGGAAGGTAAGTTTTTTAATATGAAGAAGATTTGTTTTACCATTATAGTTTTTGCTTTGAGTATTTTTTTGTTTTCTTGTAATGTAAAAAATGATGAAAAAATTGTTTCGGGTGTTTTTGAAGGAAAGGCCGAAGGCTTAATGGGAAATATAAGCGTAAGGGTTGTGATAGAAAAAAACGAAATTAAAAATATAGATATCTTAGAGTATGCCGATACGCCCGGCTACAGCGATACCGTTTTTGAATACCTGCCTAAGAGGGTTATCGAGAAGGACTCTACAGATGTGGACCTTGTGGCCGGTGCTACCTTAACGAGTAAGGCTTTTTTAGAGGCGGTAAATGACGCCTTAAAAAAAGCCGGTCTCTATGTCGAAAAAGAATAAGCCTTGTTAAGTAGGGATGCCCTATTGTACTACAATATTTACGAGCTTATCGGGCACTGTAATTATCTTTTTAATCTCCTTGCCTTCAATGTTGCGGACAGCTCCTTCATTCGATAAAGCCAGGCGTTCCAGTTCCTCTTTAGAGGTTCCTGCTTCTACCTCAAACTTACCACGGAGTTTTCCGTTTACCTGTACTACCACAGTGCAGGTTTGGTCAACGCAGAATTTTTCGACAAACATCGGCCAGTGAGAATAAGCTATCGATTCATCATTACCCATCTTTTGCCAAAGCTCTTCGGCCAAGTGAGGAGCGTAGGGGTTTAAAAGTTTTACAAAATTATACCAAACATAGTGGGGTATTTTTTTGTGCTTTGAAACCTCATTTATAAAAATCATCATCTGGCTTATGGCAGTGTTAAAGTTAAGAGAGGCTGTGTCCTCGGTTACCTTTTTTATGGTCTTATTTAAAAGAACTGTCAAGGTCTTGGTTTCAGGGGTCGAGGTATCGTTGACGGGAGTTTTATATATTTCTCTGTCGGATAGATTCCAGATTTTTTCCAAAAACCTAAATACGCCCATGATGCCGCTTGTGTTCCAAGGTTTTGAAACCTCTAAGGGGCCTAAGAACATTTCGTAGAGGCGCAGAGTGTCTGCCCCGTATTCCTTTATGATGTCGTCGGGATTGATAACATTCTTTAAGCTCTTGGACATCTTGGCTATTACCTGCTCAAGTTTTTCTCCGGTTTCGATGTCTTCAAATTCGGTTTCCGAGATTTTTTTAACCTTATCGACCGGAACAAGGCTTTTGTTTTTTCTCATGTAGGCAAAGGAGGTTATCATTCCCTGATTTACAAGCCGTGTAAAGGGTTCTTTTGTAGAGACCAGACCCAGATCATACAAGACCTTGTGCCAAAACCTTGCATATAATAGATGGAGAACTGCATGTTCGGTTCCTCCAACATAAAGATCTACAGGCATCCAGTAATCGCATTTTTCTTTGTCGGCAAAGGCTTCGTTGTTATGAGGGTCTATAAAGCGGAGATAGTACCAGCAAGAACCGGCCCACTGAGGCATCGTATTGGTTTCCCGTTTTGCTTCCTTTCCGCATTTTGGGCATTTTGTATTTACCCAAGAGTCAATAGCCGCCAAGGGGCTTTCTCCGGTACCTGTTGGAGCATAGCTTTCTACTTGGGGAAGGGTTAAGGGAAGGTCATGCTCGTCCAGTGGAACTATGCCGCAAGAGGGGCAGTGTACCAATGGTATAGGCTCACCCCAATAGCGCTGACGGCTGAAAATCCAGTCACGGAGTTTATAGTTTACGGCTCTTTTTGCAAGGCCCAAGCTTTCAAGATATTCCGTGATCTTTGTCTTTGCTTCTTCCGTTTTTAGGCCGTCAAATTGTTTTGAGTTTACCGAATAGCCGTCCTCGGTTGTACAAACCTTAGGCTCCTCAGAAAAGTCTCTTTTCCCGCTTTCCCATTCTTCTGCACCGGCTACAACCTTGATTTTAGGCAGATTGAATTGGGCAGCAAACTCAAAGTCTCTTTCGTCATGGGCGGGGACTGCCATAATTGCTCCCGTTCCGTAGGAGATTAAAATATAGTCCGAAATCCAGACGGGGATTTTTTGTTCCGTCAATGGATTGATTGCATAGGCTCCGGTAAAAACACCGGTCTTGTTTTTTGCAAGGTCTGTTCTTTCGAGGTCGCTTTTTTTTGCGGCCTCTTCGATATAAGCGGCAACGGCTTTTTCTTGGTTACTTGTAGTTATGCTTTTTACGAGCTCGTGTTCCGGGGCCAAGACCATGTAGGTAGCTCCGAAGATCGTGTCGGGGCGGGTTGTATAAACCTTGATTTTTTGCCCTGTTTCTTTTCCGTCCTTATCGACTAGGGCAAAGTCAACCTCGGCTCCAGTACTTTTGCCTATCCAGTTTTTTTGCATGATTTTGATGGATTCGGGCCAGTCAAGTTCATCCAAATCTTCTAAGAGGCGTTCGGCATATTTGGTTATCTTTAAAATCCACTGCCTCAAGTTTTTGCGTTGAATTTGAGCTCCGCATCTTTCGCATTTTCCGTCCTTTACTTCTTCATTTGCAAGGCCTGTTAAGCAGGAAGGGCACCAGTTGATGGGGGCTTCCTTTTCGTAGGCCAATCCCTTTTTAAATAATTGGAGGAATATCCACTGGGTCCATTTATAATAGGATTCTTCGCTTGTAGAGATTTCCCTATCCCAGTCATAGCTTAAACCTATCGATTTTATCTGCCTTCTAAAGGTTCCCATATTTTTTCGGGTGGTGATAAGAGGATGAATTCCCGTCTTTATTGCATAATTTTCTGCAGGTAGTCCAAAGGAATCAAAGCCCATCGGGTGGAGTACATTGTATCCGCTCATGCGTAAAAAACGGCTGTAAATATCCGTTGCAGTATAGCCTTCAGGGTGCCCCACATGGAGCCCGTCTCCCGAAGGATAGGGAAACATATCCAAAATATAGAGTCTCTTATCCTTAGGATAATTTTTGTCTTCAACTGTTTTAAAGGTTTTGTTTTCTTCCCAATATTTTTGCCATTTGGGTTCTATCGTGCTAAAAGGATAAGCCATATTTTACTCCAAGAAAATTGATGAATCTATCAAAATTGACGGAAAGTATTCTATAGAAAAGAGGAGAAAAATGCAAGTGCCGATGAAAAATGTACTTTTAAGAAATTCTTTTCAAAATTTTACTATTTATTCAACTTAGAACCCTATAATTATGTGAAGACAGGCAAAAATAATTTGCTGTTTTAAGGAGAAAAGTTATGTCAAATGAACAAACTATTTTAAACCCCAAAACCGATTGGGTTTTTAAGTTGATGTTTTCCAAAGGTGAAGAAGGCAACAAGGCTCTGATAAGCTTTTTAAACGCTTTTTTGGAAGATTCTTACGGTAAAATCAACAAGGCAGAAATCATAAACACCGAGCTTATTCGGGACAGGCCTTCGGGAGAAACTTACCGCCTCGATTTTTTGATTAAAACCGATAACGGCCTTATTATAGACCTTGAGATGCAGCAGTTTTGGAAAACAAATTATCATCGCAGAAGTCAAATGTACCTCATGCGCCTCGCTTCCCGCTTTTTAAAGACGGAGCCCAAAGAGGACGATTTTTTGTACGCAATAAGTCTTTCCGTTTTTGGCTGCGATGTTCCTAAAAATGCAGAGCTTGTAAGAATGCCTGAAAGCTCGATAATTCAATATCTTTATGTTGAATTAAACGAGCTAATAGTTTATACTATGAAAAAGAGATTGGAAGAGTATAGCTTAAAAGATTTTTGGATAAGATTTTTGACCAACTATGAAGAAGACAAAAAAAGCGGAATGTTGGAAGAATTGTGTAAATTAGAGGAGGGTATAAAAATGGCAGAAGCAACACTCTTTAGGGTAACTGATGAAGAGAGGCGAATGGCAATAGAACTCTCTGACGAAAAATACCGGATGTATGTGGAAGATGAACGCAGTGAAGCTAGAAGAGAGGGTTTGGCAGAAGGCTTACATCAAGCAAAAGTGGAAACGGCAAAGAACTTAATTGAAATAGGGTTATCTATAGAAAATATTGTAAAGACAACAGGCTTAAGCCGTGAGGAAATTGAAAAGATCAATTAAATAGGGGAGGACAGCCTCCCCGGCTTGTTACAAAATTTATGTTCAATTCTTATATTGCCCAGTTTCCGTTTTTTAGGATTTGAACTTGGGTTCCGTCTTTTTTTACGCCTATAACGGAAAGTTCTGGGCCGCCTACCATGAAGTCGACGTGAATGATCGAATTATTCATTCCTATTTTTTTCTTGTCTTCATCGGAAAATTCTGCTCCGCCTTTTATGTTTTCGCTGTAGGCATTTCCTATGGCAAAATGACAGGAGGCATTTTCATCAAAAAGGGTGTTTTTAAAAAGGACTCCGGTATTGCTGATGGGAGAGTCATCTGCGACCAGAGCTACCTCGCCCAATCGGCGGGCTCCTTCATCGGAATCTAATAGGGATTGAAGCACATCCTTCCCTTCTTTGGCATCGAAGTCTATAACCTTTCCATCCTTAAAGGTAAAATGGAAATCGTTGATAATTCTTCCTCTGGCAGCCAAGGGCTTTGTGGCTTTTAATGTTCCGTTTACCTTAAAAGCATGGGGCATCGAAAATACTTCTTCGGTTGGGATATTGGCCATAAAGACATCTCCTCGGGTGCTCTTGCCTGAGCCGCCTACCCAGCGGTGCCCTTCGGTAAGATATACTTCCAAGTCTGTTCCCGGGCCCTTGTATAAGAGCTTTTCAAAGGCCATTTCGTTTAAAAAGTTTTGATGTTTTTTTAAAGCGGCATCGTGTTCTTTCCATGCGGCGACTGGATCGTCCATGCTGACCCTTGTTGCATCAAAGACCTTTTCCCAAAGTTTTGTAAGGGCTTGCTCTTCAGGTAATTCCGGAAAGACCGATTTTGCCCAAGCCGGAGTAGGGTGGGCCGCAACGCACCATTTTACATGGTTTTCCATAGTGTATTTCATTATGGGCTTTGAAGCTATGGCTCTGGTTTTGTTCCATTCCGAAACTTTTTTTGCATCTGCATTTTTTAAGAGTTCCGGATTGTCGGCTACTATTGCAAGGCGATGATAGTTATTTTTATAAGCCGCTTCCATGTAGTTGATTTTAAATTTAGGCATTTCCTTAAAGATGCTTTCGTCTCCATAGGCATAGCGGGCAAGAGTCATCTCATCATCCGAAAAATCATAGACAACATCCTTAGCTCCCATCTTATAAGCCTGTTTTGTAACTTCACGAACCATGCCGATTGAGTGTTCGTTTACAAGTACAAATATTCCGTCGCCCTTTTGTATATTAAGGCCGACTTTTAAAATAAGTTCAACATACTTTTCTATATTTCGTTTAAAATCCATAAAATCCTCCAACGAATACTTATATGTCCGGTACTGTAACATAAATATGGAAAAAAGTAAATAAAAACTTGAAAATTCGGTTATTCAATGGTAAGATTATAATAGCTTTGACTAAGGTTTTCTTGGTCTTAAAAATAGGAGGAAGCTAATGAATAAAAAGCTTGTATGGATGATTTTTATAGCATTCATCATTGGTTTGGTTGTCGGTATCGTCCTTTGGCAAACAGGTGTAGATGTCGGCGGTTATGTAACTTGGGTATCGCCTTTTGGAAATATCCTTGTATCTATGTTAAAGATGATCGTTATTCCGGTTATCTTTTTGTCTCTTATTTCCGGTGCTGCTTCTTTGCCGACAAAGGAATTCGGTAAGATAGGAGTTAAGGTTGTAATCTGGTATTTTGTTACTTCATTGTTTGCAGCGATTGTAGGATCCTTTCTTGCCCTTGCCTTTAATCCGGGATCGGGAACTTCACACTCAGAATGGGCGAGCCTAATGAGTATGGGTTCAGCCGAGATTGCTCCGGCTTCTGCAGGCTCTCTTGCAGATGTATTTTTAGATATGTTCCAAAATCCCTTTAAAGCCCTTGCTCAAGGAAATTTCTTGGCTATCATAGTTTTTGCTATTGCATTCGGTATTGCTTTAAAAATAATTTCCGAGAAAAATGATGCAAAATTACAGGAAGGTGCAAAGCTATTTTTAAATATCGTTGAAACTTGTAAAGAAACCGTATTTAAGATGGTTGACTGGATATTGGCTTATTCGCCCATAGGTGTGTTTTGTTTAACTTCTGTAAATTTTGCACAATACGGTTCAAAACTTTTCGGCCCATATATAATGCTTACATTGGGTGTTGTTATCGGTATTATTGCAATGGTCTTCATTGTTTATCCCATAATGATTGCCGTTTCGACACGCAAGAACCCGATTAAGATTATGATGCAGATACGCGAACCCATGCTTACTGCCTTTGTTACCCGAAGCTCTGCCGCTTCTCTTCCCGTATCTTTGAGAACGGCAAAAGAAAACTTGCACATAAGCGATAACCTTTCATCATTCGCTCTTCCCCTAGGCTCGACCGTAAATATGGACGGGGTATGTGTTCACTTACCTATGTTTGCTGTTTTGGCTGCCAATATGTTCGGGGCGGATATCGGTTTTACAGCTCTTTTGGTTTTGGTAATTACGACAGTCCTTGCCTCGGTAGGTGCAGGCGGTGTTCCGGGCGGCAGCTTAATGCTCTTATTTATTATTTTGCAGAATATGAATTTGGATCCGGGCCAGATTGCTATTATAGTCGGACTCGCCCTCGGTATCAATCCAATCCTCGATATGTTTGAAACGATGAACAACGTTGCCGGAGATTTGGTCTGTACCTATTGTGTTGCCGATATGTCTGATATGATTGAAAAGGATTCTTAATCTTTTATTATTGTCATATCGTTTGCCTGATATTCGGGCATAAAGCGTTTTATAAGGCCGGTTTCAAATTGGATGTTTACTACAAGTTCTCCGCTTGAAGCATCGGCCTTAATTATTGCCCCGTAGCCGTAATCGTCGTGATAAATTTTTTCTCCCTTCTTCCATTTGGAAAGGAGGGGATGTTCTTCTTTTTTTGTGCTAAAATCGTCAGGGATTTGTTTCCCGAAGCTGCCTGAAAAAGCAGAATAAGGAGATGAAGCCTCCGAGATGTTTACGAGGTCTTTATCTATTTCGAAGATAAAGCGGCTTGGCTGGGTAAAGGTCAGGCTGCCGTATAGGCGGCGCGAGGAGCAGCTTGTCATGTAGAGTGCATCCTTTGCACGGGTGCAGGCTACATACATAAGTCTTCTTTCTTCTTCAAGCTCATCAAAGTTTCCGTTGTCGCGGGGAAAAACTCCCGTTTCAAGGCCCGTGATAATTACGTTTTTAAATTCCAAGCCTTTTGTGTTATGAATGGTGATGAGGTTTACGGAATCTTTTTTTTCTTCGGAGTCGGCAAGGCTTCTATCCAATTCGATGTGCTCTAAAAATTCGCTCAAGCCCTTTACCGAAAAATCGTAAAGCGATGCTGTGTTTGCAAGCTCATTTAAGTTTGCCGTCTTTTGAGTGCCGGAAGCCGAGTCTACCGATTCGTAATATTCGGCGAAGCCCGATTGTTTTAAAACCTCATAGATAAAAGGTGCCAAGCCTTCGCCCTTTGGTTCTTCTTTTTTAAAAAAGATGTCTCCGGCTTCTATTATGCTGCGTAATTCCTTTATTGTGTTTAAAAAATTCTTTAGGCCATCCTTGGCTTTTTTTGTGAGGGAGACCGAATTCATGAGAGCAGACATGGCCGAGATATAATCGTCCTTGGACTCCAAACTGAGCTCATCGCTTTTTTGAGAAAACATAAGCTCTCGGGAAAGATCTATTAATTTTTTTTGAGTAATTTCTCCCACACCCCGTGCAGGTTTATTTATGATACGCCTTAAAGAGACCTCGTCCCTTCCGTTTGAGATAAGAGCAAGAACGGCAAGCGCATCCTTTATTTCTTCCCTCTCATAAAATTTTAAGGTACCTATGACCTGATAGGGAATTTTTTTGTGTAAAAAATCCGTTTCAAAATTTAAGGATTGGGCGTTAGTCCTGTACAAGACAGCCCAGTCGGAATATGCTCCTCCGTTTTCGACCTCTTGCGATATAAGGCGGGCACAAAGTTCCGCCTCGGTTTCCTGATTGGGCAAAAAATAAATATGAGGCTTTTGTCCCTTTCCTCTTTCGGCCACAAGAGTTTTACCAAGCCGGCCCGTATTCTTTTTTACGACGGAATCTGCGACTGCAAGAATTTCCGAATAGGAGCGGTAATTTTTTTCGAGCCTTATTATTTTCGTGTTTTTAAAAGTGTCGGCAAAGGTTAATATGTTTTGAACCTCGGCACCGCGGAAACGGTAGATCGATTGGTCATCATCTCCTACAACGCAGATATAGGTATTTTCTCCTGTGAGGACTTTTAAGAATTCAAATTGGGCTATGTTCGAGTCCTGATATTCATCGACCATTATTACGGAAAATCGATTTTGAATAGAGGCTTTGATTTGCGGATTTTCTTTTAAGAGCATAACAGGAATCATGATGAGATCCCCGAAGTCTACGTTTCCGGTTTCTTTTAATCTCTTTTGATAGTCGGCATAGATTTTTGCAAACTCGGGATTAGGATCAACTTCCTGCAAAAGCGGATCATCGGGGAGAAGACAATAATCCTTTGCACGCGAAATTTTTTTTATGATACCGCGGGCTCCATTTTTTGTAAGAGCGGGAGAGGCTTGGGTTAAAAGGGAAAGAGCGTCGTCATCATCATAGATTGTAAAATTATGTGAAAGCCCTGCCCATTCCGCATACATGCGTAAAATCCATGCTCCAAATGAATGAAAGGTTCGGATCATTGCCCGCTCTGCTCTTTTATCCAGATGAGATGCTCTTTCGGACATTTCTTTGGCTGCCTTGTTTGTAAATGTTACGGCGAGGATGCGTTCAGGTTCGATATTATGTTCGCCAATAAGGTATGCAATCTTGGTAGTAATAACCCGGGTCTTCCCTGAGCCCGCTCCCGCAAGAATCAAAAGAGGAGAACCCTGATGCTTAACAGCCGCAAGCTGCTCTTCATTAAGAATGTTCAAATAATCCGGTTGAGCCAAAATAATCCTCCCAAAAAAATTAAAAACCTTTCAGTTAAGCTAAGGTTTTGCATTGTACCACGTTTTTACGGATTGTACAAGGGAAAGAATTGAAGGGATTGATTGATGGTGCTAGGCTGAATTTAAAAATCGGTATTAAAATATTCTTTTTTCCAGTTCGTTATAAAAATATTCTTCAATGTTTGATTTCTTTAGGTTTTTAAATACCGCCTCCCATGATAATTGAATAAAGTTTCGGCTGTCTTTCAATGAATTTATAAATAATTTAAAATCGGAATCTTGATTCTCGTTAGAAAATAATTTTTGGGGAGCGAGATTTATCAGTTTAAAATTATTTTCTGCAAATATATTTCCTATAGTCCAATTTCTGATTAATTCATAATATGATGATTTTTTTGCCGCTTCAATATCGGTATAAAATTTATCCAATAAGTATTTATCATAATTTCTATTGTCTGCTGCTTGCTTATCATTTCCGGATTTTACTTTTACTTCTACAAACACTGATTCAGACTTTGTGATAATTATAATATCCGGTTCCGTGTAATATTTTTTGTCTTCTCCGAGGCTGTCACAGATATGTTTTAATTTTTCCGTACATCCCGAATTACGATTTATTTGAGGAACTCCCCACATTAGAATTTCCAAAATTCCATTTTCCAAATTAAATATTTGTTGCAAGACAGGAAGTTTATCATTTACAAGAAAATACTTAATGAATATCCAGCTGACGGCATCCTCGGATGTGGAAAACCCCAGTTTAATTTTCTTATTTTCTCTATTGGCTGTGTTTAATGTTTTTTCAAGAGTTTTATCCAGATATTCTAATAAATTATTAGGAATATTATTTCTGTAATCTTTATAAATAAGGGTAGGATTTACCTGGGCATTTGATGCTCCGATTTGACACTGTATACAACGCCTGATACAATCCTCGTATTTTGAGGCTTTTTTTGGTTTGATATCAAATTCCTGCATGATGGAATTACACTTAGGACATTCTATTTTTTCCATATTTACCTTCTTTCCCTAGTCATTATAACATATTTGGAGTAAATAAAACAATTGTCGTTTAAACCTGCATCCATACACATATTCGGCCTTTTATGGTATAATATAAGCCGTAGGAGCTCACGGTTACATGAAATCTAACCCCATAAAAAAAATAACCTTGTGTATTATTTTTCTCTTTGCTTTAATTTTAATAGGAATTGCAGGCATAAACATCTACATGCTTAACTATTCAAAACCTTATATTTATAAAAACATTTCCGCCTTGCCGGAAAAATATGTTGTAATCGTACCCGGAGCTAAGGTATATAAAAACACGGTTTCACACGTTGTGAGGGATAGGATCGAGGCCGCCGTAAATTGTTTAAAAAACAAAAAAGCTGAAAGAGTTTTGATTTCAGGCGACCACGGAAGAAAGGGCTATGATGAGGTAAACAGAATGCGTATTTTTATGCAGGATGTTTACGGCACTGATGAGAATCTAATCTTTATGGATCATGCTGGTTTTTCTACCTATGAAACAATGTACCGTGCCCGGGAAATCTTTTGTATTGAAGATGCCGTTGTGGTAACACAGGCCTTCCATACCGCAAGAGCCGTCTACATAGGAAGAAAACTAGGCCTCGATGTTATAGCCTATGAAGCTCCTGAGGTTTTAAGGTACAGCAGGGAAACCCGTATAAGCTGGGAAATAAGAGAAGCCTTGGCAAGGGTAAAAACCTTCTTTTTGGTAATGTTCAATGTGAAGCCTACATTCCTCGGTAAGAAGATACCTATAACGGGAAATGCAAAAGACTCATGGGATTTTTAAAAATAAAGCGTAAAAATAAAGCTAAAAAATGAACTTGAAAAAAACGGATATTTACGATAAAATAATCATAGTTAGTTTATATTGACGGAGGAATCTATGTCGTATGAAACTCTTGTTGAACAGATAAAAACCTTACCGGATGTTTGTTTGGAGGATATTTCCAAATATGTGCAGTTTTTAATGTATCAATATGGACACGAAAAGATGTCTCTTTTAAAAGAATCGGATGAAGAATTTGAAGCCAATATGAATAAAGGTTTTACCGATATGATTAATGGAAATGTAACTCCTTTAAAAGATGCTTTTGGAGAAATAGAGTCAAGGTTTATTTGATGAAATACCAAGTTGTTATTTCAGATCAAGCAAAAGAAGATTTGAGCAGTATTTATTCTTACATATTAAATAATTTAAAATCAAAAATTAATGCCGATGCCGTTTTTAAGCGTCTTTATGAAGCAATGCAAGACTTAAATTTTATGCCGTATAGGTATCATCTATATCCAAAAGAACCATGGTTATCTCGTGGGATAAGATTCTTTAGTGTAGGTAATTATTCAATCTTTTACGCAGTTGATGAAGATACTTTAACTGTTACAATTATTCATGTGGTTTGCGGAGGTATACAATATGAGATTCCTGCTTCTGAGGGTGGAATCGACGGATTATTAAATAGTGGAAAAATTGAGCGAAGATGAGACTTTTAGAATTCAAAAGAACAAAATTGTTCGATGGCATTGAGGATGGACTATTCGATAAAGATTTTCAATTAAATATAGAGGGAAAATCTGTGTTATTTATTGTGGATGACATTACTCCACATAAATTAATAGACTGTCCGGTCAAACAAGATGTAATAAATAAATTGCATCTGGAATCAGATGGCATATCCAATATTGTGACAAAAGAGCAGCGATTACAGGTTTATTACTTAAATGAAGATGATTTGTTGATTATCTTTTCAATGGGTGAATATCAACCAGGAAGATACATGCTTTTCCTGGAAGGAGTCTTTCTTAAACTGAACTTATTTCCAACTTAAATAACTCCTCTGGATTACCTTGTAGAACTCTTGGAATTCTCTGGGCAAAGTATTTCTATTTTCCAAGGGGCTTTAACTAATTCAGGATTGAAATATAAATAGCTAAGGAGTATTTTATTATGTTACATACTCCAACTGTTTTTGTAAAGAAATTTCTCCGTTTCACTCATTTGCCCAAAGGGATGGCCAATTTCGATCCATTCGGTGCTTGTGCTTGCTGCAATGGGTCGCCTTGTACAGCTCCCGTTATAGACTGGACCCATAAAAAAAATAACCTTATGCATTATTTTTCTTTTTGCTTTAATTTTAATAGGAATTGCAGGCATAAACATCTACATGCTTTTTGGTAATGTTCAATGTGAAGCCTACATTCCTCGGCAAGAAAATACCGATAACTGGAAATGCAAAAGACTCATGGGATTTTTAAAAATAACCCCGCCCGGCCGTTCAAAAGACAGCAAGGCGGGGTTATTTTTAGATAATCGTAAAATCGATTAGATGTGGATAAATGCTCCGGGGCCGAGGGGCAGACCGAAGATGTACCAAATAATCATGAGGCCTATCCATGAAAGCAAGAATGCTATTGAATAGGGTAGCATGGTTGAAATCAATGTTCCAAGCCCCGAATCTTCATCGTATTTTTTCATAAATACAACAATCATTGCAAAATAGCTCATCAAGGGAGTGATGAGGTTTGTACTTGAATCTCCGATTCGGTATGCAACCTGTGTTAAGGCAGGTGAAAGGCCGAGGTTTACCATCATGGGAACAAAGATAGGAGCCATAATAGCCCACTTTGCAGAAGCCGAGCCCATGAAGAGGTTAAGGAAGGCCGAAATAATAACGAAGGAGATTATAAGCGGCAAGCCTGTAAAGCCGATGCTCTTTAAAAAGTTTGCACCGTTTACCGAAATGATTGTTCCGAGGTTTGTTTTTCCGAAGTAGTTTACAAACTGTGCAGCGAAAAAGCTCAATACGAGATAACCGCCCATCGAGCTCATGGCATGCGACATACCCTTAACGAGGTCATGTGAAGAATTAATCTTTCCTGTTTTCTTTCCGTAGATAAGACCGGGGATCAAGAAGATTAAAAGAATTACCGGCAAAAGACCTCCGTGCATAAAGTTTGAAATTGAGCTTTCCCCTGTTTTAGGATCGATTTCTCTTAAAACTGCAAGCCCGGGGAGCTTGGGAAGACCGAAAAGGCCGATAATTAAAAGAACTAAAACTACTAAAATTGAAATACCCGCGAGTTTCAGTCCCTTGTTTTCAACATCGGAAATAGGCATGTTGTCCGGCTTGTATGAGCCGTTATATGTGCCTAAGTTTTTTTCAACAATTTTTTCCGTAACAAAGGTACCTACAACCGTAAGAAGGAAGGTGGAAGCAATCATAAAGAACCAGTTACATGTCGGGTCGATAGCTATATCCATTCCTGCGTTATGTAAGGCTTCAACAGTGATGCCTGTCAAAAGCGGATCGATTGTACCGAGCACGAGGTTGGCAGAGAAACCTCCCGAAACACCTGCGAAAGCGGCGGCAAGACCTGCCATCGGGTGGCGGCCTGCATTAGCAAATACGATGGCTCCAAGGGGAATAACTACAACGTATCCTGCGTCTGAAGCGATATTGCTCATAATACCTGCAAAAACAACAACAACAGTCAAAAGTCTGGGGTGAACGCCTGAAAGAAGTTTTTTAAGAGAGGTATTGATAAGTCCTGTCCACTCTGCAACACCTACACCGAGCATAGCAACCAAAACCGTTCCCAAGGGTGCAAAGCCTGTAAAATTCTTTGTAGCGGTGTTTAGAATGTACCTAAGACCGTCAAGGTTTAAAAGCGAAACAGCTCCAATAGTAACTTCTTTTCCCTTTTTTGCATCAAAGTAGGTAACGGGGGTACCGTAGGCTTCTGCGAGTGCAGAAACGATGATTACAATGATACTTAAAATTAAGAAAATCATAGCAGGATGCGGCAGTTTATTTCCGATCCTTTCAACTCCTTTTAGGAAGCCTGAAACTTCCTTGTTCTTTTTTTATCCATGAAGAACTCCTAGAAAATGTATTTGCCTATGTAAAAAGGCAGTTTCGGCATTATATATGATGATTCAAAATATGACAAGTTGGCTTTCTTCAAATTCGTCTGATATTTTAAGATTAGATTATTGATTTTTTTCCGAATTTTTATTATTTTTTATACATGAATATAGATAAGTATACAGTTAAGGCATCGGAAGCCGTTCAAGAGGCTTCTTCGCTTGCCCAAAGAGACGACCACAGTCAGGTTGAAAGTGAACATCTTTTGTATGTTCTTTTAGAACAAGAGGACGGAATTGTTCCGCCTTTAGTAGAAAAAATCGGAGTAAGTCCCGAAAGTCTTTTGGATGACCTCGATAAAATGCTTGACAGAAAGCCCCGTGTTACGGGACAGTCCGCTCAAACTTATATTTCGCCCTTACTTGCAAAGGTTTTTGCAAATGCCGAAGGCTATGCAGATAAATTAAAAGACGAATATGTTTCTACCGAACATCTTTTGCTTGCCCTTGCAGAGTCTAAAGACGAAACGGGAGAACTTTTGCGCTCACGCGGTATCAATCTAAAAAATCTCCTTTCTGCGCTTAAAGAAATCCGCGGAAACAACAGGGTAACGAGTGAAAATCCCGAATCTACATTTAGAAGTTTGGAGAAATTTTGCCGTGACCTTACACAGCTTGCAAAAAATGAAAAGATAGATCCCGTAATCGGACGGGATGAAGAAATAAGGCGGGTAATGCAGGTTCTTTCCCGCAGAACAAAAAACAATCCCGTTTTAATCGGAGAACCCGGAGTCGGAAAAACGGCCATAGTCGAAGGCCTTGCAAGGCGTATCGTTTCAGGCGACGTGCCCGACAGCTTAAAGGGAAAAAGACTTTTATCCCTCGACCTCGGAGCCTTGGTCGCAGGAGCAAAATTCCGCGGCGAATTTGAAGAAAGATTAAAGGCCGTAATTTCCGAAGTGCAAAAATCCGAAGGCCGAGTCATCCTCTTTATCGACGAGCTTCACACCCTTGTAGGTGCCGGAGCAAGTGAAGGTTCGATGGATGCTTCAAACTTATTAAAGCCGGCCCTTGCCCGAGGAGAGCTCAGGGCGATAGGAGCCACCACCTTAAACGAGTACCGAAAATACATCGAAAAAGACGCCGCCCTTGAACGCCGCTTCCAGCAGGTTTACTGTCCCGAACCTACGGTTGAAGACACAATAGCAATCCTGCGCGGCTTACAGGAAAAATATGAAGTTCATCACGGGGTACGCATAAGGGATGAGGCTCTCATAGCGGCAGCCGTACTTTCCAACCGTTATATCACAAACCGCTTTTTGCCCGACAAGGCAATCGACCTTGTAGATGAGGCTGCAAGCCGTCTTAAAATGGAAATAGAAAGCCAGCCTGTAGAGCTTGATCAGGTTGAGCGAAAAATTCTTCAGTTGAATATCGAAAAGGTTTCTATAGGAAAAGAAAACGATACGGCCTCAAAGGAAAGGCTTTTAAAACTTGAAGAAGAATTGGCAGAGCTTTCTTCAAAACGGAATGCGATGCAGGCCCAATGGCAAAACGAAAAGTCCCGCATTAACGAATCCCGCAAATACAAGGAAGAATTGGAACAGCTCCGTATCGAAGAAACCAAGTACAGCCGCGAAGGAAATTTAAACAAGGCTGCCGAGCTAAAATACGGAAAAATTCCCGAACTCGAAAAGAAGATAGCTGCCGTTACTGCCGAGCTTGAAAAAAAGGCCGGCCAACAGGGACAGCTTTTACGCGAAGAAGTTTGCGAAGAAGACATAGCCCGAATCGTTTCAATGTGGACAGGTATTCCCGTTGCAAAAATGCTTGCAAGCGAGATGCAAAAATTCTTGCAGCTTGAAAAAGTTTTACAAGCCCGCGTCGTCGGACAAGATGAGGCAGTAAGGGTTGTTTCGGATGCTATAAGAAGAAACAAGGCAGGTCTTTCAGACATGAACCGTCCCTTGGGAAGTTTTTTATGTATAGGCCCCACCGGTGTCGGTAAAACCGAATTAGCCAGAACCCTAGCCGACTTTTTGTTCAATGACGAAAAGGCCCTTACCCGAATTGATATGAGCGAGTACATGGAAAAACATTCCGTGAGCCGCCTGATAGGAGCTCCCCCCGGATATGTGGGCTATGATGAGGGAGGCCAGCTTACCGAGGCCGTAAGACGCAGGCCCTACAGCGTAATCCTCTTTGACGAAATCGAAAAGGCCCATCAGGATGTTTTTAATGTCTTTTTGCAGATTTTGGATGATGGGCGGCTTACCGACGGGCAAGGCCGTGTAGTCGATTTTAAAAACACAATTATAATTATGACCAGCAACATAGGCTCCGAGTATATATTGACCGCAAAGGACATGGGAAGCATAAAAGAAGAAATTAACCAAATCCTCCGCGATAATTTTAGACCCGAATTTTTAAACCGCATCGACGAAATCCTAACATTTAACAGGCTCGAAAAAGAACATATCCGAAAGATTGTCGATATTCAGCTTAAATCCGTTGCAGAACGCTTACAGGCTCGCCGGCTAGGCTTAAAAGTTTCGGATAAGGCTAAGGATTTTCTTGCAGACATAGGTTACGACCCGATGTTCGGTGCCCGCCCCCTAAAAAGGGCCATACAGGCCGAGCTTGAAAACAAACTCGCCCGCGAAGTCCTCGAAGGCAAATTCCCCGAAGGAAGCACAATACTGGTTGACAAGGGAGAAAATAGCCTTATCTTTAAGAAGGGATAAGAGGATGCTCAGTCCTTTTCTTTTATAAGATAATGCTTAAAACCCGGCTGCTACATTTTTGTAAAGGCCGTCTTAAAGATAAAATCCATATCGCTGTTCTCTTCGATGAGGGCAGCGAGTTTATCCAGCTCTTTTTCGAGCTCGGCATCGCTTTGGGCTTGGGTATTGCATTTTTTATCATCGTCTATGAGGCTGTCCTCATCGGCAAGTTCCAAGTGCATGTAGGGGATAGTTGCTATCACAGGAATCTTTACAAGGTCTTCAATCATCTTGATGCCGGGATCTAATAGGCTCTTATCTCCGCGGAATTTATTTATAATCATGCCCTTAATCCTCTTCCTGTCTTTTTCGGGGAGGAGCATTACGGTTCCGTAGAGCTGGGCAAAGACGCCGCCCCTGTCTATGTCGGCAATCAAGAGAACGGGAGCATCGGCCATCTCGGCCATGCCCATGTTGACAATGTCGTTTTGGTTTAGGTTTATTTCGGCAGGACTCCCTGCTCCCTCTATGACCACAATATCGTTTTCCTTTTCAAGTTTTTGAAAAGTTTCCAAAATCATAGGTTTACAGGCCTTTTTATATTCAAAATATTCCCTCGCTTTCATCTCCTTTTTTTCTTCTCCTAAGATTATAACCTTAGAGCCTACGTCCGTTTTGGGGATGAGGAGAATCGGATTCATTTCGGGACGGGGCTCAATACCCGCAGCCCTCGCTTGAAGGGCTTGGGCACTGCTTATTTTTTTCCCATCAGATGTGGTAAAAAAAATCGAGGACATGTTTTGAGATTTAAAGGGAACAACTTTTAAGCCCTTCTTTTTAAAGATTCTGCAAAGGCCTGTACAAAAAAGGGACTTGCCTGCAGAGGAGGTAGTCCCTTGAATCATTATGCTTGCCATCGGTTTAGAGCACAAAGGCTATAAGGTGGGCGACAAAGCCTGCAAAGAGACCGCCGATGGTGTGGCTTAAAATAGCTTTGCCCGTCATCTCCTTCGTGTCGAGAGCATCCATCATTGCGATATGGGTAGAAATATAACCGCTCCAGCACATACAGATAGCTGTAAAGACTGCTATATCGTTTGCATTTATTTTTCCGGCGAAAGACATTTCTTTTACAATGCCGAGGGCTGCTCCTGTAGAACCTAGAGCCGTAATCGGAACGGAGATAGCTTCAGGGCTGCTGAAGCCGTAAATAGGGTTCAATATAAAACTTAGTTTTTGACCAATCCACGGAAGAACAGCGATTCCTTCGCGGGCTCCTCCTGTATATGTACCGTCGGCACTAGGGCCGTTTGTAAGCATTATAACTATTGTGCAGATAATTACTACGCCCGGAATAATAGCCAAGCCCATGCTGACACCCGATTTGCCTCCGTCAAGCATGGCCTGAATAAACCTTCCTCCGGCTCCGCCTTCTCTGACTGGGCGCATTTTTTCGGGGATGGGCTCAATACTTTTTGTGGAAACAAAGGCTTCCGTTCCGTAGCGTTTTTTTGAAAAGTAAATCATCAAGCGTACTGAAACTATACTTCCGGCTATGGCTCCGACATTTCCGATTAAAGCTGCAGGAACTGCCGATTTTACGTTTAAGCCCATCATTGCCGTTGTGGTAATCAAGCCCATACCGAAGGCTGTACCGAGGTTTGTAAGGGCAGGAAGCTGGTACTGTTTAAAATAGCGTCTAAAATTATCGTCATCGGCAAGGGTTAAAATTGCGGGATTATCCGATAAAAAACAGTTTAAGATACCGAGGGAGGAGGCTCCCGGTAAATCGTACAAGGGTTTCATCAGTTTGGACAAGATTTTGTTAATCAAAGCGATGGTTCCGAATTCCGAAAAAAGCCCCGAAACGGCTCCGGCCAATACCGCTACAGCCATTAGATACAAACAGATATTGATAAGCAAATCAAAACCTGTTTCCATCATGGTCTTAATCATATTTACGCCGCCCATAACCGAGCCGACCCCAAAAAAGAAAGCAGAAAACAAAGCTAAAAATATAAAGTTTTCTGCCCCAATTTCTTTCTTAAAAAAAGATTTAGTTTCCATACCTTTAAGCACTCCAAAGCAACTTGTAAGTTATTTTTGGATTATATTCAAACTAAAGTTTTTTTTCAAGCAGGGGATAAGTTAACGATTATAAATTGAAGATTAGGAATTTACATAATCCCGTTTTTAAAGGCAAAGGCGGCAAGCTGTGTTCTATCTGAAACAAAGGTCTTATCGAATATTACGGAAATATTGTTTTTTATTGTGCCTTCCGAAAGCCCCTGTTTGTAGGCAATCTGTTTATTGGAAAGCCCTTCCGAAACAAGTCTTATAATTTCTATCTCCTTTTGGCTTAAACCGAACTCGTCTTGAATTTCAGATAAGGGCCTTATAACTCTTTCTTCCGCTTCTTCATGATTTTCAAAAAGCATGGTTTTTGCAACTTCAGGATTTATAACGATGTTCCCTGAAATAGCGGCCTTAATTCCGTCATAGATTACATCCGGCGAACTGTCCTTTAAAAGATAGCCCGATGCTCCGTATTGAAGGGCCTTTTGAATATATTCGGTATCGTTAAAGGTTGTGAGAATCAATATTTTTATATCGGAGAAACTCTTTTTTATTTTTTTTGTTGCTTCTACGCCATTACATTCCGGCATCCTTATATCCATGAGGAGAAGCTCAGGATTTTTTTCTTCGCATATTTTTAGTGCATCGTTTCCATTGCTGCCTGTTGCAATAACCTCAATATCGGGATAGGATTGAAAGATAATTTTTAGTCCCTCGCATATAAGTTTTTCATCGTCTACAATAGCTATTCTCATAAGCTTAATATAACACAGTTTGCCTGGGGAATCAAGAACAGCTTTTTTCGCTTAGATTTAACGTGAGGCAATGCGAGCTCTTTACAGACTGATTCATTTTAATTAAAATTAAAAAACTTTTATTTTAACATTTTAAGAGGTATTATATTTTATGCAAAATTTATTGGATAATGTTCAAAAATGGCTTTCGGAAGATTCGGTGAGAGGCGATATTTTTTGGCTGCTTGCCGTTTTGGCTGTTTCTTTTATTCTTCATAAAGTGTTAAAAAAAATATTGTCTGGAACGGTAAAAAAAATATTGTCACGCATTACAGCCAAAACGAAGAGCAAACTGGATGATTATATTTTTGATAAAATTCATATAGAACGTGCTTCGCTTATTATATATATTTTTGCCTTTAATTTTTTGTCTCTAAAATTAAGTTTTGGAGCCGGGCTTATGCAAAAACTTGCAAGCCTTATTTCGATATGGATAATAATAAGACTTTTGCACGGCCTCTTGGACGGACTTACAGCCTATACTGAAAATGAACCACGATTTGCGGGAAAGCCATACCGCAGTTATGTTCAGGTTTTTATCTTAATTGTTTATATTGCAGGCTTTATCATTGCTGCAGGAACAATCAGCGGAAAGTCCCCATGGTCTCTTTTAAGCGGAATAGGAGCTATGACGGCTGTTCTTCTTTTGGTATTCCGCGAGACGATTCTTTCCTTTGTGGCAAGCCTCCAGATTTCTTCCTACGATTTGGTTAGAAGAGGCGATTGGATTTCTGTTCCTAAATATGATGCCGACGGAGATGTTACCGAGGTCGCCTTACATACGATAAAAATTCAAAACTGGGATAAGACTATTTCCGTTTTACCGACAAGCGACCTAATGCAAAGCGGTTTTAAAAACTGGCGTGGAATGCAGGAAACCGGAGGAAGACGCATTAAGCGTTCAATCTTTTTGGACGTTTCTTCCGTAAAATTTATGGATGAAGAACTGAGACGCAGGGTAGGGAAGATAGACCTTTTAAAATCCTACTTTGCCGAAGTCGAAAGCTCGGACATAAGTGCCCAATACGGCAGCGATACGGAACATCCCTTAAACGATAGAAGGCTCACCAATATCGGCACCTTTAGGATGTACGTTACGCGCTATCTTCAAAGCCTTGATACTTTAAGAAAGGACTTGACCTTTTTGGTACGGCAGCTTGAACCGGGAGCTACAGGCGTTCCCATGGAGATTTATGTTTTTACTGCAACCACCGACTGGGGGGAATACGAAAAGATTCAAGCCGATATTTTTGACCATCTTTTTGCGTCCGTCCATGAATTCGATCTTAGAATCTTCCAGTATCCTGTAGGCGGCTTTTTAGCAAACAAGTAACAGAGCAAATAATCTAAAGTCTCTATTGAATATTTGGCTCTCATTTTATATAATTGAGTATGCATAAAAATAATAGGAAGGGCTTAAAATTATATAAATTCCTTAAATATGTGCTTTTTGCAATAGTACTTATTATAATTGTAGGTTCCGTTTTTTCTCTTTTTAAGAAAAAAAACACCGGCGAGGTTTTAAGATCTGAAAGTCCTTCGGAGATACGCGGAAAAAAGGCTCTTTATTCCGACTTGGGGAGGCTTAGGATTCCTACAGCCGATGCCAACTCCGGTACCCTTGTAGTTTTTCCCGTTTTGGAGTATAATTCTGAAGATAAGGCCTTTGAGGAAGAACTTGTCCAAAAGAAGGAAGATATCCGAAAAAGCCTTATTGACTGGTTTTCGCAAAAAACCGTATATGAGCTTTATACCATGCCTGAAAACGAGGTTAAAAAAGAAGTGTTGGCCGAGATAAATTCTATTCTAAATTTATCGCGTATAAAACGCATATATTTTAAAGACTTCGTTATTTTGGAATAAGGTTTATAGAATCATATTTTGGAGGAATTGAAATGAACGGACAACCCGTTGCGGCTGCGCAAGTTATTATAGCTGTTGTTCCTATAGTCGGTATTGTTATGGCCGGCGTTTTAATTTTTTTCTACTTATTTTGGCGTAACAAGCAGATAATCTGTCAAATTCAAACTAAAACATATATTCCGATAAAATTTAATTTGTCGGGTTTTTGCCTTATTTCGGGCATTCTTTTGCTGATGATAGGAAGCGTATTGACCATTTTATTTTCTGTCATAGACGGACTGAGCTACGTACTTTTAGGAGGTCTTGTACCCTTAAGCTGTGGTATAGGCCTTTTGCTCTACTATTTTATTTCATCAAAGGCCGGAAAGGAGAAGCTGAAAGATGATTAAATTTTCAAATTTACTCAGAAAAGAATCTCCTGAAGCCGTGCAAGACCGCCTCTTATGTAAGGCCGTCCTTGCAGGAAATACCGAGGCCTTCAGCCTAATTGCTGCAAAGTATCAAAAGCGTGTCTATTCTTTGGGAATGAGTTTTTTTAAAAACCATGATGACTCGGAAGATTTTGTGCAGGATATAATGCTTAAAACTTTTTCGGCCCTGCCTAAATTCCGCGGAGAGTCTTCTTTTTCTACGTGGCTTATGAGGATTGCCTATAATTCGGCTATCAATTCGGTTAAGCGTAAAAGAGAATTCGTTTCCGCCTTTGACGATTTTGAGATAAAAACAAACGATTTAACTCCCGAAGAAAGGCAAATCCAAAACTGTGTAAAAAATGCAATCAGACGGGCTGTAAACGATCTTCCCGAAAAATACAGAATATGTATCGACCTTTATTTCTTTTATGATATGCCCTATGCCGATATAGAATCCGTTACGGGTATACCCGTAAATACGATTAAGTCCCATATTTTCCGCTCAAAAAAAATATTAAAAACCGAGCTTGAAAATCAAGGAATTTACGGACAAGAGGAAAGCCCCGAATATCCCGTTTTATTTAAATTGAATTTGGCCTATGACATGTAATGAAGCTATTAACCGTTATATGATTCTTGATAAGCATGAGGCTGTTCCTTTTGCAGTTACCTTTCATCTTTTGCGGTGTAAAAAATGCCGAAGCCTTGTCCGTGCTCTTACGCAAGCTTCAAATCTATATACTTCTTCTTTTCAGACCAAGGCAGATGATGCGCTTACGGAAAAAACAATGGTAAAAATTCAGGCTGCAATTCCCGATCTTTTAAGCCTGCAGGCAGAAAAATACCGGCTGCCCAATGTAAGTATTTTGCCTTGGGCCGTCGTAGGCATATTGATGATTGTCGGCCTTGCCTACATGCCGTTTACAGAGATAGGTAAATGGGCTGCAGAGAATTTTAAGCTTCGTTTTGTTATTCCTTTTGCCCTTGTGTTTTCAGTATTTGTAAGCGTCTATTCGGCTATCTTTGTTTACCGTAATCTTGACTTTTTTGTAAAAAAATTCGATCTAAAAAAAGAGAAGGCTTAGTGCCATACGGCGACAGGATTTATCGTTGCTCCGTTTTTGTAAACAGTAAAATGAACGTGAGGGCCGGTGCTTCTTCCTGTTGTGCCTACGGTTCCTATCTTGCTTTGAGCGGTAACATATTTTCCGCGTGAGGTTAGAATGGAATTCATATGCCCGTAAAGGGTTTGATAGCCTGAGTGATGCCTTATTATTACATAATTGCCGTATACATTACTGTAACCTGTTGCGGCTATGGTTCCCGGAAGGGCTGCATAGATGGGGGCGCCGCGGTATGTTGCAAGGTCTATTCCGTTATGAAAGCTCCTCTTTCCCGTAAATGGATCCCGTCTCCAGCCGTAACGGGAAGTTACCCTGTATCCTCCGCGTATGGGAGACTTAAAGAGGTCTCCGTTTATTTCTTGAAGGGTTACCCAGTCAAGTTTTGCATCGGGCAGAAAGATGGCAGCTCCTGCTTTTAGTACGTTGTTATCCGAAATGTTATTAACCAGAGCTAATTTTTCAAGTGAGATTTTATAGGTGTCGGCCAATTTTTCAGGGGTATCGCCTTTTTTCGGGGTATAAACAATTCCGTCCATTGAGGGAATCTTTAACAACTGTCCTATTTGGAGGGTTCTTGTGTTTCTAAGTTTGTTTAAGCTTATAATCGCATCCTGACTTACCCCATAGCGGGAGGCTATTTCTCCTACCATATCGCCTTTTTTTACGGAATAGACTATGTAGTCGAGAGGCGGTAGGGTTATTTCCGAAATTTCCTTATCAGGTCTAAAAGTCGGCAATCTTGTATCTCCTCCGCCCATTCCGTCATCCAATACGGTTTGGGAAGTACCAATGGGAGTGGATATATCTAAGGCGAAATAGGCTGTACCTAGCACCAAGAGAAAAACGATTATACCTGCAAACAAATAGTTAGTTTTTTTCATTATGAACCTGCAAAACTTTTTCCATTTAATTATCGGCAAAAAAGCGGAATTTATTCACTCTTTTCGAATAGAATTATAATAAAAAACAAAAAAAATTGCAAGGTAATAGGCAACCTTAAACCTTTTAAACTGTCTAAATAGTTATGAAAGAAGAAAAAATTAAACGCAGATATTCTATAGGTGAAGAAATTGCAAATGCCGTAACTCACGGCATAGGGGTAGGTCTTTCGATTGCAGCCCTCGTGCTTTTAGTTATAAGGGCTGCCCGTTATGCTCCGCCGGATTTAAAGGCCGGTTACGTAGTAGGCTTTACCATTTTCGGAGCTTCCTTAATAATCCTCTATCTTTTTTCGACCCTATACCATGCTCTTCCGCTAAAGGCAAAAAAGGTATTCGGAATCTTCGACCACTGTTCAATCTACATACTGATAGCAGGAACCTACACGGCCTACTGCCTTTCGGCCCTTCACGGAGCTGTCGGCTGGACAATCTTCGGCATTATCTGGGGAATGGCTGTCCTGGGCATAGTTTTATACTCGATATTCGGAAGCAGGGCAAGGATTCTATCTGTTATTACCTATATCCCCATGGGGTGGCTCATCATCTTTGCGGCAAAGCCCTTAAAAGAACAGTTGCCGCTTTTAAGCTTTAGGTTTTTAATTATAGGCGGAATTATTTATACTGCCGGTTGTATTTTTTATGCAATGAAGAAGGTAAAATGGGCACACAGCATCTGGCACCTCTTTGTTATAGGCGGGAGTATAATGCATTTTTTTTCGCTTTATTACAGTCTTTAAAAAAGAAAAGTGGGCCCAGCTGGACTTGAACCGGCGACCCGCGGATTATGAGTCCGCTGCTCTAACCAACTGAGCTATGGGCCCTTAAAAGAGTTTTGAGTATATCAAAAACTTTAAAACTTGTCAATCGGTCAATGAAAAATATACATCCGTGTATATTTTTCATCTTAGAGTTTTGCTTATGCAAAACTCTCGAAGTTGGAACCACCGCCGTCCATGGCGGTTAATGAATATACATCCTTGTATATTTTTCATCGCTTATTTGCCGGTTTTCGGTAAAAAATTTGCTTCGTTGTTCACCAAGTTGGGAGATGGTTTGGGGCCGAATTCGCTGACTCCGTATTTATCGAATTTTTCTGCCGGTTCTTTTAAAGGTGCCGAAAAGCCCAAGTCTATGTCCGAAAAAGAAGCACTCATCGAGATAAATTTTTTAGGCTTGGACGGCGAAAGGGCTAAAATTTTATCGGTATAAGCTTCTCCCTCATATAAGAATTTTTCACATTTTTGTTTTGTTACAAAGAGGTTGCAATCCGCCTTTTCTTCGGCTATTTGAATCTTTGCCGTTGAGGTGTTTAAGCAAAAATCGGCCGCAGTTACAATCCCGTTATTAAAGGTAAGGCTGCCGTTTGAAAGTGCAATCAGGCTGTTTTTTAATCGGGAGCCTGTAATTTCAGCCCGATTAAAATTCCCCGAAACCGAAAAATGGACGGCCTTTATGCCTTCAACTTTTATTGAAGAATGGCTTGCAAGAATTCTGCATGATTCAAGTAAAAAATCTTTTGGGACATAGATAAAAAGTTTTCCGCTTGCCGGTTTTATCTCGGTAAACCTTAACTTTTTTTTATGTTCAACTATCGAAAGTTTTGTGCCCGCACTGAGCTCCGCTTTATAGGCTATTGTGTCCCCGTCATAGGCGCTTATAAAAATATCGACTTCCGACACGGCGGCTTCTATATTTACAACCCTCTTTTGAACCCTCGTCAATGTGTCAAAATCTTGGGAAAAGAGGGCAGGGGAGTAAAATAGAAAAAGAGAAAAAAAACATAAACCAAAAAGTTTAACCTTCAATTTTTGCATTTTCGTTCCAATAATAGGAATCGGGATAATTTCTTTTTCCGAAAATTGCCGTACCTACTCTTATTAGGGTTGAGCCTTCTTCGATAGCAACTTCAAGATCTCCCGTCATTCCCATAGAAACAACCTCCATCGAAACATTGGGAATGTTTTTTTCGGTTATTTCTTTTCGAATTTTTTGCAGGAGCTTAAAACAAAGTCTCACCTTATCCATATCATCGGAAAAAAGTCCTATTGTCATAAGGCCTTTTATTTTTAAGCGGGGAAGTTTTGCAATTTTTTCGGTTAGAGCAAGTGCTTCTTCAGGCTTACATCCGAATTTGCTTTCTTCTTGAGAGGTGTTTACCTGGATTAAAATATCCATGGTCTTTCCCTCGGATTCAAGTCTTTTGCTGAGCTTTTCGGCTAAGTCAAGCCTGTCGACAGACTCAATGCAGTCGGCATATTTTATTACGTCCTTAATCTTATTGGTTTGTAGGTGCCCTATAAAATGGGTCTCATGTTTTACCGACGAAAGAGGTTCATACTTTTCGCATAGTTCCTGAGCCTTGTTTTCTCCTATTAAAAGTTCACCGTATTCAAAGGCCTTTAAGATTCTCTCCGGTGTAACGGTCTTTGTTGCCATAAGAAGCCTTACCTCTTTAAGATCCCTTCCGCAGGCCTTACAAGCCTTTTCCATCCGTCTATGCACCTCTTCCAAATTTATTTTAATATCGTCCTTCATAAATTACCTCACATTTGTTTATGGTATAATCATATTTACTATATTGCAAACATGTGTTCGAGTCAAGGTACCGATATTTTCACACAAAAATCTTGATATTTGTATAAAACCGTGCTATACTGTACCATAGTGACAGACAAACGCACCGATAGCAGCTGCAAACATTCTCATAAAAAAAGTGCAAAAAGTTTTGCAAAATCACGGTAAGTTGTAAAATAAATTGCCCTAAAAATAAATAAAAAAGGTTCATCTGAACCAAAAAACCATTATAATGAAATTAGGAAAAACAAAGATAATGGGGAACAGATGAACCAAAACAATGATACCATAAAAAGTAAAAAATGGAAACACCTTAGCGAAAAAGAAAGATATGCGATAGAAGCATTATTCAAAAGCGACCATAACGCAAGACAAATTGCACAGTCTTTAAATAGGGATAGAAGAACGATACAGAGGGAGATAAAAAGGGGAATGGTAATAAAAGTAACAGAAAATCCATATGTAAGCCGTAATCCAAAAGTTCCTGACTATCTTGAAAAAATAGTTTACTCGGCACGAAAAGGACAACAAAGAGCCGATAAAATGAAATTACTAAAAGGCCGTGGTTTAAAAATAGGTAAGGATAAAAAACTTTTACATTATTTGGAAACATGTATAGCGGATAATAAATTTTCTCCTGATGCTGCTATAGGACAAATAAAAGAACTAGGCTTACAGTTTCCGGTTATGATATGCACCAAAACTGTATACAATATGATAGACAGAGGGGATTTTTCTAGGCTTACAAACAAAGATTTACCTGTAAAACGCAATAAAACTAAACGAAAATATAAAAAAATAAGCAAAATTGCTAAAAACAACATAAAAGGACGCAGTATTGAACAAAGAAGTGAACAGATAAATAAAAGACAGGAAAAAGGACATTGGGAAATGGATTTGGTGGTAGGTAAAGGAAGATGCTGCTTACAAGTTATGACTGAAAGAGTTACTAGAAAAGAATTAATATTTAAAATCCCCGATAAAAAACAGGAAAGTATTAAAAAAAATATAGATATGCTTGAGATGAAATATAAAGATGAGTTTAAAGAAATATTTAAAAGCATAACCATGGATAACGGGACTGAATTTTTAGACCAAGAAGGCCTTGAAACCTCTTGTTTAAAAGAAGGAGAAAAAAGGACAACTTGTTATTATGCACATCCTTATAGTTCTTGGGAAAGAGGAAGCAATGAGAATGCTAATAAATTAATTAGACGCTTTATACCAAAAGGAGCAGATATAAGTAAATATAGTGACATACAAATAAAACAAGTAGAGAATTGGATAAATAATTATCCTAGACGGATGTTTGGCTATAAAACGGCCAATCAAATGTATACATGAATTTCATAAAAATGGTATTTTTTGGGCAATACCTCTTACAATTTATAGTTTTGCAAAATCACCGTGCAAAGTACTTGACATAAAACCGCATATCGGCACAAAATTCACAGCTTCACAGCTTCACAGCTTCACAGCTTCACAGCTTCACAGCTTCACAGCTTCACAGCTTCACAGCTTCACAGCTGAGAGCTTCCTGTGCCCAAATAAAACAATCACCCACAGCCAAATTTTCTCACATAAAAAAGTATGTTCTACAGATTGGAACAATTCACCAAAAACAAAATCTTATATGGGGTTTCCAAAGGGGTTTCCCCTTTGGCAGCGCGGGAAAAAGAGGGGGTCATAGGGGGAGAGAAAACCCTGCTCTGAACGGGGTGTTCTCTCCCCCTAAAAGAGGAGTTAACTTATGAAAAAACTTTTAAAGATTTTAACAACAATTGCGGCAGTGCTGGCAGCTGCACTGTTTTTTGCAGGGTGCAAACAGTTTTTAGAAGACCCTGAAGAATTCCTAGGCTACTGGTCTAGCGAAGTTGTTCCTATTGACTTCAGCATCAATAAGCCCTATCAAATGAGTAATGACGGAGCACTGTGCATACCCTCTGCAGACGATGTAAAGCTTAAGATAAAACTGCGTAATCCGAGAAACTTTACCCTCATTATGCCGACCTCCGTCTTCGATGCGGGGAAAGTTATCAATTTCCCCGGGTTTCCTTCAGATCAGCAGCCTAGATACAACATTGACTACACCTTTAAACAGACAGGCGATATGCTCGAACTCACATACAAAGACACATTTTTAAAGGCACACGAGTGGAGTAACGGCGGCATAGGACCCGAAATTACCCTTATTTCGACGGACGGCAGAAAATTCAGTAAAAAGTTCAGTCTGAATATTGAAGCCAATACGCCTCCGCCCGAAATCAGCGATATAACGATAGCAAAGACGCAAGTCGGCGGGTTCTACGCACTGTGTTTTGATGAAACCGTGGGCATGACACCTATATTGAACGGAAAGCGTTTGCATAAAGACATCAAAGCTATCCACATACAAAAAGAAGGCGGCTCAGAAGAAACAATTCCTCTTACCGTAAAGGAGGATGGATCCGGATTTTATATACCTTCAACTCCACCGGAAGGTCTTTTATCATCAGTTGATACAATATTTGACACACCTCCCGGCCCTGGAAGCTGGACAGTTTATATTAAAACGTACACGGAACTGGCAGCAGATGGTGCTCTCCCCAAAAAATACAAGGTATGGCTGACCGATAAAAAAGGCCTTTCTTCGGCACCAAAAGAAGCGAAGACCTTAGGCTCTATCCCCGATATAAGCGACAATACGAAGGCATGGAAAAATCTAAAAAAAGCCGTAGAAAAGGCCTCTGAAAACGGCGTTATAATCGTAACGGGTAATGTGAAAGCAACTAATGACTCCGGAAACAACGGCGCGATCAGAGTAAAGAGAAAGATTACCATAAGAAAAGCCGGGAGTACAGCCTGTGAACTCAATGCAAATAAAACTGAGCTTGGTATAAATGCTCACCGTATTTTTATCGTAGAAAATAAAGGGGATCTCATGCTCGAAAATCTGACGCTCACAGGCGGTAAGGCGGAAGCGGATTCATATGGCATAAAAGAAGGCGGCGGCATATTGGTCAAAACGGGTGGCAAGGCGAAACTTAAAAATTGCTCTGTTACGAAGTGCGAAGCAGGGGCTAGCGGGGGAGGCATCTATTCAGAAGGCGAGCTGATCTTGGACAAAGCAACTATCGGAGGTTCTGCAGCCGACGGCAATAAGGCAAAAATGGGCGGCGGTATCTATCTTAGAGGAATAAATGCTTCAGGCACGATGGAAAACAACAGCATCGTTTCCTACAATGAGGCGAGCGATATCGGCGATGTATCCAAAGGCGGCGGAATTTGCATTGCGGTAGGAGCTCATTTTACTATGAAAGAAGGCACAATCAGCTATAATAAAAGCACGGAGAACCCCGGTAAAACGGCATACGGCGGCGGCGTGTGCGTAGTTGGAAACAAGCCTCTAACTACCGATCATGCCTCTTTTACTTTACAAGATGGAACGATCGATCATAACACCGCAGAATATGGCGGCGGAGTTGCGACAAGTGACGGCGGTGTGTTTACCATGGCAGGCGGTAATATCAATGATAATGAGGCAAAACAGTGCGGAGGCGGAGTCTCCGTACATGGAGCCATGACAATGACAGGCGGCACTATCAGCCAAAATAAATGTACGACGTCGGATACTACTCGCGGCGGCGGCGGAATATTTTTGTGGTTAAGTTTTGGCGGCCAAGTGACTCTTAATATGTCGGGCGGTACTATAAAAAACAATACTTCAACTGGTTTGGGGGCAGGCGTATTGGTAAAGCATGATTACAGGGTTAAAATGCAGATGTCCGGCGATGCACAAATTGACGTAGACAACGATGTGTATTTGTCTTCTTATATGGACTCTGCCGCAATGATAACCGTTGCCGGTACTCTGTCGCAGAATCCAGCGGCATGCATTACGGTAGCGGACGGCCAATACCAGGAGTCCACGCAAGTGCTTATTGGCAATATACCGCAAAACTACAAAAAGTTTGAGGTAACGCCGAAAAGTGGTATTCCTTGGTATGTCGCCTCAAATGGTTATTTGACGCTTACGCAGCCTTAATAGCAACGGTGGGGTATAATTGTTTTGAAAACCGTGCAGGATGCACGATTTTCAACAGATTTACAGCTTTTGCGGCATAATGCAGCGGCTGGCGATAATGGCTCAATGCGGGTTCTTAGGGGCGCAGCCCATAAGCGGAATTTTGGAGAAAAGAGGGGTTATAGGGGAGGGTAACAACCAACGCAGTTTCAAGGTCAAACACCTTTCTTCCGAAAAAGGGGTTTAGCCTCGAAGCTTTGCCGGCTGTACGCCTTGAAGCTTCGCTGGCTGTACTTCCCCTAATTTACAGTTTTTCAATCTCTTCTTCGGGGAGGCCTGTAACCTGCATAATTTTTTGTATCGAATCTCCCAACTGTTTTAAGATTTTAGCTGTTTCTTTCTTGTTGTTATAAGTACCTTCCGTAAAGCCTTTATACCTAGCGTCCATCTCAAAAGTAGACATTAATCTATATTCTTGTCTTGCCTGTGATATTAGGGGGAGAGAACACCCCGTTCAGAGCAGGGTTTTCTCTCCCCCTATAACCCCCTCTTTTTCTCGCGCTGCCAAAGGGGATACCCCTTTGGAAACCCCGATTTATTACAATTAAAAAAAATAATAAATTAGTAAAAAAAATCCTTTGCGCCATTTATATCTTTGTGGTTAAATAAAAAAATAAAACCACAATGGTACGAGAAAGGGGTTTAGCCTTGAAGCTCCGCTGGCTGTACGCCTCGAAGCTCCGCTGGCTATACTTCCCCCTGACTCCTTTTGACAAAAATTTATAATGCGGGTATAATCGCAGGGTATGAACAAGGCTATATCCGTTTTAAATAAAACCAATCCCATCTCGGCCGAGCAGGCATTGGAGCTTATTCTTGAGGCTTTAAGAGAACTGGTCGATTACGAGCTTGCCGTTGTGATGGGCTTTGAAGATAAAAATGTTTTAAAGGTAAGAAAGGCCATAGGCCCGCTTTCTTCAAAATTATTGGACGATTTTACGATTAACTTAAACAAACGGAAAGATATCGCCCGAATTTTAGATGAAAGAAAGGCTTTTTTGTTTGATGAAAATATTCCCCATGTCGATACCTATGACGAAATCATGAAGCTGCCCGAAAATCATTCTTGTTTGGTTGCTCCCCTTTACATAGGAGACAAGGCTATCGGAATGATGACCTTGGATCACAGTATGTGTTCCCGCTTTACGCCTGAAATCGTCCGTTTTATATCTACAATTTCAAAACTTATTTCGATTGCTATGGTCCAAACGGATGCATCCCAATCCCTTATTCAAAGAACCGAAAGCCTCCTGCTCGAAAGAAATGTTTTGCTCACCGCTTCGACAAATGTTTTTAAGGATATGGTCGGTTCTTCCCGGGCTTGGACTACGGTTTTAGATTCGATAAAGCTGGTTGCGGCCTCTGATGTGCCGGTTTTAATTTCGGGAGAAACGGGAACGGGAAAAGAACAGGCAGCCCGCACCATTCACAGGCTTTCCAACAGGGCCGAAAAACCCTTTGTGCCCGTAAACTGTTCTGCCCTTGTGCAGAGCCTTGCCGAAAGTGAAATCTTCGGGCATGAAAAAGGCGCCTTTTCGGGGGCTGCCGCCTTGCGGAAGGGACGGTTTGAACTTGCCGACGGCGGCACCCTCTTTTTGGACGAGGTAGGGGATTTGCCCTTTGATTTACAGCCTAAACTTTTGCGTGTTCTTCAAGACGGAAAATTCGAGCGTGTCGGCGGGGAAAAACCCGTTTCTGTGGATGTGCGCATAATAGCCGCAACCAATGTCGATTTGGCCGAGGCCGTTTCGATGGGGCGCTTCCGTGAAGACCTGCTTTACAGGCTGGATGTTTTCCCGCTAAGGCTTCCGCCTTTGAGGGAACGCGATGACGATACGGCTCTTTTAGCCGAACATTTTATTTCGGATATACGCAAAAGGAAGGGCTTTGAAAACACGAGCCTTTCGATGGCTGCAATCGAAAAACTTATGTCTATGCCTTGGCATGGAAATGTACGCGAGCTTAAAAATGTTGTAGAGCGGGCTGCAATTCTTTCCCAAGGCGGAGAAATCCCTGCCGAACACTTGGTGCCGGGAACAAGAGAATTCTACATTTCAAACGCTGCGAAAAAGCCCCTAAAGCCTGCCGTAAATAAGGAGGCCGAAAAAGATAAGGTTTTGCCTGAAGATATTAAACCTTTTGATGAGGCTCAAACCGAGATTATTCAAAAAGCTCTTTTAGCCTCAAACGGAAAAATTTACGGCAAAGACGGAGCTGCCGCTCTTTTAAACCTAAAACCGGGAACCCTTCAAAGTAAGATGAAAAAACTGGGCATTAAGTACTAAAAAAGCCGATTAAGTTATCTTGCCGGTATACAAGACTACTTAATCGGCTTTTAGCGGGACCGGAGGGACTCGAACCCCCTACCTACTGCTTAGAAGGCAGTTGCTCTATCCTGATGAGCTACGATCCCAAGGTTTTAAGGATCGGGATGGAGGGATTTGAACCCCCGATCTTCTGGTCCCAAACCAGACGCCTTAGCCCCTAGGCTACATCCCGATGCGAGTGAACATAATACGCAAAACGGGAATGAATGTCAAGACCTAGGAGCAAAGGTTTTTATAATTTGATTTTTAATCCAAGCTTTAAACCTATTGATTTTGCTAAATTGGGAAGTACGCTGGGCTGTATACTTACTGAACTGCTGGAGTTACCGATTTTTGTTTCTCGATTTCCTGATAGGGGTTTATAGTATAGTGCCGAAGCTCCTGCATACATTCCGAATTTTCCTGTAAACATATAAGAAGCGGTAAAATTTATTCCTCCGCCTAGGTTAAAGTAACTTTCGGTTACTATAGCACCTCCGGTTGCCCACTGAAAAGCGGAACCGCCGAATGCAAAAGCTCCGCCTAACAAGAGCTCAAAACCTTTTCCGGGCTTAAATATATAGCCTACTCCAAGCATTGTATCATTTACAAATATATTGTTAAATGTAAATGTAGTATTTGCAAAGACAGCCCAGTTTTTGGGAAGAGGGTAGGAAATACCTATATTGACGCCTCCCAAGCTTTTTGACCTTATTCCATGGTATTTAAAACCGTCATAACCATAGCTGTTATTGATTTTATGTAATTGGTGGTTGTTATAAGCCCCTCCGACTTCCAAATCCAAACCGATCGATCTTGCCGTCAGCATACCTGTAAAAACCAAGGCAAAAACAAGACAAACAAAAAATAATTTTCTGTTCATAAAATTCCTCCAAATGAGTAAAATTGTATTATAAAATACTTATATTGTACTTGAGTATCCGATAATTCTCAAAAATTGTCAAGCTGTCCGTTAAATGTATCGTTAAATTTTAGTCTTGACAGAATTCAAAATAAAAAGTACAATTTTGCTATGTTAGACTATAAATTTATTAAAGAAAATGTTGAAGCCGTAAAACAAAATATTAAAAACCGGCACATGAATGCGGATGCCGATAAGGCAGTAGAACTGTATGATAAGCGTACTGCCCTTGTTACTTCTTTGCAGAACCTGCAAAAAGATCGAAACGATAACTCACAGTCAATGAAGCAAAAATTAAGTCCCGAAGAAAGACAAAAACTGGTCGACCAAGGGAAGTCTATAAAAGAAAAAATTGCCCAAGCTGAGACTGAACTGACCGAGGCCGAAAAAGCCTTGCATGAGGCTGTAAGTAAAATTCCGAATATGGCCCATCCCGAAGCTCCAGTCGGCAAAGAAGATTCCGACAATTTGGAAGTTAAGCGCTGCGGAACCGTGCCCAAGTTTGACTTTGAGCCGAAGGACCATGTTCAGTTAGGCCAAGATTTGGATCTAATCGACTTTGAAGCCGGTACAAAGGTTTCAGGCGTTAAATTCTATTTTTTAAAAAACGAAGCCGTATTTTTGGAGCAGGCTCTTACGATGTACGGTCTTAACATATTGCGGAAACACGGGTTTAAACCCTTTATCACTCCGGACATTGCAAAAGAAGAAATCTTATACGGTATAGGCTTTAATCCACGAGGCGAAGAATCAAACGTCTATTCTCTTGAAGGCGAGGGCACTTGTTTGGTTGCAACTGCCGAGATTACTCTGGGCGGCTATCACTCGGACGAGATTATCAAAAAAGAAAGCTTGCCGTTAAAATACTGCGGTCTTTCTCATTGCTTTAGGCGTGAAGCTGGAGCCGCCGGACAGTTTTCAAAGGGGCTTTACAGGGTTCATCAGTTTTCAAAACTCGAAATGTTTGTTTATTGTACACCTGAAGAATCGGATGCCCTTCATGAGGAGCTCCGCTTAATTGAAGAAGAAATCTTCAACGGTTTGGGAATTCCTTTTAGGGTTGTCGATACCTGCACCGGAGACCTTGGAGCTCCTGCATACCGAAAGTGGGACTTGGAAGCATGGATGCCCGGAAGAAACGGAGGAGAATGGGGAGAGGTTACTTCTACTTCAAACTGTACCGATTATCAGGCACGCCGCTTAAATATACGCTACAAGGACGATGACGGTAAAAATAAATTCCTTCATACCTTAAACGGAACTGCTTTGGCGATGTCGAGGGCTATGATAGCCGTTTTGGAAAATTATCAGCAAGCCGACGGTTCCATTAAGATACCGGAAGCTCTTGTTCCCTATTGCGGTTTTGATAAAATCGGTTAAAACGGTGCAAGTCCCAGCCGCTTAAAATAAACGGCAGATAAACTTTTTGATAGTTTTAGATATCAGGTTTGTATAAAAAAAGGCCGGAGCATTGTCCGGCTTTTTTTATGTTGTTGATGTAAGCTCCGAAATATTTTTTTTCCATTGGTAGAGCTTATTTTTATCTTCCCATTCAATTAGTTTTATGATTTTAAAGTTTTTACGAACTTTAGGATTTTCAAAATAGGCGACGGCAAAGTTCCCGTTTCCTATGTAAATGATTTCTTCGCCTTCTTTTAATTCTTCCGCTTTTTTTAAAAATTCGATAACGCAGTCAAAGTGTACAGGCAGGCCGCTTTCCTTATCGGCAATGGCCGAGCTTAAGTCCTGTATAATTTCGCCGCATTTTGTGCATTTGTATTCGGGATATTCTATTTTTTTAAAAGCCGGTTCTCTGTTTTGGCCTTGAAAAGTTTTAGCTTTTTTTATTTGTCCGTCAAGGGGGCGTTTTTGCGGGGTATCATCTTCCCGTTTTTCCGTCCTTTGACTTCTCATAGGTTTAAACCTTCTTTTACTCATATTCTTATCCTCTTTTTGCAATTCATATTTTCGTAATCGAGTCCGCCGTTCAGCACTCTTTCCGTTATGATTGAAGCCAGTCTATAAATAGCGGCATTTATGTACTCGGGGTCTTCAAGTTTTAATTCCATTGCATGAATTTCCTCATCCGTTAGTACGGTATTATGGGTAGAGGTATTTTTTTTAGGTGGAAATAAATTCACACTAGTCATAGCAATCTCCAAAGGCGTCTTTTAAATGTAATATCTCAAGCGGCTGTTCCAAAAAAGGGTTTGATCGTAATACAATCACATCAAATCTTATATACATCTTATTATATTTTCGATTGTTTGCGAGAAAATGTTTAGCGGTTTTTATAATCCTCTCTTGTTTTTTTTTATTGATAATAAGATCTAAATCTGATAGTTCAGTTTTTAATAAGGTTTTTACTTCTATAAAAACCAGAATCCCTCCGGATGATGTTTGCTCCGTTTTATCTAAAGCGATTATATCTATCTCTCCGGTGCGTGTTCTCCAATTTTTTTCCAAGATAAGATAGTCCTTATCGGTCAGCCACTCGGCTATTCGACTTTCTCCTTTTGAGCCCAGAGAATCCATTATTTATTTCTGTAAGTTCGCGGATCTATTGCCCGAACTATAAAAAGATTTTTATTTTTCTTTAAATCTACAAGCTCTGAATTCTCATCCAAAATCTCTCCTGTTGAGTCAATTAATATACGGATGAAGGGGCGCATCGGTGCTTCCGGCGAGCTTTTAATTACTCTGGCAAGAGAAGCATCATTCATTAAAACGATGGAGCCTATAGGATAAATTCCCACACTTCTAATCATGGCCTTTATTATTTCGGGATCGAAAATGCGGGCATTATCTGAAAGAAGGTTTTTCATGGCTTGATATCCCAGCATTAAATCCCTGTATGGCTTGGGCGTTATCATTGCGACAAAGGCATCGGCTACGGTTATAATTCTTGCTCCTATATCTATATCCTTTCCTGAAAGACCGTTAGGATAGCCCTTGCCGTCCCATCTTTCGTGGTGCTGCATAATGCTCAAGGCAATTTCCCGTGTGTACATGAGTTCACTCATAGCTGTCTTGTAGCCATAGGCAGTGTGAGCTGCAACAGCCTGCTTTTCAATATCAGTCAGGGTTTCGGTTTTATTGAGGATTTTTTGAGGTATTTTAATCATTCCGACATCGTGTAAGAGGGCTGCGATAGTTATTTCGTTAATTCTATTTTTGGGAAGCTCAAGAGCTTCGCTTAAAATGATGGCTAAGATAGCCGTATTTACGGACGAGCGGGCCAAATTATCTTCTTCAAGTTCGGTTCCCAATATAAAACCTACGCAAAGAGGAGGATTTTTTCTGACCAGTTCTATCAATCTTGTTGCATGATAGTTTACGGGCATATTATCCACCGGTTTTCTGGCTTTGAAATTTTCAAATACTTTTTCAAGGCTCTTTATAATTTCCAGATATTCGGTATGGAGCTGCATTGAGCGGGAATCTTGTGTAAGCTTTAGAATGCAATCGGCAGAAATTTCTTCAATTTCGGATCTTTTAATTTTGGTTCCGCTGATGGGATAGTCTTCTTCAACTTCCTCTATTTCTCCCGGATCTTCAAGATCTTCAATCTCATCAACTTCATCAAGCTCTGCTATTTCGTCATTCATGGTCTCTCCATCAGGTACAGGATCGCCGGCAGTAACAACATATTGAACTTTCCATCTTTTTAAAGTGTTCAATTCATTTTCGCTTAATGCCATACCTTTTAAAAGAAACATGTTTTTCCCGTCATCAAAAAATACGGGAGCCGAAAAACGCTCTCCAATCTTTAAATCAGCCGTTTTAATTTTTTTTAACATTCCAAATCCCCTTTAAGTTAATCCTTTTTCAGCAAAAAGGCAAAGATAGCGGCAACAGCTTTATATGTATACTCAGGAATACATGAACCTATTTCGTGGTGGATAAGAATGTTTGCCAAGGTTTCATCTTCTACAATTTTAATTTTGTTGCGTTCGGCTGCCTCTTTAATTCTTTTTGCCGTCAGACCCCTTCCTGATGCCGTAATTATCGGCGCTTTTGCCTCTAAAGCATAGCTAAGGGCTACTGCACAATCAACTTTCTTTTTATCTGTTTTTGTCATAACTCCATTATATCACAAATATAAAAAAAAACAAGGAAACAAATAAATTTTCAAATTTTTTTCTATGTAACTTGACTTAAGAGTTATTGTTTTAGTATTATAATTATGTAGTGAGGTTAGATATATGCGTAAATTAAAAAATCCGCTTTCAGCGATGGCCGGAATTTTATTGATTATGCTTGTTTCGGTTGTTTTTCTTTCAGCCCGATGTTCAAGTAATCCCGAAAATGCTTCTACAGTGTATGCCGATCCGGGGTTAAAGACCGAGCTGAGTAAAGAGTCTGTTTCGGCTCTTGAATCTCTTCAAAAAGCAAATCGAGAGCTTACTTCCATGATTTTACCCTCGGTAGTTACCCTTGATGTTGTAGAAACAAGAAAGGTTCAAAACAATATAGACGGTTTTCCTTGGTTTTTCTTTAACCGCCCTCAAGATCAAAAAGACGGTCAGGGGGAAAGGGAATATGAAGCCGAAGGTATGGGCTCAGGTGTTATCGTAAGAAAGACGGGAAAAACCTATTATGTTCTGACAAACCAGCATGTTACAGGCAATGCCAAGACAATTTCCGTTATGCTTTATAACGGGGATAAGGTTCAAGGTAAGTTAATCGGTTCTGATCAGAGGAAGGACGTTGCCCTTGTTTCCTTCGATTATGATAAGGATTTAAGGGTTGCCGTGTTGGGAGACTCAAATACCGTACAGGTAGGAGACCTTACATATGCAATCGGTGCTCCTATGGGTTATGTGTCTACCGTTACAAGCGGTATTGTAAGTGCGGTAGGCCGTTCAGGCGGACCGAACAGAAATAATATAAACGATTTTATCCAAACGGATGCAGCGATAAATCAAGGCAACTCAGGCGGCCCCTTGGTCAATATCTATGGTGAGGTTATAGGCATAAATAACTGGATTGTTTCATCAAGCGGCGGGTCTCAAGGTCTTGCCTTTTCGATTCCTATAAACAACCTCAAAAAAGCTATCGATGATTTTATTACTTCGGGTGAAATCAAATACGGTTGGCTCGGTGTTCAGCTTCTTGAAATAAACGATAAGTTTAGAGAAAACTTAAACTTAAAGGATATTGAAGGTGCTTTTGCAGGACAGGTATTTTTAGGTTCTCCTGCGGATAAGGGCGGTATAAAGCCCGGTGATTATATTACCGAGGTAAATTCGACAAAGGTTAAAAGTGTTGACGATATACTGCGTGTTATCGCCGACTTAAAGCCCGGAGAATCTTCATCTTTTAAGATTTTACGAAAAGGAAAAGAAATTTCCGCAACCGTAAAAATAGAAGAAAGAGATGAAAAAAACGTAGCCGACTCTTCCAAACTTTGGCTCGGTTTTGTTCCGTCTCCTTTGACTGATGAAATTATAAAACAACTGGAGCTTAAAAAAGGTCAAAACGGTGTTTTGGTAACAAGTTTACAGGCTAAGAGCCCTGCTGCCGTTATGAGCTTACAGCCCGGCGATCTTATAGTAAAGGTTAACGGAAAAGATGTAAAAGATGTTTTGAGCTTTTATGATGAGCTTTCAAACGCAAAGGGCGAGATTTGGTTTGACTTTATAAGAGAAGGTCACAATTTGGTTACCCCAAAGATTAAAAGATAAAATCTTTAAATAATTTTACCTCCTTTTTGGGCTAAGGCGGCATACTTAAAACCGTGCTGTTTTAGCCCTCCTTTTATCTAAAAAGATATTAAAAATCAATATTAAAAACATCATAATAGGGAACCAATCCTTATACGAGGCATAAAATGTTTTTTTGTGCTCATAGACGGGAACTTCCGTATAAACGGATTCTGCCTCGAAGAGGGGCATGTCCGAAATAATTTTTCCTTTAGGGTCTACAACTACGGAGTAGCCTGAATTGGTTGAGCGTACCAAGGTCGTTCTAAGCTCTATGGCTCTAAAATGAGCCACTACAAAATGCTGATACTCGGCACTCTTTGTTTTAGACCAAGAATCGTTTGTTATGTTTATAAGAACCTCACTTCCAGCATTGTGTAAATTAAGGCAAACTGCAGGAAAAGCATCTTCAAAGCATATGGGAACAGTAAAATTGACCGTCTTTCCTTCCGAATTTTTAATACCGAATACCTTATATTCGGTTCCCGGATTCCAGCCTGAAGAAAAGCCGACCAGCTTATCAAAAAAACGGACAACAAGGGGGTTGTCTATAAAAGGAATGTACTCGGCAAAGGGGACGAGTTGGATTTTTGAATAAATATCTAAAATTTTCCCTTCAGGAGATAAAAGATAGGCTGCGTTATATTGTTTTTTTCCGTCTATATACGGGGAGCCTACTATGATCGGGGTATCCGTATCGGCTAAAAAACGGGTAAATGGGTCACCATAAGGAAGAATTCCGTAAAAATCCTCGTTGTCCTTGTAAGGAACTATAAGGGATGACTCGCTCCAAACTATAAGATCCGGCTTTTTGTTTGCAGAAAATATCGCCTTACGGCTTAAAGCTTGAGAGGTTTTTATATTTTCTTCAAATTGGGAGTTATCCCATGGATCGGTGTTTTGCTGGACAATTACGGTATTTAAAAAGGTTGCAGGCTTCATTTCTATCGACAGAATTGTTATTCCGTAAATGTTTATAATTAAAACCAAAAAGGCTGTAAAAATCAGGGGGCTTTTAATTTCGGTTAAACCTTTAAAAAAGGCCTTTGAATTTGCCGAATACGCATACGTTTGTAAGGCTTCGCCTAAGCAGGCTGCAATGAGGGGGACAATAAAAGAAAGCCCCCAAACTCCCGTTATATCTACAAACTGAATAAAAGGCTTTAAATTAAAGCAGATCATCGGGGCCGTTCCCCAAGGATAGGCTAAAAAGCCTGTAGATTTTGCAAATTCCCAGAGGAGCCAAACGGCGGCAAAGAAAAAGGGGCGTAAACTTTTCCTTTTTTGAAGGCTATGATAAAGTAAAAAGCCGAAAGGCATTGCTATAAAAAAATATGCAAGGGTGCTGGCTCCAAGCGTAAATATTGCAAAATCTTCAAAAAATGCAAGCCAAAAACTTGACATCAAATGTACAAAAGAAACAAAAAAACCGTACAAAAATGCCGCTCTTTTATGTGAGCCGCAGTTAAGAAGTGCATAGTATACTAAAACTAATCCTGAAAAACCTGCAATAGCAGAGCCGAAATTTAAAATTTCATTGGGGATTCCGAAAGAAAATAGGACCGAAGAGATAAAAATAATAAAAAAAGATAAAAAAAATCGCATATTTACACATCTATTTAATCATTTTTATTGAAAAATTTCAATATAACGAGTATTATATATTTATGCAAAAAATAGTTACATTTCATATTGACGAATATGGAGATGAACCTGAAGTATGTGCTGCCGCTCCGGGGCGGTTTCATCTTCTAGGTGAACATACATGGTTTGCACAGGGAAATACTCTTTCCATGAGCATTAATCACTATTTATATGCTTGTGCATCCAGGCGCAGTGATAATAACTTTAGGCTGTTTTCAATTTCGCTTAATGAGCGGAAAAAAATATCTTATTCAGGTCTCAGGTATAAGAGGGAAGACAGATGGGCTAATGCGGTTAAGGCCGTTATTTCGGCATTTAACGACTTCGGACATCATGTTTCCGGCTTAAATTTTACTATTTTGTCCGAAATACCTGCGGATGCGGGCTTGGGAACGCCCAACGCTCTTAAAACGGCAACAGCCCTCATATTGAGGAAGATGTTTGCCCCAAAACTTACCAAAAGCGATTTGGTAGATATTCTTGAACATGCTAATGTTCAACATTTAAATACTTATGCACATAGAGCGGATATTTTATGTGCTCTTTTTGCAAAATCCAATCACTGTGTGCGTACCGACCATCGAAAAAAAACTGCGGATATTTATCCTTTTCCAATTGAGGGGCATTCCATTATATTAACGGATTCCCGTGTCCCGCGCATAATTGCCCGCGAAGAATTGACGGCCAGATTGGACGAATGTGTCGAAGCCTATGAGTTGGTAAAAAAACAGCCGGATATGCCGAAAAATATGATGCATTTGACCGAAAAAATGCTTGAAGAAATCGATATCCCCGAATCGGTGAGGAGAAGGGTTACCTATATTATAAGAGAATCTTTAAGTGTTGATGAAGCTGTGGACGCCCTAAAACGCAAAGATAATATAATGCTTTCACGTATCTTAAACCGCTCGCATGACGGGCTTAGAGACCGTTTCGAAATTTCCTGCCCCGAATTGGATTGGCTGGTCAAACGCTCCCTTGAGTTTATGGAGCCTTCGGTAACTAATCTTGTGTGTTCACGAATGACTGGAAAGGGCTTTGGCGGATGTACTTATACTATTCTTAGAGATGAAGATGCAAAAGCTTATATAGAAAAAGTTGGAGATTACGAAAGAATTTTCGGATTTAAACCTTTGATATACAAGGCTAAGCCTACAGGCTCTGCAAGAACATTTTAACAAGGGCTTTAAGATTGGTGAATTTTTAAGTGTCTTTCTCTGCTATTGTGTAAAAAGTTTTTTTTCTGTATAATTTGAAAAAGGGAGGGTTTCATGTATTCCGAATTAAAAGAGGGTGTAAACCTATATAACAAAAAAGACTATCAAGAAGCTTTAGTTTTCTTTTTAAGTGTAAGTACTGAAGATGTTCTTATAAAAATCGAAATAAACTATTATATAGGACTAATATATTCCCGCTTATCGGAGTATGAGCAGGCTCTTGAATATCTTGAGCAGGTAGTAACTGCAAGCAAGGATATTGCAAAGGTTTATCAATGCAGATTGATATTAGCCTTTATCTATGCAAATACGGGCCGAACCAGACTTGCAGAGTTTGAGCTTTCAAAACTTATCGAAGCCGGTTATGAGTCGGTACAGGTTTTTTCTTCATTGGCCTATGTTTATTATGAACACCACGAAACCGAAAAGGCCATCGAGTATTACGAAAAAGCCTTAAAAACCGCTCCGGAAAACAGCACGGCCCTAAACGGCCTGGCCTATATCTTGGCCGAAACGGATAGAGATCTGACACGCTCCTTGCTCCTCTGCAAAAAAGCCGTAGAAAAACAGCCCGAAAATCCGGCTTATTTGGATTCGATGGCTTTAATCTATCATAAGATGAACCTCCCTTCGGAAGCTAAATCCTATATTACTCGAGCTAAAGAAAAATTACCCGATAATAAGATTATACTCAAACACTTTGAAATGATAAGTTCTGATGCACGGGAGGCTTAGGATGAAGTTCGGTAGAAAATGTTGTATAATTGTTTTTATAATCTTAGTCTTATTTACTCTTCCTGTTTTTTCACAAGATAAGAATTTTACCGATAAGCCGTCCTCGTCGGATAAGAGGGTTGCTTCCGAAGAATTTAGGCGGGGTGTTCAAGCCTATTATCGAGGAACCTTTAACGAAGCCATCCTTTTATTCGAAAAAGCTCTTTCTTATCTGCCCGATGAGTCCTTAATTTTAGATTGGCTTGGAAAGGCCTATTACAGCTCCGGTGTTGAAGGTGCAGCCCTGACTCAGTGGGAATTAGCTGAGGCAGCAGGTTACGGCGGAATGCTTTTAAAAAACAAGATAGAAATTCTAAAAGAATCGAGGAGCCTTACTCCCTATTCTTCAGATAACATAAAGTATGTGGAAAACTCTTCTTTTAGCTCAAAGAACGGCACTGTAGAGCTTTTCCGCCAACCTCTTTCGATAGCGGCTGTTTCCGACGGCTCCTTTTGGATGACGGCTTACGGCTCAAACGAGCTTTTGCACTTTAATGTAAACGGTATTATCTTGGACAGAACAAAGGGGCCTATTCAGGGCTTTGACAGGCCTTTCGATGTTATAGCCCTATCGGACGGAAATCTCTTGGTTTCGGAATTTGCCGCCGACAGGCTTTCTCTCCTCGATAAAAACGGCTCTTTTATAAAATCTTTCGGAACAAGAGGCCGCGGGAACGGAGAATTTATAGGCCCTCAGTTTTTAGCTGAAGACGAGTACGGCAATATCTATGTTTGCGATTTTGGAAATGCAAGAATCGTTGTTTTTTCTTCTGCCGGAGAGCCTCTTTTTACCTTTGGAAAAAAAAGCGGCCTTTTCGGGGGCTTTACGGCTCCTGCGGGGATAGCTGTAGTTGACGGGCTTGTCTATGTTGCCGATGCAATAAAGGGCGCTGTTTATACCTTCGATACGGCGGGTAACTTTGTTCAATCCCTCCTGCCTGAAGGCACCTTAAAGCAAATAGAATCCCTTAGGGAATGGAACGGTAATCTGGTTGCTTCTGCAGGGAATAAGGCTTACCTTATAGATATTGCTTTTTCGACTGTAAGCGAGTTGACAAGTCTGGGAAATGTTCCTACAAAGATTACGGCTGCGGTTCCCGATGTAAACGGAAGTCTTCTTTTAATCGACCATAAAAATCAAACGGTAGAAATAACTTCAAGAATAAATGAACTTGCAGGCGGCCTTTTTGTATTGATAAAAAAAGTTTATTCAGATAAATTCCCTGAAGTCTTGGTTGAAGTGAGCGTACAAAACCGCGACGGCAAACAAATTGTAGGTTTGACTCAGGATAACTTTATAATCACGGAGGGAAACAGACCTGTTGCCGATTATTCTTTGACCGGTTCTTCCTATCTTAATAAAACTTGCGATATAGCCGTCATTGTTGAAAGATCTCCCAATTCCTTAAAGGAAAAGGCCTTAATAGAGGCTGCCTTAAAGGAAATTGCAGAAGCAATGCAGGGCAGGGGAAAGATAAGCCTTATTTCAGCCTCATCTATTCCCGCTCTTGAGGGAAAATTCTCTCCTGCCGATTTGATAACCCTGCCTAACCGCATAAAGGCTCCGGCCTCGTCCGACTGGAAATTAGATCTTGCTTTGAGGCTTGCCGTCGGGGAGCTGATAAATTCCGAACAAAAAAGAGCCGTTCTTTTTTTGAATTTCAGCGATCCTAATTCGGATAATTTTAAGCAGTATAATTTAAACGACCTTGCTTCATACATGAAAAATAACAATATACGTTTTTACCCGATTAGTTTAAAAAAGGGAGCTCCTGCTTCCGAAATGAGCTATCTTGCAAAAAAGACTGGCGGTAAGACCTCATACATCTATGCCGAAAGGGGGTTAAAACCTCTTATTGATGATATTATCGAAAAGCCTTTGGGAATGTACCAGCTGAAATATACTTCTACCATGTCCACCGACTTCGGTAGGTCATTTTTACCCGTAGAAGTAGAAGTACAGCTTTTGGAAAGATCAGGCCGGGATGAAATAGGGTACTTTGCTCCCTTGGAGTAGGGGAATATCTCTACTGCCTTGTTACTTGTTATTGAGGCTTATTTTTTGCGCTTTCATAAAAAACAGGTTCCTTTTTTGTTCTTTCCGGATTGATATAAACGTCCATTTGCGGGAAGGGAATATTTATTTCAGCTTCTTCGAAGAGTTCGGCTATAAGTTTAAAAATAGAATTCTTTATAACAAGAAAATCTTCATTTTTTCCCCAAGCATAGAAGGCAACTTCAATACCGGAATCTGCATAAGCCGACCAGAAAACAAATGGCTCCGGGCTTTTTAGAATTTGAGGCACTCGGTTCGGGATTTCCATTAAAACGGATTCTACCTTTTCCATGTCGCTTCCGTATGCAACGCTTATCTTTGTTTCGATTCTCCTTATCGGGAGGCTTGAGTAGTTTATGAGGTTTCCCTTTATGACTACCTCGTTCGGAATACGCACTATGTTTCCGTCAAGGGTTTTTACCCTGATAGCCATAAAGTCAATCGATTCTACATTTCCCGTTATGTCTCCAAGCTGGATACGGTCGCCTACCTTAAAGGCTTTTTCGGCAAGGACAAAGAAGCCTGAAATTATATTAGACACCGAGGTTTGGGCTGCAAAACCTATGGCAACACCGGCAATACCTGCGGCTCCTACAAAGGCATTTATGTTTATACCGAGCTTTTTGAATATCGTCATCAAGATAACGGCCAGACAGGTGTATTGGAGAATCTTTGTTATAAGGTTTTGAATTGCAGGGCTTACCTTGTTCTCCGTAAATTTTTTAAGCGATTTAATTATAATTTTAAAAAAGATGTATGTTATTAAAATTATCCCCAAGAAAGACAATATGGATATAAAAGAGGGAAGGGTAAAGTTTTCCTTAACAAAAGTTTGTATTTGTTCTAAGTTTATGTTCATTTTTTTAATCTATCAAATTTTTTGTAAACTTCCAAGAGGTAGACAAAGCCTTACATTTATAGTATAAAATCATATGAAGTACGGTATTTCTGCTATAGCATTTGACATTGACGGTACACTTTATCCTTCATGGCGCTTTAATTTACGTATAATTCCATTTCTGTTAAAAAATTTTAATTTTATGTCTGCTTTTAACAAGACTCGAAAAGATATAAGACTTTGGCAGGAAAAGAACCCAGATAAAGTTTTAAGCAACTTTTTTGATTTTCAAGCAGAAATCTTGGCAAAACACGCAGGAAAAAATAAGGAAGATGTTAAAAACTTTTTGGAGACGGAAATTTATGAGGGATGGAAAAAGCGTTTTGCAAGGATAAAACCTTACTTTTTTGCAAGGGAATCTATAGAGGAATTTAAAAGATGCGGGCTTAAAATAGCCCTTCTTTCGGACTTTTTACCGGAACAAAAAAATGATGTGTGGGGTATTTTACCCCTCTGTGATGCCGCTTTCGGGACAGAGGCTATAGGGGCATTAAAACCTTCTCCTCTCCCCTTTAAACGGTTGGCAGAAGCCCTTGATCTGCCTTGCGATAAGATTCTCTATGTGGGAAACAATCTAAGGTACGATGTTGCAGGGGCCAAGGCAGCAGGAATGCACACTGCCTGCATAAAGAGCAGGTTATTTATCTTACTTAAAAAAGTTTTTGCTCAAAAAGATAATGAAAAACCGGATATTTATTTTTCAAACTATCGCCAATTATTGAAATTTATGATATAATTTGATATTATAAGCGTAAAAAAGGGTGGGAATTTATAATGAATGATATTTTATTCAATCTTATAACATTGGTAATTTGTATAGGTATTATTATTGCTTTTAGACAAAGCGATAAAAATAACCGATCCATCGAAAAAGCAAAAAAATACGGGGATAAAATAAAGGAAGATCTGGAAGCTTTTGTAAACGAAAAGAATTCTACTTTAAGCGATCTTTCCACGGAATTGGGAGTGCAGCAAAGTAAGGCTATTGCTACAGTAAAACGGCTTGATGACCTCCGTGCCATGTTTTTAGAACAAACCGAAACGGTAGAAGCACGCTCTGCCGCCATTCAGGATATTGATAGATATATTACCGAATCCGGGCAAACCATTCAAAAACTTATGGATATGACGGCCTTGGCAGAAAAAAATTTAATGGAAATTACAAGGGAAGCGGATTTTGTAGATTCTCTTGCAAAATCGATTAACGCTGCAAGGGCTCAGCTCAATAATCTCACCGAAAGTATTCCGGAATTAAAACAAAATTTTGCAGCCGAAGCCGATGCCAAATTAAGCGAATATAAAAGCAAAATATTGGATGAAATGGGCCTTGTAATCAACGATGTTGAAAACCGCCTTGCCTCGGCCCAAAGAGATACGGGCGAACTCTTGGAAGTAACATCAATTAAACTTCAAGACTTATATAAAGAAGCATATAATTCTGCAGCAGACAAGGCGGGAGCTCTTCAGGAAGCTGCCTTTGCTAAGTTAAAGGAAGAAACTGCAGAAAGGGTTCAAAGCTACCGCAAAGAATTTGAAGAAACAGCTGCAGAGATAGAAACCCAAATGGATGACAATTTAAACCGGACAAGGCAGATGGCTTCGGATTTTAAGGCAGAATGGGAAACTCAGGCAAAGGACTATCTTGCTCAAATGCAGTCGGATTTTTCCCGGACCGAAGAAAATATTTCGTTACGTATAAATTCCATATCCGAAAAATTGAAGGAAACTGAGGATGCCGTTTCGGTACGTTCTGATGCGATTGCTGCCGATTTAAACCAAACCGAAGCTACAATGAGGTCTCAGTTTAACAGCCTTGCTTCTAACTTCCAAGATAACGTAAATTCTCTTTCTAAATTTACGGATAAAAAGTTAAATGAGTTTAAGATTCAAACTGAAGAAAGATTTACCAAATTTGAAAAGGCTATTGAAAACGTTGACAGCTTAAAAGAAGAAATCGAAAAATCTCAAGACCTTATTAAAAATGAGATTATAGCCGACTTCTCTTCTTACGTAAATTCGGCCAAACAAAGTCAGCAAAACTTTTTTAACGAGTTTACGAATAATTCGGAAAAAATCCGTGAACGCATGAAGGCCATAGATGCAGGTATCGATGACCTAAAAGCAAAGGCCTATACAAACGTTTCGGAAAAATTAAAAATGTTTGAAGACGACTTCTTTGCGGATCTTGCGAAGAGGAGCGAGGCTATTAATCTAAGCTTCGATCAGTGGAAAGATGATGTTTCTGCCAACATGACCCTTCTTGCTTCTGAAAACGAATCGGCACGGAAGGATTTGGAAGAAAAATATAAGGCAGAGCTGCGGGTAAGGCTTGGTCAGGCAGCCGAAGAATATAAAGCTCTTTTTACCAAACTGGATGAAAAGGTTAAAGATGTTGAAGCCGGTTTAAATTCACGGGTTTCTGCAATGGACGGCACTGTAGAGCAATATATAGAATCTTTCCGTGCAGACGTAGATCAGATAAAAGCAAAGGCATCTCAGCAGCTTGAAACTGAGCTTGCTTCATATAAGGAGCAGGTTCGAGAGGCTGTATCCAATCAAAATGCAGAGCTTGAAAATACTTCAAAGGGCATGCAAGAAAAACTCCTTTCAATTCGGGAAGAATCGGAAGCCAAGTTTGAAACTATTAAAAAGGATTTTGAAACTTGGAAGAACCGCACGGATCAGCAGTTTACGGATGCCCGTTCATTCTTTGACGAGAAGATTACAAACTTTGCCGGCTTAACGGAAAATGCAATTAAAAATCTTGATGCCAAGTATAATGCCCAGTACAAAGACTTTGTAGCAAAGAGCGGAGACGCCTTTAACGGTATTCAGGCGAAGCTTAATTCCGTTGATACTAAGGTTGCATCTGCAAACAAGGCCATTGATGAGCATGCTTCAGAAGTTACAAACCGCTTTAATACCGAAGCAGAAAAACTAAATGAGGTAATCAATAAAAGAATTAAGGAAGCCGCTTCTGAGGCTGCGCTGTCCGTACAGGGCATCAATGATATGATTCTTGAAGTTCGTAACCGCCTTGATGAAACCCAAGAGAAGGTTCGCGAAAAGATAGAGGCTGATGCAGACCGCCTAAATTCGCTTATAGAAGAAATAGATAAAAAACAAAATGACTTTATTACACAAACCAAGGTCTTTGAAAGGGCTGATGAATTAAAAGAAGGTTTGGAAAAAGATATTGCTTCTCTTAAAAATGAGGTTACTAAATTTGAGGTTTATAAAAATGCAATGGATGATCTCACTCTTCAATATGATAAGGTTACTCATTTGGAAGAGGAAGCAAAACAAAAGGTCAGCCGCTTTATGAATGAGCGCAAAAACATTGAGCTTCTTGAAGGCGAGTTTATAAAACTTAATGCTCTTTCCGATTCGATGGATAAAAAAATCATCGAGCTTACTGCCGTAAATGATGACTTACAGCAATACCAAGTTCAAATTAGAAGATTGGAAGAAGGTATCGGTGATGTAAACACCCGCTATGAAAGGCTTGAGAAAAAAGAAGCCGTATTAAATCAAACTCTTGAAAGCATTGATTCCGCTTTTGAAAATTTAAAGACTCTTGAATCGGATATTAAACAATTTAAAACTGAGGTAAGTGTAATTCCTCCCGAGATGGAAAAGATAAAGGTAACGCTTGAAACTCTTTTATCAAATCAGGGAAGGGCAGAAGCTGTTTGCGAAAAGATTGAGAGCGTCGATTCTACATTGGAAGATTTGAACTCCAAGATGGATAACCTAAAGCAGGCCAGAAGCTGGCTTGCCGCCACCGAAACCAGATTAAAAGAAATTTCGAGCGAATCGGAAGCTCAGCTAAAGCTGATGGCAGATCTCTTTAAGGGCGAAAAACCCGAAAGAAACGAAAGCGGAAGTCCGTCATTAAATGTGCAAGAAAACGTACTAAAACTGTCACGCCAAGGCTGGAAAAACAATGAGATTGCAAAGGCTTTAAACTTATCCCTCGGAGAAGTAGATCTTATTCTTGAGTATGCCGACAAAAGATAAGGCATGAGGCAAGGGCGGCAACGGCCTTGCCTTTTCCTATTATTCCTATGCCTTCTCCGGTTTTTGCTTTTATAAAAATTTGCTCTTTTTCTATTTTTAAAATACTTGCTATTGATTCTCTTATCTCTTCTCTGAAAGGAAGTATTTTTGGTTCTTCGATTATTATTACGCAGTCAATGTTTTGAATCTTCCATCCTGCTTCGCTTATTTTTTCCCGGACTGTTGATAAAAGTTCTGACGAATTTGCGTCCTTCCACTTTTTATCGCTCGGCGGAAAAAATTCTCCTATGTCTCCCATTCCGCAGGCTCCGAGGAGGGCATCTGTAATAGCATGAAGGAGGACATCTCCATCCGAGTGGGCTTTTTCACCTTTTTTAAAAGGAATATGAACGCCTCCCATCATAAGTTTTTTTCCTCTGACTAAGCGGTGTAAGTCGTAGCCTAGGCCTGTTCTCATTTTATATCTTCCTTAAAAGTTATTTTTTTGTTGGATACTTCTCCCGTGCAGATAAAAACGTCTCCGGCAAATTCTCCGTAAATTTCGCTGTCGTCTGTATATTCTTTTCCGTTTTCTAGGGCTTGTTTATGAGCTGCCAGTATCTTTTCAAAGTCGAATCCTTGAGGGGTCTGTACCGAATATACGGAACTTCTTTTTAAGTGTTGGGTTATTTTACCGGATGTATCGGCGATTTTTTGTGTATCAACGGCTTGATAGCCGGGAATTACCGCCTCCCGCTTGCTTACCTCATCGGAGACTCGTTTTATAAGCTCAGGGTTGACCCAGGGGCGGGCTCCGTCATGGATTAATACAAAGTTAAAATCGGCTTCTTTTTTTTCTTTAACCTCGCCGAGTTTAACAAGGGCTTTAAAGACGGAAGTCTGTCTTGTATCGGCACCTGCCGTAAAGATTATTTTTGTATTTTTTTTAAGCAGAGCTTTTTCAATTCTTTTATCGTTGAAGATTAAATTATTTGCGTCCGAAATATCTTTGGCAGGAACAGTAACAACTATGACTTCAAACAGCTTTGTTTGTAAAAATTTTAAAAGGCATTCGGAGAGAACCGTAACGCCCTCTCCGTATTCAGGTAATCTTAAATATTCTTTTTTTGTATCTAAATTCATTCGTTGGGATTTGCCTGCTGCAGTTATTACGGCGGCAAAGCCTAAACTTTTAATCGTCCTCATACATATCCGAGTCTTCTATGTCGTCTTCATCCATATCGTCATCATCAAGTCTTTCATCATCATTTGCGATTAAATCGTCGTCGTCGTCATCATAGTCATCCTTGAATTTTTCGATTGGGCCGCCTAGCGGTTCAAGGTGTAAGTGTATAGCTGCCTCTACTTCTGTTTTTGTCATCTTTAATGCCGCTGCTATTTCGTCTTGAAAAATTCTATAGGCTGAGTCATAGAGCTTTCTTTCCTGAATGGGAAGCTCCTTTGTTTTGCTGCGTTGGTAGAGGGAGCGTACGACCGAGCCTGTGTCCAAGATTTTTCCGCTTTTAAATAGGTCCATATTCATTTGATAGCGGGCCTTCCAATCTATCGGGATAGGTTCAAAATCTTCGGATAGGAATTTGAGGGCGGCTTCAGCTTCTGCCTTTGTTACTATACGTCTTATTCCCAGATTATCGATTCCGGTAATAGGGACTAAGACCGTCATATCCGAATCGGACAGATAAATAACATAATAGTCAATGACTTCTCCGGCTATCTCTTTTTTGGTAATATCCGTGATAGTACCGACGCCCTGACCCGGGTAAACGACAACTTCTTTTGCTGAAAAAACAAATTTCTTACTCATACGTTTGAGCATTATAGCATAAATACCTTTTTTAGTCTACGAGGCCGAATTTAGTTGAATCTTAGCTGTATGAAAAGTCGCTGTCGCCGATAAATTCGCGCAATATGGATTGTCCGTGTACAAAGCTGGCCGGAAGCGGTAGAAAGTTTCCTAAAAAGGTTAACAGCCTCGATGCTTCGTTGTATTCCTTTTGGTTCGGCTTTACTGCTTTTAAAAGCGGTTCTGCATAAACCTTTAAGACTGAAAGCTCATAGTCCAGGGCCGTGTTAAAGACAGCATCGGCATTTCCTTGGAATGGGAAAATATATTTTGATTCTCCGCTTCTTACATCGCCCCACATTCCTATTGTTCTTGCTGCAGGGCTTCCTCTAAACTGGGCATCTCGGACTATGCGTCTTATAAGTCTGTTATCCGATGTAGGGATGCGGTTATGGTCATCCAAATTAAGTTGGGTTAGAGCCGAAAGGTATACCTTAAATTTTAATGACTCGTCTATTTTTGCCGTAAGCTTATTGTTCAGAGCATGGATTCCTTCAAGTATAAAGATTGTGTTTTGTTCAGGGGTAAACATCTTACCTTCAGGTCTGCGGGCACTTACCTTAAAATCGTAGGAAGGCATTTCGACTGTTTCACCATTGAATAGACGGAGAAGGACATCGTTTAAGAGCTCAATGTCCAGAGCCTCAACACATTCAAAGTCGGGCCTTCCGTCTTCTTTTTTCGGTGCTTTAGCAATACCCAGATAAAAATCGTCAAGGCTTATAACCTTAGGTACATACCCAAGAACCTTAAGCTGCATTGAAAGTTTTTTAGCCGAAGTGGTTTTTCCGGAACTTGAAGGGCCTGCTATCAGTATTACCCTTGCGGTTTTTTTAGCCGTTATTTTTTTTGCTATTTCGGCAAGTTTATTGTTTTGAAGTATCTCAGTAATTTCTACATAGTCTTTTATTTTTCTTGAGGTAATTAAGTCGTTCAACTGACCCACCGATGAAACGCCTACAAGTTTTCCCCATTGTTTATATTCTTTATAAATTTCAAAAAGATGGGGAATGTCTTTAAATTCCGAGAGCTTTGTAGGAGATGATGTCCTCGGAAACCTGAGTAAAAAGCCGTCTTCATAGGGCATTACATCAAAGACCTTGACTTCACCTATTCTATCCATGAGGGGTTGGAAATAGAGGTCTTCATAGTTGCCTAAACGGTTTATTAAAATTCGGGGTTTACTCGTGTAGTTTAAAAGTCTATGGGTTTCGGGTTGATTTGAGTGTTCGAATTTTTCCAAGGCTTCTTCGTAGGAAAGCCAGCGGGTATCGATAGGCATGTCTTGAGCTACCATTTCATCCATTTTTGCCTTTATAGCCTTAAAATCCACCTTACTTGAATTTTTTCCTTCAAGGGTGTAATAATAGCCGTAATCCAGGCTGTGTCCCATTAAAAGCCTTAAGCCGGGGTATAGTTCTTTTGCTGCAGCAGCTAAAATCAGACAGAGAGTCCTTCGGTAAAAATTTGAGCCTTCACGATCGGCTAATGTTACCGGTTCTATATTGGATTGTACATCGATGGTTTTGTTTAAGGGTACTACCAAATTGTTTACCTTTATGCCTACTATGGGAGCAGGGCAGGCCGGAAAATATTGTACCAGCTCACGCGCCGACACCGGATTAACAAATTCTTTTTGAGTTCCGTCAGGAAAAGTTATTTTAAATGAAGCCATAAGACTCTCCTCTTTATTTTTCTATCTTTAATTATACCATATTTTTTATAAAAGTCCAGCTATTTACGTATAGTTTGACAGGTTCGTAGTCTTGACAAAATTTTTTTTCTCAAATAAACTTTAAGTTAAGATAAATTTTAAGAGATATAGCTTTCTCTATGGAGGAAAAATGAAGAAATTTTTAGTTGTCTTATTTTTATTTGTTACGGTCTTTGCATATTCTTTTAAGTATGAAAACTATCAGGAAATGTCTATTAACGACTTAGTAAAAATGGTAGAGTCTGCTGCTAAAGAAAATGAAGATGGAGGGCTTACTATATTTAACAGCTTTATAGGTCTCCCTGTTACATTGGATGAGTATCCAAGTGCCGAAAAAGATAAAAAATATGAACAAGAAATTCGTATGTTTACATATTGGTTTGAAATGCCTGAAAATTTTTTTGGGAGTGTTATTACAAATAAGCTTCCAAATGGATATGAACTGGTTATGGTATTCCAAAACAGCATTGCTCAGCACTTAAAAAATGATGTAAAAAAAGGTGAAAAAATAGGAGTCTATGCTTTTTTAGGCGGATATGATAGTTCTTCCAAAAGAATATTAATAATGGTCTCAGCCTTTAACACAAAAGTCGACTATAAAAGGCGTAATATAAAGCCTATTTGGGAAAGAATGTAAAAGTCCGGCTATTGACTGTTTTTTAAAAGACTGATATTCTTACGCCTTCTATATATTTTATATTTATAAGGATTTATTCTATGAAATTTATTAAAAATTTTACTCTTATTTTATGTTGTGCCTGCTTGTTTTTTGCGTTTACATCCTGTAAGGATAAAAAAGCGGAAACGGAAGTTCCTTCCGAAAACAATGCAGTCGATGAAAAGGAAAAAATTTCGGTAACCGAGGAAGATGTAGGCTATGCCTTCGGCGTTATCATCGCACAAAGTGCAAAGCAAGACGGTATAAAGCTCAACCCCAAGCACATTTTAAAGGGCTATAATGAAGCAATGGCTAAGGATTTTAAAGAAACAGGACTTCAGGATGCTCAGACGGTTTTAAATAAGGCCTTTAAAATGGCTCAGATAGAAAAGGCTGCAAAGGCTCTTGAAGAAGCTAATGCCTTTTTGGAAAAAAACAAGGCTAAAGAGGGTGTTGTAGTTACCGAATCCGGTTTGCAGTATGAGGTGCTTTCAAAGGGGAAGGAAGATTTCTATCCTACAGCAAATGACGAAGTTGAAGTCAACTATATCGGAAAACTTATAGACGAAAGTGTTTTTGACGATTCATATAAAAGCGGTTCCAGCGTAAAAATCCAATTATCAAGGGTGATTCCCGGCTGGAAAGAAGGCTTACAGTTGATGAGTCAGGATGCAAAATTCAGACTTTATGTTCCGCCGGCATTGGCTTACGGAGAACAGGGTATTACTCAGGGCAATACGGTTATAATTCCCCCCAATGCTGTTTTGATTTTTGACATTGAGCTGGTAAATATCTTACCCCAAAAGTAGTAACCGGTAAAAGAAAAAAAAGAGTTTTGTGTTTAAGCAAAACTCTTTTTTTATGCTTTGTTAATTTTTAGTCCTTTCTTTAAGTTTTGCCTTATTCCAAAATTCTTCCATCTTTTCCCCATTTTCGGGTAAAAGCTCAAGGCCGTTTTTTTTCATTTCGGCCTCAACAAACCGGAACCGCCTTTCAAATTTTTTGTTTGCATGCATCAAAGCCATTTCGGGATCTATCTTTAAAAAACGGGCAGCATTGACGGCAACAAAGAATACATCTCCTATCTCATCTTCCATCGCGGCCTCGGATCCTGATTTAACGGCTTCGGCAAATTCTGCCGTTTCTTCTTCCATCTTTTCGATAAGGCCGCCTATTGCAGTCCACTCAAAACCGGCCTTTGCTGCCTTTTTTGAAATCTTTAAGGCCCGCAGCATCGGCGGAAAATTTTTAGGGATGGAATCCAAAATTGATTCGGCCTTAGGTCTTTCAATTTTTTCTTTTATGTTTTCCCATTGGTTTAAAACGGATTCGGGAGTCGAAGCTTTTTTATCGCTTTCAGGCCCTTCATAGCCTTCCGTTTCCCCGAAAACATGAGGATGCCTTCTTATCAGCTTTTCGGTAAGATTTTTCATAATATCGGCAGTTGAAAAAAGGCCTTCTTGTTCATACATATACGAAATCATCAGTACATTTAAAAGAATATCGCCGAGTTCTTCTTTTACATGCTCGGCGTTTTGTCCGGTATTATGGTGTTCTTCTATTGCGTCAGCTGCCTCGTAAGCTTCTTCCAAAAGGGACTTGCGCATACTCATAGGGGTTTGGGCTATATCCCATGGACAGCCTCCCTGCCCCCTTAATCTTTTAATTACATTAAAAAGAGCTTCAAAGCTCTCAATCAGTCGTGAATTTTCCATGTGTTGTATTATAGCAAAAATATCTTAGCTAGTTCAAGAGTCGATAATTCCTTGACTTTTTTATTCTTTTTTTGTAATCTTAAGCGGGTCAAAAATGCTTAAACATAGTTCTTTTTTTATTTATCTCTTAATTTCGTTAAATGTCCTTTTTGCTCAAGAAAATATTTATGACAGAATTTTGGAGTACCGCTGCAAAAACGATACCGATATTGTTTTGATAGAAAACGAAGCGGCGATAGCTTTAAATAATTATAAATCCGTAAGGCTTAATTCCCTCTTTGCCTTTGATTTTAGTTCTACCTTAAATTTTAATCTTAGTTCCGAAAAGGATAAATCGGGATTTTCCGTACAGCCTTCGGTTTCGGCAGGGATGCCTCTTTATAATAATCTGGGACTCAAACTGTCCGCTCCTTATTCTTATAAGATGGGAAAAAGTTCTCAAGATTTTTCGCTGGGGCTTTCGGGCGATATTTACAGTCAAGCCCGCAAAAGAAAAAAGCAGGAAATTGAAACTTCCTTGGAGGCGCTTAAAGAGGCTGAAAATAAAGTAAGGAGAGTTAAAGAGCTTGCCGAAAAAAAACTTTTAACCGATATTCAAAAAATATTAAACGAATATTCGGCTCTTCTTTCAAAGAGGCTTTCAGGAATTCAGGCCGATATTAACTACAAACAGATTCTTGCAGAAGGCTATTCCGAAACATCTTCAAAGTTAAGAACGGCAAGGCTTAATTTGATAAGCTCCGAAAGGACAGAAAAAGAAACGGAATTTTCTTTTGAGGTTTCGGCCCGTCTTTTTTTTGAGTCCTGCGGTCTTGATATTCCAAAAAAAGACGAGGATGAATTTTTTATAAGGCTTGCAAAAAGCCTCCCGAAACAAAAGCTGATTTCTATGGAAAATCTAAGGGCCGAAAACTATAAGCCCCTTTTAAAAGCTGAGAATGATTATAAAAAACTTCTCGAAAAAAATAAAATGGATTTAAGCCCCTTTTCGGCTTCTGCAAGTTTGGGATATTCTTATACGGGATCATACATGAATAAACTTGAGAATATAAGTTCGGGGCTGCAGATGATGTTTCCCGGGGTAAGGCTTGATACGGGCCTTAGCTTAAGTCTGGACTCCGCTTCCGTTCCGACTATGCAGGTATCTTTTTCGATAAACCCGCTTGCAATTTATGATTATTATCTTAATAAAAAGAATGTTGCCTTAAAAGAAGCAGGCGAAAAAATAAAGCTGGGAAACACGAGAAATAATTTTGCTAAAGAGTTTAATACTTTTAAGCTTAAATGGGAGCAGCTTGAGTGGCAGCAAATCCGCTATGCCGAAGAACTGGATATTTATAAAGAAAATGCCGAAGAACATGCTAAATGGTTCCAAAGGGGACTTATAAACGCTTTGGAAAATAAGCAGGCTTCTTTGCAATATATTACCGCTCTTTTAGGTTCAGCCGATTCGAATATCGCCGTACATATTTTCAATGCAGAGTTAAAAGAAGCTTTCGATATAGAGGAAAAATAAATGCAGGATAAAAAGCAAAAAAATAAAAAGATTATTTTAATTATTGCTGCCGCAATAATTATACTTTTGATAGTTTGGATTCTTTTTTTACCGAAGAAGGGAACTGAGGAGATTTCTCAAACGGTTACGGTAACTAAAGAAGTGATACAGGATGTTATTCAAGTTTCAGGCTATATTCAGCCTGCTCAACAGCAAAACCTTCACTCACCGGGCGAAGGTCTTATAAAAAAGGTTGCGGTTAAAGAGGGCGACATTGTAAAGAAAGGAGATCTTATCTTTGCTCTTGACAATACCTATCAGGCTTTTCAAGTTGCAAAGCAGGAATTTCTTATCGAAAAAGAACAATTACAAGGCTATTCTAAAAACCTTGAACTTATGAAACTGGAGCTTGAATCTTTAAAGAGGGCCCTACGGGATAGAAGTGTTTATGCAAAGTTTGACGGTATAGTCGTTTCTTTTGACCTTACCGAAGGCTCCTATGTTATGCCAAAGGATAATTTCGGGGTGATTATAGACCGCTCCTTTTTTAAGTCTACTGTCGATGTTTCCGAAGGAGATGTTCCGCGCTTAAAGGTAGGGCAAAAAGTTTTGCTCAGCTTTCAAGCTCTCGGCGATGAAAAAGTGGAAGGCCGTGTTACCTATCATTCTTCAATTGCTAAGTCCGGCAGCCAAAGGGGAGCTACTGTGATAGAAACAAAGATAGTTGTCGATAAGCTTCCCGAAAATGTTTTACCCGGTTATTCTTTTAGCGGAAACATCATTGCCGGTGAAGATGAAGAAGTTTTGCTTTTGGATCAAACGGCTCTTTCCTACGATAAGGGCGAACCATACGTTGAAAGGCTTCTTGAAAACGGCAAGCTTGAAAGGGTTAATGTTGAGGTGGAAGCCTATACTCAGGGCACTGTAAAAGTTTTATCCGGCTTAAAGGAAGGCGATACCTTGAGGGTAAAACCTCCTAAGTGGTAAGAGAAAAATGTTTGAAGATTTTATAAACGCCCTTCATAATTTTAGAACAAACAAGATGCGGACCCTTCTTTCCTTATTGGGCATAGTGATAGGCGTTACCTCGGTTATAATTGTTACAAGCCTTGCAAGTTCTCTTTCAAACAGTATGATAAAAGAGTTTGAAGAGTTCAGTATGGATATAATCAACATAGGAACTCAGGCGGATAATCCCGAATTTGCAGGTGAAGGTAAAATCATAAAATTTGATGAGGCTTTCCGTAAAAAGCTGATGCAAAAAATCCCCGAGATAAAGCATGTTTTTTATTCCAACACTTTTCAAGCCTCAATTATAAGGAATGATTTGCGGATTGAAATTAGCGATATAGAAGGAATTGAAGCTGAAAGGCTTGAATCTCACCGCGTGGTTATGGATTACGGCAGTTTTTTTTCTTCTTCCGATTATTCTATGGGAGCTGAGAAGGCTATTATAGGCGAAAGGATAGCTTTTCAGCTTTTTCCCGAGGGTAGGGCTGTAGGTAAATTTATTACTTTGCAGATTCCGTCAAGCAGCGAAAAGTCTCCTCCCCTTATTGTGCGTCTTCAGGTCATAGGCGTTGTAAAACCCAAAAATACCTGGGTGATCCGCACCTCTGATGCCGTCTTTGTTCCAAGAAAATTTGCTCTGAGTAGGCTTCCGGGAAAGGTATCTGAGGCTGTTTGGGCAGCCGAAGTTGCTATCTCGGACCCTAAGGACTCCTCCAAGGTTGAAGTAAAGATTCAAGATTTTTCTGAAGAACTGTCGGGCGGTAACCGCTTTGCTCTGTGGGTTTACTCTGCCCGTCAGCAGTTTGAGCAAATGACTAAGATTACAGGAATGGTAAGTCTTGTGCTTTCTGCCATAGCCGGAATATCCTTGCTTGTCGGGGGTATAGGCATTATGAATATAATGCTTGTTACCGTTACCGAGCGCCGAAGGGAGATAGGTATAAGAAAGGCTCTCGGAGCCACGGGCGGAGCCATAAGAATGCAGTTTTTAATAGAGTCGGCTTCTCTTACTCTTACAGGCGGGCTCATAGGTATAGTTTTAGGGCTTCTAATCAGTAAGCTGATTGTAAATGTTTTCTTCCCTCCCGAAATAATCTTTTTACCCAATTTTTCGGGCTCGCTGATAGCCTTTTCGGTAAGCGTATGTACGGGAATATTTTTCGGCCTTCATCCTGCCATCAAGGCTGCAAGGCTTGATCCAGTCCTAGCCCTTGCGGAATAAATGAGGTTTTCTTATGGATATTGAAGCTTTAGAATTACGAGCCCTGAGTATTCAGGCTGCAAGAGAATTTTTTATTAAAAAAAATTATTTGGAATTGGATACGCCGGCTCTTTCGGGAGAGCTAATCCCCGAAACCTGTCTGGAAGTTTTTAAAACGGAATATATAAGCCCGTCCTTGTCAAAAAAAAGCCCTGCAGGAAAAGCCCTTTTTTTGGTTCCTTCTCCCGAAGTTTATATTAAGCCGATAATAGCCCAAACTTCCCGCTCGGTTTTTCAAATTTCAAAATGCTACCGCAATGCAGAATCGATAGGTAATATCCATAGCCCCGAATTTACCATGCTCGAATATTATACGGTAAACGCAAACTATAAAGATTCCGTAAAGATAAGCGAAGAATTTTTAAGCCATGTTTCCGATAGGGTAAAAGAAAATCCTCTTGTTGACAGGGAGGTCTTAAAAACCTTATCAAAGGGATTTGAGTGTCTGACTATGGACGAAGCCTTTAGAAAATACGCAGGAGTGCCTTTAAGTACGGAACATTCACCGGAGGAGCTTGCTTATTACGCCGAAAACTTAGGGCTCGGAGAAGCTGAAAACTATTCGGATTGGAAAGAGGACGATTTATATGAGCTTATTTTAGTCCATGCAGTTGAGCCTCATCTTCCTAAAAACAGACTTATAGCCCTTTTGGATTATCCCGCCTTTGTGCCCTGCCTTGCCGCAGAAAATTCCAAAAAGGTTTTCAATAAAAAAAATGAACTTATTGAATGGAAGACCGTCGAGCGATGGGAAGTTTATTTAAACGGGGTTGAGCTTGCAAACTGTTATACCGAAGAAAGGAATGAAAGCAAAATAAATTCTTATTTTAAAAACGAAAACGAATTAAAGCAAAAAAACGCTCTCGTTCCTCATCCGCCGGTAAAAAACTTCGGGGAGACTTGCTCTAAGATGCCGCCATGCTCAGGTGTTGCCATGGGCTTCGACCGCCTTATCATGCTCTTGGCAGGAAAAAAAACTCTTAGTCCTATAATTTATCGTAATAATTTTTAAATCCGGATATAAGTATTATGTAACTTTATTGGGATTTTCGTTTTAAATTCATTGACAAGAACCTGTTTTGCGTTTAAAATGGTTATAGATGTCTAGAAGCAATTATTAAATTTTGAATTTTGCAGGAGGATATTATGGCTTCAAAAATAGGAATAAAACTTGCAGACGGAACATTTTTCCCGATTTTGGATGAAGATGCACTTTCCGAGCAATCTTTGGAATTGACTACGGTTAGGGATGATCAGGAAAGTGTTCAAATAAATTTATTTAAACAAGTTGACGGAGCAGAACCTGAATATATAGGCTCCCTTATTGTAGAAGATATTTCAACGGGGCGTGCAGGTGATCCCACTATAAATTTAAAAATAAAGCTTGATGAAGAAAAAAATCTTTCTGCAGAAGCCGTCGATGAGGGCTCCGGATCTCATCAATCGCTAAGAGTATCTTTAAAAAATCTTGATGAGGCAAGCCTTGAAGGTATGGATTTTGATTTTGCTTCCCTTGATTCCTCATCCGGGTTTACAAGCGGTGATGACGATTATTTTATAAAAGAAAGCGATGACCTTTCTTTTGATGAATCGCTTGAATCTCAGGCTGATTCTCAACTTTACGATAATGAAGAAAAACCTGAAAAAAAGAAAAAGATGCCTTTGTGGCTTATAATTATAATAATAATTCTTTGTATAACGGCATTGGTATTTGCCATTCTTCTTTTGACAAAAAAAATGCCCTTTGCCGATAAAGATAAGATAGCTTCGGTTCCTGAAAAGGTTGAACAGGTGCAAGAGTCAAAAAAAGATGTAAATGCGACAACCTCTAATGTTCCTAAAGAAAATGCCGCAGAAAAAGCTGCCGCTGAAGCCAAGCGAAAAGCTGAAGAAGAGGCCAAACAAAAGGCTGAAGCCGAGGCTAAGAAAAAAGCCGAGGAAGAAGCTAAGCAAAAGGCTGAAGCCGAGGCTAAAAAGAAGGCTGAAGAAGAAGCTAAACAAAAAGCAGAGGCCAAGAAAAAGGCTGAAACTCAACAAAAATCGAATACAAATTCAAATGGCGCAGTACGGTACAAGATCAAATGGGGAGATACTCTGTGGGATCTATCCGAGACCTATTATAAAACACCTTGGCTTTACAAAAAGATAGCGGATTACAACAAGATTAAAAATCCTAATCTTATTATAGCAGGAACTTATATAGATATTCCGCCTAAATAATTTTTAAGAGGATAGCCTTATAACATCCAAATTTACCCGCATCGCTTTAATATGGTTCTTTTTGTGCGTTTGTCTTTGCAGCGTTTCCTGTGCGGGCTCTTACGATAAAACGGGAGAAGCCCGCCTGATTGAGGACCTTTATTCGGAAAATTTTTACCGTTTTTTAAAACCTCAAGCTTTGGAATTGAAGAAGCTGTATAATACCGATCCTTCATCCTTGTACTATATAGGTCTTGCCCTCCAAAAGGCGAAGGTGGGGGCTTCGGATAAAAAAATCTATGATGCATCGGCTAGGGCTTATTTTGAGTACGCAGTAAAAAATGCTCCCATGCCCTATAAAAAACTGGCCGATGATGCTCTTTATTCTCTTTTATCCAATGAAGAAAAACTTAATCGGCTTGAAGAAAAACTTGCTTTACCCGAAGCTATTCAATTAGACAATAAATTAGACAATCAAACAATAAGATCCGAAATCCAAAGGCTGCTATTTTTATCGGGAAATTTTACAAGAATGGATCAGTCTTTGCCCGAGTACCTTAACACACAAAAATTTGATGCGGAAATTATTGAAGGCCTAAAAAATATCGAAAAAAAGCAGAATGAATTAAAAGACTGCGGAGACGATTTTTTTAATATTTTAAAAGCAAGAAAGCTAAACTTTGAATCTCGGTTTGAAGATGCGTGGATTATTTTTAAAAGTTTAATGGAAGCCGGGGATAATCCATGCTTTGAACATAGAATTGTTCTCTCTGATGCGGGAAAGGCTGCCTTATCAGGCTCCTCCGACAATGCTTCGGATGCCCTCCTTTTTGAAAATCGGCTTGATTTTTATGAAAAAAAATCCGCAAAAAATTCCGACTACATTGTTCAAAAATACATGTATGCTTTTTATGCTGCCCGCCTGCGTCTAAAGATGGGCGGAAAGGAAAATACCGAAAAGGCTCTTTTACTTTTTAAAAAGGCAAAAACCTATCCGCCTCAATCCTACGATTATGATGTTGCCCTTTGGTACATCCTCGATATAGAAAAAAGCAGATCGTTTAAGGTATTTTTTGATGAGCTTTGCCTGTCTGTTCCCTCATGGAAGAATCCTTCGGTTTATGAAGAACTGACAGCTCATGCCTGTATGAAGCTGGTTCTTTCCCGGGATTGGAAAGGACTTGAAAAACTTCAAAAAGCCGTTCAAAAAACAAATCTTCTGACGGCACGAGCCCGTCTTGCTTATATTCTTGCACGTTCTAAAAAATCATCGGATGCAGAGTCTCAAAAGCTTTACCGTGAAGCTTATGAAAAAGATCATAATTCCTTTTATTACAGGCTTATGGCTGCTTATCAGCTTGGGCTTCCTATTTCCTCTTCTCCATACGGGAAAAATTATAAAAGAAAAGGCAGCAGCGGCTTTTCGGATGAAGAGACTGTTCAGATTTTAAAAGGTTTTGTAAAATATAAACTTTATTCCCAAGTGTACAATAAAATTACCGTTTTATATCCTCAGATCAGTACGGAAGAAGCCGCTTTTTTTTCGCAAGCTTTATCGGAAAACGGCTATTATGCCGACTCCATGAGAATTATGACCTTTGCGGTCAACTCCGAAGGTGCCGAATTTGGAGACGAACACTTAAAGTTGATTTATCCCCGGCCTTGGCTTGAGTCGGTTAAAAGATATGCGGCAGAATACAATTTACCGGAGTATCTTTTATACGCCCTGCTTAGAAGCGAAAGTTATTTTAAGCCTGAGGTTGTTTCCCATGCGGGTGCGATAGGACTTGCCCAGCTGATGAAGCCTACTGCTGCCGATATTGCCCGCCGTCTGAAGCTGGAAACTTATGACCTTAACAATCCCGATACAAATATCCGTTTCGGAGCCTTCTATCTTTCGGATATGGTAAACCGTAACGGCGGAAAAATTATGCATGCCCTTTTTTCTTATAATGCAGGTCCCAATGCAGTCAAACGCTGGGTAAGGCAGGCCGGTGATTTGCCGACCGACTTATTTTTAGAAAGCCTTGCTTATGCGGAAACAAGGGGCTACGGTAGAAATGTGCTTGCCGCCGCGATTATCTACGGGCATTTATATTACAATAAAACCTACCGCGAAATTATAAAAGAGCTTTTTCCGGATATTTAACACTGGGATTCTTGCATTTCTTACTTTGAAAAAGCAAATTCAAAGCGTTCACAGAGTTTTTTAAGTTGTTCTTCCGACTTTATTTTGAATCTTTTTAGCAAGGATTCAGGGATCTGATAGTAGTCTATTTTCCCTTGTGAGAAATTAAGCATAAAGTCTGCAAAGCAAACGCTTTCAACCAATTCTCGATGTTCTTCGGGTGCATTTTCAAAATTATCCTGATATCTTATTGTTACTACTATCGGTTCGGGGAAGTTCCACTTTTCTGCAAGGGTAGCTCCTATTTCTGCTTGAGCCATTCCGCTCATAATCATGTCCATAACCTGAGGCGGTATGTTCCTTTCAGCTTGAATTTCTGCCAGTTTTACAAGCAGCTCAGGGTACATTGAACTAAGGATAATCTTTCCAAGGTCATGGAGAAGACCGCAAATATATGCATCATCAACTATAGTGCGTTTGCCGGTAAGTTTTGCAACATTTAAGGAGAAAAAGGCCAGCCTGTAAGCATTTTCCCAAATTTCCTTTTGCTCTTTTTCCGTTGTTTCCAATATTTTGATAGTTCCCATAGAGTAAAGCAGGTTTTGTATTCCTCTCAAGCCTACGAACTTGACGGCTTCGACAATGTTCATACAGGGTTTTGAAAGACCGAAAGCTACGGAGTTTACATGTTTTAGAAGGTCTGTTGCCAATCCTATATCGCTGCTTATAAGCTGGGCAATTTTTTGCATCTTTGATTCCGGATCGTTAATAGCCCTCTGTATCTGCATAATATTTTCGGGGAATTGCGGTATTTCGTCGATATATTCTACAATAGCCTTTGTAAGAGGTACTGCCTCTTTTTTTAGCTTCAATCTTAGGGGAATAATAACACGGTTTAATGTTACTCCGTCTACAACATCAATTGTGTATGACTTTTCATCCAGACCCATTTTTTTGAGCATTAGAACCATTATTACAAGACCTAAACCGGCTCCTTCGGTATTGTCTAAAACTTGAGTAAAGGCTTCATCCAATGATGAAAATTGTCTTGCTCTGACTATTTTGTCAAAAATTCTCTTAAATTCTTGGCGGGTTGGTAAGTTGTAAAATAAATTGCCCTAAAAATAAATAAAAAAGGTTCATCTGAACCAAAAAACCATTATAATGAAATTAGGAAAAACAAAGATAATGGGGAACAGATGAACCAAAACAATGATACCATAAAAAGTAAAAAATGGAAACACCTTAGCGAAAAAGAAAGATATGCGATAGAAGCATTATTCAAAAGCGACCATAACGCAAGACAAATTGCACAGTCTTTAAATAGGGATAGAAGAACGATACAGAGGGAGATAAAAAGGGGAATGGTAATAAAAGTAACAGAAAATCCATATGTAAGCCGTAATCCAAAAGTTCCTGACTATCTTGAAAAAATAGTTTACTCGGCACGAAAAGGACAACAAAGAGCCGATAAAATGAAATTACTAAAAGGCCGTGGTTTAAAAATAGGTAAGGATAAAAAACTTTTACATTATTTGGAAACATGTATAGCGGATAATAAATTTTCTCCTGATGCTGCTATAGGACAAATAAAAGAACTAGGCTTACAGTTTCCGGTTATGATATGCACCAAAACTGTATACAATATGATAGACAGAGGGGATTTTTCTAGGCTTACAAACAAAGATTTACCTGTAAAACGCAATAAAACTAAACGAAAATATAAAAAAATAAGCAAAATTGCTAAAAACAACATAAAAGGACGCAGTATTGAACAAAGAAGTGAACAGATAAATAAAAGACAGGAAAAAGGACATTGGGAAATGGATTTGGTGGTAGGTAAAGGAAGATGCTGCTTACAAGTTATGACTGAAAGAGTTACTAGAAAAGAATTAATATTTAAAATCCCCGATAAAAAACAGGAAAGTATTAAAAAAAATATAGATATGCTTGAGATGAAATATAAAGATGAGTTTAAAGAAATATTTAAAAGCATAACCATGGATAACGGGACTGAATTTTTAGACCAAGAAGGCCTTGAAACCTCTTGTTTAAAAGAAGGAGAAAAAAGGACAACTTGTTATTATGCACATCCTTATAGTTCTTGGGAAAGAGGAAGCAATGAGAATGCTAATAAATTAATTAGACGCTTTATACCAAAAGGAGCAGATATAAGTAAATATAGTGACATACAAATAAAACAAGTAGAGAATTGGATAAATAATTATCCTAGACGGATGTTTGGCTATAAAACGGCCAATCAAATGTATACATGAATTTCATAAAAATGGTATTTTTTGGGCAATACCTCTTACAATTTATAAATTCTTGGCGGGTTAGGGCCGAGTTATTGCTTACTTCAAGGACTATATTGTCATTTTTAAGTTGAAGGGACAGTTTGATATAAAGACCTGCCTTTTTTTGAAGTTCCAGATAATGATCCATGTTTGAGATTGTATCTTCTTTAAAATCCTTCATTCCCTGTTCATAGTCTTCGGCATCGGAAATATTTAAGCCTCTTTCTTTAAAATATACTCTTTTTGTATTGGCTTTTTTTGCGTTTGTTGTGAGCTCATTTGTGTAATATACGATATAATCTGTAATATCGGTACAATGCAGCTGCCTTAAAAATTCCGATATAACATCCGTAATATAAACTTCAGTTTCTTTAGGCAAAGTATATGAAGTTATAACGATAGGAACACCCAAACGTATGGCTGTTTCAATTTTTTCCGAATCAACGATTATTCTTTTATCTTTTTCCATGAGACACATCCTAACACATAAATAAAAAAAAATAAATACCTTTTTAGTAATTTACTGTAAATCTTTTTCAATTTATTTATCGGCATTAAAACCTTAAATCTTGAATGCTTGTTTTGCACTATATATAAAAAAATCGCCCCGGGAGTATGCGGACCGGGGCGATTAAAATAGAGTATAAACCATTCACATATAAATACTTTTATGAACGCTTTACGCAGGTAATTTAGGATAATTACCCGCAATCTGTGCCTAAATGTAAGTTACCATATTCTTACTTTTTTGTCAAGTGAATTTAGATAAAAAATTAAACTTTCTTTAATCTTTTGTCTATTTCTTCGAAAGTTTCTTCCAAATCTTCAAATAAAAGGTCCGTATAGGAGTCAAATTGGGTAGGCTGATTGTTTACTATCGCTATCTTACCTCCGTTTCTTAAAGTATAAGCCGGAAGAGCTGCTGCAGGATAAACCAAAAGACTTGTACCTAAAACCAGCATAAAATCCGACTTGGAAGCTTCCGTTTCTGCCTTCATCAGGGCTTTTTGAGGAAGGGCTTCTCCAAAAAAAGTTATTGCCGGTTTTATAGGACTTCCGCATTTAGGGCACCTTGGTACTTCTCCCGTTTTAGCCGTTTTTGCGGTTTCTTCAAAGGTTTCGGTGTAAGAGCAGTTTATGCAATAGTGAACCGATGGAGAGCCGTGTACCTCAATTACATTTTTGCTTCCCGCCTTTTGATGGAGTAAATCGATGTTTTGGGTTATTACGGCTTTTAGGATGCCCCTTTTTTCAAGGTCGGCAAGGACGGTATGCACGATTGCAGGCTGCTTTTCTTCCAATCCGTAGATAAATTCTTTTGCCATCCCGTAATAAACCGAAGGATCCCGATAAAAGACGTCTATATCGAACATTTTCTCCGTGTTCGGCTGTTTATAAAGGCCGTCTTTTCCTCTAAAGTCCTTGATTCCTGCAAGGGTGCTTATTCCGGCTCCCGTGAAGGCTACGAGGTGCCTTGCTTTTGTAATTTCCGAAAAAAGTTTGTCATAATCGTTTTTTTCTTTATCCATAGTCTTAACCCCATGTAAATATTATAAGGCATTTTCCTTTCAAAATAAAGACCTTGCCGGTAAACCTCTTGAATTTAATTCTTTTTCAATGTATGCTTACAAATATGCAGATTGCAGCACTAATGTTTCTTTCTTTTGCACTTTCAATTATTTGGGCTTTTATTGTTATAAGAAAAGAAAATTTATCGGTTAAACCATTATTATATATTTTTTTGTTTTCATTTTTTGCAGTCCTTATTTCGATTTTAATGCAGACTATCGTATACTTTTTGTCTCAGGATTTTTTAAAAACTACGGGATATGCTTACGGCATTCTTTTTGACTGTTTTATTCATTCTTCCCTGCCGGAAGAAGCTGTTAAGGCACTGCTTTTTTCTATTTTTGTAAAATTGCTTTGGTCGGATAAGATGAAAAATATGGATGAGATTACTCCGGCTCAAAACAGGGCGAACATAAGGATTCTGATGCTTTTATCGGTGTTTTACGGCTTAATTTTTGCCTCTTTTGAGAATCTTGCTTATGCAATACGTTATCCGGAGGCAATCTGGCTTAGATCTTTTACTTCAAATATCTTACATGCGTGTTTGGGTGTATACTATCTTGAAATAAGTATGGTGCAAAAGACGAGGAATATTATAAAGCCTTTTCTTTTTACTTGGGGTATACACGGCCTATATAATATGTTTTTTTCCATAGGCTCTTATTTTGTAATCTTCGGAATAGTTATTGTGTTTTTTGTTATTTCTAATGCGGTAAGCAGATATGACCGCTTTAAGAGTAATTAAGTTTACTGTCTATTAAAAGGTTTCCGGCGGTGCTTTAAGCAGGTCTTCAGGATATTCTATCGACCATAAAAAAAGGCCTTGGGGCGGAGCTGTGGGGCCTGCCTTTTCCCTCATCTTTGATTCTAAGATATCTTTAAAATCTTTTTTGGAAGCTCCGATTTCGTCTAAATGCAAAAGAGTTCCCACTATTGAGCGTACCATCTTCCACAAAAAGGCATTTGCACAAATTTCAAAAATAAGATAATCGTTTTCGATAAAAAAGACTGCTTTTTTGATATAGCGGGATTTACTTATACTTTGATCTCCGGCTGCAGAAAAAGCGGTACAATCCAATTCTCCTGAAAGGCAGGAGGCCATTTCGTTTAAGGCGGCTATGTCGGGGTATCTTCTTATGTGCCAAGTATAGGGCTGCTCGTGGGCGAAGATTGTTTTGCCGCATTTGATCTTATAGCGGTAGGTTCTTGAAAGAGCATTAAAGCGTGCATGCAGGAGGGGGGACACTTCAGCTGCATCCATCACCCTTATATCCTTAGGCAGGATTGAGTTAAGTGCCGGTAAAAAATTTGAGGCCCTCATGCTTTTTATATCGCAAAAAAAGTTTACGGCTTGGCGGGCTGCGTGTACACCTGAATCCGTACGGCCTGAGCCGTTTGTTTCTATAGGATGTTTATGAATTTTGGTTAAGGCTTTTTCCAATTCTCCTTGAACCGTCCGGAAGGTTTCAGCGCCTTCCTTGGTTTGTTTTTGCCATCCGCAAAAATTCGTACCGTCATAGGAGAGGGTAAGGAGGATATTTTTTTGATTTTGGGAAATTTCCATTAATCTTCTACATCCTTTAGCTCTACCTTGAGAGTATCGTAAAGGCTTCTTGCCGCTTCCAAAATCGGGCCCGGCTTATTTTTACTTGATTTTCCTAGACCGAACATTTTTGCAAGGGCAAATTTGTGATAATCCAAGCGTTTTAAGCGCATTTCCATATCGAGCTTTTGGCCGTACTTATATTCAAGAAGGGCTGAAAGATAGATTATACCGTCATAACCGTAGTTTTTATCTACATCAGGGCCGAAAGATTTTAAGCCTGCAATTATTTCCGTTCCTGTCGATTCCAATTCAAGAGCACGGCGGTAAAGAAAGGTTGCCTTTTGATAAAAAAGGTCTGAAACATATTTATAATTTTCTTCAGGGTATTTTTTACCAAGTTCGTCAAAGAGCCATGCCGCTCTTATGGCACAGATAGCCTGTTTTATCGTGGGCGAAAATTTTTCTTCAAAAAGTTCGTAACATAAAATGGCAAGGTAATATGAGGCTGCTCCTTCATTTAAACCGCGGGATTTTGTAAAATCAACGTTATGGAAAAGACCTTTTACGGCCTCATATCTTGCTTCGGTATTTTCAAAAAGTTTTTCTATGACCGGACGGGAAGGAATGGCAAAATCTTGCGGAAAGGCTGTATAAAGACATTTGTGACAGACCGTTAAATTGTACACTGTAGGAAATATTTCTCCGTATTTTGCCGAAGGTTCATAAAGTCTGCGTAATTCATCGGTAAGATCTCCGGCAATTAAGCGTCCTCCGCCTGAGTGCAGTTCTTCTCTTTTAAATTTTGTACTGCACACGGGGCACTGTACTTGTTCCTTTGAGTAAAAAGTTATACTTCCTGTACGGGATTCCTTTTCTGCTTGTTTTCTTATCATAATTTTCTTCTCCGCTTTTGATTATCGGCATTTTTTGTGTTTTGAAGACCGATAAGCTCAGTCTTTTTATGGAAAATCTCATTTTTTTATTGATAATTTTTTAAGCTCTTATAAAAAAATTGAAAAACTCATTTTTCAAGATTATAAAAACTAAAAAATATCCAAACTAATAAGCTTTTTTCAAGCTGCTGTTTTGCACTCTTTTTGCTTCCATAAAACATATAATGTTAAAGGAGGTAAAAGTGAATTTCAGTTTAGAAAAAGGAGAGGAATTTGTCAAGGCCTACAATAACGATAAGACAAATCCGTCAAGACGACAAAAAGTTTTAATGTCTATCTTTGAGATGATTTATGTCAATTTGGAAAGTTTCGGTGTGTATTTTGCGGACGAAGATTTACGCAGTGATTTTTTACTCAAATTTTATTATAAGCTTCCTAGAGTTTTGGAAAATTATAATTCTTCACTGTCAAGTTTTTATACTTATTTAACAAATCATATTCGTTTTTATTATTTAACGTTTAAATGCAAAACCGTAAGGCACGAGATAAATGATACCGTTCTTGCCGATCAAGAAGGAGCAAGATGGGAGTATCTTATGGGGGAGTATGATTTAGAGGAAAATTTTAATTTTTATGTAGCCGAGTCTGAACCGGAATACTGCAATGTAAAAACAGGGGATTTGGGTTTGAAATATGACAAAAATTTCTCAAAAGAATCGATGCATATGAGAGAGCTTTATTTTAGTATGCCTTGCAAACATAGACGAATTTTCTTGCTTGCGTGCAAGGCTTGTTTTTTTCTTGATGATGATTTGATCGATAAAATAGCTGCCGAAATTAAAATGGATTCATGGTTTCTATGTTCTATTCTTCATGATTTAAAGGCTGCCTGTTTTAACCGTTACGAAAAAATAAATTATTGTGTCGGTAATAGAAACAGGTATTACGTAAAGGCTCAGCTTTTTAAATATCTTTTACTTCATACTTATAATACAAGAAGTCAGCTTAAAAAAATTTGTTTTTCACTAAAACATAACCGTCATTTATGGGATAAAACAAAAAAAATAAATAGAAGACAGATAAAGGCGCCAAGCAGTACCGATATAGGAAAGTATATAAATGTATATAAGGGTACAATCGACAAAAATATTGCAAAGAGTTTAAAAATTTGGTATACTCAACAGCATGAAAATATATCTGGCATCCGGAAATGTAAACAAAAAAAAGGAAGTGCAGGAGCTTCTTCCGTCTCATACGATCGTTTTGCCTAAAGATGAGGGCATAGAATTTGATCCTGAAGAAACGGGAAGTACTTTTTTTGAAAATGCTATGATAAAGGCAAAGGCTCTTTACGATATTGTAAAAGCTCCGGTTCTTGCAGATGATTCCGGTCTTTGTGTCGACTTTTTAAACGGAGCTCCCGGTATTCATTCCGCACGATACGGTTCTATTGAAGGAGAGCATGTTTCGGCTGAAGCAGGTATTAACAAGGTCCTTTCAGAATTAAAAGGCGTAAAAGACCGAAGTGCCCGTTTTGCTTGCTGCATGGTTTGCCTTTTGGAAGAAAACCGTTTTTATTCGGTGCAGGAAACATGTGAAGGTCATATAACCGAAGCTCCATCAGGTTCGGGCGGCTTCGGCTACGATCCCATATTCTTTGTAGAAAAGTTCGGCAAAACCTTTGCCGAACTTACTTCTGAACAAAAAAATTCCATTTCGCATAGGGGCAGAGCTCTTTTTTCAATTTCAAGATTTATAAAGGGGTCTTAACAGCTATTTTTTTTAATAAAGGGATATTGGATATATTGATATATTTTACATTTTTGTATATATTTAAACCAATAAAATATTGAATAGGATATAGAGGTTATATGAAAAATAAAAAGCATTTTTCAATACGAAAAAAATTATTGATTGTTTTCGGATTATTGATTATATTGGGTGGAGTTATACAGGGCTCCGTATCGTGGTATACCTTTAGAAAGACAATGATTAAAGATGTCGAAGAACGCTTAACGGATAAGGCTGCCGATATTGCTATCCTTGTGGAAAGCATAATAGATGTCGATTTTGAGTATTTAAGAGGTGTGGCTCGTATTCCCGATTTAAATGACGACAGTTTGTCGTATCCTCAAAAATCTGCACGGCTGCAGCAGGAGCTCTCCTCAGACAATGACGGTGCTTTTTTAAATATATGCGACTTAAACGGCAATACATATTATATGGACGGAAGAGTAGTTTCGGTTGCAGACAGATATTGGTATAAGACGGCTCTTGAAGGAAACTATTTTATTTCGGAGCCCTATCTTTCTCCGGATACGGGTAAGATTCATGTCGTTTTTTCTTTGCCGATTTACAACACAGACGGTGAAATTTCGGGTGTTATGTGCGCAGGGCTTCAAGGGCTTATTTTGTCGGAAGATATTAAAGATCTTGTTATAGGTAAAACAGGTTACTGCTACATGATGGGTAAAGACGGTACCATTATTGCACATAGGGACAATAAGCTTGTTTCCGGTTTTGTCAATTATCAAAAACTTGCGGAAAATGATGCCGAATTGAAATCGGTAGCGGAATTTCAGAAAAAAGCCTTGCAGGATGAAGAGCCGGGAGTAGGTTATTACACTCTTGACGGAGAAAAAAATATCGGCGCTTATGCAAAAATGGAAAAGAACGGATGGACGATCGTTATACGGGCTCCTGTAAACGAATTCTTAATTTCGCTTAATACGCTGACCCGCGCAATCATAATTTCAGTTATTATAATACTGCTTGTAACAATAATTATTGCGTTTATTATTTCTACAAAGATGGTAGGGCCCGTGAAGACTGCCATGAATGTGCTTAGGGATATTGCCCAAGGCGAAGGAGACCTAACCGTTCAGCTTCCTCTTATCGGAAACGATGAGGTTACTCAGCTGTCGGAATATTTTAACGAAACAATCGAAAAAATACGTCTTTCCATTAAATCTGTTGATTTAAATGCCGGAACAATGCAGAATATCGGTGACGAGCTTGCGGGTAATATGACGGAGACTGCAAGCGCAGTAAACCAAATAAGTGCAAACGTTGAAGGTATTAAGCAGCAAGCTATTACACAGGCCGCAAGTGTCAGCCAGACATCGGCAACCGTAGAAGAAATTATCAATACGATAAAAAAACTTGATGAGAGAATAGAACTTCAGGCATCCAGCGTTGCCCGTTCTTCTGCTTCGGTGGAAGAGATGGTTGCAAACATCGGCTCAATTACTCAAACCCTTGAGAAAAGCGACGATGCCATTAAAAATCTTGCAACGGCAACCGCCGACGGAAAAGATACAGTGTTAAGCTCGAATACGATTACACAAAAAATAGCCGAAGAATCGGGCAGCCTTTTGGAAGCTTCAAGTGTTATTCAGCACATTGCAAGCCAGACAAACCTCCTTGCGATGAATGCCGCAATTGAGGCTGCCCACGCAGGCGAAGCCGGAAAAGGTTTTGCTGTCGTAGCCGATGAAATAAGAAAACTTGCTGAGGATTCCGCTGCTCAAGGTAAGACCATTACCGCCGTATTAAAAACCTTAAGCAACGAAATTGAAGTCTTGTCGTCTTCTTCCAAAACCGTTGAAGAAAAGTTTAATACCATCTTCTCGCTTTCCGAAGAAGTAAAGACGATGAGTAATACTTTAACCGAAGCGATGAGGGAACAGGAAAACGGAAGTAAAGAAGTGCTTGCCGCTATCCGAGACATCAATGCCGTAACGGTAGAAGTAAAAGAAGGTTCCGCCGAAATGTTAAGAGGCGGCGAGCAAACTGCCGAAGAAATGCAAAAGCTGGACGGTCTTACACGGGTTATTACCGACGGAATGAACGAAATGGCTGCGGGTGTTATCGAGATAAATAATGCGGTACAGGAAGTAAACGAAATTACTCAAAAAAATAAGATAAGCATTGAAAACCTAGCGGATGAGGTTAAAAAGTTTAAGATTTAAAAGGAAGCATCTCAAATTAAAATCAAATGAAACCTCTAAAAACTGAAGTTTTTAGAGGTTTTCTATTGTAAATTTGATAAAATCTTAGAGGTCTTTGCGCACCTTGCGGTTAAATTAAACACGGCCTTTTAAAATGCCTATTTACTTTTTTTTGATTATCATATATTATCGAAAATATGCATAAAAAAAGCACCTTTTTAAAATTTGCGGCCTATTACAAGCCTTATAAATTCTTGTTTTTCTTTGATCTTTTTTGCGCTCTTATAGTTTCAGCGGTGGACTTGGTTTTTCCTCAGGTGATAAGATACTTAACGAGGGTAATCCCCAAAATAAGAAGCGGCGAGGTTTTGCTCTTTTCGGATAAGACTATTTTCAGCTTTGATGTGCAAGCCTCGGCCATTATATATCTTGGGCTTCTAATTTCGGCCATCCTGTTGGGGCTTTATATAATAAGATACTTTACCCAGTATTTTATAACCTCATGGGGGCATATAATGGGTGCCAGAATGGAAAGGGATATGAGAAATGACCTTTTTAACCACATGCAGCGTCTTTCCTTTTCATATTACGATAAAAACAAGACGGGCGATATGATTTCGCGGATTGTTTCAGACCTTTTCGATATATCGGAGCTGGCCCATCACGGCCCCGAAAACCTTTTTATTTCCTTTTTAAAAATAATAGGTTCTTTTTCACTCCTTTGTTTTATCAATGTAAGGCTTACCCTTATTTTAGCTTCGGTTACATCCCTTATGTTCATTTTTACTTTTTTTCAAAATAAAAAGATGCGTAAAATCTTTATGCTCAACCGGAAAACCATAGCCGGAATAAATTCCCAAGTGCAGGATACTCTTTCGGGGATAAGGGTGGTGCAGTCCTTTGCAAACGAAGAATTGGAAAGTAAAAAATTCGATACGGCAAATGAGGCCTTTGTTCATTCAAAATATTTAAACTACAGGCAGATGGGGCAGTTTGTCGGCATAAACGGTCTTTTGCAGGGCTTGTTTTTTATAGTAACTGTTCTAGCGGGAAGTTTTTTTGTCGCAAAGAATGAACTGACTATTCCCGATTTGACCATCTATGTTTTGTACATAAATATCTATATCGCTCCTATAAATGTACTTATTAATTTTACCGAGATGTTCCAAAAAGGAGCCGCCGGTTTTAAGCGTTTTTTACAGATTATAGAAACGGCTCCGGATATTACGGAAAAAGAAGATGCCGTCGAGTTAAAAGACGTAAAAGGAAACATAAAATACGAAAATGTCGATTTCAGTTATAATGAAACTACAACAATCTTAAAAAATATTTCCATCGATATTCCTGCAGGAAAAACCCTTGCTCTTGTAGGCCCTTCGGGAGGGGGAAAGACGACTATTTGTTCTCTTCTTCCCCGTTTTTATGATGTAGTAAACGGAAAGATAAGCATAGACGGTAAGGATATTCGGGACCTAACATTAAAGTCATTGAGAGAAAATATCGGAATTGTGCAGCAGGACGTTTATCTTTTTGGCGGGACAATAAAAGAAAATATCGCCTACGGAAAACCTGAGGCTTCCGATGAGGAAATTATTGAAGCCGCTAAAAATGCTCACATTCATGATTTTATTATGAGCTTGGAAGACGGTTATGATTCTTATGTGGGAGAGCGGGGCGTTATGCTTTCAGGCGGCCAAAAGCAAAGAATTTCCATTGCCAGAGTCTTTTTAAAAAATCCCCCGATTTTGATTTTGGATGAAGCGACTTCAGCCCTAGATACCGAAAACGAAATTTTAATTCAAAAGGCAATTGAGGAACTTTCTGAGGAAAGGACTACAATAGTTATAGCCCATCGTCTTTCTACAATAAGAAATGCCGATAGGATTTTGGTGGTTACCGATGAAGGAATTATGGAAAGCGGTACTCACGAGGAACTTTTAAGTTTAAACGGCATCTATGCAAATTTACGCAAGCTTGATGAGTTTTAATAGATACCTCAAAACTAATTAATCAAAAACTAATTAAATGGAGACATTTAGGTGCAAAACGAATTGAAGGATTTACGCGAATTAAAAAAGAAATTTAAAAAAGCCGTTCTTTCTCGAAAACATACTATAGACGAGATAAGACTTGCCTATGATGATATTCTTTATTCTCCCCATGTGCCGAACAATGTAGACTTATCCGAAACCGAATTGAGGGGGGTAGGTACGGATGTCTTAAAGCCTGAGATGGCTGTTTCCGGCAGGGTAATCCTATATGCTCATGGAGGCTCTTTTATAAGCGGTACAAAAAAAGCTTACCGCTCCTTTTGTGCGGGTCTTGCTCATGAAGCTTCTGCCGATCTATATTTACCGGAGTACAAGACGGCTCCCGAATATCCCTTTCCTGCCGCCCTTGAAGATGTTTACAAGGTCTATGCAAAACTTATAGAATCGCATACGGTTGAACCTGCAAATTTGATTCTTGCAGGAGACGGGGCAGGGGGCGGCTTAATTTTGTCTCTTATTCATTATTTAAAAAATAAGCATCTTCCGCTGCCTGCTTTGCTGATTTTATTTTCGCCTTGGGCGGATTTAAGCTGTTCAAGTGAGGGCTTAAGCGTAAACCGTAAAAAAGATTTTGTTTTTTCTCAAGAAGCTTTATTGGGAGCCGCCCAATTATACACGGAAGAAAAAAATCTTACTAACGAACTTGTTTCTCCTATTTTTGGAAACTTTGAAAACTTTCCGCCTGTTTTTATTCAATGCGGAAGTAATGAGATTCTTTTAGATGATTCGATCAGGCTTTGCGAAAAAATAGAAAAGGCCGGAGGAAGGGCCGTGCTCGATAAAATTGATGATATGCCTCATTTGTTTCAGGCTGTTCCCGATTATTTTTCCAATGCCCACCTTGCAGTTGAAGCTGTCGGGAAAAAAATAAGTGAGTTTATTTTAAGCGGAGATACAAAATAATGGAACTTCTTTCGCCTGCGGGCAATTTTGAAAAATTGGATTATGCATGGGAGTACGGAGCCGATGCAGCCTATATAGGATTAAAAAACTTTTCGCTTAGAGCTAAGGCCGATAATTTTTCGGGAGAAGAATATAAAAATATTTCCCTTTTAAAAGAAGAATACAAAAAACGCGGCTTAACAAAAAAACTTTATTGCGCAATAAATATTTCGTTTCATAATGAGGACTTAAAAAACCTTTTAGAAGAGGTAAAATATTTTAAGCAATATCCCTTCGATGCCTTTATAGTTCAAGATTTGGGAGCCGCCCGAATTTTAAAAGAAAGCTTTCCTGAGATTCCGCTTCATTTAAGTACGCAGGCAAACTGCATAAACTATGAGGCCGTAAGGGTGTACAAGGACTTAGGCTTTTCCCGCGTGGTTTTGGGAAGGGAAGCAAGCCTTGAAGATGTGCGTGAAATAAAACAAAGAGTTCCCGAAATAGAGCTTGAATGTTTTGTGCATGGGGCGATGTGTATTTCTTATTCGGGACGCTGCCTTATAAGTGCCTATCTCACCGACCGAAGCGCAAACGCAGGTGCCTGTACCCATTCTTGCCGCTGGAATTATAAGATGTATTCCGAAAAAGGCGGACACTTCTTTGTCGAAGAATCCGAACGGAAGGGCGAGTTTTTTCCCGTAGAAGAGGGCGAAAACTATACGGCCCTTTTTTCTTCAAAAGATTTGTGTATGATAGACTACCTCGACAAGATGAAAGAAGCCGGGGTCGATTCTTTAAAAATAGAAGGCCGCATGAAAAGCATTTACTATACGGCCTTAACTGCAAGGGCCTACCGTAAAAAAATAGATTTTTTAAACGGAAAAATAAGCGCCGATGAAGCGGCTCCCTTTGTAGAAGAATTGTACAATACGGCCCACAGGGAGTTTGCTACAGGCTTTTATTTTTCGAGTGCGGAAGCAAACAAGACCACAGCAGGCGAGTCAAAGTCTCCATACATGCTTGCAGGCAAAATCGGCAAAAAGCTTTCGGAAAATGAATATGAATTTATTTCGATGAATAAGATAGATTCAGGTATTCCGCTCGAATATGTAGGCCCCGATATTTGTTCTATCGAGGACTTGGATTACACCCTTCTTAAACCCGACACAAAAGAAAAAATGGATTGGGTCTGCCACGGTCATCCCTGTATCATCAAAACCGATAAACCCATAGCCGAAAAATTCTTGGTAAGGTGCAAAGAAAACTTGTAATTTTTCTTGTACTGGTGTATAATTTTATTATAAAATTATTAGAAGTTTTTATAGGAGTATGCTTATGAAGAACAGCAAATTTTTTAAAGCCGTCGGCTTTGTTGTAATCGTTCTCATCCTGAGTGCCGCCTTTACAGGATGTGAAACCGAATCCCATGATGTAAGCGGTCAGTATGCGGGAATTGAGGCAAAGGCCCCTGCAAACAGGATAGATATTCTTCTTTTTAACGACTTTCACGGAAACGTTGCAGAAGATACCCGTCCCGGAAAGGGAAAGAATGCCGGTATGGCTAAGATGATAGGCTATGTCCGCACTGCCGGAATGGAAAACCCTAACACCATTGTGGTTGCAGGAGGCGATAACTATCAGGGAACAGCCATATCCAATCTTACCTATGGAGCTCCCGTTTCGGCTATGATGAGGGCTATGGATGTAAAGGTCTGTGCCGTAGGTAACCATGAATTTGACTGGGGTTCAAACCGCATGACAAAATGGCAAAAGGACGGAAACTTTACCTTCTTGGCTGCAAACATTGTCGAAAAGAAGACGGGAAAGCCTGTGTCCTGGGCAAAACCCTATGCAATCATCAAAAAAGGAAACTACAAGATTGCCTTTATCGGTTTGGCTCACCCCGATACGGCCGTATTGACAAGCGCTGAACATGTAAGCGGTTTGGAATTTACCGATCCGGTAAAAACAGGCCAAGAATGGGTAGACTATCTATTGGCAGGAAAGGCTAAAGAAGGCAAGCCCGATGCAATTATCGCCTTAACCCATATCGATTCATTCCAAGAAGATGGAAAAATCAGCGGAAATGCAGTTAAACTTACCGAAATTAAGGGCTTGGATGCTGTTCTTTCGGCTCACAGCCATCGAACAGTTTCAGGAAATGTAAACGGTATTCCCATACTTCAAGCCTATTGTTACGGCAGGGCTGTAGGTAAACTCAGCATCACCTTCGGAAGCGAGAACAAGATTGCAAAGATTGAATCGGCGGTTGATGAAATCTACAAGCATAAAGATTCTCTTATCGAAGATGAAAAAGGCAAGGCTCTCTTTGCAAAATATGACACTGAACTGAAACCTATTATGGGTGAAGTAATCGGTGTTGCCGAGGGCGAGTTTACCCATGAAAGAAGCGAGAAGGGAAGCAATACCCTTTTGGGTGCATGGGCAGCTGAAGTTCAGCGCCAATTGGGAAAGGCCGATATAGCTATCCAAAACGGAGGAGGCTTACGCCGAACCCTTGCAGCAGGCAATATCACCGTAGGCGACCTTTATGAGATTATGCCCTTTGATAATTACCTAGTTGTTTTCGATCTTCCCGGTTCTGAGATTAAAAAGGCAATTGATCACGGTATAATGAATCCTAATATTACCGACGGTCAGTTTGCAGGTCTACGGGTAGAATATGACGGCAGAAAGCCTTTTGAAAACAGGATCACAAAGATTACGCTTATGGATGGGACACCCCTTGATATGAATAAAAAATATAGGGTTGTTGTAAACAGCTTTATGTTTACGGGAGGAGATTCCTACGATTTTAGCAAGGCAACAAATTCTGCCGAAAGCGTATCCATAAGAGATGCTCTCATTGATGCCATTAAAAAGGCTAAAACAATTAAACCCATACCTGTCGATTATATTAAAGATATAAGCAAATAACAGGATTAGATTATAAAAGCGGTGTAGAAAACTTTCTCGCCGCTTTTTATTAAAGGGAGCCTCTAAAAACTGATGTTTTTAGAGGCTTCTAAGTAAGGATGACCGGAACCGGACATGAAGCGTATTTTCCTTTTTATTGTAAGCCTCTTATTTTTTAATTTATATGCAGAAGGCACAGGGCAAACTTCCTCTGAAAATTTATCTCAAGATATGGAAAAGAAGTACGATGGCTTAAGCAGTTATTATAATGCCTATATAAATGCTCCCGAAAGTCAGGTCGTTAAGGCTAAAGTTATCGAAATCGTTTATGACGATACAAAGGAAAACCGCCCCGATATTCCGATAGAGTCGGACTTCCGTTATCAGCATTTAAAGATAAAAATTTTAACCGGAAAGCATAGAGATGAGGTTTATACAATCCGGAATACTATAGAGCTCGCCATTCCTTATAAACTTATTTTTAAGGTAAACGAAAAGCTCATCTTACAGCTGGATGAGGATGAAACAGGGAAGGTAAACAACTTGCGCATTTATGAGAGGGCGAGGGACTATAAGGTCTATGCTCTTATTTTTATTTTTGCAGCGGTTTTAATTTTTGTCGGCAAAAAAAACGGTCTAAAAGCTCTTATCTCCCTGGGGCTTACCATAGGCCTGATATTCGGCATTTTTCTTCCTCTTATACTTCAAGGTCATAATCCTATTCTTTGGGCTATTATAATTTGCAGTCTTGCCTCCGTCATTACTCTTTTTATTATTTCTGGAAGGAATAATAAAACCTATACGGCAATTTTGGGAACTATAGGCGGTGTTATTATAGCAGGTCTTTTTGCCTTTGTTGCAGGAAAAATTTTAAGACTTTCAGGTTTGGGAAATGAAGATGCTCAAATGTTAGCCTTTGTTCCGCAGTACCGCAAAATAGATTATCAAGGACTCTTATTTGCCGGCATTATGATAGGCTCCCTCGGAGCCGTTATGGATGTAGCTATGTCTATTTCTTCTTCAATGTGGGAGATTGTAGCTGTAAGTCCTAAGATACCGAATAAGCAGCTTATAAAATCGGGGATGAATATAGGGCGGGATATTATAGGCTCAATGTCCAATACGCTTATTTTAGCCTATGTGAGTACGTCAATTCCCGTACTTTTACTCTTTATAATTTTTTCGCACGGATTTACCGAAATCATAAATTTGGAAATTTTATCGGCCGAGATATTGCGTGCCGTCTCCGGAAGTATAGGCTTAATCTGTACGATTCCCATAACCGTCAACTTAGTAAATATTTTTAGAAAGAACTAAAAAAGGTTTTTAGTCTGAGGTACGGAACCTTTTATTTGCAAAAGAAACTAATTTTATCCGCAAACCAATGCCCAATTTTTAAAAAATATTTTATAGCCTCCCTTATCCCAAAGTTTTATAAGGTCGGAATATTCGTAATAACGGTTTCCGTAATATTGAGGCTTGTCTTTTATTGTTTTTCGCGGATTTGATTTTGTCTTTTCTTGCAGAGAGTCGTAAAGAATAAAACCTTTTTCGTCGTAACCTATTACCGTTACATAATGTAAAACTTTTTTTATTTTTATTAAAAGAATAATCGGCTTTCCTTCGTCGACCGTATTTTTTATCCAATTAATTTTTTCGTTATCGGAACAGCAGGATAAAACTGCTTCTTTTGTTTTTATTCCGTGTTTGTGCAATACTTGAATAAGGCCTTGCGGCATGGTTAAGTTATTTTTTATCCGCCATCCTGTTTCTCTTGCTAAAAGTTCCGGATCTATTTCTTTTTTTGTTATTACATTTATCGCAGCCATTGCAGAATAGGATGCACAGTTATTAAAAGTTTGACGGTAATAAATATCGCTCATGGCTAAGATATTTTTTTGTCTATGGTTTTCTTTTGTGTTTAATCCGATGGACGGAAAAACTCTGCCTAGACTTGCGATTAAAACGGCAAGCGGAATGAGTGCTAAAAAGAAAAACAAAAATCTTTTTTGTATCCGCATCAAAATTTCCATTATCAACACCCTATTCTTCCAGGACGCCAAGTTTTTCAAAAATAAAAAAGATAAGGCTTAAAGCTACGGCAACAAGAGAGGCTAAAACCATTCCCTTAAATTCGATTTCTCCGAATTTTATGCTGAGGCCGCTCAATCCTGTGGTAAATACTATCGAGGTTAGGATTAAGTTTTTTGATTTTGAATAATCGACCTTTGAATCTACTAAAAGGCGTATTCCCGAAGCTCCTATCATTCCATAGAGCAAGAATGTTATGCCGCCTATGACGTTTCCGGGGACGGTACGGATTATGGCTGCAAGGGGGCTTATAAAGGCCATACAGATTGAAATTATTGCGGCTCCTGCAATTACATAAACGCTGTAAATACCGGTAACTGCCATAACTCCTATGTTTTCGCCGTAGGTTGTAGTGGGAACTCCGCCGACAAGGCCTGAAAGAGCTGTCGAAAAATTATCGGCAAAGATACTCCTGTGAAGGCCGGGATTTTTTAATAGGTCTCTTCCGATGATGTTGGAAGTTACTACCTGATGACTTATGTGTTCGCTTGTGATAACCAAAAGAACGGGAAGCATTGTGATAACTGCCATGAGATCGAATTTGGGAAGCTGAAAATGGGGAAGGGTAAAAAGCCCTGCTTCTCGTATTATCGAAAAATCTACCATACCGAAAAAGATTGCGGCTATGTAGCCTGCAATGCTTGCAATTAAAATAGAAATGGTAGATAAAAAGCCCTTAAAAAGAACCGAACCCAAAACGGCAGCTCCTATCGTAATAAAAAAAACTATTATGTCGCCCCGTGAGGCCGATTCCGTCATGATGTTTGCCCCGATGGTTCCGCCTCGAACAGTGAGCCCCGTAAGTTCAAAACCGATCAGGGAAACGACGGCACCCATAGCAGCAGGCGGAAGAATGACATTGATCCAAGAGGTTCCGAACTTATAAATTATAAAGGCAATCAAACAGCCTAAAAGTCCTGTTACTATAAAGGCCCCTTGGGCATATTGAAATCCCATGGAAGAAATAATCAGGCCGGCAGGTCCTAAAAAGGCAAAGCTTGAACCTAAGTAGGCGGGTGCTTTTCCCTTTGTTATGGCTATAAATAAAAGGGTTCCCACACCGTTCATAAATAGAACGATGCCTGCATCAATTCCGAATATAATCGGAACTAAAACCGAAGCACCGAACATTGCAAATGTATGTTGAATACTTAAAGGTAAGAAAAGCCCCGCCGGAACTTTTTCGTCAACTTGATAAATTCTTTTATGTGACATGTTAATTTCCTTATTTCAATTTAATCTTTTTTTATCTTTTCAAACAGCGTTATCAGGCCCCAGCCTGCAAGCATACAGAGGACTGCAGCCAGCCTCATCGAAGGCAGCAGTCAGCCATCGGGGAGCATGTGACGGATTGAACCGGCAACCAGCCCTAAAATAAAGGCATAGGTTATTTTGGGAAATTTCTCCATGAAAAAACCGATTAAACGGGCAGAAAGAATGATGCCGGCAAGGACTCCTAAGCCTACAGGAATCAGTACCGGAATATTAAAATCTGTTATTGCTTTAATTACTGTGTAATAAGCTCCCATTATCAAAAGGAGGAAGGAGCCCGAGATACCCGGAATTATCATTGCAGCTGCTCCCGCAAAACCTGCAAGAAATAAAAAGATAAAGCTGCCGAGGCTCAATGTTTCTATGGCCGCAGTTGATGAGACCGCCGCTCCCTTAAAAAAGTATAGGGCAAGCATGATGCTTAAACCTATAAAGAACCAAAGAATTTTAAAGACCTTTGTAAAAGAGCTTTCTTTTTCTTTTTTGCGTACAAGGTCAAAGATTATAAAGATACTCCCGATTATAAGGCCTACAAAAAAGAAATTGGTCTGTACCGGAAACTTTTCATACACAAGTTTGAAAAGGCGTGCAAATAGGAGAACTCCTAGGCCCATGCCTCCGAAAAGGCAAAGATAAATTTTAAAATTGGTTTTGATAGTCTTGATGTCAAGGCTTGCAGCCCCTATAAGGTCGGAATAAGCTCCGAAAACGACGGCTATGGTTCCGCCTGAAACCCCGGGTATAACATTTGCCATACCTACGGCAATGCCTGCGATTATCTTCTTTATATAGTTTAACATTGCTTAAATATACATAAATTTTATAATATAAACAATACAATAGACACAATCTATAAAAATTTGGTATAATATAAAAATGTTATACCATATTGCAGAACTGCTTGGTCCCTATTTCGGGCCGATGAGACTTTTACAATCCTATGCCGTTTTAATTTCTTTAGGCTTGTTTTTGGGCTTTTTAATAACGGTTTTACTCTTGCCTAAATTTTATTCCAAATTGCCGAAAGACAGAGGACGGGAGTTTACCGTAAATCCCGAAGCTGCCGTAGGAAAACCTACGGGGGGCGGAGTGGTGTTTATTTCCATCTTCGTGCTCTGCGTTTTTTTATTGATTATACCGACACTTACACAAGGTCTTGTTTTGGTTATAACCTTTGCCGTTATGCTGACAGGTTTTTTAGATGACAGATCCGAAAAGTCATGGGGAGAATATTTAAAGGGCGGCTTGGATTTTATTTTATCGGCCGTAACAGCCCTTGTTATTTTTTATATCTATTTTGAAGGAAAGGTTTCCTTTTGGCTGCCCTTTACATCGAACCTTGTCGAAGTACACCCTATTGTTTTCTTTGCCGTTTCAATAATGATTTTGTGGATTTCGATTAACACAACAAACTGTACTGACGGAGTTGACGGCCTTTCGGGAACCCTTATTCTATTGGCCCTTGTTTCCCTCGGTATAGTTTTTTACTTTGTTTTGGGACATGTCAAGGTTGCGGCCTATCTTTTGGTTCCCAATATCACCACGGGAGCAAAATGGGCAGTTATGGTTTTTACCCTCTGCGGAGTCCTTACGGGCTATCTTTGGCATAATGCCTATCCGAGTAAGGTACTTATGGGAGATGCCGGTTCCAGAGCTTTGGGCTTTTTTATCGGCGTTCTGGTAATTATTTCGCGGAACCCATTTATCCTTTTGATGACGAGCGGCGTTATCCTTATAAACGGAGGAACGGGTATTTTAAAAGTGGTTATGCTCCGCTTTTTTAAAATCCGTATTTTTAAAAATATCAGGTTTCCTCTTCATGACCACATGAAAAAGAATTTGCAATGGTCGCCTACTCAGGTTCTAATCCGCTTTGTGATTGTCCAAATTTTAATTACGATTGTGATTTTAGGAATTCTATTTAAGATTAGATAGGCTTATAATTTTTAGAACGATGAGTTTTTTATCGAGGTTTGAGCCTCTTTTAGGTTCTGAAAATTTAAAGAAGATTGAAAACGCTCGGATTGCGGTTTTCGGTTTGGGAGGCGTAGGAAGCTATACTGCCGAGGCCCTTGCCCGAAGCGGGGTTGCCCAAAACGGGGCAGGGCAGCTTATTTTGATTGACGGCGACAAGATAGAAGAAAGCAATATCAACCGCCAGCTTTATGCCCTTTATTCTACCATCGGAAAAGCTAAGACCGAAGTTGCAATGGAGCGTATTGCCGATATAAATCCGGCATGTAAAATAAAAGTTGTAAGTTCCTTTATCCTGCCCGATAATTTTTATAAAATCTTAGGCGAAGATTTTTTTAAAAGGGTAGATTTTATAGTTGATGCCGTCGATACAATAGCCCTAAAACTTTTTCTTGCAGCCGAAGCCGAAAAAAATGATGTCCCTATTATCTCGGCGATGGGCTGCGGAAACCGCCTAAACGCCGATTTTGAATTTGCAGATATTTACAAAACAAGTGTTTGCCCCCTTTGTAAGGTAATGCGTACCGAGCTTAAAAAAAGGAATGTTAAGCACTTGAAGGTACTTTATTCTAAAACCGAATGTACCGTAAAACAAAACCCTCCGGCTTCGGTTGCATGGGTACCCTCCATCGCCGGCCTTTTAATCGCCGGGGAAGTAATTAAAAGCCTGTATCAGACGGCTTCTTTTAAAGAAACATTGTAAGCCTGATTCGTATTTTAATCGACAAGCATTTCTTTAATGATTTTTTTTACGGCAAGGACTTCTGACGGTTTTATCTTTCCCAAATGCTTTACCAATCTTACCCTGTCTACGGTTCTGATTTGATCCAATACTATCCATCCATTTTTGCCTTCAAATTTTATACTGACCCTTGTCGGGTAAGCATGAGAATTTGTAGTCATAGGGGCAATAATAACAGTGGAAATATTGTTATTCATAACATCGGGAGATATTACCAAGCAAGGCCTTGTTTTTTGTATTTCATGGCCTATTGTGGGATCTAAGTTTATAAGATAGACCTCGTATTGCTTAATTACCATTCCCATTGAAAATCCCTTGGCTCGGGGATATCCTCCGCTAAGTCTTCATTATTTTGGTGCATCTTACGAAAGGCTTCTTCCCATCCTTTTCGAGGTTCGTATTTTATAGGTTTTAATAAAATTCCTTTTTCCGAAACCTCCACTTCAAACTTATCTGCACTTGAAACCTTATCAAGCACGAGTTTCGGTAATCTTATTCCGCGTGAATTTCCTACAGGTACAAGCGATACAATCATAAAAGGCCTCCTTGTCTCCTTTATGTAATTATATTGTAATCACAATAAAGAGTCAAGCTTTTTTTAATCGCTTTTTATACCCGCCGGAGAGGTAATTAAGCATCTATCTCGGCCAGAAGATTTTTCATGATAAATTTGCGTCGTTCGGGGGTGTTCTTGCCCATGTAGAATTCCAAAATTGAAGGAACTTTTTTTAGGGTTTGAACCGTTACGGGGAGGAGCTTTATATCCTGCCCGATAAATTGCCCGAATTCCTTTGGGCTTATTTCTCCCAAGCCCTTAAAGCGGGTAATTTCGGAAGAAGCCCCAAGGCGGCTTACAGCCTCATCTCTTTCCTTTTCGGAATAGCAATAACTTGTCTCTTTTTTGGTGCGTACCCTGAATAGGGGAGTTTCCAAAATATGAACCCGCCCTGAGGTAACCAGCTCTTCAAAATAGCTTAAAAAGAAGGTTAAAAGCAGGTTTCGGATATGAAAGCCGTCGTTATCCGCATCAGTTGCGATTACGATTTTAGAGTAGCGCAAGCCTTCAATATCGTTTTCGATGCCCAGGGCCATCATCATATTATAAAGCTCGGCATTTTTATATATCTGAGCCCGTTTTTTGCCGTACATGTTTTCGGGCTTTCCGCGTAGAGAAAAAATTGCCTGCGTTAAAACATCCCTGCTTGAAACCATGGCTCCCGTAGCCGAGTCTCCTTCGGTGATAAAGATCATGGTGTCTTCACCGAATTTTCCGTCTCCTAAATGGAATTTGCAGTCCTTTAATTTCGGAATCTTTATGGCAATTTTTTTTGCTGCTGCCTTTGCTTCCTTTTTTACCGTGTTAAGCTCGGTGCGGAGTTTTTCGTTGGCAATTATCTTGCTTTCAAGTTTTGCGGCAGAGTCCGCATTTTTTTGCAGCCATTCTACAACTGCCGATTTTGTATCGTTGACTATCCAAGAGCGTACCTCGGTGTTGCCTAGCTTGTTCTTTGTCTGGCTTTCGAATACCGGAGCTTGGATCTTTACCGAAACGGCAGCACAGGTTCCCTCTCTTACGTCTTCGCTCTTATAGTTCTTTCTAAAATACTCGTTAATGCCTTTTAATAAGCCTTCCTTAAAAGCCGAAAGGTGAGTTCCGCCGTCGGAAGTGTATTGTCCGTTTACAAAGGAGTAGTAGGTTTCGCCGTAATTGTTTGTGTGCGAAAAAGCAAACTCAAGCTGTTTTTCTTTGAATCGGCAGACTTCATAAATTGTTGAAGTTCCTACATTGGATTCAAGCAAGTCCAAAAGGCCGTTTTCGGATTTAAAAAGTTTTCCGTTAAAACTCAAGGTAAGGCCTGAGTTTAAATAGGCATAGTTCCAAATCCTTTTTTCGATAAAGTCCAAATTGAATTTATAGTCCCCGAAAATTTTTGTATCGGGAATGAATTCTACCAGAGTTCCGTTTTTGATTCCGGGCTTTGTGTTTCCGCTTTTTTCACTTACAAGTTTTCCTCTTTCAAAGATAGCTTCGGCATATTTGCCGTCCCGCACGGCTACAACCCTAAAATGTTCCGAAAGGGCATTTACAGCCTTTGTTCCGACTCCGTTTAAGCCGACCGAAAACTGAAAGACATCATCGTTATATTTTGCACCGGTGTTTATAACCGAAACACATTCTACCAATTTTCCTAAAGGGATGCCACGCCCGAAGTCGCGGACCGTTATCTTATTTTCTTCTTGTTGAATATCTATGCGCGAGCCGTTTCCCATTATAAACTCGTCTATCGAGTTGTCTATAACTTCCTTTACGAGGATATAGATACCGTCATCGGGATTTGAGCCGTCGCCTAAGCGGCCTATGTACATACCCGTCCTCAAACGGATGTGTTCAAGGGAGCTCAAAGTTTTTATTTTGGACTCATCATAAACAGCTTTTTTTTCAGCCATTATTCTTCCTCCGGCAGCTTTTCAGAGCTTTTATCCATCAATTTTTCTTCAATCTTTTTGGCATAATCTTCTAAATCGGCAATTTTAGCTTGCGCGGTTTTGATGCCTGTTTCGGAATCGCTGATTTTCTTTTCAGCTTCCTTGATTGCATTTTCCGAATTTTTTATAGTTCGGTTGAAATTTTGAATCCTGTTTTCTTCAGCCTTTATCTTTTGCATTAGCTCGCATAATTCGATATTATATTTGGTTTTTGTTATTTCTTTTCGATAGTTTCCTGCTTTTTTTAGATAGTCTGCATATTTTCCAAGTTCGACATCTGAAGAGCTTTCCCCAAGAGCCGAATCTCCTTCGGCCGAATAAAACTTGTCTGTATATTTTATTCCGGCAGATTCCAAAATAAGGTCTATTTTTTCGTCTATTTCTTTTATTCTGCTTGTAAAGTTATCGATCCGTTTTTTTGAATTTTTGTCTGCACCGGCATCGGCTAATTTCTGAGTAACAAAGCCTGTCTCCTCATCTATCATTTTGAGGCGGCTTTCAGAATTGCTTAAGTCACTGCCTAACTTTAAAATCGCTTCGTAAGTTTTTTTAAGTTCGGGGAAAAACTTATCTTCATCATAAAGAGCTTTTACCTCTTGAGAATTGTAAATATCTATATCCGATTTTGTTAAAATATTTTTAATCTTTTTTTCGGAATTTTTTACCTTTAATTCCTGAGAGGAAATCTTGCCTGAGATGCCGAGCTTAGCAAAAAAGTTTGCTTCCTTTTTCTCGGCGTTTAAGGTTTCTATTTTTTCTTGGGCCTCATGTATTTTTGCTTCTTCCGTGTGTATTTCGGCAGATAGAGAATCAAAAAGACTTCCGCACTGAGGTAGAAAATCCTTATAAAGTTTGAGTAAAAAATCTCCCTTTAGCTTTTCCGTTTCTTTTTTTGTATCCGAGAGTCTGTCTTTTATCTGTTTTTTAAAGCTGTCCAGTTCCGAAAGGCGGGTACTGTTGTTTTTTATGTCTAAAACGCTTTCAGTACAAGATTTTCTTTCGTCGTGCAGCTTTTGCCATTGAAGAAAATTTTCTTGAGAAACCCCGTTTGCTTCTGCAACCGGATCTGCCGTATCTTTAATAAGTTTGTTTCCAAGCTGTTTATAAGCTTCCGTCAGTTTTGACTCAAGGTCTTTTAATTCCTTTAAAAGAACAGGTATTGTTTTATCACTCTTATTCATTTTTCCATTGTAACCTTTTATTTGTTTCTTGACAATAGCTTGTCTTTGATGTTGACATTTTCGTCTTCATTTTTTAAAATACGGGGTGGTAATTTATTACAATATGAGGTGCTAAATGAAAAATATTAAAATAGAAATTTGTGCGGGATCCTTTGAGGATGCCGTCTTGGCGGAAAAGGCAGGAGCTTCAAGGATTGAGCTTAATTCTTCTCTTTTTTTGGGAGGCTTGACCCCCTCTCTTGGAACCTTAAAGCTGGTTAAAAAGGAAACCCATCTTGAGGTTATGGCCATGGTAAGGCCCAGAGCAGCCGGTTTTTTTTATTCTTCTTATGAATATAAGACCATGCTTGAAGATGCAAAACTTTTTATAGATAACGGAGCAGACGGTCTTGTCTTCGGTTTTTTAAAAAAAGACGGAACTATCGATGCAAAACGGTGTGAAGCTTTGATAAAAATTGCAGAAAGCAGGGATAAGGTTTTTCACAGAGCCATTGATGTGGTCCCTGACCCCTTAAAGGCCCTGGATGAGCTTATTTCTTTAGGATTTACAAGAGTTTTAACGAGCGGGCAAGAGCCTACAGCCTACGAGGGTGCCGATTTAATTGCCAAAATGGTAAAACGTGCAAAAGGCCGAATCGAAATTTTACCCGGCGGCGGCATTACCGAAAAAAACGCTTCAAAAATAATCAAGCTCACGGGTGTTGATCAGATTCACTTTGCAGCCCTAAAACGCAGGGAAGAACCATCTACCAAGGTAAATCCTTCAATCTATTATGGAGGAGCCCTCTATCCGCCTGAAGACAGCATCGAGGTTGCCGGACTTGATGAGATGACAAAGGTCATAAAAAGCTTGTAATTTTTCCAAATTTTGCTTGGTATTTTAATTTTTTTGATGTATAATGGAAGAACGGAATATGGGAGTAAACCGTCAAGGCTGTGTAAGCAATTTATAAATAAATGCAATTAAAAATTTTAGCGTTTTTTTCGTCCCTTGCGGTTATATTCAAAAATTGACCTTTGTTTTGGGAGGTTTTTATGAAAAAGACATTAATTTTTATTTTGATGATACTTGTTTTGATGATGTCATCCTGTAATTTGTTTTTAAAAGAAGAATACGGAGAGCTTGTTTTGAGCTTTGACGGAACCATGCCCGACGGTGCCAGAGCCTTGGATGCTAACGGGCTTCCCGTTCTTTCGTCTTCTCCTATGAAAATCAATATAATCAGAGAAGACGGCTACACGATAACAAGAGAACTAGGTGCCGAAGAACCCAAGTCACTGGTTGAGCTTGTACCTATCGGTGAAAAGATAGAGATAATAGTTACGGCAATTAACCCATCAGGTCAATGGTCGGGGAGAGCATCCCACACTGTAGTTTCAGGTCAAAATAAGGTAACAGTTCGCTTAAACAAAAACATTTCAGGTTTAAAAAATCTTTTGTTTACACAGACAGAAAATAGCGGTGTATATGACTTAACCTTCTACATGAGCGGGAAAAAAGTTAATGCTAAACAATCGCAATCAGAGTACAGCTTTGGCCGCGACAGCCTGGGACGGCTTTATATTAGTGTTAATGAGTTCAACGCTTATATCTATCGCTATACGAGTGAGGGTGAACTTCTTGACTATGACCCGCGGTCGATTTCTTGTTTTGCAAACGATTATACAACGGGGAAAATGTACGGTATTAATGGTTCCGGAGGTGTTCATGAAATAAAGGAGAATTTAAGTCTTTCCCCTGCTGCTATAGCGAATCTAGAGCATTATCAAGGTGCAGCGGCAATAGACAACAATCGGGTTGCGTGGTTACTGAGGGATGGTCCTATTAACCCTTTAAAAATAGAGGCCAAAAATCTGGATGGATCCTCTTCTTCAGGACCCGAAGAAATTAAGGATCATATTGACATTACAGGCTGCAAAGAATCTAAAGTAAACGATTTTTTTATCCGCGGCGATTATGTATATGTGCTTTTTACTACAAAGAATGAAAGTGTGGGTTCAAGTGATCCTAACCTTTACTCTTTAGGCGGGATTGCACGTTATAATATAAACAATTTGACTGCTCCTCCTGTAAAAATCGGTTTTTCAAACAGCGTCAGCTTTGAAGACAGCTTATTAAAAAACTACGACTACTCCAAAAACTTTTACGGGGCTGTAAAAGTAATCGGCTTTGATGAAGAAAACATCTACATAGCCGATGACGGTTTTGATGCAGCCGATACTCCTGCGGGTACCCGTATCGTTAAAAACCGCAACCGCATCGCAGCTCTTAATATCGCAACAAATACTTTGAGTTTTTCGGATGAAAGAACTGCAAAGTGGTATAACGAATGGAAAGAATGGCGAACGCCCAATACGAAGACTGTGGTGTGGGAATCTTTATATGACGGCTCCTCAAGAAGTGGGATGAATTACTATCAGGTAGAAAAAGGTGATGAGAACTTGTCAGGGGCTAATCCGTTTATAACTTCCAGCGTCTACAACCCCACCGGTGTTTTATATAGCGATGTATTTTGTTATGACAGCGCAGGAAACTTCTATGTTTCGGGCAAAGACAACAGCGATGAAAAATTATACCGATATGTATTAAAAGATGACGGAAGCTATGAGATCGACGGAGAAAAGGTCATATCTAATAAACCGGAAGCTATGGCGGTTTCCGTTTCTTCCATTGCTGCCGATGCAGGAAAAACAATTTTGTTTTACTATTTTGAGTCCGGATATGATCACAACATAGGGCGGCTTGCATGGTATACCGATGATTTTGATCATGCTTCCCAACTAAGGAACATAACACTCAATGATTTAGACCAAAATGATACCGTTACTGCAATGACGGCAAATAAGGACGGCATTTTTGTTGCGGTAAAAACCGTAACAGATAAGGATACTCACAATGAAAAATACAAGATTACGGTTAAAAAATATGCACATCAACCGCTTGGCTCTCCGGCAAGTATTAGTGCTGCTGAAACCGTAACCGTTATTGATGAAACATTGACAAACTATCCTAATGTTCCTCTTCTTCATTGGACACCGGAACAGGCAAACGCATACATCAATGAAGACCTCAATGCTCTCTATATTTCAGACGGCGTATTATACGGTCTTACAACTAACCAAAAGGGATATATAGAGGGCTTTTTCTCCAAGGCAACAGAGGTGTTTATAGGCGGTAAACTGCTTAAAATCGGGAATACCAAATCCCTTGGTTCTTATGTTGTTGTATTGTATAAAAACGACGGTCTTAGGCCTGCAACGTCTGGAGAATTCGCCCCCTACCGCTTTATTGCAGTTAAGCCAAAGAAACTCGTTATAGCTTCCGACGGCTATTACGGTAAGGAAACGACTCCCAGAAATAAAAATAAGGTGTTTGTATTTGATATAGGAAACTGGGCTCATCCTGATGAAACGGTTACTCAAACTAGAATCAATCTCTCAAAACAATTGGTCTATTCCGGCAACTCATTCATCTGGACAATTGAATAGGCCTATTATAAGTCTTTCCGTTCCGGTTTACGGAATGGAAAGCTTTTTGCCTGCTTTTTTGGATAGTGTTTTAGCTCAGAACCTATTGCTTAAAAATTCTGTTCAAAAGAGCGGCTTTTTTTCACATAATAAAGATACCTTGCCCATAGAAGTGCTCATCGTAAATGATGGAAGTCCTGGCGGTGATGCTTTACCTAAAATCCTTAAACCCTATAAAAAAAAGTTTAAAAACCTCGGTATTACTCTGACTCTTTTGGAACACCGCAAAAATCTGGGACTTTTTGAAGCTCGCAGAACGGCGGCAAATGCCGCTTCCGGTTCCTACATTTTCTTTGCTGACCCGGACGATACCCTGCCCAGCGATTCTCTTTTGGTCTTTTATAATGGACTGCTTGCTTCCGGCAACGGAAATCTTTCCGATGCAGCCGATATTATTCACGGCAAAATGCGGCTGTCAGTTCCTCAGTTCGATACGGCAGATAAAAAAAATGCGGAAAGATTCGACGCTTTTTCAAAAAGCGTGCAGTCGATACATTCGGGTTTTCTTTCGGGAAACGAAGTTCTTGAAAATTTTTTAATTAAAAAAGAACACTCAGGTTTTTTATGTGCTAAACTATTTCGTACCAGCCTTTTACAAGAGGTATATGCCGAACTTCCCAATATTTTTTGTATTATGTCCGAAGACCTCTTGTTGTATTTTTTTGTGCTTTTAAAAAAGCCCTCGTACTACGGCATCGATTCTTTTGTATATAATTATATTAACGATACGGGTATATCTTCAGTCCGTCAGGTTACAAGCCTTGACCGCTGGGAAAAAATATGCTCCGGTTCCTCTGTCTTTACCCTTATTTTTTCCTATATTCAGGAACATCCCATTGATGAAAAATATATAGATGAATTACGCATCGCCTGCAATAACCAACTTAAAAAAAACATAACCAAAATGAACAAAGATTTTACCGGCAGTCTCCAAGCCGAAGCCTACGCAATCCTCTGTGATTACTGGGGAGAAGACTATGTAAAACAAATTGAAAAAAGCATGAAGGATGAAGAACAAAAGTAAAAGTGAAAAGTGCGATTTGACAATTTTTTCATTTATGTGCTATACTACACGTTGTGGAGAAAAATTATTGGAAGATAGGTGTATTGATTCTCATTTTTTTTGGGCTGGTAGTTGCGGGAACTCTTGCGGTTCAAAAACTAAAAGTCCCTTTGGGACAGCCTGCTAAAGCACAGGCGGAGCTTTCTAAAACGGAAACTGCCGAGCTTGAAAAGCCTAAACAAGAGACTGAAAACACGGAACCTAAAAAAGAACTTAAAAAGGAAGAGCCTAAAAGGGTTGTACCTAAAAAAGAACTTAAAAAAGCATCTAAGGCAAAAGAGAATGAGGTTTCGGCTAAACCTTCAATGGGAATCTCCCTTGCCGATAGGGATAAAAAAATTTTTAACTGGTCCTTAGGGCTCTTAGCCGAGGCAAATATGAATTCGCCTGAAGCTTGTGCAATGGGCACGGGACTTTACACCCTTTTTATGCTTCCTTTAAAACTCAAAATAGGGTACTTATCCTTGGGAGCCAGGACTCTTTATTCCAATGACTTTAAAAAACACCATATTTTTGATGCCGCCCTATTATTCCGTTGGAACTTTTATGATTTTTCAAAGATAAAAGAACGGGATTCGGGCTTTTTTATCCAATTGGAAGGCGGTGCCGTTTTCGGCCTAAAAGGAAAAAGAGAGCCTTCAAAACTTTTTATGTATGCCCTCGGCGAAGCCGCATTCGGTTACCGCTTTACAATAAATAACTTTTTTATCGAACCCTATCTAAGAGGCGGCTATCCCGTAATCTGGGCAATAGGAATCAGCGGAGGATTTAGAATATGAAAAAAATTTTTGTTTTATTTTTGGCGATACTTTTTGTATCGGTTTCTGCTTGTAAAAACCCGTTTTTTAAAAACATGCTGGACAAAGATTCGGGGAGTGAAGATGCCGGAAATTGGAATTCTCAAAGTTCCGATTTTGTTCTTGTCACACCTCCTGCAAACGGCATCGTAGGCGTTGCCCCTAACTACGCCTTACCCGGAACTGGGAAAGGCGTAGTTATTGCAGGGCGCACGGTAAAACTGAGTCCCTATATGATCGGCAAAACAGAGGTAACATACGAGTTATGGCACAAGGTACTGACATGGGCAGAAAATAAAGGCTACACCTTTGCAAACAGGGGAAGAGAAGGCAATCACGGAACAGACGGAGCAGCCCCTACAGAAACAGGCAAAACCGAGCCTGTAACGATGATTTCTTGGAGGGACTGCATTGTGTGGTGTAATGCGTATACGGAAATGACGAAGGGCTCCGATGAGCAATGCGTATACCGCAAAAGCGATAGCGATTCTACCGTATTAAAAGATGCAACGGTAGCAGCTTATTGTGATGCAGCCTATGCCGATATGAGTAAAAAAGGCTATCGCCTTCCTACCGAAGCGGAATGGGAATATGCGGCCCGCCGGCAGGGAAGCGATAGCACCAATGCCGACAAGTACGGAGACGTATATTTGACAAAGCTTTGGAGCGGAAGCGGGATGAAAAAGCCTATAGGTTTTTCCGGCCTTCCCTTGCCCGAAGGCGAGAGCTGGGAGAGTTTAAGGGATGAGCTTAACAGGGTGGCCGTGTTTGGCTCTTGGTGGAATGGAACCAATTGGGTAGGACAAAACCCTGCTACAACTAAGACGGCTGCGGTTGGCGGCAAGGATGCAAATGCTCTAGGTTTATACGACATGAGCGGGAATGTCTGGGAATGGTGTTTTGATTGGTGGAATAATAATCCTGCATCAAACGATGCTGCTTATGAGCAAGGCGGTATTGTTATCGATCCTCAAGGTGCCGCGTCAGGCTCTTACCGTGTTAAACGCGGCGGCAGCTGGAGCAACAGCGCGTGCGACTGCACTGTAGGCCCACGGGGCAGCCGCAGTCCTGACTACGGGGACTACGATCTTGGCTTCCGCCTGGCTTGCTGGCCTTAGAGTTCACACATTTTGCCTATGAGGTTGAGCAGCTGAGGGCGCAGCGTAAGCCGCCCGAAGCAGTGAAACCGAACAGGCAAAATGTGTGGTGTGGTGCAGTAAATTTTTGAAAAGAAGAGTGACCTACACTATGCCAGCCGCTTTAGAGGCTCGAAAATTTTTTGGCTAAAAACGGTATGAATCTTATTTGGTGCCGCGTCGGGCTCTAGGGGAGGGTAACAACCAACGGAGTTTCAAGGTCAAGAAGCTTTCTTCCGAAAAAGTGTCTTAGCCTTGAAGCTTCGCCGGCTGTACGCCTTGAAGCTCCGCTGGCTATACCTCCCCTAATTTACAGTTTTTCAATCTCAGCTTCGGGAAGTCCTGTCACTTGCATAATTTTCTGTATTGAATCACCTAATTGTTTTAAGATTTTTGCTGTTTCCCTCTTGGCTTTGTCTTTAATATCCATCTCAAAAGTAGACATTAACCTGTATTCTTGTCTTGCTTGTTCGTTATTTTTTACTGTTTGTATCATTTCTTCTATCCTCCTTGTAAATTCACTTTTTGCCTTACCCGTTTTAAGGTATTCTAAAAATTCCTTTAATTCTTTGTTTTTAGTGTCCTTAAAGGCTTCCGCATTTATTATAACCTTTTTTGTTCCATCTTGTAAAGATATGTTTTTATCTTCAATACAGATATTTTCAAAGGTGTAAATGGGCTTATTTTTCCCGATAGCATCAAAAGTACAAATAAAAATTATAAAACTGTCGTTTAAATTGTTATAGGAATTGCCCTTATCCAAGAATGAAATGTCTATAGCAGCTTGGTAAAATCTCATTCTTTTTGGTATATTCTTCTCGTTACTTACCTGCATTTCAACATCGTAGAATTTACCGTTTTCTGCTTGTACCAGAACATCAAACCTTACTGATTTTGCCTGTTCATAGGTTTTAATATTATGCTGTACCGAGATATATGTAATTTTACCTATTGTATCAAATAATATCATTTCAATAAGTCTTTTGCATAAATCCGGATTTTGCATGACCTTACAAAACATAAAATCGTCCGTAAATGTCAAATCTTCAAATTTTTTTATCATTTGTGTTCTCCTAATTTTTTCATATTTTCCCTCCCCATTATATTTATAGAAAATATTTGAAAAAAATAGTAAATTATAAAAAGATTTTTGTAATCGATGCAGTTTTAAAAAATTCCTTTGCGGAGTTGAGCGTAAGCTCAACACTTTGCGTCCCCTTGCGGTTAAATTATCAAAAAAAATTACTTCTTTTTAAAATTTTTACTATCTGTTGCAAACTTTTCATACAATAATTATGAAAGAGGAAAAGTTTTTCTTCTTTTAAATAATTTGTCATGGAGTTTGATATGAAGCAATTGTTTAAAATAACCCTTCGCAACGACTATGCTTTTAAAAGAGTCTTCGGCACTGAGGAAAACAAGGACGTACTACAGGACTTGTTAGAATGCATACTGGACATTCCTCCTGAAACTATTGCAGGTTTGGAACTTTTGGATAAGGAGTTTCATAAGGATTCGATAAGTGATAAAACCGGAGTCTTAGATGTAAAATTACGCTTAAAAAACAACACAATTATCGACATCGAAATTCAAAACAGATGGAACAGCGAGTTTATCCAACGAACCATCTTTTACTGGGCTAAAATGTATACGGAAAATTTAAAAGCAAGTGAAGTATATACAAAACTACCTAAATGTATTACAATAAACATAGTGGGTGAAGGCTTTGATTTGAATTCGCTTATCCATAGTGAGTACAATGTAGTCGAAAAGCACATAAACGATAGGCTTTCTGATGAGCTTGAAATCCACTTTTTAAACTTAGCCAAGGTTAAAGAACAGGATGAAAATACAGAATCCGATGAAAAGAAAAAGAAACTTTACAACTGGCTAAAATTTATTAAAACCGATGATGAGGAGGTACGTAATATGCTGGCACAAGAATCCCCTATGATGCGGAAGGCAAATTCCACTATTGAGTTAATGGAAATGAGCCCAAAAGAGAAGTGGCTTTATGAAAACCGCATGAAATACGAACATGACAAGGCCTCTTGGAAACATGTGGGTTATCAAGAAGGTCTTGATAAAGGGGCTTACCAAAAAGCCCTTGAAACGGCAAAGATATTAAAACAGCTCGGTGATTCTGTAAAAAAAATAATGCAAGTCACCGGTCTCACAAAAGAAGAAGTAGAAGCGATTAATTAATTGGTAATCAATAAAAACCGTATTCCCTCTTGAAGCTATATCATCCTTGTGATACAATAAGGCACTATACTTTAGGAGCAAGAGTATGAGATGGAAGAATAAAAAAATACCCGAAGGGGAGTTTATGGAGATGCGAGAAGAAATTCTCCAAACATGGCCCACGGGAAAGGATGTTGACTTAAAAGAGTCTATCGATTATTTAAAGAAGATCCCGCCTGAAAAGAATTTTGCAATCAAACTTGAACAAGCGGACAAAGAAGGTATAACTACGGCCCAGCCTCGTGCCGGTGTTCCCCTTTTGGATGAACACATTAATCTATTGCAGTTTTTACAGGATGAAGGCGGAGCCGACTTTTTGCCCAGCACAATTGACGCTTATACGCGTCAAAACCGATATGAAGAGGGGGAAGCCGGTATTGAAGCTTCAAAAAAGGCAGGCCGCTCTCTTATGAACGGTTTCCCTGCCGTAAACTGGGGTGTAGGCCCCTGCCGTCAGGTTTTGGAAGCCGTAAATCTTCCCTTACAGGCAAGACACGGAACCCCCGATGCCCGTCTTCTTTCAGAGATCATTCATGCCGGAGGTTATACCTCTAACGAAGGCGGAGGAATAAGCTACAATGTTCCCTATGCAAAGGCCGTTTCAATTGAACACAGCATAATGTGTTGGCAATATGCCGACCGCCTTGTAGGATTCTATGAAGAAAACGGAGTTCACCTTAACAGAGAACCATTCGGTCCCCTTACAGGAACCCTTGTTCCGCCTTCGGTTGCTATTGCAGTAGGCGTTATCGAAGCCCTATTGGCCGCAGAGCAGGGTGTAAAGAGCATTACCGTAGGTTACGGTATGTGCGGAAACATGACGCAGGATGTTGCAGCCGTTATTTCTTTAAGAGAAATTACAAAGGACTATATGAAAAAATTCGGCTACAAGGATACGTGCATCACCACGGTTTTCCATCAATGGATGGGAGGCTTCCCTGCCGATGAGTCCAGAGCCTATGGTCTTATCTCCTTGGGAAGCACCACTGCCGCTCTTTCCGGAGCTACAAAGGTAATCGTTAAAACCCCGCATGAAGCTTTCGGTATTCCTACCAAAGAAGCAAATGCAGGAGGTATCAAGGCTACCAAGATGGTTCTAAACCTTTTGAAGGGACAGCGTTATCCCGATTCAAGGGTTCTCGCTCAAGAGATTGAACTTATCAAGGCAGAAACAAAGTGTATTATGGACAGAGTTTATGAGATAGGAGGCGGTGATTTGGTTGAAGGCACTATCAAGGCCTTTGAAGCCGGAGTAATCGACATTCCATTTGCACCCTCCCAGTACAATGCCGGAAAGGTAATGCCTGCCAGAGACAATGACGGATGTATCCGCTATCTAATGCCGGGAAATCTGCCCTTTACAAAGGACATTCTTGACTTTAACAGGGGAAAACTTGAAGAGAGGGCAAAGGCCGATAAGAGGGAGGTTGATTTCCAAATGTCGGTTGATGATGTTTATGCCGTAAGTTCCGGTGTTCTCGTAGGAAGACCGGCTAAACGATAGAATTATAGGAGATTCGATAAACATTCCGGCTTGAGATACAAGCCTCCATGTTTATCTTCGAGTTTGCCTTTTAGGCAAACGTCGTATATTGTATGCGGGTTTGCAAAAGCAAATCCGCTTGAAAAAACTTTTTTCGGAAACTGATGTTTCATGCAAAAAGTTTTCATAGGAGAAAAAGATGAAAATTGTTGATGTTGTTTGCGCAGAAGGCAAAACAGGTTTCTATTTTGATGACCAAAAGGCTATCAAGATGGGTGCAGGTCATGACGGATTTTTTTATACGGGAAAACCCGTAACCGAGGGCTTTACCTCAATCAGACAGGCAGGCGAAGCTATTTCCGTTATGTTTATTCTCGAAGACGGACAGGTTGCATACGGAGACTGTGCTGCCGTACAGTATTCCGGAGCAGGCGGACGCGATCCCCTCTTTTTGGCAAAGGACTTTATTCCCGTAATTGAAAAAGATATAAAGCCCCTCTTTGTAGGAAAAGAAATTACAAACTTTAGGGAAATGGCTAAGACATTTGAGGAGCACAAGGTAAACGGAAAAAGAATGCACACGGCTTTACGCTACGGCATATCTCAAGCTATTCTTGATGCCGTTGCAAAGTCCCAGCACATAACGATGGCCGAAGTTGTTGTAAAAGAATACAAAACAGGCTGCCAAATAAAGAGAATTCCGATATTTACTCAGTCAGGCGATGACCGCTACTTAAATGCCGATAAGATGATTATAAAGCAGGCTGAAGTTCTCCCCCACGGTCTTTTTAACAATGTTGAAGAAAAAACCGGTAAAAACGGCGAAAAGCTTTTAGAATATGTTAAGTGGCTTAAAAACAGGGTCGAAACTATGAGAACTTGCAAGAGCTACAATCCTATTTTCCACATTGACGTATACGGCACAATCGGAGACTTTACAAATAACGATGTTCCCAAGATGACAGCCTATCTTAAAACATTGGAAGCTGCTGCGGCTCCCTTTAAACTTAGAATCGAAGGTCCGATGGACATGGGCGACAGAGAAAAGCAGATGCAGGTGCTTGCAGCCCTCACAAAGAGCCTTGACGATAACGGCGTAAAGGTAGAGCTTGTTGCCGATGAATGGTGCAATACCCTCGAAGACATTCAGTACTTTGCCGATAACCGTGCAGGCCACATGATTCAGATTAAAACCCCCGACCTTGGCGGAATCAACAACACGATCGAAGCTATCCTTTACTGCAAAGAAAAGGGTGTAGGCGCTTATTGCGGAGGAACTTGTAACGAAACCAACCGCTCGGCTGAGGTTATCGTAAACTGTTCCGTTGCAGCCGGAGCCGCCCAGCAGCTTGCAAAACCCGGTATGGGCGTTGACGAAGGCTACATGATCATCAATAACGAGATGAACAGAATCGTTGCCTTAGCCAATAGGAAGTAAAACTTTTTTCATAGTATTGTCTTAAGTGTGTGTTTTGCTGCACACACTTAAAAACTTTTTTTGGAAGCTTAGGCTTCCTTTAAAAACTTTTTTAGGAGTAAGTTTATGAAAAGCTTGAAAAAAATTTTCTTTGTGCTGACACTGTTTTTGGCAGTAGGCACAATGGTTTTTGCTGGAGGAGCAAAAGAAGCAAGCCTTCCCTCGATTGATTTGACGATGGATAGGGCAGGTGCTCCGATTACTTTACCTGCAAAGGTGGAAAGAATTGTTTCGATGGCTCCGTCTACCACAGAAATCCTTATTGATTTGGGGGTAGCCGACAAGATTATTGCCGCCGATACCAATACTCAAAAGGATGGGCTTTTAAAACAGAATATTCCGTATTTTGATATGATGAAGCCCGATGCAGAAAAACTGATTGCCCTAAAACCGGATGTAGTTTTTATCTCAGGGATGTCAAATGCAAAAGGTAACACTCCTTTTTCTCCCTTAATTGATGCCGGTATCTGTGTTGTCAACATTCCTTCATCTTCGAGTATCGAGGCCATTTATCTTGATATTGCATACATAGCTGCCGTCGTAAAACAGGAAGGAAACGGAGCAAAAATTATTGCAAACATGAAAAAGGAAATAGAAGCTGTCCGAAAAAAGGGTGCTTCTATTGCTCAAGATAAAAAGAAAACCGTTTACTTTGAAATAGGGGCCGCTCCTTATATGTACAGCTTGGGAACAGGAACCTTTATCAATGAGATGATCGAAATTATCGGAGCTCAAAATATTCTTGCCGATCAAAAATCATGGGTATCCGTTTCGGATGAAATGGTTTTGGCTAAGGATCCTGATGTAATTTTGACCAATGTAAGCTATATACCTAATCCGATTGATGAAATAATGGCCAGATCGGGCTGGGCTTCTCTTAAAGCCGTAAAGGGCAAAAAGGTTTTCGGTATTGATAATAATTCTTCTTCAAGACCTAACCATAACATTATAAAGGCCTTAAAAGAAATGGCTAAAGCCGTCTATCCCGAAATCTATAAATAATGAAACTTCAATTCAAGCTTGCAGGCTCGATTGCAGCCTGCATCCTTGTTCTAATCTTGGGGATAGGAATAGGCTCGGTCTTTGTTCCGCCCCAAGATATTATCAAAATCATATTTTCAAAAATAGCTCAAAAAGAAATTTCATGTATTGAACCGACCTTTGTTGCAATAGTTTGGAACGTGAGGCTGCCTAGGGTTCTGGTCGCTTTTTTGGCAGGCGGTTCCCTTGCCGTAAGCGGGGCCGTAATGCAAAGCATCTTAAAGAACCCCTTGGCTTCTTCTTATACAATGGGCGTTTCATCGGGGGCTGCCTTGGGAGCGGCTCTGGTAATTTTGACAGGATTCACTCTTCCTTTAATACCCGCTTTTACTCTTCCTCTTGCCGGCACTCTTGCAGGCCTTTTTACAGTCTACGCCTCGGTTAAAGTTGCATCCTTGGTTGATAGGAATTTTGAAAACTCGACGATTATTTTAACAGGGATAGTTTTTTCTCTTTTTATAAACGGAATTATAACCGTCATAATCGCCCTTAACAGGGACGGAATGGCCCGCCTGATATTTTGGCAGATGGGAAGCTTTGCAAGTCAAAATATAAAAAACTTTAACGTGTTATTGCCTATCTGTGCTGCCGCAACCTTGATTCTTACAAGTCTTTCACATGAGATGGATTTGCTTACCTTTGGCGAGGAGCAGGCTAAAACTATGGGTGTAGATACAAAAAAAGTTAAATGGGGTCTTTTGTTTTTGGCATCGGCCCTTACCGGAACCGTAATTTCCTTTGTAGGCATAATCGGGTTTATCGATTTGATTTCTCCGCACATTGTACGCAAGCTCGTCGGTGCAAGGCATAAGATAGTGGTTCCTGTGTCCTTTTGTATAGGAGGCACTGCGATGGTTTTATGCGATATGACGGCAAGAACTATTTTATCCCCCCAAGAGCTTCCGGTGGGTGCAATCACTGCGCTTGCAGGTGCTCCGTTTTTTTGCTATGTCTATTTTAAGGGACGGAGGAGGGCTTAACTTTTATGGACTATCCTTTAATAAATGTAAAATCGGTTTATGCAGGATATTCAAAGACTCCAGTTTTAAAAGATATCTCCTTTTCGGTTTTAAAAGGAGATAGCCTTTGTGTTTTGGGTCCCAACGGCTGCGGAAAAACGACCCTCTTAAAAACTCTTGCCGGTCTTATCGGCTATTCGGGTGAAATTCTTTTAAACGGTCAAAACTTAAAAAATATCAAACGCAAGGACATAGCAAAAAAAATAGCCGTTTTAAGTCAAGTTTCTTCTATATATTTTTCATATTCCGTCTATGATACCGTTATGATGGGAAGATATGCACACAGAGAGGGCAACTCTTTTCTTTCCGTCTCAAAAAAAGACAGGGCCTATGTAGAAAAATTTTTAAGGGCGGTAGACATTTGGAATTTGCGTGAAAAGAAAATAGATGAACTTTCAGGCGGTCAGCTTCAGCGTGTTTATCTGGCCCGCACTCTTGCCCAAGAACCCGAACTTATCTTACTGGATGAACCTACAAATCATCTGGATTTAAAGGCTCAAACCGAGCTTATTCTTTTTTTAAAAGAGATTTGTAAAAAAGAAGCTAAAGCCGTCATCGGAGTCTTCCACGATATAAACCTAGCCCTTCAATTTGCAGATAAACTTATTTTTTTAAAAGACGGGATAATACAAGCCTCAGGAAAAAAAGATGAGGTTTTAAATAGAGAAATTTTACAATCCGTTTACGGGATGGATGTAGCCGAATGGATGAAAGATTCTTTTAATTTATGGCTTAGAGCTTTTTAGGCTATGGGCAAACAGTTACCTGATGAATTTAAATATTGTAAATCATTCAATTCTTCTGTGTTTAGTTCGGTAAGCATATTTGAACTGCAATCAAGGCTTTGCAAATGTAATGCTTTTGTTAAATTAAGTTTTGTTAACAAATTTTTACTGCACCACAGATGCTCCAATGCCGTTAATCCGGTTAAGTCCAGCTCTGTAAGTTTATTCTTTTCACAATTTAAGCCGGTTAAACTTTTCAAATCAGTTAAATTTAGTTTATTCAATAAATTGTTTCCGCACCAAAGGTGTTCAAGTGAAGTCAAGCCTTCAAGGTTTAAAACTTCGAGTTTATTGTTGTTACAGCCAAGCCGCTTTAAGGAAGACATTCCTGTTAAGTTTAAATCTGTAAGCAAATTTGCAGTGCACCATAAAAATTCCAAAGCCGGTAAATGGGCAACGTCCAAACTTGAAAGCCGATTATATCGGCACGCAAGTTCTTTCAAATTATTTAAACCTTCAATGTTTAATTCGGTAAGCCTATTACCGCTGCAATTAAGTTTTTCTAAGTTTTTTAGGCCCTGCACGTTTAAACTTTTAATTTGGTTTCCATAGGTATAAGGATCACCTCCGCAGTTAAATTCAATAATATTTCCTTTTAAAATTATTAGAGAAGATTTAATGTTTAAAGTTGATTCAGTCCCACTTTCAATTACTGTCTCAGTGCAACCCTCGGCTTTTACGCTCGAGCCGTCTGCCGTTTTAACATAAATCGTAATTGTTTTCTTTTCGGAATCGATTACAAAAGAAGTGCCGCCGTCAATAATAGTACTTGTTTCCATAAAGGTTCTCCTTTGCTTGAGTATAGTCAGTTGTATGTGAAATAAAAATTATTGGAATGTTTAAATAAACTGCCGGTTTGCGGTTATATATATATATATATATATATATATAGGAAGAAAGTTGTTTGTTTTTTGTTTCTAAAAATTTGACTACCGTATTTTTGATAAAACATTTTAGCCCTCACAACTTGCAAAAGTATATCATATCCTAGAATATAAAGCAAGCGGAGATTGGAAAAATGTACAAAAATATGCTATAATAAAACTTGGGAGGTATGATATGTTTTTTGCAGATTATGAAACTCACAAAAAAGAACAAATTTCTCAGTCAATTCTCTGGGAATATGATACAAAAGCTCCCGATTGGGATTGGAATATAATGTCAAAAATTGTTGTCGCCCGCGTTTTGGAATACGGCAGACCTGAGGATTATTATGCAATGTTTCAACTTTACGGCGGCTTTGAAAGGGTAAAAAATATTGTTGTACAAATTCCTCACCTTTCCCCAAAAGAATTGAATTGGTCTTGTTTACTTTTTGATTTAAAAAAGGAAGATTTTTTATGCTGCAAAAGAACACTGTCGAGAAAACTGCATTTGAATTGTTAAGAACGCTCATGCAAGACAGTCAAATGGATCAATTTTTTTTAGTTGGCGGCACTTCTATTGCATTACGACTTGGACACAGGAAAAGTATTGATTTGGACTTATTTACTCAAAATGATATAGACTTTATACATGAGCCGGTAAACTTAATAGTCGGAAAATTTAATTGGGAACATATTGAAAAGCGTTTGCATGATATGATAAAAAATCCTCAAGAAATATACACAACCTATCCCATATAAATGCGATTAAACTCATAGTCATGCCGGTTATCCTGATTGTTTTTTTTTATATTTTATAATATACTACTAGCCTATAAAATAAATAATTTGGAGGCAATAATGAATCCGTTGCAGAACACTGAACCTAAAGAAGTTTTTAAATGGTTTTACGAAATCTCTCAGGTACCGAGAGGTTCGGGAAACGAAAGAGCTATCAGCGATTTTCTTGTAAAATTTGCAAAAGATAGAAATCTTGAAGTACATCAAGATAAGGCTATGAACGTTATCATAAAGAAGCCCGGAACTGCCGGCTATGAAAAATCTCCGACAGTTATTATTCAGGGACACATGGATATGGTTTGTGAAAAGGATGCTTCCTCAAACCATGATTTTTTAAAGGATCCTATTAAATTCGTTGTAAAGGGAGAAATGCTCTATGCCGATAAGACAACCCTTGGAGGAGATGACGGTATAGCAGTCGCATACGCTCTTACCGTCCTTGACTCAAAGGATATTCCTCATCCGCCACTCGAAGTTTTAATTACGACTGAAGAGGAAACGGGGATGGGCGGAGCTATGGCTCTTACCGATGAACACCTGCAAGGAACACGCCTTTTAAATATAGATTCGGAAGAAGAAGGCGTCTTTTTGGTAAGCTGCGCAGGCGGATCCAATATTAATGTTTTTTTTGATATAAAGAAAGAGCCGGCCAAGGGAACATTCTTAAAAATCACCGTCGGAGGTCTTCTCGGAGGACATTCGGGTATCGAAATAAACAAGCAGAGAGCCAACTCAATTAAACTTTTGGGAAGAATTCTGTATAACATCAAGCAAAACGAAAAAATCAATATAGTAGAAATTTCAGGCGGTTCAAAACACAATGCCATTGCAAAGGATGCCCATGCTGTTATAGCGGTTGAAAATAAGGAAGCCGTTTTGAAGATTGTTGAAAAACTTGCTGCCGATTTTAAGGGCGAATACAGAGCTGTTGATAAACTTTTAACTGTTACGGCAAATGAAACGCAGAATTCTTCAGGCCAAATGTTTACAAAAGAGCTTACCCTAAATCTAATTGATTTTATGGCAAGTATTCCCAATGGTGTTCAATATATGAGCATGGAAATTCCCGGCCTTGTTCAAACAAGTTTAAATAACGGAGTTTTGGAAGAAATTGATGGAAGAATCAAATTTACAACCTCTGTACGAAGCAGTGTAAAGAGTGCCTTGGATGAAATTGTGGACATACTTAGAATCCAAGCCGAGCGCTGCGGGGCCGAATTCAAAAAGGTTTCGGAGTATCCCGCTTGGGAGTACAGTCCCGATTCTCCTGTACGCGATGCTGCCGTCAATGTTTACAAAAAGCTTAACAAAAAAGAACCCGTTATTACGGCAATACACGCAGGGCTTGAATGCGGTCTTTTAAAGAAAACCCTTCCTAAAGTCGATGCTGTAAGTTTCGGGCCTAATTTGTATGATGTTCATACTCCTAACGAACACATGGACATTGCCTCTGTAGAACGTGTATGGAAGTTCTTGCTGGCTTATTTGGCCGAATTAAAGAATTAAAAATAAGGTGTAAAAACTGAGGTCTAATCCGAGGCAGGCTTATTAAAAACTAAAAAGGGGCATGAAGTCATGCCCCTTATGGGAGTTGTGCTTTGAACCGCCTAAGACGGATACTCACATCTCCCTCTTAATATAATTCTAACATAATTATTGCAATTGTCAAGTAAAATAATCATAAAAACTTAATTTTTTTTCTCGCCGAAGCTCTTGTACGATATATAAAGCAGGTTAAAGAGTGTTCCCAGTAAAAGAATAAATGCCCATGTTCTTGCATGTATAAAGGGATTCTTTATCGGCAAAAAAAGGTCTGATAGAACGGAACTTAAATTCGTTACAAGATCCCATGAATTCCACCTTAAAAATCTTCCCAGATAGATGCCGAAAGCTGAAAGATATATCGCAAAAATCGAAAAAATTTGCGGATATTTTATATTAAAAAGCTTTTGAATCTTGGCTTCGATAAAATCCAAACTTACGAAGCCGTAAAAAAGGCCTGCAAAGCTGTAAGAAAACAACAGGATTAAATCATACCAGCGCATTGTTGAAGCTGCCGTTTTTAGATGGATAAAATCTGTTACAATATAAAGAGCATTGGGAAAAAACAGAAGCCAGATAGTCATAAAAATAATAAAAATTATTTTGTTATTGTTTTTTGATAGGTATAGCGTTGAAGAGATAAGCCATGGCACAAAGGCCAAAAATAAGTTCCAGACCAAAAAAAGTAAAAAATAGTTTTCTGCTATAAAAATTCTACATACCGATAAAAAAATACAGAAAAAAGACAAAAACATCAAGGCAAAGGTACTTTTAATTCGGAATATATTTTTAAAGTAATGTCTCATTTATTCTCCAACAGAAAGAGCTGGCTCCCATAAAATAAAGAGCTGGCTCCCATAAAAAAAGAGCCGGGCGGTCTTTAAAAAAACAAAAGACCGCCCGTTCCTTTTATTTTAAATTTTCATATATGCGCATTAAATTTGTTTTCATGCGTTCAAGATAGCTTTTGTTATCTTCAGGGCTTTCGATTGTGTAAATTTTTTCAACCTTGGCTCCAAGCTCTGTTGCAAGTGTTTTTGAAACAAGGGGGCTTGCCGCTTCTTCCGTAAAGATAACCCTTACATTGTGCTCTCTGCAATATTCGACAAGTTTTGCAAGTTCTTTCGGATTCGGTTCGTTTTCATTAAAGATATCGGTTACGGAATTTTGCTTCAAGTCAAAATCTCTGCAAAGATATCCGAAGGCTGCGTGTCCCGTTACAAAGTGCTTGTTTTTTACTTTAGAAAATTTCTCGATATATTCTTTTAAAAGTTCGTCAAGCTCGGCAATGTATTTACTTGCATTTTCTTTATAGCTTTTTGAATTTGCAGGGTCAGCCGTAGTCAGAGCATTTTCAATATTTTTAACCATAATTTTTGCAGAAGAGAGGCTGAGCCATGTATGAGGATCGAATTCTCCGTGATGGCAATGTTCATGCCCCTTACCGTGTTTGTGCTGTCCGGCACAGGCTTCGCAGTCGCAGTCTTCTCCATGTTCATCATGATTGTGATGACCGGCCTTGATTGCTTCAATTCCGCTGCTAGCCTCGACCATAATCAGCTTTTTGTTGTTGACCGCTTTTACGGCTTCATCAAGCCAAAACTCCATACCCAGACCGTTATAGATTAAAATATCGGCCTTCGATAAAAAAGCAAGGTCTTTAGCTTTGGGTTCAAAGTCGTGAGCTTCCATTCCCGGCGGGATGATAACCGAAATATTAACCTTATCCCCTGCAACTGCCTGAGTCAACTCTTTCATTGCATCGAAGGTAACGGCAACATTTTTTTTGCCGTTATCGGGAATTTCCTTTGCTCCCATCGCAAAGAGATTTACCGATGAAAGAAGAGCAATAAATAAACATGTTTTTAAAATAGATTTCATATAAACTCCAAAATTCCATATTTTTTTAAGACGGAATAGAATATAATACAGTGGCGAAATTAAGTCAATAAAAAATAAGCTAAAATTAACTTTTTATGGCTGAAGCTCGGGCTCCAGCCCCGAAACCAAGTATTTTTCGGGTATTTTAACGGGCCGTCCCGTACTGTCCACACAGGCCCAGGTTACCTTTGCTTCAGCACAGACTTTACCTTCTTCATTTTTTATAACCTGCAAAAAGGTTCCGGAAACCTTACCCAAATCTATGTGAGTAACCTCAATGGCCAGTTTATCGTAAAGTTTGGCAGAGTGTTTGTATTTAATATCTATGTGGGATACATAGAGCATGTAGCCTTCTTCAATCATCCCTACATAATCAAAACCTATTTTTTTTAAAAACTGCATTCTGGCATGTTCCAGATAGTTTAGGTAAACCGAGTTGTTTACATGATTATAAGCGTCAAGCTCGTAGCTTCGAACTTCAACATAAAACGTATGCGTCACAATCTTCCCCTATAAAAACTTTTTGCAGCAAATATCAATTTGCGAAAAAAGTTTTTTCACGCAGTTTGTTTACAAACTGCATACAATAATGCGATGTTTGCCTGAAAGGCAAACTCGGCAGATAAACAGTGAGGCTGAATTTCTGCCGAACTGTTTATCACACCTCCTATAAAAACTTTTCTATTTTAGCCGTCCGATTTCGTTTGCTTCGTGCATCTTTTCAAGGTCTGCCATTACCTGATCGACTACGGCCTGCTTTTTATCTATGCCTGTAAGGTCTCCATGTTCTGCCTTTATTTTTTCTCTATATTCTTCACAGTTTATGACGGGGCTTGCATCAAAGATGAGTCTATCCTTCCAGACAGTATCCTCGGTCATATCTCCCGAATCCGAAATACGCAGGCAGTTTCCGTTGCTTGAAACCAAGAGCATTATATCGGACATTTTAATATAGGAATCTATTTCTTTTACACCTTTTTTTGTTTCGGGTTTTCCGGGGCGGTATCGGGTTCCTGCAGGATATACAAGAATTACCCGGCCTTCTTCTTTTGCTTTTTCAAGTGCCCGCATTGAAGCAAGGTTTATCATCTTGCTCCGTTTTAATTCTTCTGCCAAAACTTCAGGGTCTTTAATCGATTTGATGGAACGGCTGGGATAGATATAAATGCGGTCATATGCACTTGCGAAGGCTGCAACGTAGGGATTGTCTTCTCCCAGTTTTAGCCCGGCCATTGCGATGCACTTTTCTGCAAGCTCCGTTCCTTTAGTACCGGTTTTTTTCATTAAATTTATAAAGGCCGGATAATCCATATTGCTGTAGTGCTCCGCAAGTATTATGCCTTTTTTTCCCTTATTTACCTCATCTAAAAATTCTTTCAAGTGTTCCGGGTGTCTGAATTCTGAATTTTCAAGGGCGAGATCGTCTACCATATCATCAAGAATTTTAGACAGGGCGGGATTTCCCTTTTGTAATACATTTTCGGGCGTAACAGCCTGGTTTTTCATCGTGTGTTTTGCAATTTCAGGTAAAATGTCTTTTACATATTCCATTAAAGTTTGCTGCATTTTGCACCTCCATAAATTTTTAAAATAAGCCGTCAAAATAGTCTTTGTATTTTTGATACGAAGATTTATCGACGGTCAAGCTTACTACAGTATATTTTGAATTTTCTCTTTTTATTACCAATTTAATATCGTGTTTGATGCTCTTTGTTTCAAGATCATAGACGCTGTTTATGATTTTAAATTTTTGTTTTGTTCCTTTTATATCCGTATTTTTTGCAAGAATTTTGGATGCCTTGCCCGAAGACGAAAAGTATTTTATTAAAAAATCTTCTTCTTTACCTTTGATGTCCGGCCTTGTCTTTAGATCTATTGTGTTTACATTTAAAAAAGCTTCATTTCCCATAAGAAAGGTATTGTCTGCTATCTGCTTCCATTGGCTGTCCAACGAAAGTTTAACTCCGTCAACGGTTTTTGTTTCTTTTTTTGCCTTGGAGTTTAAAGCGAATTTGGACTCAAGCGGTTTAGCATCTTCGAGAGGTTTAAAATCAAAAAAAGTTTTTTCGTCCTTGATTTTTCCCATTTCGACCAACTCAAAGGCTTTTTCCTTATTGGAATCTAAAATTTCTTTTACATGAAAGAGGGGAATATAGGATTGGAATTTTACCTCGCTTTCCCCTCCGAATTGTTCTTCATCTACCGTTTTGGAACCGGTTTTTATTACAAGGCTTTCAGTTAATTTTTGAGACTTCCACGCGTAGAGTTTTGGAAGCATTTCCATAAGATAGTTTACCGCATAGGTGTAGGCCGGATCGGTGTTAATACCCGAAATATTGTTTTGGCCTGTAATTACGAATTCTCCGTCTAAAATTTCCCCGCTAAATAGAACTTTTGCAACAGTTCTTCCGTTTGAAGTGTATACAAAACTGCCTATCGTATTATCGTTGTAATATAAAAAGCCGGCCCATGTCGGTTCTTTCCACGAAAGGTCCTGATAGATAAGGTAATCTCCCGATTCCGTTCCCTCCCATGCCGATTTTTCTTCGGCTATGAGCTTAAAACCTTCTGCCGTGAAGAGAAAAAAAAGTAGAAAACCAAAACTTAAAATTTTTTTCATTTAAAAATCCTCTAGTTTAATTTTGCAAGTTCTTCTTTTACGGTTTTTTCAACTAAGTCTACAACCTTTTCTTTATCGACCAAGCTGCTTTCTACCGCCTTTCTAAGCTTAAATTCGATATTGGGAAGATTTTTTTCGCCGACTACAAGCCTTATCGGAATGCCTATAAGGTCCATATCCTTAAACTTAACGCCTGTCCTTTCTTTTCGGTCATCTAAGAGGGCTTCAATTCCTCTTTTTTTGCATTCTTCGTAGAGGCGGTCGGCTTCCTTTTGCATTTCTCCCTCGTATTTTATGGGAACTATAGCAACTTGGAAGGGGGCGATACTCATTGGCCAGATTATTCCGTCTTCATCATGGTGTTCTTCGACAATTGAAGCTGTAAGCCGATCAAGACCTATGCCGTAGCAGCCCATGGAAGGGTGCTGTTGTTTTCCGTTTTCGTCGAGATAGGTCATATTCATTGCCTTTGTATATTTATATCCCAGCTTAAAGATGTGTCCGAGTTCGTTTCCCTTTTTGGTGTAAAGGGCGGTACCGCAAACGGCGCACTTATCTCCGGCCCTTACCGTGCGGAGGTCAAAGACATGGGCGGGGGTAAAATCCCTTGAAGGCTCCACATGGAGGAGGTGTTTGTCCTTTTTTAAGGCTCCGGTTACCGCATCGTGCATGAGCATAACGCTTTCATCTGCAATGACCGGAATATTTTTTAAGCCTACAGGTCCTGCAAAACCGACTACCGTTCCTGTAGCTTCTTCGACTTCGGCATCGCTTGCAAGGATTGCGTCCGAGGCTTTAAGGGAGGATTTTAACTTGGCTTCGTTTACTTCCAAGTCTCCCCTTATGCAGACGGCAATTAAAACTGTTTTATCTTCGTTTTTTGCAGTTTTTTTACCCTTTTCAGCATTGCCTAATATCTCGGAATTTTCTATGCGGTAAATCAAGGTTTTTATAAAAGAAGAACTTTCAGTCTTTAAAAAGGCTGTAAGGTCTTCTATTGTTTTTACATTGGGAGTGTCAATTTCTTCTATAGATAAGGCTGAACCTTGTGCCGCACTGCCGTTTCCTTGTTCCTTATCGGGTGCGCAGGCTGCCTTTTCTTCGTTCGCTGCATAACCGCAAGATGGGCAGAGAAGGAGGGTGTCGTCCCCAACCGAAGACTCTACCATAAACTCCTGAGAACCGCTTCCTCCCATAGCACCTGAGTCGGCTTTTACTCCTATTACCGTAAGGCCGCAGCGCTTAAAAATCTTTATATAGGCCTTTTCAAAACTTAGATAGGCTTCGTCTAAACTTTTATCGTTTGTATGGAAAGAGTAAGCGTCCTTCATCGTAAATTCGCGGGTTCTCATAAGCCCGTATCGCGGCCGGATTTCATCCCGGTATTTTGTGTTAATCTGATAGGTTAAGAGCGGGTAGTTTTTATAGGAGGATAATTCGTTTTTTAAAAGGGCTGTAAAGGCTTCTTCAGCAGTGGGGCTTACAACCAATTCTTGGTTTAAGCGGTTTTTAATACGCAAAAGTTCAGGGCCCATCGAGTCCCATCTTCCCGATTCCTGCCAAATTTCCCCCGGAACAATTACGGGAGGCTTAAATTCGAGACAGCCTATAGCATCCATTTCTTCTCTGATAATTTTTTCTACCTTTCTAAAGGCTTTTAAGCCGAGGGGCAAATAGGCAAAAAGCCCGTTAGCCAAATTTCTTATCATTCCTGCCCGCAAAAGCAGCTTATGACTTTCAACAACAGCCTCATTCGGGATTTCTCGTAAGGTAGGCATATACATCTGCGTCATCTTCATAATTATTTCTCCAATAAAATGGATAAACAGTGAGGCAGAATTTCTGCCGAGCTGTTTATCGAAACTCCAATAAAAACTTTTTAAGGCATTTATTGTACCCATTTTGCTTAAAAAAATCTATAGGCCGGATTTTTTTAAACTGCACATTAAAAAGCTCGAACTCTAGCATAAAATACAAAAAAGTGATATACTCTGTTGCTTATGGGCCTTGTTTTTGTTTAGATAGCAATAAGGCCGCTTTTAAAAGCTGATGTTTTTATAAGCTGTTTATATAAATTACTAGGAGTTTTCATGTCTATCCTTTTTTATGCAGAACCGGTTTTAAGTTTTTTATTTTCAATTTTACTAATTATAAAAAATTCCTCAAGTATTGCTGTGATTGCAGTGGTCTTAGGTGCGGCTTATTCTCTTTGGACTGCTTTTTGTATATTTTCTTTTTTTAAAAAGAAGACCGTGAGGGACATGTTCATAATGCGTAAAACTATGGAATATGTGCCGTATATTTTTATGGCCTGCTTTATTATATCCAGGGCTGTTCAAGCCGAACAGGATAGGTCTGTGCTCGATGCAATTTTAGCCGTCTATTGGTTTGCCTTAGTTATTTATAATAGAGTGCTTTTGTTTAGATTAAAGGATAAGAGGCTTCCCAAGTATTTCCCGGAATTGCCCGCGATACCTAAGAAAAAACGTTCTCTTATTTCGGAAATTTTAGATTGGGCTGATTCTATCTTGCAGGCTGCCTGTGTAGTTCTCCTTTTTACCGTTTTTGTTTTGCAGCTCTATGTTATTCCTTCGGAATCTATGGTTCAGCAGTTTATGATAGGGGACAGGGTCGCAGGCTTTAAAGTTGCTGCAGGGCCGACCTTTCCTCTTTCTTCATTCCGATTTCCTCAAATTTATAATTATAAGAGGGGAGATGTGGTTATAATCCGCAATCCTCATTACGAAGATGACCCGAATAACGAGCTTAAATTTTTTACATCTCAGCTGGTGCAGTATTTAACCCTCACTACGGTAAATATCAATAAGGATGAAAACGGAAGAATCAAGGCAGACCCCTTGGTAAAAAGGATTGTGGGCTTAAGCGGAGAAAAGTTAATGCTTGTAGACGGAGTGCTCTACATAAAAAAAGCCGGAGAAAAGGATTTTAAAGCCCTTGATGAAAGTGCTTATGCCGTTTGGGATTTATCCAAGCTGCCCCAGTCAAGCTTAAAATATGTAAAAGACATAAAAATGAATACCGAAGATTTAAACCGCCTTCAATCGGTAGAGGCTTGGCGGGCAAAGGTCGATTTTGATGAGGCCGAAAAGGAAGCCCTTGTCCTTATTAAAAAGATGAAAGAAATAAAGGCTAAGCCCGATAAGGTATTTTCGGCTAAGGATTTTTTAAGCAAGGGGCAGTACCTTGTGACTCAAATGGCCAGAGATAATGAAGCCATAGCCTCAAAGATTTTGACGACGGACGGTGGGCTTATGTGGTTTGAAAACTTTTTAACTTCATGGAAAAAATCTGCCGAAAAAAATTCCTACAACTTATATGAGATGAGAAATGCTCAACTCAATGTTCTTATTAAACTCGGATTTGGAAAGCTCCTTGTACGGAATGCCGAACTTTATAAGGCCAATGTCAGCGATGCGGTTTTTTCTTCGGATGCGGAACGCCAAGCTATTATAAACGAACTTGGTGAATACCTCTACTATTTAGCCCTCTCATCTCAAAGAAATATGGATGAATTTCCCAAGGGAGAAGAAGAGTACATCCCCGAAAACTGCTACTTTATGATGGGAGATAACCGCTTTAATTCCACGGATATGAGGCATGAATATCAATATCACTTGGAAGCTCTGAACAAGGATGATGCCATGTCGATGATGTTTGTAACAAATGTAGCACCGCGCTATATTCATTCTTCAAGAATGCTTGGAACGGTAAATCTAATTCTTTTTCCCAGAGCCCGTTTCGGTTTAGTCAGATAAATTTAGTGTTCGGGAAAGAGCCTTTTCGTCAGCCCATTCGGAGCGGGCTTTAAATACCTCGCTTTCGTCTTTTGCTCTTATTATGGAATGAATGCAGATATTTTCCGATCGGCTTGATCTGCATATAAGCTCTTCTCCGTACATGGCCGATGAAACAAAATTGGTATCAAGGATCTTTAATAATTTCCCCTTACAAAAGTCCGCATCCATGTATGATAGAATCCATCTCAAATAGTTTAAATTGTTTACATGAGAATTCATGTCTATGTCCAAAAGGGTAGGACGGAATCTTTCTTCGGTATCCAGGTTTTCGCATGCAGGAATTTTTGCAAACACCTTGCCTTCCAAGTGATCTTCATTAAAGGCTAAATTTCCCATAGTTTTTTCATCCGGCTTTACAGGCTGTCCTGTTTCTGAGTTCAATATTACCCAACAAGAACTTGCACGAAAGATAGGTTGTTTAAGCTCTTTAAATTCTTCTTCTATAGATAAGCTTTTTTCTCTTCCTTCTTCGATACGGCATTTTTCTTCAAAAGCTTCATCTATGGAATTTTTTTTGCCGTTTTTTGCATAAAAGAAGGCAAAATCCCTAAAGCAAAAAAAGCCCTTAGGCGGCTGAGCCCAAGTTTGAACGATTAAATCATCCATCCAAAGAGGGTATTCTGTAATTTCAAAATGCTGTTTTGTGATAACCCATGTTAAGCCCATTTTTTGCAAATGCGGAACGGAAAGGCCTGTCGTGCTGTAATGCCCTGCCGCCAATTCCTGCATCAAAATCGCAAATTCCATGGGTGTAGCCCTGCATTTTCCGTCTATGTTTCCTGTGAGAATCTTATGACGTATAGTGTATTTATTGTCAATAATCATAGGTCGAATTATATCAGTTTTTCAAAATTGTTTCTAGGTAAAGGATTTAAGGCTATGTAGACATATTTTATAAAATATAATATACTTATTTAAAATTATATTTTAGGAGGTGCGTATTTATGAGATCTTTTTCTAAATTTGCACAAATTGTTTTTTTTGGGCTTCTTATTGTGTCGGCTATTTTTGTTGTAAGCTGCGGCGGAAGCGGAAATGCAGTTCTTAACAAGGATAAACCTCTCGTCTTTTTTAATAGACAACCTTCAGACCCGACAACAGGAGAAATCGATATGACCTCTATGAACTGGAACGACAAGACCTATTATGTAGGTTTTGATGCTGCAGGCGGCGGCGCAGTTCAGGGAAAACTTATTACTGATTTTCTTGTATCGGCAGAAACTTCACTTGACAGAAACGGCGACGGTATTATCGGTTATGTTCTTTGCATCGGTGACGTAGGCCACAACGATTCAAAGGCTAGAACTGAGGGTATTCGAAAGGCTTTGGGAACTTGGGCAGGTTCTACTGACCCCGGTAAAACAAAGCAGGGCTCAATTACTATTGCAGGAAAAACCTTCGATGTTATAGAGCTTGAAGGAAAGGCTATGACAGGAACCGACGGTTCTACATGGAATGCCAATGCTGCAACAGAGGCCATGGGCGGATGGGCAACAAAGTTTGCCGATCAGATCGATATGGTTGTTTCAAACAATGACGGTATGGCAATGGGCTGTTTACAGGCCTCAAACTATCCTGCAGGTGTTCCGATTTTCGGATATGATGCAAACGCAGATGCTATCGAAGCTGTAGGCAAGGGTCTTCTTACCGGTACGGTTTCTCAGAACGTTGATGCTCAGGCAACAGCAACCTTACAGGTTTTGCGCAACCTGCTCGACGGTTTAACCGGAACAGATGTATACACCAAGGGTATCACGGCTGAAGATTCTTACGGCAATAAAATTTCGGCTCCTGTTCAGTACTGGGCTGATGTAAAAGCTGTTATGGCTGCAAACTCAGGTGTTACAAAGGCCAACTATGAGAACTACCTCGGCGGAACAAGGGATGCCGGAATTAAGCAGACAAATGCTCCCAAAAAGAAGGTTCTTTTAACAATTTATAACTCAGGCGACAACTTCCTTTCTTCTTCATACCTGCCTGCATTAAAATACTATGCTCCTCTTTTGAACATTGAATTGACAATCGTTCAGGGAGACGGACAAAACGAATCAAGCTGTTTGGATAAATTTACAAACCTAAACAACTTTGATGCCTTTGCCGTAAACATGGTTAAAACGAACTCAGGTTCAAACTACACCGACAAGTTAAAGTATTAATGAGTCTTAAATTTAAGATAGCCATTAATCTTTGATGGTTTTTAAGGCGGGAGTTTTCTTCCCGCCTTAAAATCAAAACAGGCGGCTTTTAAAGGAGTGTGATCTTTGGGATGAGTGATGTAGTTCTTGAAATAAAGAACCTTTCAAAATCTTTCGGAAAGAATAAGGTTTTGGACGGTATAAATCTGACTGTAAGACAAGGCTCCGTAATGGGACTCATGGGCGAAAACGGAGCAGGAAAATCTACCATGATGAAGTGCCTTTTCGGTATATATACACGGGATGAGGGCGCCATTTCTTTATTAAATAAATCGATCGAATTTAAAAATCCTAAAGAAGCTCTTGAAAGCGGAGTTGCTATGGTTCATCAAGAACTTAATCTTTGTCTTGACAGAACCGTTACAGATAATTTATTTTTAGGCCGTTATCCGACCAACTTCGGGATTGTTGACGAAATAAAAATGTTTGAATCTGCAAGCTCTCTTTTTTCTTCGCTCAATATGAATGTAAATCCCAAAACAATAATGCGTACCATGTCCGTTTCGCAGCGGCAGATGGTTGAAATAGCGAAGGCTGTTTCCTACAACGCAAAGCTCATCGTATTGGATGAGCCGACCTCTTCTTTAACCGAGAGGGAGGTAAAAAAACTTTTTTCGATAATAAGAGCCTTACAAAAAAAAGGCGTTTCATTTATTTATATTTCGCATAAGATGGATGAGGTTTTTGAGGTTTGCGATGAGGTCGCCGTTTTACGGGACGGTAAGATGATTCTTTCAAAGCCCGTAGCCGAAACAAATATGAACGAAATTATTTCGGCCATGGTAGGCCGCTCTCTGGATAAGCGTTTCCCCGATGTGGATAATGTTCCCGGAGAAGATTTTTTAAAAATAGAAAACTTAAAAACAAAATATGCACCCGTGCTTGAAGATATTTCCTTTACCGTAAGGAAGGGAGAAATCTTAGGTCTTTACGGGCTTGTAGGGGCAGGGAGGAGCGAGCTTTTGGAAGCCCTCTTCGGTATCCGCACTATAGAATCGGGAAGCATAAGTATAAACGATAAATATCTTAAATTTAAGAGCAGTAAAGAAGCCATGGCTCATGGCTTTGCCTTGTTGACCGAAGAGCGTAAACTAAACGGAATGTTCGGCAAGGATACAATAGAATTTAACACGGTAATTACCAATTTGAATAATTATAAAACTATCGGCGTCTTGTCAAAGCGTAAAATACGGGAGGCCGCAAACAGGGAAATTGAAAAAATGAAGACGCGATGTCTTTCGGCTGATCAAAGTATTTCGGCCTTGAGCGGTGGAAACCAGCAAAAGGTTATAATCGGAAAATGGCTGGAGCGTTCACCCGATGTGTTTTTGATGGATGAGCCTACCCGCGGTATCGATGTAGGGGCCAAATATGAAATATATCAGCTCATCATCAAGATGGCAAAAGAGGGAAAAACCATAATAGTTGTTTCGAGCGAGATGCCCGAAATTTTAGGTATCACGAACCGCATAGCCGTCATGTCCAACCGTCGCCTTGCTGGTATCGTAAACACAAAAGAAACCGATCAGGAAACTCTGCTCAGGCTTTCGGCTAAGTATTTGTAGGAACTATTTTAAGGAGTATGTTGTATGGAAAATAAGAACAATGAAAAAATAGACTTTAGTTTTTTTAACGAAGATGCAAAACTTGCGGACTACGGCAAGGCTCTTCAAGAGCTTCGCAAGGACGGGGTCGATAAAATAGCTTCTTTAAAAAATCATATCTATGCTCTTAAAAAGAACCGCCTGATAGACGATGCCGTAAAAATTTCTTCTATTGAAGAATATAAAAAAGAAATTGAAGAAGCAAAGAAAACGGCTCTTGAAAACAAGGATGCCGAAAAGAAACTTGCAGCCGAGGCTGTTGCTTATTCAAATAAGCTCTTTAACGATAATATAAGGGATTTTATAAAGTCGGAAAATCAAAAGCAAAAACAGTACAAGATTGATTATGAAAATCAAATATCTTCCATTATGCAGGAAAACGAAGCTGCAAAAAAAGAGGCCTATGACGAGTTTGCCGAAACAAAGGATTCTGCCGAGCTTAACCGCAAGCTCAATGTTTTAAAGTTTCAGCTTAATTCTTCTTTTGCTGAGGCAAAGAACAAATACAGGGATGCCGTTGCAACCTCTAAAGAAGCAAAAAATCAAGCCTACATAGATCATGTTCAAAAAAATATTTCTTTAAGAAACGGAAGAACAAATCTTAAAGAAAACATGGTTTTAAATTTTAAGGATTATATTTACAAGTTTAAGCTTTCAAGTTTCTTATTGAGTAACGGTCTTTATCTTGCAATTTTGGTTTTCTTCATTATCTGTATAATTGTAGCCCCCCTATCGGGAAACGGAAATCTTCTATCCCTTCCCAATATCTTTACAATTTTGGAGCAGGCTTCAACCAGAATGTTTTATGCTCTCGGTGTTGCGGGGCTCATTCTTTTGGCCGGTACGGACTTGAGTATAGGAAGAATGGTTGCCCTCGGTTCGGTTATTACAGGTTTGATTTTACATCCGGGGCTTAACATAGTAACCTTTTTCGGTCTCGGCCCTTGGGATTTTACGGCCATGCCCATGGTTTGGCGCTTGATTCTTTCGCTTGGGCTTTCAATATTGCTTTGCGTTTTATTTAGTGCCTTTGCCGGCGTTTTTTCAGCTCGGCTTAAGATTCACCCCTTTATTTCAACCCTTGCAACCCAGTTAATTATCTACGGCCTTTTATTTTTCGGTACGAGCGGAACTCCCGTAGGTTCAATCGACAATGAGGTAAAGGACTTGCTCGGCGGACGGTGGATTTTAGGAATTGTGAATAACGAGATGATTACTCTTCCCAAGCTCATAATTCCTGCATTAATTGCGATTATAATAGCATGGTTTATTTGGAATAAGACCGTATTCGGAAAAAATATGTATGCCGTAGGAGGAAACTCTGAGGCTGCAGCCGTCAGCGGTATAAGCGTTTTTAAGGTTACGATGGGCGTTTTTATTATGGCCGGAGTATTTTACGGTGTGGGCTCCTTCCTCGAAGCCTTTAGGGCTAATGCAAGTGCGGGAACGGGGCAGGGCTATGAACTTGATGCCATTGCCGCCTGCGTAGTCGGAGGCATCTCCTTTAACGGAGGTATAGGAAAAATAAGCGGTGCCGTAATAGGTGTTATTATCTTTACAAGCCTTACCTACTGCCTGACCTTTTTAGGAATAGACACCAACTTGCAATTTGTATTTAAGGGCTTCATCATCATTGCCGCCGTTGCCTTGGACAGTGTAAAATACCTAAAGAAGAAATAGGATTATTATATTCCGGTAGATGCTAATTCATGTTGTAATGCTTTTTCAACAAAAGTATTTAAAGAAAGATTTAAGCTTTTTGCGTTGATTGCTATTTTTTTATGAAGCTCCGGTGATATGCGTATATTGAATTTTCCCGAATATGGTTTTTCGGGTTCTATATTTTCTTCTCGGCACCAGTTGATGTAATCATCGACAGAGTCAATAAAGGCTTTTTCTATTTCTGCTACGCTTGTACCCTGGAATGTAATAACATCACGTGTATTTATGACATCTCCATGTAAAATTTTTGCTTCCGGATCGTATTCTATTTTTCCGATATATCCCTTATATTCAATCATTTTTTACTCCTGCATTTTCTAAAAATCGTCTAACCGAATTAACAGCTCCCTTATCTGTAATTTTTTCAGGATGCGGTCTATGAAAAACAGCCCGTGTATTATTCAATTTTACCCTTATTCGAGAGCCTGCTCCCTCAGAGATTTCCGCACCTAATGAAATAAATAGGCTTTCGATATCGGTCCAAAAAATATCTGCAGGAACAGGTCGTTTATATATGTTCTCAAGTGTTTTTTTATTCTTTGTATTCACTAATTTATAGTACCACTTTTAGGTACTATTGTCAATGTTTTTTATATACTGATGACGGTTTTTCCAAACTCTAAGAATTATGTTAAATCTAAACCTATCGACAAAGCGTTTTTTTTAATATAGAATTGTTAATTATATGGAAAGGCTTTGAGCCTTAGGAGGGAGACTTTGAACTTAAAACAAGATACAGCCTTAGAGGCCTTAAAAGATACTTTCATTTCTTTTTACGGTAATTCGGAAGAAAAAATTATTTTTGCAGCCTCTCCTGCACGGATAAATATAATAGGTGAACATATAGATTATAACGGAGGCCTTGTGCTGCCCGCTGCGGTTAATTTATATTTAAGGATTGCCCTGCGCAAAAGAAAGGATAAAAAAATACTTTACCGCTCGATGAAGGCGGAAAAAGTTTTTGAATTTGAGCTTGATGGAAATTTGGGCTTTGATAAAGAAAATGATTTTGCAAACTATTTAAACGGCATGTTTTTGTTTTTAAAAGAAAGAGGTTTGAAGGCTGATACGGGATTTGAGCTTTTAATTACAAGCGATATTCCGCAAGGGAGCGGCATTTCTTCTTCGGCGGCCTTGGAACTTTGTTTCGGCAAAATTATTTCTCATGCCTTCGGTTTTGAGCTTGACGGCATTGAGTTTGCAAAAATCGGCCGGCGGGTCGAAAATGAATTCTTAAGTCTTAAATCCGGAATTATGGATCAGTTTGCAATAGCTATGGGTAAAAAAAATCAAGCCCTTCTTTTAGACACCTCTTCCTTGGACTATGAGTACATTCCTCTTGAAACCGAGCCCTACCGAATTGTAATTATGAATTCCAATAAGCCCCGTAAATTGACGGAATCAAAATATAATGAGAGAAAGGAAGAATGTGAAAAAGCTCTTGCCTTTTTACAAAAAAAAACGGACATAGATTTTTTATGCGATCTAAGCGTTTCCGATTTTGAAAAATTGGAAGAAGATCTGATTTCCAATTTGGGAGAAAAACTTTTCCGCAGGGTAAGGCATTGCGTTACCGAAATGGACAGGGTAAGGCGGAGTGCGGAAGCATTAAAAAATAAGGACTTAAAACTTTTAGGCGCTTCCTTAAACCAATCTCATCTTTCGCTAAAAGACGATTATGAAGTTACCGGAAAAGAACTGGATGCTCTTTTCTTTGCAGCCATAAAAGAAAAAAGCTGTATCGGTGCCAGAATGACAGGTGCGGGTTTTTCGGGCTGCGCGATCGCCATTGTACGCAAGGACGGCTTTGAAGAATTTGCCGAAAGAGTAGGAAAGGCCTACACTGAAAATACCGGCTTTACCGCTTCATTTTTTGCCTGCCAAGCCTCAGACGGAGTGTCCGTTATTTCGATTTAGACAGTGCTATTTACACTGCTTAAAATAAATGCTCCAAAAAGCAAAAAAACGAAAAACCTCCACGAAAGATTGAAATTTGCGGGGAAACGGGGTATACTGTATAATAATGCATGTGTAACCGGTAATTCAATTACGCATGAAAAAAACATTTATAAGGAGATTATAATGAAAACAAACAGGAAAACAAGAGCTGCGGTGCTTATCACAGCTGCACTGATTGTACTGCTTTTCTCGGGCTGTGCTTTTTTGGAGGGGATGGCCGCTTCACCGGATAGGCCGTCAAGGTCTCTTTCTGTAGGTGATAGAGTGGGAGACAAGACTATCGTATGGGAAAATACAGGTGCGGGTTCATGGAAGTTCCTTGCGATGGGAACCCCATCAGAGCCGATGCCATGGGATCTTGATAGCTCACGGCATATAAGCATAAAGAATCTATCCTCAGGTATGGGGGACGGAAAAGAGAACAGTATTTTCTTAAAAAGAGAATTCGAATCGAACGGTTCCAAAACTCATACGGTAAAGAATAGCGCTGTTATGTACTGCATTTCACGAGGAGGCTGGCTCCCCTCACGGGACGAGGCCGAAAAGATAGCTCAATTTACCAGCAAAGATTTTTGGACATCCCACTGTGAAGCAAGCTCGAAGGCTTATTATTATAGCCCGCTTCAGAGAGGACTTCAATCAAAATGGCGAAACGACCGCGAGCCGGTTGTTGCTATCCCTGTGTACTATCTTGACGCACAAGGAAATGTAACCGAGCCTTAATAAGGAAATTACAAAATGAAAAAAGGAATAATAACCTGTTTACTGGCTGTTCTCGTTTTAGCAAACGTAACAGCTGCGGAATACTACGTTTCAAAAGAAACCGGTAAGAACGGAAATGCGGGTACAAAAGATGCCCCCTTTAAGAACATCGAGAAGGCTGTCGAAAAGGTTCAGCCCGGTGATAAAATCTACGTTGCCGAAGGCAATTACTACGGCGTTCGCGACAAGGGTTTTATCATGATACAAAAAGCAGTCGAAATTTACGGCGGATATTCCAAAGACTTTTCCAAACGGGATGTTTTAAAATACCGCACTCTTGTTATGCCGCCGGCCTCTTCAAACGGAACAGGCAGAGCCAACAAGGCTATGGAGTTCGACATCAAAAACGGTGAGGGTAAAAAACTCGTAATTGATGGTATCATCTTCGATAAAGGACTTTCAAATGGGTATCATCCCACAAAGGGTAAGCCTCAGGGTGTGGAAACCGGTATGCTTGTTTTACCGCCGGGCCAAGGTGTGAATGGTAATGAAAAATCCATTACAACGGAAAAGGCTATATTCGGCGGAAGCATTATGAAGTGCGATGTACTTATTCAAAACTGCGTATTCAACAATGCTTCCAATTTTGCCATTCAGTTTGGAGGAACAGGCAATGTTAAAATTTTGAACAACGTATTTACTGCAAATGCAATGGCTGCCTGTGAAATATGGGGAAAAGAAAATAAACCAAATGCCATAACGGTGGAGTTCGCATATAATACGGTACTGTTTACTTGGCCTCGTACTCATGCTTTTGAAGATATGGGCTACGGTTTCCGCGTTATGACAAAGGTTGAGGTAAATATACACCACAATATTATTGGGCTGTCTTGTCTCTCTGCAGTAGACCGCTGCCGTATCGATAGTCCCGCTTCAATGGAAAATGGGCGAAAGGTGCTTATGGACAACAACCGCTTTTTTATGAACAAACAGGCGGATGTAACCCTGCCGGGCTTAGGAACCTTCGAGTACGTATGGGTAAAAGACTTTGACGATCTCGACCGCTTTAACAGTGCAGAAGGTAATGAAGAGTTAAAAGACATTGCTTCGCTTAAAAATGTGTTAAATAAGGCATATTTGGCCGGTTTTTTGAATGCTACTTATAAAGAAAAAACGGACTATGACCCGAATTCTCCCGCCAATGAGTTCAGGCGTGCAATGGGAATGAACCAAACGATGACGGTTCAGACCGACGTGTCTATGTTTGCAAACAAATATCCGCAAGATGATGCCGTAAAACTGTTCGGCGCAGTAAAAGGTTTCGGCGCACAAGCGATTAAGTAATTCGGTTTACCGTTGTGCGTTCTGTGCAACGGTATATTCAAAGGATTTGCCGCCTCTCGGCCGGCAAATCCGCCGTGCCCTTCATAGTAATTAAAAATCTACCATTCTTTGAGCTTGTTCCGATTAATCATTTAACTCGGTATCAAGGTAATAGATTAGCCCTTGGCGGCTGCCGCGTATAAAATACTTCCACCACAAAACAAGAGACGGGTTTAAAGGTTCTCCTATAGTTTGGAGGATGAGCATCTTTTCTTTTAACTTCGGTTCAAGGAAGAAGGCTTGTTTTATTGCTTCCCGAATGGAAAGGCCGTGCACATCCAAGGCTCTATCTAAAAAATCCTTAAAAAACGAAGGATAAAGAATTTTATCTTCTTCCGCTAAAATGGAATTTTTTAATAGCTCATCGAAAGTCTTGTTTTTAATTTCCTTTGTGCTGTCATCTTCAGGGAATTTAAAAAAGTTCGGAGGATAATTGCCTTGCACGGCTATCGAAGGATTTGTCTTTTCAAAAAAAAGATTCGTTTTGTTGTTTTCTCTTTCAAGCCTCAAAAATATTTTTTGTACGGCTTCCATGCTCGCTTTAACTGCCCTATCATAGCTTTCCGCAGAGCTTAGGACATTGCCGCATTTTTCTACATTGTTTTTAGGAAAGACGGTTTCATCTTTTTCAAAAAGGCGGGGCAAAACATCTTTTATGTTTTTTGTGCTTCTTGCTTCTTCAAGCCCGTATATTTTTTTTATGATGCCCGGCACCGAAATCCAAGCTCGTTCAGCACTAAAGTGAGCGGCTCGTTCAGCACTAAAACGAGCGGCTTCGCTATTAGGAAGTTCATCTACAGGTTCGCCTAAGGCTATTTTGACGGCCGCCTTAGTTACATCAAAGCCCGAAGAATAGGGAACCGTCCAGCCAGACATGTAGCCCCCTGAAAGACGGGCGGCGATTTCTCCCACACAGGCAGTCCGTTTGCCGTTTTTTTGGGGATCGGCTTTTCGTAAAAAGATGTCTCCCTTGGCTGCCCCGTTTGTAAGTCCCAAGGCTTTTATTCCGAGGAAAAAAACTCTTATAAGCTCATCACATTCTTCCTTGCTCTTAATCGACGGAATCGTGTGTCCCATCTCGACAAAGTAGGGCGGAAAAAAAATATGCCTGTCTGCGAGGGCGTTTAAAAAAATCTCTCTGTTTATAACTAGGGCTTCAAGCGAAAACTCTTCACCCTCGATGAACTCTTCGGCTATAGCCTTTCCGCTCCGCGAAAAGTTTACCGCATCTTCTAGGGCCGGTCTTAATTCATCTTGGGAATAGACCAAGCGGCAGCCTCGCGCTCCCATGTTGTCGGCAGGCTTTACCGTAATAGGGAAGGGAATGGCTTTTTGTTTTAAAATTTGAAGAGCCTCATCTATTTCGTTTTTAAAAATATGGGTAAACTTAGGAGAAGGAACGCCGTGCTTTTCAAAGCACTCCCTCATTAAAACCTTATCGCTTGCTCGGCGGGCGGCTTCCAAACTATGCCCGGGAAGAGAACAGCTTTCTGCAACGGCTGCAACCGATACGGAAAAGTCCGTAGCTGCGGTAAAGACTCCGTGTAAGCCGGTTTCTTTTAAGCTTTTTGCAAGGTCTATAAGGGCGGGAATATCCTTTAAATCTATGGGAAAAAACTTGTCGGCTTCTTTTGCACAAACCGCATTCGGGTTTCCGTCTACGGCAATGACCTCGCAGCCCAGCTCTTTTGCGGCCCTTATTGCAGGTCCCTGCATGAGACCTGCTCCTAAAATTAAAATACGCTTTTTATTTTCTTTCATATTCCGGTTAAACTCATTTTAATCTAAAAATTTAAAAACCTGTCGGAATATCGATAAAACAGGTTTCAAGGTTTGTATCAAGTTCAAGCTTTTTTGCAACCAACTGAACGCCTACAGTTTCCGTCTGATAATGGCCTCCGGCAATTACATTTATCCTGTTTTCGAGGGCATTGTGATAGGTAATGTGTTCAATCTCTCCCGTTATGTATAAGTCAAGTCCTAAGGCTATTGCATCATCTATTTCCGAAGCGGCTCCGCCCGAAATAATTCCGATGGTTTTAATTTTTTTAGGCCCGAAAGGAAGGATGTTTGCAGGTTTTTCTCCTTGGGGAAAAAGTTTATTTACAATTTCGTCTAGTTCCAAGCCTTCTTTTAAAGGAAGACTACCGTAAAAGCCTATGTTCAGCCCCCTGTACATGCCGAACTCTTTTAAGTTTTCAAGCTCAAGGCGGCGGGCAAGACCGATGTTGTTCCCGTAAAGGGGATGGGCATCGAGGGGAAGGTGAACGGCATAGAGCACTATGTCATTATCCAAAAGAGCCTTTATTCTATGGTAATGATTTCCCATAATCCGTAAGGAGCGGCTCCAAAAAAGGCCGTGGTGTACAAAAAGCATGTCGGCTTTCCGCTCGGCGGCTTCTTTTATGGATTGAAGACAAGCATCCACCGCGAAAGCAACCTTTTTTATTTCTTTACCGCTGTTTTGTACCTGAACACCGTTTTGCGATAAATCTTGAGCCGCAAAGGCATCTATGTTTAACAGCTCTGTAAAATAAAGATCCAGCTCTTTTAGCTTCATTGTAATCCCCCCGCAAAAAAAAATTTTTAAAGATTATAGATGCCCATTATACCTTAGATTCTTTTTGAATTCAAGGCGGGCGGTTAGAAGATTGATGTGGGGTTTGAAGATAGAAAAAAAGCCCCCGCCGGTTTAGACGGGGGTGTTTAATTTTACAAGAACATTGCCGCAATCGTAGCGAATATCATAAGGGGAATATTATAATGCAGGAATGTCGGAACACAGGTGTCCCAGATGTGGTCATGCTGACCGTCGGCATTCAAGCCGGCAGTCGGTCCCAAAGTAGAATCGGAAGCGGGAGAACCTGCATCGCCTAACGCACCTGCCGTGCCGAGAAGACAGGCTATGGCCATGGGGCTGAATCCGAGCTTCATACCAAGCGGAACATATATTGTTGCAATTACAGGAATGGTGCCGAAGGAAGTTCCTATACCCATTGTAATACCAAGTCCGATTAAGAGCATTATAATGGCACCGAGGAGTTTGCTTCCTCCTATAAGATTGGCACTGGAGACAACAAGGGCGTCTACCGCTTTTGTAGCCTTAATTACTTCTGCGAAGCCTGCGGCCACGAGCATGACAAAGGCGATAAAGCCCATCAGCTTAATACCTTCTGCCATAGTTTGATCCGCATCTTTTACTTTTATAACACGGGTAACAAGTAATACCAAAATACCGACAAGACCGCCTAAGGGCATAGAACCGGAGAGAATCTGTGTTACAAAGGCGGCTGCAATCGCTAAAAGAGTAAACCATTCACGTGAAGTAAATTTTATGTTTTTAACTTCATTTTCAGCCTTTATGTCTGCTTCTACCGTTTTGTATTCACGTGGTTTTCTGTAGGAAAAGAAAACCGCAATAAAAAGACCTAAAATCATTCCGGCACCGGGAAGAGCCATAGCCTTCCATACATCCATTTTATTGAATTGAAGTCCGTTTTGTGTCATAGAATCCGAAATAATTCCATGGAAAATAAGACCGAAACCTGCAGGAAAAGCGACATAGGGCCACTTAACCGAGAAGGTTAATCCGCAGGCCATAGCACGTCTGTCGAGCTTCATTTTGTTCATTACAACCAAAAGGGGAGGGATTAAAATCGGAATATAGGCTATATGAACCGGAATTGCGTTTTGCGAAAAACAGCCTATAAATGCAATGATAAGCACGAATAGGGCTTTTTTATTTTTAAGCCATTTTTGTAATTTGACCGCTAAAAGTTCAACTATAGAAGTTGAAGTAATGGCTGCGGCCAAAGTTCCCAGCAAGATATACGATAATGCCGTTTCGGCATTGCCTCCCATTCCCGAAATAAGAATGCTTATCGTGTTTTGAAGTCCCAAACCTCCAATAATCCCTCCTACGATACCGGAAATCATAATTGCGATCAAGATGTTAATCTTAAGTAAGCACAGTACCATCATAACAATGACGGCAATAACAACAGGATTGAACATACACACCTCCGTTTTTTATGCAATTTATAACAGTTGCAGTATAACTTAAAAATATTAGCATGAAATATTTTATCTGTCAACATTTTTAAATTGACACTTTTTGAAATTAAAAAGTTTATCTTATTTTCTTGACAATAGGTATAACCTATGCGATAATTTAGTAACGCAAAATATATAGACTATTAAACTGCTTATATATTTTAAGTAAAACTTTTATGGAGGAGATTTTATGGAAAAATCTAAGTTTAAACCGAATGGTGTTGCTCTTGTTCCCTTTCTTATCTTTGTTGTCGTTTATCTGGGAATAGGTGTAACTCTTGTAGCAAAAGGCGATCCTATGGGGTTTTACGGCTTTAAGGGCCCTGTTGCCGTAATTGTAGGTATTATAGCAGCCTTTTTAATGCACAAGGGTTCAATCGATGAAAAATTCGATGCTCTGGTCAAAGGCTGCGGAGATGCAAATATCATTACTATGTGTATCATCTATATTTTAGCCGGAGCTTTTTCGGTTGTTTCAAAGCAGATGGGCGGTGTCGATTCTACGGTAAATTTGGGTTTAACCCTAATACCGCCGAATTTTGTTACAGCGGGCCTTTTTATTATCTGCTGTTTTTTATCTATTGCAACCGGAACAAGTGTCGGTACTATTGCTGCCGTAGGTCCTATCGCCGTAGGTTTTGCAGAAAAAGCAGGTATTTCAATGCCGCTTATGATAGCTTCAATGGTAGGCGGAGCCATGTTCGGCGATAACCTTTCGATTATTTCGGATACTACAATTGCGGCTACAAGAACACAAAATGTTGATATGAGGGATAAATTCAGAGTTAATATTGCATTAGCCCTACCTGCTGCAATTTTAACTGTCATACTCCTATTAATCTTCGGAAGGCCCTCTGTTACTCCTCAGATTGAGTCTTTGGAATTTAATATCATAAAAGTGTTGCCCTACGTATTTGTATTGGTTGCAGCTATCGCAGGTCTTAACGTATTTGCAGTTCTTTTAGGAGGAATCCTTTTCTCCGGTATCATAGGAATGGCTTACGGTGCCTTTGATGCTCTACAGTGGACAAATCATATGTATGACGGCTTTAACGGAATGTTCGAAATATTCTTGCTTTCAATGCTGACCGGAGGTCTTGCCTATATGGTAAGTCAGGCAGGCGGTATGGAATGGCTTTTACAAAAAATAAAGGGTATGGTAAAGGGTAAAAAATCCGCAGAACTAGGTATAGGTGCTCTAACCCTTCTTACCGATGCGGCAACTGCAAATAATACCGTTGCAATTATTATCGACGGCCCTATCGCAAAAGAAATGTGCGAAGAATTTAAGGTTGACCCTCGTAGATCTGCCTCTCTTCTTGATGCCTTCTCTTGTGTAATGCAGGGATTAATTCCTTACGGTGCCCAGCTTTTAATAGCCTGTTCCTTTACAAATGGGCTTGTAAATCCTGTAGGCCTTATTCCCTTATTGTGGTACCAGCTTTTACTGGCCTTGTTCTTAACTCTTTCAATATTCTTCCCCTTTGCCAACGGATATATTAAAAAGCATCCTTGGAATTTTGAAGAATGGAAGGCTGTTAAAGCAAAATAAGTTCTTGTGATTTTTCCCAAGGTTCGGATAAAACTTGAGCCTTGGGATTTTTTATTTATCGGCAGGTTTCTTTTGTTCCCCCGTAAGGGTGCCCTTTAGGGCAAATACGATTATGCTTGCTATGATTATTGCCCCTCCTATAACCGTTCCTGCATTTAAGGTTTCGCCTAGGGCAAGATAGCTTAAAATACTTGCAATCAAGGGGTTAAAAAAAAGAAAATTTGTAATATCGCTTGTTTTTTCAGCGATTTCTATTCCCTTATTAAAGAAAAAATAGCCTAAGGCGCTTGTAAAAATTCCTAAGTATAAAAGGCTTCCTATGTATTTAAAGCCGGCAGAAGAGAGTTCCTTATAGCCGTCAATACAAAATGGCGACAAGATAGCAGCTGCACAAATCATACTATAGGTTACGATTTCTATTGAAGTATAGCCCATTTTTGCAAGTTTTCGGCTTAAAATATTGTATCCGCAAAAGGAAATAGCTGCCGACATAGTCCATAAAATGCCTATGTTTACCGATAAAATTCCCTTCCATAAAATAATAACTAAAACTCCGCAAAAAGCCGTCAAAATAGAGAACCAGCCTGCATTGCTTATTTTTTCACTGTAAATAACGGAAGCTGTTGCAGCGGTTATTATGGGAGTAGTAGCGATTATGATGCTTGAGGTTGCAGCTGTGATTGTTCTAATGCCCATATTAAAAAAGATAAGATATAGGGCAAAACCTAGCGCTCCCGACAAAAAGAATAATCCTATGTGTTTAAGTTTAAAGGGAGCTCTAATTTTATTAAACCTTCCCATAATTAAAAGAACAAGACTTGCCAAAAAGCATCTTAAAAAGCCCAAGGCTTCAGGCCCGAAATGTGTTAAAGCAAATCTTGAAAACGGAAAAGAGGAACCAAAAAAAACAATTGCAGTAATAGCGGATAAATATGATTTTATTTTATTGGACATAATTTCTTCCTAAATTTTAATATGGATTTTTGTCTAACGCTATGATATAATAAAATAATAATGAAATCAAGTATGAGTGTTATAGTTAAATTTTATTTATTGAATAGTTTATTTTATTTGTTTTTTTGCTTTCTGTTGTTTTTAACTTTTTCGATTTTTACGCTTGCGTTAATAAAATAAATGCCTTATAATATTCTTAGTAGTGAATATTTCATTTGGAGGAAGATATGAATAGAAAAGAATTGGAAAAGTTGGGATTTGCTTCAAAACAGATTCACGCAGGAAGCATTAAGAACAAGTACGGTGCTTTAGCTACACCTATTTATCAAACTTCAACATTTGCATTTGATTCGGCAGAACAAGGCGGCAGAAGATTTGCCTTAGAGGAAGAAGGTTATATCTACACCCGTTTAGGTAACCCTACGACTACGGTTGTTGAAGAAAAACTTGCCTGCCTTGAAAACGGGGAAGCCTGTATGTCCGCGAGCTCCGGTATAGGTGCCGTTACCTCATGTATCTGGTCAATCGTAAATGCAGGAGACCATATCGTTGCCGGAAAGACTCTTTACGGCTGTACATTTGCGTTTTTAAATCATGGTCTTACACGATTCGGTGTTGATGTAACCTTCGTTGATACCCGTGATCCTGAAAACGTTAAAAAAGCTTTAAAACCGAATACAAAAATCGTTTATTTGGAAACGCCAGCCAACCCGAACATGTATCTTTGCGACATTGCAGCAGTAAGTAAGATTGCTCATGCTCATAATCCCGAATGTAAGGTAATAGTAGATAATACTTATATGACTCCCTATCTCCAAAGACCTCTTGATTTAGGTGCAGACGTCGTTCTTCATTCTGCAACAAAATACCTAAACGGCCATGGAGACGTTATTGCAGGTTTTGTTGTCGGTAAAAAAGAATTCATCGATCAGGTACGCTTTGTAGGTGTTAAGGATATGACAGGTTCTACATTAGGTCCATTTGAAGCTTACTTAATAGGCCGAGGTATGAAGACCCTCGATATCCGAATGGAAAGGCACTGCGCCAATGCTCAAAAAGTTGCGGAGTTCTTGGAAAAACATCCGGCAGTTGAGTCCATCGCCTTCCCCGGTCTTAAATCCTTCCCGCAATATGAGCTTGCAAAAAAACAGATGAAACTTTGCGGAGCTATGATTGCCTTTACCGTTAAGGGCGGATTGGAAGCCGGTAAAACCCTTATAAACTCGGTTAAATTTGCAACCATTGCAGTAAGCTTAGGCGATGCCGAAACCCTTATTCAGCATCCTGCAAGTATGACCCACTCTCCGTATACCCCTGAAGAAAGAGCCGCTTCGGATATTGCCGAAGGTTTGGTACGTCTTTCTGTCGGTCTTGAAGATGCGGAAGATATTATTGCCGATTTAAAACAAGCCTTGGATAAACTTGTTAAATAAATCTTAAGAACACCTCTAAAAGCTTTTTTAGAGGTGCTCATTCATTAAAAATTATGGAGGATCTTGTTTTTGAAAGCGGCCGTATTTGCCGGAACTACGGTGGATACCCGAATGGGGGTTGAACTTCTGGAAAGAAGAGACATAGAAGCTCTTGCAATTCCTATGTCAAGCACCTGTGAGGAACAGTCACAATTACAATATTTTTCGCAAGAAGCCCTTGAAAACCTTTTTATAAAAAACTCGAATGAGGCTATAAAAAAGGGAGCGGATATTATTGTTATATATTGCAATTCTTTAAGCTCTGCCATCGATTATGAAAAAATACAAAGACTTTTAAATATTCAAATTTTTAGTCCGCTTGATACATATAAAAAATTAGCTGACGATTGTAAAAACATTGCTATCCTGGCTGCAAACGGATTAGCTGCATATACAATCGACAAAATTATTCAAAAATATAACCGAGAAAAAAATACCATTCCCATAGGGAATATGAGTATAGTGCAGCTCATCGAAAATGGCCTTCCTCCGGCTGAAATAATAAAACTTTTAAACCTTAAAGGTTTTTTGTCCTATCTTGAAAATATTGAGATAAACGACTATAAAATAGACAGCCTGATGTTAGGCTGCACCCATTTTCCATATATAAAAAACGAGCTTCAAAAACACACTTCAATTAGAATTATAGACCCGGCAGAAAAAATGCTGGAAACAATATTACATACCAAGGAGAAAAAAGAGTATGCAAAAAAAAACTCAAACAATGACCGGTAATAATGCGGCTTCTTATGTGGCCTATGCCTTTACCGATGTAGCCGCCATTTATCCGATTACACCCTCTTCAGATATGGCCGAGCTTGTTGACTCATGGGCAGCCAACGGAAGAAAAAACATTTTCGGCCAAACCGTTCTTGTTTCGGAACTGGAGTCCGAGGCGGGAGCTGCGGGATCAATGCACGGAGCCCTTTCTGCCGGTGCCCTAGCTTCAAGCTTTACGGCCAGTCAGGGGCTTTTACTTATGATACCCAACATGTACAAGATGTCCGGTGAGCTTTTACCGGGTGTTTTACATGTGTCGGCGAGAGCTCTTTCGGCTCACGCCCTTTCTATTTTCGGCGATCATCAGGATGTTATGGCTTGCCGCCAAACGGGTTTCGGTATGCTCGCCTCAGGTTCGGTACAGGAAATTATCGACCTCGGCGGTATTGCCCACCTTGCAGCGATAAAGGGCCGAGTCCCCTTCCTTCACTTTTTTGACGGCTTTAGAACCAGCCATGAACTTCAAAATGTAGAGCTTATCGACTATGAAGACTTTGCAAAGATGCTTGATTGGAAGGCCTTAAACGATTGGCGCACCACGGCAATGAATCCGGAGCATCCATTTACCAAGGGAACAGCCCAAAACCCCGATGTTTATTTTCAGGCGGCAGAAGCTTCCAATAAATTCTATACCGATGTTGTAGAAATAGTTGCCGATTATATGAAGCGGATTTCAGCCTTGACGGGAAGAACTTATCGGCCTTTCGACTATCATGGAGCTCCCGATGCCGAACGCGTAATCATAGCTATGGGTTCTATAACCGATACAGCCGAAGAAACCGTTGACTATCTTGTTTCCAAGGGAGAAAAGGTTGGCCTTATAAAGGTAAGACTTTACCGTCCTTTCTCGCCCAAATACCTTTTTGATGTAATGCCCAAGACGGTTAAAAAGATTGCCGTTCTTGATAGGACAAAAGAGAAGGGGGCTCTTTACGAACCCCTCCATTTGGACATACTCGGTGCATACATTGATGTGCCCAATAAACCTTTAATAGTTGGCGGAAGATACGGGCTTGCTTCAAAGGATACGACTCCCTCAATGGTAAAATCGGTATTCGACAATCTTAAAGCCGATGCTCCCAAAAACAATTTTACCGTAGGAATCGAAGACGATATAACAAATTTGAGTCTCCCCGTTTTGGAGGAAATTAAGACCGAACCCGCAGGAACAATCAGATGTAAATTCTGGGGCTTCGGCTCTGACGGAACCGTCGGAGCAAATAAGAGTGCTATCAAGATTATCGGCGACAGCACCGGTATGTATGCCCAAGCCTATTTTGCTTATGACAGTAAAAAATCGGGAGGCGTAACCATTTCTCACCTCCGCTTCGGAAAGCAGCCGATAAAATCCACATATCTTATAAGCGATGCCGATTTTATTTCCTGTTCAAAGCAGTCCTATGTTCATCAATATGATTTATTGAAGGGCTTAAAAAAAGGCGGTACCTTCCTGCTTAACTGCCTATGGTCTGACGAAGAATTGGAAGCGAACCTCCCCGGAGAAATGAAGCGTTTTATTGCAAAAAATGAGATAAAATTTTATACAATCAATGCTACAGGTATTGCTCAGGAAATCGGTCTCGGCGGAAGAATCAATATGATTATGCAGTCTGCCTTTTTTAAACTTGCAGAAATTATTCCCATTGAAGAAGCCGTTGACAGCTTAAAAAAATCCATAGTCAGGGATTACGGTAAAAAAGGTGAAGACATAGTAAATATGAACTATGCCGCAGTAGAAAAGGGCGTAAATTCTCTTCACAAGGTTGCCGTTCCTGCTGCTTGGGCAAATTCGGAGGATTCAAAGATTTGCAATTCTCATCTTCCGCCCTATGTACGCAATGTACTTATTCCTATTAACAGGCAGGAAGGCGATGCTCTAAGAGTGAGCATCTTTAAAGGTGTTGAAGACGGCCGAATGCCTAACTGTACCAGCCGATACGAAAAGCGGGGTGTTGCAGTTGAAGTTCCGCATTGGATAAAGGAAAATTGTATTCAGTGTAACCAGTGTTCTTTTGTATGTCCTCATGCTACAATCCGCCCCTTCCTTCTTAATGAAAAAGAAAGGGCTGCTAAACCTGAAGGCTTTGAAACTATAAAGGCCAACGGAAAAGGCCTTGAGGGGCTTGAGTACAGGATGCAGGTTTCGGTTATGGATTGTACGGGCTGTTCAAACTGTGCAAATATTTGTCCTGCAAAGAATAAGGCCCTCGTTATGAAGCCCTTGGCCGAAGAAGAAGCTCAAAGCAAAAACTGGGATTATGCAGTTGATAATGTTTCTACAAAGCATGGTCTTATGGATCAGTTCTCCGTTAAGGGAAGCCAGTTTAAACAGCCTCTCTTGGAATTCCACGGAGCTTGTGCAGGCTGCGGCGAAACTGCCTATGCAACCCTTGTTACCCGTCTTTTCGGAGACCGCATGATGATAGCAAACGCTTCCGGTTGTTCTTCGATATGGGGCGGCTCGTATCCCACTGCCGGCTTTACCTATAACGAAAAAGGAAAGGGTCCCACTTGGGCAAGCTCCCTTTTTGAGGACAATGCAAACTACGGCTACGGAATGGCCCTCGGTACCCGTAAGTTGAGGGAACAGGCCGAAGACTATATGAAGAAATTTATTGAGCTCAATGTCGGAACCGATTTTACTCCTCTCTTTAAAGAATGGATTGAAAACAAAAAAGATGTTGAAGCCAATACCTTAACATGCGATAAGATTAAGACTCTCTTTGATGCTCATCAGCCGCCTAGAAATACGGCTGTAAAGAATACCGAGGCCGCCGATTATCTTCCGGTTCCCGAAAGTCATACCTTCAAATATAATACGGGAAATATTGAAGCTGACAGGCTCTTGGAATATATCTACAAGCTGAAGGACTTTATCGTTAAAAAGAGTGTCTGGTCCTTCGGAGGAGACGGATGGGCCTATGACATAGGTTACGGCGGTCTTGATCACACAATGGCTTCGGGCGAAGACTTTAATATCCTCGTATTCGATACGGAAGTTTATTCCAATACAGGAGGTCAGTCCTCAAAGTCGACGCCGACGGCAGCTGTTGCCAAATTTGCGGCAGGCGGAAAGCGAATCCGCAAAAAGGATTTGGGTGCAATGCTTATGACCTACGGCTATGTCTATGTAGCTCAGGTTGCCATAGGTTCCAATATGAGCCAATTTGTAAAGGCTGTAAAAGAAGCCGAAAGCTATGACGGACCTTCAATCGTTATCTGTTATGCTCCCTGTATCAACCACGGACTCCGCTCAGGAATGAGCAGAAGTGTCGAGCAGGAGAAGAAGGCTGTTGAAGCAGGCTATTGGCACCTATACCGCTTTGATCCCCGCTTAAAAGCCGAAGGCAAAAATCCCTTCCAGCTTGACAGCAAGGAACCGAACGCTTCATTCCAAGACTTCATCAATTCCGAAGTCCGCTACACCTCACTTAAAAAGACCTTCCCCGATGTTGCGGAAGTCTTATTTAAGCGTGCCGAGGAAGATGCTAAGGAGAGGTATAATAGGTATAAAAGTATGGCTGAGTAATTAATTTTTAAATATGCGGGCGATTACGTTGTCGCTCGAATAAAAATTAATCCTCGACGTGCAAAAAGCACGCCTGCGGTTAATTTTTATCGGCTCCTAGTACTCGCCTCACCTATTTAAAAATTGGCCTACAGTGGGCGGGCGATTACGCTGTCGCTCGAATAAAAATTAATCCTCGACGTGCAAAAAGCACGCCTGCGGTTAATTTTTATCGGCTCCTAGTACTCACCTCGCATATTTAAAAATTAGCCTACAGGATGCGGGCGATTACGTTGTCGCTCAAATAAAAATTAATCCTCGACGTGCAAAAGCTCGTCTGCGGTTAATTTTTATCGGTTCCTAGTACTCGCCTCGCCTATTTAAAAATTGGGTGACAGTTGTTTTCGGTGTGATTGTTATTCGTTTTTAATCTTCAAGCTCTTTTGCTTTTAAGCAGGCTTCGATGCAGGCTGACCATAGAGTGTCGGGAGAGGAGGGGAGAGCGGAAATTTCTATTCGCTTTTTGCTTTCGGGATGTTCGAATTTTAGGGAGTGGGCGTGGAGCCTGATCCCGCCGGATTTTTCGGTGCGCTCAAAACCGTATTTGATGTCTCCTTTTATGGGCATCCCCAAATGAGAAAGCTGAATACGGATTTGATGGGTGCGGCCTGTTTCGGGGAATATGCGTAAAAAATTATAGTTGTCGCCAATCCCTGCAAGCTGCCAATAAAGAGATGCCTTTTTTCCTCTTTGCCTTGATTCCGTTACAAAAGCTTTTTGTATTTTGGTATTGAATTCAAGATAGTTTTCGCAAAATTCTTTTTTATAAAGAACGGGAGTTGTGTCGCTTATTTTCGAATCGGCCGCCGATTTTAGTTCTTCTCTTTTTTTACAGATTGCCCAATATTCTTTTTCTACCTTTTTTTCTTTAAAAAGATTATTTAGTTTTGTGTGTATTGCAGGAGAAAAAGCTATAAGAACTAAACCGCTGACAGGTTTATCCAATCGGTTTACAGCCTCGGCATATTTTTTTTCGCTAAAGGCCTTTTTAAAAAAGACTTGAGAATTGTTCCCGCAGTTTTTTAAAACTACTGCAAAAAAATTGTCCTCAAATAAAATTCTTACTTCATTGTGCATTTTAAAATCCCAAGTTTTGTCGGCGGATTATACAATAATTTACGGCTCTTGACAATATCGCTAAAAAGATAAATAATGTCTCAGTCTTAAAGTCCACTTAATCTTTAAGAATTTTAAACATTTTATTAGGGGGAAACTATGTCGAATATCCATGATATGGAGTTTTTACAAAAAAAAGTTCAAGAATTAAAAGAGCAGGGTTTATACAAAGAGCTTGTTACTCTTGAAGGGCCGAGCGATGCCGAATGTATTATTAACGGAAAAAAGGTTATAAACCTTTCATCCAACAACTATTTAGGCTTTGCAAATCATCCGAGGCTTAAAAAGGCCGCTATTGCGGCTATCGAAAAATACGGAGCCGGAGCCGGAGCCGTACGGCCCATCATCGGTAATATGAAGATACATGATGACTTGGAAAAACTCTTAGCCGAATTTAAAAGAGAGGAAGCCGTTTTGGCTTTCCAATCAGGTTTTAACTGTAATGCTGGCGTTATTCAGGCTCTTACGGATAAGGGTGACTTAATCATTTCGGATCAGCTGAACCACGCTTCAATCATCGACGGTACTCGCCTTTCAAAGGCCGATAAGGCAGTCTTCCAGCACTCCGATATGGCCGACCTTGAAAGAGTTTTAAAAGAAAAAAGAAATAACTATAACAACGTTTTGATTATAACCGACGGCGTTTTCTCAATGGACGGAGATATAGCTAAGCTCCCCGAAATCGTTGCCCTTGCCGAAAAATATAATTGTCTTACATATGTCGACGATGCTCACTCAAGCGGCGTTTTAGGAGAAAGCGGACGCGGAACCGTAGACCACTTTAAGCTTCACGGCCGAGTTGATGTTGCAATGGGAACCCTTTCAAAGGCTATCGGTGTTGTAGGCGGTTATGTTGCAGGAAAAAAAGTAACTATCGACTGGCTTAAAAACAGAGGTCGCCCCTTCTTATTCTCAACCGGTCTTCCTCCTGCAGCCGTAGGAGCTGCTATTGAAGCCGTTAAGATGCTCATGGAATCAACGGAATATACGGACAAGCTTTGGGCAAACGCCAAGCACTTTAAAGAGGGCTTAGGAAAGCTCGGCTACAATATCGGCCACAGCGAAACGCCGATTACCCCGATTATTATCGGAGATGAAGCCAAGACCTTGGAATTCTCGAAAAAGCTTTTTGAAAACGGCTTATTCTCAGGCCCCATCGTATTCCCCACAGTTCCCAAGGGAACAGGCCGAGTCCGATGTATGGTTACTGCCGGTCACACCACAGAGCAGCTTGACAGGGCTGTAAAAATCTGTGAAAAAGTCGGCAAAGAAATGGGAATTATTTAATCCTGTTTTTTAAGATAAAAAGCACCGATTTGAAAATATCAAACCGGTGCTTTCTTTGAATTTTGTAGATAAGGAAGTTAGTTTATGGTAGAAACAAAGAGTAACGAAGAAAAATATAGCCGCCCATCCTGGGACGAATATTTTATGGATGTTTGCCGGGCTATTGCAAAGCGGGCAACCTGCGACCGCGGAAGATCCGGCTGCGTTATTGCGCGCGATCACCAAATTCTTGTTACCGGCTATGTAGGAGCTCCTACCGGTCTTCCTCACTGCGATGATGTCGGCCACCAATTTAAAAAACTTCAACATGAGGACGGCTCAATTACCCAACACTGTGTCCGCACCGTCCATGCAGAACAAAACGCCATCTGCCAGGCAGCAAAGCGAGGCATAAGCATTGACGGATCAACTCTTTACTGCAAGATGACTCCTTGCCGAACCTGCGCCATGCTAATCATAAACTGCGGGATCGTAAGAGTCGTAGCAGAAAAACGCTATCACGACTCGGCCGACACAATCGAAATGTTTAAAAAAGCCGGTATAATCCTAGAGCATATTTCCGACTCCTTAGAAGAATACAAGGGTCAATAGAGAAAACCGGCGATTTGTTTGAAGCTTTGTTTTTTAGTGAGACAAAGCCCATTCTTTAAACATTGAGTAATCGGGCAGGATATTAACCGCTTTTAAGAGCCGATATTGTAAACTTTCAAGTTTATCGGGTAAAGACGGCGGCCTGCCTATAGCCGGTTTCATAATTTCGGGGAACTTTGCAGGATGAGAGGTTTGTAAAACTATTCCCACCATACTGCTTCTGTGAATTGAAGATGCCCATGTTTCAATATTTGCATATTTTAAAGGTATGCCCGTGTCTTCATCATTTTCTGATGTTTTTCTCTTTAATGAATTCAATGCCCCATTATAGACATCCTGCCAGGCTGTCCAAGCCATAGCACCGTAAGGATCTATTATATAGCCTGTTCTTTCATTACATGTTCTTACGGAAGATATTGTTCCCATACCGTCAAGCCAATAAGGAATTATAAGTCTTCTAAGCTCTTCAACATCGTAAATTTGAAGCATTCGTTTAAAGTTGATTGTATTAGGAATATCCAGAGCCGGCGTATTGGTTTTTATTGCCGTTCTTTTTTTTAAATCTCCGGCTGTGAGCCAATCCGAAAGAGCATGATTTTCATTTTCGGCCGAGATAAGACCCTTGATCGGGGTTCCCATTTTTTTTGCAATTAGGGCTGCCGTAAGGGCCGAAAAACTTCCTGACGGTATTGAAGTTATGATTGAAGGATTTTCAATTTTGTTATCGTAATCGCTGCGGTATAATACGGTTAAGGCTGCATAGACAAAAAAAGCAACTTGAGGTAAAAGGGGCGCTATGTTTAAGGCTCCTCCTGAAACAAGTTTTAGTTTTTTCAGTAAATCTTCATCTTTGAGTGCTTTATCCACAAGATTTTCACAATCTTCAAAGGATCCTTCCACACAAATCGGATATACATTTTTAGGCATTGAAGAAAGAAAGTTTTCCTGTATTTCGGTTAAGGAATCCTTGGGGTATAAAAGAAGGGCATTAACTTTCTTCACTTGGGAAACGGCTGATGCAATGGCACAAGCTCTTTCGCCGGAGGCCGGTACAATGAGGTTAATATCTCCGTCTTCATCTTTATTAAAGTACTCTAAAAGATAGGCTAAAAAGCCTGCTCCTATGTCCTTATAGTTACAGGTTGGCCCATGAAAAAGCTCTAAAATATATGTTGTAGGTGCTATCGGGTTTATCGGGAGTCTGTGAGGATAAAATTGAGCTATTATCGACATTAGCTCGCTTTCGGGAATTTCATCGCCGCAAAAACTTTTTATAACTTCAAAACATATATCCCTAAAAGACGATGGAGGATTTTTATAAATCATTGCCGGACTTATTTTTCCGAGTTCCGCCGGCATAAAAACTCCGCCCGTTTCAGAATTAAAACCTTTTAGCACTGCTTCTTTAAAAGAAACTTGAACATTTTTATTTGTTATATCATAAAATTTCATCACTACTTATCCACAAGTTTTACATAGATTTTTCACATTTTGTATTCTACAATATAAATCATTCATTGTCAATTATCAAGTTCAATCAAATTTTAATCAATCAAATTTTAGGCTTGACATTTATGTACTTTCATACTAATATCAAAAATGAGAGGTAACACATGAGAGCAACGGATATTATTATGAAAAAACGCGGAATAAAGGGGCAGTCTATAGAACCCTTAAACCGCGAAGAGATAGAATTTATTGTAAATTCTTATGTAAAGGGCGAAATTCCCGAATATCAGATTTCGGCATGGCTTATGGCCGTGTATTTTAACGGAATGACCTTTGAGGAAACTGCTATTCTTACGGATGTTATGCTTCATTCCGGGAAGGTGATGGACCTTTCAAGCCTTGAAGGCCCATTTGTCGATAAACATTCTACCGGAGGGGTAGGGGATAAGCTCTCGCTTCCTCTTGCTCCCATTGTTGCGGCAAACGGTATTAAGGTTCCTATGATGAGCGGCCGAGCACTTGGCCACACGGGAGGAACTCTCGATAAGCTTGAGGCAGTTACGGGCTACCGCACCGACTTGACCGAAGCCGAATTTAGGAATTTTATAGAAAAAACAGGCTTTGCCATGACGGGGCAGACAAAGGAAATTGTACCGGCAGACCGCCTCCTATATGCGATGCGGGATGTTACGGCCACAGTCGAATCGGTTCCTCTTATAACTTCAAGTATCCTTTCAAAAAAAGTTGCAGAAGGTTCCGAAGCTCTCGTTTTCGATGTAAAATGCGGAAAGGGTGCCTTTATGAAAACCTTGAGCGATGCAGAGGCCTTGGCGGTAAGCCTTGTAGGTACGGCTAAAGCTATGGGAAAAAAGGCTAGGGCTCTTATAACCGATATGAATGAACCTCTCGGCACGATGGCCGGAAACTTTTTGGAAATAGAAGAAACGATAGATATTTTAAAAGGACAAGGCCCCGCGGACAGCACTGAGCTTACCTTGCAGCTGGCCGCTCATATGCTCGTTCTGGGAGGCAAGGCTAAGACGGAAGAAGAGGGGCTTTTTCTTGCAAAAGAAGCCGTAAGCTCAGGCAAGGCCTTGGATCTTTTTATAAAAAATATAGAACTTCAGGGAGGCAATCCCAAGACCCTTATGGCGGAATATAAAACCCGCCGCAGCAAATTTTTTGAAGAATTGAAGGCAGAAAGGGACGGCTTTATCGAGAGCATTAATGCTTTTGAGGTCGGTATGTCCGGTGTAAACCTTGGAGTCGGAAGAAATAAAACCACCGATCCCGTATGCCCCGATGCCGGAGTTGAAATTTTAAAACACAAGGGCGATTCCGTAAAAAAAGGAGACCTTATAATGAGGGTCTACGGAAAGGATTCGGCTTCGGTTTCCGCTTCAATGCCCTTATTGAAAAACGCTATAGAATATTCCGATAAGGCTCCGCAAAAAGATAAGCTTATTTTTAAAATTATCAAACAAGAAGAACTTTAAATCCAATGCGGAGAAAAAAATGGACTGGCAAAAAAAAGAAATAGGCCCCGAACTTGTAAACGAGATAAAAAGAAAATACGGATGTGATCCCCTGACTTCGGCAATATTGGTACGCCGCGGAATTATTGAAGGGAAGGATATTTTATTCTATTTGGAAGACGATATGCGCTATCTTCACAGTCCCTTCCTATTTAAAAACATGGAAGATGCCGTAGACCGTATCTTGGATGCAAAAGAAGAAGGGGAGAAGGTTTTAATTTTCGGCGACAGAGATGTGGACGGCATTACAAGTACGACCCTTCTTTATGAAGCCTTAAAGGATATGGGGCTTGACGTGTCATGGCGTATTCCTACCGGAGATGAGAGCTACGGGCTTTCCGTGGAAGCCGTAGAAAAGCACGCTGCAAATGACGGCACTCTTATCATAACGGTGGACTGCGGTATTTCCAATTTTAAGGAAATTGAAAAAGCCAATAGTTTAGGTATCGATGTAATAGTAGTTGACCACCATACCCCTCAGGAGAGCTTACCTGAGGCAGCCGTCATAATAAACTGTAAGATGCCCGATTCGGGCTATCCCCACGAAAATCTATCGGGTTGTGCTACGGCATGGAAACTTATCACCGCCCTCCGTTTCGGAATGCAGCCATTTTATAAACAGCAAGTTTCCCTTTTAAATGTAAGGCCTGTAAATGACGCTTACTCGATAGAAGCCGTAAAACTTGTAAATATGGTTCAAATCGGAAAAATTACCGAAACCATAGTTCCGGGAATGCTTTCTTTTTCGGAAACAAGGCTTGGCTCTTTTTTAAACGGGCAGCAAATATTCGTATGGGATGCTCCATTACAAAAAAAACAGCTTAAAACCATCTTCGGAAACGGAATCGAATTTAACTTTTTTGATTTTCAGCCCGAGGTTGCAAAACAATTTCCGCAAATGGGAGATATGAGCCTTTTGCGCTTAAAAGAATTTTCGACAATCGGAAAATATTATGAAGATGCCCAGTCGGAGCTTGAAACCTTTAAAAATATCTTTATAACCTTTGTTCAGCAAAAAAACAATTTTTACGGAAAAAGAGAGGCTTCCGAAATTCAGCTGGTTGCCCTTTCTACCCTTGCAGACCTCATGGAATTAACCGGAGAAAACCGTATAATAGTAAAACAAGGCTTAAAAGAAATAAACAAAAAGCCCCGCCTCGGTCTTGTAGACCTGATGGCTATGCAAAAACTTTTAGGGGCTCCCATAGGCACCGAAGAGATAGCGTGGAATATCTCGCCATTGGTAAATGCCTCCGGCAGAATGGGTAGACCCGAAACGGCTATCGAGCTTTTTCTTGCTCAAGATTCGGGTGAAAGAACGGCTAAGGCCCAAGAAATATTTCAAATGAATGAGGACAGAAGGGCTCTTGGTTCCAAGGCTTGGGAAATTGCCCTGCCTCTTGCGATTGAAAGCTTAAAGGAATATAACGAAAAATTGGTAGTTGCCGTCAGTGCGGAATTTCATCGCGGAATTACCGGAATTCTTGCAGGAAAGTTGGCAGAATACTTTAAGCTGCCGGCCCTTGCTATCTGCCTGATGCCTGACGGCAGTGCCGTTGCCTCGATAAGGTCGGCGAGGGGCTTCCGTCTTTTGGACTTCCTTGAACCCTATAGCGAGCTTTTTTTGGACTACGGCGGACATGATTTTGCGGCAGGTTTCGGCATCGAGCAGGAAAAGCTTACGAAGTTTTTGGAAAGTTTAAAACAATTTTCCGGGTCAATGGAATTTGAAAATGATGCAGATTCCGAAACTCTTACAATCGATGCCGAGCTTCCTCATGATTATTTAAAACCCGAAATCTTAAATTTAGTCGATAAATTTGAGCCTTACGGATGTAATTCTCCGGCTTTGACCTTTATGACAAAGCGGGTAAAAATTTTAAATGCAAACATTATAGGCAAGGCCGAGCCCCTTCATTTGCGCTTTAACTTGGAGTGCGGGAAATATAAATGGAATGCTCTTTATTGGAAGGCTGCCGAAAAACTGGGAACGGAGTTTAAGGTTGGGGACTATGCCGACATAGTATTCAATGTATCGAAAAACTATTTTAACGGTACGGTTACTCCTAAAATGGTTATCAAGGATTTAAAAAAAATAGATTAGGTGAACTAAAGGATTATTAAAATGTTAAAAAAAAGAAGTTTTCAAGTATTATTGTTTTTTTGTTTTTTATTTGCACTCCATCCATCGGGAAAGAAGGAAGTTTCCGATATTGAACAAAACGGCAAATCGGAAAAAGCTCTATATATTATTTCGCTGCCGGAGAGCGGAGATTTGGGTTCTTTTTTTAACGTAAAATTTAAGGTTGCACGCAAAATAGAAAAAGCATGGATTACTATTTATGACACATCGGAAAAAAAAGTTCAAACCATCAATGCTTTTCCTCTTGATAAGACGGAAAAAGAATGGGCTGCAATTGCGGCTGTTGCCGTTTGGTGGAAGAGCGGCAAATGGAAAATTCGGACTCATCTTATAATTGACGGAGCTTTATTTGAGGAAGATAGGGGCTTTGAAGTTTTAGAAAGAGAATTTGAAGAGTATGTAATGAAATTGAGCAAAAAAAATTCACAAATTTTAAGAGATAAAAGTCCTAAAAAAACCGAACAACGAAACAGGTTTGCAGAAGTTTTAAAGGTGCAAAACCTTGAGAGCCTTTATTTTAAGGGTCCCTTTGTAATGCCTTTTGATGCAAAAAGAATAAGCTCAACTTTTGCCGAAAAGCGCACTTCAAAATACCCTGACGGAAAAACTTCGGTAAGCCGTCACTGGGGAATCGATTATCCTTCTCCAATAGGAACGCCGATCTTTGCTCCCGGAACGGGAAAAGTTGTGCTTGCCGAAAACAGGATAGTAACGGGCTGGACCCTTGTAATAGAACATGCTCCTGCTGTTTACACCATTTATTATCATCTAAATAAAATTCACGTAAAAGAAGGTTCTTTGGTAAAACAAGGAGAAAAAATTGCAGATATAGGAACAACGGGTTTTTCGACAGGCCCCCACCTTCATTGGGAGCTGCGTATAAATGAAATTCCTGCAGATCCCGAACTTCTTTTAAAAAAAGAATTATTTTAGGGTTTTATGGTTATATAGCTACATAGTATTGACAAAGAGACTCTAATCCTTTATACTGTTTCTTGTGAGGTACTATATGAAAAATTTTAAATCTTTTATTTTATTCACCGTTATCGGCATCCTTGCCGGATTTCTTATTTCTTGCGGAAATAAGGATGAAAAAGATATTATCGCCTTAAAAAAAGCATCGAGGGAAAAGGCCGCAAAATCTATTACCGAATTTTCAAACGAATATTTTATGGACGGAGATATAGAAAAAAACGGTTCGATTACATTTGATGCCCGGATTAAGGAGTTTAAAAATACCATTAAGAGCCCCGATTCTGATAAGAATCCTTTGAATACGGCAGGTATTGAGAATCTTATAAAAAACAACATCGGTTTGAATTTTACTTTTATCAATGACCAAAAAGAAAAAGCCCTTTTTTATTCTTACGGTATTAAGGGTCCTGCTTCCGGAATGTCCGATATTCCTATTTTTATCATGAAATTTGGCGATAAAAATATTGAAGCAGCCAGCCTTTTTTTAAAGGACACTACATTTTATCTGCCGTCAAACGGTATAGGTAAATTTTTAGCTTTGATTTCTCCTAAAAATTTCCTTTCATTTTTTAATATGGATTTTTCCTATAATGAAATGAAAAATATGATGACGATGCAGCTTGACAGGCATTCCCAAAAAAGATATTTAAATGCCGAAAAAGCTCTTTATAAGAAAGCCGATATAAAAAAGACCGATTCGGGATATGAAATTACTTTTAACAATGAACAGCTAAAACAAATCCCTTCTCTTATTTGGTATGCCTTAAAAAACGATAACCGCTTAAAATTAATGTTGAGCATGTATGAAGATGTTCTTACAAAAGAAATGATGGATAAGTTTTCAGAAAATATTTCACCTGAAAAAATGACTATCCCTGATGGTTTCCGCATTACCGAAGAAATAGGCGTAAAAGACGGCTTAATTTCAAAAGATATGGTTACGGTTTTTGTAGCAGATAAACCATTGCTTAAATTAAGCTATGAAATTGAAGACTATAATTATGTTTTTAATAATTTAATTGCAAGTATAGAACTTTTTAGTGGTGTAGATTCTTCTTCCCATACTATCACATTTACAAGCAGGGGGGAATCAAACGAAAATAAAGCCGATTTTATGATAAATATGTGGCTTACTGCTAATGATTCGATGAGTGAAGATTTGACACTCGGAGCTCTAAATTATGCTATACTGATAGATAAAACAAAGCAGTCGGATAATTTTAAAGCTTCAATGAATTTTGCTTTCCCAAAAATGGTTCCCGTATATTCGGATGACGGCTATGACGGTAATAGGATGGAAATAATGGAAATGAATCTTTCCGGCAGCTTTAATAAGAAGAGTCCGGATACTGTGGAATTTGGTATTGATAAAATAAGCTTAAATTCTTCTAAAGAAATGGGCGGAGGAAGGCTTGACGTTGAACTTGACTCAAAAATGGTTATCACTAACAAGATTATAAAGAAGATAGAAATGCCTAAAGACAGGGTGAATGTGCTTGAAATGAGCTCCGAGGACTGGACAAAAACCAAAGATGAGTTTATGATGCAGTTGGAAAATCTGTCAAAGGAGTATGGAAAATAAATCCTTTGATCATGGGGGGCTTATGCAGATTCCTATAGAGAAAATAAAAGTAAGGCAAAGGGCCAGAAAAGAATTTATAGAAATTGAAGAGCTGGCAGAGAGTCTAAACCGTGTGGGGCTTTTAAATCCGATTATTGTAGATCAAAATAAAGTGCTTATAGCCGGCCAACGGAGATTGGAAGCGGCAAAAAAATTGGGTTGGAAAACCATAGAAGCCAGAGTCCTTTCCGTAGAGGATGAAAGCCTTGCTCTCGATATCGAGATTGAAGAAAATGTGCAAAGACAGCAGTTTTCTAATGAGGAGCTTTTAAATGCTTTTACGCGTCTTAATCGCTTAAAAAATCCGGGATTTTTTGTAAGGATCTGGCGTTCAATAAAAGCCTTTTTTAAGCGGCTTTTCGGCAAAAAAAAGGAATCGGCTTAAGTTTAATTTTTATAGGAAAACGTTTTTTTAAAACATCAAGCCCGTTTTATCAAAATCAACGTAAAAAAAGCCTCCTAAAAAGGAGGCTTTTTATTATTTTTCTTTTACTCCTTCTGTTTGGAGTTTTCCATGACGTAGAGAATAAAGATAGCGCTTTATCTTTTGGCTTGCAGTTTTTTCGAACTCTTCTACAACTTCAATTTTATCTATCTTTGAAAACTTGTTGACCTTTGAGTTGACAAAAAATCTTATTTCGTTTAGCACTTCTTCTCTCTTATGCATTATGGCATTAGAGATTTCTGAAACGGCATCTCCTATGGCATCTTGTAAGCGGACATAAGCGACTAAGGATGTGTTTTCTCCTTCAACAACTAAGGATTCCGATACAAGGGGATGCTGGTTTAAGACAAATTCTATATCTTCGGGATAGATATTTTCGCCGGCGGCTCCTAAAATCATATTCTTTGATCTTCCCTTTAAGCTTATTCTTCCCTTATTATCTATGACGCATAGGTCGCCGGTTTTGAACCAGCCGTCTTCGGTAAAGGCTTCCTTTGTTAAGTCCGGTGCATTATAATACCCTTGCATGACATTGGGGCCTTTTACTAAAAGCTCGCCTATCCCTGTTTGAGGGTCTTTATCCCCTATTTTTATTTCTACACCCGGAATGGTGCTGCCTATTACGCCGGGAACGGTTTTGTACACTGCGGAATAAGCAACCAATGGAGAAGTTTCGGTAAGACCGTAGCCTATTGCATAGGGAAATTTTGCATCAACCATAAATTGCTCAACGACGGGATCGGTTTTTGATCCTCCTATACCGAAAAATTTAAGACGGCCTCCGAAGGTCTTTTTTAGCTTTTTTCCGGCCTTACGGCATAATAATTTTCTTCCGAGTTTTGTTCCGTAAATCTTCTTTATAAGAGGACTTGCATTAAAGGCCGGCAGAATTTTTTGTTTATATATTTTTTCGATTACAATCGGAACGCTCAACATAAAATGAGGCCTTATCTTTTGAAGAGCCGGCAGGAGGTTTCGAGGAATGGGCGGACCTTCAAGGTAGTAGATACAGGCTCCGTTCAGCATGAACATTAAAAAGCCTATTGTAAACTCATAAACATGGGACATGGGTAATATTGAAAGGGCTGCCTCGTATTGGTTTATGCGTTGACAGTGCTGACCTGCAATGGCCGTAAAGATAAGGTTTTTATGTGTAAGGACAACACCCTTAGAACGGCCCGTTGTACCCGATGTATAAATAATTGAAGCTGTATCTTCTTCTTTGCACTCATGCACAGGCAGTGGGGTATCCGTCTTTATTTCTCCCTTTTTTACAGCAAAGTCATTTATATTGATTATAATATCAAGGTCATCCGTATTGTTTAACTTTGCCAAAAGTTTTTCTCCGGCAAATATAGCCCTTGCTCCCGAATGCTTTAAACAAGAAGAAGCTTCACTTTCATTAAAATCAGGTAAAAGAGGTACGGCAACGGCTCCAAGTGTTACTATCGCAAAATACGAAATTGCCCACTGGGGCGAGCTTGTACTGAAAATTGCTACCTTATCAAGCGGCTTTATGCCCAGCGAATGTAATAAGGTTTTTATAGACTCAACCTTTTCGTTAAGTTCTTTGTAGCTTATGGGTTGTTCAGATACATATGAAAGAGCCGGTCTATTTGAAAATTTTAAGACCGAATTTCTTAATAAGGCTGAAAATGTATATTTTCCGAGATCATTGATTGTCTGCATAAATACTCCGTTAAATGTTTATGACAATATAATTATAATAAGGTTGCATTTTTATTGATTTTTATACCATTCTGCTATTCTTTTATTAAGAGAAGGAATAGAATCGGGGTATGCTGAGGCATTACATGCGTCCTTTAAATAGGGCATTAAAATTTCTTTTTTTAGCATCGGCCAATTGCTCGGCAAAATATGAGGTGCATAAAAGCTTTGCGTCTGAGGCAGATGTGCCAGTAAAAGAGGATAATACCTTGGGAATAATTTTTCGGTTACTTGATGCAGGGCCGAAAAGCCTCCGGCAAGGCCGAAGGAATTGATCATCAGATCCATTTCATTGGCCCGATTTAAAAGCTGTTCTTGGGTTTTTACTTGAAAAAACCAAATAAAAAAAGCTTCGGCAGCTTTAGAGTTTTTTGCCTTGCTGCAAATTCCTCCATAAAGAATGTCGTCTTTTAAGGGAGTTTTCCCGCTGAAGGCAAGCCATCTAAAATCCATGTTTTCCAATCGTTTTTGAGGTGTAGAAAAAAGCTCCTCACTGGAGACATAATAAAAAAGACATCTTCCGTTTTTGACTAAAACATAGGGCGAGTCATAAAGATATTTGAATTTAAAGTCATCTTCGGCGGCAGCTGATGTATTTACCTCTCTGCTCCAATCTCTTATATAATTTATTGCATTTTGAAGGGATTTATCGTTCCATGAAAAAAAATCTTTTTCTTCTTCAAAGGATGCATTGAAGCCCTTGGTGTTCATATATAAAAAGTCGTCCGACCAGCGTGGAGAAAAGCCCATTGCGGTATAAGTTCCTTTGATTCCCTTATTAAATTTAATTGAAAAATCCCTTATCTCATCAGGAGAAATGGAAAAATCGCTCTTTGTTTTAAATTTATTTGCCGAGGAAAAAATAATCATCGGTAAGTTAAAACTTATAGGCAATAGATATTGATTGCCGGAAATATTTCCTAAGTTTAAGAGTTCGGGATAAAAGTCGGTTTTGTTTATCTTTTTTTCCCCGAAAAGATTATTGATTTTTCTAAATTTTACTCTGGCGGATTTACCCTTAAGCCATGAACCTATAACTATGTCGGGCTGCACATCGGTATTGATGAGAGCATCGACAGGGCTTTTTTGGTATTCGACAATAATTTTATATTTGTTTTGCGAATTATTAAAAACCTCACAGTATGAAACAAACTCCGCCCTGTCCGTCCAGATGACCGCTATCTTGTCTTCTTCGGTTTTTGTACATGAGGTAAAAAGCATTGCTGCAAGGATTAAAAATAAAATATATCTTTTCATAAAATTCTCTTACTCTATTGTTACTGTTTTTAAAATAGCCCCTGTTTTCCGCTCATACCATGATAGAGTATCGCCGAAGTTAAGGCTGATAAAATATTTTTTTAAGATAACGGCTTCCTTCGGAAATCCGTATGAGCGGGATAATCTTCTGGCCTGCTTTGATGAGGTATTGTAGTGAACAAGCGAGCTGTTTCCCAAGTTGGTTAAAATGTCGTTTCCCGAAATTTCCAAAAAGGCATCTACGCTTTCTTCCTTGTAGGAAAGAATCGGTTTGAATGTGCTGTCTATAGTATTTTTTCGGTTTAAGCTGATATGCAGCAGCTCCGTCTTGGGTGAAGGACTTGTTGCTACCAAAAAACATGCAAGGCTGTTAGGGCGTGAAGCATTTTGCTCAAGGGCAAAGGCTAAATTTCCTTCCATCGGAATCGGACTTGTTTCTTCCGTTAGGGTATTTATTATAAAGACGGGACTTTGGGATCGTCCTATGGCGCTTTTGGCAATCAGCATTGTGTTGTCGTCTACTTGAACCGCATTTTGGATTCCCGGAGCATTATAGACGAATTCTTTTTTTCCGTTATCAAAATTAACCAATGTAACTCCGTTAAAAGATTCTACATATAAAAATAAATTCTTATAAACCGAAACGGATATGACGGTTTCTTTAGGAATGATAATCTTTTTTAATGACTTTGTATCAAGGGAGTAGTGAGAGATAGGCATCCCCTTTTTTATGTCCGACCACAGCAAAAATCCGTTGTTATAAAATGTAAACTTATTTGTTTTAAGGTCTTCTATTATCGGAACGGGTTTTTCTTCAGGGGAATTTTGAACATATATTTTTCCGTCTTTTAGAATATATAAAATATTTCCGTCGCTTGTAATGTCATCTATTTTTGAGTCGGAGTAGGTAAGCGGTTTTTCAAGATTTACTGAAGAGTCTTCATTTAAGCCTATCATGTAAATAGAACCGTCTTGGGTGCCGATTACCATGTGATTTTTAATATGGCGGGCTGCCGTTATTTTGGAATTTCCCGGCACATAAAAGCCGCTCGAAGAAGCGTCTCCCTGTCTTATACACCATTCATTTTTTCTTCGAGTTCTTTCGATCCAAATAGGGACCGAATCTTGAATTTTGGAAGCAAAGAGGGCATATCGGGCTTGATGTTTGGATACCGTTTCTCCCGTAACTGCATCTATTACGTAGACATTATTGTCCTTATAGCCGATAATTCTTGTAAAGTTTTTTATAAGATTCGGATTTTCAAGTTTGTTTTCTGTTCTGAATTCTTTTAGCTTTTTTTTCTTTGCTATATCGGTGTAAACAAGGCGGCCTGATTCTCCGTAAGTTACAATGCTTCTTTCGGTTGATGCCGTAGCTGCCAAAAAAACAATTCCGGGGGCTTCTTGATAAATATTTTGCACTATGCCTTTTGAATCCAATACCGTGATACCGTCGGTAGACCTGTTGCCTACAAAAAGGTAGGTTCCGTTGGCCGACCATGAAAGGGATACGACCGAATCGGATAAGCGTTTTGAAAATAAGGTTTTCTTTTTTGCCCAATCCCAAAGAGAAACTTGATGAATGCTAAAGCCGTTTGTTTCATAAACTGCAACGAGTTGTCCTTTAGGGTGTACGGCTATTTTTTGTATCGGCATACTTGAAAGCTGCCAAGTATCGGGTTCAAATTTTGGATAAGAATATCTGGTAACAAAGCCGTCTTTCCCTGCTGCAAAAAATATCGGCAATGTTCCCGAATTCATTATCTCGGTAACGCCTCCCGAAAATTTGTGAACGACCTTTGCCGAACGAAGTTTGTCTTGTTCTGGGATGTTTGCTCTTGCGGCCGAGTTACGTGAATAAAGAGCCTTATCGTTTGCAACCGCAAGGGTCATAGCTTGAGCGAATACAAGGATATTTATTTTTTTTTCTTCCGGTTTTATCTCTGAGGATTGAGCTCCCGTGTTTGCACTTGCATTTGCTTCTGCTTGAGTTTGTTGGCTTGTACTTGAGTTTGTGTTCGGCTGCGTTTGTGAGGCAGAGTTTGAGCCTGATGTTCCGCTTCCTTGTCCGGTTCCTCCTGTTGTTTGTTCCCCTTGATTTTCGGCAACCTCACTCCAAGGCAAATCCGCATTCTGAGCGCCTAATGAAAAGCATAAAATTAAAGCAAAAAATAAAAAAAGATATTTTTTGTACATAAACTATTAATCCCTTCCTTCTGTAAAAATATTTTGGTAGGAAAGATAGTTTCCCAAATAGACTGCCGTAAAAATTTCGGACTTCTTTTTGTTTTTTATATCTTGACAAATCGAGTCATATAATTTGACGGGAATTTTCATAACTGCTACTTGATCTTCTTTTAAACCGTATACATAAAACTCGAAACTGCCGTCATTGTTTACCGAGTGGAAAAATATCTTTATCTTTTTGCCCTTTATATCCTTTCCGCTGTCCAATATAAAGAATTTTAAAACTTCCATGGCATGAGGATCAAGGCCTGCTTCTACAACTGCAAGCCGTTCAGCCAATTCCGAATAGCCTATAACCGGGGTCTCATCGGCTTTTTCATATTCTATCTTTTCGGTTTTTTTTGTTTTTTCGTTTATCTCTTTTAATCCGGAACAGCTGGAAAGGCAGGCTATCCTATCGGCCTCCGGAACGAAGAGTAAGATAAGCTTTTTGGAAGGCCATTCTATTCTTGTCTTTATTTCGGAACGGACCTTTCTTCCGCATTGAGGGCATTTAAAGGTCAAATATGAACCGTCAGCTATTTTTTTTAATATTTCCGGTTCTTTATCTAAATTTATTTTGGCATGATGCTCAATTTCAAAACTTGCATCGCAAGGACAATGTATCTTCATAATAAAACTCCAATATTCTATTATTATACCAAATTTTAGAGAAAAATGTAAGGGCTGATGAGGTTGTTTATCGGCCGGTATAAATTGTAAGAAGTTTTATCAAAAAAAATACCGGCTTGCATATATCTTCAATTTATGGCATTATGTGAACCTATGAAAATGTTTTATTGCGGTAAAAGAGCTTTAAGGCTTGCTTTTGTTTTGTTGATTGTTATGCTCCCGCTTTATGCCCAAGATGCTTTTTTGGCAGGAAGTTCTGAGGGTTTGTTTAAAATAGATAATTTTAGGGCAAAAAAAATTTGGAGTGATTCGCCCGTTTTTAAAATATCTAAGGCCGGAAATCAATGGCTTTTTTTAACCGGCAAGGGGCTTGCTGCAAGCAAAAACTTAAAAGAATTCTACTACCTAAATGATAAGCTTCCTAAAAAAATAATTAAAAATATAGATAAAAACGGAAACAAAACTTTTATAGAAAAAATTCCTCAACTTAAAGATTTGGAAATTCACCCCTTTAATCCGAACATCTTTGTTACTGCAACTTCAAGCAATGTTTTTTTAACACGGGATTCTGGAAAAACTTGGGAGAACCTTGGAGCCAATCATTCGGTAAACGGAATAAAGGCTGTCAGTGTTTTGGATATGCCTAATTCAAGGGGCGAAAAAGTTTTAACGGTTTTTGTTTCTCACTCTATTGCAGGTATGGCTTGGAAGCAGCCCGATGTAAATTCAAAAATTTGGAACGATATAAGCGACGGTTTAAAAAAAGGACCTGAAGGGATTGAAGAAATATCGGATATTGTTTTTAATCAAATCTCGAGCAACTCTCAAGTTTACTGTGCTCAAACATTTTCAGGTTTGATGTATAAGCTCGATTGGAATAAAAAATTATTTATATCCTTAAATGAAAAAGAAGCAAACAATAAAAAGCTCGTTTGTGTCGATAGTTTAAATATAATAGACAATACGGTTTTCGGAGTTATGGAAGGCGGTTTATTTGAAACCGATTTAATTATGCCGAATACTCAAATCTATACTTCCAACAAATTATTGAAAGATTATAATAAGGTCAAAAAATACCTAAAGAATTCAAAGTATCTTTGCGCCTTTGTTCCGAATAGTTTGACCTCGCTTGACGGTAATTTGTCCTTATCCGAACTCTGGTTATTACACGACAAAAAAAATCAAAGCAATCCTTATTTAAAAATCTCTGACGGTAAAAAAGGCATTTATACTCCCACTCATCAGATGCGGGATGAAAAATCTTTTGAAAAGCATCTTAAAACAATCAAGGACAATAAGCTCAATGCTCTTGTAATAGACATGAAAGATGAGTCCGGCTTTGTCCGCTATGAAAGTAAAAACGAAGATATAAAAAAATATAACGGCATAAAATATCCTCTCGATATCGAAAAATTTATAAAAAGAGCAAAGGCTGAAAATATCTATCTTATTGCCCGAATTGTCGTATTTAAAGATAAAAATTTATATAGATATAATAACGGGCAATATGCCGTTCAGGATAAAGAAACCGGTAAACCTTGGCAGGGGTATGATCTCTATAACGGAGAAAAAGAAAACATAGAGGAATATTGGGTCGACCCTTATAATGAAAATGTTTGGAAATATAACGTTGATATAGCCGATGAGCTTTGTTCCCTGGGCTTTGACGAAATTCAATTCGACTATATTCGTTTTCCTACCGACGGCTTCAACCTTGCAGATGTCCGATATCCGGCAAGGGAAAACGGCATGGACAAGGTTAGTGCCCTTATGTCTTTTTTAGCCTACTCACGCGAAAGAATCAAGGCTCCTATTTCCATAGATATTTACGGAGCAAACGGCTGGTACCGCACCGGTGCCCGCACGGGGCAGGAGGTAGAACTTCTTGCAGAATATGTGGATGTTATCTGCCCAATGTTCTATCCCAGTCATTTTTCTCAAAGTTTTTTGGCTTATCAGCCTGCCGAAGAAAGGCCTTATAGAATTTATCATCAAGGTTCTTATAGAAACAAATTGATGGCACGCAACAAGGTAATTGTACGCCCTTGGGCTCAAGCCTTTTTTATTCCCGTTTCTTATGATAAAAAATACTATGATGAAAATTACGTAAAACGCCAGATCTTAGGAATTAAGGATTCCATAGATGAAGGCTATATTTATTGGAATAATTCGGGGCGTTACTTGGATCTGCGTCCTGATGGGGAGGGCTTATAATGGCGGAACTTTCGGCAGCTTCAAAAGAACTTCATGCAGTACACCAATGGGGAATAGAAGTAATAAGAACCGTACAAAATTTTTCAACCCCCTTTCTTAATGAAATAATGAAAATTTTTACGGATGCGTCAACCTACGGCTTTGTCGTTTTTATTATAGGCTTATATCTTTGGTGTATAGATTATAAAAAGGGGCTTCATCTTGCCTATGCCGCTGCCTTTACCTCAGGACTCAACGGAGGGATTAAGCGGATTTTTAAAATTCCTCGTCCCTTTGCTCATGCACCCGAAATCATGCTTAAAAGCATAGGCGGCTTTTCAACACCTTCGGGCCATTCTTCGATAAGCGCTTTTATTTATCCGGCTGTCTTGTTTTATAAACCCTTTAGAGGAACCCTCTCAAAAGATTCCCAATCGGCAAAGCCTCAAAAAAGCACGGCTTCGGTTAAGATAAAAATAGCGGCTGCAATTGTTCTTCCTCTATTGGTAGGCTTTTCACGGGTTTATCTCGGTGTGCATTATCCGACCGATGTCTTATTAGGCTGGGGCCTTGGTGCGTTTATCTTTTTAAGTATGATGTTTTTTCTTCCCGCAATTGAAGCAAAGCTTTCCACATTAACATTAAATAGAACAGATGAGAGCGATGCCCAAAATATTAAGTTCAAAAAAACTGCATCTATAAGGTTTACCCTTGCGGCTCTTTTTTCATTTATTCTCATTTTAATTTCAAAGGAAAAGGTAAATGAAGCCGGCCTTATACTTGGACTGGCTTTTGGAAATATCCGTATCCTTGAAAATTCCAAATATAGCTTTGATGCCTCCAAAGGAAGTTTTTTACAAAAGTTTTTACGCTTTATAATCGGCTCTGCTCTTTCCTGTATTCCGATTATGATTTTTTATCTTTTAAAAATAGATTCAAGCTATGCACAATACAGGCTCTACCGCTTTTTGGAATTTTTTGCAGTAGGTCTTATTGCCTCAGGGCTTGCTCCGATAATATTTTGCCGCTTAAAAATTTCGGGAGAAGATAATGCAGATAGGTAAATATGCCCTAGACGATCCTATAGCCGCAATAGCTACGGCCCTAAGCCCTGCCGCTTTGGGCATTGTCCGCACTTCGGGGAAGGGGGCGATAAACATTGCTTCCGCAATCTTTTCAAAACCTGAAAAACTAAAAGAAGCCCAAGGCAACAGCATTTTGCATGGCTGGATTTTAGACCCCGAATCAAAAAAAGAAATTGATGAGGTTACGGTCTGCGTTTATCGGGAGCCTAAAAGTTTTACGGGGGAGGATTCCGTTGAGTTTATCTGCCATGGCGGAACTGCCGTAGTGTTAAAAATTTACCGCCTTTTAATTGAAAACGGTTTTAGAGCAGCCGAGGGCGGGGAGTTTACATTCCGTGCCTTTGCGAACGGAAAGGCCGATTTAACGCGGGCCGAAGCTGTAAACGAAATCATCAATTCAAAAACCGATATAAATATTGAACTTGCAGCAGGCCGCCTGTCGGGAAATCTTTTTTCGGGTATAGAGGAAATAAAGCACGGACTAACAGCTGTCATCGCTGCGGCCGATGTTGAAATAGAATATCCCGAAGATGAGGAAACAAGCCAAGGTGCATTTTCTCCCGATTTGATTTTACGGATTATCGAACCTCTAAAAGATTTAGCCGATTCATGGGCAGCTGAAAAAATCTTTATTCAAGGAGCTAAGGTTGTTCTTGCGGGTAAGACCAATGCAGGAAAGTCATCCCTCTTTAACGCCCTCCTAAAAGAAGACAGGGCCATAGTTTCGGATATTCACGGGACGACGAGGGACTGGCTTGAAGCTTCCCTAAACTTTAACGGCATCCCCGTAAGCCTTTACGATACGGCGGGTATACGCTATACTAAGGATTCGATAGAGGCTATCGGTGTCGAGCGGAGCTTGGAGATGAGCCGGAATGCCGACCTCATCCTCTACCTTTGCGACCCTAAAGATATCTTGTCCGCAGGTAGTTTAAACAAAGATGATTCCGAGTTTATAAAAAATGCAAAGGCTCCGGTAATTACGGTTATCACAAAAGAGGACTTACTCGATACCGAGTCAAAAGAAAAAATAAAAGAAATCTTAAAAGCCGAAAAAATTAAAGAGCCCATAATAATTTCATCAAAGGCTTCTAATGGGATTAAGGCTTTGTCTGAAAAGGCCTATTCTGTTCTTGCAAAAAATATAGGCAGTTCCGGCTTTTCAAAAACAGCTTCCCTCGGAAGTGAAAGGCAGAGGGATGCCGTTCAAAAGGCCTTGGATGTGCTCAAAACAGCCTATCAAAATTCTCTTGAAGGCTTCCCCCTCGACCTCATCGTAGAAGACCTTGAAGAAGCCTTAAGCTTTTTGGGCGAAATTACCGGAGAAGTCCGCTCCGATGATATCCTTGACAAGGTTTTTTCAGGCTTTTGTGTCGGAAAGTAAAATACTTAATCTATAACTTGAGCCATCTCTGCAATCTGCTCCAAATGGGATTCTACATAGTGTCCGTGCGTTAAAACCACCAGCCTGTCGCCTGCCGAAATAACAGTACTGCCGTCGGGGATGATTTCTTCTTCGCCCCTCGCAATGCTTACGATTAAACAGTCATCAGGCCATTGAATGTCCATAATTTTTTTTCCGTCCAAAAAGGATTCGGGAGAAACGCAAACTTCAAAAACCTGCTTGCCGTGTTCTTCCGCTTTTTCTTTTTTATTTGCAAAATCTTCACTGTCTAAAATCTGTTTTAAAAGAACCTCGTCATTCGGCGGCGACTTTATTATGTTTGCCGTAATGTATGCAGACGCTGTGGTCAGCACCAAGCCTCCCAAATGGAAAAGGTTTCCGCTTGTTTCTGCAAGAAGAACTATGGCTGTAACCGGAGCCTTTATTACGGTAGTAAAAAAAGCGGCCATCGCAAAGACCATCAGGTTTACGGAATATTGAGCTTCAATTAAATTAAAATAAACCAAGATGTTCGAAAATATAATTCCCGTCAAGGCTCCGCATGAAAGAAGAGGAACAAATATGCCGCCTATGGCTCCTGAGCCTGCCGAAAGACCTGTAAAAATTATCTTTGCCGCAAGAATCAGAACGAGCATGGAAAGCGGAAAGCTATGTTCTGCAAGGGCTTCAATCAGATGGTCGCCTCCGCTTGCCGCAAGAGGAAAAAAAAGACAGACGGGTATCGAAATAAGATATGGAATCAATGGCGAAAATTGGGGCGGAATTTTTAATTTTCCGTACATCTTTTGAGATGTATAAATCGATTTTTTAAAAAGGTGTCCGATCAGGGCTGCCGCGGCTCCCATCAAAATGAGCCAGCCGAAATATTTTATAGGGAAAAGTTGAAGACCGTGAAAATCAAAAATAGCTCCCTGCTTAAAAAATAAGGAGGCAGTAAGGTCGCCTGCAAAGGCTCCGAGCATTACGCAGGTTAAAAGGAGGGGGCTTAGATATTGGTGCAGGTCTTCGATTGCAAAGACGATTCCTGCAAAGGGTGCTCCGAAAGTTGCGGCAAGCCCTGCAGCAGCACCGCTCGTTACAAGGCAGACTCTTTCAATATGGGAAGTCTTGCCGATTTTTTCAAAGGCGCTTCCTATATACGCTCCGATTTGAACGGATGGGCCTTCCCGCCCGACTGAAAGGCCTGCACTTATATTTAAAACACCGCCTAAAAATTTTAAGGGTAATTCCGGCCATGGACTCATATCGAGCTTTTTCATAAATTTGCCCTTGATCTGTGAAACCCCGCTCCCTTTTATCATTGGATATTTTTTGATGATAAAGCCCATAAATAAGCCTAAAATAATTACCGTCAAAATTAAAACGCCAAGGCTGAAGATTGTACCAAAGACCGGGTTTAACAGTCCGCTTACTGTCTTATCATAAACATCAATTCGCAAGCTTGAAAGAAAATCAATGGATTTTCTAAATGCCGTAACGGCAAGTCCTGTGAGGATTCCTACTATAAAACTTTCTCCGGCAATAATAAGATGATTGCCATACCAATTTTCAAGAATTTTTTTTGTGCTTAAACCTGTGTTGCTCATCTTTGATATTATATAAATAAGCCTTTTGCCTGTCAATTAAAATGCACTCTAAATATTTTTACCCCATAAAATAACTAGAGCTAAAATAATCAGAATAACAATATTTATAAACACGATAAAAGGAATAATTTCGTTTAGTCTTTTTTTATTTTCTTTTATCAAGAGGATTGAAACTGCAATCATTGTAAGAATTACATAGACTGCTATTACGAGTTTTTCGGTTTGCTTGGACATTTGAAAAAACCGGAAAAGAAGGCCTACTGTCAAGGAAAGGCCTGAAAGAAAATAAAGGCTAAGCCCTACATGTTTGCCCATGGAAGAGGCATTGTATTCTTCTTTTTCCTCTTTGCTCATCATATTATAACCTGCAATCAAAAAATAGAATTTAAACTTATGAATTAAAATACCGAAAACCGCAAGCAATCCTGCAATTATATAAAAAGCTGTCATTCTTTCCTCCAAAAAAGTTTTTACTTTTAAATTATAGCATGATAGGTTTTTGTTGTAAACTATAAGCCGCATTAAAGAATCTCTGCGCTCTTAGCGCTCCTTGCGATTAAATAAAAGAAAATCCCCTCAAAAGATTGAAATATACGGAAAAACATGTTATACTGTACTATAAATGGAAGAAAAATGTACCGATAGCAGTTACAATCATCCTCACAAAAAAAATGCAAAAAGTTTTGCAAAAGCACTGTGCAAAGCACTTGACATAAAACCGCATATCTGCACAAAATTCACAGCTTCACAGCTTCACAGCTTCACAGCTTCACAGCTTCACAGCTTCACAGCTTCACAGCTTCACAGCTTCACAGCTTCACAGCTGAGGCCTTATTATGCCCAAATAAAACAATCAAACACAGCCAAATTTTCTCACACCACACGCACAAGACCGAATTCCCGTCTTTGTGCGTTTTTTATAGCACTACAGATTGGGATAGACCAAAACACAACATCCCCTAATAAGGAGTTAACTTATGAAAAAACTTTTAAAGATTTTAACAATGGTTGCGGCAGTGCTGACAACCGCCGTATTATTTACAACTTGTAAACAATTTCGGGATGACCCTGAAGATTTTTTAAGCTATTGGGCTGCGGAAGTTGCCCCTACAGGCTTCATTATTGATAAGAAGACCCAAAAAATTGGAGACGTAGAGTATATTCCGTCGTACCAGAGTGGAACGTACTCGGATGTAACGCTTACAATTAAACTGCGTAATCCCAAAAACTTTACCCTTGTTACGCCCGCTTTAGCGGCCGATGCGGGGAAAGTTATCAATTTTCCCGGGCTTTCGCCGCAGCCGAAATACGGCACGGACTACACTTTAGAGCAAACACCTGACAAAGCGGCATTGAAGCTCACGTACAAGCCAGCCTTTTTAAAAGCACACGAATGGAGTAACGGCAACATAGGAGCCGAAATTACCCTTATTTCAACAGACGGCAGAAAATTCGGTAAAAAGTTCAGTTTGAACCTAAAGGCGAATACAGCCCCGCCTAAGCCGTCCGTCACTCTTGCGCAGACAACGACGATTCCGAAGTATTATGTTTTATGTCTGAAAGTCCCCGATATGGGCGAAACGGTTACCGGCGGAAAGCTCCACAAAGACATCGCACACATCGAAATCAACGGAACGAAATATGAGCTGAAAATAAACGGCGGTGGCACCGATTTTATAAAACCTGCGGATTCAGCTTTTATTGAATCTACTAATGTGGAAAAACTTCCCATACCGGGTGCGGATAATCCGCCTACAGGTGCATGGGTTTTGTATTACCAAACCGATGTTAAAGCCGAATACGGAGCTGAAAAAAATTATACGATTACACTTATAGACGAACAAGGTTTGGTTTCAGAAGAATTGAAGCCAACCGCAAAGGCGGAATTTCCCACTTTCTATGTCCGCGGAAAAAACGGCTATTGGTATACCGATAACGTACCGGGAAGCGAGGAGGGTAATGACGATGCCGGAAACGGTTCAAAGCAAAAGCCGTATGCAACCGTTACAAAAGCGCTGGCACAATGTACCGAAAACGGCGTACCCTATATCATTCTTACAGACGGAACGATTAAGGAAGATGATACCCTTAATATTGAAAGCGGTAAAATGATTACAATAGCAGCTTTACGCAAGGACTATAATCCTCCGGTACCTGCGATAATACACGATGCACGTTCACTACCCCCCGACTCTGGTCCCGAACGCTATCTTGTTACAACGGCAGGAACGCTTACCCTCGACTCCGTTATCTTAAAAGCTAATATAACGGATACCCATGGAGGTGGAGCTAACAGTTTTGTTTACGGTATACAACAAACAAGTGGAACCGTAACCGTTACGGGCAAGACGGAAATTAGAAACTTTGCCCATGCCGTAACAATTGCCGGCGGTACTTTTACGATGGAAGAAGGTTCAATCTGCAATAATTATGTAGACGGCGGAAACTCCGGCGTAGAGATAAAAAGCAACGGAACATTTATCTTAAACGGAGGTTCTATAAAAGATAATAAGGCTACGAATCATGCCGGGGTGTCTCTAACAGATAACAATGCAAAGTTTACAATGACAGGCGGTGAAATATCGGGTAACAGAGCATACTGCTTTGGAGGAGGTATTTCTGCCCATGGCGGAACGGTAGAGATTTCAGGCGGAACAATAAACAACAACCATGCGGCGGAAGGACCGTATTATCAAACTGGTAGCACCGTTGATGTCGGCGGCGGCGGAATTTATATAAACGGGGGTACCGTTAATTTTACGGGCGGCACAATAGAAGAAAACTATATTGACGGAGCGGAAAACAACTGCGGTGCCGGGGTCTTTATCGGTGAACAGGGAATTTTTAAAATGACAGGCGGCACCATTACGGGCTGCAAAACCGACCCTAATATCAGTTCACCCAAACCGAGCAAAGGCGGCGGCGTGTTCGTGAAACACGGAATCTTTACCATGTCCGGCGGAACCGTCAGCGGCAACACGGCAGACAAAGGCGGAGGTATTTACGGTGAACACTCCGGCTACGATCTAGGAGTAATTAAAATTTCAGGCGGCGAAGTTTCCGGCAACACGGCGACCGCAGGCGGCGGTATATACTCGAAGTATCAGCTGACCGTATCGGGTTCTGCACAAATAAAGGACAACAACGCTCCGAACGGTTCAGGCGGCGGCATTGCCATTCCATTCCACGGACTATTTTACTTTACCGGAGGAACCGTCAGCGGCAACACGGCAAAAGAAGGCAGCGGTATCTATGTAAGAGAGCCTCCCGGCAACAACAAGCCTATGAAAATGTCAGGCAGCGCAACAGTTACTGAAGGCAACGACGTGTTCTTGGATAGTGATTCGTTTGCTAAAGCATTTATCACCGTAACGAAAGCGCTTACCAACACACATGCGGCAACGCTTACGATGAAGAACGATACAAACGGATACGCTGTAGGCAGAGATGTTGTAAAGGGTACAAGCGGTACAGACGGTTATACGCTTACAGATGACGACAAAAACAAGTTTCCCATAACACCGCAGACATCGCAGGAGTGGATAACCGAGCTGGATACTGTCAACAATACGCTCAAACTGAAGAAGAAGAAAAAGCCGTAAAACAGGGGCGCATAGGTCCGCACAGTACGGGTGCATAGCCCCATAACACATGGGTGCGTAGGCCCCGACAGCAGGGAGCCATAGCTCCCGACAGTATGGAGGGATAGCTCCATAGAGTACGGATGCATAATGGTAGCCGGTCTACCACGGTAATGGTGGACAGTCCACCAGCATAATGGTAGCCGGTCTACCACAGTAATGGTATTGATCAGGGGAGAAAAAACCCTTTGACAGCACGGGAAGGAGAGAGCTGTGAAGTTTATTTCTTAGTTTTATAAAAAAAATTCCTTTGCGAAGTTGAGCGTAAGCTCAACGCTTTGAGCTCTCTGCGTCCCTTGCGGTTAAATTAAAAGAACCGCTCTTTTAAAATTGAGGAAGTTGTGGTATAATTAAGGCAAGAGAGGGCATAAGTTATGAGTACTTCAAACAGAAAATACAAAGACTCTGTCTTCGTCGATCTTTTCAGTGAAGATGAAAAAGCAAAAGAGAATTTCTTATCGCTCTATAATGCTTTGCACGGCACCAAACTTACGGCTATAGAGCATTTGAAAAATATCCGCCTCGATCAAGTTTTGTACATGACATTCTATAACGACGTTTCTTATCTTGTAGATAACAAAATAATAGTTCTTGCAGAACACCAATCGACGATAAATCCTAATATGCCTCTCCGCTGTCTTGAGTATGTCAGCCGCTTGTATGAAACCCTCTTTGAATCAAAAGAAAAGTACAGCCGCAAACTCTTAAATATACCGACTCCTGAATTCTACGTATTTTACAACGGAGAGGAAGCCTATCCTTCCGATAAGACTCTGAAACTTTCGGAGGCCTTTATAGAAAGAGGAACGGAAACTAATCTTGAGTTGACCGTTAAAGTAATAAACATAAACCGGCAAAACCGTCATCCGGTATTGGAAAATTGCCGGACAATGCAGGAATACAGTATATTTGTGGAAACGGTGCGCAAGTGGAAAGAGATAGATAGTCAAAACGGTTTTGAAAAAGCCGTTGAAGAATGTATAGAAAATAATATTTTGCGTGAATATCTAAAACGCAAGACTAAGGAGGTATTGAATATGTTACTGGCAGAATATGATTATGAAACAGATATTGCAGTACAGCGAGCCGAAGAACATGAAATCGCCTTTGCCGAAGGAATTGAACAGGGGATTGAGCAAGGCTTTGCCGACGGTTCATATCAAACAAAACTTGAAACGGCAAAGGTACTAAAACAACTTGGTGATTCCGTAAAAAAGATAATGCAAGCGACAGGCCTCAGCCAAGAAGAAGTGGAAGCGATTAATTAATTGGTAATGGATAATGGGTAATGGGTGAAAATTACACATTACAAATTACCAATTCAAAATTACTTATCAGGAGAATTGATGTATGATGAAAAATTGTATAAAAGCCGCACTTTGTGTGGCGGTGTTTTTAGGGGGCATGGCAGCTTCCGTTCTGTTTGCTCAAGAGGTGAATGAGGAACCTGCAGAACAAAAAGACGTTCTTCATTGGTCGGTGGGGCTTTCTGCGGAAGGGAATATGAACGTACCGAAAGGCTATGCCTTGGGCGCAGGTCTTTACGGGCTTGTTGTATTGCCTGATTGGGTAAAGACCGGCAGGTTTTCAGCCGGTGCAAAGCTCTTGTATTCGACGGGATTTAAAAGATACGGACTTCTTGATACGGCTCTTTTATTCCGCTGGAATTTTTATGATTTTGCAAAGTTTAAAAAGCCGGACTCAGGCTTTTTTGTGCAGGCGGAAGGAGGCGTTTCCTTAGGGTGGAACGGAAAGGCCGCAAAACCCTTTATCTTCGGTTTGGGAGAAGGAACATTCGGTTACCGTTTTGCAATAAAAAACTTTTTTATCGAACCCTATATAAGAGGCGGCTACCCCGTAATCTGGGCTGCCGGAATGAGCGGAGGATTTAGAATATGAAAAAGCATAAAGGTAAGATTTTAGTTTTATTTTTGGCGGTACTTTTGGTATCGGTTATGTCTTGTGAAAACCCGTTTTTAAAGAAGATGCTGGTTGAAGAGGAAAAGGGGAACACCGTACCCGAAAAGCCTCAGGAACCGGAAAATCCTGCTGTTCCTGTTCCCAAGCACACCGTAAGCTTTAGCGTAGAAGGCGCCGGCGGCACACTCAAAGCAAGGGCGGACGGCATAGCGGAAACGGATGTAAGCCCCATAACCGTCGAACAGGGCAAAACCGTAACCTTTACGGCCGAACCTGCTGCAGGCTATGTAGTAAAAGAGTGGAAAGTAGACGGCGCCGTTGTTACAGACAACACGTCAAACACCTATACCCACACCGTAACGGCAGCGGTCAACATAAAGGTGAGCTTTGAAACCCTTCCGCCCGGAAAAGTCGAACTTACCTTAAGCCCCGATAAGCTCGACATCAAAGTTAGGGTAAGAACCGCTGACGGTACCCCCGTTACAGTTGAAGGCTGCGAAGAAACAACGCTTGCAAGCAGCAACAGCACGTACACAGAGCTGCACGCACAAGGTATTGTCGTTATCCTTAAAGGCAAAATCACCGAACTGTATTGCGACAACAATCAACTTACCGCCCTCGACGTACAAGACTTAACCGCTTTGCAATTGCTGTGGTGCTTCCAGAATCAACTCACCGCTCTTAATGTGCAAGGATTAAACAATTTGCAAAGGCTGGAGTGCGTCTACAATCAGCTTACCACCCTCGACGTACAGGGCTGCACCGCTTTGCAAAGGCTGGTGTGCTGGAACAATCAGCTTACCGCCCTCGACGTACAGGGTCTAACCGCTTTGCAAAGTCTGTCCTGCGGCGGCAATCAGCTGACCGAACTTAACGTGTCGGGCTGCACCGCTTTGGAAAAGCTGAGCTGCAGCGACAATCATCTTACCGCCCTTAACGTACAAGACTGCACCGCCTTGAAAGAGCTGTGGTGCTACAGAAATCAGCTTACCGCCCTTGACGTACAAGGCTTAAACGCTTTGCAAGAACTGCACTGCTACATAAATCAGCTTACCGCCCTTGACGTACAGGGCTGCACCGCCTTGAAAGAGCTGGACTGCTGGAACAATCAGCTTACCGCCCTTAACGTACAGGGCTTAAGTGCTTTGGAAAAGCTGTACTGCTCCGGCAATCAGCTTACCGCCCTCGACGTACAGGGTCTAACCGCTTTGCAAAGTCTGTACTGCCATGGCAATCAGCTGACCGAACTTAACGTGTCGGGCTGCACCGCTTTGCAATGGCTGTACTGCCGTAACAATCAGCTTACCGCCCTTGACGTACAAGGCTTAACGTCTTTGCAAATGCTGTACTGCCCCGGCAATCAGCTTAATGCCCAAGCATTTATAAAAATCTTTACCGATTTACCGCAGCGTGATGCAGGGGACAATGCAAAGTGCTGTCTTTACATCGAAGGACCGGGTGTTACCGAGGGCAACTGTACGGATTTTACCACTCCGTCTGAAGTACAAGCCGCTTTCCAAAACGCAAAAGACGTAAAGAACTGGAGGATGTGTAAAGTGAATACGAGCTTGCAAGAGGAGGAGATTTAGGGGGATTGGTAATTGGTAATGGGTAATTGGTAATTTCAGTACGATAGGGGAGGCAGAACCCTCTGCTCGAGGCTCTCGTATCGTCCTATTCGAGCCTCTCGTATCGCTCGGATCGAAGGTTTCGTACGGGCGGAACAGGGGGCAGTTACATTAAAGAAACCGCCAAGGCCGCAAAGCATTGAACTTCGCTCAACTTCGCAAAGAGGAAAATTAAATATCTTAACAAAGCTCCCCTAAAATTCCTTTGCGCTCCTAGCGTCCCTTGCGGTTAAATTAAAAAACCGCTCTTTTAAAATCCTTTAACCTGTGGTATAATGTACAACGAATGAGATATTATCAGGCGGCTCTCGATATTTCATTTTTGGATAAAGGCCTTCACTACAAAACCTTAAACGACAGCTATATTATTTTCGTGTGTTTGTTTGACGCAATAGGAAAAGGCAAACCGCTTTACACATTTGAAAACGTCTGTCTTGAAGACAGGCAAACACTCTTACAAGATGGGGCAAAAAAAGTTATAATCAATGCACAAGCATTCAGCAAAGCCGAAGACAAAGAACTAAAAGGTTTTTTGGAATATATTAAAACAGGTGCGGCAAATACCGAATACACAGGGAGGATAGAAACGATGATAGAGGCAGTAAAACATAACGAACAGGTACGCAGGGAATACCGCATAATGTCGGCATTTGAAATGGACGCTCGGGAAGAGGGAGTACAACAAGGTATACAACAAGGTATCCGGCAAGGCTTTGCAGACGGTTCGTACCGAAAAGCCTTAGAGGATGCAGGCAATTTAAAACAGCTTGGTGTTTCAATTGATATTATCGCTAAAGCGACCGGTCTCAGTAAAGAAGAGGTGGAAGCGATTAATTAATTGGTAATTGTCGGCTTAGGATAGACACCTTATCTGCATACAGATAGGGTGTCTTCTCGTATTTGCAAGATAATCATCCTCATCGTGCTATTTACTTTTTTAGGTCTTTGTGATAAAATTCAAGCTTAAGTGCCTGCGGATAAACCCGCAAATGAGTTAAACCTTATTTACTTTTATGGAGCGTTTTATGAGTAAAAAAGACAAACCTAAAAAAATCTTGTATGCAGTCGATTATAAGCCTAAAAGAAAAAGTCCCTTTCTTTTGGAATTTGCCAACCATCTAAACCGGACAAAACCCGGATCCAAAAGGTCAATTACCTACGATGACCCCGAATACTATGTTATGGAAAACATCGTTACCGACGAAATGGCAAAGGTCGGTATGTTTTTAAAAATCAGAACGCCTCTAAGTGCTCAAGATATATCTCCCCTATGCGGAAAAACCGTAGAGGAAACCGAGCAGATTCTTTGGGATTTGGCCTATGTAGGCTGCTGTATTACCAATACCATTGACGGAGTAAATAAGTACTGGACCGAAATATGGGTTCCCGGCATTATGGAAATGATAAACAACAACAAGGAGCTTACCTCAAAGCATCCTGAAATAACCATAGCCTTCGATGCCTACGGAAAAAAGAAAGGAGAAATAGCTCCCGGTATCTTGCCCATGGGTGTTTCCCCGATGAGGGTTATTCCTATCGAAAGTGCAATCGAAAGCGATACCCATCATGCAAGTTACGAAGAAATTTCTCATTACCTAAACCAGCACACTCTTTTTAGCGTTTCAGATTGTTCTTGCCGAACGGTGCGTGAAAAGATGGGAGAAGGCTGCGGCCATCTAAAAGAAGATATGTGTATCCAGATGGGACACGCCGCCGAGTATTATATAAAGACCGGAAGGGCAAGGCAGATTACGCGTGAAGAAGCCTTTGAGATTATAAAAAGAGCTGAAGAAAACGGGCTCATGCACGATATTCCGAACCTTGACGGAGAGGGTAAAACTCATGCCATCTGTAACTGCTGCGGATGCGGCTGCCTTGCTATCCGAAATGCAATTATGTACAGAAACACGGATTTTTCACGCTCAAATTATATCTCCGTAATTGACGAAGAAAAATGTGTAGCCTGCGGCGAATGTGTAGAAAACTGCCCGACAAATGCCCTAAGGCTGGGACAAAAAATATGCTCTTCAAGGCCGATCCCCGAAGAAAAAACCGTAAAAACTCCCAGAGACCATCGATGGGGGCCTGAAGACTGGAATCCAGATTACCGTACAAACAGACAGGTTGTAGTAAAGACAGGAACCAGCCCCTGTAAGGCAAACTGCCCCGCCCACATAGGAGTTCAAGGTTATATCAAACTTGCAGCTCAGGGAAAATACAGGGAAGCCTTGGAGCTTATAAAACTTGAAAACCCCTTCCCGGCAGTCTGCGGTCATGTATGTCCCCGTTATTGCGAACAAGGTTGCTCAAGGCTGGGGCTTGATGAAGCCGTTGCCGTCGACGATATAAAAAAATTTATAGCAGAGCAGGATCTTAATTCCGAGCACCGCTATGTGCCTAAAAAGAAAAGAGATTATCACGATAAAAAAATCGCCATTATAGGAGGCGGCCCCGCAGGTCTTTCCTGTGCCTATTATCTTGCAATAGATAATTACGATGTAACCGTCTTTGAAAAAGAAAAATCCTTGGGCGGAATGTTAAAATTCGGTATTCCTTCATTTAGGCTCGAAAAAAATGTTCTTGATTCCGAAATAGATGTTTTAAAAGAATTGGGCGTAAACTTTAAAACCGGAGTCGAGGTAGGAAAAGATGTAAGCCTCGATGAACTTAGAGCTCAGGGTTTTAAGGCCTTTTACCTTGCAATCGGTGCTCAAAAAGGAAGGCTTTTGGGCATTGAAGGCGAAGATGCGGCCGGCGTAATTACCGGTGTGGACTTTTTAAGGGAAGAAAACTTAAATGAAACCAAAAGCCTTTCAGGCAAGGTAATCGTTATCGGGGGCGGAAATGTCGCCATTGATGTAGCCAGAATGGCAGTCCGTGCAGGCGGCGAAGAAGTTTCCATGTTCTGTCTTGAAAAAAGAGAAGAAATGCCGGCCCTTCCGGAAGAAATCCATGAAGCCGAAGAAGAAGGTATAAAAATTACAAACTCATGGGGGCCAAAACGCATTCTTGTTAAGGACGGAAAGGTGAGCGGTGTCGAATTTAAAAAATGCGTTTCCGTTTTTGACAAGGACGGAAAGTTCAGCCCAAGCTATGACGAAAACGATACTATAACTGTAGAATGCAGCTTTGTTATAACCTCTGTAGGTCAGGCAATCGATTTAGGTTCTATCTTAGAAGGTTCCGCTTGCGAAATAAACAGAAATCAAACCGTCAAGGCTGACCCCATCACCTACCAAAGTGCTCAAAAAGATATCTTTGTAGGAGGCGATGTATTGACAGGCCCTAAATTTGCCATAGATGCCATCGCCCAAGGAAAAGAAGGGGCTATCTCGATTCACCGCTTTGTACATCCGGGGCAAAGTTTGGTTATGGGAAGAACAAGGCGGGATTATAAACCCCTCGACCGTGAAAATTTGGAGCTTGCAGGCTTTGACAGGCTGCCCCGCCAAAGAGCGGAAGAACCTTCCGGCGAAGAAGGAAAAAAGACATTTAGGGATTTACGCAAAACATTAACCGAAGAACAGGTAAAGGCTGAAACCGAACGCTGCTTAAAATGCGGAGCCGTAAAGGTTGACGAATACATGTGCATAGGCTGCGGAATGTGTACGACCCGCTGCCGTTTCGGAGCTATCAGCTTAAAGCGTGTTTATGATGCTCACCCAAGCACCCTCGAAAAGCTTAAAGGTGTGGTTATAAGAAACATGGTAAAGAGGGAAGGCAAGATTTTGTTTAACAAGATTTTTAAGTCTTCTCCCAAGAATAAATAGAAAACCGGATTTAAGTTTATGCACGAATTAAGTTTGGTCATGGAAGTTGTACGCAGGGTTGATGCAATCGCTAAGTCCAATAATGTCAGCGAGGTCGACACAATAGTTTTACAGATCGGCGAAATTGCAACCGTTGTGCCTCATTTTGTTCAAGCCTGCTATCCTGCTGCCATAGACGGAACATGGATGGCAGATACAAAGCTTAAAATTGAAATGGTAAAGGCTTCAGTCCGATGCAATAATTGTAACAAAGTTTTTGACCCGATAGAATATCACGGCGTATGCCCGGCCTGTTCTTGTGATGAACATGAGATTCTTACAGGACGGGAATTTGTAATAAAAGAAATTGTGTGTTATTAAGTTTTTATTTTTCAAAAGGAAAATATGATGCAAGAGTTTAAGATTATCGAAATTAAAGAAGGTGTTTACGAAACGAATAATGCCCACGCAGAAAAGCTGCGTAAGAAGTTAAAAGAAGAAAAAAAGTTTCTTTTAAATTTGATGTCATCTCCGGGTTCGGGAAAGACGACCTTGCTGAAAGCAAGCATTGAGGCACTAAAAAAAGATTTTAGAATCGGTGTTATGGAAGCCGACCTTGATTCGGCCGTAGATGCCGAAACCATTTCACAAACAGGAGCAAAGGTAATTCAGCTCCATACGGGCGGAATGTGTCACTTGGATGCCGATATGACGGAACAAGGTTTGGAAGCTCTCGGGATTGCCGACCTTGATCTTATCTTCCTTGAAAATATAGGTAACCTGATTTGTCCCGCAGAATTCGATACGGGAGCCTTAAAGAATGTGATGATTTTAAGCGTTCCCGAAGGAGACGATAAGCCCTTAAAATATCCTCCGATGTTTCAAGTTTGCGATGTTCTTTTAATCACAAAAATGGATGCCTCAAGCTTTTTTAATTTTAGTCTTGAAAAATGTACCGAATACGTAAAAAAACTGAATCCCGATATAAAGATTTTTCCCGTTTCCGCATTAAAAGGGGACGGAATGGAAGCTTGGATTGAATGGCTGCGTTCTGCCGTAAAAGGGATTTAAGTTTATCATGTTTTTTGATAAGCGTTTTCTTTTGAAACTTTTTGACTTTATTGTACTTTATATCTATATATGGTATAAATAAATAGGAGAAATGAAAATGAAATATATTAAAACCATTATGCTTGTGTTGATTGCAGGTCTTGCTTTGACGGCATGTGCTCCAAAAGCCGATGTCTTTGTTCAGGCATCGGGAGATGTTGTGCTAACCTTGGATATTCAAACAGGGAAAACAATAGATGCCCTCATCGAAAATGCAGCTCAGTTTACCGAAGAAGAAAAGGCTAAAAGCCCTTCTATCTTTAATACCGAAGAAATAAAACAGCAGCTCGAATCTAAGGGAATCAAAGTTTTAAACATGACTACCAATTCGATAGCGGGTATAAATGCAAAAATAAAAATCATGAATAAGGACATGGATAGTGAAACCTCCTTTGTAAAAACCGATATGAAGGCAGGTCTTTTGTCCTTGAGTATAGGCCCCGACAATATAAAAGAATTTGTAAATTTGCTTTCCGAGGACGACAGGGAATATATGGAACTATTAATGGCCCCGGCTATAACGGGTGAGCCTATAGGAACTGCGGAATATGAAGAGCTTATTAAGGCTGCCTATGGAGACAAGCTGGCCTCTGATCTAAAAAAATCGAAGTTTCATGTTTCTATTACCTGTCCTAAAAAAATTAAAAGCATCAAGATTACTCCTTTCGGCCATTCTTCTAAAGATGGAAATAAGGGAACCGTGGATATTCCCCTTTCCGAATTGCTTTGTGTAAGAGACCCCATCTTCGTTGAGGTCAAATTCTAAGTCAAAGTTAAATTCTAACTTTTTGGAGGTGTTTATGTATTTCGATTATTATTATTTGGTTTTGGTTGTTCCGACTCTGCTGTTGTCATTGTATGCACAATTTAAGGTAAAGTCTGCCTTTTCAAAATACTCCCAAGTGCAGACCATGAGGAAGATATCGGGTAAGGAAGCTGCCGCCCTCCTGCTTAGATCAAATTCGATTTCTAATGTAAGTATCCAAAGGATTGGCGGAAGTTTAAGTGACCACTACGACCCATCTCATAAAGTTTTACGCCTTTCTGAACCAGTATACGATAAGACCTCGATAGCAGCCGTAGGAGTCGCTGCCCACGAAACCGGCCACGCCATTCAGGATAAGGAAAAATACGCACCCTTGGTCTTACGCAGCACTTTGGTGCCGGTTGCAAACATAGGTTCGACTGCAGGCCCTTATTTAGCTCTTGCAGGTATTATCTTTAGAATGAATTTGCTTCTCAACATAGGCATTATTCTTTTTGCCTGTGCTGTTTTATTCTATCTTATAACTCTTCCTGTTGAAATCGACGCTTCAAGGCGTGCCCTAAAAGTCTTGGAACACAATGCCGTTTTAAACCAAGAAGAACTTAAGGTTGCAAAAAAAGTTTTATCGGCTGCCGCCCTAACATACGTGGCCTCAGCCCTTACAGCTATGGCAAACTTATTGCGCTTAATTTTAATTTCGCGGGATAGAAGGTAAGCTTAATTCTTTTGAATAAGAGAAAAATAGATGGGTCCGGCTCCATCCGCCTTATCGGGAAGAAAGCGGAATCCGTATCTTGTCTTTTCGGGGAGAATGGGGCTAAGGCTATCGAGCTTATCTTCAAGCCTTACTTTTTCTTTATACTTTTTTATGAGCTTTTCAATTAAAAAATCGTTTTCTTCATCGGCGAGGGCACAGGTCGAATAAACTAAAAACCCCTTAGGTTTAAGGAGCAAAAAGGCCGCAGATAAAAGAGCCCACTGTCTTTGGCTTAAATTTTTTATGCGGGCTTCTGTCCACTGTTTAAGGTATTTTTCGTTTTGGAGCACATGCCTCTCGGAAGAGCAGGGAGCATCCAGTAAAATTCTATCATAAAGTTCTTGGCCGTAGCGGGGCATTCGGGAAGCATCATAGGAAGAAACCTTTATCCGTTTTCGAGTTTGTTTGCTTAAGTGCTCATCAAGAACCCTTATAAGCCTGTTCCGTCTGTCGGCAGAAAGTTCGTTTGCCTGTATTTCGGCATTCTCTTTAATCCTGCTTAAAAGGACTAAGGTTTTCCCTCCGGGGGCGGCACACATGTCGAGGCAGCTCCCTTCTTCAAGGACGGGCATGGCTCTTGCCGCCTGAATGCTTGCATAATCCAAATAGTAGTTTTGTATGAGGTTTTCGCTGTAGGCTTCAGGCTTCCTTTCTTCTAAAAGGGCAGCTCTTAAGCCCTGCCATCTTTCCCCAAAAATCGAAAGATAATAGCTTTCAAAGCCTTCAGCTCCGCTTAATTTTTGCTTTTTCATAGCCTCTCATTCTAAGAAGTTTTTCCGATAAATCAATCTATAAATCAACCTAGTTCAAACTCAGGATGCTTTGCGTAAAAGTCTTCAGGGATAATATCCATTAAGATTATGTCGTGCATTTTACGGTTACGGATTAGAGCTCCTCTCCTTGCGCCTACTTTTTTAAAGCCAACCTTTTCATAAGCCTTAACAGCTCTTTCATTATAAGAATATACGTTTAAGATTATGTTGTGTAAGTTTAGTTTTTGATAGGCATAGTTTATGAGAAGGCACATAGCCTCGGTACCGTATCCCTTTGACCAGTAGGCCTTGTTACCTATAAAGATACCGAGCTCAGCCGTTCTATTTATATGATTGATACTCATAAGCCCCATACTTCCTATAAGCTCATCGGTCGCTGAATCTACTATTGCGTAATTATGCTCTTTTGAAATCCTATCGATTATAATGCGCTCGGCTTCAAGGCTTATAATCGAAGAAGCAAAGTTAAGATATTCAGACACTTCCTGATCGTTTGCCCAGACAGCATATTTTTCCGCATCTTCAATCCTCATTGGGGCAAGATAACATTTTTTTCCGATAAGTTTTTTGATGTACATAACTTTCCTCGTGTTTTTTTATTGAGAAAAATTATATTTAAAAAAACGGGCATCGTCAAGAGCTTGTTTGATGCTTATTATTATGTTTACCGGTCTTACTTTGTCTTATTTTATTCCGGAATTTTTAAAATGTTTTCCTAATATTTTGGAGCCTATAAGAACTCCTGCAAAGCCCAAGACAAATGTCGCAATTAGGATGATGACTCCGAGGTATCCTGCGCTTGCTGCAATGCTTTGTTCCACCTGAGCTTCATTCATCTGCATTCTTTCAAAGCAGAATTTTTTATAATGCTCTACAAAGAAGAGGACCGGAATAACGCCTCCTGAAGCACTTCCCAAGCATATAAAGCCGCTTGCAATGGCTATCGTATACTTGTTCTTATACTTTGAGGTATTGGCTGCTATGTCGCCCAGCAAGGCTCCGATAAACATACCTATCAGCCATGGAAGATATCCCATTCCCAAAATCAAAACAATCATAATGAGCAAAAGCTGGCTGATCGTAAAGACACCGAATTTGGGAACCTTGATAGCCAAAAACAAATAAATTGTTCCGACGACAAGCCCGGTGATAGCAGGCGAAAAGGCATGTAAAAAGGGATTTATTGCCGCAGTAACAAACCCTATGACCATAAAAACCGCAATATAAACTACGGTCATTATTCCGATAAAAACAAAATCCTTTGTTTTAAATTTGTTTGACTTTTCCATAAAGTCCTCCATAATTTATAAATATGTGGAAAAAATACTTTCCAGTTTTTTATCGTTTTTTTCAAGCCTTGAATCTAAGGCTATTTTTTTATCCTTTAAAAGAATTAACCTGTTGCATATCTTAGAGATAAATTCAAAATCATGGGTTATTATAAGCACTGCAGAAGTTTCGGCTATCTCTTCGATAAGTTCTCCTACCCTGACCATATTTCCGTAATCCAAGCCGCTTGTCGGTTCATCGAGAATTGTAAGCGGGCAGCCTCGAACATAGGTGGCCGCTATTATAAGCCTTTGTTTTTGTCCCATCGAAAGAGAAAAGGGATGCTCATCTTTATAATCGTAAAGGTTGAGCTTCTTTAAGGCTTTTTCTATTTTTTCGTTTACGTTTTCAAGTTGTTTGTTTCCTATCAAGAGCTCTGAAAAAACATCGGCACCGAAAAGCTGATATTCAACATCTTGAAGAACAAAATTTGTGCGGCTCACTCTTTCCTTTTCGTTTAAAATTTTTTCTCCGAATTTAATGCTTCCGGAAGATTGGCGGTAAATACCCGATATGATTTTTGCGAGAGTTGTTTTTCCCGCTCCGTTTTTTCCGGTAAGAGCGGCAATGTCGTTTTTGTAAAGGTCTAAATTAACCGAGTTTAAAATTTCGGTTCCGTCTTTAAACGAAAACGAAATATCCGAAAGGCTGCATATTTTTTCGGCTTCCGTATCGGAGTTAAATTTATTAGGTTCATGGCCGATGGGTTCCGCTTCATTTTCATTTGTAAAAAGATGTAAACTTCTTAAACCTTTAGAATTTAACTCCGTATTTGTAAGGGCTAAAAATTCATCTCGGGTATATTCGTTTTGTATACTTCCTTCATTTATGTAGATAACTCTGTCAAAAAGATCTTTTAGATAATGAAGGCGGTGCTCCGCTATGATTATGGTAAAACCTCTTTGTTTTAAAATTTTTAAAATATCTGCCAAAATGAGGATAGAGTTAAAATCCAGATTGGACGAGGGTTCATCAAGGACTATAATCTTAGGTCTCAAGGTTAAAATCGAGGCAATAGCTATTTTTTGTTTTTGCCCGTTCGAGAGGCTCTCAAGTTTTTCGGTTAAAAGATTTTCGATATGTAAAATGGAACAAACTTCGGCAATCCTTTCTATAATTTCATCGCGGGAAATTCCGTAGTTTTCGCAAGGAAAGCTGAGTTCCGAAATTACGTCATCGGTAAAAAACTGACTCTTGGGAGACTGAAAAACCGAGCCTATATCTTTTGAAATTTTATCTATGCTGAAATTCGAAATATCTTTTTCATTGATAAAAACGGAACCTGAAAATTCTCCTTCGTAAAACCGAGGAATAAGGCCGTTGATGCATTTTGTCAGAGTAGATTTTCCGCAGCCGCTTATGCCGGTAACAAGTAAGAATTCTCCCTTTTTGATATTAAGAGAAGTCTTTTTTAAATTTGCTCTTCCGTCTTTTGAGGATTCATATATAAAAGAAACATCTTTTAATTCTACTGCCGTATTCATTTTATCGTCCTTTAAAAGAGCCTCATAAATACGGAATCGAAGTCGAATATGATTGCGGCACCGACAACAAAAATGGATGATAGGGCAAAGACATAATCGATTATTCCGAATTTGATTTTAAAAAGCTCTGCTGAAGTTTTTGGGGATTCAGCTCCTTTTACGAGGGCTGCAGCAGTCATGTCGTCTGCAAGCGAGGTTGCTCTAAAAAGAACCGGAACGAGGGCGTACTCCAGACTTTGAATCGGATGAAAAAAGATATTTTTTGTTCCTATTTCGATTCCTCTCATTTTCATGCTGTTTGTGATTATGGTCATCTCTTTTTTTATGGTAGGCAAAAAACGTACTGCAACCGTAAAGCCGAGCATTATTCCCTTGGGGAGCTTCATTTTGTTTAGAGAACTTACGAGGCTTTTTGTATCTACCTTGTTAAAAATTACCATTGCAGCCATAAGGAAGGGCAAAAATTTTTGTACACCCATGGCAATAAGCGAAACGGAGTTAATCAAAAACTGTATGGGAAGGCCGGACAGGGCTTTTATCCCAAAAGGAAGAGCGAGTGCTAAAAAGAATATGAAGATATATTTTACTGCCTTTTTATACATCTTAAAAAGGCATACAATGCCCAAAGACACCAAAAAAATAAAAATATTTGCAGAAATAGACGAAGAAACCGTAGTTATGAGTGAAAGCATAATGTTCAAAAACACTATTGTTCTCGGATCCAAGATAGTCCGTTTTTTTGAAGTGTAGACTCTTATTTGCTCTGCCAGAGCTGTAAACTCGTTTGATTTTTCGGTATAAAAGATTCCGCTTTTTATTTCCGAATTTAAGCATATCGTATTGTTAGACATGGGCGACATCTTAACCAAAAATTACAACTTTGTCAATATAGTTTTTCGTCGTCCTAGCCTTGACTATTTTTTTTATTTTCGATATAATGAACCCTAAATTTTATTATATCGCACCGATAGGAAAGGGTGCAGAAGGAGAATCGTTGGCTGAAGTAAAAGGTTTGCGGATAAATGATCAAATCCGCGTGAGAGAGGTTAGGTTAATCGGGGTTAATGGAGAACAAGCTGGTATTGTTCCCACTATTGAGGCTGTAAAAATGGCCGCAGAAGCCGGACTTGACCTTGTTGAAGTTGCGCCTACCGCGAAGCCTCCGGTTTGCAAAATAATAGATTACGGTAAATATCGATTTCAAATGGAGAAAAAGCTCCGTGACTCCAAGAAAAATCAAAAGCAGCAGATGATGAGAGAAATCAGAATGCGGCCTAAGATACACGACCATGATCTTGAGTTTAAATCCTCGCATATTAAAAAATTTCTTGACGGCGGCGATAAAGTAAAGGTAACCGTGCGTTTTTGGGGACGCGAACTTGCTCATACTGAGCTCGGTTATGAAGTTTTAAACAAGGTTTTGGAAAAACTGGGGGGTGAAGAAGCCTGTACCCTCGAGAAAAAACCTGCTATGGAAGGACGGACAATGTCTATGACATTGAGTCCAAAACAAAAAAAATAAGCTTATAATAAATTTTGGAGGTACTTATGCCTAAGATGAAGAGTAAAAGAGCTGCTAAAAAAAGATTTTCTCTTACTGCAAGCGGTAAGGTAAAATACAAGCAGATGAACAAGGGTCATATTATGACTAAAAAATCTCAAAAACGGGTTCGCCGTCTTAAGAAATCGGCCATTCTTTCAGAGGCTGACAGCATGAAGATGCGCAAGCAGCTATTACCCTACGGTTAATTTATTTGAAATAGAAGTCAGGAGTTTATAATGTCAAGATCAACAAGCAGTGATAGAAGAATTACAAGAAGAAAAGCTATATTAAAGCAAGCCAAGGGCTTTAGAGGCCGCCGCGGTACCAACTTTAAGGCTGCCCGCGATGCAGTTCGAAAGGCCTTGCTTCACAGCTATGTAGGACGGAAAGATAAAAAAAGCGATATGAGGCAGATATGGATTACCCGTATCAATGCAGCCGTTAGAGCTGAGGGTATTACCTATTCACGCTTTATAGCCGGAATGAACAAGGCCGGAATCCAATTAAACAGAAAGGCCCTTTCAAACATGGCTATCGAAGATCCTACCGCTTTTAAGGCTGTAGTGGAAGCTTCAAAAAAGGCCTTAGGAGTCTGATATGCTCAATCTCGATCAGGTAAGGCTCCTTGAAAACAAGGTAGAAAGGGCTGTACAGATGATAAAAAGCCTTCATACCGAAAAAGATGCTCTAAAAAAGGAAATTGAAGCTAGAGATAGACGAATTTCCGAGTTGGAGAAGCTTATAATAGTTTTTAAGGATGACCAATCTAAGATCGAGGAAGGAATAATCAACGCACTTAACCAATTAAGTGCGTTTGAAGATGCCTCTTATACAAAAAAACATGAAACGAGGCCTTCTGCCTCTGAATTGGAAACCGCAGCCCCTGTTTCAGCCGGATCTAAACCGGAGCCTTTTTCTACGCCTTCTACTAAAACCTCTTCACAACAAGCTCCCGCTGCAGATCCTGTTTCGGAAGAACCTGTTTCCGATAATCTTCAAAAAGACCTTGATGATGTACTGGGACAATCCTCCGATGCAAGTAAACAGATGGATATATTTTAGGTAAAATGAGCAAAGGACAATTAAATATCGACGTATTGGGAACTTCCTTTGCCATTCAAGCCAATGAAACCGATGAATATCTGAGCCGAATTTACAATCACTATCTAAATGTTTTAGACCAAGTGAAGCAAACTTCTAAGGTTTCCGACCCTTTAAAACTTGCCATTCTTACAGGTATTTTGGTTACCGATGAGCTATACAAGGAAGAATTTTCAGGGCAAAATTCACAAGAGCTTATCCAAAAGGCCTGTGACATGGAAAAATCCGCTATGAGGATGATCGAAAAAATCAATGAGGTAATATGAAAATCTGGGTAGATGCCGACTCGTGCCCTGTAAGAATAAGACAAATTACGGCTAAGGCCGGAGAACGTCTAAAGCTGCCTGTAATCTTTGCGGCAAACAGGGAAATACCGGTACCTAAGGGTGCAAGCATGGTTGTCACCGAAAACACGGAGCAGGCTGCCGACCTATACATAACCGAAAACTCGGTTGAGGGCGATTTGGCTATAACTAGGGATATTCCCTTGGCGAAACTTTTGGTAGATAAGGGGCTTTATGTGATAAATGACAGGGGGACGATTTTTACCCGCGACAACATAAATACCTATCTATCTGCAAGGAATTTTATGTATGAGCTGCAGGCCAACGGCCTCGCTCCCGAAAAAACAAACTCTTTCGGCAAAAAAGAGATTCAAAAATTTTCAAATCTTTTGGACAGCCTTTTAGCTAAGGCCTTAAAACAAAGGCCTCTTGGTTCAAGGTTTTAAGTCCTTATTGTACTTTTAGGGAGAAAATGATATTATAAGCAAATGAAAAATAAATTTATTTTGATGTTCATGCTTTGTCTTATTTTTATAAGCTGTAAACAAGATCCTGATCTTTATTTATATGATGACATGGATAACTTAAAAGACGAGCAAAAAACTCTTATTGAAGTATTAAAAAAGACGGAAAGCAAGGAAATGAGCTTTGCCGTTAAGGATAGAATAGCAAAAAATCTCAAGGTTAAAAAGAAAAATAAACTTTTGATTGTCTTTTTAAGTTCTCTTGTAGAAAACGATCCTGATGACACTTATAAAGGTTATTGGCTTTTAATGCTGGCAAATGAATATATGGAACAAAAAATGAATGAGCCGGCTGCCTATTTTTTTGAAAGGGTTATAAAACTTGATAAGGATATGGAAATTTCGGGTAAGTCGATTCAATATTTAAGTTTAAAAAATTTGATAAATATAACGAATGATCCTAAACGCCTTGTAGAGTACTATTCTCTTTTGCTTTCCAACTTTTATGACAGCATTGATCCTGCTTATTCCTATTTTATGCTTGCACAAAATTACGAAAAGCTAGGAGAATGGAATTTGGCCATTCAAAGCTATTCAAAATTTATAGGTCTCGGCCGTTTTGATTTGATTATCCCGGGCATCCCCGATAATTACGGTTATGCCCGAAAAATCGTAGACTACAGCTCTTCAACAAAGAGCTGGACAATGGAAAGCCTTGATGAGCTTTTGTCCGTTATTAAATCGGCAATTCAGAGGAAGGACTATGATACCTTGGAGCGTTACCGTTCAAAGGTAAACTTTTTTTCTATGGCGTGGAAACAGGAGCTTTCCGATATTTACGGTTCCCCGGATTTTTCTTTAAGAAATTTTATGTACGGAACTTATATAAAAATAGAACCTGAGATTGATCCTTCTTCTACACCGCATGAGGCCTATCTTAAAACTTCGGGCTGGAATCAGTATTCAAGAATATGGTACCTGTATTTTAGAAAGGTAAACTTTCCGGCAGATCCCGAAATTCACGGAAGATGGGAATGGGCAGGTATTTACTACGGAGAAAAAATTTAGTGAAGACTCGGATTTTTTTTATAGTCTTTGTTTTTTTAGGTTTTGATTTAATTCACGCAGCCTCTTTAAATTTTACAAAGGACGAATCCGTAAAACTTAGGCAGCTTAATAAATCGAATCTCTCTTATAACCGCCAAAAATCGCTTCACGGTACGGTTATTGTGTCTTCAAAATATCCTCTAATTGAAAAGTTTAGAAATCAATATCTGAATGAAAACGGTTTAAGGTATTTGGAAGCGATTATGAAAAGGTCGAGCCCTTACCGCAATTTTATTATTGAAGAATTGCGCAGAGAAAATCTCCCTCCCGAACTTTTGTTTTTACCGGTTATAGAGTCGGGGTTTTCGCCTAAGGCTGTGTCAAAATCGGGGGCTGTAGGTATTTGGCAATTTATGCGGAACAGTATAGGCGGCTATGATATTCATATAGATGAATGGATTGATGAAAGGCGGGATCCGTGGAAGACCAGCACTGCAGCAGTAAAAAAACTTAGATGGAATTATAATTATTATAATGACTGGTACTTGGCTCTTGCAGCTTATAATTGCGGGGTAGGGGCTTTGGATAAGGCTATAAAGAAGGCAGGAAGCCGAAACTATTGGTATCTGGCCGAAAAAAAATTCTTAAAGACGGAAACCTCTCTCTATGTTGCCAAATTCTTAGCTATTGCGGAAATTCTTATGAATAGCGAAAAATACGGTATTGATTGGGGAGATGCTCTTGATTATGAAGCCACAGAGATTATCCCGATAAAACGCTCTATTGATGTTATTTTGCTTGCAGAAAAAGTTAAGGCTGATACGGACCTTTTTTCGGCTCTTAATCCTTCTTTGAAATTTAATATTACTCCGCCCAATCTAAAATATAATTTGCGTATTCCCTTGGAATATAAAGAGGCTGTCCAAGATTTGCTTGAAAAAAACACCCTTCTTATAAAATATTACAGTTATAAGATAAGATCCGGCGATACTCTTTATGCCTTGTCAAAACACTATGGCGTAAGCATCAAGTCGATTATGAACTATAATCCCGGCATTAATGCTTCCGCTCTTAAGATAGGGCAGGTACTTAAAATACCGGCTTTAAAAACCGTAAATTCGTATAGGCGTAAAAATGACGATCAAAATGTAGAATTTAAGGATACATATGTAATTAAACAGGGCGACACCTTATGGTCCATAGCCTTAAAATATGATGTCCAAGTCGAAACCCTCGCCGAAAAAAACGGCATAGAGGTAAATTCGGTGCTTTCCTTAGGTCAAAAACTAAAGGTGCCGATAATAAACTGATAAGCGGAGATAAAGCAAATGAATAAATTTTTAAATAAAAACACGGTTTTAAAAAGTGCCAAAGGCTTAAGCGGCTTTTTTTTGTTTTTTTTCCTTTTTAGTTTAGCCCTAAATGCCTATGAGCCTGTCCTTCAATCCTCTTCCGTTCAAAATTGGGAAAAGGGCACAATCGAATCCTTAATAAAACTTGATATGAATAAAAGCGGTTTTTATCTTCCAAGTGATAGGGATGCGGCTTTTAACACAATAGAAAAATACATGCCTTCCCTTTTAAAGGATATTTATCTTTCCGTTATAGTTGACTCTTCCCACCGCTTGGGAAACTATCTTGCCGAAGAAAAAGTAAACTTAAACACCATAAATAAGATAATTGAAAAAGGGAATTATAAAAATCCTCATTTTTCAAATGATATGTCCAATGCCTTGATAAAAACAAGTACTGAACTGCATGAAATTGCAAAGCTGTTTATCAAGCACAATACGCCCTATGTTCCATCGATTCCTCCAAGCACGACTGTCAGCAAGGTGTATACGGGGATTTTAATAGATGCCAGAGGCTTGCTGCCTGTGCACGGAGAATATACAAAGGAAAAACTTCAGCCATGTATTTTTCCGAAAGTTTGGAACACCGATATGTCCACCATATATGAAAAGAACATGGTAGATCCTAAAATTGCAAAAAAAATGGGCATAGTTTTATATTCTTCAACTCTTAATGAAGAGCTGTATAGAGAATATGTAGGTACCGAGCCCTTGCGTATAATAGCGAGAGGCGTTTTCGGCCAAAATAGAACCGATCCGATTATTTCGATGGAGGATAGCAGCCGTATTTTGTCAAGGCCTGAAAACTTAAAACTTTTACAGGAAGGAAAAGTCGTTATCATCTGCGATGAGGATATGCTCCATGTTACAGAGCCCTTTACTCCGCCTGATGAAAACTATTACTTTGCTTATCATGATATTGAACTCTTACTTGAAAAGCATAAAGAAAAAGGGATTACGCTATCAAATCCGAAAAACATATTAAAGATAGTAATGTTTGATATACGGTTTGTGGCTGATATGCCCGATGTCCTTCCTGAAGAGATGGGAAAGATAGATCTAATTGCCGAAGCTCTTTTAAAATTGGGCCCTTATACAAAATTTTTAATTGAAGGTCACACGGCAGACCTTAACAAGCCTGAGGACGAAAAAATTCTTTCGGTTCAAAGGGCGGAAAGAATTGCAGACGAAATTTCAAAAAGGGGAATTGACCGCTCAAGGATAATGACAGCAGGCTATGGAAGCACAAGGCCCGTGGCCCCCAGTAATAATGAGACAAATATGGCAAAAAACCGCCGTGTCGAGATTACGGTAATCCGTGAATAAACGCTTATATTAAGTTAATTTTAAATGATGATACTTTTTTTAATATCGTTTGTTTAGAATGTGTTAAAAATACGGTTTAAATAAAATTTGGAGAATAAAATGACAAAAAAAATTAAGACAAAATCCTATGTTTTTAATTTACTAATTTTAACGGCTGCAATTTCTTTGCTTTTTTCTTGTTCCAGTCTTCCGACTGATGAAACTGTTCCTGCAAATCTTACCCCCATTGAGTTAAACCAAAGGGCGCAAGCAGAACTTGATAACGGTTCTTTAAGAAATGCCCTTGAATATTATAAAATAGTAATAAAACGATACGGCACTGACGCCTCTACCAGAACAGCCGCGGAATATGAGATAGCTCATATCTATATAAGTCAAAAAAAATGGCTTGAAGCCGACGATATGCTTAAAGCTATTATAGATAGATACGAGATGGCCGGAGGGGCGGGGCTTGCACCCAAGTATTTGGTTCTTGCACGAAAGGACTATAAAAGGACTCAAGAGTACATCCAAAAACATAATTTGAGAAAAACAAAGGCAAAATCTGAAGAACAAGTTTAATCGGGCTTATCCTATAGCCTTTTTTCTATCCATTCAAAGATATCGGCCTTAACTTCTTCCTTATTGGTCTCGTTTAAGATTTCATGGCGGGCTCCTTCATAGAGCTTTAAGTTAAGGTCGCTTATACCATTGGCCTTGTAAATATCATATAGCTTTTTTACGCTCTTACCTAGGTTTGAAACAGGATCCCTATCGCCTGAAGTAATGAGGATGGGCAGCTCATTTGGAATCTTTACCATTTCGGTACTCGTGTGTGTTTGTTTTAATCCTTTAATCAGGTCTTGGTAAAAACCTACAGTGCACACAAAGCCGCAAAATTCATCATCAATATATTTTTTTACCTCTTTTTCATCTCTTGAAAGCCAGTCAAAATTTGTTTTGGGGGAATCAACCGTCTTATTATAGGCTCCAAAACTCAGTTTATCCATAAATTTGGAGGTTTTTTTTCTTCCCGAAAAGAGCTTGTTTAAGCCGGCGGCAAGACCTGCGATTTTCAGCATAGGGTTTGGGCCTGCACTTCCTACTAAGATAGCAGCTTTTACGGTTTTTCCGTAGTTTTCTATATAGTTCTGAGTTATAAAAGACCCGAATGAATGGCCGAGTATTATAATCGGAATATCCTGATAAATTTTTTGAATTTCATCATTGATTTCTTTTTGATCTTCTACTACCCGTTTAAAGCCGTCTTTATCTGCAAGATAACCTTTAAGCATTATTTTTCCGCAAGTTTTACCGTGACCTCGGTGGTCCGATGCAAACACCGTAAACCCCTTTGTACAAGCATCTTCGGCAAAGTCTGCATATCTTAAAGCGTGCTCAGCCATTCCGTGGACTATATGAATTACAGCCTTAGGCTTTTTTTTAGGAAGCCATTGATGAACTGCAACAGCCGATCCGTCGCTCATTGTTTGATAAATTGTCTGCATAAATTCTCCCCCATAAAAATAGTATAATCCATAAAAATAAAATTTTCAATAATTTTTTTATAAATTTTATTTTTTGAATAAACGGTAAAATTTCATGTGTTTAAGATGCTGATTGATTTTTTTGCTTTAATATGGTATAAATCATCAGATAAATTTTTATTTATGGGGAAAGTATGGAGCGTATAAAAAATATCTTAAAGGCTATAAAAAATTCTGCAAGTTATAAAAATGAAAATTTTGTTTATTTTTTGGTATCGGTTATTTTGATAGGCGGAATTTTATTTGCTACCAGACAAAAAATTGTCAATTATCCTTATGATTCAATTGAGAATTTTAAGACAATGATAACTGTCATAGAAAAACCTGTAATTATTGAGGGCGAAGGTTCTGAAGGCTTTTTTACTTCAGGAAGAAAAGTTACTTTAAACCCTTATAAAATCGGAAAGTATGAAGTTTCCTATTCATTTTGGAATGAGGTCTATGAGTGGATTCTCAAAGAAAGCGAGCATGAATATCAGTTTCAATCTTTAGGCCAGCCGGGCATCTATATGGGACATTCGGCAAATCCTGAAGAAATGTATGAAATTCCGGAGCTAAAGAAAAAGGCAGAAGAAATGGGAAAGTCCTATAATACGGTAAAGGCCGGAGTTTATCCTGCAACAAAAATGTCGTGGAGTGATGCTATTATTTGGTGTAATGCTTTAAGCGAAAAAGAAGGTCTTGATCCTGTTTATTACTATGACGGAAAAGTTTTGCGTACTGCTTTGGATATTACAAAAAGCGAAAGCCCCGATGTCCGGATGGGAAATAACGGTTACCGCCTTCCGACTGAGGCTGAATGGGAATTCGCTGCCAGAGGCGGAGATATGGAGGCTGCTGATTGGAATTTCGGTTTTGCTGGAACCGATGACATTGAAAAAGCCGGAGAATATACTTGGTATAGAGATAACAGTTCTCTATTTAATATAGGTTCATCAGGGGAAATTATAGATATTCATCCCATAGGTCAAAAAAAGCCTAATAGGTTAGGGCTCTATGATATGTCAGGAAATTGCTGGGAATGGTGTTTTGACAGATATAATAGCAGGCTGCCCGGAGAATTTATAGATCCTATCAATAATATGGGAGCTCGTCCCCGTATTATAAAAAGCGGTTCTGCAAGAAATCCGCCTGCCTTTGCCCGAGTAAAATCCTGGGGCTATGCCACTCCCGTAAATCCGGGATATATTTTGGGTTTTAGATTAGCCCAAACAATTGTAAAAGATAATCAATAATTCCTCGCAATTATAGTTGACATGATTTTAATATATGAATAAAATATTCGGGTTATAATTTTAATTTGGAGAAAAAGTATGAGCTTAGATAAATCAAAGCATGAAAAATATGTTCAAATTCTAAGAGAAGAATTGGTTCCGGCCCTTGGATGCACGGAGCCTATTGCTATTGCCTACACAGCTGCCAATTTACGAAAAATCATGGGCGGTATTCCCGATGAGATTTTAATTGAAAGCAGCGGTAATATCATTAAAAATGCAAAGTCGGTTATTGTACCTAATACCGGCGGAATGAAGGGAATGGAAGCTTCTGCTCTGATAGGTCTTATCGGCGGAAATGCAGATAAGGGTTTGGAAGTATTGGCCGATGTTACCGAAGAGCATGTAAAGCTGGCTCATGAGTATTTAGCCAAGTCATGCACTAAGCTTAAACTAATGGATACGCCTGCAAGCCTTCACATAAGGATTACAGGCAAATTAAACGGAGATACCGGAGTTGCCGAGCTTATTCACCAGCATACAAATATCGTACTCTTAAAAAAGAATGATAAAATTATTTTTGAAAAGCCTTTTAGCCTGGAGTCTGCCGCAGGTGCTTTGACCGATAGAACTTGTTTAAACGTAAAAGATATTTTGGACTTTGCAGATACTGTTCCTGTTGATGAGGTTTCTCCAATCATTATGAGGCAGGTTGAATATAATATGAGAGTTTCAGAGGACGGTTTAAAAACTTCCTACGGTATTGAAACAGGAAAAAATATTTTAAAGTACAACCAGAAGAAGGGTGATGATTTTTCTGTTAAGGTTCAAGCGGAAGGTGAAGTCGCTGCAGCTTCCGACGCCCGTATGTGCGGCTGTTCTTATCCGGTTATTACCAATTCGGGAAGCGGAAATCAGGGCTTAGCAGTTTCGGTGCCCGTAGTTGTATATGCCCGCGAAAATAAGATAAGCGAAGAAAAATTAATCCGCTGTTTGATTGTAAGCAATCTTTTAGCCATTCACCAAAAAACCGGAATAAGCAGACTTTCTGCTTATTGCGGTGCGGTAACTGCCGGAGCTGCTTGTGCTGCCGCAATTACCTATATGAAGGGTGGTTCTTATGAACAGGTATGCGGAACAATAGTAAATACTCTGGGTACCGTATCGGGAATCCTTTGTGACGGAGCCAAGCAGTCCTGTGCCGCCAAAATAGCCTCTGCCTTGGACTCGGCTCTTTTTTCTCACGAGCTTGCTATGGACGGAAACTTCTTTGCAGGAGGTGACGGCATAGTCAAGGATGACATCGAAAAAACCATAGCCGGCATCGGTGTTGTTGCCGCCCAAGGTATGCACAAAACCGACGAAGTCGTGTTACAGGTTATGCTTAAAGACTAATTTTCATTTAGAACATAAAAAATTCTTTTACGGGTATTTCCCCTGTTGTCCGTAAGGGTCAGCTCATGTCTGCCCCTTACAGCCGCCCTTAAGGGCTGAATCTTCATTTGATGATAGGATTTTGTACTTCCTAAATATTCTCCGTCCAAATCCCAGTAGATGACGGCATCGGGATTTTTATGGGCGGCTTCTGCAACCAAGGCTCCAAAAGAGCCGTCAAGTTCTGTCGGAATATAAACCGAGGTTCCGTCTTCGGGAAATAGAATTTCAAACTCGCCTGTATTTGATGCCGTACTTTCGGGAAGCCATTGGGGAAGGCTCTTATACTCCGGATGGCCCTGTTTATAAAAATATTCTGCAGCAGCCGGAAGGACAAACCTGTTTTCTATTTTAGGTAATTCGTTTATGTCGTTTGCCTTAACTTGAAACTTGCCGTCGGGGCTTAAAGATACCTTTTTACAATAAGGACAGGTATTTTGGATATGACTGTTTATAGGTTTTAAAACAGCCTTTGCCGTTTTACAAAATTCTCCTGCGGGGTAGCCTGAGTCTGCACAAGTTTTTATAAATTCAAAATCCTTTAATTCTTTTTCGGGCCAGTCCGATTTTGGCAAGATATTAAAAATTTCAAAGAGGATTGGAGCGGCCAGTTTTGTGCTTGTAATTTCAGGCCTTCCTTCTCCCGAAGCATTCCCGCACCAAACGCCTACGGAATATTTAGGCGTAATGCCTATAGTCCAAGCATCCTTGTTCCCGTAACTTGTTCCGGTCTTCCATGCAATTTTTTGATTTTGTGCATAGAGCTGCCATATAGCTTCTTCTTCGGGCCTGTTCCCTTCGGTCAGCACATCCATTGTTATTCTGCAAGCTCCCGAAGAAAAAGGAAATTTTTCGTCAAGTTTGTTTTGAGCTCTCAGCATCATCTTTCGATAAGTGTTTGTAATTTCGTACAGGTTTATTTCTCCTCCTCCTAAAATCAGGGGAAGCCCGTACTCATCGGCTGAACGGTTAAATGTTGTAAAGCCCGACCTTTTTAAAATATCCAAAAAGGCGGGTATTGTAAATTCACGCAGGGCTCTTATAAACGGAATGTTTAAAGAATAGGAAAGAGCTTTGCGGGCAGGAATCGCTCCCGAATATGTGTAGTTACTGTTTTGAGGTGTGTAGCCTGCAATCTTTGTCGGAATATCTATGAGGAGTTGATCCGGTAAAATCATTCCCGCATCCAGCATTGCTGCAAACAAAAATGGTTTTAATAAGCTCCCCGAACTCCGCCTTGCATGAACCATATCGACATGTTCGTTTTTTGAATTCGGATTTTGAAGCCCCGTGTTTCCTATATAGGCTAAAGTTTCTCCCGTTTCGGTATCTAAAATTAAGACGGCTGTATTGTAAACACCGCTTAAGAAATTTCTTTTAAAATGATGATCGGCAATTTCAAAAACTATTTCCTGTAAAGAATAATCCAAGCTGCTTATATTTTTTTGATTGGGGCTTTTTGTTTTTAAAAACTCAAGGTAATGATAGGCCTTTTGCGGAATGGCCTTAGGTTTATCGGGAACGGGTTCCGCAATGGAAAGAGCATAGGTTTCCTTATCGATTTTTTTTTGTAAAAAAAGATTGTACAAGAGCCTGTCTCTCTTTTCTTTTAAGATTTCGGATTCTTTTCCCGGGCGTACCAAAGAGGGCTGATTGGGAAGGACTGCAAGGCAGGCGGCTTCCGCCCATGTTAAATCTTCAGGCCCCCTTCCGAAATACCGCCATGAGGCGGCTTCGAGGCCTACAACATTTCCGCCGTAGGGTGCATGGGAGGCGTAAATATTCAATATGTCTTTCTTGGAATAAGAAAGCTCCAAAAAAAGAGATAAAAAACTTTCTCTTAGTTTTTGCTTAAAACTTCTTGCCGGATTTTTTTCGGCAAGTCGGGAGGTCTGCATCGTAATTGTAGAGGCTCCCGAAACTATTTTTCCTTTTAAAATATTTTCAACTGCCGCCCTAAAAACCGAAAGAGGATCTATCCCAAAGTGAAAATAAAAATTTTTATCTTCATAGCTTAAAAGTGCTTCCCTATATTTTTCAGGCAGCTTTGAAGTTTGAGGAAATCTCCATTGCCCGTCACTCGCAGCAGATGCACCTAAAAGTTTTCCGTCGGAGCTGTAAAGAGTAAAAGAATAATCAACATTAAAGTCGGGCGTAAAAAAAAGTATTAAAGCTAAAACAATTAAGGAAGAAATAAAAGCCGGCATCGAGGCTCTTAAAATTTTTTTTATCGGCAATTTTTTCGGAAAATCCATTTTTAAGTCTCCGAGCGCCATTATAGCATAAGGTGAGGTTAAGGACAAGCATAACAGCGTTTTGATTATCTACCTGTAGACATAATTTTTTTTATCTTTATAATGTATGTTAAAGTATACAAGTTACGAATATACTTACAAAAATTTAGGAGGAATAAATTGAAACAATCCGATTTTGAAAAGCCGCCTGTTGCGGAAATAAAAGAAACACGTTTTGAAAAGTTTGGGAAAACAAGAATCGATAATTATTATTGGCTAAAAGATAAAACCGATAAAAAAGTTATCGATTACTTAAATGCCGAAAATGCTTATACGGATAAGATAATGGCTTCTTCGAAGGATTTGCAAAAATCTATTTATGATGAAATTGTAGGCCGCATAAAAGAAGATGATGAAACCTATCCTGTTTTTAAAAACGGCTATTATTATTATAACCGTGTCGAAAAGGGAAAGCAATACAGAACCTATTGCAGAAAAAAAGCCTCTCTTAATGCAGCCGAAGAAATCATCTTCGATGTAAACAAAATGGCGGAAGGGAAACAAGCTTTTATTTTCAGTGACTATGTTGTAAGCCCCGACAATAAAAAGGCTTGCTATTTTTATAACGAAACAGGCTCCTTTGCAGAATTTATTTTAAAGATACGCGATTTGGAAACCGGAAAAGATATAGGCTTCAGCTATGACGGAGCCGTTACCGCAGCTTGGGCATCCGACAGTAAAACTCTTTTTTACAGTGCAATCGACAGTACCTTGCGTTCAAGCAAGGTTTTTCGTCAAAAACTTGATGAAGAAAAGGGTTCTCTTGTCTACGAAGAAAAGGATGTAAAATATTCTTGCTATGTGCAGGGCACAAAGACAAAGGAATTTATTTTTATCTCAAGTTCAAGTTCTACCACCTCGGAAGAGCGTTTTATTTATGCCGATAAGCCTGAAGAAGAATTTAAAATCTTCCTTCCCCGCGTTAAGGATACCGAATACTCCGTTTATCCGCACAAGGAAAAGTTTTTTATCCGTTACAAGGACAAACAAAACTTAAACGGCAAAATCTATTCCGCTCCTCGTTCTTCCTATTCCGATAAATCTACATGGAAGGAAGAAAGAGCTCATGACGAAAATGTACGCATTGAGGATGTGTCCGTATTTGAATCCTACCTTGTATTGGAGCTTCGTAAAAACGGCCTCATCGAGATTGAAATTAAATCGTTTAAAAATGGCGAGGTGAAAAATATTTCTTTCCCCGAGCCGGTTTATACGGCTTATTTGGGTGCAAACCCTGAATACTCTTCCGATAAGGTACGCTATATTTACACATCATTAAACCGCCCGAGCAGCGTATACGATTACGATATACTTACGGGAAAATCGGTCTTGTTAAAACAGCAGGAAGTTCCCTCAGGCTTTAATCCCGATGATTACACTGTAGAAAGGCTTTGGGCGACAGCACAGGACGGAGTGAAGGTGCCTATGGCTGCCGTTTACAAAAAAGGTTTGGTAAAGGACGGGTCCGCACCTGCTCTTCTTTATTCTTATGGAAGCTACGGCTCCAGCTCCGATGTTTATTTTAGTGCAAGTGTTTACAGCCTCGTCGAGAGGGGCTTTGTTTATGTTGTTGCTCAAATCAGGGGCGGAAGCGATATGGGAGAAAAGTGGTATGAGGACGGGAAGCTCTTAAAAAAGAAAAATACATTTACCGATTTTATAGCCTGTGCCGAGCACCTGATTTCTCAAAAATACACTTCTTCCGATAAGCTCGCAATCATGGGAGGAAGTGCGGGCGGTCTTCTTATGGGTGCCGTTACAAATATGAGGCCGGATCTTTTCCATTCGGTCGTTGCAGTTGTTCCCTTTATAGATGTCGTTACCACCATGCTCGACGATTCATTACCCCTTACAACGGGCGAATATGAAGAGTGGGGAAACCCGAACGAAGAAGAATATTATAATTACATGCTTTCATATTCTCCCTACGATAATATCGAAGCAAAAAATTATCCGCACATTTTTGTAACGGGCGGCTTAAACGATTCGCAAGTTCTTTTCCATGAGCCTGCAAAATATACGGCAAAGCTGCGTGCAAAGAAAACCGGAGATAATATTCTAATCCTCCGTATGAATATGGATTCCGGACACGGCGGAGCCACAGGCCGCTATGACAAGATTAAGGATATAGCCTTTGAACAAGCCTTTATTCTTAACATGGTAGGAATCAACAAGTAACGATATTAGGGGGAGAAAACACCCCGTTCCCTTACGGGCTTTTCAAGTCAGAGCAGTTTTTTTTCTCCCCCTATACCCCCCTCTTTTGACCTCGAAGCTACGCTGGTTGTACCCGCGCTGTCAAAATGAGCGTCGAGTAACTTTTAATCAGTAAACTCAAACAAAACGCCGTATGTTTTTTTCGGATCGGTATAAACCGATGAACCCGTATCTTCACCGATTAAATCTTTTTCCGATAAAAAGGAACGCACCTTTTCTAATGATTTAACCTTTACTTCAAAACTTATAAACCTGTCATAATCGCTTTTGGTTATTTCGATATTCGGGGATGATTCTATTTCCCAAAAACCTTCTTTAGTTTCTTTGTGAGGAATAAGAAGCTTTCTCCACAAATCGAGGGCTTTGTTATAATCGCTGTATGCTATTTTTACCTTTTCTACATATCGAATTCCTAAGTTTCCTCCGGGTTCTTTTTCCGTTTTTTTGACAGGAATTTGATACTCGCAAAAAAAGACTGTTCCTCCTGTAGATAAATCATTACAGATTAAATTTTTCCAATATTGATTTGAATAAAGATTTGTTTCCTTAAATCCTTTTTCTCTTAGTCTGTCCTGTATATCCGAAACTTTCATTGCGGGTTCAAAGGCCATTCCTATTATTCCCGAAATATCTTCTTCTATTTTAAAGTCGATTGCTTCCAATACACAGTTTCCGAATTCTACGCCTCCGCTTGTAAATTTATCCATGCTGCGGTATGACCATGAGATAGGTAAATCAAATGTATATACGAGCATATTGTATAATTCTTTAGGTTCCTTACAGGTAAGCATAAAATGATCTATCTTTTTAACAAAGATTTCTTGACTTTCTTTTGGAGCACAGGCTGTTAATAATAAGCTTAAACATAAAATCATTAATTTGCTTTTCATCATTTTACCCCAAAGTTTTATAAAAGTTTTAGTTCCCTGTATACTTCATCATTTTTGGCCAAAAGAGTATAATCCCTTATTGTCATGCCGTCCTGTTCTCCGCCTGTAACTTTTTCGTCTAGGCGGGCTCCCTTTGAGATTACATAGTCAAGCATTTTTTTGTCGCCGCCTAAACCAACGGCGTGAACTATCGAAAAATTATAATCCGCTTTAATTAAAACATCTGCTCCTTTTTCGATTAAAAACCAAAATAAATCCTTATAGCCGAATTCGGCTGCTTCCATAACAGCCGTAAAGCCGTCCTTGTCTTGAGTATTAATATCAAAGCCGTTTTGTAAATAAGTTTTTATAAGCTCAATATCATTCTTTTTTGCAGCTTTTATAAATTCGGCTATATTCATACTAATCAAACGCCTTTATTCTTGTGCCGGGGATGACTGCTCTATAAGCATAATCGTACATAGCCTCAACAAAGATTGCCGGTATATAGTATTCTCCTCCGTATGTTACGGTTCCCGTAAACTCAAAGTTCTTTGTGCCGTAACCGTCCAAGGCAAAGTGAGTGTAAATATGAGTATCCTTTAAATCTTGGAAGTCATATAATTGCCTTGTGTTGCGCTTGTCCTCCGAATCCGTATCATCATCGCCTCCGAGCCTTGTGTTTGTAATTTCCCAGCCTGTCGGAATGGGGATTGAAAGGGTAAGGTTTTCAAGGGCTCCTTGAGTCTTATTGTCGACTCTTACCCTCATCTTAAACCTCTGTCCTTTTTTTAAGGCCTCGGGTGAAACTTCTTGATCATCCTCGTTTTGATATACAACCGAAAGTTTTAAGTTTTCTTCGATACGGGTTTCGCTTCCCGGGTTAAGTTTTCCTGCCGTGTTTATAGCAGCGAAGATAGGTGTATTTCCCGTATTCTTAATTTCCATCTTTTTTGCTGTTTCGGTATTTACAGGAATATTATGGAGTTTAGATGTATTGTTCAATTTGTTCTTGATTACATTTCCTTCGGTTACAATCTCATAGTTTGCACTCTTATTTTTGTCGAAGGCGTAGTGAGGGGCTAAGGCTAAAAGAATCCAAGCCGTTTCCTGTGTCGAAAGCCAATCATTGCTTGAAGAAATTTTAGCAAGCTTTGAAATAAGGTTTGTAGTCCTTGCAGTTTCGCCGACAGTGGTGTAAGCATTTAAGATTAAAGCCAAGTCCCTGATATTCGACGAATAGTTTCCGCCCGTGCTTCTATAAACTGTGGTCGGCTCATAGAGCTTTTCGAGCATTGCCTTGGCCGTACTGCTATGGCCTGCAAGACTGTAAGCATTTGCGAGGAAGGCCTTTGATACGGAGTTGAGGTTCTGCTCCATATTTTTTAAACGGTTCATAGCTCCTATTTCCGGTTTACCTGCAAGGGCAAGGGTGTATAGGCGGTAGGCCTGAGTTTCCATGCTGTCCGCATAGGTGCCTGCCCAATTTTTTGCCATGTCGATTTGGTGAGAAAGCCAGCTTTGATAGATGCTGTCATTTACTTCATAGCCGGCCTTTTTTGCTTCGACCATAAAGTGTCCTGCATAGTTTGTAGCCCACGAAGTTTCATATCCGCCGCCCGGCCAATAGCTGAATCCGCCGGACCTAAGCTGATAGTTTATATAGCGGTTTAGGACTGAGTTTACATTGCTCTTTGCCTTGTCGATTTCCGTTTGGTCCAAGGCCGTTATCGTGTTTAGGTATAATTGGGGGAAGGCCTTGGATGTTATCTGTTCGATACAGCCGTAAGGATAACCTAAAAGATAGGCCAGGCGGTTTTCAAGTCCTAGGGCCGGCATTTGAGAAATTTCTACGCTTAAACTCTTTGTTCCGTTTTCGCCTTTTAGCGGAACGGTTTTAGCAAATGTTTTTCCGGCTTCAATATTTATAAGCTCGACTGTAGAGTAGGGTATTCCTCTGGAAAGCACATCTATTTCGGTAAAGGCCTTTGCCGTTTTTGAAATGCCTGAGGCCGAGGCTTCCGCCGTGAATTTTGCGATGCCGCCCTTATCCGTTTTTACCTTAAAGAAAACGGAAGAGTCGGAATTTGCAGGGATACTTAAGTCTTTTGTTTCGCTTATATTTATAGCTCCCTCGCTTTTTAAAACCACCTTTGCTTTTTTTTCGGAAGAAGTTCCGTTAAAGACTGTTACGGGAACCTCTATTGTTTCTCCTATGCCCATTGTACGGGGAAGGGTAGGCATTACTATAAGATCGCTTTTTACCTTTACGGTTTCTTCTTTTATACCGTAGGCTCCGTCCTTTCCTGCAACTGCCATAATACGCAAGGCTCCGATATACTGAGGAAGATCGAATTCGATTGTTTTCTTTTCTTTTGCTTTGATTTCAAAGGGGCCGAAAAAGTAAACAATCGGTTTAAAGCGTTCTGCATTCTTTGAGGTCTTATTGTCTATAAAGCCTCCTCCTCCGACGGAGAGAATCGATTCTATATTGCCGCTGTAGGCCCCGATTACGTACTTATAAACATCCCAAGAGGTAATTTGCGAGGACTCTTTTTTATAAAAGCTGTCCCAAGGATTTCCTGTATGGAAGGCTGTAAGACCTAAGAGTCCTTCGTCTACAACGGCAACCGTAAAGGTCATAGGTCTTCCCTTTTCTTCGCTTACCGTAAACGAAACCTTGCTGTTGGGTTCATAGCTAGGTTCCGCTTGTATCACGGGGCTTAGTCTTGATAATTTGTTTTCAATCATTACAGGGGTTATTCCGTACATTCTTATAGGCAGACTGTTTTTTGTCTGGCTGTGCTCCTGTATTAAACTTACATGGGCGTAGATGTTCGGAGCCATCGAAGGATCAAGTTTTAATTTGTACGAGAAAATTTTTCCCTTGGATTTTATCCATTCCTGTTTTAGAACCTTGCCGTTTTTTTCGAGTGTGATTAGGGCTTTTGCACCCTCGTATCCGGGGAATGTAATTTCGGCAGTATCATCGGCATAGTATTTTGCTTTATCGGTTGTGAGCATGATGATTGAATCGCTTGACTCATCGCTTGTTTTTCGGCTGGCCCATCCTTCCCAGTCAAAATATACTACCTGAGCCGAGCTGTGCCCTCCGTTCGGATCTGAAACCGTAATCAAATACCTGCCCCAATCTCCATTTGAAACCTTCATTTTAAGCTCGGCCTTTCCGCCCTTTGCCGAAATATTCCAGTTTTTTATATGTTGAGTGTACCTTGAATTTGTATAGTTGGCACTTTCTTCATCTGCTTCCCACCACCAATACCATTCCAGCTTATAAAGGTTTACGCTTAAGTTTACGCCTTCTTTTACGGGATTTCCCTCAGGATCCAAAACCGCAAAATATAGGGTTTGGTCCTTATTGGTGTAAAGCATATCCCTATACTCATCATCGCTTTTAGGAATCTGCATTCCGACATAGCGTGAATAGGGCGAATAATCAAAGACCTTGTTTTCCGTAGAAAAGGCCCCTGAAGGCTCATATATTCTTGTTTCAAAAATTGCCTTTAGTTTTCCGGGGGCTTTTGCTTCGGATGAAAGATAAAGATTTATGTCGGCTTTTCCCGAATCATTTAGGGTACCTTCCCAAATTTTGTTTGAGTCTTGTTGTACGCTAAGTTCGGGATTTATAAAATTGTAGTTTTTATAATTTTCAAAAGGAGTCCGGTTTAAAACATAGCGGGCTGAAATTTCGGCCTTTAAGCCGGAAGCTTTTGCCCCATGGAGCCACTCACCTCCGAGCACTGCCTGATTGTAGCCTTCGGAAAAATATTTTGCCTTAGGATCAAGGTTTACGAAAAGACGGTTGGGTACAATGGATTCAACCTTTATGCTCTTAGACCAAGACTTTCCTCCTGCTGTAACTATTGCATACCAAGTACCGGTCTTGTCTTGAACATTGGTTTTTGTATCTATCCTATAAAAACCGTCCACCGAAGAAGTAAAAACCTTAGTATCCGTTTTTTTGCCTAATGGGTCTTCAAGATAGAATTTAACGGGGTAATCTTTTGGGAGGTTTTTTCCCAAATCTTGTAAGATAAATACAAGATGAATATCGTCTCCGGGGCGCCAAACTCCGCGTTCTCCGTAAATATAACCCTTAACTCCTTTTTTTGAAGATTCTCCTTCTACCTGAAAATGACTTGTAGAAAGCACTTCGGAATTAAGGGGGAGCCAGTTTACATCTCCGCTTTTTTCGGCTCTTATAAGGAAGGCATCGTTTTCATTTTTGAGCATTAAAAGCCCGTCGCCGTCGGTTTTGCCCGATTCAAATTCTTTTTGAGCAAAGTTAAATAAACTTATATTTACACCGCTCATAGGTTCGGCAGTCAATAGGTCGGCGGCACTGATGTAAAGTTTTCCTTCCCTGTCTTTTTTTGCCGATAAGCCTATGTTTGAAACCAAAATTCTTTTTATCGCCATACAGTAATTGCTGTATGACGGAAGGTAAAAGGCCGGATGATTCGGGTTTTCTCTGTTCGACCAAAATTTATAACGGTCTTCATCTTCTATATCGGAATTATTCCAATAATCGGTTTCGATGTTTTTAAAGTTTTCTATTTCGCTTATATCCTTGGGGAAGGGAAGGTGTGAAAACTCGTTGGATTTGGAAGATGACTCATACATGCTGTGCTTTTTTGTAAAACTTGCACGAAGTTCGAACATACCGCCGGGGAATTTCTTTATCAGCTTGCTGAGGTCGAGGGAGTGTTGAACCGTTTTATTTTTCATCGAGCTGTTCCATTCAAGGTCAAAGCTCTGCCTCCAGACGGGTTCTCCTACGCGGTTTAGCTCATAATCTCCGTCTATAGTATTTATCTGGAGAAATTGCGTCATGTTCTTATCGTAGATCTGAAAGGCTTCGAGCATAAGTCCGCTGATATTTTTTGTAGAAACAAGGACTGACATTTCCTTTGCAGGAATTATGTTTCCGGCCTTTGTAAAGCGTATTGAGGGTTTTTCCCAAGCAACCGTTATGGAAAAATCGGCTTGGGTTTCAAGTTTTTTTCCTCTTGAGTTTTTTATGCCGGGCAGTACCGATAAGCGTGTATTATCGGGGAAAAGCCCGTTTTGAGAAAAGATTTTAAGCTTATATCCGTCAATGCCGTATCTAAAAGGCATTTCGGGAGACGATTCAAGTTTTATAAAGCCCCTTAAATCTTGTGAAGAGTCCAGCATATCCGAAAAGTTTACCTGTATTTCGCTTCCCGTTTCTTGAGAAAAAGAAGTTACCTGAAAAACCGATAGGGCAGCTACGGTAAAGCTTGCAGAACTTGAGCCCTCTCCGCCGAGAGCTTCCAAATTCCATGATAGGTCCAATTCTTGAACTTGTTTTTTTCTGCTTATTTCTTTTATGCTTATTTTATATTGATTTGAGGCGGCTCCTTGGCTAACCTTTATGGCAGGGTTTGACTTTGAATTCCCCATCTTTAAATCGGCCGTAAGCATTTTTTCTATTGAGGTAAGAGTTTCAGGTATATCGGTTTCGCCGATACCCTCAAATCTAAAAATATTTTCTTTTTTTTCGTCGGGAATTAGTTCCCCCGATATAAGTTTAAACTCAGGATGAGCTATGCTGAATGTAAGGCTGATTCCCTTTTTCTTTTCTGTGTTTTCGAGGAGAAGTCCTACATCCAATTCCAGGTTAAGATCGGTTTTAAAGCTGTAGGCTGATGAGGGGGTAAAGGTAATTTGATTTTTACCCATTATCTTCCATTCTCCGGAAGGCTTAGGCGTTAAAACGCAGGCCTTTTCAAGGTTTTCGGGATGTTTTATTTCTTCCTTAAAAATTACATTGATAGGCTCAAGCCGCTTTAAGGCTCCGTAGCTTATGCTTTCAATATCATCCATTGCATTCTGCAAAGCTTGGTCATTTTTTTTACAACCGGCCATAAAAACCGATGCCGACAAAACAAGAACTAGAGCTGCTAAAAGCTGCTTTGATAATGAGTTTAAACTTTTCATAGAATAATAATAGCACAGAGTCTGAAAATTTTCAATTGAGGAAAACAGAAAAGGTATAATTGATTAGGGGAGGAAAACCCCTTTTACGGAGAAAGGTGTTTTCCTCCCCTATGACCCCTCCTTTCTCCAAAATTCCGCTTAGGGCTCTGCCCTAAGAACCCGCATTGTTAGCAAGGTTTAAGTCGGTTATTTAGTCAAGATAAAAACGGATGATTTAAGTAAATTCAAAAGTATGTTTGAGGAAGAAGTTACGGAATGTGTTATTCAGACTCTTAAAAAATTTCTTTGCGGTCTTTGTGTCTGCAGCGGTTAAATAAAAAAAATTACCATTTCCCAAATTTCTTTTTTCAAAATTTTACTATTTATTCAGCTTAGAACCCTATAATTATGTGAAGACAGGCAAGAATAATTTGCTGTTTTAAGGAGAAGTATAATATGAACGATGAACAAACTATTTTAAACCCAAAAACAGATTGGGTTTTTAAGTTGATGTTTTCCAAAGGCGAAGAAGGCAACAAGGCTCTTATAAGTTTCCTAAACGCCTTTTTGGAAGATTCTTACGGTAAAATCAACAAGGCAGAAATCATAAACACCGAACTTATTCGCGATAGACCTTCGGGAGAAACATACCGCCTCGATTTTTTGATTAAAACCGACAACGGCCTTATTATAGACCTTGAGATGCAGCAGTTTTGGAAAACAAACTATCATCGCAGAAGTCAAATGTACCTCATGCGCCTCGCTTCCCGCTTTTTAAAGACGGAGCCCAAAGAGGACGATTTTTTGTACGCAATAAGTCTTTCCGTTTTTGGCTGCGATGTTCCTAAAAATGCAGAGCTTGTAAGAATGCCTGAAAGCTCGATAATTCAATATCTTTATGTTGAATTAAACGAGCTAATAGTTTATACTATGAAAAAGAGATTGGAAGAGTATAGCTTAAAAGATTTTTGGATAAGATTTTTGGCCAACTATGAAGAAGACAAAAAAAGCGGAATGTTGGAAGAATTGTGTAAATTAGAGGAGGGTATAAAAATGGCAGAAGCAACACTCTTTAGGGTAACTGATGAAGAGAGGCGAATGGCAATAGAACTCTCTGACGAAAAATACCGGATGTATGTAGAAGATGAACGCAGTGCAGCAAGAAGAGAGGGCTCGCATCAAGCAAAAGTTGAAACGGCAAAAAACTTACTTGGGATAGGGTTATCTATAGAAAATATTGCAAAGACAACCGGTTTAAGCCGTGAAGAGATAGAAAAGTTATAATTGGTTAGGGGGAGAGGACAACTTGTTCAGACACAAGTCTAAAACTCTAAGATTAAAAATGTACATGGATGTACATTTTTAATCGCCCCCCTTGCCTTTCTCCTCTAAAAGTGCTATAAAATAAGGACCCAAGTCAGGTTATACGATTATGGAAAGCTTAAAAAAAGCACCTCACATAACTTTATATATTCTTTTCTTTTTTTTGTTCTATCTTTCGAGCGTTAAGCATATAGAAGTTTTGATAGTCTGGGTTTTTATAGTTATTTCAATGATTTTGATTTTTTCGCCTGAAAGGATTAAAAACCTTAAATCGATTCTGGGCGTTTTGCCCTTTGTGATAATGGTTCTGCTTCCCTTCGTAATCAGGGGCTTTTACAATGTTCCTATAGAACAAAGATATTTTTCTGCAAAGCTCATCCTGCGGCTAATGTGTGCGATGATGACGATTTCCTTTATTTCTTCAAAATATTCTTACCTTTACTTGGTCGAAGGCGTTATGAAGCTCGGCCTTCCCAATTTTTTAAATCAAATTATTTCCCTTACCTTTAGATACTTTTTTATGGTAAGAACGGATCTGGACAAGACTGCAAAGGCTATGAGTGCCCGCTGTTTTGACAATGCTCGCACCTTTGCAAAGGTTTCAACCTACGGCGAAATGATAGGTGGCTTTTTTTTGAAGGCGGCGGATCACGGCGACAAGGTTTATAATGCGATGAGAGCACGGGGCTTTACCTCCGAAACCAAATTTAAACCCGAAAAGATTGCCTCGCCCTTTTACATAGGCCTTCTTGTCTTCTTTGCTTTGCTTTTTATAGGCCTCACACTAATAGAAAGATTTATGGAGATTCCATGGCTGTTTTAATAGAAAATTTATCCTACACTTATCCCGATGGAAGGAATGCAATCAAGAATATAAATGCTCATTTTGAAAAAGGAAAGAAGACGGCCGTAGTCGGTCTAAACGGCTCCGGAAAGTCGACCCTCCTTTATCATCTTAACGGAACAATTTTGCCTCAAACGGGAAGGGTGAATATTTTGGGTGAAGAGGTTTCTAAAAAGACCTTAAATTCCGTAAGAAAAAAATCGGGCTTCCTCTTCGATTATCCCGACCATCAGCTTTTTTTGACAAGCGTTTATGAGGACATCGGCTTCGGACTAAAGAATTTGGGTATGGGTAGGGGAGAAATAGAAGCTGCCGTTGACCGTATCCTAAAAAAACTGAATATCGAGCACCTAAAAGATTATTCGCCCTATCAGCTCAGTTTGGGGCAAAAGAAGATATGTGCCATAGCCGGTGTTCTTGTTATGGAGCCTGAAATAATCGTATGCGATGAGCCTTTTTCGGGCCTTGACAGCAAGGTAAAGGCTGCCTTTAAAGCTATCTTGGACGATTTTTCCAAAGAAGGAAAGACGATTATTTTTTCGACCCATGATCAGGATTTTTGTTATGAGTGGGCCGATAATGTTTATGTGATGAACGAGGGAGAGTTGATTGCAGGAGGCGATGCCGTGAGCATTTTTAATAATGCGGAAGTGCTGCAAAGAGCGGGTATAGTTATGCCTAAACTTGCAAGGCTTTTCGGCCATAAAAACCCTGCTCCCCGTTCTGTTGAAGATGCCCTAAATTTATTGTAAATAAAAGGAGTCTTGATAAACAGTTCGGCAGAAATTCCGCCTCACTGTTTATCTTTGATTCAGGAGGAATTTATGCATATATCCGATGGAGGATTATCGACGGCGGTTTGTGCCGTAGGTTATGCGGCAAGTGCGGTAGGAATTGCCTTTGCCGTCAAAGGAACAAAAGAAGAGGATATCCCGAAAATAAGTCTTATGGCGGGAACTTTTTTTGCTATTTCATTGATTATGATTCCGATACCGCCGAGCTCGGTTCATCCGCTCATGTGCGGACTGATAGGAATTATTGTCGGGCGTAGGGCGCCCCTTGCATTTTTTCCCGCCCTGCTGCTGCAAGCCCTTTTATTTCAACACGGCGGGATTACAACCCTCGGAGCTAACACTCTGATGCTTTCTATTTCTTCAATATTATCGGCAATTATTTTTTATAATTGGAAAAGCGATAATGTGCTTTTAAAGGGAATGGTTGTAGGAGCCTTGTCTGTTATCTTTGTGGTTTTGGTTTTATCGGTTCTTCTTATGACGGGCGGAAGTTTTGCAAAAGAAACATTTATAGCTATTTTTGTTTCTCATTCCGTAGTTATGGCGGTCGAGGCTGTAATTACCGGTTTTGCCGTCAAGCTTATGATGAAGGCGAGGCCCGATTGGTTTAAACGGAATTTATAGGAAAATCAATTGTTTTTTAGAAGGTAAAATTATGAAAAAATATACTTTAATTTTATTGTTTTTATTTGTTGTAAGCTTTGCAGCTTTTTCTCATGCAATGTTTTTGGAACTCGTCGAACCTGGAGTTTTTCAGGTTGAGTACGACGGCGGAGGCTTTACCCCCGGAACAAAGGTAACTCTTTATTCCGACGGAGGCTTTGATGTAATTCAAGAAGGCGTTGTAGACGATAAGGGTTTTTACCGCTTTGATCCCTCTCTTAAAGTAATGTCGGCCGAAGCTTCGGATGGGGCAGGCCATGTCGCCTATTGGGAAGCAAGCGAAGAAGAAAGCTCGGATGAAGGCGGAACTGCCGCATCCGCTTCCGGCGATTCTTCCGCAAAATCTAAAAAAATCGGGAAAACCAAAAGACCTAGTAAGCTCCCCACAATTTTAACCGTTTTAAATACCTGTGCCATTATTTTTCTCTTTTTTGAATTTAGAACATTTAAAAAAAAGGTCTTAGATAAAAAAGCTTAAAACAAGTGTCTAAAATATCGCCGCTCATTTTAACTTGAACTTTGCTTATAATGAGCGGCAATAGACTATGTAACTAAAGAATAAAATGCCGCCGGCAAAAAGAAAGACGGGATAAAAAATGCCTATTGCAGCGATGCTGCTGCCGATAAGCATTCCTATCGGAGAAGATATTTGAATCAGCACGGTATTAAAGGCAAAAAATCTTCCTGAGAATTCGGGTTGCACTTTTTTTTGGTAAAGGCTTGTTACATGGACATTAAAAACTCCCATGCTGAAACCTGCCAGCAGGGCGGATAAGCTTATAATACCTCCGAGTAAGATTACATTAAATAAAAAGTTATTTTCTTTTAAAAACCAAAAGTAAAAACCTAAAATCAAAAAAGAAAAAGCCGGTAAAATCAAAGCAAAAAATTTTATATTTTTACCGGAAACTTTTCGAGAAGCAAGGCTGCCCAGTATATTTCCTATTCCTAAGCCGAAAAAAACAATTGTTGAAAGAAGAGCTAAAAAAGATTTTTCATCTTTTAAAAATTTATTTATTACAGAAAAAGCCGACTGCCAATTAAACATAAAAACCGTCTTAAACTGATAGGTCAGTATGTTCGAAAAAATAGGTGTACAAAAAAAGTTTAAGCATGAAGCCAATAATGCAAATCTTAAAAGTTCTTTTTCGCTTAAAACATAGCAGTACCCATCGAAGATTTTTTTTAACTTTGACTCCGTTTTCTTTTGCTCATCTTTCTTTTTAAAATCGTAACGGATAAAAATCTCGGATAGGGCCGATATAAAAAAAGTTAGGGCATTGATTAAAACACAGACCTCACAGCCTAAGAGCATCACAAGCCCTGCCGCAAAGATGACTGCCAGCATCGAAATTAAGCTCTTACTCATTTCCAAAACCGAATTAGCTTTTTTTAAATTTTCTCTATGTATTATTTCGGGTAAAATTGCTCTGCTCGAAGGTTTAAAGATGGACAGGCAAAAACCTTGTACAACACTTATAAAACAAAACAAAAATACCTTTAACTTAAAATCTAAATTTAAAAGAATTAAAAATAGAATAAAAATATTTAAAACAAATTGAGCTGAGTCGCTTAAATATAAAAGCTTTTTTTTGTTAAAGCTGTCTACGATTGAACCCGAAAAAAGAGAAAAAATAATTCTTGAAAATTTGGCAGCAGAATAGACAAGGGCAAAATTTATAGGATTATCTGTTTGAAGGGCGACCCAGATAGAAATAGCTACGCTTCCTATTTCATCGCCTATCAGCGATGTTATTGTGCCGAAATAAATTAAAAATAAATTACGCTTTTCCGTTCTTTTTTGAATTTGCATACAAGTATTTTAACCTTTGAGTACTCACTCTTCAACCCAATTTTCGAGTTTAAGAGTTTTTATCCTTTTAAATTCTTTTGTATTATTCGTTACCAAGGTTCCGTTATTATATAGAACTATTGATGCTATAAGTAAGTCATTAGGCCCGATAAGGGTTCCGCTTTTTTCCAACTTTGAACGGATATCTGCATAGGTGTATGCCGTTTGATCCGAAAAAGGCTCTACTTCAAATTCTTTAAAAAATACTTCAAGCCGTTTTAGATTTTCTTTCTTTTTGCTGCTCTTATATGCTCCCAATAAAAGCTCTGCCTTTACAATTGCAGGAAGCCTTATCTTAGAAGGCGGAATAGATAAAATTTTATTTTTGAGGGATTGATACTTTCCGTTTATAAAATAAATACAGATATTTGTGTCCAAATAATACATTATAGGAACTCCCTAGGGCTGTCATCTTCCCATTTCGGCTGTTCCGGTCTTTTAAAGGTTTTATCGTCTACCGATCCGAAAAGATTTATAAATTCTTTGGAGTAAGAAGGCTCAATTTGAGGAAGAATTTTTTCCAAAACCCAGCCTGAAATGGATTTGTTTGCATTTTTAGCGGCTTTTTCAATTTTTTCAAAATGACTTTCTTTTACATATAAAGATATTTGCGGCATCGCTCCATCCTCCTATAATGAGTATAAAGCTTTTTTATTTATCCGTCAAGTATACTTGCAAGTATACTTGTTATATAAAAATCAGGAATTCAAAATTCCGAGATACCGATTTCGCGGTATTTTAAAGCCGCCGAAGCGTTTTATGTTTTCGGAAGGGATTTGGGCATCTATTAAAATGCCCTTTTTGTTTTCAAAGAAGTCTTGGGCAAAGAGGGCGAAAGCTGTTTTGGAAGCTCCGCTTACCTTGCTGAACATGGATTCGCCTATGAAGACCTCGTTTATATAAAGGCCGTAAAAGCCTCCAGCCAATTCGCCGCCTCTCCATGCTTCTACAGAGTGGGCAAAGCCCAGCTTATGAAGAAGCCTATAAGCTTGAAGCATGTCATCGGTAATCCAAGTTCCTTTTTGCCCCTCTCGTTTGATTAGGGCACAGTTTTCTATAACTTCATCAAAGGCTTCATTTAGGCTTATCCTAAAATCCGTCTTTTTTATTTCTCTTTTTAAGCGGGACGGAATATGAAAAGAAGCCTTGTCGATTACAAACCGCAGAGAGGGAGAAAACCAGATTATCGGGTCTTCTTCGGAAAACCAAGGAAAAAAAGAATGTTTATAGGCCGAAAGAATCATCCCCGGCGAAAGGTTCCCTCCCGATATGACTTCATCATCTTGGGATTTTTGAATATAATCTTCCTCTCCCAAGGCCTTATTAAAATCAAAAAAATCTTCGCTCTCAAGCCAAGGAAAATCCTTTTGACTTCTTTTTAAGAGTATCTTTTTTTCCGTAGAACTTAAAAGCGATAATGAAGAAAAATCGGTCTGCATTTGTTTTTGCTAAAAGGCCGCACCTTTTTATTTTATGTTTAACACCAAATAGGGCTTTTTAAGTTTGTCTCCGATTCGGCATTTTACTGAGCTTCCCTTCTTTGTTTCCCCGAAAAGAATCATATCCGTTAAGGGAGTTACAAATTCGTCCTCGACAAGGCGGGCCGCATTGCGGGCTCCGAATTCTTCCGAATATCCTTTTTCGGCTAAAAGAGGAATAACATCTTCTTCAAGCTCAAGGGAAATTTCTTTTTCGGCAAGCTGGGAGCGTATTTTTTCTACTTCCTTTTTGATGATGAGGCTCATAACCTGCATCGTAAGGGGGCCGAATTTTATGATTGCATCAAGGCGGTTTCTGAATTCGGGCGTAAAGGTCTTTTCAACAGCCTCATCGACAGCCGATTCCGAAATACGCTCTCCTCCGAAACCGATTAAGGGCTTTCCTATATTGGAAGAGCCTGCATTGCTTGTCATAATAAGAATTATATTGTTAAAGGCTGCCTTTCTGCCCTGATTATCGGTAAGGGTAGCATAGTCCATAATCTGTAAGAGAATATTATAGATGTCGGCATGAGCCTTTTCTATCTCGTCCAATAGAAGAACCGCATTAGGGCTTTTTTGCACGGCAGAGGTTAAAAGTCCACCCTCTTCAAAACCTACATAACCGGGGGGAGAACCTATGAGGCGGCTTACCGTGTGCTTCTCCTGATATTCGCTCATATCGAAGCGGAGGAGGGGAATACCCAGCTCTTCTGCAAGGGTCTTAGCAAGCTCGGTTTTGCCTACGCCCGTGGGGCCGACAAACAAAAAGTTTGCAACCGGCTTATCCTTAGAGCGGAAACCGGCTCGGGAACGTTTTACTGCCTTGGTAACGCCCTCGATGGCGGTATCTTGCCCGAAGATTTTTTTTGAAAGAATTTCTTCAAAGTGCCGCAGTTTTTCCGTCTCGTTTACCGAAACCCTTTGTTCCGGAATCTTGGCCGTTTTTGCAACTATCTTATCTATGTCGGAAAGGCTTACCTCCGGCAAAGCTCTTTCTTCAAGGTCTTTTTCATCAGCTTCATTTTCGTTCTTTTCTTTATCGGCTCTTATCTTAATCAGGGCTCCGGCCTCGTCTATAAGGTCTATGGCCTTGTCGGGTAAAAACCTGTCCCTGATATGAATGGCCGAAAGATGGACTGCCGACTCCAAAACCTCATCGCTGTAGTGAACCTTATGAAAATTTTCGTAGCTTTCTCGAAGACCTTTTAGGATTTTAAGGGCTTCTTCTTCATTCGGCTCTTCAATATCTATTTTTTGAAAACGCCTTGCAAGGGCTGCATCCTTTGTAAAATACTTATTGTATTCTTCAAAGGTTGTAGCTCCGATACAGCGAATCTTTCCATTCGCCAAAATCGGTTTTAAAAGATCAGGTGCTTCAATTCCGCCTCCGCCTGAGTTTGCATTTACAATGGTGTGGATTTCATCTATAAAAAGAATAGCATTTTTTTCTTTTGAAATTTCGGATACAATCCGTTTAAGCCTTTCTTCAAAGTCGCCTCTAAATTTTGCTCCGGCCAGCAGATCCGATAGGCTTAAGCTGTAGATATTTGCGTTTTTTAAAAAACAGGGAACCTTATTTGCGGTAATTCTTTGTGCAAGCCCCTCGGTGATGGCCGTTTTTCCGACTCCGGCTCCTCCTACGTGAATGGGATTGTTTTTTTGTTTGCGGCATAAAATCTGAATAGTTCTTTCTATTTCTTCTTCCCTTCCGATGATGGGAGAAAGCCGGCCATTGCGGGCTTTTTCGGTTAAATTTACCGTAAACCTTTCAAGATAAGTTTTTTGTGCCTTATTTTTATCCGTGTTTTTTTCTTCGGCACTATGGCGGGCAGAATCTTTTTTTAAGCCTTGAGCTTCTCGAACATCTTCGGCTTCTTCATAGGCACTTTTATTTTTGCCGTCATCATAGAAGTCAGGGTTGCTGACCAGTTGGAGGAGCCTTAGGCGGTCTATTCCGCTTTGCTTCATAAAAAAAGAACAATGATTTTTTTCTTCATCCATAAGGCTTACTATTATGTCGTTAATCCCGATAACAGGCTTTTCGGCAGCATTGCAGTTTAAAATCGCTCTTTCAAAAACATTTTGCAGGCCTACTGTTTGAATCGGTTCTGTCTGATTGTTTTGTGTCCTTACCGGAATCTTATTTTCAAGGTAGGTGTTTAGGTTATCGTGGATGTAGCCCAGATCCGAACCTGAAAGGGTAAAAAGCTCCAAGGCCTTAGGATTGAACATAATAGCCCACAAGAGGTGTTCCGGAGTAACAAACTCGTGATTTCTTTTTTTAGCGTCTTCAACCGCATCTTGAAAAATGCGTCTTACCGTTATAGTTACCGTAAAATTCATACTTTTTCAACCTTGCATTGCAGCGGAAAATTATTATTTTTTGCCGCTGTTAATACTTGAAAGCATTTTGTTGTTGCTATGTCATATACATAGATACCGACGGAGGCTTGTCCGGTTTTATGAACCTTAAACATCAAAGTTTCGGCCTCTTCCTGTGACTTATTAAATATGGAAATAAGGACGGCCACAACAAAATCCATTGGGGTAAAGTCATCGTTAAGAAGAATGACCCTATAATTTTCCGGTTCTATAAATTTTTCAGATAAAATAGTCCCCTTTTGGGCTTGCTTTTTTAGTTCCATACATATAAAGTACTGTAAAAATCCGTATTTTACAAGCAAATTCTTATTTTTTTTAATAATATTCTTTGATAAAGGCAAGAATTTTGATGAAAAATTTGATATATTTGTAAAAAAAGGAAAAAGAAACTTGATATTTTGACGTAATGTGCTATACTATAATGCGATGAGCTCTAGTAATTCTGAAACAAAAAAAATAAAACCTATCAGTATCGGCAGAAAAAATGCGGTAATGGAAAGGATTTTTGAACTTATATATGAAAAATCATCATTTTTGCTTTTAGGGCATAAGCACGCCGATGAGGATTGTTTCTCCTCGGTTGTTGCTTTCGGCTTATTGTTGCGTAAATTCGGGAAAACCGTAAATATTTTTTTAGAAGATAATGTTCCCGATAATCTTTCTTTTTTTGCGGATATTTGCAGGTACAATTTTATCTCTTTGTTTGTTAATGATGTGACTGAGGTCATAAATCCCGATGTTGTCGTTATTTTGGATACCCCCAAGCCTGATATGATAGCCTCAAATGATGCTATTGAAGTTTTTTTAAAGGATAAAACGCTTCCTAAGGTTGAGATAGATCATCACTTTGCCGCAGATGCGGATTATTCGGGGGATGAGGATTATAGACTTACCTTGAGGGCTTCAAGCACTTGCGAGATAATAGGGCAAATGTGCTTAAAGCTTGAAAAACGCCCTGAGATTCTTAAAAAATACGGTATACATGAGTTATATTCACGCAACATAGTTCTTGCTATGCTCACAGGCATGATTGGAGATGCAAAGATGGGAAACTATCTTTTTAAGCGGCGTGATAAGGCTTTTTATGATTATTTTTCAAAAAAGTTCAATTCTATTCTTCATGAAAAATTTAATGAAGGTTCTCAAAACATAAGTTCCGTAAACGAAATTGTGGATGTAATGGAAAAACTTTCAGATGAAGATGCAAGAATTTATGAATCGGTAATGAAAAACGCTTCTTATGATGGACGCGTCGGTGTTATAATCTTAGATGAAAAACAGTCCGATGCTTTAAGTTCGGGGATTGATTATAATCAGTTTTTGGGAGTTATAAAACGTGCTACAGATAATATAGCCGAAAAAGTTCATGGAGTGGGTATCTCGGCATATTTTGATCCTGTGGAAATCTCCGATAAAATTCAGCTTAGAATAAGGGCTTCCGGAGATGTAAAGGGGATTGATGTAAGACCTATTTTAGGCGAATTCGGTATTGAAGACGGCGGTGGCCATCCCGGTGCCATAGGTTTTAGGTTCCCCAGAACGGAAATCAAAGATCTTCCGGCATATGTGGAAAAAATTTCTAAAAAAATTAAAACCCTTATTCCGAAATGATGCCTCAAAAAATAAACTATGACAGACTGATGCAGGAGACGATAAAAAATTTAGGTTCGAATGACAAGACCTTATTGCTTCATTCCTGCTGTGCTCCTTGCAGCTCTTCCGTTATACTAAAGCTTGCTCCTTTTTTTAAGCTGACTGTTTTCTATTATAATAGCAATATCGATACTTCTGAGGAGTACTCAAAAAGGGCCGAGGAACAAAAACATCTTATTTCCATATACAATGAAGAAAATTTATCATCTCACAAGATAGAAATAATCAAAGAGGCCTATGACCCGCAAGAATTCGATGAGATTTCTCAAGGTTTGGAAGATTGTCCCGAAGGGGGAGAGCGCTGTATGCGTTGTTACCTTTTGCGGCTAAAAAAAACTGCCGAAAGGGCTAAAAAGGACGGTTTTGACTTTTTTACCTCAACCCTCTCGGTGAGTCCCTTAAAAAACGCGGAAAAGCTTAATTCTATCGGTCTTTCCCTTGAAAGTGAAGGCTGCAAATGGCTGCCGAGCGATTTTAAAAAAAGGAACGGCTACCTTGATTCTATAAATTTAAGTAAAAAATACGGTCTTTACAGACAGGACTACTGCGGCTGCAAATACTCAAAGCGATAAAATTTTACTCATTTTATATTCATAAATTCAAGTTTTAGAATTGACTATATACTTAATTCCTGTTATAATAAAAGCAAAGTAATCAATCTATTGACTATAAATATTAGGAGGTCAAAAGTGAAACTTGAATTAGGTATTATCCCCATTAACGACATGAAATTTGGAAACAAAACTGCCGTTAACGGAACATGCCTTGAAGTAAACAAAGCTGAACTTGAGGCTCTTATCAAGGAAGATCCGCTTGTAACCGGTGTTGAATTGCATATCGCAAAGCCCGGCGACAATACCCGAATTATCCCTGTAAAAGATGTTCTTGAACCCCGATGCAAGGTAGAAGGCAGCGGCGTTTGCTTCCCCGGTTTTTTTACCGGCGAAGAGGCTGTTGTTGGAGCAGGTAAAACCCACGTATTGAAGGGTGCTGCTGTAGTTACAACCGGAACCGTTGTAGGTTTCCAGGAAGGTATCATCGACATGAGCGGTCCGGGTGCCGAATATACACCTTTCTCAAAGACCGTAAACCTCGTTGTTGATTGCAAAATCCAAGACGATGTTACCCGTGCTATTAAAGAAAAGGCCTTACGCCTTATGGGCTTAAAAACAGCCCGATACCTCGGAGAAGCTGCTAAAAACGTAAAACCCGCTTCTGTAGAAACCTACGAAACACTTCCCTTCGTAGAGCAGGCTAAACAATATCCCAACCTTCCCAAGGTAGGTTATGTTTACATGCTCCAGAGTCAGGGACTTTTACATGATACCTACTACTACGGTGTCGACGTAAAGCAGATTCTTCCCACCATGATGTACCCCACAGAAGTTATGGACGGTGCAATCGTAAGCGGTAACTGCGTTTCTGCATGCGATAAAAACCCGACCTATGTTCACCAGAACAGCCCCATTATCCATGAACTCTATAAGAGACACGGAAAAGACATCAACTTCATGGGTGTAATTGTTACAAACGAAAACGTTACTCTTGCAGACAAGGAAAGATCTTCTAACCTTTCAGCAAAGTTGGCTCAGATGCTCGGCTGCGATGCAGTTATCGTTTCTAAAGAAGGTTTCGGAAATCCCGATGCCGACTTGATCATGAACTGCCGCAAGATCGAAGAAATGGGTATCAAGACCGTTCTCGTAACCGACGAATATGCCGGTCAAGACGGTGCAAGTCAGTCTCTTGCTGACTCGAACCCCTTAGGAAATGCTGTAGTTTCTAACGGAAACGCAAACGCTGTTGTAAAACTTCCCCCGATGAAGACCATCATCGGAGATGTAAAACAGGCAAATGTTATTGCAGGTGCTTGGGACGGAAGTTTACATGCCGACGGAACAATCGAAGCTGAAATTCAGGTTATTACCGGCGCTACAAACGAGCTCGGATTCTGGAATCTTAGCGCAAGAGGACTATAAGGAGTTAAGCTATGAGTAAAGTAATTGTTCATTATATCAATCAGTTCTTTGCCGGAAAGGGCGGAGAAGACATGGCTGACTACAAACCGGAGGTTATTGACGGAACAGCAGGTCCCGGTACCGGAATTCAAGGTGCTTTAGGAGATGCAGGAAAGATCGTCAAGACCATTATCTGCGGTGATAACTTTTTTAACGAGCACGAAGAAGAAGCTGTTGCATTCGTCAAAAAAGTTCTTACAGATACAAAAGCAGACCTTCTTATCGCCGGTCCCGGATTTAACGCCGGACGATACGGTATGGCTTGCGGTAACGCAGCAAAGGTTGCCTTTGAGCTTGGAATCCCCGCTATTTCTGGTCTCTATGAAGAAAACCCCGGTTATGATGTATTCAAAGCCTTTATGTACACAATCAAGACAGGCAACTCTGCTGTAAGCATGAGAGAAGCTGTTCCTGCTATCGGAGCTTTGGCTAAAAAACTTTTAAAAGGCGAACAAATTTGCTGCCCCGAAAAAGAAGGTCTCTTACCCAGAGGCGTACGCCAAAACTACTTTGCAGAAGAAAGAGGTGCAAAGAGAGCTGTTGACATGCTCATCAAGAAGATTAAGGGTGAAGCATTCGTAACCGAATATCCGATGCCCGTATTCGACAGAGTACCTCCTCAGCCTCCCGTTAAGGATATCACCAAGGCAAAGATTGCATTGGTAACCTCAGGCGGTGTTGTACCCAAGGGTAACCCCGACCACATTGAAGCTTCAAACGCTTCACACTACGGCGAATATTCAATCGCAGGTATGGCCGCTCTTTCATCAAAAGACAGCGAAACAGCTCACGGCGGATATGACCCGACCTATTGTAACGCAAACCCCAACCGAGTTCTTCCGGTAGATGTTTTGCGTGATCTCGAAAAAGAGGGAAAGATCGGAAAGCTTCATGACAAGTACTATACAACGGTAGGAAACGGTACCGCTGTAAAGCGTGCAAAGAAATTTGCCGAAGAAATTGTTCAAAAACTTGTAAAAGATGGAGTGCAGGCTGTAATTCTTACCTCTACGTGAGGCACATGTACTCGTTGCGGTGCAACGATGGTTAAAGAAATCGAGAGATTCCTCCCGGTAGTACATATTGCAACTGTTGTTCCTATCTCAAAGACTGTTGGTGCTAACAGAATTGTTCCGGCTGTAGCTATTCCTCACCCGCTCGGTGATCCTAAAATGAACGACGCAGATGAGAAAAAACTCCGCCGATCACTTGTTGAAAAAGCATTAAAAGCTCTTGAAACACCTATTTCAGAGCAAACCGTTTTTTAATTTAGCTTTTTAAACTAAAGCCCCCAAGCTTATAAGGCAAGGGGGCTTTTTTTTATGGCTGGTTTTTCCGCTCTTGTAGACAAATTTCAGCTTTTAGTGTATCATCTTAAAATACTTTTTTTCGAGGGAAAAGATGGATTATATTGAAAGTCTTTTTAATAAGAATTTTTTGGAATATGCAAGTTATGTTATCCGCGACAGGGCCATACCCGACCTTGAGGACGGTTTAAAGCCGGTTCAAAGGAGAATTCTACATTCTCTTTTTGAGATGGATGACGGCAAATTTCACAAGGTAGCGAACGTTATCGGGCACTGTATGAAGTACCATCCCCACGGAGATGCTTCCATAGGAAACGCCCTCGTGGTTCTTGCTTCAAAAGAGCTTTTTATAGATACCCAAGGAAACTTCGGGAACATTTTTACCGGAGATGAAGCTTCCGCTCCTCGATACATAGAGTGCAGGGTAAACGAATTTGCAAAAACCATCTTCTATAATCCCCACATAACCGATTATACCGTTTCGTATGACGGAAGAAACAAGGAGCCCTTAGTTTTTAGGGCCAAGCTTCCCGTAATCCTCGCTATAGGGGCAGAGGGAATTGCCGTAGGTATGTCCACAAAGATTTTGCCTCATAATATCCTCGAAATAATTGAGGCCGAAAAAGCCTTTTTAAGCGGAAAATCCTTTGCTCTTTTCCCCGACTTTCCTACGGGAGGATTGATAGATGTTTCTGAATATGAAGACGGCTTAGGCAAAGTCTTAGTCAGGGCTAAGCTCGACACCTCCGACGAAAAAAGGATAGTAATAAGGGAGCTCCCCTTCGGAAGCACCACCGAAAGCATGATTAACTCTATCGAGGCCGCTTCAAAGGCCGGAAAGGTTAAGATTTCGGAAATAAGCGACTATACGGGCGAAAATGTCGAGATTGAGTTAAAGCTCCCCAGAGGGGTTTACTCGGCAGATGTGGTAGATGCCCTCTATGCTTTTACCGAATGCGAGCAGTCGATTCCCTGCAATCTTTTGGTTATAAAGGACAATCTTCCGGTTCAAATTACCGTAACCGATATAATAAAATATCATGCCAAGCAGCTGATGCAGATTTTAAAAGACGAGCTCGAATACGAAAGGGCTATGCTTACCGAACGTCTGCACATGCGCACCCTTGAGCGTATTTTTATCGAAGAACGCATATACAAAAAGATAGAAACTATGAAGACGGCAGAGGGCGTAATCAATGCAGTTATCAAGGGCTTTGTTCCCTTTAAAAAGGAATTAATCCGCGATGTAACCGAAGATGATGTCGATAAATTGCTTAAAATCCCCATCCGCCGCATATCTCTTTACGATATAAACAAAAACCGTGAAGAGGTCAGGGAGATAAATAACCGCTTAAAGGAAATTGCAAAGCTCTTAAAGAATTTAAAGGGCTATGCTATTTCGGTTTTGGACGGAATTGCGGCAAAGCTTCCGGCAGAGGAATTTAAGCGCAAGACCGAGATTACGGGCTTTACAAAGGTTGACGTAAAAGAGGCCGTAACAAGGGATACAGCCCTCCGCTATGATGAAGAAACGGGCTATCTCGGCACCTCCGTTACCACAGGAAAGGAGATTTTACGGGTCAGCCCCTATGACCGCATCTTTGTCTTGAGGAAGAGCGGAGTCTACACCGTAATGGATGTGCCCGACCGAGTCTTTGTCGATACGGGAATGTGGTATTGCGGCTTTGCCGAAAAAGAAGAGCTTTCTAAGGTGCTTTTTACCGTAATTTACCGCGACTCCAAGACAAAGTATGCCTATATAAAGAGGGCAAGGGTAGAAGGCTACATTCTAAACAGGGATTACCTTTTTGCTCCCGACAACACCGAGGTGCTTTTTGCAAGTACTAAGCTTAAATTTTCTTTTAAGCTGAACTATGCACCTAAACCGAGAGTAAAAAAGATAGAAGAAGAATTTAAGGCCGATTCCTTCGCCGAAAAGGGCTTAAAGGCCCAAGGCGTACGCCTTTCGGTACGAGAGGTTCTTTCTGCCGAAGAACTGTCTGAAAAAAAATCATTGATTAAAAAGGCTCAAGAAAAAAAGGCCGAAACAAAAAAGACGGTTAAAAAGGAAAGCCCTGCAAAGGAAAAAAAAGAAGCCGCAAAGAAGGCTAAGCCTGAAAAAACGTCCAAGACCGTCAAAAACGAGAAGACTTCCGGGGCTCAAAAGACTTCAAAGACAGGAAAGAAAAAAGTATCCGATAAATAAGGAGGCTTTTAATCGAGGAACAAGATTTTCTTGATTTCTTCTAAGAGCCGGAGCTGCTGTTCGGCTCTGGCTATGCCTTCTATTGCAGGGTCATAGCGTTTGTCTATCGTTAAAATTTCTTTCCAAAGTTCTATAGCTTTTTCGTAGTTTTTATTATTGTACTCTTTTAAGGCCTGAACATAGAGTTTTTTTACGGTGCTAAGTTTTTCATCTCTTTTATCCTGTCCTAAAAGAAGTTTTACTCCGATGCTGATGCGGCTGATATTTGTAACCTGGCTGGATAGATCCAGAGTATAATTTGCGGAAATTTGAACGTCCGAGAGGTTTACTTCTCCACCCAAGGTAAATCGAGGATTTCCTCCCTTAATGCCTAAACCTGTTAGAAGATTAAAATATTTTGTAATTGAAAACATAAATCCTAAACTGCCATAAGGCAGGCCGGAATTTTTTATGTTTACAATATTTATTCCCTGATTCACATCTATTCCGAATAAAAAGAAATTTACGGGCCTATATGCAAAGCCTAGAGAAATATATGAAGGAGGAATGTCTCCTTTTATGGGGGGACCGAAGTTTTTTAAACTAAGCCCGAAATAAAAATTAGGCTCATCACTGTAAAAGATTTTTGTAACATTGGCCCTTATCATAATTCCAAAATCGCCAAGAACGGCATATCCGTTTTGTTGTGAAGCATTTTTATATTGGGGTGTAGGGTTGTCCGGATCCGCCGCCTCTCCCTGCCCTGAAAATGGAGGCATGGATCTTATGCCGGTTTTTATACTTCCCCCTACTGTTAAACCCTTAAAATCGTATCCTGCAAAAAAATTATAGGCTATATTTGCGGTTAAAAAAGTTTCGCTGTAATAGCCTGATGCTTTTTTTTGCCCCAAGGGGCCGTATTCGGTAAAGGGAATGTAGAAGCACCTTAATGAAGTTCCCCAGCCCAGATGATTTTTCCTTTGGGTATAGCCTAGCGTTTCGAGTTTGGAATCTGCTATCCAGCTGTTATGCAGAACATTTAGCTCGGTTTCTTTTAAAAGGGCACTCGCAGCAGGGTTTGCATCGAAAAAACTTATATCGTTTGAAAGAGCCGTAAAAGTGCCCCCAAGACCTTCAAAGCGGCCTCCTGAGGGAATTAAAAGGGAGCGAAAAGCTGTTTCTCCTTCAAATCTTTGTGTAAATATATCAAAAATTGATGATACTCCCGAGTAAAAATTGGAAATATCTGCACAAAAAAGGCCTGTTTTTGAAAAAATGAGAAAAATACTTATGCAAACGGCTTGAAAAATTCTCTTCATATTTATACTATTATAAATGAATTTCGGCTTTTTTTTAAGTAGTTTTTAGAGATTTTTATTAAAAAAAAGTATAAAAAGCCGAAAATTGATATAGGAGTTTTTTATATAGATGACTTTTTTAAGTGCATCGAATTAAGGTTTGGTAAGTTGGATAAAAAACGGTTTTTTATAAGTCTTTTTATATGTTTTCTCTCTATTTCTGCCTTTTCAAAAGGGTCTGCCGAAGAAGATTATGCAACGGCTAGAAGTCTTTTGGAAGAGTCAAAAAATACTGCAGCCTTACAGGATATAATTAATGTTATTGAAAACAAGCCTGAATCTATGGAGAGCGGAATAAGTCTGGCCAGAAAAACAATGAAAAATCAGGCCGAATTTCAAAAAACCTTCCATGAACTTATAGAACTTTTAAGAGTAGATCCTAACAATAACTTAAAAAGAATTGCGATAATAAACAAGATGGAAATTTTGGAATCCGATATGGATCCGGATCTTAGGGCTTTTTTAGACAAGGTAAAAATATCCTCATTCTATGCTATTTACCGTATAAAGTTTAATGATTTGATGAGTGAGGGTATCAAACTTATAGAAGAAAAGAAATATAATGATGCCGCCAAGACCTTTATTCAAGGTTTTTCAATGTATGACGGGGAGGCAATGAATGGAGATAAAAATGCTCAAATAAGCGGCATTTTGAAAAAAGAATTTGATTCGGTTAAATCCGATGAAAAAAAATACGAAGATGCTTATGCCGAATTTATTTCGGATGTGAATAAATATAGGAATAAAATTTTTTCATCATCCTTATCCTCTCTTGAAAACGAATTAAATGCTTTGAAGAATTCTTCTTCTCGGCTTAGAAATATTACCGGTTCATTAATAAGATCGGGTGCTTCGTTAAAACAGGTTTATTTAAATGAAAGGAAAAAAAATGTTGAGACCGAAGAAAGCATATTGCCCTTTGCTTACCGTTTAACTATCGGACGGGATTCGGCAAAAGGATATGAAGGCGTTGAAGGAGCTATGGAAGCGGGAGTGCATGAGCCGCTTTATTCTTTGGCCGATAGTCATTGGCAGGAAATTAAAAAACTATGGTTTGAATCTTGCGATACATTCGATTTTGAAAACGATATATCTATCGATAAAAATCTCTCTCTAATTGATTTTCATTTAAAAAGCTTGACGGAGATTTATTCCGTTATTAATACACGTTCCGGTTCAAGATTTGGAAAGACAGTTGATTCTCAAGATAAAAAAAGGAACTCTTTAGCCGAGCTTAATAAAATCATGGATTCTACAAAAAAATATTACAGCCGGTTTTTGGCTATAAGAGAAAAAATACAGCCTATTTCATCTTCTTATACCGGAAGTTCCGATGAATTGCGTAATTCTGAAAATCCTAAAATTAAAACTTTAAAGGCTGAGATTCAAGAATTGGAATCTATGATGGTTTCCGTAAAAAAATTATCCGAATCTTTAATACCCTACAGTGCAAACGATCTCGCCAAAGAACAGGAAGCTTTAGAAGCTAAAAACAGTTTATTGTTAAGTAACTTGGATAAGGCCAGGCTTATATGTTATGAGGGGCTTGCAATCATAAATAATAGGTCAGGTAAAGAGGCTTTTGCCGAGACAAAACAAAGATATGACAGCTTTACGAATAATAAACAAAAGACCGATAAGATCTCTCCGGCAGAAACCAGACAAGAACTTTTAAGCTTAAAAGAGATTGTAAAATTAGATCTGCGTATTTTGAATAATTTTATTAAAAATACCGATCTTTCGGTATCCGAATCGAGTAAGGTTTTTGCAGAAAATAAAAACGGTATTGAAAAAACAATTGCAGCTCTTAAAGATTTTTCCGCTAGTATAGACTCTGATTTGGCATTGACGGAATCTGCTATTTTAAAAATACGGTTAGCAAAAAATGAAGCCGACTTAAGGTTTGAAGAAGCAAAGAGAAATTTAGCATCCGGTAATTTTTCTGCAGCAAGGCGAAGCATAGAACTTTCGCGAACAAGAACGAATGATGCCTTATTGCTTGAAGAAGATGCAGAATACAGAAGCCTTACGGATAAAAGACTCGGAGATCTTGGTAAAGAAATTAATGATACGGAAAACGCCGTAGTTGTTAAGGATGTCCGTGCATATTTGGAAAAGGCAAAAAAAGAGTACTTTAATACCGAGTTTATAAAAGCTGAAGAAACTTTGAATACGGCACGCAGCCGCTGGGCTGTAACCAATATTGAACCGAACGAAGAGGTTGAAAACTGGCTGGCAATTGTAAATACCGCAGGAACTTTAAAAACAGGAAGATCCATTCCGCCTTCGGCTCCCCTATATCCGCAAATGATACAGCTTTTAAATAATGCCAATCAACTTTATTTGGAAGCAGAGAAAAAAATAAAGGTCGGGCAGAGGAGTGCTGCCTTAAATAATTTAAATCAAGCTAAAGATAATATACGGCAGGTATTATTGATATTTCCGTATAACGAGATTGCAGGACAATTAAATTTAAAAATCGATAAGCTGATAGATCCTGCAAACTTTAACGAGCAATTCAAGCGGAAAGTTCAAACTATAAGAGCCGAGTACAAGCGTAATTCTCAAAAATCGTATAGCGAATTATTGGATTTGTATAGCATAGATAAAAACTTTTCGGGACTTGCAGCCTTAAAAGATGAAATTGAAATTTACTTAGGGCTTAAACAGCCTCCTCCCAATCTTAAAGCAATCGCCGAGTCTGCTAATCTTACTAAGTCGGCTCAGGCAATATATACAGCCGGTGATAGAGCTTCATTCCCGATTGCTTTGCAGCAATTGGATTCGGCTATTAAACTTAATCCGCAAAATAATAATGCGATACAATTAAAGGACTCAATTCAAATGGCTATGGGAGGTGCTGCAGTTATTGTACTTTCTGCTGCCGATGAGGCAAAATATCAGCAAGCCGTTTCCGAATTACAAAAGGGAAATAAGGTTATAGCAGCTGCATTGGTTGAACAGCTTATGCAAAGTCCGAATGCAAAAAGATCTGCAAAGGTTAGAGAATTAAAAAAGAGGATAGATGCATCACTATGATTAACGGGAAAAAACATATGAAAAAAATCTTAATTATATTTTTAATGTTCTTATTTTTTATAAGTTTTTTATCGGCAAAAGAATTTTATTGGGAAAATCCTTCCGTTATAAGCGGCCGAAACGGATACTTTTTAAAGTCCGCTTCAAATGCAAATATCTCCGCATCTGTCTGGGAAGAAGTCGTTAAGTCCTCCGATACTGAAGGATTGATATATATTTCAACAGGCGTATATGTAAATAACAAATGGACAATAAATGAAAGAATCATTCCGCCTATTCCTTATACGGCCGATATTCCGTCAATTGTTTCTATCGCAGTTGGAAATGATGACAGTATTTTAATTGCATTGGTAAAAAACCGTAATACTATTACGATTTTAAAAAGTACCGATTACGGTAAAACATATACGGTTAAAAATATTGTCACAGAAATATACGATTTGCTTTCTCCTCAACTATCAGTTGCTTCAAACGGCAAGTATCTTATGTTTGTTTCTCACGGTGCAGATGAAAAGTTTTCTATATTCTATTCTTCATCTGAAGACGGCCTTAATTGGCCGGCTTTTTCGGAGTTTAACTTTGCAAAAAAAATGGATAGAATTTTTCTTCCGGCGCATACGGCTTCATCAAAAAACGATGTCTTGGTTTTTCAAGCCTTGGATAAAAGCGGAGATAGACGTACTTATCAGCTTTTTTCTTCGTTTTCCTCCGATGGATGTTCCTCCTGGTCGGAACCTGTAAGGATAACGGATAATTTTGATTTTAATAATCAAAGACCTAATCTCTTATATATTAATTCGGAAAAATCTATTTTCATTGTTTGGGAGCAATCATCTTACCGCAGCGAAAAGAATTCTCCTGCCTATGCCGTTTTAGATAGCAAAGGAAAACTTGCTTCTCCAATTGAAATACTGCCGTCCGGAAATGGAACGATGTTTAGCCCCAGGATTATAGCTTATAATAATAAGCCTCTTATTACTTGGTCAGAAACTTATGATGGTAAATCATCTATTTTAATTGCAAGAAAAGAAGATTCAATTTGGAAAACAGACTCTGTTGCATCCATTACCGGCTCCTTGCTTTTTGTAAATCCTTTTTTTGTAGACGGTAATCTTCATATAGTTTGGCAGGAAGGAGTACGCGCGGCAAAAATAATGCATATCGAACCTGACCATGAGGTAGCAAAAGCTCAGCTTCAGCCTTTGAATTTTGATTCAAAGACTTCAGAGGGAAGACAAAAAATTACAATGAAGATTAAATTTCCCAATGACTCATCAGGTATAGCCGGTTATTCGTATGAATGGTCAAAGGATGTTCCTCCCGAATCTGTAGCCCCTGTGATTAAAAAATTAAAAGACGAAACCGTTTTGGTGTATGAGCCTGAAGAAGACGGCTTGTGGTATTTGGGTGTTAGAGTTTGCGATTATGCCGGAAACTGGTCGGAGGTGACTACGATTTCTTATGAGAGAGATATAGTTCCTCCCGCAGCTCCTATATTTGATTTATTGGCCTTAGATAAAAAAGGTTTTGTAAAATCGAATACGTTTGATATTAAATGGAATCCACCCGATTTGGATATAAACGGAAAACCTGAAACGGCTATAAACGGTTATATATGGAATCTTTCATATTTAGGTACAGTAGATAAATTTCTTTCATACCTAAAAACGGCAGGGTCTGCCTTTATAGATGATGATGTCGTGCAAAAAGTTTTGTCCGATAATTTAGATGTTGAATTAAATACATCAAAAATAAGTTCCGTTTCAAATAAAAGAGAATTTAAAAATTATGAAAACGGTCTTTATGCTTTAACCGTTTCTGCCGTAGACGCTTTTGGAAATATCGGTGCTCCGGCAGTAAAGTATTTTGCTTTAAATAAATATATTCCGTATACTTATGTTGCAGATATAAATGCAATGCAAGCGCTGGATGGATCTATCTCTCTTTCTCTGGTAGGTAAGGGCTTTGCTGCCGGAGGCGAAGTAACTTCGATCTATGTTGATGCTGACGGACTTCCTCCTTATGATCTAACTATAGAAAAAAAAGATTTTTCTGTTCTTAGTGATAAACTTATATCGAATATAAAAATAAATTATCTGGATCCCGGAAAATACTATGTGGGATTAATGCACTCAGGACGAGGAGTTTACTTTGCCCAAAAAACCATATCTTTTGATGATATAGGAAATATTAAGCTGGGTGATTATGGAAAGGTCTATAAATATAATTGGCTTCTTTCGGCTATGGATTCCGATTTTTCGGATTATTTTTTAATTATTTGTTTTACAATATTTATTTTACTTATTATGACTCTTTCAATAACGGGAGTTATTTATTCCGTAAAAGAAGCTATAAAAATAAAGTATGAGGTAACTGTTTTATTGCGAGGAGGTGCTATGTCATTTGGAAAAGAAAAAAAACTGTCTGCATTAAAAGTTAGAGGCGGCGGATTAAGGTTAAAGTTTATGATGTTTACAATGACTTTGATAATATCGGTTATTTTAACCTTGGCTCTTCCCTTGGGTTTTCGATTTTCGGAAACACAGGAAAGATTATTGGCAGAAGGTTTGGCTTCAAATACTCAGGTTTTGCTTGAAAGTTTGAGTTCCGGTGCTAAAGCTTATCTTCCTTCAAAAAATGTATTGGAGCTGGGCTTTTTACCTTCTCAAGTCTCTGCGCTTAAAGAAGCAAGTTTTGCAACGATAACCGGTGTTCACATTGATAATAAAAAAGTAGGTTATAATTTTGTTTGGGCTTCCAATGATGAAGATATTCTTTCTAAAATAGATACTCCCGATTTTGTTGTAGGCAAATCCGAGTTGTTATTGCCCCAATTGGAAAATGTGTATAAAAAACTTGATGAAATTGATAAGGAAGCAAGAGATAGTGTAGGCGAAATTTCAGATGAAATCCAATCTTTGACAGATATGACCATGTTAATTGCTTTGAATACCGATTTGAAATCGGTAGAACGCAGAAACGAAATTCAGTCGGCTATTAATCAAATGGAAACAAAACTTAGTTCCGAACTTAACGGATTGAGTATAAAGGGATCCGGTTCTTATCCCGAATTTAATTCAAAAAAACTTTCAAGGGATATTACAAGCTATCTCTTTTATAAGCCCATTCTTTACAGACAGACAGGAGGGCAATCTAATTTTGTTCAAGGTATGGTTTATATTCAGGTTTCTACACAGAGTTTGATTGAACAAATTGATGAAGCAACAACAGCACTGCGTAAAGTTATATTATTAATTTCATTGGGTGCTCTTTCAGCAGGTTTAGTCGGTGCTTATATTTTGTCTTCGATTATTACGGCTCCTATAAAAAAACTTGTGAGACATGTTGCAATGATTGCCGCTACCGAAGATAAGGAGCTCCTTGCAGGTAAGGATGTTAAGCTTAGAACAAAGGATGAGATAGGTGTTTTAGGAACAACCATAAATGAAATGACAAACGGTCTTGTTGAGGCTGCTGCTGCTTCAAAGGATTTGACAATGGGTAAAGAAATTCAAAAAATGTTTTTACCCCTCGATTTAGATGAAGCAGGAAGAAAACTTACGTCAGGAAAGACTGTAGACGATAATGTAGAATTCTTCGGTTATTATGAAGGTGCCCGCGGTGTATCGGGAGACTATTTTGATTATATAAAATTGGACGATAGATACTATGCAATTATAAAGTGCGATGTTGCAGGTAAGGGAGTTCCTGCCGCTCTTATAATGGTCGAGGTCGCAACTCTTTTCTTAGACTATTTTAGAGACTGGAGCTATAAAAAACAGGGACTAAAAATAGATCAGGTTGTATCACGAATAAACGATCTACTGGAATCCAGAGGTTTTAAGGGCCGTTTTGCAGCCTTTACCCTTTGTATTATGGATTCGATAAGCGGTAATGTTCATTTTTGTAATGCAGGTGATAATGTTATCAATATTTATGATGCCGCCTTAAAAAAAATGAAAGAAGTTATCTTGACCGAAGTTTCTGCAGCAGGAGTTTTCCCGACTTTTATGATAGATATGAAAGGCGGGTTTAAGGTTGAAACCGTTAAGTTAAATTCCGGAGATGTTCTGTTCCTCTACACTGACGGTATTGAAGAAGCCAAACGCTTGTTTAGGAATTCCAAACTGGAGCCTATTTTATGTGAAGAACCCGGACTTGAAAAAGATGCCGAACATGAAACTCATAGTGTCGGTCAGGATGGAGAAGAGTTGGGTAAGCCCCGCGTATGCAAGATTATCGAAAGTATCTTTGCCCGAAGTTCTTTTAGCTTAAAAAAATGGCATAACCCGATTGAAAATGAACAATTCGATTTTGATTTTACAAACCTTGAGGGAACAATTGAGGATGCGGTTATAGGCCTTGTTTCAGTCGAAAAAATATTCCGAATGTATCAGGATCCTAAAGCAACCGAAAGAGATATGGTTCAGGTAGATAAAAAAATAGATTTATTTTTAAATAAACATTTTAGGCAATATCAAACTTATTGCGGAAACCGTGTGCCCAACACAAGTTATAACGAGTATCTTTATTATACAAATGTACGTGAAGATCAGCAATATGACGATTTAACTATTTTGGGAATTAAGAAGAAATAAGACTATGCTCAAAGTACAAAACTTAAGTAAATATTACGGAAGCAAAAAAACTCAGGTTGTAGGTTGTAAAAATATTTCGTTTGAATTAAAAACCGGTGAGATAACTTCGCTTTTAGGCTTAAACGGTGCGGGTAAAAGCAGTATCATAAACTGTATTTCAGGTTATTATACACCGGATGAAGGAGATGCTTTTATAGATTCACACTCCATATTAACCGATGGACTTGAAGCAAAAAAACTTTTAGGTATTCTATATGAACAAAATCCTCTTTATTCGAATATGACGGTCTATGATTTTTTATATTTCGCCGGTCAAATGCACGGAATAGAAAAAGATAAATTGGATGCTGCTTTAAATGAGGTAATCGATTTTTGCGAAATAGATGAAGTAAAAAATCATTTAATTAAAAGTTTGTCCAAGGGGTTTAAGCAGCGTGTAGGCTTAGCTCAAGCTGTTTTACATAATCCTCCGTTGATTATTTTGGATGAGCCCGCTTCAGGTTTTGATTCGGTACAGGTAAAAGATTTTGAAAAGAAAATATTGCATATTGCAAAAGAAAAAACAATTTTGATATGTACACATGATTTAAGGCAGGCTGCGGAGCTTTGCTCCAATCATATTTTGCTTAATAAGGGAGAAATAATAGCCGTTGGTAATCTTTTAGAAATAAAAGAACAGCTGGAGACGGAAGGCTGCGACTTTGATTCTGAAATAAATTATACCGTATTGGAAAAAGCCTTTGAATTTTTTGCAGGGATAAACAAAAATGAATTTAGAAAAAACGAATAAAAATCTTATTTTTTTTATTGCAAAAAAAGAATTTAGGATGATGTATAAAAGTTCATCTTTTTATGCTGCCTCTCTTTTTTTTCTGGCCGGTGCGGCTATTGCCTTTATCGGTTCCGATTCGTGGTTTAATGCAGGTTTGTCGGATCTAAAAAACTTTTTTTTAAATATGCCTCTTTTATTTTGTGTTGTAATTCCGATGCTGACGATGAGTTCGTGGAGTGATGAAAAAAAACAATTTACCGATAAGTTTTTGTTTTCTCTGCCTGTTTCTATCCGATATATTGTGCTGGGAAAATATTTAAGCCTTATTTTAATATGGTCTATTATGCTTGCATTAAGCTTGGTAATACCGCTTTCAGTTTTTTCGTTAGTTTATTTCGATTCCGGTTCTTTTTTTGTTTCTTATATTTCTATTTTTTTATTCGGTGCGGGTATTATTTCTATTTCTCTTGGGCTTTCGGCAGTAAGCGGTAAACCTGAAATTAATTTTTTGCTTTCGTTTTTGACGGTTTTATTTTTCACAATTATTTATCCTTTGACAAGAAATTTAAATTTTCCTTTATTGCTGAATGAGATTATCTCTTATCTTTCTTTTAGTCCCCATTTTGAATCGGCTGCACGGGGACTTTGTGATTCACGCGACCTTATTTTCTATTTAATTTTAGTTGTCTTAGGAATTGAACTGAATGTTTTTATTTTAACACAACAAAGGAATGTAAGATGAAAAAAGAATATAAGTTTCAATTTTTGCTTTTTGTTTTGATGCTCATTTTAATTTCTCTTGTCTCTTCAAAAATATATTTTAGACTTGATACTACAAAAGAAAAAAATTACACCCTGTCAAATTATACCAAAGAATTATTGACGAATCTTGAAAGCTCTGTAAAGGTAACTTGGTTTAAAAGTTCAAATGTAGATAGTTTTTTTCCTTCATTAAAATACTTAAACGATATGCTTTCGGAGTACAAATTATATTCCAAGGGTGATTTTAATGTTGTACTAAAAGATACCGCAAGCCTTTCATCGGATGCCATAAACAAGATAGGGTTGATTCCCCGTGAAATAGAAGCTCAAGACAATTCCGTAAAGATAATCCATAAGCTGTACTCCGGTCTTATGATAGAATATATGGGGCAAACAAGAATTATACCCTTTATTGATGATATTGATACCTTAGAGTATGACCTTGCAAGGTTTATTTTAAGTATGAGGTCTGATGCTTTAGGAGATACCCAAGCAGGAACGGTTTTTCTTATTGCGGATCCTGCCTTGCTTGAAACCGATTATTCTTATGTCATTCCTTGGCTTGAATATGCAGGTTTTAATGTTTTACCTTTGGAATTGCCTGTCAGTAATATACCTGCCGAATTTCCTCTTTTGGTTATAGGTTCGGATTATATAGATTATTCTTCTGCTACTGCGATAGATATGTTTTTACAAAAAGAGGGTAGAGCTGTTTTTTTTGTTTCAGGAAACAAGGTTGATGTAAAAGGTTCTTGGAAAGCGAAGCCTAAGGTAAAAGATTTTTTATTGGATGTGCTTTCTCATCACGGCTTTTATATAAATGCCGATATGGCCTTGGATTTAATAAATAACTTCCGCATTACAATGGCTCAAGTTGATAATAAAGGTACAAAACTAATTAATTATCCTTTTTGGATTCAGTTTCCTCTAAGCGGTATTAACCGAGACCATCCGATATTTGCAGCTTACCGGCCTTTGATTTCTTTTTGGCCTTCTTCAATCGATTTGGATTTAAATAAAAACACCGAGCTTGTTCCCTATGTACTTACAGGTCAAAACTCCTTGACGCTTTTTGATTCTTACAGCACCGATCCTCTTGAAAATCATTTTAAAAAATTTGAAGATGCGCCTTTTAAACCTTCAGTAATTGTTGCAGGGCAAACAAAGCCTTCCCGTATCTTGGTTATAAGCGATGAGTATATGATAAGCAGGGCAATCGATTACACCGGTTCCACATACAATATGGATTTTATGGTAAACTGTTTGGAGTATGTTTCTTTAAAAGATAATCTTCTTTTGTTAAAAAATAAAAAACATTCTCCTCCTCCATTTAAGCAATTTGAAGATAGAGAAAAAATGACAAACCTTGTATTTAGGGCAAGATTAATTTCTATCATACTTCTTCCTCTTTCCGTTTTTATTTTGGGTCTTTACATGTTTATAAAACAAAGGAGATCAAGGTGAAAAACTTTTTTAAGTTAAAAAAATATACTCAAGCTTTGATTTTTGCAAATATTTTTTTTCTCTTAAGTTTGATTTTTGTAAGTATTCCAAAAAATGAAGCAAATGTTTTTAACACTTCACTTGTATCAAGGCAAAATATAGAGAACATAGATGAAATTGTTTTTACTATTCCCGATAATTCCCTTCCTCCTCGTTTTAACGAGTTAAGGCTTATCAAAAAAAAAGATAAATTTATTTTGAGTACTCAATCGGGGGAATATAAGGTTCAGCCGGCCTTAATAGAAAGACTTTTTTCCGTTTTAAGTACTAAACAAAATTTTAGGTTTGTAAGCGATGACATAAAACAATATATTAATTTCGGCTTGGATGAAGATCATGCTGCCCGTCTACAGCTATTGCGTTCCGATAAGACCATAATGGGCGATTTTGTTTTCGGAAAAAACGATACGCTGGGTATAAACCGCTATGTCCGGATAGATGCCCGCACAAAAATTTTTATTATGCCCGATGTCCTAGCTTCTTTTTTAACCGTAAAACCTAACTTCTGGCTCGACCTGCAAATTTATAAATACAAATTTGAAAATAAATCAATTCAGATTATCGAAAGAAACAAACAGCTTATCTCTCGTTCAGATAAACATAAAGAAAAATTCGACGAGTTGGAAACATTTTTAAAACAATTTTCATGTATAGATATTTTTCCTGCATTTCCGATTACCAATTCGGAAACTCAAGAGCTTAATTTAATTTTGGGTACCGGAGAAAAAATAGAGATTTTTTTTACGCCGATGGAAAGCGGCGATTTTATTTTGTTTGATTCCGCTTCTAATAATTCCTATGTCATAAGCGGATACACAAAACGCCGCATCGATTCCATCTTGGATTCTATTTTTGAAGATTTTAAAAACTGACGCTGTTAATTGCAGTATCGTTTAGAAGTTTTTCGATATTGTTTATACAAAGCTCCAAATAGTTTTCAGGCACCGGTGCTTTTTTCCAAGGATGGGTTAAGGCACTGGAGCTGTTTATTCTTATAAGGGCTAAATTGCAGCCGGAATTTTTAAGAACTTCCATTATCGTTTTTGCATCTCCTCCTTGGGAGCCGACTCCCGGAATCAGCATGGGAACTTCTCCCGCTTGGGCGTAAATGCCTGAAATTATTTTTAGATCTTCCATTCCCGTAGCTCCGACAACGGCTCCCGTTCCCGGAAATTCCTTTGCATAAAAAGCAATCTTTTTTGCAACCTCGATATAAAGCTCCGAATTATTTTTACACTCAGAATCGGTTTTAAGGTTTTGAAAATCCTTTGCTCCGGGATTACTTGTCCGGTTTAAAATATAAGCTCCCTTATCCAAATACTTTTCCGAAATAAAGGGAAGAATAGAATCGCTTCCCATGTAGGGACTGACCGTTACCGCATCCGCCTTCCAGCCGTCGAAGGCTTCGATAGCATAGTTAAGACTGGAGCGGGCAATATCTCCCCGCTTTGAATCGAGGATTACAGGAATACCGGGGAAGTGTTTTTCGATTAGGGATAAAATTTCTGCAAGGCTTTCGGAACCCGAAAAATCTTTTTCCCTGGGTTTATCAAGGGCCGAATAGTAACCTATATTCGGTTTAAAAGCTGCGGGAACCAAATTCTTTTCCTGCATCTTATTGAAAAGCTCTTTAAAAAAGCTTACAAGATTATCCTTTACCGTTCCCGTTTTATTCGGAACAGCTTCAAAAATAGGGTCTAAGCCCATACATGCACAGTTATTCGTTTTTTTTGCCGAAGTTTTTAATAAGTCGATGTAGTTCATATTGGCGTTAAGTTTAGCCTAAAACGGAAGATGTGTCAATTATCGTTAAGCTATAGATTTTTTTTTGCTTATTTATTATATTTATTAGATTATGTTAATTACTTTTAAAGAATTGGGACTTGACGATATAGTCCTGCAAGCAGTTGAAGCCAAAGGTTTTGAAGAACCTACTCCTATTCAGGTTTTGGCTATTCCCCGCCTTCTTTCGGGAGAAGCAAATGTTATCGCTAAGGCTCGGACAGGAACGGGAAAGACGGCAGCCTTCGGCCTTCCTCTTGTGCAGGAGCTGCGTTCAAATACCGGAAAGGTGAGAGCCCTTATTTTGGTTCCTACCAGAGAGCTGGCCGTTCAAGTTGCCGGCGAACTTGAATCTTTTAGAATCGAAGAATATCCCCGTATCGCAACCGTTTACGGAGGAGCTGCGATAGGCCCTCAACTTAGAAGCCTAAAAACCGGCGTCGAAATCATTGTAGGAACACCCGGCCGCATAATGGATCATCTTGAGCGGGGCTCCCTAAAAATCGAAGATATAGAATATTTTATTTTGGATGAAGCCGATGAGATGCTTAACATGGGCTTTATCGAAGACATAGAAAACATATTTTCAAAGGCAAATCCTGAAGCCCGTGTTTTAATGTTTTCGGCGACAATGCCCAAGCAGATACTGAGCATAGCTTCAGACTTTATGGGCGACTATGAAATTGTCGAAGAAGAACCTCAAGAAGAAAGAGCATCTTTAACGGAACAATTTTTTTGGGTTGTAAGGGAAGGGGATAAAACCGAAGCCCTTGTCCGGCTTATAGATACAAGCCCTAACTTTTACGGCCTCGTATTTTGCCAAACAAAGATCGATGCCGATGATGTTGCAAAAGAACTTGACGAAAGGCACTACGAAGCTGCCGCCCTCCACGGAGATATTCCTCAAAGTCAAAGGGAAAAAATATTGGAACGCTTTAGATCAAAAAAGACCCGCATTCTTGTTGCAACCGATGTTGCCGCAAGGGGTATAGACATCGAGGGTATTTCCCATGTTGTAAATTATGCAATTCCTTATGACGGGCCGACCTATACCCACCGTATAGGAAGAACGGGCAGGGCAGGAGCGGCAGGAGTTGCCGTCAGCTTTGTACGCCCTAATGAGGTAAAAAGAATCGAGTACCTGCGCAAACATGCCCGCGGAGAATTAAAAGAAGGCAAAATTCCTTCAATCGAACAAGTCATCGAAATCAAGCGTACCCGTATCTTAAAAGAAACGGCTGCCCAAATCGAAAAACGCATTAGCGAAGAAAAACCCGAACAGGGCTTTGCAGCCTTTGCAAATAAACTCACGGAATACGGAGATGCTCAAACCGTTCTCTCCTTTATTCTTCAAATGCAGTACGGCTCGTTTTTATCGCCTGCTCATTATAAAACAATCAAGCCTGTGCGTTCCGAAGGGAGGGCGCGAAAATCGGATGAGGATTCTTTGCGTCTTTATATAGGTGTGGGCCGAAAAGACGGCATCACAAAGCGAAAACTTGCCGAAATGCTAAGCCGGCTTCTTTCAATCCCCGAACGGCTTGTAGATGATATAGAGGTTATGGATAAGTTTTCCCTTGCTACTATGCCTAAAAATGCTGCAAATGATGCTCTGCGCCTCTGTAAAAAGAAAAGAGGGCTGCCTCATATGCATATTGATGTAAAAAGTGAGGCTCCGGCTAATTACGGTTCTATCGGCAAGGGTAAAAGAGGACAAAAACGGAAAAGCGGAACGCAAAGAAAAAAAGAAGGTTTAAGCTCTGCTTCAAAGTATAAGCGTAAATAGTTTTAATTGACAAGTTTTAATTTTGCCTTGACAATATTCTATTCTATGCGGTATAATCTAGGGTACAGGAGTTATTTTTATGAATGTTATAAAAGGAATTGTGCGGGATAAAAACAAACAGCCTGTCAGTCATGCTAAAGTTGCCCTCTTAACGGAAAGGTTTGAAGTTATAATCAGCGGTGAAGCTGATGAATCAGGCCGTTTTCGTTTGGAAGCTGATGCTAAAAAATATCCTTATTTTATCGCTTCAAAAGGTTTTAATGAAAAATTTCTTGACTTTTGGGGTTGTAATATAGATTTAAGGAAAGACCTTGAGATAAATCCTATTCTTGGTAAAATAGAAATTTTTAGTTTGATATTTTTCCCTTCCCTCGATGCAGATAATTGTATGATGCTTTATTTTAGGCCCATGAGTTTAAAACAGCTTGTAGGCAAGGAAAAAGTCATTGCACCTGAACTAAGCACCGATGATATAACCGTTTCCGTCAATGGGGACTTTTACGAAATTATTACAATGAGGGTTATAAGCGAAACGATTAATAAAGGAGTTGAACCTATAAGGGCCTATGCTTTAAAAATAAGCTTGGACGGAATTGAATTTGACGGGAAAAATAAACTTGAAATAAGCATTATAAAAGATGACGGTTATGGCGAAGCCATTTTATTTTTCTAAATCTAGGTTTTTAAATAAGATTGGTTTATGATAGATTCCCATGTTCATCTTAGAGACGGCCTTTTATCCGATAAGGAAACTATAGCCCATGCCTTGGCCTTGGCCTGCCCCGCAGGTTTTACGGCCTTTTTTGATATGCCGAATACCAATCCTCCCCTTACAAATGCAGAGGCTGTTTTGGAGCGTTTTGCCCTTGCGGAAAAATCTATAAAGCAGGCCGGCGTATCCGCTTTTTACGGTATTTACGGCGGCCTTACTTCAGATATTTCTCAGATAGAAAAAATGGTTTTATTCTATAAAGAATACTTTCCTAAAATAGTAGGCTTTAAGATGTTTGCAGGCCATTCCACCGGAAACATGGGCATAGTTGAAAAAGAAGATCAAAGAAAGGTCTATGCCGCTCTTAAAAAATTCGATTACAGGGGCATTCTTGCCGTTCATTGCGAAAAAGAAAGCCTTATGAATAATTCCATCTTCGATATTGAAAATCCTATCACTCACAGCCTTGCCCGGCCTCCTATTGCCGAAACGGAATCCATAAAGGATCAGATTGAGCTTATGCAAAGCGAGGACTTTAAGGGACATCTTCATGTCTGTCACATAAGCACAAAAGAAGGAATAAGGCTTGTTGCCGAGGCAAAAAAAAGCGGGCTTAGTATTTCGTGCGGGGCTACGGCTCATCATGCCCTCTTAAATATTGATTCTTATAAAAAGTCCGGTATCTTTGTAAAAATGAACCCTCCCTTACGTGAAAAAGAGGAACAGGAAGCTGTTTTTAATGCCCTCATTTCAGGCGGGATTGACTGGATTGAAAGCGACCACGCTCCGCACACATATGAAGATAAGAAAAAAGGCGCTTCCGGTATTCCGGGCTTTGCCGGTTCTCTGATTCTCTTAAAAGAACTGCGCAAGGCAGGCTGCTCCGAAAAAAGACTGGACGAACTTTGCGGTAAGGCCGTAAACCGTGTTTTTAAACTTGATTTGCCTTATAAAGTCCCCTCAAACACCAAAATTGAAGCCTCCCTCCCAAGTTTAAGATCCGGCTACCCCTTCGATGCCTTTGAATTTTTTGGTATTTCCAAATTTTCTTTTTAAATTTTATTGTTACCTTGACTATATGTACAATAGCATATATACTATAAATTACAAGGTAGTTAGAAATGATTTTTGAATGGGATGAGATCAAAAATGAAAATAATATAAAAAAGCATGACGGTATTTCATTCAAAATAGCTGCTCGCGTGTTTCTTGATAGTAAGCGTATAGAAAAATATGATGAGCAGCATTCAACCCTTGAAGAACAGCGTTGGAATGCGATTGGGCTTGTTGAAGATGTGCTTTTTGTTGTGTTTACGGAAAGAAAAAATGATATAATTAGGCTTATATCAGCACGGAAAGCAAATCAGGAGGAAATAAATGAATACTATAGTAACTATGACATTAGATGATTTAAAGAAAACTCCGCTTACCGAAGAAGAAAAACAAACTATCCGAAAGGCAAAGTCTATACCTACTGATGACTGCCCCAAACAATCTAAAGAGGAGCTTGCTAAATTCAGGCCATGGTATGAAGTACATCAAAAAAGTGAAACTAGTATTAAAATAGATGCTGATGTATTGGAATGGTTTAAAGCTCAAGGTAAAGGCTATAAAACAAAAATCAATTCTGTTTTACGCTCTTATGCGTTCGGTTAAATTCGAAGTTTTACAATTTTCCCCATATTCTTTCTCAATTTTGCTTGGTATTTTAAGTTTTTTGATGTATAATGGAAGAGCAATTATATTCAAGATTCGGCCTTTATTATAGGAGGTTTTTTATGAAGAAGACGTTATTTTTTATGTTGATGATACTTGTTTTGATGGTGTCATCCTGTAATTTATTTTTAAAAGAAGAATATGGCGAGCTTATTTTAAGCTTTGACGGAAGCCTTCCCGACGGAGCCAGAGCTTTGGATTCCAAAGGTCTTCCCGTTCTTTCGTCTTCGCCTATGAAAATCAATATAATCAGAGAGAATGGCTATACAATAACAAGAGAATTAGGAGCCGAAGAACCCAAGTCTCTGGTTGAGCTTGTTCCTGTCGGCGAAAAAATCGGCATAAAAGTCATTTTAATCAGTGATCTTGCCGAATGGTCAGGCTATGCCGAGCACATCGTTACGGCAGGACCCAATAAGGTTGCCGTAAAGCTGTCTAAAACGCTGAAAGTTGCCGCCAATCTGCTGTTCTCTATTACCGGGAAGGATTTTTCAGGGAGCAATATCGTATCCTTAAGCACGCAAAACGGTAAAAAACTGCTCGATGGAATTCTTATCGGCAAAAAACCGGTAACGGCACGGGACAAAATCGGCAGAATATATGTGCTGTATGAAGATACTTCTTCTACTCATCTTAAACGCTTTGATGTAGAGGGAAATGAGGATGCCGGATTTGGAGGACATCTTACTACTGCACTGACAGCTGCCGGTATTACTATCGGTAATATTGATAATATCGCGATTGATATAGACGATAATTATATCTTTTTGTTTAAACAAAATACCGTCTATTGCTTCAAGGAGAAAGAAGACCATTCGTTTAAATCTTTTAGCAGTGCTTCATTCCCGAGTGCGCCGGCATCAAGTGCTAGTGCCGTTGCGGTATATGATGATGTACTGTTTGCTGTGTATGATCAGACTTTGTTTGCCTGTGAGTTTGAATTTACAAATCCTCCTCTGCCACCGACTTTACAATTTACATCGACTATACCAGCGAGTCAGAACTTGGATAAACTTCGATCGGATTCCGCCTTCGGAAATGATCTTCCCGATTGTACCGGTCTTTTTGCCGACGATGACGGCGTGTACTGTCTGCTTACTCAGCAGAAAGAGGAAGCAGGAAAAAAGTACGCGCTTGGGCAGCTCGTTCGCTATGAATATTCCGGCAGTACGCTTACCAAGAAAAATATGGCAGGACTTCATTCTAAAGCCGGAACTTCGGAGCCCTCCCTTGCTTTTGAAGGCGGTTCTTTCTCCAATCCCATCGGCTTTATCGGCTATGACGAAGAAAATATCTACATAGCGGATGACGGCTTCGGTATTCAGTATAAAAACGAAAACTGGCATTTCATGAACAATCAAAACTGCATCGCCGCATTCAACCGTGAAACCGATAGTCTGTCTTTCAGCGACTCTGGTGCAACATGGTACGAGGAAAAACCGGAATACAAGCTCCCCAATACAAAGATACTGCTGTGGGAGAAGCAAAGTCCTACCATGGCTCTTTCCCCCATGAACTATTGGATAAGTACAGACGGAACGGAAGCATTTTCAGGGACGAATAAGCTTTTTGAATATAGCTCCAGTCCTATTGAAAAGCCTACCGATGTTTTCTGCTATGACCAAGACGGCAACCTGTATATACTGTGGCAAGACGGTTTGAATGACTACAAGGTTAGACGGTTTGCGCTGAAAGAAGACGGTACATATAATAAGCCGGGTGTAGATTTGACTTTAACATCACATACTGTTTCTGCGATTGCGGTAGATATTTCCAATGGGCAGAACATTCTCTATTATGCATATAAGGATGGTACTAATGGACATATACAAAAAAAGAGCTGGACTTTAGGTGATCCGTTCAGTAGTGCGACATCGATTACGGGGTATGATGTGACGTTTATTGCGTCTGATACTTCCGTTACCGCGCTTGCTGCAAATAAGGACGGGCTGTTTGTCGGCGTAAAAGAAACGTATCAACACGACGGTATTGATAAATATCGGCTGAAGATAAAAAAATACAAAAAAAGCAGCGCGAGTTTTGACAGTGAACTTACCCTTGTCGATAATGCTCCTGAGTACACAGATTCCTCAGGTAATCCGATTGACTACGGATCCTTTACGGACAATATCCGCATCCAATACGGTGAAGCAATTAATGACCTGAAGGTTTTTGACGGTGTACTGTACGCTCTTTCGTCGAAGTCGCGCGAAACACAGAATAAGGATGAGTTCGCTTATTACACGGATGCTTTTAAAAACAGCGGCGTACTGTATAAAATCGGCAGCACTAACGGTACTTTGTCCGGAAATGCTGTTGTATTAGCAAAAAAAGATTGGAACGATACAACCAAAATCGGCTACGGTTTTTACCGCTTTATTGCCGTAAAATACGACGAAGCCGAACGGATTAAGCTTATTATTGCTTCGGACGGTGCATGGGGTAAAGGCGGAATGCCGCTCGGCAGTTCGCCCGATGTATTGAAGAATACCGACAAGGTATTGGAGTACGATTTGAAAGGCAGCTTGCAAGCTGAAAGCAATTCGGGCGGCAGCTTTTCTAAAAAGTTAAAGCTCGGATCCGGCTTTGAGTGGCAGTAAAATAGTAAAATGAATTTTATTTTTTGTACCGCGCGCTGTCGGCGTACGGTACGGCAAAAGCCGCTCGTCAGCCTCTGCGTTCCCGTGTACGGGACGGAGGGGCTTATCGGGCGGTTTTTAGACAGTATTTTGGCGCAAAAAGATGCACCGCTTTTTGAAACCATCGTTGTAAACGACGGCAGCCCCGGCACAAAAGAACTGCGGGGTATTGTTAAAACATATACAAAGCGGTTTAAGGAGCGGGGACTGCCGCTCGTGTTTTTGGAACACAGTAAAAGCCTCGGTACGCTCGAAGCGCGCCGTACCGCAGTAAACGCCGCATCAGGGGAATACCTAGCCTTTGCCGACCCTGATGATGAACTGCCGCCTAATGCTCTCCGTATATTGTACGATGCAGCCGCTACTTCGGGTGCCGATATTGTACACGGCAAGGCTGCGGTGTGCGGTATGGAAGATGAGCCTGATGCGCGCAGCGCCTCTTTTGCTCAAAAAGCGCAAAGCGTATACGAGGGCGTTTTAACGGGCGGCGAAATACTCCGTAAGTTTATTGTTGAACACTCATACAGCAGTTTCGTATGGGGCAAGCTTTTTAAAACCGACCTTGTTCAAAAAGCGTACAGCGAAATTCCGTTTACCTACTGTACAATGGCGGAAGATATGCTTCTCTATTTTTTTACAGCCTTATATGCCGATAAATACATAGGCATACCCGATACCGTGTACAATTACCGTATCAATACGGGCCTTACTTCCCGCCGCCAAATCACCGATCTTGCCGCCTGGCAAAAAGTGTGTTCGGCTTCTTCGGTATTTACGATCCTTTTTTCCTACTTGAATGACCATCCCGCTGTAGGCAGCGATATACGCGAAGCGGTACGGGATTTAGGCCGTGCTCACTATGCCGATAACCTCAAGCAGCTGGAAATCTGCGTAGTTCCTTCATTCCAGGAAGAAGCTCGGGCGATGCTGGAAGAATGGTGGGGAATGCATAATTAAAAACTATGGAATGAGCTCACCGTTTGACACTTGTCCTTTGACAATTTTTTCATTTATGTGCTATAATATACTTTATGGAGAAAAATTATTGGAAGATAGGTGTATTGATTATCATTTTTTTAGGGCTGGTAGGTGCGGGAACACTTGCGATTTATCAAAAACTGAAACTCCCAGCGGGACAATCTTCGGGAAGTCCTGTAGGACACCCTACCGGAGAGCAGGTGGAGCTTTCTAAAACGGAAACTGCCGAGCTTGAAAAACCTAAACAGGAGATCGAAAACACGGAACCTAAAAAAGAACTTAAAAAGGAAGAGCCTAAAAGGGTTGTACCTACAAAAACGCCCGGGAAGGAAGTACTTAAAAAGGCGGCACCTAAAATGATAGAACCTAAAAAAGTATCTAAGGCAAAAGAGAATGAAGTTTCGGCTAAACCTTCAATGGGAATCTCCCTTGCAGACAGGGATAAAAAAACTTTTAACTGGTCCTTAGGGCTCTTGGCCGAGGCAAATATGAATTCGCCTGACGGTTATGCGATGGGCACGGGACTTTACACCCTTTTTATGCTTCCTTTAAAACTCAAAATAGGGCACCTATCCTTGGGAGCAAAGGCTCTTTATTCCAATGACTTTAAAAAACATCATATTTTTGATGCCGCCCTCTTATTCCGTTGGAACTTTTATGATTTTTCAAAGATAAAAGAACGGGATTCGGGCTTTTTTATCCAATTGGAAGGCGGTGCCGTTTTCGGCCTAAAAGAAAGTGAGCCTTCAAAACTTTTTATGTATGCCCTCGGCGAAGCCGCATTCGGTTACCGCTTTACAATAAACAACTTTTTTATCGAACCCTATCTAAGAGGCGGCTATCCCGTAATCTGGGCAATAGGAATCAGCGGAGGATTTAGAATATGAAAAAAATTTTTGCTTTATTTTTGGCGATACTTTTTGTATCGGTTTCTGCTTGTAAAAACCCGTTTTTTAAAAACATGCTGGACAAGGATTCGGGGAGTGAAGGGACCGGAAATTGGAATTCTCAAAGTTACGATTTTGTTCTTGTCACACCTCCTGCAAACGGCATCGTAGGCGTTGACCCTGACTACCCCTTACCCGGAACTGGCGAACATTGGAAAGGTGTATTTATTAAAGACCGAAAGGTAAAATTAAGCCCCTACAAGCTGGGCAAGACAGAGGTAACCTATGAGCTATGGTATAGTGTACTCAAATGGAATACTGATAATGGTAAGGGATACGTCTTTGCCAATCAGGGAAAAGAAGGCAGTCACGGAATAGACGGAGCCGCCCCTACAGGAAACAAAAATCATCCTGTAATTATGATAAGCTGGCGGGACTGTATAGTGTGGTGTAATGCGTATACGGAAATGAAGATGGGTAAAGATGAATGTGTATACCGCAAAAGCAAAACCGATACTACCGTATTAAAAAACGCAACGGTAGCAGCTGATTGTGATTCAGCCTATGCCGATATGGAGAAAAAAGGTTTTAGACTTCCTACGGAAGCCGAGTGGGAATATGCTGCCCGCCGGCAAAATGACAACACAAATGCGACAGACTACGGCGAAGGTGGTAGTAATGTATGGCTGACTAAGCTAAACAGTGCAAGCGGAGCCAAAGATAAATGGGATACGGATGAAACAGGAGAGGTTGCATGGTATAATGGTAATTCAGGCAGCAAAACTCATCCTGTAGGAGAAAAATGGAAGAATGCACTTGGTTTACACGATATGAGCGGGAATGTCTGGGAATGGTGTTTTGATAGGTATGATAATAACCCTGCATCAAACGATGCTGCTTATGAGCAAGGCGGTATTGTTACCGATCCTCAGGGTGCCGCGTCAGGCTCTTTCCGTGTTTTGCGCGGCGGCAGCTGGGGCAGCATCGCGAGCCTCTGCTCTGTGGGCCTGCGGTACGACGGCGGTCCTGGCGGCAGGAACCTCAATCTTGGCTTCCGCTTGGCTTGCCGGCCTTAGAGTCGATGAAAAATGTACATCCGTGTACATTTTTCATCTTAGAGTTTTAGACTTGCGTCTAAAACTCTTGGAAGTTTGGAACCACCGCCGTCCATGGCGGTAAAGCGGTGAAACCGAACAGGCAAAATTAAAATTTATTGAATTTGTTGTAGTTGAATCTCAATTAAAGATTAAACTAAAAATTTGATAACAATGCGGGTTCTTAGGGGCGGAGCCCCTAAGCGGTTCTTTTGAAGATAGGAGGGGTCATAGGGGAGGCAACAACCAACGAAGTTTCTAGGTCAAGAAATCTTTTATCCGAAAAAGTGTCTTTCCTCCCCTAATTGATGATGAGGAGGTGAGGAAGATGTTAGCAAAAAGTTCTGAAATGATGGCAAAAGCCAATGCAACAATAGAAGTAATGGAAATGAGCCCAAAAGAGAAGTGGCTTTATGAAAACCGCATGAAATATGAACATGACAAGGCCTCTTGGAAACATGTGGGTTATCAAGAAGGTATCGAACAAGGAATTGAACAAGGCTCTTACCAAAAAGCTCTCGAAACGGCAAAGCTGATGCGTATGCACAATTACCCGATTGCCGAAATTTGTACAATGACCGGTCTTACAAAAGAAGAAGTAGAAGCGATTAATTAATTGACATTCGCCTTTTTAATACATCAAATACTTTTTCCTCATCTTTAAAAACTTCTTTTCGTCTTTTTCGATAAATTTAAAGTAGTCATCTAAGGAAAGACTCATCGAGCTTAGCTTGTTTGTTCCGGTTAACAAATTGAGGCCGCAGAGTTCGACAGGGTAGTTATTTATCTTAAAATTATTGGGATACATTTCCCTTATTGTGTACAGCACCGCAATTGCACTTTTTACGGGCAAGAATTTGTTTTTATCCCTTACGATAATTTGAACCCCTTCGCATAGCTCCTCCTTATAAACCGAAATGGCCGGTGTAAAATAGGCGGGCTTAAAAAAGACTCCCTCAAGTTTGAGGGCATTTAGAGCTTCTGCTAGAGCCTCGGCATCTATATAGGGGGCTCCTATGTATTTAAAGGGCATGGTTGTTCCTCTTCCTACCGAAATATTTACCCCTTCAAAGATACAAAAGCCGGAATAAACTAAGGCCGTATCGGCCGTAGGAATATTCGGCGAAGGCGGCACCCACAGTAAATTAAGGTCTTCAAAATAGTCTTCACGCTTCCAGCCCTGCATGGGGACTATTTTTAAATTACAGCCTATCTTAAATTCTTTATTGAACATTAAGGCTAATTCTCCCACTGTCATTCCGTGCCTTTGGACAATCGGAAAATAGCCCGTAAAGGATTTAAATTCCTCTTCCAAAATATTCCCTTCAACATTTATGCCGTTTATGGGATTGGGCCTGTCAAACACAACAAAGGTTTTTCCGTCACGGGCACATGCTTCCATGGCATAGGCCATTGTGTAAATATATGTGTAAAACCTTGCCCCTACATCCTGAATATCGAAGCATAAAACATCTATGTGTTGAAGCATCTCTTTTGTGGGCCGCTTTGTTTTTCCGTAAAGGCTGTAAACGGTAAGGCCGGTTTTTTTATCTACCGTGTTGGAAATACCGGCTCCCTCCCTCGCATTTCCCCTTATTCCGTGTTCCGGAGAAAAAAGAGCTTTAAGATTCGTCTTTTCGTATAAGATTTCGATGCTTGATCTTCCTGAAGAGTCTATACCTGTTTGATTGGTAATCAATCCAATTCTTTTTCCTTTAAAAAGATTAAAAAATTCGTCTGCGCGTTCAATTCCCGTCTTAAAATCAGACTCGTCCGGCTTTCCATTGGCAAAGCTAATGATTGCAAGACTAAAAAAGCAAAATAGAAAAAACATCTTTTTCATTTTGATTGACCTTCAGCTTGTTTTTTTGCCAAGCTTTTCTTTGAGTTCCTTGATTGAATTTCCGCAAGTATTGCCGTAGCTTTTTCGTTTTTTAAAAACTTCCTCAATATTGCAGATTGCTTTGATTGTTCTTTTATGCTTTCCATTATGGCTGTCAAGTCCTTGCGGGATCCTTCGTTGTCATAAATTTCAGGAATCATATTTATAAGTTCGTTTCTGCCTACCGCAAGTTCTATAAGCATTTGGTCCAGCATAGCATTATCATAGTTTTTAAATGCGGAATAAATAAGCGTTGTAACGGCTCCATAGTTTTTTGCAAGATAAAAATCGCCCTCATATTTTCCGCGCAAGTTTCTTCCGAAAAGGGCGGGGGTGTTTTTTGCGCTTGTAAAGATTATGATTATTAAATCTTCTTTAGGGTCAATTAGTGTCAGTGTTCCCGTCCAGCCTGTGTGTCCTATTGTGTCCGCACTTGCAAGCTGCGAGAAAGCCCAAGCGTAGCTGTTATTAAGCCCCTGCCTCCTCCAGCCTAAGCCTGCCTGCGAAAAAAAATTCCCCTGACTGGTAAATAAATTTAAAACGCTCGAATCGAATAGTTTGATATTTCCATATCCTCCTCCGTTCAGCATTACCTGAGCCAGTACTGCTATACTTTCGGCATTTGCAAAAAGCCCGGCATGACCGCTTACCTGATCCATTGCATTGTAGGCCTCAGGGTCATGTACCGTCCCGTGAACAGTCATGTATTTTATGTCTTTAAATTTTTCGTCCTTTGTTCTTTTGACGGCCCGTATTTCGGTTGCGGTAATATCCTCTTTTGTAAATCCTTTTTTTAATGGCTCATAGCAAATCGAAGATAGATTTAAGGGCTTATAAAGATTTTCTTCCGTATACTTATCTAAGGGAAGGCCTGTTACTTTTTCTATAATCAAACCTAATAGCATATAATCTATATCGGAATATAAGACCTCAGTACGCGGAGAATATATTAAGGACGTGTTGCAAATCAGCTCTAAAACAATTTCCTTATTTTGTCTTTTATCGGTTTTCTTTTTTTGTGTTATTTTTTTGTTCACATAATATTGTGCCCCTGCCGGGAAACCTGCCTGATGCTTTAATAAGTCTTCAACCGTAATTTCACTCTTTCCCTTAAAAAGAGCTTTTTTTTTGTCCTTAAAATCAGGAAAAAAATCTTGTACCTTATCATAGATTGAAATCTTTTCTTCCGATATAAGTTTTTGTAAGGCGAAATTTACCGTATACATTTTGGTATTGCTGGCTAGATCAAAAAGAGTTTCTTTTGTGATAGGCTTTTTGTTTTTTTGCATCAGGGGTTCTCCAAAATCATCTACGGTGCTGATATAGCCGTAGGCCGAGTTTTTTATCATCCTTCCGTTCTTTACCACTACAAGCTGAACCGATGGAAAACCGTTTGCTGTTTGCGCCTTCATAATGTCATCTATTATTTGAAAGGCTCTATAATTTACGTTATTTAATTTTTCCGTTTTTTCGATAATGGAAGGGTAGGGGATTTTTACCGATAAGGTGTAGGGTTTCGAAAAGCCATTATCATCTTTTTCTGCTTCAATGTTTGTAATAAGTAAGTTATTGGTACCGTTTATTACCTCATCTCCGATATAAATTTGAGTGTATTTATTTTTACAGATTTTTTTTGTATCGATTCTTTTTCCGTTTAAGTATAAGAAAAAATTCTTTACATTTTCGGTATAAAAATAAACATAGCCCTGTCCCGTATAAGCCTTAAAAGGGATAAAACCGTTTGGTAAAATTGAAGGATCATATTTTTCTTTTTCCGGAGGGAAGCTTACATCCGTCTGAAAGCCTGAAAAGCCGCCTTCGGTTTCTTCCGATTTATAAATGTCTGCGTCTGCCGGATCGGTCTTTATCTTTGATATTTGAGCCGAGCGGCATGACAATATTAAACCTGCTAAAAAAATGCACAAAAACTTTTTCATTCGGTTATTGTATCATAAAATTTAAAAATAGAAAAGAAGAGAAATTTCTTCTTGCACATCAAGGGATTATCGTATATAATGAATTCGGAGGTAATTTATGTCACAATTTAAAATGCAAAAAGCGAGTGCCGAAATTCTGGATAAATTGATAAAGCCTGTTTCATCGATTACCGGCTCTCATCATGAGGGCTTTTTACTGACTGCAGGATGCGGAACTGAGCGTGAACAATGGAATACAATGACTGCAGGTTGGGGATCTATAGGCTTTTTATGGAATAAACTGACTGCTACCGTTTATGTAAGACCTACCAGATATACTTCCGAATTTATCGATAAAGAAGATTATATAACTCTTTCTTTTTTTGATGGAGATGATCCATGGGCTAAGGATACGCTGGCTTTTTGCGGCTCCGTTTCGGGACGAGATGCCGATAAGGCAAGGGAAACCGGCTTAAAGCCCGTGATGCTTGATGACGGTGTTATAGCTTTTGAGCAGGCTAAGGTTGTGCTTTCATGCCGTAAACTCTATCGAAGCGAATTCGATATGGATTTATTTGTGGACCCGCAGATTATTATAGATTCATATCCAAAAAAAGATTTTCATTATGTTTATATTTGCGAGATAGTTTCTGTTTATACAAAATAAAGTTATTCGGTGCGGGTTTAACGGCCTATAATGGATATATTTGCACCGAACCATTTTTTACTCGTTTTTTCTAAAAAATCGGTTTTAGCCATCTCTTCCAGAGTCGATTCGACTGCATTCTTCAGGGCAATGTCGTTTTTTCGAAAGGCTATAACATATTCTTCATAAGCTATAGCTTCATCCAGCACTCGATAAGAGCCTTTTCTTGTTTGTATTAGGTTGTTAATTGAAAGAAGGTCGTATACTACACATTCTACCTCATCCTTTTCAAGAGCATTTATAGCTTCTTGAGTATTCTGAAACACAAGTGTGTTTTTAAATACTCCGTGAGTAGATTCGGCTTTTTTTAAACTTTCCTGTATAAATGATGAGGAGGTAATACCTATTTTCTTTTCCCTTATGTCTTGAATGGAATAATAAGGCGACTTATCCTTTACAACCAATATTATAGCACTCTTTATATAAGGTGAGGTAAGAGAATAAACTACATCACTTTCCTTACTGTATACAAAGGCACTCCATATACAGTCGATTTCTCCATCCTTAAGTAAACTTTCTCTTTGATCCCACTTAATTACTTTAAAAATCGGCTTTATCTTCATCCGATTACACAGCTCTTGCGCTACTTCAATGTCATAGCCCTCCATTTTTGTCGTAAAAAGGTTTAGAACGGAAAAAGGAGGATGGTCATCTCTTATACCTATTATTAATTCTTTTTTTACAAGAATTTTTGCAAGAGAAATATCGTTTTCTTTTTTTGGGATACGTACGGCCTTGGGTTTACAAGATACCATAACTAATACCGTAAATAAAAAGAGAAAACTAAGTTTAAAAATATGATTGGAATTTTTTTTCATAATAAATATTCCTTATTTACTTTCCAAAAATCAGTAAATCTTTACTGAACCATTTCCTTGAAATCTTTTCAAGAACGCCTTTTTTCTCTAAGATGTATAAAACTCTTTCTATTTCCGCTTTTAAAGCCTTATTTCCTTTTTTAAATGCATATACATAGGAGTCTAAGGCTATAGCCTGCTCAACAAGACTGTACACACCAGGCTCTTTATTTAAGTATTCTGCCATTAGTGAAATATCTCCGACACAGGCATCTATTCCAAGGGTTTTTAAGTCTCCCAAAATTTGAGGAATATTCTCATATGAATCATTTAGTGAATGGATTTGACTCATTATATCGGGATTATTTTTAATCAATTCCGCCCCTAAACTTCCTTTTTGTCCCCCTATCTTCTTACCCTTTAGATCTGCCATAGTTCGAATATTCCTTGATCTCAGAGTTAAAATAACTACGGCATTGCGTAAATATGCTTGTGAAAGCTCATAGGCCTCATTTCTCTCATCCGAATAAGAGAAACCTGATGCAATACAGTCGATGGCTCCGGTATTTATCAACTCATTTACTTCGGTGGGAACTATAGTGCGGAATTCTGCCTTGATATTCATTATGTCTGCTATTTCTTCGAAGACATCAATATCAAAGCCTATTATTTCGTTTTTGTTATTATAAAAACATATGGGCGGATTATATGCATTTACCCCTACAATGATTTTAGATCTTACAAGAACTTCGGCCAATGAAACGTCATTCGAAGATATTTCATTGATTTCATTTTTTTTGCATGAAAATATCAAGCTGAACAGCAAGATTACCGCAAAAAAAACTGCCTTTGAGTTTAATTTATTACGCATAAAACTAATATATCACAGTATCCGTAAATTGTAAAGAACGGAGAAAAGCTTGTTTTTTCATTATTGAAACTTTTATCAAAAAATGATAGAGTATAAGTTAGGAGATATGATAAACAGGAGAAATTTGTGAACGATAAGATTGCCATTATCGGAGCAGGCTCTTGGGGAACGGCCGTGGCCTGTTCGCTAGGAAAAAACGGACACAGGGTTGTGCTTTGGAGCCATACTGCAGGCGTTGCCGATTCGATAAATACGGAACACATAAATGTAAAATATTTGCCTAAGCATAAATTGCCTAAAACCGTTTCCGCTTCTACGGATATGGAAGAGGTCTGTAAGGATGCTTCCTTTATATTTTTGGCAAGTCCTTCGCTCTATTTGACCTCAGCAGTTGAAGAACTTCTTAAATTTGCTCCTTTTAGCCATGATGATGGTGCAATGCCTTATCCTACAATAGCGGTGCTGACAAAGGGCTTTATCCCCGATGAAAACGGAGAGCCTCAGTTTATAATAGACGTTTTGGAAAAAATGCTGCCCGATTTTTATAAAAATCACTTGGTTTATGTAGCAGGGCCCAGCCATGGGGAGGAGGTGGCCGAAGGTAAGCTTACCGGCCTCATAGCAGCATCTCAAAATCCTATGTGTTCTATCCGCTGCCGAGAGATTTTAAGATCGAGAAGTTTACTTGTGTATTCCAGCTTGGATATAATCGGAGTGCAGGTTTGTGCGGCCGCAAAAAACGTTGTAGCTGTTGCCTTCGGTGTCTTGGATGCTTTAACCGTAACCTCGGATATTTTCGGCGACAATACCGAATCCCTCCTTTTGGCTGCCGGCCTAAACGAGATTCAGACTATAGGCAGGGCTATGGGGGCAACTCATCCAGAAACCTTTACATCGATTTCCGGAGTAGGCGACCTTGACGTAACCTGCCGAAGTAAGTACGGAAGAAACCGCCGTTTCGGTAACGAGATTATCACAAAAAAGATTCTCCTTTCTTTTGAAAATTTGGATGATCTTATTAAAAATATCGATAAGATAGGCTACTTGCCTGAAGGCGTTGTCGCCTGTAAATACCTGAACATTCTGGCAGAAAAGCGTAATTTAAAGCTGCCTATCTGTTCCGGTCTTTATAAAATCTTAAACAAGGAATTAAAACCTCTTGACTTGATAGAAAACTTATTACAGGGAGATACAAAATAATGCTCGAAAATATTACCGAAAAATTCAGCGGGATAATGCGCTCTTTGAGCGGTAAGTCTAAAATTACCGAAAAAAATATTGAAGATACAATCGAAGAAATAAAAACAGCCCTTTTGGATGCCGACGTAAACTTGCGTGTTGTACGCCGTTTTATAAATGCTACGGCAGAAGAGGCCAAGGGAGAAAGGGTTTTAAAGTCCGTCGATCCCGGGCAGCAGTTTACAAAGATTGTATACGATAAGATGACCTCCTTTTTGGGGGACGAAAAAAAAGCCCTCGATCTAAGGGGGCCTGACACCCAATCTGTAATCCTCTTTTTAGGTCTCCAAGGCTCGGGAAAGACAACCAGTGCCGCAAAATTGGCCTTAAAGCTTAAAAACGAAGGCAGAAAGCCCTTGCTGGTTGCCTGCGACCTTGTCCGCCCTGCCGCCGTAGAGCAGCTTTCCGTTTTAGGCGGAAACATCAGCGTGCCCGTTTACAAAGAAGAAACGAAAGATGCGGTAAAGGTCGCAAAAAATGCTTTGGCCTTTGCAAAAAAGAACTTTTATGACACGGTAATAGTCGATACGGCGGGACGTCTCCAAATCGATGAAGACATGATGAAGGAAATCGTCAATATTAAATCTGCCGTAAAACCTATGGAAACCATTCTTGTTGCAGATTCAATGACGGGTCAAAGTGCCGTTGATGTTGCAAAGGAATTTGACGAGCAGGTAGGGCTTTCAGGCTTAATCCTTACAAAATTCGATTCCGACACCAGAGGCGGTGCGGCTCTTTCCTTAAAGACCATAACAGGTAAGCCCATTTTTTACATAGGAACAGGCGAAAAGCTCGAAGACCTTGAGCCATTTTATCCCGACCGCATTGCAAGCCGTATCTTGGGTATGGGAGACATTGTTTCTCTTGTCGAAAAGGCCCAAGCTCTTTATGACGAAGAAGAGGCGGAAAAGCTTCAAAAAAAGATGCAAAGCGAAAGTTTCAGCCTTGCCGATATGCTCATGCAGTTGGAGCAGGCCGAAAAGATGGGGCCTTTAGAGTCAATGCTCGATATGATTCCCGGGCTTTCAGGCCAAATAGATAAAGATAAGCTGGACCTTTCTCTTTTAAAACGCCAAAAGGCCATAATTCAATCGATGACCTTAAAGGAGAGGGATAATTTCCGTATCATCGGACCGCCTCGCCGTAAACGTATTGCAAAGGGCTCAGGAACCTCTGTGGGCGATGTAAACAAGCTTTTAAAGCAATTTGAAAAGACCCGTCAAATGATGAGGAAGGTGTCAAAAAACAAGGGGCTGCAAGCTAAAATGATGTCCGGCGGACTTTTCGGATAATTTTCCGTATTAAAATTAAAAGGCCTTGAAGCGTTAAGCTCAAGGCCTTTTTAGATGCTCACAGTTTGTTTTTGTGTTTTAAGGATGCATCTTTTTTTCTGATTTTGCCTGGCAGTGGATACATTTTAAAGCATAGGGCAGGGCCTTTAGTCTGTCTTCGGGTATCTGCTCTTTGCAGGTAATACATTTTCCGTACTTTCCCTCTCTTATCCTTTCCAATGCAGAATCAATCTTTTGCAGCTTTTTTACATTATTTTCTCCGATAAATTCGAGCATGTCTCTATCGGTACTATATGATGCCAGATCTGCAAAGTCTTTGGGAATGCTGTTTGCTAAGGTTTCTGCATACTCTTCATCGTTTTTCCGCAATGAAGCGAGTATTTCTTCCCTCTCTTTTAGCAAATATTCTTTCATTTCCTCAATAAACTTCTTTTTCATACACATCTCCTAGTTGACAATTTTTTTAATAGACTTTAGAATTATACGACTAAATCAAGCAAAAAGCAAACGTTTTTCTTGAATTTATTTATTTTTTTGGAGGTCCTGTGGCTAAGGAAGAAGCAATTGAAGTTGAAGGTATTGTTAAGGAGTCTCTTCCCAATACTATGTTTAGGGTTGAGTTAAAAAACGGTCATGTTATTTTGGCTCATTTATCCGGAAAGATGCGCAAACACTACATTAAAATTGTACCGGGAGATACGGTAAAAGTTGCCCTATCCCCCTATGACTTGACAAGGGGCCGAATTATCTTCAGAGAAAGATAAACGCTTATCTTAAAGATAAGCTCTAATCGAATATCGCCATATAGCCTTTCCTTATGCGGAGGACTCCCTCCGTAACAATGGATAAGGCTAGGAGAAACCCAAAAATTCCTAAAAAGATAATACTCTTAAACAGCAGGAGACCTACTATGGTCAGTATTATGCCGCGTATAAGTATCCTGAAGGCCTCACTTCTGCTAATCTTTTCTCTTTTTTTTGCATTTTCACTTCGGATATTTCTCCAATTTTTCCACCAATTAGAGCTGAAAATGTCGTCTCCAAAGGGATTTGTGTCTTGACCGTAAGTATAGGTCCTGCCTGATGAGCTAAATGGGCTTGACATGCTGAGATCGTAGTCTCTTCTCTTTTGCGGATCGGAGAGCACGGAATAAGCCTCGCTTATACGCTTAAATTTTTCTTCGGCTGTCTTGCTATCCGGATTTTTGTCGGGATGATACTTCATGGCCAAGGCCCTATATGCCTGTTTAATTTGGTCTTCATCAGCATTATTCGATACATTCAGTATACTGTAATAATTTTCCATTAGCCGATTACCGTTCCTTTAAAATCTTTACCGTTGAGAATATTTTCCAAATTCTCAATATCTTTTCCGGCAGCACATATGACCCTTATGCCTGCTTTTTGAGCTCTTTGGCTGGCTATGGGGTCAAAGGGGGTGTTTTTTCCGGGAACCCATTCCGTTCCGACTATTTTTATAAAATCTTCCCAAGATATTGAATCTATAGGCCTTGCTTCAGGATTCTTTTTAGGATCATCGGTATAGACTTTGGCAATGTTTGAAAGATTTACTACCAAATTTCCCGAAAATCTTTCTGCAAGGACTACGGCATCATTATCCGTAGAAAAGCCGGGTTTCCAGCCTGCTGCAACCAGTATTTGACCGCCGAACATATCTACTGTTGTCGGGTCGTAAACGACAGGGTTGGGGCAAAGATCTTCAAAAACAGCCTTTACAAGCTGGGCGTTGAGCCTTGTTGCCATTATTCCTATCCAATCCGCTTCATCATTTTTGGCAGGCGCCTTTCTTAAGTCACAAACTTTCCTATATGCATTTTGATAATCTCTGGCAGGAGCACCGCCCCCGATTACCATAATAATTTTTCGTGATGAATCTTGCAAAAGCCAATTTCTGATAGTTTTTGAAAATTTATCTAAAAAATCGAAATCCGGTTTATCCGGGGCTACTATAGAGCCTCCTACCGACAAAACAGTTACCATACTATCCCTCCTCAAGGATAATTATCAGTGTATTAACAACTATACATAAAAAAAAGTTTCTTAAAAATTTCAGTTAAATGCATTATATCGAATTCCGAGGCTCCTGCGGAGGATAAAAGTTCAATAAAAAATGTCTCGTTTATTTTTTTCCCTCCTTTTTTAAATAGTCCTAAGCCCGAAAGGTAGTTGCATATCTGTTCCGAGTTTTCTTGAATCATTTTCATTGAAGCTCTTTGTAGGTAAATGTTTTTTTCTATGCTTGGATTATCCTTTTCTGTCAGCGGATTATTTTTTTCCGCTATATACAGGGAGTAGCAAAGAATAAGCACGGCATGGGAAAGATTATAGGAGCCGAAGTCTTCTTCAGCAGGAATATTAACGGAAAAAGAGCATATATTAAGCTCTTCATCTATAAGGCCGGTGCGTTCATTTCCAAAAACGAGGCCTAATCTGCCTCCGTAGAATTTTTTTAAATCACGACAGAGGTCTTCGGGGCTCATGCCCAGATCTTTACGTTTATGGCCTGTACGCCTGCTGGTTCCTATTAAAACAGAACAATCCGACGCGGCTTCTTTTAGGCCCTCGATGGTAGGAGGATAAAAATGAGCATTTTTCCATACATGGGAGGCGTGAAGGGCCAGTTTTAAGACTTCCGTTTCATCGTAATCCTCCTTGGTTCCCGTAATTCTTAAATCGCTAAAACCGGTATTTGCCATAACTCTGCATACGGCTCCTATGTTTGCACTTGTTTCCGGCCGGCAAAGAATAATTGTTTTTTCAAAGTTCATTTTTGTATATTGCCGTCATTCAATCCTTATGTCAAGAGAAATTAAAAAAAAATCTTAAAATTTGCAAAAATACGCTACAAACCTATAAATATTAGCCGATATTGTAACTGTAAAAGGATTTTTTTGTTCTTGTTTAGTGTTTTTTGATTTATTAAAAGTACAAGTTACAGAAAAATAAATTTTTTTTGTTTTTATATTTGACTTTTTTTTAAATAAAGAGTATAATCAAGTTTGGATATACTGGATTATTTCTTTATTTTGAAAATAAATTGGGAGAATTATGAGTAATAACAGTGTTATAGCCGGCTTTGATGATGAAAAAGATGACAGCTTAAAGATCCGGCTTCAAAGAGTAGATGGACTTGATAAATGCGTAGTTGTTTTTTTGAACGGCTACATTGATACCTATAACTCTGCGTTTTTTCAAAAACGTATTGCAAAAATTATAGACAGCGGTTTTATTCAGATTGTATTTAACTGTGCCGCTTTAAATTACGTTTCATCTACCGGTATAGGTTCATTTACAGCCTTTTTAAAAACCGTAAAACCAAGAGGCGGAGATATAGTTTTATTGGATATTCAGCCTAAGGTATATGAAATATTTCAGCTTTTAGGCTTTTCACAATTTTTTAATATTAAGGATGCTTTGTCTGATGCAGTGTCGTTTTTTCAAAGTTCAAGTACTACTGCAAATACCAAAGTATTTCCCAAAATATTTGCCTGTCCCATATGTTCAAAGAAACTCAAGGCTACTAAGGCCGGACGTTTTAGATGTTCGGAATGTAAAACTATATTGGCTATCGATAATAATGCTCAGGTATTTTTGGGCTAAATTTTATTCCTACTTAAAAAGTAATTGCAGTTTATATAGGCGGTTTTCCCTGACCAAGTTTATAAACTGCAATAGATGTTTTCAAGCTTATCTTTATATTTCTAAAGCTATTTTTATCTTATAAACGAATTAACCGAGAGGGGTGAGCCTATCCATATGCCTTCGGCTCCGAGGTACTCCTTTTTCTTGCCTTTGATCAAAAATTGAACGGAACTTACCGTGGAAAATTCGCATGCCGTAAAAACTATTTGTTCAAGCTGAGCTTGATAGGCTTCAATACCGTATCTGTTAAATTGAAAGTCTTCGCTTATATTTACTTCTGCAACCCCGTTTTTTACCTCAATCGATAAAAGCTTCGTATCGGGAGGAATAAAGGAGCGGAAGCCTTGTTTTGCTTCTTCCGTTGTGGGGCCTTGAAGAAGGCTGTTTATGGCATCGGTTAAAGGCGAGTCCGTTTTTTCAAGCTGTCTCATAACCGGCTTTCTTACCAATTTACCGTCCGAATCTATTTTAACCAGATAAATTTTAGAGCTCCGTTTTTCGGATGCTTTTTCGTTTTTTTGCTCAAGTTTAGCCACATCTTTTTTAGATTCATCTTTATTTTTGCTTTCAGAGTTTTTTTTGACGGTTTGAGTTTCCGTTTTTGTCTTTTTTTCGGTTGAGTTTTGAGAACTTGTCTTTTTTTCTTCTTTAGGTTTATCCTCAGCTGTAGTTTTTTGCGGTTCCGAATTTTTTTTGACCGTTTTTTGAACTTGTTCAGCCGGTTTTTCCGGCTCAGCTTCGGCTTTTCCTTCGGAAGAATTTTCCTCATCTTTTTCTGCCGCTCTGATTTTTTCTATTTCGTTTTGAATGCCTTCAAGGTCTACTTCATTTTGCTTTTCTTCTTGCGTTTCTTTTTTTTGAAATATGCTTATTGCATTTGTTTTTTCAAAAACACGGGCAATATTGTCTTTGTTGATAAAAAAGAGCAGGGCTATCAATAAAATAAAAGCAAGCCAAAAAAAACAGCCTAAAGATGTATTTTTCTTTCCCATAATCACCATATAATAATATATTTTAGAAAAAAATACTACACTTTTTATAAAAAAGTATATACATAATGTTAAAAAAATTGTATAATCGTAAAATATGATAATAGCGATTGATGGACCTGCAGGCTCAGGCAAAAGTACTCTTGCAAAGATGCTTGCTGAACACTTGAACATTACATTTATGAATACGGGTAGTTTTTATAGGGCCTTGGCTCTGGCTGTACTGCGTTCTTTCGGAGGCGGAAATGACGGAAGCGGCGGACAAACTCCCGATCTTTCGGATGAAAAAAAATGGACTTCATTTGCAGAAAAGACGGAACTTTTTTATATAAACGGCTCCATGTTTTTAGGTAATGAAAATGTTGAGGCTTATCTTCGAAGCGATGCTGTAGAATCCATTGTCGCACCTCTTTCAGCTATAGTTCCTATAAGGCACATATTAAATAAGAAAATTCGTGAAGAAGCCGCTAAAACCGGAGCTGTTTGCGAAGGCAGGGATATGACAACCGTTGTTTTTCCTAATGCCGATATTAAGTTTTACCTTGATGCTTCTGTAGAGGCCAGGGCAAAAAGGCGCTTTGATCAGGGAACAAGCAATCTTTCGCCGGAAGAAATAAAAAAAACGATTCTCGAAAGAGATGAGGTGGATAAAAACAAAAAAGAAGGGAGCTTAAAAGTGGCTCCTGATGCCGTGTATTTGGATACATCGGACTTAAATATAAATGAAGTTTATGAAAAAATGCTGGCAGAGGTGTCGGCAATAATATCGGCATCAAAGTCGGAAAATATCAATAATAAAGGGTTATCTATGGAAAAGATGGAAGTGGTAAAGGATGTTGAAAAAGACTCCAACGGAAACATCCAAGCACAATTACAAGAGGAGTACTTAAATAATTTTGAGGCTCCTGAGGCGGGGACAATTAAAGAAGGTTATGTTGTTGCTGTAAACAACGGAACCGTTTTTGTCGATGTAGGCGGTAAATCCGAGGGACATATTCCTTTGGATGAGTTTGATGAAGAACCTAAGGTAAACGATAAGGTAAATGTACTTATCGAAAAAACCGAAAGCTCAAACGGTCATTTATCCGTATCAAAACTCAAGGCCGATAGGCTTATTCTTCAAAAGGAGTTTAAACAGGCTTATGCCGATAAGACTCCGATTGATGGTACTATCGCAAAGCAGGTTAGGGCCGGCTATGAGGTAAAGCTTGGCGGCGGATTGACTGCTTTTTTACCTTTGAGTCAGGCAGATGTATCCAGAGTTGAAAAGCCTGAAACCTTGGTAGGCGTAAAGTCTAAATTCTACATTGAAAAATTAAGCTTTAATTCACGCTCAGGTGAAAATATTGTTGTAAACAGGCGTAAGTACATGGAAGGGCGTACCGAAAAAGAAAGAGACGCCTTTTTTCAAAATACAAAGATAGGCGACACCGTAAAGGGAACGGTTAAGAGCTTTACCAGTTTCGGTGCCTTTATCGATTTGGGCGGTTTTGACGGCCTCTTACATATCAATGATATGAGCTGGGGCCATGTAACCCGTCCTAAGGACTTCGTAAAGAAGGGCGAGGAAATAGAGCTTAAGGTAATCCGCCTTGATCCGGAGAACAAGAGAATAAACCTCTCATTAAAGCATTTTACTCAGGATCCTTGGCTTCAATTTGAAGAGAAGTTCCATGTTGACGATATCGTTACCGGAACGGTTACAAAGACTACAGACTTCGGCGCCTTTATTGAATTGGATGAAGGAATCGAAGGTTTGGCCCATATCAGCGAATTCAGCTGGGTTAAAAAGATTAATAAGCCTGAAGATATATTAAAGCCCGGAGATAAGGTAACATGTATGATTCTCGGCTACGATATTCAGGCCGGAAGAGTTTCTTTGGGTCTAAAACAGGTTACGGACAACCCGTGGGATACGATTGAAGAGCGTTACCCTGTAGGAACCCGCTTAACCCGAAAGGTCGTTAAAATTACAAATGCAGGCGCCTTTATTTCTCTTGAAGAAGGTATTGACGGATTTTTACATGCAGACGATATTTCTTGGATTAAACGCGTAAAACATCCCGGAAGCGAGCTTGAAGTAGATCAAGAAATCGAGGTTATCGTTATCGAGTGCGATGCCGAATCAAGAAGAATCCGTTTAGGTATTAAACAGCTTACCGATGATCCTTGGGAAAAATTCGGAGCCGCTTATAAGGTCGGTTCTATTGTTGAAGGCGAAGTTTCCTCAATCACCGACTTCGGTGTATTTGTGAAGGTTCCAGGGGATATCGAAGGCTTAATCCACAAACAAAATTTGGTTGAGTCCAGAGATGAAACACCTGAAGAAGCTCTTGCAAAATATGCTGTAGGGGATAAGATCAAAGCTGTAGTAATCGAAATAAATCCGAGAAACAAAAAAACCGCTTTCTCAATTAAAGATTTTAAGCGAAAACAACAGCAGGAAGAAATTTCTCAGTACATGTCAACAGAACAAGAAGATGATGATTCATCTTATACTCTTGGAGACCTTTTAAAGAATAAACCGGAGTAAATCCGTTCGTCTTATGAGTACGGTTGAGAGCATTAAAAGAGAGAAGCTTAATACTCTTATAAACACAAGCTTGCTGATAAACTCAAATTATTCCGATTTGAGTGTTCTTTTGGAAAAGATTGTAGAATCGGCAATGGATGTTGTAGAAGGGGACGCCGCATCTCTTTTGATGCTTGAGCCGGATGGTGAAAGACTTAGGTTTGAAATTGCAATAGGGCCTAAGGGGATTGAAGCAAAAAAGATGGTACTTGACTTGGACGGTATTGCCGGCTGGGTTATAAAATACAATCGCAGTGTTATCATAAACGATGTATTAAGCGATCCCCGCTTCGATCCCACCGTACAGAAGGTTACAGGTTACAAAAATCGTAATATGATTGCAGTCCCCATGCGTATTAAGGATGAATGTATCGGGGTGATTGAAGTCTTAAACAAGAGAGAAGAAAAAGATTTTGATGCAGACGATTTAAACGTATTGGAGCTTTTTGCTACACAGACGGCTATAGCCTATCAAAATGCAAAGCATTATGAGAAGTCTCGGGAAGAAATTATTTGCCTTCAAGATCAGCTGGAGCAGGATAGAGGCTACCATACTTTTATTGCAAAAAGCAAGGTAATGAATGAAAAGCTTGAGCTATGCCGTAATATAGCGGTTTCCGATGCCTCCGTACTTATATTGGGCGAGAGCGGCGTTGGAAAAGAGCTTATTGCCGAACAGCTTCACCTGAATTCGAGGCGTGTTAATAATCCCTTTATCAGGGTGAACTGTGCTGCCTTACCCGAAGGCTTGCTTGAAAGCGAGCTTTTCGGCCATGTAAGAGGGGCCTTTACGGATGCAATTTCGGATAGAAAGGGCCGGTTTGAACTGGCCGATAAGGGAACTATTTTTTTAGATGAAATAGGCGATATCCCTTTAACCTTGCAGACAAAGCTTTTGAGGGTTTTGCAGGAAATGGCCTTTGAAAGGGTAGGTTCAAATAAAACTCTTACGGTTGATACCAGAATTATTGCAGCTACAAATAAAAATATAGAGGAACTTGTAAGACAGGGCAAATTCAGATCGGATCTTTATTACCGCTTAAACGTCTTGCCGATATATATTCCGCCTCTTAGAAATAGGAAGGATGATATTCAGGAGCTTGCCCATTTCTTTTTAAAGAAGTTCAGCAAAGAGGTAAAAAAGCCGTTTTTAGGTTTTTCGCCTGATGCGGAAAAACTTATAAATGCTTATTCTTGGCCGGGAAATATTCGGGAGCTTGAAAATGCCGTTGAGAGGGCCTGTGTTTTGGGTAAGCCGCCGTATATCGAGGAAAAGGATTTGCTTTTAAAATTTGAATCCTCCTCTTTTGAACCTGAGGTTAATTATTCGAATCCGGATTTAAAATCGGCCGTAAATGATTTTAAAAAATCTTTTATTGTCAAAATTTTAAATGAATATAAATGGAATCAAACAGCTGCTGCCGAAAAACTCGGAATACAGCGTACATATTTATCGAGATTGATAAAAGAGCTCGAGATTAAGGAGATATAAAATGGTTTTGGAAGAAAATAAAGATTTGGCACAGAAAATCAACGATTTTTTAGCCCAATATAGAAAAATAGTGCTTGGCATTGTGGTTTGTATTCTGGTTGCCGTTGCCGGTATTATTGTTTGGTTTGTAATCGGTGAAAATTCCAAGAAAACTTCGGTAACAAGCGTTGAGAAAGTTATTTATGAGCTTGAAGACTTTAAACGGGAAGATCGGGCTAAAAATCCTTCATCTGAAGATGACGCTGCGGATAACGAAAGAACCGTTTCTGCAGCTGTAAAAGAAGCTGAGGACAAGGCTATTGAAGAATTAAAAACCCTTGGTTCAAAATATTCTTCTTCCTATGCGGGCTTTAGGGCAAATACTACGATAGCCGAAATTTATTTTCAGCGAAAAATGTATGAAGATGCTTTAAAATTCTATGAACTTGCAGCAAAAACCGTAAAAAATTCTTATGTCGAAGGAGTTGCTTCTTTTAATGCCGCAGCATGTGCCGATGAGTTAGGAGATAAAGAGAAAGCCCTCGCTTATTATGACAGAGCTTCAAAGGTTGAAAATTTTCCGCTGATTCCCAGAGCGCTTTTTAATACGGGCCGTCTGTATGAAGCCTTGTCAAAAAAAGAAGACGCCATCCTTTCTTATAACAGGCTTTTGGAAAAATACCCTCAAAATGAATGGGCTCTTCTTGCAAAATCCCGTATAATTGTTCTTACAGGAAACGATAAGCAGTAAGTTATTTAAGGATAAATTCGGTAATGCCGGTTTATCCTTAACAGAGGTCATATGCTTGGGAAAAAACTATTATGTTTATTAAGTATTTTTATTTTTTTCTCCTGCGGTATAGACGATATTGTTTATTTGGAGCCTCCAAAATTAACTCATAGTCCTACAGGACACACTGATCCCGCTCTGATGTATTTTGAATTTGAAACCTCAGATAAAGATAATTGGGCTATTTCCCAACTATTTTTTAAAGGTTTTGAAGTGTATTACCGTATTTATGAATCGGAAACCGATTGTAAAAATCTGATAAAAAATATAGTGCAGTACAATGAGTCAAATCCTGCCAACTCCGTTAATTACCTTTTGTCATCTTGTAACTATAAGCTGTTAACATATCAGGGGCATTCCTATCAAGATAGACCTATTGTTTTAGCTCCGGGTGCCAGCCCCGCTAATGATCGCCTTGTAAAATTCCGTCTTGAGACTGTTAACTCCTTTTCTAATTATTTTGAGATATCTGGATTGCCCCCGCGTAAGGTCTTACGTCAATTTACTGAAGAGTTTACTGCAGCAAAGAGCGGGGATTATGATGTACAATCTTCAAGTAATCCTTCTACTACTTCATTTTATGTTGCAGCCTTTGCTGCAACTTACGGCTTAGATAAAAGCTTTAGGCCGCTTTACAGCAGTCTTATTTCATTGGGTTATGTTGAAATAAAAAAGAATACATAGTTTTTGTAAATGCTTGCAATTATAAATATGATATGGTAAAATATAGCATACGAGGCACTTGATGAAAATATTGAAGCTTTTCGTTTTTTGTATTGTTTATTTGCTTATAAGTTCATGTAATCGAAGTGTATCTGAAGGTAATTCCGGTAAGTATGATATCGATAAAGTTTTAAATAAAAGTGAGCCTATTACTATAAATATTTGGCATTATTATGGTGCCACTCAAAAAGAAAAATTTGACAATCTTATAGATAATTTTAATGCTTCCGAGGGGGCAAAATACGGGGTTTATGTAAGGAGTATCAGAAAAGCTGGAAATGCAAGCGAAATATCTTCATTCTTAGCAGATGCACTTTCTCAAAAACTTGGAGCAGATGAAATCCCCGATATTTTTTCGGCCTATCCCGATACGGCCTATGATTTCAACCAACAAGATCTTTTGTTGGATTTAGCCGATTTTTTACCGAAAAAGAAAAAGACGAATATGTAAAAAGTTTTTTATATTCCTCCGGTTTTGGAGTAAAAGACGAAATAAAACTTTTTCCCGTTGCAAAGGCTACCGAGGTTTTTGTTTTAAATAAGACTGCATGGACACCTTTTGCAGAAGCCATGGGTGTTTCTTACCGCGATTTAATTACATGGGAAGGCCTGGTAAAGGTTGCAGAATTATATTATAAGTGGACCGACTCATTAACTGCAGAACCTAATGACGGTAAGCCTTTTTTTGGGCGGGATGCCTTGAGTAACTATATTTTAGTCGGTACTTATGAACTCGGCAACAGTATTTTCAATGTATTGGAAAACGGTGATGTTGAGTTTGTCTTGGATAAGAAAACCTTGCGTACCTGTTGGGATAATTATTATGTTCCGTTTGTCAAAGGTTTTTTTACTGCAAAGGGCAGGTTTAGGGCTGATGATTTAAAAACCGGAGACATCATTTCCTGTGTAACTTCAACTTCATCCGCAATATATTTGCCGGCTAAGGTTATGGATTCTGCGGGTAATTCTACTTTTATTGACTTAGATGTCTTACCCATTCCTCATTTTAGAAATGCAAAGCGAAAAACCATTGTTCAGCAGGGAGCCGGTATGGCTGTACTAAAAAGCGATATAAAGCGAGAGACCGCAGCTGTTCTATTTTTAAAATGGTTTACCGAGATGCAAAAATATTCCGAATTTGCAGTTTCTACAGGCTATCTGCCTGTCAAGAAAAAAGAACTTGAAACCGAATCCCTGACAGCGGCTTTTTGCACTGACGATACCTGTATTTTACCTGTAATGCAGGATGCTCTTAAGATAAGTATGGAAACAATGAAATCCTTAGACCTTTATTTTCAGCCGGCTTTTAAGAATTCGGATAAGGCAAGGAATATTCTTGCAGATCTACTTCAAGAAAGGGCAAAAAGAGACAGGGCTAAGGTACTTGAAAAGATTCAGGCCGGAAAAACTCATAAAGAAGCTGTAAATGAGTTTCTTAGCGATAATGTTTTTGAGGAGTGGTTAAAAGAACTTGAAAAACGGTTATTTGATTTAAAATAGTTGGAGTTATAATGAAAAAAAGTAAAGATACTCGAAGATATTCTACTTCCATTTTGTCACGCCTTTTGGTTCCTATGCTTTTTGTATTTGTTCTTCAGGCTGCGGTAATGATGGCTATGTTTTTGAATTCCGATATCCTTAAAAAATCCGGCGATAATGCTTATGGAGTTTTAAGTGAAAAGGTTTTAAACCGCAAAATGCTGATCGAAAATGAAATGTCCAATAGGTGGACAAGAATTACGGATTTGCATGAAAAAGTTTTGAAGGTAATCCGGGCAGAATTGTCCCGTAATAATATTGAGCTTTATCAGCTTGCAGATAATCATGACTTGCAAAACAGTATTCTCGATACACTTCTGCCTCAGCTTATATATACCATAAGACGGAACTATGTTACGGGTGTCTTTTTGGTTATTGATGCGCCAAGTCCTATTGCAAAAAAAGACGAATTTTTTTATCCCGGCTTATATGTCAGAAATGAAGACCCTTCTTCATATTCTTTAAGTAATGAGGATCTAGTTATATCGAAAGGTCCGTCAGAGGTTGTGCAAAATCATAATATTGCCTTAGGAGTTGATTGGTCTCCTTTCTTTACTATTTCGCCTAACAGCCGGGATATTTTTTATAAATATTTTAATGCGCCTATTGCTGCCGCTCTAGAATATCCTAATGAACCTGCTAAAAATCTTGCTTTTTGGAATACTTTATTTAGACCGGATACTTTAAGTGATGAGGTGATTACATACTCCATTCCGATAAAGGATGAAAAAGGGAAAATTTACGGGGTCCTAGGTATAGATCTTTCGGCAAGATATATTCAGAGCTTTTTAGACTTCGATGAGCTTGATATTTATAAAAAGGGAATGTATTGTATAGCCTTCCATGATGTAGATAAGAATGCCGGTACTTTTTTGCCTATAGTTTTTAACAGCATTGCAAGTAATTTGAATGCCGGCCATATTCCTGCCTTTGAGGTTGAACAAACCGACTATAAAAATGTTTATACCATCGATAAGGGCTCAATATTTACGGAGAGATATTGTTTGGCCATAGAACCCTTTCATCTTTATCAACGTAACGGAATGTACGAAAATCAAGAATGGGTGTTGATAGGTCTGGCTCCCGAGGCAAGTGTACTTTCATTTTCGGTAACATTAAAGAAAATATTTTGGCAGTCTGTTCTTGTATCGGGTTTTTTGTTTTTAGCCGGTTCTTACTTGTCTAGTAAGCATATTTCCAATATGTTTACAAAGGTTGTACTAAAGCTTCAAAACAGTGATCCCAAAAAGATGCTGAGTATCGAAAAAATGAATATAACGGAAATAGATACTCTACTTGTTGCAATAGAAAAATTAAGTGCCAGTGTTTTTAATGCGGCTTCACGGGTTTCTACGATTATAGAAAAGCTTCAGGTTCCTATAGGCGTTTTTGAGCACAATATCTTGATGGGGACCGTTTTTTGCAACTCGATTTGGTTTAAATTATTTAATATTCAAAAATATTCAGGCGATTCCGTTTTGAATACGGACGAGTTTTATAAATTGTTGGATCATTATGAGTATTATATAAATACAAAGGATGATACAAAAACCATCTATGCTATACCTACAGGGGAACATGGAAAGGTACGCTGGATTAGGTTTATGCAGACGAAGGAAAACGACAAAATCTTAGGTATAGCACTCGATATTACAAAGGAAGTTGAAGACCGCAAAAAACTTGAACTTCAAATGAATTATGATGAACTTACCGGCCTTTATAATAGAGCGGCTTTTGACAGAAAGATAACCGAAGTATTTAAGCAAAAACATTTAGGTATCTGTGCCCTTGTTATGTGGGATCTTGATAACCTAAAATATTTAAACGATTCTTTCGGACATGCTTATGGAGATACTCATCTTATGGCATTTGGAAAAAAGCTTGCCATGCTGCAACAAGAGCGCTGTCTTGTTTGCAGGCGCTCAGGGGATGAGTTTTATAGCTTCTTTTACACCTTTTCGACATCCGATGAAATTAAACTTATTTTGACCGCTTTTTGGAAGGATATACAGGAGACTCCTATAACTCTCCCTAATGGAGAGACGTCAAAGCTCCGAGTCTCGGCCGGCTTGGCTTGGTATCCTTACGATGCAGATAATCAGGCAGATTTAGTCCGATATGCCGATTTTGCAATGTATGACGTAAAACATTCGTTTAAGGGCTCTTTACACGAATTTAATTTGGATGTTTATAAAAAGAATTATATAATGATCCATGGTACAGAGGCTCTTAATCAGATGCTTGACAGAAATCTTATAGAATATGCCTTGCAGCCGATTGTTACTTCCGGTACCGGAGATATTTACGGGTATGAAATGCTGATGCGTTCTTCAGCTCCTGAATTTAAAAGCCCTGAGGATATATTGCGTCTTGCTAAGGCCCAGTCAAAGCTGCATAAACTTGAAGAGCTTACTTTTTTTGGAGCAATGGATACCTTTGTTAAAAAGATAGAAAGAGGAGAAATATCTAAAGATACGAAGATATTTTTAAATACTATAAGCTCTCAAGTTTTATCGGATGCCAAATTCTTCGAATTTGAGGAAAAATTTAAGCCTTATCTTTCAAATATTGTTTTGGAAATTACGGAATCCGAGCCTCTTAATACAAACTTTTATGATCTAAAAAACGAAAGAATCCGCAATTGGAATGCAATGGTTGCAATTGACGACTTCGGAAGTGGTTATAGTAACGAGTCATCTCTTTTATTCTTATCGCCTAATTTGGTAAAGATAGATATGTCCATAGTAAGGGATGTCCATAAGAGTCTTGATAAGCAAAATGTATTGGAAAACCTTGTTTCTTATGCAAAGAAAAGAGATATAATAATATTGGCCGAAGGTGTTGAAACAATAGATGAGATAGACGTATTGCTGCGGTTCGGTGTAGACTTGTTCCAAGGTTACTTTTTTGCAAAGCCGTCTTTTGATATTACTCCCATACCCGAAGAAAGAATACAGGAGTTAAACAGGGTTTTCTCTTTGTATTAGAACCGATTGGATCTTGTTGCTGTGGATCCTAGCTGACCGCAGGCTCCTCCTATGCTTTGACCTCTTTTTTGCCGTGTGCTTATATTTAAGCCGGCCTTCTTTAGATAAGTCTCAAAAGTACGGACTTCCGTTTCAGATGGAGTTTTAAAATTCAAGCCTTCTACAGGATTCCAAGGTATTAAATTTATAAAGCACTCAAGACCTTTTGCAAATTCTATGACCTCTTGAGCTGCCTTTTTATCGGTATTAAGTCCCTTCATAAGGGCAAGCTCTAAGGTTACCCTCTTATTTGATTTTGAATTAAAGTATTTTATTGCTCGCTTTAATTCGTCAAGGCTGTTTGTTTTATTGATAGGCATAAGTTCTGATCTTAATGTTTCGTCAGCAGTTGTCAATGATACGGCGAGGCGTACTTCAGGCCCCTTATCTGCCATCTCATAGATTCCATTGCATAGGCCTGAGGTTGAAATTGTTATGCGCCTTTTGGAAAGATTTCTTCCTTTAGGATGAGCAAGAATGTTTATTGCCTTATCTATTTCAGGTAAATTCAACATGGGCTCTCCCATCCCCATAAAGACTATATTATCCAAACTTCCTGCTTCTCTTTCCAAATGTAAAAATTGTTCTACGATTTCTGAAGCCGAAAGATTTCTTAAAAAGCCTATCTGTCCGGTCTTACAAAAAGCGCATTTCATCGGGCAGCCTGCCTGACATGAAACACAGGCTGTTTTTCTTTTTGCTTTATCTGTCAGTAATACGGTTTCTATGACTGAGCCGTCATAAAGCTCTACAGCCAGTTTAATTGTACCGTCCTTGTCCTTTAATGCTTCTTTTATTTTTGTCGAAAACAGAGAAAAATCGTTTTTTAGTTTAGAGCGCATATCAAATGACAGATTTGTCATTTCATCAAAGCTGTTTACTCCCGAAGCTATCCAATGAAAAATTTGTTGGGCTCTGAATTTTTCTTTTAGACCGCAAAAGCTTTGAATTTCTTCAGGAAACATTCCCGAAAGAGCTGTTTTATACTTTTTAATGGTCATTTTTTGTCAGCTCAAACAGGAGATCTGAAACCGTTTGATTTTTAATTCCAAGTTTTTGGAAATCTATTAAAGTTTCTATAGCTTTTTGCTTTTCCTTTTTTTCTATATAGCACTGGGCAAGTTCAAGATATACCCTATAATTTGTATCTCCGGTATCTTTAAGATGGGTTAGGGTAGTAATAGCCTGATCGTATTTTTGCTGCAGCTTGCACAATATTGCAAGGCCTAGCATTGCGTACGAATCAAAGTCTATATCAAGAGCCTTTTGATAGCTTTCCTTTGCTTTTTCAAAGTCATTCATGCTGCGGTAGGCATCGCCTATTCGCGTTAAAATGACCTTGTTGTTAGGATCAAGTTCAAGTATTTTTTTCCAGTATACTATGGAGTTATATTGCTGGTTTAAACCTCTGTAACAGTCAGCCAAACCGAAGAGGCCGTAAAAATTATCGGGTGAGCGTTCAAGGGCTCTTTCAAAATAATATACACCTCGGTCAAAGAGCTTCATTTTTCGGTAACAGTTTCCAATAGATGTCAAGATACGTATATCTACCAATTCTCCGCTCGATTCCATTACCTTTTCCCAGTATACGAGGGCTTCCCGATATTTTTTAAAGTCGTAATTTAGGTGACCCAAGCCTATTAAGGCGTAAGCATTTTTCGGGGATTTTTCCAACACTTTTTGATAAAGCTTTTCTGCCTTTTCAAATTCCTTGGTCTTTCGGTAGGCGTCGGCAACTCGGGTTAATACCGTGATATTTTTATCATCAAACTTAAGGTATTCTTCCCAGATAGCTATGGCCCTTGGAAATTGGTTCATTGACTTGTAGCAGTCTGCAAGACCGAAAAGAGCATAGTTATTGCTGGGATGATGTTCAAGGCATTGTTTGTAAAATTTTATTGCTTCATTGAATTTATTGTTTTTACGCTCTGCATCACCTAAGCCTACCAGCGCATAATTATTTGTGGGATCCAGTTCCAATATTTTTTTAAAAACATTGATCGCTTCAGTAATACTGTTGCCTTTTAAAAGGGAGTAGGCCTGCTTTGAAAGTTCGGATATTTCTACCTGTTTTGAATCCTCCGGGCTGAATATCTCATCGCTAAAGGGTGGACTATTTATAAAATCAGATTCCTCAATGTCAGGAATCTCTTCATCTAATTTGTTTTCGAAACTTTTTGTAGTCTCACCGGGATTGTCCATATTGGCTAACTTTTTTTCATGTTTGATGTCTGACATTAATCCTCCATAAATGCGTGTACGTACATCTAAAATTAATTAAACGATGCAAATTTTAAATAAGCATACGTATAATTTCTGCTAACTTATCCAGCAAAATACCTTCTTTATTGGTATTATGAGCCAGATGATAAAATTTTAATGCTTTTAGGTGTTCATTTCGGTTTGCGTAGTAGTCGCCTATTCTTACAAGGCCGTCCGAATAGCCGGTTGTAATAAAAATCCTTTCTGCAGCAGCTATGTCCTTTTTATTATAAAGTTCATTACCTCGAAGGTTTAGTTTTGCCTTTTGTTCTGCAGTCAAGGTTTTAACGGGCAATTCGCTTGTTTTTATAAAGCCTTCTTTAATTTCTTGCAATATTCTTCCCTTTAAATATACTTATATAAATATTTAAATTTCGTATTGTACGACTATAAAAATAGTAAGCATTGATAAATCTTAAACAGCATTAATTGCAAAATGTTACATCAAAAACCTATTCCAATGGGAAGGCAAAGCATAACAAATCAATATAAAGCCGATCTTACTTGTATAATCGACCCTAGGATATTATACACTAATTTTTGATTTAATCCAATAACTAATGGAAGAAAAGTATAACCAAAGAGTAGAATTGGGTCTGCTCTTTGGTTATTCGGAAAATTTATTTTTAAATATTATTCATCAAAATCATCATAATCCAAGTCATCATCGTCATCATCATATTCAAAGTCATCATCGTCAAAGTCGTCGTCATCATCAAAATCGTCAAAGTCATCGTCAAAATCATCATCAAAGTCATCATCGAAATCGTCGTCATCGAAGTCATCATTGTAAGAATCACTAAAAATTAAGACATTATCGAATTTTTCCAATTCAAGATTTTCAAGCATAAACAACCCCTTGTACTACTATTGGTTTACATCTATATTATTATAATAGATGAGAGCTCGTATTTTTGTCAACTAGATAATATCAAATTCTTGTCTTTTTTATATAATTTATTGCCGGATTTTGTATACTATTAGGCCGGAGCGACCTGTTTCAAAAAATCTTTGTTCTTCCCATGCAGAAATTATAATATCTTTTCTTATTACGAAGTATGTATAAATAAATCCTTCGGGGAGTACCGGCAGGGCGGTTTCCACCCATTCTTGAGTTTCCGGATCTGTGTAAAAAAGCCGGCCGGTTTCTAAAAGAACGGCTTTAAGGGGTTTTTGATCGTTTTCAGGTGTAAATTCGCATACCGAGGCCGTAATTTCAAAGTCTCCTGCATATGAGGTATTTGAATTTCGGTAAAAAATTACCTGCTTTGTTTTTAAATCTTCCGAAAACATCTCCGCTTTTACGTTTTTTTCAGTCATTTTGAAAATTTTACCTATGCCGCTCTCATCTCGAAAGAGGGTAACAGGAGAAGATGCATTAATAAATTCTTCTTGACTTATTACGGAAAAGTTTTCTTTTAATAAGTCTTCAAAAGAAGGAAAGGAAAAATAATCAAATTCTACACGGCCCTCTTGTTCCGTTTTAAAAGCCGCAAACCATTTTTTATTGAATTCCAGAGCTGAAAGCTGTGAAATATTTTTAAGTTTAAAGTGTTCGGGCCGGATAAGGCTTAAAAGGTCTCCGTTTACGCTATTATAACGTAAGAGGCTTGAAGGGCTTTCATCCTGAAGAATGGAGGAAAAGATGGTGTTTGTATATAACCTTATAAGGCTTCCAAGGTCGGTCTTATAAAAGCCTTCAGCCGTTTTTGTATAAAATTCGTTTTTGATTTCTATTTTAGGCTCTTCTTCAATGGAAAATGCAGGTAAAATCCCTGCCTTATTTACAAGAAAGAGGGGAGGATCATACATCAGCCCTAAGCCCGACACTCTTACAGCCTCTGTCCACGGCCTAAAGCCTTGCTCGGGAACTTTTTCGGGAGAATCCGTTTGCTTTAAGCATGGACTTTCCGATTCTTCATCTTGAGTAAAATAATACCAGACTGTGCTTATCGGTTTGGGTTCCGCTTCTGTTTTTTCTGTTGAAGAGGCTGTTTCAGGTTCGGCCTCTTTGTTTGCACAAGAGGCAAATAAGAGGACCGAAGCCAGAAGCACAGGAAAAACCCGTACTTTAAATAAATTATGCAAGAGCGATTACTTCTATTTCGACGAGGGCGTCTTTAGGAAGGCGGGCAACCTGTACTGCAGATCTTGAAGGATGGTTTGATGAACCGAAGATTTCTGCATATACCTCGTTCATTGCAGCAAAGTTATTCATATCGCTTAAAAAAACGGTGGTTTTGATTACCTTGTCGATGCTTGTCCCGGCTTGTTCCAAAATTGCTTTTACGTTAAGTAATGACTGGCGTGTCTGAGCTTTAATCCCTTCGGGGAAGGCTCCCGTAGCAGGATCCAAGGGGATTTGTCCCGATGTAAATACAAAACCGTTTGCCTTAATTCCCTGAGAATAGGGGCCGATGGCTGAAGGTGCCTTGTTTGTTGCGATAATTTCTTTCATTTAAAACTCCTTAAAAATAAAATTTTATGCGTTTATTTTACTCGTTTAAGGCCTCATAGTCAAGGATAGGATTAGCAGCCTGCTGATGCAAGCTGCATAAAGTTAAAATAGGCTGATAACTATTTCCATGTGAACCGTCCGCCTGTGTGGTTAAGCTCTTTTGAAAATTGCGCATCCGTATCCTTAGTTTTTTCGTATTGCCATTGGGATGAGCCGCTGCTTTTGTTGAAAAACACCAGTTTGTTTAGCTGGGTACATTTTGGCGATTGGCTTGAATTACCCTTATAGCCGTCGGAGGCTATTACCATCTGATTATCGTCTGTCTTGATAAAGCGGTAAGGGGCGTAGTCCTCCTTCAATGCATTTATAGCTCCGGATGGCCAAAGATTTGTCAGGGTCGAAGTTTGTATATTACCGCTTAAACTTTCCAGCTTTAATAAGCTTCCTCCTACCGATACCTTTGTTGTGCTTGTACTATCCAATCTTCCCTTATATTGGGCTGCTAAAATATATAAGGCTCCGTCTTTAATGTACATGTCGTTAATAAAATTTGGAGCAAGGTCATCGGCATTACCCGGATTTGTATGATATCCTAAGGCTGTAAGAGCATATTTTTGATTATTGGGTGGTTGAGATAAATCTACATATTTCCATATGGAGAGAGCTACATTTGTTCCAAGAGAGTTTTCTATTGCTACAAATAAGCCATCAGGGCTTACAGCCATTGCCATTACAGAGTGTCCTGCAGACAATATTGTGTAGCTGTCATTGTGTGAGCCGGAATTAAAACCCGCTGTTTTTGTCCATGAATTTTTTTCCATTGGGGTATTAATATTATTGTTATTATAGCTATAAATCAAATACCCTGTGCTATTATTGGATGTATCGACTGCTATAGCTATTGGCGTTTGATTTTGATTGAGCTTAGTACTTGAGTCATAATATAACTGCTGTTCGGGAGGTGAGCTTGTATTAAAACTGCCGTCAGAATTTTTTGTGTATTGCCTTACCTTATAGGTTAACCCTACTTTCCATACCACATATAAGTTGCCGTCCTTATCAAAGGAACATACATCAAGGGGATAAGTAGTTCCGGAACCTGTTATCAGAGGTGTTTTGCCCGATATATTTGGATCTTCATCTGTAACTTCATAAAAATTATAACCTGCTGTTCCGTTTTTGGTCCATATTATCATCTTTCCCGGTGAAGGAGGTGTCGGCGGAGCTGCTTCCTGTTTTTCTTCAAACCAAGTGTGGTCTGTAGGCTCGAAGCTTAAAGAGCCTGAGACTGTGTTAAGGCTTGCAATCCTGTTTTTATTTTTTTCTACTTCTGCATGTGATGTTCCGGTTTGTAATTTATATCCGTCATCGGCTACATAGATTGTTTCGCCTTCAAAGCCTATTATTTTTGCGGCACCGTAAAAGTTTGAAGCTTCGTCAATATTGGCAATATTCTCCGTTCCTGCGGTAAGGGATTGCGAAAAGCCTAATTTTCTTGCCGGCACTAAATTTCCCTCATCGTTGTATGTATATTCTAAAATTCCGCCTAAGGAATAGGCCCCATTTATTAAATCGTTTGAAAATGCAGAAAAAAGCACATAGAGCTTGTTCTTGTTTACAAAAATATCTCCGGATTTAAAGTTGCCGGCAGGAATATAACTTGAATTTATTTTAACCAGATTCGCAAATAAATCTAAACTTGGTATTGAAGTCCCCGATATTTCTGTCCCGTTAAAATTATAAGAGTGTAATTTATTGTTATTATCGATGATAAAGCTGAATTTATCATAAATAGCCATCCGGCTGATCTTATCGCCTGCCGGATTTTGAAAATTTGAAGGGATTACTATATTTGTTTTGGTTGTACCGTCAGTTTTGTAAAGATTATTTCCTGTGCTTTGTTTATCCAAAATATAGATATCTCCGGTTGACCTATCGGAAAATATTTCGACCTCATCTCCTGTCAGGCTTGATGTGAGCGAACTATGATTGTAGGCTGTATCTTCCGCTCCTTCACTTGTAAAGCGTTTTATTTTCCATTGTGAAGAATCTTTATAAATAAAGTATAGCCTCCCCTTAGAGTCTCGGGCAAAGCCGGGAGTGCCGCTTATCGGCGTCGAAGCATTTATGCTGATATCGGAACTATTTTCAAATCTGAGTTTATGGCTTACTGAGCTTCCTGAGTGTCCTATTGAAAATGCTATTTTTTTATTACCGGAAGCTATTTTGTTTAGCTTCAACATGATATTATTCGTGCCTTGAGTAATGGTATGATTTACGGAAGTCTCCCATGAGGCTGAGACCACCGATAAACGAACCCTTATTTTTAGTTTTTCTCCTATAGGAAAGTTTTCAGAAAAAAACTTAGGGGTTCCTGCTTCAAATTTTTTTTCGATTATTCCGCTTGTTTCCCCTATTATTTGCAAATAAAGTTCCGAGGATGCAATTTCGGGAAGACCGTTGCTTCCTATAGTCCTTGAAGACGATCCTTCAAGATCGATTACAAGCTCTCCATATTCTTCTTGCATAAAAAAATTACAAGAACTAAAACATAAAAAAATAAACAGGATTAAAGACGGTAGTTTTTTCATATGCCCCTCTATAAAGTTAAAAAATCAATATTTCGTAAAAATTTATAGATTCATTTTACATTAAAATGTAATAAAAAACAAGCCGAGGTTAAGTTCGCTTTATCCGTTTAAAAAGTTCGGTGCGGTCGATTATAAAATAGAGGGGGCGGCCGTGGGGGCAGAGCGGTTCAGGGAGGGCGAAGGTTTTAACCGCTATATTGTATGCAGAAACAGGGTCGATGATGTCTCCGTCTTTGCAGGCGGCACGGCAGGCAGATCTTGCAAGGATGTGGTGCATGAGTCCCGAAGGATCCTTACCTGCACCTGCAAGGTCTTCTTTTAAGTCCTTTTCCGTGCCCTGCCATCTTATGGGAACCGCCCTTATAATCCAAAGCCCTTTTTTGTCTTCACTTATATTAAAGCCCGCTTTTTGAAGCTCATGGAGGTTTAGTCTTATGATTTCATCGTCTTTTTCGGATTCCGTTTCAATGCGGTAAGGAATTAAAAGCTCCTGCGAGGGGCCGAGGCTTTTTTTTAAGCCTTCAAAGAGGATACGCTCGTGGGCAGCATGTTGGTCTATTATATAGAGGGCATTGTTTTTTTCGACAGCGATAAAGGTGCCACAAAATTGGCCTAAAAATTTAAAGTCGGATTTTGGGAGGTCTTGCGGCACAGCTGAGGTCTCATAAGCAGCAGCCGACAGTCTATGCTGTGCGGCCGAGGCTCCATAATCGGCTTGCGATATTTCCTGAAAAGCTGTCGAGGTTTCAATCTGCTTTATCGGAGATGACGGCCAATAGGTTTTTGTGCTGTTCTGCCGATAGTCGAAGGTATTGCTCTCTAGATATTTTTTTGTGCCGGCCGGATTATAGCTTTGGTTTAAATCGGCAGCTTCATATTCAGTTTTTTCAAAATCAAAGCCTCGCGTATATTCAGGCTGATAGCTTTCCTTTAAAAGATCGGAAACCGTTTTTTGCTTGTAAAAGGAGCTTATGGTTGAGCTTAGGCAGTGATGAATTTCTTTATAGTCTTCGAATTTTGCTTCTTTTTTTGCAGGATGAATATTGAAGTCGACTCTTTCCGGATCTACATTTAAAAACACAAAGGCTGCGGGAAATCCTCCATTGGGAAAATAGCCTTCCGAGGCATAGCAAACAGCTTGAACAAGGCCGTACTCGTTTATTCGCCTTCCGTTTACAAAGATGTAGATATTCCGCTTATCTGAGTGGACAACTGCGGGGCTTCCTAAAACTGCTTTAAAAGAAAAGCCGTCTCCTTCTTGGTTTATTTCATAAAAAAGCTCTTCAGGTTCTTTAAGGCTCATGGCTGTAAGGCATCTTTCTTTTAAAGAAGAATGGGCCGGAAGAATTAGCTTATTTATTCCGTCCGCTATATAACGCATTTCGATATTGTAGTGGGGGAGGGCTTTTTCGACAAAGGTCTGACGGCATTGGGCCGCCTCATATTGGGGACGTTTTAAAAATTTTTTTCGGGCAGGGAAGTTTTCAAAAAGATTTTTAACTTCGACTGTTGTGCCCTTATTTAGGCGGGCAGGCAAAATCTTTCCTAAGGAAAGTTTCCAAGCTGCGGGGCCTTCTCTGGTGGAGGTAATTTCGAGGGAGCTTACAGCCTGCACCGATGAAAGGGCTTCACCTCTAAAGCCCAAGCTCCGTAAGTGAAGGAGGTCTTCAGCCTCTTCTATTTTGCTTGTGGAATGGGTATGGGTACAAAGTTCCAAGTCTTCCCTTGTCATTCCGCAGCCGTCATCGCTCACCCTGATTGAACTTATTCCGCCTTCTTCAATTTCTACTATAATTTGAGAGGCTCCCGCATCTATCGAGTTATCCAATAGTTCCCGCACAACAGAGGCCGGCCGCTCGATAACTTCTCCGGCGGCTATTTTGCTTGCGGTTTCTTTTGATAAGAGCTTTACGGGCTTGTATTCTCTCATGCGGGCTTCCTTTAAACGTTTTCCGTTACCGTAAACAGGTCGAGTTCCGGCTCTTCTTCAGGCAGTACGGGCTGGTTTAATAAGACTTCAATCTTTCCTTCCATTTTTTCTATATCTTTTTCGAGCCCCTTGGCAAGCTTTATGCCTTCTTCAAAGAGGGAAAGAGCCTTTTCCAAAGGAATATCGGAGGAGCGTATGTCATCGCTTATCTTTTCAAGTTTTTCCAGTCTTTCTTCAAATTTTTTCATAGACAAATACTATCCTTTTTTTTGATGAGGGTCAAGTCTTCTTTACGAATTCCGATACCGGCGGATAAGCGAAAGAATATCATTGAAATTGTTTATGCATTTTGATATTAGGTGCTACATATTAATGTTGTAACTTTTTTCATTTATGCCTTGATTAAAATAAAAAAATGATGTATGTTCGTTGCAACATTTTGTGAGAGGTTGCTGACATTGGTGCCCTTAATTATTTTAAAGGAAGGCGATAAGGCCTCCGTGCTTAAATTTGACGGAACGGGGGCCGAATTTTCCCGCCTTCGCAGTCTTGGAATAGATATAAATACGGAAATAACCGTTGTTACTTCTCAGGCCGATAAAAAAGGGCCTATTTTGCTTTTGGTAAACGGTTCAAAATATGCGGTAGACTATAATCTTGCTTCTAAAATTTTGGTGCGTTTATAGCTGAGATTGGAGATTAAAATGACTCTTGATGAATTGGAACAGGGAAAAAAAGGAATTATAGAAGATCTTGAAATAAGCGGAATGACTTTGCAAAGGCTTATAAGTCTTGGGTTTACTCCCGGAGCTGAACTTTCGGTTGTAAGAAAGGCCCCGCTTTTAGATCCCTTTGACATTTCCATCTGCGGTTCGCTTGTAGCTGTCCGCAAGGATGAAGCTAAAAAAATCATTGTAAAAGAAGTTTAGAATATGAAAAAAGAAAAAATAAATATTGCTTTTGCCGGTCAGCCTAACTCCGGTAAGTCAACCCTATTTAACATGATGACGGGAGCTCATCAACATGTTGCAAACTATCCGGGTATCACCGTCGAGAAAAAAACGGGAGAGTATTTTGCTCTTGACCAATCGGTTTTTATTACCGACTTGCCGGGTACTTACAGCCTTACTTCCTATTCACCGGAAGAAAGGGTAACCCGTAATTTTATCCTCCGTGAAAAGCCTGAGCTTTTGGTAAACATTGCCGATGCCTCAAATTTGGAAAGACATCTTTATCTGACATTCCAGCTTTTGGAAATGAACTGTCCTATTGTTATGTACTTAAACAAGATGGATTCTGCAAAAAATGCAGGCTTACAAATCGATGTCGATAAAGTTTCTTCTCTCTTGGGTATTCCGATAATAGCCGGCTCGGCCAAGAAAAAAGAAAAGATAAACGAATTAAAAGAGCTTATTTCAAAAACGGCTGAAAGCTCCGAACCGCAAAAACCCTTTACACTTACCTACGGTAAGGATATGGAATCCTATTTGGAAAAAATTGTCGAAAAATTAAAGGCTTCTGCAAAGGACGAATTTTTTTCTATTCCCTTAAGATGGCTTGCAATCAAGCTTTGCGAAAAGGACTCCGCAGTTATCGAAGAAGAGGGTAAAAATTTTACAAACTTTGATTCCATTTTAACTTTTATAAAAGAAATTGAAGCCGAGCACAAGGAAAAACATAAGCACAGCTTTGAAATAGAAATAGCTCTTGCCCGCTCCGCTGCGGCAAAAAAAATTGTTGAAGCTGCGGTTTCAAAAAAAGAGCTTGAACAAAAAGCCGTCGAGTCCTTAAATATTAAAAGAAAGATTACCGAGACCATTGCCGCCCTTATTCTTTGTTTTGTAACCTATGAGATTTTGGATTCCCTCTTTTTGCTTTTGCCGATTCCTATCGTTGCAAATAACATTCTACGCTTGATTCTTAGCTTAGCCGGAGCTTTTGCCTTTACGGGAGGAGCTGCCCTTATCTATACTAAAGGCGGTTCAGGCAGTATAAATTCAACCGACAGAATCGACAAAGTGCTTTGCCACAAGGTTTACGGTCTTTTGATTTTGGTTGAGCTTGTTTTAGTCTTTTATTGGATAACGGTAGTTTTGGGTTATAAGATGACCGACAAGGTTTTCCCGATATTTAAATTTGTCAGAACAATAGTTTCTCAGCTTATTTATCCTGAAGGACTTATAAACGAGGGGCCTTTAAGAGGTTTGTTTTTAAGCGGGATAATTGATGGGGCAATAATGATTTTAAACTATGTCCCAATCTTTTTCTGCTTGTTTGCCCTCATTGCCTTTTTGGAAGATGTCGGCTACATGGCCCGCCTTGCCTTTATCATGGATAGAATTTTACGCAAGTTCGGTTTACACGGACAGTCAACCCTCCCTATGATTCTATCGGGCGTTATAATGGGAGGTTGCGTCGTTCCCGGTGTTATGTCCACAAGGACAATCAGAGATGATAAGTCAAGATTGGTAACGATTCTTATCCTGCCCCTTCTTAACTGTATGGCAAAGATTCCTTTTTATGTTTTAATTACGGGAATATTTTTTACAAGCTACCAATGGATAGTTCTAGGCGGAATTTCGTTTTTTACATTGATAGTTGCCCTGATTGTTGCAAAATATTTCAGCCTCTATGTTGTTCACGGCAAACCAGAGCCCTTTGTACTTGAGCTTCCGGCTTATAATATGCCGACCCTTAGAGGTGTTTTAACACGCACCTTTGAACGCTTATGGAGCTTTATAAAAAAAGTTGCAACGACTGTAGTTGCCGTTTCAGTTATAATCTGGGCAGGTGTAAATTTTCCTTCTTTGAGCTCTGAAAAAACTGCTCAATATGAAGCAAGAAAAGCAGCTTACATTCAGGACTTTGCAGGAAAATTAAACAATTCCTATTCCCAATATTTTGCTTCCGAAAAGGGCTTTATAGAATATCAGCGTTTAACCGAAAAGCTTTATTTGTATGATGCCATAAATTGGTTCGGCGGAGCTAAGAGCATGGAAAAGAATGTAAACAGATTGTTTTTACAAAATCCCGAAATGACAAAAATAGCCTTAAAAGGAAAAATTGAACTCGACAGCAATATAGGTGCTTTTAAAAATTATTTTGATATGTATTCTTCCGCAAAAAAAGATTTTGATAAGGCATACAATGATGCTCAAGAATTTCAAAAGCCTATTTTAAAGGCTTCATTTTATGCTTATTGGCAAAAGCTGAATCCTTACTTCTTCGCCCTTGTCAGAACCGGAAAAGTGAAAATTTCAGGCACAGCTGTAATCGATTCCGAAGCCGCTGCCGCTGCAAAGGCTATACGCCCTGCAAGTGCAGACCTAAAGCTTATCTCAGTACAATTGCGTAAAGAAACTTTGGAGAACTCCGTTTTGGGATATTTGGGAAAGGCAATGGAACCCGTTACAAAATATGCGGGCTTCGATTGGAAGGTAAATATCGCAATTCTAGGTTCCTTTGCCGCAAAGGAAGCTCTTGTTTCGACCTTGGGTACCATTTACAGTGTTGAGTCTTCAAGCGAGGATTCGGGTAAAGTTTTGGAAGCCCGTATTCAGGATAAGGAAACGGGATTGACCCCATTAGACGGTCTTACCATTATGATTTTGATAGCCCTCTTTCCACCCTGTATTGCTACCGTTATGGCAACAAAGACCGAGACACAGAGTGTGGGTTGGACACTGTTCAGTGTTATGTATCCCGTGGTCTTGAGTTCGTTGGTTGCCGTCCTGGTTTTCCAGCTGGGAAGACTGTTCGGCTTTTGATTGTAAGAGAAATTTAAGGAAAGCCTCTAAAAGACTGAAGCTTTTAGAGGTTCACATTTAGGATTATAAATTTATGGGAGTTTATAGATGAAAAAAATATTTATCGTATTTGTTTTAATGATGTGTTCTATTATGCTTTTTGCACATTCGCCCCTTTTGACCGTTGAAGATAACGGAGACGGAACTATCTATGTTCAAGGCGGATTTTCAAATGGAGCTTCGGCTGCCGGTGTTAAACTTTATCTTACCGATAAGGCTTCAGGGCAAAAAATCTGGGAAGGAGAATTCCCCGATGTAGGCGAACTCAACCTGCCTATCCCGAATGTTCCTTATACTGTAACCTTTGATGCAGGGCCGGGCCATATTATCGTAAAAGACGGTCCCGAACCCGAAGGCGGTTTCGGCAGTCAGGCTGCTTCTTCTGAAGCCGCAGGAGAAAACGAGTCAGCCGGAGATGCTGCTCAGGCTCAAAAGCCCGTTGCTGTCTCCGGTTCTGCAGGTTGGGTGCCTATGGATACCGTTTCGGCAATGCCTAGTGTCGGTCCTTCGTTTACGGCAATCTTGGCCCTTGTACTTGCCGTAATAAATTCGATACTGATTGTCTTCCTCTTTAAAAAACAAAAAAGGTAGGTGTAAAAAGTGAAAAAGCTATTTTTTTCCGTATTGCTATGCTGGACGGCTTTGAGCCTTTTTGCTCACTTTCAAATTATTTATACTCCGGCTTCAATAATCGAAGCTTCAAATAACAAGGTAGATTTTATAATTTCTTTTACCCATCCCTTTGATTCAGGCCTTACTATGGACATAGGTAAAAATGAAGCAGGCGAAATAAAAGGATTAAAGGAATTTTATTCCATCCATAAAGAAAACAAGACCGACTTAATGCCCTTTTTAAAAAAGGGGGAATTTGAATCTGCGGAAAACAAGGCCTTTGCATATACCTTTGAATTTGATAAAGAGGCAGGTTTTAGGGGAGGCGGAGACTGGGTCTTGGTTGCCGTTCCTCATCCGTATTTTGAAGCAGCCGATGACGGATATATTCAGCAGATAACTAAGGTCTTTATCAACAAGGCCGGACTTTCGACCGATTGGCAGTCAAGGGTTGCCGAAGGTTATCCCGAAATTTTGCCTTTGGTAAAGCCCTACGATATTTGGGAGGGCGGTGTGATCCGTGCCCTTGTTTTGGACTCCGATGGAAAACCCGTGCCTTATGCTCAGGTTGAATTTGAAAACATGAACTACGATGTGGATATGGCAAACAAGAAATTTACCGGAGAACCTAAGCTGCAAAAAGCGGGCGCCGGAATGATAATGGCCGATAATACCGGCGTTTTCGAGTTTATTCCTCCTTGTCCGGGATATTGGGGCTTTGCCGCCCTTAGAGTAGGGAAGGAAAAGGAATTCGGAGGAAAAGAACTTTCTCAAGATGCCGTTATTTGGTTTGAGGTCAGCAAGATTGAAGATGCGGCCGAACAGGCTGATAGCATAAAACAAGCCGATATATCTTCTTCTGACGGAGAGCCTTCTGAAAGAGCAAAACCCAAGGAAGGATTTTCGCCTGCGGCCCTGATAATAGTAATCTTGCTTTTTGTGGTTATGTTCGCTTGGCCTCCTATCTTTAAAAAGATTTCGGATAAGGCTGAAAATAAGTAGGATAGTAAATAAATAACAAATCCCCATTGGTGTCCCGTTGGGGGCTTGCTTTTTTTTTGGAAATATTTATAATTACCCGAAGGTTATAGACAAATAAGGTTCTTAAATTAATTTTTAAGATTAAAAGGGAAACCGGTGAAAAACCGGCACAGTCCCCGCTACTGTAATTGAGTTTGTTTATCATAATGCATCTATGTATTGGAAGCATAAGCCACTGTTAATATGGGAAGGCGATAAACTTTAAATCATAAGTCAGGAGACCTGCCTATTTGTATTACGAAATCCTTCGGAGGGAAGGAAAATCGGAAAACTCATTATTGTACAACTCTATTTTATTGTCAGCTTTTTCTATAAGCGGAGCTGATGTCTTGCGTTTTTCGTGTTTTCTTTATTTAATCTCCGATTTATTTTTAATTAAAAGTTTGCTGTTCCGTCTTTGGGGGCTTGCTTTTTTTTTAAGAATAAGATAGATTGTAAGTGCTGATTTACATTTGGATTTGAAAAAAAAGATTTTTCCGTGAGTTTAAAGCAAGACTTTTGGTCCTATCTTTTTTTGAACTTAAGATTATGAGTCTTTAGACTAAAATATTTGTAGGAGAGTTTTTTATGAAAAAGCGTACAGGAATAGTTTTATTTTTATTCTTGGTATCTATGGCTTCATTTGCACACTTCCAAATGATTTATACCCCGACCTCAAGAGTTGAAGGCAACTCTGTTGATTTTAAGATTGTTTTTACACATCCTGCAGAATCAGGACATGCAATGGATGTCGGTAAAAACGAGGCCGGAGAAATCAAAGGTTTTGAAAAATTCTTTTCCGTGCACAAGGAAAAGATTCAGGATCTTCTTCCCTCATTAAAGAAAACAGAGTTTACAACTTCAGAAAATACGGCTTCAGCCTATGACCTTACCTTAAATAAGGATAACGGTTTTAGAGGAGGCGGAGACTGGGCTCTTATTGCTGTTCCTCATCCTTACTATGAAGGTGCTGAAGATAAGTATATCCAGCAGATTACCAAGGTCTTTATCAATAAGGCAGGTCTTGATACGGACTGGAGTGCAAGATGTGCCGAAGGTTATCCCGAAATCATGCCATTGGTAAAGCCTTACGATGTTTGGGTAGGCGGACTTTTCAGAGGTACTGTTGTAGACTCAAAAGGCAAGCCTGTTCCCAATGCGGAAATTGAAGTTGAATATATCAACTTTGATGTAAACATGAAAAAAAGCAAATTTGAGAAGAAGGCAAAAACCAAAAATGCTGCTGCCGTTATTTTAGCAGATGAAAACGGAAACTTCTCCTTTGTCCCTCATAAGGCCGGATACTGGGGTTTTGCTGCCCTCGGTGCAGGTAATGTAAAAGAATTTGCCGGTAAAGAACTTTCACAGGATGCCGTACTTTGGATTGAAGCAGTGCCTGTAAAATAAGGATTGCCTTATGACATTGGGAATGGTTTTGACTATTTCGATAGTTGCAGGTGTGATTCTCTTACTCATCCGTAAATATTACAGGATATTTAAGGGTAAGGCTTCGGCCTGCAACTGCGGAGAAAAAAATATCAATCCTAAGAGCGGCTGCGGTTGCGGATGCTGCGGCTGTTCTGCGGAACATAAAAAAGGCTAGTTTCTTTTTACTTTAAGTCAAGAATTGTTTCTTGTTTAAATAAAAAGTTAGCTAATATAACTTATATTAACTTAAAGGAGTTTAATTATGGTTAATAAAAGAATGGGTGCAAAGATTGCACTTATACTGGTTACACTCGCAGTTATTTTTACTGCCTGTAAAACAATGCCTGCTGCAAAAGATAATAAGCTTGCAGCCGGAATGGAGTTGGCCGCCTGGAAGGGCGAGTGGGTTTCAGCAGATATCATAAAAAACAGCCCGTCTTTAAAAGCAGCTTATAAAAAAACAGCTGCAGATATGCGCTTTTATACACCAGAAGGCCTTGAAGCTGCTGCCTTGGACATGTACAAAACACCGGCGGTAAAGGCAAAGTTTGACGGTACAAACACTGTTCTTTTTACATATTTGGATAAAGACGGTAAAGAAATACAAATTTCAGTCAAATACAAGTACTTGGGACAAAAAGCTGACGGTGAGTATCCCGATTCTATGTGGGAGACTTTTGAGGCTGTAGAAGATAAGCTTGATAATGCAAACTTTAAGTATTTTATATCAATGCCTCCTCATGCTCATGGTGACGGACCAAAGCACTGGCATGCCCGTTTTGGAAGATACGGTATTGACAACCTTGTAACCGGTGCAGGAAGATGGCCTACGTACTATTCTTCATCTACACCTGAAGCTGAGCTTGTTAAGATGTTTGAATCTTCAATCCCGAATATGCCTAAATGGAATCCTGTTTCTCCCTTTGAATCCTATGCCAAGTACGGCAAATGGATCAACTCTTTATCTATTTTTGAAAATACAAGTAAAGAAGTTGAAGCTGCCTATGCAAAGGTTATAAAAGAATTTGCAGGCAAAAATCCCAATGGCGGAGATTTTACAAAGGCTGAAATTATTGCCGAATTACAAAAAGGAAATAAATCCGTTAAAGATTATTCCCACATGGAATTTATTGTAAAAGACGGAAAAAATGAACTTGTTTTCTATAAAGGAAATAAAGAAATCTTTAGATCAAGCTATGTTCGTGTTGGTGCAAGTCCTTCAAAGCCGTATATGACGATGAAGGCTGAAAGAAAAGATGCCGGTATGTTTTCTTTGATTTCATTTGTAGTTGTACACGGTAAAGCTCCGATGCTGCATTTCCACTTGTGGTACGGTAATAACGAAAAAGAAATTGAAGAGTTTGAAGGAACACCTACTTGTTACAGGACAGCTCTTACAGACGCTGAAATTGCAGCAGCTGTAGAGAAATCTGCAAGAACTCTTTTAGAAAGATTAACAAAGGCTAAAAAATAATTTTTTTTGGGAACCTATTTTTAGGTTCCCAATTTTTATTAAGTTTATCAATATTTGATAATACCTTATTTTGACATAAGGAGGTTACTATGTCTACGAAAAATTTCGGTGCAAAACTTGTATTAGTTTTGATGGTTCTTGCGGTTACTTTTACTGCATGTAAGTCGATGCCTAACACAATCGGAGGCATGAAAATTGAACCCGGTAAAGAACTTGCCGCATGGAAAGGTGAATGGGTTTCGCTGGATTCCGCAAAAAATGATCCTTCTTTAAATCCTGTATACAAAGAAGCGGCCGCCAAAATGGAAAACTATACCGTTGAAGGTTTCAAATTGGCTGTTGAAGGAATGTATAGAACATCATTTTCAAAGATAAAATTTGACGGAACAAACACTGTTGTGTTTACCGTAAAAGATGCTGATGGAAAAGAAAAAGAAATTTCTTCCGAGTATGTTTACAAGGGAAAGGTGCCTGTTATAGGTTATGACGGATATTACTGGGAAACTTTTGAAGCCGTAAAAAATGTACGCGGCCTTACTATGGCAAAATATATTATCTGTTTTCCTCCGCATCAAGATTCCGAAGGGGGGCTGCTCCATTGGCATGTAAGAACAGGCGGATCCGGTATTGACGCATTGGTAAAAGCAGATCCTATGTGGTGGCCTACCTATGTGTCTGCTTCAATGACAAAAGAAGAACTTGTAAAGAATTTTAAAGATACCATAGGAGCTGTTGCGGGCATGTTCCCAAAATCTCCCTTTGAGCCTTATGCAAAAGAAGGAAAATGGATGAATAGCTCTTTAATTTATGACAACACAAGTGCTGAGGTTAATGCCGCTTATAACAAAATCATTAAAGAATTTGCCGGTAAAAATCCTAAGGGCGGAGATTTTACAAAAGCTGAAATTATTGCCGAAATGAAAAAAGTATACGGCACGACAGATCTTTATACTCATATCGAATTTGTTACCGAAGACGGTAAGAACGAATTTGTAGTCTATAAGGACGGAAAAGAAATTCATCGAGCTGCTTATAAGAGAACTGCTGAAAATGCCTCCAAGCCCGGATTGCTTGCTGTGGTAACTGATAAAAAAGATGCAGGAATGTTTAAGACAATTTCTCTTACGAGTGCAGGAGGAAATCCTTTACATTTCCATTTTTGGTATGGTATGAATGATGCCGATTTTTCCAAAATTAAAGAGAAGCCTACATGTATACCTGCAAATACACCAAACAAAATGATTGCAGAGAGAGTTGAAAAATCTTGCCGCAAGATTTTAAAAGGTATTGTTGAAAAATAATTGTATTGAGACTTTTTATAGGAGAGAATAAAAATGAAAAAAAGAACAGCTATCTTTATTTGTTTTTTAGTATTGGGAGCAGCTCTTTTGTTTGCTCATGCCCCGATATTGCACTGTTATGATAACGGTGACGGAACTTTTACCTGTGAGGGCGGTTTTACCGACGGTTCATCTGCTGAAGGTGTAGAAATTCGAATCGAAAATCCTAAGGAAAAAGATGCAAAAAAGAAGGTTATAATTAAGACCAAGCTTGATAAAAATGGCGAGATAACAATTAAGTACGCCGATATCAAGGTAAAAGACTTTTTAATTATCTTTGATGCAGGTCCCGGCCATGTGGTAAAGGTAAAATCAAGCGATATCGAAAAATAAGATTTACTTGATTTTTTTTAAAAAAGGGACTTTGTTTTTTACACTGTCCCTTACAATAAACCTCATTTTTTTTCGTTTAAAAGAACATCGGCACTGTGCCAGCTTAAAGTTGCACATTTTATACGTGCCGGCATTTCGGCAAAATATTCCAAGATTTGAGCATCTTCCAATTCTTCCTTTTCTTCTTCCGAAATTTCTTTTCCGTTCATCATCTTAAAAAATATTTCTACCTTGCGTTTTCCTTCTTCGGCATTTTTTCCTTTTATAAGTTCAATCAGCATATTTGTAGAAGCCGTAGAAATGGCGCAGCCCCTTCCTAAAAAGGAAGCATCTTCTATGATTCCGTTTTTTTCCCGGATAAGCAGGGTAAGGTCATCACCGCATGAAGGATTATGTCCTCTTTCTATCTTTACTCCTTCGCCGGAAAGTTCGCGGCAGTTTTCTTTTTTTCGGGAGTATTCTAAAATCATTTCCTGATAAATCGTATCTATGTCCATTTATGTTCCTTATCGATATTATTTTTAAGTTTTTTTAATCCTTTAAAAAAACGCTTTTTACTTTTTTTAAGGCTGTGATCATAACGTCTATGTCTTCCTTGGTATTAAAAATAGAAAAACTTGCACGGCAGCATGAATTTATGTTTAGGTAAGCCATCAGGGGTTGCGTACAATGATGTCCGCTTCGAACCATAACGCCGTATTCATTTAAGATGTAGGATGTGTCATGCGAGTGCACATCTTTTACATTAAAGGCTATTATACCCGCCCTTTCCTCAGCATCGGTGCCGTAGGTTTCTATAAAATCAAGTTTTTTTAATTCCGAAAGAGCATAAGAGTCCAATTCTTTTACGGTTTTTTCTATATTGTCATAACCGATTTTTTCGATATATTCTATTGCATTTTTAAGAGAAACTATGGCAGTTGTATCGTGGGTGCCGCCTTCGTATTTGTAGGGGGCTTCCTTAAACTCGCTTGATTCTTCTGAAACAAAGTTTATCATATCTCCGCCGTATAAAAAAGGCGGCATCTTGTCCAAGAGCTCTTTTTTTCCGTAAAGAACCCCGACACCGAAGTCCGAAAAAATCTTGTGTCCCGAAAAAACTAAAAAGTCGCAGTCAAGGGCTGATACGTCCTGCTTGTAGTGAGCAATGGCTTGGGCTGCATCAACCACAACAACGGCTCCGTTTTGGTGGGCTAGTTTTATTACCTCTTCTACAGGGTTTATAATTCCTGTAGCATTTACCACGCTTGAGATGGCGACCACCTTTGTTTTAGAGGAAAGTTTAGCCTTAAAGTCATTTATGTCCAAGGTACCGCTTTTGTTAAGATAGATAAATTTTACGGCAGCCCCCGTTTGTTTTGCAACAAACTGCCAAGGTACGAGGTTTGCATGATGGTTTGATACCGCCAATAGAATTTCATCTCCGCTTTTAAGCTGTGATAAGCCGTAACAATAGGCAATTATATTGAGAGCCTCGGTAGAATTTTTTGTAAAGATAATGCTTTCAATTTTGTCGGCTCCGATAAACTCGGCTGTTTTTTTTCGTGTTTCTTCAACCAAAATAGAAGAGGCTATTGCAAGGGAATGAGAGCCTCGTCCCGCATTTCCGTTTGACTGTAAAAAATATTCTTTTATGCCTTCTATAACCGGTATTGGCCTCTGTGCCGTTGCCGCCGAATCCAAATAATGAATGTTAGGATTTTGCATAAGCAATGGAAAATCATTTTTGTACATCTATTTCTATGCTCCTTAAAGCCGCATTTCTCTTTATTTTACATAAAAATAAGCCTTTTGTCCAGCAATGGGGGATCGAAAAGGAATTAAGATGAGGGTAAGACTTGACAAGTAATCAAAAAATGATTATAATTTACATATGTATAGGATAATCCAAAAAAAACGGATCACAAAGGCTGTAGCAAAAATGCCGCAAAAAGAACAAGAATTATATGCTCAGCTCATACTTGATTTAAAAGAATCCGGACCTGTACAAACGGCTTGGTCCAATTTTAGTTCTTTAGGTAAAAATAAATATCATTGTCATTTATCATATCATTGGATTGCATGTTGGAAAGAGACGATAAAAGGTATTGAAATGGAGGTCTATTATGCTGGTTCACGTGAAAACGCCCCTTATTAAAATTGAAGGTGACATTCCGCCTGATTTATTAAACTTTGTAAAAACTAAATACAACCATGTTACTGTTGAGTATGATGAAGATGACGAATATGAAGAGGTAACTGAAACAGAATGGTTTAAAAATATTCAAAAAAATATGACACCTCAAAAAACATTAAAGCTTTTAAGAAACCGTGACAATCTTACACAGGCTCAACTCGCTGAAAAACTTTGTATTAATGTACAAAATGTCTCCGGCATGGAAAGGGGTGCCCGTCCTATCAGTATTGCTATGGCAAAAAAACTAGGAGAGGTATTTAACACAAGCTATAAAAAATTCTTATAGTATTTTTACTTGGAAATAAACATAACAGCTCCGCAAAATATGAAAATAGCAGTGAAATAGACAATTCCATTTATCAGGTTCTTTAATTGGAATTGTCCGGCCTTGCAGCATATTTTCTACATATTGAGGATTAGGCGAAACAGTTTACCTAAATATTCCAATGATAATAAGTCTTTTGCGTGAGATTAAACGAATATGACTGATTTTGCTTTTAAAGGAAGGATTGGGCGCTGACGGGATCGAACCGCCGACATTCTGGGTGTAAACCAGACGCTCGTACCAGCTGAGCTAAGCGCCCAATGATATGGATAATATTACAAATCACAAAAAATGTCAATACATATTTTGTAAAAAAATGAAGTTTTTTGCCGCAGTCTTATCGCTTCTTTTTGAGCTATTTATTTAATTTTACAAGCCCCGGCACCGGCTGAGGCTTGATAAATTTTATAAACTTAAATGGATGTATATCTATTGCATTTGAATACCAGCCGCCTATGGAGTAAATATCTATAATATTTACGCTTAACCTATAGGATATCGGAATAATCACGCTCTCTCCCAGCAAGAGCTCTTCTGCCTTGCTCAACATCTCGTATCGTTTTTTAAAGTCTTTTTCGGCATGGGATTTGAGGATTATTCTTTCAAATTCCTGATTTTTCCAGTCCGAGTCATTGAGGTTGGAATTAGGCCGGAACATCTCCAAAAAGGCCAGAGGGTCTGCGAAGTCCCCTATCCAAGTGATTGTTCCTAAATCGTAATCATTTGATTTTAGACTGTTATAATAAGCGTTCAAAGAAATAAGCTTAACTTCGGTTTTTACCCCGATTTTTGACCATGCAGCCGATAAAATTTCGGCTAATTCTTGATAATACGTATTTTCGGGTATTTTAATTACCACCTTTTTTTGTTCTTCGTTTAAATTAAGTTTATTTATGATTTCTTGGGCTTTTTGCAGGTTATATTCATTTACACCCTGAATTTTGGGGTAGCCTGCAAGGGGAAAAATCAAAGTTTCAGCCTTTATGGGATAACCATTGCGTAATTCCTCATAGGGAACAGCTAAAAGAAGGGCCTTTCTAAACTCCGCATCCTTAATATTCGGAGATGAAGTCTTAAAGAAAAAATAATCAGTTGCAAAAAGAGGGTCGATATTTACACAACGCTGATCGCCTATTTTAGAAATCACATCGCTTCTTGAAAGCCAATGAATCTTCCCTATATTGAATTTTTCTATAGCTTCTTCCTTGCTTAAATCGAGGAAGAGGTTTATTTGAGGAATCTGGACATTATCCTTATCCCAATAATTTTCATTTTTTACCAAAATCAGCTCTTTTTCGGAAAATTTTTTTATCTTATAGGCACCGCTTGATATGGGTTTAAAGCTGTCCCTTAATTTTTCTATTCTTTCTATGTTAGAAAATTTTAAGGCCGCTTCAAGCTGAGAGGCTTCAACTGCTGAAAAGGCATGATGGCATAGAATATTGGGAAGGTGCTCAATTTCTGTATTTGTGGTTATTAAAAGAACTTGCCCGCTTTCGGCTTTTATTCCGACTTGATTTTTATTTTTTAGTTTTCCGTTACGGTAATCGGCTGCTCCGTCTATGCAGTCCAAAAGCGAAGCGTATGGATGATTGCCGGCAGGGTTTAAAAGATTCAGCCATGAATCGACAAAGGTTTGAGCCGTTATGGGTTTTCCGTTTTCAAATTTTGCATCCTTTCTGATTGTAAAACGCCACGTTCTTCCGCCTGAAACACTGTACTTTTCGGCAAGAGCCGGAACCGGCTGCAATGTATAAGGATCATATACAAAAAGGCCTTCACAAAGGGCCGTTAAGATTTGGGCTTCTCCCGCATCGAAGGCCGTATGAGGGTGAAGCATTGGTATTCCTGAAGTTATGGAAATATTCAGTTCTTTTTTTTGGTCTTCTTGTGAAAACAGACAAAAGGATAGTAAAAACAAAAATAATGCTAATAGTTTATTCTTCATATAAGCGACATTATATTGTTTTTTTTATTATTATTCAATCGGATTATATTTTAGATAACCCCAAGTTTTTTCATTTGGCTTACTTCTTCGCTGAGAGTCTGATATTCGGCCCGGTATTGGTTTGCCTTTATAATCGAATTTGTGATTGTTGTAATTTCTATCTTAATACCTCTTATTTTGCTTCTAAGCTCAGGTTTTACGTTTTTATAAAATTCGTCAAGCCCTCCGAGCTGTTTTAGGATTTCATTGCTGTCGCTTATGTATTTTGTAAGGCTGTTAAAAAGAAGCTCGTTAGGCATTGTTTTTATTTTTTGATTGACAACCGAATTCGGCATCAAAATACTTTGGAATAAGGCTATTTTTTGAAGCACTTCTTTTTCAAAAACGGAATAGTTAATTGTTTGTTTTTTTGTATTTTGATTGATATTATCGGTAATAATGATTGTTATATGCTTTTCAGGAGGCTCCAATTTTAAAATTTGCCTGAAAATTTCAGCAATTTTTCTAAATAATGTATTTTCGGATTTATAAACGAGATCTTGATTTGATTTTATTTTTTCCAATGCTGCTTTTAAGTGAGGAGCGGAATTTGAAAGAACCCTTAAGCCCGATATTAAAATAGGTCTGTGGTTGACTTCTTTATTTTCAAAAGAACTTTCCTTTGGTTTGACTTCAAGGCGGGATAGAACCTCCTGTTGTAATATGGCCGAATCATCCCCGTAATCTTCTCTGATTATTTCGACTATAAGATCCGTGTAAAAAGGCTTTTTTTTGAGCTTTAGGGTGAAAATCTTTTTTATTTCCCTTAGTATATTTGAAGGATTTGCACAATCCGCCTTGGTTATCTTTACTGAAGGTATAATTTCTCTGCGTATTAAAAGTTTGTATTCTTCACGGTGAAAGATGGAAAGGCTTTTAAGCTGGGTATTGATATAGGTCTCGCTTTTTCCAAGATGAGCTACGGAATCCCGTAAAAGACTGCTTGATAATTGGTCCGGACTTTTAAAAAGGTTATTTATTATATCGGCTATAGCCCGCGTATTTGTATGACTCGATGTATTTGTAAAATCCGACCAAATAAAGGTACTGTTTAGTTCAAGAAGGATGGAAATTCTTTTGGGAGTCAAAAACTCGGTATTAAACTGATAATAATTGTTGACAAATTCCAGCATTGTTTCATAATGGGCCAAGCGGGTACCTATAACGCTAGCCTTTTCCGAGTCTGCAAAGTTTTCCTTGCTGGGAATTTCAACCTCAGTCATTTTACTGTCATATTTATAAGGATCATCATGGATGACCCGTTTTTTTAAAAGAGTGCTTCTGACTGCGTGAAGGGCACTGCTTTGAATATTGTAGTTTTCCCTCACCTTGGGAAGAATTTGAGAGTTAAACTCATTCCTTTTTGTTTCAAGTATTACCGAAAGTTCCTCAACAAAGTTTTTTCTATTTTCCATACCCCACTTATCGGCATTTTTCTCTTTTTGTATAAGTATATAATAAGTAAAGATTTTTACCGGCCTTAGGGGTTTGACAAAGTTCTTCTTTTATCGTATTCTGTTATACATGTTTGTTTCAGTTGTTATAGATCCGGGTGGAAGGGAATCGGCTTCTCATCTCGCAGAAGTTCTAACGGCCAACGGCTTTGAACGGGTTCAGCATGCCTGTTGGGAATCGGTAACAATAAACGATGAAGGCCTTGTTACATTAAAGCAGGATATAGACCGAGTTACCGACTATTATGATATAGTCCGCCTTTATCAATATCCTATTCAGGACGTGTTTGCCGTAACTACGCTTTATAAAAAAAAGTGGAGGAGGGTGCTTGTACGCCCGCCTGCAAAAAAGTTGGAGAATTAAACCTTATGGAAGACTATAGATCAAATTTAGAAGCCTTAAAAAACGATATCTCTAATATTTGGGGGCGTCTTTGACCCCGAGGCGGTTAAAGCAAAAATAGCCGAAAAAGAAGCTATAACCTTAGCTCCCGATTTTTGGAATGACAGTAAAAAAGCCGAAAAAATTATGGGCGAGATAAAGGCCCTTAAAAACAGAATTTATCCTTGGCAGGAGCTTATGGATGAGGTTTCCGATTTGGAAGTTTTAATGGAGCTTTCGGAAGAATCCGGCAATGAAGAACTGTCTGAAGAAATCGGCTCAAATTATAACTCGGTTTACGAAAAATATAAAAAATTAAGTATATTGAGCCTCCTTTCAGGTGAGGTCGATAAAAACGATGCCTACCTTACGGTTCATGCAGGGGCAGGGGGAACTGAGGCCTGCGATTGGGCCGGTATGCTGGTGCGCATGTATTTGCGCTGGTGCGAGTCCAGAGGCTTTAAAACGGAAACCATAGACGTTGTTGAAGCCGAGGGCGGAATTAAATCTGCAACATTTCAGATTTCAGGCGAATTTGCCTTCGGCCTTTTAAAAAGCGAAACGGGGATTCATAGGCTGGTGCGTATCAGCCCCTTTGATTCCAACGGCAGGAGGCATACATCTTTTACATCGGTCTTTGCTTTTCCTGTCCTTGATGATACGATAGAGGTGGATATAAGGCCTGAAGACTTGCGTATCGACACATACCGAGCCGGAGGGGCCGGAGGTCAGCACGTAAACAAAACCGACTCGGCCGTACGTATTACCCATATTCCAACCGGAATAGTTGTAGCCTGCCAAACTCAAAGGAGCCAAATCAGCAATAGGGCCACGGCTATGAATGTTCTAAAATCCAGGCTTTATAATTATTATGAAGAACAAAAAGAAAAAGAGAATATGAAGTTTGCCGCCGAAAAAAAAGGTATTTCTTGGGGCAATCAAATCCGTTCCTATGTTTTTCAGCCTTACACAATGGTAAAAGATCACAGGACAAAGTATGAAACGGGAAACATTCAGGCTGTAATGGATGGAGAAATAGACGAATTTATCAACAGCTTTTTAAATACAAAGATTGAAGATATGAGTATTGATGAGGACGATTCTCTATGATATGTATTGTATGCAAATCCGAATTTTTGGCAGCCGATATAAGAGCAATATGTCTTTCTCATGTAAACGAAACAATTAAGATTTTGCCTCAATCTTTGCTTTTGCATACATTAACAAATGAAGATGTCCGCCTCGTTTTTTTTGATTCAAGCCTTTTTACGGATACGGCTTCTTTTAGAAAAAAAAGCCCTCATACTCAATTTGTTGTTATTTCTTCTATCGGGGATGAAGGTCTTGCAGAAAAAGCTCTTATCTGCGGCGCCTCGGATTTTTTATTATGCCCATTTACGGAAAAAGGAGTTACAATCTGCTTATGAGGTTCTCCTTTAAATTGAAAAAACTTATTTTTTTATTCGCATTTTTTTTTATAGCTTGTTTTTTATTTTCACAAAAAAATGAAGATGAAAATTCCTATTGGACTATTGCCGTTTCGGAATTTAAAACGGACGGACTTCCTTCTTCTTATCAAAGTTATAAAACGATAGTGCCTGAAATGTTTTTAATCTACATGGATACCGGAGCAAAAAGAATAGTCCCCTTTGAAGAAAAAAAAATGAGGGCTGTGATGGAAGCTTCAAATAAAAAGCTGAGGCTTATAAAAGACAGGGCAAAACTTATAAAAGAAAGGGATGAGCTTTTTTTGTCGGTTGAAGACAAAAAAATAAAAGACGAAAAAGAGAAAAAACTTACGGAAGAAATTTTAAAAAAAGAAAAAAGTATTTATGAAGCCGATATAGATATCAAAATTGAAGAAACCCGTTTTTTTAGTTCAAGTCATCCTAAAAATATAAACTTATGGAAGTACGGAGAATCTTTATATACGATGTCTGAAAATGCCGACCTAGGTGAAAACTTAAAAAAAGAAAATATCTCGGCTCTTATTTACGGCTCGGTAAAAGATATTTCGGACTATATGGTTATAACCGCTTATTTGGATATGGGTATTCCCGGAATGAAGATTCACGAATTTTCGGGGGCCGGAAGATATGATGATGTTGAAAAAGTCGTAGAAATGATGGTGCGTCAAATATACACGATTATTCAAAATACAAAAGAGGTAAAGGTATTTTTTGATGTTACTCCTAAAAATGCAAAGGTTTATATTGACGGTGAGTTGATACGGGATTTTTCAAAACCCATAACGCTGCGTGAAGGATTTTATCAAATAGGAGCTTCTGCTCAAGGTTATGTTGAAGAAACAAAAAAACTGGAATTAAAAAATAAGGATGCCTATACCCTAAAAATTAATTTAAAAAAAGAAGAATCTATGGCAATCGGTTTTAATCTTAAAAGTGCTTCTCCCAATTTATTTTTTAAATCCCAATACTCTATTCGTATTCCCGGAATTATAACTATACCTAAAATGAAGTCTATTTTTGAATTTGAGGAAAATGGTGTCCATACTTTCGGTGTTCTTGAGCCGAAGAATAACACTTTTTCTCCTCAAAATGTTCAAAACATGATTATAAAGTTAAACAAAAAAAATGTAAAAGATTCGATAGAGACTCAACGAAAAATTTTATATTGGTCTTTAGGGGCTTTGTACATAAGCCTGCCTATAACGATGATTTTAAATTCTAAAGTAGATGATCAAGTATACGCTTTTAAAAGCGGAAAACTTCCTTATACACAATCCGAAGCAGATCGTATAAATAAACTCGTACTGACCCAAAATATTCTTCAAGGAGTTACGATTGCTTTGGGCATTAATTATTTTGTACAGTTGATAATCTATCTTGTGAAGGCTGATAGGGCCTTACCGCGAAAGATAAAACCTAATTATTCAGTTCCTGTTTATGAGGAAGTTAAGACTGATAAAGATACTGTAGTTAATGATAAAGATACGGTTATTAAAGATGAGGAGAATAAAAATGAAGAATAAAAGTTTTGCTGCCGGATTAAAAAAACTATTCGGTTTATATAAGGGTCCGGAAGAATCTTTTTTTGAAGATTTAACCGATACTCTGATAGAAGGAGATATAGGTGCAAAGACGGCCCTCGAAATAGAAGCTTCTTTAAAAGAGTTATGTAAAAAGGAAAAACTCGTTTCTGAAGATGATGTTTTAAACGGTCTTTATAATATTTTATTACCCTATGTAAAGGTAACTTCTTTAATTCCGGAGAAAGACAAGGTTTCTATTTATCTTGTCTTAGGGGTAAACGGAGTCGGCAAAACAACTTCAATAGGAAAGATGGCTCATTATTATAAACAAAAATACGGTACACCCATCATTTTGGCGGCCGGAGATACTTTTAGAGCCGCTGCAATTGAACAGTTGAAATTTCACGGTGAAAAAAATGATGTGAGGGTTGTCGCTCATCAGCATGGGGGAGATCCGGGGGCGGTCATCTTTGATGCCGGAGATGCAATGGCTTCATCAGGCGGAGGTCTTGTCCTTGCAGATACGGCAGGACGGCTTCACAATAAAGATAATTTGGTAAGGGAGCTTCAAAAAATCGACAGGATTGCAAAGACAAAGGCTTCTGAAGGCTGCTATAAAAAGATATTGGTATTGGATACAACTACCGGTCAAAACGGTTTAAGACAGGCTGAAGTTTTCCATGAAGCTATAGGAGTCGATGCGGTCTTTTTAACAAAGTATGATTCTACGGCGAAGGGCGGTGTGGCCGTTACGGCAGGAAAAGAGCTTAACCTTCCCATGCTTTTTGTCGGAACCGGAGAAAAATATGAAAACATATCTCCTTTTTCGGCTGAAAACTATGTAAAGGAATTTATCGGAAAAATATAAATGAGTTTAAAAAAAATATTATGTTTTGTTTTTATTTTATACTCTCTTTTTATTTTTGCAGACGGATCGGAAAATTCTGATGTTCAATCCCCTCCTGTTACAGAAACCGAAGATCAAAATTTGCCTGCAACCGAAAATAAAAATTTATCCGAAAACGAAAAAGATCCGGAAGAATCCGATAAGGGATTTTATTCCATCCAAAGCTCCGGGCTTACGGCCTGTTTTGGAGACAGGTGGTTTTTTGAACAACTGGATGATAAGGGCAGACCTCTTATTTCCGTCTTATATGAAAAAGATAAACTTATAGAAAAAAAAACATATACCTACAAAGACGGTTATCCTGAATCTTGCGAAGTCGTTTTATCGGATAAACTTATCAAAATAAAATATAATCAAAAAAGAATGGAAACCGAAAAAATCATTTACGATGCGGAAGGCAAAAACGAGCTCGAAAAAAATATTTATACTTATAATGAAAATAATTTATTGATAGAATCGTTTTTAAAAAAAGAAGGAACCGAATATATTTCAAAGTATGAATACGGACCTGAAAATAAAACAAAATCTAAAACCGACTTTGTAAACGGAAATAAAATTTCTTACACGGAATATATGACGGATAAAAAGATAGTTCATTTATTCGAATATGGAAAAGAAGTCGGTGTGGTAGAGGAAGAAACATAAAATGAAAAAGAATAATTGTAGATGGATTTTTTTTGTTTTAAATAGATTTAATTCCGCAGATACAAAGGGGCGTTCTTCAATCTCGACTCTTTTTTCCATATTGGGAATTGCCTTCGGTGTAATGGTCTTGACCGTGATTCTCTCGATAATGAACGGTCTTCAAATGGGATACATAGATACAATCCTGCAAGTTAGTTCGGGTCATATAAGGTTGTACGGCGAAAAAGAAGATCTAAAAGAAGCCGAAAATTTAAACCTCCATAAGGCTTTTTTTATTTTTCAGGAATCTCAAACATTGATGCAGGGAAATTACGGCAAGCAGCATGGCGTTTTAATCCGTTCGGTGGAAGAAGATATAATGCAAAAAGACAAAGGGCTTGCCTCTGCCTTAAAAATAACATCCGGTTCTTTTAATATCTTGGAAAAAGATTCTGTGATTTTGGGTTACGAGTTGGCCCGCCAGCTCGGTGTAAAAGTAGGCGATAATGTAAATATTATAGCCGTGTCAGGTTCATCCGAAACAAGTCTTTTTCCTGAAAATCAAGATTTAATTGTTACGGGTATTTTTAAAACGGGATATTATGAGGTGGATTCTTCTTTTGCCTTTATGTCTTTGGAAAACGGAGAAAACTTATTCGGAAAAGAATCGAAGCTATATGCCTCCGTCAAACTACAAAACCAAAACAATGATGCTGCCTATATATCTTCCCTAAATGCTTCATCCATTAATTTAAAAGCGGAATCATGGCGTACTTATAATCATGCTTTTTTCGGAGCTCTCAGAATAGAAAAAAATATGATGATGCTTTTGGTGATTTTAATTTTTTTGGTTGTGTCGGTTAATATTTATAACGGAATGAGGCGTTCAATTTATGAGAGGAGGGAAGAAATTTCCGTTCTTGCTTCTCTTGGGGCTTACTCCAAACATATACAGACCCTTTTTATTGCAAACGGTTTTACAATAGGCTTGATAGGTGCAAGTGCCGGTCTTTTATTGGGGCTTTTGCTCTCGGTTCAAATAAATTCTATTTTTAATTTAATAGAAAATATAGTAAATTCGGTTTTGAATTTTGTGTCAATATTGTTTCAAAATTCATCCGATGCGGATTTTGCTGTTTTTAGTCCGGTTTATTTTTATATGGAAACCGTTCCGGTTAGAATATTTTTTAATGAAATTTTATTGATTTTTTTGTTCGGCATTTTTTCTTCATCCGCTGCGGCCATGATAGCTGCGAGACGGATACTAAAATTAAAGCCGGCGGAGGTATTACGCTATGAGTAAGGATATAGTTTTAATTTCCGGTTTAACCAAAACATTTTCCTCGGCAAGTGAAAAACTTGTAATATTCGATAAACTGAATTTTTCCATTGAAGAAGGGAAAAAGATTTCGATTACCGGAGAATCCGGTTCGGGTAAAAGTACCTTTTTAAATATACTGGGCGGTCTTGAATCGGCTGACAGCGGCGAGATTATTGCAGGTTCTTATAAGGTTCATTCGCTTGATGAAAAATCTCTCACCGAATATCGAAGTTCCTTTTTAGGTTTGGTCTTTCAATTCCATTATTTGTTAAAAGATTTTACCGCTCTTGAAAACGTAATGCTTCCCGCCCTTATTGCAGGAAGATCAAAAAAAGAAATAAAGGAAAAGGCTCTCTCCCTTTTGGAGGATGTAAAATTAGCCGAACGCAAAAATCATTTTCCGTCTCAGCTGTCGGGAGGCGAAAGACAGAGGGTTGCTGTTGCCCGCTCTTTGATAAACAGTCCCTCTCTTATTCTTGCTGATGAGCCTACGGGAAACCTAGACCCTGCAAATGCCGAGACTGTTCAAAACCTTTTATTTTCTGTAGTCGATAAACACAAAAAGACCTTGGTTCTTGTTACCCATGATCAAAACATCGCATCAATGACGGATATTTCTTATAAACTTTATAAGGGCAATTTGGAAGAAGTATGAAAAATTTAGTCTTTATAAAAATGGCATTTAGATTTTTAGGTATAGGTTCGGGAAAAACGGTTTCCAATGCCCGCAAAAGTTTATTCGGTGCCGTTTTAGGTATAGGCATAAGTATAATTCCCCTCATTGTTGTTTTGGTTGTATCTGACGGTATGATTCAAGGAATAACTTCCCGAACAATCGAGCTTGGAACGGGTCATCTGCAAGTTATAAATATGCGGTCGATATCAAGCTATAAAAATGCAGAAACCGAAAAAAATGTGCGTTCATTAATTCTTGAGTTTAATGAGGGAAACTTTGTTGAAAATGCTTGGATTGAGAGGCAGGGAAACGGTTTGGTTATAGGTAAAAGCGGAAGAAGCGGCGGTGCAATCCGTGCAGTCGAGCCCGAATTCTTTACTCAAAATATCAGGGCTCTTAATCTTATAAAAGTCATATCCGGCTCTCTTGAATTTGAAAATAATAAGTCTGCAATTTTGGGAACAGCCATAGCCGAAAAGCTCGGCTTAAAAGTAGGGGATACATGCAGAATCATAACCATATCTAAAAACGAAAAAGGTAAAACAATTCCCCGCGTAAGTTCATTTAAAATTTCAGGCCTTATATCTTCAGGCTATCAAGAGCTGGATGCCTTGTGGGTTTTTATTCCTTTGGAGGAGGGCTTGAAGATTATGCCGATGAGTTCTTCTTTAACCTCAATAGTGGTTTCGACCAAGGACCCATTTGATGATGATAAGATGCAGGCTATCCAATTAAAATTAAGCTCGATATTACCCGAAACTTTTTCGATATATTCTTGGGCCGACTTAAACCGCTCTGCCTTTACTTCTTTTAAGACCACAAAGAATATTTTACTTTTTATCATGTTTTTGATAGTCTTGGTTGCTTCTGCCAATATTTCGTCGGCTATTGTTATGCTTGTAATGGAGCGAAGGCGGGAAATTGCCATACTAAAAGCAGCCGGCGCCCATCCCTCGTCTATAAGCCTTGCTTTTTTGCTTGCAGGTCTTTTAACGAGCTTAGGCGGAATTATTTTGGGAATGCCCTTAGGAATTTTAGCTGCCATACATATAAACGAAATCTTTGCCTATGCAGAAAAGATTTTAAACCACATTCAAAACTTTTTTTATACCTTCGTTTATGGGACCGGCGGTACCGGAAAACCTCTTGAAATTCATCTTTTAGACCCTGCATATTATTTGGAGTATATTCCCGTAAAATTAAATCTTTTTGACCTTTACACAATAGCCGTTTCTATGTTAATATTATCGGTAGTAGTGTGTTTGATTCCTGCAGTACGGGCAGGAAAAGAAAAGCCGATAGAAATTATGAGGAAATTATGATTTGTGATATGTGTAAGTTAAACGAGGCTAAAATTTCTGTGGAACAAGTTGCAGACGGTGTGACTAAAAATATTTATCTGTGTCCGGCTTGCTCGCAAAGACTTGGATTTGGTATGTTTTCCGAAACTATCGATATTTCCATAACAAAAATACTTGGATCTAATGATAATGATGGCGGCAGAAAATCGGATCAATGTCCTATATGCGGATTAAGTTTTAGAGAAATCGAATCTAAAAAAATGATAGGATGCTCAGACTGTTTTTCGTTTTTTAAAACCGAAATTATGGAAATATTGGGAAAAAAGAAAAAAAATCTAAAGTATTCGGGCTCTATCACGGATGATCAGTCTCCCGAAACATTTTTTGAAACTCATACTTCTGAAGAATTACATGAAGAACTAAAAAAGGCTGTCGAAACAGAAGATTATGAAAGAGCTGCCGCTTTAAGGGATGAGATAAAAGCTTTGGAGAAAAACCATGATATCAAAATTTGACGGCTGGTATATGGAAAGCGGTCCCGATACCGACGTAGTCCTATACAGCCGTTGTGATATAGCCCGCAATATATCGGGTTTTTTGTTTCCAAATAAAATTAATCTTTCCGACTCTGCTGACGTTGTTTCGCTTGTTTTTTCTTTTTTTTGCTCTTTGGGCGATTCCTCTTATTTTAAAAAGTTAAAACTTAGAGCAATAGATCCGCTTTCAATTAAGCTGCTTGAAGAAAGAGGGATTATTCTCCCCGATATGCCTGAAAAAATAGAAAAGGCAGTTTTGGTGCACGAAAACGGCTCTCTTTATATAGGCTTGAACCTTGAAGACCATATAAACATAACTTCTTTTGCTGCCGGAATGGATCCGGAAGAGGTATATGCAAGGGCATCATTTATGGAACTTAAAATGAGAGAAAAAATTAAATTTGCAGAAGATAGAGACTTGGGTTTTTTAACTTCCAATCTTATGAAAATCGGTACGGGACTGAAATTCTCGGTTTTATGCTCTTTTCCGGGAATCCTTTATTCCAACTGTTTAGGTTCAGTCTTGGAATTAACAAAACAAAACAATCTTAATGTTGCCGGTTACTACTCGCCGAATTCCAAAAGTTCCATAGGGGCTCTTTTTTTGATTTCGAATGACGTATCTGCAGGCGATAATGAAGAGATTCAGACTGAGGATTTTATTTCCTGTGTAAATTCCATAATTGAAATTGAAAGAGAGAAGAGAAAAATTTTTCTAAATGAAAATACATTGAAGGTTGAAGATATGCTTAGAAGAGTTCTCGCTGTAGCTCAAAGTGCAAAACTTATGGATTTTAAGGAAGCTGCCGATATAGTTTTTAAAATAAAGTTCGGCTTAAATATGGGCTTAATTACCGGTATTACCAATGAAGAATGCAACTCGATGATTTTTAAGTCCCAAATGGGTCATCTTGCTTTTTTATTGTTAAACAGTCATACAGGCTTATCCGATAGAAATTTAAACGATTTTTCTATAGAAGAATATAGGGCTCGTACCATTCAAGAACTTTGTTCAAAAGTCCGAATTATAATGTGAGGTGTTATATGTGTCAAGGTCTTTCACAAGATGCTCATAAGCTGCTTACTCTTTTTGGTCAGCAGGAAGCCAGGCGGGTTAATGCGAATCTGTTTCAACCCGAGCATATTTTATCTGCTTTGATCCGCAATAAGGTAGGCAGGGGTTATATAATTCTTCAAAAATTAAATATTGATATTCTCAATTTACAGTTATTTATAGAACAAAACACTCCTATCCGTACAGGGGATAGAATTATAGGTGAAATTCCTCCTTCTCGAAGAATTAAGACTTTGGTCGATATTGCAACAATAGAAGCAAGGACTATGAGGCAAAGTGTGGTTGGTACCGAACATCTTCTTGTAGCCCTTGTCAGAGAAGAAAATTCCATAATATCCGATTTTTTTATGCGGTATAATATCGTCACTGAAGATATAAGGATGATAATATTAAAAATAACCGATCAGATGGATTCTGTCCGAACAGCTAAAGCAGCTGATGCGTCTAAGTCAAAACCCTCAGCTCTTTCCGAATTTGGACGCAACCTGACGGATATTGTAAGTTCCGGAAGTCTTGACCCAATTATAGGCCGCGAAAAAGAAATCAGAAGGCTCATCCAAATCCTTTCCCGCAGAACAAAAAATAATCCCATCCTTGTAGGAGAGCCCGGAATAGGAAAGACCTCCATTGTTGAAGGCTTGGCCTTTGCCATAATAAATGAAAACGTGCCTCACGATTTATTGAATAAAAGTATTGTTTCTTTGGATCTCGGTTCCGTAATTGCAGGAACAAAGTATAGAGGTCAGTTTGAAGAAAGACTGAAGCAAATTATAAATGAAATAAAAGAAAATAAAAATATAATTTTGTTTATAGATGAAATTCATACCCTCATAGGTACCGGCGGCTCTCAGGGAGCGATGGACGCTGCCAATATTTTAAAGCCTGCCCTAGCCAGAGGCGAAATACAATGTATTGGGGCTACAACAGTTGACGAATACAGAAGATATTTTAAAAACGATTTGGCCCTTGAAAGGCGTTTTCAGTTGATTCAAGTTAAAGAACCGAATCCTGAAGAGACCTTTGATATACTATGCGGTATAAAACATAAATATGAAGAACATCACAACGTCATCTATGAACCCCAGACTGTAACCAAGATAATTGAATATTCAAAACGGTATATCACGGATAGATTTTTTCCTGACAAGGCTATTGATGTATTGGATGAAGCAGGGGCAATGAAAAAAACTATCCTTGACAAAAAACCCGGCGAACTTTTTGAAATTGAAGACAAGATAAAGGTTTTGATGCTTGAAAAAGCCGAGATGGTTGAGATGCAAAATTATGAAAAAGCAGCCTTAATCAGAGACGAAGTCCTTGAGCTAAAAAACGATATATATCAAATTAAAAATAAGTGGATGACTTCTTATCAGCATCCTATTTCCTATGTTGATGAAAACGATATAGCAGAAGTTGTTGCAATGATGACGGATATCCCCGTAAATAAATTGAGCCAAGATGAGGCCGAAAGGATGCTTCATATTGAAGATGAATTAAAAAAATCTGTGATAGGGCAAGACGAACCCATATCGATTTTGTCCAATTCAATTAGAAGGTCCCGTGCAGGTATTTCGTCTCCAGACAGACCCATAGGTTCATTTTTGTTTTTAGGCCCTACCGGTGTCGGAAAAACCCTTCTTGCAAAAACTCTCGCCGAATTTTTATTCGGCACAAAAGAAGCTTTAATCAGGGTCGATATGAGCGACTATATGGAAAAACATAATGCTGCAAAACTTATCGGAGCTCCTCCCGGATATGTCGGTTTTGATTCCGGCGGATTTTTAACCGAAAAAATAAGACGAAATCCGTATTCCGTTTTGCTTTTGGATGAGGTAGAAAAAGCTCATCCCGATGTCTTTAATATTTTGTTACAAATTTTAGAAGAAGGTGAGCTTAGAGACAGCAGCGGACGCATCGTCAATTTTAAAAATACGGTTATTATTATGACCAGTAATGCAGGCTCCAAGTCCATCATAAAAGAAAATCAGTTAGGCTTTAATCTTTCGGGAGATGGTGTAATGGCCTATTCCGAGATAAGAGCAAGCGCTCTTAACGAAATAAAAAAATTCTTATCACCGGAATTTATAAATAGAATTGATGAGTTGCTTGTTTTTAAGCCCTTGGATAAGGATGACATCAAACGGATATTAAAACTCGAGCTTAAAAAATTTGAAGATAGAATTGCAAAGCTGGATTTATATATTGAGCTTTCAAAAGAAGCCGAAGATTTCTTTGCAGATAAAGGATATGACCCTGCCTACGGTGCACGCCCCATGAGAAGACTTCTTCAAAATAAAATCGAAGATGTATTGTCCGTTAAAATAATAAGCGGAGAGTTTTCAAAGGGTAAGACTGCCCTTGTAGATTTTTCGGCTTCAGCGAATGATATAATAATCGGCATTAAAGAAAATCCGAATTACGAAGGTGCTTACAGCGCACCGGTTAAATGTGAGGTCGAATCCAACTGATGCGCCGATACTTTTTATATTGAAGTATTATCAGGTATTACGGAATTTTTTACTATAACGTATATTCCACCGACAACATGATAGAAACCGTAGTCGCCGTCGGGAGGTGTTTGGTCCATACCTATGGATACGTTATTTCCTATACGCACATTTTTGTCTATTATTGCAGAACGTATGCGGCAATGATTTCCTATACCTAAGCCGGGGCTTCCTTCTTTTAATCGGGTTTCCTTTTCCTCATGTGTTTCGTAATAGTCCGCCCCCATGCAGATAGAATCTTCTACAAAGCTGCCTGTTTCTATGATTGACCTGACCCCTATTACGGAGTGATTTATTGTGGAATTCGTTATGACACAGCCTTCGCTGCAGATAGATCTGCTCAAGTGTGCATAGTTTACTTTTGATGGAGGTAGATTTCTGTTATGGGTGTATATTGGCCTTTCAGCGTCATAAAAGTCGAATTTAGGTGTTATTTCCGTCAGATCAAGAGTTGCATCATAAAAAGACTTGATGGTTCCTATGTCGGACCAATATCCGTTATGAGGGAAGGCAGAAACCTTATATTTCCCGTTTATGGCGGCAGGAATTACTTCTTTTCCGAAATCGGTATGATCACTGTCTAAACATTCTTCCATAATCTTCGCACTGAAAATATAAATACCCATGGAAGCCAGATATTGTTTATTGGGATCATTCGGTTTGATAAGAGACTTTTCGGGAATTTTCCAATCATCTATGTTTTTGTCGGCTCCCGGTTTTTCCATAAACTCGGTAATTAAAGAATCCGAATTAACCTTCATAATACCGAAACCTGATGCATCCTCTCGTGTGACCGGAGTACAGGCTACGGTAATATCGGATTCCGATTCTTTATGAAAATTTAAAAACTTTTTTAAATCCATGCGGTAGAGTTGATCGCCTGCAAGGATTAAATAATGGGATGGATTTTGATGCCGAAAATGATGAAGGTTTTTTCTTATGGAGTCGGCCGTTCCTTCATACCAGCCCGTATTGTCGAAAGTTTGCTCAGCTGCAAGAATTTCTACAAATCCGTTTGAAAACGTATCAAAAGTGTAGGCTTTTGCAATGTGAATATGCAAAGACGCCGAGTTAAATTGTGTTACAATATAAATATTCCTAAAGCCGGAATTTATACAATTGGAAAGAGGTATATCGATAATTCGATGCTTGCCTCCGAAAGGAACAGCCGGTTTAGATCTATGCATGGTAAGCGGATAAAGACGTGTCCCTTTTCCGCCTCCCAATATTATGGAAAGAACTTTTGACATAGGCATCCCTCCTTGCCTAATATTATATAATGCTTTTTAAAATTTTACCAGACTAATTTACTGATTTATTAATTCTTTATAAATTCTTTCTACTTTTTTTGCAAAATTGGCAGACGAAAAGTCCTCGGCTATCTTAAATGCTTCTTTTGCATAACTTTGAATTTCTTCTTTGTTGTTTAATGCGAATTTAATGTTGTCCAAAAGTTCATCGTTTTCCTTAAATAATAAGCCTGTCTTTTTGTGCAAGACGAGTCCTTTGATATTTGTGTCGTCATATACCAAAACGGGAACTCCTGCGGCCATTGCTTCTAGAATTGTTAGGCCCTGTGTTTCAGTTTTTGATGGACTTATAAATAAATCGGCAGCTTTGTAATATATAGGAACCTTGTCGTTTGGGATTCTATTTGTAAATATTACATTATCTTGTAAATCTAAGTATCTTACCCTTTCTTCAAGCTCTAACCTATCAGGCCCGTCACCTACAATGATAAGTTGGATATTGTTATTTTCGCTTACTATTTTCGGCATTATATTAATTAAAGTTTCAATATTTTTTTCTTTTGATATTCTTCCTAAAAATATAAGTTTAAATGAATCTTTTTTTATGTTAAAAGATTTTAGTAAGCTATTCGTTTCGGCATCGGGAATATCTTTTTTAAATTTCTCAAGATTTATTCCTGTAGGTACTACATAAATTTTATTTTTTACTCCATAACTTATGAGAAGGTCCCTTGTTTTTTCTGTGGGTGCTATAACTCCTGAAAAATGGGCAATATAACGTTTTGAGAGCTTTCTTACTACTTTTTTTAAAGGGCTTTTGCCGAAATTGGAAATATAGTGGGTATATTCTTCATAGACAGTATGATATGTGTGTATGCAGGGAATATTTAGATCTTTTGCAATGAAAGTACCGAAGTTGCCCATAGAAAATTCCGTTTGAGTATGTACTATATCGAAATTTAAAGCCTTTACTTTATTGTATGCCTTTGTATGTTTTAAAAATAATCCTATTCTGAATTCGGACCATTTAAAGAAAGGGATTGAAGGAATACGGATAATATGTTTTTCATCCTCATCCTTAAAATTGGGAAATGTGGTTGTGATTATATAAACTTCATGGTTAAGCTTTTCCAGCTCTTTTTGTAAGTTCATCGTAGAGGTTACAACTCCGTTTATTTGAGGATAATAACAATCGGTAAAAATTCCAATTTTCATTTTATATAGCTCCAATCAAAATTTATCATATGCGGTTTTATTTTATCACAAATATTTTTCTTTGCCAACAGCTTTAGCAATACTTGACATAAACTTTAAGACCAACTAAACTAATCTTAGTATGAGCGGTTTTGATAGGCGGATCATTATCCTTATTTTTCTTTTTCTAAGTGCTCACTCTATCTCATCCGAAGAAGGAAAAACTTCATTTAGTTTTTCTGTTTCTCCGTCGCTTATAGCAGGTTCGGGATTCGAGTATGTCTTTAGCACTGACTCACATATTAGAAGCAAGCTTGATTGGCCTCTTTTGCCTGCCGGAGGCCTTACTGCCGATACCGAGTTTAAGCTTAAAAACGGATTGTACTTTTCTTTTATTTCTTCATTTATAATCCCCGCATATTCGGGACAAATTTTTGATTATGACTATCTTAATCCCTATGATTCTTCAATGCTGACCCATTTTTCGGAGCATAAGGCCTATGTTAAAAAGGGCTTGGATTTAAATCTAAATATCGGCTTTATGAAGCTTCTTGTTGAGTATAAAACCCCTTCGAATAAAAAAATAAGAGTCTCTTGTGCTCCATCCATAGGAATAAGGTATATTTTAAATGCGTGGGATGCCGTGGACGGTTACACCAAGTATCCTCCCGATACAAATCCTCCAAGTCCTGTTTTACCTGATACTCCTACCATTTCCGTTGCAGGACTCGGAATAAGTTATAAACAAAGCTTTATTTTACCAAGTGTAGGAGTTCTATTTAGATTTGAGCTTCCAAGGGAGTGGAAGATTGATTTATCTACTCAGCTTTGCCCGAGTGCTATTGGGTTTGCAGAGGATTTCCATTATAAAAGAGAGGATGGCGGCTTAAAATTTGTAGATGTTTTTAAAAAGAAAAATCTGTCCTTTTATTTATACCTTTCGGCTGAAAAAAGACTTTCAAAGCATTTTTCTTTTTTTTCTTCCATTGACTACACCTCGATTACGGCCTACCATGGAAAGCTTTTTACTTATTATTTAAAATCAGGAATATTGAAAAGCAGCTCATCTACCGGTTCGGTTGGCGCTGCTTTATATTCTACCCGTATCAATTTAGGCTTTATATTTCATATAGTAAAATAGATTTTTCAGATAATTTTAAATAAAAAACCCAAGCTCCCTCTATGGAAGCTTGGGAAAAATTATTTTAGGAGGTTCTATGTTTTACCAACTTTCTTGGCGTAAGACATAATCGTTAAAAGAGTTTAACTCAAGCACTCTTTTTACTTTTTCAAGTTCATGAGGCCTAATACCGTATAAAACAACTCTTGTAGTTGTTTCCGTTTTTTCATAGGCGGGTTCAAAACCTATCTTTCTTAATTTTATGACAAGCCTTAGGGCATTTTCTTCACGCTTAAATGAGCCCAGCTGAATTCTCCATAAAACGCCTTCTGTTTCCGAAGCCTTGGCAGGCGTATAAACAAGGCTTTTATTTTTTGTGCTGTCGGTTAAAGCTTGAAAGTCCTGCTCTTTTGTTTTTACCAAGTCCTTTGCTCTGCTGCTTGTTTCTTCCGTTTTTACGGGAGTCTTTTCCTGATTGATAGGCTTTTCTGACGTTTCGGTACTTGTAAAAGAACCCATATTGTTAGGATCTATCCTTCTTAGACTTACCCTTACAACTCCATAGGATAGCATATCCAAGGCAGCGGCGGCAGCCTTCGAAACATCTATTTCGCGGTTACCAACAAAGGGTCCTCTATCATTTATTCTTACGATGACCTTTCTTCCGTTCTCTAGGTTGGTAACTTCAACAAGAGTTCCGAACGGAAGAGTTTTATGAGCCGCAGTGTAAGCATTCATATCGAATATTTCTCCGTTTGCAGTCGGCCTTCCGTTAAAGGCTTCCCCGTAGTACGAAGCATAAGTTTCCTCGCTTATAATTTCTCCCTGTGCAGTTAAAAAAAGCATAAAGGATAAGAATAAAATTAACATAAGGATTGTTTTTTTCATTTAATTCCTCCCGAATTAAAATCTTATATATTCAGTATCGGAATAAAAAAAAAGAAGATTAGAAAAAAAAGCCTTAAACCGATTAAGTTTAAGGCTTTTGTGCTGAAGACGGGAATTGAACCCGTACGGCATTACTGCCAAGGGATTTTAAGTCCCTAGTGTCTACCTATTCCACCACTTCAGCGGATGTGGTATACTATCATAAATTTTAAAGGTGGTCAAGATGTTTTCCGATTCTCATGCACATTTTTTTATGATTTTTAAACGAAATGAAGGCGATGCTTCATTTTTAAATACAATGATGGAACGCAAATTCAGGTTTGCCATGGATATAGGCACTCAACTGGGAGATTTAAAAGAAAGACAAAAATTTATTTCGGAGGTTTTTGAAGGTAAAATACAAGGGCAAGAGACCGTTCATTTGCCTGAGCGTTTCCCCGATTTTTTGCATTTTGCTGCGGGGCTTTGGCCCCATGCCGAAAGCATTGCCGAGCCTGAAAAGGCTCTTGCAGCCCTAAAAACCGATATCGGTACTCTTTTTTTACAAAAAGCCGAAGCGGAAAAGACTAATCCGAAAAAGCCCTTTTATTGCGGCCTTGGAGAATGCGGACTTGACCGTTATTGGAACGGCCCTGCTGCCGAAAAAAGGGGCGGGGATTTAAATTCCGAAGAAAAAGGCACAAGCGATATAGAAGGGGAGGAATTCCTTTTTAAGGAACAGTTAAAAATTGCAAAAGAAAAAAATCTTTCCGTAATCGTTCATTCAAGGGATGCTTACGAAGATACCTTAAAATGTATTGATGAGGTAGGCCATCACAAGGGGATAATCCACTGCTATTCCTACGGGCTTAAAGAGGCTTATTCCTTTTTGGAAAGGGGTTGGTATATTTCCTTTCCCGGAAACATAACCTATGCTAAAAAGCAGGCCGATAAGGATAGGATTGCAGAGCTTGTGAGGGCAATTCCTGCCGATAAGCTCTTGCTTGAAACGGATGCCCCGTATTTAGCTCCCGTTCCTTTTAGGGGAAAAATAAATACTCCTCTTTTAATAGAATACACCTATGCCGCCATTTCCGAGATTTTAGGTAAATCCATGGAAGCTTTGACGGAACAAATTTATCAAAACTGCTGTTCTTGTTTTTTGGTAAAGTAGGATAGGGAATCTCTAAAAACTCGATTGTTTTTTAGAGGTTCCGTATAGTTTAAAAAAAGGTTCTTTACAGTAAAAAGGCTGTCCGCCCGTATGGGAGCCCCTTGTGGGGTACCCGTATGGGGAACAGTCTTTTGTTTTACTTAAAAAGTCTTAAGTTTTACTGCTTAATCAAAATAAATTCGACTCGGCGGTTTTTCCACCAATTGTCCCTGTCATTAAGAGAGGCAACGGGTTTGGAGCTTCCCATTCCTATAGAAGAAAGACGGGAGCTTTTAAGGCCTTCCTTTATAAGGAATTGGCGGACAGCCTCTGCCCTTTGTTTTGATAGGGGGAGGAGGGCTGTTGTTTCTTCTTTTTCGGTACCTGTCGTAGTATTGGCATGTCCTTCAACCTGAACTTGATATTCCGGGAATTTATTGAGGATAACGGCAATACGTTTTAAAATACTTTTATTCTTATCGACGATGGCCTTATCGAGGCCTTCAAAGTCGGCTGCATTTGCCCTAAATATAATCGAAGGTACGGCTATTTTAAGTTTATCCCCATCCCTGATAACAAGAATATCTACCGGAATGTAACCCCTGTAAACCGAGGTGAGGCCTACCTTGTCGGTTACCGTAAAGGTAAAAGGATAATCCGTTGCAGACTGTACAGTTTCTCCTGAAAGAGAGCGGCCGTCCCAGATAAGTTCATTAGTTATTTTTTCTTTTCCGCCGGTTTTCCAGAAAAGCTTTCCGCCATTTTCTTCCGGTTCGGTGATTTCAAACTTCCAGTTTTCGATGCCGGCCTTTGAATCGGCTTTTAGGCTTATGTAGAGGTCATCATCGGTTCCGTCATTATCGGGGCTGAAATATTTAGGCCTTGTGCTTACGCCGATCTTAGGCGCCTGAGTTGAAAGGATGAAATCTTCCGTAAAGGCCGTTACGATATCGCCTTTTTTGTACTCTATGTACATGGTTGCCATATACCTGCCGTCGGGAGCCTTTGAGTTTCCGCTCTTGCCGTCCCATACAAGTTTTTTAAGAAGTTTTCCGTCCTTTTTGGAAGTCCATTCGGCAAAAACCTTACCGCTTTCCACATCCGAAATCTGAATATTCCAGTTGTCTATTTCGGCATCAATATTTGTAAGCACCGAAATATTTTGAACATCCTTTATTCCGTTACCTGTAGGAGAAAATACCTTGTGTTCGGCGGTTATATAACCCTTGGCTTGACGGCGGTCTACGATGATTCCTTCAAGTTTTTGAACGGTCTTGTTTCCTGCCTCGTCTTCAGCCTCTACGACATAGGTATACTTTTCATCGGGGGCTTTATTGCCCTTATCATCATCTGCCTCCCAGATAAACTTATCGGCCTTGTTCTTCCATTTTAGGGTTTTTACCGTTTTGTTTTTGGAATCGACAAAGCGTCCTACCCATTCTTTTTCGGAAGAAGATATTTGATCTATGGGAAGGTTGGGCTTGTTGTTTCCTTCAACGGGAGAAAAGGCCAGATAAGGAGCGGAAATTTGAATTTCAGGATAAACCGTGTCTATCGTTATCGATGAAATAATTGATTTTGCCTTATTTTTATTTGCAAGCTCTACTTCAAATTCTGCGGAGTATATTCCGTCAGACACTATCGCTTTTTTATCGGCTGAAGGGAGCTCATCAGGCTGTCCGTCCCAAGTTATTTTCTTTGGAGGAGTATTGCCCTTGTAGGCTTTAACAAGTTTGCCCTTTGAATCTTTAATGTTAAGAGTAAATGAGCTGACAGGCGTTTTTGATTTTACTACAGGATAGAATTCCATGCTGTCCTTTACCCCGTCATTATTGGGAGAAAAGGCTGTATAATTTGATTGGAGAATGATATCCGCTTTTTCGGTATTGAGCTCTACAAGCACGGTATTCGAGAGAGCTTCGTTTTGAGCCTCATCAATTCCCCTTAACACATAGATGTACTTACCGTCTTCGGCAAAACTGCCGTCGGACTTTCTTCCGTTCCATTCAAATTGAGGAGGCAGCTTGTCCCCAAGGCTGCTTGTAAAAATAGGCGTACCGCTGATTGTATTTCCGCTTGAGGCCTTATAGATTTCCGCCGTCCATCTGCCGGGTTTTTCTTCCTTGTGAGTAAAGATAATGCTGTCCAGTTCTCCGTCGCCGTCGGGAGAAAATAGTTTTTGGTTCGTACTTGCTTCAGCCTTGGGCGGTGTAATGTCCAAGGTAAAAGAGGGCGTTTGAGTTGAAGGCTTATGTCCGTTTATATACCTTGCGGAAATAAATGCCTTGTATGTACCCTCGGGCAAGAGCTTTCCTGTTTCGTCCTTTCCGTCAAAACTTTTGGTTTCTATCTTTGAAGGAGTTCCCGTATATGCTTTTACGGTTGCACCTGTTTGATTTTTTACTTCAATCTTCCATTCTTCAAGCCCCTTGGTAATCGGAATAGAAGGAATAAAGCTTATCTTATTGTTTGAGCTGCTTACCGGTGAAAAGGCGTTTTTATCTATATTTATGTTAATCGAGGGCTTGTAGGTATCTACAATGATGTTTGAAAGGCTTGATACGGTTTTATTCTTTGCCCTGTCGGTAGATTCGATTTTATAGCTGTAAACTCCGTCAGGTACAAAAATCCCCGAATCGTCTTTTCCGTCCCAGCTTAAAGGAGAAAGTTCATTATTTTTAACCTCTATTTTTTTTACGACCTTGCCTTGGGCATCGCTTATGCTTGCCGTCCAAAGGTCTTCATTTGAACCCTTATTGTCGAAAACAAAGACATCCTTGTTTCCGTCCCCGTCAGGACTGAAGATGAGGGCTTCTTGGTTTTGAGGTTTATTAAATGTAAGAGCGGGAGGAGTTTTATCCACATAGGCTGTGTAAACTTGAGATTCCGATTTATTTTTGTTGTCGTCTTCGGCTCTTATTACAAAGCTGTATTTTCCGTCGGGGGCTATTTCTCCCGAATCGGTGCGTCCGTCCCAGCGGAGGGTATCGGGCACTTCAACACCTTCTTTGGATTTTCCTAAAAGTTTAAAAAATGAAGCTGCATCTTTCATTTCGCGCAAAGGGGTTTTGTTCGAAATTGTGCGGACAGTGTTTCCTTTTTCATCCTTTATTTCACAGCTCCAAGCCGTTACATATCTTTTGTCGGTAATTTTTAAGGGGATTTCCATTGCATCGTTTTCTCCGTCATTATTGGGAGAAAAGTACAGTGTGCCGTTTTCGGGCATTTCGGCTTGGATCTTAGGCCCTTCGTTGTCCTTTAGACCGAAGTGAACATTTACGCCTCCGCCGAATGCCCAAATTCCGTTATGGAATGGTTTTGCTGCAAACTCGGGTCGGATTTCGCTTTCTTCCCAGCCGTTTTTCTTTAAAAAGGAATCATCTGCCCCTTTAGATTTAATCTTTATATTTACCCCTATGTTGAATGATGGGATAAATGTTTGTTTTTTATTAATTGCTTCAAGCGTGTTGATGACAAAGCCCGTTTTAAAGGATATCATATCGGCCATGAGCATGTGAAGTCCCGTATTAAAAATAAGATTTTGGAAAAAGGGGGCCGAAAGGTCTGCGTGCATTCCGAGTTGGAAGCCGTCAATATCTACCAATGTTGAAGCAAAGCCTACCCTCGGAGTGAGTATTGCAGGGCTGCCGCTTGAAGCTCCTCCCTTTATGCCCGTTGCCTTTGGGTTATAGGTTTTGCCGAGTCCCGTTATCGAAACGCCCAGCTTGGAGTTTTTTAGAAATCCGAGGTCTCCGAACATATAAAGAGCTCCGATATCGAGCCCGAGTCCCCAGTCCTTTCCGATATCGGCGTAGGCTCCGACACCTATTAAAAATTTATCGGTTAAATCCTTTGAATATGAAAAGCGTAAGCCTCCCATTGTTCCAAGTTTTAAGGAATTAAATTCGGCATTTAAAAAGTGAAGACTTCCTGCAAGGTTTCCCCATCTAAAGGGGTAAAGGAGGCCTGCATTGACCTCATGACCTAAGCCTTTTTCTTCGCTAAGGCCTGCAATTAAAAAATAGGAAACGTCGAGAATAGGCCTTTGTTCGGCCCCGCCTAAAGCAGGGTTTACGGCAAGGCTGCCCGGCACCGTGTCCCCGAAAGGCCCTCCCGTAACAGAGGCCTGTCCTCCGGCAACCGAGGGGGATTGCAGCGCCGGCTTTTCTTCCCCTCCGGGCATGGGATCATAGGCAAAAACCGCCGATCCTATCATAAAAAAGCATAAAACAAAAAAAACTTTCGCTTTTAAACCGAATTTAAAAAAAATCATATTGAGCTCCTTTAAAAGCAAATATAACTGCTTAGTAAAACACTTTTAATAGGTAAAGTGTTACTTAAATTGGCTTTTAGGCAAATTAAAATCAAGAAAGACCTAGAAAAGCTGAAGTTTTTCGAGGTCCCTTTATTCCTTATATATCGGCAAAAACTTATTTTTTTTATGGATATATGAGTCAAAAACTGTTATAATAATTAAGGGAATATGTTGTACCGCATATAGGAGAGAAAATTATGGATGGTTGGAAAGGTTTTATTGTTATGTTTAGTGGTTTTTTAGTTGCTGTAATTTTAAGTATATACCTAAGTAAATAATTATGGTATAATATTGCTATATATATGGTGGGCTGCCAATAAAAGTAGAGAGTTTGGAATAATATGATCTATGAAAAATTTAAAGAGAGAAAAAAATATATTTTTTTAATTACAGTTTATTTAGTGTTTAATTTTGTTATTATGCTTATAGTGTTTTTACGTATTTTACCAGGATACTCAAGTAAGTTATATATTCCTGTAAATGACAGTGATATATCCATATTGAAAATAGAGCCTGTTCTTCAAATGCTTGGAAAGTATGATAAAAATTATACTTTAAGTATTAATGGTTCAGAATTTGAATTTGGTTTGAATATGAAAAAAGTAAGAAAAATTCTTATGGCAACTTTAATAGTGTTTTTTATCCCGAATTTTACTTTTTTTGTTTTTTTACTATATACTTATATAAATAAAATAAAAGATTTTACTCGAAAACAAAAAATAAAAATTATTTTTATTATAACTATTTATGTCATAATGAATATTATACTTTTTTTGTGGATAGATTCGTATTTTAATAAGCCAAAAAACTCGATAAGTTTTGTACCGTTGAAGAAAGAAGCAGTTGTTATAGATTCAGTTCCCACTGAGATCACTGAAAGAGGCTGGTACAATTCACAATTAGCACAAACGATTTCAGGTGCTGAATATTATATTGCAATTAAGTTAATACGCGTGAAAGAAATTGTTTTAATATTTTTAAAAAGGTTTTATATATATAATTACATATATACAATTCTTTTAATTATATATATGGGATATGTTATTAACTTAAACAAAGAAAAAAAATACATGAATATGAAAATAACAGATGTCTTTTTTTACATTGGTTGTGTTCTTCTTTGTGTTTCACCTATGATAGTAAAAATAGGCAAAGAAGATGTTTTTTTATATACTATTTTTATCGAGACTCTTGGTATAGGGTGTATGCTTCCAAAAGTTTACTTAGACTGTAGATATGCTTATTATCTGGGAAAAAAGTCGACTTGGTTTTTTGTGAAATTATTCGTTTTATCCCTTATATTTATAGCAGCTGTACTAATGTTTACTAGAACTTTATTGAGTGGATTTTAAAAATTTTATGTGTTTAATTAAACTTGAATTTCTATCAGATTGGTTTAGAATATGAAAACAAATTTTTACTTTTATTCACAACCTAACTATTTCAAACTGCAGCGGAGCCCTGAAAACTGAGATGCCGATACTTGCTTATTTGTATATTTTGTGCAATAATAAAAGCTATAAGAAAGCTTCAGAATTATTAGGGATAAGGTACAGCTAGTGCAGCTTCAAGCTTTATAATCCGGTGAAGTGTATGGATCCGGATGGTAGAGCTACATGGATAGACCAAGATGGCCTAGTTAAAAACGTGATTAATGATGTAACATTACGAGACACTAGTAATATTTTAGCAGGAATGAATGCTGCTTTTTTAGTATAGAATTTGACGATTTTCAAAAAGGTGCTGTGGCATTATATGCTAAGGGTATTTGGGGGGCTGTATAACGTTTTTGGTCAGGTTCCTATGTATGGAGAAAATAAATATCGGTATACGCGAAGTTTATATGGATATAGTATTATCCTAAAGTAAAATGAAAAGAGGTGAGTAATGAAGAAGAATATTTTTTTATTTATTATAAGTGTGCTTTTATTTTTTATATTTATAGCATATTGTATATATACAAAAAATATTTTTGATTCTGCAAGACAGGTAGTCTTATTTAATCATAATAAAAATATTCTTGTACTGTCTTACCAAGAACCTCTTTTATATTATGGCTCAGGAAATAAAATTTTATATATTTATAATAATTTTTATATATTGATAGACAAATGCCGGTATGGAGAATTTCCATTAAAAATAGGAGATATAAATAATAATGATATTGAGCTTCTGATCGAAATACCGTTTTCTAGTGCTTCCTGGGGTTCATATAAAGAATATACAATTGATTTTATTAAAAAAAATAAAAAAATAGGAAAGTATGATATTAATTATAAAATTATTACTAAAGATGAGGTCATATATATCAAAAATGGAGATTAGTTATTGTCATGTACAGCCTAACCATCTCACTTCTCGGACAGCGATTGAAGCGGAAATCCTTTTTGCGGTGCGTTTAAGCAAAAAGCAAGCTCTGACCGGAGGAAAGAGCCTTGCCTGTGAAGAGAGATGCAGTAAAAAGATTGGAGCGGTATTGGTGCAGCAAGCCGATAGGCGCAGCTTCGAAGCAAGCGCGGTGCCGATACTTGTTTGTTTTTATATTTTGTGCAATAATAAAAGTTATAAGGAACCTTCGGGATTCTTAAGGGCAGAGCCCTTAAGCAGCAGTTTTGAAGATAGGAGGGGTTGTAGGGGAGGGAAGAAACTTTTATCTGACAAAAGTGTCTTTCCTTCCCTAACCACAGCTCCGATAAATGATGAAGCGAAGAAACACAATGAGAACCTGCCCGGAATGGGAGGTATATACAACACGGTAAATTTACATGTTTATCATTATGCGGGGAATAACCCGATTAAGTATACCGATCCGGATGGAAAATGGTTTTTTATTGATGATTTACTTGTTTCAATTTTTGCAAAGTTAGAAGGTTTGCAAGATGAAGGAATATTTCAAGGAATGTGGATGTATTTTAAAGCATCATGGATGCATCCTATTGATTATGGAAAAGCATTTATTAAATTTGTAAAATTTATTTATGAAAAATATAAAGTGTTGAAAATTCCAATTAATAATAAATTAAAATTTTTTATTGATTGGGAAAAGAAAAGAATCGGTGTAAAAACACCGGATATAAAAGAAACTGAGATGAACATACCTGAATTTAAAATATTTGAAAATAATGATAAGGAGAATATGCAATGAAAAAAATAATTTTTGTTATTTTAGTGCCAATTGTTTTGTATGAGTTTATTTCTTGTAATTCTATTCCAAATAGTGAAATAACGGAGAAAGATAGTTTTATTATATATCAAATGAATCTTAGTAAATATGAAAGACAAATTGAGAAAGACCCCAATAATTATAAACTCTATTATGAGCGAGGTTATTATTACAGCTTATCCGGCTATTATGATTTAGCAATACATGATATAAACAGATCATTAAAAATAAATCCTAATTATGAAGAATCTATTTTACTGCGAGGTCTTATTTTTTATGCAATGATGAAATATAATGAAGCTATTGTAGATTTTTCTAGAGTGATAGAATTAATTCCCAATGATCCTAGAGCTTATAACAATAGATCGTCTTGTTATTTAGAATTTGGTGATTTCGAGAAAGTACTTTGTGATATTAATAGTGCAATAAAATTAGACCCGAAGGATTCTTTGCATTTTAAAAATAGAGGAGAGATATTTTATCGTCTGAAAGATTATGACAATGCTATTTTAAATTATACACAAGCATTAAAATTAAACCCGAGGGATTCCGATGCTTATTTTTCACGAGGTTTGTTTTATGAAACGATAAAAGATTATAATAGTGCATTATCCGATTATTATAAAGCCTTGAAGTTAAAATATCGTTCCAACGATATTTATTTTCATATAGGCCTTTCTTGTTATGCTTTAAAAGAATATGATAACGCAATAAATGCTTTTAATAAATATATTAAGATTAATAATACTGATGCTGAGGCTTATACATGGAGAGGTAGTATTTATTTTATATTGAAAAATTATGATAATTCGATAAAAGATTTGGATATGGCTATAAATTTAGGCGGCAGTAATGAAGTAGTATTTTATAATAAAGCCGTCGCTTTATACTCAAAAAATGAATTGAATGAGGCCATTGATTGTTTAGAAGAAGGTATAAATTTATTTCCTGATTATTATGATTTTTATCAAGTAAAAGCAAAAATTTATCGAAGTCTGTCTGAACAGACGAAGGATGAATATCAAAAAGGTATGTTTTTAAAGCTTGCAAATGACTATGAAGTAGTTTATAATAGTAAAAAAAACTAATTGAGGTTAATATGTTTTTTGTAAATGATTTATACTTATTGTCTAATTATGTGCAGAAGGTTGGATAGATAAACAATGAATTTGTGCAAATAAAATATAGAAAATAAATTTTATGTAATAAGGCTCAAAGATAATAAATTATTGGTATATAATAAAATAAAGGAAAAAGAAACGGTGTATATATGTAGAAATAAAACTTTTTTAGACAATGTGGTATAACCCCGAGCTATTGCTAATGATTTTGTTATGGATATTTTAAGATTTAAAAAACAAGAATGAGAGATGAAATGGAAAATTTACCTTCTTTTTTTGATTGTATTTGTATTTTTGGTATGTATTTTGTTAATTTATATTCATATGGTGGGTGGTAAAAAAAACTTTAAGGTAACCAGTAAAGAAATGGAAAAAATGAAAAATAGGAATTTATTAAAACAACAAGATAGTTTAACTTCTCGGACAGCGATTGAAGCGGAAATCCTTTTTGCGGTGTGTTTAAGCAAAAAGCAAGCTCTGACCGGAGGGAAGAGCCTTGCCTGTGAAGACAAATGCAGCAAAAAGATTGGAGCGGTATTGGTGCAGCAAGCCGATAGGCGCAGCTTCGAAGCAAGCGCGGTGCTGACACTTGTGTACTTTTATCTTTTGTGCAATAATAAAAGCTATAAGAAAGCTTCGGGATTATTAGGGGTAAGGTACCGCTAGTGCAGCTTCAAGCTTTATAATCCTGTGAAGTATGTGGATCCAGGATGAAGAGAAAATACTGCTATAATCCGTATTGATATATTCAAAATAGAAAAGGTAAAAACTGTTCCATTTTACCCGAATAACTTATTAAGGGAGACTAAATAATGAAAATTTTAAGGAATATGATTTTTATTTTTATGTTGGTTCTTTTGGTTTCATGTATAAAAAGAGAAAACAAGATGATTGTAAATGATGTTCAGCAGAATACCATAACTGAAAGTTCTAAGAATATTGACAAAACTCCTAAAGAAGAGAAAATTGAATTTGATACTTCAGGAAGTGGTAAAAAAAGTTGTTTTCCATATGGAGCTAATATTGTAAATAATACAAGTTATCCGTCAGATATTAATTTTGGTGATATATCTTTATTTCCAACTGATGCCCGTTATTTGAATGAAAATTTTAGATATAAGAAAATAATTTCTTGGCGCCGGTGGGATGAGCCTGCAATAAAACGAAAGTTAAAAAGTTATGCTGAAACCCCGGAAGGTGAAAATTTTATCGGTCATAAATATAGTTCTGCAGATATAGGTTTGATGCAATTAGAATCTGCAATTTTATTTGACGAAGATCAAAAGAAAATTATTGAAGTAGAAGATTCTCCATATTATGATGGTAAAATAGTAAAGTTGAATGAATATAATGATCTTGGTCTTCAAACAAATATATATGATTTTAGATTGGATAATGAAATTATCTTATTTAGTGAAGAATTTTATAATGAATTAAAAAATATTGATGATAAATTAATGTATTCTTATGAATACATTGATATTAAAGATAATCCGAATATTTTGAAATATAATCACTATTTTTATCATTCTAAGGGAAAAAAGATTTTGGAAAGCGGCCGAATAAGTAAAACTCTTAACATGAAAAATACTATGGATAATAATTTTTTTATTGCAAGAGCTAATAAAAGTTTAAAGTATTATTTAAAAGAAACTCATTCTTATGCATTATTTTATTATGATGAAATGGGGAGGCTTAGTAAAATAGAGCCTCTTCCTACTTCAATGGGGTGGAAATTCTATGATGCAAAGTATAATGGAAATAAACTATTGGAAGGGAAATTAAAATTCGATGAAAAATCGGATGCTTATTTTAAATATGTTTATATTAAACATGATAAAAATGATAATTGGATTGAAGCTAAAATATTTTATGATGATGATACTGAAGCTTCATATACTGCAATTAGAGAGATAGAATATTATGAAAATTAGGAAATCTAATACTTCAAAAATTATTTTTATTTTATTATGTTCATTTATATGTCTCATTATTATTTTTAACCCTGTAACGCTATATACGGTAGGCTGGCTAAGTGTAAAAATAATGGGTTCTATGGGAAATTTATTTAATTCTGCTGATCCGTCCATATCAATTAATATTTTTAAGAATACTCCTGCATGGGATTTGGCAAAAGCAGTTAATTCGCAAAATATAAAAAAAATAAATCAAATTTGTTCTGAGAACAAAGAATTGATAAATTACCGTGAGCCTCTTTATGGTACACCTCTGTTGTATTGGGCAATTGTAAACAGTAAGTATAATTCAGCAGAAATATTACTTAAAAACGGAGCTGATCCTGATCTTATGCAGCGTGCATCAAATAACACGCCTCTGTATTTAGCAGTTGGCAAGCGGTGGAAAGGCAAAAGTATTGATATGAATGAAAATATTAAATATACGAAACTATTATTAAAATATGGTGCAGATCCGAATATTCCATATTTTGAAGAATCTTATGGTGACAGAACCGTATTGATGAATGCAATATTTACAGGAGATAGTAAGTTATTGGTAGAGCTTCTGATTAATAACGGCGCCGATATCGATGCACGGCGAAATGCAGGTACTACTGCTGCAAGCCTCGCTTTACGTTTGAAGAGATATACCATTGCTTATTATCTTATAGTAGAATGCCATGCTGATATAACTGAAGCATGTTATGACCCTATGATAGATAAGAATTTGTATATATCACGAAAAGAAAAAATATATCCTGTAAATATCTTACGTGATTATTCTTGGGTGTTTCCGTTAGATAGTAAAGAATATAAATTAAAGCAGGATATAATCGCCGAATTTAAAAGACAGGGTGTCGATTATTATGCAACGCCTATTTCTGATAGAACGAAGTATCATATAAAATATACCTATCCTGATAATTATGAGGAAATGCTTGAAAAATTTTAAATATAAACATACTTATTAAGAAAATGTGTACACCGAGGATATTTGATGAAGAATAATTATAATCATAGGCAACCCAACTATCTCTTTTCTCGGACAGCGATTGAAGCGGAATGCGCTGTGCTGACACTTGTTTATTTTTATATTTTGTGCAATAATAAAAACTATAAGAAAGCTTCAGAATTCTTAAGGGCAAGGTGCTTGCACCGGCCCTTTAAACAGCAGTTTTGAAGATAGGAAGGGTTATGAGGAAGGGTAACAACCAACAATGTTTCGAGGTAAAGAAACTTTTATCTGACAAAAGTGTCTTTCCTCCCCTAACCACAGCTCCGATAGATGATAAAGCGAAGAAAGATAACGAAAACTTACCGGGCATGGGAGTCGTATACAATACGGTAAACTTGCATGTGTATCATTATGCGGGGTATTCGCAGCGCAGCTTCGAGCTATATAATCCGATTAAGTATACAGCTCCTGATGGGAGAGATATGGAAGAATCTCCAATCATTTCTGGTTCTTTAGCAGTTTTATTCGCAGCACGTGGCAGTATTGGATTTGCAAAAGATAGTGATAACCATATTGCATTATATATTAAAGAAGAGCTAGGACTTGGTGCAGGTGCAGATATTGATGTAAAAAAAATGCTTTCTAATGTACTTGGTAATGCAGGTAAAATTTTTACTGATAAACTGTTACATAGTTTTTTCGATAAAATGGTAGGAGAATGATATATGGTTATACGAGTTAATCCGTTTCTTGGAATTTCAATATTTATATATTTCATATCGGGCGCGATAATGAGATTTTATTTGCAGATAAAAGGAGGACGGTTGATCTCAAAAAAATTAGATTGTTTGGAATCATTAGGCATCGATAAAATTTTATTGTTTATGCCTGAATTCGTCCCTTTGTCGGTATTAAAACCGATATATGAAGGGCTTTCAATTTTCGATACCGAAAAATATGAATTGGAAGACTATATAAAAATGTTAAAAATATACCGCAGAATATATGTTGTACCGTTTTTTATAGGCGGTAGTATTACTTTGTTATATACGTTCATAAGAGCATTTTCATAGGAGGATTATGAATTACGAAAAAGTTAATGCGAAGGCTTGTCTTATTGCCTCCGTTTTCCTTGGAATAGTTTATGTTTTGATTTTTTATTTTTTCCCTTCCGCAAAAGAAAATATGAAATATAAGAATATTGATTTTTGGGAATTAGTTCATGCTTTAAAAATTCTTTACTTATGTTTATTTGGTTTGGGAGTTTCTTTTTATAAGTTCAGTTTTAAACTTTTAAGAACAAAAATTGAGAATATATATCCTAAACTTATAAAATTTTTACTGGCGGTCTTTAAAATATTGCTTTATATAACTTCTTTTCTTTTATCAAAAACATATATTTCTATTTTTGATCCTAAACCAAAATTTATTTTTTTTGTTATTCATATTTTATTTTTAATTGTGGGTATTGTGCAAAATATTATAACGGAAGCTGTTTTTGATTTCCATTCGGATAACTATAATCATCCATATTTGCAGTTAATTTTAGGAAAATTTGTTTTTATATTATGTGCTTTGCCTCTTTATGTTGACTTTCTTGGAGGTGTTTATTTATTATTATCTTTATTTTAAATTATTATGAATAGTTGGAGTGCTAAAGAAAAATTATGCTAGATTATAAATATAAACAGTTTTATATTTATCTCCCTCGGACAGCGATAGCGGAGCCCTGAAAAGCGCGGTGCTCAATTTTGTTTTCTTCGTAATGCTAAAAAACAAAATTGAGCAGTCCGCCGCTCAAAGCTGCTTAAAAAACAACTTATTACTAAACCGCCTCACTGACAGGACTTTTGAAAATAGACATGTTGGATGCAAGGAGAGAGAAAAAATTAACCGCAGGCGTACTTTATGTACGTTGAGGATTAATTTTTTTGAAGCGACGCAGCAGACAGCGTGTATATTTTCAAAAGAGGTTACCAGTTAAACCTCCCCTTAACCCATATAGAACTTATCTTGTTTAATTGTGCAAAGTCTCCTTTGCCGTCATAGCCTTTGGTGTAAAGGTCTCCGCCCGAAATTACATGCATGTTGTCGGTAAGGGAATAGTCAACCGAATAAGTGCTTGATGTGCTGCCGTAGTTTATATCGACTGCTCCGCTTGCCGAAACTTTGAGCGTGTCCCGCAAAAATGTTTTGCTTATATTGAGACTGACAAAACCCTTGTGCATAGGTCTTTCTATATCATCCTTATGATCGAGGATGAGGTCTTCAAAATATTGTGCGCTAAGCGTCCAAGAATTCTTAATCCAATCGACTCCTGCGAGTGCCAATAGCTGGTGTTTTTTAATTGCTGAATTAAACTCAAGCGTAACATCATCAGGTGTCTGTATTTTTAAATCATTGATAGACTTTTCTGTAAGCAAATTCTTCGGTTCAAAATACCGGCCTCCGATATAAGCAGTCTCCAGTCTAATCGTTATATCGCCTGCAGGAATCGCCGCATCAATGCCAGCCATTCCGATACGGTAATATTCTTTGTTTAAATTGGTGTGTAGTTCTTTCGGTACATATGGATTTAAAGGTCCGAACGGAGCGGCAGGATTAAAAAGCCCTTTTTTTGCATAGCCGCTTTTTACAAAGAGAGGATTTTTATCCCAGCCGTAAAAACCGGAAACGGAAAAATCGATTCCGGGTAAAAAGAAAGAAAAACGGGCGGCAGCTTCCGTGTCGGTAAACATCTTAGGTTTAGCGCTTTCGGTTTTTGTGTACTTAATTGGTATTGAGCCGAGAGGTGTCTTGGTATCGTAAGTGTCCGGCGTATCGATATAGTATAGATCGTCCTTTGCGCCGTCTTCAAAGTTGAATCGCGGCGGTTTGTTCGGGGTAAAAAACGGAACGGCTATCGCTTCAAATGTAAAAATATCGTGGAAAAATCTTAAGCGGATACTGTCAGATGCAAGTTTTGTGTCATCGGAAGAAAGAGCTAAAAAGGTGGAAGAATCTTTTGCACTCAGCACATCGGTAAGGGAAAAGCCGTCAGCCTGTCCCCAGTTGATGAGCTGTCTTCCGAAACTTAAATCCCAAATCTCGCCCGAATAGCGGAAATAGGCTTCATTAAGTTTAAAGCCCGTGCGTGCGGGATTGCGGTAATTGTATTCTGCCGAGGCTGAAAGAAAGGCATAGGCCGAACCTGCAAGGACTTCTCCTTTTATTTGAGCAATAGAACGGGACAGACTGTATTCGGCTCCTTTGTTCCATCTAAGACCGTGGGCCGTTTCCAGTTTTCCGCTTACCGTAAATACAGGTTTTGCGCTGTCATCTTCAGAATCGGCAGAAAATTCGTCATCACCTGAATCATCGGCCGCTTGATATTCGGATAATGTTCCTCCTGCTTCCTGCGCACCGCACGGAAATGTTAATGCAAAAAATAACATACAGAATGTAGTACCTAACAAGAATGCTTGTCTGTATTTTCGTATTGTTTTCATATCTTTATACCTCCCATAAAAACTTTTGCAGCAAATATCAATTTGCGAAAAAAAGTTTTTTCAAGTAGTTTTGCTTTATGCAAAACTACATACAATAATGCGACGTTTGCCGATGAGGCAAACTCGAAAGATAAACGGTGAGGCACTATTTGTGCCGAACTGTTTATCACACCTCCCATAAAAACTTTTTGAAAAAAGTTTTTTCGATACAGCTTACCGTAAGAAATCGTTTTCTGCTGTGTACTTTTAGAAGGAAAACAGAAATTGTATTAGCATTACAATGCCTGTTTGAACCAGAGAAAAAAACGGCACTATTATAAACGGCCACAACAAAAAATGCTCCGGTATTCCTATAACCTTCATCCAATTTTTTGTTTGATAGATTGGGTTATCTTCTGTTCCCGGAATGACAATCAACTTAGTCCACTTTTGGAATAAAAGACAATCCAACAAGAAAAAATCACCGAAATTCACGATAATCCAATGAATATATGCGGTACAAAATAGTAGCCTAAATGTATGAATTCCGCCATATAATGTACTGCTTACTCCATAAAGCCAGCACGTTCCCATTACTATAACCGTAAATATTTTATTTACCCGTTTTTCTTTTTTACTCATCGGTTCAGGTGCAGCTTTTTGAATCCCCTTAGGATATGAATCCATCAAATATCTTGGGTTAGCTATTACAAGAGCCGCCGCCGAACCGTTAAATATGGCCGCCATCGCTATGCCGTCCAATATTGCCCTGATTATATCCATATGGATTCCTCCTATAAAAACTTTTTGTAAGGATTATCAAATCCTGAAAAAAGTTTTTTCACGCAGTTTGTTTACAAGCTGCATACAATAATGCGATGTTTTGTACCTTGTGTACAAAACTCGGCAGATAAACAGTGAGGCAGTATTTGTGCCGAACTGTTTATCACACCTCCTTTTTAAAAAAAGCCTTTTGCAAATAGGCGAGGTAGATGCTAGGAGCGTACAAAAAACACCCACAGGCGTACTTATTGTACGTCGAGGACTGTTTTTTGTTAAGCGACAACGCAGATGCCCGCATATTTGCAAAAGTTCTACCTAATCTTCCCTTCCTCAAGCGAATTGACTCTAAAATAAGAATCCGGTATCTCTTTGTTAAATTCATGTTTTAGAATTTCAATTAAGGTTTTATGTTTTTTTTGCAGGTTGTTCATTTCCATTTTATTGCCTGTCCAAAAGCCGTCTTTTTTTTCGATACCGCTGACGGTAAGCACCTTTAAAATAGAACCTTGCTCATCATAAAATTCCGCCTTTATGTTTAAAAGGGATTCCTTGTCTATCCATGAAACATATTTCGAGTACATGGATTTTTTTACCGGAATTGATTCAATTTTCCAGCAGTCCTTAGAATCGATTTTTTCTTCGCCTAAAAGAGTATGTTTATAATCGTCCACCTTGCGGCCGCTCATGTCATCATAGGTAAAATCCGTTCCCATAAAGTAGTCTTGGCTTGATGAACCGCTTATGCGCTTAGCTTTTTTTAATGCAGGCATATAAAGCCAGCGGTCATCGCTTTTTGATTCATCGTCATACGAGAACGAAAGATAGCCGACGCCTTTTACATCTGCAGGAAGTAAAAACACCATAACCGTTTTTTCTTCCTTTCCGTAATCTTTTGAATAGGCTGAAACTTCCCTCACTCGTTTTTTTCCGCTTGAGTTTATAAGGGTCATCCTCATCTTAAAAGAATCGGTTACGGCCTTTTCCCTGTTACTTGCTTTTTGCATTATTTCTCTTCCCGTCAATTCCTGTGCAAACGCAAAGCTCACTGCTGCTGCCGCAAACACGGTCAGCACAATCAAATGTTTTATCCTTTTCATATCAACCTCCAAATAATTTATAATTATTGCCTCTGTATATTTTTTTTCTACACCTGCCACGATGCAGCTTTTTCGCGCATACCGACAAAGTGAGCATAAATACCGTCCTGCTGCATCAGCTCGGAGTGTTTGCCGTGTTGTACGATATTTCCCTTATCCATGACAAATATTTGATCGGCGTTTTTGATAGTTGAAAGCCTATGCGCAATGATGATTGCAGTTTTGTTTTTTAAAAGTTCATCGAGGGCTCTCATCAATTTCTCTTCGTTTTCGGGGTCTACACTTGAAGTTGCTTCATCGAGGATAACAATGGAGCTAGGCTTGAGCATTGCCCTCGCAATGGAAATACGCTGGCGCTCTCCGCCTGAAAGATTGCTTCCGCCTTCCTGCAGTACCGTATCATAACCGTCCGGCAGTTCCATAATAAAATCGTGACATTGCGCTGCTTTTGCCGCAGCGATAATTTCTTCATCGCTTGCATCCGGTTTTCCGAATTTGATGTTGTTTTTTATCGAGTCTTCAAAGAGATAGACATCCTGAAATACAAATGTAAAGTTCGATAAAAATGTATCGTATGCAAAATCTTTTATATTGGTATCGCCGAGCCTTATTTCACCTGCATCGACATCCCAAAAACGGGCAATCAGCTGGCAAAGGCTTGTCTTCCCCGAACCTGAATAGCCGACTAATGCGGTTACGCTGTTTTTCGGAATATACACATCCAAGTTGCAGAAGAGCTTTTCTTCAGTGTTCTTTTTTCCGCCGTATCCGAAGGTGATATTCTTGACGGTAATATCGTCATCACCTTGGGGCAGCTGTGAGCCTTCCGGTAAGGCTTGAATATTTTTAACCTTAAAGAGCGTATCCAAATTCTGCACCGCAACACCGCGCATTCTCTGCATTGTACCGGCTATTTCAAAACCGCCGAATACCACAAAGCTCGCGACAATCAGCATCAGCGTTTTTTCAATATCTATAGTCCCAATCGAATAGCGGTATAAGGCGCTCACGATAATTGCGGTTGTTCCTAATTTTAGCAGCAAAGAAAAAACCAGCAATGAAGGTGTCAGAGTCTTTTCTACGGCAAAGAAACCTGTCTTGCTTTTTTTAATACTTTCCGTCACATTTTTGAGTGCTTCGCTTGTTCTGCCGAACGCCTTTACTACGCCGATTCCTTGCACATACTCCAAAATATCGGTACGCAGCTGCAGCTTAAGCTCAGTCAGTTTTGCCGTTACCGCATCCGTCTTTTTTTGGAACAGATTATTGAATACAATCGCTACTGCAAGGGTAACAAAAATGATGCAGCCTGTTACCATGTCAAAGGGGAATACGAACAGTGCCATGATAACCGTTTGAATGCTTCCTGCAAACATCATTTCGAGAATCATCATGTCGATTGTTTCAACATCTGTGATAACCGTTGTTAATGCGCCGGAAATATCTCCGAGTCTCCTTTCGGAAAAATATCCCATGTGCACGTTTTTCAGCTTATCTCCGATGACGAGCCGATTTTCAGCTCCCATCGTATACGATGCGATATTTTTATTTCGGTCGGAAATATACCCAAAGATAATCTTTCCTATTATGCCGATAAGCATAATACAGAACACCGTAATGCTGTTGTTTTTTGTAACCGGCAGCGCCTGAAACACTGCACGGCTCAGCGTCAGTAAAAAATATCCGAGCCCGCCTAGAGTGAATCCTTCGAATATGCTTTTAAGCATATCGCAGATAAACATCGTTGTTATGCGCTTTGATTGCTTTCCCGCAATCGTGTATATCTTTTTCAATAAATCAAACATCTTAGCATTCCTCCAATTATCCGTTATCCCTGCCGCTGATATGGGACTGCCACATTTTTTGGTAGAGCGGCGAATCTTGTAACAGTTCGGTGTGCGTTCCCTCTGCAGCAATCCGGCCCTTATCCAGCACGATGATTTTATCGGCGTTGACAATAGTGGAAAGCCTGTGTGCAATCATAATAACGGTTTTATCTTTGACGAGGTTGTCGATGGACTGTTGAATAACGGCTTCGTTTTCAGGATCGGAATAGGCGGTTGCCTCGTCGAGTACGACAATGGGACTATCCTTGAGAAGCGCACGGGCAATGGTAAGCCGCTGCCGTTCACCGCCTGAAAACTTACTGCCTGCGTTTCCCGCATTGGTGTCATACCCGTTAGGCAGGCTTTTGATAAAATCATGGATGCTTGCTTTTGTACAGGCTGTTTCGATTTCCTCATCCGTTGCATTCTCTTTTGCCATCTTTAGGTTTTCCCGAATGCTCTTGTTGAATAAAAAATTCTCCTGCGACACATATGTAACCAGCTGCATGTTCCGTTCCAAACTCATGCTGCCGATGTCAGCGCCGCCGATGGTGATGTGTCCGCTGTCGATATTCCAAAAGCCTGCCAGCAGTTTTGCAATGGTAGACTTGCCGCTGCCGGAAGATCCGACAATCGCGGTGAGTTCACCTTCCTTTGCCGTAAAGTTCAATCCATCGAACACCTTTGTACCGTTCTTGGCAGCTGCACCGTCCGTTTCGCACAGTGTTCCGCCGTAGCCGAATACCACATTTTCAAAGCGCACATCAAAGCCTTGCGGATCGGGAGCCGTATCGTGCCGTATCAGTTCCGGTAAATCGAGCACCGATTTTATTTCACCGAATACGACACGCACATTTGCCATCGCATCCGTATAGGCCATCGCTTTTAAAAGCGGTTTGTACGACGCATACGAAAGCAAAATGCACATAATCAGCGTAGGAATTGTAATCCCTCCGGTCATAAAGAGGTAAAGCCCTACCGGTAATACGATAAGGAGCGTAGACGGCAGAACCTCCATCGCAGCTATCATGGCAAAACATACGCTTAAATACCAGTCGAGCATAGAGTCCCGATTGTCCTCCACTGCTTTTTGAAATTTATCATAGGATGAAGCCGACTTATTAAACGCCTTGATAACTTTGATGCCCTGAATATATTCGACGGCGGCAGCATTCATTTTTTTTGACGCTTCAATGTACCGCTTGGACTTTGCTTCGTAATCTTTCATCATCAGCATCGAAAAAAGTATACCGAGCGGCAGCGTTACAAGGTTTGCAAGACCGATCTTCCAATTTAATATAAAAATGATAACGACAATGACAACCGGAATGAGCACATTCGCCAATACTTCAGGGATTACATGTGCAATAGGTTTTTCCATCTTATCAAGTGTTTCTACCACAAATTGAGACCACTTGCCGCTACTTTTTTCTTCTATTGTGCCCATCGAAAGGCGGCTCAGTTTTTCCACAACCTTTTTCCGCGTATCTTCGATGACACTGAACGCAAGATTATGGGAACCGATTGTCGATATAGAATGCCCGATAAGCGCCCCTGCAAACCCTGCAAGAATAAGCCCTGCATAAGGCAAGAAAACGCGGTAATCCGTGACACCGTTTATCAGCTCTGTCACAATAGATGCAACAGCAAAGTACGGAACAATGCCGCAGGCAACACCGATAATTGCGAAAACCACCGGAACGATGATTGCGCCGATATGTTTTTTTAAGATATCCATAATACCTCCATGTGTAAGTAGTTCATAATTATTTTTTCTCTTTTCCGAAAGGTTTTGAAATATAAATTAATACGGGTGTCATCAGATAGTCGGCAATGAGGGCCGAAAAAAGACCGACGGCTGCTAAGATTCCCAATCGCAGGAATGCATCTATTTTGCTTGCCATGTACATTAAAAAAGTAACCGACAAAATTATCGTAGTCATTGCAAGTGTCTTTCCTATGGAATAAAAAGAACCGACAATCGCTTTATCATAAGAGCCTTCTTTTTCAAATAGGTACTTTGTATGGTTGGTAAAATGGATTGTGTCATCTACTGCTATACCGAGAACCATGGGCATAAGCGCCATTGTTACCATATCTAGAGGAACATGGAAGTAGCCCATAATCGCTCCTGTCGTAATAATGGGCATAATGTTAGGTATAAGACCTATGAGTCCCATTTTAATACTTCCGAATACAATCATCATTAAAACACCGATTGCTGCAAGAGATGTAAAAAAAGAATTTATTTCTCCATATACTATTTTGTTATTCATTTCTGCGGCATGGGCTGCAGCTCCTGTTAAAAAGGTTTCCGCATCGGGGAAAAGTTCCGCACATTTTTTATACACGCTTTCCAAATTGGCGGCAAGTTCATTTCCGTCAAAGGCGGCAACATCGACGGTCATTCGGAGAGTCCTGAATTCGTCATCAACCCAACGGGAAGTTTCTCCACCCGATATTTCGTATAAAAATAAAAGTTGAGTTAAGAGGTCTTCATCTTCAGGTATGGTATAAAAGGCCGGATCGTCGGCATGCATCGTTTGATTCATATCTTTTACAACATCTAAAATTGAAAATATTTTCGGCACTCCGTTATTCAGCTTTGTCAATTTAAAGCCCGATATGAGGCGGCTTAACTCCTCCAGCTTTTTTAAGTTTTCCGGTTTTTTTACTGCATCTTCTTCTTTAAATGTCAGCATTACATTGTAGTTAAAATAGGCTCCCAATTGAGAATGTGTAATTTCATAAATGCGTTTTACATAAGGAATTCTTGTTCCCATAAAGTTAAAACTGTCCATGTTTACGGTTATCATAAAAATACCGGGAAGACAAAGGACTGTTACAAGTGCAAAAACAATTAAAATCGGTTTTCGTTTTTTTAATACGGACCTTCCGAACTTTTCAAAAAAAGAATCCAGCTTTTTATATCTTATTGCACTCTTATTTTGTTCAGGAGGACAGTCCTTTCCGAAACTCATCAAAATAGGAATTAAGATGCTGACATAGACATAAACCGCAAAAACCATAGCGGCGCTTGCAAGCCCCATCCAATGCATCGGCTCGAGGTCAACCGTTAAAAACGATAAAACGGAAGCAACTGTCGTAACAACCGTAAAAAATAAAGGCCAGCCCGTATTTTCTATTGAATCGATAACGGCTTCTTTACGTTTTCCTATTGCGTAAAAACTGTTTCTAAAAGAATTTACAAGGTGAATTGAGTAGCCGACCGAAAGAGCCATTGCAAGAATTATTGGAACGGAAAGCATTTCGGAACTTCCTTCAATATTTAAATGCCCCATAAAACCTAAAACTGAAACTATTGCGCCTGTGGTGGCGATGATAGGCACTATCGTACCTCTTAGCGAGCGTGCAAAAATAATCAGGAGAATTATCATACACATAAAACTAAGGCTTACGCATTTTTTTATATCTGCGTTCATAACAATCTTTTCTTCCGTTTCAGTGTAGGGAAGACCTGCAGGTTTTATTGTGTAGGCGGAGCTTTTATATTTGGGATTTGTTACAATATCGATTGCTGTTTCTCCCATGATATACATAAGCTCCTTATCCGAAGTTTTCATCCATTCTTCTCTACTCGGGGTTGCTTTAAGCGAAAGAACAAGCCAGGTTTCTTTTGCATCGCTTGAAACAAGTTTATTTACGATGGATTTTCTGGATAGGATAAAATCCTTTGCTTTTTTAAGTTCGGCAGGATCTTCAGGGATACCGTCTTTAAAGGGATTTTTTATCTCGATTCCTTCTTCCGTTCCGATGCTTATATCGATATCGGTGATAGAAGTAACCGAATCGGCGTACGGAATTTTTTCCAAAAGTTCGCTTCCGATTTCCTTAATCATTTTTAAAACTTCAGGCTTAAAAACATCATCGGATTCTATAAGCAAAACTATGGTGTCATTGCTGCCGAAAAGCTCTTTAAACCTGTCTTCATTTTTTCTCATATTCTCCGTAATGTTTACAAAAACTTCTTCGGTCATTGACGTGGCTCTAAACTTTTTTAAGCCCATTGCGGCAAATATGCTTATAGCTGTCAATAAGATGAGTAAAAGCCAGCGGTATTTTAATTGAAACTCACCGATCTTTTTAAAAAATATATGCAAACTTTCAAGTTTCATAGTACAATCCCCTTGTAATACTAACAATTAGTAAACACTGTTTACCAGTTGTTAGTATAGCCATACATTAAAAATTTGTCAAGAGGAAAAAATAGTATTTTATCTGTTTATTTCCGCTTCCGGCTGCATAATTTTATTCCAGCAAAAATACATCACATCGGTTAATATGTCTATGAAGCCTTGGGTTTCTTTATACGAATATTCATGTGTGATTATTTCAAAAAGAGGTGTTAAGGCGGTGCTGTAAATTAAGTGAAGCTGATCGTCGTTTAAGGATCGGACTTTTATACCTCGTTTTTTTAAGTCGGCAATGAATTTTTTGCACGCTGTAACATCTGCCGTTACGAATTCGTGACGGATATTTTCGTATTTTGTTCCCGCCGAGCGGTTAAATAAAAGCCTAAAATCATCGAAGTGATTGTAAACCAGCGTACATAAATTTTGCAACGATATGCGTATTGCTTCTTTTGTTGATAAAAAGTCTTTAGTTTCATATAAATGTATTGCAATTTTGGAAAAATCGGAACCGATACTTAAGGTTTGTCCGATAAGCGGCTCTACGAGAGCTTCAAATATTGCCGCCTTTGACGGGAAGTGTTTGTATAAAGCTCCGGCCGTTATGCCTGTCATTGCGGCAATGGAACGCATCGATGCTTTTTCAAAACCGTTTTGCAAAAACTCAGCTTTTGCATTTTTGAGAATTTCCGTATAGGTATCATTTTTCTTTTTTTTCGATTCTTCCATCATTTATATTATAGGCCTCAGTTTGAAAATTGTCAAAGGGGGCATAAACGGTGTTTATTTAATTTGTAATTGGTAATATTTAATGAGTAATTATGCATGCAAACTGCTCATTACCAATTATACATTGCTTATTCCTCCTGCAACCGAATTTCCGTACCGTCTCCATCTTCGGTTTGCATGTACAGCTTCCAGTTTTTTTGTTTTGCAGCTTTGAAAGCCGCTCGAAACTCGGCTGAGGCGGGAACGGCCGACCCGCTTTCTTTAGGGAGCTTCTCCCCTTCGCTGTACAGTACGGCGAGGCCTTCTTCGTCCGTTTTGCGGTCGGGCAAACTTTTGAGTATCCGTATAAGGGCGTCTTCTTCAAGGCGGTTATGCTGAAAACCCAGCGCCTGTAAGGCGGGTAAGCCCTGCACATTGAGTGCGGTAATCTGATTATCCGAGCACACCAGTAACTGTAAAGCCGTCAGACCCTGTACATCGAGGGTGGTTAGCCGGTTATTTTCACAGTACAGCGTATGTAAGCCGGTAAGTCCCCGTACATCGATGGAAGCGATTGCATTGGAACTGCAATCCAGCTTCTGTAAAGCAGTCAAACGGCGTACATCCAGTGCGGTAAGCCGATTATCGTTGCAGAACAGCGTACGTAATCCGGTTAATCCCCGTACATCAAGCGAAGTCAGCTTATTGTCTTGGCAGTACAGATTTTTCAAAGCCGTTAAAACGTGTACATCAAGCGAGGTAAGCTGATTGGAGCTGCATTCCAGTACCTGTAAAGCAGGTAAGCCCTGCACGTCGAGTGAGGTCAGTTTATTGAAGTGGCAGTCCAGCCACTGTAAAGCCGTCAGCCCCTGCACATCAAGGGATGTCAGCCGGTTATTGTCACAGTACAGCGTATGTAAGCCGGTAAGCCCCCGTACATCGAGGGATGCGATTTCGTTATCATTGCAGTACAGCTCCTGCAAAGCGGTCAACCCACGTATATCCAGTGCGGTAAACCGATTTTTGCCGCAATACAGCGTATGTAAGCCGGTTAATTCCCGTACATCAAGCGAAGTAAGTATATTGTCTTGGCAATACAGCTCCTGCAAAGCAGTTAAACCGCGGACATCAAGCGAAGTCAGCCGGTTTTTGTAACAGACCAGCTCGATAAGAGCACCTTTAAGGACAACCTTTGTTCCCGTTGCCGTAAGTACCGTTTCTTCGCCGCTCGGGAATTCCGTAACCGTGCAGCCTTCTACCTGTACGGGCGAGCCGTCTGCCGTTACCGCCGTCACGGTTATCTCTTTTTCATGCGGGCTTATACCGAGTACCGCCCTGCCTGCGTTTTCCGTCGCAGCGACAGCGGTCAACAATCCCGCTGCAAGCAGTATTATTATAAACAGTTTTTTCGATTCTTCCATCATTTATATTATAGGCCTCAGTTTGAAAATTGTCAAAGGGTTATCTTTAAAAATATGGGGTTAGTTATTATTGACATAAGCTCTCTTATATTATACAATTATGTCAGCTTTTATAGCTAAACCGGAGAATGACTTATGAAAGAAATATACGGAACGGTCTACGATAAAAACAATAAACCTCTTGAAAAAGCCCTCGTAGCCCTCCTTAACAATAAATTCGAAATTGAATATTCCGATGAAACAAATAATGAAGGAAAATTCAATTTATCTGCTGAGCCGAAGTATTATCCGTTTTTTATTGCTGTAAAAGAGTACAAAGAAAATTATCTTGAATACTGGAGTCAAAATATAGACCTTGATGAGGATTTGGAAATTAATCCTAAAATAGATGTGATTGAGATATACGGTTTACACTGTTTTCAAGTTAAGGGAGCAGGTAACTATTTAATGGTCTACTTTAGACCCATGAGCCTAAGTAAGTTTAAGGCAAACGAAAAAAATATTGTTCTCGATATAGGTAAAGAATCTTTAACCGTATCTGTAAACGGTGAATTTTGCGAAATATTGACTCTTTCCTATGTTGAAGAACAATTTTCTGATGCCCAAATGACATCCTTTCTTATACAGATTTCAACGGATGGGGTAAAATTTTCCGGTAAGAATAAACTTGAACTTAGCATAACCGATAGGAACGGAGACTATGGAGAAGCTTCAATATTCTTTAAACTTTAATTTTTCTACAAATTTTATAAGGAGATACTAATGCAAAACAAAACTGCACCGAGATGGGATTTAAAAAATATTTATCCCGATTTTAAATCAAAAAAATATGCGGAATCAAAAAAGAAAATTCCTGCATTGACTTCCAAGTTTGAAAAACACTTAAAGGCTTTTTCAGATAAGGACTTAAAAAAATGGCTGGTAAAAGCTTTGGATATTTTAAACGAGTTTAATGCCGAAGCCGAAACTCTTTATGCCTATGCTTCGGCCGTGTATACAACCGATACCGAAAACAAAGAAGCTTTATCTGAGCTTAACTCGATATCGGCTCTCTTTGTTCCGTTTACGCCCCTTGGAGTGCGCTTTTCGAATATCTTGGCTTCCGTTTCTAAAGAGGTAAAGGCCTTGATAAAAAACGACAAGGATTTAAAATATGCTTCCTTCTATTTGGAAGATACATTGTTTTGGCAAAAAAAACAGATGAGCGAAGAAGAGGAATCCTTGGCTGCCGATCTTGCCCGCTCCGGTGCTTCGGCTTGGAGCAAATTACAGAGCACGATGACTTCCACAGCTTCATGTATTTGGGATGAAAAAACTAAGGAAGAAAAAACCTTGGTTCAGCTTAGAGCGATGGCCTATGATAAGGATGAGGCTGTCCGCGAAAAGGCTTTTAAAAAAGAACTTGAGCTTTGCAAGTCCATCGAAAAACCCGTTGCCGCAGCCTTGAACGGCGTAAAAGGAACTTCCATCACCTTAAATAAAAGGCGTAACTGGAAGGGCGGCACAATCGAAAAATCTGTAAAGCAGGCAAATATAACTCAAAAAACTCTTGACTCCTTAATTTCCGCCATCGAAGATTCTCTTCCTTCATGGAGAAAGTATTTAAAGGCTAAGGCCATGCTCTTAGGCAAAAAGGATTTACCCTTTTATGACCTCTTTGCTCCGGTTTCAAAATCATTTCCGACATATACTTGGGAAGAAGCAAAGGCCTTGGTAATCGAAAACTTTTCTTCATTTTCAAAGAACATGGGAGACTTTGCAAAAAAGGCCTTTGCCTCCAACTGGATAGACGGTGAGGTCCGTAACGGCAAGGTCGGCGGAGCCTACTGTACTCATTTTCCCGTAACAAAGGAACCCAGAGTTCTTTGCAACTTTGACGGCTCTTTTTCTTCTGTAAGTACCCTAGCACACGAGCTGGGACATGCCTTTCACTTTAATGTTGTAAAGGATATGCCCGTAATAAATCAAAGCTATCCTATGACCCTTGCCGAGACAGCTTCTATTTTTGCAGAAACCATTTTGTTTGAAAGCGAAATTAAAAAAATGAATGAAGAGCAAAAGACGGCTCTATTGGAAATTCATCTTCAAGACGGATGTCAGGTATTGATCGATATTCTTTCTCGTTTTTATTTTGAACGCTCCTTTATGGAAGAAAGGGAAAAGCATGAACTCACAGCTGAAGACTGCTGCCGCCTGATGCTTGAAGCTCAAAAGAAAAGTTATGGAAACGGCCTTGATTCTAAATTGCTTCATCCATATATGTGGCTTGTTAAGGGACATTATTATTCTGCCGACTTGGGCTTTTATAACTTCCCCTATGCTTTCGGCCAGCTTTTTGCTCTCGGTCTTTATAACCGCTATAAAAAGGAAGGAGAAAAGTTTACTTCCGTTTACGAGGATATTTTAAAAAAGACCGGTATGATGGATGCCGTTAAGGTAACAAAGAGTGCAGGCTTTAATATCGAAACTCCTGACTTCTGGAAAGAAGGCATAAAGATTTTTACGGATCAGATAAGCGAATTTGAAAAGCTCGTAAAAAAAGCAAAGAAAAAATAAGCCTTATTGTTTTGATAAAATTATTTATAAACTGCCGATTAAAAGCCCCGATTTTTTTGAATGAAAAGGTCGGGGCTTTTTGATTTTAAATATGTCTTTTTATTTTGAGCTTAAATTAAAATAAATTTTGAACGAGTTTGCCGCCGTCAGTTTCCGATGAAGAATTCTAATTGGGGTGATGAGGCAAAAGATAAAATAAGATGGGCAAATGAGATAAAAGATAGGATAACTAAGCCTTTAATTTGATTATTTGTCTTGAGTTGCAGAAAATAACACCGTTTAAAAGTTTTATTGTAAATATATTTGTTCCTTAAATAAACCGGCAAAAAGCGAATGAGATAAAAGTTCATTACATACGGTTCCGTCATATATTATTTTTCCGTTTTTAAAAAACAATACCCGTTTAAATTTCATTACGGTAGAAAGTCTATGTGAAATACATAAAACGGTAGTGTCTTTTTTCTTAAGTATTTTAGGAAGTATTTTTGCTTCCGTTTCAGAGTCGAGATTTGCCGTTGTTTCATCCATTATAATAAGTTCCGCTTTTTTTTCATTTATACGGCATACTGAAAGTCTTGATTTTTCTCCCTGTGAAAGAACCTCCGGTTTTAGAAAAGTCAATCCTCCAAATTCCAGCCGGTCATAAAATTCTTTAAGTTCTGCATCTTTCATTGTCTGTTCGGTTTTTTTATAGTTTTTTAAAGAAAAAAATATATTTTCAGTTAATGACATTTTAAAAAAATAAGGCTGTTGCTCCGCTGCGGCAATTTTAGCAAATCTATTTTTTGTTTTACAGGCCCTTTCTCCTGCAAATAAAATATCGCCTGATGAAGGCTCAATACTGCCGATTATTGCATTTAAAAAAGAAGTTTTACCGCTGCCCGTTTCTCCTACAATAGCTATTTTTTCATCTTTGTCTATTTTTAAATTAATGGAATCAAGTATTTTCTTTTCATTTATATGTATGGAAAAATCTTTAAATTCTATTGGAAAAATATTTTTAATATTACCGGAAATATTTTTTTGAGACGGAAAACTCAATATCAGTTCTTCAGTCATAACCGCAGTTTCCCGTATAAAAGAAAAGAAATCTATAAACTCATATAATATTCCCGTTATAAAATAGATGTATGTAAGCGATGTAAGAAAAACTTCCGGCATAATTTTAAAAAAAGGAATAAAAGCCGTAAAGACAAAAAATAAAGGGATATACAGAGTTTTTATCATATCGGTAAGAAGAGATTCATTATAATTTCCGCAAGCTTTTTTAATATTAGCGGCTCTTGCTTTTTTACTTTTAGCAAAAAACTGATTTAAAAAATAGTTTGAAGCTTCATATTTTCTTATTGTTTCTATGCCATTGCCTATTTCAGAAATGGTATTTTGCAATGCCTTATTTGTTTTTGATGCATTTGATATTTTTTCTTCCATATGTTTATAAAAATAAATTTGAATTGGAATTAAAAATAAAACGGGAATTACAGATATAATAAGAAGTTTTGAATTTATAAAAAAGCAAATGGTAATTACAAGTATAAGTTTAAAAAAAGAAAGCAGCATATATGCGATTATTTCCAGATATTCTATAGACATCATTCCGTTTGAATTAAAAGAGTCTATAAGAAAACCGTGATTTATTTTTTCACGTGCATTTAAAAATTTTTTATAAAAAGTTACTGCAATAATATGAATCGGTTCAAATAAAAAAACTTGTATATGTTTTTTAAGTAAAATAATTGAAAATATAAACCATACGGTAATTGAAATAAAAAGATAAAAAAGAATTTGAGGGTCATTGTTTTTATATAAAATATTTATACCTATTGGAATTGGAATAATAAAAAGAGAGATAAATAACTCTTTTAATAAGAGTATTGCATGTTCTTTTTTATAATTTTTAAAAAAATACAAATAAAATTTAATTAATCTCATAAATATAATCTCCTAAAACAAGTAATTTATTTAGTTTCTCTTTGTTCCATAAAAAGACTTTGTAATAATTCATTTTGCATAGCGGTATCTTTAGGTTCATCAAAAATTACACAACCGTCTTTAATCATAATCATCCGCTCCATATCTTTTATATCAGAAAAACGGTGAGATATTATGATTAACGTTTTAACATGGGGTTGTATGAACCGTATTATTTCATCTGCCAGTTTTGAGCTCACTGAAGATAGGGCTTCATCTATAATTAAAAAGTCCGGTTTACGTATTAAAGCACGTAAAACCCCTATTCTTGATTTCTCGCCTCCCGACAAATTTTTATGGAGTACATCATCTTCTGCAAAAGAAAAAGAAAATAATTTTATTGCTTTAGTTAAAAAAACTTTATCATAATTTTCCAATCCCAATAAAATATTTTCCTTTAATGTTCCTGAAAAAATAAAAGCATCCGAGCCTGCATAGCCTATAAGATTTCCTGCAGAAGTTCCGTATAAAACCTGTTTTCCGTTGTATTTTATTTGCCCGGATGAAGGAGCAAGATTAAGCATAAGTGTTTTTGCAATGACTGATTTGCCGGAACCTGTTTTTCCTATTATGCCTACTTTTTCATTTGACCTAAATTCTAAACTAACATCATTTAAAATATTTTTACCGTCCAGTGTAAGGTTAATATGTTCCATATTAATGCGGTTTATTCTTTCCGGGAAAACTGTAAGTTCTTTATTTTTAATAAACGGTTTAAGGTCAGTAAAGAATTTTAAGCTTTTATATGTTTTAAAATTGGTATTTATTAAACTTACAACAACGGGCAAAAAAAGGAGGAAAACCGAGTAAGCACCCGTTAGACTTCCTATCTTATTTGTACTATTTAAATTTATGTATATAAACATAAGAGGTAAAATAAACGGAAAAATGGTAAAAAAAAGCTCCCGAAATCTTCCCGTAAAACCTGTTAATTGAAAACTCTTGCTTAAATAGTCTATGCTTTTTGTAAAACGGTGTATAAAAAAATCTTCCGCAGAATTAAAATGGATCGTATAAGATGCATCCGCCATTTCAGTTAATAAATCGATGCTATGGGACTGAGCAGTATTTATATTATCAAATCCCCGTTTTTCATATTTTAAAAATCTGCGCCCTACAAAAAATATGATAAGCATACAACCAAAACCGATTACTGAAACAATAAAGTTGAATTTGGCAACGGCATATATGGAAACGGATATTTTTAAAATATTCAATATGGGGCTTCTAATTGAGGCAACAGCTGATGTAAAACCGTTAATCTTGCGGTTGATATCTAAAATATTGTTTATATTTAAATCTGAAGTCATAATATTTTTTAATATAAGCACTTGTAAGAATTCATTAGGTTTGGTAAATAAAAATATTTGAATCAGTTTATACTTAAAGGAATCAAATACCAGGGAAATAAAATATAAAAAAATCGGTAATAATGTAATCAGATAGTAAGAAATTCCATTCGCAGTATTCGTAAATTCTGAAATATTTTGTGTAAATGCTATTAAAAAATCGGATAATTTAAAAAATACATAAATGGAAAATAAATCCAATACGAAAATAACGGTATAAATAGGTGTATACTTTAAATATATTTTAAAAAACATATTTTTACGCATTATAAATCTCCTTATTTAAATCTATGATAGATTTAATAAAATTCATATTGTTTGGAACAGAGGCACTATATATCTCAAAAAAATCATTTCTATTTTTTATTAAAAATTGTACTAGTAACCCGCTCAAAATATAATCTTTATCTGTTTTACAATCTGTTAAATTTGATAAGTCATAAATACTATAACTCTGAATTTGAGGAAATGAATCAGTTATAACCCATGAAAGATACATCGCCAAACCTTCTTCTAATATTTTATTAGCATAACAATTTATACAAGAGGCAAAACCATGTATTAATTCATGAATGTTTTTTAATTCTGGAGATATAATGAGTTTGTATTTTTTTATAAAAAAAGAAGACTTATATATATCAAAAAAAATAGTCATTGTCTCAGAATAAAAAAAAGAAAATTTATAATTAAAGTCTTTTGGAAAATGAACATATATATCATTCAAAAGTTCGCTCAGATCATTTAATTGTTTACTTGTAATAAGTGTATCAGATACTAAATCTACATAATAGCTGTTTTTTTTTTCTAAATTATAACAATATAACTCAGGATTATATCCTTTTCTTTTTAATTCTTCAATTAATTGTGCAATATTGGAATTCATTTAGATTTCCTATTTTTTAGTTTTTGAATAATCAACCTTTTAGTCATTTCTCTATATGCTTTACATTTTGAAATATATAAAAAATCTTGATTTATGTTTTTGGCGTATTCTCTTATTAAATAACAACCTCCGGCACATATGCCTTCAAGTTCACAATTTATACATTCAGAGTTAGCACCTCGCATATTTTCAAGATAAAAGGTTTTAAGTTTTGGTATGTTGATATTACAAAAATCATAGTTATTTCCGATATAATTAGTACTTAAATTGCAGGTCGTTATATCTCCGTTAGGATACACAGATAATCCACTTCCACACATTGCATCACAATACGAAAATCTATTTTTAAAAAAATTATCGAATGGAACGAACAGATCTGCTTTTACTGTTATTCCATTTTCCAATCCGAAAATATATAATTCCTCGTATTTTTGTAATAGTGCATACAAATTTTTATCTGAAATATTTGTTAATGTATCTGTTGTCAAATATATAGAGTCAATTAATAATTCTTTTTTTAGCCAGGTAATAAAATTGACTGTAATGTAATCAAAATTATTTTGATTTATAAATATATTGATGTGGTATATGTGTTTTTTACCCGATAGATTTAATATTTTTATTGTTTCAACTAATCTTTTTTGTGATATACTATCTCGCAAAGGGCGAATTTTTATATCTATATTTGGGGGACCATCCATACTTGTTATAATTGAAATATCATAGTTTATAATATCATTGATAATTTTATGGCCAATATTAACAAGATTTGATACCATTGAAAATTGCAATATCCCTAATTTTATTTGTTTTTCAAAATATTTTAGCATTTTAGATATTTCTATCCAACATAATGTAGGCTCTGCCCCAACTAAAGAAATATAGTTTTTTTGTGCTTTATTGTACCATTTAAAATTATTTATTGCCTTTATCATATTCGTAGCAGTAAATACTCCTTCAGTTTTTCTATTTGCAGCTTTTCGTGTTCTGAGCAATATGCAATGTTTACAATTTAAATTACAATTATCTGTTGTTATTATTGCTAAATTATTAGTCATTTTTGGAGTATAGTTAGTAATAAATTCTAAATTCTCTTTTAAAAGTATATCTCGATCATCTATATTAACAGGTTTTAGTATCTTTTTTTTTATTAAAACATCCCATATATCTTTAGAAAAGATATCGTATTCATTAATTATAGATTTTTTCTCTTTTAGCTCTTCCAATTTATTAGCTAATTTTTTATTTATTATCATTGGTTGTGAAAATATGGAATTCCATACAAAAGTCTCATTCTCAAAATCAACGAGTTTTAATCTTTTTGTAATATTATACTTCATATAGAGCTTCCTGTTGTTCAAGATATTTTTTTATCATAAATTTAGTTCCCTCTTTATATAAAGAACATCTATATTTTTGTAGTTTATTGTTCATTGTATTAAATGCGGCATGACAGCCGCCAATACACGAACCTTCCAGAGAGCATCCTTTGCAACGAGTTAGTTGGCCGACACTTTTACTTCTGATTATTTCTATAAAATTTTTATTTGATTTTAATTCATTAATACTACTGAAACGAATTCTTTCTGGTGTGTATGAGCAAAATGAAATTGTTTTATCAGGTAATAAAGTAAAGCCTGCACCACTAAAAGCTCCACATGCAGTATCAGTATTATACGAAATCAAATTATCATATGCATTAAATGGTTCTGCATGAATTTTTATTCCTAATTTTTGTCCTTTTTCAACCATTGAGTAAATTTTCATTATAATATTGTCAATACTATCGTTGATTATACAGGTGGCATCTGTTGTGATATATATTTTTTTTATATTATATTCATTTATAATATATTCTATTAACGATTCATCAATAAACTTATAATTTTTATTTGAGATCATAATAACTACTTGATTAACTTTTGATTTAAAATTTGAATAATTGATCGTTTTTATATTTTTGTCTACACAAGTAAATATATCACTATTATTCTTTGCAATTCGATTAATATTATTAGCTATCCCTAATCCATCAAGACTAGTCCCAATTGCAAGATTATAATTTTTAAACAGGTCTATGGTTATTTTATCCAAAACTAATAAATTAGAGTTTATACTATACTCAAAATCATATTCAACATATTTTTCCTCACAATATTTTATTACATTAATTATAAATTCAGAACATAATGTTGGTTCCGCTCCGGAAAATGATATTAATATTGGGACATTAGTACTTTTATGATCTTCAACAAGTTGGTCAATTATTTGATATGCTAAAGATATAGGGAATTCCTTTAAGGTAGGCAAACTTTTTGTTTTCAAATTTCTATATAAAATACAGTTAGGGCATGACATGTTGCATTTGTAAGTAACAAAAAATACTACACCATGTATAAGATTTTTAATTTTTTTATTTTTATTTTTAATTTTTTCTTTACAAAAATTATCAATACTTTCTTTTGTGGTGTTTTTTATAAAAGATACGAGTTTTTTTGTACAAGTATTTAGTCTATTAAATTTTAAATCACTTTTTAATTGTTCAAAAATCGAAAACTTAAGAACAAAAGATTGACTTGTTATACGGTTAAATAGAAAAACTGTCTTTTGTGAGGGGCTGATGATATATAAATAATAGTCGGTCAATGTATAGAACAGCATAATAGAATCCATTTTTTTAGACCAAATATCTCATGCAACATAGCATCCTTTTTAAAATCAATCATAATCTCAGACTCTTTAGCCTTGTACTATTTAAGCGAGACAATTAGGGTAAATCAGCATCTTTGTTGGTCATCTTATAATCTCAGCTGAGCATTCTCCTCAAACTTTTCATTGAATTATATACAATATCATGTGCCATTTTTAATTGTATATAATTAACAAAATTACTAACTAAAAACACATACAACGAAAGAGGAAGTGCTAAAACAAAATATTTTAGCACTTCTCAACTTAATAGATTGATAATTGCCCATTAATTATACTGTCGATCATCTTCAGTTTTTTTGGATCCATTATCCCATTTGTAGTGGCAACACAAATTAATCTCATCTTCTTTCTTGATGAGTTCAAGAATCTCAAATTCGGATTCTTTTTTATTATTTTCATTCATATTATAGCCCTCCTAGTATCTAATTTAATCATATTAATTAAATTTTTTCAACCCCTTAATGTCAAAATTCTTTAGAAAAATCGTAATTTTGTTAAAAAATTCAATTATAATATATTTTTTTAAAAACCGACTTTCGTGAATCAGTAATAAATCAAAAAGTAATAAAATCATCTACAAAAATCCGGAAGGTATTTTATTCATTGGCACAGGGCTGCTTCTTCTTCGATATTGGGCACAGGACTGTTTTTGCTCGACTCAATGTTGACTATTCTGCGGGATATTTTTAAGAGGTCGAGGCTTCCCCTGCCTGAAAGTTTTTTGCTTCGAAAATCGCAGTGACGGCTCTTTTTCTTCGGTCAGTACCCTTGCACATGAGTTGGGACACGCCTTTCACTTTAATGTTGTAAAAGATATGCCCGTAATAAATCAAAGCTATCCTATGACCCTTGCCGAAACAGCTTCTATTTTTGCAGAAACCATTTTGTTTGAAAGCGAAATTAAAAAAATGAATGAAGAGCAAAAGACGGCTCTATTGGAAATTCACCTTCAAGACGGATGTCAGGTATTGATCGATATTCTTTCTCGTTTTTATTTTGAACGCTCCTTTATGGAAGAAAGGGAAAAGCATGAACTCACAGCTGAAGACTGCTGCCGCCTGATGCTTGACGCTCAAAAGAAAAGCTATGGAAACGGCCTTGATTCTAAATTGCTTCATCCATATATGTGGCTTGTTAAGGGGCATTATTATTCTGCCGACTTGGGCTTTTATAACTTTCCCTATGCCTTCGGCCAGCTTTTTGCTCTCGGTCTTTATAACCGCTATAAAAAGGAAGGAGAAAAGTTTACTTCCGTTTACGAGGATATTTTAAAAAAGACCGGTATGATGGATGCCGTTAAGGTAACAAAGAGTGCAGGCTTTAATATCGAAACTCCGGACTTCTGGGAAGAAGGCATAAAGATTTTTACGGATCAGATAAGCGAATTTGAAAAGCTCGTAAAAAAAGCAAAGAAAAAATAACTTTATCTTTTTGATAAAATATTTATAAGCCTCGATTGATTCACTCAAAAAGAAACAATCGAGGCTTTTTGAATTTAAGCCTTTTTAAAATAAATTCTGAACGAGTTTGCCGCCGTCAGTTTCGGGATCCTTGGTGCTCAGGTACTCCGAAATATCGACATCCTTTTTATAATAGTCAAGCATGTCCTTGTTTTTTTCAAAGAAATGACTTAGGGCTATTTTGAAGAATTCCATACAGACTCTGGCATCGTCTTCGGCACGGTGAGCATTTACAGCCTGAACCCCGAACTGTGTTGCAAGGTTTTGGAGAGCATAGCTTTGTAAGCCCGGCAGGGTTTCGCGTGCAAATGTTAGGGTGTCAAAAACCTTGTTTGTAAGTTTTGTTTTTCCGCACCTTTCAAGCTCGCAGTTTATAAAGTTTATATCGAAGCTTGCATTATGGGCAACGAGAACAGTGTTGCGGATAAAGTCCAAAAAGTCGGGTAAAACTTCTGCAAATTTAGGCTGACCTGCAAGCATCTCATCGGTTATCTGATTTACCTTGCCCGCTTCGGGAGGCATTGGTTTTTCAGGGTCAATCAGAACATTGTAGCGGGCGATAACTCCGCGAATGTCGAATTTTACGCAGCCGATTTCGACAACTCTTTCTGCCTTGGCCTCCGTGCCCGTTGTTTCGGTATCGAAGGCCGTAAAAACCGCCTTATCATAGACGGCACTAATCCAATCGTAAGAGCTCATTAGGCGTTTAGTACCCCGTTAAATTCTTTTTCGAATTCGGCAATTTTTTTATCCGATTGTTTTTTAGCTTCTTCAACCGATGAAACAACCTTCTCGGAATGGATTATGTAGATCTTTATCTTGGGTTCGGTGCCGCTGGGCCTTATGCAGATTATGGAGCCGTCTTCCAAATAATATTGAAGAACATTGCTTTTAGGTAAAGTAACTGTAGTTTTTTTGGCCGGCTCTAAAGGAGAATATTCCGTGCTTTCCTGAATATCCCTGATGGTTTTTACCTTCACTCCGGCGATTTCGCTTAAATTTCTTTCCCGTACTCTTACCATCATGTCCTGCATAATCTTTAAGCCTTCTGCTCCCGGGTATACCATGTTGATGGTCTTTTCTCCATAAAAGGCAAATTTAGAAAAGATTTCGTTTAGCCTGTCTAAAAGGCTCTTTCCCTTGCTCCTCCAATAGAGGGTCATCTCGGCACAAATTGCAGAAGAGGCGATACCGTCCTTATCTCTTACCTCGGTTCCGAAGTTGTAGCCGAAGCTTTCTTCATAACCGTAAAGATAGGAGTGGGAGCCCGTGCTTACCATCCTTTCGGCAACGCCGCATATCCACTTAAAGCCGGTAAGACATTCTTCGCTTTGCACATTGTAAGAGGCAGCAATCAAATCGCTTAAGGGAGAGGTTACTATCGAGCGTACTATTGCGGCATTTTGAGGCAGTTTATTTTGTTCTTTTAATGTAAGACAGATATAATCCGCAAAGAGGGCACCCATCTGGTTGCCGCTTATAAGCTGCATTTCGCCTGCATCGTTTTTTACTGCACAGGCAAAACGGTCGGCATCGGGATCGGTGGCCATCAAAATATCGGCTCCTTCCTTTATAGCCAAATCCATGGCCATCTTTAAGGCTTTCGGGTCTTCGGGATTGGGATAGCTTACCGTCGGGAAATTCCCGTCAGGTTCACGCTGTTCGGGAACGCTTATAACATTAAAGCCCATTTCTCCCAGTACCTTTTCTACATGCACGGCTCCCGTTCCGTGAAGGGGAGTGTAAACTATCTTTACCTTGGAAGCCATATTTTTAATAATTTCTTGACGGCTGATTTTCTTTTTAAGCATAGCCCAATATTTTTCGTCTATTTCTTTATCGATTATTACGAGCTTTCCGTTTTTAAGGGCTTCTTCTTCGCTCATCATTTTGATTGAAGAAACCTCGCCTACCTTTTTGATGATGCCCGAATCATGGGGCGGGGTAATCTGGGCTCCGTCCGACCAGTAGGCCTTGTAGCCGTTGTATTCCGGAGGATTGTGTGAGGCTGTTACTACAATTCCAGTATCGCAGCCGAGTTCCCTTATGGCATAAGAAAGTTCCGGCGTAGGTCTAAGGCTCGAAAAAAGGTAACATCGGATATTGTTTGCCGCAAAAATCAGAGCAGCCGTTTTTGCAAACACATCCGAAAAGCGTCTTGAGTCGTAGGCAATTACGGCACTTAAAGAACCGGCCTTGGCCTTCTCAGGCTTTGCTTCAATCAGATAATCCGCAAGTCCTTGGGTTGCGTTTTTTATTACTAAAGGATTCATGCGGTTTGTGCCGCCTCCTATAATTCCTCTTAAACCAGCCGTTCCGAATTCCAAGTCCCTGTAAAATCGGTCATATAATTCTTTTTCATCGTTTTTTTCGATTAAAGCCTTAACTTCTTCTGCGAATTTTACTTCCTTTTCTTCGGAAACATATTTTTTTGCTCTATTTAATACTTCATTTTTATCCATAAAAAGTCCTCCGGTTATAACTCTATAATTATACCACAGTTCAAAGGTTTTCTGCAAGTGTGAGAAAATTCTTGACAAGCTTATAATAAGTACTTCAGTAAATCTGCTTTATTACTTGGATTGTTACAGATACGGAAAAAGAGATTTAACCTCGGCAGAGATAAATTTAGATTGCTTTAAGGCGCTTTGTATTCTTTTTAGAAGCGTATCGGATATATCCTCTTTTTTTATCAGCCAGCCTTTATTGATACCGTTTATAATATCTATTGTAGACATAATCTTTGTACGTTTAAAGTCTACAATAGATTTATGCTTTATAAAAGGATGCTCGCCCGGATGTATTATGCAGCCTGTATCCTGATTATCAAATTTTAGAGAGGTAACGGATACCACTATTTGCTCGTTATTTTTATCGGAATCGGAGACTATAATACGTAAGTGCCGAAATTCTTGGCCCGATTTAGATTTTTCAGGCTTGCTTAAAAAGGCTGTTTTTTTAGGCATTTAATTCGGATAGTTGAGCAAGGGCTGCTTCTTCTTGAGCAAAAGATTGTTCCTCTTCAATAATAAAAGCTATCTCATCGGGGCTTTTGCCTAGGGCTTGTAGGATAGATTCAATGCTTATCGGTAGGGCTGAATCTTTAGGATCAGTCCATTCCGGGCAGTTTGCATGAGTATATTCGATAAGGTCTGTAAATGTGTAATTATGAAATTTAGAGTCGATACCGTCTAAAACTTCTTTTTCGTAGTCGGATAGTGTATTACAGGGTATCTTATCTGTTAGAGCCACAAGATCATAAGCGTCTTTTAAAAAACGGCTATTCCATAGATTCTGATCGTTTTGATTGCCTTTATTACGGATAAGATTATATGTATTTGATAATATAGGGCCTGCTTTTAAGGCTGCGTAGGTATCGCCAGTAATGGGAGAACCGATATCATAGTAAGATTGACGATCGGCAAGGTAGAGCATTTTAAGAAGTTTTGTATAATTGAGCCGATACTCATATTTTTTGAGCATATAATTTACAACTTCAATGAGTTTATGTATATTCATAAAATACCCCCTTATTTTTAATCTAGCACCTAGGCTCCCTTTTGTCAATACTTTTTTTACAATTTTTACTTTTTTTACGATAGAAAAATTCAGCGTATTTCTTCAAGGGTGCAAAAAACTTAACAAATCAAAAAAATTCCGGAACTAAAACCGTCTATAAAAAATCCGGAAGATACTTTATCCACTGCCTCAAGGCTGCCGCTTCTTCGATATGGGCCAAAGAAATATTTTTGCTTGACTCGATGTCGGCGATTGTGCGGGATATTTTTAAGAGGGCGTGGCTTCCTCTTCCCGAAAGCTTTTTTGAGTCAACAATCACGGAAAAAAATCTTTCCGCCTCGCCGCTCATTTTGCAAACTTCAGCCGTTTCTTGCGGTGAAAGTTTTGCGTTTTCATAAATTATGTTTTGCACTTTTTTCTCCTTATTTGTAAATTTTAATCTTTCCCATTGAATGAGCCTTGCGTTTTTTATTTTTTCTCTCATCGTTTGGGTAGAATATTTTGCCTCCGCCAAAATGTTTTCAGGTTTGGGCGGCATGACCGGAACCCTTATATCGATTCTGTCCAAGAGTGGGGCGGTGAGTTTTTTCCAATATTTTTCGATTTCGTAAGGGAGACAGGTGCAGACCTTTCCGGGGCTTCCGAAGTTCCCACAGGGGCATGGGTTAATCGCAAGTAGAAGCTGAAAGCGGGCAGGGAAGGTGCTGTTTCTTCCGGCACGGCTCAATGTTACGCTTCCAGTTTCTAAAGGAGCACGGAGACTTTGCAAAACGCTTGCCTTAAATTGAGCCGCTTCATCTAAAAAAAGAACGCCCCCGTGAGCTAGGGAAACTTCGCCCGGCATACATTTTCCGGCTCCTCCTATGATGCCTTCCATACTTGCATTTTGAGATGGCATTCTAAAGGGCGGCCTTTTTAAAAGACGGGGGCTCGATTGGGGCAAGAGACCGGCGATGCTGTAAATGCGGGTGGTTTCCATTGCCGTTTTTTCTTCCATGTCGGGGAGGAGGAGGGAAAAGCGGCTTAAAGAAAGAGTTTTTCCGCATCCGGGAGGGCCATAGGCTATGAGGTTATGGCCGCCTGCTGCCGCTATTTCTAAAGCCCGTATAAGGCCGTCCTGTCCGCGGATATCCTCAAAGCCTTTTACCAAGACGATCCCGCTTTTTGAGCCTTTTTGAAAATCGAAATTTTCTGTTTCTTCCTTATCACTCCATACAAAAAGATGTGCTGCTTCCTTATCGAGGGCGGTTCCCTTATCGGGAAAGCTTTCTTTTTTACGGCCTTTTGGCTCTGTGTAAAGTTTTCCGTTTTCTATTTGGTAGAAAAATTCCAGAGCTTCGATTAAATCGGACACTCCGAATACATTGATGCCGTCTTCGATGAGGGCCTCGGCTTCGTTTTCTTTTGGAACTATAAAGTATTTGATGCCTTGAGAACGGGCTGCCGAGATAGCTCCTATGAGACCGCGCACAGGCCTTACCCTGCCTGAAAGCTCAAGTTCGCCCATTATCATCACGGATTCTTTCGCCCTTTCTTCATCTTGGGGAATTATAGTTTGAGCTTTTGCTTTAACCTCTGCCGATTTTTTTCCCGCCTCTTTTGCAGTTAGGACGGCTATGGCAATAGGAAGATCGAAACCGCTTCCTTCTTTTTTTTGGTCGGCAGGGCTTAAATTTATCAGTATTCTGCTTGCAGGAAATTCAAGCCCCGAATTCCTGATAGCTGCCCTCATTCTGTCTCTTGCTTCCTTTACGGCAGAACCGGGGAGTCCCACTATGTCGATAACCGGCAATCCCCGCCTTAAATCCGCCTCAACCTTAATCAATTCTCCTTCATACCCAAATGATGAAAAACTTAAAATTTCCATTTTATACTCCTTTCTACTATTATTTTAGAAAAAAAATGATTTATATAGTAAAATTTTGGGAGAAATTTAAATTTCTCTTGCCCCTTGTTCCTTTTTTGTTTTAGTACTATAATGCCTGTAATTATCAATAAAATAGGAGTTTTTTATGCGAAGGGAACATGACTTACTAGGAGAATTGGATATTCCGGAAGATGCTTATTACGGTATTCAAACTTTCCGAAGTGTTGAAAATTTTCAAATTACAGGATTAAGGCTCTGTGATTTTCCCGATTTTATTAAGGGGCTTGCTTACACAAAGCAGGCAGCGGCCGAAGCTAACCATGAACTCGGTTATTTAAGCGATGAAGTTTACAAGGCTATGATTCAGGCTTGTAAAGAGGTTGCCGAAGGCAAATTCGACAAAGAATTTGTAGTTGATATGATTCAGGGCGGAGCGGGAACTTCTACCAATATGAATGCAAACGAAGTTATCGCCAACCGTGCAAACGAAATTTTAGGAAAGACTAAGGGAACTTATTCGCCCTGCCATCCCAATAATCATGTGAATTTTGCCCAATCTACAAACGATGCCTATCCTACAGCTGCAAAGCTCGGCATCTCGCTAAATACACCGGCTCTTATAGATGAGCTAAAATCTCTTGTCGCTTCTTTTAGAAAAAAAGCCCAAGAACTTGGAGACAATATCAAGATGGGAAGAACCCAGCTTCAAGATGCCGTACCCATGACCCTCGGCCAAGAGTTTGAATCCTATGCCGCTTCTTTGGAAAACGAAATTCCTCAGATTCAATTTGCAAGGGAAAATCTTCACACGATAAATATGGGAGCTACCGCAATCGGAACAGGTATCAACTCGGATCCAAACTATACACCGAAAGTAACCTCGCATTTGGCAAAGATTTCGGGGCTTGATCTAAAGGCTGCAAAAAACATGATAGCTGCCACGAACGATACCTCCGACTTTGTAACATATTCTTCCGAGTTAAAACGCCTTTCTGCAAAGCTTTCAAAGATATGCAGCGATTTACGCCTTCTTTCTTCGGGCCCCAGAACAGGACTTTACGATATAAGCCTTCCTCCGATGCAGCCCGGTTCTTCTATCATGCCCGGAAAGGTAAACCCCGTTATCCCTGAGGTTGTCAATCAAGTTTGTTACAGGGTTATCGGAAACGATACTGCCGTTATCTTGGCTGCAGAGTCTGCACAGCTTGAGCTCAACGTTTTTGAACCCGTTATGATTTATTCTATCTTTGAGTCGATTAAACTTCTTATAAATGCAATGAAGACTTTGAGGGAACGATGCGTTACGGGCATTGTAGGAAACTATGAGCATTGTAAGGAAAGCGTTCACCGAAGTATCGGCTTGGTTACGGCCTTAAATCCCGTCATCGGTTATGAGGCTTCTTCCGATATTGCAAAGACTGCCTTGCGCGATAACCGCAGCGTTTATGACCTTGTTTTGGAAAGAGGGCTTCTTTCAAAAGAAAAATTGGATGAGGTTTTAAAACCTGAAAACATGACAAAGCCCAGAAAGCTTTAGCTGATATAAAACCTCTAAAAACTTCAGCTTTTTAGAGGTTTTCCTTAGCCTATAATAGTAATCTCGACGCGTCTATTTTGAGAGCGCCCTTCCTCGGTGCCGTTTGGGGCAATGGGCTTTGTTCCGCCGGCACCCTGATAAATAAACTTTTCGGCCGGTATGCCCCTCTTTACAAGTTTTTCGATGACGGTCTTAGCCCTTTCTTGGGATAGATTTTTTTCATCTTCCGGCTTACCGACATCGGCTGTATGACCTTCCACAAAAAAGAATTCGCTTTCCGATTTTTTTAAAATCTTTGCTATTTCATCAAGCTTTGCTTCTTCTCCTTTTAAAAGAACAGCTCTATCAGGTTCAAATTGCAGATTGTTTAGCCTCAGCATTGTGCCCCGTTTTGTTTTAGCTACCTCAAAATCTTTATTGGGTTTGATTTCGGCTCGTACCGTGTAAGAATAAAAATGAAGCAAAAAGCCTCGGTGCTTTATTTTTTTTCCGTCCGAATAAAAAAACTCTTCATCTATTTTTTCCCGTATCAAAATGGGCCTATTTATATCATCAAGATAGATGTCCGTCTTTCTTCCGCCTTCCGAGCTCATAAGTTCTTCATCGCCCAGCATGTCTGAGTGTTTGTAGCGGAGCCCTAAGGCGGCTTCTACATGATGAACGCTTTGGCCGTTTAAAATAGTTTTTCCCTTATACTTAAAGCTTGCATTTACCGGAATCCTTACAGCAGTTTTTTCAGGCTTGGGTCTTACCACTACGGTACATTTTCCTTCCCAAGTTTTTCCTATGTCATCTGGTGTAAATTCTGTTTCAGGCAAAATCGGAAAATTTCTTAAAAGAGGGTAACCCGAATCTTCATCGAAAATTTGAGGCTGGTAAGGATTTTCAATATCTTCTTTATCTTGTTCCGGAATAAATTTAAATGAAAGGGGTAAAATCGAATCTATCGGTAAAGCGGCTTTAAGCCCGTCTTTCCGAGTCTTTTGAAGAACAAAGGCTTCTCCCTCGTAAAGATAGGCTTCCTCATTGCTGAGCTTTGTTTCGCTCATATAGAGGCGGGTTTCTCTGGAAGTGAGCCCCGCATATTTTCCGTCAATGTAGACGGAGTAATCGGCTCTTTCCGTAATGAGTATTTTACCTTGAGATAAATTTTCTTGCCCTAAAAGAAGATTTAGACAAAAACTAGAGAGAAAGCAGATTAAAAAAAGTTTTTTTACGAAGGTGCGGTTTTTGGGTTTATAGTAATTTTTAGCCGTCTGAATATTTATCATGCTAATAATTATAACACAAGCGAGTTCGTTTTTCAATTAAGGAATGCCGGAGTTAAGCCTGTGTTAATAATCAGAAGTATTTTTATAATTTACTATTTTTTTCAAATAATTCCTATAAATATAATGAGGAGGGAGAATATGAAAAAAGTAGGAGAAAAAAATGGTAAAAAGATTTGAAGATTTAACAATGCGGGATTCCAAAGGGCTGCAAGTCCTTTGGCAGCGCGAGGAAAAGGGATGGGGTCAAAGGGGAAGGGAAAAACCACCGCCCTGAACGGGGGGTTGTCCCTTCCCCTTTTAGAGGTTATAATAAATGCGGATGCCTTTAAAGACACTAAAGACAAAGATTTAAAAGAATTTTTAGAATATCTTAAAACAGGTAAGCCAAATAATGAATTTACAAGGAGGATAGAAGAAGTGATACAAACAATAAAAGAAAACGAACAAGCAAGACAAGAATATAGATTAATGTCTACTTTTGAGATGGACGCTAGGTATAAAGGTTTTTCAGAAGGCTTAAAGCAAACGGCTAAAAATATGAAAATGGAAAAGCTGGATATATCTTTAATTAAAAAAATAACCGGTCTTTCCGAATCCGAAATAGAAAAACTGTAAGTTTATCAAGATATTTATTATTAATTCCTCAAATCTTTATCTTATAGAAATACTTTGCAATAAATAGTAAAATTCCGCACTTGAAATCGGCAGGGAAATATGATAAAATCGCCGTCTTGAGCGATAGGTCTTAAAGCATGGAATACTTTGATGATGATTATTTTGACGACGAAAAAATATACCCCCTGGACCCTAAAAAGGTTTCTTCTCTTTTGGAGGAAGATGGACCCCTTGCTTCTTTTTTTGAAAAATACGAAGCCCGTGAGCCGCAGCTTGCTTTAACAAAATCGATTTGCCGCTGTTTTAATGAAGAGACTATAGGCGTCTTTGAGGCCGGTACCGGGGTAGGGAAGAGCCTTGCTTATCTTTTGCCTGCAATGATGTGGGCAAAACAAAATAAAAAACGCGTTGTAATTTCGACGGGGACTATAAATTTACAGCAGCAGCTAATCGAAAAGGATGTTCTTACTGCAAAGAAAATTTTGGGAAAGGGTTTTCAGGATATGAAGGCTTGCCTTGTAAAGGGGCGGCATAATTTTTTATGCTTACGCCGGATGACTCAGGCATTAAGGGAGAACGATTTTTTTACTGAAGGACAGGAAGAACTTGATAAGATAAAAGAATGGGCAACCGAAACAAAGGACGGCAGCCGCTCGGACCTTGATTTTATGCCGACGGAAAAAGTTTGGTCTACTGTTTGCTCCGAGCCCGACAACTGCCCGATGAATAAGTGCCCTTATTTTTCGGGCTGCTTTGTGATGAAGCTGAAAAGAGAAGCGGAAAACTCTTCCATACTGGTTGCTAATCATCACATCTTATTTGCAGACCTTTCAGTTAGGGCAGAAGGCTTCGGCTATCAGGGAACGGCAGTTCTTCCTTCTTATGACAATATAATAATCGATGAAGCTCACGGAATTGAAGATGCTGCACAAAGTTTTTTTTCGAGCGATATTTCCCGCTTTGCCTTGCACAAGCAAATCAATTTACTTTACCGCTTTAGGCGGGGAAAGCAGGCAGGCATTTTAAGCGGCATAGTTTCAATATCCAAAAAGGCGGAACTCTTTACCGAAATCATAAACCTTCTCGAAGTTGCTGCAGCTTCTTTTAATATTCTTGAAGAACAGGCCTTGCAAGTTCTGCAAACCTATCAGTCAAAAAGCCTCGCACAAATTTCAAGCGATGAAAAAGAAAAACTCTTATCTTGTGTAGATAATTTTTTTAAAAACATAAACAACCTAAACATAAAACTTGAAAACCTTATCAATGCAGCTGATGGAGAAGAAGATGAAGAAGGCTATATAAGAGACGGTCTTGTAGTCTTGCGCCGCTTAAAAAAAATGGCTTCCGTAATGGAAAACTTTTTAAACAGCAGCGAATTCCCGAACGATGTTTTTTGGTTTGAAAAAATAAAAACCTCTCAAGGGGAGGCAGTCCGCTTTATTCAGACACCGTTAAATTTGGCCCCGATAATGCGGCGTTCGGTTTTTATGCCCATGGCAACGGTCATCTGTGTTTCCGCTACCTTAAAAATCGGAGACGATTTTAACTTTTGGCTTAACAGAAACGGCCTTTATAATTTTACCGAAAAGAAAATTATAAAAGATTTTTTCCCTTCTCCTTTTCCGTACGAAAAAAATGTTGTCTTTAATATTCCGGCCGATATGCCCATGCCTGATGAAAACAATTTTCAAGATGCCGTAAACGAAACCGTCCTCGCCTTATTGGAAATAACTCAAGGCAAGACCCTTATTTTGTTTACGTCTTATGATTCTCTTCAAAAAACTTGCGAATATGTAAGAGAGCATATTGATGAAAAAATAAAGATTTTAAAACAGGGCGAGGCTGATAGAATGCAGCTTTTATACGAATTTAAAGATGATCTTACAAGCTGCCTTTTTGCTACTTCGTCTTTTTGGGCAGGTGTGGATGTGCCCGGGGAATCCCTTTCCCATGTAATTTTGGTAAAACTTCCATTTGCGGTTCCGACCGAGCCCATATTTAAGGCAAGGGCTGATCTTATCGAAAAATCGGGCGGAAATTCCTTTATGCAGTTGAGCGTTCCGGAAGCTGTTGTACAATTTAGGCAGGGCTTTGGAAGGCTCATGCGTTCCAATACCGACAGGGGTATAGTTACCGTCCTGGATAAAAGAATTTTAGTAAAGCGTTACGGTTCAATATTTATTCAAAGCATTCCGCAAACAATTCAATGTTTTTCGGAAACAAAAGCCGTATTGAATAAAATAGAAGATTTTTTGTATAATAACTAGATTCAGTTTCATAGGAGAAGAAGATGGGTGCTCTTATTGCGATTTTATGTTGTTTGGTAGCCTTGTCATGGAGGGCTGCGTTGATAGGTGTATGTCATTCCGTTTACAGACGCGGCTGTGATTGGGTTAATAGCGAAGTAATTGTAGGACCTGCTCCGCGCTTATTGTTTGCGATTTTTAAACAATATATCGGTTTTAGGTTTGAAGGAGATTATACTCTTACGGATCAGCTTCCTGAGCAGTATTTGGTTATATCCAACCATCAAAGTATTTTAGACATAGTGGTTCACATGAACTATTATAACGGAACGCGTCTCCGATTTGTTGCAAAAGAAGAACTCGGACATAATGTTCCCCTTGTTTCTCCTATGCTTAAAAGCGGAAAACATTGTTTGGTAAAAAGAACCGGAAGCCCGACGCAGGCTATGAAGGCAGTCGATAAATTTGCAGACCATGTTGTAAAAAACAATCTTATTCCCGTTATCTTCCCTGAAGGTTCCCGCTCAAAGGACGGTAATTTAAAAACTTTTCATGCGGCCGGGTTCCGCCGATTTTTAAATGCGGCTCCAATGCCTGTAGCAGTCTGTGCCGTTGACGGAGGTTGGAAAATATCTTCGCTGACCCGTATGGCAAAAAACCTAAAAGGCGGCGCATACAGGATTAAACTTTTAAAAATTTATGATGCTCCTCAAACAAAGGAAGAACAGATTAAGATTCTTGAAGAAGGGAAAGCCCTCATACAGGCCCAGCTTGATGAGTGGCGTAAAGCCGATAAAAAATAGGACTTAACCGCTTTAAGTTTTAACCTAGAATTTTATTTGTATAATAGCTTTAAATTTTCCTATCTTTACTTTTTCAAGAGGATGAGCGTATTCCATACCGATATTTGCGGCTGTGCTTATGGTCATATAAAGTTTGCCGTAAACCGACTGATAAATATCGGCCGTGTTTTTTCCTGCGTCTAAAAAGTTAAAGATTGCTCTGTATCCTGTTGTAATATTTAGCCTGTTAAAAAATATTGGAAGCCATGAACTTCCTGTTTGAATATCGTAACTTAAAAGACTGACCTCTCCCTCAAAGCCGAAGCCGTAATTTAATTTTTCCGGACGGATAAGTTTTTTTACGTTTTCATATTCGCTCATATCCGGAAGATAAGAGGCCATGCCCATCAAAGCCGTGCTGTTAAAAAATCCGTAGCTGCCGGTGTGCGGAAGAGCAAAGGCATTGTACCCGAAATATGAGCTCAAGTTTAATTTAATCGGAATTATCGGAGGTCTAAAAGCTGCGTAAGCTTGAACGGCAAGGGCATTTGTTTTTGAAGGAAAATGAAAACCGTGTTTTAATCCGGCAGCCGCTTGAAGCATTATAAAATCTTTTGTAAAAAAATTCGTGTTTAACTTTTGAGAAGATTTTTGATAAGTATAAACGGCGGATAATTCTTCGGACAGGACGGGATTTCCTAATTTTTGCTCATAGAGAGTTTTTGCACTTTTGTAGGATGAGCCGAAAAAACTGAAGCCTTCAATAGATAAACCGGCTTTTCCCGAAACATTATGATAAAAAGAATTTAAGGGTAAGAGCAATTCGCTTTCTATGCTGCTTCCGATTTTTCTATATTTAAAGGATTTATTTTCATCATAAAATTTAATCCGGATATCGGCAGGCCTTGTTGCTGCTTTAAATAAAATTGAAGTTTCATAAAAAAAAGGTTTAAAATAAAAAAGAGAAAGAGTTTCAAAATATAAAAAATTTGTAGGATCATTCCAATATAATTTTATACCGATCGGTACGGTTTTGTTTTCTCCTAAAAGTCCCGAAAAATCAATGATGGGCAGGGGAAAGGGTTTATGTATCCACGAAAAATAATTATACTTATCCTTTGTTAAAATATCGGTATTAGGAATTTTTGTTTTTATTTCTTGAGCCGAAATATCGAGCAGTTTTAAAGATACATTCCTTTCAGTAAAAAGTGAAGAATCCATTTTATAAAGCGAGTTGTATTTTGTAAAAACTCCGGCATAGATAATTTCATATTCGTTAGTATCTTTTTTTTGCCTTACAACAGGGAAAAAAGTACCGCCGGAAATGTCTTTTTCCAAAACCTTTAACTCATTCGTTTTTAAATTAAAAAAAGCCGACCTGTAAAGATTATCTTTACCCGCCCACGAAAAACTTAAAACAGGTTCTTCTTCCGAATTGTTGCTTTGTAAATATCTTATTGCGGGAAGAGGATTTTCAAATTCAAGTTTTTGTATTTTTTTTGAAGCCGTATCGAGTATCAGAATGTCTCGGTTTATTCCGTTGGCGGCAATGATGGCGATTTTGTTTTTGCCTGCAAATACGGGATTGTAAATAGCCGAATGGGGGAGTCCCGGCCCTGCCTTTAAAAGCCCGGTCTTGGAAAGACCTTCTTTTTTTTCAAAAGATTCTTGATCGATTAAAACAAGTTCGGAGAACTGCCCTTTTATTTCGATTCCGCAAAGCGTTTCCCCGCAAAAGGACGCATACCTTAAAGACGGAAATTCTTTACTTAAAAACTTTTTTTTCTGCATGTCAAAGATGGTTGCCCTATTGTGTTCACCGAGAGGGGTATTCACCAAATCGCTTACCAAAAGAAATTTTCCGTCTTGCGAAAAACTTAAAAAAGAAAGGGTTGGGTTCGCCGTAAAAAGTTTTTCTTCTTTTCCCGAATCGTCAAAAAATATTACGTTTTTTGTTGTAAAATCAAAACAGGCAAAGCCGTCTTTAGAGCTTGCAATAAGACTAAAACCTCCGGCTTCCTTAATCGGATTTTGAGGACTGAGAGCCTTTTCGGGAAAGTAAATAGATTCCAAAAAATTATTCCAAAGTTTATCGAGCTCTTTATTAAAAATCTTTTTTGTTTTTCCCTGAGGAAAAGAGGAAAGAGGATTAGCCCAGTATTTTACATAGGTTTCCATTCCGTAAATTTTTTGAAGATATTGGGCAAAGGCTCCGCCGTAAATATAAGGCCAAAGACCGCCCGGGTAAATATCTCTGGCTCCTGCCGCCTGTTTCCATGAAGGACTTGCATTTTCAAGCCGCCCCTGCATTAGGTGGTGCATTATCAGGGGATCGTTAAGTCTGCCCTGATCGTCTTCCGCACTTTCGTAAGAAACGGCAACACCCTCGGTAAAGGACATGGGGAGGAGGGGCAAAAAATATGTGAGCGAAATTGCATGGGTTAATTCATGATAGAGGACTTTTAAGATTATATCGCTTAAATTGCTTAGCTGACCTTCTTCCGGCAAGGTATCAAAAAGAACAATCCGGCGGTAAGGAAAAAAGGTATAATAGCCGTTTAAGGCTTCCTTTCCGCCTTCGATATAGATAGGCATTCTTTTTGGAATTTTACGGTTTAGTTTTTGAGAGATTTCTTCGGCATAATTGTCCGCATGCTCCGAAATCAAGGCTGCCGTCTTTTCCGATACCGGAGAATAAATTATATCGAAATACTTGGTTTTTTGAACAAAAAGATTTTGAGCATTTAGCTGTATAAATGCACAGGTTAAAAAGGAAATAAAAAAGGTGAATTTTATTTTGCATTGCATATTCTGCAATTATGCGTAAAAAAACTTAGGCTGTCAAGTCGAGTACAGCTGCAGGAAGGGGGGTGCCTCCGTATCCTATGTTTTCGGTTTGTACCATCGTGTTTTTGATTTGATTGTGGTAGTAATCCAAAAGCCCGTCTATTTGATTTTCGCTTATTTCCGATTCGAGTTGAGCTGCTGCAGATTCAGTAAGTTTTGCTTTTTGAGCTTCATTGGTTTTCATGGATACAAGTTGGTCGATTATTGAGTTTAAGATTCTGAGCTTGTCGATACTCATGCCCGATTGACCCTGAGCTTGAGCAAAACCCGAAACATATTTAAAATGGGCGTAGAGGACTTGGCTTGCCTTGACGGGCACAAAGGCTCTTCCGCCTGCCGAAATCCTAGGCATTGCAATTTGGGAAAGAGCTTGAAGCGGTGAACTGTTTGAAACCATCTATTCCTCCAATAAGCGGTTTGTTTACAAACCGCATACTCCATACACTTAGATTATCGGAATTTTTAGAATTGCCTTTAAGCGAATAAAATTTTATTTTTCCGTCAAGTTTATTGAAGATTTTGTTTTTTTGTGATATTATATACTGATATTTGTAATTGTAATGCTTATTTTTTTGGAGAAATTATGTTAAAAAATGATGGCGTAAACGAGAAGGTTAAATTCTCAATCGGTGCTAAACTGATAATTATTATTTCGATTTTGGTTGTGTTTTCTCTGGGTACTATAACAGGCCTTGTTACATGGTTTGTAGGCGAAGATATTCAAACTATGTCTGAAGAAAGCAACAGGACGGTAAATTTTCAAGCCGGAGCTGCGGCAGAAAAGGAGCTTTTGTCGATAAAGGCCAATGCTTTTTTGTTCTTGGATGTTCTTAACTCAACGGAAACCGGGTCAGGCATAGCAAAGCAGACTGCCGATTTTTATTTTGAAAGAAACCCTCAGGTAGCGGCTGTTTTGGTTACCGATGCAAGAATGAATAAGCGTATTTATCGAAAACTCGTTAGTACCAATTTTTTTCTTTCCCGTGAGTTGGATTATTCCGCCATTGATGAATTTATCGAAAACGAAATGGATACGGCTATTCAGGCGGAAAAAGGCATAGAGCAGGTTATAAATGCTTCTCCGTTTTTTGGAGAGTCCGTCCTTGTTCTTTTTTATCCTTATAGGGAAAAGGGCTTGGATCAAGGGTTGGTAATCTTCTTTTCGGCTGAGACCCTATCCGAGAATATAGGTACGGGAAAACTTCAAACAACCTATCTTGTAAATAACTTAGGTGATATTTTGATTCATCCCGATTTTGAGCTTACCAAAAACGGAATTAACATAAGCGATTCAAAACTCTTTATAGAAATGCGCGAAAAAGGCGACATGAACAGGCAAATCCTTTTTACCGACAAGGAAGGGAAAAAACAGTTCGGTGCATATAGAAAAATTTCGATAGCCGATCTTGCTGTTTTGACTACAGCCGAGGCCGATAAGGTTTTGGAACCCGTAGTCAGGTCAACCTTTAAAAATGTTACTTTAGGCGTTGCGGTTTTAGCTCTTGCAATCCTTTTTATCTGGTTTTTCTCAAAATCAATCAGCTCTCCGGTTAAGGCTCTTGCCTCGGCAGCAGGTGAAATAGAGCAGGGGAATTATGAGCTTGATCTAAAGGCTAAAACGAAGGATGAAATAGGCCTTTTGACAAACAGCTTTGTAAGAATGGGCAAGGGCTTGGCTGAAAGAGAAAGACTCAAGGATTCTTTCGGCCGCTTTATAAACAAGGAAATTGCAGAGCTTGCTATGAAGGGTGAGCTTGCACTGGGAGGCGAAACAAAGGAAACTACCATTTTCTTCTCGGATATACGCTCCTTTACGGCAATTTCCGAAAAACTTGAACCGAATGAGGTTGTAGAATTCCTCAACGAATACATGACCCAGATGGTAGAGTGCGTAAACGATACCCATGGTGTAGTAGATAAATTTATAGGCGATGCCGTTATGGCTGTTTGGGGAGCTCCTACAAGTGCAGGAGATCCGAGAGAGGATGCTCTTAACTGTATAAGGGCTGCTTTAAGGATGAGAGCCGCCTTAATTATATTCAATCAAGGAAGGGGAGGCGACAAAAAACCTATAATCCGCATAGGCTGCGGTATTAACTCAGGCCCTGTCGTTGCAGGTCAGATAGGTTCCAAAAAGAGGATGGAATATACGGTAATAGGCGATGCCGTAAACTTGGCCTCCCGTACAGAAGCCTTAAATAAACCTCTTGGAACGGATATTCTTATTACCGAAAACACTTATCGGCTTGTAAAAGATAAGGTCTTGGTTGAAGAAATGCCCTCGGTTACGGTTAAAGGAAAATCGGCTCCTTTAAGAATGTTTGCGGTTATCAATATGCCTGAAGAAACGGGCATTCCCGGAGCGGGAGAAAAAGGCCCCAAGACTTTGGCACAAATTAGAGCAAAATTAGGAATTCCTACTCCCGATTTGAATAAGGTAGATGTAAATGAAGACGAAAAGAAATACAACATTCAAGCCCAAAACAAACAGTAATTTTTTAGACCTTGTTGTGGTCATTGTTTCTCTGGCGGTTATATCTTTAGACTTGTTTTTGTTTGTAAAGGAGCTAAACAGAACATTTGAACGCACGGATACTCCCATAGCTACCATTGAATACAAATACAAAACCGTTCAGCGTAAATTCAACGATAGAGCCGTATGGGATCGTCCCGTTCAAAATTCTTATTTATATAACGGAGATACTATAAGAACTGCAAATGAAGCCTTGGCGACAATTCATTTTTTGGGAAATGAGGGTGCAAGCAATGTAGTCGAGGTTGATTCAAATACGATGGTTCAGATTTTTGCGAAAAATGAAGAATCGGAACTTAATTTGAATTCGGGCTCGGTTTCGGCAAAAACGGCAAACAATAATCTACGTTTAAAATCGAATAATGCAGACATAAACATCGAAAAGGGCTCGGTATTGCATGTGCAAAAAGGCGATGCTGAAAGTCTTCAGCTTGCGGTAGAAGAAGGTTCCGTTTCCGTTACAGGCAGTAAAACCGGAGAAACCGAAGTTCTTGAAGCCGGTTCAGTTTTACAGCAGGGGCAGGCAGCCAAGTTAGTTATGATAAGCCCGGGTAAAAATACGAGAATCTTAAATCAATCGAGGGATGATTTAGGTATAGATATTAAGTTTAAGTGGCAATCTTCCTTTTCAAATAATGAAGAAATTTTCCTTGAAACTTCTCCTTTGAGCAACTTTAGCGTAGATACTAAAAGATATGATGTCCGAGGTTTAAAAGAATTTACCGTCAGACACGACAGTGGAGCCTTGCACTGGAGGTTGGCAGCTAAGTCAGGGTCTGAAGAAGATACCGTATCAGGGAAAGTAACGGTTATAAAGGCTCCGGCTCCGGTAAATCTTCTTCCGGAAGCCGAAAAAACCTTTGCATATAATACAAATCCTCCCCATATCAGATTTTTATGGGAAGGTAATGAGCTTTCTTCATATTACACGGTTGAAATTGCAGACAATAAGAATATGGAAAATCCCAAAGTGGTAAAGAATTCGAGTACGGAATCTTTTTCGCTTTCGGAGTTGACGGAAGGAACTTGGTATTGGCGTGTTCTTCCAAAATACGGATTCGATTCTTCATTTAAAGCTCAAGCCTCGGATGTTTCGGTTTTCAGTATAAAAAAGACCGAAGAAGCCGAGAAACCTAAACTTCTTTATATGAAAAAGGTTATGGATACCTCGAAGGGAAAGGGCCTTACCTTTTCATGGAAGCCCAATTTGGATGCGGAAAAATACAGGGTAAAAATAGCCAGAGATAAGGCGATGACCGATGTGCTTATAAACGATATAGTTATAACGAGCTATTTGGACTTAAAAGAAGCTTCAAAACTTTTGCCTAACGGTGAGTATTTTATGACCGTTGCCTCTCTTGATGCAAAAGAAAACGAAATCGGCATAAGTGATGTTGCTTCCTTTATAACTATGGACTCCGAGATTATTTTGCGTGCCGTTTTTCCGCCTAATGATTATAGCTTACTTCAGCCTCTGACAGGAGACACCTTCTTTACATGGAAGAGTAATTTCGATTCGGATCAGATTTTTCAGGTTTCGGATACCGAAGATTTTAAAAAAATTACAGTTAATAAGTCTGTCAAAGGTTTAGGAATTGATGGAATTGTTTTGCCCGAAGGAAAATGGTATTGGCGTGTATGTACCGAACTGGACGGAAAGCAGTATGTATCGGACGTAAAAAAATTAAACGTTATTCCTCTTCTTGATAAGCCTGAACTGGAAAATGCAAAAAAAAGTATTGTAATAGTGCCCGGACGTAAAAGCAAATTTAACTGGAAACCGGTAGAAGGCGCAGATTACTATCAGGTAAAACTAACGGATAGAATTCCCGGCTCTAAACCTTTTTATGAAGACCTTTTTGCTTCAAAAACCGAAATAGAAATTGCTATGGGTAAATTTGAAGACGGGGATTACATATTGAATATACAGGCCTTTGCAAATGCAACATTGACTTCAAGCCGAAAATTTGGAAAGTCACAGGCACACGGCTTTACGGCAAAACATTTGAGGCCTGTAGAACTGTTAAAACCTGCCGAAGGTGCAAAGATTGACGGTATAGAAGCCGCTCTTAATCCTTCTCAGGCAGAGTGGTCGTCCGTTCATCCGCCTTTAGGTGTCGAATTTATTTTGGAAAAGGTAGGCGTACGCGCTCCCGTTTTTGCTTTAAAAGATGCGGGGTATAAGGTGCAGCTTCCGCCTTTAGTATCAGGAAAATACCGCTGGAAGGTTATAGCCGAAACCGAGGACGGATTCGATATTTCGTCGGAAAAATATTCCGCATTTACGGTTTTGCCCATACCGCCTCTTCCAAAGGCAAGGTTTGTATTCCCGGGCGAAAAAGAAGTCTTAGGAATTCCTTTCTTTTCTTCACATCGAAGTATAGTCTTTAAGTGGAAGCCTGTTGATAAGGCTACTCATTATGTTATGAAAATATATAACGAAAAAAACAAAGTAATTGCAAGCACCGAAATTAAAGCAAAATCGGGAGCAGAGGATCTTGTTTATGAATTTAAGGATTTAAGCAGATTATCGCGCGGTGCATTTTTTATAGAAGTTATTGCGGAACGGCGTTTGGACAGCGGATTGGTTTTTCAAACCGGAACCCCTTCAAGAAAACGCTTTGATATCGATTTACCTAAAAAAGATAATGTAGAAACTGATGAAACGGGAGTCCTTTATGGAAGATAAAAGAATATTTACCAGGAATTTAGTGATTTTATTTTTGCTGCTTTTGTTCCCTTTGGGAGTTTTTGCTCAAAAGGTTGAAGATAAAAATCAAAATGCTGAAAAAAATAATGAAGTAAAGAAAAATTATATTATTGAAACGGAAGGAAAAACAACGGTTTTTTATCAAACGCTTTCTTGGGAAAATGTAGAAGGTATTTTGCATTTTGAATTCGAGCTTGAAAAAAAAGAAAAAAATGGCAAGTGGGTTATTATAGATAAAAAGAAATTAAAGAAAAATTCTCTTGATGTTTCCTTACCTGCCGGAAAGTACCGATACAGGATAAAGGTTATAAACCTTCTAGGTCAGGTGGATGCGGTAAGTGCAGACCGTTATTTTGACATTCTTGTGGCCTATCAACCTGAGACTTCTTCCGTTTCACCTGCTGCAATCTATTTTGATGAAGAATATAGCGATGTGGTAAGTCTTTCAGGCAAGAATTTCAGGGAAGAAACTACCTTTGCGCTTAAAAAGGAAGGCGGAGCTCCTATTTTGGGCAAAATTTTAGAGATAAGCCCTGACGGAACTAAGGCAAAAATAAGTTTTAATATGTTGAGAATCAATCCGGGACAATATGAATTTGTTGTTACCGACCCAAGCGGTTTAAAAGATTCAAAACAGAAAATGATATTTAAATTTCAAAAACCTATTGATATTTTTCTGTCAGGCGGTTATGCCTTTAACGGCTTTGCAGGGAACAAGCTTTTTAAAGAATACTTTGGAAAAAATTTTGCCGCCTTAAGCGGTGTTTTAAGGTTTAGTTTTGTGCCTATAAAGCGTTCCTATGGAAATTTCGGCTTTAACTTTACCGGTTCGGGAATGTACTTAAGAAAAAAAGACTCGGATTATACCCTGTCTGCAGGTCTCCTTTTAGCCGGTATACAGGCCGTCTACATGAAACCTATAATAAGGCACCGCCTCAATTTTGATGCTCATTTAGGTTTCGGCACTGCATTTGTGGTAAATACACAATTTGTTTTTCCCGAGTTTAAAAGCCCAAAATCATGGTATTGGGGTTTGACAATGAATTTAGGCACAGCCTTGCAGGTTTATGTTTATAAAAAATTATATATCGAAGTAAATCTCGATCATATAATTCCGGTTAGAACAGGTTTCCCCAAATACATAGCACAGCCATCGCTCTCTGTAGGGTGGGAATTCTAGCATTGGAGTTTTTTATGAAAAAAATTTTGCGAATTTTAATAATTTCAGCGGTATTGCTGACAACTGCCATTGTATTTACAAGCTGTAAACAATTTATAGACAATCCTGAAGAATTCCTAGGCTACTGGTCTAGCGAAGTTGTCCCTATTGACTTCAGTATTGATAAGCCCTATCAAATAAGTAATGACGGAGCACTGTGCATACCGTCAGCAGACGATGTAAAGCTTACAGTTAAACTGCGTAATCCGAGAAACTTTGCCCTAATTATGCCGACCTCCGCTTTCAATGCGGGGAAAGTTATCAATTTCCCCGGGTTTCCTTCAGATCAGCAGCCTGGATACAATACGGACTACACCTTTACACAGACAGGCGATATGCTCGAACTCACATACAAAGACACATTTTTAAAAGCCCACGAATGGAGCAACGGCAGCATAGGTCCCGAAATTACCCTTACTTCCACGGACGGCAGAAAGTTCGGTAAAAAGTTCAGCTTGAATATTGAAGTAAACACAGCCCCGCCGGATGTCGGGAATATAACGATAGCGAAAGATGGGGTACATTATGTTTTGTGTTTTACGGTGGACGATTCGGCTATGAATACAACCATACCGGGTGGAAAGCTGCACAAAGATTTAGGCCTTGTCATTACTAGAGAGGGCGGAGAAACGAAGAAAATACCGCTTCCCATAGGAAGTTCCGGATTTGCTGTAGACTCGGCTGCCGAACTTTTGCCGGCAGCTTCGCAGATTACTGATCCTGTCCCCACAGGAACCTGGAAGGTCTATTTTAAAACCGATACAAGTCTTACGCAAAGCACGCTTCCCCAAAAATACACAGTCCGGCTGATCGACAGAAAAGGCCTTTCTTCCGCGCCAAAAGAAGCGCATACTTTAGGTTATATCCCTGATTTAAACGATGCCGGTACAGCATGGAAAAATCTAAAAAAAGCCGTCGAGAGTGCAGAGGCCGGCGGCGTTATAACCGTCATGGGTAATGTTAAAGCAACAAACGCTCCCGGCAACAACGGTGCAATCAATGTAAAAAAAAGCCTTACTATAAAAGGCAAAATCGGAACAACACTCGATGCAAATAAAAGTGCGTTACTTTCAAACGCTCACCGCATATTCACCGTAATGGGAAATAAGACGGAACTCACGCTCGAAAACTTGACGCTCAAAAACGGTTATGCAAACCCGGGCGGTTCCATGGACTACAAATACGGCGGTGCCATTGACGGTGCCGGAATAAAAACCTTGACGCTTAAACACTGCACTATTGAAGACTGTACAGCATATGGCGGAGGCGGTATATTTTTGGCCGGCAGAGTAGAGACAGTACTTGAAAGTTGTACCATTACGGGCTGTACGGCAACCGGCGCTGCCGGAGGGGCAATCTATGCCGGCAATAGTTACGACGAGCAGCCGGTTGTCCACATTAAAGGCGGCTTAATCAAAGGTAACAAAGGATATATAACAGGCGGTGCTATCGATATTGCCCGAGGAAGCCTGTATATCGAGAAGGATAAAGACAATAATCCAACAAAAATAGAAAATAATACGGTTATAGCGTCGGGCGGACAAGGCAACGGAGGCGGCGGTATAAGCTACTATTGGGACGCAGCCAAACCCGGCGAGCTTAAAATAGAAAACGCAGAAATCACAAACTGCAATATCAAGTATAACTCCTCTGGCGACGGAAAAGCACATGGGGCAGGCATCTATGTTTACGGAAACGGAAAGGTGTCTTTATCAAACGTAACACTAAACCAATGCGGGTTTACCGGTGAAATCCTCGGCAACGAGTTCAACCAAAAACAGGGCGGCGGCATTTGTCTTCGAAAGGTGTCAACGGCAACTATTAAAGGCTGTACTATTGAGAATAGCACAACCGCCAACGAAGGCGGCGGGATCTATGCTACGGACACTAACCTAACGATAGAAAATACCAAAATTAAAAACAATCAGGTAGAAAAAAAAGGCGGGGGACTTTTTTTTCAGGTAGCTTCTGCCGATGTAAACCTCATTATAAAAGGGACCACTGAATTCGAGAACAACAATGTAAATCTTAGTTCTGGCGATAGTTGGGGCGGAGGTATTTATATGAAAGGCGCCAACAGCCAATCCGTAAAGGCAATTATGACAGGCGGCAAATTCGTATCAAATGGAGCACATGACGGCGGCGGCATATATATCGATAGTTATGCTGCGTTTACCATGATAGGCGGCTCATTGAATAATAACACAGTGCCGACAACCTCCGGCGGTGAAGGATGTGCAGTGTACATTAATAACAACGGAGCCTTTATATGGGAGGGCGGTACTATTACGGGACATACGGTAAATCATGTTATTGAAGGAAACGGTACATTTACAAATAACTCTGGCAATACGGCAAGCTGAAAAATCAGTAAATAATAGGAAATGGGGTAATTGTTGGCTGTACTAAGCCTTTTTGCGGGACGAGTTCCCATCTGTGCCCTGGAGCGTCTTCCTTTCCTAAATAAAAAACTTTGACGAGGAGGAATATATGACAAAATTTAAAACTCACAAAAAGAAGGGAGCCGCGGCAATCATCACAGCCGCAGTTTTGGCGCTCATTGCGCTGTTCGGTATGGCTGCGTGCTCGAATGCGGCGCAATCCGGTACGGGAACAGACGGAAGTACGGCACCGCCCGCAGCTCCCTTTGTCGAAGGCGATGCCTCGCTCATCTTAAGCCCCGATAAGCTCGTCATCAACGTTAGGGTAAGAACCGCTGACGGTACCACCGTTACAGTTGAAGGCTGCGAAGAAACAACGCTTACAAGCAGCGGTACTGAAACCGTGCTGCACGCAAAAGGAACAACCGTTATCCTCAAAGGCAATATCACCGAGTTGGACTGCAGCTGGAATAAGCTAACCGAGCTTAACGTGCAGGGCTTAACTGCTTTGCAAGAGCTGTTCTGTCATTTCAATCAGCTCACCGAACTTAACGTGCAGGACTTAACCGCTTTGAAATACTTGGCGTGCCACGGCAATCGGCTTAATGCAGAAGCCTTTACCAAGCTTTTTAATGATTTACCGAAGCAGGCGAATAGTGATCGTGCAAATTGCGTTCTTTATATCGAAAAGCCCGGCTTTATCGACGACAACCATACTGATTTTACCGCTCCGCCGGATTTAGCAGCGTCCTTTAATAATGCAAAAACGGTAAAGAAGTGGAAGATGTATATGTATAAGGTTAATGGAATCAAGAATTGGGTTGAGCTTTAACGTTGCGTTCTAGCGTTTCATAGCGTTATATGCGAGCCTCTCGAATGCCTTCATGAGAATGGCTCGTATCGGGCGGATCGAAGGTACCTCGAAAGGTAATTGGTATCAAAGCTATATCAAAGTTTTTTAGCTTCATAAGTTTGGCTGTTTATTTCTTAGGTTCATAAAAAAATTACTTTGCGAAGTTGAGCGTGAGCTCAACGCTTTGCGCTCGCTGCGGTTAAATAAAGGAATAGAAACCGCAATGGTCCGAAAAAGGGTCTTAGCCTCGAAGCTTTGCCGGCTGTACTTCCCCTAATTTACAGTTTTTCAATCTCTTCTTCGGGAAGGCCTGTAACCTGCATAATTTTTTGTATCGAGTCTCCCAACTGTTTTAATATTGTAGCTGTTTCTATTGACTTTTGCTTTAAGCCTTCCGAAAAACCTTTATACCTAGCGTCCATCTCAAAAGTAGACATTAATCTATATTCTTGTCTTGCCTGTTCATTTTGTTTTACTGTTTGTATCATTTCTTCTATCCTCCTTGTAAATTCACTCTTTGTTTTGCCGGTTTTAAGATATTCTAAAAATTCCTTTAATTCTTTGTTTTCGGTGTTCTTAAATGCCTCTGCGTTTATTATAACCTCTAAATGGGGAAGGGACAACCCCCCGTTCCCTTACGGGCTTTTCAAGTCAGGGCGGTGGTTTTACCTCGAAACTCCGTTGGTTGTGCCCCTTCCCCTTTGACCCCATCCCTTTTTACCTTGAAGCTCCGCTGGTTGTACTCGCGCTGCCAAAGGACTTGCAGCCCTTTGGAATCCCGCATTGTTAAATCTTCAAACATTTTTAATCATTTGTATTCTCCTATTTTTTTCACATTTTCCCTATAAAAACTTTTTGCAGTAAATATCAGAGCCTTTCGGCTCTGTTCTGTAAGGAAATTTTTCATCGTATCCGCTAAAGCGGATAGCAAATCAATTTGCGAAAAAAGTTTTTTCCGTGCTTTTGCAACAAAGTGAAAAAGCACATATAATAATGCGACGTTTGTCGAAAGGCAAACTCGGCAGATAAACAGTGAGGCTGAATTCCTGCCGAACTGTTTATCATACCTCCCCATTATATTTATAGAAAATATTTGAAAAAAATAGTAAATTAGAAAAAAAATCATTTGCGAAGTTGAGCGTGAGCTCAACGCTTTGCGCTCGCTGCGGTTAAATAAAAAAACTGCCCTTACAAAAATGATGGAAATGTGGTATAATATTTAAAAATTGTGCATCCTTGCACAATTTTTAACTCGAGTTTTGAGCCTTGCTCAAAACATCGTAAGGTTTAAACCACCGCCATCCGTGGCGGAATAGGGAGGCTTTTTATGCATACAATGACTATGACAAATAAAGTGTATCAAGCATTGGAACTGGCGGTAAAAATTACCGGAGCGGCTAAAGATACCGTCTTGGAAAATGCCCTAAGCCGCTATCTTGCCGAATTGCAGGAAGATGCCGAAGATGCTCAGCTTGCCGAAAAAGCGTGGAATGACTTTGAGAAAAGTGGGGAAAGGACATATACCATTGCTGAAATGCGGTGTGAGTTGGGACTATGAAAGTCATCTTGACGGAAACATTTAAAAAGCAACTAAAAAAATTGGACGCGGTAATCTCAAAGCGTGTTTTAGATTACCTTGAACAGATAGAACTTCTTGATAATCCGCGTTCCCGCGGAAAAGCACTTACTTCAAATCTTTCAGGACTATGGAGGTACCGAGTCGGTAATTACCGTATTTTGTGCCGTATAAATGATGTTATACGCACAAGCCAATGGCTTGGATATTTTTTGTTTATTAGGGCAAAGTAGGAAGCGGTTGTATTAAAGCTGGCACGGAAGAAAAAAATCAAGTAAAACAAAGAGGCGATTGAAAAATGGTTTCAAAAATATAATATAAACTATAAAAATTTTATAAAAAGGAAGATTAATGAAAAAAATATTTTTTCTAACAGTAGTATATTGCTCACTACTAATTTCTTGTAAAAATAATTCCGATGGTAAAAAACTCAGTTATGATGGAAAAATATTGACCGAACAGTTAACACAAAGAGAATTTGATTACTCTAAAGCTAAAGAAGAATTAAATCGTGAGCGAACAGATTCACGAATTCCTTTTACAATGAATTTTTATGGTTGTTTGGGAAAACCTGTTTTAAAAGCGGAAGGGAATAATGACGTATATGTAATGTTAGATTCAGGTTCTACACGGAACTGGTTTTATTATTCTTTATTAGAAAAGATTAATGTGACTGAAGATGATTTCATACAAAAAGTAGTTGAATATATCAAACAGAATGAACTAGAGCTGATAAAGAATCATCCTTCAGAAAAAGAAGTTGCTCAATACTTAAAAAACGAATGGTCTAATTATAATCTTAATTATCTAGCTTCCGTATCTTTTGGAGACATTTCTCTGCGATATGATCCTAATGTTAGTGAAACTTTTGATGGAGTTATCGGAGCTGAATTTCTATTGAATTATGACAGAGTTACAATAGACTTTATCAATCAATATATTATTTTAAATGACGAAAAACTTGATGGTGCTGCTTTAAAAATGTATCAAAGTCCTAATGATGAATTTGATATTTATTTTGAATATAGAGGACAACCTGAATTCGGAATGATTGATACAGGTAATTATGGGTTTACTCCAAGACATAATTTTGGAGATAGAAATCAACAATATGATATAAATGATTATTCAAATTATGGATATGGCTATAAAGATAAAGTTCCTATTACACCAAGAGTAATGTATTCTTATAATGATATAAAAATAGGTGAGGTTATTTACAACAATATGAATGGTGCTTATTCAACAATAAAAGGCTCTGGTTTTAATAAAGGAGCACAATCTCATATGATGAAACTAAATGGGCTTGGTAATGTTTTTTTCTATAACCATATAATTCAATTTGATTTTGTAGATATGCAGTTTATTATTAAATAACAATACAAACAGGAATGTATTTGAATATAAAAAAAGGGATTTGTATTCGTGAAGCAGAAAATTCATCTGTTTAAGAAAGAATATTAGTTGGACGCTCTCATAGATCCGCTAGTTTTTTAATTTAAAATATAATACAAATAAATAAGGTGTATAACAAATGGCAATAACAATGATAACAACTCTTATGCTGATGGTGTTTTATTTTCTTTTGTTGTATGGAGGTGTGGCTTTTGTTCAAAACAAGAAGTTTTTTTCTTCAGCCCCCAAAGAGGTTTATGATGCTGTTCCTGACCGAAAAGAAAGATTTCACGGTGCACATATAATCGGTTGGATTATAATTGCAATTGCTTTTCTTATCCTTTTTGGTGCATTTATACTTGGAGCATGGGACGGAATTCATAATAATTTTAATTTTATTGAATTTTTCATAAGATTTTTAATTATGCTTTACGGAATGGAAACTTTCGATATTGTGTTTTTCGATTGGGTTCTTCTCTGTCATTCAAATTTCTTTCCTCATTTTTATCCGGAAGTTAAGGATATGGTAGGTTCGCATTTATTTGGATATAATTGGAAAACACATGTTATGCATTACATTATATATATTCCGATTTGCGCCGCACTAGCGTGGATATGTACTTTGTTTTAGGAAGCTCATTTGTTATGGAAAAAGAATTAAGATTATTAGTACAAGATAAATGAAAGACGTCTAACACCCGCTTCAACCTGACATTTGTTTTGTCATAAAACTTGCTTAATATGCCTATACGGCACCGCAAGTTTTACGCCAACTTTGCCTCGCTATACGCTTCGGCAAAGACACAAATGCAGGTCAAGCGGATGATAGATTGATTATTACAGTCATTGAAATCGGACATCGCTCAACGGTGTATCGATGAGCGGTCTCAGCCAAGAAAAAGTGGAAGCGATTAATTAATTGCCAGCGGATAGCCTCGATTTTTCATAAGTTTGGCTGTTTCTTTTTTAGTTTCACAAAAGAATACTTTGCGAAGTTGAGCGTGAGCTCAACGCTTTGCGCTCGCTGCGGTTAAATAAAAAATAAACTGCAGAGAGGGCGGCTTACTTTTCGGGCAGGCTGTCCAGTGGTTTTTCTTCTTCAGGGGCCTTTGAGATAAAACATCCTTTTTCGTTATTTCTGTGCTGAACAATTATCCGAGCATCAGGATTTTCTCTTTCTTTAATTCCGCTCATTAAAAGGGGATATATTTTAGCCTCTTTTTTGGGGCTTCTGTTAAAGATTAGGATCAAGGCCTCGTCTTTAAAAGCATCCATCATGTAAAAATCGCCGTCCCCGTCGCCTGCTATTAAAACGGGAGACTTGTTTTGGTGTTTCGGGGCAAGGACTCTTTTTATTGCTTCGGCCTTTCCCTCTTTTCTTGTTGCAGGAATCGAGGTGTCGTCTATAACGGTAAGCTTTTTATTTTCATCAAGGAGCCTTCTTCTTCCGAAAACGTTTTTACTGTCCAGCTTATATCCGTATTTTGGGTTGGATGCAAAAACGCGGACATTGTCTTCTTGGGAGGCTGAGCAAATATAGACTTCGATTCCGTTTTTCCTTAAAGCCGAAAACAAGTCTTGCATTTCTTCTTGAACGCGTAAGCCCTTTCTATAGCCGCCCTCTACTTCTCCGGCTCTTCCTTTTAAAACCGATGAAGATCTTACCTTATAAGTTTTTATTTCGTCTTTCAGGCCTTGGTCTATCGCCGTTTCGGTAAGGGCCGAAAGTTCTTCTATCGTCATACCGGTGCTTACGGATTGGCCGATGTCCACACCGCAAAGGGAGGCTGCTCCCCGCATTAAAACGAGCATCTTAGCCTTAAAATCTATAAACTCTTCGGTCAATGTAATTTCTGCAAGGCTCATTTTTCCGCTAAAACCCAAATAATTTTTATATAGAAACTCGTAGCGTTCGTTTAGATCGTCGGAAAGTTCTCCGGCAGTTAAGGCTCTGCCTTCAAGGTTTATTGTATGGGGCAAAATCTCATCTTGAGGAATTCCCGCCCTTATGGTTTGATTAAATTCTTCGGGGTTTAAATTAAAACAAAGATTTTCAATTTGGTACACAAAAAGATTATCCTGCGTGTCATAAAAAATTGAAGTAAAATCCCAGTCAAAAACGGCATAATTTCCGTTAAAGGCCTTTTCTCTTATCAGTTTTTCAAGCCTCTTTTTATTTTGAGGCTCCCAGTTTCCTGTTTTTAAAATTAAAGCGTCATCGTTAAGCATAATGGCATTATGAATAAATTGCAAAATAAAGTCAATCGGAGGGGGAAGAATAAGCATCTATAAAAATATCTGTTTTTTGAGAACATTATAAATAGCCCTTTTCAAAATTGTGTCATTGTGATACACTTACATTTATGAAATGTGTTGTTTTTACAGGAGGCGGAACGGGGGGGCATATTTTTCCCGGACTTGCCGTTGCAGAGGCTTTGAGATCTTCTTTGGAATGCAGAATAGTCTGGATCGGCTCTGCTAAGGGGGTTGACCGCAAAATAGTTGAATCTTCCGAGCTTTACTCGGCTTCTCCTTCAGTTCTTGAATTCATAGGTATTCCTGCCGGAAAATTGAGGCGGTATTTTAGTTTTCAAAACTTTATAGATGTTTTTAAGGTTGCGGCAGGCTTTATAAAGTCCTTTTTTATTCTTTTAAAGTTAAAACCTGTTTTTGTTTTTTCTAAGGGCGGCTTTGTTTCGGTTCCTCCCTGTGCCGCTGCAAAATTCTTAAAAATTCCGGTTATCACTCACGAGTGTGATTTTTCGCCCGGCCTTGCAACAAGGATTAATTCTAAATTTGCAAACCGTATTTTGGTTTCATATCAAGAAACAGCGGAGCTTTTGCCGGCTTCTCTCCGTTCAAAGGTTATATGTACGGGAAATCCCGTCCGCTTAAGTTTTTATTCGGGCAGGCCAGAAAAGGGGCGTTCTTTTTTAAACATAAAATCGAACTTACCTGTTTTGTTTGTTTTAGGCGGAAGTCTCGGTGCAAGACAGTTAAACGATTTGATTTCCGATTCAATCGAATATCTTGTAAAGCATTTTGTTGTGGTTCATCAGATTGGGGAAGCCAATATGGATCAGGGACAAAAAATTAAAGAAGGCCTTTTAAAGTCCTCCCCCGAATTTGCAGAAAACTATAAACCCTATCCCTTTATAAAAAAGGAGATGGCCGATGTTTTAAGCCTTTCTTCGATTGTGGTGTCGCGGGCAGGAGCCAATACGGTTTGGGAATCGGCAGCTGCCGGTAAGCCTATGATTTTGGTTCCTCTTGAAAAGGGAAGCTCCCGCGGCGATCAAATAGAAAATGCCGAATTCTTTAAGAAAAAAGGTTCCGCAGAAATTCTTTTGGGCGAAGATGTAAGGTCCGATATTTTTATAAAGCTTTTGCGGGATCTTGGTTTTGAAGAAAACATAAGCGGAAACGAAAGGCTAAAAAATATGGCTCAGGCTTCTGCCGCCTTGGCAGGTGAAAAACCTGCCCTCGTAATTGCTGACTTTTTAAAAAGCTTTTTTACATCTAAGAATGAAGATCTTTAAGCAGGATTAAGTGATGGAGAATAATTAAATGCGGATAGGAAGTGCCGATATAGTTTTTTTGATTATATTAAGTTTTTTTGTTATTAAGGTTACCGTAACCGGTTTTATAGACGAGTTTTTTTCAAAGGCTGCGGTTATTGTCGGCGGACTTGTAGCTTTTTTGTTTTATAAATTGCTTACCCCCGTAATTACCGATCTTCTTGGAGGAAAATCCTTATCTGCCGTGATAGCCTTTTTGATTTTATTTTTATCTACTTATTTGATTATAAAATTGGTTCAAGTTTTTTTAGGCTCCCTTTTTTCAAGCGAGTCATTAAAAAATTTGGACAGGTCATTAGGTTTTTGTCTGGGCCTTGTAGAAGGCTTGATTGTCATAGGAGTTATCCTCATGCTTATCAATATCCAAACCTTTGTTTCATTCGATAAAATATTAAGTGAAAGCATTTTTGCGAAAATCCTTTCTCCATTTATTTTAGATATTACCAAGCAGTTTTAGGGTAGGGGGTATAGATGTTTGAAAATCTCATAGATCAAGAAGCGGGGCTTAGGCTCATTCAAGATATAAAACAAAAAAAACTTCCGCCTTCGATTTTGTTTTCGGGGCCTGAATGTTCGGGGAAGCTGACCGCAGCCCTTGAGCTTGCCCGCTCCGTTTCTTGTACCGAATCGGGGAACTGGACATGTACCTGTTCTTCATGCCTAAGGCAAAAAGAGATGATCGCTCCCGACGTTCTTATTTTGGGAGCACGGGACCACAGCCCCGAAATCAAGGCTGCCTGCGAGACCTTATTAAAAACAAAAACTCTTTCTTCGAGATATTTATTTTTGCGGGCTATTAGAAAACTTACCGCCCGATTCGATCCCCGTCTTTGGGATACGGATGAAACAAGATTCGTTAAAGCCGCCCCTGTCATTGCAGAGATTGAAGAACTCCTGGCCGATCTATGTTCCGGCCCTATCGAAACTATAGATGACAATGTGCTTAACAAAACTGCGGAAGCTCTTGTTTTAAAATCCGCAAAACTTCAAGACGAATGTATGTACGATACTATTCCCATAAATCAGGTTAGAAAGGCTTCATCATGGGTACGCCTAATGCCTTCGGGAATAAAAAAAGTATTGATTGTCGAAAATGCCGATAAGATGCAGGAAGGTGCAAGAAATGCCTTTTTAAAAATTTTAGAAGAGCCGCCTTCCTATGCCGTCTTTGTTTTAACTACCGCTCATCGGGGAGCGATTATGCCGACGATACTGTCAAGGGTACGCACTTATACTTTTAAAGAAAGAGATAAAAAATCCCAAGAAGAAGTTATAAGACGGGTTTTTAAAGGAGAGCCTTGCCATGAACCCTTCGGTAAGTTTAATCTTTTAAGCTCCTACCTTTACGGCTTTTTACCGGTAAGTTTTCGTATGATTCAAAATGCGGCAGCCTTATTTTATGAGTATGTTTTTTTGCTCATAGACAGGCAAAATAAAATTCTCCCCTCGGCTCTTTATAATTCGATCTCAAATTACAAAAATAAAAACAAGTATGACAATTCAAATTGCACGGTTTCAAACATTGTAAATCTTTTAAATAAATGTAAACCTCATACGATTTATATTTTGTTCTTAAACAGCCTTTTATTTTTTTTACAAGACGGCTTAAAAAATGAAGAATGTTCCGCCTTGGAACTTGAATCTTATTTTAAAATAACGGCTTTAATAAAAAATGCCGAAGCTGCCGTAGATATTTTTAACATCTCACCTCAAGCCGCTCTAGAAAATTTGGCAGAAGAAATTAAGGAAAAACTTATATGAGAGAGTTTATGAGAAGGGGAATACAAAAATCCCCAAACATGAATGAAGCTCAACTGCGTACCTTTGTAAAGCTGCTTGCAAACGAGTATTCTCTATTGGATTCAGTAATGGATTCTTTAAATGACGGTGTTATAGTTGCAGATTCCGAAAATAAGATTATAAAATCGAATAGGGCTGCAGAAAGAATTTTAGGCACCTCTTTTAGAGGAACCTCTCTTAGAAGCACTTCACTTGGCGGTTCTGTTTTAGGAGAAGGCCATGAAAAAAATGTCTGGGAACATATAAAGATTCAGGATATTGCCGACTTTGTTTCTTCGGTTATTCAAAATGAAAGCGGACAAACTTCAAAAGAGTTTAACCTCAAAGCCGATAAGCCTGAAGGTAAAAATAAATATATTGAAGTTTCGGTTCTTCCCTTGGTAAACGAAAAGAAAATTCAAGGTACGATAATTATGATTGCGGATATTACCGAAAAAAGAATTGAAGAAATTAAAAACCGCCGCCTTGAAAATCTTGCAAGCCTTACAAATGTTGCAGCTGCCGTTGCTCACGAAATAAAAAATCCTCTTGCGGCAATCAGTATTCATTTACAGCTTTTAAAGAAAAATTTTACGGCCTGTAATTTATCAATAAACCAAAAGGCTCAAAAACATATAGGCGTTATCGAAGAAGAAATTGAAAGGCTCAATAAAATCGTGGTGGATTTTTTGTTTGCCGTGCGTCCCTTAAAATTCGAATTTGTTCCCGTAGATATAAATGCCCTTTTAAAGAATTTGTACGATACTTTTTTTGACGAGTTTAATGACAGCGGTATAACTATTGCCCTTAGCTTTTCAAAGGAGCTTCCTAAGATTCAAGGCGATGAAAGATTTTTGCGGCAGGCATTTATGAATGTCCTAACAAATGCAAAAGCCGCAATGCCTAATGGCGGCTTTTTGGATATATCTACAAAGGCAGTAAACGATTTTATTATTGTAACTATTTCGGATTCAGGGCAGGGTATCTTACCCGAGGATATGCATAAAATATTTGAGCCTTATTTTACGACAAAACATGACGGAACAGGTTTGGGGCTGACCATGACTTATAAGGTTATAAAAGAACATGGAGGAGACATAAACGTTTATTCGGATTACGGCATGGGAACAAGTTTTAAATTTTCTCTTCCGATAGAACGTAAGGGTGCAATGCTTTTACTCTCCGATAAAACTTTCGATTTTGATTCGGTAAAGGATATAAAATGAAATTCAGTATTTTGGTTATTGATGACGAAAAAAATATTCGTGAAGGCCTTGCGATGGCCTTGGAAGATGAAGGCTATGAAGTAATTACTGCCGATAACGGAAAAACAGGTTTGGATATTGCCTTAAAAGACGAAGTCGATCTTGTAATTACCGATCTAAAAATGCCTGAAATAAGCGGTGAAGAGGTCTTACGTGAAGTTATTTCAAAAACCCCGGGAGTTCCCGTAATTGTTTTAACCGGACACGGGACGGTAGAAACGGCTGTTGAAGCCATGAGGATGGGGGCCTATGATTTTTTAACCAAGCCCTTGGATTTGGAACGCCTTTTTCTTTTAGTAAAAAGAGCCTTACAAAACAGGGCCCTTGTTCTGCAAAATAGGGCACTCTTACATGACATTGAAACCAAACAAAGTTTTGAAAATATTATAGGCAAAAGTCCTCTTATGGAAAAGGTTTTTGAGAATATAAAAAAAGTTGCGCCGACAAAGGCCAGCGTCTTAATTACCGGAGAAACCGGAGTCGGAAAAGAATTGATAGCTCGAGCCATTCATAATCTTTCAAACCGTAAGGATAAGCCCTTTGTTCAAGTCCACTGTGCGTCCTTTGCCGAAAGTCTTTTGGAGTCCGAGCTTTTCGGTCATGAAAAAGGAGCCTTTACAGGGGCAGTACAGCGCAGCCGAGGCCGCTTTGAAATTGCAAACGGCGGTTCTCTTTTTTTGGACGAAATAGGCGAAGTCAATCAAATGATACAGGTAAAACTTTTGCGGGTTCTTCAAGAAAAAAAGTTTGAGAGGGTAGGAGGTTCTGAAACTATTAGCGTAGATACAAGGATAATCGCCGCAACAAACAGGGATTTGGTAGAAGAAATAAAAAAAGGAAATTTTAGGGAAGATCTTTATTTTAGATTGAATGTAGTTCATATTCACGTGCCTCCCTTGCGTGAACGCAAGGAAGACATTCCTCTTTTGGTTGCTGCCTTTATCAAAGACTTCGCCGAGGAGAACGGTAAAAAAATAGATTCTATGGAGCCTCGTGCAAGAGCTGCAATTTATAATTATGAGTGGCCGGGAAATATAAGGCAGCTTCAAAACTGTATTCAAAGTGCCGTTGTAATGAGCTCCGATAATGTAATTCACTTTGACGACTTACCGGAAACATTGCGCGAAAAGGCCGAGGCTTCTTCAATCCGTATACCGATGGGAGTAAATATGGCCGAAGCCGAAAAGCAAATTATTTTGCAGACTCTTGCAAACCAAAATAATAATAAATCCAAGACAGCCGATATTTTAGGAATAGGCCGAAGAACCCTCCATCGAAAACTTGATGAATATGATGCGGAGATTAAAGATGATACTTCCCGAATGTTGGAAGGAAAAGAAAATCAATCCAAAAAGGAAAAAGTAAATGGCAAAAAATAAATACAGCGAACCTGATTATTGGTCAAAAAAAGCTTTTTCCGAAAATTATCCTGCTCGTTCCGTATACAAACTTGAAGAGATGAATAAAAAATTTAATCTTTTTTCTCCTAATGATAAGGTTCTGGATTTGGGAGCGGCTCCCGGAAGCTGGACCGTCTATGTTTTGCGCTTTTTAAATAAAGAGGGAAGGGTAACTGCCGTCGATTTAAAGCCCTTGGATTCTTCAGTCTATGATGAGAGGCTTAATTTTTTTCAAGGCGATATGTTCGATAAGGGAATTATAAAATCGGTAAAAGAATTGGGACCTTATGATGCGGTTATCTGCGATGCGGCTCCTGCAACAACAGGAAACAAAACCGTTGATACGGCCCGTTCTTCAGGTTTGGTAGAGCTTGCTCTTTATTATGCACAAGAGCAGCTTAAACAAGGCGGTTCATTTGTCGTAAAGATATTCCAAGGCGGAGATCAGCAGATCCATTTAAACAATTTACGAAAATGTTTTAAGACGGCAAGGGCCTTTAAGCCTGAAGCATGCCGAAGTTCAAGTTTTGAAACTTATTTAATAGGTTTGGATTTTAAGGGTTAGAATCTTCCCTGTTGATTATTTTATCGATTATAACATTTATCTGAATAATCAATATACCTGTGTACCTCTCTATCTGTTCGATTATATATTTTTGGAGTTGATTGATCTTTCCGGTCAGTTGGGTTCCAAAAGGAATATCAATAGTCAGATCAAGTCTGTATCCGCCTTCTTCCTTTTTGATGTTGAGCTTTTTAATAACTACTTCTTTATCGTATTCTTCAATACAATTAAATACCATTTGAGTTAAAGCGGATTCGGATATTTCGACTGTACCGACTTTTGAGAATTCCGGGCGGACTACGGATTTTTCAAAAAGCTTTGATTGTTCGGTTCCTACGAAGGGTGTCTTTTTGTTTTTAAAAAATAGGCGTATCTTGTCGTAAAAGATTTGAGGGTAGGTGCGTTGTACTTCTATTGAAGGAACAGGTATAACATGTTTGCCTTCAACCCGCCTTGATCTCATTGCGGTTTCGATTTCTTCTCTGCTTGCAATGTCTTCAATTTTAATTATTTTTTGAGGCTGAGGAATTTGAAGGCGGGCGGCAATCTTGTTTACCATCTTTTCGGAAGTTCCCAATATTAAAATCTTTTTAAAGCTATGAGATTGTAAAGCCTTTGCCACCCCGTCTCTATGTTTTTTATCGTCAAATAAGGCAACCTTTACGGCCGCCAAAAAAGTTTTTTCTCTTTTTGCAGATTGGCCTGCAATTATCTTATCGTTATAGATTAAAAGCCCGTCGTCTATGATGAGCTTAATGCCGTATTTTTCGGCAAGCAGTTGAGCCCTAAAGCTCTTTCCCGTTCCGCTTTCACCGACAAGGGCATAAACCGAGACTCCCTTAATCTTCCATGAAATCTTTTTTAAAATTTTTTTAAAATCGATCATCGGTTCTTAGTTTCGTTCCGATAAGGTTAAGCTTAAATCGACAAGTTTTTTCCCTCTGACAATTTTAACCTTTACCGTTTCACCGGGTTTTTTATCCTCCAGTACAGAATAATAATCGGTTATGTTATTTATCTTTTGTCCGGCTATTTCAACGATTATGTCGCCGCCTATGTAAAAGACGGAACTGTATCTGCCCACTCCTGAACGCACAGCTTCATTTCCTCCGCGGAGGCCGGCCTTTGCCGCATTGCTTCCTTTTTTTACTTCGGAAACAAGGAGACCGTAAGAAACGGGGAGTTTTGCATAAGAGGCTAGTCTTCCTGAAACTTGAACCAAATCGGCATCGATAGAACCGCGGATAACCTTTCCGTATTTTAAGATATCTGCAACAACTCTTTTAGCCGTATTTACGGGAACAGCAAAGCCTACTCCGGCTGAGCTTCCCGATGTGGAATAAATCATGGTGTTTATTCCTATCATTCTTCCTTGAGTGTCTAAAAGAGGTCCGCCTGAGTTTCCGGGGTTAATTGCCGTATCGGTTTGAATCATGTTTTTGATGATAATGTTTTTATCGTTTTGAATCGGGCGTTTCAGTGCCGAGACTATTCCGTCTGTAAGAGTTCTTTCCAATCCGAAAGGGTTTCCGATAGCTAAAACTCTTTGACCGACTTTTAAATTGGTTGAGTCTCCTAATTTTATTACCGTAAGTTTAATATTTTTAGGCGGATCAAATTTTAAAACAGCCAAATCGTTTTCGGCATCCGTTCCCACTACTTTTGCCTCGTACTGACTTCCGTCAGAAAGAGAAATATAAATCTTTGAAGCTTCTGAAATTACATGTGCATTGGTCAGTACCAATCCGCTTTCGTCGATTATGGAGCCTGAACCTGAACTGCCTTCAACCGGAACAGGCTCAAAAAACCAGTTTGCTCCCATAGTTTCGGTGGTTATGTTTACGACAGCTTCATTGGTCGATTCGTATACATGGATATTTTGTGATTCGGCAGGAGTATAGCCCATGTATCCTGCTTCATTTGCAGTGTTTAAAGCTGCCGTATTTCCATGCTGCTGCATATTTAAATTGTGCGAATTTTCCGTCTGAACAAATCCGTTTTCTGCACTTTCTTCAAAATCGGCAGGGTTGCTTGAGGTTCCGCTTTGAATTCCAGTCAAGCCGGCGTTTCCTGTACTATATTTTATACCGGCAAAAAAACCTGCACTTGCAAAAATAACCGCTGCAATGAGCGAAAATACTAATGTTTGTCTTCTACTGTAAAGTTTCATAATGCCTAAAATTCTCCTATAATTATAGTCTATTAAAAATACCCCCTATTTGTCAAGCGTGGACGTAAAATCTCACAGTGTTTATTTTATATTAGATTTAAGGTGAGGCAAATCCGGCACTATACGAATAAATGATACTGTGATATAATGGACTAAAAATAGGAGCTGTTTATGTCTGCTGGTGAAATACCTATTGGCGAAATTGCTTTGCAAATCGTCCTTTCCGTTGGAATTATCGTTATTGTTGCAAAGTACCTCGGCCTTCTTGCAAAAAAACTGAATATTCCGCAAGTTGCGGGTGAAATTGTTGCAGGGCTTTTATTACGCTACCTGCCTTTTTTTCGTAATTTCGGCGGAGTCGAACCGAACATTATCTATGCCGAAACCAATCAGTTTATCGGATATATGTCGGAAATCGGCGTTATCCTGATTATGTTCTCTGCCGGATTGGGTACTAATTTAAAATCACTTGTTGCATCCGGTATCAAATCCACAGTGATCGCTGCTTGCGGCGTTATCGTTCCATTGGTTTTAGGTACGGCTATGGCCTTAGGGTTTTGGGGTTTCGACGGTTTTGGAACACCCGTATTTTATCAAGCCCTATTTATCGGGACTATTTTAACGGCGACTTCGGTGAGCATTACCGTTGCCGCATTGAAAGAGCTGGGAAAGATAAATTCGGAAGTCGGACAAACAATTATCAGTGCTGCAATCATCGATGATGTCTTAGGCATTATTGCATTAACGGTTGTACTCGGTGCAAGTTCCGGTAAGGGCGACTACCTCGCACTTATTATAAAAACGGCAGCGTTCTTTGCCGCTTCGTTGGTAGTAGGCTATGTGATTTACCGAATCTTCAAATGGTATGATAAGAGGCATCCTCATACTCACCGTATTTCGATTTACGGGCTAGGGGTTGCGTTGATTTTTGCCTATTGTACCGAACGATTTTTCGGTATTGCCGATATTACCGGTGCCTATGTTGCAGGGGTTGTATTATGCAACTTGCATGATGCTTCCTATATGGAAAAGAAAATAGACATCAATTCTTATATGTTTTTTAGTCCTATCTTTTTTACCTCTATCGGACTTAAAACGGACTTTAGCGGACTGAATATGAGCTTACTATGGTTTTCGATAGCCTTTGTGCTTGTCGGTTGTATCAGCAAAATAATCGGCTGCGGCGGTTCAGCATTGACGTTGGGCTTTAAGCGGAAGGAATCGCTCCAGATAGGGCTGGGAATGATGGTGCGCGGTGAAGTAGCCCTCATCGTAGCTCAAAAGGGACTTGCGGTAGGGATGGTTAAAGCCGAATACTTTGCACCGGTCATTTTGCTGATTATCGTTTCCTCCATGATTGTGCCTATTCTGTTGGGAAAAGCATTTTCGGATAGGACCCTTGAACCTCCAATGAAAGAACAGGTATAGCATTTTGACTTCAATCCGCCTTGATCTAATTGCAGTTTTGATTTCTTATTTTTAAATTCCCCTATTTGCCAAGCGTGGATTGAAAATTCTTCCGTTTTTTGATATACTGGTTCCATGTCTGTAGTTTCTCTTGTATTCCAGATGCTTGGAAGTTTAGGTTTAATCTTATACGGAATGAAAATGATGAGTGACGGTATTCAAAAAAGTGCCGGCGAAAGTCTACACCGTACACTCAATTTTATGACGGGAAACAGATTTTTAGCTGTTTTGACGGGTATAGTTGTTACCGGCATTGTTCAATCTTCCGGTGCTACAACCGTTATGACCGTTTCATTTGTCAATGCAGGAATGTTGAGCCTTCAGCAGGCTATAGGCGTAATTTTCGGTGCAAACATAGGTACGACTGTTACGGCATGGATAGTTTCTCTCCTGGGTTTTAAATTTTCTATAGCAAGCATAGCCATTCCTGCCTTCGGAATAGGCTATTTTTTAACATTTTTTAAAAAACTTAAAAAAGATAATCTGGGTGAGGCCATCATGGGCTTCGGCCTCCTTTTTACCGGATTGGACTTTTTGGCTTCAGCCGTGCCGAATATTTCGGGTGAACATATTGCCCTTTTTTCTCTTTTTAGACAGACAGGTATTCATAGTATTATAATCGGTGTTATCCTCGGCTTGGTGCTTACCGTTTTTCTCCATTCATCGAGTGCGACAACTGCGGTTCTTTTGACGATGGCTCATACCGGGGTAGTCGGCTGGGAATTTTCTGCGGCTGTAATTTTGGGAAGTAACGTAGGTTCTACAGTAGATGCTGTATTGGCCTCAATAGGAACAAAGCTCAATGCAAGGAGGGCGGCGGCCGTACACGTTTTGTTTAATGTTGCAGGCAGCGTTTTTACATTGGCTTTTTTTACGCCGTTTTTATCCTTAGTGGATTTGATTTGCCCTTCAAGCAGTCTTATGACTAAAATTGCAGTGTTCCATACCTTGTTCAATGTAATCAACACTCTTGTTGCCATTCCGTTTGTAAATCAGATTGCAAAATTTGTGTGCTGGCTTATTAAACCCAGAGAAAATGAAGAGCCTGCCCGCTATGTTCTTACCTTTCAAGCACCCGATATGAAAGAAAACACGGAGGCCTACGTGCTTAGGGCCGAGGTTGAAATTCTTAAGATGTCCAATATTGTACGGGAAATGTTCAGCCTTTTGCGTTCTCTTTTAAGTAAGGAAGAAAATGTTTCAAGAGAGTTTGTAATAAGGCAGTTGACCGAAAAAGAAGATTATACCGATCAGATGCAGGAAGAGCTTTCTGTATACCTTATTAAAACTTCTCAGCTTTCTTTATCCGAAAAAAACAGAAAGAATGTACGCCTTATGCTCGGTATTGTAGACGATATAGAAAATATGACCGATCAGATTTTTGAGCTAGGTCTTTTTATCAACCGAAGTATAGAATTAAAGATGCCCATCAGCCAAGACGATATGGATAAACTTTTGCCCTATATGGGGATTGTAAATCAGTTTATTCATTTTGTCCACGAGCACTTAAATAAACCTCTTGCTGCGGAGCAGCTTGCAATGGCCCACGAAATGGAAGAATCTATCGATGCGATGAGACAACACCTAAAGCATCTTGCCCGTACCCGCTTGGAAAAAGGTGCAAACGTAAAGGCCGAGCTTTTGTACATCGACATGGTCCGCAACTTGGAAAAAATAGGAGATTTTGCTTTTAGTATTTCCCGTGCCCTTGCCGAAACCGAATAAGAATTTTTACCGCCACTATTTACAATACAATCCTGTCGTTGTCTTGCCTTTTTAGCTTGCCTTCTTTTTCGAGAAGGTTAAGAATCGGAAGAATGTATTTGCGGGAAAGGCCGGTTACTTCCCGTGCATCGGCTATCGAAATCTTATCCCCTGTTTTGTATTTTGCAAATAATGAATTTACGGCCTTTTTGTAAAAATCCGTATGGTAGTGTAAAAAGTTTTCAAGGCGGATCAGCTTACCTAATTTTATCAGGTCTCTGGCCTCTTTTCGGGCTTGAGGGATCTTTATCTTGTCTATTTCGATGCCTTCAAAGCCCGCCTTAAAGGCTGCATCCAAAAGGGCCTTTGCATTTTTAGAAATATCTTCACCCGTTCTTCCGCTCAATTTATAAATATGAGCTTCTTTTTCCAGCTTTTTTTCATCACAAAGTTTTTTTAATATGGTAGTTTTTACCCTTTGCGGAACAGGTAAGTCCACTTCTTCAAGGGTAAAGCCTGCCTGACTTTCTTGAGCCGTTTTTAAAATTTTATTTTCCCAAAACTCAAGCCGCTTTTTTAAAAAACGCCAAGAACCGTACTCAATGACTTCACTCTTATCCGATGTGAGCTCTTGAGTTTTGATTTTAGTATCCTCGACAAAGCCTTCAATATTAAACTTGTAGCTGTGAATGGAAGGAAGTTCCTTATCCCTGTAAACCTCAAAGGCTTCCTTAAACTGTATTCTTTTATAGCTTGGAAAACTTGCGAGCACTCTGGCCGAGGCTAGAATTTCGCTTCCGCCGTGCCTGATTAAAACGGCTCTTTGATTCCAAGCAGAGGCAACAGGTTCTTCTAAAGAAAGACGGCCCAAGCTCCTGTCGAATTGGTTTAAGTGAATGCTGCCTATTGCATGGGCACTTCCGAGGGCTATTTCAATTTCGGCATGGTTTTTAAAGCCCCCTTCCTTGTTTGTAAAAACTTCATCGATGCGTACTAAAAGTTCCTTTCCGCTTAAAACAAAATTTGAATCTTTTTCAGCTAAGAGCATTCCTCTTTCAAGATTTGTTTTTTCTCCCAGCTTTAAGTTGAGGGCTGTCCGCGTGCCTGGGTCTATTTTTTCCACATCCTTATGATGGTTTTGTATCGATTTAATTCTACATTCTTCATTTGAAGGATATATCTGTAGGCTGTCTCCGGTGTGAAGACCTTTTCCTCTTAATGTTCCCGTAACGGTGGTTCCTATGCCTTTTAGGACAAAGACCCTGTCTACATATAAAAAGGGAGTAGGCGGGCTTTGCTTTTTTGATGAAGAAAGAAGTTTTGTAATTTCGGCTTTGAGTTCCTCGATTCCGCTTCCCGTAAGGGAAGATACGGCAACGGCAGGGAGTTTCCTTCCGATTATTTTTTTGCATTGGGCATTGGCATCTTCGATTAAAAGTTCAAGCATGTCCTTTTCTGCAAGGTCCGATTTTGTGATTACAAGAAGAATGGAGTCTATCTTCATGGCCTTGAGTACACGCAAATGATCGGAGGACATCTGCATCCAGCCGTCATCGGCTGCCACTATTAAAAGAGCCGCATCCAAACCCCATGTGCCTGCAACCATGTTGCGGATAAAACGTTCATGGCCGGGAACATCTACTATGCCGACAGTACCGTGAACAGGATCTTCAAGCGAAGCAAAGCCGAGCTCTATGGTCATCCCCCGCTTTTTTTCTTCAGGCAGATGACTGGTTTCAATTCCTGTAAGCCTTTTTACCAAGGCAGTCTTTCCGTGGTCTACATGTCCCGCTGTTCCCAAAATATACGGCATTCTTTCCCCCAATCAATATTATCGTATTCAGAACATTTTAGCATAACTAAGGGATTAGGGGAAGGGGGAGATGATTTGTGCGTGTACTTGACAAGCCGTTTTTTTTGTATTACACTTGTAATACGGAGGTTGCCATGACAACAGTAAGACTGCCGGTAGAGTATGAACAAAGGCTTAATTTTCTATCTACCGTAAAGAAAAAGAATAAAAGCGATTTAATAAAAGAAGCTCTTGATATGTTGTTCCACAATGAAGAAATGGAAATTGATTCGTATGAGCTGGGAAAAGAATATTTCGGCAAATACGGGAGCGGAAACTCAAATCTATCGGTTTCTTATAAGCAAAAAATCAAGGAGAAAATAAATGCTAAATACCGTCCTCATTGATACAGGTCCCCTTATTGCTTTGTTTGATAAAGACGATAAATATCATTTAAGTGTTATAGACTTTATCAAAGACGGTAATTATAGATTTGTATCAACCATTGCAGTATTAACCGAAGTAATGTATATGCTTGATTTTAATATAAAAGTTCAAATTAATTTTTTAGAATGGGTAATGAAAAAAGGGCTTATTATTCATGATATTAATAAAAGCTCTATCAAGAGAATCTCCGAATTAATAAATAAATATTCCGACAGGCCAATGGATTTTGCGGATGCAACATTGGTAGCCGCTGCAGAAGAGCGAGGAATCAATCGGATAATCAGCATAGATTCGGATTTTGATATTTATCGCCTACATAGTAAATTAAAGATAGAAAATATATTTAAAAAGAGATTTAAATAAGAAGTTATTATAAAAATTTTAATTATGTAGGCATATTTTTACAGAACTAAAAAATATGACAAAGAGCTATTTTTTATTAGGAATACGATAACGAAGTCCAAGACCGATATGCGGAATCCAATCTATAGATATTTGATCATTTATTTTTTTCTTAAATAATCCGGATTCATTGTTAGGGGCAAAGCTGTGATTCCTTTCTCCATAATAGTAAGTAAAACCGATAGCCGGAGCTGCTTCGATAAATAAGTTGAATGCGGATATTTTTTCAAAGTTTACTTCCCATCTTATGGGGAATAATACCGCAACACCAATACTGGCAGGTTTATACAATACCGCCCAACTGTTGATATCAATGGCAGTGCCAATTGTGAGCGGACAGTTTTGACCTTTAATTACCGGTTCCCATACAGTAAAAAGAAGGGCACTACGAATATTCACTATTCTAGCAATAAGAGGTATTCCTGTTGAACCTATCAGTAAATCAAATTCTATCAGATCGTTAAATTCATGTGAATAAGATAAGCCTATAAACGGTACACCCAGCCATGCTCCGATCTTATCTTTCCCTCCATTACCGTTTCCATTTGATAAATCGTTAGATTCTGTGAAAATATTTTGAGAAATCAAAACTGCACAGAAAAAAACCGCTAATAATTTTTTCACCTTAAATCTTCCTTTTTAATCGTTAAATTTAAGCTTTGAGAAAAGTTAAATTGTAAGCCGTTTAAAATCATTTTTACCATAAAGGTATACTAGTGTATAAACGATTATTTGTCAAGACTTGAATTTGGGAATTTTTGGGGGAGAAAAGTTGCTTCCACAAAAAATACTTGACAATACGTGTTAATACGTGCTATAATACTCTTGCAGGTTGAGCTATGACATCCAATGAAATTATAAAGCTCTTAAAAAAGGCCGGTTATGAAATAATAGCCGGAGCAAAACATGATAAAGCAATTCACAAAGAAAGCGGAAAGATGATAGCAATACCGCGTCATAAAGGTGATGTTCCAAAAGGAACTGCACATAATATTTTAAAAGAAGCCGGTATTAAATAGGGTAGTGGAGGCAAAAATGAAATATACATATCCTGTTATTTTTGAAAATGATGACGGAAAAATAGGGGTAAGAGTTCCCGATATTTCCGGCTGCTTTACATTCGGAGACACAGTAACTGAAGCTATAGAAATGGCAGAGGATGCCATAGCTATGATGCTTGCCCATTATGAAGATAACAATCAAGCAATACCAAAAGCCAGTAATATATCGGACGTAAAAATAAAAGACGGATTTGTAAACTATGTTATAGCCGATACGGATAAATGGCGCAGGCAATTTTCAGAAAAATCGGTGAAAAAGACGGTTACCATTCCGGCATGGTTAAATTACAAGGCCGAAACAGCCAATCTTAATTTTTCGCAAGAATTGCAAAATGCCCTTAAAGCAAAATTAAAGATTGGGTTGTAGTAAAACAAGGATTTTTTAGTATGTCTATAAAATCAATCAAATCAGATTTTAGAGCGGATATCTGAAAATACATCTTCATGAGAAAGCCGAACATTATATTCAATACGGCTATATAAAAAATTATGCAATATCGGCTTGACAAGTGTGCCGAGAAAGAGTATTATATTACTTAGTAATATTACTAAGTAATATAATTGGAGGGTAAGATGGAAGCCTGCAAGCGTACGGCAGATACAAAAGATCTGATACTTAAAAGTGCAAAAAAATATTTTCTTGAATACGGCTATCAGGCGGCTCCTCTTAGGAAGATTGTATCGGAAGCAGGATTTACGCCCGGAGCATTATACGGCTATTTCAACTCAAAAGAAGAGCTTTTTTACGCAATTACCGATCCGGTAGCAAATAACTTGATGGAGGTACTTGACCGTATCAGAAGCGAGATGGATGCTTTGCCTAAAAAAGAACGGCTCTACGGTATGGGCAAGGTCTACTACCCGAATATTCCTAAAATCGTTGATATTCTGATTGCGGATAGAGATGCCGTAAAACTCATTGTAAACGGGGCAAAGGGGACAAAGTACGAGAATTTTCTTGATACCATAGCCGGACGAAACGCTTTGACTATCAGTAAAACCGTAAAAAATATTGAAGAAAAAACCATTCGCCCTATTAAAGAACAGACGATAGAAGTCTTGATGGAAGGTTATATCACAACTTTGTTTAGGCTCATCATTTCGGACAAGGACAGGGAAACAATTGTCCGGTGTATGGAAATAATAGGAAAAATATATGAAACAGGAATTATTGCACTTATGCAAAAAGTTTTTATGGGGGAATGAAAATGACAGCTGAAAAGATTTTTGAAATTCCGCAAATGTCTGCGGATTGGATCAGGAATGAACTGAATAAGAAATTCAAACCTGATGAGGCCGAAAAAAAGTATCGGGAGGTTATTGAAACCTACGAAAAGTTTGCAAATGATGCACCGAGTATCGGCGGCAAAGACAATCCGATGTCTAAAAACTTTTACGGAGCCCTTTCGGCCTTTGCGTATTATGAATGTATGAACCGCAGTATGCTGCCCGATGAAATTACGGCTATGTGTTACGGTATGATGATCGGCAATAAAAAAGGCGGTCAGCTTTCGCGGTTCAACCTTAACAATAGGCTGGTGCAAAAACTCTTTCACGGGCTTTTCGGTCTGAGAGCACGCAAGCTGAACAAGCACAAAGAAGACGGCTCATGGAACAATACATGGGGAATGAAAATAAACCCGCTGCATCACAAAGAAGGAATCAGCATTCACCTGATCGGATGCCCCATTGCCGATTTTGCAAAAAAGAACGGATACGGTGAATTGATGCCGTATTTTTGCGAAACGGATAAGGCGGTTATGGAACATTTCGGAGGCACTCTTTACAGAGAACACACCGTTGCCGACGGATACGAAGACTGCGACTATTGGATTAAAAACAAAGGCGAATAATTCTTTTCAGGCAGTTTTTTCAATGCCTTGCTTTTTTGTAAAAAATCGCTTATAATCGGCTTCCAATGAATCTTGAAGCTTTTATTTTAGGCTGCGGCGGAATGATGCCGCTTCCATATAGACATTTAACATCGGTTTTGCTTCGCCGTGAGGGCGATTTGTTTTTGTTTGATTGCGGAGAGGGTACTCAGGTTGCCCTGCGCCGCCTAAACTTGCGCTGGAAAAGAATCAATGCTATTTTTATAAGCCATACTCATGCCGACCATATAACGGGGCTTCCGGGGCTTCTGATGCTTTCATCCCAAGTTGACAGGGAAGAACCTCTTTACATAATAGGTCCTCCAAAGGTTGCCGAATATGTGGAAACCAGCCGGAAAGTTTTAGATATGTATATCAATTATGAAATTATCGTAAAAGAAATAAAAGAACCGGGAGTCGTTTATTCTACCGAGGAATTTCAGGTACGTTCTTTTTGGCTGGATCATACAAAGCCCTGTATGGGATACACCTTTGAAGAGTTTGAGAGGCCGGGGGAATTTAATCCCGAAGCTGCAAGAGCCTTAAATGTTCCATGCGGGCCACTTTGGTCAAAGCTCCAAGGAGGAAATGAAGTAGTCTCTGCTGACGGAAAAACTATCCGCCCCGAAGATGTTATGGGTCCTAAAAGAAAGGGCAGAAAATTCAGTTTTGTAACCGACACAAAATATTTACCATCCATTGCTCAAGAAGTAAAACATTCCGACTTTTTTGTATGCGAGGGGATGTTTGAAAAAGGTATGGAAAAAGATGCTGCCGAAAAAAAACACATGACATGTACTCAGGCAGCTCAAATCGCTAAGGATGCCGAGGTCAAAAAGATGGCCCTAATTCATTACAGTCCGAGGTACACCGATAACGAGCTTAAAGTTCTTTTGGACCATGCCAGAGAAGTTTTCCCCGAAACGATCCTTTCAAAAGACAGAATGAATATTCAATTGGAATATGAAGACTAAAAATTCTTGTAAAGCCTATTTTATAATTTGACATAAATCTGAAAACAGTGTATAATTTATTAAATTTGTTAGATTAATTGTCTGTAAGAAACTTAATTCTTAATTTTTTGGCAATTAACATACAAAAAAGGAGTTTCTATGAAGAATATTGTTAAAATTTTCATCGGTTGTCTTCTAATTCTTGGAGTGCTGACTTCTTGCAGCAAAGAAGAAGGCAAAAAGGCTTTGATGGTCGGTATGGTTACGGATGCCGGAACCATAGACGATAAATCCTTTAACCAAGGAACTTGGGAAGGTATTAAAAAAGCCGAAAGTGATCTTGGTGTAAAGGTTAAATATTTAAAACCTGTCGGAACAACCGAAGCCGACTACATCAAAGAGATCTCAAACCTATATGATTCAGGATATAAATTTATTATTTGTCCCGGATTTAAATTTGAGACAGCTGTATTTAAGGCCCAGTCCAAGTACAAAGATGCAAAATTTATTATAATCGACGGAAATGCTCATCCTGCCGATGCATATGATGCCCAAAACGGACCTAATACAATCGGAATCAGCTTTTTAGAAAATGAAGCCGGTTTCTTGGCCGGTGTTGCCGCTGCTTTGCAGCAAAAAACCGGAAATTTCGGCTTTATCGGCGGTATGGAAATCCCTGCAGTACAAAAATTTAACTGGGGATGGCAGCAAGGTATTAAGTATGCAAACGAAAACCTCGGTACCCAAATTGAGATTTATCCTGAAAACTTCATATATCAGGGCGGATTTTCCGACATTGCAGCAGGTCAGCAGATTGCTGCTTCTATGTATGACAGGGGCGTTACCGTAATCCATGCTGCAGCCGGAGGTGTTGGTGTAGGCGTTATAAATGAAGCAAAAACCAGAACTCAGGCAGGAAAAAAAGTTTGGGTAGTAGGTGTTGACGTTGATCAATATGCGGAAGGAGTCATAGCAGACGGTTCTTCTATAATTCTTACATCTGCAATGAAGTATCTTGACAAGGCTTCTTATGATATGATTAAAGAAGAATTGAACGGAACATTCGCCGGCGGACGCTCATTATTGTTCTCTGTAAAAGAAAACGGCGTAGGAATTCCTGCTAAGAATCCTAACCTTTCCGATGATGTACAGCAAAAGGTAAACGAAATTTATCAAAAAATAAAGAACGGTGAGATTGTAGTAAGTGCAACTCAAGGCGATTTATTTAAATAAAACTTAAAGAAGTTTACAAAGGCCTCCTTCTAAAGAAAGTGCCTTTCTAAAGAAAGGGGGCTGTTTCTTATTTTTTGAGGAGTTCAAATTGTCCCATAGTGATTATGTGATTGAAATGAGAAATATCCGCAAGGAATTTCCCGGAATTGTGGCAAACGATGATATAAGCCTATGCGTTAAACAGGGAGAAATACACGCGATTTTGGGAGAAAACGGAGCGGGGAAGTCGACCCTGATGAGCATCCTTTTCGGTCTTTACCATGCCGATAGTGGAGAAATCTATGTAAAGGGAAACAAGGTAAAAATAAACAGCCCCAACGATGCAAACGATCTGGGGATAGGAATGGTGCATCAGCATTTTAAGCTCATTCATAATTTTACCGTAACCGAAAATATCATTTTGGGTAAAGAAGGCGGTTTTATCCTAAACGAAAAAGAAGCCGAAAAGCGGATAAAAGAGTTAAGCGATAAATACGGCCTTTTTATTGAACCTGATGCTCTTATAAGCAATATCACTGTAGGTATGCAGCAAAGGGTTGAAATATTAAAAATGCTTTACAGGAATGCCGACATTCTCATCTTCGATGAACCTACGGCAGTTTTAACCCCTCAAGAAATAAACGAACTTATGCAGATTATGCGGAACCTTGCCGCAGAAGGTAAGGCCATAATTCTTATTACCCATAAATTACAGGAAATTTTGGATGTAGCCGACAAGTGTACGATTATACGGCGTGGAAAATTAATAGATGTTGTCGATGTAGCTTCTACAACCAAAAATGAACTTGCCTCCAAGATGGTTGGCCGTCCCGTAGACTTTAAGGTTCCGAAAGGGCCTTCAAATCCGGGAAAGCCGATTCTCGAAATTAAAAACTTAAACGTATTAAAAGAAAAAAAACTGCCTGCCGTAAGGGATTTTTCTCTTGAGGTTAGGGCAGGGGAAATCGTAGGCATAGCCGGCGTAGACGGAAACGGTCAAAGCGAGCTTGTTTATGCCCTTTCAGGCCTCATGCCTGTCGAGTCCGGCAGTATACTTTTAGACGGAAAAGATATTACAAACTTTTCTGTAAGAAAAAGAGCAGAATCGGGCTTAGGCCATGTTCCTGAAGACAGGCAAAAACACGGTCTTATTTTGCAATATTCTATTGCCGAAAACATGGTCATAAAATCCTATTACAAACAAAACTTCCAAAAACACGGTTTTTTAAATAAGGAAAAAATAAAAAGTTTTGCCCAAAAAATCAGCGAAATCTTCGATGTCCGCTCCGGTTCCGGGATAGAATCCAAGGCGGGGAATTTAAGCGGTGGCAATCAGCAGAAGGCCATTTTAGGAAGAGAAATTACCCTTGATCCGCCTCTTTTAATAGCGGTAAACCCGACACGCGGGCTTGATGTAGGAGCTATAGAATCTATCCACAAGGAACTGGTAAAACACAGGGATAACGGAAGAGCTGTTCTTTTAATTTCCTTTGAACTTGACGAAATATTTAACCTTTCAGATAGGATAGCAGTCATGCACAGGGGCTCTTTAAGCGGAATTGTACGCCCTGAAGAAACTACTGCCGAAGAAGTTGGGCTTATGATGGCCGGTATGGGAGGAAAAAATGAGTAAGCTTAAAATACGATTTAAAGACTTTAACATAGCCGAAAACAATTTTATTATCAGTTTTTCCGCTGTTTTACTCGGCCTTATTGCCGGTGCCGTTTTTATAGCTGTTTCAGGCACAAATCCGTTTTTGGCCTTTTCCTACCTTTTCCGGGGCGGCCTAATGAATATAGAGCGTATAGGAAATACCCTTGCAACGGCTACGATTCTCTTGTTTGTAGGACTTTCGGTCAGCTTTGCTTTTAAAACGGGGCTTTTTAATATCGGTGCTTCAGGACAGATGCTCATTGGAGGCCTTTTTGCAACCTTTATAGCCTTAAACAGTTCAATGCCTCGCCCTGTTTTGTTGCTTGTTTTAATAATAGCCGCCATGATTGGAGGAGCCCTTTGGGCTGCTTTGCCCGGTCTTTTAAAAGCCGTATTCAATGTACATGAGGTCGTTTCTACCATAATGATGAACTGGATAGCCTATTGGATAGTTTATTATTCGGTTCAAGGCTATCTAAAGGCCGAATTTATCGAGACCGAAAGCCGCTCCATCGCTGTAGAACACACCTTGAGGGCAGGGTGGCTGAGTAATCTCTTCGGAAGCGAGTATATAAATTACGGCATATTTTTAGGTATTTTAGGAATTATTCTTGTAAAAATAATATTGGATAAAACGACTCTGGGTTTTGAGCTAAAGGCTGCAGGATATAATAAGAGCGGAGCTGAATATGCAGGCATCAAGGTAAACAGAAATATTATCTTTTCCATGATGATTGCCGGAGCTCTTTCAGGCCTTGCAGGTTTAACCTATTATGCAGGTTATTCCCTTAACATGCAGATCGGTGTTTTACCTTCTCAAGGTTTTGACGGAATAGCTGTCGCTCTTCTAGGTGCCGGAAATTCGATAGGTGTTGCTTTAAGCTCCATCTTTTTCGGTATTCTCCATGTGGGGAAGGGCTTTATGAGCGCCAACACAAATGTTCCGCCCGAAATAGCCGATACCATCATCGCAGTTATCATTTATTTTACGGCTACAAGTTTATTGTTAAAGAAATTTTGGTCTAAAATCCAAAAAAATAAGGAAAAAACCGTCAAGGAGGCGAACTAATTATGTGGTATACTTTAACTTCAATATTTCCCTATGTTATAGCATATACAATTCCGCTTTTAGTTACTTCTTTAGGCGGACTTTATAGTGAGAGGAGCGGAGTAGTAAATTTAGGGCTTGAAGGCCTCATGCTTGTAGGCAGTTTTGCCGCAGCTATTACCATCCATCTTTTGGAAGGTTTGATACCCTCCGGCCTTCTTATCCCCATAGGCCTTTTAGCTGCCGTAATTATGGGAATCTTATATTCTCTTTTACATGCCTTTGCTTCAATTACATTAAAGGCCGATCAGATTATAAGCGGTACTGCCATAAATATGTTGGCTGCAGCCTTGACGGTTTATACCGCAAGAGCCATCTTAGGTTCGGGAAATGTCCGTGTAAACAGCATAATCAGAAAAAATATTCCCGGCTTGGCGAATATTCCCGTTTTAGGGCCTTTATTCTTTTCTCAAAGTTATTGGAGTACATGGCTTGTTTTGGCTATTTTGGTTTTTTCTTGGTTTTTACTTTATAAGACCTCATTCGGTCTCAGGCTCCGAGCCTGCGGAGAACATCCTTCGGCCGTAGCCAGTGCAGGTGTAAATGTTCATAAGATGCGATACTTTGCCGTATGTGCGAGCGGTGCCTTGGCCGGTTTAGGCGGAGCCGTTATTCTCGTAACCTATTCCGGTGAATTTAACGGCAGTGTTGACGGCCTTGGTTTTTTAGCCCTTGCAGCTCTAATCTTCGGTCAATGGAAGCCTTTAGGCATCTTGGGTGCAACCTTCTTTTTTGGTTTTGCCCGTACGGTTGCAAATGTTTCTCAGGTTATCCCTTCCTTGAGCCTTATTCCGCCTGTTTGGCTTAAAATGTTCCCTTATATGGTAACCTTGATAGCCCTTGTCCTTTTCAGTAAAAATTCGGCGGCTCCCAAGGCTGACGGGGAACCTTATTAAGTTTTTTAATAAGGGAGAGCCTATGAAAAAACGCTTTTTTCGGCCGTTCAGTCTTATATTTAGTCTTTTTATAGCCTTTAATCTTTTTGGGCAAGAAAATACCGAAGCGGCCTTGTCCGAAAAGGTTCTTGGTATAGAGGGCATCTGGGAGAATGGAGGCCGGTTTATAGAATTTTCAAGAGATAGTGAAAAAAATTCTCTCGATATGAGGGTTGTTCTAAAGCCTTATTACCGCTTTGTATACGAAAAAATGGGGAATTTTTCTTCCTCCATAGAAGCCCTTGAAAATTCTAAAAGTCAATTTTATTTGAGGGTAAACTATCCCTATGTTAAAAAAGCCGTTGTTTTTCCCGTATGTATAGAAAACGGCTTTTTTTTTACTTCATTTTATAAAAAAATCCCTTATGAGGTAAAAGAAGAAAGCTCGGATAATCTTTTAGAAACAAAAGATGAAAACTCTGAAAGCTCCCTTGGCGATAAAAAGAATCTTCTGGACGGCTTTTGGATAGAGCAGGGCAGTCCTGACGGCATCCTTCTTTATCCAAATGAAGCTCCGTCTTCAATAGACGCTTATTTTTTTACCGGAGACGATTATATCCGTTTCCGCTATTGGCTTGATGACCTTGAGTATAATGACAAAAAAGTAATTGTAAAAGGAAATGACGGAACCGGTTACGAATTCCCCCGCCTTTTAAAGAGAGGCAGCCTTGTTTATTCATGCGTTACCAATACCGGCAGTATTTTACGCAATTATGAAACGGGAAAGTATACAACTTCTTCTGATTCAAATGCTGAAAATACCCAAGGCTTATTTTTAAGTTTTAATCCCCTTGGTGCAGGCCCCGGAACTCATGCCGTTCCCGATACTTATCCCAAAGCGCAGTTTTCGGTTTTAGAAAATTTACCTCTTTATATACTGGATGAAGGAAAGGTCTTTGCAATGGGCTCTCCATTTTTGATCAGATCCGATATTAAAGATTTGGATGCCGAAATCGAAAAACAGAATGCAAAGCGAAGGCCTCCGCCTGAGCCGTCTATACCGACTGAAGACTTATAAAAAAGGAAGGAATTATGCATTATAAGGTTTTGTTTAGGATTGAAAAGTTTAACTTAATAGATAAGCTAAAGCATAAGATAACAAACTACAAAAGATATTGTGAAGAATTGGGCGATACTGCCGAGATTGAGGTTGTTTTTGCCGGTGATGTTGTAAAATACTTTGAAAGTCTTGAAAACGATTTTACGGATTCGGGACTAGACATAGCCCTATGCCACAATGCCCTTACAGGACAAAACATGCCCGATATAAATTATAAAAATATTAGAACCGTCAGGGCCGGAATAGGCGAAATCATAAGCCGGAAAGCTGAAGGTTTTATCGAATATACGATAGAATAAAGATGCACTATAAAATTAAAAAGGTACCAGGAGTTTTTAATCATAGGTACCTCTTTAAATCTTGTTATTTTAAGCTTCTTATTCTTTAGGCCATGTCAAAACCTTTTCGCAAAGGGCTGCAAAGTCCTTTGCTACTTTTTTTGCATCATCTACCGGGATGACGGCTTCTTGATTTAAGGTTTTCTCAAAGAAATGCTCAATCAATTTAAAGGTATCGTGAAGAGGGTAAAATAGGAAAGCAAAGTTAATTCCTACAGGTTTTACTACCGTAAAAGCCGAAATAGCTTCTTGAGGAGTTTTGCTGTAAATAATGGTGGATTGATTTTTTGCAGTGTGAATATTGGATTCTTTAAATTTCAAAGGCACTTGAAAGTTTTTATCTCTAAATACAGGTTCGGTTGCCTTGTGGGGGAAGTTTGGCGGTTCTACCAATAAGAAAAGTTTTTTTCCGTTTGTTTGGAATGTTAATCCGTCACCGGTCATATAAATGTCTTTTACTATTGAATACGAAATTATTTCATAAACACTGTAGGCCGAATCTTCCTTAAAAAAAGATGAAACAATGTATCCTTCATCCATAGGCAATTTGTTTTGAGCATAAGCTTCAAAAAGGTCAATTGCTTTTAAATTCGACATAAAAATCTCCTTTTGATTTATTGTTGAATTATATACTATTTTTTTTAAGTCTTCAAGGCTTAACTCAAACTTTGTCAATAATTTTATAAAAAAAGACCTTGACATTTTTTCCGTTTTTTAGCATAATGTCCACCTTGCTTGGTGGGTATAGTTCAGGGGTAGAGCGCCAGATTGTGGTTCTGGTTGTCGTGGGTTCAAATCCCACTACCCACCCTCTGCGGAGCTTGCAAGGCTTCGCATTTTTTGCGCCTGTAGCTCAGCTGGATAGAGCATCGGACTTCGAATCCGCAGGTCGCACGTTCGAATCGTGTCGGGCGCATAGATTTGCCGCCTATTTTACTGTTTCCATAATTTTTAATTACTTGACAAAACAGTCTGATTTTGATAGGCTTAAAAATCTATTTTATTGTTATAAGAGGTGACGAATGGCGATTAAACAGCCTAAGGGAAAAACAGTTAGACGACTCGGCGTTAATATTTACGGCAACCCAAAATATGACAAACTTTTGGATCGCAAGCCGAATGGTCCCGGAAAAGAACGCGGCGCAAGAAAACGGGGCAAGACTTCTGTTTATGGTGAACAATTAAAGGAAAAACAAAAATTCAGATTTGCTTATGGAATTTCGGAACGGCAGTTTAGGAATTTATATAAAAAAGCAAGCCGAATGCCCGGTGTTACCGGTGATAATATGATTTCCTTGATGGAACAGCGTTTGGATAATACGATTTATCGAATGGGCTTTGCTATCAGCCGTGCACAGGCCAGACAAATGGTCACGCATGCTTATTTCTTTATTAACGGAAAGCCCGTAAACATTCCCTCGATGTGCGTAAGTGTAAACGATGTTATTACAACAAAAAATAAAAAAGGTATTCAAAACCTTATCCGTCATAATATGAGCACTTCTCAAAGTGCGAGAGGTTCTTGGCTCACAATTGATGACGAAAAACTTTCTGCAACGGTAAATATTTTACCTGTTACTACGGATATTCAGCCCGTAGGAAATATCCAGAACGTTGTTGAATACTATTCAAGAAATGCTTAAGTCTTAGCTTTAAACTCAAACTTGGATTTAAGCTCTTGCACAAAACGGCTCATTCAAAGGATGAGCTGTTTTTTTATTCGTGCGGAGGCTTTAATACCCCGACGCTATGCGTCGTAACAAAGGGTATTAAAGCCGACTGCAACCACCTTATGAGAACAACATACCCCGATGCTCTGCATTGGGGTTGTTGATTCGTGCTCACCATGCTTGATTTTTTGCTTCTTTAGTTCTATAATAGTAAACACAATTAAATTTGGAGAACTTAGATGAGCGATAATCCCGAGACCGTATTAGATCAAAAAAATGATGAAGCCGTTGTTGTAGAAAATAATGTTTTAGAAAATGATAACGAAGCTTCCTTGGAAGAAAAGAAAACACCCGAAACAAAAGAAGTAAAAATCAAAAAAAAGCACGGTGTTTTCTTTAAAATCGGAATGACTTTTTTAGTCATTGTACTTGTATTGGTTTTACCTGTTGCGGGTTTTCTTATTTATTCTGCAATCGATGGTATAAATCCTATCGAGTATATACCTGAAGGGCATTATGCCTATGTAAACATAGATTCTGCAGGGGAATTTTTACAAAAGACTCTTTCAATGCAGACCCTTGATTCGGTTTTAAGCTCGCCTGAAACTGCTCAATTACAGGGAACTATCCGTTCTTTTAGAGCCTCTCCAATGCTATCCTCATGGTGGTTCGGTTCTGCCTCAAATATCAGCTTAGACATTGCGGCCTATCCCAACGGTAGTTTCTTGATTTTTGCTAAACTGGGCTTCCGTTCGGCAGGAACAAGGCTTTTACCCCTTATTTTAAAATTTAAGCCTGACTTATTGGCTGATTTAAAAGAGCTTAAGCCTCTTGACGAAAACGGTATAAGTTTTTGGCAGTATAATTTGGGCAGCGGTCAAGCTATATATCTCTTAAATTATAAAGACTCCGTAATTGCTTCTACATCCAAAGATTTATTTTTTTCGGCCCTATCTAAAAAGCATGAAGATGAGCACATTAAAACTTTGCGTAAATTTATCAAAGAAAAGAAGGGCGGAACTTTAAGCATATTAAGTGATGTAAATTATTTTACCAAAGACACGCCAAAAGACGATTCTATAAGCAATAATGTTGTGCGGGCTCTTAAATTTCCGGAAAATGCAAAGATAGATCTTAGCTTGGATTATAAAGATATACGTCTTTCAGGACTTTGTAAGTGGGAAACCGAATCCGAGGGCTTAAATACTATTCTTCAAAGACAAGCCTTTATTCCGGGCATATTGAACAGGCTCCCCAAATCCGCCGACTATATAAGTTTGATAAACATGGGGGACCCCCAATTTTTATTCCAAAACGGAAAAGATATTTTAGGTTCATCTATATTGCAATCATATAATTCGGCAAATAAGGCAGCCAAATTTGTTTTTAATAAGAGCATCGATGACTTGCTTTTTTCATGGATGGGCGAAGAGATAGGTGTTTTTGAAGTAAAACAATCCGATGTTCCTATCTTTTTTGTTTCATTAAAAGACGAAAAACTATGCAGGCAAGCCCTCGAATTAATCTATTCCTCATTTTTTGTAAACAGAAATATCTCGGCCCTTGTTGACGGTATAAGAATACCGCGCATAGAATTCCCCGATATTTTAACGGCTCTTTTGCGGGCCTTTAAGGTTGAGCTTCCCACTCCTTTTTATGTTATTGAAGGCGGTTATCTTTATCTTTCGCAGAGTGCCGAAGCTCTAGCTTCTACATTAAATGATGTAAAAAGAGGAGATTTGCTTGTAAAAACCGAAAACTGGAAAAACATAACAAAATCTTTTTCTCCCGAAACCTCCGTCTTTGTTTATTATAGTTTGGAAAATCAAGTTCCCTCATTTTTAAGAACAAATGAGGTTTTACAATCCGTCTTAAAAGGTTTCGGACGGGGCCTGATCTCAATCCGGTTTGAAAAAGAAAAAACCGTTAAATTTGAGGTTTATGCTCAAAAAACCGAAGCTCATTCCTTGGGAGAGCTTTCTGCTTTTCCATTCGAATTTAATTCAAGGTTGAGCTCGAACCTTTATTGCGGAAAGGGGACAAACAATGTTCCATTTGCTTATTGGGTAAGCGGAACAAACCTATATGCCCTAAATTTAGCCGATAGACAATTAAAATCGATTAAACTCGATGATAAGGCTTATTTGAACCTCGATATTAAAAAAGGTATTGTGGATTCCGTTTGGGCAGTATCTGCTCGAGGAACCGTTTACAAAACGGATTATAATCTGGAAGTGTCCTCAGGCTTTCCGATTTTAACCGGAGAAAAGTTAAGCTCTTCTCCGGCGATTATACAGGACAAGATAGTTGTTCCGGTTGCAAATAAGCCCGTTCTTTTATATGTAGACAGCTCAGCTTCCTTTTATTATTCGGATGAGATGAATACGCGTTTAAAAACTGCTCCCGCAGTGTACGGTAATTTTATTACGGCTATTCCCCGTTCTTTTGACAGCTACATGTATGTTTTTGATGATAAGGGAAAAATTATTTCAGGTTACCCCAAAGAGCTTGACGGTATCTCGGCAGTTCAGCCTATTCTATATAAAAATAATACTTATGAAGCCGTCTTAACGGAGCAGGGCTTATTCTCTCTTAAGCCTTCACTTATACAGGGAAAAGAGGAGACTGTTTATTCCATAGACCTTAACAGCTCTTGTAAAACTCAACCCGTCTATTCCGAAAAGCTAAAAATGTTCTTTTTGATTACCGATAACGGCTTTTTATATAAGATAGATACCGAATGTAATATAATAGACAAAATTCCTTTAAAGCAAAAAAATGCATCCGATTATCTTATTACGCTTATCGATCTTGATTCGGACGGTTATGATGATGTGCTTGTTTCGGGAGGAGGAAATTCCATATATGCTTATAGTGCGAACCTTTCGCCCATAAACGGTTTTCCTGTTGCAGGAACGGGAATTCCTTATCTAATCGATGTAGACGGAAACGGAAGGCCTGAATTGATAACCTGCGGTATAGATAACCGCATTCATTCTTATACGGGAGTTTCAAAATGAAAAATAAATTTATTCTTTTGCTGCTTTGTGTTTTGATGGTTTTTGTATCTTGTTCAACAATACAAAAAGATTCGATTTATTCTACTACATTATCTCAAGATAATATTCGGAATGTGGAGCATATTGAAATTAACATTGTCAGGCAGTACAGGGAAAACAATCAGGAAAAGATTGAAGATATAAAAAAGGATTTAAATGCTCTTTTAGCTGTTCCTTCATCGGATAGATCCTATCTTGCCTTGTTGTATGCCCTTTATGCCGATTACTTTTTACTAAACAGGGACAAGGTTTCTGCCAAAAAAATGCTTAAAACTGCGGAAAGCTATAATCCTCACGAAGAATATGTGCATTTGGTTAAATCGCGGCTAACCGACAAGCTTGAAGACAAAAGAGATTATTTGATTTCGATGATTAAATTGAATCCGAGGGCATACAGGCTGCAATCGGAGCTGGGCTTTGTCTATTACCTCTTGGAAGATTATACTAGGGCGCTTGTTGCCTTTGATGCTTCTTTGGATTTTTTAAATGAAGAGTACGGTCTTCTTTACGGTGAAAAGAGGGAGTACTGCCGTAAATTCTATAAGGTGGATTCGGATGTTAAAAACTCTACGGCTCAAATTTTAACTCAAAGTAAGATAAGCTTAATAGATATGACAACCCTTACTCAGGATAATACCCATGCCCTTGATTCAATTACGGGTACGGCTTTTTGGCGGCCTGCAATGCTTGCAGACAGGCTAAAGGCTGCAGGCTGGTATGACGATTCGGTCAATATTTCAAAAGGAAAGGCAACAAGGAAGGATGCAGCTCTTTTTTTGTGGCACCTCCTTATAGGTAATGATAATGAAGCCCTCACTCAATACAGCCGCCAATATGTCTATAGCGGAAAATCGAGCCCCATAAAGGATGTTGCCATCGACGGAGTTTTCTTTGATGCAATCATAGGCTTGGTAGAAGAAGATATAATTCCCCTGATTGACGGTCGGCTCTTTGTGCCTGACGGGGATGTTTCCGGTCTTGATTTTTATGAATGGCTGAAAAAAGCCGACGGTTTGAGATAAAATCAACAAGCCCGGCGCGAGCGTCAAGTGCCGGTTTGTAAATTGCCGATAGCGTTTATCGATTATTTTTACTCAATTTTATACTGCAGCAGCAAAATTCTCAAATCTTCTTTGTTTGTTACACCGAAAAGACGGCATGCTGCTGCCATATCTTTTTTTACAACCGAAGTGCTTACATGATATTCGGCAGCAAGCTCTTCGTATGTTTTTCCGCCGTTGACCGTACCTTGAATAAAAAACTTTTGCCGCTCCGAAATGCCGTAGTCCGACAAGCATAAGGCTGAGCCCTTGGCAGGGAGCGGAATTTCAGGACTAATAACTTCTTCAACAGGTAAAAGAAAGGACAGCTTTGATTCCAGTTTTTTATAAAGACAGACCAGAAGCCCGAAGTGAAAAAAAGTAAGTGCAATTTCGAATATCGCCATTTTTATATTAAACGAAAAATAAATACCTATCGTAATGAGTATCCAGTACAAACAGAGTGCTGCGATCTTTTCTTTATAGCGGGTTTTAAAATCTCCGTTTACAAAAACCATAACGCAGCCTGCAGTAAAAAGGAGGGTGCCTATGCCGACAAAACCCATATGAGCGGTAACCCCGCCTTCGATAAAAAACAATAGATACGTAATCATTTTACAGCCCGGTTTTATAAACAAAAAGACACACAAACAGGCGGCAACCGCATTAACGGCAACATCAATCCACCGTACAACCAAAATGAACCCTGCAAGAGGAATTTGAGTGGTAATATTAAGCACGAGTGCAACACACAACGCAAAAAAAGCGGATGCATACATAATACGGTTTACGGTAAAAAATTTTCTCATAACAGAGCTAGTATAAAAAAATACGGTATAAAATGCAAGTAGACGCTTTTCAATTTTTAATTGGTAATTGGCAATTATGTGACATCGGTTACTTTTAAAATACGCTCATCTGTGCTATAATATCCATGGGGAGGTGCCTATGAGTACTTCAAACAGAAAATACAAAGACTCGGTGTTCGTCGACCTTTTCAGTGAGGATGAAAAAGCAAAAGAAAACTTTTTGTCGCTTTATAACGCTCTGCATGGAACGAACTTGAAAGATACAGAGCAGCTAAAAACGGTCAGGCTCGATCAAGTTCTCTATATGACATTCTATAACGATGTATCTTATCTTGTCGATAACAAAATAATAGTCCTTGCAGAACATCAATCGACGATAAATCCCAATATGCCCCTCCGCTGTCTTGAGTATGTCAGCCGCTTGTATGAAACCCTCTTTGAATCAAAAGAAAAATACAGCCGTAAGCTCTTAAAAATTCCGGTTCCTGAGTTTTATGTTTTTTATAATGGTGAGGAACCATATCCTTCCGATAAAACTCTGAAACTATCGGAGGCCTTTATAGAAAGAGGAACGGAAACTAATCTTGAGTTGACCGTTAAAGTAATAAACATAAACCGGCAAACCCGTCATCCCGTATTGGAAAATTGCCGGACAATGCAGGAATACAGTATATTTGTGGAAACGGTGCGCAAGTGGAAAGAGATAGATAGTCAAAACGGTTTTGAAAAAGCCGTTGAAGAATGTATAGAAAATAATATTTTGCGTGAATATCTAAAACGCAAGACGAAGGAGGTATTGAATATGTTACTGGCAGAATATGATTATGAAACAGATATTGCAGTACAGCGAGCCGAAGAACATGAAATCGCCTTTGCCGAAGGAATTGAGCAAGGTTTTTCCGACGGTTCATACAAAAAAGCTCTTGAAACGGCAAAAAACTTAATTGGGTTAAGATTGTCGATTGAAGATATAGCACAAGCCACCGGCCTTAGTAAAGAAGAAGTGGAAGCGATTAATTAATTGGTAATGGATAATGAATAATTGGTGAATACTTGAATTTGACCGTAAAGAGCACAACAAATATGCCTTGCGAATTTTAACTTTTGGAGGTTTTAATTTGCTCTTTGCACCAGTCTACAACAATATCCATTTCAACAAACCGGAGCCATTCATCTACATCATGTTCAAGGTCATTTTTCATATATTAATATTCCTTCGGTTGAAACCGTTTTTTCCAGTGTGGGCCTTTTTATGCGCTCATCAAAGTTTAATACATCGTTTACAATTACATCGCAAGGGGTTGTTCTGCAGTTACGAATAGCCCGATATGCTTTTTGAGAAAGTAAAATCGGATTACCGCTTTTTTCGTCTACAACCACATAAAAATCGTAGTCGCTTGTTTCGGTTTCTTCGTTGCGTGCATAGGAGCCGAAAAGATAAATGCGTGCGGGGTCGAGAGCTTCTTTTATTTTTTCCGTTATTTGTTTGATTTCTTCCGTTATCATCGGTTATATTATACACAAAAAATAGGACATTTGCAACGGAGAAAAACACAACAATGCCGTAAATTTCAAGTGGTTCCATTCTCACGATGTTTTGCCGTAAGGCAAAACTCGAAGCTCGATTAAAAAATATACCTCCTGTATATTTTTTAATCACGAGTTTTAGGCTTTCTGCCTAAAACATCGTATGCTTAAACCACCCGCCATCCATGGCGGGAAAAACACGGATGTACAATCCTTCAGCGGCACGGATGCCGCTGGTTCCACGCCTTGCGAGTTTTTTGCGCAAGCAAAAACACTCGAAGCTGAAAAATGTACAAGGATGTACATTTTTCAGCGAGTAACCAAAGTTCTTTTTCGGTAACCTTGGTTCTTTTTAGCAATATGAGTCCGTTTTAAATAGATAAAATATTAAAACCGTAGTATTATGCCCTCATGAAAAGACTTTTAAAAATTTTAACGGCGGCAGTTGCCGTAATTTTACTTTTTACAGCTTGTCAACAATTTCTGGACAATCCGGAAGATTTTTTAAGCTATTGGGCTAGCGAGAGCTTTGTCAAAGACCATAGCATCGGTTCGGCAGCTAGACCGGACGAAGCGGGTGTGCCTTGTGTCAGCTCTTCAGAAAAGGTGACTATTATGCTTACAGTGCATAACCCGAAAAACTTTTCGCTCGTTATGCCGACCGCTTCGGCACCTGCAGGCATTGTCGAATTTAAAGAACTTTCCGAACAGCCTGCGGCAGAAACCGAGTATGAACTGAAACAAGGCGATTCCGGCACGCTGAAGCTTACATATAAAAAAGCCTTTTTACAAAAATACGAACAAGGTTCAGGCAGTTTAAACCCGACCATCACCCTTAAAGCTAAAGACGGCAGGGTATTCAAGAAAACCTACACCTTCGGTATAAAATCGAACACTCCGCCGCCTGCACCTAAAGATATCGTAATTGCAAAGACAAAAGGAGAAGACTCTCGTTATGTGCTCTGTCTTAAATTCGATCCGGATGAAATGAAAAAGACGGTAACGATAAACTCACACGAGGTAAAGATACACAATGACATTAAAAACATTACAATAGAAAAGAAGGACTCATCAAACAATGGCTCATCCTATAAGCTTTCATACAAAGGTGATGATTCGGACTTTCAAACACCTGACGGAGACTCGTTTATCACGCACGGGTCCGTAGCTAAATTAACCGAAGACATACCGCCACCACAAGAGAAGTGGGTTTTATACTACAAAACGGACATAAAAATAGGAGCCAATAACGAGCAAACTTCGTACACCGTAACCTTGCGCGACAAAGAAGGCGTTACTTCGGATGAGGCTGCCGCAACGATAGCAGCAAGCGGTCCGACTCACACCGTAACATTCAGCGTAGCGGGCGGACAGGGCGGCTCTCTTACAGGCACATACAACGAGGAGACTAAAACGGCAAGCGGAGGCACAGAACAAACTTTTAACGTCTCGAGTGGAAGTACGGTAACCTTTACCGCAACGCCCACAAATCCAAACCAATACAAGGTTGGAAACTGGACTTGTACACCTTCGACAGACTTTACAGGAACAAGCGGAAGCCAGACTGCCACGCTTACCGTAAAGGCAGATACAACTGTAACCGTACAATTTGTAGAGCTTAATGCCCTAACTCCGACTGAGCTTAAAATACACGGGCAAAACGCTTTGGGTGGTTCCGTTACACTGCCTTATACCGTAGTAAATCAAGTGGCGAAAAGCGATATAAGTCTTGCGTTTAGCGGATACCCGAGTATTCCGTTTACCGTAATACCGCAATTGCCGCTTACCTTACAGCCGGGAGAGACTAAAAGCATTACCATAAACGTTGCGGCAAGTCCGGGAAATTATCTTGCGTGGTCAAAAATGGTCAGCATAACCCGATCAAAAAATGACGTTGCAAACTTAAAGAGCTTTAAACTTAACGGAGAAACCAAAACAGTTCCTTTTGCTAATGAATACACGGTCGCTTCCGATACGGCAGAAGTAAAAGATTTTACCTTTGATACTGCCAGCACGGGAGCAACGGCAAGCGTAAGTCCTCAAGGAAACGTAAACATACCCATAGGTTCGGGAAGAAATTTTACAATCACGGTAAAAGCTCAAGACGGTACTGTAAAGCAGAACGTAACATTTACCGTAAAACGCAAAGAATACACCGTAAACTACAGCGTAGACGGCGGACAGGGCAAGATTCAAGCCGGTTCATACACTCCGACAACAAACAGCAGCCTTTCAGTTGCGCACAACGGAAGCGTAACCTTTACCGCTCATCCCGATAATGGCTGGGAAGTAGACAGCTGGAAAGTTGACGGCATCACAGTATCAGGTCAAACGGGTACAACCTATCACCTTTCCAACGTAACCGGCGATAAAACCGTAACGGTCAAGTTTAAACCGGGTGTATTCGATTTAGCAGGCGGCCCCAATGCGTGGAAGCGCCTTAAAGAAGAAGTTGAAAAAACGGAAGGCGCCCATACCATCACTATCAGCGGGGAAATAACGGCAACGAACGACCCGGACAATAACGGAAAAATTAGTATCCGCAGAGAACTTATTATCAAGAGCAGCGGCTCTTCCGCCTCTTTGAATGCAAGCAATCTGTCGGGTGTTTTTGATGTGAACAACAAGCTCACCCTTGAAAATATAACGCTTAAAAACGGCACAGAGCCCGGAAACCGCACAGGCGCCGGCGCATACGTAAACAGCACGCTCATTATGAAAGGCTCAAGCGCTATCACCAACTGCTCGGCGCACAAAGGCGGCGGCGTATACGTAAACAACGGTACGCTCATTATGCAAGACTCAAGCACTATCTCCAGCTGCACGGCGACCGATAAGGGCAGCGGCGTATACGTAGCCGGCACATTCGAGATGAAAGGCAATGCAAGAGTGAATACAAACAACGACGTCTATTTGGAAAGCGGCAAAAGCATTACCGTAACCGGCTCATTGAGCCACCACCCCGCCGCACGGATAACGCCTAACAACTATACCAACGGCAGAGTCCTTGCAACGGGGGCTGCCGAAAAAGCGAACTTTAAGGTAACACCTCAAGACGGCAATAAATACTGGCGGTTCAAAAAGCAGGGCGGTGAAGTAAAGTTTGTACCGGCAAAACTGAAGGTTACCTTTAATAAAATAAAATGCGTAGAAGTGAAAGACGCCAGTTCTGAGGCCGAATATTATTGGACGATGAAGGTTGGCAAGTATGTGATAGCCGAACGTCCAAGCAACAGTGTATGGGATGCCAAAAAAGGTCATATATATGAATTTATCGAAAATGGTGAATATAACAAGTATTTTAACTGGGATTTCAGCTACTTTCCTATAAGTGAAATACCGGATATAAATACCACACCGAAAAATTACATCCCGGTATATATCAACATCATGGAATATGACAAATCCGACCCCGATGATCATATCGGTACGACCAAGGCACATCTGACCTATGATTATGACAATGATCAATGGAAATGGGAATATGACGGTTCGCAGTCTCACGGAAACCAAGAAAGCAATCCCCATATTACGATAGGCGACGGCGGTGAAGAAATATTTACGGAAGAATACCGCACTAACGACGGCGACACCGATGTTACGATTACGATAAGCTGGAAAGAGTAATGCAATTGGTAATTTGGTTTAATGTATAATTAATAAAGTATAATTAATAATTGTTAATGGAGAATTGATGTGAAGAAAAATTATGTAAAAACAGTACTCTGTGTGCCGGTGTTTTTGTGGATTATGGGAGCTTCCGTTCTGTTTGCCCAAGAGGTTGAGGATGAACCTAAGAGAAAAAAAGACGGCCTTCATTGGTCTTTGGGTCTTTCGGCGGAAGGGAATATGAATGTACCGAAAGGCTATGCCTTGGGTGCAGGTCTTTACGGGATGTTTGTACTGCCTGATTGGGTAAAGGCCGGCAGGTTTTCAGCCGGTGCAAAGCTCTTGTATTCGACGGGATTTAAAAGATACAGTCTTCTTGATACGGCTCTTTTATTCCGCTGGAACTTCTATGATTTTGCAAAGTTTAAAACCTGCGATTCGGGCTTTTTTGTTCAGGCGGAAGGAGGCGTTTCCTTAGGCTGGAACGGAAAGGCCGCAAAACCCTTTGTATTCGGTTTGGGAGAAGGAACATTCGGTTACCGCTTTGCAGTAAAAAACTTTTTTATCGAACCCTATATAAGAGGCGGCTACCCCGTAATCTGGGCTGCCGGAATCAGCGGAGGATTTAGAATATGAAAAAACGGAAAAGTCGGATTTTAGTTTTATTTTTGGCGGTACTTTTAGTATCAGTTTCTGCTTGTGAAAACCCGTTTTTAAAGAAGATGTTGGTTGAGGAGGAAAAGGGAAAAACCGTACCTGAAAAACCGCAGGCCCCCTTTGTCGAAGGCGGCGCCTCGCTCATCTTAAGCCCCGACAAGCTCAACATCCAAGTTAAGGCAGTAACCTCGGACGGTTCCGCCGTAGCTGTAGAAGGCTGTACCGAAACGGAGCTTACAAGCGGCGCCCAAACCGTGTTGCGCGCAAAAGGCACTGTTGTTATCCTCAAAGGCAAGATCACTGAGCTGTACTGCAGCGAAAATCAGCTTACCGAGCTTAACGTGCAGGGCTTAACTGCTTTGAAAACGCTGTCCTGCTGGGGCAATCAGCTGACCGCCCTTAACGTGCAGGGCTTAACTGCTTTGAAAACGCTGTCCTGCTGGGGCAATCAGCTGACCGCCCTTAACGTGCAGGGCTTAACCGCTTTGGAATGGCTGTCCTGCAGCAAAAATCAGCTTACCGAACTTAATGTGCAGGGCTTAACCGCTTTGCAAGAGCTGTACTGCAACAGCAATCAGCTCACCGAACTTAACGTGCAGGGCTTAACCGCTTTGAAAAAGCTGTACTGCGGAACAAATCAGCTCACCGAACTTAACGTGCAGGGCTTAACTGCTTTGAAAGAGCTGTACTGCAGCGAAAATCAGCTTACCGAGCTTAACGTGCAGGGCTTAACCGTTTTGGAACGGCTGTTCTGCTGGGGCAATCAGCTGACCGCCCTTAACGTGCAGGGCTTAACCGCTTTGAAAGAGCTGGACTGCGGCGGCAATCAGCTTACCGAGCTTAACGTGCAGGGCTTAAACAATTTGCAAAAGCTGAACTGCAACAGCAATCAGCTCACCGAGCTTAACGTGCAGGGCTTAACTGCTTTGAAAGAGCTGGACTGCAGCGAAAATCAGCTCACCGCCCTTAACGTGCAGGGCTTAACTGCTTTGCAAGAGCTGTCCTGCAGCGAAAATCAGCTCACCGAGCTTAATGTGCAGGGCTTAACCGCCTTGCAAGGGCTGTCCTGCGCCGACAATAATCTTACCGCACTTAATGTGCAGGGCTTAACCGCTTTGAAATGGCTGTACTGCGGCGGCAATCAGCTTACCGAGCTTAACGTGCAGGGCTTAACCGCTTTGAAAAAGCTGTACTGCGGCCGCAATCAGCTTACCGAGCTTAACGTGCAGGGCTTAACTGCTTTGCAAGAGCTGAACTGCGCCGCCAATCAGCTTACCGAGCTTAACGTGCAGGGCTGTACCGCTTTGCAAGGGCTGGAGTGCTGGAGCAATCAGCTCACCGAACTTGACGTGCAGGGCTGTACCGCTTTGCAAGGGGTGCACTGCTACGGCAACCGGCTCACCGCCATTAATGTACAGGGCTGCACCGCTTTGCGAACGCTGAACTGCTGGAGCAATCAGCTTAATGCAGACGCATTTAAAAAGCTCTTTACCGATTTACCGAAGAAACAGGATGGTGATGGCGCGAGTTGTGTTCTTTACACCGAACAAACAGGCGTTACCGAAGGCAATTGCAAAGATTTTAGCGCTCCGCAAGACTTGAAGGATGCCTTTGATAATGCTAAAAATAACAAGAAGTGGAAGATGTATAAGTGGAATGGAAGCTGGCCAGGGGTTGAGATTTAATTCTAATGGGTAATGGAGAATTGATAACCTATTATCAATTAAAAATGAGGAAGCTTTTATGTTGAAGTATTCACTAAAAACCGAGACGGCAAATATCGGCCCGTGCATCATGGGCGTTTCGGACAAACAGAACGGCACCATCACAATAGACTCGGTTATGGAAATACTCGGCAGCCGCTTAAAATTCGACCCGAAAGATGCGGAACAAGGAGTATTAGCCGTCTCGGGCTCCAAAACCGTCCGCTGTGCTTCGGTCATAGAAAATAAATCCGGCCGCCTCATAGTCCTTTTGAATCAAGTGTTCCGGCAGGAGGATAATGGATACATTACCAATTAAAAAAAATATAATTATTTTTAAATTGCCGTATTGAACTTTTAGGGCTTTTTGAGTATAATCCTTTCTTGTTGATCCGTTAGCTCAGTTGGATAGAGCGGCTGCCTCCTAAGCAGCAGGTCGGACGTTCGAATCGTCTACGGGTCATTTTTTTAGTTCGTGCAGGGCGTCAAAGGGATAGATTCCTTTAACATCCGTCAGCACTACATTGTCTAGCGAGGAGCCGAAGATTACCGGCGTATCTCCGCCCATAAATTCCGAAATAACCTGCCTGCAGGCTCCGCAGGGGCTTACGGGATAGTCCGCATCGGGCGTTGCAATGGCGATGGCTTTAAAATCCGTTTTTCCTTCAGAAACCGCTTTAAAGATTGCAGTCCGCTCTGCACAATTTGTAAGTCCATACGAGCGGTTTTCTATGTTCACTCCCGTTACAATAGAACCGTCTTCCAACAAAATAGCCGCTCCTACATGAAAATTGGAGTAGGGGACATAGGCTTTCTTTGCAGCCTCAAGGGCTGTTTTGAATAAATTTTCTAACTGACTTGAAATTTCCATAAAAGTAGTATATCATATTTTCCATGTTATTTAAAGGAAAAAATAAATTTATTTTTATCGGTGTAATTATTATTCTTGTTATATATATTTTTGCCGCTGCCGTTCCCATGAGGAAGGATGTGTACTTGATGCCTAAGTGGTCTTCACCTATGCCGAAGGTTCAAACCGGACAAATGTATTTCGGAGAAGCGGAGGCCTCCGGAGATGAACTTAAACAAAGATTTGCCGGAAAAACTCCGATTCCTTTTTCTTTGGGTAATTTGTTCGGGTATTTTACCGAAGACGGCGAGATTTTAAGGGTCGAAACTGCGGAAGAAAGATTCAGCGCTTCTTTTTATGCTTGGACAAGATATCCCCAAAAGCCTCTTTTTACGGATATTTATAAGCCTGAGGAATTCGATTTGGAAAAGCCTTTTTTGCGTATCGATAAGCCCGGTTATGTTTATCTCGATAAGGATAGAATCTTTTTGTTTGAACCGGAAGGTTCTTCTCTTTCAGAATATGATAATACCGGTAAAAAATTATGGCACTACACCCATACCTTTCCTATAACGGCTTTTCAGTCTTCTAAGGCCGGCTGTGTGATAGGTCATTCGGACGGACTTTTAGTATGCCTCGATTCTGACGGAAACACTCTTTTTAGTTTTTACCCCGGAGGCAGCACCTATCAGGCAATCATGGGGGCTGCGATTTCGGAAGACGGAAAACAAGTTCTCTGCTTATGCGGACTCGATAAGCAAAGGGTTGCTCTTATAAATATTTCGGGCCGCCAGCATAAAATAGTATTTCATTCTTCTTTTGGAGAGGATTTAAGAAGACAGGCCTTTGCTTCATTTGATAAAGCGGGGCATTTTGCCGTTTTTGAATCCGCTGAAGGAATAGGTATTATCGATTGTAGAAATTTAACTCTTTCACTTATAAAAGAAGAAGGTTTTATTGCCGGGTTGGGATTTCAAGATAAAAGCGCATTACTTACAGTACTTCTTAAAAAAGATGATGAATGTTCTCTTTTGTTGATAAACCCTCCCGATTTGATGATTGGAAAAACTAAATTTAAGTCTGAAAATGCCTTTTTAATTCAAAAGGAAAATAAAATTTACATAGGTACCGATGAAAAGATTACTGCATTGGATATACGGGGGCTTTAAATGAAAAAAAATCTTTATATATTTTTATTCTTTATGACTTTTTTATACTCTTATTCTTTTGAATGGCCTGTAGAAAATCCTTCTCTTTTACGTTTGTTTGCTCAAAGAAATGAGTCTTTCGTTTCCCGCTCCTTGGTGTTTAAAGAAGTTGATACGGTTCGAGCTTCGGGCTATGGTAAACATATAATAAGTATCGAGGAAAAAAACAGTACACGCTTTTTTCCAAGCACCTTGGGAAATGCTATGATTTTTATAGATGATGAGGGGCTTCAAAGTATTTATGCAAATCTTTCCGATACGGATTTATTTACCTCCAGAAAAGAAACCGAAGCCGGTTCTATTTTAGGATATGCAGGAAAATCGGCATGGACCGAAGAAAAGAGTTTAATCTTTCAGGTTGCGGATACACGCAATAATGTTTTAATCAATCCTCTTTTATTTATGCCGGCTATTGAAGAAAAAACGGAGCCTCAAATTCAAAATACCGTTTTAATAAACGGCGATAAGCAGACAATCGGTTTGGAAACGGTAAAAAAAATAAAGCAAGGGTCCTATGACCTTTATTCTTCAATCTCCGATTCAGCCGAAAAAGGAGGTCCGCAGCTTGCCCCTTTTAGAATTACGGTTTCCATTAACGGAATGAATATATCGGATCTTCCCTTTGAGGTTTTGAGTTCCGACGGTAAGGACCTTTATTTGCAAAATAAAAAATCGTCTTTATCCCTTTTATATGAAAAAGAAGGTACGATGCATTTAGGAAAAATAAATTTACCTGCAGGAAAGATTGAGCTTATAATTACCGTTCTCGACAAAAGCGGAAATCAAAAAAAGGCTTCCTTTATTTTTCAGGTAGAGTAGATTTGTAAAATCATGTTATTTTAAAATAAGGATATCCTTTCCATTTCTTTTTTTATATCGATGTCCCAATATTCCAAACAGATGGGACAGTTGAGCCCGTATTTTTCTAACAGGTCGGACAGCTTTGCAAAGTCTTCTTTTGAGACGGGGTTGTGTAGATCGTTTTTTCCGTCATTGGAATGGAGATGCATGTAGGCTATGTGTTTTTGATTATTGGAAAACCAGCTTTCGATTTTTTCGCCTGAAATTAGGGCATGTCCCCAATCGAGGTTTAATTTTACTTGAGGCAGGGCGACGGCTTCTATAAGTTTTGCAGTGAGGCTGCTGTCTTTTTCGCAGACGTTTTCTAAAACCACACAGCCCTTAAAGCCGGAATTTTCTACAGCCTCGTTAAAAAATTCCGCATTGCTTTTTAAAAATAAATCGAATTTAAAATCTTCCTTAAACCAAGGCATAATCTGAGTATGAAAAATTATAAAATCAAGGTTCAAGAGCTTTGCAAAAAATAAATCCCTCTTGTACATTTTTCTGCTGTAAGCGGCTATGTCCCTATTAAAAGAAGCTATATTTAAATCGATAAAGCTGCCGTGCATGGATTTTATTCCTTTTAAAGAGGGCAGTTTTTTTTCGTATTCGTTTAAAAGAGAGTATATCTCCGAGTCGGTTAAACAGGGCTCGGTAAAATCTTGAAGTTCAAGTCCTAAATTAAGCTCATTAAAAAGATTAAGATCAAAATCAGCGATTGTCCTAACGGCCTTAATCAGCTTATTTTTCATAAAAAGTTTTTAGTTTTGGCTCTTCAAAATTTTTTCGATATTTAATTCTCCTGCAAAGCAGGGAATGTTTATATCCCAGTTTTCCAAGACCTGAGGATGAACCTCCCCGAATATGCCTATTTGTTCTCCATTGTAAAGAAGACCTGCCTGCCTGCCCGGAATAAAGCGGGGGTCGTCGGTTTCGCAAACCTTGTATTCTATTCCGAGGTAGTATAAGAGATTTGCCGCCTCGCTTGCTGCCGTATTAAAGTTGGCATTTTGTTCTGCTGTTAAAAAGCCTAAACTTTGGCTTGTACTTGTGCCTGTGGAGTCGGAGTCGTCAAAAAAGGCAATTTTTCCGGTCTCAAATATTTTGTGCGGATAGACTGCATTTGCAGAACCCATCTCGGCATTTAAAAGAGAGGGGAGAATGGAGTTGCGTACAAACTGATAGTTTTCGGACATCGGGTTTGAAATCTCGATAACCGAAGCTTCATCTATGCACATTCTTTCAATATAGTCTTTTTTGGAGCCCAAATAGTTAAAAATCATTTCCTGATAGCCCATGCCCGTCATAAGCCCCTTTATTTTTCGGCTTAGCATTGTTGCAGGCAAAAGTCTTCCGATTGTAAATTCGTTGGGTGTTTCGGGCGTAAAGAAATTAACGGTTTTCCCCATCATTACGTCTTCGATTATATCCACTTCATGAAGAAAATCGTTGCGGTAGGGGGAGGGTTTCAGCCTAATCTTGTTTCCCGAAATTTCGGTTTCCGAGTCCATGCGTTTTAGAGCTTCGGCAATTTCTTCCGCCTTAAAAGAGGAGCCCAAGAGCTTGTTGACGGCTTCCACTGAAGTTTCTGCATTTTCTTGAAAATAAAACGGGGTAGTAATGGTTTTTCCGTATCCCGTTTCATAAGGATGCTCTATTTTAACGGGTAGAATCGTATATCCGCAGTCGGCAAAATCGCATGCGACTATATTTGCCGAAAGCAAAATGCTTGTCATATCCGTGCCGGTAAATTCTACAAAAAGGTCGGTATCGCCTGCTTGGACCGCCCCTATCTTGGCACTGTTTATAACGGGAGGCATCGAAAGGACTTCTCCGTTTGCATCCTTCAAAAGAGGAAAGAGCTTTTTGTCTTCAAGCAATGAGGCATACTCGATTCCCTTGGGGTGTTCTTTTAGGATTTTGCGGCATGAAAGAGGCTTTTCCATATCGAGCGGAGTGAATTCCGTTTTGTCGGGATCTACGGCCGTGTATTCGATGGGCCATTTTATAAGTTTTGAACGGTAAACGCCCATAGAAACCGTTTTTCTTTTTCTTCCGAAGTTGCGGCAAAGTTTTTCCTGTGTTTGGATTATGTCGGCAAGCATGAGCTCGTCTATGGGCTTACCCGAAATTACAAAGCCTGCCGCAAAGGGGCGGATTTCTTTAAGTTCGGGCGAGACCTTAACCATACGCTCGGCAGAGTCTTGAGTTTTTTCTTTTGATGAAAGGAAGCTTTGATAGCTTTTTGTATTTGATTTTCCTCCTGCATGGATGCGTAAAAGCCTTGCAAGGCCTGCCGTAGACCAAAGGTCGGGACGATTTGTATCGTTTAATTCTATCTTAATTATGCGCTCTTTTTCGGGAAGAGAGGTATCGGGTTTTTCGTCAAGTTCTGCCTTGGCTGATGTTAAAATTTCTTCAAGTTTGTCGTAATCATGCTTTGCTCCGAGCTCTGCTTCAAGTTCCGCCCCGAGCATCTTAAAAAAAAGGGATTCATTTACTTCAATCTTAGGCATTTTATCCTCCGCAGTTAAAAAAAACTGAAGGGGATTATATCATAAATTACGGCTTTATACAAGTATCGATATATTTTCTAAAAACAGCAATCTTGCAGCTAATAAAACAAAAACTAACCGAAAAAATTATGCGACAGTCCATCAAAAAGAGAAAAGAAAGTGAAGTTTTCAAGGGGATTTAAAACTTGTAAGTGTATATTGGGTATAGACTTAGAAAATAAGCGGATGATGGGAGTCGAACCCACGTCTCCAGCTTGGAAGGCTGGGGTAATAGCCGTTATACGACATCCGCAAGACTCATGCATTATATAGATTTTTAAAATTTATGTCAATACTTTTTAAAAAAAAAACATAAAAATTACAGGCACACAAAGGCGCTATTACAGAAAAAATCTATTGAGCTTGGCTGTCTTAAAGTCTGTTAATACTCAAAAGTACCGAATCTATGGTGGGAATTATCATTTTGGGTTTGATTTCGTGTTTTACCGATAATAATTTGTAAAATACATCGAAAGCTTCCTGTATCGATTTTCCTATTCGGCTTTTAAAATTCATTTTTGCTTTCAGCATCCATTTCGATATATATATCATTCCTAACAACACAATAGCTTTTTCAAATCCGCGTAATAGGGCTTGATGAGTTATATCTATACTTCCTATGCTAAAAATTATCTTGCCCATGGGAGGAAAAAGGTTGAAAACAGTGATTGCCGTAAACATAAAGATTAAATTTAAAAAATTAAGTTTTTGTCTGTCGGCTGCACAAAGAATCAGGGCAACTCCCAAAACAAGGGCTTGTACCGGCAAAAAAGGAACAAAGAGTAAGATTAAAAAAAGGCTTATACCCGAACCTATTCTAAGATACCTGTCCCTTAAAGTCCGGCTTTTTGTTTTTTCCGATTCGTTTTCACTCTTATAATGCCTTACCGCTTGTGAATTATCAGGGACAAAATCGAACCTTTCGGCCTTTACTCTTTGGTACCAGACGGATTGTATTTCAAATTCGGATGCGAACCAACCTAAAAATAAGGCTGTTAAGGTGCCTAAAGAAAATACGGGCGGAATTATGTAGACAGCCGATTTTCCGAACATGAGTAAGACTGCTAAAAGAAATTGCAGGCTGTTTGAAACAAAGGCTCCTGCCAAACTTATACCCATGAAGGAAATTGTTTTTCTCGGAATTTTTCTCATGGCATACATTAACAGACCCGAAGAAAATGTTCCGATTGCTGAAAAAAGAACGATATAAGAAAAAAGCGTTCCCGAAATAAGGGCTTGGCCTAAAACTTTTATAACTAAAAGAAGTACAAAGGCCGGAAAAGAGAAGAGGTCTATGCCTAAAATTACGGGCAGATTAGCCAAGCCGATTCTAAAAAAAGGAACCGGCTTGGGTATCATTATCTCGATTGCCGAAAGAAAAAAACAAAATCCTCCGAACAATGGAATAAGGGTATCCGCCTTTTTGGTTTTTAATGACAACCTGAGCACCCGCAGCCGCAAGCATCTTCGTCATGTTCATGACCGCATCCGCAGCCGCCTCCGCATCCTCCGGACATTTGCTGAATCAAAGCCTGCAATTCTTCTTCGGTGGTCTTTTTTACCGATAAGACTTTTACATCAAAATGGAGGGTTTCTCCTGCCAGCGGATGATTTGCATCTATGGTAATCTTATCGCCGTCTATTTTTGTAATTCTTACAATTCGGGCGTGATGACCTTCTCCGGCTTCAAAGTCCATACCGACTTCAAGTTTTACACCCTCAGGAAATTGCTCTCTGGTTGTTTCGACTATTAGATCGTCAAAAACTTCACCATAGGCTTCTTCAGGAGGAACAACTTGCTTAAACTCGGCCCCTTCTTCTTTGCCTTCAAGGGCTTTTTCCAAGCCTGAGATAATCATATTATATCCGTGGATATACTCCAATGGACCCATTACATCGGACGAGTCAAGGACTTCGCCGTTAGCATCTTTCAGTGTGTATTCCAAACTGACTGTTGTATCTTTTTCTATTTTCATCATAAAGATAATACATATTTTATAAACAAAAATCAAGAGAAGATCCGGCAAGAAATCTCGCAAATTCCTATGGAAATCAAATTTTTATCGGTTAGTGCACACAAAAAACTGTCCTCAAGGCGGAGTTTTTTTCAAATTGAGGGTGGTTAATTTAATTACCGGCACGGATTGCGGTGGTATAAATTCAAGCAAATTTTTTATAATTTACTATTTTTTTCAAATAATAACTATAAATATAATGAGGAGGGGGAAATGTTAAAAAATTAGGAGGACACAAATGGTAAAAAGATTTGAAGATTTAACATTTACAGACGATTTTATGTTTTGTAAAGCTATGCAAAATCCGAGGCTATGCAAAAAACTTATTGAAATGATATTATCAGATACAATAGGTAAAATTGCTTATATCTCAATACAGCATAATATTAACACTTACGAACAGGCTAAGTCTGTAAGATTTGATGTTTTAGTGCAGGCAGAAAACGGTAAATTATACGATGTAGAAATGCAGGTAAGCAATGAACTCAATATCCCTAAACGTATGCGGTTTTACCAAGCTGCCATAGATATTTCTTTTTTGGACAAAGGCAATTCCTATAATAGCTTAAACGACAGCTTTATAATTTTTATCTGTACCTTTGATGCCATAGGCAAAAATAGGCCTGTTTATACCTTTGAAAATCTTTGTATAGAGGACAAAAACACCCCTTTACAAGACGGCACACGAAAGGTTATAATAAATGCAGAGGCCTGTAATAACACTGAGGAGAAAGAATTAAAAGAATTTTTAGAATACCTTAAAACAGGTAAGCCGAATAATGAATTTACAATGGAGATTGAAAAAATGATACAAACAGTAAAAAATAATGAGCAGGCAAGGCAAGAATACAGATTATTATCTACTTTTGAAATGGATATTAAAGACAAAGCGGAGTACAGAGTAAAAAGAGAAACGGCTAAACTTATGAAACAGCGAGGCTACCCAATTTCTGAAATTTTATTAATGACAGGCCTACCTGAATCCGAAATTGAAAAGCTGTAATTTTCTATATTTAAAAAGTAAATCTCCGTATATCTAATGAAATTGGTTTATGCTTCTATAAATTACAAATTTGCTTACCGTGTCAAAGTCAAGGGCTTCTTACCCCTTGATTTTTTATATAAAATGACTTAAACTTAATCTAATGCAGTTATTGCAGGATTCAACAATGTACCGGAGGACAAAATGTTACCTTTTTATTTTCTTTCAATAACAACAAATTTGATTATGGGGCTTATTCTTGTATTTTTTGACAAGACTGTTAGAGGTGATGAGCCTGCTGACCGTGAAAATAGATATCCCGTTTTAAGGGATTCAACTTTTTTGCTGTTGCTTACAATATTTTCCGGTTTTACGGCAATTTCAAAAATGCTGAGTCCTGTCGGAACCAATATAGTGATATTGGGAGATTTTTTACCCGTAGTTGCAGGACTTGCAGGTTCGATAGTATTTTTGGGAAGATATTTGGAGTCTAATTCAAATATTACCTTACCGGATTTTTTCGGCTTAGTAAAAAATTATGACGAAATAATCGGTTATGTATGTTTGGCTTCTTCCGTCTTACACCTATTATTTTCAAAGGCTATCTTTCTTTAATATTGCCGTATTTGGATTTACAAATAATAGAGTTTTAATTTATGAAGCGGTTTGCTCTTTTTTTCTTATTTCTTATTTCTTTAAGTCTTTTGGCTTGTTCAAAAGAAGATCCTTTACAAACATTGGATTTGCCGTCGGATTCGGCTATGAACGATGCGAACCGCTTTGCCTTAATAATCGAAACCTATGTTTCTCTTTTAGATAAGCCGGGAGATGACGGCATAACCGTCTCGCATGCCAGAAAATTTGATGTCTTTCCCGTTGAAGGACTTGAGATCGTAAAAGAAGATGGAGAACAGATTCTTTGGGTAAACCTAGGAAAAGGCTGGATTCAAAGATCAAGTGTTCAGCTTTATTCTTCTAAAGAAAAAGTATTGACTGCAGCTAAAAAATTAAAATAATGGCCTTTTTTGCCGATATAGGAGCTATGAAGTCTTTTGCTGTTTTATCCGCCTATGATATTTCGGAATATTCGTTTAAAAAACTCGAAAACGGTATAATCCCATTTGAAGCCTCTTTCCGTGCGGCTGCCGCATTTCCCGATTGTAAAAAGGTTGTTATTTTAACCTCTGCTTCATGTGAAGCCCCTATCGTTTCCATATTAAAAAATATAAAATCTGACGAGCTGAAAATAGAGTGGAAGGTTAAGGTTTTGGGAAAAATAAGTCCTCAAGCCATATTTTCCGAGGCTGCAAAAGAAGCCGAAGCGGAATCTTCCGGCTTTGAAAATGTTTTCTTTTTGCATGGGGATGAGCCTTTTATCGATTTAAATGCAACGGAAAAACTTTTTAAGCAGCATTTGGAATACAGGGCAGAATACAGCTTTGCCGACGGATACCCCGAGGGCCTTATCCCTGAAATTCTTACCTCAGGTCTTTGTCCTATTCTTGCAAAGTTTTCCGAAAATGAAACTTCGTTTGAGCGTTCTTTTATTTTTGATACGATAAAAAAAGAAATAAACAGCTATGATATCGAAACTATGATCGCCCCCTTCGATTTAAGGCATCTAAGGCTCCGCTTTGCAGCCGACTCAAAACGGAATGCTCTTTTATGCAGCCGCTTTACAGGCATAAATGCTGAAAATTATGCAGAATTGATTGAAGAAAAAAAGGCAGAGCTTTTTACTCTTCCTGCATATTACGGTATCGAGATAAATTCTTCCTATCCTTTAAAGTCGATATATAAGCCTAATGAGGTTTTAGGACTTGCAGAAAAAAAAGAAATGGATAAGGCTGCTCTTTTTTCTCTTATCGAAAAAATTGCGGAATATTCCGATGATGCCGTAATTTCTCTTTCGGTTTTTGGAGAGCCTTCAATGTATCAGGATTGCCTTTCGGTAATCGAAAAAATTTTATCGTTTCCTAAGTTATCCGTTTTGATTGAAACTTGCGGTTTATATTGGCCTTCATCATTTATAGAGCGAGTTGAAAAAGTTATTGCGTCAGCTCCCGAAAGAAAAAACAAGATGCTTCCGGTTTATTGGATTGTATGTATTGATGCGGTCAGTTCAGGAATGTATGCTAAGGTGCACGGTCTTTCCGAAGATGAGGCAAACATTAAATTAAAACAAGCTCTTACTTTTACCGACAGTTTAAAAAAAGTTTTTCCCGATGCCGTATGGGCTCAAATTATGCGTATAAAAGAAAACGAAATAGAGGTTGAACCTTTTTACCGTTTTTGGAAAAACCTGGGTGTTAATGTAATTATTCAAAAATACGATACCTTTTGTAAATTGCTTGAAGATAAAAGAGTTGCAGACTTATCGCCTTTTAATAGACATCCATGCTGGCATTTAAAAAGGGATATGTATATTTTGGCTGACGGCTCGGTGCCTCTTTGCAAAGAAGATGTTAAAAGGAATAATATTTTAGGAAATGCTTTTTCGGACAGCTTAGACTCAATCCGTAAAAAAGCATTCGAGGCATATAAGAAGCATTTGGAATGCAAATACGGAGATTTGTGCGGAGCCTGCGATGAATACTATACCTACAATTTTTAATGAACGGAAAATTCCTTATACGGTTTTAGGAAAAAGCTCCGGCGATTTTAAAGCTCCAATTTCCGTTTTGGTATTAAACCGAGGTGCCAGATATTATCTTTCTTCTCTTTTTCAAAACCTGATAGATTTAGGTTTTAACTCAATAGTTTTTGTGGATAGCTCAAAGCGGGGCTTTGAGGTAGAGGCTTTGTCTTCTCAATTCCCGGAAGTAAAATTTTTACTTCCGCTTGAAAAGGTTACTGCAGGGGAGATGATTAATCTCGGTATTTCGGAAGTATCTTCGGATTATGTTATGGTTTTGTGGAACGATATGGCTTTGTCATCTTCGGCCTTTCCTGAAACCGTGATAGATACTCTTACCCAATCGGATGTAATCTGTGTTGCTCCGGTTTTAATCGATGAAAAAAATACCCTTATTCCCGTTCAGATTGTTCCTTCTATTACTCGCAGAGATTTTTCGACGGAACAATTTTTGTGCAGAAAAGATTTAACACATACTATTTATATGTATGATTTTGCCGGTATTTATAATCGGGAAAAATTTATCGAGATGGGTGGCTTTGATTATACTATAGAAAATCCTTATTGGCAAAATTTGGATTTCGGATTTAGAGCCCATCTATGGGGTATGGAGATTCTTATTTCAAATTTATATAAAATGAAATATGCCGGAGCTTGTCCCCTTGAAGATATTTCCGCAGATGATTCTTATATAAAATTTTACTTAAAAAATTTAGCGCCTATTGTAGGTAAAAAAGGAGGGAGCTTGCCTTGGTATTTGTTTTTTTCTTATGCGATAAGGTCAGGCTTAAATCCTTTTAAGGCCTATAAATATTTTAAGGCTGTACAAGACTGGGTGCATATAAATAAATACCGTTTTGTAAAATCACCTCAAGACTTAATTTGTAAATGGGAGCCCAGCATATGATTGGTTTATACGAAGGAACGGCTGTAATTGTTCAAGCACGATTAAGTTCCAAGCGTTTGGTTAGAAAGGCTTTGTTGGACTTGGGCGGCATGCCTATATTATACAGGGTTTTGGATTCGGTTAGAGAATTACCTGCCGAACATTTTATTTTGGCCTGCGATACAAATTCAAAAAAAGAATTTCAGCCCATAGCCGAATCCTTAGGCTATCTTTGTATTGACGGTTCCGAAGAAGATGTTTTAAGGCGTTTTTGTGATGCCGTTGAGTTTATAAATTCCAATTTTCCGAATAGACCTTTAAAGGCCGTTATCAGGGTTACGGCCGATAATCCGTTTCTTTTTGTACAAGCTGCCGAAGCTTCAATCCGCCGTTATTTTGAATTGGGAGAACCCGATTATTTTACTTACACAGGTCTTCCGCACGGATCGGGTATAGAAATTATCAAGGCCGATTCTCTTTTAAAAGCCGCTTCCGAAACCGATGACGAATATGCGCATGAGCATGTGTCTCCTGCAATTTACGGCCATTCCGATAAATATAGATGTGTCAGAGAGACGGCTCCGCCTGTGTGGTATTATCCCGAACTGCGGACTACAGTTGATACCGCCGAAGACTATGAAAAAGCAAAAGAAATTTATAAACACTTAATTTCAAATAAAAAGACGGCTCCGTTTACGCCTGCCGATATAGTTGAGGCTGTAAGTTATGCCGATAGATTAGTTGTATTCTGTCCCTCGGTTACTCCGGGTAGGGGAAGCGGACACTTGCATAGGGTTTGCGATTTAGCGAGATCTCTTTTAGGAAAGTTAAGATGTTTGATTTATATATCCGAGTCGGATTATCCTAATTTTTCAAAATCTCTTTTAAATTCCATTCCTTCCGAAATAGTCGTAAATGAGTTTCCAAAAAAAGCGGCACTAATCGTATTGGACAGATTTAGAACATCTGAAGATGAGATGGCTTTTTTTAAAAATAGGGGGCCTGTTATCGCAATTGACGATGGCGGCTCCGGCCGAAGATTTGCCGATTTTATTTTGGATATATTACCTTCACTTAAAAATGTAAGCTCGTCTGACGATGATTCCGGCTCTGAATGGCTTTCTAATCTTTTTTCGCCTGAGTTGATATCCCTTCCGGTAAATAGGCGAAAGCTCCTTTCAACTCAGAGATTGGCAAAAAATAAAAAGATACACTTAACTCCTAAACAAACAAAGGTTCTTGTAGTTTGCGGCGGAGAAAATTCTTATAGGATGACCCTTCCTATTGCACAAATTCTAGCCTCCTTAAAATTCGACGTTTCTGCAATAGATATAAATTTAGGTTTTGAAGATATAAAACGGCTTGAAGGAAAGGTTAAAGCTTTTTCAAGAATCGATAATTTAAAAGAGAGACTTTATGAATGGGATTTGGTTGTAACTCATTATGGGTTTATTGCCTTTGAAGCCTTGGCTGCAGGCTGTTATGTGCTTTTGGTTTCTCCTACCGACTATCATTATAAGTTAGGTTTAGCAGCCGGCTTTACATCACTTCCTGCAGGGATACCTTCCAGTACCGACTTTGCTAATGTCTTTTCTCATGGAATTAAAATACCTAAGATTATTACGCCTTATTCTGAATCCAAGGATTTATCTTCTCTGATAAAAAATTTATCTTTCGGTTCACGGTATTTCTGTCCTATTTGCGGAGAAGACGGTACCTCCGAAATTACAGCCAGAACTCCCGATAGGACTATGGCACATTGTTTAAAGTGCGGAATGTACCATATTTCTTTTATAATAAGTCCTCCAAAACAATATACCAAAACTTATTTTTTTGATGAGTACAAGGCCCAATACGGTAAAACCTACTTAGAGGATTTTGAGTCTATAAGAAAGCAGGGTATGCGCCGAATGGAAATTATCGATAAACTTTATATAGATATTTTTTATCGAAAAAGGGAATACAGTATTTTTGACGGAGAAAAGAAAATATTGGATGTAGGCTGTGCCTACGGCCCCTTTGTTCTTGCTGCAAAGTATTCGGGTTGGTATGCCGTCGGAACCGATATTTCGGAAGCTGCCGTAAAATATGTAACGGACGAGTTAAAGCTGCCGGCCTTTGTTTCGGCTTTTCCGGTTCTCCCGAAAACCTATGAGTATATTTACCAAAAACGAATGACGGGAAACGGATTTGAATCGGTTTCAAGGCCTATTGAAGACGGAGGTTTTGCGGCCCTTTCTATGTGGTTTGTTATCGAGCATTTTAGGGACTTGGATTCCGTTTTAAAAAAAGTAAACGATCTTTTAATGCCGGGCGGTATTTTTGCTTTTTCAACTCCAAACTTTTCCGGTGTTACGGGAACTTTTTCGCCTTATAAATTTTTTGCAGAAAGTCCTACCGACCATTATTCCATATGGGATTCAAGAACTGTAAGGTCTCAGCTCAGTATGTACGGCTTTAAAGTTTTAAAGGTTGTTTCGATAGGTCATCATCCTGAAAGATTTAAGTGGTGTAAAAATCTTAAAAAGAATGGAATACTTTGGAACATAGTTATGGCCATAGGCATGGCTATAAGCAAACTTTTTAAACTCGGAGACAGTATGGAAGTTTATGCAATGAAGCAGGGAAGACTGGAGGATATAAAATGAAAAAATATGTTTTAGCCTTTGATCAGGGAACTACGAGCTGCAGGGCAATCTTGTTCGATAGAGACGGAAAAAAAATTGAAACTGCCCAGCAGGAGTTTTCTCAAATTTTTCCTAAGCAGGGCTGGGTCGAGCATGATGCCATGGAAATATGGGGAAAGCAAAGCGGTGTAGCCCGCGAAGTTTTGGAAAGAAGCGGAGTTTCCACCCAAGAGATTGCTGCAATCGGAATTACCAATCAGCGTGAAACAACCGTTGTTTGGAACAAAAATACCGGCCGTCCCGTTTGTAATGCTATAGTTTGGCAGTGCCGCAGAACCGCCGATATCTGCGATGCTCTTAAAGAAAAAGGCCTATCCGATTCTATCAGAAAAAAAACCGGCTTGATAATAGACGCTTATTTTTCGGGAACCAAGATAAAGTGGATTTTGGATAATGTTCCCGAAGCAAGAACTCTGGCCGAAAGAGGCGAGCTTCTTTTCGGCAACATCGACACTTGGCTTATCTGGAATTTGACCAGAGGTAAGGTGCATGTAACCGATTATACAAACGCATCCCGCACCTTGCTTTTTAATATTCACACCCTGCAATGGGATAAGGAGCTTTTAAAGGCTATGGATATCCCCGAATCTATGCTGCCCGAAGTCAAGCCTTCAAGTTATGTTTATGGTTATACCGAAGAGCATACATTCGGGGGATCTAAGATTCCGATTGCGGGGGCTGCAGGCGATCAGCAAGCCGCCCTCTTCGGGCAAGCCTGTTTTGAAGAAGGCTCTGCAAAAAACACTTATGGAACCGGCTGCTTTATGTTAATGAATACCGGAGATAAAATAATAGAATCAGAAAACGGGCTTCTTACGACTATTGCCTTCGGTATAGATAATAGTGTAAAATATGCATTGGAGGGAAGTAGTTTTATAGCCGGTGCTGCAGTTCAATGGCTGAGAGATGAGTTAAAACTTATCTATACTGCCCACGAAACGGAATACTATGCAGGGCTTGTAAACGACACAAACGGTGTTTATTTTGTTCCGGCTTTTTCAGGTCTGGGTGCACCCTACTGGGATATGTATGCCCGCGGTGCTCTTTTGGGCTTGACAAGGGGGGCAAAAAGAGAGCATATTGTAAGAGCGGTCTTGGAAGCCATCGCCTATCAAACAAAGGATGTCCTTTATGCTATGGAAAAGGATTCCAAGATAAACTTAAAATCGCTTAAAGTAGACGGCGGAGCTTGTGCCAATAATTTTTTAATGCAGTTTCAGTCGGATATTTTAAATGTGCCCGTTTTACGCCCCTACGAAAAAGAAACGACGGCCTTGGGTGCTGCCTATCTTGCAGGCCTTGCCGTAGGCTTTTGGAAAGAGCAGGGCGAAATAAAACGGATACAGGATATCGAAAGGGAATTTAGGCCGGACATGGAAGAAGAAAAAAGAAAGACTCTCTATGCCGGATGGAAAAAGGCTGTAGAACGCTCAATGAAATGGGGGTAGGTTATGTATAATTTTGAATTTGAAGTGCCGGTTAAAATTTTATTCGGTAAGGGCAGTATTGAGAACCTCGTACCTGAGATTCTCAAATACGGAAAAAGAGTTCTCCTATGTTACGGCGGCGGAAGTATTAAAAGAATGGGGCTTTATGATACAATTGTTAAAAAACTGGATCAGGCCGGAATCTTTTATAAGGAACTTTCCGGTATTTCACCTAATCCCCGCATTGAAGAAGTTGAAGAAGGAATAAAGATAGTCCGTGAACACAAGCTGGATTTTATTCTACCCGTCGGAGGGGGAAGCACCATCGATTGCTCGAAGGCTGTTTCTGCCGGTGTAAATTATGCAGGCGCTCCTTGGGATTTGATTACGGGCAAGGCCGAAATTAAAGACGTACTCCCGATAGGAACGGTACTGACTCTTTCTGCTACCGGTTCCGAGATGAACTGCGGAGCCGTTATTTCAAACCTTAAAACGAAGGAAAAGCTGGGCTTCGGAGCTCCGCCCCTTCTTCCGAAATTTTCGGTTCTTGATCCCGAATACACCTATTCCGTTCCTAAAAATCAGACAGCCGCAGGTACGGCCGATATTATGAGCCATACCTTCGAATGTTATTTTAGTCTAAATGACGGGGCCTATCTTCAAGACAGGTTTGCAGAAAGTATCTTAAAAACCTGTATCGAATACGGACCCTTGGCTATTAAAAACCCGGAAAGCTACGAAGCCCGCTCCAACCTTATGTGGGCAGGTACATGGGCTATAAACGGTCTTTTAAGCGACGGTAAAAAAACGGCTTGGTCTGTTCATCCTATGGAGCATGAGCTGAGTGCTTTTTATGACATCACTCACGGAGTGGGGCTTGCTATTTTAACTCCTCATTGGCTGAGGCATTGCTTAAACGATAAAACCGTTAAAAAGATTGCAGATTACGGTGTAAATGTTTGGGGTCTTCCAAAAGGAGAAGAAGTTTATAAAACTGCCGAAAAGGCAATCGAGTGTACTTCGGACTTTTTTAAATCTCTTGGCATTCCGATGACATTGAAGGAAGCGGGAATAGGCGAGGAGCATTTAAAAGAAATGGCTGAAGCCGCTGTTGCTCACAGAGGTAAAAACGGAGTTATCTACGGCTTTCAAGAACTTCGAGCCGATGATGTTTATGCAATCTTTAAGGCAGCTCTTTAAGTAAACTATGAGCGATGATTTTGAGGTAGTGCGTCCCGAAGAGCAGGCCGGGGACGAAAAAGACAGAGCTCTTCGCCCACGCTCTCTTGTAGACTTTCAGGGGCAGACAAAGGCAAAAGAAAATCTTTCCGTTTTTATAAAGGCTGCCCGCGAAAGGGGAGAAAGCTTAGATCATCTTTTTTTGATAGGCCCGCCGGGCTTGGGAAAAACAACCCTTGCCCAAATTACGGCCAACGAGCTTGGTGTCGATTTTAAGGTTACGGGAGCTCCCGCCCTCGATAAGCCCAAGGATCTGGCAGGTATTCTTACTACCTTGACGGAACGCTCCGTATTCTTTATAGACGAAATTCACCGTTTAAAGCCGGCCATCGAAGAGATGCTTTATATCGCAATGGAAGACTATGAACTTGACTGGATAATAGGGCAGGGGCCGGGAGCCAGAACCGTGCGTATTCCGATTCCGCCTTTTACCCTTGTCGGAGCGACCACAAGGGCAGGCATGGTTTCAAGCCCCCTTATAAGCCGCTTCGGTATTGTGCAGCGTTTTGAATTTTACAGCCATGAGGAGCTTGCCTCAATTATAAGCCGCTCCGCTTCAATCCTCGAAATCGAAATAGAAAAGAAGGCTGCCATTGCCTTAGCCCGCTGTTCCCGCGGAACCCCAAGGGTTGCAAACCGCTTATTGCGGCGCATGAGGGACTTTGCCCAAGTTGCCGGCAAAAGCTCGATTGACGAGATGACGGTTGCCGCAGGCCTAAAACAGCTAAACATCGACGGCCTCGGCCTTGAAACCTATGACAGGCAGATACTCCGCTCGATTATCGAAAATTATTCGGGCGGCCCCGTCGGCGCCGAAACCCTTGCAATTTCTATAGGAGAGTCTCAGGATACCTTAGAGGATTATTACGAACCCTACCTTATCCAGTCGGGCCTCCTTCAGCGCACTCCCCGCGGCCGAATGGTTACGCTTAAAGCATACGAACACCTCGGCCTAAATCCGCCTAAACTTGGCGATGGGCAAGAGGGGCTCTTTGATTAGTGAACAGCCCAGCCTATTTGATTAATATAAGGCCGGGCTCTTTGATTAAGGGAGAGCCCTGCCTTTTTGATTAGGGGAGATAACCCGCCTCAATCATCCACATCTTATGTATTTTTTGATTTCTAAAGTCTTCGGGGATTGAGGCCTTTGTTATGTCTTTTACCCTTATCTTTTGTTCGGAAAAATTAATAAGCTCTGCCTCATCGAATTTTATCTTTTGGGAATTGGTAGAAAAATAAAGCTTTCCGTTTTTTGACAGCACTTTTAGGCAGAGGAGGCAGAGTTTTAGCCAATCTCTGTTTACATCAAAAATATCCGCACTTTTTGAATTTGAAAATGTAGGAGGATCGCAGATAATTAAATCCCATTTTTTTTGTTCTTCGATTGCTTTTTTTAAAAAAACGATTACATCGCTTTTTATAAGCCGGGTTTTTTCTTCATCGAAGAGCTTGTTTAGTTTTAAATTTTCTTTTGCCCAATTTAGATAGGTATTTGAAAGGTCTACCGAATCAACGGAAGCGGCTCCGCCCTTTGCCGCATGAACCGAAAAACTTCCCGTGTATGAAAATAGGTTTAAAACTTTTTTATTTTTTGCTTCTTTAAAAACCATGGAACGGGCAGGGCGGTGATCCAAAAAGAGACCGGAATCAAGATAGTCTTCTATGTTTATGTAAAAAAAACATTCTCCTTCTTTTACTCTTATAAGATTTTTACTTGAGCCTGCCTTTTCGTATTGGCTTTTTCCTTTTTGCTTTTCACGCAATTTTATAAAAATTCTTTCTTTAGGTATTAAAAGGCTTGAGGATGCCGCTTCTTCAATTTCTAAAAGCCATTCTCTTTCTTCTTCCTGAGATTTTTCGTAAGGCCTCTTGTAAAGATAGATAAGCAAAAAGGCTCTTTTTTCCGTTTCTTCTGTTTCGGCAAAGTAGATGTCGACTGCAAGAGGAATTTCAGGTATATCCTTGTCATACAATCTGTAAGCAAAAACGCCCTCCCGTTTTGCCCACTTTAACAAATGTTTAAATCTTTTTTGAAGGCGGTTTTTAAAAAGCTCCGCCTGATATTGATTTTTTTGCATCTTATTTTTTGGTATTCATCATAACGCCGAGCATTGCATAACCTGAGCTTAAATCTTCTTTTTGGACTATAACCTTATCGGGTACGGTGATTTTGATATTTGTAAAATTCCAAATTGCCTTGATTCCGGCTTTTACAATGGCGTTTGCGGCCTCTTGAGCATATTTTGAAGGAACCGTCAAAATAGCGATTTCGGGCTTATATTCTTTAACTTTTGTTTCCAATTCATCCATTCCAAACACAGGAAGTTCATGAATTTCTTTTCCAATTTTTCTTTTGTCTGAATCAAAGGCGGCACAAATGTCCAGCCCATGTTCTTTAAAACCTTGATAGCCTGAAAGAGCTGTACCTAAACTTCCTGCCCCTATTACAAAAGCCTTTTTTTCTTTATTCCAGCCTAAAAATTTTTCGATGGCCGTTATCAGTAATTTGACGGGATAACCTTTTTTGGGCTTACCTACAATTCCCGTAATTGTTAGATCCTTCCTCACCTGAATGGGTTCAAGTTCCAATTCTTCGGCAATGACCGTTCCCGATATGTATTCCAACTTATCGGCCTCTGCTTTTTTTACAAGGTGAAGATAAGAAGGCAGCCTCCGCACAGATGGAGCCGCCGGTACTTTTTGTTTTGCCATAGCATCCTTCTTAAAATAAAAATATCTATAACTATAATATTACATTCAAATACTTGCAATGTCAAGGAAGGTCCGTAGAAAGACTTGCAGATGATTTTAAATTATCCGGTAAAAAATTGGGCATTAGTCCTTGACAAGCTCTCCATTTTGTAATATTATTGGTCTATACTATTTTATTTAAGGAGAGCCGGAATGCCTTGCGGAAAAAAACGAAAACGAAAGAAGATGTCGACGCATAAACGAAAGAAGAAGCTTAGAAAGAATCGACATAAGAACAAGAAATAAATTAGGAGGGTATACCCCTAATTGTTCAAATATCTATAGCTTTCGGTTAAACGGAAGGGGGGCTCAGCTTTGAAGCCCCTTTTTTTTAGATTTTAGCGGAATATAATGACAAAAAACAGCTTATTAAGTAAAATAAAAGGCCCCGAGGATATAAAGCTCCTTTCCTATAATGAACTTAAAGACCTCGCTGTAGAAATACGAAAAGAAATTCTCACTGTAGTAGGCCATAACGGCGGCCACCTTGCAAGCAATTTGGGCGTAATAGAGCTTACGCTTGCGATTCACAGGGTCTTTTCAAGTCCCCATGATGCTATTGTCTGGGATGTCGGTCATCAGTCATATACGCATAAAATGATAACAGGCAGACAATCCCGCTTTTCTACCTTACGCCTTTGGGAAGGCCTTTCCGGTTTTCCAAAAAGAGAAGAAAGTGTTCACGATGCCTTTAATACCGGCCATGCTTCAACTTCAATTTCTGCAGCACTAGGTATTCTTGAAGGAAAAAGATTAAACAAGGATTCCGGAAAGGTTATAGCCGTTATAGGTGACGGTGCTATGACCGGCGGAATGGCCTTTGAAGCTCTTTCAAATGCCGGAGAATTAAAAAAAGATTTAATAGTTATAATAAACGACAATAAAATGTCCATAAGCAAAAATACGGGGGCTTTTTCCGAGTACTTGAGCCGCCTTACGGTTCATGAAGGCTACCAGCGTTTTAAGTACCTCTTTGATAAGGCTGTGGGCTCAATACCCCTTGTAGGAAACAAACTTAATTCCATAATTTGGCGTTTAAAAAGAGGAATGAAGGGGATATTCTACAAGAATAATATCTTTGTGGATTTCGGGTTTGAATATGTCGGCCCCATCAACGGCCACAATATGAGAGAACTTGAAAAGGTTTTAAAAAACGTAAAAAAATTAAACAGCCCCGTTGTAATGCTTGTAGAAACCATCAAGGGCAAGGGTTATCCTTTGGCGGAAATAAATCCTGCGGCCTTTCATGGGATCGGGCCCTTTAACATTGCAGACGGCAAGGTAGAAAAAAACGATGCGATTACCTTTACGCAAGCCTTTGGAAAGGCTTTGGTAAAAGCCGCCGAAAAAAACTCGAAAATCGCAGCCATAACGGCAGCAATGGAATCGGGGACAGGCCTTTCTCTATTTCATAATAGATTTCCTGAAAGATTTTTTGACGCAGGTATTGCCGAGGGCCATGCCGTTACCTTTGCAGCAGGACTCGCCTCGGCCGGAATGAAGCCTGTTACGGCAATTTACAGTACCTTTTTGCAGCGTGCAATCGACCAGATTATACACGACACTTCAATACAAAATTTGCCCGTGATTTTTGCTATAGACCGTGCAGGTCCCGTTCCGGCCGACGGAGAAACCCATCAGGGGCTTTTTGACATAGCCTTACTGCGCCCTGTTCCCAATATGGCAATTCTTTGCCCTGCATCCGAAAAAGAGTTGGACTTAATGCTTTCTTGGGCTCTTATGCAGGATAATCCTATAGCAATAAGGTATCCCAAGGCCGACTGCCCGAAAGAAATCCCCGAGTTTTCTCAAAACATAGAAAAAGGACGCGGAGTACTTATAAAGAATTCCGATAAGAGCCGCATTTTAATAACCTGTACCGGAGGGATGTACAATGAAGTTAAAGAAGCTTCTGCAATCCTTGCTCATAAGGGCCTTTTTACGGATATCTATAATGTGAGATTTGCAAAACCCATAGACAAAAGCTATTTTTTAAACATCGCAAAAGGCTATTCATACATTCTTTTTGTAGAAGACGGCATGAAGATAGGCAGTCTAAGCTCATATTTGGAATCACTTATTTTAAGGTACGAAAGAAACAAGACCGGGTTGCAAAATAAAAAAACTGCGGTATTGGCTTTTGAAGATATGTTCTTCCCCCATGGTACCCGCTCCGAAATTTTTAAGGGTGCAGGCGTATCGGCCGAACACATAGTACAAGCAGCAGAGCTGCTTTTTACCGAAACTCATACCGTTTCGGCTTCTACCGCTATTCCGGTAAAGGAGAATTAGGATATGGAATTTATTAGAAACATTACGGCTTTTTATTCTTCATATCTAAGGCCTGTTTTTGATGTGCTTTTACTCGCTTTTTTGATGTATAAGGCTTATCAAATTTTATTAAAAACTCAGGCAATTCAGCTTATAAAGGGTGCAATGTCTATATTGGTCATTTATGCTGTTGCCATGATTTTTAATCTTAAAACTCTTTTATGGCTTTTAAATACCTTGGGACCGGGACTTGTTATAGGTGTAGCCATCGTATTTCAGCCCGAACTTCGTAAAATATTTTTAAAGATAGGACAGAGCAACTGGCTCAGAACCGGAAAGCACTCAAACCACAGCCATATCGACTCGGTTGTTACTGCTGCCGAAATCTTATCCGACAAAAGACGGGGAATGCTGGTAGTTTTTATGCGCCGGAATAATTTAAAGGATATTATCGATACGGGAACAAAGCTTAATGCAGGGCTTTCATCCAGCCTCTTGGTTACTATTTTCGGGCATGATACCCCTCTTCATGACGGAGCTGCCATTGTGCAAAACGGAATGATAGTTTCTGCAGGCTGTTTTCTTCCTCTTTCGGAACAACAGGATATAAGAAAAAGCTTTGGAACCCGTCACAGGGCGGCAATAGGTGTTTCCGAAGAAACGGATGCAGTCGTTCTTGTCGTATCCGAAGAAACGGGAGCCTTGAGCCTTGCCTATGATTCCCATCTTTATTACGATTTAAGTGCGGATGAAGTTGTAGCCCAGCTTGAGCAGCTTTTGGAAATAAAAAAATATTTTGCTCAAGAAGAATCTTTGGATTTAGCGGAGGCCTTACAAGATGAAAATTAGAAAAATATTTGACCGCTTAGCTGAAAACTGGCTTGCAAAGGTTATAAGTTTTGCTCTTGCCATAGTTTTGGTACAGTTATATAAGGGCAGTCTTTTAGAGAAGAAGTATTTTTATGCTCCTCTTGTTATAGAAAATTCCGGAGATCTGGTTCCGGCTGTGAATATTCCGAGGCTGGTTAAAGTTTCGGTTTGGGGAGATTCAACCGTAATAGCTCCGATCATGGAAGAGCATATAACGGCCTATATGGATTTGTCTGCAATCAGCAGTCCCGGAGAGTACCGTATTCCCATACAGGCTAAACTAAAGGGCTTGGCTTCAAACATCAGTGATTTTGAAGTTGAAGTTGAACCTTCCGATATAACATTGACACTTGAGGAGAGTTTATCTAAGAGGGTTAATGTCCGCTTAAATCTGGGGGGCGTTCCGGCGGAAAATTATGAAGTTTATGAAAGAGATGTGGACCCCGCCACAGTAGAAATAAAGGGACCTCACTCTGTCGTTTCACAAATTGAAGAAATGCTGACAAACAGTGTACAAATAGATAACCGCAAAACCGGATTTTCAGGCTATGTAGAGGTCTTTGCCTCTAATCCTCTTGTTTCTGTAATAGGGACTTCCAGAATTGCCTATTCGATTAAGATACGGGAAATAGTAAGTTTACAAACTTATGAGGAAATAGCTCTTTATTTTGAAAATCTAAACGAGAAATTTGAAGTTGTGACGGATTCTGTTTTGGGAAATATCACTGTAAAAGGTACTAAGTCTAATATTGCTTCATGGACTCTGCCTGAAAATGTTTTGAGAGTAAACTGCAGCAATATAACAAAGCCCGGCGTGTACAGCTTGCCGGTTCAAGCCGTTATTCCGGGAAAGCTTACTCTTATAGATGCAAATCCTAAAAATATTCAGTTTGAAGTCAAGATAAAAGAAGCAAAGACATCCGAATAAGATGATACTCGGTCTAGGTATTGATATAGTTGAAGTTTCCCGTCTCGAAAAATGGCTGAACGATAAAAAGCTCCTTGAAAGGTTTTTTAATAAAGAAGAATTTGAATATGTGCTTTCCAAGAGAGACGGGGCTGCCCCTTCCTTGGCCGTCCGCTTTGCGGCAAAAGAAGCCTTTGGAAAGGCCCTTGGAACCGGCCTCGCAGGGATAGAGCTAAAAGATATAGCCGTTGTAAACGATAAAACAGGCCGGCCTTTTTTAAAACTTTCGGGCACTGCTCTTCAAGCCTTAAAAGAAAAGGGCGGGGCATCTATTCATCTTTCTCTAACTCACGAAAAAACAACCGCCGCCGCCGTTGTTATAATCGAAGGTTCTAGTTAAAACTCTTTTTTTTCGTATATTTTTATGCTCAAAAAAATAGAAAGTGGAATAGACAAAATAATTATTCCAATGAAGATCATAACATAAAAAGAATTTTCTTTAAAAGTATTTAAAAAATTTAAAACATAGATATTTAACTTTTTAATACCTGAAAACACAAAAATAGCCCCCATATATACTACTCCCTTAATAATTTGAGACTTGGCGGAACTCAAATATTCTAAAGGAATAAAGAAAATATTATACATAAATTGAATTATAAAAAAGTTTATAAAAAATATACTTGATATTTGAAAGGGGTTTTTAACTAAAAAAGATATTATAAAACTAAATCCCAATAAGGTACTGATCATTAAAAGACCGAACAAAAGTATAATAAGGTAGCGGCTGATAACTATTTCTTTTCGGCTTACAGGCAGGGAGTTCAATAAAATATCTTCTCCCTGCTTTATTCCCTCCTTGCGTTCAACCTTGGTTATCCCCGAAAACAGATGCATGGATACAAGATAAGGGAAAAAAACCATCAAAGGATTATTTGTAGCCGCAATGATTATGGGGGATAGTAAAAAGAGGATTATAAAAATTTGTTTGTTATTCTTTATTTTTCTTATATGTGTTAAAAGCAATTGTCTCATAAAAATTCTCCTTATAAAAACTTAATTTGAAGCCTTTTCATAAAAAAACATAATATCTTCTAAAGCCGGTTTTTCGATTATGAGGCTTGCAGGAAGACCTTGTTTTTCTTTTGTGAGGGCTTCAAAACCTACTCCGGTTTTGCGTATTCCGATAAGTTTACTTTCTATTCCTCCCTTTAACTCATCAAGCCCGCCCTTGACCAAAGCATATTCCGAAAAAACATCGTCCTTTCTCTTTGAAAAAACTATCTCTCCGTTTTTGATAAATGTGACATAGTCTGCAATACGCTCCAAGTCGCTTGTAATATGGGTAGAAAAAAAGATGCTGCATTTTCCGTCACTTATTACATCATAGAAAATATCCAAAAGTTCCCGTCTTATAACCGGATCCAAGCCGCTTGAAGGCTCGTCCATAATTATAAATTGTGCATTATGGGATAGGGCGAGGGCAAGTGAATATTTGGTTTTCATTCCCTTTGACAGCTGCATTATTTTTTGTGTTTCATCCAGCTTAAATTGCGAAAGATAATTTTTGTAAGCCTTCCAATCCCAGAAATTATAAAATGAAGCGATAATCTTTGTCATATCTTTTATTTTTAATTGTTCATAAAAACAAGGTTCATCATAAACAAAGCCTATCTTTTGTTTTAAGGAGTTGAAGTTTTTTTCGGCAGACTGACCGAAAATTTCTATGAGTCCCGAATCTCTTCTGATTAGCTGCATTATAAGCTTAATCGTTGTGGTTTTTCCTGCCCCATTTGCTCCGATAAAACCCATAACCGTTCCTTGAGGGATTTGAAAGCTTATGTTTTTAAGGCTAAAATTTTTATAGTCCTTGTTTAAGTCTTTTATGTTTAAAATATAATCCATAATTTTCTCCCATTATTATTCTTCATCAAAAAGAAGCTTTACGATTTCTAAAAATTCTTTTTGTGTTATCTTTAGCCTTTTGGCCTCATCTATAGCCTCGGCTATCTTTTCTTCGATTGTACATATTCCGGCTTCCTTGAGCCTTTCAGGATTTTGATAGGCTACAAAGGAGCCCTTTCCTTGAACCGAGTCTATAAAGCCGTCTCTTTCCAATTCGTCGTAAGCCCTCTTGGTTGTAATAACCGAAATTTGTAAATCTTTTGCCAATGTCCTTATAGAGGGAAGGGGTGCTCCTTCTTCTATTTCTCCGTTTAGGATTGCCTTTTTTATAGCAGAATATACCTGTTCGTATATTGGAGCTTGGGATGAATTGGATATAATTATTTTTAGAATTTCCTTTACCTCCTTAAAAAATAACGGCGCCTAATGTATATATAGTATATACTGTATATAAACACTTGTCAAGACCTAAAAAGAAATTTTATAAAATTAAGGAATTACATTTCCCTCTTCTCTTTTTTCTCAAATTTTGATACATTATAAGGCATATGTTAGATTCTATAATTAAAATTCTTTTCGGTTCAAAGCATGAGCGGGATATTAAGGCCATGCTCCCGATTTTACACAAGATAAACGAAAAAGAGGCTTGGGCTCTTTCTCTCTCCGAGGAGGAGTTTAAGGCAAAAACGGATGAGTTTAGGGAACGCTATCAAAAAGGAGAATCCTTGGATTCTTTTATCCCCGAAGCCTTTGCCCTCGCACGGGAAGCTGCCAGGCGTATCTTGGGAGAGCGTCCCTACGATGTTCAGATTTTAGGCTCCCTTGTTCTTCATTCCGGTAAGATTGTTGAAATGAAAACGGGTGAAGGTAAGACCCTTATGAGCGTTGCCGCAGCCTACTTAAACAGCCTTACGGGGAAGGGCGTTCATATTGTAACGGTAAACGATTACCTTGCAGAACGGGATGCCGATTGGATGAGACCCGTTTATTCTTATCTGGGCGTAAGTGTCGGTGTCATTCTTTCCAATATGGAAAACGATGCCCGCCGTATAGAATATAACTGCGATATAACCTACGGTACCAATAACGAGTTCGGCTTTGATTACCTCCGCGACAATATGCAGATGAGGCTCAAGGACAAGACCCAAAGAGAATTTTCTTTTGCAATAGTAGACGAAATCGACTCTATTTTGATAGACGAGGCTAGAACTCCCTTGATTATTTCGGGAGCTGCCGAAGACGATACTCAGCGCTTTTTTGAAGTTGACCGCCTCATAGGTCAATTAAAAGAAGTCGAAAAAAATCCCGAAACGGGCGAATATCCGAATGAGCTTGAGGGAGAAGAAGTTATCGGGGACTATACGATAGACGAAAAGAGTAAGAGGGTTTCTTTTACCGATTCAGGTATGCTCCATATTCAGGATATACTCCAAAGACAGGGACTTATCAAAAGCGGAAACCTCTTTGATGAAGAAAACTTTGAATATATTCACTATTTTACCCAATCGGTAAGGGCTCATGTTCTTTTCCATATTGATGTGGACTATGTTATTCAGGATGGTCAGGTACAGATAGTAGACGAGTTCACGGGCCGTGTTTTAGAGGGGCGCCGTTATTCGGACGGGCTCCATCAGGCTATTGAAGCTAAGGAGCATATTAAAATCGCTCAAAGGAACAGAACCCTTGCGACCATTACCTTCCAAAACTTCTTTAGAATGTACGATAAACTTTCCGGCATGACCGGTACGGCAGATACGGAAGCCGTAGAGTTTACAAAGATTTATAACTTAGATGTTGTTGTTATCCCGACAAACCTCCCCGTTGCCCGAAAAGATGAACACGATGTAATCTACCTAAACGAAAACGATAAATTTGAAGCTCTTTGTACCGAAATAAGCGAGGCTTATAAGAGGGGTCAGCCCGTCCTCGTAGGTACGGTTTCTATCGAAAAATCCGAGCTTATTTCAAAACTTTTAACAAAGAGAGGCGTAAGACACGAGGTTTTAAACGCCAAAAATCACGAGAGGGAAGCTCTTATAATTGCAGAAGCCGGAGCAAAGGGTTCCGTTACCATAGCTACCAATATGGCGGGACGAGGTACGGATATTAAGCTGGGCGGAAGTCCCGAAATGAGGGCTAAAAAACGCACGGGCACAAATCCCAATCCCGATTATTATGAAAAAGTTCTTGCCGAAGAATATGCAAAATGGCAAAGCGACTATAATGAGGTAAAAGAACTCGGAGGCCTTTACGTAATAGGTACGGAGCGTCATGAAAGCCGCCGAATCGATAATCAGCTTCGAGGCCGTTCCGGCCGTCAAGGAGACCCGGGACGCTCCAAATTCTTCCTTTCCCTAGATGATGACCTGATGAGGCTTTTCGGAGGCGAAAACTTAAAAAATGTTATGTCCAAGATAGGAATGAGGGCAGGAGAACCCATCGAGCATCCTTGGATAAATAAGAGCATCGAAAAGGCTCAGACAAAGGTAGAAAACCGCAACTTCGATATTCGAAAACATTTGTTGGAATATGATGATGTACTGAACGAACAGCGCTCCTTTATCTATGAGCAGCGAAATGCAATCCTTGCAGACGAAAATCTTATCGAGCGTATTTACGCAACCCTCGAAGAATTTATAAGCGAAAAATTCGATGAGTATAGTTCAAGCTCAAAGGCCGAAAAAGAAGAAAAAGCCCGTCTTATAAAAGATATCTTTAGGGAAAAGTTTTCTTATACCCTGACCGAAGAAGATTTTGCAAACATCGATAAAAAGAATCATGAAGAAGAGATAAACGAATTTGTAGAGCATTTTACAAAGGAGCTTAAAGAAAAAGAAGCTCTTGCAGGTAAAGAAAACCTGAACATGTTTATCCGCTATCAATACTTGCAGGCTATAGACAAAAAATGGCTCGACCATCTTGAAAATTTGGAATCCTTACGCGAGGCAGTTTATCTTCGCTCCTACGGACAAAAAAATCCTTTAACCGAATACAAACTTGAAGGATTCGATATTTTTTATTCCATGCTTGACGACATAAGAATCGAAATAGCCTCCCGTCTTGTCCGTGTTCAAATCAGCACGGAAGAAGAAGCCCATGCTTCACGCCAAATGCGATCCATTCAGGGAAATGCCCAGCACAATTCGATGGGAAGTTTTTCAGGTTCAGGGCAGGGAATGGGGCCGACAGCCCTTTCTTCACGAAGCCGTCCTGAAAATGCTCAGGTTGTGCGTACCGTTCCAAAGGTCGGAAGGAACGATCCATGTCCATGCGGCAGCGGAAAAAAATACAAATACTGCTGCGGAAAAAACGGTTAATTGGTATTGGGAATGAAAAAAAAACTTGTAGTACTGGTTTCGGGAAACGGGTCTAATCTTCAAGCCGTAATTGACGGAATAAAAAACGGCTCCATTGATTATAAGATTGAGGCTGTGGTTTCAAACAAAAAAGAAGCCTTTGCCCTCAGCCGTGCCGAAAGGGAGGGAATAAAGACTATTTATCTTCCTTTTAAAAAAGGCTCATCTCGAAATGAATATGATGCTCTCCTTGCCGAAAAGGTTAAAGAGTTTAAGCCCGATTATGTTTTATTATTAGGCTGGATGAGAATTTTAACTGACAGCTTTATATCTTCGTTTAAGGATAGGCTTATAAATCTTCATCCGGCCCTGCCCGGAACATTTCCGGGGACGGAGGCTATCGAAAGGCAGTACGAGGCCTTTATGAAGGGAGAAATCTCCCGCTGCGGGATTATGACCCACTTTGTTCCGGATGAAGGAGTGGATTCGGGGCCTGTAATTTTTACTGAGGAAGTTCCGGTTTTTAAGGGAGACAGGCTTGAAGATTTTGAAAAAAGAGTGCATGAGGCAGAACATGCCCTTGTAATAAAAACGCTAAAATTTTTATCGAAAGTTTGATAAGCATGGAGAGAAGATTATGGGATTGGTATTGGCATCGGTTTCCGATAAGACAGGTTTAAAGGATTTTGCATTCCGCTTAAAAGCGGCAGGTTATGATTTTATTGCCTCAGGAGGAACGGCAAAGACCTTACAAGAGGCCGGCATTAAAGTAAAAGAAGTTTCGGAATACACCTCTTCTCCTGAAATTTTAGGCGGGAGGGTTAAAACTCTTCATCCTATGATTCATGGCGGTATTTTAGCCCGCGATACCGAAGAGGATAGGGCAGAGCTAAAAGCTCTCGGCTTTAGCGGCATAGACATTGTGATAGCCAACCTATACCCTTTTGAAAAAACTATTAATTCCCCCGATTCAACGGAAAGCGATTGTATCGAAAACATAGACATAGGCGGTGTAGCTCTTTTAAGAGCTGCCGCAAAAAACTATTCCCGTGTTACAGTTATCTGCGACCCGGACGATTATGACGAAGTTTCTTCTGAAATTGAAAAGACGGGAGAGATTTCTCTTTCTTTACGCAAAAGATTGGCGATAAAGGCCTTTGACCTTTGTACCCGCTACGATGCGGCAATAACTTCTTGGCTTAGCGGGCTAAGCCGGCTTAGTGAAGGTATGGAAGAAAAGACCTCGCTTACCCTCTGTGCTTATCCCGGGCAGGATTTGCGTTACGGGGAAAACCCTCATCAAAAAGCTTGGCTCTATACAAACGAACCTAAGGCCGGCCCCTTGGGAGGAAAGGTCTTACAGGGAAAGGCTCTTTCCTATAACAATATCCTCGATGCCGACGCTGCATGGAGGGCCGTTTCTATGTTTACAAAACCTGCAGCCGTCGTGGTAAAACACCTTACCCCTTGCGGCCTTGCCGAAATAAATGAAGAACCTTTAAAAAACTCTTCCTCCGCTTCCCCTGATTCGGAAGTCTCTATTGCTTTAAGGGCAGCAATCGACTGCGATCCCGTTTCGGCCTTTGGAAGTATAATAGCTTTAAACCGTCCCTTCGATAAGGCTTCGGTTGAAGCCCTTGGAACCTTATTTGTTGAGTGCATCATAGCACCTCTTTTTACCGAAGAAGCAAAAGAACTTTTATCCGGCAAAAAAAACTTACGCTTAATCGAGGCTCCCATCCTTCAAGAAAAAGAGCCGTATGAATATAAGTCTGTCTTGGGCGGCTTTTTAAAGCAAGAAAAAGACTTGGGAGACCCCGAAGGTACTGAATATAAAGACGCAGCGGAAAGAAAGGCTGAGCCTTTTGAAAGGGCTCTTTTACAATTTGCTATGAAGGCCTGTACTATGGTTAAATCCAATGCCATTTTGCTCGCAGCCCCGATAGACCTGTCAAATCCCCAAAAAGGTTTTTGTTCCGTCGGCATAGGCTGCGGGCAGCCTAACAGGGTAGATGCAGCCCGCCAAGCCATCGAAAGAGCCGGCGAAAGAGTTAAAAACTCTGTCCTAGCCTCCGATGCCTTTTTCCCCTTTCCCGACACAATCGAAGAAGCTGCCAAGGCCGGCATAAAAGCCGTAATCCAGCCCGGCGGCTCAATCCGCGACGATTTAAGCATTGAAGAATGTAACAAACACGGAATGGCCATGCTGATAACGGGCGTAAGACATTTTAAGCATTAGGAATTTTTAATACGAGATTTTTTTTATGATATTATCTTTTTGCCGCCAGTTTTTGTTTACGCGGACTTGAAGATCCAATTGAACCTTGTAGGGAAAAATTTTACGCAGTTCGGCCATGGATTTTATCCTTATGCTCTTGATTACGGCGGCTCCCTTGCCTATGAGCATAGCCTTTTGGCTTTCTTTTTCGACATAGAGGAAGGCTCGAACCCAGAGTTCTTTGCCGTTTTTGCGCATTTCGGCATCTTCTACGCCTGCATAGAGGGCGTGAGGAATTTCTTCCCTTGTGTGAAGAATAGCCTGTTCCCTTATAATCTCCGTAATCCTAAAGACTACATCCTGATCGGTGTAGATGTCTTCGGGGTAGAGGGCTTCCCCTTCGGGGAGGAGCTCTATGAGGAGTGAAAGAATTTCGTTTATGCCCTTATCCTTTAGGGCGGAAATTTCAAAGATTCTTTCTTGCGGAATATCGGGTAAGAGGCTTAAAAGCTCTTTTTTTACAAGGTCTGCTTTCGAGGATTTGAGGTCGGCTTTGTTTAGGCCTATTACGGTTTTGTTTTGCAGGGGGATAAGAAGAGAACAGATATTTTTTTCTTCCTCTCCGAATTCCCGTGAAAGGTCTATCAGATATAAAACAGCATCCCCTTCTTCTAAGCGGGTTTTAGCAATTTCTTGAAGTTTTAGGTTTAATTTTTTTTCGGATTTGTGGTAGCCGGGGGTGTCTATAAAAACTATTTGTCCCTTGGTAGTGTTTACGATACCCCTGATTGCATTTCGGGTGGTTTGCGGAATTGATGAGACAATCGAAACCTTTTCACCTGAAGCCGTATTTAAAAATGTTGACTTTCCGGCTGAAGGACGGCCTATTATCGTTACAACTCCGCTGTTCATTTTATGCGCTTTGGCATCCTTCGCAAGATGTGCAAGAGTTAAACTTTACCTTGTTTTCGGTAAGCACAAGTACCTTTGTCGGGCAGCCTTCAACACACTTATTGCAGGAATCGCAAAGAGTATAATCTACCTTGGGTATTCCGTCTATTACCTTGATAGCTCCCGTAGGACAATTCTTTTCGCACTTCATGCACTTTATGCAGCCTCGTTTACAGTTTTTCATAATTTGAGGCTTACGCGGGTTTCTGCATGAACAGAGGGCTATGGCGCCTTTTTGATCTTTAGGAACTGTCGTTAGAACATGCTGCGGACACAGGGCAACACATACAGCGCAGCCCGTACACTTATCATAGTCTACTTCAGGAAGTCCGTTTTCTTTTATATGAATGGCATCAAAGGGGCATGCACGTTCACAGTCTCCAAGGCCTATACAACCCCAGTCACATTCCTTTGTTCCGTTAATTGAAATTTTTGCGGCCTTACAGGTTTTTACGCCTACATAGTCGCACTTGTCTCGGCAAACATCATGAGAGCCTTGGCATGTCAAAACCGCAACTCTTGCGGAAGCCGAGGCATTAACTCCCATTATCTTTCCTATGGCCTCGGCAACAGGGGCTGCTCCTACAGGGCATCCGTTTACGGGTGCATCTCCTGCAGCAACTGCTGCTGCAAATCCGTCACAGCCGGGATAACCGCAGGCACCGCAGTTTGCTCCCGGAAGAACCTCTCTTACGGCTGCAGCCGTCTTATCCGGTTCTACATAAAAGATTTTCTTAAAAAAGCCCAGCAAAAGGCCCAACAAAAGAGACAATACCAGCGATACAGCCAAGGTCAATAAAATAATATTCATGCATACTCCAATAAAACTTTATTTCTCTTGTATAATGCCATATTTTTACATTTTGTGCAAGTAATGGGTTTTAAAAATAGGTTAAGAAAATGGTAATAAAATTTGAAAATTGACATAATCTTATTTTTTCATTATAATGAGCCCTATGTTAAATCCTGAAAATATACGCAATTTTTGTATTGTAGCTCACATAGACCACGGTAAGTCTACCTTATCCGATAGGCTTATCGAAAAGACTAAGATAATAGATGAGCGCTATCACCGCAATCAGATGACCGATGATATGGACATAGAGCGGGAGCGGGGCATTACCATAAAAAGCCATGCTGTCCGAATTCCTTATACGGCTAAGGACGGTAAAAACTATGTTTTAAACTTTGTAGATACGCCCGGGCACGTAGACTTTTCCTATGAGGTTTCGCGTGCCATTGCCTCTTGCGAGGGGGCCATCTTAATTGTAGATGCCACTCAGGGCGTTGAGTCTCAAACCCTTTCAAATATGTATCTTGCCCTTGAGCATGACTTGGAAATTCTCCCCGTCATAAACAAGATTGATTTACCTGCGGCCGATATAAATGCTGCAAAGCATCAGATAGACCATGACCTGGGACTTGATCCCGATGCGGCTGTGGCCGTTTCTGCAAAGACAGGCGAAAATATCGATGCTCTTTTTGAAGCGATTATAACAACCTTTCCTCCGCCCAAGGGTTCAAAGGATAATCCATTACAGGCCCTTATCTTCGACTGCCATTACGACCCATACAGGGGAGTTGTAGTCCATGTGCGTGTTTTTGAAGGAATGATAAAACCCGGAATGACTATCCGCTTTATGAATACCGGAGGCGAATACAAGGTAGAAGAAACGGGAACCTTTGTCCTAGACCTTGTAAAGCAGGATTCACTGCAGGCCGGAGAAGTAGGCTATATAATTGCAGGCATTAAAACCGTTTCGGATGTAGGTGTAGGAGATACCATCACCGATGCAGCCGCTCCGTGCAAGGCCCCATTATCCGGTTTTAAAGAAGTAAAGCCCGTAGTTTTTTCTTCCGTCTATCCTACGGATACAAACGATTATGAGGAGCTCCGCGAATCTTTTGAAAAATTAAAGCTGAACGATGCAAGTTTAACATGGGAAAAGGACTCTTCCCTTGCACTCGGCCACGGTTTTAGGTGCGGCTTTTTGGGCCTTCTTCATCTTGAAATCGTACAAGAAAGGTTGGAAAGAGAATTCGATCAGTCGGTTATTTTTACGGCTCCCTCGGTACGCTATAAACTTACCATGCGTACGGGAGAAGAAATTATTTGCGATAACCCTGCCGATTATCCCGACGAGGGACTTATAGCCTCGGCTGAGGAGCCCTATATAAAGGCAACGCTTATAACGCCTACAAATTATCTCGGAAATGTTATGTCCCTCTGTATGGAAAAGAGGGGAGTGCAGACCAATATGACTTACTTGGACGAAAAAAGGGTTGAAATGACCTACGAGATGCCCTTAGCCGAGGTCTTGTTTGATTTTTATGACAGGCTTAAAAGTATAAGCCGCGGTTATGCTTCATTTGATTATGAGGTTATAGAAACCCGTCCTACCGATTTGGCAAAGATAGATATATTAATTAACGGAAAGCCGGTTGACGCCCTCGCCCAGCTTGCATATAAACCGAGCGCCTATGACAAGGCTCGTCTTGTCTGCGAAAAACTTAAAGACGAAATTCCGCGTCAACAGTTTAAGATACCGATTCAGGGAGCTATCGGAAGTCAGATAATAGCCAGAGAGACAATTTCGGCCTTGCGTAAGGATGTTCTTGCCAAATGTTACGGAGGTGACATCACCCGAAAGCGAAAACTTCTCGAAAAGCAAAAGGAAGGAAAAAAGCGCATGAAGATGATAGGCGATGTAGAGCTCCCGCAGTCCGCATTCTTAGCAGTATTGAAGACTAAGGAGGATTAAATTATTAGGGGGAGAGAACACCCCGTTCAGAGCAGGGTTTAGCCTTGAAGCTCTGCTGGCTGTACTCTCCCCCTATAACCCCCTCTTTTTCCCGCACTGCCAAAGGGGTATCCCCTTTGGAAACCCCGCTTTATTACAAATTTTATGGTTTATTTTTTGGTTGAGATGAATACAAAGGAGATTGGGTGAAATTACAGTTTTTCGATTTCGGATTCGGTAAGACCTGTAACTTGCATAATTTTTTGCAACGAGTCACCCAACTGTTTTAATATTTTAGCCGTTTCTCGCTTATTTTCATAAATACCCTTATACCTAGCGTCCATTTCAAAAGTAGACATTAACCTGTATTCTTGCCTTGCTTGTTCGTTTTGTTTTACTGTTTGTATCATTTCTTCTATCCTCCTTGTAAATTCACTTTTTGCCTTACCTGTTTTAAGGTATTCTAAAAATTCCTTTAATTCTTTGTCTTTGGCGTCCTTAAAAGCCTCTGAATTTATTATAACCTTTTTTGTTCCATCTTGTAAAGGCGTGTTTTTATCTTCAAGACAGATGTTTTCAAAAGTATAAACAGGTCTATTTTTGCCTATAACATCAAATAAACAAATAAAAATTACAAAGCTGTCATTTAAATCGCTATAGAAATTCCCTTTATCCAAGAACGAAATATCAATGGCTGCTTGGTAGAACCTCATTCTTTTAGGTATATTCTTCTCGTTGCTTACCTGCATTTCCACATCATAAAATTTACCGTTTTCTGTCTGCACTAAAACATCAAACCTTACGGATTTTGCCTGTTCGTATGTGTTAATATTGTGCTGTACCGAAATATAGGCAATCTTACCTATTGTGTCGGCCAATATCATCTCAATGAGCCTTTTACACAAATCCGGATTTTGCATAACTTTACAGAACATGAAGTCATCCTGTAGTGTTAAATCTTCAAATTTTTTTAGCATTTGTTTATCTCGCCTCCTCATTATATTTATAAGAATTATTTGAAAAAAATAGTAAATTATAAAAATATTTCTATAAATTGAATGTTTGAAAGTTTTGCGCAAGCAAAACTCTAAGATTAAAAATGTGCATGGATGTACATTCCCCAACCGCCATGGACGGCGGTGGTTTCAAACTTCGAGAGTTTGCGCTTGCCGCAAACTCTAAGATGAAAAATGTACAGGGATGTACATTTTTCATCGACCCTCTTTTTCTTTTCCCAAAAGAATGATATAATCGCTTGTTGTTTTAATAAATAATTTTTTAAGGATGGGAACAATTTATGAGCAAAAAGACCACCGATATTATTGTTATAGGTTTTGCTTTATTTGCTATGTTTTTAGGAGCCGGAAACTTGATATTTCCGCCTACTTTGGGACACTTATCGGGAAAGGATTGGATTTTTTCTCTTTTAGGTTTTTTGGTAACGGGAGTCGGAATGCCCGTTTTGGGTATCATATCCATGGGAAAATGCGACGGACATCTTTCCAATTTTACTAAAAATATAAACCAGTTATTTGGAACTTTTTTTATAATCTTTGTTATGCTTATAATAGGGCCGCTTTTTGCCATTCCCAGAACTGCAGCTACTACTTATGAAATAGCTATCAGACCCAACTTCGGGATAAGCTCTGTTCTATCGTCCTTTATATTCTTTGCGATTACTCTTTTCTTTGTTTTAACCCCTAATAATGTTATAGATAGGGTAGGAAAGTTTTTAACGCCTGCCTTGATAGCCGTTTTAGGCCTCTTGGTTATAAAGGGCTTTATTACTCCCATAGGTAGGCCCTCAGATCCTTCAGTCGATAAGATATTTTTAAGAGGCTTTAAAGAAGGCTATCAAACTATGGACGCTCTAGGCTCTATGATATTGGCCACAATAGTTATTTCTAGTATCAGTGCAAAAGGCTACACGGAAAAAAAATCTCTTTTAAAAATGACAATCTGGACGGGGCTTATTGCATGTATAGGCTTAGGTCTTGTTTACGGAGGCCTTGTATATGTAGGAGCAACAGGAAGTGCTGTCTTACCCGATAATCTTTCACGAACCGAAATTGTAGTTCAGTCCAGTGAGATATTATGGGGAAGGGGAGGCCGAATAGTTTTAGGTTTGGCAATAGGTTTGGCCTGTTTAACTACCTCAATCGGTCTTACCGCAACTGCAGGAGAGTATTTTTCCAAAAGATTTAAAGACGATATAAGCTACCGTGCCACCGTTATCATTATCTGTGTCGTAAGTTTTTTTCTTTCGAATTTCGGTGTAGATAATATTATCTCTATTGCAGGTCCTATTTTGGAAATTATTTATCCGGTAGCGATTGTGTTGATAGTTTTAAATTTGTTTGCAGAATTTATACCGAACAAGTACTTTTTTCATGGTGCAGTAATAGGCACTCTTTCGATAAGTATCCTCCAAGGCTGGGTTGCGGCTCAAGAGCTTATCAACAACTTACTTATTAAACTTGAAGCCTTTCCGGCAATGGATCAAGTGGGTATGAGTTTTAATACTACCATCAATGTATTAAAGACCCTCCCCTTTGAAGGTATAGGATTCCCATGGCTCCTTCCTGCTTTGGGTCTTTCTCTCTTATTCGGATTTGGTTATATTATTATGCAAAAGACCGAAAAAGCACCCTCAATGAAGAGGGAATCTCAAAAAAAGGATGAATAATGGCTGAGATAGAAAAAGTTAATTTATTGGATTTGGATGAAGAAGATTACGATACGGTTTTAGCTCCTGATATTCAGTTTAGCGGTAAGATAGAGTGTAAAAAACCGTTTATGATTAAGGGGCATGTGGAGGGCTTTTTGGTTTCCACAAGCGATGTAACCGTTGATGAAAATTCTGTTGTTAAGGCCAATATCAGGGCTGACAGGGTTGTGATCAAGGGGGCGGTTGAAGGTAATGTTTTGGCCGATACTATGGTGCATGTTTTTTCTTGCGGAAAACTGATAGGCGATGTTACGGCTCCGGAAGTAGTTCTTGAAAGTGGCTGCGTATTTAACGGTATTTGTACCATGACAAAGGATAAGCAATTTGGAAGATAAAAAAACAAAAATTAATTTTATCTTTAAATTTACTCTTGTTTTTTTTATGCTGTGCTGGGCTCCTGTTTTTTCTCAAAATAAGCCAGATGCTCTGGTCTTGTATAAGAACGGACGTTATGCCGAAGCTATTGCCGTCTGCGAGGCCGAAATTAAGCAGTCTCCCAATAATTTGGACAGTTATGTTGTAATGACATGGGCTCTCTTGGCTGACGGCCAATACCAAAAAACCTATGATATGGCCTTAGCCGGACGTAAAATTGCACAAACCGATCCCCGCCTTATAGCAACTCAGGCTGAGGCCTGTTATTATTTGGGTAAAAATTCCGAAGCCCTTAAACTTTTTCAAGATTATATTTCTTATGCTCCCAATGGAGTGCGTATTTCTTCTTCCTATTATTTTATGGGAGAAATATATTTGAGAATGGCAAAGTACAGGCATGCCGACATTTCTTTTTCCGTAGCCGTGACCCTTGATTCCTTTAACAGTCTTTGGTGGGTTCGTTTAGGCTATGCCAGAGAGCAGATAAAAGAATACCGTTATTCCCTTGAAGCCTACAATAAGGCCTTGAGCTTAAACAAAAACCTTGTTGATGCTCAGAAAGGGCGTGAAAGGGTGCTGCAGCGTTTTTAATCTATGAGTAATTTTTTTTCGGTTAGAATAGAAACGCTCGGCTGCCGCTTAAATCAGGTGGAATCCGAGGCTCTTGCCGTCCGTTTTGCCGAATGCGGTTTTGATGTGTTTTCAAAAGAAGCAGAGACTTCAATTTTGCCTGTAAAACTGTGTATTGTAAATACCTGTACGGTTACGGGAAAGGCAGAACAAAAAGCCCGTCGTCTTATCCGGCTTTTACTAAAGGAGCATGAAGAGTCTGTCATCCTTGTTACAGGCTGCTATGCAGAGCTTGAAGCCGATTCTATCGAAAAAATAAATAAAAGAATTATAGCCTTTTCGGGCAAAAAAAAAGATGAGCTTGATGGGCTTCCTAAGTTTTTAAAAGATTCCTGCCTTAAAAATAAAGATTTAAAAGAAGATACCGTTAATCTTAAAAAAAATCTTCTTATTTTTCGAAATAAAATATATTCAAAAGAAGACCGACCGGATAAATCTTTTTTGCTAAAGGAAACGGAAAGAAGAAAATCAATGTTTAAGCTGAGCTCTCCCGTTTTTGTTTTTCATTCCAGAGCCAGTTTAAAAATACAAGACGGATGTAATAATGCTTGCGCCTATTGCAGAATAAGGCTTGCACGCGGTACTTCCGTTTCCCTGCCTGCTGAAGAAGCCGTAAGGCGGATAGTTCAAATAGAAAAAAACGGAGCCGCAGAGGTTGTTTTGTCGGGTGTAAACCTATCCCAATATAGGGACGAAACCTATGGAGGCTTTGCGAATCTTTTGGCCATGCTTTTGGAAAATACAAAAAAAATAAGGCTCCGCATTTCGAGCATGTATCCCGAATGTGTAGATGACGGCATCTTAAAAATTGTAGCAAATAAAAGGATTTGCCCTCATTTTCATCTTTCGATACAGTCGGGAAGCGATAAAATTTTAAAGGCTATGAATAGGCCCTATAGGGAGGCCGACATCAGAAGGGCGATAAATAATTTGCGCAAGGCAAAGGATAATCCTTTTATCGGATGCGATATTATTACCGGTTTTCCTTCCGAGACGGAAGAGGATTTTTTACAAACATTTAAGATGTGTGAAGATTTAAAGATTCCCGGTATCCATGTTTTTCCTTTTTCGGCCCGCCCGGGAACAAAGGCTTTTTCGATGAGACCTAAGGTTCCTGAAAGAGACGCAGGTAGAAGGGCTTCGCTTCTTTCGGAATTGAGCGGAAAAAACTATCAAAGTTATTTGGCCTCCTGTAACGGAAAGTTGTTTTTTGGCGTTATCGAAAAACCTCAAAACAATGAGGATTTGAGGATTGTAACCGAAAATTATCTAAGTCTTCCTTTAGTAGTGAACAAGAAAGCCGAAAACTATAAGGGCGGAGAGGGCCTTTTTGTTGTCATAAAGGATGGAAATGCATATCTTGCGGATTAATGTATTTTATGATAAAATTATTTGGAAGCTTAATAAAGATATAAGGAATTTGAGCGGAGGTAAAAATGAAGAAAGTAATTGCGTTTTTGTTTTTGTGTATAATTGTTGGTTCGGCGTGTTTTGCACAGATTTCTATGCCTGAACCGGTTACTCCCTCATATGTTTCTCCCCGCATAAGCGGATTGGGGGCACCTTTTACAACATATCAGGCCGGAACCGAGACATTGTTTACAAACCCGGCTATATTTCCTTTTTTGACCAAACGTTGGTCGGCAGGAAAGATTGCTCTCCATGCAAATGAAGATAGTTTTGGAGGTTTTGGTTCTATCTTTGCCTCTGAAAAACTAAAGACCCTTGCGGAATATCTTTACAAAGGTGACAGTAAGTATTTTGACTTTTCTGCTACGGGCCCTTTAGCCCTCAGCTTAGCCGATAGGAATTTTGCGGTAGGCATTTTTAATAGAACCGTTTTGCACGCTGATGTACAAAATACTATAATGAAAAAACTTTTAATAGGAGAAGAGCTTTTAGTAACCGGAGGCTATGGTATTTGTCTTTATGACGATGATGTTAATAAGGTATCGCTAGGCTTTCAGATGAAGGGCTTTTTTCAAACATTTTCTTATGCTTTGAATAAGAGCAAGGCAGATATGACTTTGGCTGTGAATTCAGGTTTACAGGACTTAAATATTGTTTTAGCCAGCGGTATCGGTTTGGATGCCGGTTTTTTATATAAGTATGACAACTACTTTTTTTTAGGTATTACATGTAAAGATGCTTATACTCCGGTCTTTTTAACCCCTTATAATAATTTTTCAGATTATAAAAAGGCAATTACGGCAGGTAAAACACAATATAAAACTCTTTTGCCTAATTTGAGTGCCGGCATAGGATCAATGCCTGTTTTTGACGATGTATGGACTACCGTTTCTTCATGGTCATTTTATCTTGATTATCAGAATATTCTCGAGCCAATTTTTAACAAAAATAGGAGTCCTCTGCTCAACCTAGCCTTTGGAACCGAAATAGTTTTTCACAAGGTTTTGAGCTTTAGGTTGGGTATGCATGAACTTTACCCTCATTTGGGAGTCGGTCTTGATTTTACCTATTTTCAGATAGATTTTTCTGCCTTTTTAAAGGAACTGGGTAATAAACCTTGGGAAAAGCAAAAAATAGGCTTGGATTTTGCTTTTTCATTTGAATATTAATTTTTAACGTAATTTATTTTTAGGAATTCTTATGTCTTTTAAATTAAAATCAGGCAGCCGTATTAGAATTCTCTCACGGCTTGCTCTTCTTTCAGCCACCCTCTTATGGGGAAGTACCTTTGTTGCAGTAAGCAGCACAAACGATTTTTTTAAGCCCAACTTCTTATTGGCTTGCCGTTTTTTGCCTGCCTGTCTGATTCTTTGTGCCGTGTTCTTTAAGCGTTTAAAACAGCTTGATAAGCGTTACGTAAAGGCCGGAATGATTTTAGGGCTGATTATGTTTGCCGGTTATTCTTTGCAAGCCATTGCAATTACTACTGCAGGTGGGCTTCCCGGCCGAAGCTCTTTTTTGGTGGCTACCTATTGTGTTCTGGTTCCATTTGTAAACGCCGTAGTTTTAAAAAAAAGGCCTGATAAATTCAATCTTTTTGCTGCCTTTCTTTGTTTTGCAGGAATCCTTGCAATTTCGATGCCGGATTTGATCTTGGAAAGCCAAAAGGGGGTAAACTGGGGAGATGTTCTTTCCCTTATAAGCAGTTTTATATTTGCCGTATACATAGTTCTTCTTCCTAAATTTATGGAAGAACTCGATGTTCCCCTCATAACGCTAACTCAATTTGCCTTTGCAGGAACTTATGCTCTTATTTTTTCTCTTTTGTTCGAGGATAATTCCAATACCGTTTGGAATTATCAGTCTGTTTTTACGCTTGTTTATTTAACCGTTCTTTGTACGGCCCTCTGCGTCCTGCTTCAGGCTGTGGGGCAAAAGAACACGCCTCCGACTACGGCTGCCCTTATTTTTTCTCTTGAATCTGTATTCAGTATCTTTCTTTCGATAATGCTTACCGACGAAAAATTTACGCCTGCTTTAGCCCTAGGTTGTTCCTTTATCTTTATTGCAATTATAATCTCCGAAACAAAGCTTTCGTTTTTAAAAAAGAAATCGGTAGAAGTAAACTGCTAAGCGCTCCAAGAACGCAAAGGCTTTTGATAAATTTACCTTACGTTATACTTACAAGGTTCAACATATTTTTCTATCATCGGTTTATCGACACCTCGTTTTTTGATCATTTCGCTGTAGAATTCACCGCTTTTTTTGATGGTCCTTTCTTGAGTTTCGTAATTACAGTACACAAGGCCGAAACGGGCGGATTCTCCTTCTTTCCACTCGAAGTTGTCGATAAAGCACCAATGATAATAGGCTTCAAAGGGGAGGGGAGATTCGCTTATAAGCTTTAGGTGATCATAAATATAGCGGCATCTAAACTCATCCTTATTGTCGCAGGTTCCGTTTTCGCTTATGACTATCGGAAGGGGGAGGCAGTTATAACAGGTTTGAGCGCACTCGATTAAGCCCAAGGGATAAATATCCCAGCCTAAATCGTTTTTAGGCGTGTTTTCAAAAGCCTTGTAAGAGAACCCTCTTACTGCCTGCCTTGAATAATAGTTGATAGCTATAAAATCTAAATAGTTTTTCTTTTTTATGTTTAGGATATTTTTAAATGGAAATGAAAATTCTCCTTTAAAACAGGCTTCCATAATTCCGTCTTGGAAAATTTTGCTTATTCTTTTTGCCGCCCTTTGATCGGCTTTTCTATTCTTATCCTTTGGGTGGAAGGCCTGCATGTGGTGGGCAAAACTTACTCTTGTATCCGTAAGACCTTTTTCTTTGCGTATTTCATGGATTAAATCGTAGGCTTTGCAGTGTGCTGCTATGAAAATATTCATTACCTTTAAAGTTTTTGCAATCGATTTTTTTTCGGGCGGCCAAAGACCTAAAAAGAAGGACTGAACTGCATAGACATTGGGTTCATTTATTGTAACATAGTCGCTACAAAAGCTTCCAAGCTCGCTTATGCAGGTCTTTACATAATTTAAAAAGACTTCGACATTTTCTTTTTTTGTAAAGCCTCCCGAGTTCTCAAACCACATGGGATGGCTGAAGTGGTATAGGCTTATTAAGGGTCTTATACCTGCTTTTTTTAAAAGGCTTAATTCTTCCTTGTAGTGGTCAATGGCTTTAGTGTCGAACTTTCCTTTTTCAGGCTCAATGCGTGCCCATTCTAAGGACATGCGGTAAGTTTGAATCCCCATCTTTTTTAGAAGTTCGGTGTCTTCTTCAACCTTTTCGTAGTGCATATTTGCACGGGCGACATCGGAGCCGTCATTTGTCATTTTGCGGTCACAAAAATCGTTCCAGTTGGAGTTTACCCTTCCTCCCTCAATTTGGGTAGAAGCCGTAGCAACCCCAAGTAAAAAATTTTCTTTTAACTTAAACATCATTTTCTCCAGGAATTTTTTTACGATAAAAGTCCACGATGGATCTTCCATATACCCTTTCATCGCTTTTTGTCAAAGAGCCTATTGTTTGAGGCATCGCCTTTTCGGATGGCCTGTGCATCATCACAAGGCCTCCTTCTTTTAATATTTTTGATTCTGCTATTTTTTCGAGAAGTTCTATGTGAAATTTATAGGGAAAGGGAGGGTCGAGGTAGATAATATCAAATGATTCCTTAGCTCTTTTTATAAATGTTTCTGCAGGCATCCTTTTACATTCAAGCTTTTTATCTGCCATTGAAACGTTTTTTAATAAAACGGGGAATTTATCGGCATCTTTTTCTACAAGGTAGACGGGGTAGGCTCCTCGTGAGTAGGCTTCCAAACCGCAGACTCCTGAGCCCGTAAAAAGGTCTAAAAAAGAAAGACCTGAAAGGTCTCCAAGTATGGAAAAAACAGACTCCCTCATCCTGTCCATTGCAGGCCGTATTATCCCCTTAGGGCATTCTACCTGCCTGTTTTTTAAACTGCCGCCGGTTATTCTCATGAGAATAATTATAGCACAGACCTATCCTAAGTTCAATAACTCTGAAAGTTCATTTTGAGAAACTATGTTGTATGTTTCATTTTCAATATTCGTATCGGAAATATCTATATTTATTTTGCCGAGAAAATCCTGATGCTTTTTGTAAATACCTTCAATACGGGTTTTTTCCGTATTAAAAATAGATTCGCCTCCAAGCTTTTCAGTTAGGATAAGCTTCAAAACGCTCATATATTTTTTGATGCAAAAATAAAGACAGTTCATTGTGTCTATATAATCAGGCAGATGGGATTGAGGTTCTATCTGATTGAAGAGTTTTTGAAGAGCCGCATCAAAAAATAAAATATCCCTCATCATCTTATCTGCAAAAATACTTTCTGAAAGGTCTAAATTAAGACCGTCCTTTATTACGTCCAACATTCTTGTTATTTGAAACAAATTATCCTGAAAAACAATCTTATGAAGCATCTTCTTTCCCCTTTTAAAATAAACTAAAAAAACTACAGCTCTATTTTATTTTCGGAAGATAAATTTATCGGCTTTAATTGTTCGACCTTTTTTCCTTCCCCTTGCTTTTTTAGCGGTTCTTTGATAGACTGACACCATGGCAAAGACAGTAGACGATAAAAAGATTATTTACACAATGGATAGGGTTTCAAGAACCCATGGAACAAAACAGGTTTTAAAGGATATAAGCCTTTCTTATTTTTACGGTGCAAAAATAGGAGTTATAGGTTCTAACGGGTCCGGTAAGTCAAGCCTCTTGCGTATTATGGCAGGAATTGACGGGGATTATATGGGAGAAGTTTCTTCGGCTCCCGGCTATACTATAGGCTATCTTGAACAGGAGCCCCAGCTTCAAAGCGGCAAGACCGTTCGAGAGGTTGTTTCCGAGGGGGTTCAGGAATTGGTAGACCTTCTTGCGGAATTCGACAAGATAAACGAAGCCTTCGGCGATCCCGATGCCGATATGGATAAACTGATGGAAAAACAGGCCAAGGTGCAGGAAAAGCTGGATGCAACAGATGCTTGGAATTTGGACAGCCGTCTCGACCTTGCTATGGAAGCCTTGAGATGTCCGCCCGCCGATCAGGTAATCGATGTGCTTTCAGGGGGAGAAAAAAGACGGGTTGCCCTTTGCAGACTCCTTCTTCAAAAGCCCGATATTCTTTTATTGGACGAACCTACCAACCACTTGGATGCGGAAACGGTGGCATGGCTTGAGAGGCATCTCCATCAATATGCAGGAACGATTATCTGCGTAACCCACGACCGCTATTTTTTGGATAATGTTGCAGGCTGGATATTGGAGCTTGACCGAGGAGAAGGTATTCCGTGGAAGGGCAATTATTCAAGTTGGCTTGATCAAAAACAAAAAAGGCTTGCTCTTGAAGAAAAGGGAGAGACGGAGCGCCAAAAGGCTTTAAAACGGGAGCTTGAATGGATTGGTATGAGCCCGAAGGGAAGACATGCCAAGAGCAAGGCCCGTATCAACGAGTACGAAAAACTTTTAGCCCAAGGCTCAAAGGAAAAAATAAAGGATTCTCAGATTACCATTCCGCCGGGACCGAGGCTGGGGAACTTGGTTATAGATGTTAAAAATGCCGCAAAGCATTACGGCGACAGAATTCTCTTTGATAAGCTTAATTTTTCGGTTCCTGCGGGAGCCATAGTCGGTATCATAGGTCCGAACGGTGCCGGTAAGACAACCCTATTTAAGATGATAGTCGGGGCTGCAGGTTTTGAAACCCCGGAAGGAGCCGATCAAAAAAGGCAGATCGTAAAACCCGATGAGGGTGAAATCAAAATAGGGGATTCGGTAAAACTTTGCTATGTAGATCAGACAAGAGAAAAACTTGATCCTAACAAGACCGTTTGGGAGCAGCTTTCGGACGGGCTTGATATTATAAAGCTGGGAGCCTCGGACGGTTCTTCCGGTGTACGCGAGGTAAACTCAAGGGCTTATTGTTCTTGGTTTAACTTTTCGGGACAAGACCAATCCCGCAAGGTAGGCGTACTTTCAGGCGGAGAGAGGAACAGACTTAATTTGGCTATGATGCTAAAAGAAGGCGGAAACGTTTTAATGCTCGACGAGCCTACAAACGATTTGGATGTTACCACTCTTCGAGCTTTGGAAGAAGCCCTTGAAAGTTTTGCAGGTTCAGTCCTTGTCATAAGCCATGACCGCTGGTTTTTGGACAGAGTTTGCTCCCATATCTTGGCCTTCGAAGCTGACGGAGAAGTTGTATGGTTTGACGGCAACTGGACGGAATACGCCGAATGGAGACGCGAAAAGTACGGTAAGGATGCCGATACTCCCCACAGAGGCGTTTACAGAAAGCTTGAAAGGTAACCGGCTTAACCCTATGAAAAGCCCTGCGATGATTATATTCGATTATGGGAATACTCTTATTTATGAAAAGGAGCTTGATTTGGAAAGAGCCTATAAGGCCCTCTATGCTCAAATTCATAAAAATCCCGATAAAATAGATTTTATTACCTTTTATGAAAAGGGAATGGCTATTTTTGAGAAGGTAAAATCGCGGGCTTTACAAAACGATGTAGAAATACACACTCATAATTTTTATAATTGTCTTTTTCAAATCCTTAATGTAGAATTTAACCTATCCTACACGGAGCTGGAAATCCTTTTTTGGGAAGCTCTGGCACCGTGCAGGGCAATGCCCAATATCGAAAAACTTCTGCTCTTTTTGGAAGCCAAAAATATCAGAACTGCCGTCATAAGCAATATTGCTTTTTCGGAAAAAGCCCTGACTGCAAGAATAAATAAATATCTTCCGCGAAACAAATTCGAATTTATAATAGCTTCAAGTGAGTACGGGTTTAGAAAGCCCGATTGCCTTCTTTTTGAAGCAGCCTTAAAAAAAGCCTGCCTTTCCGCCGATGAGGTGTGGTATTGCGGAGACAACCCGCGAGCCGATGTTATAGGCTCAGCTGCTCTCGGAATAAAACCTGTCTTATATACAAGCAGTTTTGCCTGTCCCTATGACAACGAAAACCATATTTCTCCCGATTTTGAATTTACCAAAATAAGCGATTGGGACGAGCTGATAGAACTGATTGAAGGTTAAAATTCTTTACCCTATTGACAAATTTACAATATAGTTCAAAATAGAAAGATGAATAAAAGAATAACTTGGATAAATACTATTATCTTTTTAACTCTTCTGTTGGCAGCTATTTTTTTTATGCCGCAGCGGGCTCCTGCAACATCTAATTCCGAATCCGATGCAGGTAATGCCGATGTAAATTTACGATATCTTGAATCCGTGTACAAACTTCTTCAAGAAAATTATGTAGATGAAATAGACCCCGCCGTTTTATATAAGGGGGCTATGGAAGGGATGCTTAATTCTCTTCAAGACCCTTATACCTCTTATATTTTTAAGGATACGACGGCGGGTCATGATTTGGAGGATACTACAACCGGTGTTTTTGGAGGTATAGGTGTTCATATTACAAAACCGAATGTATCTACCCCTGAGCGTCCTGCCTATGTTGAAGTTGCAAGCCCTATTGAAGGAACTCCGGGTTGGAAGGCCGGACTTCAACCGGGAGACTATATTATCGAAATCGACGGAGTAAAAACCGAAGAGATTACCCAGGAGGATGTTTTAAATATGCTTCGGGGGAAAGAAGGTACTCAGGTTACAATAAAAGTTCTTAGAGGAAAAAATCTAAAGTTTGATCTTACACTGACACGAGCCATAATCGAAGTTCCTACCATAAAGTATACAAAAATCGGAAAGGATATTGCCTATATCCGTTTAATAGAGTTTAATCCTAATTCGGCAAAACGAATAACCGAGGCTATAGAAAAATTACAAGAAGAAGGCTGTACAAAGCTGATCTTTGATTTAAAGAATAATCCCGGAGGTTTGATTACAAGCTCTATTGATGTAGCGAGTATCTTTTTAGAATCGGGTGTTGTGGTTTCGACAAAGGGAAGAGCCCGCAACACAAGCGAAACTTATAATGTCCGCCGATTCGTAAAAAGGCTTCCTAAAGATATGCCCATAGTTGTTCTCATAAATGAAGGTTCTGCAAGTGCTTCCGAAATTGTGGCAGGTGCCTTAAAGGATCATAAGAGGGCCTATCTTGTAGGAACCCGCTCTTACGGCAAGGGCTTGGTGCAAAGTGTCGTCCAGTTGAGCGAAAAGGAGCTTGTGAAGCTTACAATAGCAAGATACTATTCTCCTAGCGGGGCAAATATAAATAAGCAGGGGATTCTTCCCGACTTGGAAGTTAAAAGGCCTAGTTTTACACCCGATGAAGAAAAGAGCGTACTTGAGCTTTTAAAGACTTCTAAAATTGCAAACTTTACAAGGAGCAAGCCTTCTATTTCAAAAAATGAGATGATAGATTTTTCTAAAAAGCTTGGTAAAGAATACAATGTAAGACATGAGCTGATTTTAAGTCTTGTAAAAGTTGAATACTACCGCTCTCACGAAAGTCCCGTTATAGATGAAGATGATGAGCAGCTGCAGGCAGCAATAAATCTTTTAAAAACAAAGGATGTAAATGCTCTTTGTAAAACTACGAAGACTCTGTTTGAGATGCAGGAAGAAGAAAAGGCAAGAACCGAAGATAAAAAATAATGAAGCAGCTGATTATTTCCGCAGAGCCGGATAAGGATATAATCCGGCTCAATAAAAAAGATTATAACTATCTTGTTTCCGTGCGGAGAATTAAAGAAGGGCAGGTCTTAAACATTTCTTTAAATGGAGTTAAGCCTGCCTCGGCTGAAGTTTTTAAAATTAATACCGAAAAAAAATATATAGAGCTTAGGCTTTTAAAGGAAGAATTAGCCTTAGAGGCTGAACCTTATAAACCCCATGCAGAAATTATTTTAATGCAATGGCTTATAAAGGGGAATCACATGGATATTGCAGTGAGGCAGGCTGCAGAAGCCGGCTGTTCGCTCATTGTTCCTGTTTTGGGAGAATTCTCTGTTATAAAAAAAGAAAACATAAATCAAACCGAAAGGCGCGAGCGTATTATCAGAGAGGCAAGACAGCAGTCAGGTTCCGTTGTAAATACTAAAATTCTTCCTGCCCAAGAATTGAAGGTGGCTTTGGATTCGGTTTTGGACTATACGGCGAACAGGAAAACCGCTTTTATAATGCTGAGCGAAAAAAAGGTAGGCTCGTTTAGTTTTTTTGACTGCTTATCGGCCGAGACCGAGGCGATAGTGCTTGCCATAGGCTGCGAAGGCGGCATAGGTTCTAAAGAAATTGAATTTTTAAAAGAACATAAATTTGAAGAAGTGCATTTTAATACAAATGTGCTCCGTGCCGAAACGGCGGCAATTTATTCGATTGCGGCCGCTCAGGTTATAATGGAGGAAAAAGGTGGCTGTAAAAAGAATTAATTTTTTAAATGTTCCTCTTGATGTTTTACATGAAGAAGATATAGAAGAAACCGTGATGTCTCTTTTAAATAAAGAAGGGCCGCAGCAGATTATCTTTATGACTATCTGGGATGTTCTTAGAGCACGCCGCAACGGAGAGTTTAGAAATATGGTTAAAGAAGCGGCTCTTTGTTTGCCTGTTTCAAAAAGCCTGATACGCGGTGCCCGCTTTTTAAAAAAAGATGTCCCCGTAAGAAGACAGCAGTTTTCGGTAGTTATAGATTTTCTAAACGTAATAGATTCCCACTATAAGAGCCTCTATCTTTTCGGAGGCCGGCAGGAAAGTCTTCTCGTCGCCGAAAAAAACGTTAGAAGCACATTTCCCGGGCTACGCTTGGTTGGCCGCTTTGCCGGTTACTATCATAAATCGATGGAGCCCCATATTATTTCGGCTATTTCAAAGGCAGCCCCTTCCGTAGTCATTATAGGAAAGGGAGTCCCCGGCGGGAGAAAATGGATTTACCGCAACAAGGAGCATTTTAATTCCGGAATCTTTATCCGTTATGCAAACCTAATCGATATTTTTTCCAAATTTAAAAAACGCCCCTCCGAAAAACTTTTTAATTCCGGGTGGGATTTTATAATCCCAGTGCTTAAAAATCCTTTTAGAATATTTACTTTTTTTGGTTATATTTGGTATAATATTTTGCTCTTATTTTATAGACTGTTTAGAAAAGGGTAAACTTTATGGAAAACTTTTTAATGAGTGTATCGATGTTTTTTTATAGGGTGCAGGATAAGGTCAGCATGACTATGTCTTTTTTTGTCATGGCGGCATGTATCATCGGCATTGTTCTTGTGCTCTTTTTTGCAAGTACAAAATTAAGAAAAATAAATGCTGTGCTTGCAATAGTATTGTCAACTGCCTTATCCTGTATTCTAATGATTCCGCTGATGACGGCATTTAATTCCTTTGTAAATAAAAAGGTGGTTAACGAGGTAACTGACAGTCAACTTGCCGAAATTGAGGCGCGCAAAGCTCAGATAAAACTTCTTGCAGCAAATCAAGAATTAAAAGAAAAGGAAAAAGAAATTCTTGACAATAAAATAAACATGCAAAAGCAATCAATCGAAATAAGCGGTTTAGAAGACAGTTTAAGAGTTTTACAAAATACTCAATTGAACATGCAGAGCTTTAAGGAAATATTGGAGCTTGGATTACTGGAAGCGAATTTAAAACAGACCACCTTGTATCGAAAACAGTTAAGCGGTATGTCAACCGGAATGGGTTTAAAGGCAGATCAATACTATGATGAAGGGCTTGTTATTTTAACCCACGATATCGATGCAAAATTCGGTGTCGATTTAAAAAGAATTAAAATTACCGTATCAAAGGATTTTCCGAATATTCTTTGGATAAAGGATATTCAGCCTAAATTTTTAGGAGCAAGCAAAAACAAGCACATAAAAGAAGTTGCCGAAATAAGGCGGGTTGATATAAAAAACAATATTAAAACATATAATATCTTAAACGGTCAATCCGAGGTAAAAAAGGCAAATCAATATGCAGATCTATGTGAACAAGAATACCAAACCCGTTTAAGTCAGGGCCTTGAAACGAATTTTATGAATGATGCCGTTTTAAAACTGGCCGAAAATTTTATAAAACTTATTTTAAGCCCTCTAAAAAAAGAAATCAGGTTCGATTCCGGTCTTGGCGGAGATACTATGTCATTGGAAGACTATATCGAAACCGAATTAAAAGAAATCCAAGCAAAATGCTTAGAACTTGAAGATAGCAATAAAACCCTTGATGCCGAAACTCAAACAAAAGAAAAAGAACTTGAAAATTTAAAATCGAAGATAGGTGACTGAAACCTAAAAGTCGGTAAATTTAAATTCAAAAAACATTAAAATTTATTAAAAAAATTGAAATTTTTATAAATTTATGTTTGACAGATGAAATTTTGGATGATAGATTTAAATTAGACATCGGAGGAAAATATAAACTTAAGAAAATTATTTTGTAGCGATATTATTTTTCCTTCGATGTTCTTATTATAGGGTATGGATTATGAATAAAAAAATAATAAAAGATCTATGTATTCTTTTTATATTGTATATTCTTGTTTTTTATATAAATTCGTATATTCATAAGTTTTTATTAAATAATTTTTATAATTGCTATTATGCTTTATTCGGTAAATATAATAAAATTGTTGACCTTCTAATATCTTTACTATTTATAATTGTTTTATATTTATTGTATCTAAAAGAAATGAAGATAATATTTACTTATAAAAAATTAAATTTCTTTTTTATTGTAAAAAGTTTGATTTATATATTATCAATTGGAATGATATATTATATAATATACTTTATCTTTGATAATGCTTTTCTTTTTAATTTTTTTAAATACTTTAATGATATTTTAAGTGGCAAAAAAAATATTACTATATATGATATTCTGATTTTAGAAAAATCGCTAAGGCCTTGTTTTGAACCTTTTATGTTTATAGCTACAGTAATTATCAGTCCTATTTTTGAAGAAATACTATATAGAGGGCTTATGTATAATAAATTAAAAGAAATAAGTAATGCCTTTATTGGTGTACTTATTTCTTCAATACTTTTTGCTCTTTTACACATACCAAAGTACGGTTTTGGAATAAATACATTCTTTTTATTTTTAGTAGGAATTTTATTGGCTTATTGTTATGAAAAAAGCAATAATATTTATGTTCCTATTTTTGTTCATTCAATTAATAATTTTTTTATATTTTTATTTAATTATGTATATTTTTATTTTTTAATAATTATTTATTTTATAATTTTTATTGCCGGTATAATGATAGCTATACAAGAAATAAAAAAACACCTAAAAGTGCGAAAAACTTTTAATCTTGTACAATCGGCTTCTCTATCGGAGAGTGAAAAATAATGTAATCGGCAAATTTAAATTCAAAAAACATTAAAATTTGTTAAATAAAATTGAAATTTTTATAAATTTCGTAAATTTACGCTTGACGGGTGAAATTTTATATGATAGGCTTAAGTTAGACATCGAAGGAAAATATAAACTTATGGAGGATTTATATGAAAAACACACCATTACTTAAAATGAAAGGTATAACAAAAGATGACGGTATTATTTTAAATGACGGTCTTATTCTTGATGGAATAAGTGATTCATTGAACGATGAAAAAGCTTGGGATGATGGTATGATGCCTATGGGAGGTGTTATGGAAGGAGATCCTAGGCGCAATCATGATTTTGGCCCTGGTCCTGGAGGTTGCGGTTGCGGCGGAGGAGGTTCAGGAAGCATAATTACAGAAAAGGAAATTATTTTATAACGATAATATTTTTCCTTCGATGTTCTTATTATAGGGTATGGATTATGAATAAAAAAATAATAAAAGATCTATGTATTCTTTTTATATTGTATATTCTTGTTTTTTTTATGCTTTCTTATGTCGGTAAATTCCTTTTTAAAAATTTTTATAATTACTATTATATTTTATTTGTTAAATATAATGGAATTTTTGGTATTTTATTATTTTTACTGTTTATAATCATTTTCTATTTATTTTATTCAAAAGATTTAAAGATAATATTTACTTATAAAAAATTAAATTTTTCTTTTGTTGTAAAAGGGTTGATTTATTTGTCATCAATTATGATGATATATTATATAATATACTTTATTTTTGATAATTCTTTTCTTTTTAATTTTTTTAAATATTTTAATGATGTTTTAACGGGTAAAAAGAATATTACTATATATGACATTTTGATTTTAGAAAAATTGCAAAGACCTCGATTTGAACCTTTTATGCTTATAGCTACAGTAATTATCAGTCCTATTTTTGAAGAAATACTATATAGAGGACTTCTATATAATAAATTAAAAGAAATAAGCAATGTATTTATTGCTGTATTTATTTCTTCAATACTTTTTGCTTTTTTACATATCCCCGGTTACGGATTTAATATAAAAATGTTTTCTCTTGTGCTTGACGGAATTTTATTGACTTATTGTTATGAAAAAACCGATAATATTTATGTTCCTATTCTTGTTCATTCAATTAATAATTTTTTTATATTTTTATTTAAGTATGTATATTTTTATTTTTTAATAGTTATTTATTTTATAATTTTTATTATTGGTATAATAATAGCTATACAAGAAATAAAAAAACATTTAAAAGCGCGGAAAACTTTTAATCTTGTACAATCGGCTTCTCTATCGGAGAGTGAAAAATAATGTAATCGGCAAATTTAAATTCAAAAAACATTAAAATTTGTTAAATAAAATTGAAATTTTTATAAATTTCGTAAATTTACGCTTGACGGGTGAAATTTTATATGATAGGCTTAAGTTAGACATCGAAGGAAAATATAAACTTATGGAGGATTTATATGAAAAACACACCATTACTTAAAATGAAAGGTATAACAAAAGATGACGGTATTATTTTAAATGACGGTCTTATTCTTGATGGAATAAGTGATTCATTGAACGATGAAAAAGCTTGGGATGATGGTATTAAGCCTATGGGAGATTATTTTAACAGAGATCCTTTTCCAATTTCTCCCCCTTCTTATTGTTGCTGCGGAGGAGGCTCAGGAAGTATAATTACAGAAAAGGAAATTATTTTATAACTATAATATTTTTCCTTCGATGTTCTTATTATAGGGTATGGATTATGAATAAAAAAATAATAAAAGAACTGTGGTTTCTTTTTATATTGTATATTCTTGTTTTTTTTATGCTTTCTTATGTCGGTAAATTCCTTTTTAAAAATTTTTATAATTACTATTATATTTTATTTGTTAAATATAATGGAATTTTTGGCATTTTATTATTTTTACTATTTATAATTATTTTCTATTTATTTTATTTAAAAGATCTAAAGATAATATTTACTTATAAAAAAATAAATTTTTCTTTTATTGTAAAAATTTTGATTTATATATTATCAACCAGAATGATCTATTACATAATATACTTTATCTTTGATAATGCTTTTCTTTTTAATTTTTTTAAATATTTTAATGATGTTTTAACGGGTAAAAAGAATATTACTATATATGATATTTTGATTTTAGAAAAATCTCTAAAACCTCGTTTTGAACCTTTTATGCTTATAGGTTCAGTAATTTTTGGTCCTATTTTTGAAGAAATACTATATAGAGGGCTTATGTATAATAAATTAAAAGAAATAAGTAATGCCTTTATTGGTGTACTTATTTCTTCAATACTTTTTGCTCTTTTACACATACCAAAATACGGTTTTGGAATAAATATGTTTTTTTTATTTCTAGCAGGAATTTTATTGACTTATTGTTATGAAAAAACCAATAATATTTATATTCCTATTCTTGTTCATTCAATTAATAATTTTTTTATATTTTTATTTAACTATGTATATTTTTATTTTTTAATAATTATTTATTTTATAATTTTTATTATTGGTATAATAATAGCTATACAAGAAATAAAAAAATACTTAAAAAGGAGACAAATTTTAAGTGAAGTATAAACTGATACCTTACCTCATGTACAAGAATGATGAGATTACCGTCATTCAAAATGAAAAAACTACCTGCATTATAACCGATACAAATTTAATTGATTTTTTTACAAGTAATGACGATGATTATAATCTTACCTTTACCCTTGAAGACCTTAAAGAACGATACGGCGAAGAAGGTGAGTTCTGTTTGGATTTTTTATTAAAAAATTTATTGGCGATTAAAGATGAATTTACGTCTCATCCGATAAATCGGCTTTATTTTTTTACCAATTCAAAAGAAATTGCTTCTTCATTAAAATTCAATTTATCGGGATTAAATATTCCCTATGATGTTATCACCTTCGATATAAATCTGGTAAGTGCCGAATTATTTTTAAACCTTGATAAGGATGCCGTATATTATATTGTTTTAAATCCCTTTAATTATAAACTATATACAGAACTTGCAAACTGCTTAAAAGAAAATAATGTTATCCACAAATTAGCTTTTTATTATAATTATAGCTTTTATTTTACAAATTATCATAAAGCCGATTGGCATAACCCTTGTCCCTTGTGTTATTTCAGTCATTTGGAAGGCTCTTTACGCTCCCAATCAAAACTTACGGGCAATGTTTCATTTCAAACAATTATCGACCTCATATACACAAAAACTGTATATTTTAATACCGAAAGTATTCTCGATAATTTTAAAATTATCCGGCTGATAAATGAGATTATAGACGATATAACGGATTTAAATGATTATACCGTAAAACTTATAAAACAACTGAATATGAAAACAGGCAAAACCGATTATGATATTGCAATTCCTTGGGAGGTTTGTCCTTGCCATGAATAATAATTTTATATTAAATTCCATATTAAAATTTTATCAATTAAGTAATCCTTTAAAACCCTTATCAGCCGATAGGACGATTGATGTAAATTTATTAAAAAATAATTCCGAAAATTATTCTAAAATTAATTTAAAAGAGTATTCCATTGAAAAATTACCTAAACTAATTATTGAATTAGACTCCCTTATAAATAATATGCAAAATAAAGATTGTTCATATTTCCCCGTTGTTTCTTTTTATAATACCGATTTTGTAGAAGCGGGAAATTATGCTTATGACAGTAGTTTTAAAAAGTTTATAAAATATTCCGAAATAAAAAATCTTAATGCCGAATACCAAATATCCGTTTCGTTTTTTGCTTCTTTGTATAACTCCTTATATAAATACGGAGCTTCATCTTTTATAAAATCTATCCTTTCAATAGGTGAAGCCGCAGGAAAAATAAAATCCTTTTGCAATAACTATGATTTTGTATTCACGGAGAATATAGAGAATTTTAATAAAACTTCTTTTGATCTTAATATTGATTCATTAAAACAGCTTTATATCACCACAATCAATATAAAGGGTATGCCCTATGTTTGATTATTATCAAAAATCTTTTTTTATGAATAAAACGGTTTTTAATGATGATCCTATAATTGGTTTAGGCGTTTTTAAAGTTGAAAAAACAAAAAATAAAAAGAAAATTTTCCCATATTCTAACACCTCATCAGGTAAAAATAAAATCGAAATTTTCGGAAAACTGCATAATGAATTTTTAGAACGCTTTAAAATGGTAAATAATTATCGCAGCAATAAAAAAACTGAAATTATTTTAATTAACGGATTAAAAAAAACTCTTGTAAAACGCAATGTGCTTACTTACGGTTATGATTCAAAATATGGTCATAAGGACACCACAGGAACGGCATCGGGTTTGAACTCTGCTATTTTAATAGAAAAAGCAATTTGCGAACTCTTAGAAAAAAATGAACTCATGCTTATGTGGTATAAAAAATTATGCAGCCTTGTAAAAATTACTCCTGCCGTAAAAGCCGTTTTACTGCAATACGGAATCAATGAAAAAAATATAAAAATATTTTATGCTCAAAATATAAGCAATATTCATACTATAATTGTTTTTATTTTAAATGATAATTTACAGATAATCGGTTCGGGTATTTCAGGCGATAAAGACGTTATGCACACCCTTGTTTCTGCCATTGAAGAAGCTTTAATGCAAAAATGGATGGACGAGCTTTCGCCTAAGTCTATGTATCTTAAAAATAATAAAAAATTTGACGATTATTTTTTTACTCTTTGTAATGTAAAACAAATAAGTATTGAGAATTTAAAGTCTGTACAAAAAATAATAATAAATCCGCCTTTTGATGATATTGAAGTAGGTTTATTAAATATTGCAGGTTGTAGAAGAGAAATTACCATAAAAGCTATATCAAAAACTATGTTTAATTGTATTCCTACAATTTCAAATATAAGGAAAAATAAAACAAGAGTTATTTCCGTTCTTTACGGTATTGAAAAAGAGTTAAAAAATGCCGTAGAATGTGCTGTAATATAGGGAGTTCAATATGTACGGCTTTTCATTTAATATAGGTGCAACAGCATTTAAAAATGATTTAAAAAATATAACTTGTTATAAAAACCTTGATTATGCAAATATTGTCGGAAATGCTATTCGCAATACTAAATACGGTGCTGCTCTTTGTGCAATAGGAGAGACCTACGAGAGAAATGCTTTAATTGAGTATAATCATATTCAGAACAAATCAATAGAATCTTTTTCATTATTGGATAATACCGTATATAACTTTTCACTTGATGAGCTAAAACAAAAGAATATTTTTTTTGATTCTTGCGGATGTGCAGCTCATGTAAATTCAAATAGTTGTCTTAAAAATGCTTTTTTTGAGTTTTTGGAAAGGCAAAGTTTTATTTTTTGGTATCTTTCAAAAGGTAAAAGTTATAAGATAGATAAAAGTATTTTGCACAAATATAATAGCTATAATATTTATTTTAACAATTTTGAATGTTATGAAATAAGTTTATCGGAATCATGTTATGTTGTCTTTTTTATAGGAGAATTAAAAGGTAAAATAGCGGTTTCTTTAGGTTCAGGTAAAAATCTAAACACAGCGATTATTTCAGCCTTAAATGAATTACATCAAATGTATTTAAGTCTCCTCAACGGCATAAAAATAGATGATAGTAAACCCAAGGATTATTCCGAAACCTATTTATCAATAGCACCTGAAAGAATAAAAAAAGCTTTTGAGTTTATAAATAAAAATGCCGTAAATTATACTGACCGTACCAAAAAGCAATATATTTCCATAAATGATGAGGTAAAAATATTAAATCAAAAATACAAAATGAATCCTCTTGTGTCTTTTTTGCCTCTTGATGAAACAAAAATAAACAATATTAAGGTGTGTAAAATTTTTGATTTAAATTGGTTTCCGTCGCTTTTACCTAAGACTTTTGATAAAAAAACTTATGATTTTATAGAATCGGTTACAGGTAAAACTTTGGATAGACGATGCACCTATATTCCTTTTCCGTAAATTCATAAGGAGTGCTTATATGTTAAATAAAAAAAATTTAAACCGCTGGTCTGCCTTATTTATAAAGCCGTTTTTTCCGGCCTTGTTTTTTCTCCTTTGTTTTTCTCTTATAGGTAATTATGCGTCTACCTTTGAACCTCTTTTTACAGGCAAAATAATCGATGCTTTAACCTTGAAGGACAGGGATGCTTTTTTCGCTTTTTTAAAAATCATTATTATTTTTCAAATTGCAGGTCTTGCCTTTTCACTTTTAAGTTCTTGGTTTCAGTTTTTGCTTCAGCGTAAAATAACCGTCTACACCGAAAGCCGCCTTTATTTAAACCTCTTACATTTACCGCCTAAGGGAAGTTCAGAGCAAGATTCGGGTAAATTTTTAAATCTTTTTTTATCCGATTTAGGAGTGATGACGGGTATCTATACTTCTCAAATTCCTTCTATAATAACTTCGCTTATTATGATGGGTATAATAGGTTTTAGACTCTTTAAAATAGATATTTTTATTTTTTGTCTTACGCTCATAGTTTCGGTTATTCCCGTTTTTTTGGCAAAATATTTCGGAACAAAACAGGCTGCCGTAAATGAAGTTCAGCGTAAAAGGCAGGATGAATATACTGCATATATAAATGAAACAATAAGGGGTTTACAGGAAATAAAAAACCATTCTTCACAAAAGTTTTTTATTTATAAGTTTAAAAATATTTTAAAGTATATTTTTATACACGTAAAAGAATCTACGATTATCGGAATGCAGTCATCTACAGCTTCTTTTTTTACCAACTTTACCATAAATATTTCTTTATTTGCCATTATCGGTTTAACCGTTCTTGAAGGAAAAAACACCGTCGGCACTATTACCGCCGCCCTCATGTATTCTCAAAAGTTTAGAAGCCTTGTTTCTTCCTGTGCCGAAACCTATAAGGGAATTATAGTCTCCTTTGTTTCGGTAGAACGCTTAAAAACTATTTTTGATGAAAGGCAAAATTCTTTTTCAATTATAAAAGAAGAAAAAGATACTTCAAACATAAAAAAAATCAAAATAGAAAATTTAAAGTTTGCTTATAAAAAAAATAATTTTCTTTTTGAAAAATTAAATGCTGAATTTACATTCCCCGGTCTTTATCTTATTAAGGGAGAAAACGGTTCCGGTAAAACAAGTCTTTTTAATATTTTTTCAGGGACTATTAGTTTTAAAGGTGAATCGGTATTAGAAGGTAAAATCATTTTTTTAAATCTTGCGGCAAGACTTTCGTATATAAGTCAAAATCCTTTTATTTTTTCAGGGTCAATAAAAGAAAATCTATTATTCGGTAAAGAAGTAGATGAGGTTACAATAAATGATATTTTGACAAAAACAAAACTTGATAAGGTTATAGATTCTTTGGAAAAGGGGCTTGATACGCAATTAGGCGGAAAAGAGCACATTCTTTCACAAGGACAAATTCAGCGTCTTGCCTTAAGTCGCTGCCTCTTGCAAACAGGCGAAGTTATTTTATTTGATGAAGTTGAAAATGCCCTCGATTCGGAAACAAGCCTTGCCTTAAACTCTCTTTTATCCGAGCTAAAGACAAAAAAACTTATTTTAATGATTACACATCGATCATCCTATGATAAAATAGCCGATGGGGTGTTTAAAATTGGAAAAAGAGGTGTATTATGAAAAAAGAAAAACTATTAACGGCTATCCGGTTGCAGCACAGGGCTGAAATTCGGGGATACTTTACAATTTTCTTCCTTTTCTTTAGAATATAGCCATCTTCTAAAATTAAAACTTTTTTTAGAAGGCTTAAATTTAATCTAAACTTAGGAAGACCTTATGAGCACTCTTATTCACGGCTTTGAAATTATAAGCAAAAATCCTTTACCCGAATTTAATGCTATAGGCGTTTATGCAAGGCATAAAAAGACGGGACTTGAACTTTATCACATTTTAAACGATGACGATGAAAATCTTTTTTCATATAATTTTATGACGAGCTCTCCCAATTCGACGGGGGTAGCTCATATTATCGAGCACACGGTTTTATGCGGCTCTAAAAACTATCCGCTTAAAGACCCCTTTATGGTTTTGGCAAAGCAGAGCGTTAATACCTTTTTAAATGCCATGACCTATCCCGATAAGACAGTCTATCCCGCAAGCTCCTTGGTTGAAGCCGATTATTTTAACCTTATGTCGGTTTACGGGGATGCGGTCTTTTTTCCCAACCTTGACGAATGGGCTTTTAAGCAGGAAGGACACCGCTTTGAGCTGGACGAAAACGGAAAGATGAGCGTTCAGGGAGTTGTCTTAAACGAGATGAGGGCTAATTATTCCGACTTTGACGGGGTAATGTATGATTGGGCAGCAGCTTCTATTTGTCAGGGAAGCATCTATGCCAAGGATTCGGGCGGCTCTCCATTGGAGATTCCCGATTTAACTTATGAAGAATACAAGGCCTTTCACAAAAAATATTATCATCCCGTAAACTGCCGAATTTTTTTAATGGGAAATATTCCGACAGAAAAGCAGATGAAATTTTTAGAAGAAAAATTTCTTTCTAAATTTGAAGCTGCCGAAAAGCCTCCCTTTGTGCCGCCGATTGAGCCATACGCAGAGCCCCGTTTCTTTTCGGTACCGGCTCCCGCCGGTGGCCCTGCTTCGGCAGGTGATACTGCTTCCGCCGAAGAGATGACTAAGGATTCCGTAATGCTTAACTGGCTTCTCCCCGAAACTTCGGATACCGAAAAACTTATGCAGGCCTATCTTATAGGAGAGGTTTTAATCGGGCACAGCGGAGCCTGCTTAAATAAGGTCTTATTGGAATCGGGAATAGGGGAAGACCTTTATCCTTATAACGGCATAGGAAAAAGCCTTAGAAACATCACCCTCACAATAGGAATGAAGGGAATTAAAAAGGAAACGCATGAGGATTTTAAAAAGCTGATTCTTAATGCGCTTGAAGAGCTTGTAAAAAAAGGAATCGACCCTAAAGAAATTGAAACGGCCGTTCATTCCATAGATTTTAGCAACAGAGAAATAAGAAGAAACTACGGGCCCTTCGGCATTAACCTGATGGAGCGTGCTATGGCAGGCTGGACATACGGGGTAAGTCCCGAAAAAACTCTTCAATACACTCCCGTTTTTGAAAAGGTAAAAAAAGACCTTGCCTCCGATAAAAGGTACATCGAAAAACTGATTGAAAAGTATTTACTAAAGAATAAACATCATGCCCTTGTAAGAGTTTACCCCGATGCGGATTTTTGTAAACGCTTGGACGAAAGTCTGGAAAAAAGGGCTGAAAATTTTAATGCAGGTTTAACTGAGGATGCTCGCAGGGCCATGCTCAAAGAGCAGGAGAGGATGAACGAGTTTAAACAAAAAAGCGATTCCCCTGAAATGCTCGCCCTTATTCCCCATCTTTCAAAGAAAGACCTGCCTCCTCTTCCGCCTCCGATAGATGAAGAAATTGCCTTTATCGGAAAGGTTCCCCTTGTTATGCATGAGCAGCCTACAAACGGGATAGGTTATTTTCAATTAGCCTTTCCTGTAGACGGTTTAAGCGAAGAAGATTATAAATATCTGCCCCTTCTTTCAAGTTGTCTTACGGGAATGGGAACCGAAAACCTTGTATGGAGCGAGGTTTCTTCCAGGCTTGCAAATTTACTTGGAAGCTTTTCGGCAAGTGCAGGTGTTTTTACGGCAAACAAAAATCTTTCTTTATGTAAAAATGCGGATAAGATAAGGCTTTCCGATATAGCCGGAAGGGATTGGCTTTTTGTTTCAGGGAAGATACTCGGTGAATTGATTCCTGAAGCTGTCTGCTTTGTTTTGCAGTTTTTAAACGAAATTTCTTTTGACGATAAAAAACGCTTAAACGATTTGGTAACCCAGAGGAAAAACGATTTTGAGAGTCTCCTTGCCCTTGACGGAAACAGCCTCGCTCTTCTTAGGGCTAGTGCACCCCTGTCCGAAAAAAATGCACGGAGGGAGATGCTTTCGGGATTAAGTCAGCTTAAATTTTTGAGGGAGCTTTATTTAAAAGTTAAAGAAGATAATTCTAAAAAAGCCGATTCCGAAAATGCTGATTCCGAATTGAATAAATTATCAAATAAATTAAGTGCCGTATATAAATCGATTATAAAATCAGGTTTGATTATTGAAGTTACCGGTACAAAAGAAAATCTGGCCGCTTTAAAAACTGCCTTTGAAAAAAACTTAAAAGGCTTTAAGGCTCCCGATAAGGCTGATAAGATTGTCTTTGAAAATCCATTTAAATTTAGGCCTTCTGAAAAAAAGAGGTTGGAGCTTATTCCGGCTTCTCTTCAAGTAGGTTTTGCAGTTTCTGTTTTTAAGGCTGCAGCTTTCGGTTCAAAGGAGCAAGCCTCACAGTTAATCCTGTGTAAATGGCTTTCAAGCGGCCCGATGTGGGAAAAGATAAGAAGCATAGGAGGAGCCTACGGTGCCTTTACCGTTCCTATGTCCTTGGAAGAACTTTTAGCCTTTGTTTCCTACAGGGATCCGAACCCGATAAATTCTCTTTCCGAATTTTTAAACTCGATAGACGAGACATTTACCCAAGACTTTTCGGAAGAGATGATAGAAAAGCTTATTACGGGAAGATACAGCAAGGAGATTATCCCGATGACTCCTGCAGGACGAGGGGCGGCAGCCTTTAGGGATCTTCTTTCGGGTATTTCATATTCCGAAAAAAAAGAAGTCGTTGAAAAGATGCTGGAAACAACGGCTGAGGATTTGCGTAATTGTGCAAAAAAATTATCGGTTCAAAGGGATTCCCTTTCTTCCGTAGTCTTGGCTTCCGATTCGGCTCTTGCCCAAAAGGAAACGATAAAAGAACTTTATCCCGATCCCCTTCTTTCGGAGAGGGTTTGAGGAAGTCTAAACAGGGCTTTAAGGAGTTTTAAATGGGTATTTTAAAAGCAGCTTCAAGCAAAAAAAATCTCCGCCCCTGTGTTATAGGGATTGATCCGGGTTTGGCAAATACGGGCTATGGAATTATAAGTTTTTCAAATAACCGCTTTGAGTGTATAGAATACGGCTCAATAAGTACCGAGCCCCATTTAGTCCAAGGGGAGAGGCTTTTAAAAATTTTCGATAGGGTTGCGGCTCTTATTGAAAAATACAGGCCTAAGGAGGCCGGAATAGAAACCTTATATTTTGCAAAAAATGCGACGAGTGCAATGTCCGTTTCGGAAGCCCGCGGCGTGGTTCTTTTGGCTCTGGCTCAAGGGGGGGTAAGGGTAGGAGAGTATGCTCCCAATTCCATTAAAAAAGCCGTAACGGGTATTGCTCAAGCCGAAAAAAGGCAGGTACAGGAAGCCGTAAAATTGATTTTAGGCCTAAAGGAAATTCCTAGACCTGACCATGCGGCCGATGCCTTGGCTGCTGCCATTACAAAAATAAATTTAGGAGATGTAGGGGAGGTACAGGCTTATGTTTAACAGCATTTCTGGAATTTTAAGCGGTAAAACAACCGATTCCGTCTATGTTGAAAATTCAGGTATTGAGTGGGAAATCTTTGTTTCGGCCTTGGCCCTCGATACCTTAGGCACTGTCGGAAAAGAGGTAAAGGTTTATACATGGCTTTATCACAGGGAAGACCAGATGAGGCTTTTCGGTTTTCCCAATCAGGCAGAGCGCTCCTTGTTTTTAGATCTTACGAAGGTTGAGGGGGTAGGGCCCCGTCAAGCCTTAAAGATAATGTCGGGGCTTAATTCCTCTTCTCTTGAAAAAGCCTTGGAGGAGGGCGACATTGACACCCTTCAAAAAGCTCCCGGAGTAGGCAAAAAGACTGCCCAAAAAATGATTCTTGCCTTAAAAGGAAAACTTACCAATCTAAACGAGGTTTCCTCAAAGGGGCAGGCTTCCGTTTCTTGTGAATATGAAGACATCGTTATGGCCTTAACCGAAATGGGCTTTGAAAGAAAATCCGTAATCATCCAAGTCGAAAAAATAGCCGAAGAAATGAAGGCCGCAGGTTCCGATCCTCTTAAAAACGAAGAAGAACTTTTTAGACGCTCAATCGTCGCATTGAGTTGAACCTGCTGCCTCGCATAATTTTTTAATCCTTAAACCTGATTCTTACCGAACCTATCCCGCCTTTGACGGTAATTGAGTTTTGGGCGATTGAACCGCTTTTTTGCCTATCGGCTAAAAAGGTTTTTGATTTTTTACCGTTTATTATGACCTCTCCTAAACCTGCACTTACATCAAAATCATAATCTTTTTCGGAACCATTTATTTTAAGATCCACTTCGCCTATTCCTCCCTTGACTGAGGTCTTACCCAGGGCCGTACCCGAAAAGCTAAATGAGCCGACACCGGATTTTATATCCATATTGGTTACTGTAGAATCCTTAAAGTTTACTTCTCCGACTCCGGCTTTTATTTCGGCATCCTTTGAAATCTTTGCATCATAAATATTTACTTCTCCGACTCCTGCTGAAAGATTAAATTTTTCTACATTGATATCGTGAATATCGAGTTCTCCGACTCCGCTCTTTATTTCAAAATTATTAAATACGATATTCCGCGGCAGGCTGATATATATTTTAGGCGAATTATTTTTAAAATTAAAGCCCAGATTCTTAAAAAATTTTGAAGGAGTGTTGTCTTCAAAACTGATTGTGTCTCCTTTTTTTTCTACATCAAAATACTTAGGATTAATCCGTTGAATTTTATATGAGGCTTCATCAGCACGATCGCTTATTTCTATTTTTACCTCTCCGACTTCTGCCTTAAGAAAAAAATTCTTAATTCCATCCAAGCTGATTGTTTCAGCCTTTTCGTACTCATCTCCAAAATACTCGTTCATATCATCCCCCCAAGATTCTAGGTCGTTTTCCATATCTTCTATGCCGTCTTCCATACTCTCGGCCGCCGACATAATTTTATTATACGTTCTGTCAATAAAATTCCGTTCACGAATTCTACGCTTAGATCTATAAAAAAATCTTCCGCCTAAACTATAACCTATGCCGACAAGCATAAGTCCCAAAAGAATAATTAAAATTGTCTTTCCTATTTTATTCATATAAATCCCCTTAATGATGTTTTGTGTGAATCGTTTATCGATTATCTTAATAATTTAATAATCGCAAGTATTATTAAAGCCGGAATACCCAGAACGATTGCACCTGCAAATAAAACCGGTATCAGCCAAAAAACCAGTTTAAAAGCAAGAGCTAAAATTCCCCCGACAATCCCGAAGACTGCAGCAATAATTCCGAAAACAAAAACAATAATTAAAAAAGCAATTAACATTTTTCCCTCCATAATGTGATGTTTTGTGCTTTGCACAAAACTCAAAGATAAATAGTGAGGCAGAATTTCTGCCGAGCTATTTATCGCCCCTCCATAAATTAAATTTTTTTTACCAGCTGCGATATTTTTCTTATAATCGCAGTAACAAAAATATATAAAAGTCTGGTAAAACCTATGGCTATTAAAATAGCTCCTATTAAAAGAATGCCTGTACCGAAGTCTACAAAAAGCATACCGAATGCGAATACTGCCAATATACCGCCGCCGAAAACAAGGGCAATAGAGGCAACGCAAAGTCCTACGCATAGAAGAACTATTACTACGGTAAGAATTACGGCCAAGGGTATTGCAATCGGAGCTGCAAAGATTCCGAGGATTGTAAACCATAAGGCTCTTAAACCTCCCCTTGCCGATTTTCTTGCTCCTTCGGCTTCTTTTATTGCATAGTCCGAAAGGATTTTTGAAGCAATGTGGGCAGGGCTTCTAAGCTCGTCTATTACCGTTTGCTCATTTTCACTTCCAGCCTCATCAAAATATTCTTCATAGAATTTAATTGCTTCCTTTCTATCCTTATAGGGCAGATGCCGAAGCCTGTCTTCAAGCTCTTCAATGAATTCTCTTCTTTTCATTTTATTCTCCTTCCTGAGTGCTTATTTTAATTTTTCCGAAAGCAGTGCTGATCTTTATGTTTGTATCTGAAGTTTTACTTCCGAGGTTAAGCCTGTCTCCTCGTCCTTCAATATTTTTCCCATTTAGTTTTACACTGCCTTGTTTAGAAAAAATATTTATATCGTAATTTTCTACTTTATCAGGTAAATTAAGATCCACTGAACCTATGGCAGAATTAATTTTAGCATAGTCATGCAGATTTCCTTGGAATATGATACTTCCTGCTCCGGTGTTTAGTATAACTTCATTAAAATCGCATTTTTGGAATTTATTTGTTCCCGCCCCCGTATTGAATTTTCCTCTGTCCGATTTTAATTCGTTTCCCGTTATATTTCCGGCTCCCGAATTTGCATTGATGTAGGAGCTTTCGGTTTTTATAAAGTCAATTGTTCCTGCCCCTGTCGATGCGGAAATATTACCGGCTTTTATGTTTTCAAATTTGATAGCACCTGCCGAAGAAGAAAGCTTCATAGTTTCAATATCCATATCGCTTATATTTATGGAACCTGCAGAAGTATTAAAATCTATTTTTTTGTGTAGACCGCTTTTTACCGAAAAATTCCCGCATGTTGTGTAGCCTTCAATGATTTCGACATTTACTTCTTCTATTTTTAAAGAACCCATCTGGGAATTAAATTCGAGCTTTTCAAGACGAGTATCTTTGGGAATATTTATGATGATTTCTCTTTTGCCTGCATTAAAAGAGGTATTTATGTTAAAATTTTCCAAAAAGGAAGCAAAGCCTTTTTTGCTGAAAAAGAAAACGGGCTTTTCCTTTATTATAAGCTTTCCGTTTTCAATCTTTGCCGAAAAATCATCATCTGCAATATTTTGAGTGGTATACTCAATTTTTTCTTCTTGAGAAGCATTTATTAAAACTTTTGCGGCTGTTATGTTTAAAATAATTTCCGAAATGCCTTCGTCGGGCGAAAACTGCCGGGAAACTTGAGTATTTTCACCCTTATATGAGGTTTTATGAAAATCTATAATCTCCTCTGCAAGTTTTTTTGGTGCTCCAAGTTCTTCAATTGCTGCTTCTTCGTTTTCGGCATCTTCAAAGTATTCTTCATAAAACTCGATCGTATTTTTTCTGTCTTCAGGTTTTAAAACCGAAAGATAAGAATTAAGTTCAGTTAAAAATTGGTCCTTTGTCATCTTTAATCTCCTAAAGGGCTGTTCCCTTAAAAATCTTGTCTATTAGTTCCTTATAGGACTTCCATTCTCCAATGTAAAGTTCATGCTGCCTTAATCCCGCAGGCGTTATTTTGTAGTACTTACGGTTTCGTCCGTCGATAGGCTGGTCGTAGGTTTCCAAATATCCGCTTGTTTGCAGTCTTTTTAGAACAGGGTATAAGGTAGATTCCGATATTGGAAGAAGGCTTTTGACATCCTGCGTTAATTTGTAGCCGTAAGAATCCGAGTCTTTTAAAAGGGCTAGAACGCAGGCTTCAAGCAAGCCCGTATTTATCGAAAAAATCATCCCGTTAACCTCCTTGCTATATCTGATATTATATAATACTATTTAGTATATTATTTATATTTATATATTATATAAAATATAATATTATGTCAAGTATAAATATGAATTTTTTATAAAAATTTTGACAAAATTTTTAATATATGATAGTATGGGTGATAATTATTTATATTGATTGGCGGCTTAATAGGTGCCTTGATCCTATAAAAATTGAATATATTTGGAGGTAAAATATGAAAAAAATAATTTTGATTACTTTATTTTTTATGTGTATTTTGGCTATGGGCTTTTCCGAAGATCCGGCTACCGGTTTATGGAAAAGCGTGGACGAAAAAACCAATGAGGTTACCGGCGTCTGGAACATTTATGAAAAAGACGGAAAATTGTTTGGAGAAATGCTTGTTACAGTAGGTCATGATCCTAAGGAGCTTGCGTCTTCCTGTAAAGAATCCTATAAAGATTTTCCGAAAGCCGGAAAGGTAAACGAAATGCCGCTTGTAGGCACGCCTTTTATTTACGGTCTTGTAAAAAAAGAAACCGGTTCATGGCATAAGGGTTATATCATTGATCCGGGTGACGGCAAGTATTACTATTGCAAAATAAAATTTCACAAGGCTGACGGTAAAAAATTTAAAACCGATACCCTTGAAATGCGCGGAGAAATCGGTCTCGGCATAGGACGCAGTCAGTATTGGCTTAGAACCGACAAGGCAGAAACCGATGAATTGATCAAAAACAATGTAGTTAAGAATTAGTATCAACGTAATTCCGTATCGGGGATAAGGCTTTTTGCAATGGCTGTAAGGGCCTGAGCTTGAGAGAGAGGATAGGGCTCTACCGAGTTCCACTCAGGGTTTAAACAAGTTCCCGGTACAAATTGGGCTAGCCTCCATCTTGCGTTTTTAGGCAGGAGGGAGGCTATTTTTTTTATTTCGTCTTCAGATACGAGGGGCGGAGCCAAAACAGTTCTGTATTCTACTTCCGTTTTTTCGGTATTTGATTTTAGAATATCGAGGGTTTTTAAGAGTGCGGTTTTTGCTTTTTTTGCGGCTGAATCGGTTTTTGAGGCTAAAAGTTCCCCGTACCTTTCAGGCGAAGTCTTTACATCAATGGCTATCATGTCTGGTTGAAGATTGGAAGAGCTTAAAACCTCTTCTATGCGTTCCGGAAAAAGGCCGTTTGTGTCTATTTTAACTGCAAGGTTTAAGGACTTGGCTCTTTCAATGAGCTCGAACAAGGCAGGAGACATAAAGGGTTCCCCCCCTGATATTACAAGGCCTGAAATAAGGTTTTTCCTTCTTTCTAAAAATGTATAGATTTCGCTAAGCTCATAATAATCATTGGAGCTTTCCGGATTTGCAGTAAAGGAAGAAGGCGAGGCTAGGGCGAGCTCTGCATTGTGGCAGTAGGGGCATCGTATATTGCAGCCGGGCAAAAAAACCGCCGCTGCGACGCGGCGGGGAAAATTAACTAATGTGGTTTTTTGTAAACCTGCAAGCATTAGGCTATTTGTTCTTTTTTTTCTGAAAGGTTTTCCGAATTTGAAAAATTTAAGGAGCCGCTGATGGGCGGGCAATTACAGTCGGACAGAGTTTTTCCAATCCTTTCGTTTTCGGAAGAGAACATAAGCCTGTGGTTATATTCTTCCCGTTTTCCTTTGTTCCAGTTACGGACCGATCGGTAGTAGCCTACAATTCTGGCATAAACCTCAGTTCCCGTGCCATGAACATTTTCAAGTTCTTTTTTTACCTCTTCAATTTCTGCATTGACTTTTTCAATGTCTCTCATTTTTTCCTCCCAGCTTTCGGAATAAACCGTTATTTAGCGTTCTATTCCTTATATCGGCTATTCTAACACTATATATAGTGTTTGTCAAGTAAAAAGTTAAAAAAAATAGAATTTTTGCAATTTTTTTCTCTTGATGTATATAAAAATGTGTGGTATATTTTAGATGTACCTTGGAGGAAGTATGTCTGCTTTTGAAAAACTTAGAAAAAACGGAATAAATATTTCGGAAAAAGATATAAAAATTATTGCGGCTAAATATTCCATTAAAGAAATATCGGTTTTCGGTTCTTCTATTCGTGATGACTTTGATACTGATAGTGATATAGATTTACTTATCGAATTTTATAATTCGGAAACTATTTCTTTATACGATATAATTGATATTCAAGAGTATTTTGAAAAAATTACACAACGTCCTGTTGATATTGTTGAACCGGAAGGGTTGCTTAATCCATATCGTAGGGAGAATATTTTAAAGACAAAGGAAATACTATATGCAGCTTAATGAAAGAGATAAAAGCTATATATACGATATGTTGACATATTCAAATGAGAAATTGCTTCCAAATCTATACCGGAACTAATTGATTTATTAAATTCAAAAAAATTTATATGATTTTCTCAAAACTTATTGACAAAAGTTAGAATTTGTGTAGACTATCTAGCTAGATAACTCGTTATACCATTTGCGGTTAAATTAAGTGAATGACTATTTACCGCTTCAAACATGACTTTTGTCACTGGTAAAGCGGGTAAAAAATATGTAAACTTACAGAAATGTAAGGCGGAAAGTTAAAATGTAAGCTATAGTAAATGCTTGTTTTAATTTTTTATGATATTATGAACATCGAAAAACTTCAGCTTTTCGATGTTTTCCTTAGATTTATTTGCGATGTTTTTCATAAGTATTTATGTATCAATGACTTATGAAAAACTCGCCATCAGCTTTGCTGATAAGGCATCTGTAAAAATCTAACAAGGTTTTTACAGATTACCTATAATATGTACAACTTTTTTTGGAGGTTTTGTATGAATATTGTACAGGTTAAAAACTTAAAGAAGACCTATCCGTTGGGAAAGGTTTTAGTTGAAGCCGTAAAAGGCATCGATTTCGCCATCGAGCAAGGCGAATTCGTTTCTATTTCAGGGCCTTCGGGTTCCGGCAAATCAACCATTCTTAATATGATAGGTTTAATAGATACGCCCTCTGGCGGGGAGCTCATCATAAACAATGAAAGTATTTATAAGGAATCGGATTTTGCGTCTCTTTTAAAAAAGCAGAATAAAAAGGTTAAAGTTCCCAACAAACTGGATAAAAAAATGACCGTACTCCGCCACGAGTATTTGGGCTTTATTTTTCAATCTTTTAACCTTGTTCCGGTTTTAAACGTATACGAAAATATAGAATTTCCTCTTTTATTTGGAAAGGCAAAAGAGAGTAAAGCAAATCAAAAAGAGTGGATTAACTATTTAATAGATAAGGTCGGTTTGAGCGAATGGAAGAACCATAAGTCTAACGAGCTTTCAGGAGGTCAAAGGCAGAGGGTTGCCATCGCAAGAGCCTTGGCTACTAAACCTCAAATAGTTTTAGCCGATGAGCCTACTGCAAACCTTGACTCAAAGACAGGTATTCAAATTTTAGAGCTTATGAAAGAGGTAAACAGGGAACTTAAAACAACCTTTATCTTTTCGACACATGATGCAAAGATCGTAGATATGACCAACCACCGCATTAAGATTTTGGACGGTCAAATCCTCGAAGATGTAAAGGTTTCAGCTTAAACTTAGGAAAATTATTATGAATAAGACAATTTTTAAAATGGCGGTAAAAAATCTTTTTGCGAGTAAAGCAAAAATGATTATTACCTTATCACTTATAGGAATAGGAACTTTTTTGGTTATCCTAGGCTTCGGTATCTTAAATTTTTCATTACAGCAAACTCAAGCGGTGTGTATAAGCGATTTTTCGGGAGATGTTTTAATTACGGGCAAGCCTGAAAAAGACACTGTAATGGTTCAACTCTTGGGAGTTTTTCAGACAGTCAGTGTCAGCATGGATACACCTAAGATGCCCTATCTGGTTCCTTTTGAAAAAGTTAAGTCTAAGGTTGAAAGCCTTCCTGAGGTAAAAGGCCTTACATCTTCCGTTTTTGCAAGCGGTATGCTCAAGGCTCTTGATTTACCCGATTCATGGGAGGCCGAAGACAAGAACCGGTCCTTTCTTCCTTATGCACAGATTCTAGGAATTGAACCTGAAAGTTATAAAAATCTTTTTGATACGATTAATATTTATGAAGGAGAATATCCTAAAACATCAAACGGTAAGTTTGCTCTGATTCCGCGTGATTTAAAAGAAAAGTTTGAAAAATATTATGACAGACCCTTAAACTTGGGAGACGAGATTTTGGTAACGGCCTTTGCAGGAAAGGCAAGACAGCAAAAAGTTATCATAACGGGCTTTTTCGATTATGCTCATCCCGATACGGCAATAGACGGTATAGCCTACTTTGATGTAGATACAACCCGAATACTTGCCGATATGACCATGGGAGCAAGAGTTGCAGCGGCCATTCCCGATTCCGTCGATTTAAGCCTTTCAGAAAAATCGGAAGATGAACTTTTTTCGGATGATTCAGGTGCAGATATTATTGATACCGTACAGAATTCAAATTCAAAGATTGATTATGAAAATCTTTTGGGAAGTACCGAACTGCGCGATCGGCTTAACTTAGCCGACAATGAAGCTTGGCATCATATCGTAATAAAGCTTAAAGATTCTTCAAAGACTCAAAGCGTAATAAAAACCTTAAATGATTGGTTTAAGGAAGAAGGAATAAGCGCTCGAGCTGTGAATTGGGAACGCGGAATGGCAATGTATTACAGTGCAATAGAAGGAACAAGAATTCTTTTTATTACAATGCTGGCTATTCTTTCCGTAGTAGTTTTAATCGTTATAATGAATACACTGGTTGTCGCCGTTATGCAAAGAAGCTCCGAGATAGGAACGATGAGGGCCATAGGAGCTAAAAAAGGTTTTGTAAGAAAGATATTTTTTGCGGAATCTTTTTTTATGTCTTGCGTAGGTGTTCTTATCGGCTTGGTACTTGCTCTTATCGCTGCAGCCGTTGTGAATGCTTTTGACATCAGGGTCGGAGATATACTTGCAGCTATGTTCGGCGGAAAACAGATTAGGGTAAGTATTTCGATCGGTTCTGCCGTTTGGACAATGGCTGCAATGCTTTTAGCAGGTCTTGCAGCAAACTGGTATCCGGTAAGGCTTGCTTTAAAGATAAGTCCTCTTGAAGCAATTAACCGTTAAAAAGGAAATGGATTATGAATATATTAAAAATAGCATTTAGAAATTTAAACAGACAAAAAAGGCGAAGTATTCTTTTGGTTTTTGCGATAGCCTTTGCTTTCTTTGTCGTTATCTTTATGGACGGAATGACTTCCGGTGCCGTAAACAGTATGGCCGGAGAAATTTCAAAAATCGTAGGAGGCCATGTCTATATAATAGGATCAAAAAAGGCTCCAGATAAGTCGGCGGATGATCCTGCTCAAATTTATATGGACAAAAACGATGTTGAGTTTATAGAAAAGACCGTAAAAGAATTAGGAATAGAAACTACGTACATCATAAAAAGAAGTCGTGCATCAGGTAAGCTGATATTTGAAGGAAAAGAAGTTACCTCTCAAATTGACGGCTGCAAATTCGATGAAGAAAAAATTTTACATGACAGTATTCTTTTTAAGGAAGGAAGCTGGGAAGCCATGAAAAAAGAAAATGCAATTCTTCTTTCCGAATCGGTAGCCGCAACCTTAAATGTAGACTTGCACGATATAGTTTTACTTGAAACTAGGACATCACAAGGTCAGCTTACGGTTATTGAACTTCAAGTAGAAGGTATTGCAGTAAATCGCTCTTCATTCGGCGGAATCACAAATTACATCAATTTTGATTATTTGCAAAAAATTACGGAATTGGAAAAAGACAGTATAGAAGTATATTCGCTTTTTTTAAAAAATCCCGATATGCAGGAAATTTATGCGCAACAGCTTGAAAGAAAAATCGCAGAAACTCATCCCATTACAAGCAGGGATCTTGCCCGAACTATAAGCCCTTCACAGCCTGCAAGCAATGTATTTAAGCAACTTGAAGAAGGAAAGTGGCAGGGAACCAAATTCGGCATAGCTACTTTTTACGATTTTGCTCCGCAGGTTATTACCTTTATGAATACCTTAAACGGTATAAGTTTCGGTATTTTGATTGTGCTTTTGGTTATTACGATGATAGGTATTTCAAATACCTTTAAAATTATTGTGTATGAAAGAAGGGGGGAAGTCGGAACCATGCGCTCTTGCGGTGTTATGAGAAAACATATAAGGCGTCTTTTTCTTGCAGAAGCTTCATTTTTATCCTTATTCGGAGCCGTATGCGGTTTTGTCCTTGCTGTTCTTGTAATGCAGGTTATCTCGTTTATTCCGATAGCTGTAGATTCACCTTTTTCGGTCTTTACCAAAAACGGATATTTTGCATGGAACTTATCCGCGCTTTTAGTTTTTTTAAAGTTTGTGATAATGTTGGGTTTAACCCTGCTTACTGTAAGGGGCTCGGCTTCGAGAGCCGCTAATATGATTCCTGCCGAAGCGTTAAGGTCAGGAAAATAAGTTTTTATAGGAGATTCGATAAACAGTTCGGCAGAAATTCAGCCTTACTGTTTATCTCTCGAGTTTTGTGCTTTGCACAAAATATCGTGTTATAGGAGAATGTATGAAATATTTTATTAACAAAAAATTATTGATTATACTCATTGCTTTTTTTGTAAGCATTGCGGTATTTGCCGAGATTCCCTCAATGGAGGAAATGTATAAGATTATGGATAAAGTTTTCGACACGGGAAATTTTAAAAAAGATTTTACAAGCACTCTCACACTGATTGTCGAAAAGCCTAATCAGCCTAAGGAAGTCGTTCAGTTTAAACTCTTTAGGCGTGACACTAAGGACCAAACAACTCTTATTCAGCTGGCTCCCGAAGCCGATAAGGGAAACGGTTATTTACAGGAAAAGGAGAACCTTTGGTTCTATGATCCTATTGCCCATCAGTTTACTCATTCTTCCCTTAAAAGGAATTTGGCAAACAGCGATACAAAATTATCCGATGTAAATAAAAAGTCGCAATTTAGGCAAGCTTGGGAAATTCTTAAAATTGAAGAAGCAAAGCTGGGTAAATATGAGGTTTATGCGGTAACTGCTAAGGCTTTGGAAAAGGATGCTGCTTATGCTCAAGAAAAATTCTTTGTACGAAAAGACGAACACCTCCTTTTAAAAATAGAAAGTTACGGTGCGAGCGGAAAACACATGAGAACTACCCTTATACCCAAATACGCAAATGTTGAAGGTATGCCGCTTCCCGTACATCAAATATATATAAATGAGCTTATCAAGGGAGAAAAAACAACGCAGATATTTCAAGACTTCAGCACTGCAAAAATTGATGATGTAGTTTTTACCAAGGCTTATTTGGAGAAGATAAACTAATATGAAAAAAATTGCGATTTTTATTTTTGTTTTATTTATTCCCTTTTTTGTGTTTGCACAAGAAAACTCTTCCGATTTGGAAAATGATCTTTTCGGCGGAGATGAAGATACCCTTATATCTGCCGACGAAGCCCGTTCCGGCAGTAAGAGTAATTTAAAGTTTAAGGCAGATCTTGAAAAGGCAAGCCTTAGCCTTGAGTCAAAAAAATTGAGAATAGGCGGAAGTTTAAGTTCTTCAATGGGAATAAATTATGCTTGGGTAGACCCTTATTCAAAGAAGGATGATTACCTGAAATCTTTTAAAGACGGAAAGGGAACCTTTAACACAACCTTAAACGGAAGCCTTTTTTTTGATGCCCGTCCCAATGAAGACTTAAAACTTTACGGAAAATTTCTTTTCGGCTTCCCATTCGAGAAAAGTTTATCCGGTGCCCTTACAGTTCCAAAAAATTCATTTGGACCTTTGCCACCGAATGATATAATCCTTCCCATTGGCGTAAACGGGGCTGCAAATATTAAAATTCAAGAGCTTTACACGGATTTTTCCGCTAAGAATATTGCTTTTTTCCGTTTTGGAAAACATGCGGTAAAATGGGGAACCGGTTACTTTTATAGTCCTGCCGATGTTATAAATATTTCAAGAATCGATCCTCAAGATCCTACGGCCGATAGGGAAGGGGGGATTTCTTTAAGAACCCATATAATAATTCCCAAAACCCAGCACAATATCTGGCTCTACCTGTTGCCTCCGGGGCAGGGAGAAGACTTTGATCCCAAATACACGGCAGGAGCTGCAAAGGGCGAGTTTGTTGTCGGCAACTGGGAATTGGGATTTGGAGGCTGGTACAAATATGAAAAGGCTCCCCGTCTTATTACTACCGTTTCGGGCAGTATCGCAGGAAAGGTTGCCGTCTTCGGCGAGGGCGTTTTTGCCTGGGGAAGCGACTATACCTATTATAAGGCCGATATGAGTTCCTATACCGAAAAAAATAAGCCCTTTTTTCAGGCAACCCTAGGCGGTTCTTATTCAAATGCCGACACTAATACCAGTATCGCTTTACAATATTTTTATAACGGCTTCGGGTACTCCAATGCGGATACAGCTCAAGATATTCTTTCAGAGGCTGCTGTGCACATAAAAAACAAGAATTACACTCATCCTTCAGTCCTTGCCTCAGGTGATATTTTAGCCATGGGAAATATGGGCCAACACTACATAGCCCTTAATATAAGCCAAAACAAACTCGGTACCGATAAGTTGAGCCTAAACCTTTTTCAGCAATTTGCTATATCGGAACTTGAAGGTTTTTCAAAGCTCACACTCAACTGGAAAATATATAAATTTGCCAGTATGAGCACCGGCCCTTCTTTTAGCTATCCTTTAAGTCCCAGCTCAAAGACGAAGGGGCAAATAGGGTATAGTCTTTCGTTTCGCCTAGGCGGCGGCACCTTCTAAGCCGTAAATAGAGGGGCATCTACTGCGTTGCTTAGCAAAAAACAGTCCTCGACGTGCACAAAGCACGCCTGCGGGTGTTTTTTGCACGCGCCTTGTATCTGTACCCTCTATTTACGGCTTAAGTTTGCGATACGGGATTCAAATGCGGTTAATTTTTATTCGCTTCGCGTCCTCGGCTCGCCTCTTGCCGGCTTGGCTCGGACTCGGATGTCCGTGGTTCTGGCTTGTTTTTTTTGATTATGTGTGCTAAAATATCGGTGGGAAATCCCACTTTTATTGGAGGTATGATATGCAGGCAATACCGGTAAAATCATATGATGCAAGAATTGACTCAAAAAAAAGAATTACTTTAAGGAATGCTTTATTCGAATATTTTAATGTTAAAGAATTTGCTGATGGAACAATTGTACTTGAGCCTAGAGAATTAACAAAGCCTTTTACTGTTTCTTCTAACACATTAAGTATGATGGATAAAAGTATGGAAAATTTTAATTTTGGGGATGTTTCAGATCCTATAGATATTTCTGTTTACGGAGATGTTCATTGATGTTCAAAATTCGTATGGGAATACCTGAAATGAAACAAATTTGGGAAAATTTAGAAAAAAAATACAATTCAAACACATTGAGCAAAGCCGAAAAAGAATTATTTAAAAAACTGATTAATTGTTTTAAAAAACTTTTAAATGATCCTCATTATCCGGGCTTACAATCTCACGAGATAGAATCATTAACAAGGCGTTATAAAATAAAAGTATGGGAATCTTATTTAGAAAATAATAAACCTGCAGCAGGAAGAATATTTTGGGTATATGGTCCGAATAGAGGTGATATTACAATTATAGGATTGGAACCTCATCCAAATGATAAAAAAAATGCTTATAATAAAATCACTCTTTCTTCAATTGAAAAATAGTCAGTAAAATTTTATACAGCAAGTTAGAAATATTTCTCTTCCTCTAATACCCAAAAAATCTTAAATACTTGCATATTCTATAAAAATATGCAATAATTAACTTATACATAAGAAAACTGCCGCTTATAGTATGTTTCGGCTGCATGAAGTCGGCACTTTCTTACAATTTTTTTTATGCTTTGTGCTGTTTAAAATATTGGAATTGAATAGCCGTGCATAAATTTTTATCTCGGTTTATTAGGATGGGAGTATGAATCATCATAATAGGCCATGGGTAAACTATGTTATAAAAATGTGTGTTGTGCTTTTTTAAGGAGGTTTTTATGTTTATTGAAATTAGGCCTTATGAAAAAGAGCGTTTGTCGGTACGTTTTAAAGCTGAGGGAGATGATTTTTCTAAAATTCTGCAATCAAGTACCTAACAGGGCTTGGAAACCGTCCGGATATTTCTGGATTATACCTGCAGATCGTAATTCTTGTGATATTTTATTAAACAACCTTTATAATGAAGGGATTTGCAGGGCAGATTCCGGCTTTGACTTTAAAAATTCTGAACTTAATAATACTGAGTCTTTGAATACCGAAATTAGTGGAGAAAGGAATAATCATACTGCAACCGATATTCAGAGTATTTTAAATAAGTTGGAAGAAGTTCTTACTGCCAAACACTACAGTAAGCGTACAATGGAGGCTTACAGCTATTGGATAAGCCGCTTTATTCGTGAAAATAAGAATAAAAATCTTAAAACTCTTTCCGATACGGAAATAAATGCCTTTGTGAGCCGTCTTGCAGTGAAGGAAAAGGCTGCCGCTTCAAGCCAAAATCAGGCTCTTGCGGCTCTTTTGTTTCTATATAAAAACATATTAGGCTTAACTATAAAGACTCCTGAAAATATAGTCCGTGCCAAAAAGCCCAAAAAGCTGCCTGCCGTAATGACCCGTGAGGAAACTGCAAAGATATTCTCTCTTTTGCCTGAAAACGATTACGGGCTCCTTATTCGCTTGCTTTACGGAACTGGAATGCGGCTTATGGAAGCCTTGCGGTTAAGGATTCAGGATATCGATTTTGGGAAAAATGAAATTACGGTACACTGCGGGAAAGGAGCTAAAGACCGTAAAACCGTACTGCCTGTTTCGCTTAAATTTCCGCTTCAAAAACATTTAGAAAATGTCCGCCTTATACATGAGGCAGACTGCAAGGACGGTTTCGGTTCGGTGCCGCTTCCCTCTGCTCTTGCAAAAAAATATCCCGCTGCAGGTAAAGCGTGGGCATGGCAATGGGTGTTTCCGCAAGCACGCCGATGGCAGAATAAAGAGACAGGCGAACAGGGGCGGCATCATATCGATCCTTCGGTTATTCAGCGAACTCTGCATGAAGCGGTTTTAAAGTCCGGCATCCCAAAGCCGATAGGTTGTCATACTTTCCGCCACTCATTTGCAACGCACTTGCTGGAAGCCGGTTATGATATCCGCACTATACAGGAGCTTCTCGGGCACAGCGATGTTAAAACCACTATGGTTTACACCCATGTCCTAAACCGCGGCGGTATAGGCATTCAAAGCCCTATAGACAGTATGTGATTTTTTTATCCCATTTAGTGAAGATAGGCCTAATCTGCCGACTGTTTATTTATTCGATTTGTTATTATGGTAGAAAGATGTGATTTTTTGTTTTACAGCAGTTTAGATTGCAAATTATTGGTTTTTATGATATAGTGAGGAAGGGTCGAAGGGGTGTTAGGTTGACCTGCCTACGGCAGGCGGGTGCGGAACCGACCTATAACATTTATTTCGATCGAAAAATCAATTTATAGGAGATAGGTTATGTTTTTAAACGTAAAAGGTTGCGATTCTTTCGAGCTGGCATATGGACATCGAGCTCCAACTCAAATGTCAATAAAAAAAGAAGACGTTATATCCTTTATAAAGCTTAATCGGGGAGATGAATATAAAACCGGCTTGTCTGTAAGATCAGGATACGGAGCTTCAAGATCTATTTATATCACTGAAGAGTTTGATTCATTTGCAGCAAAGATGAGCTAATTAGCAATTACCTATGAAGGCTCTAAGAAAAATCTATTTTCTTCGAGCCTTTTTTCTCTTTTTGAATTTGATTGGATAACAAAAGCGATGTTAATTTTAAAAGATAATGTTTAACTAAGTTATCAACTTAATATTATTTTAAAAGAATGTAAGGAGAATCAAAATGACAAAAGTCAAAATTCAATCAGTACAGTATGAAAAATCTGATACAATTGAAATGCAAGGAACCAGTGCAGATACTAAACGTTATATACGTAATGGTTACTTCGTCAAAGAAGAGAGAAATGGGTTCTGGGTACTTAATAAACCTTCGCGAGTATTAGCAGAAATTCTTATTAATAATAAGCCTGTTTTACAAAACATAAAAAATGAAATATTGAATTATTATAATCGTGATAGAATTTCACAAAATCTTGTTCAAAAATTTGAAAATGACTTAGTATCTGGAAGTGTTAGCTTGTATAGTGATTCAAATGGTGAATTTGTTATATCATAAAGTATAGTTCAAGAAATAAATATTAAGAAATTATATTAATATATTAGAAAAAGTAGATTATTGAGAAACCTAACACCCGCTTCAACCTGACATTTGTTTTGTCACGAAAGTTGCTTGGACGGTCGCCTGCGGCTCCCTTTTTTATGCAACTTTCGCGCCAACTTTGCCGCTGCTAAGCGCTTCGGCAAAGGCACAAATGCAGGTTAAGCGTTAGTTAGATTGACCTGCCTTGTGGCAGGCAGGTGCGGAACCGACCTATAACATTTATTTCGACCAAAAAAATAAATTTATAGGAGGCCAAGTATGGCAAAAGAAATTGTTTATTATGAGGTTACAAATTCTTTCAATGAAATTCTCAAAGGGACAAGATTTAAAGTAACTAAAGATTCTTCAAAGCATATTGATGCTTGTATAAAAGAAGGTCTTGCAGAAGAAACAGGAGTTCCTACAAACAAAATCAATCTATCAATGCTTAAATGTGTTGAAATTTAATTCAATAATGAGTGGAGCTTTATTTTGAAAACTTCACTCATTGGAAATTCAAGATAGTGGGATATATGGAATCTGATTATTTAAATTTCTCGCTTAAATAATAAAAATTTAGGAAATTTATATGAAATCAATTGAATGGATGTGCAGAAATTGTAGAACTATTGGAAAATAGAGAGAGCTTTTATATGAGAAGAAATTATGATGGCGATAAAGCATATCAAAGAGAAGTCCGTGCTCGTGGTGGACGTAGAACAGAAGCAGATTACAAGCGATATAAAGCTAGAAAAAGTATACATAGCAGCCATTTTATCGAGTATGCAGGTACTTTAGATTTTATTTTGATAAGTATTTTGTTAGGGTATTTAGGGGTTGATAGATTTTTATTGGGAGATAAAGGAAAAGGTATTCTTAAACTCATAACTTGTGGTGGTGCAGGTATATGGTGGATAATTGATATTTTCAGAATGCCAAAACTTGTTCGTGATAAAAAAGATAAATATTACGAACAATATAAAAAAATAAGGACTTGCCAAATAATAATATAACATTAGAAAAGCCTCCTGAAATATCAAATAATCAGTTGGATATTCAAACAGATGTAACAAAAAATTATGAAAAAATAATAAGAGAATCCAAATCTTTAATATTTGATTCCGATGATTCCCATAGGATATTATTGAATACTGGCGATTCAATAAAAGTTGAAGCCGTCAAAACAAATTTCAATGTAAATTCAGATGAAAAGTTCTTTTTTGCCTATGATGACACAATCAGGAAAAATTTTAGGGAAGGATTTTTGCTTACAGATAAAAATCTATATTTTACAGAAAAAGGTAAGAATATGCCTTTGCGAATAAATGAAATAGCCGAATTGTCTTTAAAAAATGGAAGTCTGACAAGATATATTATTGTAAATAATCATAAAATAAGCATTACTTCATTAGTATCAGAAGATGCTGCTGTCTTATTTTCATTTCTACAAAAATCAATTGAATTTATAAAGGACAGGTAACATAAACATGGAAAAGTCTGAACAATTCAAGCCGTTATATCAGGAACTTGTTACCTGCTTTAGAGATGAAAAGTGGGAAGCAAAAATATATCCTTTTTTTATTCAAGAAGGAAAGAAATTTCCAATGTCAAGCAGAAAAATCCTTTTTGTTGGAAAATCTGTGAATGGTTGGGTAACAAATTCCACAGATATTGAAATTCTGTTTAATGGTGATTCAGAAGGAAAAAGAAAAATTGTTAATCGAACAGATGAAATGAGTTGGGTTGTAAAGCCAAACGCAAAAAGGAAAGGAGTAAAAACCTATAAACATTCATCTTTTTGGAGATTAATTTATTTGATAACAAAATCATTACTTCCCAAGGAAAAATCGAAAGAATGGTATGATTATATTGCTTGGAGTAATTTGTACAAAATAAGTCCAAAGAAAGGAAATCCAACAGATGAAATGAAAAAACTTCAGCAAGAAGTATGTTGCAAAATTTTGGATAAAGAAATCGAGATTTTACAACCGAAATTTATTATCTTTCTTACTTCCGGCTGGGAAAAATTCTACATAAATCATTTAGGTATAGACTTATCATCTTTTTCTACCGTGTCATGGAATAAGAAGAATTATAAACTTAGGTATCATACAATTTCAGGTATTACATATATTTTGTCTCAACATCCTCAAGGCAAACATGAAAAAACTCATGGAAATAAGATAATAGAAATAGTAAATTTGAATGAAAACCTAACACCCGCTTCAACCTGACATTGCCTTTGCGGCAATGCAGGTTAAGCGGCAGTTATACGCACAAGCCAATGGCTTGGATATTTTTTGTTTATTAGGGCAAAGTAGGAAGCGGTTGTATTAAAGCTGGCACGGAAGAAAAAAATCAAGTAAAACAAAGAGGCGATTGAAAAATGGTTTCAAAAATATAATATAAACTATAAAAATTTTATAAAAAGGAAGATTAATGAAAAAAATATTTTTTCTAACAGTAGTATATTGCTCACTACTAATTTCTTGTAAAAATAATTCCGATGGTAAAAAACTCAGTTATGATGGAAAAATATTGACCGAACAGTTAACACAAAGAGAATTTGATTACTCTAAAACTAAAGAAGAATTAAATCGTGAGCGAACAGATTCACGAATTCCTTTTACAATGAATTTTTATGGTTGTTTGGGAAAACCTGTTTTAAAAGCGGAAGGGAATAATGACGTATATGTAATGTTAGATTCAGGTTCTACACGGAACTGGTTTTATTATTCTTTATTAGAAAAGATTAATGTGACTGAAGATGATTTCATACAAAAAGTAGTTGAATATATCAAGCAGAATGAACTAGAGCTGATAAAGAATCATTCTTCAGAAAAAGAAGTTGCTCAATACTTAAAAAACGAATGGTCTAATTATAATCTTAATTATCTAGCTTCCGTGTCTTTTGGAGATATTTCTCTGCGATATGATCCTAATGTTAGTGAAACTTTTGATGGAGTTATCGGAGCTGAATTTCTATTGAATTATGACAGAGTTACAATAGACTTTATCAATCAATATATTATTTTAAATGACGAAAAACTTGATGGTGCTGCTTTAAAAATGTATCAAAGTCCTAATGATGAATTTGATATTTATTTTGAATATAGAGGACAACCTGAATTCGGAATGATTGATACAGGTAATTATGGGTTTACTCCAAGACATAATTTTGGAGATAGAAATCAACAATATGATATAAATGATTATTCAAATTATGGATATGGCTATAAAGATAAAGTTCCTATTACACCAAGAGTAATGTATTCTTATAATGATATAAAAATAGGTGAGGTTATTTACAACAATATGAATGGTGCTTATTCAACAATAAAAGGCTCTGGTTTTAATAAAGGAGCACAATCTCATATGATGAAACTAAATGGGCTTGGTAATGTTTTTTTCTATAACCATATAATTCAATTTGATTTTGTAGATATGCAGTTTATTATTAAATAACAATACAAACAGGAATGTATTTGAATATAAAAAAAGGGATTTGTATTCGTGAAGCAGAAAATTCATCTGTTTAAGAAAGAATATTAGTTGGACGCTCTCATAGATCCGCTAGTTTTTTAATTTAAAATATAATACAAATAAATAAGGTGTATAACAAATGGCAATAACAATGATAACAACTCTTATGCTGATGGTGTTTTATTTTCTTTTGTTGTATGGAGGTGTGGCTTTTGTTCAAAACAAGAAGTTTTTTTCTTCAGCCCCCAAAGAGGTTTATGATGCTGTTCCTGACAGAAAAGAAAGATTTCACGGTGCCCATATAATCGGTTGGATTATAATTGCAATTGCTTTTCTTGTCCTTTTGGGTGCATTTATAGTTGGAGCATCGGACGGAATTCATAATAATTTTAATTTTATTGAGTTTTTCATAAGATTTTTAATTATGCTTTACGGGATGGAAACTTTCGATATTGTGTTTTTTGATTGGGTTCTTCTCTGTCATTCAAATTTCTTTCCTTATTTTTATCCGGAAGTTAAGGATATCGTAGGTCCGCATTTATTTGGATTTAATTGGAAAACACATGTTATGCATTACATTATATATATTCCGATTTGCGCCGTACTAGCGTGGGTATGTACTTTGTTTTAAGAAGCTCATTTGTTATGGAAAAAGAATTAAGATTATTAGTACAAGATAAATGAAAGACGTCTAACACCCGCTTCAACCTGACATTGCGGACAAGCCGCAAATGCAGGTTAAGCGAATGTTAGACAGATGTTGACTGATAACAAGTCTTTTAAACAAAATGTATATTGCACAAAAAAACATACATATATAGAGGTAAATTAATGGCAAAAATAGATACAGATCAGAGATTACATAAATATCAAATAGACTATGATACGGCTATCCAAGAATTAAACGATGCAAAACAAGCGGAAAATATTGCTGTTTTTATTGGTGCTGGAATATCAAAGTTTGTAGAGCCTAAATATCCAATATGGAATGAAGTAACTGCAAAACTAAGGCATGAATTACCCAACTGTACTACAAATGATGCTCTTGATATAGCTCAGGCATATTCAGATCAATTCGGTGAAACACGGCTTGCTGAGACTGTAAGTTCTTTATTTCCTGATTATTCATCAAATATAGACTTTTATCGCGAACTTCTAAAGTGCCGTCCAAAATATCTAATCACTACAAATTGGGATAATATGCTTCAAAAAACTATTGAATCAGAGGCATATATGTATGATACTATTGCTGATGATAAAGAGTTGATGGATTCCAAACTTTTTAATAAGTATATAAAAATGCATGGAGATTTTCAGCATAAATTTGTTCTAACAAGAAGCAGCTATAACTCATATTCTAAAAATTATCCACTCATTGAGAATTTTGTTAAGAGTATTCTCTGTACTCATACGGTTGTTTTTATGGGCTATTCTTTAAGTGATGAAGATTTTAAACATATTCTCGATTGGATTAAAATGTCAGCCCCTGCTGAGCCCAAGTTTTATTGTGCATTTGCTGTCGAGCACTACAATGAAGATTCTGCATCAAAATTTAACTCTAGGGGTATTAAGACTTTTAAAGTTCAAGATTTTACTCAATTTTTCACAAGATTAAATGACTCTAATAATGAACTTCAAAATAAGAATCCAATTCATGCCTTTGCAGGATTACTAGCACCTTTGTGTAAAGATAAATTTATTTTACTTTCTAGTCTTCGTAGCTTTATAAGCAATTGCTCTTTTAAATATGTTGATGAATACCGCTCATATTTAGAATTGTTTACGAATGAACTTACAGGTGATTATAATAAATATCGCCGTGATTTTTTTAATAGTCTTATAAAGACTATTCTGGATAAAAATATTGAGAATAGTACTATGTATTCTGATGGGTTACAGATAATTCATGATGTATTCAAGAAAACTGGGATTTTAGGAATTACTTATAATGGCTATAACAAGATATTACCTGTTGAATATAGCGATAAAAGTTTTGTCTATACAACTTTTAATTATGAAATACATGATGAAGATTCTGAAGAGTGTAAAGTTCAAAAATTGTACACACTTTCATCTATTGATGATAAAGAGGTTGCTAAAAAAGCTTTAGATTTAAATTTTGAAATTATAAAATCAGATATAAAGAGTAAAAATTATAGAAAACTTTTAATTTCCTATTTTAATCAAAATACTATTATACGAGTTCTTAATGTTGGTATTCCTATATCTAAAGCTATTGAATATATTGATATAGAAAGAAAGTATCTTACATTCCCTTCAATCATTCAAGCAGAAATATCAGATATTTATAATTTTATTACAGAAAATACACTTCGTGATACGATTATTATTCTCTCAGAAGCAATCGAATCTATAAAAGATAGATTAAATTCATTTGTAGCTATTGATATAGATCGATTTCGTTGGTCAGCCGAACATAAAAACCTGAATGATTTTGTATTTCTTAATCATATTCTTATTGAAAATAATGCTTTGTTTCGCAAAGTTCAACAGTTGTATGTAGAGATTGCAGTATTGCGGAAAACTGTTCAAAAACCTATCATTTTGAATAAAAATGAAATATTTTCATGTATTCATTATTTTGATTACCATAAAAATAACTACAGTCTTGATAACCTTTTTTTCGAAAATAAAGTAGAGTTAAAATTTGAACAGGTAGATGAAGATTGGCTTGTTAATATAGTGCTTCCAAATTGCATAAAAATGTATAAACAAAATAAACCTTATAATTCTAAGCTTTATTTATGCAATTTGCTATGTATATGCTCGTATGCTTTGGTTTCTGTAGAAAGTATAATTAAAATCATTAATAGTATAGAAGAAATAATTAGAGATTGTATTTGTAATGGTGATATTCTTAAACAAATAAACAATTTTATTGGCTTTCAATATAATAAAAGTATTGAGGTTTTTAAAAATAAAAGTTTTCTACCAGTATTTAAATGTGCTGTAAACAAGTACTTGAAACAATGTGCTAGTCCTGAAGAACAGATGGCATTTGCTGGTCTCGGATATAATTATTATGAGATTTTTTATAAAATTGCTAAGGCAAATAAAGAGAAATTTGAAGATGTAGAATTTTTGAAAAAGATTATAAACTCTTTTGAAAATGCTGTTTTTGATGCAAAAATAATATGTTACATTAAGATATTAATGCCATTTTATTTAGTCGGCAATGATGGAGTAAAAAAATATCTTAAAAGTATTCTTTTAGATTTTCTAAATAATATTCCAACTCAACCCGTTCCAAGTCAGTTTGGAGGTTTTGAATTTATAAGTTTATTAGATATTGAGTATTATAGATATTGGTATGAATTAAAGCTTATAGAAATAGGTTTGAAATTAGGAGACTCTACATATGTACAAAATTTAGAAGCATGGCTCACCAAGATTTACGATCAAGAAGGGACTTCAAGCATGATCAGTATAATTCATAATGAAATTCTGTTACTTAAAGAAAATAATCAGAAATTTGATAATGCAATGATAATATGTAAAAAAATAATAGAAAAACATACGTCTTATCGAATTTTACAGATTTAAGATATTAATAGTATCTATTAGATAAAAACTGTCTAACACGCGCTTCAACCTGACATTTGTTTTGTCACGAAAGTTGCTTGGACGGTCGCTGCTGTCGCAGCTCCCTTTTAATGCAACTTTCGCGCCAACTTTGCCTTACGCTTCGTGTTGGCAAAGCCACAAATGCAGGTTAAGCGGTAGTTAGGTTGACAAGCTAACCGCTTGCGGAAAGGTTTGTGCGGAATTGATTTTATATGAATTTATAAAATAACCTATGATATAGAAAATTATCTATCGGATAAACTGTACAACTGAAAATAAGTATAAAAATATTTGGACTTTATTAAATGACTAAACGTATATGATTTCATTATATATACTTGACAATATATCCTTATAAAGGTATATTATACTTATGGGGAAAACAATTATAAGTAAAGATAATCGTTTTGAATGGGATGAAGAGAAAAATATTGCTAATATTGAAAAGCATGGAATAGCTTTTGAAGAAATATTGGAAGTATTTGACGATCCTGCATTTTTGACAGGATATGATTTTGAGCATTCCACAAAAGAAGATAGGTATTATGGTATTGGAAATTTGAATGGAATATTGATAGTTCTGGTCTTTTTTACTGAGAAGAAGCACAGAATACGGTTGATATCTGCGCGGCAAGCAGAAAAAGAATTGAGGGAGGAATATTATGATTACTTCAAAAAAATTAACAGCTGAAAGATTGGAAGAAATAAAAAATTATCCTATATCGTATGATGAGGATAGTCCAAAACTGACAAAGGAACAAATTGCAAGATTAAGGCCGGTTCATGAAGCATATTGGAATGTAACACCTATTAAAAAAACAATTTCTATAAAAATAGATGCAGATATTCTTGCTGTGCTTCAGTCTTTGGGTAAAGGTTATCAAACAAGAATAAATAGTATTTTACGGGAAGCTATTACTACAGGTAATTATTAATCTAACACCCGCTTCAACCTGACATTGCGGACAATCCGCAAATGCAGGTCAAGCGAATGTTAGTTTGACAAGATTTAATACAATAAGGAATATGCAATTGAGCAAAATTAAAATAGCTTTACTACAATTAATGCCGGGGAACTCTCTTGTTGAAAATATGCATATCGGTATATCAGCTTGTCGCAAGGCAAAAAACATTGGGGCAGATATAGCATTGTTTCCTGAAATGTGGAGTATTGGTTACGAAATACCTGAATCTGTCAATGAATTAAAGAGTAAAGCAATTAGTAAAAATGATACGTTTATACGTTCATTCTCGGATTTAGCGAAAGAATTACAAATGGCTATCGGTATAACATTTCTTGAAAAGTATGAGCCATTACCAAGAAACAGTATCTGTCTGTTTGATAGATTTGGCAAAGAACTATATACCTATGCAAAAGTACATACATGTATTTTTGGAGATGAAAAAAATTTAATGTCCGGTAATGATTTTTATGTATCTGTATTAGATACAGAGCATGGTTGTGTAAAAATAGGTTCAATGATTTGTTATGATAGGGAATTTCCTGAGAGTGCACGAATACTCATGCTCAAAGGTGCAGAAATAATACTTGTACCGAATGCATGTCCAATGGAAATTAATAGAATTTCACAATTAAGAGCAAGAGCATTTGAAAATATGGTTGGTATTGCGACTGTTAATTATCCAAAAGGAAAACCTGATTGTAATGGTCATTCTACAGCATTTGACGGTATTGCCTATAAAATTGATGAACCATATTCGCGAGATACATTAATAATAGGAGCTGGAGAGGAAGATGGAATATATATAGCAACTTTTGATATAGAGGAATTAAGAAAGTATAGAAGTAGAGAAGTTCATGGTAACGCATACCGGCAGCCGACAAAATATAAGATTTTATTATCGGAAGAGAAACAAGAGCCGTTTATCCGTAAAGATTATAGAAAATCAGCAAACTAACACCCGCTTCAACGCTGACATTTGTTTTGTCACGAAAGTTGCTTGACGGTCGCCTATGGCTCCCTTTTTATGCAACTTTCGCGCCAACTTTGCTGCCGCTATGCGCGTCAGCAAAGGCACAAATGCAGGTTAAGCGAATGTTAGGTTGACCTGCCTACGGCAGGCGGGTAACGGAACCAATCAAAACAGCCTTTCGACCGAAAAAAAATAATTGCAATGAAGAGAGTGTTGCGAAAGGAAGGTCGAAATGAAACAGAAAAAAGTAGTTTCAATGGTTTGTGTATTGGTTCTAATAATTAGTGCAGTAACATTATATTCAGAAGAAATACGAACAAGCAAATATTATGGAGTTCATTTTATTACGGAAATAAAAGAGAATAATGTTAACATAAGAGAGGCTCCTTCTCTTGAAGCTAATGTAATAGTAACATTAAATGAAGGTCATAAAATTCGTATTACAGGCATATCAAAAGTGAATGAAAAAATTGACGGATATTCAGGGTATTGGTTTAGAATTGAAATTCTTGATTTTAAGGCTAAGGAGCTTTACCCATTAGGTAAATGGGTTTTTAGTAAATATGTAAAAGATAAAGATATTACTCCATCTATAATACGTCTAAAAAAATCCAATGAAATATTGAATAATCAAGTTTCCTCTTTAGAATTATTAATTGAAAAAAATGGTAGAACTAGAACAGTTAAAGTTCCTGTAGAAAGGAAAAAAAATAGATATACTTTTGTATGGAATGATTATCCTAATGCTGAGTTTATGTACTATGATGTTCCAGGAGTTTATAGATGGATTCCCGAATTTAATGAAATTAGGCATGTATCTTATTATTCTATCGATAAATGGTCCTCTGATGAGTTTACAGAAGATTACAGATATTGTATTAGTGATGAAGGTTCTGCACCCGGAATAAGAGGCGTTATTGTAAGAAATTTGAAAAATGGCAGGATAATTTTTGAAGGATACTATTATTCTTCTTGGAATTTAGACGGATATGAGATTGATATTGTCTATTCTCCAAGTGAGTGGGATATAAAAAATGGTCAAGTTGATCAAGAAACGCTAAAACATTTTACTGATTACGAAAAAAGTCATAAACTAAAAGAGTTTGAGTATATTTTAGTTAAATACCGTTATAATTTTGTAGAAAAAAAAGAAAATTTATCGGATGTGGGATAATGTTTAATAACAATTAGGATTTTAATATTTGCCACAATAATATGGTGAAAAAACAAGACATGTTTCATACATCTTTTCGTTGTATATATTGATAATATTTGATATTTATCTGTTATGAAGGTAAAAGGTGATAGAAAATATTTTAAAAATAAAACCTAACACCCGCTTCAACGCTGACATTGCCTTTGTCATGGAAATTGCTTATATCGCTTCGCCACTTACGTGTCTCTGCTTCTTTTATGCAATTTCCACGCCAAGCCCTGCACGGGCACGGCAATGCAGGTTAAGCGAATGTTAGACCGATGCCTTCGGCACGATAAACTGTAACTTTGAAAAATAGGGTGTATTTTTTATAAATTAAAGCATAAAACCAAAATTAATAGCTTATGTTCTTTGGATAAAGTTATGTTTTATTATAATATCTACTTGTATAAGAAAAATAAAACTTTAATCTTTGGATTTTAAAACTTGTTAAGGAAGTCAACGAGTTAAAAGTCCTTCGGACGGTCATGGTGATTATAATAATTAACTTGTTAAGGAAAACAAAACTTTAGTTTTTGTGTTTTAATATTGTTATGTAATAGTATAAAAATAAAGTTTATTTGTAGTATTAGATTTATTGTTAAAAGATTGAAAAAGTGATATATTATTTATAGTATGATATTTGATTGGAATAATGAAAAAAATATGATGCTTAAAAGAGATAGAAATATATCGTTTGAGCGGATTATTGTGGCAATTGAGCAAGATAATTTATTGGATATTTTAGAGCATCCAAATAAAGAAAAATATCCAAATCAACTTTTGCTTCTTGTAGAAATTGATAGATATGTATATGTAGTTCCTTGTGTACTTGAAAACGATGTTTGTTTTTTGAAAACTATTTTTCCAAGTAGAAAATATACATCGAAATATCTTGATTGGAGAAGAAAATGAATAGTGAAAAAGAGCTGTATGAATCTATAGAAAATGATGAATGGAAATCGGTAAAAAATTTTTATGATCTTAGTAATGATTTTAAAAAAGCAGCCGAAAGTATGCTTATGAAAAGCGAGAAGATAGATATAATGCTTGTCAAGCAAGATATGAATAATCTAAAGGCTAAAGCTTTTGAAGAAGGTATGGAATATGAAGTTTTTGCAGGAAGTATTTTACATAAATATTTAACTGGAAAGCTGATAGAAAGATAAATAATTCAATGCGTCTAACACCCGCTTCAACCTGACATTGCGGACAAGCCGCAAATGCAGGTTAAGCGAATGTTAGGTTGATGCCTACGGCACATGGAAATATACGAAGGTAGAAGTCTCAAAATATACACAAGAATTTATTAGCAATTGAGAAAATAACTTAGAATGGTATTAGCAAATATTTAGAGAAATAAATTAAAATTTGAGAAAATTAGAATAGATCAATACATTGAATTAAAAGAGTTGTTTGAGACAAGTAGGGATGATGAAAATGTAATAAAAATGACTGCATGTACGAAAAACAAATTTTTATTTTATGATTTGTCTAACTTCTTGGAAAAATATTGGTAAATAATTTTAGAAGTAATAAATTTTTTATTAACAAAGCGATAGGTTGAAGCTTACAAGATTATTCAAAGCCTAATTCTGACATAGATAAGAAATTTTGTTGAGCTCTATAAAAAGAAAATGGATGAATTGAGCATTAAGGATACAAGTAAATACTTATAAATCCTAATTTAAGGAGATATGTATGAAGTTTAATTCGTTAATACCTGAATTAACAGTAGCTAACATAGAGAAAACCAGAGAGTTTTATGTCGAAATATTACAATTCAAAATAGAATATGAAAGACAAGAGGATAAATTTATTTTTCTTTCATTGGAAAATAATCAAATGATGTTTGAACAAGATAATGGCAATTGGAATGTTGGTATACTGGAGCACCCATATGGGAGAGGTATTAACTTTGAGATGACTGTTTCTAATTTGGAGAGCCTCTATAGACGAATTTTAGATTTTGGAATAAAGCCGTTTCGAGAAATGACTGTCAGCCATTACAGTAATGGTTGCGAAAAAATTATTCAAAAAGAGTTTTTACTACAAGATCCAGATGGATATCTTTTACGGTTTACAGATTGATGAATCAAGGTTTATAGATAGATTTAATTAAGACTTATGCAAATGGTAGACAAATTGGAAACTAAAGAAGTATTATTTCTAGGATGGAAGATCATTCTGAATATGTTCGCCTCACAACATTAGATAAGATAGCGAGTATTTTTGGAAAGTAGTTAAAAATTTCAATGTTATAAAGAGATTACCTAACACCCGCTTCAACCTGACATTGCGGACAAGCCGCAAACGCAGGTTAAGCGAATGTTAGGTTGACAAGCTAACCGCTTGCGGAAAGGTTTGTGCGGAATTGATTTTATATGAATTTATAAAATAACCTATGATATAGAAAATTATCTATCGGATAAACTGTACAACTGAAAATAAGTATAAAAATATTTGGACTTTATTAAATGACTAAACGTATATGATTTCATTATATATACTTGACAATATATCCTTATAAAGGTATATTATACTTATGGGGAAAACAATTATAAGTAAAGATAATCGTTTTGAATGGGATGAAGAGAAAAATATTGCTAATATTGAAAAGCATGGAATAGCTTTTGAAGAAATATTGGAAGTATTTGACGATCCTGCATTTTTGACAGGATATGATTTTGAGCATTCCACAAAAGAAGATAGGTATTATGGTATTGGAAATTTGAATGGAATATTGATAGTTCTGGTCTTTTTTACTGAGAAGAAGCACAGAATACGGTTGATATCTGCGCGGCAAGCAGAAAAAGAATTGAGGGAGGAATATTATGATTACTTCAAAAAAATTAACAGCTGAAAGATTGGAAGAAATAAAAAATTATCCTATATCGTATGATGAGGATAGTCCAAAACTGACAAAGGAACAAATTGCAAGATTAAGGCCGGTTCATGAAGCATATTGGAATGTAACACCTATTAAAAAAACAATTTCTATAAAAATAGATGCAGATATTCTTGCTGTGCTTCAGTCTTTGGGTAAAGGTTATCAAACAAGAATAAATAGTATTTTACGGGAAGCTATTACTACAGGTAATTATTAATCTAACACCCGCTTCAACCTGACATTGCGGACAATCCGCAAATGCAGGTCAAGCGAATGTTAGGATTATTACGAAGGAATGAAATATGATTGATTTTAGGAAAAGACTCAGTGGATCTCAATTAGAGAAAAAGGTAAATCCGCTTGAGATATATGAAACGCTTGATCGAAAACGTGATGTTGGACCTTTGCGTCCATCACAAGAACATGTTTTAAAAACCTGGTTTGAAAGAAGAAGAGATAAAAAGAATACAATTATCAAGTTGCATACTGGAGAAGGGAAAACTCTTATTGGATTATTAATCTTAAATTCAAAATTAAATTCAAAGGATGGTCCATGTTTGTATATATGTCCTAATGTTTTTCTTTTTGAGCAAACTTGCCTTGAAGCTGAGAGATTTGGCATTCCTTATTGCATCTTTAGTGATAGTGAAGTGCCTGAAGATTTTATTAATGGTGAAAAGATACTAATCACGTATGTTCAAAAGGTTTTTCATGGCTATTCAAAACTAGGAATTGATAGGCAATCTATTGATGTTGCATCGGTAGTATTAGATGATTCACACGCTTGTATTGAATCAATACGTTCTTCCTTCTCAATTCGTGTTAATAATCAGCATCCTCTTCATAGATTAATACTTGAAATATTCTATGATGATCTTACTGATCAAGGTCAAGGAACACTCCTGGATATAGGATCAGGTCAATTTGATGCCCTATTGCCTATCCCATACTGGGCTTGGTTTGAAAAAGCAAATCAAGTTACAGAGGCAATTTCAAAATATAAAGCATGGGATGAAATCAATTATACTTGGCCGCTCATAAAAGATGATATAAATAAATGTCAAGCTTATATTTCAGGGAAATTATTAGAGATTGCTCCATATTTTTTACCAGTATTTAAGTATGGTTTTTTCCATAATGCTAGAAATAGAATTCTGATGTCCGCTAGTAATCAAGATGATGCTTTTTTAATTAAAGGACTTGATTACGATACTGAATCAATTGAAAATCCCATAACATTTGACTCTATGAAGTGGTCTGGCGAAAAGTTAGTTTTGATTCCATCTTTAATTAATGAACAATTGGATCGAGAGCTAATTATCACTAATATTGCACAACCGAATGAAAAAAGAAACTATGGTGTTATTGCCATTGTTCCGGATTTTAAGAAAACAGAGCAGTATGAGAAATTAGGATCAGTTATAGCAAATACTGAGACGATTAGCGAAATTATTTCTACATTGAAACAAAAGAACTTTGCAAATACAATTGTAATTGCGAATAGATATGACGGAATCGATTTACCTGATGAAACTTGTCGTGTTTTAATTATGGATTCAAAACCCTTCTCAGAATCACTATCTGAGCGTTATGAAGAATCAGTAAGAGTAAATAGTGATATTATTAGTAAAAAAATTGCTCAACGTATCGAACAGGGAATGGGAAGAAGTGTAAGAGGAGAAAAAGATTATAGTGTACTTATATTAATCGGAGCTGATTTAATTCAATTTATACGAAATCATAAGAATACAAAGTTTTTTCAAAACAAACACAAAAACAAATAGAAATTGGGATAAAAGTTGCAGACTTCGCTAAAGAAGATTTCATAGATGATGGTTCCTCTTATTTTAAAATTGTAACTTCTTTGGTTAATCAGGTGCTAAAAAGAGATGAAGGTTGGAAAGAATATTATAAGGATGAAATGGATACAATTATAATTGAAAAGAAAAACAATCAATTACTTGAAGTTTTCAGTTTGGAACGAGAGGCAGAAGAATCGTTCTATGATGGTAATTATAGTCACTCTGCTGAGGTGATGCAGCGTATCGCTGATAAATTTAGTAGCGATATAAAGGAAAAAGCTTGGTATATACAATCTCTTGCACGTATGACATATGGGTTAAGTAAAAATGATGCAAACAAGCTTCAAATAAGTGCGTTTAAGCAAAATCGGTACTTGTTAAAACCAAGAGATGGAATCAATTATGAAAAACTAATTGTTGTTGAAGATATAAGAGTCTCAAAAATACTAGAGTGGGTCGCTTTACATCAGGATACGAAAGAATTGCTTCTTGATGTTGATAAAATACTATCTGATGCTTCCTTTGGAGTTGATTCAGATAAATTTGAAGAAGCAATAAAGAATATTGGGCTTATGTTAGGGTTCCTAAGCCAAAGGCCAGATAAGGAATATAAAAAAGGACCAGATAACTTGTGGTGTGGTTCAAAAGGAAGTTATATTTTTTATGAATGCAAGAGCGAAGTAGAAATGGATAGAGATGAAATAAATAAAAGCGAAGGAGGTCAGATGAATACTCATTCTGCATGGTTTGAAGAAAACTATGGAAAAGCAACTTTTGTAAAACGGATATGGATACATCCATCTAAGAGATTAAGTTATTATTGTAGCTTGACACATGAAGTATTTGTTATGCGCCGAGGAAAACTTAATGAATTAAAGAAAAATATAAAAAACTTTTTTAATGAAATATCAAAACATCCTGTTGGTGGTGTTACGGAAAGTAAGGTAAATGAGTATTTATTTACTCATAGACTAGATATGTCAAATATACTTAATCAATATGTTGAATCAATTATGAAACCTGCAAAATCCTAACACCCGCTTCAACCTGACATTGCGGACGAGCCGCGAATGCAGGTCAAGCGTTAGTTAGATTGACCTGCCTGAAGGCAGGCGGGTAACGGAACCAATCAAAATATTCTTTCGACTTAAAAATAAAAATAATTGCAATTAAAAGGAAATTGCAAGAAGGAAGGTTGAAAGATGAAACAAAAGAAAGCAATCAGATTACTAATCGGAATAACGATAGTAAGTGCTGCTCTTTTATTTTTTGGTTGCACGACATTAGACTTGAATAGTGTATTTTTAGGAAAAGAAGATACATCTATTAGTTGGGAAATGGTAGAACTGGAAAAAGTACCTTCTATGAATAAACTCGAAAAATTGAGTAACACATCGAAGGAAGCAAGTGCAATATACAGATATGCAGATAGAGCTCATGCAGAAGATAAGAAGTGGTATAAATTTACAGCACCAGAAAAGCCAGGCGAAGAATACTATGCATATAAAAATACAAATGGTAACATTTCCAAGTGGGAAGTTTATAAGAAAAAATAATAAATAATAACAAAGGCTTTTAAAAGAAGTTCCTGATTTTAAAAGCCAATTTGAAAGTGGAAAAAATAATTGTGGTAGGGATGAAAAATGGATAAGTATTTACCATTGTTTAATTATTTAAAATCCATAAAAAATAATACTATTTCATTATTTTTTACAGAAATAGAAGATATTATAAATGCAGAATTACCCATATCTGCCTATAAATATAGGGAATGGTGGTCGAATGGAGAAAATAGTGGGCATTCCCAAACTTTTTCATGGCGAGATTGTGGATGGCTGGTTGATAAAGTTGATTTTAATAATAAAAAAGTATATTTTGAAAAAAAATGACTAATTTTTTATTAAAATAAATTGATAGATTTTTATGAAAATTTGGAAAAGAGTATGTTTCTGAATAAATAAAAAATCTAACACCCGCTTCAGCCTGACATTTGTTTTGTCACGAAAGTTGCTAGGCGGTCGCCTACGGCTCCCTTTTTTATGCAACTTTCGCGCCAACTTTGCCACCGCTATGCGCGTCGGCAAAGCCGCAAATGCAGGTTAAGCGGCAGTTAGACCAATTCCTATAAGCAGAGATAAGTATGAATGGTAAAATTAATAAAATACAACTTGTATTTCCCCCATTATCAAATCAAGCCGCCGAATGGCTTAAAGATGTTGATCAAATTCAAGAGATACTTAGCCATAGTAATTTATATGCTATTGGACAACGTGAAGAATTATTTTTTGAGTTTAATTATGAGACTTGCGTTGATTATAAGTTAAAATTAGTTCATGGAAGATTGCGAAGTGGTACTGCATCAGATTCATTTATTATTGATATGGAGGTATTGGCTGATTTTTATCATAATTTTTTTGATTCAGTTTATGATATTGATATGAGTGCTGGCCCTAAAATATTTAAAATATTTTCTAAAAAAGAAAATGATTTTATTAATTGGTGGACAGTTGAAAAACTTGTCTATGAAAGATCAATAAATTGCCCATTCATAAAAGGTTTGAATAGTTATCGTAATTTTTCTAAATATAATATTCATTATATCGGGATCTCGTTAGAAAATGATAGTCTTACTAGACTTGTTACAATACCACATGATAAAAGAATTCGGATTTTATCTAATGAATGGCCTTTAAACACTGGTTCTAGGTTAACAGATGAGATAGTTCTATTTTTTTTTGATATACAATCTTGTGATATAAATACTTATGATCAAAATAATCCAAATTTATTTATAACATCACCATCTAGCATCAAAGTAGATAAAAAAAATATAATTGCTGATGCTGAAAAGGCATTAGTTAAAATATTAAATAGTCAATATAATGAAATAAAATATCAAAACTATCCAAAATCAAAAGATGGCTTATGGAACTTTCCTGTTGATACACTAATATATTTTTTTGGTGATTCATATGAATTCGTTACTAACAATGTGTCTATAGTTGGAAATTATACAGTATATGATGTGGATAAAGATAATAAAGCTGATTTTATTATAGCTGATAAAAAAAATGTACAACTTATTAAAATCAACAAGAGTATCTAACACCCGCTTCAACCTGACATTGCGGACGAACCGCAAATGCAGGTTAAGCGAATGTTAGGTGCACGCCTTCGGCGGGCAAGAAAGAAGATTATTTACACATAAAGATAAATGTGGTAAATATATATCTGTAATAATCGAGAGGAGAAAAGGCCGGAAATGAACATATAAGATTTATATAAATTATCTTCACCATAATAATTATAGGAGTTTTATATGTACGGTCCTCAACCCAATGAAATACACCCCATGAAGGGGTTTGATCAAGTATGTTTTATTAAGAATATAATTACTAATCCAAATATAATCGTTGGTGATTATTCGTATTACGATGATCCGGTAAATTCAGAAAACTTTGAAAATAATGTTCTGTATCATTATCCATTCATTGGAGACAAATTAATTATTGGAAAGTTTTGTGCCATTGCCCGAGATGTTAAGTTCATAATGAATGGTGCAAATCATAAAATGAATTGTTTCACAACATATCCATTTTCAATATTTAGAAATGGATGGGAAAAAGTAACACCAGAAATGGAAGAGTTACCAATTAAAGGTGATACGGTAATTCAGAATGATGTGTGGATTGGTTATAATTCTTTAATAATGCCCGGAATAAAGATAGGTAATGGTTCAATAATTGCATCAAATTCTGTTGTAGTAAAAGATGTAGAACCATATTCAATCGTTGGAGGAAATCCTGCAAAATTAATACGAAAAAGATTTGATAATGAAATTATTGATCTTTTAGAAAGTATAAAATGGTGGGATTGGCCAATAGAAAAAATAACGACAAATCTCGAGATACTTACCTCAAATGATGTAAGTAAATTACGAGAAATTAGTGATATGAAAATCACCTAACACCCGCTTCAACCTGACATTACGGACAAGCCGCAAAAGCAGGTTAAGCGAATGTTATGTGGATGCACCATTGGTGCACGATGTTGAATTATAGGAAAATATATGGGCATAAGTGAAATTTTTTCCAGTGAATTGTATAATGCAGAGAAATTTTATGAATATTTCTCTGAGGAAGATATAAAAAATATCCCGTTTGATTTATATAATTTAATTGATATAGAACAAAAATATGAAAATCAATTTACATTTCAAAATTTTGTTGCATTCTTTTCTGATTTATATGTGAGTTTAAATATTAATGATAAAGATTTTAAATATATAGACTCAAAATTGGATGAAATTGGTTTTTCTCAAAAGTTTTCAGAGTATCTGTATTCTGATTTTTTAATAAAGAAAGAAGGGTCTATTTTTGTATTTGCAAAAATGAGAAAGAAAAGTAACTGTAAATACTTAGAAGAAGCATTTATTAATGAATATTATAAAAAAAATCCTATATTAGCTTCTAGATGCCTTAAGGAATTATTCTACTTGGGAAGTAATAAAGCAAATGAATATGAGAAATTACTTTTTGAAAATATTGATATAATTAATTTTATTACAATTATTTTGCTTTGCGATAAAGATCTTAGTGAAAAAGTATTAGAATTATATAAAAATGAAGAATTTTTAAAAAATATAAAAATTAATGACATTGAAGAATTTATTATGAGTTTTGAAATATTCATATCAAATTTGCTGGGTGTAAATAAGATAAAAGATTTTAAAAGAGATGAATATATAAATAGTTTTAATTACTATATAAAAATATATGGTTCTTATGAAGTAAAAGATTTTAATTCATTTTATAAAAAAAGTTTTCAGGAATTGAAAATTAACACATAACACCCGCTTCAACCTGACATTGCGGACAAGCCACAAATGCAGGTTAAGCGAATGTTAGGTTGACGCTTCGCGCGAGGTTAAATAAAATTAGTAATATATTTATCGAAATTTATTCATTAATAGATATTTAATATACTTAGAAAACAAAATAGCTTATCTAGGATTTTACCAATCAATTCAATGATAACTGGATTGGCTAGTAATTATGAATAGCTATTAGAAGTATTATAAGTATTTTAGAAATAGAAAATATTGTATTAATGGTATGCATAGTTTTAAGTATTATGTCGTAATTAATTGTATATTGAAACAATTAATTTATTTTATTAGAATTGAGGCAAAATAATTAATGTTTAGTAGCATCATATTAGAATCTGTAAAAGAATATATACCAAATAGTTATATCGAAAATAATGAGAAATATGATTTTATAGTCGGTAGTAAGGTTAAGAAAAAACTAGTTTTCAAAATTATTCATAACTATATTTTTATATTTTCGAGGATAAATAATAATGATTTTTCATTATTAATACATGAAATATCTGAAAAAATAAAGAATATAAAAGTAAAAGTTTGCATTATTTATATTCATGATTTTGACTTGGTGGAAGAAAATAATAAATTTTTATTTTTTATTAAAAAATGTAAAAGAGTTAATAGTTTTATAAGAATCAATAGCAGTAATGGACAAGTGTATTTTTCAACAAATAAAGATTTAGAAAATAAAATATGTTCTGAAAGATATGTATTTCTCTTAAATGAATACAAGTTTGCAATTAAAAATATCTGGCAGAATGAACTAAACAATTTTTATGATATTTGTTTTAAAATTGGAAAGAAATAATGTAGTAAACCCAACACCCGCTTCAACCTGACATTGCGGACAAGCTGCAAATGCAGGTTAAGCGGCAGTTATACGGATGTACTATCGTACACAAAAAAGGAAAAGAAATGAAAACTGGTGCTGTATGCTATATAGATTTGTTAGGTTTTTCTTATTTAACAAGAAATGTGAATAACAAAAAAAATGAGCCAATAATACGAAGATATATAAAAACTTTTCATAATGCTGTATATGAATCTTTAAGAAAAACAAAAATACACCATGTCATTCTGTCAGATGCAATTTTTCTATATACAGATACTGAAATTGATAATTTGTTGTTTTCTCTTTCTCAAATATTTAGAACATGCATTATGAAAGGTGTACTGCTACGAGGAGGAATGACTTATGGTGAATATGATGTTTTGTCCACAAAATTATTAGGAAATAATATTTTTGGAAGTGCTGTTACTAAAGCTGTTGAATATGAAAAGAGTGGAAAAGGTTGTAGAATTTTTATTGATTCAGATTTTCCAACTCATTGTGAATTATTCAACGAATCTTCTGTGCTATTTACTCCATATAAGAACTTTTCTGATTATTCCGTATTAGATATCTTTGAATGGCCATTGATTAATAAAAAATATATATTTAGATTGTCAGATTCAGATTATAAAAATCTACCAAATAATAATATAAGAGAATTACTCTTGGCAAATCATAAAATTTCAGATTTTTTAGGATGGTCACCATTGTTCAAGTGGAATGATTCTTGTATAGAGGGAACAAGACAAGTAAATTCTACGATTGAATATATTACGACATTAATTGATAAAATACTAGAATATACGGACATCATAGATAGAGAAATATTAGAAGTTGACTCAATAGTAAAAATAAAGAAAAGAAATAATGAAACAGTATCTAATCTAAATAAATTAAGATATTTAAAAATAATAACAGAAAGATAACGTCTAACACCCGCTTCAACCTGACATTTGTTTTGGCACGAAAGTTGCTTGATGGTTGCCTACGGCTCCCTTTTTTATGCAACTTTCGTGCCAACTTTGCCTTACGCTTCGCGTCGGCAAAGCCGCAAATGCAGGTCAAGTGAATGTTATGTGGACGCCCGTACTGGGGCGCGAGGAGTTTAAAATGAATAAAATCGGTAAGTCATTAAAAAACTTAAATTGGAAATTATTTATTTCCCTTTTAATTATGGGATTGTGTCCTACAATTTATACAACATTAAGAGTGTTCTTTTTAGGGGCTTTACCTGGAGATTGGGCATTTTCAATCGCCGGGCAGCTTTCGTGGGTAAATCTTATTTACGAAATATTAAATGAAGCAATAGTTCTTCCATTATATTTCTTTATGGGAAAATTTGTTGCAGAGAAATCTGAATATACAAACAGGATAAAAACTGGATTGATTATTTCATTTTGTGTTTATGCTGTTTGTTCTGTTTTAATTTGTTGTTTTACAAATCCTCTTTTGGCGATAATGGCTACAAGTAAAGATATTATTACAGAATCTGCTGTGTATATAAGAATAGAAAGTATTGCAAATATATTCTCTCTTCTGGCAACTTTTCTGCTCGTATGTTTGGTAACATTAGGAAAATCAAAATATGTATATATTCTCACAGGTACAAAACTTGTATTAAGTGTTATTCTTGATACATTCTTTGTTTCTACATTAAATATATCTGCAAATTTCGGTGTAAACGGAATCGGTTATAGTAATATTGTGGTAAATCTTATTCTGTTTATAGTTTCAGTTATTTTGCTCAGTAAAGAAGGTTACTTTATTTTCAGTAAGGAAAAACTTTCTTTTGAATGGGCTAAGGATTTTGTAAAAATTGGCGGTATCTCAGGAATAGAATCTTTTGTCAGAAATATTGCTTATATGCTTATGATAAGCCGTATGGTTAATATGGTAAATGAACAGGGTACTTACTGGGTTGCAAATAGTTTTATCTGGGGATGGTTGCTATTGCCGATTAATCAACTTGGAGAATTGATAAAGCAGGAAGTTAGTACAGATGAAAAGGCGATAAAAAATAATACGCTCGGATATTTTGCAGTTACAGCGATAGTTTGTCTTGTTTGGTTTATAACAATCCCCGGTTGGAAAGGATTTATGGCAAATGTGCTGCAATTTTCTGATGTTGATAAATTGTATAGCCTTGTTATGGTGCTTCTTGGCTTTTATGTATTGTATGCATTGCAAAGTGTATTTGATTGCGAGTTTTACGGACTTGGAAAAACAAATTATATGCTTTTTGAATCGATAGTTACCAATTCAATTTATTATGGTATAGCATTTGCTTTGTATCTTGCAGGTAAATGGACTCCGACATTGATAAGTATTGCATTGTTATTCGGTGTTGGAAATGCTTTTGACAGTATTGTTTCAGGTGGTGCTTTTGCATATCTTTTGAAGAAAAAAAAGATAAACATTCTGGATGTTGAATAATGAAATTAGTATCAATATATGAACACATGGAAAAAGGTGCTTCAAAAGTACCTGTCGGTCAAAATTGTAAAATCATTTTTCGTCACTCAATCAGAGGAAAAATAGAGTCTGGAGTTGGACGAGAAGTAGCTCTTACTGACGAAGGAATTGAACTCTGTAAAAGTTTTGGAAGAAATTTACAATATGACATCGGATATGTTGCCTCAAGTACTTGTTTACGAAATATTCAAACTTGTGAAAATATCCTTTTAGGGAAAGCCCAAAATAGGAATATTGTAAAAGCTCCTAATGAAATGGAATATCCACAAACAAAAGATATATTTCTAAGCGATAAAGTTTTCAAAGAGCTAAAATTTAATAATCAAGAAATCATTTTTAAATTAAAAAAGGAAGGTTTGGAAGGTTTTAATTCAATACAGGAATCCGCAAAAATAATGCTTGATTATATGTTTTCCAATGGCAATTTAGAGAATACTGTTGATTTGTATTGTACGCATGATTTTCAAATGGCTATTCTTTATGCATATTTATTTGACTTTGCTTCGACAAGGAGAAGTATTGAAAATAATAAATGGCCAATGATGCTAGAAGGTATGATTCTTTGGGGAGAAAAAAATCATTTCTGGTGTAGTTGGAGAAATGAAATTAGGGAGTTTGTAAACACATAACACCGTTTTCAAAGCCGACAAACGGGGCAAGCCCGTTTGCGGTTCAAAAAAATGTTAGAACTACAAGACGTATAGAATGACAGAATATAATGATTTCAATAGTTTTAGAAATAGTTTCAATTTAGATGAAAACGTATTTCAAAATATCACTCAGCATGCTAATCCAGATAGACTTGGATTTTCGGCATATATACTTCCAACAGAAGAATTAAAAAGAAAACTGAATATAGAAAGTGGTTTTGAATACAGAACATTATTTGCTGTCTATTTTAATAAATTCAAATCTACAATCAATAATCTTCAACCTCTCGTTGTTAGAATGGTTTTTGCTCTTTATGACGATAATAATTCATTGGGAGACTATATTCTTGATTATTCGCATATAAAAAATATAAAAAAAGTACCTGTTGATATTTACGATGATGATAACTATTTTTTTGATATAAACAATATAAAAATTTGTGATAAAAATGGTTCTGAAATAAATACATCTCATGAATTTAATAAAATGTATAATTACCATACTAAATTAAGTAAAGGAATTAATAGCAGTTTATTTTCGTTGAAAACATTTTTTTATAGAACTTTACCCCAAAAAATATATATGAAAGCTATTAAGATTTTTAATTTTATTTTATATTTTTTTGCAGGAGAAAAAATTGAGTCGAAAGTATTAAATTTCAATATTTTAAATGAAGTATTTCCCTCTGAAAAAAATAAAACTTTAACAAAAACAGAAGAAGTATCAAACGTTGATTTTTTTGGTTTAAAAGTAAAGTATGTACCATTATTTACTTATTCTCTTTTACACATTATTGGATATTTTATTTTTTATTATTTCAAAATATTTCCCAATTGGATAAAGCAAATACTAGAGTATAATTTTTTGACAGTAATATATGTTTTGACAAGTTATTTTTTGTATACATCCATTCCAGCAAAACTATTAACTCCTGTAATTGAATGGTTGTATAGGAAATACAACATTATTAGTAAACTTGTAATAAAACCATAAAAGAGTTCTAACACCCGCTTCAACCTGACATTGCGGACAATCCGCAAATGCAGGTCAAGCGAATGTTAGTTTGACAAGATTTAATACAATAAGGAATATGCAATTGAGCAAAATTAAAATAGCTTTACTACAATTAATGCCGGGGAACTCTCTTGTTGAAAATATGCATATCGGTATATCAGCTTGTCGCAAGGCAAAAAACATTGGGGCAGATATAGCATTGTTTCCTGAAATGTGGAGTATTGGTTACGAAATACCTGAATCTGTCAATGAATTAAAGAGTAAAGCAATTAGTAAAAATGATACGTTTATACGTTCATTCTCGGATTTAGCGAAAGAATTACAAATGGCTATCGGTATAACATTTCTTGAAAAGTATGAGCCATTACCAAGAAACAGTATCTGTCTGTTTGATAGATTTGGCAAAGAACTATATACCTATGCAAAAGTACATACATGTATTTTTGGAGATGAAAAAAATTTAATGTCCGGTAATGATTTTTATGTATCTGTATTAGATACAGAGCATGGTTGTGTAAAAATAGGTTCAATGATTTGTTATGATAGGGAATTTCCTGAGAGTGCACGAATACTCATGCTCAAAGGTGCAGAAATAATACTTGTACCGAATGCATGTCCAATGGAAATTAATAGAATTTCACAATTAAGAGCAAGAGCATTTGAAAATATGGTTGGTATTGCGACTGTTAATTATCCAAAAGGAAAACCTGATTGTAATGGTCATTCTACAGCATTTGACGGTATTGCCTATAAAATTGATGAACCATATTCGCGAGATACATTAATAATAGGAGCTGGAGAGGAAGATGGAATATATATAGCAACTTTTGATATAGAGGAATTAAGAAAGTATAGAAGTAGAGAAGTTCATGGTAACGCATACCGGCAGCCGACAAAATATAAGATTTTATTATCGGAAGAGAAACAAGAGCCGTTTATCCGTAAAGATTATAGAAAATCAGCAAACTAACACCCGCTTCAACGCTGACATTTGTTTTGTCACGAAAGTTGCTTGACGGTCGCCTATGGCTCCCTTTTTATGCAACTTTCGCGCCAACTTTGCTGCCGCTATGCGCGTCAGCAAAGGCACAAATGCAGGTTAAGCGAATGTTAGGTTGATGCCTTCGGCACTGTAAGCAAAATATACGGTTATTAAAAAATAATTTCCGTATTGACAAGCAAACCGCTATACAAATATAATAAAACCATATATAGTATAGATATATATGGCCTATAAGACAATCAATGTGTTATAAGGGACAATTATTAAAATAGACAATAATATTTTATATAATGTATAACTTAGGAGTCTTAGCGATGATAAAGTTGATTAATATGTTTTTGAACGATCCTGAAATAAACTATGAAAGTTTTATTATGGATAAATTTCAGGATCAAAATCAGGCAAAAACGATAATAAAGGCTATTGCAAAAGTAAGAGAAGATATTATGCAAAAATTCTATGATCAGCAAAGCAAACCAGATCACACTATTATGATGAAATTGGTTGTTCTTATGTATATGCCTCAATTGAATGAAGATGAGAAAATGATGCTTCCTTTTGCTATTGAAACTCTCAAAAAAGAAAGTTTAATAGAAACCAGAGGTATTTATCCTGCGTCAGTTATGGCTCTTACACAAGAAGGATATAGTTATATCAGGAAAATTCATACATAAAAAATATTTTATATCTAATGGATGGATACAGCAAAAAATAAAACAGTTCAATTACTTATGCCATTAGATATAACAGAAAAAATATACAGTAATATTTTCAATATCAACACATATAGTATTTACCTAACACTCGCTTCAACCTGACATTGCGGACGAGCCGCAGATGCAGGTTAAGCGAATGTTAGGTTGACAAGCTAACCGCTTGCGGAAAGACTTGTGCGGAACCAGCCTATAACATTTATTTCGATCTGAAAATAAATTTATAGGAGGCGTTTTATGAGAAAACGTTCTATACCATTATCTGTTTTTCTAACAGTAATTACATTTGGAATTTATGGAATTGTATGGTGGTTTAAAGTAACTGAAGAAACAATTCAGGAACTGAAGTATGAGTCTATCGATAGTGCACCATTGAATTTGCTCTACTTAATTATTAGTTTTGGTTTGTATTGCTTTTGGTGGAATTATAAAATTTCCACTTATTTAAGTACAATTGAAAGACGCCATAATGTAGAGCCTGATTTCTGGGCACCACTTATGTCATTAACATTTGGAATTATTCTCCATCAGTCAAGAATTAATAGGTTATCTGTAGAAAATAACTAGGAATTCAATAAGACTCCACTCAAGTCAAGTTTGTGTGGAGTTTTTGTATGGACTGCTAAGCCTCACCCAAGGAAATCAATTTTTGGGAAATTATTATTGTCATTGAATGAGTTATGACATTTTTAGAAAAAATTACAATTTTTTTTGAGTATTTTATGGATATTCCGACTTTAAAACCTGTAAAATGATTAAAATTGAGTTCAATAAACAGATAATAGACAGATGTGATTCAAAAATTGATTTCCGTGATTATATTCAATCAATTATAGAAAAACTTGATAATTTGTGCTATACTAAAAATGTTAAGGAGGCTATGTATGCTGTTAACTGCTGTTCAGGAAAAATTGGAGACAATTCCGGATGAATATATGGATGAAGTGTATAATTATTTAGAACTTTTACAATACAAAATACTATATAAAAAACAACATGAAGAATCTGTAAAAAGATTTCCTAATCGTCGCCCAGACATTTTAAAGCAACCAAATTTCTATATGTCGCCGGCTTTTGACGAACCATTGGAAGATTTTAAGGAGTATATGTGAAATATTTTTTAGATACTCATGCACTTATTTGGTATTTGTTTGATAGTGAAAATCTATCAAAAACGGCTAAAGAAATAATCAATAATGAATTTTGCTACTACAGTAAAGTTTCATTATGGGAAATTGCGATAAAACAGACCCGTAATCTTCTTCAGTATAAAAATTCAATCCAAGATATTATAGATGCCTGCAAGGAAGAAGAATTTGAAGAACTTTCAGTTTCCGGTAAATCCTTAGAATTAATAAAAAACTTGCCTGATATTCACAGAGACCCATTTGATAGGCTTCTAATTACAATGGCACAAGAAAATAATTTAACGATTGTTACAAAAGATACAAAGATTCCGTTGTATGATGTAAAAACTGTTTGGTAAAACAAAATAAACCTAACACCCGCTTCAACGCTGACAACAAGGACAAGCCTTGTTGCAGGTTAAGCGAATGTTAGGTTGACGCTTCGCGCAGTGGAGATAAAATATGAAAGTATTTATATCATACGCTTGGACAAATAATGAGTACACTTCAAAAATATTATTACTGGCTGAAAGATTAATGTCTGATGGTGTTGGAACGATTATTGACAAGTGGGATCTTTCTGCTGGTCAGGATAAATATGCATTTATGGAACAGATGATTCAAGATAGTAGTATCGATCATGTACTGATAATGCTTAATCGAGAATACAAACAAAAATCCGATGAGAGGAAAGGTGGAGTAGGGACTGAAGCACAGATTATTAGTTCAGATTTGTATAATAAAGTTGACCAAACTAAGTTTATTCCTATTGTAATTGAAAAAGACGATAGTGGAAGACCGTACCTACCGATATATCTTAATAACAGAATTTACATTGATTTATCAGAGAATGAAAATTATGAGTATCGGTATGAAGAACTGCTTAGATTAATTTATAAACGTCCTCAGTTTCAAAAACCTAAGCTTGGAACTGCACCTTTATGGATTTTTGAAGATAAAGAAAATATATCAAATATAAATATCAAGGAGCGAGAATTAATCACTTCTCTTGAAAAAAATCATAAAAGTAGGATTATAAAAGTAAGAGACTATATAGAAATAATACAAAGCGAGTTAATTAATGCAGAAATCAATGAGAAATATCATGGTCAGCATGATTTTGGGAAGGTTGCACTTGATTCATTTACTGCAATGACTCCTGTTAAAAATAGCTTATTAAATGTATTAAAAAACATAGCCATATATGATGAAAGTATAGAAACTTTCGATGAGTTTTTTCAGTTTTTTAGAAATATTGAAAAATTTTATAGACCAAATACTAACAAAGATAATTCATCATGGACACTGGGGCAATGCGATAATTATGCACTGTTTTTTATGAACTTATAATAAGTTCAATGGCTATTCTATTAAAATTTAATAGGTATAATCTTGCAAATAAATTTTTAAGTAATGTTTTGATAAAAGATAATGCTACAAATTGGATGTATGGTGGACTAGAAAAAAATATTGAAACCATTTATGATAAATTTGAAAGCTTACATATAATACCAGAATATTTTCAATCAATTACTGGGAAGTCTTTTTTACAGCCAGTTGTTGAAATACTAAAAAATCGAGTTTTTCCCAGTTTATCTTTCTCAGATATCATAGAAGCAGACTTGGTTTTACATTACTATCGTGCATTTACATCTCAATATAATCAATATTTCCCACGTTTTACTGTGTATTTAGGTGAATGCAAACTAACATTCCTTATTAACCCTATTTATAAAGATAAATCGAAAAGTGTTCTTACTGTTTTTGGAATTGATAATTTGAATCTCCTTAAGGAAAAAATAGATAATGGCTATTTCCTTTATGATAAACTGTATACCGATTATTATAATAGAATTCCAAAGTTGACATCATTAATAGATCAAAAATTATGGGGAACTAAATAATTATACCTAATATCCACTTCAAGCTTTAGCATGAAATTTACTAGAGTGAATATTAACAGAACGATTTTTCACAAAAAGGAGAAAATATGGATTCAACGATAATTGGAGCATTAATTGGAGTCATAGGAATAATTATTGGTGTTTTACTGACTTACTCTATGTCAAAAATAATGGTCTCAACTAAAAAGAAGTCTGAGTATTTACAAAAAGTGCATTTAAAAATATTATCTATGGCTGAAATTTGGTTTATGGCGGAAACTCAGTTTCGCGGTAGTCATGATCTCAAAAGCGATTATGAAGGTTCGCAGTTTATTTCCTTTTTCAAATCGACTTTAGAAGAAAATATTGAAATTATTGAAGGTGATTTATACCAAGTTTACATTGATTTAAAATATATGGATTTTGTGGAAGATTTTTCTGGATTTATGATGAATTTAAATGCAATCGAAAAATTAAATGTAGTTGTTGATGAATTTATTAAAGAAAATAAAAAACTAAAAATTTGTAAAAATGAAATAATGGATAGATATAAAAAATTAAGAAATTCGGTAAATTTATGGATATGGTTTTCAAAAAATATTCATGAAGTCACTACCATAAATGCAATTATGGCAATGAAATGGAATTTTAAAATTCCAATTGATGAAATTTTTGCAGATTCCTATTTTGATACGGTAATTAAGCCTCTAACCGATGAGAATAAAATACTTGAATTATTTAAAAATAGATATTATAAAGAATAGAAAGATAACCTAACACCCGCTTCAACCTGACATTGCGGACAAGCCGCAAATGCAGGTTAAGCGAATGTTAGGTTCACGCTTTCGGCGGGCGAGGAAAAATGGGAAATAAGTATTTTGAATCTCATGAATGGAATGTTTTTTTAGATCGAACATTTGGTCCATTATCATGGATATATAATTCTGAAAATGTTTTTGAAGGAAGTTGTTTTATTCTAAAACATCTTGATAGATTCTTTGTTGTAACTGCTTTTCATGTAACAGAGAATAATAAGTTTATTCTTATCCCCTTTTTTTATAATTACGAAGATGAACCTTGTGATGGATTGGTTAAATCATGGAAAATATTTCTTAGAGAAAATATTAATTATTGGTTTGATTCAATTTTGGATATTGCAATAATTGAGATAGCAGATATTCCATACAAAGGAATAGAACCAGTTCAAATTAGTAATTTGTCTAAAAAGATTGATAAATCAAATTGGGTACACTATTGTGGATTCACTAAATCGCATGTTAATCAAGTAAGAAAAAATGAAAAGTCAAAGAAACTAAAGAATGAAACAACTGGAAAATTACTTTTTTATCCTTTTCATGTACTACAACCCATAATAAGCTTTGATGAAAAGTATATTTATGGTGAGTATAGCAATAGACTTCCACGTTATTCGGAAAGTGATAAAGTGATAATTGAAAAACTACCAAAACCTATTGGCCTTAGTGGAAGTGCTGTATGGAAATTTGATCTTTCAAATAGTAATGAAAATCCAGAGATAATTGGTATAGGGATAGAATATTATGATAGTAATCAAACAATTAAGATATTGAGATCTGAGATTATTATTGATTTCATTTATAAAAAAATTACCTAACACCCGCTTCAACCTGACATTGCGGGCAAGCCGCAAATGCAGGTTAAGCGAATGGTAGACCGATGCCTTCGGCACGATAAACTGTAACTTTGAAAAACAGGATATGGTTTTTGTAAACTAAAGCTTAAAACTCAAATTAATAGCTTAGTTTTAGTAAAAATGCTGTATTTTATTATAATAACTGCTTGATAATTATACGCATAATGCGTATAATATGATTGGATATAAAATGACAGTAAAAGAAATAGAAAAAATACTAAAGGCGGATGGTTGGTATTTTGTAACAGCAAAAGGTTCTCATAATCAATATAAACATACTGTAAAATCCGGAAAAGTTACGGTCCCAAATCATAAAGGAGATATACCGATAGGAACCGTGGAAGCAATTCTAAAGCAGGCAGGATTGAAATAAGGATATATGGAGGAATATAAAATGAAATTAGCATATCTGGCAATAATAACATATTGTGAAGAAGATAATAGTTATAGTATAGAATTTCCCGATTTGCAAGGCTGTGTTTCCGGAGGATTTTCTCTTATAGAAGCGATAGAGATGGGAATAGATGCGGCATCAGGGTGGATATTAACAGAAATCGAGGAAGGAAATGCTGTTCCAAAAGCAAGTGAACCTACAAAAATAAAACTACCTGATAATAAAAGTTTTATAAATATGCTTATTTTAGATATGGATTCGTATAGTGAAAAATATTCAAGCAAATGTGTAAGAAAGAATATAACGCTTCCAAAATGGGTGAATACGCTTGCAGAAAAAAATAATGTAAATTTTTCACAATTATTACAGAACACGATAGTAGAAAAATATGTAGGTGTTATGTAAAAGCGTCTAACACCCGCCTCAACGCTGACATTGCGGACAAGCCTTGTTGCAGGTTAAGCGGATGTTAGACGGATGCCTTGCAGCACGATAAACTGTAACTTAGAAAAATGTGATATATTTTTATAAATTAAGGCTTAAAACATAAATTAATAACTTCGGTTTTTGATTAAAGTTATGTTTTATCATAATGACTAATTGAGTAAGAAAAAGTAAACTTTTATCCAAGTGTTTTTTAACTTATTAAGGAAATCAACGAACTAAAAGTCCTTCGGACGGTCATAGAGAGCTCTTTATTCACAATTAGTAAAAAATATGAGAGTTTAATCCACTTGACATTTTATAAGTATTTTAAGATAATTATTTAGTAAAATATTACGAATATTAGAGGTGTATATGATTGCTATAAAACCTGTTTCGGATTTGCGTAATTATAATGAAGTTTTGCAGGATGTTGCTGATGAATCGCCGGTTTTTCTTACTAAAAATGGCAGGGGGTGTTATGCTGTGATTTCTATAAGAGATTACGAAAAATTGACGGCTACGCAAACTCTTTTTTCTGAATTGAAGAAAGGCGAAGAATCTGCTTTGCAAAATGGATGGCTGGACACAACACAAGTCAGAAAAATGGCAGGACTTTGATGTTTGAGATAAAGATTGCTCCGCAAGCGGCAGCAGATTTACTTGAAATCAAAGATTATATAGAGAATGAACTTCAAAATCCCATTGCTGCACATAACACCATTTCAAAAATTATAGAAACTTATGAAAATTTGACGGCTTTTCCAAATGTAGGGATTCCTGTGGAAAAATATGTTTCATTTCCTACGGATTATAAGTTCGTGCTTGCAAATAATTATTCAATATTTTATAGAATTGAAGACGAAATTATAAGAATTGTAAGGATTTTGTATTCAAGAAAAGATTTTGTTCGTATTTTATTTGGAGAGAATAGCAAATAGCGTCTAACACCCGCTTCAACGCTGGCAACAAGGACAAGCCGCAAATGCAGGTTAAGCGGTAGTTATGTGCACAACGCGAAGCGTTGGAGGTAAAAGATTAAAATGTCAAAAAGCATTCATACAACTTATAAAATATTTAAAAATAAATCTAAAAAAGAAATAATAGAAATGTGTGACTTAGAAAATCCTGATTATAAAGTTGAAGAACTAAGAAAAAAACAGCAAATAAAGAAAGAAGTCAAAATAGCTAGAAAAAATAATAAGAATAAAAAATGAAACTATTCTTAAATTTGTTGTAATTATATTAATTTTAATAATATTTATGTAAAAAGTAAAGAAGAAAAAGTAAATCAGCAAAATTTATTATATTTAACTACTGTTTCATTAGATGAAGGTCAAATGGCTATAGCTAGTTATATAATTAGTAGGAAAAGAGAATATGAATTTACTAATTATTTCTTTTTAATATATGATGCATTTACATCTAATAATAAAATTGCTTTAGTTGCAGCGAGTACATATTTAAATGATTTTAAATCAGATGATTTTAGGAGACAATTGTCAATAAACAGAACTATTATAGAATTAGCTACTAAAAGATATATAATGAAAAAAAATTAATAGTAAAATTTGCTATAATTATGTATTTTCAAGACTTTACTTTGGAAATGGAAAATATGGTCTTATTGATGCTGCAAAATGTTATTATAATAAGAAATATAGTAAATTATCAGAAAAAGAATTTATTAGTTTATGCTTATTATTAACAAATCCTGTTATATATGATTTTACTAATGAAGAAATAAAATAATATTCAGAAGAAAAAGTTAATCAAATATATAAGAAATTAAAAAAACACATAACACCCGCTTCAACGCTGACAAAAGGGACTATGCCCGTTTGCAGGTTAAGCGAATGTTATGTGTACGCCCCACTGGGGTGCCTGGTGAAAAAAAGAAAAATATTCGTTGCAAAAAAAAGTAATCAAAAAAATGAATTGAACTTTAGGGCAAGGACGAAGAAGCATTTTAAAATAGGTATGTTTAATGAAAAAAAATATCATATTATTAAGTATATTTATATTTTCACTCTTGGTTTTATATGCAAAAAGGACTCCGCCTCCGGAAATTCCATCGATAATTCATAATGGATACGAGTATATTGCAAATTATTCAGAAGGAATTTTTAAGGGAACCGGTCAGATTATTATTAAATCTATTAAAGACTCAAAAATAAAGAAAACAATATCAATTTATTCAATCTGGTATAATCCGTTTCTAGAAAAAGATGTTCAATGGATTTTTATTAAAGAAACAGAATTGATTGATAATGATACGATTCGTATTTATAATGAAAATGATGAAATTTTTGATTTGGAATTAATTAACTATAAGGTTAAGAAAATAAAGAAAACCACATAACACCAGCTTCAACCTTGACGAACGGGATAAGCTCATTTTCGGTTTAAAATAATGTATGTGTACAGTGCAGGTGGAATCTGGAGAAAAAATGGAATTAGTAATAAATAAAAAAAATATAAAATTTTTAATTATAAAAATATTTCTTTCTTTACTTTTATTTATGTTGTTATGTTGTTTGTGTTTATATATTATTTTGAATATATATATTAATAATAAAGGTATAAAAATAAAGTATGAAGATATAAAAAATGAAATTACAATTGAATTAACTGAAAAGCAAATAGAGATTGTAAGTTATATTTACACGAATAATAAAAATCCAAAATTAAAAAAACTTCTGTTAATTATGGATTTTGTTTCTTCAAAAAATAAAATGGCATATATAATGGCAACATTTTATTTTGCAAAGAATGATGAAAGAAATAAAAAAATTACAACAATGGATCGGAGAATTATAATTTTTGGAACTATGAGAAATATTGAAAAAAATATTGACTATAAAGATTGCTATAATTATGTGATTTCAAATGCTTATTTTGGAAATGGAATAATAGGGCTTGCTGATGCATCAAAATGTTATTTTGATAAAGATTATAATTGTTTAAGTAATGAAGAATTTATAAAATTAATACTAGCTACAATAAATCCAATTAAGTATAATATAGAAATTGGAAATAAAAGACTTATAGAAGAAAAAGTTAATGAAATTTTTAAGTGTATAAATGAATAACATATACTACCGTTTTCAAAGCCGACAAATGGAGTTATGTCCAATTGCAGATTAAGCGGCTGTTATGCTCACAGCCAATTGGCCGATTCAGAAAATGTGTAAGTGATTTTGTTGCTTGGAAATAAATGGTGCCAAATATAACTATCCGCATTTTTTATAGATGAGATTGTATACTTTTAATGGGGGGGATAATGAAAACAAAAGTAGTGTATGTAAAAAGTACTTTTCCGTCAGATATTGATTCTGTATTTAAACTATTAACCGATGTAAAAACTTTGCAATATATTGCGTCTCCGTATGCTTCATTTAAACTAATTGGGGACGACAAGGAACTCGTTTGGAGTGAAGGACGGACATTTTCGTTTTTGTTTAAAATGTTTTGCTTTATTCCTTATGGAACTCATACAATTAAGGTAATTAATTTTAATAAAGACGAAATTTATACAAACGAAAGCAATACACATGTACCTATATGGAATCATAGAATTAAATTGATTGATAACGGAAATGGAACAACGGATTATAGTGATGAAGTTGAAATTGGAGCCGGTTGGAAAACATTTATTGTTTGGCTTTGGGCTAATTGCTTTTATAAACATCGTCAAAGAAAATGGTTGAAACTTATAAAAATTCGAAAGGTAGTAAAGTAATAATGTTCTGTAATTTTTGTAAAGAGCTCAAGCTTATACACACCAATTTTTAGTTAATGCAAAGACATATAGTAACAGGTATAGCTTTGGCATTGATGATAGAGCAATTAATGAATATATAATATTTGGAGATAAATAAGTGGAATCAAATTATGTAATCCGTATGGAAGAGATTCAAGATTATACTGTTGTTGAAAATTTAACTAGAGATTCTTTCTGGAATGTGTACAGACCCGGCTGCATGGAACATTATATACTGCACTGTTATAGGAATAATCCCGATTTTATTTCGGAGCTTTCATTGGTTATAGAGATAAACGAAAAAATCATCGGGCATGTGATGTATTCAAAAGCAAAGCTGGCGCTTGACAATGGTGAAAAAGTTTCTGCATGGACTTTTGGGCCGATAAGCATACATCCGGATTACAGGCAGAAGGGATACGGCTTGAAGTTGTTAAAATATTCGCTTGAAAAAGCTAGAACAATGGGAATTGGTTTTGTTTGTATTGAAGGTAATATTGAGTTTTATCGTCATGCGGGGTTTGATCTTGCGAGCAAGTTTCATATTCACTATTATTGTGAGCCGAAAGATGCCGAAGTGCCGTATTTTCTTGTGCTGGAACTTATTCCAGGATACTTTAAAATGCATGGAATTGTAGAAGCAACTTATTGTCCTCCGAAAGGATATTTTGCGGCTGATGAGAATCCCTGCGATTTTGAAGCGTATGAATCGATTTTTCCTTATAAAGAAAAATTGATTTTACCCGGTCAGTTACAGTAAACTATATACAACTTATATAGAAGCGGTTATTTCGGTACTTTTATTGCTGAAATACAAATTGAATAGTAAGGTTGATGCTCAAAATTTATTGGAAAAATAAAATGCTGAAAAAAATTAATTACAAATTACTATAATTGTCCTAACATCCGATTCAATGCCGGCAGCAGGTGCAAGTCTTATTGAGATTTAAAACAATATTAGATACATAGTCCTGGAGGTTAAAATACAAAATGATATTTATAACAATATTTCTTTTATTGGCGATTTATTTTCCGTTTCTCTTTAATGAAACCAAAAAAAGTCAGGTATATTTTAACATAATTATAATAGTATCAAATATAGCTCTAATGTTTTTATCCATATTTTCTTTTTACCTAGTTAGAAGTTTAAGTTTTATTGGAGTGCTTATATACATTAATTTATCAATTCTGATTATACTTCTAAATATTTTATTTACAATAACAAATATTATAAAAACAAAAAAAATTGGAAAATTATTTTTTTTACTGCCAATTCTATTTTCCGCTTTCTTTAGTTTCCTAATAATAAAAAATCAAATATCTGAAAAAATTGCCTTAAAAATAGAATTTACAAAATATAAAAAAGAACTTGATAGATATATCGCTAATAATATAAAAAATGAAAATATAAGAATATTTGATAATTATGTAGGAATTATGTGGAATCCTGGGTTTTTAGATAATTATAGTGTTATAATTTATGATAAAAATAATAATTTAGATATTTTGTATAATTCATCTGGAGATACATTTGAAAATAAAGAAATATATAATGAATTTAAAAAAGCCTTTGAATATGAAAAAATTGTTGATATAATAAAAATTGAAGACAATTATTTTAGATGTAATATATATCAATAAAAGGATTGCGTATAGCTGCTTATGAGTAAAAGAATAGAAATACTAAGGTCGTTTTATGATGATATCGATGAAGACAGCAGGCTAAACAGAAGCCGTCAGGGACAGTTGGAGTATATCACTACAATGAACTATATTCATCGGTATGCAAAAACCGGAGCGAAGATATTAGAGATTGGTGCCGGTACGGGTAGATACTCCATTGCCTTGGCAAAAGAAGGATATAATGTCACAGCTGTTGAATTAGTAGAGACCAATCTTGAAGTGCTGAAAAACAACAGCGTCGGCATTGAAAATATTATTTCTTATCAGGGAGATGCATTAAATCTTGATAGATTTGAAGATAATCAATTTGATATTACATTGTTGTTCGGCCCTATGTATCATTTATATGATAAAAAAGAAGTTCATAAAGCCTTAGATGAAGCAATTCGAGTTACCAAAATAGGCGGAATAATTTTAACAGCTTTTCTTTCAGTATATGCCATTATGAATAATAATTACCTGAAAGAAACTCTTGCAGCAGGTATCGAGATGAACTTTGATGATAATTATAAAGTGAAACATTTTGAAGATCAGTTATTTACAGGTTATGATATCGTGGAATTTGAAGAGCTTTTTGAATCACACAATACAAAATATTTAACTACGGCAGCTGTAGATAATATTTTAGAAACGGCAGAAAGAAGAACTGATTTTAAAATGTCGGATGCAGACTTTGAGTTATTTGTTAAATATCACTTAGCAACATGTGAAAAGCGAGAGCTGCTCGGTTCTTCAAGTCATTTATTATATATATGCAAAAAAGAAAACTAAATTAATTTAGGTGTTAAATATGAAGCAATATACATCTTACCTTTTTGATATGGGTTCTACCTTATTGGAATTCCATAATCCAAAATGGAATGAAAGTGAAATACTTAAAAACGGTCATAACCGTATGATAGCTTATATTTCTAATATTTACGGTAAATTCATTGCCGATAAAATAGACAAAGAAGTTATTTTACCTTGGTATGACTATGTTGAAAAAGAGCGTAAAATTAAAAGACTGGAATACCGTATTTGTGAAGCCTTGTTTTTACAATTTGGAGAGTTGGGTATACATATTTCTTATAATGAAATTATTAAAATATTGAAAAAAGATTATCTTGATTTTTATAATTATGCTCATCCGAATGAAGGAGTGATTGATTGTCTTAAATTTTTAAAAGAAAAGAAGTGTAAAATCGGTGTTGTTTCAAACATTATGTATCCCAAAGAAATATATATTGAAATTTTTAAGAGAGAAGGGCTTGATTTCTTTATTGATAATTATACTTTTAGTTATGAAAATACTTATATGAAGCCTCATTCTTCTATTTTTTTACGAGCTCTTATGCCGCTAAATGCAAAAATTTCGGAAACGCTTATGGTGGGCGATAATGAAAAAGTCGATGTTATAGGTGCAAAAACTGTAGGATTAAAAACCTGTTTATACGATAAAGATAAAAACTATAAACAACATCAAGCCGATTTTTATATAAATAATTTTATGGAACTTATTGATAATTAAATAAAAGGTTAGATGAAATCTGAAAATATAATGGATGAAAGAGGCTTTATGAATTTACCGATTTTAAAAGAACAAATTTCACAATTTCTTGATAAAAACGGCCGTATTGTCAGGTGGCCCAAGAAAACTTATGACAAAATAAATGTCTTAAAATATTTGCAAGGCAAATTCGATCCTGATAAAAAATATTCTGAAATTGAAGTGAATGCAGTCTTAAAAACTTGGCACACATTCAATGACCATGCTCTATTAAGACGTGAACTTTTTGATAAATTTTTATTGGAGCGGACACCTGATTGTAAAGAATATTGGATCAATACCGATAAAATTATAATTTAAAAGATATTATTATGACTGATGAAGAAAAATTTAAAGTAAAAATCATTCAAGATGCGGAAAAATATGTAGAAAAAATATTTAAAGAAGATTTTAGCGGTCATGATTTTTTTCATACAATGAGAGTATTCCGTACGGCAACTTACCTTGCAGAAAAAGAAAATGCCGATATTTTTATTGTTCAATTGTCTGCCTTATTACATGATGTAGATGACCGCAAACTTTCGCCGCATACAACTGTAAATAAAGATAGAGCTGTTTTATTCATGAAATCTAAAAAAATAAGCGATGCTCTATGTAAAACTATTGTTTCTATTATTGAAGAAGTTTCGTACTCCGGTAAAGATTCTAATAAACCGTCTTCAATTGAAGGGATGTGTGTCCAAGATGCAGATAGATTAGATGCTTTAGGTGCGATAGGGATAGCAAGGGCATTTGCTTATGGCGGAAGCCGTCATAGACAAATCTATGATCCGTCTATCCGGCCCCGTATGGGTATGGGAAAAGAGGAATATCAAAATCATGTATCGACTACAATTAACCATTTTTATGAAAAGCTATTTTATCTTAAAGATTTGATGAGTACCGATACGGCAAAAAAAATTGCAGAAAAAAGAGAATCGTATATGAAAGACTTTATTTTGGAATTTTTAAATGAATGGGATTTAAAAGATATGTAAGCCTTACAATCAAATTCTGTTAATTTGATGGAGTGAATATGAAAAAAACATTTTTACTTTTGATTTTTTTTAGTTTGTGTATTATAAGTGTCTATTCTTATGAAGCAAAATTTATAAACCCGTTAAATGGAAATGTTGTTATATACAGAGGCGATGAGTATCATGGTAGTGGAAAATATTATTTTATTGAAGATAACAAAGAAATATTAATTATTGAAACGGAATGTTATTATGGACCGCAAGTGTTCTGGTATGGGAATGACATTATAGAAATATATATTCCCTTTGGAGCCCCTTTTAATGGTTCATATATCTATAATTCTAAGACAAAATCAATATCGAATTTTATTGAAAATGTTTTGACGGTGTTTCCTGATGATGATATTTTGATTTGCAGTGACGGTTTTGAAAAAGTTATTTTTATAGATATAGGTACTCAAAAAATTGTGCAGGTGATAAAAATAGATGAAATAACCGGATCTTACTTGTCGATTCGTGAAGCCTTTGATATAAAATTGATGCTAGAGAAAATACTGATAGGAATTTATATTGATCCTAAGTCATTGAAAGAATTTGAAACCGTGAAATATTATAGCTTTAAAAGAGAATTTTAATATAAGAGTAATTTAGTAGCTGCTATGTTAAAATTACAGTTTAAACAACTTTATTTTCTTTTATTGATACTAACTCTTAGCTTAATACTAATTATAATATTTACAAGTATTTACTTAAATAATAATAACAAGGGAGAATCTTATTTTATAGATCGAATACAGGATTTTGAAGTTTATTTTGTAAATAATAATTATATTTTTGTTAGCTTTTCAGGAAATGGATCCTTTCTTTATGGAGGAATAATACATAAAGATAAATTTAAAAATGAAGAAGATTTATATTTTGAAAATATTGAAAACCGTTTAAATAGTGAAGATGGTTATAAATTTAAGTTAAATGATTATCCAGATAATGCTGTGATACATATTGGGAACTATGATTCAGATAAAAATATAGAAATATTCTTTTATGAATTTATGGGTAGAAGTATTGAGCTTCCTATAGAAATTACGCCTTTAGGTAAAGTGCAAAAACAAGGTGTATTTAATAATGCTTTCCTTATTTTTTCAATAATAATGAATATGTTTTTTAGCTATATTTTTGTGTTTATTTGTTGTATTTTAGTATTAGCTGTTTTGATGACTCATATGGGTATAAAATTTTTATGGGTTATCAAAGAATAATATTTACCCATAAGAGTTTCAGTACTAATAAAGGAGTTGAAATAAACTGATATTTTTAATTATTTTTTTAAGTGTTGATTTTTTTCTTTCTCTGTTTTTAATGATTAGGGGTATCAAAAAATATATGATTTCACTTGATACCTGTTTTTTAAATATGGGATTAATAACAACGATTATATTCATTGAGATATTGGTAGGCATAAATTCATATTATTTGGATTTTGTTCTTATACCTATTATTGTTTGGGTTTTCGGTGCGTTTTTTTTGATCTATCTTGTAGTGTGTGAGCATAAAACCTATTCAAATGTACAAGAAATTATTGTTCATCTTAGTTCGACAGGAAGGCACGAAGGTCTTTGTGATGCTTTGTTGGAAGGCTTTATCAAATTTGGCACATGTATGCCTCCTCGTGGGTGGTATGGCTCTGATGAATACTTATATCAAAAAGCTTTTCTGGAATTTTCCAATTTGGATTTAACGGGAGAATCAGAACAACTGATTAAATTTCAAAAACCTATTCGAAAATCACGAATTATAATAAAAATATGGATTGCCTTTTTTATAGCTTTTGCCCTGCAAATAATTCCGGTAATAGTCGGGAGCGCAATGAAGAATAGTTAATAAAGTTTATAATGATTTATGCGACAGTCCATCAAAAAGAGAAAAGAAAGTGAAGTTTTCTCACGGATCTGAAAACCTGTAAGTCTATATCCAATATAGACTTATAAAAATGGGCAATACTGGAATCGAACCAGTGACCCCAAGCGTGTCATGCTTGTACTCTAACCAACTGAGCTAATTGCCCTTAATTTCTTTAAAGATAGTCAGATAATATCGTATTTTTGACTTTACGTCAAGCCCTTTTTTTGTTATATTATATAAGTTGCAGATTTTGTTCTGTAAATTCATAAATTTTAGGAGTATAACTAATGAACAAAGAAATAAGCTTTTTTTTATGTAAAGAGAAAAAAGGAACTATTATCGGGATTGACTGCTGTCCGGATACTGAGGTTTCATGCTGCGGTGAAAAGCTTTCAGCCGTTAAAATCGGAAGTGTTGATGCTGCAAAAGAAAAACATGTGCCTGTAATCGAAGTAAACGGAAACACCGTAAAAGTTAAGGTAGGCTCCGTTGCCCATCCTATGACCGAAGAACATCATATAGCTTGGGTATGCCTCAAAACGGAACAAGGCCTTCAATTTAAAGAGCTGCCTGTTACAGGTGCTCCCGAAGTTGAATTCTCCTTAACTTCAGATGACAAGGTCATTGAAGCTTACGAATTTTGTAATCTTCATGGCGTTTGGTCAGGCAAATAAGGCTTAAGTTTTTTATCGGCCTTCTAAAAGTAAAGGTTTATTTTTAGAAGGCCTTATTTGTGTTTGAGTGTGTAAGTTTAATTTTTAGGGGTTAATTTTGATTAAAAGAGTATTGGTTACAGGAGGAGCCGGATTTATAGGTTCCCACATCGTTGCAGATTTATGCGAAAAAGGCTATGAGCCCATTATTTTGGATGATTTTTCTAATTCTTCACCTAAAATAATTCCCGTATTGGAAAAAATATGCTCTAAAAAATTGGAGCTTGTACAGATAGATATAAAGGACAAGGAAAAGCTTTTTAACTTTTTTAAAAGTGCCTCTGTTGATGCAGTAATTCACCTTGCCGCATATAAGGCCGTAGGGGAGTCCGTAGAAAAGCCCTTAAAATACTATGAAAACAATATTTCAGGGCTTGTCAATCTTTTGCTTGCCATGCAGGAACACAAGGTGAAAAACTTTATATTTAGCTCTTCGGCCACAGTCTACGGCGACGCAAAGGTTGTGCCCATACCTGAAAATTCTCCTATTTCTGCTGCAAATCCTTATGGAAGAACCAAGCTTATGTCCGAAGAAATTTTAAAGGATACGGCCTTTTCGGATAAGGATATGAGTATTATTGCCTTGCGGTATTTTAATCCCATAGGAGCCCATAAGAGTGCCGATATAGGGGAACTGCCTTCCGGTATTCCCAATAACCTTTTCCCATATATCGCTCAAGTAGCTTTGGGCAAACTGCCTCATCTAAACGTCTTCGGAAACGACTATGATACCCCTGACGGCACCTGTATCCGCGACTATATCCACATTTTGGATCTTGCATCGGGACATACTGCCGCCCTGGAAAAAATTGCCTCAGGTTTTAAGGGCTTTGATGTCTATAACCTCGGAACAGGAATCGGTTATTCGGTTTTAGATATAGTAAACGCCTTTAAAAAAGCCTCCGGTATCGATCTTCCCGTTAAACCGGCTGCACGCCGTGCCGGAGATGTTCCACGTTCTTGTGCAAACCCCGACAAGGCCAACAAAGAGCTTAACTGGAAGGCAAAATACAATCTTGAAGAAATGTGCAAAGACGGCTGGGCTTGGTATAAAAAACACCCCGAAGGCTTTGTGTAAAATCACAGACATAATTATTTATCAGGCCTATTGACATTTTATGCGGTTTTTTGCTATACTTCCTCCCTAGTGTTTAAATTTGTTCGGTATAAACCCGTTAATATGCCGGCAAAAGATTTTTTTATGAGGTATAAAGATGTACGCACTTATTGAGTATAAAGGCAAACAGTATAAGGCTGAAAAAGGAGCAAAGCTCGTAGTTGATAAGCTTTCTGCAGAAAGCGGAAGCAAAATCGACATCGACACCGTTCTTTTGATCAGCGATGGAGATAAGGTTACTGTAGGAACTCCCTACGTAAGCGGAGCTAAGGTTTCTGCAACCGTAGGCGATTCTTTCCGAGAAAGAAAGATTATTGTTTACAAGCATAAGGCTAAAAAGAACTACCACAGAACCCAAGGACATAGACAGGCTCATACCTGTATTACTGTTGACAATATTGTCGGATAAGACAAGTGGTAAAAATTCGGCTTCTTTCAAATGCTGAAAACTGTTTTTCGGCCTTTGAGTCGTCAGGCCATGCAGGAGGCAACTACGCCGGCAGCGGCCACGCCGATTTTGGCGATAGTGACGGCAAGCCGAAAAAAGGCGGCAATATAGTTTGTGCCGCCGTTACCATTTTGCTTAAAACGGCCGTTTTAAGCTTAAGCTCGGCTCAAAAAGAGAGTTCAAGCTTAAAGGCCGAGATACGGGCTGATAATCCGGGCTATCTTTCGGCAAAGATAACAGCTTTTTCAGACAAAGATAGACCCAGATTGCAGTATTTACTGGAATTTTTAACAATAGGTTTAATGGCCATTGAGGCCGAATATCCCGATTGTTTGGATTTACAGATAGAGTAAGATTTTGATAATTTTTTTGGAGGATTATTATGGCACGTAAAAAGGGCGGCAGCGGTGCAAAAAACGGAAGAGATTCCAATCCTAAATATTTGGGTGTTAAAGTTTACGGCGGAACGGAAGTATCGGCCGGTTCAATTTTGGTTCGCCAGAGAGGTACTTCAATCCATCCGGGTAACAATGTAGGCTGCGGAAAAGACTATACATTATTTGCAAAAGCTGACGGTGTAGTTACCTACCATGAAAGAAAGGGTAGAAAACTCGCATCTATCGAAGCAAAATAATTTTGCCTTCGAGCTTAAAATGTATAAATCTGAAAGCCGGTTTTTGCCGGCTTTTTTTGTAGGAAAAAAGATTAATTATGGTAAAATTTGCAGATGAATCTAAAATAAGAGTTTCCTCGGGAAAGGGCGGCAACGGATGCATTGCCTTTAGGCGGGAAAAGTATGTTCCCATGGGAGGCCCCTCAGGAGGGGACGGCGGCCGAGGCGGAGACCTTATCTTTGAAATACGCCGCAATATGAGAACTCTGGTTCATTTGAGACATAAAAGAGTGTACAAGGCAAAAAACGGCGGAGGAGGGGAAGGCTCTCAACGTTTCGGTAAAAAAGGCGATGACTGCATAATACCTCTTCCTCCCGGCTGTGTTATAAAGGACCCTGACACGGGAAAAACTATTTTGGATTTTGGAGATGCTGAAGAAGGCCGCTTTGTTTTTCTCAAAGGCGGAAACGGCGGTTGGGGAAACTGTCATTTTAAGACCTCCACAAATCAGGCTCCTAAAACCGCCCTTCCCGGACAAGAAGGGGAAACAAGAGAAATAATCGTTGAGCTTAACATAATAGCCGATATAGGCTTGGTTGGTTTTCCCAACGCAGGAAAATCCTCTCTTCTCGACTATTTTACAAATGCAAGGCCTAAAATCGCTCCCTATCCCTTTACCACCAAAATTCCGAACCTCGGAGTTTTGCGTGTAGACGAAGAAAGAGATGTCATCATTGCCGACATACCGGGAATACTTGAGGGGGCTTCCGAGGGTATAGGACTCGGCATAAGATTTTTAAAGCATATAGCCCGTTCTGCAGGTCTCGCCTTTTTAATAGACCTTTCAGACGATAACTATTTAAGGGCATACGATGTTCTTTGTAAAGAACTGGAAAGCTATTCAAAAGAATTGGCCCAAAAGAAAAGAATTATAATTGCCACAAAATTGGATTTACCCGATACAAAAGAAAGATTTACTGAGCTTAAAAATGCAATCCCCGATCAGGAAATTTTAGGTATTTCGCTTTACAATGAATGGGGCTTGGAAGAGGTAAAAAAAGCCTTTATCCGCTTGGCCGATGAAATGCAAAAAACAAAACCGCAAAAAGAAAGTCTTGACCCATACAGCCAAAATAAAAATTTTATGACGGCAGAGCTCGATGATGTTTCTTACGAAGAAAAAAACGATGACGAACACTTCGGGGCAACGGTCAGCCTAAGCCGTAAAAGGAAACCTAAAAAATGAGATTGGCAATCTTAGGCGGTTCTTTTAATCCCATACATCTGGGACATTTAAATTTAGCTTTTCACTCTTATAAAGAATTAGCCTATGATAAGATTGCTATTGTTCCGGCCTATATTTCTCCTTTTAAAATTTTTTGTAAGGATACGGAAGTTGAAGATAGACTTAAGATGATAGACCTTGCTATTGCCGATAAACCCTACATGTACTGCGAACTCTACGAGATTGAAAAGCAGGGCGTTTCTTATACGATAGATACGATAAATTATCTTTATCAAAAATTTTCCGATATCGAAGGAAAAATAGGCCTAATTATCGGGGACGATTTAAAAGAGAATTTTTTTCGCTGGAAGGATGCAGAAGAAATTATAAAGAAGACCGACATAATTATCGGAAAAAGAACAGGCCTTAAAAGCTCTTTTGATCCCTTAAATACCGAACCGGCAAGGGCTTCCGTCAAGGAGCTTAAAAACGAAGTCTTAAATATTTCGTCAACCCAAATCAGAGATGCGGTTTTAAAAAATAAAGATTTTTCCTCCCTTGTGCCCAAGGGAGTTTACGATTACATTATAGAGCATGGTCTTTATAAAGAAAAAGGCGTTTCAGCTTTAGGTGTTTCGGATTTAATGGATACCTCCGATATTGAATTAAAAACACGAGAAATAGATCGTTTTGCAAAAAGCGTTTTAACCGAATCCCGCTATGCTCATTCCGTGCGTGTTGCAGAATATGCACGGCATCTTGCAAAAGAGTATAAAAAGGAAGGCGTATCACCGGCTCTTGCATATTTTACAGGCCTTGCTCATGATATCTGTAAAAAATGTTCCGATGAAGAGCTGGTAAAACTTGTAGAAGCTGACGGGCTTGGAATCGACAATGTCGAAAAGAACCGCTTAAATCTTTTACATGGAAGGGCTGCTGCCGTGGTTTTACAAAAAAAATTCGGCATCAATGATGAGTCCGTTTTAAAAGCTGTTGCTTTTCACACCTTCGGCTATGAAGGGATAGATGCCTTGGGAAAAATTATTTATATAGCCGATAAGATAGAACCGGGCCGTCCCGATACCGAAAACTTTAGGAATATGGTAAAATCTTCTTCTCTTAATGAGTTGATGCTTGCGGTCTTGGATTGGAACCTTGCCTATATCAAAAAAAAAGGAGCAAGTGTTCATCCCGAAACAAAAAAAATGTATGAGCAAATACAAAAGGAGCTTAAAAAATGAAAATAAAACTTATGGATACCGGAAAAAATATTCTATTCCTCTTAGTAATTCTTATCGTTTTGATTACCTCCTTTGTTTTGGTTCTTATAAAAATGCAAAGAGATACCGTTCAAGATTATCTTTCCTCCGATAAGATTTTAAAAGTTCTTTTGGTGGTTGAAGACAAGGGTATTCCGATTTCGATAAGTATACTGGCCTATTATCCTGAAACGAAAAGAGCCGCTATGTTCGATGTACCGGCAAATATAGGCTTAATTATTCAATCCTTAAACCGCACGGATGCAATAGGAGCCGTTTACACCGAAAAGGGTATATCGAGTTTTAAGGCCGAAATAGAAAAACTTGCAGGTATTTCCGTGCCCTTTTATCTTACATGTAATCTTGAGAACTTTTCTATGCTGACCGATATGCTCGGAGGTCTTTCCGTATTTATTCCTTCTCCGGTAGATATAGAGAACGATAATATGCATGTTCTTTTGCCGTCCGGTTCCGTTTCTCTTGATGGAGATAAAATAAGGGATTTCCTTGTTTATGAGGATGACTTGGATGCTGAAGGAGAGTCCGCTGCAAGAAAACAAAAAGCTGTTCTGGCTCTTTTTAGGGCTATAAACGATAATTCTCCTGAGATTTTTTCTAAGGAAAGGTTTTCGGTTTTAAGCGGTAATTTTAAATCGAATGTTGCCGGTTCCGATTTAAAAAATTTGCTTGAATCCATAAGCAAGATGGATTCCGAACGTTTGGTTCCGCAGAGGCTTACAGGAGCTGTCCGAATTATCGAAGACAAACGCCTTTTAACTCCGTTCCGGGAAGGTCAGCAGATAAAAGAAATTATCCGCCAAACAATTGCAGTATTGGCTTCCGATGATTCTTCCGCCCTTGAGCGGGTCTATGCCTTGGAAATTTTAAACGGAACGAATGTGCAAGGTCTCGCAAAGAGCACCTCCGAGCTTTATCAAAGCTTTGCCTATGATGTTGTCAGTATAGGCAACTCCGAGAATCCTGTGGCTGAAACGGTTTTGATAGATAGAATCGGAAACCCTTCAGTAGCTAAAATTGTTGCAAAGGTTATAAGATGTAAAAATATTCAGACTACGCAGCTTCCGGCTGAAGGGGAATACGGAAGCGAAACCAATGTTGACTTTACCCTGATTTTGGGTTCGGATTTTAACGGCTTTTTTGTTGTCGAGAAAAAAGAGGACAAAAAAGATAGCGATGAAAATGATAAGGATAAAAACTAATGATAGAAAATTTTGACTTTTATACTCCGGCCTTGGAGCTTGGAAAATTATTGCGCGATTTTAAGGGCGAAAATGTTGTTGTCTTGGACTTACGGGACAAAAATATTTGGACGGATTTTTTTGTAATTTGTACCGTAACAAGCGCTGCTCATGCAGCCGGTTTGGAAAAAAGAGTGTACGAATTTTTGCCTGAACACAATCTGGAAGAATATCATACCAAGCGTAAATCTCCTGACGGGGATGAGTGGAGGCTTATAGATTTGGGCGGTATTGTTGTGCATCTTATGAGCGAAACTGCCCGTAATTTTTACAGCCTTGAAAAAATTTGGTTTGATTCAAAAAATATTCTTGAAGACTAATCTTTCCGATAAGAAGATGTAAAAATGAACAAAGCAAATTGTTTTAAAACCTATGCTTCTCTTTTTGCAAGTTTTTTTAAGATAGGGCTTGTAACTTTCGGGGGCGGTCTTGCCATGTTGCCCATCTTAAAAAGAGACTTGGTTGATTCGAAGGGCTGGCTTACTGAGGATGAGATTTTAGATTATTTTGCAATAGGGCAGAGTACGCCCGGCGTTATAGCGGTAAATGTTGCCACCTTTGTCGGATACAAAAGGGCAGGGGTGATAGGTTCTATTTTTTCTACATCCGGAATTGTTTTTCCTTCCCTTATAATCATTAGCCTCATAGCCGCCTTTGTTTCAAATTTTAACGAATTAGCCTGGGTTCAAAAAGCCTTAAAGGGAATAAATGTTGCGGTTTCCGTGTTATTGGTAAAAGCGGTTTTTTCTTTTGGGAAAAAAACGGTTTTCGATCTATGTACATTTTTAATAGCAGCTCTTTCATTTGTTCTAATGTTTGCTTTTAAGGTGCAGGGAGTCTGGATAGTAATCGGCTCGGCCCTTTCCGGATGGCTTTTTCAAACAATCAAATCAAGTTGGCTTTTAAAAAAGAATAAGGGAGAAGAATTCTGATGAGTTTGATTGGTTTGTTTTTTTTGTTTATGTACATAGGGTTTTGTACTATAGGCGGAGGTCTTGTTGCTATTACCCTCATGCAGCAAGAACTGATTCCCCGCGGGCTCATAAGTTCCGAAGATTTTTTTGCAATGGTTGCTATTTCGGAATCTACACCTGGACCGATGGGGATTAATATGGCAACCTATATCGGCTATGAACTTTACGGTGTTTTAGGAAGTGTCGTTTTAACTACCGGCATTGTTCTTCCGTCACTGGTAGTTATAGTTTTGATAGCCCGCTTTGCTTCATCATTTCAAGAAAAACCCTTGGTAAAAAAAAGTTTTTACGGCTTAAGGGCAGGTGCTGTCGGCATGATTACTGTAGCCTGTTGGCAGGTAATAAATATTTCCATTTTAAATTTATCTGTTTTTAAAGAAAGCGGTAAAATAACGGACATTGTACATATAAAACAGTTCGTATTCTTTTGGTTCTTATTTTTTGTAAGTATTTTCTTTAAAAAGCTCCATCCTATAGTTTTGGTTGCAGCCGGAGCAATATTCGGTGTTCTGTTTTTATAAAAGACCTATTGACATTTTTTGTATTTTGCTATATTATAGCTGTCGTTACGGGCAATAGCGCAGTTGGTTAGCGTACAAGTCTGGGGGACTTGGGGTCCCCGGTTCAAATCCGGGTTGCCCGATAAAACTTCGTTTTAAAAAAACGAAGTTTTTTTTTGCCTATAAAAAAGCAGTCTTTTAAGACCGCCCCTTATTTTTTAATATCCGAAAACAAGTTTTAGTGTTGCTTCGGCTCCGGTTCCTTTAAAACTTCCTGTAAATGAAGGAGATGCTGCCGAAACTTCTGTTTCAAGTCTAAATACTATTAATTTTTTCTTTATATATTGATATATTCTTACATTTATGATAGCATTTATAGCATGAGAACTCTAGACAAATCACTACCGTTATTATTAAAACGGATTTCGGAAAAATACCCTAGCATAAGAGCTCAAATGTTTAAGGGAGAAGATAAGGAATTTAAAAGTCTTTCTTACAAAGAGCTTTATGAAACGGCGCTTGATTTTGCGGCAGGCTTGCTTTCCATAGGGGCAAGACCCAAAGACCATATAGGTCTTATAGCCGACAACCGCAAAGAATGGCTTCATGCAAGTTTCGGTATTATGAATATCGGGGCTGCCGATGTTCCGCGCGGCTGCGATGCTACCGAGCAGGAAATTACCCACATTCTTTCTTTTTCGGAGTGTAAATTTGCCGTTTTAGAAAATGAAGCTCAAATTCGAAAAGTCCTTGTCCATCTGGCAGAAATTCCCCTGCTGGAGTCTATAATCAGTATTGATGATGTTGATTTTAAAAAGCTTGAAGAAGAATTCAATCTAAAAGAAAGAAAAATTGAATTCCATACATATGCCGATATTATTGACTTGGGTAAGTCGGCTAGGATTGAAGGTAAATTTAAACCTGAAGAATATGCCGAAAATGTAGATACCGATGATTTGGCTTCAATAATCTTTACATCAGGTACTACGGGCAATCCTAAGGGTGTTACTATGACCCATAGAAACTTTATGACTCAGCTTATGGAGCTTCCGGATAGGATTATTCTTAAGCCCGGCCAAAAAGCAATTTCGGTTCTTCCGGTTTGGCATTCCTTTGAAAGGGCTTGCGAATATGTTATAATCATTTCAGGCGGTACTATTGCTTATTCAAAGCCGATAGGAAGCGTTCTTTTAGCAGACATGGTCAAAATCAATCCGACTCTTTTTCCCTCTGTTCCGCGAATTTGGGAGGCTGTTTATGGCGGTATCTTTAAGGCTATGAAAAAAAGAGGCCGTCCTCTTTACTATCTTTTCTTGTTCTTTATTGAAGTCGGAATAAAGACAATGCGTTTAAAGCGCAGGGTAACCGGCCAATGTCCTCACTTTCAGCGAAAAACTAAGGTAATCTATCCAATCTTGGCCGTACTTCCTCTTTTGTGTATAGCTCCTCTTTATTACATCGGAGATCTTCTTATTTACCGCGCGATTCGTAAAAAGTTCGGTAAATGTTTTAGAGCAGGTGTTTCAGGAGGAGGGGCATTGCCTCCCAATGTTGACGAATTTTTCTGGGCTATCCGTATAAATGTAATGGAAGGTTATGGTATTACCGAGACTGCTCCCGTTATTTCGGTTCGTCCGATGCCTAAACCCGTGTTTGGAACACTGGGTAAACCGCTTGCGTGTTTTGAGTCAAAAATCATCGACAAAAACGGAAAAGAATTGCCTCATAATCGAAAAGGCTTGCTCCTTGTGCGTGGTGATGCCGTAACAAAGGGTTATTATAAGGATCCGGAAAGAACTGCGGAAGTTATCGATAAGGACGGATGGTTTGATACGGGTGACCTTGCAATAAAGACGGTTGACGGAGAATTAATCCTTAAAGGCCGCAAAAAAAATACTATAGTTTTAAGGGGCGGCGAAAACATCGAGCCTGTACCGATTGAGGTAAAACTGCAAGAGTCTCCATTAATTTCACTAGCTGTTGTTTTGGGACAAGACCAAAGGTCTTTGGGTGCTTTGATAGTTGTTCATAAAGAAAACCTCCAATCATGGGCTGCAAATAACGGATTACGAAATGTACCTGTTACTGAGCTTATACACGACTCTAATGTACAGAAAATGTATGAGGCTGAAGTTGCAGAGCTGGTTAACTCAAAAACAGGATTTAAACTATTTGAAAGGATAAATAAGATTGTTCTGCTTCCGGAAGAGTTTCAGGCAGGAAGGGAATTGTCTGCAAAGGGCGAGATGATGCGTCATAAGATAAATCAGCTTTATCGCAACGAAATATACGAGCTCTTTAAATAAGTATTAAAAATTATACAAAGCTTTAGTATAAAGCCCTTATAAGATGATTTTCTTATAAGGGCTTTTTTATGTTTAAAAACAATTATGTAAAAAAAAAGAACTCAATATTTGAGTTTTTTTTTTGCGGCGAACTGGACTTGAACCAGCACACCCGTTAAGGCATCAGCACCTCAAGCTGACGTGTCTACCATTCCACCACCGCCGCAACTGAAATGGATTGTATCAGATAATCAAAAAAAAGTCAATAGCAAGATAAGACTAATTTTATTTTATATAAATTGTAAGAGGTATTGCCCAAAAAATACCATTTTTATGAAATTCATGTATACATTTGATTGGCCGTTTTATAGCCAAACATCCGTCTAGGATAATTATTTATCCAATTCTCTACTTGTTTTATTTGTATGTCACTATATTTACTTATATCTGCTCCTTTTGGTATAAAGCGTCTAATTAATTTATTAGCATTCTCATTGCTTCCTCTTTCCCAAGAACTATAAGGATGTGCATAATAACAAGTTGTCCTTTTTTCTCCTTCTTTTAAACAAGAGGTTTCAAGGCCTTCTTGGTCTAAAAATTCAGTCCCGTTATCCATGGTTATGCTTTTAAATATTTCTTTAAACTCATCTTTATATTTCATCTCAAGCATATCTATATTTTTTTTAATACTTTCCTGTTTTTTATCGGGGATTTTAAATATTAATTCTTTTCTAGTAACTCTTTCAGTCATAACTTGTAAGCAGCATCTTCCTTTACCTACCACCAAATCCATTTCCCAATGTCCTTTTTCCTGTCTTTTATTTATCTGTTCACTTCTTTGTTCAATACTGCGTCCTTTTATGTTGTTTTTAGCAATTTTGCTTATTTTTTTATATTTTCGTTTAGTTTTATTGCGTTTTACAGGTAAATCTTTGTTTGTAAGCCTAGAAAAATCCCCTCTGTCTATCATATTGTATACAGTTTTGGTGCATATCATAACCGGAAACTGTAAGCCTAGTTCTTTTATTTGTCCTATAGCAGCATCAGGAGAAAATTTATTATCCGCTATACATGTTTCCAAATAATGTAAAAGTTTTTTATCCTTACCTATTTTTAAACCACGGCCTTTTAGTAATTTCATTTTATCGGCTCTTTGTTGTCCTTTTCGTGCCGAGTAAACTATTTTTTCAAGATAGTCAGGAACTTTTGGATTACGGCTTACATATGGATTTTCTGTTACTTTTATTACCATTCCCCTTTTTATCTCCCTCTGTATCGTTCTTCTATCCCTATTTAAAGACTGTGCAATTTGTCTTGCGTTATGGTCGCTTTTGAATAATGCTTCTATCGCATATCTTTCTTTTTCGCTAAGGTGTTTCCATTTTTTACTTTTTATGGTATCATTGTTTTGGTTCATCTGTTCCCCATTATCTTTGTTTTTCCTAATTTCATTATAATGGTTTTTTGGTTCAGATGAACCTTTTTTATTTATTTTTAGGGCAATTTATTTTACAACTTACCCTAATTTTATTTTATATCCATGGATTTTCCGTTTCGGTTGACTCTTCCTCAGTATTTTTAGTTTTAGTTGCGCCTTCACCGCCTGCCGGAGGATCTATAAAAATTGAAGGATCTATTTCAATAGGTGCTGTGTCTATTTTTATTTCTTCTTCTCCCTGAGCCATTCCTGAGCCCTTAATTCTGTCTATACCGATATCCCGTAATTTTATACCGGCTGTATGTTCCGTACAAATCTCGGTCGGCTCTGTTCCATATAAAAAGGGAAGGGTAATGGTTTCGTCTGTGCAGTTTTCCGAAGGGAGCATTCCGGATTTTTTACATACATCAACCATTATTACACCTTTTTCCGGCCTTACAAAATCTTTAAAGGGTTTATTTTTATGAACCTCACGCATAAAGTTTGCCGCTACATAACCTGAAAGAGCAGCACCGGCATTATCCGTTCCTAAGGAATATCCGCCTCTGTCAAATCCATACCATACAATAGCAGAGTAGTATGGAGAATATATTGCCGCCCATGAGTCCGACCAGTTTTGCGTTGTTCCGGTTTTTGCAGCCATCGGCATTCTAAATATTCTGCCTGTTTTTTCATCTTTATAATCAAATTTACTACCGCCTGAAGAAGCGCCGAATAATGTTCCCAGAGTAATAGTCTTTTTTAAAATCTCAGTCATTATAAAGGCATTGCTCGGACTTATTACCTGCATAGCTGCTCCGCGCTTTCTTTGCTCAATTCTAAGGTCAAGTTCAGGATCCATGATTGTAACGCCGTCCCGGTTTTCGATGGCTCTTACGGCTATCGGATCTACGGCACGCCCCTGATTTCCAAAGACAGCAAAGGCTCTTAAAAGCTGGACAGGTGTTACGGCGCTTATTCCGAGAGCCAAAGGATATACCTTTTCAAAGGTTTTATCAATTTCGACAGGGTCCGTGATCCCCATAAGAGCGGCAATGCGGTCTATGGCTCTATCAAAGCCTACCAATTCGAGAGTTTTTATAGCCGGAATATTTAATGAAAGGGGTAGTGCCTTATATACCAGAACAGTGCCGTTCCATTTTCCGCCATAGTTATTCGGAATATACTGTACTCCGTCGGCAGACTCAAAAACCTGAGGAGTATCATCCATTCTTGTAGCGGCTGTAATTACCTTTTCGTCAATGGCTGCAGAATATATCAGAGGTTTTATTGTACTTCCTACCTGAAGCTTTGATTGAGTTGCCCTTATAAGCTGGTTGCTTTCACTGTATTGGCTTCCGCCGATAAGGGCCGTTATATATCCTGTTTCATTTTCGATGGAGATAAAGGTACCTTCTACCACCCTTTCCATCAATACTTCCTGCATTTTAGCTGTCGATTGTTTGGTAAGAGTTTTTAGGTTGTCTATACCGCACATTAGGGCGAGTACATCAATGGTACTGTTCAGCTTGTTTTGATAATAAGAATTAGTTTTTACCTTGAGCTGTTTTTCTCCCACGCTTAGGGATTCTATTCCGAAGCAAAGGGTTAAAAGGGCTGTCAGGTTGCTGTATTGTTCCGCTTGACTGAATGATGTGGAGGTTGAGGCCGAAACCCTGTCATTGGCTATTGCAATGTATTTTTGAAACTCTCTATCGGCTATTTCTTGATGCCTTAAATCACAGGTCGTATGTACGGTATATCCGTCCTTATAAAGGTTCATAGTGCCGTATAGCATATTGTCGGCCACTTCTCGCCTTACATATTCCGAAAACCATCTGGCCTTATCTTCGCGGGTAAGCCATGCCGATAGGGCAATTCGGGTATAGTCAAAGTTAGCCCAATAGTCTTCAAAAGAATCCGCCGCCTCTTCCTTTGATATAAAGCCGAGGTTTATCATCCCTTCAAGAACATTTTCCTGTCTTTCCTTTGCTCTGTTCGGGTAATTAAAGGGATTGTATCTTGTAGGGTTTGAGAGCTGAATGATTAAGATGGCTGCTTCTGCAGGTGTAAGTTCAGAGGCTGAATGCCCGAAATAAAAGCGTGATGCCGCACTTACTCCGCTTGTTCCGCCCCCAAAGTAGGCTTCATTTAGGTAGAGCATCATTATCTCGTCTTTTGAGTGCCGTCTTTCCATCTGGATAGCCCACCAAAGTTCTTTTATCTTTCTTTTTACGCTTTTATCGGTTCTGTCGCAATAGAGAATACCTGCGATTTGCTGAGTAATTGTACTTCCGCCTCCTAATGATCTTCTTGTAAGTTGTCCTATGATAGCCCTGATAATCGATTTTATTCTAAAACCCTTGTGTTCATAGAATAGGCGGTCTTCACGGGCTAAAAGAGCTGCAATCAGGTTGGGCGAAATGTCTCCGTAATTTATGAGCTCTCGCTTTTCGTCTAATGAGAATTCGGTGATGAGATCTCCCCTGATATCCAATATTCTTGACGGCAGGGCCGGATTAAAGTCGACAAATAATTCGCTTTGTTTTATATTTTCTGTCATTGCCATCATTTTTCCTAGGGCAAAGGCTCCTCCGGCTAGGATCAAGAAAATCAAAATAAGGTATAGATATACTATTTTGCTCAGCTTATTCATAGTATCATATAAGAACATAATTTTAAGTTTTTTACAAGTGGGTAGGCTGTTCTTGCTTGTAAATTAGAGAAGTCCGTCTTTATCATAAAAGGCTTGATAAAAAAAAAGAGCCGGTTAAAAAACCGGCCCGCCCATCAGGCTATCGGCGGACGGTGGGTGGGAGGGGAACCATCCGCCGATATTTATTTATCGGCTAAGGATACAAAAACTTAAAGTTATCTGCGTTTATTTTTTAAAATAATCCATCTGATTTTATCTGCAAGATTAAAAAGTTTGTACATAAAAGGCTTATATACAAAGTCGAATGTGCCTATGTATTCTACCAACTGAGGATTATATCCTGCCTTAAATTTATGAAAACCGTACCATGAATTTTCGGTATCAGGGTTTGGGCCTAAACAGCCCCAAAGATCAAAAACAGAGCAATTTAACTTTTTCCCGTACTGAATAGCCTTCCACATGATGAGGTTATTGGGCATCAATTCCCTATGACTATTGCTTGAAGCTCCATAAGGGTAATAAAGTTTTCCGTTAAATTTAAAAAGAATCCATGCAGTTAAAACTTCATCTCCATAAACGGCTTCGAATATTCTAAGGGTATCTTTTGGGAAGATTTTGAACATCCGTCTAAAGTATTCCCCGTTATGGTTAAAAAAGCCCTGTCTTTTTGTAGTTTCTTCCATAAGTCTTATATAATCTTCCATGCCTTCTTCCGTGCTCTTATCTATTATGCTTACTCCTTTTTTTTCGGCAAGGCGGATATTATACCTTGTTTTGGAATGAAAAGAGGCTAAAAGCTCTTCTTCGGTTTTTTCTATATTTAAAAGAAAATTATATTTTTCAAAAAAAGGCTTTCCGTTCTTTGCTCCGTTTTTCAACAAGATTTTTTTCTTGTCTTCAATAGGATCTTCTAAAAATCCTGCATCCGAAGAAGTCTCTTCTAAAGACTTATCTTTTTGTACAGGACTAAATACATCCGGTTCTACTTTTATAAATACGGCTCTATGTTTTTTTGCCGCCTCTTTTAAGGCTTCGATGTGTTCTTGTTCCGGCATTATTGTTTTTGAGGCTATACCAACCGTATAATTAGTCTTAGGTATTTTAGAAAAAATAATCTGAATTCCGTTTTTTAATTTTTCGTCTTCAAAGAAACCTATCCTTTCGGGAACAGCTCCCATACTTTTTTTAAAGTCGCCCCAAACCCATGATTGAATGGGATGAGATACAAGCTTGTCGAATTCTTCTTTGTATTCATCGGTTAAGAACTTAGTTTCTTTCATGTTAACTCCCATAATAAGCAGATAACAGTGAGGCTGAATTTTGCCTAACTGTTTATCATAACTTCCTATTTTTGTGTGTTTACAAAATTGGCAGGATTTTTCGGTATACCTTGCTCATGTATTTCAAAATGAAGATGCGGTCCCGTAGACATTCCTGTAGAACCCACAGCACCGATAATTGTACCCGATTTTATGGTTTCATTCAAGCTCGCATAGACCTTGCTCAAATGGCCATATAGGCTGGCTCTTCCGTCGGTATGGGTTAAAATAATATAGTTTCCATAAACCTTGTTATAAGATATTTCCTTTACCCTGCCTGCGGCACAGGCCATGACAGGGCTCCCCGTGGGAGCTGCAATGTCTATTCCCGGATGATAACTTGCCTTGCCGGTAAATGGGTCCTGCCTTTTTCCGAAGCCCGAAGTTATAACCGCATCTTTAAGAGGAAAACGGTAAAAAGGCATAAAGAAAAAGGCTCTTACCGTTCCGTCAAAAATCTCTCCCGGAAAACAAAAGATTTCCCGTTTTTCTTCAGGGCCGTATATTTTTATTTTTAGCGGTTCCGTTTTATTCTTTCTAAAAAGAGCTTCAGTGAGTTTTTCGATACTTGAGAGGGCTTTTTCAGGAAGATAAACCGCCGGCATTGTCGGAAGAATCAGAACCCGTCCTGCAATGTCTGTTTGGACTGACTCAATTCTATTTAATGTAACGATTGCATCATAAGGAATAGAACAACGTGCTGCGATTTTTATTATGGTGTCTTCACTGTTCGCCTTGTACGTATAAAATCTGATAGGCAGTTCATTTCCTGTTTTGGCTAAGGCTAAAGCCTTGCGTGCATCTGCTACATCATCGCAATATTGAACAAAGATATAATCGTCAATATGTAATTTTTCTATTTGAGGGTAGGGGACTTGGGCCTTTAAGATTGAGCCCGATAAAAAAAAGAACAAAAATAGAAATTTAAAAGCCTTCATTACCGTTATTTTTTGATTGGTCTATACCGAAGGCTAAAAAACCGTAGATAACAAAAATTAAAATAAGTACAACTAATGCCGGTATTTTATTAAATGTCAAAACCAATTTGATACATAAGATAAGACCGCCTATTACGGTTATTTTTTTTAAGATGGAAATGATGAGTCCGCGAGGGCTTTTTTTATATGCCTTGACTGCTTTTTTTACCAATAGGTAAAGAATCCCGCATACAAAGATGCTTATGGAAATTATTGTGTACAAACTCACATTTGTAGCAGCTAAGAGCCACAAGGGGTAGGCTACTGCAATACCTGCAAGTACGCACACTCCGGCGATGGCCGAAAAGGTCAACAGGCCGAAAAAAACGGACCCGTATCCCTTAATAATTTTTCCAAAACTCATAAAAACCCTCCGGACTCGTGATTAAGGTTTAACCTGCCTAAAAATTTAAGCCGATTATTCCTCTGAGATTGCTTCCACAGGGCAAACGCCTGCACAAGCACCACAGCTGATACATGTATCAGCATCAATTACGTGTTTGCCGCCGGCTTCGCTGATAGCGTTTACGGGGCATTCACTTTCGCACGCAGCACAGTTCGTGCATTCGTTAGAAATTTTATAAGCCATTTGCATACTCCTTATCATAAATTTCTATATCTTTATTATAACATTTACATATAAAAAAGGCAATATAAAAGCGGTGTAAAAAAAAAAGAGATTGGCACTTTTGCCAATCTCTAAATTAAACGTTCTTGAAATAAGATTCAAAACGTATCATTATCGGTTAAGAAAAACGGCATCCGGATGTCAAAATAATGCCGTCATAACCCCGACCGTTAATTACATTATCGGGTTTATACAAAAAAAACTTAAATTTTTTATTTAAAATATGTAAAAAAAGACAAAATTTATGATAATTTTTAATAAAAAAAGGGATATAAGAAAATCTTATATCCCTTTAAGTGCCGTCGGACAGAATCGAACTGTCGACACAAGGATTTTCAGTCCTTTGCTCTACCGACTGAGCTACAACGGCGTAACACAGGCGATATTATCAGTTTTTCCAAATTATGTCAATAGGAAACTTCGAAAAAGTTCGGTTTTTTGAGGTGAGTTTTGCTCACCGGTTGTCCTTGATTTTTAATTGCCTTAACTAATAGATTAACTTGACGGGGCAGTGATCCGATCCCATTACTCCGTCCAAAATGATTGATTCTTTTATCTTAGCTAAAAAGGAATCGTTTACACAGTGATAATCCAGTCTCCAACCGATATTTTTTTCTCTGGCTCTAAAGCGGTAGCTCCACCATGTGTATTTTGCGGGCTCTTTGCAAAAATGCCTAAAGGTGTCGGTATAACCCGATGAGGTAAACTCGTCCATCCATGCCCTTTCTTCGGGGAGGTAGCCGGGATTTTTTTCGTTACTCTTAGGGTTTGCAAGGTCTATGGGTTTGTGAGCTATGTTGTAGTCTCCGCAAAGTATTACATTGTTTCCTTCTTCTTGGATAGAATCGCAAAATTCGAGGATTGCTGCACAAAAGTCCAGCTTGTAGTCTAGGCGGGCTCCTCCGTCTTGCGAGTTGGGAAAATAAGCCGAAATAATCGAAACCTTGTCAAAGTCTGCAACCAAAACCCTTCCTTCATCATCAAATTCCTTTAAGCCCATAGTTCTTACCTGCAGAGGTTCTTTTTTTGTAAATATAGCGGTTCCCGAATAACCTGCTTTTTTTGCAGAAGCCCAATAGGCAAAATATTTTCCGTTAGGCAGGTCGGGTTCGGTAAGCTCCTTGCTAAGCTGAGCTTTTGCTGCCTTTGTTTCCTGTACGCAAAGCACATCGGGATTTTCGGTATTAAGCCAATCCAAAAAGCCTTTTTTTTCTACGGCCCTGATGCCGTTTACATTCCACGAAATAATCGAATTCATCAAAGTGGCCTTCCTATAACTGCGATAAGATTTCGGTGTGGTCTTCAAAGATGGCTACCGTGTGTTCCATGTGGCAAGAAACCGACTTATCGGCCGTTACGACAGTCCAACCGTCATTTTTTACCTCGACATCGGCCGTTCCCATGTTAATCATAGGCTCTATTGCAACTACCATTCCTGCCCTTAGACGGGGATTTGGCCTCATTCTTTCAGGCACATTAGGAATACTCGGATCTTCGTGTACGCCGAGACCTACGCCGTGTCCGCAATAGTCATAAACTACCCCGTAATTGTGGGCGCTAGCCAAATTAAAGACAGCCTTTGAAATGTCGGAAACTCTTTTGCCTGCCTTACATGCTTCAATCCCTGCATAGAGACACCTGGTGGTAACCTCTAAAAGTTTGAGGTTTTCTTTTGAAACATTGCCGACAGGATAGGTTACACAAGAATCGCTGATGTATCCTCCTAGGTCTATTCCTATATCCATCGAAACAAGGTCTCCGTCTTTTACTATTCTTTTACCTGGAATGCCGTGAATAACCTCTTCGTTTATAGAAATACAGGCAGCTCCAGGGAATCCTTCGGAATACCATGCGGGAACACCGCCGATTTTTTTTATGTAATTAACACAAAAATCATCCAGCTCTTTTGTACTAATACCGGGCTTGATTACGGGTTTTAATTCTTCAAAGAGTTGAGCAAGGGCCTTGCATGATTTTCTGATTCCGTTAATTTGTTCTTCCGTTTTAATTATAATCATAATGATTCTCCAGTTGATTTTGAATAATTTTAATTCCTTTTAATTTTGGACTAAGCTTCATTGCCTCATTGACATATTGTGAAGCTTTATATGTGTCGCCAAACCTATAATATATTTCGGACATACGCTTAAAAATGTTAGCCCTATCTATCTTTTTAAAATCAAATTTCAAAGCCGCTTCATAACAGTCTAGGGCAAGCTCGTCTTCAACATACCTATGCAGTTTATCGTTTATGATGGATTTTATCAAGTCGGTAACTTCGGGAAAAAAATGTTTAAAGTAGGGTTTTTGTTTTTCCAAATAAAAGATTTCTTCTAAAAGCAAAAAAGACTCATAATACTCTCCGCGGAAATAAAGCTCTTCTGCAAGAACAAAGCCGCAGTCCATAAAATCTTCTTTATTAAAATACTTTGAAAGGTAGAAGCCTCCAGCCTCGCTTCTTCTTTTATTGTATTCTTCTACGGCAGATTGTTCCAATCCGTGAAAAAGATCAAAGAAGATGAGCTTAGCACGGCTTTCGTAGTCCGTTTTTTTTAAAAGCCATAGCCGGTAATCAAAACTTTCGGCTGCATTTTTCTTTGAAAAAAAATCGAAATAATCAAAGGGATTTTCACTGTTCGTTTTTTCTTTTAAGAGGTTTTGATAGGCATTTAAAAGAAGCCTCATAGCCGACTCGGATTTTTCTTTTTCTTCTCCTGTTTTGTGCCGAGTTAAATCGGGATGATGGAGTTTTGCTTTTTTTCTAAAAGCAGTTTTGATCTCGGCAACCGAGGCTTCAGGTGAAATTCCTAAAAGAGCATAATTATCGTCTTTTTTTATCATAGAACCCGTGATGATAGCATTTATCTAGGTGCCTTGTCTAGTGTAAATTGAAAATTAAAAATAAAGGATTTTTTTACTCTGTCGCTTGACAATAATTCTCTCTTATTTTAGAGTATAGGCGGAGGAGATTTTTGTAAATGCTTAAAAACACGGATATAAAAAAAGATGCTCTTATCGGTACAAAGCGCTTTTGGTTTTTAATGTGGGGCTTGGGCCTTGCAGGGCAGTTATGCTGGAACATCGAAAACCAGTGGTTTAATACCTTCGTATATGCTAAAATAGCAAAAGATTCTTCGATAGTAACCCTTATGGTTATTACGAGTGCATTAGTAACAACCTTTTCAACTTTTTTATTCGGTACCTTATCCGATAGGATAGGCTCAAGGCGCCGCTTTGTTTCGATAGGCTACATCGTCTGGGGGCTTACCACCATCCTTTTCGGCTTAACCGAATTTGTAGGAAGAGGGCAGGTAGGAACAGGGGCTAAGGTATCTGTATGGGCTGCAGTTCTTGTTATCCTTGCCGACGATTTTATGAGTTTTTTCGGTTCGATGGGAAACGATTCGGGCTACAACGCATGGAGCAACGATATGACAACGGATAAAAACCGCGGACAGGTTGGGGCTGTGCTTGCAATTCAGCCCGTTATAGGTACTATAGTCGGCACTGTGCTGGGCGGTCTTTTAATAGGAGCCGAAAATAATTACCAGCGTCTTTTTTGGTCTATGGGTTTGTTTGTCATAGGTACCGGTCTTATTTCACTTTTTTTGTTAAAGGATGCTCCCGATTTAAAACCGCATAAGGAGGGTTCTTTTGGCAAACAGTTTGCTGCGATTTTTAAGGCTGAAGGCTTTTTTTCGCATAAAGAACTGATGCTCGCCTGTATAACGACAGCCGTCTTTTTTATTTCGTTTAACGTTTATTTTGTTCACATGGGAAACTGGATGATTTACCGCATGGGCTTTGATGCTGCCCGCATGGGAATAATTCAGGGTTTAAGTTTGCTTGCTGCCTCCTTATCGGTTATTCCTGCAATCGGCCTTATAAATAAAAGCCGAACCCCGCGCCTTGCCGCATTTGCAATTATTCTTAACAGTTTGGGCCTTTGTATTTTATCTCTTTTTATAAAGCCGGCCTCGGTCAACCCTGATGCAGTGTTCAGTCTGCAAAATATTCCTCTTTTTTTGTCCGTATTTTTAGCCGGTACGGGACAGATTCTTGTAACCCAATCGATGACGATGTGGGTAAAAGAGCTATACCCCGAAACTTCGCGAGGACAGTTTGAAGGTATGCGTATTCTCTTTTTTGTGTTGACTCCGATGATTATCGGAACGATAATAGGAAATTTTTTGGTAAAAAATGGGGCTGGTTCCGTGGTAAACGAATTCGGCATAACCGAAAATATTCCAGTAGAGTCTATCTATGTATGGGGTGCCGTTTTAGCCCTATGCGCCTTTATTCCACTTTACTTTGCATCTAAGCTTTACAATAAGCGAAAAAACAATGAGCCTAAGGACACTGAATCCTATGAGAAAAAATAAACCTATAAAACCGCTTTTAACGCCTTGGGGCGAAAGCCTAAACAGAGACTGTCCCTTAAACGAATATCCTCGGCCTCAACTTGTAAGAGAAAACTGGCAGTGTTTAAACGGACGATGGGACTATGCAATAACCGAAACCGAAGAGGCTCCCAAAACATGGGATGGAACTATCATAGTTCCTTTTTCACCCGAGAGTCTGCTTTCAGGAGTACAAAGACAGCTTCTTCCCGGAAAAAGATTATGGTACCGCAGAGAATTTGTCTTTGAAAAGTGTAAGGATGGGGAAAGGCTTTTATTGCATTTCGGGGCGGTTGATCAGCATTGTTCGGTCTATATAAACGGAAAAAAGGCAGGCTCCCATTACGGGGGCTATTGGCCATTTTATTTCGATATAAGCGTTTTTTTAAAGGACGGCGAAAACGAAGTTGTAGTCTCCGTTACGGATAATACGGATACGGACGATGAAGCTTACGGAAAGCAGACCCTCAACCGCGGAGAGATTTGGTACACAGGACAAAGCGGTATTTGGCAAACTGTATGGGCTGAAAGAGTTCCCGAAACCTATATTCAGAGTGTAAAAATAACCCCTCACTTTAAGAAGGCAGAGGTTGAATTGGAGCTTTGTATGAGCGGAACCGATTTGTCTCCTATTACAGCCAATGCTTCGGTTAAAATCTTTGACGGGGAAAAAGCGGTTGCAGAAGGAAACTTTCAAAACAACCGCGCCCTTGTAAAAATGCCCGATGATTTTAAAAGATGGAGCCCGGAAAGCCCTTTTTTATATGACCTTGAAATTAAAGTGGGAAAAGACAGTATACGGTCCTATTTCGGTATGAGGGAATTCGGTATTCTTAAAGGAAAAGCGGGGCCCGTTTTAAGCTTAAACGGAAAGCCTATTTTTCATCACGGTCTATTGGATCAGGGCTATTGGAGTGACGGCATGTACACTCCTCCTTCCGACGAGGCTATGATATGGGAAATTAAAACGATTAAAAACATGGGTTTTAATATGCTCAGAAAACACATAAAAATAGAACCGCTTCGCTGGTATTATCACTGCGATAAAATCGGAATGCTTGTTTGGCAGGATTTTGTAAGCGGAGGCGGCCCATATAAGGACTTTGTCGTAAAGTATGCTCCTTGGCTTGGCTTTAATTTTAAAGACGGAAAAAGCCGTTATGCTCTTCACGGAAGAAAAAGCGAAACCGGCCGGAAAAATTTTATGCGCGATGCGGAACGTACTATCGATTTATTGTATGGCATAACATCTCTTGCAGTCTGGGTTCCTTTTAACGAAGGTTGGGGCCAGTTTGATGCCGCCTCAGCAGCCTCCTTTGTACGCAAAAAAGATGCTGCCCGCCTAATCGACCATGCAAGCGGTTACTTCGATCAGGGAGCCGGGGACTTTCACAGTTGCCACATTTACTATAAGGCCTTTAGACCTAAAAAAGATAAGCGGGGCAGGGTACTGGCCCTTACTGAATTCGGAGGCTTCAGTTTGCCGGCTCAAGAACACATGAGCTCTGATATTCTATTCGGCTACAAAATGTTTGGAACCAAAGAAGAGTTGAATGATGCTGTTTGGAAGCTTTATACAAAGGATGTTTTCCCTGCTATTGAAAAGGGCTTGAGTGCTTCAATCTATACGCAAGTAAGCGATGTGGAAGACGAAATAAATGGAATTTTTACCTATGACAGGAAGGAAATAAAATTTGATGAATCCTTGGGATTAAAAATTACAAAAACATTAAACGAAATTTTTAAGGAGAAATTTAATGGGAATTTATAATTACACAGTTAAGGACAGCTTAGGAAATAACTTTTCTTTTAATGATTACAAAGATTATGTTATTTTAATCGTGAACACGGCTTGTGAGTGAGGACTTACTCCTCACTTCCAAGGTTTGGAAGCATTATACAAAGAATACAGGGATAAAAAATTCCTTGTTGCAGCTTTTCCATGTAATCAATTCGGCGGTCAAGATCCGGGCACAAACGAGGAAATCAGAAATTTTGCTCAAAGTAAGTATGGGGTTTCTTTCCCCATAATGGCAAAAATTGAAGTCAACGGTGAAAATACCGAACCTATTTTTTCTTTTTTAAAAAAAGCTTCAAACGGTGAAGACATAAAATGGAATTTTGCCAAATTCTTAGTCGATAAAACGGGAGAAAGAGTTACCGCCTATGCTCCGACTGTTGCACCTGAAGACTTAAAAAAAGATATTGAAAAACTATTGAATTAGGTTTTATTATATAAATCATTATAGATAATTTTTTAATTAATTTATTGCGTTTTTTTTTACTTTGGTATATAATCCTTTTTCAAGGAGATTTATATGAACGCAAAAAAAAATAAAGCCTATCTTAATTGGTTTATTTTTACCGTACTTTTAACCTGTGCTACATTTTTAACATCATTTTTTCCGCTTTGGGCAAATGTTCCTATCAACATTATTGCTCCCATAGTAGTGTTATTTGTATGCAAGATGGTAATGTTTGAGAGGCTCAAACTTTCGACCCTCATAATAATGAGAACTCTTATCGTTCTTGTTTTGTTTAACCTTATGAACGGAGACCTCTTTGTTAAAATTGTTCTTATTTTTTTGGTTATCAATATTTTGGAAGCAACTTTTACCGATTTATTAAAAAATAAACAGCCGTATAATTTTGTTACCGGTTTGGTTCTTGCTGCTTCCGTTTTTTGTCTTGCCGGTTCTTGGCTGCCCGAATATATGGGACCTCTTACAGGTATTTATAAGGCCGAGGCTGGTGTTTTCGGAGAAGGTCTTTTTGCTTCTAAAAATGTTTTTATGCTGGGAACAGTTTGCTGGATTTTGGCTTATACGATTTGGAACTGGCTCTTTGTAATCGGCGAGTTTAGTCCCTCCGTTGCTCTTGAACATGTGGGTATTCTTCTTATGCCTCTTTTGGGAATATGTATTACAGGCACTCCCGGCTTTTGGCTGGTATTCCGTGCAAACTCTCTTACAACCGGAGGCGTTTTTCAAATTTCGTGCAAAAAGTTTGTTGAAAATGAATTTAAACATGAATCAATGATAAAACTTTGCAAAAAAATAAAAACCTCAAAGGTGCAGTGTATCTTAATGATTGTGAACTTAATATTAATGGCTGTTCCGATTATTATGTTCTTTACCGGTAAGGGATTTTAATGCTTTATGAAAAATTATGATGTCGTTATTATAGGAGCCGGAAACGGAGGGCTTGCATCTGCTGCAAGTCTTTCTCAGGCCGGAAAAAAGGTATGCGTGTTGGAAAAACACAATATCCCCGGCGGCTGCGGTACAAGTTTTTGCCGAGGCCGTTTTGAATTTGAAGTTGCTTTACATCAGCTAAGCTCCATGGGAACAAAGGAAAACCCCGGTCCGCTTCGTAAGCAATTTAGACGATACGGAATCGAAGATAAAATCGAATGGATTCCTATCGAGTCTTTATATAAAATCAATTTGCCTGATGGACGGGGAATTACTCTTCCTGCAGATAAAGAAGAAGTTCAAAAAAAACTGATTAAAGAATTTCCTGCAGAAGCTGAAAACATCAAAAGGTATTATCAAACCGTTTATAAGTTCAATGAAGAGATAAATTCTTTTAGGGCAAAAAGTGCAGGTTCTACAGGAGAGCCTTCAGGACTAAAAAAATGGCTTACCAAAACATTATTTCCTTCCGTATATCCTACTTTGACAAAGTATGCCGTACGCAGCACTCAGGATGTTCTTGATGAGTTTTTTAAGGACAAGGCTCTGCAATTATGCCTTTCTGCTTATTGGTGCTTTATGGGTGTCGCTCCGGAAAACTTTCCTTTTACGATTCTTGCGATGTGTACTTATATTTACACCGAAGATAAGCCCTTTTATGTGCGGGGAGGTTCTCAAGTTATAAGTCAGGCCCTTACAGAGATGATTCGGGAAAACGGCGGAACTATTTTATTTAATAAAAAGGTTGAACGCATTATTATCGAAAACGGAAAAGCCTGTGGTGTTATCGATGATGAAGGAGAAGAGTTTAGAGCAAAGAAGATAATATCCAATATTTCGCCTACTCAAACCTATGCAAAACTTTTACAAAAAGAAGAAATTCCGGATTCAATCCGATCGTATTTTAAAAGTTATAAACCCGGTATTTCCGCTTTAACTTGTTTTATCGGGCTGGACTGTCCGCCTGAAACAATCGGCTTTACCGACTCTTTTAATTTGACATATTCAAGTTTGGATGCAAATGAAGATTTTAAAAATGCCTATAAGCTTGACACCTCAATCGATCCGATTATTTCTACCTGCTATACCGTAGACGATCCCAAAGTTTCGCCTCCGGGTACAAGTATAATTACGGCCGGCACTCTTAAATATTCGGAAGCATGGGAAAAACTTTCGCCTGAAGAATACCACCAAAAAAAATATGAGCTAGCTTCAACGATAATTTACAGGCTCGAAAAGCGTTTCCCCGGTTTACGCAGTCATATTGAAGAAATAGAAGTTGCAACTCCCTTAACTCATATGAGGTATCTGGGACATCCTTCCGGAGCCATTTACGGATATGAACAGGATTTACGCTCTTCGGTATTTTTCTTTCCTGCAACGGATAATGTTATTCCTAACTTGGTTTTTGCAAGCGGATGGGTAAATACCTGCGGTTTCGGACCTAATTATATGTTTGCCGATAAACTTGCCTCGTCATTATTAAAGGAGATGGACAATGAGTGATCTTAAAACTCTTATTATAAGCCGTATGGAAAACGGAGCAAATATATTAAATGAATTGGCTGTTTCAAAAAGAATAGGAAAGGATATTACGGTTGATGCATCGGCTGTCGAGAAAAAAATAAATCAATATCACCCCAGTATTATGAAACTCATAGTTTCTGAAACGGAAAATATCGGCAATTATGCAAAAAAAATCCGCTTTGTAAGCGAAACAGGTTTTTTACCGATTTTTGAAGCAGGGCAGTATATCAACCTCTTTGTTCAAATTGAAGGGGTAAGAACTTCAAGGCCTTACAGCCTTTCTTCTTCTCCTAAAGAGCGAAGCTATTTTGAAATTATTGTTGCAAGACAGGAAAAAGGTTTTGTCTCCGATTATCTGATTGATAACGTAAAAGCCGGGGATAGGTTTGAAGCTAACGGCCCAGCAGGTGTATTTCATTTTAATCCGGTTTTTCATCATAAAAGACAGGTCTTTTTGGCCGGCGGAAGCGGTATAACCCCCTTTCTTTCGATGAGCAGGGAAATACTTCATGCCGGTTTGGATAGAGAAGTTTATCTTATCTACGGAACGCGGAATGAAGATCTTGCTATAAATCATGAAGAGTTAACTCGTCTTTCTGCCGAATTTAAGAATTTCCATTATTCTTTGGTTGTGTCGAATGATCCCGAGTGTAAAAAATACCGAACGGGTTTTATCGATGCCGAATGTATAAAGGCCCTTGTTCCGGATTATAAAAATGCTACCTATTATATTTGCGGCCCTGAAATTATGAACCAGTTTTGCAGCAAGACTTTAACCGAAATAGGTATTTTGCCTAAACACATAAGGCGTGAAATGTTCGGTGCACGACAGGATATTCAAAACGAACCGGGCTGGCCCAAGAACTTAAGCGGAAAAGAAACTTTTACGATAAAAGTCGGAGATAAGAAAATTCCTGCCTTATCCGGTGAAAGCGTTCTGACTGCTCTGGAAAGATCCGGTATAAGAATGAATGTATGCTGCCGAAGCGGTGAATGCAGTTTATGCAGAATTCGTTTGGTTTCCGGAACTGTTTTTACGGCTCGCGGAGTTTTAAGCCGATATGCGGATGAACTTTTTAATTATATCCATTCGTGCAAAGTTTATCCTATAAGCGACTTGGAAGTTATTTTGTAATTTTATTTATGGAGGTATTAAAATGTTTTTCTTTACAGGTTATACATTAAAAACTGTAATTGGGTTTGTCTTTTTACTGGTCATGCTTATAGGGCTTAATGAATTGACAAGAAGGAGCAAATGGATTTCTATTATCTTTTATGTTGCTTTACCGATTGTTTTTTCTATCTTTGTTTGGCCTATCACGACTGCAAACGGAAGTTCAGGTGCAACATGGTTTGCATGGGTAAAAACTTATTCGGCCTTGGCTGGTGTAATAGGTTTTATGCTTTTGCGCTATGTAAAAAAACTTGAAACAAACAAATTTATGCTTACCTTTCCCATGCTGATTTTGGTTATCAATATTTTGGAAGCTGTTTATGCGGATATTGAGTGCTATTCTATGCATGGGGTAGTACGCGGCGGTCTTTTGATGGAAGGAGGCCCTTGGAATATTATAAATGCAATTGCAGGTATATTTCTTTGCCTTTCTCTTTCAGGCTGGTTAAAAATAAAGATAAGCAATACAAAATCACGGGATATGATTTGGGCTGATCAATTATGGTTTTGGATTATTGCATACGATTTATGGAATATTTCTTATTGCTATAACTGTATCTCAAACCGATCTTTTTATGCAGGATTTACATTGATAGTTTCATGTACGGTTGCAGAATTCTTATTCCGAAAAGGCGCATGGCTTCAGCATAGAGCTCAGACTCTTGCGATCTTTGCAATGTTCTCGCTTACTGCTAATTATGCCTCATATACGGATTGGTTCGGCATTACATCAACTCAGGCTGCCGCTCCGAAAACAGTATTGGCTGTTGCTGCTTTGATTGTAAACCTTGCAGTATTTGCTTACGAACTATATATTATAAGCAAAACGAAGCGTAATCCGCTTAAAGAAGAAGTCTTTACCGATTTAAAATCATACAAGGCAATTCTTGCAGAAAATAAATTGAACTAATATTATTGACGGCTGTACCAAGTACGGCCGTTTTTTATAATTCTTATACTCTTGTTAATTAAGAGATAATATGATATTGTTTAATACGTAGATTTATTGTATGATGAGGTATGTTTGTTATGATGAAATTTAAGCACATTTTTATGATTTTATTTTTTGCGGTAGTTTTTCAGATTTTGGGAGCTCAGGCTGTTCTAAGTCCCGAAGTTCTAAAAAAAATAAACGGAGCCGTATTTGAAGTTGTTGTTTTAAAACCGGAAGAAGGGAAGCTGGAATATGAAAAAAAACTTCCCATGGAAAGGATTCCATTTGCAATACGAAACGACAAATATATTCCCATAGGAACCGCTTTTTTAATGGATGACGGCAAATTCTATTCTGCCGCCCATGTTTTTAACCTTTATGAAGAAAGTTTTTATAACGACTACAACCTCCGTTCGGTATCGGGGGATATTTATAAGGTAGGATCGGTTTTAAGTTACTCTGTTGAAAAGGATTTTATAATTTTTGAGGCAGAAAATTATAAGCATGTAAAAGGCGAAGGCCTTTCAGCCTTAAATGAATTCAACTTAAATACCCCCACCTTTTCCGTCGGCAATGCTTTGGGCGAAGGCATTATAATCCGTAACGGTCTTCTTACAAGCCAAACCTTTGAAGAAAGAAACGGAAAATGGAAGTGGCTTAGGTTTTCGGCTGCAGCCAGCCCCGGCAATTCAGGAGGGCCGCTTATTTCACCTGATGGAATGGTTTTGGGAATTATTACCATGAAAAGCGAAAATGAAAATTTAAACTATGCACTTCCCTTTGCCGAAACAAAGAATATTGCAAAAAATGTAGGTACGGTCTATCTTCCTATTTTTTATAGGCTGCCTCATATTCTTGAAGAAAGCAGTTTTTATGAATTTAAGTATGAAGAAAAATTACCCAAAAAGCTGACGGAGGTTCGAAAATCGGTCCTGTCCGATTATAAAAAATTTACACTCAGCATTATAGATGACTTGAAGAAAAAATATAGTTTTTCAGGAGCCGAATCCTTTACCAAGGCCTTGGGTTCGGAAGAGATTATGTATGGAGCTTGGGCTCCTTCTTTTCCTCTTCATTTGGCCCGTCAGGGAAATAAAAAGTGGGGATTATTTATTCCCAATGATCTAAAAGAATATAAGCTTCCTCAAAACGGCAAAGTAGTTTACGGTAAAATGCTTAATTCAACCATGGCTTTGATAAAAAAGCCTGATAATGTAAGCGAAAAAGAACTTATACAATCCCCTAAATTATATATGGACTATATTTTAAGTGCTGATCGTATTTATAGGACCGTCGCAGGAGAAAAAGTTCCTGTTTTATCTTACGGACAGGCATCAAGGTCTGAAAGTCATATAGATGTTTACGGTAGAAAATGGCTTGTAAATTATTGGGAGCTTCCCTTTGCAGACGGGGAAGTTATATCGTATTCTCTTCCTGTTCCCGGAGGAATATATGTTATGAGTAAAATTGATGCTATTTCTTCTACAAGGAACGGACATAACCTTGATTATAGTTTTATGACCGACTATATTCTACCTTCGTATAATGCAAATTTCGGAGATTGGAAAGAATTTTTATCTTTATCGCCCAAAGATTATCCTATTGACCCTATGCTTGCAGCAATTAAATTTGATTTTAATTCAAAGAATACGATTATAAAAGCCGGAGATTATGATTTTTCAATATCCAAAAAAGACTTTTCAAGTGATAAAGAAACTACCTTAGTGCTTTCTTTAGGATTTAATTTAAAAGGCAGTACGCCCGGTATTGAAGTGCGTAACTTGCAAATGTTTACAAAGGCCAGAAGCGATGATTATATATATATCGGGCTCTCAAAAAATTTAAAACCGCCTAAGGAAGCTCCCGAAAAAAATATAGAACAGTGGCAGCAAAAAATAAATCAAGCAGCTCCTTATAATGCGAAACCATATAATCAAGATCAGTATACATTTTATGATGAAATTCTTTTTATGAATGATATAAAAAAATCCGATACGGAAAAAATCAATCAATTGTATTATATAAGTTTAGAGTTAAAACAACAGGATAGGTTTGAAGAAATTCAAAAATTGGCTGCTGAAATAAAAAAAGGTTTAAAATCTCCCTTAAAAAAATAACTAGGGAATATTTATAGGAGAAATTATGGCAAAAGAATTTAGAACAAAAGCCGAAATAGATTTAGGCGAAGGTTTTAAAGTTGAATGTGAGGCATCAGGCAAGAAAATTATTGCGGATGAGCCCTTGAGTTTCGGGGGAACCGATTTAGGAATGAACCCGATAGAACTTCTTTTAAGCGGTTTGGGAGCCTGTAAGTGTGTTACTTCAAAGGTAATTGCAAAGAAAAAAGGTCTCAAACTGGATTATTTGGCTGTTGAATGTATAGGCTTTTTTAGACCGGGTACACTGGGACTTTCCGATATTGAAACAATATATCATATTAAGTCCGATGCTTCCGATGAGGAGCTTGAAAAATTTATGGCTTTGGTTGACGACAGCTGTCCGGTACACGCCACAATCAAAAATCCTGCCCCGATAGCTCATAAACTTATCAGAGTTTAATATCTGTAATTTTATTGAGCCTTAAAGATACGGGTTGATTTAATCCGTATCTTTAAGAGCTTCTTGTTTTTTAGCCTTTTTCTTGCGTCTATGCTTAACCTGTTTGCCGAGTTTTGCAGGGCGTACTTGGGTTCTGTCCATTGATACCTTTATTCCCAAATCATTTAAAACGCTTTTTACCGCAAATTCCAATTCCTTTCTTTGAGGATTCATGGGGAGAATAAAGTGCCTGCATTCCTTGTAAACATAGGTATAAACTTCTTGCGGCGGCCCTTCGGGATTTGCAATCAGTCTGATGTAATCTTTAAGTAATGATTTTAAACATTCTCCCTGTTTTATTTGAGGTTTAGCGTCAACTTCCTTATCCAAAAGAGCAAGATTTTCTATATATATCTTTTTAAATTTTGAAGACGAATCTATAAAGGCGCATGCCCCAGGCTGTAGGTAAACATAGAGCTTAAAATCCAAAAGCTTTTTTATAATATCGCTTGCATGCCCGCTAAAAATAATCTTATTTATTTCTTCGGTTATTCTTGAAGGGGATACAAATTCCAAAAGATGGGCATTTTTTCGTATTTGAAGCTGAAGGAAAAAAGGAATACCGGAATTCGTCATTGCCGCATACTTTATAGCCCGAATCATTCTTACCGGATCTTCCGAAAAGATAAGCTGTAGAGGAATAATAGGTCTTATTTTTTTTGCTCTTATATCCTTAACTCCGTCTACATAATCGATTACAAGTTCATGTATGGGGTCGTAATAAAGAGCATTTAAAGTAAAATCCCTTCGGTGAACGTCTTCATCTATTGTGCCGAATTTGTTTCCTATGCTTCCATCTTCCGTTGATCTAAAGGTGCTTACCTCATATATCTTTTCTCCAAAAAATATATGAACCAGCCTAAAACGCCGGCCTATTACTCTGGAATTCCTGAACATTTTTCGTATTTTTGAAGGTTCGGCTGAGGTCGCTATATCGAAATCTTTTGGAACATGACCTATCAATAAGTCTCTTACTGCTCCTCCTACTATATAGGCTTCAAAACCTTGAGAATTTAAACGCTGTATAATTTTTACGGCTTCAATGTCTATTTTTTCGAGAGCAATCTTGTGCTCATCCTTAGTATAGACCAAAGCCTGCCGAACCTGCTTTCCTTCGGCATTTTGACCGTATCGAACTAACATTTATGAATGAATATATTGCATGTAAAAAGGTTTTATGTCAATGAGTACCGCCTATTTTTACCAAATTTCTATGGTTTTAGATAAAAAAGCCCTTTTTAAATTCGTTACAATATGATATAATATTCTTTCTATACATTAGGTAATTGCATATTGGAGAAGTTGCGAAAAAATATGACAATAGATAATGCAGGACTCGGAACTATAATCTCTACAGACATAGTTGTTCTAAATGATCATGAAAGAACATTGGTCAAATATGCTTTTGAACAATTGAATGAAGAATACAAGTCCACTGTATTGGAAATAGGAAAGAAACTCATGGATTTGGAAAGAATGTCGGTTGCGATTTCCCACTTTCCTTCGATCCATGAGACAAGCATTCTTGCAGGCCAAAAACGCAGTCAAGAAACACTCATAGAAACTCTGTGTAAAACTCCTTCCGATGCCCGTACTCTTTCAATGCCCACAAAGGCCGTATTGGGCCGCGGTTTTCTTGTTGCAAAATTCCATATATTTTCTGCTCTTACCAAGGTCGCTTCAAATTCATCATTTTCGGAAGAAAAAATTGAAGAACTTAGAGCGGCTACTATGAATATCATGTTTACGATTATGTCCGAAGACGTTTATATTTCGATTTTGGACAGCAATATTTTGGATAAACAAAAACGAGAAAAGGTCGCAAATGCCTTAACCTATCTTTGGGAGCACCGTTTGGATCAAAACACAACTTCTTTTGCTCCCGTTCTAACCCGCGTTTGGACTGCCCGTGACACAATAGCTCCGGTATTCGGTACGATGATGGGCACCAGCGAGCTTTTTTTACTTTCTTCCAAATTGGATGATTCTTGGCAAAGTTTTATGCTTGCAAAACTATCCAATAAGATTATAGGGCAGTCGCTGGAAGAGTTTTTATTCGGCATCTCATATGAAGATATTCTCTATGTACGCAATCAGTTGGTAAGCTGTAAAATACCTGCAATGGGCAGGGAAGATGTTGCCAAGCTCTTAAATAAAAAACTGGATTTTGATAATTCCGATCCTCGCCATTTTTATTCTTCATATGTACAGCGCCGAAACAATGCCGATGCCCGCAAACGCCTCAACGCCGCCGGCCCTAAAAATACGATTGAAGACTACTACATCAGCTTTTTATTCGAAAAAGGCTTGGAGCTAAAAGACGGGAAGACGGAGACAAAAAAGTAAGCCTTATTCTCGTCAAGTATTTTTGGGAAGAATATTGTTTCATTTGCCGGATTAATAATAGAAATTGTTTTTTTGTAAAATTGTCAAAAATTTGGCTAAGTCCTCAATACTTGTAATAAAAGGGAAATATATAGAAACAAAGAATTCTTTTTCGGTAGATGATGCGATATTATCTCCAATTTTATCGTAATTTTGTTCACTGCCATAATCTTTAAGATAGTTTTCAACGCCGTATATTTCGAAGTGAACAGAACTAATTATATTCCAGTCAAAAAGTTGTATTTGATTCCTTGATATCTTTGTTGTAATTGAAACAGTATCAAAATCGAACTCAATATCACATAATCCGATAAAGCTGATTACAGGGATAGGGTACATATCCGGCTGATACTCTCCTTCGGAATTTTTATGATAATGACCATTAAAGAAACCTCTGTTTATTTTGCTGCCTGTATATTGTTTTATCAATGTTCTATGCAGTTCATGTGATTTATGGATTATAGGAGAATAAATTCTATTCAGTATCTCTCGTGTAGCTTCTGCCATAGCGTCTAATTTAACAAATTTCAGCCATTTATACAAGTTATTTTTTTGGCTAAAAATATGTCTGACCTAACTTCTATAGTATGTTTTTAGATTTTACTAATTCCCGGCCTTCAGTTTGTCTATCGTTTTAACCATCGGTTTATACCGTGAGAGATTTTTGTTTGTAAAATTGTCCCATGCCGTGTACATGTGCCCGAGCATCGCAGGGTTATTCTTGTATAAAAGCGAATAGTCGATGAGAGCGTTTACCGCTTTAATGCCCTTGAAACTTGTCGGCAGAACACGGAACCCCTTGTTTAAAAAATAAGGAATGGAGCCGTAGCGCTCCAGCTCGTCATAGTGCCAGTCGCAGATGATTATGTCCTTAGGAATGAGGTCTACGGCGGGGTAGGTTCCGTTACACGAGCTTTCGTATTCGCCCTTATAACCGCTATCTTCATCCTCGCTGTCGATGAGACGGTCGCCCCACATATACATTGTAAACCCGCGTTTTTTGACACAGTGATCGTAGAGTCTGTTCACGGCACCGGCGAACAGTTCGGCCTTGTCTTTTCCGCGGCAAAGGGGGCATGCGTCTTCGCCGATCAAAAACACCTCATCCAAGCCGACGTGTATTTTTTTTACCGAAAAAACTTCTGTAATTTCGTCGATTAAACCGAATAAAATCGTGTAGACTTTTTCATTGGAAGAACAGAGGCTGCGGCAATAAATATCCTTATTGCCGGGGTAGAGGCCCGGCGTTTCGTCCAGCTCGGGGTAGGCTTTGAGCAGGGCGAAGGTTTCGTTTTCCCACGATTGATGGCCGAGGCAGTTTATTTCGGGGATGAGGTCGATGGAAAGCCTGCGGCATTCTGCTGCAATTTCGCGTGCGACGGTTTCGGAAAGCACATATTTGTTATAGAGTTTCGGGTCGCTTTTCCATTGATAGTTGTAGCCTATTTCGAGAAAAAGCGTGTTGATTCCCCGTTTTTGTAAATCGGGCAGTTCTTTTATGAGGTTTTTGCCCGTTTTGTCGGTATTTACGCTTGCGTGAAATGCAATGACGAATTTGCGTTTAGGCATGGTGCCGTTTGTTTGAGCGTAAACAGCCGGCTGTAAAAGCAAAAGCAGCAAGAAGGGTACGAGTACCATTGCTTTTTCTTTGAGAGTTTTTGTTGTCATAGTGAACCTCCTTATTTAGTATACCACCTTTATCACTCCCACTCAATCGTAGCAGGCGGTTTTGAAGTTATGTCGTAGACTATTCGATTGATGCCCTTTACCTCGTTTATAATACGGGAAGAGACTTTGTCTAAAATCTCGTAGGGAATGCGTACCCAGTCGGCTGACATAAAGTCCGAGGTTTTTACTGCACGCAGGGCGAGGGTGTAGTCATAGGTTCTGAAGTCGCCCATAACGCCCACCGTCTTTGTTGAGGTAAGAACGGCAAAATACTGGCTTAAATCCTTTTTTATGTCAGCATGCTCAAGTTCGCTCCGCCAGATAGCATCGGCTTCCCTTAAAATATCGAGCTTTTCTTCGGTTATTTCGCCCATGATTCTTATGGCAAGGCCGGGACCGGGGAAGGGCTGACGGTGTACCAAATAATCGGGGAGGCCGAGCTCCGTGCCTAAGTTTCGTATTTCGTCCTTAAAAAGCGTTTTTAAGGGCTCGATGAGGGACTTAAAACTTATGTGATCGGGAAGGCCTCCGACATTATGATGGCTTTTGATTACGGCGGAACCCTTGGTACCGCTTTCAACTACATCGGCGTAAATTGTGCCTTGGGCAAGGAAGTCCACAGTTCCGATTTTTTTGGCTTCTTCTTCAAAAACGCGGATAAATTCTTCGCCGATTATTTTCCGTTTTTTTTCAGGGTCTGAAACGCCTTTTAGCTTGCCCAAAAAACGGCTTTCCGCATTTACGCGGATAAAGTTCATTGGAGCATCTCTAAAGGCTGCCTCTACCTCATCTCCCTCATTTTTACGCATAAGGCCGTGATCCACAAAAATGCAGGTCAGATTTTTACCGACAGCCCTATTTAAAAGAGCCGCAAGCACGGAAGAATCTACTCCTCCCGATAGGGCTAAAAGCACCTTGCCGTCTTTTACCGTATTTTGTACATCTTTTATAGCCTCAGCCAAAAAGCTTTTCATATTCCAATCGCCTTTAGCACCGCAAACATTGTATAAAAAGTTTTTGATTATATTTTGCCCTTCTTCGGAATGTTCGACTTCGGCATGGAATTGAATGCCGTAAAGTTTTTTTTCTTTATTTGCCATAGCCGCATTTTTTGTATTTGCCGTTTGAGCTGCCGAAACAAAGCCTTCAGGCAGGCGGGAAACGCAGTCGACATGACTCATCCAAACCGAAGATTTATCTTTTATATTTTTAAATAGCGGAATACCTGTGTCGAATTTTGTTAAGGTTTTGCCGAATTCTCTTTTTAAGCTTTTTTCGACCTTGCCGCCTAGGCAATGGGCCATGGCCTGCATACCGTAACAAATGCCTAAAATCGGAATATTTAAGTTAAAAATTTCTTTTGGGGGCAGGGGAGCTTTTTCTTCATAAACGCTGTTAGGCCCTCCCGTAAAAATTATACCTATGGGCTTATTTTCCCTTATGTAATCAATGGCCTTTGAGGCCGGAACAATATCCGAATAAACATTTAGGTCACGCACGCGCCTTGCTATGAGCTGATTATACTGACCGCCGAAATCCACAATTAAAATCTTTTCCGTAATCTTCATAAAAAGTATTTTAGCCGATAAGAGCTTTTTTTTCAAGTAAACCAAGTTTTTTTTACGAATGCATAAAAAAAAGCCCCATCCTCAAGATGGAGCTTTTAAGGTTTGGTGTAAAATTAGAACTTATAGCCTACGCCTAGACCGAATTCTAACTTCATTTGATGAGCGCCTTTTACGTTTGCACCGGCTTTCTTTGCTGCTTTTGCAGTCGAGTTCTGTCTCAAATCAAAACCGAAAGTTGCTTTGGGTGTTACAAAGAGATTGCCTGTAACAGTGATATCGGCTCCTGCACCTAAAACTAGGTAGTAATGATTTAAGTCACTTTTTTCATCATCAGACAGATGCTCTTTTGCATTCTTACCGTCATACTTAGTTGAAACATTGAAATCCACTTCCATACCGGCTAAGGGGTATAGCTTTACAATCTCGGCAATGGTAAAGGGGTATTTTCCCAAAACCGAAAGGCGGAAATTTATTAAAGATGTCTTATTATCTTTAGTTGTTCCTGAAAGAGGACCTGCATTTTCAAGTTTTGCCGTTATTCCGCCGACGAGGAAATTTACTCCTAAGCCTGCTCTTACGTATTCGGCATCAAAGAAACCGTTAACACCTAAAAAATTCACAGAAGTAGTTCCTTTTACATCTTCAACTTTAACTATGTTCAACATATGAGCAAAGCTAAAATCGCCACCTGCACTGAAATCAAGTGCAGCCAAAGGTGTTGCAAGCAATGCAACCAATAAAAAAACAAAAATAAGTTTTTTCATTTCATTCTCCTTTTCCGTAATTTTACGGAATAATTTTTTTGAGAAAATTCTCATTTGGTTGTAACCATAAATAAGCTTTTAATTTTATTGACAAGTTTACACGATACAACACGTACATAAGTATAAGTTATTAAAAAGAAAAGTCAAGCCCTCGCTATTTTTTTTTAAAAATTTATAGACGGCTAAAATGATTGACTCTTAATTGACTTATGATAATGATTATGTTATACTTTTTTTTAAAGAGGTATACAAATGTTTTTAAACAGTGTTGCCATCCGCACGGATGAAATGGAAAAATCACTTGAATTTTATGAAAAAGTACTTGGATTTACTTTTAATTATATGATGTCGGCCGCTCCGGGAAAAAGAATTGCTTTTTTAACGGAACCTGACAGCGGAATGAATCTTGAGCTCATAAGTCATGATGTTTCTAAGCCGCAAAATGGCAGCCGACTTTCTCTTACCGTTCAGGTCGATCAGATAAGTGAGGCCGAAAAGTACCTAAAAGCTAAAAATGTCCGTATAACGGCTCCTCCAAGAACCGTAAAAGACGGTAAAAAGATTTTAACGGCCGTAGATCCTAACGGTGTTGAAATAGACTTCATCGAATTCAAAAAAGAAAACGAATAAATTTAAAGAAACCGATTATCGAAAGATAATCTTCTAAAAACGGATGTTTTTAGAGGCTGCCTAAAATAAAAATCTTATTGGAGGGTAATATGATTAAGACTGTAAAAGATGTAAATTTAAAGGATAAACGCATAATAATGCGTGTAGATTTTAACGTTCCTATGAAGGATGGAGTAGTGCAGGATGATACGCGGATTAGGGCGGCTCTTCCTACAATAAAATATATATTGGAACAAGGAGCAAGAAGCCTTGTTTTGATGAGCCATTTGGGTGATCCTTCAAAAGATGCAAAAAAAGCCAAGGAAAAGGCCGAAAAAGACGGAAAACCCTTTGATGAGGAAGCTTATATTAACGGAAAGCACAGGATGAAACCTGTTGCAGAATATTTATCCGGCCTTCTTAAACTTCCTGTTGATTTTGCTCCCTCCTGCATGGGGCAGCTTGAAAGGGTAAAAGCTCTTCCACAGGGCGGAATCCTCATGCTTGAAAACACCCGCTTCCACAAAGAAGAAACTTCAAAGGAAAAGGCCGAGCAGCAAATCTTGGCAAAAGAACTCAGCTTGTACGGCGATATCTACGTAAATGATGCTTTTGGAACGGCTCACCGCTCTCATGCTTCTACAGCCGAAATTTCAAACTTTGTCAATACAAAGGTAGCCGGTTTTCTTATGGAAAAGGAAATTAAATACCTTGAGCCAATGTTAAATAATCCTGCAAAGCCCATGACGGCAATTATAGGAGGAGCAAAGGTTTCTTCCAAAATTGCAGTTTTGGAAAGCCTTTTAAAAAATGCCTCTTCTTTAATTATCGGAGGAGGAATGGCCTACACCTTCTTAAAGGTTCAAGGAAAGAAAATCGGAAAATCCTTATTTGAAGAAGATTTTATGGATACTGCTAAAAATCTTTTGGATAAGGCTGAAAAACAGGGTGTAAAGATAATCCTTCCTGTTGATCATATCTGTTCCGAAACCTTTTCTCCCAATGCCGAAGCCGTTTTAGTTGAAAGCACAGATATTCCCGATAATCTTATGGGAATGGATGTAGGACCTAAGACCTTGGCTCTTTATAAAGAGATTATTTTGTCGTCAAAGTCCATTGTCTGGAACGGCCCCGTAGGCGTTTTTGAGTTTGAGGCTTTTTCAAAGGGAACGGAAGAAACTGCCCGCCTTGTAGCAGCTGCAACGGAAAAAGGTGCACTTACAATCGTAGGCGGAGGTGATTCGGTTGCTGCCGTAAATAAGTTCAATCTTGCCGATAAGATGAGTCATGTTTCTACCGGCGGCGGAGCTTCCCTCGAATTCCTTGAAGGAAAAGTTCTCCCCGGCATTGCCTGTCTTGATACTATTTAATTTTTAATGAAAAATAGGGCAAATAAGGCTTTTTTTTCTATTTTTCTCTTGGTTTTTCTTTGTTTAAAAGCTTTTTCTGCGGGAGTTTCGGTTACCGATGCCGCAGGAAGGCTTGATCTCGATATTTCATGGGATCCGCTTTCGCAAGAACTTATTTTTATAAAAAATAATTCTCAGGTAAGCTGCAAAATAGGGGAAAGTCTTATAATTTTTGATAACGAAAAAGCCGATTTTACTCAGCCTCCCTATCAAAAAGACGGTCTTACCTTTATAAGCGGTGAAATGTATAAAAAGCTTGAAACTTTTTTTGCCGTACCTCAAAAAGAAGAAAATTATAGGGTAGGGGTTATCTTGATAGATCCCGGACATGGGGGAAAAGATCCCGGCTGTGTCGGCTCTTATGTCGAAAATAAAAAAACATTTGTCTTATACGAAAAAGATATCGCCTTAAAGGTCAGCTTAGATCTGTACAAGATGCTTAAAAAGGCCTATCCGGATAAAAAAATTCTTTTAACCAGAAATAAGGATGTCTATCCGACCCTTGAAGACAGGGTAAACATGGCAAATTCGGTAAAATTAAAAAAAAATGAAAGTATTCTCTATGTTTCCATCCATGTAAATGCATCCCTTAGCTCAAAGGCAGCCGGTTTTGAGGTCTGGTATCTTCCTCCGGAATACAGGCGTGAAGTAGTCGATAAAAAAACCGTGCCGAAAGAAATTCATTCCATATTGAATTCGATGATGGAAGAAGAATTTACTATGGAAAGTATTTTAATGGCCCAAAATATTTTGGACGGATTGGATGCTCAAATCGGAAAAAAAAGTCCCAATAGGGGAATACGTGAAAATCAGTGGTTTGTGGTACGTAATGTCAAAATGCCCAGCGTTTTAATTGAATTAGGCTTTATCAGCAATAAAACTGAAATTAAGCTTTTAAATTCTCCGGACTACTTGAAAAAATGCTCCTTGGGAATATATAATGGACTCTCTGCTTTTATAAGCAATTTTGAAAATAATTGATTTCGGGGTATGTAATGAATTACATAAAAACAAAGATTATTGCAGCTTTTTTATTGATTGTCATAATAATAGTTGTGCTTTTTACATCGGTTCTTAATAAAAAGTACGATCGATATGTTATGTTTTTTAAGAATTCCATAACGGGAAAGATTGATACCGAAATCCGTTATGTTCCGATCCAAAATATAATGGAGCCTGAGGCTGCTTTTTTTGAAGAATTGATGCTTGGACCGGTTAATCATTATTGTTATTCCTTTATCAGAGCCGGGTCCAAATTACTTTCCTGTTTTGTAAAAGAAGGTGTTTTATATGCCGATTTGCCTGTAGTTTTTATCGAAGATATTAAACAAGAGCTTGATTCCGATGAAATTAGGTATCTTTTGCAAAAAAATATATTTACCAACTGTAAGGACTTAAAAGCGGCTCATATCTTCGTTGAGGGTATAGAGATTTACGAATTATTAAAAAAATAACACTAAAAAGCAAAAAAAGTGTTGACAAAATTGAATTATTACGTATACTTATAGTATACAGGGCATAAATTAAGTGCATAAAAGGAGTTTTTGAATGAAAAAAACATTTATACTTGTTGCTATGGCATTCCTTTTGATGGGAGCCGTTGCGGTTGCTGAGGAAGCGATTATTATTGACTTCGCACTGTTGAATGCAGATATCATCGCAGATCCTAATGGTAAGATGACACAAAACAGAAGAACTGTTATGGATTACGGTAAGGTAGCCGGTGCTTCTTACACAGATGAGCAAAAAGCTTTGATGAGAACATCTTTGGCTCTTGAGCAGTGGGATGTTGAATTGAATTCTTCCGCTCAGAATCCTCTTTCTGTTGCTACTTCGACGATTAAGGAAGCTGAAGTAAGAGCTGAAGGAGAGAAATTTGCCGGTCAAAAGTTGATGGGTGTCCGCATCTTGTTCCCCGAGTGGACAAACAATGCTAATGCAAAAATTAAACCCGGATTTTTAATTCCTGCTTATGAAAAAATGGCTCAGGTTGATGATCAGGGTAATTTGCAGGAACCCACTGCAGAAGATAAGGCTTCCGGTAAATCAAGATTTGAAGACGGCTATGGTGTTGTTCGAAATACCGGCGTTATCAAATCAATTGCTGTAAATACCTATGGTATGAACTTCCCCCATGGTCTTTATGTTCTTCTTAGAGATCAGAACAATGTAGTAAAACGATACTTCATGGGTTATCTCTTGTTTGACGGCTGGAGAGAATTGGTATGGAACAATCCTTCATACATTGCGAACGTAAAGTCTAGGGAATTGAGGCTTTATCCTGTTTACCCTACAGCTCTTCCTCATGTAGCTTTTGAAGGTTTCTTAATTACTCGTGATGCCGCTCATGACGGCGGAGATGCTATTGCATACTTCAAGGATGTTAAGATCATCTATGACAAAGCCGTATTGACAACAGTACGAGACTTTGCTGATGAAGACCTTTGGGGTATTCAGGAAGAAAGAGAAACAAAGAGAAAGAAGATTGAAGTTGAAAAATTCGGACACACTCAAGTTTTACGATTCCTTGAACAGGAAAAGATGGCTACAGAAGAAGGTTTCACACCTTCAGAAGGTTCCGAAAAGAACACACAATAAGTTCTAAAAAATGATAAAGCGGTCGAGACTGCTCGGCCGCTTTTGTTTGATGTCCCTGTGTAAAAATGATTTTAACAAAATATGTTGTCTGAAGACGTACCTTGGCTCCCTAAAAAAGAAAAATTAAGGGAGATTTATACTTCTTATGTGCCTCACTTAAATGTCTTGATAGTGCGCATAGAGGAGTTTCTACGTTCTATAGTAAAAATAACTTCTGCTCCTACATATAAAACAAGGGTAAAAAGTTTTAATAGTTATTATTTGAAACTTTTAAAATTTCCTCCCAAAAAAGATACATCAGATCTTCCTGTTCTTACCGACATTCTGGGAGTAAGAATAATATGTCCATTTTTACAGGACATAAATGAAGTTGAAAGAATTCTGCTAAAAAATTTTAAGATAATAGAAGTGGAACGTAAGGGGTCTGAAAGAACTTTTAGAGAATTCGGGTATGAATCGGTTCATTTTTTGCTTGACATACCTGAAGAATTTAAGGTAGGTCTTGTCTTACCTAAAAATTTAATTTTTGAGATCCAGCTTAGGACTATTCTTCAAGATGCCTGGGCTGAGGTTGAGCACGAGTTGGTATATAAATCGGAGTTTTCTCCCTTTGATCAACCCTTAAAAAGAAAGCTTGCTTCGATAAATGCAAGTTTGAGTTTGGCTGATATTATTTTTCAGGAAATTCGCGATTATCAAAACAAGCTTAATGCCGAGCTTGAAAAAAGGCGCTTTGAATTTTATTCGATGGCTGATGAATATACGGCTCAAGTTTTACCTGAAACCAATATTGTTCAACATGATAATGTTGAGCATGGAGAGGAGTTGAAGCTTGCCGAAACTATAGATGATTTGATATTATCTGCAATTGAAGCTCATAATCAAAACCTTTTCGATAAGGCCGAAAAGATTTATACAAAAATAATTGAGCAAAATCCTAACGATATAGTTTTGTCGGTTGTATATAAACACAGAGGTATGGCCTATTTTGCCCAAGCTAATTATGAAGGCGCCTATGCCGATTTTTTGCAGAGCTGTAAATATAATCCTGCAAATTTTCGTTCGTTTTATTATGTGGGAATAGCTTTAACTCTCTTAAACAGAGATGATGAAGCCATTGAATATTTTACAAAATCGCTTGAAATAAATAAGTTTCAAGCCCATGTTTATTTTAGGCGTGCCTTGTCCTATTTTAAACTGGCCTTATATCCTGAAGCTGCCAGGGACTTGGATTCTGCCTCGGACCTTGGTTTAGCCGAAGAAGATGCAAAAAAATTGCGTATAGCTATTGCAAAAAAAATTGATATGGTGTAATCTAAGCGGCTGTATTATGTCATATACAATAACTATAGTTTTAAATTAATTACGGAGGTACCTTAAATGAAAAATCGATCTGCGATTAAAAGACATAACCAGAGTGAAGTGCGCCGAATGCGAAACCGCTCTGCAAAAAGTGAAGTACGTACAACAGCTAGAAAGTATACTGAGGCTGTTCATGCAGCTAATGCGGAAAATGCCGCAGCCTTACTTCGCGAGCTCTCCAGTCAGCTTGATTCTGCAGCCCGAAAAGGAATTTTAACAAAAAATTCGGCAGCCCGCAAAAAGTCAAGGATGCAGCTTTTGTACAACGCTTCATTTGCAGCAAAATAAGAATGAAGAAAAACCGCAAAACCGATTGGGATTGCGGTATTTTTTTATAGTTTACCAAATTTGCAGTTTAGTTAAGATGAAACAAAAGCGGTCAAAAATCGACATAATAGATTCCGTTTATCGAAACAATCCTCAATACCAGCTTAAGCAGATTAATGCCATAGCTAATCTGTTTTTAGATGAGCTTTCCGTGCTTTTGCAGCAAGGAATTCCTGTGGAGATACGCGGTCTAGGTTCTTTTGATTTTGCCGTTTTGCATGGCCGAAAGAATGCTCGTAATCCTAAGACCGGAGAAGCCGTTTTAACTGCCGATAGGTGTAAGGTAAGATTTAAACCGGGAAAAGAGCTTAAAGAAGCTCTTCACAAAATCGATACTCAAGAGCTTATTGAATCATGAAAAATAAATTTATATTTTTTACTTTAAACCTTTTGCTTGCTGTTTTAGGGGCCGTTCTTTTTGCCTTATCCCATCCTAATTATTTGAATCTAAACGGGTTCCCTATTTTTGCATATATAGCTCTTATTCCATTTTTTTTATTACTTAAAAGAACTAAGCTAAAGTTTTCATTTTTATGGGGAGCCTTTTCCGGTGCTCTTTCATATTTGATCTTTAATTTTTGGATAATATTTTTTCATCCTCTTGCTATTTATATAATAATTGCAAAGTATTGTATTCTTTATTCCGTTTTGTTTTTTGTCTTAAAAATAATAGACTCGTATTTTTCCCGTTACTCTTTTATTTTTCAAACGATAGCTTGGGTTGCTTTTGAATATTTAAATACTCTGGGTTTTTTAGGTTACTCGTACGGAATAATGGGCTATACTCAATGGAATTTTCCGATATTGATCAGAGTATCTTCGATATTCGGGGTATGGGGCATTTCTTTTTTGCTTGTTTTCTTTTCGGCATGTTCAGCCTCCTTTCTTTTTGAATTTTATAAAGAAAAAGATATAAAGAATGTTTATCAAAGATATAAATTGCCTATGATGATTTGGGTAGGTACTTTTTTTGCATTTATTTTATATGGAGCTTTTACAAAGATAGATCTTTCAGAGGCTCAACGGGCAAGGATTGCTCTTGTGCAGCCTAATAGAGATCCTTGGCTTGGAAATTTGGAAGTTTATAGAAATAATTATGAAGAACTTAAAAACTTATCTGAAAAAGCTCTTAAAAATTTTCCTGATATCGAATTAGTAGTTTGGCCGGAAACGGCTTTTATTCCTATGATAAGATGGCATTATAAATATACCTCAACCTATAATCCTAATTCTCTTTTGGTGCGGGAGTTGCTGCATTTTTTGGATAATCAAAAGGTTCCGTTTTTAATAGGAAATGATGACGGTGTTTTGGATGAAAAATTTTCAGATAATAACTTTGATAATCTTGAGGATAAGAAGCTTGACTATAATGCAGCCTTACTCTTTATTCCTAAGAAAAACGTTTCACCGCCTGAACCTCAGACTTATCGAAAAATGCATTTGGTTCCATTTACGGAGCACTTTCCTTACCAAAAACTTTTTCCACGTCTTTACGAATTTTTAAAAGAAAATGATACGCATTTTTGGGAAAAAGGAAAAGAAGCAAATATTCTTGAATTTAAGAATTTAAAAATCGGAACACCGATATGTTTTGAAGATACCTTCGGTTATATTTCAAGGGCTTTTTCAAAAAAAGGTGCTAATATAATCATTAATCTTACAAACGATGCTTGGGCAAATAGTGCTGTAAGTCAGTATCAGCATTTGAGTATGGCAGTTTTTAGGGCTGTCGAAAATCGCCTTCCGGTTTTAAGAGCAACAAGTTCAGGGCAGACAGCCTTTATCGATCAAAATGGAAATATTCAAGAAATGCTTCCCCCCTTTATCAAGGATATTTTGGTTGCAGATGTTACCGTCTTGACAGAAGGGCATAAAACCGTTTACTCTTATCTGGGCGATTTTTTTGGAGTTCTTTGCACAATTGTTTTAATTTTAAATTTGTGCTTTATCATAATTAATAAATTTATAAAAAGATCGGAGGTTAAATGAAACGGAATAATAAATATAAAGAAAAGAATGTTACGGTTTTAGGTAAGGAAACCGTTTTTGACGGGGTGATGAAATTCTCCGAAACCTTACAGATTGAAGGAAAATTTATCGGAGCCATAGATTCTCAAGGTTCCTTGTATATTTCAAAAAATGCAGACTGCAGAGTTCAGTATATTAAGGCCGCTTCGATAGTTGTTGAAGGCGTTATCGTGGGCTCCCTATCGGCTGCCGATAAGGTCGATTTAAAGTCCGGATCTTCCGTTAAGGGGGATATTACTGCCGGCCGTCTTAGAATAGCCGATAAGGTTTCTTTTGAAGGTTCTGTGAAAATGATTAAAAATAACAGCTTTCCCGAAAAAAACTTTTTTTCTATAAAGTCCGATCAGCTGAAAGAACAGCTTAGCCGTGAGTGATGCTTTTTTATAGGAATTTGAGTGATTGATTTTGAGCTTATAAAAAAAGTTTTTTTTGTTCTAAGAGAAAGAGGCATTAAGCTTATAACCGCCGAATCTTTGACCGGAGGCTTGATAGCTTCCGAATTCACAAAAATATCGGGGGCTTCAGAAGTGCTTTGGGGCGGTTATATAGTTTATACGCCTCAGGCGAAAATCTCGCTTTTAAATATAGAGCCTGATATAATAGACTCTTTCGGAGTGGTAAGTCCGCAAACCGTAGAAGCTATGGCTTTAGGTGCCGTTAAAAATTTCTTTAATGCTTCCTGTGCTCCTGAACCTGCTGTTTCTATTGCGGTAAGCGGAGTTGCAGGCCCATCAAGCCTTGAAGGAAATCCTCCCGGGACAGTATGTGTTTCTTCCGCTTTTTTTTGTCCGGCACCTTCTGATTTAAAAATTTTAAAAAAAGATGCTTTTGTTTTTAAAACGCATACCTATCGGTTTTCAGGCTCAAGGGATGAGGTAAGGGAACAAACTGTAAATAAGGCTTTTTTGCATGTGTTATCCTTAACGGAAAAAACGGCAGCCCCGATTAGAAACTGCCGTGATTTTAAGTGTTGAACCGAAATTGATATATAATACTGTTTTTCTTAAGACTCCTTGAAGTTTTTTATTCGTATGGAATAACTTCGGTTCTCCACAAAATCATAAAATGAATAGCCGTGTCCTCGTATTTTGTACCCTTGTACACATCCAATATGGTAATCTTAACATCTTCTTGTTCGGGTAAAAAACTTATGTCCACAGTTTGCGGGTGGGGTGTGTCCTTTACTATAAATTCTTTTTTCTTGCCGCTTGTAACGCCCTCAACCATTATCTTTTTAATTCTTCCGTTTTCATCGTAAAGTTTAGGATTTGAAGCAGAAATATAGCCGTTCATCAGTAAAATGTATTTATAAAAAGATCTGTTTTTGGTGCTTATTGTAAAGGTCTCTCCTATACCCCAGCCGTCTGCTCCTTCTACCCAAGGGGTGTCTTGTTCCATGATCGATAAATTTTCTATTTTATATTCTCGTTTTCCTTCCTTTGTTTCTTCGATAAGATACGAACTTACATTTTCATAATTAAAACAAGGATATTCTCCTGTTCCTCCTGAGGGAAATCTTGTAAAAAAGTCTGCTGCTTTTTTACCCTTGCTTGCGGGCAGCATACCGAGGCCTATAATGGCATCCTCGTTTTCTCCCCAAGCTTTTTTTGCCAAGCCCGTTAAAAGCATAAATTTATTGCCTAAATATTCTTTTGATTTTGGATCAAGGTTTGCATATAGGTCATCGGGCATATCGGCATCCAATTCAAATAAGGGAAAGCGGCCTATGTACTTTTTTTTGTAAGTATAGACCTTTTTTACCTTTTCTTCTTTTTCATTATACCAGCTTATTTCGATCTTGTTTCCTTTTTGGAATTCAATAAAATAAGCAACGGGAGGTCCGTCCGTATATCCGAATCCTGCCAAATCAAAGTTTTGCCCTATAGCAAAACTACCCATAATTAAAAAAAGACATAAAAATAAGTTTTTTTTAAATAAATCGATTTTTCTTTTAAAAAACATTTTTTTTCTCCTTCATTGGTCTGCTCGTGCATAGATAAGTCCTATAACTTCACTATTTTTCTTATCGGGAAGCCAAATTTCAAGTTGTGTATTGCCGATATTTTTAGTAAAAAATTTGACTGTTATATAAATACTATTATCTGAATCCTTAACGGTAAAGTCAAATTTCTTTTTTTCAAGTTTTTTGATAATTTGTGAGTATGTATTACCTCTTTCGATAATAAGGCCCTTTACATCAGCCCTATGAACAATCTCGAAATTAATACCTATATATTCAAAAATACCGTCATTAGTGAGACTAATTATAAATCCATCATCCTCATATACAACATCGTATCTTCCCGGCTTATGTCTATAAAAGGTCGGCTTACCGATTTTCTTTTCAATATCTTCTTTGGTATGTGTTTTATAAAATTCAAACTTTTTTCCACGCAAAATGATGGGGCCGTCATTAATTTTAACTTCACTAACATCATTGGCATATATTTGTATTAAAAAAATACAAAACAAAACACAAATAAAAATATTCTTTTTTCTCTTTAAAATCATTTTTCCTCTCCTTATAATCAATTGCCGTGTTACTTATTGGCAATATCCATATATAGTATTGCAACAAGCAGGACATTTTGCTTTTCATATCGGGAACACACAATCGTTGTGTTTACTTTTCCGAATTTTTTGCTCACAAACTCCATATCGATGACATGATTATTACCTTCTTGTTCATAAAGATTATATGTGATATTGAGATCCTTTATTTTTTTTCGAATACTTTGATATGTATCATCCTTTGTGATTTCTAAACCATATATTTTAACAGGCTTCATATCTTCTTTCATGAAAAAAAAGCTAAATCCACAAAAATAATTTTTATTGTCAAATAAAAATGCCACTCCTTCATCTTTATAAAAAATCTCAATAAAGTTTTCCTTATTCGAACTGCCGTCAGCTTTACCTATCTTTTTTTGTAATTCTTGTGGTGTATATTTTTCAGTTGGAATTAACTTTTTATTTCTAAAGATAAATGGATCATCGTTAATTATGAATTCCGCTTTTTCTGCAGCATTAAGAGTTGCTGCAAAACTTCCCATAATTAAAAAAAGACATAAAAATAAGTTTTTTTTAAATAAATCGATCTTAGTTTTTAAAAGCATTTTTTTCTCTCCTTATAAAAGTTTTTAATTAATTTTTTAGCCCGGACAGGTTTTAAAAACTATTTAATCCATATACCATAGGCTTACATCTGTTACTTCTTGTTTATCTGAATCTGAACAGTTAATTATTAATTTAATATTTCCGAATTTACTTTTTATTGTAATTTCAAATTTAAGCCTTCTATAGTTTGTTTTATAAATAATATTGAAATTTTTTTTAAGTTCTATTAGTTTTTTGACTATGCTTGAATGATTATCATTTTTTGATATAAGTAATCCATAAATGTTTAAGCCTTTTAATTTTTCAGGATGGTTAAAAGCTAATCCATCAAATGAATTCTCTTGATTAAAATTAAAGATAATCTTATCTTCATAAGAGCGGCACCAACCTCCGGGATTATCTTCATGCCAATCAGGTTTTCCCAGTTTTTTTTCAATTTCTTCTCTGGTATATTTTTTCCAAGGAATAAGGCTTACTCCCTTATAGATAAATGGCTCATCGTTAATTACGAATTCCGCTTTTTCTGCAGCATTAAGACTTGCTGCAAAACTACCCATAATTAAAAAAAGACATAAAAATAAGCTTTTTTTAATTAAATCGATTTTTCTTTTTAAAAACATTTTCTTTCTCTCCTTAATAAAAACTAGAAGATAAACAGTCAGGCATAATTCCCGCCAAACTGTTTATCATGCTTTTTTATAAAAGTTTTATTCGTATGGAATAACTTCGGTCCTCCACAAAATCATAAAATGAATAGCCGTGTCCTCGTATTTTGTACCCTTGTATACATCCAATATGGTAATCTTAACATCTTCTTGTTCGGGTAAAAAACTTATGTCTACAGTTTGCGGGTGGGGTGTGTCCTTTACGGTGAACTCTTTTTTCTTGCCGCTTGTAAGACCCTCAACCATTATCTTTTTAATCCTCCCGTTTTCATCATAAAGTTTAGGATTTGAAGCGGAAATATAGCCGTTCATCAGGAGTATGTATTTATCATCACTGCTTTTCCATGTTTTTATAATAAAGGACTCTCCTATACCCCAGCCGGCTACACCTTCTACCCAAGGAGTGTCTTCTCTCATGTCGCATAGATTTTCTATCTTGTATTCTCGTTTTCCTTCTTTTGATTTTTCGACAAGATGAGAACTTACATTTTCATAGTAAAAATAAGGTGTTTCTCCTGAGCCCCCTGAGGGAAATCTTGTAAAAAAGCCTGAAGCTTTTTTACCCTTGCTTGCGGGCAGCATACCGAGGCCTATAACGGCATCCTCGTTTTCTCCCCAAGCTTTTTTTGCCAAGCCTGTTAGAAGCATAAATTTATTGCCTAAATATTCTTTTGATTTTGGATCAAGGTTTGCATATAGGTCATCGGGCATATCGGTATCCAATTCAAATAATGGAAAGCGGCCTATATACTTTTTTTTGTAAGTATAGACCTTTTTTACCTCTTCTTCTTTTGCATTATACCAACTTATTTCGATCTTGTTTCCTTTTTGGAATTCGATAAAATAACCAAGTGGAGGTCCTCCCGTATATCCGAATCCTGCCAAATCAAAGTTTTGCCCTATAGCAAAACTACCCATAATTAAAAAAAAACATAAAAATAAGTTTTTTTTAAATAAATTGGTCTTAGTTTTTAAAAGCATTTTCTTTTCTCCTCAGTTTTTTTATGTCCATAAAAAAGGCCTTCAACTTTGAGATCTCCCTTATTGGAAAACCAGATTTTAAGTTCCATATTGCCTGTGTTTTTATTAAAAAATATGATTTTTTCTATAGAGATATCTCCATTTACACCCTCAATAACAATAAAATCAAGTTTCTTTTTTTCAATTTTTTTTCGAATTTCAGAATATGTATCGCCCTGTTCTATAGTAAGACCGTATATTTCAACCTTATGAAAAAAATTGAAATCCATAGATATTCCTTTAAACTTGCCATCATGATCAAGAGTCATAATAATTCCATCATTCTCATATCCAAGATATAATCCGCCGGGATTGAGTTCATCATAGGTAGTTTTACCGAATTTTTTCTCAATATCCTCCTTGGTATATACAGCATTAAAGTCAATCTCCTTTCCGCGGAATATAATAGAATCTTTATCTATTTTAAATTCATGAACATTATTGGAATATATTTGTATTAAAAAAATACAAAACGAAAAACAGATAAACATATTTTTTTTTATTTTTAATATCATTTTTTTTCTCCTTATTTCTTTTAATTTTTGTGTTTAGTTATGATAAATTTAATTATATCATATCCGGTTCGTAAATTATTTTTATAACTTTTTGTTTACCATTTGCAGAAAAAACAATATCTATCTTAGTTGAAATTGTATTCACATGCAACAAAAAACAGGTTATCGTAAAAGTTTTTTTTGGTACTTCTGTTACGATAAATGGTATATTTTTATCTTTTAGTTCATTTCGAATTTTTAAATAGGAATCGCCATTTGATATTTTTAGTTTCTTTAACTCTACCGCGTCAAAGAAACTAAGCTCAGCCGAGAGGCATTGAAGATAGTTATTTTTAAAATAAAATTTTATTTTTTCTTTTTTGTAAAAAATAATCCATTCTTCTGAGTTTAAATTTTCAATCCTATCCGACTTTCCGAATTTTTCTTCAAATTCCGAAGCCGTATAAGAGTTGGTAAATAACAATTCCTTTCCACGAAACACTATAGGCCCATCAGGAAGTTTTAGCACCTTATCTTCTGCAGCATTAAGAGTTGCTGCAAAACTTCCCATAATTAAAAAAAGACATAAAAATAAGCTTTTTTTAAATAAATCGATCTTTCTTTTTAAAAACATTTTCATTTTCTCCTTATAAAAGTTTTTAAGTAATTTTTTAAACCGGACAGGTTTTTAAAAACCTGTCCGATGAATATTTTATTTACAAATATTCTATTTTTTTATTTCAAAATAAAAACCTCCTAAATTTGATGTAAAATCTGCCTGACTATTACGCCCTCGTACATCTTTCCATGATTCTCCATTGCGTCCCATATAAGGTTCAATAAATCCCCCATTTGAGTATCCAATACCATGACGCCCATATTCTGAAAGATCCTTATTTCCCCAAAAATCTCTTTGTGGAAATCTTATCATAGCAGGATTATCTCCAACTAAAGCTTTTAATTCTTTCTCGCTTAGACCGGCCGGTATTTCATGACAAACGGCATCTACTCCAAATACCTCTTTGATAACATCAGTATACGGTTTACACTTTTCACCGGAAACAGCATCATTTAAAATTTTCTCCACATCTTCTTTTGTAAGGCCCTCTTTGTAATCATGTCCGGCAAGATTAATTGAACCTGCAACTGAAGCATATTGACAAATAGAAGGATATATAACTTTTCCATTTTTATCCTTTTGCATTGGTAGATTTTTTCCTCTTTCCTCAATCACCTCATTAAAGTTTAGTTTTTTCTTTGTGACTTTATCATCATAGTAAGCAGCCAACATGTCATTTTTGCATCCTGTCTTAGCATTTACAGTTTGTTCTATTGGATTTGTCAGGTTAGCTAATATACTCCTCGCTCTTTCAGCTGGTGAAACAGGTTTAGGACTTACATCTGCTGCTTGTGTTGTTTGCGTGGTATTGATGTTTGCTGCAGGCGGGGTGGTTGTTTGTCCTCCGTTTCCTACGCTTCCGTTTCCAATATCTCCATCATCATCGGTAGGAAGATTTGTGTTTCCTCCTGTTTCATCATCACCGTTGTCAGGTGTACCTCCTGAGGAACCATTACCTCCGTCATCATTTACCGGATTACCTGGGTCCGATGGGGCATCTTCTGTAGGATCTTTAGAATCTCCGCCTCCGTCACCATCATTTCCGGTGTTGGGCGGATTTCCCGGGTTTCCTGTACCCGGTGCCGGCTTTGGATTAGTTGGGCTCGGTGAGGGTGCATGATGATGATTCCCGTCATCATCAATGATATAATCAGGTTCCGGTGATGGGTTACATACATCAATACCTCTTGTGTTTATAGTGGTGTCACCTCCAACTACATTCATCAGATCATCCATTTCTAATAAGTGATATAAATTTTTTCCGGTTTCCATAAAATTCTCCTTGTAAAAAATATTTTTTCCATGCATAGAAAATATGGAAGCTTTTGGAAATCACTTAGTTTTCCTCCTGCCTCCATTATATTATAGCTTTTAGTTAAAAACAATAGTACTTTTAACAAAAATATTTTTTGATTCAAGCTTATTTTTTTCTCTCTTGACACTATTTATTATATTAGATACTATCTTTATAAAGTTAGAAAAGGAGGTCTTAATATGAAATTGGTTTTGGTCAGGCATGGCGAAAGTGAATGGAATAAGCTTAATTTATTTACCGGCTGGACGGATGTCGATTTAAGCGAAAAGGGTGTAGAAGAAGCAAAAGAAGGCGGAACCTATTTAAAAAAAGAAGGTTTTGACTTCGATATTTGCTATACATCCTATCTGAAACGGGCAATTCATACCCTCAATTATATTTTAAACGAGATGGATAGGGAATGGCTTCCCGTTATAAAAACTTGGAAACTTAATGAAAGGCATTACGGGGGCTTGCAGGGCCTAAACAAGGCGGAAACAGCCGAAAAATACGGAGAGGATCAGGTAAAAATTTGGCGCCGCTCCTTTGATATTGCCCCTCCCGTTTTGGAAGAAGGAGATAAGCGCTGTCCCTATTTGCAGGAACAATACAGAGGTATCGAAAAATCAGAGCTCCCTTTAACCGAAAGCTTAAAAGATACCATAGCCAGAGCCGTTCCTTTTTTTGAAAAGACTATAAAACCTCAAATGCTTGAAGGAAAAAGGATTCTTATCACTGCCCACGGTAATTCCCTCAGAGCCTTGGTTAAATATTTTGAAAATTTAAGCGACGAAGAAATAATCTCGGTAAATATTCCGACAGGAGTTCCCTTGGTTTACGAATTCGATAAGAATTTTAAGGTTCTTAGTAAACGCTACCTTGGAGATCAAGAAAAAATCAATGCAAAAATAAATGCAGTTGCAAATCAAGGAAAAAAGAAATAAGGTAATAGCATAAAATGAAGCGAATTTTAGTAGGATGCATAAATCACGAGTCGAACAGCTTTAACCCCATTATTACGGGAATTGAAGATTTTGTTATTTTTAGAGGAGAAGAGGTTTTAACAAAGGGTTTAAAGCCCTATTATTCTTCTACGGGAATTATTGAGACCATTCAAAAATGGGGCTGGGAGCCGGTACCTGCCGTAGTTGCAAGAGCAGTGCCGAACGGCTTGGTTGATTATAATCTATACACCGAACTTAAAAAAGATTTTTTAGCTTATATAGATAAGGCTCTTTTAGATGCCCCTATTGACGGCATCTGTCTAGGTCTTCACGGTTCCTTAAAGGTTCAAAACATAGGGCCTGCAGAAGGCGATCTTTTAAAGGCTATCCGTGAAAAACTTCCCCGTATTCCTTTAACGACAGCCCTCGACATGCATGCTACGGTAACCGACGAGATGATTAAGTATTGTGACGGCATTGTAGGCTATAAAACCGCCCCCCATATTGACTGTTATGAAACGGGAGTTCATGCAGCTGAGCTTTTAAAAAAGGTTTTGGACTCTTCAAATAAACTTTGTATAGGAAGGGTAAAAATTCCAATGCTGGTAGCGGGCGAAAAAAGCGAAACCGCTGCAGAGCCTATGAAAAGCTTAATCGCTTCATGCGTCGAGGCTGAAAAAGAAGAAGGCTTACTTGCAGCATCAGTTCTTTTGGGCTTCCCATGGGCAGACAGCAAGGATAACGGCGTAACCATAGTAACGACTGCCTTAAACGATCAAGCTCTTGCAGATAGGGCTGCCTTAAAAATAGCTAAGGAATTTTGGGCCGAGCGTCATAATTTTAAATTTAAGGTAGAGCATTATGATTCTTTTACTTCAATAAAAACCGCTATAGAATCGGTAATGCAAAATAAAGAAGGTCCTGTCTTTGTTTCGGATTCGGGCGATAATCCTACAGCCGGTTCTACCGGAGATTCTACCGAGTGCTTTGAGGCTCTTTTAAAACAAAAAGAAGCTTTAAAGGATCTTCCCACTAAGGTGCTCTATTCGGGATTTTTCGATAAGGTTGCCGTTGAAAAATGCTTTGAGGCAGGGGAGGGTGCTTCCCTGGAAATAACTATAGGCGGAACATGGGATAAAATTAACGGCAAAAAAATTCCTTGCGCTGTAAGGGTCTTAAAACTTGTAGAAAACTATGGCGTTTATAATTCCCGTTTAGCCCTTGTTGAAATGGGAGATATAAGAATAGTTTTAACCTCAAATCACATAGGTTTTGGAGACGAAGAGCTTTTGCCTGCCCTAGATGTAAATGCAGAGGATTATTGTATAGTTATCGTAAAGCTGGGCTATTTGGAACCCTGTTTTCAAAAAATAGCAAAGAGGGCAATATTGGCGGAATCTAAGGGCTGTTCAAATGAGGTTTTGGAAACATTGGATTACCCTCAAACTCCGCGCCCCATATATCCATTGGATAAGGATATGGATATGGATATAAAATTATAATTTAAAATCGGTTGGTGTTATGAATAGAGAGAGTGTGCTGCGATTCGGAATAGATGTCGGCTCGACTACAGTAAAGGTAGTTGTTTTGGAAACTGACGGGACGGTTTTGTTCAGTAAATATCAAAGACACAGAGCCGATATAAGGACGACTATTATATCCGTGTGTGAGCTTGCCGTTGATGCTGTCGAAAAAAAATACGGCGAAGATGTGGAGCTATCCCTCATCGTAACGGGATCGGGAGGTCTTGCCGTATCGCACTGGCTTAAAATTCCCTTTATTCAAGAAGTCGTAGCATCTACTGCGGCTGTTCGTAAGATAATTCCTCAAACCGATGTTATTATAGAATTAGGCGGCGAAGATGCAAAGATTACCTATTTTGAGCACGCCAATATCGAACAAAGAATGAACGGTACCTGTGCAGGCGGTACGGGTTCCTTTATAGACCAGATGGCTGCCCTCTTGGAAACCGATGCTCTTGGTTTAAACGAGCTTGCAAAAAAAGCTCAGACCATCTATCCGATAGCCGCCCGCTGCGGGGTCTTTGCCAAAACCGATGTTCAGCCCCTTATAAACGAGGGTGCAAAAAGAGAGGACATAGCAGCAAGTATCTTTCAAGCTGTTGTAAGCCAGACTATTTCGGGTCTTGCCTGCGGTAAACCCATCCGAGGAAAGGTTGCCTTTTTAGGAGGCCCCTTACACTTTTTAGATCAGCTAAGGCACAGGTTTATCGAAACTTTAAAACTTAAAGATGACGAAATTATTACGCCTGAAAATTCCGAGCTCTTTGTAGCCATGGGAGCTGCCTTAAGTGCTGCAGGAAGCTCTAATATACCTAAGGCTTCAAGCTCTCCCTTTCAGCCGCAGGTTCCATTGGATCTAAAAAAGGCTCAATTTAAAACATCCTTAAAAAAAGAAGAAAACAAAGCACCTCTTATTTTTGAAGAAGAGCCTGCAGCTAAACCTCATTTTATAAAGCTTTCTCAATTTAAAAAAGATATTTATAAGATAGCATCTTCCGAGATGACTGAGGTTCAGCGCCTTCCTCCTCTTTTTAAAAATGAAGAAGATCTTGAGAGTTTTAGAATAAGACACGCAAAGGAGACGGCTCCCTCAGCCGATATTTCCGGTGCTTCGGGACCCGTATTTTTAGGGCTCGATGCAGGCTCAACTACAACCAAGGCCGTTTTAATCGATGGGGACGGAAAAATTCTATGGCGTTTTTATGATGTAAATGCAGGAAACCCGGTAGAGCTTGCAGTAAGGGTTTTAAAAGACCTCTATAAGATACTTCCTCCAAAGGCATTTATAGCCCGATCGGTTTCTACCGGATATGGAGAAAGCCTTTTTCAGGTCGCTTTGGGTGTGGATGCCGGAGAAGTTGAAACAATCGCACACTACCGTGCCGCCGAATTCTTTTTGCCCGGAGTGGATTTCCTTTTGGATATAGGCGGTCAGGATATGAAATGCCTCCGCATGAAAAACGGGGCCATAAGCTCTATTCAGTTAAATGAGGCCTGTTCCTCCGGCTGCGGAAGCTTTTTAGATAATTTTGCCCGCTCCCTCGGAATGAGCATAAGCGAGTTTGCAACCAAAGCCCTTCTTGCAGAAAAACCGGTAGACCTAGGTACAAGGTGTACTGTCTTTATGAACAGCCGTGTTAAGCAGGCTCAAAAAGAAGGAGCTTCCGTAGGAGATATTTCTTCGGGTCTTTCTTATTCCGTTATAAAAAATGCCCTCTTTAAGGTTATTAAATTGCGCGATGCATCCGAGGTAGGAAGTAAGGTAATAGTGCAGGGCGGAACATTTAATAATGATGCGGTTTTGCGTGCCTTTGAGCTTGTTTCGGGAAGGCAGGCTGTCCGCCCCGATGTTGCAGGGCTTATGGGGGCTTATGGAGCCGCCTTAATTGCAAAAGACCAATGGCATGACCTTCAAGAAGAAAATCTTTCCGAAGGAAAAATAAGATCAAATATTGCCGATATGGAAGGCTTGGAAAATTTTAAGGTAAAGCTTGACTTATTACGCTGTCCTAAATGCCCCAACAACTGTCTTTTGACTGTAAATACCTTCGACATATCCGGAGTAAAACGCCGTTTTATCACGGGAAACAGGTGTGAAAGGGGTGCCGAGCTTGATAAAGACAGCGGACTTGAAGAATGTTCATCTCAAATCTCCGCTAAGGATCACGAAACCGTAAACAAAAAAGATATACCGAACATCTTTGACTGGAAGTATAAGAGGCTTTTTAAATATAAGCCCATTCCTAAAAACGATGCCCCCAGAGGAGAGATTGGAATTCCAAGGGTTTTAAACATGTACGAAAACTATCCGTTCTGGTTTACCTTTTTTACGGAACTTGGTTTTTCGGTTAGAATTTCTCCTCGCTCTACACGGGGAACTTATGAGATGGGGCTCGAATCTATTCCTTCCGAATCGGTTTGTTATCCTGCGAAGATTGCCCACGGGCATATCGAAGCTCTCTTAAAATTAGGAGTAAAAAATATCTTCTACCCCTGTATTCCATACGAAAAAAAAGAAGATGAGGGGGCCGGAAATCATTATAACTGTCCCATTGTTACAAGCTATCCCGAAGTCTTAAAAAACAATATTGATGTTCTCAGGCAGGACGCAAATATAATTTATCTAAATCCGTTTTTGCCATATTACGATAAACACCGTTTAATGGACCGTCTTTATGAAGAATTGGGTACAAAGTTTTCGATAAGTTTGGAAGAGATAAGGAATGCCGTTAATGCTGCTTGGACTGAAGAAAATAATTTTAAAAAAGAAACGGAAGAAAAGGGCGAAGAAGTCTTACGCTTAATGAAGGAAAAAAATCTAAAAGGTATTGTGCTTGCAGGACGCCCCTATCATCTTGACCCTGAAATAAACCACGGCATCCCTGAGATGCTCAACGGTTTAGGTCTTGCAGTTTTGACGGAAGATTCCGTAGCTCACTTGGGAAAAATAGAACGACCCTTACGTGTTGTGGATCAATGGAGCTATCACAACCGCTTATACAGGGCGGGGAATTTTGCCTCAACTCAAGATGATTTGGAATTTATACAGCTTACCAGTTTCGGCTGCGGCTTGGATGCGGTAACAGCCGATCAAGTGCAGGAAATAATAGAATCCAAGGGAAAAATGTACACCCTTATAAAAATAGATGAGGGCTCTAATCTGGGTGCTGTAAGGATAAGGGTAAGAAGCCTATTGGCTGCCGTAAAGGAAAGGAAAAGAAGCAGGCTTATTTTAAGCAAAAAATCGGCAGCCTATGAGCGCATAGTTTTTTCAAAAGAGATGGAAAAACGGTACACCATTCTGGCACCTCAAATGTCTCCCATTCATTTTGACCTTATAGGGGCAGCTATTTCTCATTCCGGTTATAACCTTGAGATCCTTACCGATATAGATCAGACTGCCGTTGAATACGGCTTAAAATATATAAATAATGATGCCTGCTATCCTGCAATCATAGTTGCAGGTCAGATGATAGCTGCTTTAAAATCGGGCCGTTATGATTTACGCACCACAGCTCTGGCTATTACCCAAACGGGGGGAGGCTGCCGTGCAACAAACTACATAGGCTTTATCAGGCGTGCCCTCATAGATGCAGGCTTGGGCTTTGTTCCGGTAATAGGTATAAGTGCCCAGTCCATCGAAAAAAATCCCGGCTTTAAATTAAAGCTTCCTGTTTTACACAGGGTGGCTCAAGCTATGTGTCTTGGCGACCTTTTAATGAGGGTGCTTTATCGAACACGTCCATACGAAAAAGTACCCGGTTCTGCAAACGAAATATATAAAAAATATGCCGTCCTTATCAAGGATGCTATAAAAAAAATGTCGTCCGGAAAATATAAGGAGATCATAAACAGTATTGTACGCGAGTTTGATAATCTACCCTTAAAAAATATTAGAAAACCGCGTGTAGGTGTAGTAGGAGAAATACTGGTTAAATTCCATCCTGCCGCAAATAACGATATTTTCAGTACCATTGAAAGGGAAGGGGCGGAATGCGTTGTTCCCGATCTTTTAGATTTTTTCCTTTATTCTTCTATTTCGGGTATCTATCAAAATACCTATCTCGATTACTCGTTTAAAAAACGCCTCTTTGCAAAGCTTGGTATCTGGGTAATGGAAAGATACAGAAGGCCCATAAAAAAAGCTTTAAATAAGAGTAAGCGTTTTACTTCTCCTGAGAGTATATACAGATTGGCCGATTCGGTTGACGGAATTTTACAGCTTGGAAATGTTACCGGGGAGGGCTGGTTTTTAACTGCCGAAATGATAGAGCTCATTCATTCGGGCGTTTCAAATATTGCCTGTGTTCAGCCCTTTGCCTGCCTTCCAAATCACGTAACCGGAAAAGGTATGATAAAGGAATTGCGCCGCCGTTACCCCGAGGCAAATATTTCGGCTATCGACTTTGACCCCGGCGCCAGCGAAGTAAACCAGCTCAACCGTTTAAAACTCCTTCTCGCCAACGCAAAACCCGGCCTTCACCCGGATGAAACGAAGTGAGAATGAGAAAGTGTGAAATGCCTCTTACAATTTATAAAGAGTGAAATAGCTTGCTCCTTATGCTTGATAAAATAAGATAAATTGAGTATTATTATATTAGTTATTGATAAGGAGGTGTGATAAACAGTTCGGCACAAATGGTGCCTCTCTGTTTATCTGCCGAGTTTGCCTTTCGGCAAACGTCGCATTATTGTATGCAGTTTGTAAACAAACTGCGTGAAAAAACTTTTTTCGCAAATTGCTATTTGCTGCAAAAAGTTTTTATTGGAGAAATAAAATGAAAAAATTAAGTTTTACCGTAGCAGCAGCTGCGGTTGTTGTTGGGATGGTTTTGCTTTGTACTGCCTGTCAATTTGACGGACAAAAAATTGTTGACCAATTTCTTTTAGGTTCCTATGGAACATACTCATGGAATTCGGGTAATACTGAGCTGACCATCATTAGCAACGAAGAGAATTTTCAAAAGCACTTTGCAGGATTAGGCAAAAACAGTGTTACTCTTAAAAAAGAAACTGTAGGCGCCGCCAAATATCTTACAAGCCCAGAATACTATCTTGACGCAAAAGATATGGATGGCGGTGTTTGGCAGGGAATTTTCTATTTAAAAGGGATGGGCTTCCGCACCATTAAAATTACGCTTAAAAGCGGCGGCCGCTGTGAGATTCAGCCAGGATTATCGGTTGAAGAAGGTATTAAGTTTCCTGAAGATTTAAAGATAACCGGATCCTTGGAATTAAATGCTGGAAAAATACTGCCGAAAGATCCTTCTACTACCGGTATGCCTACATATACCAAGCAATTTTTTGCTGCTGTAAAATCCGGTTCGTTAAAAACAAAATGGGTGGGCGATAATGAGGTTGAAACTTTCGCAGATCACAATAAGGTCAAGAAAGACATGATGGTTACGGAAACCTGGAAGGGCTCATCGCAGCTTTTTAAAACAAAAGCCGACAAAGTCTACTATAAGCAAGTTTATAAAGTCGACAGTTCAGATAATTTTGTGCCCGGTTCAGAGAACACTTTTGAAATCTTTATACCGAAAGGTACAGCACTGCCCGCAGTTTTTCCTTAATGGTTGTTTAATCTATAAAAGGGAAGGGGATACCCCTTCCCCTTCAAAAGTAGGCATTGATCTATATTCTTGCTTGACATTTTATAATTTTTAAGTATACTGACGGTTACGGTATTATTAAATAAAATATTTCTGATTAGTTGCTTTTTTTAACATAAAAACAACAGCATTGTTAAATTTATCCGAATCTGTGTTTTTTGTAGAAATTAAATATTATAAGGAGAATTAGTTATGAAACAAACTAATTTGAAACCTAAGAGTAAATTCTTAAATCGGGCAGTATCTTTTACTGTCCTGTTGTTGGCTGTGAGCCTTTTTATCGGTTGTCCGAATGGTTCAAGCGTAGTTGCAATCTTGGAAGGAGAGGGCGTAACTCCTGCGGTTAAAAATCATACCTATACTGTAGATGGAGTGGAATTTAAGATGATAAGTATAGCCGCCAAAACTGACGCATCCTTAGGCGATGATGAGCGTGCTGATAACAAAACTCACATTATAAGTTTAAGTGCTTACTACATAGGAGAAACTGAGGTAACGCAGAAGTTGTGGCATACAGTGATGGAAAACAATCCGAGTAATTTTAATAAAAACGATATTACCCAAGGGGAAAGACAGGATTGGCGTCCGGTAGAGTATGTAACCTGGTATCAAGCAATAGCCTTTTGTAATGAACTTACTAAAAAAGTAAACGGTCTTGGAGAAGCTGAATGTGTGTATTACAGTGATGAAGATTTTAATATGGTTTATACAAAGGAAGATGCTGATTCTAAAAAAACGCCCTGTCAAAAGATGAGTAAAAAAGGTTTTAGGCTCCCTACAGAGGCAGAATGGGAGTGGGCAGCCAAGGGTGGGACTGATTATAAATGGCCCGGAACAAGTTCAGACTATTTTTTTATAAACTACGCTTGGTACGATTTAAACAGTTTACGAAAAACCCATGAGGTAAAACTAAAAAATCCGAATGGCTATGGCTTATATGATATGTCAGGAAATGTCTGGGAGTGGTGTTGGGATTGTTATGAACACATCGATATTACAGGAAAAAAATTTCCACAAGATTATTCAGGCCCCTCGTTGAATAATAATAAACGAGTAAAGCGAGGGGGAGGGTATGAGGATCCTGCTTCCCAGTGTATAATAGTCTTACGAAGCTATGACATGCCTGATCACAAATTCAAAAATATTGGCTTTCGCTTGGTTTGTCGACCATAAAGAAATGACGAAGTATAAATGACCTTTCCATTAATTCGATATTTTCCCCTTCTTGACACTAAACTTTTTATTTTAGTATAATCCATAGTTATCATGGTAAGTGCTATCAAAAGGATAGCGTGCTATCAAAAGGATAGCAATAAGGAGTTTGCGTTGACAAGAGATTTAGGAGTATTAAAAGGAATTTATCTTGCTCCTTACATGCAGGTTGCTACCGCCTTAATCGGAAAGGCTCGTCATGCAGGAGGCAATATGTTCCGGCATCAGGTAGATACTATGGCTATTCTTATAGACTATGGATACATCGACAGTGTTCTTTTAAAGGCTTCTTTAATCCATGATGTTATAGAAGATATCGAAGATTTTAATGTAAACGAAATTTTAAGTATTGATTCCGAATCGGGACAGGTTTATGAACTTGTTTTGGAAGTTACAAAGAAAAAAGGTCAAGAAAAAACCGAGTACCTAAAAAATATAATAAAAAACGGATCGGAAAAGGCTAAAATTTTAAAATGTGCCGACAGAATAAGCAATATGATAAGTTTGGGCTTCGTAACGGATTCCGAATTTATCGAACGCTATTGCAATGAAACCGAGCTCTATATCTTTCCTATAGCCTTGGAAGTTAATTTTGAAATGTACAAGGAGCTTATGGCTTTGGTGGTTTCCCGCAGGCAATATTTGGTTGAGTGCGGTTATCTTGAAGAAAGAGTAAAGAAAATGCGCAAGGCAAGGTAAAGGGGTTTGGAGTATTTATGATTGAAATTTCAAATGTTTCAAAGGCCTACGGCTCTTCTAAAACAAAGGCTGTAGACGGTATTTCGGTAAACGTAAAAAACGGCGAAATCTTCGGTTTTTTGGGGCCGAACGGAGCCGGAAAAACTACTACAATTAAGATGATAACCGGAGTCCTTAATCCGGATTCAGGATCAATAATCGTTGACGGTGTAAATATAGCTGAAGATCCTATGGAAGCAAAGCGCAGGATAGGCTATGTTACCGATAACCCCGAGCTTTTTTCTCAGTTAAAAGCTGCAGAATACTTAAATTTTATAGGGGACGTTTATGGGGTATCTGCCGATGTAAGACAAGAAAGAATAGAAAAATACACTAAACTTTTCGGAATAAATGATGCTTTAAACGGGAGCATAGGAAGTTTTTCACACGGAATGAAGCAAAAACTTTTGGTTACCGGAAGTCTCTTATCCGATCCTCCTGTTTGGATTTTGGATGAGCCCATGGTCGGCTTGGATCCTAAATCAGCATTTTCCTTAAAAGAAATTATGAGAGAAAGAGCCGATGCCGGAAAGGTCGTTTTCTTTTCTACCCATGTTATGGAGGTTGCCGAAAAACTTTGTGACAGGCTCGCAATTATAAATGCCGGTAAAATTATGTTTGAAGGTTCTTTACAGGAATTACGCGAAAAAAGAGGAGAAAATGCTTCTCTTGAAAAGCTCTTTTTGGAACTTGTTGACGATAAACCTTCTTTTAATTTGGGAAACGGTGAAGTTTAAAGAGAGTTAAAAATTATGAAAGTTTTTTTTAGATTGGTTAAAATTTATTTGGCTTCTGTTTTTAACTTTAAAAATTTTAAGGCTCAAATTCAAAAAAGAAAAAAGAAGGGCGATCAAACCGTAACAAAAAATTCCAAGGCTAAGATGTTGGGAATGGTAATCCTCTTTTTATTTGTTTTTGCGGAATTTTTATTTATCTTCGGCTTTTTGATTTTCGGTCTATACGGAACGGCAAAGGCCGTAAACAATATAAGCATTCTTTTTGAAGTAACGGCACTTCTGATTTCGTTTATGAGTCTTTTATTCGGGTCCATGCTTACTATTTCTACCTACTACATAGGCGAAATTGAAGAACAGTTTTTGTCTATGCCCATTAAGCCGCGTACCTTGTTTGCATCAAAGTTTTTTGCAAACAGCGTTAATTCGCTCATTACATCTTTTGCTTTTTTTGCAGTTTTAATGGGAATTTACGGGTATATGGAATCTCCGCCCTTTATGTTTTATATATCGGCTGTCATCTGTGCTCTTGTAATTCCTCTGCCTATGATTTCCGTATGTTATTTTTTTAATATCCTTATTATGCGTTTTACTCGAGTTTTTAAAAATAAAAACGTTATAATGGCCTTAAACGGAATTTTAGGTATGGCTCTTGCCTTAGGTTTTAATTATATAATTCAATCGTCTTCGGGTTCCGATCCTGAGGTTCTTTATAAAATGGTTGAATCCAAAGCTGCCGCCTTTCAAACTTTCGGTTCATTCTACCCGCCGGTAAAACTTGTAGGTTATATTTTAAGTGAGCCTACTTCTGTTTTAAGCTTTTTATATATCCTATTGCTGGTTGCTTTTTGTGCAGCTCTTCCGGCCTTGGTTATAGGGTTTATGTCAAAACTTTATACGGAAAGCCTAATAGGTTTTAACGAAAAAAGTATAAAAAAGCTGGAAGCAAAACAGGTTTCAAGTTTTTTACATAAAAACATAAAAAAATCATCTCCCTTTATTGCTTATGTAAAAAGGGAATTTAGAATGATGAACCGTACTACCGTTTATCTTTTAAACGGCCCCTTTTCAATTATATTTATGCCTATCTTGTTGATTGTTATAAGTATTGCAAAGGGATTAAACTTAAATAATATTCCTCCCAATATAATCGATTTTATGCAGGGAAATGCAGGCTTTGTAATTACAGGCCTTGCAGCAGGCTTTTTAGGTTCAATGACCAACATCGCAGATACGGCTCTTTCAAGAGATGCAAAATTTATTCCTTTTATAAAGAGCTTACCGGTTGATATTGCGGTTTATATGTATGCTAAATTAGCCCATGCTATGATTTTTGCTCTTTTTGCCATAGTAATAGGCGTGGGGTTTGCAGGCTTTATATTTAAATTCGGCCTTCTTCATATAGTTTTATCGTCTTTGGTAGCTCTTTGCTTTTCGGCCCTTGTAAACCTTGTTTCTTTATTTTTGGATACTGCCCATCCTAAACTTCATTGGGATAATCCTGTTGCGGCTATGAAGCAAAATACAAATGTGCTTTTTATTATGTTTTTTAATATGATTATATTGGCTCTCTCTGCTGTTGTAGTATTTTTCAGTATGAATTCCTATCTTTGGCTTATCTTAATCTATTTTTGCGGTATACCTGCCGCTGTCTTTGCGGTTTTGATTAAGCCCTATGGAATATATGCAGAAAATAAAATTGCAAGTATTGAATTGTAATTACCTGCTAGACTAAAACGCGTTTTTTTTGTAATCTTTTAAAATATTATGGAAAGACTTAAATTATATTTTTCTTATTTTAAGAACAAGATTCTAAAAAAGTATGAGAGTAAAAAAGCTCAGTCGGTAATAGACACGGAAGAAATAAAAGAAGAAATATGGGAAGCCGATTTTTCTAAAAAGGAAAAAGCTCGTTTTATTGAAGAAACGGGAGACGGGTATCAATCCTTATTTGAAGAAAACCTTGACGGTAAGCATTCCTATTCTTTGGAGCTAAAGCGTAAACATCTTTACGCTTGGGCCCTAAATCCCTTATTTAGATATAAGGACTTTGTGCTTGATGCCGAAATTGAACTTCCTGTTTTTACCGATAACTTCTTTCCTGAAGAAAATACAAGTGCGGGCTATTGTGCTGCAGGATTTGTCTTTAGACACATAAGCGACAAAGCCTTTTATTCGCTTCTTATTTCCGACAAGGGATGGATAAGACTTGAGGCTGTTGTTAATTCTACTCCCATGCCCATCCTGGGCTGGACAAAGCCCTTAACCGATATCGATAGTTCAAAATTTAAAATAAAATTAATCTGTGCGGGAACAAGTATAACGGTTCTTGTAAACAATACTTGGTTAGGTAAATTCGAGTCCGATATTGTTCAGGCTGCCGGAAAAATCGGCTTTGCAGGGCAGAACTGGGAAACCTATCCTAAGGTAAAATTTTACTTAAACGAGTTTAAAATTATCTCTCAGCCCCTTCTTGTAGAAAATACCGATTCTGCCGCCAATAATCCTGATGCAATTTCTCCTGAAGCCTATATTAACCTTGCTTCAACCTATTATGCTATGGGGCAATATGTTGCCGCCATCTACCAAATAAAACAGGCATGGAAACTCCGTGAACCCGGCATTCAGGATCATATTTTAGCCGGAAGAATATATTTTGCCCAGCATTTAAATGAAGAAGCTGAAAAAGAATTTTTACATGCCCTCGATATTGAACACGATAATTATGAAATAATGGCCGAGCTTGCCGGCCTATACTATCAATACGGCAATATGAAAAAATTGGGAGATATTCTCAAAGATATTCCGAATGACGAAATTGAAAAGTCGGTCTTGCTTTGCTCTTTAAAGGGGCATTTTTTAAATTCCCAAGGGAAGCATGAAAAATCGGCCGCCTTTTATGCAAAGGCCTTTGAGCTAAAACCGGATCAGGGCTTATTAAAGTACAATGAAGCAAACGAGCTAAATCTTGCCGGAAAAACAGCTGAGGCTGTAGAAGCCTATACTGAGGCGGGGAAACTTTTTTTGGCTTCCGAAGAATATAACGAAATGGCCAATGTAATAAACGCCCTTGAGCGTATTGCTCCTGAAGATGAACGTACATGGGCTTTAAGCGGTAAATTCTATTATGCTGTAGACAATAAATGGGAAGCTAAGCTTAATTTTAAAAAACTATGTGATGCAAAGACGAGTGATTCTACAATATGGTATTTGTACGGCCTTCTTATTCATGATGAAAAACCTGAGGAAGCCGTCAAATTCTTTAAAAAGGCTTGTAAGCTTGGGCCTGAACACGGGCTTTATCATTTTCGCTTGGCGGAGGCCCTGTATTTAATAGGGGAAGACTGCTCTGTTCCTCTTTCGGAAGCTGAAGCCCTTGAACCTAATAACGGCTGGATTTTTAATTTAAAAGCTCTTTGTGCAATCGATGAAGATGCCTTTTTTGATGCGCAAATAGAAATTGAAAAGGCCCGAAAGATGCTCCCCGACGAGATAGTTATTTTGGAAAACTATGTTGAGATTATGCGTCTTCAAGGCCGTTTAAAAGAATGTGCACCTCTTTTTGACATCGAGGCGGGAACCGCCGATTTGGCTGCAGAAAGAAATAGGGCAGAGGCATTCCATATTTATGCAAATGCCTTGTTCTTTGATGAGCAATATGATGAAGCCGATATTTGGTATCAAAAGGCCTTAAAGCTTAAACCCGTAGATCCCGTTCTTCTAACCGATAAGGCGGAAAACTCCATAAAGATAGGCTATCTAAATGATGCTGACGGCCTTTTGGTTAAGGCTATGGATATAGAACCTACGGAAAGAATATACAGGCTTATTTCCCTTCTTGCAGTAAAAAAAGGAGACCATGCCCGTGCAGAAGTCAGCTTAAGACAAGCCATCGAAGAATTCGGCGAAAGCGAAGAGCTTTTATTCGATCTTACAAACCTTTATATTCAGACAAATCGTAAAGAAAAGGCCAAGGAAACTATAAAGCTCTTAACAAACTGTGAAGATCAAGAACGCCTAAAGGAACTTAAAGCTCTTTTAAAAAAATGATTTTAAAGATTAAAAAATCAAAACCCGTATCTCCCATGCCCATTGAAGTACCTCCTTCAAAGAGTCATTCAATGAGGGCTCTTGTTTTGGCTACATTTGCTGAAGGTCCTTCCCAAATAAAAAATCTTCTGATGAGCGGAGACACTAAAACGGCTGTATCGGTATTTGAATCCTTAGGCGTAAAATTTAAAATAGAACAAAAAAACATATCCTCTGCCGATATAATTGTTTTTCCGCCGAAAGAAGGCTTAAAAAAAAGAATCGAAAAACAAAAGCAGATAAAAATAGATGCAGGAAATTCCGGCACTCTTTTTTACTTTTTAGGTTCCATTCTTTCTTTAATGTCTTCCGATTTTATTTTAACCGGAGATTCATCTATTTTAAAGCGTCCCGCGAAGCCTTTAATCGAAATTTATGAGGAGCTTGGTTTAAAATACGAATTTCTTGACGGTTTTGAAAGAGCTCCTATACGGGTTTTTGGAAAAGATTCTTCAATTAAAAACCTTAAAGAAAAAAAACTCTGTCTTGAGGGAGATTTTTCACAGGTTATAAGCGGCCTCCTGCTTGGAGCCGGCTTACTCGATTTTCCTTTACAAATAAATTTAAAAAGAGCAGGGGAGCTTCCCTACTTAAAAATGACTCTTCATTGGCTTAAAACTTGCGGTATTAAATTTGATGTTTCGGACGATTTTAAAACTTTTAAAATTATAGAAAGTCAAAAAATTTTAGGTTTTTCGGCAGGCATTCCGGCCGACTGGTCTAGTGCTGCCTTTCCCATTGCCTTAGCTCTGATTACGGCTTCAACTATCAGCATAAAGAATATAGATATAAATGATGTTCAAGGAGATGCGAGGATAGTAAAGGTCTTAAAAGGGATGAATGCGGATATCCGCTTTGAAGAGAAATCGCAAACCCTTAAAATTTTTCCTTCAAGTTTAAAGGGCGGAACCTTTGACTGTTCCGATATTCCTGATGCAGTTCCGGCTCTTTCGGCGATAGCCTGTTTTGCAAAAGGCGAAACCATTTTAAAAAATATAGAAATCTGCCGTTATAAAGAGTGTGACAGACTTTCCGTAATTTCCTCGGAACTAAAAAAACTTGGAGCCGATATTACGGAGGGAAGGGATGTTTTACATATAATAGGAAACGCAGGTAAAAACCTAAGCCCCGCCTCGGTTGATTCTTATAAAGATCACCGCATAGCTATGATGCTTACCGTTATAGGCTTTGGTATTTATGATAAAAATGGGGCTGTATTTACCCTAAAAAACGCCGAGTGTTTTGATATAAGTTACCCATCCTTTTTGGAAGATCTAAAAAGGATGGGATTTAACATTAGTCAATAAATATGTAATGGTTCCATTAATAAGCAGTTGACTTTTTCTATTTAATGTTTTAGACTTTTTAGGTGGTGTATTGGTGTTTGATATAAGGGATTTCGGATGTGTATAAGAAACTAATTCTTTTATTTTTTATTTTGATTACTTTTAATTTATTTTCTGATGAGGATGTTCTTGTTTTTTACTCTCAGCCTTCATCCATTGCATCCAAATTTGTTACCGGTATTTTGCAGGATTCATACGGCCGGATTTGGTTCGGTACTAAAGAAGGTTTGGCATATTATGACGGTATTAAATATAAAAATTACGAATATATTCCTTTTTCAAAAGATTCCATTCAGTCTTCGCAAATTCAATGTCTTTATAATGACCCTATAAAAGCAGAAAACGGAAGCGATGTGTTTTGGATAGGCACTTTTTACGGAGTTGAAAGGTTTAATGTCGATACGGAAACTTTTACCCATTTTGATATGACGAGTTCGGTTGTTCTCTGCTTTTTAAGGGATTCTCACGGCCGCTTATGGATCGGAACCGTGGACGGCTTATATATACTAAATGAAGATGACGGTTCCGTTGTTAAATTTTCTCAAGCTTCCGAATCTTATATAGGAAACAACGGAATATCCCATATTTATGAAGACTCTGAAGGGCGGATATACGCATGTACAAATGGGGGCTTATGGGAGTATGATGAGTCCAATAAAAAATTTCGACGATCAAGACTTTTTGAAAAAAATAGTATGGTTACGGAATCAATTGTTAATAATATTTTTGAAGAAGACGGAATATATTGGGTATCCGTTTGGGATACCGGACTATTTCGAATTGATCCTAAAAACGGGAAAAGAGACCTGTTTTCATTTTCAAACAACAAAATAACATGCCTATCAAACGAATTTTCTGATGATGTACTATTGATAGGAACTTGGGGCGGCGGCTTAATAAGTTTTGATAAAAATACATATTCTTATACCGAGTATACTTCAAAACAGCGTTCATATAATCTTTCAAACGATTTTATTTTTTCGATATACGTAGATACTTACGGCTCATTATGGGTCGGCACAAACGGAGGCGGAGTAAACATATATGATACTAAACGTATGTGGTCAAAACTAATATTGCCCCATGAAAATAAAATCGACGGCAGAGAAAATTCGGTTTCCGGTTTGACTAAGGATAAAAACGGAAACTTATGGATAAGTCTTTTAAATAACGGTATAACTTATTATGACTTAAGCACAGGAAAAAAGAAATACTATCGTTATTCCGAATCTAAAATTATTTCCAACTCCGTATTTAAATTTTACATAGATAAAAATGAGGATATATGGGTTGGTACGGATCTTGGGTTATGTAAGTACGATAAAAAAAAGGATGCCTTTGTTGGAGTTAATCTATACAATGATAATATAATTGAAGACGGTGAAAGACTTATATACAGTATTATAAGCGATGATAACGGGTTTTTATGGATAGGTACTTATGATGGAGGCCTTATTAAATTTTCACCTTCATCCGGAATTCTTAACAGATATAAAAATGATCCTAAAAATCCCAATAGTATATGCAGCAACCTTGTTTTTAGTCTGCTGATAGATTCTTCTAAAAGGCTTTGGGCAGGAACCAATAAGGGCCTTGCCGAGTATAAGCCTTCAACCGATGAATTCGCAATATACCGATATGATGTAAATAACAGAAAAGGTATTTCTTCAGACCGAATAACCTCATTATTTCAAGATGTTTCCGGTAAATTGTGGATTGGAACAAGTGACGGAGGAATTAACATATTCGATACCGAAAAAAAAGAAGCTTTGAATTATACTGCAAATGAGGGACTCCCCGCAAACTTTATTATCGGTATGACACATATGGATAATCACTCCATATGTGTTACTGCAATAAAAGGTATGACAATATTTAATAAAGATACTGAAATTATATACAGTTATACTTTATATAATCATGAAAGACGATTTACAACAGTTCCTATTATGATTGGAGATCAATGTTTTGTGGGAACACAAGAAGGTGTTTTAGGCATTGATATTAATTATCTTTTATCGTTTAAAAAACAAGAGGTTCCCGTAAAAATAAGAACTATAGGTATAAATGGAAATCAGACTCCGGTATTTAAAATAGATCTTGAAAAAACTTATAAATATAAGTATTCCGAAAACAATATAAGCTTTGAGTTTTCATCGATGGATTTATCTCCTCTTTCAAGACCTTCTTACGTTTTTATGCTCGAAGGTTTTGATAAAAATTGGATTAATGCCAATATGAAAAATTATGTACAATATACTAATCTTAAACCGGGAAAATATACATTTAAAGTAAAGGATATTTCAAATCCATATCCTGAACCAACATCTTTTACTTTTATTATAGAAAAACCTTTTTGGCTTTCGATGCCGATGATAGCCGTCTATATTTTAATTTTTGCAGGCTTAACTTTTTTAGCTTGCAGGATTAACAGGCTTTTTCAATATAAGATTGCCAATAAAAAACTTCAACAAGAACAAAAAGACCTTATATCTGCAAATGAACAGCTTACGGTTTTATCTACGGTTGACGAATTAACAGGTGTAGGGAACAGAAGACAGTTGGACACAGTGGGTAAGGATCTTTGGCGTAGGGGATTGGATAATAAACAACCGATATCATTAATAATGATAGATATAGATTTATTTAAACAATACAATGACCTGTATGGACATCAGGCCGGAGATAATGTTCTTAGAACAGTTGCTCAAACCTTACAAAAAAAACTTAGAGCAAAATATGATTTTGTAGGAAGATACGGAGGAGAAGAATTCTTGGTTCTGCTTTATAATAGCTCTGCCTCCGAAACAATGAAGATAGCCGAAAAACTCCGTATTGAAATTAAAAATTTAAATATTGAACATTCGGCTGAAAAGGATAAGATCTTAACTATCAGTTTAGGTGCTTATACTTCCGTTCCTAATAATGAGCTTTCATATGAAACTATGCTTTCTTTTGCAGATTCTGCTCTTTATAAAGCTAAGGAAAGCGGAAGAGATATCTGCAAAATGTATACGGAGTAAGACTTATAAAATAATATCTTCCTATTGACCATTGCAAAAATAAGGTGTAGACTGTTCATCATGAAAGATAAAATAATTGACGCTGCGATTAGACGCGTTCCGGACTTCCCTAAAAAGGGAATCCTTTTTTATGATATTACCGGTATTTTAGTCAATCCGGAAGTTTTTAGCTATTGCCTTGATAAGATGACGGAAATGTACAAGGATAAAAAGGTAGATGCTGTTGCCGCCATTGAGGCTAGAGGCTTTATATTTGCTGCTCCCTTTGCCTATAAAATGGGAATACCTCTTATTTTAATTAGAAAGAAAGGAAAACTCCCCGGAGAAACTTACTCTGCCTCGTATGACCTTGAGTACGGACAAGCATCTGTTGAGGTTCACAAAACCGATGTAGTAAAAGGTCAAAAAGTCCTTCTTTTAGACGACCTGATTGCTACAGGAGGAACTTTAAATGCAGCTAGAAGTATTTTAGAAGAGGGCGGGGCAAAAGTTGTAGGTTTTTGTGGAGTTGTAGGTTTACCCTTTTTAAATTATAGCAAGGTTCTCGGGGATTTGCCTGTAAAGACTCTCATAGAATATGACAGCGAAAAAATTTAGTTCTATTTTTAAGATTTTTGATTTTTTTATTGCATATTTTTTATTTATATGATAAAATCTAAAAGTTACTTTGTAAATTTTTACAAAGTAACTTTTAAACTTAGGATTTATGCTTTATTATACGTATTTGGAGTTATGATATGACTAAAACAAAAGGAAAAGTAGTCGGTATTAACGGTAACATGATAAGCGTTTCTTTTGAAGGCTTGGTTACCCTTAACGAGGTAGGCTATGTTGAGGTTGGTTCAAAAAAACTAAAAAGCGAGGTAATCCGTATCAGGGGGGAAGTAGCTCAGCTTCAAGTATTTGAAATTACAAAGGGAATAAAGGTCGGTGATATCGTAGAGTTTACCGGAGATCTTCTTTCGGTAGAGTTAGGCCCCGGTCTTTTAGGCCAAGTTTATGACGGGCTGCAAAATCCCTTACCTGAGCTCGCTGAACAAGCCGGTTATTTTTTGGAAAGAGGTATCTATTTAAATGCTCTTTCCCGCACGGCAAAATGGCACTTTACTCCCTCTGCTAAAGAAGGAGACACATTAAAGCGAGCAGACTTGCTGGGAACCGTACCTGAAGGCAGTTTTACCCACCGTATCATGATTCCTTTTAACATGTATGGAACTTATAAATTAAAATCTATAAAATCTGAAGGCGATTATACAGTAGACGATACAATAGCCGAGGTTACGGACGAAAGAGGAAACGTAATGCCTCTTACCATGAGTTTTAAGTGGCCTGTAAAACGTGCAATCGACTGTTATGCAGAACGCTTAAAGCCGACGGAAACCTTGGTTACAAAGATGAGAACAATGGATACATTTTTCCCTGTTGCTAAGGGCGGAACCTATTGTATTCCCGGTCCCTTCGGTGCAGGAAAAACCGTTTTGCAGCATGCGACCAGCCGAAATGCCGATGTCGACATCGTTATTATTGCAGCCTGCGGTGAGCGAGCCGGTGAAGTTGTAGAAACTCTTACCGAATTCCCTGAGCTTAAAGACCCCAAAACGGGCCGAACCCTCATGGAGAGAACGATAATTATCTGTAATACGTCTTCAATGCCGGTTGCTGCCCGTGAGGCCTCGGTTTATACAGGCGTAACCCTCGCGGAATACTATCGCCAAATGGGCTTGGATGTTCTTCTTCTTGCAGACTCTACCAGCCGATGGGCTCAGGCTCTTCGAGAAATGTCGGGCCGCTTGGAAGAAATACCCGGCGAAGAAGCCTTCCCTGCCTATCTCGAATCCTACATCGCCGCCTTCTACGAAAGGGCAGGTATTGTCCGTCTAAGCGACGGTTCAAAGGGTTCCGTTACAATCGGAGGAACAGTATCTCCTGCTGGCGGTAACTTTGAAGAGCCCGTAACTCAAGCCACGCTAAAGGTAGTAGGAGCCTTCCATGGTCTTTCACGAGAAAGATCCGATGCCCGAAAGTATCCGGCAATTCACCCCCTCGATTCTTGGTCAAAATATCCCAGCGTTCTTCCTTTAGAACAAGTCAAATACGGAAGAAGCTTTTTACGCCGAGGAACCGAGGTTGAACAGATGATGAAGGTTGTAGGTGAAGAAGGAACAAGTATAGAAGACTTTATCATTTACTTAAAAGGCGACTTACTCGATGCCGTTTACTTACAGCAAAACTCCTTTGATAAGGTAGACGATGCAGTTTCGGTTGAGCGCCAACAGCACATATATAATATTTTGATTGAAATTTTAGGTACTTCATTTAAATTTGTTTCAAAAGATGAAGCCCGCTCTTATTTCAGCAAACTTAAACTTATGTTCATCGACTATAACTACTCGCCTTGGGGCTCGGATGCATTTAAATCCCATGAAGACGGAATTAAAAAGCACATCGCCGAAAAAGCGGATAGCTTAGACGAAAGAGCTAAAAAATTATTGAAGCAGGCGGTGTAAGATGAAAAAGGTATATAGTAAAATAGAATCGATTAACGGTTCGGTTATTACGGTTAAGGCCGACGGCGTATCATACGGAGAATTGGCTGAAGTTCAAACCCGTTTCGGAGCCTCCCTTGCAGAAGTCAATAAGCTTGAAGGAGACTTGGTTTCATTGCAGGTTTTTGCAGGAGGCCGAGGTGTTTCAACCGGAGATGAGGTACGCTTTTTAGGCAAGGAAATGCAGGTAAGCTATTCCGAAGACTTGCTCGGCCGTATTTTTAACGGTTCAGGCGATCCGCGGGATTCAGGCCCTGCTTTAAAGGATAACATGATTCCCATAGGCGGACCTTCGGTAAACCCCTCAAAGCGTATTCTTGCAAACAGAATGATTAGAACCGGTATTCCGATGATCGACGTATTTAACACTCTCGTCGTTTCTCAAAAGCTGCCCATATTTTCAAGTTCCGGTGAGCCTTATAACGAGCTTTTAGCCCGAATAGCCATGCAGGCCGAGGTTGATGTAATTATCTTGGGCGGAATGGGCTTAAAATATGACGATTATCTTTATTTTAAGGACACCCTTGAAGAAGCCGGTGCTTTGAGCCGCACTGCCATGTTCGTTCATACGGCAGCTGACCCTACGGTTGAGTGCCTTATGATTCCGGATATGTGTCTTGCAGTTGCAGAAAAATTTGCCATTGCGGGCAAGAACGTATTGGTTCTTTTAACCGATATGACAAACTTTGCAGATGCAATGAAAGAAATAGCCATTATTCAGGAACAGGTTCCTTCAAACCGAGGTTATCCCGGAGACCTTTACAGTCAGCTTGCAGCCCGCTATGAAAAGGCTGTAGACTTTGCCGATGCAGGTTCTGTTACGGTCTTGGCCGTTACAACAATGCCGGGCGATGACGTAACGCATCCGGTTCCCGATAACACCGGTTATATTACCGAGGGTCAGTTCTATCTTAAAAACGGACGAATCGAGCCCTTCGGAAGTCTTTCACGATTAAAGCAAAACGTAAACGGTAAAACAAGGGATGACCACCGAGCCTTGATGGACAATATGATTAAGCTCTACGCCTCATATAAAGATACATTGGAAAAGAAGTCCATGGGCTTTATGATGAGCGAATGGGACGAAAAGCTCCTAAAATACGGTGCAAAATTCGAATCGGGAATGATGGACTTGTCCGTAAACATTCCGCTTGAAGATGCCCTAAATCTAGGCTGGAAAATTCTTGCCGAATGTTTTACCCGTGAAGAAACAGGTATTAAATCCGAGTTGGTAAATAAGTACTGGCCGGCAAACTAAAGGGTAGGCTATGGCGATAAAACTGACAAAAAATGAGCTGAAGAATCAAAAAGAATCTTTAAAAATGTATAGAAGATACTTGCCGACTCTTCAACTCAAAAAACAGCAGCTTCAAACCGAAATCCGCACCATCGAAGCCAGGGCTAAAGAAGTAAGGCTTCACAGAGATGCTCTTAATCGCGAATTCGAAGACTGGGTAGCGGTATTCGGTGAGCAAAATGTTTTTCAACCATCGATGGTTAAGATAAAAGAGCTTTTAACTTCAACCGGAAATATTGCCGGAGTGAGTATCCCTGTTTTTTCCGGTGCGGAATTTGAACGCTCTAAATATGATCTTTATAAGACTCCTCTTTGGGTTGATACGGCTGCCGAAAAATTGCAGGAAGTTTTGAGCTTAGACCTTGAGGCAAAGGTGCTTGACGAACAAGTCCGCCTATTGAATTCCGAGCTTAGAACGACTACTCAGCGCGTAAACCTCTTTGAAAAGGTTAAGATACCCGAAACTAGGGCAAACATAAAAAAAATTACGGTTTATTTGGGAGATCAGCAGGTTGCAGCTGTTGTTCGCGGTAAGATTTCAAAAAAGAACCTTGAAAAGGTTCATCATAAGGATGAAGCTCTATGATTGTACCAATGAAAAAAGTAACTCTTTTAGTCTTAAAAAAAGAACAGCGTCATGCCTTAAAAGATTTAAGAAAATTAGGGCTTTTACATATTGAAGACCGTCCTGCAAACGGTACTTTAATAAACGAGCTAAGATCCGAAAAAAACGATATAACTCTTGCTATGAGCCTTTTAACGGAATATCTTCCCAAAAAAGAAAAAAAAGGAGTAACACCTCCCTCTCTTTTAAGCGAAGAAGATACCCTCACCTTTGTAGATTCCGTCTTGTCCTTAACAGCTTCTTATAAGAGCAATATGGAAGAATCTGCAAGGCTTTCAGGCGAAATAGCCTCTTATGCCGAGTGGGGAGAAATAAATACTGCCGATTTTAATTTCTTGGAAGAAAAAGGTATCTATCTTTTTCCTGCAACTACCTCATTAAAAACTTATTCTTCCCTTTCCGAAGATATTAAGACTATTTTAGTGGGGAAGGGAAAAACGGGGGTAAGGTTTTTAATCTGGAGCAAAACAAATGCTCTTCCGATTGATTTACCTCAGGATATTATCCCCTTAAGACTTCCTGAAACTTCCGTAAAGGCCTTAAAAGGAAAACTTAAGAGTTTAATGGCTAAGATTTCTTCTTACAAACAGGAAATGACAAAGATGTCTGCCTACTTAAACTCTCTCCGTGCCTTGGATGAAATTGTTACTAGGAAACTCCAATTTGAGATTGTGCATGATGGTATGCAGACAATAGATTTCGGAAATCAAAATGATGAAGAGAGAGTTCAATTAGTTTGGCTTACAGGTTATATTCCATGCGAAGATGAAGCAAAACTTTCTTCCCTCGCAAAGGAAAAGTCTTGGGCCTATATTTCTCAAGATCCCGAAGAAGAGGATCCTGTACCTACAAAGATAAAGCGTAATAAGATTGTAAACCTGATTTCTCCCTTAATCGACTTTTTGGGTACGGTTCCCGGTTATACTGAGCCGGATATCTCTCTTTGGTTCCTGCTCTTTTTCGGAATTTTCTTTGCAATGATTTTTGGAGATGCCGGTTACGGTGCCGTTTTGTTCGTAATTTCAATTATTTTGATATTAAAAACAAAGGCAAAAAAACAAAAAGTGCCTACGGCTTTTTATATGTTCGGCTATTTAGGTTTGATGACAATTATCTGGGGTACCCTGGTCTGTAACTGGTTTGGTATGTCTGCCGAAATTGTACCGCCTTTTCTTAAAAACTTGGCTGTTCCTGCTATTGCAAACTTTACCCCTGAGGATGTACGCAATCAAAACCAGATTTTGCTTTGCTTTACTTTAGGCTTAACCCAGCTGATGATAGCCCATGTGGTAAGCTTATTTAGGAACATTAAGTCCCCTAAATTCCTTGCCGATGTAGGTTCTCTTTCGATGCTCGGCGGAATGTACTTTGTAGTTTTAAACCTTGTTGTAGATTCCCAAAAGTATGCAATAAATAATGCCGTACTTCTTGCGATCGGTGCGGGTTTTGCTTTAAACTTTATCTTTGTAAACTATTCTAAAGGAATAGGGCAGGCTATTGTTGAAAGCTTAAAAAACATTATCAATATGCTTTTGGGCGTAGTAAACGTATTTGCAGATATTATGAGCTACATAAGACTTTGGGCTGTAGGCCTTGCCGGAGGCGCTATAAGTGCAACCGTAAACGAGATGGCAGGCCCTGCCTTAGGAGGCTTTATAATCTTTGCAGGTGTCTTACTTTTATTGTTCGGACACGGTCTTAACTATATTATGAACGTGCTTTCCGTTATAGTCCACGGTGTTCGTTTGAATACCTTGGAATTCTCTAATCATGTAGGCTTGACTTGGTCGGGCTTTAAATATGAACCCTTTAACGAATAAATTTGGAGGAAGGATATGACTTTTGGTTTTTTTGGTGCTGCTGCTGCGTTGGGTATTTCAGCTATCGGTTCTGCAATCGGTCTTGCGATTGCAGGTCAGTCAACAATCGGTGCATGGAAGCGCTGTTATTTAAATAACAAGCCTGCTCCCTTCAGTTTGGTCGCCTTTGCAGGCGCCCCTCTTACGCAGACTCTTTACGGTTTCTTGCTTATGAACAGGATGCTTACATCCTCCCAGAGCGATTGGTTCTTATTGGGCTTAGGCCTTGTTTGCGGTGTTTCTATCGCAGCTTCAGCTATTGCTCAGGGTAAGGCTTCTGCTTCAGGTTCCGATGCTATGGCTGAAACAGGAAAGGGCTTTGTACAGTACATTACTATCGTAGGTCTTTGCGAAACCGTTGCTCTTTTCGTAATGGTCTTTGGGATGATGAAATGCTAAAGCATACAGTATGCGGCATGATGAAGTGCTAAAGTCTACAGTATGCGGCATGATGAAATGCTAGGCTTTGCCGGGTATTGACTAAGATAGTATTTTTTGATATTCTATGAAAACTCCGGCTCGCAGAAAATGCGGGCCTCAGAAATGTGTCCATAGGAGGGAACATGAGAAACTATGAACTTATGACGGTTTTTCCGGTTGAAGAGGATCTCTATAAACCGGGAATAGATGCTCTACATTCAATTCTGGCGGATTTCGGTGTTCAGATCAAGTCTGAAGAGCCTTTCGGCGATCGGGATTTAGCTTATGAAATCAAAAAGAAGACAAAGGGACGTTATGTGCTTTTCAACATTGAAGCAGATCCTGCAAAAATGATTGAATTGGACAAGCGTTTTAAGCTGATCACTCAGATGTTGACCTATCTTTTTGTTCGTTTAGAGGACTAAAAGGAGACTTTATGGCAGATATAAATCATGTAGTATTGGTAGGCCGCTTAACTAGAGATGCTGAGCTTAAATATACGTCTTCCGGTATTGCGGTTTGTAATTTTGCTATAGCGGTCAACAGAAGACGGAAAACAGGCGATGACTGGAGCGAAGAAGCAAGTTTTTTTGACGTGGTTCTTTGGGGCCGGCAGGGTGAAGCCTTAAACCAGTACCTTGTAAAAGGTAAACAGGTTGCTATTGACGGAGAGCTTAGGCAAAACCGTTGGGAGCAAGACGGACAAACCCGCAGCAAGGTTGAGATTGTTGCTAACAATATTCAGCTTGTCGGAGGCTCGGCAGGTCAGGGCGGACAATCACAGGCCGCACCTCAGCGCCAAGGGTCATATCAGGGCGGTGGAAATAATTCGTATAATGATGGAAATCAGGCACCTTCTGCTTATCAAAGAAGACAGGAGCCTTCTTATGATGATTACCAGCCGGATATGGGAAATTCAGATTTGGATAATATTCCATTTTAAGGAGATTTAAATGTCGGACGAAACAATGAATGATGTAGACATGGAAGCTAACATGCAGGAAAATATTCGCGAAGGCGAAGACAAAAGAAAGGGAAGATCTTTTTACCGCAAAAAGGTTTGCCGCTTTTGTGCACAAAAGGTAAAGATCGATTATAAAGAACCGGATGCTTTACGCCGCTTTATAACCGAGAGAGGTAAGATTCTTCCCAGAAGAATTACCGGAACTTGTGCAAAACACCAGCGAAAACTTGCCGTTGAAATTAAGCGTGCAAGAGCTGTTGCATTGCTTCCTTTCGTTATGAACGAGTAGAATTTTTAGTGTAAGCAGCGGCCTTAAACTTCATTGCGTTATGGTTTTTGCTTACATTAAATGAAACTATTAAGCCCTTTCCGACTCCCGGAATTGGGCGGATATTTTTTTAGGAGCTTGTATATGAAAGTAATTTTAAATGAAGATGTTAAGTATCTCGGAGAAGAAGGCGATATTAAGAACGTAGCTAAGGGATATGCCCGAAACTACCTTTTCCCCAGAAACTTAGCTGTTCCTTGTAATGAGTTTACTCTGGCTCATTTTGAATCACGTAAAGAAGAAATTGAAGCTAAAAAGGCTGCAAAACGCCAAGATGCTGCAGGGCTTAAAGAAAAACTTGAGGCTCTTTCAATTAAGATTCTTATGCCTGCAGGACCTAACGGAAAACTCTATGGTGCCGTTACAACTCAAACTCTTTTTGATGAACTGCAAAAACTTAATTTCGATATTGAAAGAAAACGTATCGAAATCCCCGGTCAGACAGTTAAGAGCACAGGTGTACATAAGGCCATTGTAAAGCTTTATGAAAATACCTCTGCAGAGATTTCTTTTACCGTTGAGGCTCAGATTGCTGAAGAAAAGCCTGTTAAGGCTTCCGAGAAAAAAGGACGAAGACCTCGCAGGGATGAAGAAGCTTCTGATGAACAAATTTTAGCAGAAGAAAATTCCGTTACTGAAGAACCTGTTTCTGAAGAAGTTCAGAATTCGGAATCGGAAAACTAAGACTTTATAAATATGCGGATATTTTATCCGCATATTTAAATTTTAATCCTTATGGATAGTAAAGATATACAACCCCAGCCCAGATATAAACGTTTTACTATTCGCTTTTTAGACCGCTCAATAAGATTTTTGAGTGCTTCTATCTTTGCTTTTATTATTTTTTATATTTTAAGCAGTTCCCAAGATTTTTTAGATTCCAGCCTGTTTATAATCTTAAATGTATTGATGAGTCTTTGTGTCTTACTTATAATTTTTACTTTTGCAGCAATTGCCGTTAGAATTTTTTTTATGATACGTTATAAAGAGATTAATATTATAAAATTCATTACGGATATATTTTTATTGTTTTTATCGATAATATTGGCTGTTCTTTTTTCTTTTCTCGTAGTAGTTGCAAAGGGAAACGTATAAAAAAAGACTGCCGCAAGGTTTTCCTTGGGACAGTCTCATTAATATTTCGATAAGTTTTAAGCAGTTTTTTCGTCGATAAGTTTTATCTTAGGTTTTGACGAAGAGTTTCCTATCATTTTTTTATTTATTATCAGCTCTTTTCTACCCTTTATGGAGGGGGCTTCAAACATTGCATCCAGCATAAGCTTTTCGACAATGGAACGTAAACCTCTCGCTCCCGTATTTTGGTCTATAGCCTGCTGAGCAATGGCTGTAATAGCATCTTTGTCAAAGTGAAGATCGACATTATCAAGTTTAAAGGTTGCCTGAAACTGTTTTATTATGGCATTTTTGGGTTCAACCAATATCCGTGTTAAATCTTCCTTTGTAAGTTCATTTAAGGCTACCTTTATCGGGATTCTTCCTATCAGCTCAGGGATAAGCCCGAATTTTACCAAATCATCGGGTGAAACCTGATCATACAACTCGGTAAGATTTTTTTCGCTCAGCTTTTTTACCTCAGCACCGAAGCCTATAGGCTTTGTAGAGATGCGGGCTTCCACTATCTTATCCAAACCCACAAATGCCCCTCCGCAGATAAATAGGATATTTGTTGTATCTATTTTAAGCATGTCCTGATTCGGGTGCTTTCTTCCGCCCTGAGGAGGTACAGAAGCTGAGGTTCCTTCTATTATTTTTAGAAGAGCTTGTTGAACACCTTCGCCCGATACATCTCGGGTAATGGAAACATTTTCGCTCTTTCTGGAAATCTTATCTATTTCATCGATAAAGATGATACCCATTTCGGCTTCTTTTATATCTCCGTTTGCATTTTGGATAAGCTTAAGAAGGATATTTTCTACGTCTTCGCCTACGTAGCCTGCTTCGGTCAAGGTTGTTGCATCGGCGATGGCAAAGGGAACCTGCATTTTTTGTGCAAGGGTTTTTGCTAAAAGAGTTTTACCTGACCCTGTAGGACCCAGCAAAAGGACATTTGACTTTTCTATGACTACGTCATTCTCTAAAGGAGGATTCATTATCCGCTTATAATGGTTATAAACGGCTACAGATAGAACTCTCTTTGCCTGTTCTTGACCTATTACATATTCGTCAAGATACTCTTTTAGTTCTTGAGGGGTTGGAATGGGGCCTGAACGGTCAACAGGTTTGACAGTCTTATATGATTTTATATAGCTTCCGCAAAGATCTACACATCTATCGCAGATGGCAATACCTCCGGGCCCCGGAACTACAAAGCGTTCAGCACTTTCAGGTTTATTACAAAAAGAGCATATTAAAGCCCCGCCCATTCTATTTCTAGCCATCTTTTCTCCTATTCATAACGGTATCTATAATACCGTAGGCCAAGGCTTCTTCGGCCGACATAAAGAAATCCCTTTCCATATCGGCTGCAACCTGTTTTTCCGTCTTGCCGGTATTTTCTGCAAAGTATTTGATGGTAAGTTTTTTTAATCTTACAATTTCTTTGGCTTGAATATTGATATCTACGGCCTGTCCTTGAACTCCGCCCCATGGTTGGTGAATCATAACACGGGATGAGGGGAGGGCATAACGCTTATTTTTTGCTCCTCCGGCCAAAAGGACTGCTCCCATACTTGCACATTGACCCAAGCAAATTGTTTGTACATCGGGACGAATATGCTGCATAGTATCGTAAATCGCAAGGCCTGCCGTTACAGAGCCTCCGGGACTGTTTATATAGAGGCTGATATCCTTGTCGGGATTTTGAGCCTCTAAAAATAAAAGCTGGGCTACAACCAAATCGGCAGACATATCGTTTATTTCTCCGTCTACAAAGATAATCCTATCCTTTAAAAGACGCGAGAAAATATCATAGCTGCGTTCTCCGTTTCCGGTTTGTTCAATTACATAAGGTACAAGTGTACTCATTTTTTTTCCTTAAAACAGCAAAATTTAATCTTTTAAAAGTTCTTCAAAGGTAAGCTTTTTGCCTTTTTTGATTGTCGATTTTTCATAAAGAGCTTTAAAAAGTTTTTCTTCTTTTAAGCCTTCGCTTAAATATTCTTTTTCTCGAGGGTTGGAATAATATTTTTTCAGCTCATCAAGAGCGATATCCATTCTTTCGGATAAACGAACATATTCGGCTTCAATCTCGTCATCGCTTACTTCAATATTTCTTTCTTTAAGAAGGGTTTCAATTAAAACTCTTTCTTTTAATGTCTTCTCGGAATCTTCTCTCCAGCCTTCTAAAAGAGTAGCTTTTGATTGCGGGCCTTTACCGAACATTTTTTCAAGTTCTTCAGGCGTGGTTCTAAATTGATTAGCCATCATCATCCATCTGGATTCAAGTTCTGCTCTTACCATGGATTCGGGAAGATCTATTGTATGCTCCTTAACCATTTGTTCGGTTAAAGCATTTTTTTGTAAAGATTTGATTTTTTCTTCTACGCTTATTTCAAACTTTTTCTTGATATCGGCCTTTAGTTCATCCAAGCTCTTATACTTTTCGTTTATGTCTTGAGCAAAGTCATCATCAAGGGCAGGTAAATCTTTGTATTTAAGAGCTGTAAGAGTTACCTTTATTTTCTTTGTTTTTCCGGCAAGGTCCTTGTTTGAGTCGTCTTCGGGGAAGGTCTTGGTAATTTCCTTAGATTCGCCTTTTTTCATGCCGATTATATCATCATCAATCTTATAGATATTTAGGCCTGAACCTATTGTAAATACAAAATCTTGTCTTTCAGTGCCTGAAATAGTTTTTCCTTTATCGTCAAGTTCGCAATAATCGATTGTTGCAATGTGATCTTTTGCGGCTGAAGTTCCTTCTTTGCAGGCTGTAACAAGGGCATTCCTCTCTTGAAGTCTTTCAAGTTCTTTTTTTATGTCTTTTTCAGAAACGCTTGCTTCCGGCACTTCAATACTAAAGCCTTCGGTTTTTTTTATTTCTACCTTGGGGAAGACATCATAATGGACCGTAAAAGAAAAGTCTTCATCAACTTTTAATTCGGGCTTTTCGTTTAGTTCGGGATAAGAGTAGGGGAGAGGTCTTTCATATTCATCAAGAGATTCAAAGATTTCTTTTAAAGAATCTTCGATTAGGTCTCCTGCAAGGTCTCCCTTGATAGCATCGCCGTATTTTGTTTCAAGTACGGATACGGGAACCTTTCCTTTTCTAAATCCCGGTATTTGAAGCTCTTTTGAATATTTGTTGAGCAATTTTTTATAGCTTTCTTGAACATCAGCCTTTTTTATTTTTACTGAAAGTTCCGCATGTGATTTTTCTTTAAGAGTTATGTTCTTTTCGTAGTCCATTTTTCCTTCCTTAGAGTTGATTTTAAGACAGCCCTTTATATAAAAGGGTATAAAAAAAAGCGATCCGTTCACCGAATCGCTTTAGAAGCGGGAAACGAGGATTGAACTCGCGACATCCACCTTGGCAAGGTGGCGCTCTACCACTGAGCTATTCCCGCAATTCTACTCCACTTTTTGTTTTGTGGAATTGTGCGAGAGGAGGGACTTGAACCCTCACGCCGAAGCACTAGATCCTAAGTCTAGCGTGTCTGCCAATTCCACCACTCTCGCTTAACAGTGAGCGTGTGTATAATATACATAAACCCAAAAAATGTCAAGTATTGCAATTTTATGAGCAAGTCATCTAAAATGTCTCGCTCTCGAGGAGGAGTATATGCTTTTTTTATATTTTTGTCAATAGTTTGAGATAAAAATGTCTAAATAATTGACAATTTTTTTTAAAATGTCTATCATGTAAAGGTGTATTACTAAATTTTAACCAGATTGTTCGGGAGTTTTAAATGTTGAATGATATTTATAAAAATGAAATAATTAATGCATGGGTAGAAGACAATGAGCCTATAGATTTGATCGAAAAACGGTATAAAAATATAAGCAATATTGTTGATAGAATGTATGATTTTGTGTTATCATTTTCTTATTATTATACTGTAAGAAGGGATTATGGTACGGGTAAGAAATATACAATGATTGAAATGCATATTTTGACCGATATTTATGATAATGAAAATATAACGGTTTCAGCCCTAGCAAAAAAATGGAATAGAACATCAAGCGCAATTTCTCAAATTGTGCATAGGCTTATAAAATGGGGCTTGGTTTATAAAGAGGTAAACGAAGCTGACGGTAAAGTCTTTTTTTTACATACTACGGAAAAGGCAAAAAAAACGGTTTTAAGTCATAAAGCTTATGACAATAGAGATAATATCAAGACAAGAAAAAAACTTCTTGAAACTTTTACCGTTGATGAAATGGTAGCTTTTGATAAAATTTTAAAAGCTTATACCGATATTCTCGAAAAAAATAACAGCAAAAATAAGCCTTTATAAAAGACCTCCCCACATTTTCTATATTAAATATGAGGAGGAATTTTACCGGCAGTAAATTTTATTTTTAATGCCGGTTTTTAAGATCTTTTAAGGCCTTATTTAGTCTTTCTAAACTTTCTTGAATAACAGATGATGGAGCTGCCAAGTTGATTCTTTCAAATCCTATACCTCCGTCTCCGAAAATATAGCCTTCATCAAAAAATATTTGAGCTTTGTGAATCATAAATTCTTCCATAGCCTTATGATCCATTTTTAAAGCTCTAAAATCTATCCATTGTAAATAGGTGCCTTCAATAAGAGGAGCCTTTATTTCGGGGTGATTTACTTCAAAAAAATCTTTTACAATTCTTTGATTTTTGTCTATTACCTTTATGCAGCCATCCAGCCATTTTCCGCATTCTTTATAGCAAATTTCGCAAGCCTTATATCCGAGTGTAGTAAATGGCATTCCGCTTGTAATATCCCGAGACTTTGTAAACCTTTCCCTGATATCCGGATTTTTAATTATTATATTGCTCATGCCCATTCCTGCAATATTAAATGTTTTAGACGGAGCAGTAAAAGTAATCGTTTTATCGGCAAGCTGCTCATCAATAGATTGGAACACTGTATGCTCATAACCGGGCATAATTAAGTCAAAGTGAATTTCATCTGACCAGAGCATAAGATCGGACTTTAAAACTATGTCTTTTATTTTTTGAAGTTCATCTTTTTTCCAAACCCTGCCTACAGGATTATGCGGAGAGCAAAAGAGCAGTGCCTTATTATTTTTATCCTTGGATAATTTTTCCAGTTTTTCAAAATCGATTGTATAATATCCGTCTTTTTCCAATAATTCACATTCTATGATTTTACGCTCTTGATTTTTTATAGCCATAAAGAAAGGATAGTAAACGGGGGTGATGATAATAACTCCGTCTCCAGGTTTTGTAAATTCCCTAACGGCATTGAACACTGCAGGAACGACTCCGGCAGTATTTATTATCCAGTCTGTTTCAATATCCCATTGATGCCTATCCTTCATCCATTTTTTTACGGTTTTTTTATACTCTTCAGTAGGTCCTGTATATCCTAACACTGTTTCGTCAAGATATTTTTTTAAACCTTCAATAAGTTCCGGCGGATTTTTAAATTCCATGTCTGCTACTGAAAGAGGAACCACCTCATTTCCAACCTCAGGATTTTGTGAATACATTAAGTCCCACTTAAGTGAACCTAAGTTTTTTCTTGAAATTTTTGTTGTAAAATCGTAAATCATTTTTTTTCTCCTATTCTTTAGTTTCAGCAAGTAAGGCATCTTCGATAATTTGCCTTTTATTTGCTTCCAATTCTTCAATTTTTACATGTTTTGATTTTAAATTATAAATTGATAGAATCGATATGATAACCATAATCCCTATCATCAAAAATTTTTCTTTTGTTGAAAGCATCATAAACAGGTTATAGCATACTATAGCTGCACAAAGTGCCGAAAGAATACATATTATGTCCATAAGTATTCTGGGCATATGCAATACCGATTTTTTCCATTGCTCCGGATAGTCTCGTATCACCTTAATACATTTTATATTTGTATATAGGTTTGTAAGCATGGCAGGTATCATTACCAGCGAAACAATAGCATCTAATTTTAAACCTAAGAGAAGTGGAAAAATAGCTAATATATAGTATATACCATAAACAGCCCAAGGGTAACCATTTTTTGTAGTTTTTGTAAAGAATTTGGGGAGCCAACCTGCTTGTGCTACTTTTAGTATTGGATATCGAACCGTTATAACTCCGGTTATCATTGAGGTTGCTATTGCAAAAACTGCTCCGCCCATTATGAATAAGACAAAAATTGATCTTGGGAAGATCTCTGAAGCAACTATGGATAGATTTTTACCAGCTACCTCACTTATGGGAAGTACTCCTGCCGATACATAGGCCATAAGTCCATAAACAATGGCTATTGCTATTGTTACGAGGAATATACCATAGGGTATATTTTTTTTAGGATTAATTGTAACAGCCGAAACGGCTACAGGACCCATTGTGGTTCCTTGGCAAGCCCATCCCATTATTGCAATAGCTGATATTAAACCATTAAAACCGTTCGTAAAGAAATCTGGTCCTTTGAAGTATCCAGATTGAACTTTCGGAATACCAAACGAAATATAAAAGACTATTGATATTATTAATATAATTGTCATTATATTATTTATGGTTGAAACAAATTTTGATCCTCTGATTGTTATTGCAAAAAATAGAGTAATAATTATGATCGCAATTAATTTTGTGTAAGGTAGAATTTGAGGAAAAACTATTCCTGCATAATTTACCATTGCAAGGCTATACATAGAAAGAGAAAATCCATTTACAAATCTAATATAACCTACTATACCTGTAAAAAAAGGATTAAACACTAGGGCTTTTTGACTATAATCACCTCCTTCAAACATAAACATTGATGATAAAAGGACATTGTAAAAGTATGCTAAAAGCATAAAAATACAACCAGCCACAATTGAGACGACAATGGATTTTCCTGTAGCGGCAATTCCTAAGCCTGTTAACACGAAAATCCCGGAACCTACGGCTCCGCCGAAACCAAGAGAGAAAATATTAAGTAAATTTAAATTTCTCTTTTCTTTTTTTGCTTCCATAACTGCACTCCTTTCACTGATATTATAGTTAAGGTTATTTATTATTTATGCCATTAACTATTAAGTATATTATAAAATATCTTTTTAGAAAACGCAAGTCTTTTTTTAAGTTTTTTTTCTTTTTATACTGACAAAGTTATAGAAAATGCTTATATTATTTAAGTAAATTAGTGTAGAATTTATAAATAAAACAGGAAAAATCGGTAAAATACTTAAAAATGCGAGAAGATTATAACTTAGGCTTTATTTTGCAATATGAAAATGTTGCTTGGTTTGATGAAGAATGCGGAGAGGTGCGTATTTTAGACAGGCGTATTTATCCCGAAAAAAAAGAATTTTGTATATGTAAAACATATGAGGAAGTAGCAAAGGCCATTGCCGATATGGTAACCCAAAGCGGAGGGCCTTTTGCAGCGGCTGCTATGGGGATGGCCCTTGCTGCTTATCAAGGAAAAAATCTTTCAAAAACAGCATACCTTGAGTTTATGAAAGATGCTGCCTATGCTCTATCCCATGCCCGTCCTACCACAAGCAAGGCGATGCAGCTTGTTACAGCCGAATCATTGAGTCTCTTTGAAACTCTAATAAAAAACGGAGCATTTTCAAATGAAATTATTACCGCTCTAAAGCAAAATGCTGTAGAACAAAACAATGTCAGGTATAAAAAAAATACGGCAGCCGGCTCTTTTTTTGCCGATTTGGTTCCTGACGGCTCTTCAATTTTAACCCAATGTTTCGGAGAGACTACAGTCGGCGGATATTTACGCAGGTTTAAAGAAACCGATAAAAATATAAAGGTTTTTTGTGCCGAAACCCGTCCATATTTTCAAGGAGCCCGATTGACCGCTTCTTTGGCCTATGACATGGGCTTTGACACGACCGTCATTACCGACAATATGATAGCCCTTTTAATGAGCGAAAAAAAGATTAACTTTTGTGTTTCAGCTTCCGATGTTATAAGCCTTGATGGTTCTATCATAAACAAAATAGGGACCCTTCAAATTGCTATAGCTGCAAGTTACTTTGGTATTCCTTATTACGCAATAGGCTTTCCCGATAAAAATTATGTTTCTGCAAAAGAAGTAAAAATTGAATATAGAAATCCTGAAGAAGCTCTTTACGCTATGGGAAAAAGAACTGCAATTTTACCGGATGATTGTAACCTTGAAAATAAGAGAGGTTCAATCTCAGGGCTTTATCCTGCCTTTGATATAACGCCTTATGAACTTTGTGCAGGTATCATTACGGATAAAGGCTTTTTTCAACCCGGAGGCTAAGCTATAGTTTAAATATAAGACTGATTGCAACAGACTCAAAGAACAGGTCTATGTTTTTTTTTGAATTGATTATTTTTTGTGTAAAATGAGCTTCATCTTTGTAATTATAATAGATTGGAGCTGTCTTCCATACAGCTTGAAGTTTTATGCGTGTTTTTTCGGAGGCTTTAAAAAAGAGCTCATTCTTTAGTTCAAAAGTCCATAATTGTTCGGCCTTGTTTTTGGTAAAAGGGAGGGGCTTATATAGATTTTTATAACTTATAAGCTCTATTCGTACCATGTTTAAGTAAAGAGGCATATTGTACTCTATCGAGTATGTTCCGGTATAACGGGCTCCGTTTCTGTTTTCACCTAAGTCATTATCAAAAAAGAAAAAATCCTCATTTGTTTGAGGAACAATGTCTTTGTAACTTATAATATGCCTCGTTTTTAAAATTAGACCTGACCATTCATTTTTTATTTTTGAGTTTAAATCAAAATAAAGTTCTAGGCCCGCATTGAGATCAATAAAGAATTTTGAAAAATATAGCGGTTTGATAACCTGTAAGTTATTGACATTTTTATTTTCGGCAAGTCCATAAAAATTTAGGCTAGGGTAGGCCCAGCCTGTACTTATCGTAGTTCCGGAGAAAAAGTTGATAAAAGGCAGATAAACTATTTTTACATTTAAACACCCCAAAATATTTGCAGGCTTCAATGAGGCCTTAAACTCCATTTCCGTATATTTTGAATCCGAATTTTCCTTGTAAGACCTTAAAAAATGCGATATAGAAATATTAAAATTTAAAGGATAGCTTAACTCTGCTTCAATTTCAGTTTTTGCTTTGTTTAGATCGGTATTTCCAAAAACATATGAAAAATTTATGAGAATTAAAATACAAAAACATATTTTTTTTAACTTCATAACCTTTATATTTTTACAAAACAAAAAAGCCGAAGCAGGGATATCCCGTTTACTTCGGCTTTTTTATATTACCGATTATATCGGAAACCGATTAATCGTTATATCGGAAGCCGATTGATCGGTGATGCCTCAATTTTTTTACTGGGCATTTGCGGAGGTTGTGGCCGGGAGAAGATTCCCTGACCTGTCGATTATATCAACCTCCGAATTAGGTGTAATCTGATCTACATAGAATGTGTACATAACAGGCTCAGAAACATTGCCTACATTATCGATAGCTTTAACTTCGATTTTGTAAACTGCATTTTGTGTAAATCTGATCGGTTCTACATACTTGGTATATTCTCCGTCATTTACTTTTACATAAATTGCATCAACGCCTGAAAGATCGTCTTTTGCTGCAAATGAAACGGTTTCACTTGTAGAAACAATAACTCTGCCTTCTTCATCTACAACTCTATCGCTGGGGAATACCATGTACTCCTCATCCTTGTTGATAAGACGGTTTGAATTTGCAATGCTTACAACGGGTGCTGTTCTGTCGATAGTAACAGCGAGTAACTTAATAGGAGCAAGATTTCCTACATTGTCAATAGCTGTGTAATAAAGGTTTACAGGTCCTTCACCATCTAAGGAAACATAGGTCTGTTCAGACTCTTTTCCGTTTCCGGACATTTTAAGAGAGTTAAGATCCGTTCCCATGTAACCGGCTGCTACACCTGATCCTCCGACTACGTCGGCTGCAGAAACATACCACTTTGTATCGGCTGAGCAATAAACTACTACACCGTCATTGTACAAAGGTGCTGTTGTCTTGATCATTGTATCAGGAGCCGTATTGTCTACGATTACCGACAAAGTTTTGGGCAATTCCAGATTTCCACTGTTATCAAATCCTCTATATGAAATATCATATTTTCCTTCTTCAAGAAGTTGGAAGGGGTTTTTGTATCTCATAAAATCTGCACCATTCAAGGCAAATTCTACAAAGTCAAGACCGGTTTCTTTATCGGTTGATCTTAGTTTAAAAAAGACATCACTGTTTACATAGTTGGTGCCTTCTTCAACATAGTGAATTGCGGGGCGGACATAGTCTGTTCCAACAATCGAAGGAGCCTGTGCCCAAGCCGAAACCACTAAAAGTGAACATACGGCTACAAAAAAAATTTTTTTAATCATTAGTTACCTCCAAAATGATTTTTTAAAGTTTCATAGTGTTTATTTAACACTGTGAATTTCTACTCTTCGGTTTTTGAAGCGGTCAGTAATCTCTGAATGGCTTCGGGCAGGTTCACTTGCTCCTTTACCTTCGACGATTATATTGTTCGCATCAAACAGCTTCATTTTTTGAAAATAGCTTGCAACAGCAATTGCTCGCTGTAATGCAATACGATCTTCATCCTTTTGTGAATCCAGTTTTGCACTGTGACCGTAAATGACGATTTTCTTTACATTTTTTGCTTTTAGATCTTCGCCTATTTCTTTTAGTATTTGTGCAGTAAACTGATCGATTTGATAAGATTGCGGTGCAAAATATACCGTGTAATAATCATCAGACATATTTTTTTCATTTGCTTTCTTATCTGTTTCTTCCTTTACTACTTCTTGTTCTTGAGTTTTTTCAGGTTCAGCCGGCTTTTCTTCTTTTTGCTTGGGAGCAGACTTACAGGAAAACATAAAAAGAACAGACAATAGTAAAAGTAATACTCTTACTTTTTTCAAAGAAACCTCCTTAAAATAATAATCTTAAGTATATTATCCTGCTTTTCCAGCCAATAGTCAAGAAGATTTTCTCATTTTTCTTTAGCTTCGGTAACAAAGGTCGTATATTGGGATAAAAACAAAAGCGGGACAGTGCCTATGGGGCCGTTTCTTTGTTTTGCCAAAATGAGCTCGGTCGGAATAGGTTTTGCTTCATCTTCGCTTGTGTCGGCTCTTTCACGGTGTAAAAACATGACCACATCGGCATCCTGTTCAAGAGAACCCGATTCCCTTATATCGGCAAGCCCCGGTTTTTTTCCTTCGGCATCCCTTGTCAGCTGGGATAGGGCTACTACGGGAATATTCAGTTCTCTTGCCAGGCTTTTTAGAGACCTTGAAATTTCTGCAATCTGTTCATGACGCGGTATGCTTGCATTTTCTCCGGTAATAAGGGTTATATAGTCTATAAAAATAATTTTTACGTTATAGGGCGGACTGCAAAGCTGGCGGGCTATGGCTCTTAAATCCAAAAGCTTCATATTAGGCATATCCACAAGGTAAAACGGGGCTTCATAAAGCAGACCGCAGGTTTCGGATACCTTGCCGAAATCTCTGGCCGTTAGGTTTGCAGACCTTATTCTGTTCGAATTTATTTTTGCTCTTGAAGCTATCAAACGCTGTACCAGCTGCATATCCGACATTTCAAGAGAAAAGAAGGCAGTCGGAATTTTTTCGTCAATAGCGATGTGGGCTGCCATGGTCATGGCTAGGGCTGTTTTTCCTACGGAAGGACGGGCTCCTATTATGATAAATTCCGAGTCCTGAAATCCGTAGGTCATATTATCCAAATTACCAAAACCTGAAGGAACGCCGGTATATGCTCCCTTGCGTTCGTGTAATTTTTGGAGAACTTCCAAAGTCGGCATTATTACCTCAGCCAAAGACTTAAAAGTCGCCGAATTTCCGGCTTCCGTAAGGTCAAATATGCTTTTTTGAGCTTCTTCCAAGACTGTTCGGCTTGATATGCTGTCATCAAACACATCTGCAGAAATTTTATTGGAAACTTTTAGCAAATTTCTTCTTATAGCGGCTTCCAACACGATTTTTGCATAAAATTCGTAGTTTGCAGAGCTTGGAACCTCATCCGTAAGCGATGCTATATAGCTTGCCCCTCCGACTGAATCCAATTCATTTACCGAGCGAAGATAGTCTGTCAATATTAAAATATCCGCCTTTTGAGACTGGGTGTCTAATTCCGAAATAGCCTTATATATCTTTTGGTGCTGAGGAGAATAAAAAGCTGATGCATCTAAAATCGGTCTTACAAAGGTAAAGACATCAGGATCTATTAAAATAGCTCCCAAAACAGCCTTTTCTGCTTCCATATTGTGAGGCGGAAGCTTATTTTTTAAATTTTTTACACTATCCATTAAAAAAGCCCTCTCAAGCGAGGGCATTTTAACAGATAGTAAGATTAAAATCTAGCCTAAAGAAAACTTAAATTTTAAAAAGTTTAATATCTACGCTTTTATTTTCTTTGATTTCTATTTTTAACTTGTTAAATCCTCCGGGCCTTCCGCCATTATGGTTGCCGTATCCTACAGGTTCCTTAGGCATGCCTAAAAAGTTTCTATCCAGCTTATCGTTTTCGTTAATGTCTTGATAAACAAAAAAAACATATTCTCCTTGAGGTAGTTTTTCCGTTATTGTCATTTCCTTACCGTCTACTTGAACGCTGACAGTCTTTAAAGGCTCTTTTTTCTTAAAAGATTGTGCATCTTGATAGATACTCAAAAACAGTTTTCCTTCGATAGTTTCGATGTTGGTAATATTAAGAGTAACCTCAAATTCGGGTCCTGTCTCTTCCGAATATAGACCCGTAAAAACCGTCAAAAGAATCGTAAAAATAAAAATAATTTTTTTCATCATGTTCTCCCGTACCTTATTCGGCATTGCCGTAAAGAATCTTTACTCGGTATATTTAGATAAAAATATACAACAAGCATTGAATTATAGGAGGAATTAAAAAAGTAATTTCTGTGGTGGATAATTGACAAAAAATAGATGAATGGCCTATACTGCATTATAGAATAAAAAAGGATGGAGCATGTATGAAGAAGTTTTTTACTTTAGGTGTTGTTAGAACTGTGATTTTTGCTGTTTTGTTGAGCAGTTTTTATATGAGCTGTAAGCAACCGGTAACAGTTATTAAAGAGCCGTATGAGGTAAATACCAATGCAAATCGGATTAAAATACTGGTAATTGGTGAGCATTTAACAAAAGAAAAAGTTTCGTTTTGGGTTGAAAAAGGAGCTGTAGGTTCTGAGGTAAAAAAAGAAGCTGAAAAACTGATTACTTTTACTTCCGGCTATGAACTTGCTTCATGGAAATTGAATCAACAAAACGGTGCGGATATAAGCGATAAGGAAAAATTTACCGACGATTCAGTTCTCTTTGCGGTTGCAAAAAAAATAGACGAGCCGCAAAATACCAATATTAAGATTACTATCAAGCAGGTTGAACATACAACCGTATCGGAGCCGGAGTTTACCGTTGGGTCAAGATCATCTTGGCTCAGCATCAAAGAAAGAGCAATCAAGCGGCTTAATGTTGAAACAGGGTATGAGCTTATCGGTTGGAAACTTCGCACACAGGACAGTGTTTTTATCAATGATTCATACACCTTTGAAAGCAATACGGATATTTTTCCGGTTGTTAGACAGCAAGGCTTACCGCAACTGAAAAAGTTTACTTTGAGTATATTCGGCGATAGCAATATAACAGTAAAGCGGCAAACGCTGACGATTGAAGAAGGCACAAAGTGGTCTGAGGTTAAACAGGCTGCATCTGATAGTATAGAATGTGCTGAGGGATATGAATGTATAGCTTGGAGAATCGACAATCAAAGCGGTGAGGTTTTAACCGACAACTATGAGTTTACGGCAAACACAAAACTGTTTGCTGAAGAGAAAAAAATTCCTGTTCCTCCGGCCGAAATGATTACCATAACCGTTCAAGGTGATGTCGGCATCGAAGTAAAAAAAGATAGTATAGAGGTAAAAAAGAATTCCGTCTGGGCCGGTATAAAAACCGCTGTTGCATCGTGTGCGGTATGTAAACAATATTACGAATTTGTGCAATGGAAACTGACCGGTGCGGCCGGAACTGAAATAACAAACGAAACCTCATTCACGGAAGATGTAACTGTTTTTGCCGTGTCCAAGCGAAAAACTGTCACCGTCAGTATTGCAGGAAATGACAAAGTTACGGTAAACACATCAAGCCTTACTGTTGACTGTGGGTCGCTGTGGTCTGAAGTAAAATCTAGCATTGAAGCTTGCATAAACGTTGAAAACAATTTGAGTATCAGCTGGCTGCTTGGTGATGAAAATGGTACAAGTATAACGGATAACTATTGTTTTGACTCTGATAGTGCCGTCTTTGTTAAAGCATTTGACACAGGAATTTTTAGGCTGGATAACTATGGGGCAATTACCGGATACACTTGTCAACCTGAAAATTTACCTTCACATCTTGTTATACCCGATCAAATAGGCGGAAAAACCATTACAACAATAAACCAGAATGTATTTATCAACTGTAATGCAATAAAAAGCGTTTCTTTCCCAAAGACTCTCATTAACGTACAACCATATGCTTTTAGAAATTGTAGGGAACTTCAAGCAGTTGAATTTGCAGATGGGGGAACACAATGCTACAGTACTATTTTTGATCAATGCAAAAAATTATCAAAAATTACAATCTTGGGCGGTGTGGTAAAGAGTAACTTCTACTATGCTTTTTCAAGCTCTAGTCAGCTGCATATTTCTGAAATTGTATTATGTGAAGGTGTTACAAAAATCGAAGGTTATGCATTTAATAACTTTTCAGATATAACTAAAATTAGCATACCGGCTACTGTTACTGATATCGATACAAATGCTTTTGCAAATTGTACAAGCCTTAAGACGGTAGAATTTAAAAAAGGTTCCGTCACTATAGACAATAATGCATTTTACAACTGTGACCAAATTACGGAGTTGCGTATATTGAGCGGCGATATAACATTTACATGTTCAGCTAAACTTGGAAACAAAATTTCGCAGCTATACTTAGGTGAAGAAGTTACTTCAATATGTTCTAATGCCTTTTCCGGCTGTACACAACTTACGGGTTTGGATATTTCACACTGTAAAAAACTGACGTCAATACATGCTTCTGCTTTTAGTAATTGTACAAGTTTGGAAGTCCTTAAATTACCGGCTTCGCTTGAATTTATCGATAATTCTGCGTTTTCCTCTTGCAGTGGTATTGCCGAGTTGAATATAACCCATTGTGAAAACTTGAAAAGCATAAATTCGTCAAGCTTTGCAAATTGTTCAAACTTAAAAACGGTTCAGTTACCTAAGTCAATAGAAACTATTGGAAATAGTGCCTTTTTAGGTTGTTATCAGATAGAACAAGTAGATTTATCACCATATTCAAAACTTACCAAAATTGAAGACAGAGTGTTCTCCGGATGTTCAGCACTGCGAAGCATTACCCTTCCTGATAGTCTTGAGCGAATCGGAAACGCTGCATTTAATGACTGTTATGCTCTGACGGCTGTGCAGTTGCCGAATAACCTTTTAGAAATAGGTAAGAGTGCTTTTTATAATTGTTCGGCAATTACCGGCATTACTTTCGGTCAAAAATTGAGAACAATACAAGATAATGCATTTGAAAAATGCCGCGGTATAAGAGGTGCACTTAACATGCTGGCATGTACAAATCTTACCGAAATTGGAGGTTCAGCCTTTTTAGACTGTTCGGCGGTTACGGAAATCAAACTGCCCGCTTCGTTGCAAACGCTCAAGGATAAGAGTTTTGCAAACTGCATAGCTTTAAAGAAAGTTGTTCTTGGAAACGGTGCAATCACCCATACAACTGGTACTAGCGGTTCTTTTCTTAAGTGCAAAAGTATTAAGGAGCTGACAATTCTTTCAGGCAAAGTAACTTTTAAGGTAAAAGATATGCTTGCCGATTCATATAAAACGATGTCCTCGGTTGTTTTCGGGGAGGATGTTACCGAAATTGGTTCTACAGCTTTTAGTGAATGTCTCGGTATAAAAGGCGTTTTGGATTTGTCGCAATGCGATAAATTAACATCAATAGGTTATTTGGCATTTTACGGCTGCTCAAAACTACTTGGAGTCCGGTTACCGAAAAATCTTACCAAAATCGACAGTTCCGCCTTTTCCGGTTGTAGCGGTTTATCAGGTGTTTTGGATATGTCCGCTTGTAACAAGTTAGTGTCGCTCGGCTCTTCCGCCTTTTACGACTGCTCTAATATAAGCGGCATTAAATTCCCCAAAAACATTAAAACTATCGGGTCATCTTGTTTTGCAAATTGTTACAATATAGCAGGCACTGTTGATATGTCAGGCTGTACGGAATTGCAAAAAATCGAAAATTCGATATTTTCTTCCGATAAAAAAATACAAACAGTAAAGCTCCCCCCGAATATTACCGAAATAGCTGACTCGGCATTTTTAAAATGTTCCGGTTTGACGGAAATTAAACTTCCGGAAAGTCTTACAAAAATTGGGAATAAAGCATTTGGAGAATGTACTGCCTTAGCTTCAGTCGAATTTGGAAAGGGCGATATTTTAATAGCAACCGGAAACGATGCGTCGTTTTATAATGACAGAGATATAACTAAATTATCTGTTTTAAAAGGCAATATAAATTTTAAGTGTTCAGATGTCTTCCCTCATTCGTATCAAAAAATTAAAACGCTTATTTTAGGTGAAGGTGTTACAGGAATCGGGGCTTCTGCGTTTTCGGGTTGTATCGGCATTGAAGGCACTTTAAATTTAGGCAACTGTAGGGAATTGACCGCTATCGGTAATCAAGCCTTTAATTCATGCTATGGAATAACCGGCGTGCAATTCCCTGCAAGCTTACAAACACTCGGAGAGTTGGCATTTAACGGTTGTAATGGCATAAATACAATTATAGATTTATCTCAGTGTACTTCAATGCAATCTATCGGAAAATCCGCATTTTATAACTGTACAAAAATTACCGGAGTAAAATTCCCGCAAAGCCTTACATCAATCGGAAGTTATGCCTTTTATCAGTGTGTTGCACTTGAAGGTATGGTAGATTTATCCTCATGTTTAGACCTTAAAATTATTGATGAAAAACTGTTTCAAGGGTGCGGTTTAATAAGCGGTCTGAAGTTGCCTAAAACTATCAGTGAAATTAAATCATCTGCGTTTGAAAACTGTAAAAAAATTGATGCAGTTGATCTATCAGCATGTGCCGACTTAACTACTATCGGGGTGCAGGCATTTAAATCTTGTACGGAAGCTGTCATAACCTTGCATGTTAAGGTGAGTTCAGTTGGTACAGCCGCTTTTGGGAATTCAAATGATTCATACTGTAAAAAAGTACGTATTCCCAGAGGGGCTGACGGTGATAATTTGAAGTATAGGGTAAAAAGTTCCGGGTATACTGAAGCAAGAATTGAGAGGTATTAAGGCATTTATGTGGATGATAATAAGCCAATGCAGGGTAATTGACAATTTCTTTTTTATTCCTTAAAATGCTTCCCTATGAATAAAAATATTACGATTGATGAACTGCGTTCAAAATATATAGACTTTTTTAAAAGCAAGGGGCATGTGGAAATTTCGGGGAGGTCTCTTATCCCTGAAAATGACCCCACGGTCTTATTTACAACGGCCGGTATGCACCCGCTGGTCCCTTATTTAATGGGGGAGCCTCATCCTGCCGGAACCCGTTTAACCGATGTGCAAAAATGTGTGCGCACGGGCGATATAGATGATGTAGGAGACGCTTCTCACCTGACCTTTTTTGAAATGCTTGGAAACTGGTCTTTGGGAGATTATTTTAAAAAAGAATCAATCGCCTATAGCTTTGAATTTTTAACGGACGAAAAATATTTAGGAATTCCTATAGATAAACTTTCCTTTACGGTCTTTGAAGGAAATGAAGACGCTCCCCGTGATGAAGAATCGGCTTCTATTTGGGAAAGTCTGGGTGTCTCTAAAGATAGAATTTTCTTTTTACCCAAAGAAGATAACTGGTGGGGCCCTGCCGGAGAAACAGGCCCTTGCGGTCCCGACACTGAAATTTTTATAGATACGGGAAAACCTGCCTGCGGTTCAAATTGCCGCCCCGGCTGTAACTGCGGTAAATATGTAGAAATATGGAACAATGTTTTTATGCAATATCATAAAAACATTGACGGATCATATTCTCCCTTAAAAAGAAAATGCGTAGATACGGGAATGGGGGTTGAACGAACAGTCGCCATGCTTCAAGGAAAGCCTTCCGTTTATAATACCGAGGCCTTTACTTCAATTATTAAATCTATCGAAGACATAAGCGGCGTAAAATACGGCGATAACGAAAAAACCGATACCTCTATCAGAATTATAGCCGACCATGTCCGAACAGCCTGCTTTATTTTGGGAGACCCCAAAACTACGCTTCCGTCAAATATCGGGGCGGGCTATGTTTTAAGAAGGCTTATCAGAAGGGCTGTAAGACACGGCAAAAAACTCGGCATAGACGGCAACTTTTTATCCGTTCCGGCTTCTGCCGTTATCGCTCAAAATGCCGGCTTTTATACCGAACTAAAGGAAAATGAAACCTTAATTTTAACGGAACTTAAGGCCGAAGAAGACAAATTCCTTGAAACCTTAAAAAAAGGCGAGGCAGAATTCGAAAAAATGCTTCCGAACCTTTTAAAAAATCCTAAAAAGATTATTCCGGGAAGAATGGCATTTAAACTCTATGATACCTACGGCTTTCCTATCGAATTAACGGAAGAACTTGCCTCTGAATCGGGCTTAACCGTAAACAGGGAAGAATTTGATGAGGCTTTTAAAAAGCATCAGGAGCTATCCAGAGCCGGAAGCGAACAGGTATTTAAGGGCGGTCTTGCCGACCATTCGGAGCAGACAACGGCCTATCATACGGCAACCCATCTTTTGCACAAGGCTTTAAGAATGGTTTTAGGCGATCATGTTCAGCAAAAAGGCTCGAATATAACGGCTGAAAGGCTCCGCTTCGACTTTTCTCATCCCGAGCCCATGACGGAGGCCGAAAAAAAAGAGGTTGAAAGGCTTGTAAATGAGGCTATAAAGGCCGATTTGCCCGTAACTATGGAAGTTATGCCTTTAGAAGAAGCAAAAAAAATAGGAGCGATGGCTCTTTTCGGCGAAAAATATGAAGATGTTGTTAAGGTATATAAAATAGGAGACTTTTCTACCGAGGTTTGCGGAGGCCCCCACGTTGAAAGAACAGGTTCTTTAGGCCGTTTTTGCATTAAAAAAGAACAGTCTTCTTCCTCAGGGGTCAGGCGAATAAGAGCTGTACTTGAACATTAAATGTAACTTATTGCCGTTCAATTTTGTTAATAGGGCGAAGGTCGGCTTTGCCTTCTTTAAAATATATCATCCCCATATGGGATAATAGATGAGGATAAAATGAAAAAGAACATTTTTATTGCAGTTATGTTAGTCGGTTTTTTGGGCCTTTTGTTTGCCCAAAATGATTTACAGGTTATTGCACAGGTAAATCTGTCAAAAAAGGAACCTATAACTCTTGGTCAGCTTAAAAAGCTTGTAAAATTTGCCGAATCTCAGGGCGGAAATATAGCTACAAATGATGATAAAAAGCTTGTTTTGGAAAGTTTAATGCGAACCAAGCTTTTGGTTCAAGCTGCCGAAAAAGAAAATATCAAGATTTCCAATTCCCAAGTTGATAACGCTTTTAACGATGTGCTTTCTCAATATGTAAAATATCCAATAACAGAGAGCGAGTTTGCTAAATTGATAAAACAAAAAGAAAACATATCGCTTGACGAGTTTATGAAAAAACAAACAGGTTGTACTGTTGAAGAACTCAAAAAGATTATCAAAGATAATCTTATAATTCAAAACTATATAGCTTCAAAACATCAAGCAGAAATTGTAAAAATGGCAACACCTACAGACGCTCAGATACGTTCATACTATGAAATGAAAAAAGGTGAGTTGGTTCGTCCCGATATGGTCAAAATGCTTTTTGTCGCAGTAAAAAAAGAAGGTAAAGACAAGGAAGAAATAGATAAAATTAATGAATTGCACAAAAAGGTTAAGAAGAATATAAAAGAGATTGCAAACATCAAGAAAAATGCAGAAGCCGGTAATTACGTTGCCCAAGAAGGTTATATACCTAAAACGGCAGAGGGTGCTCAGTTGTTAAATGCTACTCCTGAAGCCTTAATGGAAATTTTCTCAAAAGATGTAAACTATATATTCGATATACAGGATAGGGTAGACAGCAGACAGTTTTTTGTTATAACGGAAAAGCTTAATGCCAAAATTTTAACTTTAAGTGATGTCCCTGATCCCTCATCTACAGTTACGCTTTATGATCAGATAAAAGCCCTTCTTTCTCAGGGACTTGCACTAAATGCTATTCAATCTATCATTCAAACTACATATGAAGGTTTACGCACCGATGATAATTGCAAGATATTAAAAAGCGATGCTGAACTTGATAAACTTCTTAAGTGGTAATCGATAGATTTTAAATGAGTGTAGGAAGACGCAGAGGACGGATTCTCGCTTTCCAAGCCCTTGTTGCTTGGGATGTTGGAGGAGCCGTCCTTGACGATTTATTGAATTTCTCTTGGCAAAATGAAGACTCTATAAAGGATCCCAATAGTTATCTCTTTCCTAAAATGATGGTCTTGGGTACAATCGAAAATATAACCGAAATAGATAAGGTAATTCAGGAAAATCTGGATAACTGGGTTATAGATCGGCTTAATTCTGTAGATAAGGCGATTTTAAGATTGAGTGTCTATTCTCTTATATATCAAAAAGATACCCCTCCGCCCATTGTAATAGATGAGGCTATAAATTTGGCCAAAGATTTCGGTACCGATGATTCCTATAAATTTGTAAATGCGGTACTTGACAGTATTAAAAATAAGTCTTAAAATTTAAAAATGCAGCGGCTAAAGACAGTTTTTATTCTTTTTATAGCTTTTTTATTTTTTTCTTGTTCGGGCAAAACTAATGAACAAGCTTTTTTTAAAGAACTTTCCAAGATTGATCTTCAAATAGCGGAAGGTTATCAGGCTAAGGCTTTGAAGAGTTTAAAACGTCTTCAAAAAAAGGCCGTAAATTCTACAAATTATGTAAGTATTGTCAAAAGGCAATTAAAACTTAATTCTATTCCTGATGCCTTAATTTCTCTTCAAACAGGTATAAAGAAGTATCCTGATTCGCCGGAGCTTTCTGCCTTATTAACTTCAATTCTTATTGATTCAGGAAAGCCGGCTGAAGCCCTGCCTTATTGTGAAAAATTAAAAGATACGCCTTATGCTTCATTGGGTGCCGAAGCCTCTATTTTATCCGATATCGCCTTTAATTCCTTTAATTCGGATTTTAGTCTTTTAAAAGCAGCTTACGATAAAACTGAAAATCAAGTTTTTTTAAAGAATGCCGCTATTGTCTTGGCAGCCAAGGGACAGTTAAGGGAGGCTTCTTATTTACGCTATAATATTCCGAATGATGTTGCTCCTGAGCATCCTTTTTTTTGGAGCTGTATTGTTTACGACTTAGGTGTTTTCGATTCTATTTTCGGCGATTTATATTTTTCTCTTGTTTATGCGGATAAAGACGGAGGCGAAGGTAAAACGGCTGAAAATGCACGGCTTCATCTTATGCTTGCTGCCGATGCAGCCTACGGGCAAGGAGATACGGAGAGGGCTAGGGCCTTTTGGCAGGCTGCGGCCGATAGAAGTCCCGAAGCTTCTCCCATAGTATTTTATGATTTGGCCCTTACGGCCCCTGACGAAAAAGAACGTGTAGATCTTTTAATAGAATGTATAGATTTATATCCCGGCTTTTATCCCGTTATAGCCCGCTATGTCCGTGAAGATATTGCTTTACGCGAATTAAATTCGCAAGATGAGCTTAGTGCCTATCTTGAATCTAAGGGCTTTTATTCAATGAAGATGGAAGAAACTTATTTTACCTCTCCCAAGATGACATATAAGCCTGAAGACCTTTTAGAAAGGGCCATGAAGACTCCTGATTTTGACCAAAGATTTATTTTAGAAGAATTTAGATACAATCAAATAACGGATAAAACTCATGCTGCCAAAGCAAGGGGCAAGGCCGATATGTGGAAGATTCTTGAAAAATACGGCAAGGAGCCCATTATCAGAGAATATGCAAAATGGTACTTTGCTCAATCAGGAGATTTTAATGCTTGCCTTAGCGTTAGTGAAATAGGAAAACGATATGAAGATTCTTTTTATGCAGGGATAAATTCGGCTTTGAGCGGAGACTTTGAAAATGCCGTATCTTCTTTTGCTGCTTCTGCACAACTTCCTGCCTATGCTTATGCTTCTACGGTAAATTCCGCCTATATGTATTATATGTCCGGCAAAACCGAAGAGGCTGTAAATGCCTACAGCCTTGCCGTATCAATGACACAGGATAAAAAAAGACAAAGTATGCTTCACTATGAAATTGCCTCAATCTTTTATGAAAGAAAGGCCTATGATAGGGCTATGAGCGTCTTAGGCTATGCTTTGGAATTAAATCCGAAAAACTATCAGGCAGCCTCCCTCTTAAAAAAATTAAAAGAGTTTAATTAATCGTTTTCGAGTTAAAAGGATTAATCTTCTTCCTCAAGTTTAAAAACCACTATACCTGAGGTTTCATGTTTTTCCGGTATAAAACTTGATGCAAATAAAACGGTAATTACAGCTCCCATTTTATCCGCCATTCCTGAAACCTTTCCGGATAAACGCTTGTTTTCTGCATATTCTTTTACGATTTTAAATGCATCATCATAATCTTCACGAAGAATATAAAAGTCGGTATGGTTAAAGCCGGTAACACCGTATCCTACAAGAACCGAAGCTACATGTTCATTTTCAACACGGTATGGAATATGTTCACTTTGAAATAATGATTTTATCATCATCAAGTCTTCTTGATAGAACAAGTGCATAAATTTGACGGCCTTTTTTCCCGATTGGACAGCTTCAAAAAAAGCATCTTCCATTTCAACTACATCATCTAAGGCTTCATCTTCTGCAGCAGTTCCGTCGTTTAATTTAACTCCTTCCGAATTTTCTTTCCACGATTTTTTTAAAAATAAAAACACAAAAATACCGCTCAAAACAGCAACTAACCACCACATAAGCACCTCCAATTAAAGCCTCTAAAAACTTCAGTTTTAGAAACTTCTTTAAATCATCTTATTCATTTTTCCGTAGATAGTGCGGACTATTATTTTTTGGTCTTCGTTAAAATTTTCTCCTGCAAGGTCAATCAGGCTTTGGAGGGATACAAGGCTTTCGTGTAAGGCCGTATGAAAACCTCTTGAAGTTTTAAACCAAAAATGTCCTGTACCGTCACAAAAGAGGGTTATAAAGCCCAGCTGCTTTGTAGTCTTTTTTGCTATTGTAGTTCTAAATAAGAGGTTTAAGGAATTTACAAGGGCTTCCAAATCTTCTTCAATAAAATAATTTTTATTTTTGTCAAAGCGCTTTTCATCTTCGGTTTTTTCTATCTGTTCAATATTAAAATTATTTACCACATTTAAAATTAAATCCATCTTTTCGCCTGAGAGGAGCTCGCTCTTATTGATTTCTATTTTTCCCCTTAAGCCCTTTAATTGCTCCAAGGCTCCGTTTTGATTTTCTTCACTGTATTTTTTGAAGACAGCCTCGGCCGTAAGTTTAAATTCTTTCCATGGAAGAATGAGATGCTTTTTGCCCTTGATTTTTTTGATAAGATAGCGAGTTCCTTCAATAAGAACGCTTTCTTCTTCCGGCTTTTTCTTTTCTTCTTTTTGTTCTGCCCTGTGTTCGTCTTTTTCTTTCTTTGCTCTTTTATCCTTTCTTTCTAAAAGGGCAGGGGCAACCTCTTCAATTATCTTTTTTGAAAGAGGAGAAACCGACATGGCATACATGCGCGAAGTTCTGACTATTTCGCCTGCAACTATAAACTGTTCTTTTTCCTTGTACATGCAGGAGCCTGGGTGGATAAAAATCTTTTCTGTTGTGAGGGAGCGGTAAGAGTCCCTTCCCTGAGCCGAGCATACAAACTGAATCATTCCCTTGGCTATAGCCGTAAGGTAGTGTTCCATTTTTCCGCCCGAAAGAATCGGAACGCCCATATCCGAAACTATGAGTTCAAGCTGTTCTTTTATGTTGGCTATTTCGGCCATTACTCTGTCATCGAGATAGTGAATTTTACAAAACCTTTCCTTATCGAGGGCTTGAGAGTACATTCTAAAAACCTTTAAGAATGAGGCAAAATCTCCGAGGGGTTCATCAAAAAGGGCGTGAGCCTTGCGGGCTTCAATTTCTTCGCCTTCGGGGAAGATGACGGGGCTCCGCGCCGATAAAAAGGCCGCGGCGATTAAAACTTCTTCTACAAGGTCGGGGTATCTTGTAATTGCTTCAACTATGATTCGGGATTGCCTTGGAGCCAAAGGGAAAAGACACATCATCTTTCCTATGCTGCTTAAAGAGCGGTCGCTTTCTAGGGCATCGAGCATGTTTAGGGTGTCTATGGCTCCTATTATGCCTTTTTTACCCGGAGGCGAAATAAAGTCGAAATTTTCAAAGTCTAGAATTCCCAGTTCCGCCATACGCATAACAACCTCGGATAGGTCGGTACGGTAGATTTCTTCGAGGGTATAAAGCTGCCTTGTTTCAAAGTCCTTGCGTGTGTAAAGGCGGTAGCATACGCCTTCCTGAGTTCTTCCGGCTCTGCCCCGTCTTTGATTACACGAGGCCTTAGATATGAGGGTTTCATCCAAACTTGAGGTAAAAGTAAACGGATTATAAAAGTTAAGTTTTGCAAGCCCCGAGTCTATAACGGCAGCAATGTCGTTTATCGTTATGGAGGTTTCCGCTATGTTTGTCGATATAACAATCTTCTTTTTTCCGAAGGGCGGGGATTTAAAAACTCTTTCTTGTTCTTCTTTGCTTAAACGGCCGTAGAGGGGGAGAATAAAAAGTTTTCTGTACCATGGTTCTTTTGACAGCCTTTCAATGCAGTCCTTGATAGCTCTTTCCCCCGGAAGAAAAACCAGAATGGCACCGCTCCGTCCTTCACTTAAAATGCGTCCTACAATCGAGGCTATCTTGTCCATCAAAGCCGTTTCCGCTTCTTGGGTATCGGTAGAAGCTTTAACCGCAGGGGGGTCAAAGATCAGGGTAACGGGGTAGGTGATGGCATCTATTTTGATTACGGGGCATCCGTCAAAGTACATCGAAAATAGATCTGTATTTATTGTGGCCGACGAAATTATAACCTTAAAATCTTTTCGTTCCGTTATTATCCGTTTTAAAAGTCCCAGTATAAAGTCTATATTTAAGCTCCGCTCATGAGCCTCATCGACCAAGATTACGGAATACTTACTTAGCCAAGGATCAAGTTTCAGTTCCTGTAAAAGGATTCCGTCGGTCATTATTTTTATTTTCGTATCGCTTGAAGTCTTATCTTCAAACCTCATCTTATATCCGACAAGGCCGGGCATAGGCTCTTTAAGCTGTTTTGAAATAAATTCGCTCACCGAAAGGGCTGCAATACGCCTCGGCTGGGTAACGCCTATCATACCTGAACGGCTGTAGCCTGCTTCATGTAAAATAACCGGCAGCTGGGTAGTCTTGCCTGAACCCGTAGGGCTTTCTACAACGATTACCTGATTGTGCTCAAGCATTTCCAATATTCTGTCTTTTTGTTCGTATACCGGTAGATTTTTATATTTCATATATTGAGCATTATAACTTATTTTGTATGAGGCTTCAAGTATGGTGGAACAGGCTTGACAACATATTTTTAATTAGGTAGACTATTTGCAAGTATGTATATTTAAAACTAATTTAAGGATATTTATGATCATGACACCACATAAATCGTTTATTTCGTACTTTAAAAAATTTTTATTTAGGCATAAAATACTTTTTGCGAGTTTATGTTTATTCTTTTTTTCTCATATTGGGCTTACTTTGTACATACCTCAGCTTTTTCAAAAGTTTATAGACGGAGTTTCAGGCGGACTTGGGACAAAAAGCATTTTAGTAATTGCTCTTTTTTACTTGGCATTTGTTTTTTTTGTAGAGATATTAAATACTTTCCGCAATTTTTTTATGCAAAAGCTTTCTTGGAGTTTAACTAAAGCACTGCGTTCCGATATGCTAAAAAATCTTTTGCAATTGGATATGACTTTTTATCATAACAATTCTGTCGGCGAATTGGTAGAATGTGTTGAAGGCGATGTGTTAATTCTTTCAAATAATATTTCTACTTTTGTACTTGATATAATTTCGAATATTATTATTCTTTTTGGAATTTTAATAATTGTTTTTTTTAATTCCGTTCTATTAGGATGTATTTTTGTTCTTTGTTCCGTTATCAGTATTATTATGATGTTGCGTCAATCTAAAAAAGATACTAGTTCTCTTGAGACTGTGCGAAAAAACATGGCAGAGGTGAATGCCCTTGTTACGGAAACTATTACAGGACGAGAAGAGCTTCACAGCTTAAACGCAAAAGATAAAATCCTTGCAAACTCAGACAGCTTACATGATACATCTTTTAAAAATGAAAAAAAATTTTATAGACTTTTTACTTTTACGATGATGTTAAGCCAAGCTATAACATTTATTGAAAAATCCTGTTTGGTTGTGATCTTGTTTTATTTACTAAAAAATGCGAAGCTAAGCCTCGGTCAAACTTTTATGTTATATAATTATTTTGTACTTTTAGAATGGCCGCTTGAAATGCTCGCTCAAAATGCAACTACCTTTCAAGGGCTTGGTGCAAGGATAAATAGGGTTTTTAAATTATATATTGAAAAGCCCCATATTTCTTTTGGGAATAAAACTCTCGATGATAAAACATATAGTGTTGAGTTTAAAGATGTTTCCTTTGCCTATGATGAGCGGGATTTGATTTTAGATAATTTAAGTTTTAAAATAAATGCCGGAGATCATTGTGCTTTACAGGGAAGGACTGGAAGCGGAAAATCGACTCTTGTAAAACTTTTATTAAAGCTTTATGAACCTCAGTCCGGCGAAATTTTATTAAACGGTGTTCCATTAAATGAGTTCAGTCAAAAATCGCTTGCCGAAAATATCGGATATGTAAGTCAGAGTATTGTTCTTTTTTATGCAAGTATTAGGGATAATATCCGCATGTTTGACGAAAGCATTTCCGATGAGCAAATAAAAGAAGCTTTAAAGAAAAGCGGAATGTATGAAAAGATTATGGCTTTACCGGGAGGCTTAGATTATATTTGTGAAGACGGAGCGGCAAATTTTTCCGGAGGAGAAACTCAGCTTTTAGCTTGTGCGAGGTTATTCTTAAAACAAAGTAAAATTATTATTTTGGACGAGTCCACTGCAAAACTTGATAATACTGAGCAGGAAAAAATTCAGCTTGCATTTAATGAGCTTATAGAAAACAAAACGGCAATTATAATTGCCCACAGAACTGAAACTTTAGAAAAAACAAATGTAAAATTTTTATTGGAGAATGGAAAATTATTTCAAGGAGAAAAAGCTAACCTCTCCGAAGGAGGAGCAAATGAAACAAATTAAACCGGAATCCTTATTATCAGTCAACTTAAAAGTTATAAAACGGCATCCGTTTTTTTTCTTGGCGGCAATGGTCTCGGCTTTTTTACTTCAGTTTACCGCCGGATTGTTTCCTGCATTTATCGAAAAGCAAATGTTTTCTCTTTTTGAAAATAAAATTGATTTGCCATTGGGTGTTTGGTTTATTATTATTTTGATGGCGACCGGATTTTTGTTTACAGCTTTTGCATATATAACTATGAATATAGGCTGGCTTTTTAGAACAAAAATAAAAAAACTTTTTGTAAACAAAATGCTTCGGGCAATCATATTACAACCGAAAGAGTTTGATACTTCGGAAGCAATCGGAGAAACCGCTTATAAGTTCCGTGAAGATATAGATCAACTTTCTTTTTTACTCACAGGATCTTTTCCGCATTTTTCTACATCTTTAGCTATTGCTATCGTAACAGTTGTGTTAATGTTTTCCGTTAATGTGACTTTTACATTTATTGCTCTTGTTTTAATTGCTTTTAATATTGGGATTATTACTTTGCTGCTTCCAAAAGTAGAACGCTGGCGTGAAAACAGCCTCAAAGCGGCCGCGGCAACTTCAGGTTTTTTAACGACTGCATTACAATCCGTCCAAGAAATAAAAACCGATTATAAAAATCAAAACTTTATAGATGCTTATTTTAATATAAATCAAAAAGCTGCAAAAGCCGCTCTTCAGGAAAATATCGGCAGCTCTTTAATTAAATCACTGTTTAGATTGGGGCATCAGCTGATTACTTCGGCAATGTTGATTTTTATTGCTTTAAACATCGAGACTATTAGTTTTTCTGTGGGCGATCTTGCGTTTTTTATCAGCTTATCTGTTTCACTTTCAAACTTTGCATCTTCTGTTTCGGATTTTTTTGTCAGCGTAAAACAAACGAAAATTTCTCTGGAGCGTGTTCAAGATATTTATACAAAAGCTGAAAACGAAGATGAACAGCTTGATATAAAAAGTCCGCAAGAATATAATATCGGGTCTATTGTTATAAAAAATCTTTGTGTGGAGTATCCCGAGAGCAATTTTAAAATAGAAAAATCGTTCGAGGTTTCCGGCGGGGAGTATTATTTTATTACAGGTGCCGTTGCTTCGGGAAAAAGTTCCGTGATAAAGTCCATGCTGGGAATTACTAAAAAAGCCGGCGGTAAAATAATCTTAAATGGAAAAATAATAGAAAAACCGGAGGCGATTTTTGTTTCGCCCCTTGCCGTTTATGTTCCGGCGACCCCGCAAATTTTTAACGCAAGCTTGCGTGAAAATCTTTTGCTCGGTGTCAGCTCTGAAACGGAAGGAAGCATTACCGAAGAGGAAATCCAAAAAGTTTTAAGAATTACCCGCTTAGACAAAGACATGGAAACCATGCCCAACGGCTTGGAAACAAAAGTCGGTAACTTAACGGGTGGCGTTTCAGGCGGACAAACCCAACGCATTGGAATTGCAAGGGCTCTTTTATGTAAGACTAAACTTGTAGTTTTAGACGATTGCTTTACTGCCGTTGATTCCGGGCTCGCAGGCGAAATTCGCAAAGACATCGCCGCTCTCGATGATTTAACGGTAATCGAAATAAGCAATCGCTGCCCAAATCTTGAAATGATTCCGAGAATAAAACAGCTTGAGTTTTAGACGGGCAAAATATTTTAAACCGAATCGCTTAGATTTAACCTGAGGTAATGCGAGGGCTTGACATAGGTCTCTTAAATTGTTACCCTGTTTTATTATTATGGTTATCAATTTGATTTGGAGAAAATATGAGCTCAAATTTTAAACTATCGATTATGCTAATTTTTGTTCCGCTTTTTGCGGCTCTTATTGCCGTAAGCGGTTTTATAGCATTTCCTCTTCCCGGAACTCCCGTTCCAATAGTGCTTCAAAACATGATGCCTATTTTGGCATCGGGGCTTTTGGGGGGGCTTTACGGGACGGCTTCAACAGTTCTTTTTTTGATTGCCGGTTTGCTCGGTCTTCCCGTTTTTTCGGGAAGCAGGGGAGGTCTTGCCCATCTTTTAGGGCCGACGGGAGGCTTTTTAATCGGCTATCTTGCGGCAGCAGCTTTTTTAATTATTTTTTTTAGAAAGCCCGGAGCAAAGGACCTTACCTTAGTTTCTTCAGGTAAAAATAATAGCATTAAGTTAATAAACTATTTAAAAATAATTGCAGCCTCTTTTTCAGGCTTTGCTCTTATTTATGTTTTTGGGATAGCAAGATTTATGCAGCTTACAAACAGGGGGCTTTTTGAATCATTGAGCCTTGCCTGTATTCCTTATTTGCCGGGGGATTTTATCAAGATGATATTGGTTTCCGCTTTAATTTATAAGCTGCGTCCCGTTACGGCAAGATATTTTTTAGAGGCTTCTTCTTAAACCATGAAAGAAGAAATTATAAGCTTAAAAAATATAAGTAAGACCTTTGTTCAAAGCTCTTTTGACGGAACGGTTAATTTTAAGGCCTTGGATGAAATTTCTTTGACTGTTTTTAAGGGAGAGAGCATTCTTATTTCGGGTGCAAATGGTTCGGGAAAAACTCTTCTTATGTCGATTATTGCAGGGCTTATAAGGCCATCATCGGGGCTTGTAGATGTAAAAGAAAGATGTGGCATAGTTTTTCAGGATTCAGACTTGCAGATATTGGGAGAAACACCTGAGGAAGATATTTTGTTCGGGCTAAAAAATATAAAACTTCCGCCGGAAAAAAGAAAAAAAAGATTGGATGAAGCCTTGGAAAAAACCGGCTTAAAGGATAAGCGTTATTATTCTTCCCGTTCTTTATCGGGAGGAGAAAAGAGGCGGCTTTGCGTTGCAGGAATTTTGGCGATGAAGTTTCCCGTAATCATCTTTGATGAGCCCTATGCAAATTTGGATTATGAGGGGGTAGTGCAGGTTAATTCCCTTATTAAAGAATTAAAGGCCGAAAACTATACCCTTCTTATTTTAAGCCATGAGCTTGAAAAATGTTATGCCCTCGCCGACAGGTTTTTAGTTCTCCATAGGGGTAAAAAAGTTTTTGATGGGACTGCTGAAGAGGGCTTAAGACAAAACCTAAAAGAATGGAGCATAAGACCTCCGATTACTTCATACACAAAGAGGGAGGATTTAATTTGGATATAATGCCCTTATTTTCGTACCGTAGAGGAGCGAGCTTTTTACATAGGATGTCCCCCCTTTTAAAATTGTTCTTTCTTTTCGGGTTTACAGTTCTGATTTTTTTCTTTCCTAATTATGTTTTCTTTTTTTCGGCATTTTTTATTTTTTTTGCCCGTTTTATAGGTTTTTCGTTTTTAGAGCAATTACGGGATTTAAAACCGATTCTGCCTTATTGCCTGCTTCTTGTAAGCCTCCATGTTTTTTCGGTTCTTATAAAAACGGAAAGCAGTATAAAGGATTTGGTCTTTCTTATTTTAAAACTCATCTGTCTTATGCAGATAAGCTCCCTTTTTTTTAATACCACAAGCTCTCTTCAATTGAAGGAGACATTAGAAAAAATTTTACCCTTTAAGCTTGCTGTTTTGTTTTCCCTTTTTTTGTTTTTTATTCCTCTTTTGTTTTCTATTTGGACAAAGCTGGATCACTCTTGGAAGGCAAGGGGAGGAAAAAAAAGTCTTTTAAAAATTTTTAAACTTTTTCCGATTTTTATTTCCGAAGCCCTTTACAAAGGCCAAAAACTGATGTATGCACTGCGAAACCGCTCAGAATGAACTGAAAAAAATAATTGACAAAAACTTATAATTATCTTATAATAGAACAATGATATCGATTAGATGGAGCCGAAAAGCGTCAAAACAACTTAACAAAATACAAAAAGCTGATAAAAAGCAAATTCTTGAAGCTGTTGATACTTTATCCGGATTTCCGTATGTTTTAAATGTAAAAGCATTAAGTAATCATAAATACGATTATCGATTGCGTGTCGGTAGATATAGGATTCTATTTAATCACATTGAAAAAATACATATATTATCAATCGAGGAGGTAAAAAAAAGAGATGACAACACTTATTGATGTTCAATTTATAGCAGGAAAGGACGGGAAACCGGAATATGCGGTTATTCCTTTTAAAGTTTTTCAAACATTATGTAATCATAAGGTAAGAGAATTTAACGAAAAAGAAACAATTCCGCATGAAGTAATAAAAAAAATACATTTGGAAGATATGAGTTCCATTCAGGCATGGCGTGAATACTTAAACCTTACACAGACTGAAATTGCCGAAAAAATGGGGATAAGCCAAGCAGCCTATAGTCAGATGGAAACATCCAAAAAGAATCGAAAAGCAACACTGGAAAAAATAGCCCAAGCTATGAATATTGACTATTTGCAATTACGAATATAATTTTTATACATTATATAAATTTAACACAATTAAATTCGTATTTTATGCCAAAATTTACAGCATGGTTGACGGTGCAGCCCTTATTTTGTATAATCATACTCTATGAAAGTATTATATTTAGGCGAAGAAACTTTGAGGGAAGTATCCAAACCTGTTGAAAAAATAGATGAAAATATTAAAAGCTTAATCGACGAAATGTTTGTTACCGTAAAAAAAGAAAACGGTATAGGCTTGGCGGCTCCGCAAGTAGGAGAAAACATAAGACTTTTTATCGTATTTATAAACGAACAAAAATATGTTTTTATAAACCCTGAAATTATCGAAACGTCTCAGGAAATGTGTTTGATGGAAGAAGGCTGTTTGAGCATACCTAAGGTCTATGATGAAGTTATGAGACCTTCAGCCGTAAAAGTGCAGTTTTTAAATATTGACGGTAAAATAAAGACCATTGAGGCCTCAGGACTCCTTGCCAGAGTTATTCAGCATGAAAATGACCACTTAAACGGAATTCTTTTTATAGACCGTTTAAGCGAAGAAAAAAAGGCCGAAGCTATCGAAAAGTTTGAGCATAAAAAGGCTCTTTTTTCAAAAAAGAGGATCCGCCTGAGATGAGAATCCTTTTTGCGGGAACTCCTTCCTGTGCCGTACCTGCCTTAAACCTGATAGCTCGCGAATTTGACCTTTGCGGAGTATTGACAAATCCTCCGGCTCCGGCAGGACGGAATAAAAAGATGCAGGATTCCGATACGGCTCTTGCAGTAAAGGAGCTTATAAAAGAAGGTGTTTTACCGGAAAACTTTCCTGTTTTGACACCTCAAAAACTTGATGATAATTCTAGAAAAGAACTTGAGGCTTTAAAACCGGAGCTTTTGGTTTGTTTTGCCTACGGTAAAATTTTCGGGTCTAAGACTATGGCTCTTTTTCCGCTGGGCGGAATAAATATTCATCCCTCTCTTTTACCAAGGTGGAGGGGGCCGGCCCCTGTTCCTGCGGCCATATTGGCGGGAGATAAACTTACCGGAATTACGATTCAGACCCTTGCTCAAAAAACGGATTGCGGAAGTATTTTGGGACAGCTTGAAATTCCCTTAAATGATTCCGAAACAACGGAAAGCCTTTTAGCCGATTGTGCCGATAAGTGCTGCCCGCTTTTACGTGATGTGCTTTCGGATTTTGAAAACAAATTAAAGCAGGCAAGGCCTCAAGAAGAGGCTAAAGCTCTTTATTGCTCAATGTTAAAAAAAGAAGACGGGCTTATAGATTGGTCAAAGCCGGCTGAAGAAATTGAAAGAAAAATAAGGGCATTTACCCCATGGCCGGGCTGCTTTACCTTTAAAAACAGCGAAAAAATAAGCATAATTGAAGCTAATTTATATGAAGATGCTTCAAATGAAATGACAAAAAATAAAAAATTTGGTACAATACTGGGTACCGATAAGAAATGCGGTATTTTAATTCAAACAGGAAATGTAATACTCGCTGTTTCGGTATTACAAAAGCAGGCAAAAAAAAAGCTTGAATGGAAGGATTTTTTAAACGGCTCTCCGGATTTTTTGGAAGGCGGTTTTGAAACATAAATTTTAAAATATGGATGGTGGAATAAATGGGTCTTGGTGATATTGCAGACAGCATAGAAAGTAACGGAAAAGTGATAGTTATTACTTCTTTAGTAATGCTTGTGTTTTTTATTATTGTTTCTACAATCGTGTTTTTTATGTCGGTAAAAACGGCCGATCAAGTTTTGGTTCCTAATATCGAAGGCGAAAAATTTGAAGATGCGGTTCTTAAACTACAGGTTAAAGAACTCTATCCTCGTCTTCAGTTAAGATTTTCGGATAATACCGAAGATGCAGGGACGGTTTTAGAGCAAAGCCCTCCTGCAGGAACTATCGTTAAAGCCGGAAAAAGAATAACTGTCACTGTAAGCAGCGGTGCCGTTCTTGACAGAGTAGAAAATTATGTGGGAAAAACCTTATCGGAGGTTCAACAGCATTTTGCCTCTCTTTTTACTTCAGGCCGTAAACAGTTGATTTCGATAAAAGAACCGATTATGTACAAATCAAGTTCAATTCCTGCCGGTACGATTTTGGAGCAAAATCCCGCTCCGGATACAAAGATATCCGAAGGCGTTTTTATTGAATTTATTGTAAGCAAGGGCCCTGAAAATGAGAAGGTTTCCGTTCCAAACATGGAAGGGCTTAAACTTGACGATATTTATTCTGCAATAGCTCAAAGTAAAATTTCATTTGTAATAAAAGCCGAAGTCAATTCTTCTCTTGATGCCCCGGTTGTTGTCAGTCAAAGCCAGCCGGCAGATTCCTCTATAGATGCTTACTCTCAAATAGAATTAGGTATGCAATTCCCCGATTCTACCGAAAAAATGGTTTACGGTGTTTATTCGCCTGCTTTACCTAGATATCCTTATCCGGTAAAAGTTACGGTTGATGCCGTATATCCTGACGGAAAGAGAAAGGAGCTTATAAGTTTTAATCATCAGGGAGGAAAATGCAGCATTCCTTACGGTCTTCCCCAAGGAACGGTTCTTGTTCTTACCGTATTAAACAAACAGGTTCAAATGTTTGAAGTAAAACAATAGGTTGTAACTAAGATAGAATTCATATTGTTTAGAGTTTGTATTCTATAATAAATAAATTAAGGAGACATAAAATGAATAGAAAAATTTTGAGTATTTTAAGTACATTTATGTTTTTGATTATTTTGGGTTCATGTAAAACAGCACCCAAAAATGATCCTAATTTTTTAGGTGACTTTTCTCCTATAGATTTAGGAACACTTATCGGAGGTTCAGTTAAGAGGACAAAGGAAGAGATAAAACCTACCGAATTTAAATTTACTTTTTACCCACGCACAAATATTGTATCTATTGAGCATAAATTTATGATTGATAAGGTTGAAGTTTTTTTGGATCAAGCAGATAGGGAAATATTGATTAAGGCAATGGAAACTTATCTGTCTTCTTATAACGATAGAAATTTGAGTGCCGCTAATGCAAAAAGAAAAGCTTTTTTCGGGAAGACAAAGGTCTCTATGACTTGGGGACTTTTTGGCGGAGGCGCACATGAGGCAAAACCGACATTAAGAGCAGAATATCAATTATTATCTGAAAATAAACCTTATTTTATATTAGGTAATGCAACAACAAAGGCTATAGGGGAAAGAGATGATGCAAGCTGTCCTGCTTTACGATTGGCATTTTCTCCTGCTCAATGCGAAGACTTTATTGAACTTTTAAAACAAGATAATCTTGTTAAAATTGTAGAAGCTATGCAAAAAGACTTTGATCGTTTTGAACCTTCAAATAAAACTGAAAGCGGCAACAAAGAAAATGCGGAAAAAGATAAGGTAAACTACGACGGTTTTTAACATAAAATAAACCGCAAAGGTTAAGAAGAGCGCAAAGATTTTTTTAGGATGTTTTTTAATCAATTATTATTCTTTGCGCTCTTGTGGGGTAATTTTATAATATAATTATTATAAAGTGTATCTTTTATAAATCTTCTATATTTCCATCTTGGTGTACGATAAATACTCTTGGAGTGTTTTTTGTAAAAAAACCGTTTTCTACTACACCTGTAATCTTGTTTAAACTTTCTTCCAAGGCTTTGGGATCTACATCGGCTGCTTCAGGCCATTTTACATCAATTATAAAGTTTCCGTTGTCGGTAACAACAGGTCCCATTTTTTTTACGCCCTCACGCAGAAATACTTCTATGTCTTGGGCTTCAAGAGCCTTTGTAATACTTAAACGTGCTTCCGGTATAATTTCTATTGGAAGGGCAAATCCTTTTCCCATAGATTTAACTTTTTTTCTTTCATCGGCAATGACGACAAATTCTTTTGAATTATATGCTATTATTTTTTCTCTGATGAGGGCGGCTCCTCCTCCCTTGATTAGGTTTTTATCCGGATCGATTTCGTCTGCTCCGTCTATAGCAAGGTCTAAGTTTCCTCCTATTTGCTGAGAACTTAAAGAATAAATAGGAATGCCTAGTTTTTCACATTCGATTGATGTTTGAAAACTTGTAGGTACGGCGTATATCTTTTTTAACTTACCTGACGACAATAATTGGGCGAGACGGTGTACAGCCGGCATAGCTGTAGAGCCTGTGCCGAGTCCTATCTTCATTCCGTCAAAAATTTTTCCTTCCGAAAAAAGAGTGTCTATTGCATGATAGGCAACCCTTTCTTTTAACTGTGACGTGTCCATTATAAATACTCCTTTCCTGCAAAAGCTTTAAATTGATGATAAGCTTGATATTCAAGCATTTTATAGCCGTTACAAACCTGACATCCTGCCGTCCTTGCCCGCTTTAACATCTTAGTGGTTTCAGGCCTGTAGATTAACTCAAATACTTTTTCTTTTCCTGTAAAGGTATAAAAATTAAGAGGGTCCATATCTATGTCGGGCTCCATACCGGCATTTGTGGTTTGAATTATCAGTTCCGAAAAAGCATGAAGCTGTTTTATATTTATAGGATCCAATAGTGCCCATTTAAATTTATATTTTTCGGCTATGTTTTTAGCTTTTTCGGCCGTACGGTTAAAGATACAGGCTTTTCCATGGAGAGAGCTTATTACTTCTGCGACGGCTCTGGCTGCTCCTCCGGCCCCTATAATAGCGACCTTATATTTGCGTAAGTCTTTTTCGTTTAAGAATTCCATTAAAGCCTGCTGAAAACCGTCAACATCCGTATTATAGCCGAACCATTTTTTGTTTTCGGCTACCAAGGTATTTACGGCTCCGATAAATTTAGAGGCTTCGGATATGGAATTTATCAGAGGAATGATTTCGCTTTTAAAAGGAGCCGTAACGGAAAGACCTTTTATCTTAAGAAGATTGGCAAAGTCCAAGGCTTCCTTTGATGACACCGCCGATATTGGGATATAAACGGAATTAAGATTTTTTCGTTTAAAACCCTTATTATGAATTTGGGGGCTCAAACTTGTGTTTACATCCTTACCTATAACTCCATAAAGACTTGTCTCCTCATCGATTTTTGAAAATCCGTATAATTCTTCTAAAGTTTCAGGATCTATAAGTGCTTGTTCAAGTTTATTTTTCTTTATGTATTCGGGAGTGAAGGTATATACGATTTGGGAATTTAATTTATTTGATAGGATACGGGAGCTTAAACCGTATGGCCCCATAACCGATAAAATGTACTCTTGATTTTTTATCAGCTTTGAGGCTTTAAAAAGCTCGGAAACATCGTTTAAACAATTTGCCGTAAAAGCCAATTTGGGAATGTCGGTTTCAAAACGGCTTAAACCTTCTACAGTCTTTACAATATTTTTTATCGGAACCTTACTGTGAAGGCTTCTTATTATTTTAATATCAAAGGCTCTTGCCGCTTCTTCGATTCCGGATGAATCAAAATCGCTTTCCAAATCTATATAAGAAAAATTTTTTATCGGGTCGGAGTTTGCAAAGGCAAGGCCGCGTGCAAAGATTGTCATCCTTGCACCTTCGCCTCCGGTAAAGTTTCCGCCGTCAGACTTTCTCCTAACGGTTAAGATACAAGGGATTCCGGCCCGTTCAGGGAAATTCCTTAAATAGAGTATTTCGCTTTGATTGAGATAATCTACGCGAAGCTCCGCAATATCAATAAATTTCTTATACTTTTCCAGTGCGGAAAGATTTTTTTCGATTGTTTTTTCCGTTAAAACAAGACAGACCTTTGTTGACATAATCAGCTTTTTTTTCGGTCTTGGGTTACATAACTCCCTTCAAAACCCTTAATTTCTTTTATTTTTTTTAGCCAATATTCGGCCTCGGTTTTATTTTTAAACGGTCCGACTCTGACTCGGTGTGTAAGCCCCGTTGCCGTCTCTTTGGTAAAGATTTCCGCCTTCATGTGTTTTGAGGTGAGGGTATCTCTTGCGGCTTCTGCATTTAAGCGGCTTGTCAAAGAAGCTGTTTGAACCCAGTACAGTGTGGAAACCGTTTTTTGAGCAGGGCTTGTTTTGACAGCAGGCTTTTCCGTTTTTTGAGGAGTCTTCTTTTCGGTTTTAGGTTTTTGAACCGTATTTGAGCTTACGCCTTTTACCGAAGCTACGCCTGTATTTTGATTAGCTTCTTTTGCAGGAGTAGTTTGTGTTTCGGTATCGGAATTTTTTTTATTGCCTTCTTGGTTTGTGTTTAAATTTGCAGCAAGATTTTCCGGTAAACTTGCAGTTTTTTCGTCCTTTTGAGTATTAGTTAAATCGCTTACGTTGATAGAGGTTTCTGTTGTTCCTGTTTGGCCTTCACCGTTTACAACGGTTATATTGTTGGCAATATTTACAAGTGTCGTAGAATCCGGCTCAAGCGGAGGAATTGATTCGGGATTTCGTGTCCATTGAAGCGGGTCAACGCTAGTATCCGTTTTGTCTGCTTCTATTCTGCCTAAATCGGATATTTGTGCTGCAGTCATAGTGCTTTTATTACGGAATGGGGCATACAGGTATAAACCGACACCGAAGATAATCAGAGCAAACAACGAAATAAAAAGTACTATCCATAAAATTTTTTTCTGTTCCATAAATCGACCTCAAAAACCTCTTTTTTTAACTTCCTGCAATAGTTTTCTTTTTAAACTTGCAGAAGACCAAAAGTTCTTTACTACTATTGTATCGGCATTTAAAAAAAAGTATTGAGAAAAGAATTTCTTTTGTTTTGAAAATCTTAACCAAATATTTTTTAAAGGCAGCCTGTCTCTTTTTTTTGCCCTTATAAGCCTTAAAATAAAAGGAGCATCTATGTACAATATAAAGAGACATTTTTTTATAAGGCTCGTCTTGTGAAGGGTGGGGGCATTTAAAAGAATGGGGCGCTCAGGTTTTTCAGTAAATACCCTTTTAATTTCCTCCCATATTTTTTCTTCGATTATGGGGAGAATAAAGGCTTCATGTTTTTTTAAAAGTTCTTCATCCGAAAAGACCAAGAGGGCAAAGGCTTTTTTGTCGATACCCTTTTCATTTTTTAAATTTATGCCTCGTTTTTCAGCCTCGGCTTGAAAGAGATTTAAAATTTCTTTTTCATGTTCTGTAAAAACTTTTCTTGAAACGGCATCGGCATCAATACAATAAAACCCGTAGTCTTGTAAAATAGTACTTGCCGTGTTTTTACCCGAACAAGAAGGCCCTGAAAGCCCTATTAAAATCGGTTCTGAGGGCGCATCGAGGCTTTGCCGGCTGTTTGAAACACTATCCATTAGTGGAACTCTCCCCAGCTCATTCCCGATTCTATGCTTACCCTTAATGGTACCGAAAGTTTGATTACGCCTTCCATTTTTTCTTTTACGAGGGACATGACTTTTTCTCTTTCAGATTCGGCAGCCTCTATTATAAGCTCATCATGAACCTGCAAAAGTATAGATGCATCAAGTTTTTGTTTTTTTAAGGCCTTATCGACTTCGAGCATTGCAAGTTTTACTATATCGGCGGCTGTGCCCTGAATCGGGGTGTTTACCGCAATGCGTTCGGCTCCCGCCTTTTCTACCTTGTTTTTACTGTTTATAGCCGGAAGATAACGTCTTCTTCCCATTAAGGTTTCTACATAGCCTCTTTGTTCGGCTTCTTGACAAACTTGGGCCATAAAGCCTGATACGCCCGAATAGGTGGCAAAATAAGCCTTTATAAACTCATCAGCTCTTTTGCGGGGAATTCTTAAAGAAGAAGCGAGGCGGAATGCACTCATTCCGTACATTACGCCGAAGTTTATGGTCTTTGCTATGCGTCTCATATCCTGACTTACATCTTTTATGTCTACGGCAAAGATTAGGCTTGCAGTCTTGGCGTGAACATCTATTCCCTTATTAAAGGCTTCTACTAGGTTTTGATCCTTTGAAAGATGAGCAAGGATTACAAGTTCAATCTGCGAATAATCCGCAGAAATAAGAACCCGTCCCTTTTCTGCCTGAAAGGCTTCCCTTATCTTCCGGCCCTCGTTTCCGCGGATGGGGATATTTTGTAAATTGGGGTCTCGGCTTGAAAGACGGCCTGTAGCTGTTCCCGTTTGAATAAAACTTGTATGGATTCTTCCGTTTTTGTCCGTCATCTTGGGAAGGGTATCGGTATATGTGGATTTTAACTTTGCAAGAGCCCTGTAATCCAAGATTTTTGCAGGTACGGGATCCTCCGAAGCAAGGTTTTCAAGGACCGAAGTATCCGTAGAATAGCCCGTCTTAGTTTTTTTGCCGGGAGTCAGTTTTCTTTCTTCAAATAAGACTTCTTGAAGCTGTTTAGGAGAAGCTATATTAAACTCATGGCCTACGAGGCGGTAAATATCTTTTTCGCAATCTTCAAGTTCTTTTCCCAATTCTTTTGAGTAGGCAGTAAGTTCTTCGCCTTTTAAAAAGATGCCCTTTATTTCCATCTCGGTTAAAAGTTTTGTGATGGGCATTTCGAGGTCAAAGAAAAGTTTTTCCAAATTATTCTTTTTTAAGAGGGGTAAAAATTTTTTATAAAATCGGAATGTTATGTCGGCATCTTCTGCAGCATAAGGACAGGCTTCTTTTAAGGGAATATCCGAAAAGTTTTGTCCCGGCTTTACAAGGTCTTTAAACCTTATGGTTTTTACGCCTAAAATACTTTCTGCAAGTTTATCCATTCCGTAAGAAGAGCGGGCGGGGTCTAAAAGCCATGCAGCTATCATTGTGTCAAAAAGATTTGCCGAAATGCCGCTTGCAAGTTTTGATGAAAGGGCTGCCTGAATATCGAATTTGCCGTTATGCATTATGAGGGTCATCTTCGAGTTGAAGAGCTTTGTTACAGCCCTTTGGGCATCCTTAAAGGCTATGAGTTTTGGAGCTTCCTCTCCCAGTTCAGGGCTCGGTGCTTTTATGGGAAAATAATAGGCCTCTCCTTCTTTTAGGGCAAGGGAGAATCCGCAGACTTCCGCATTTAGGGGATCTTCACTTGTGGTTTCACAGTCATAGGCTGCAAGGCCCTGTTTTAAGGCCTCGTCTACTATTTTAAAAAGTTCTTCCGCTTCGTCTACAAGTTTGTAATCACCCTTATTTTGAGGAAGGGAGATTTCTTCACCTGTTCCTAATTCTTGCGGGAGCATTTCGGGAGAAGTTTTTTGTTCCGAATTTTCAAAAAGACCGGTCTCTTGTTTTAAGTTTTCTTTTGAAGAAGTCTCATTTTTTTCATGTTTGGACAGAGCCTTTTCGGCAATTATTTTTTCGGAATATAGTTTTGCAATATTGGGAAGCTCTTCATTTATAAAAAGACGGGCAGCCGCCTCATAGTCCATTTGGGAAGTAGAGTAGGCGTTTAAGTCTTTTTCGACTGGAACATCGAAGCGGAGCCTTATAAGCTCTTTAGAAAAATAAGCCGATTCCTTTCCTTCTTCTATTTTTGTTTTTAAAGCCCCCTTTAAGTTCCCTGTATTTGCGTAGATGCCGTCGAGGGTTTTGTACTCTTCAAGGAGTTTTACGGCTGTTTTCGGGCCGACCCCTTTTATACCGGGAACATTGTCGGCACTGTCGCCTATGAGGGAAAGAAGGTCTAACATTCCGTCGGGATAAACGCCCCATTCTTCTTTTACGTTTTCGGCATCGAAGCCTTCCCAAGCCTTAATCTTCCCCGGTTTAAGCATTGTCGTGTTTTTTGAAACAAGCTGCATTAAATCCTTGTCGCCCGAAATAACCACACATTCCCTGCCTTCTTTTTCTGCAAGGGCGGCTATGGAAGCTATTACGTCATCGGCCTCAAAGCCGTTACAGCGGACTGCAGGCAATCTAAATGTTTTTAAAATTTCTTCTATTTTGTCGATTTGAGCATGGAGGTCATCGGGCGTTTTATCCCGTGTGGCCTTGTATTCTTTGTACATCTCATGCCTAAAAGTAGGTGTAAGTGAATCGAGGGCAGTAACAAAGAGCTTAGGATTATATTCGGTAAATATGGAATGAAGGCTTTTAAAAAAGCCGAAGATAGCCGAAACATTTTCGCCCTTAGAGTTTGTAAGAGGTCTTGAAATAAAGGCAAAATAAGAGCGATAAATAAGCCCGTATGCATCCAAAACATAGATTGTATCTTTCATAAAATGACCTCCGTTCGGAAAAGGATTATACTATGTAAGAGCCTTTAAATGCAAGCATTAAATGCGGCTATATTGTTATTTTTATATTTTTATGCTATTATGAAATGGATGTATTTAAAATTATAGATAAAAATATCAATTTTAGAGGTTTTTATGAAAAAGAAATTGTTTTTTGCTTTACTTGTTTTAATACTTTCTTCTTGTTCTTTATTTTTTCAGAAAGAATACGGAACCATTACAATCGATTTGGAAGGCGGTAGAGCCCGCTCAATAAATTCTTCGACAGGGCTTCCAAATCTTGCAGATTCGGAACTTGAAATAGATATTCTAACGGAAGGGAACAGTTCCATTTATAAAAAAATTCTTGCCTCCGAACCTAAATTTTTTCAAGCCGATTTTCCTATAGGATCAAGGTTAGAAATAACCGTAAAATTAAACGGCCCATCTTCTTCTTGGTCGGCTCACAATAGCCACACCGTAAAAGAAGGTAATAACGATATCCGGCTTCTTTTAAACAAAAACGCCTCTTCATTGGCAAACGTGGGCTTTTCGACGAAGGAAACAAATACATATGAATTTAATATAGCCGGAAAAAGAATTGATATAAACTCAAGAGAGCTTCCTGTTTTTACCAGAGACAGCCGAGGCCGACTCTACATTGCTTATAAACAATCTGCTTGGGCACTGAACCGCTATGAAAGCGACGGAACACAGAATAATTTTGACTTCGGTTCCCAGATAGTAACTACGATTACCGGTGCTTCAAGTGTAAAACTTGCTTCAGATCCCATAACCGGAAAGGTGTATGCCTTAATAAAGGATTCATCAAATAACGTCGTATTATATCGAATAAAAGACGACGGTTCTGTAATTGCCGGAAGTCCCACGATCCCGGTCAGCCCAATTGCAGTTTATAATAATAACCTATTTGCATTAGACATTCCTGCTAGTCCTGCTTTAAAAATGTTCACTATTACGGAAGGAGGAAGCGGGCTTACACTCAATCAGGCCGGCAGCACCACCGTATCAACAGGACAAATAACCATATCAGGAACACCAATTCAAGTAGATTTTAAGGATATCCTTGTAAAAAAAGATAAAATATATATCCTATTTGCAAAAAACAATCTGCCTACACCTTCTACACCTTCTCCTTATTACTCCTTAGGCGGTATGCTTGAATATACATACAATTCTTCCGAAGTAATAGATAATCCTCAAAAATACGGGTTTAATGACACGGTAACGGCTGAGAACGACATAGTTACTGCCGGTGAAACTAACTTTTACGGCCCTGCTTGTTTTATCGGCTATGATGAGCAAAGCATTTCGATTGCCGATGACGGCTGTACGTTTAAAAAGGAAGGCGGCAGTGTAAGAATCTATAAAAACGTAAACCGAATATTCTCGTTTAATACCTCAACCAAGAGCCTGTATTCTTACGCAACCGAAAATAAATGGTTTAAGGAATACGAAGAAACCGCCACGCCTCCTCCGCCTCCTCCCGGTACGACTGGCAAGGTCTTATTGTGGCAGAAGAATACTGCTCCCACCACTGAAGGCTTTAAATTTTATCTTGTTGATGAAAATAATAGTGCTTCATTACCAAGTACTGCTTTTCTTCAAGATAACGGCTCCGATTTCCCGACGGATGTTTTTTGCTATGACCAAGAAGGAAACCTCTATGTAGTTTGGTTTGATACTACAGGTTATTTTGTAAGAAGATATGAAAAAGCTAACGGTTACAGTACGGATAATACAAAAGAAAATCAACAAAAGATGGTGAATGATTCCGGAAGTACACAACTTTCTGCCTCTCAAAAACCGACAGCTATTGCTGTTGATGTTTCAGATACCCAAAAGGGATATGTGTATTATAGTTATAAAACCGGTGAGAAAATCATAATAAGGAATAGATGGTTTAAATCTAGCGATTTTAAGACAGGCTCATATCTTAATAAACACACATTGAATAACCTTTCTGGAGCTAATGATTCTAAAATTACTTCTATGACTGTAAATAATGACGGTTTATTTGTTGCTCAAAAAAACGAATATACTAGTCCAAAAAAGTTTAAAAATGTTATACATAAATACTCAAATTTTGACCACTCAAACACTGATTATATAGGTGATACATCAAGTACTATACCGCATAACACCGGTGATAATTATGTTGATGAAAATATTTTTGCAATGCAGATAATAAATGGTGTACTATATTATACAGTTATTAAGCAAGATGGACAGTTGGAAAATCAAAATACAAACATTGTAAAAACATCAGCTAAGTTAGTAAAAAGCAGCAATCCATTAAATAACGCAATGAATTATCAGTCTTTTGACACTGTATGGTCTACCCAATCTTCTTCTACTGACGGCTATGCCCCATACAGGTTCATAGGGACGGTTCTCAATAAACTAATAATCGCCTCCGACGGCTATTATGGGGATAAGAACAGTGCCGGTAATGAAGCTCAAAATAAAAATAAGGTCTTGAGTTTTGACATCACAGCTTCAACTACTTGGACTCTTATACCTAAAAATACCGATGCAAAATTTTCACGGGAGTTGACCTATGCCACAAATGCCTTTAAATGGGAGTAGAGTAAAATTAAACCGCTAAGGTAAATTCAGCTAAGACTGCATAAAAAATCTTTGCGGTCTTAGCCTTCCTTGCGGTTAAATTCTATCTTTCCTAAAATTTGAGCTTAGATATTTTAACTTCAAAACAATATTGCCTTGCTTTTGTATGGACATTGGTGTATAATATAGGTGTTTAATAACTTTGGAGGGCAAATGGCAAAAACAGCAAATCTTTATGCAAGAATTGAACCTGACGTAAAAGAGCAGGCTGAAATTATTTTAGATTCCCTTGGAATTCCTGCATCAAATGCGATAAGTATGTTTTATAAACAAATTATTTTAAACAGGGGCATTCCTTTTGAGCTAAAACTTCCGGCAAAGCCTCCTATTATTTTAGAAGATTTAACTGAAGAAGGCTTGAATAGAGAGCTTATGAAAGGCTACTCCGATATAACTAATGGAAATAAAAAAGCAGCTGAGGCGGTTTTTGATAAGATTCAAAAAGATTATTGTATATGACATATAAAATCGAAATTTCAGGTCATGCAGAATCCGATTTAAAAGATATTTATGAATATATTGCCTTTAAGTTGTTTTCACCTAAAGCTGCAGCTCGGCAATTAATGAGGCTAAAAGCCGGTATCATGAGTCTTGATCAGATGCCTAAGCGATATAAAGCCTATCAAAAGGAACCGTGGTATAGTAAGGGCTTGCGTGTTATGCCCGTTGATAAATTTTTAGTTTTTTATATACCATCGGAAGCCGATAAAAAAGTTTATATTATTCGTGTAATGTATGGCGGAAGAAATATTGAAAAAGAATTGAACAATTGACAAAAATCAATTTAGCATTTGTCCTTCTACCTTTGAAAAAAATTATAGTTTTTCCATTTCTGCTTTGGAACACCCTATAATTCTTGACTATTTTTATATTAAAACTATCTTCCTTCCCCAAGATTGACTTATTCTTTTTATATTGATATAATCTTATCATATCAAATTTTTAAGGGGTATCTATGCAAATAAAACGAGAAGCGGTTTGCGGAACACTCCAATCAAATGATTGCCTTGTCCGTATTGTTCCTTCCGAAAAACTTGAACTTGACTTAAAAAGCTCTGTTTTAAACGAATTCGGTGCACAGATTAAAAAAACGGTGCAGGAAGTATTGGATGAGTTTGAAGTAAAAAATGCCAAACTCTTTATCGAAGACAAGGGCGCCTTAGATTGTACAATCAAGGCCCGTGTAGAAACAGCATTGAGGCGCGCAAATGAAAAATAGAAGAAGTATGCTTTTTATGCCCGGCAATAATCCGGGAATGTTGGTATCAGCCGATATTTTGGGAGCGGATTCCATCATTTACGATTTGGAAGATGCCGTCTCCCTTGATGAAAAAGACTCGGCCCGTACTCTGGTGCGGAATGCTCTTTCCTTTTTAAAGTTTACCCATTCCGAAATCACTGTAAGAATAAACCCCATCGACTCCCCTTATTGGGAAAAGGACTTGGAGACAATTATCCCCGTTCTTCCCGACGGAATCGTAATTCCCAAGGCTTCGGTCGATGCCGTTCACTCGGTCGAGCAAAAAATAAACGAGATAAAAAAGGCTCACAATATCACTAAGAATTTCAGCTTTCTTATGCTGGTAGAATCGGCCCGCGGAATTATGGATGTAAATTCGATAGCCAAAGCTTCATCGCTAATTCAAGGCCTTCTTTTAGGCGGCGAAGATTATTCGGTAGATATGGGAATTCAGCGTACCCGTCTTTCAAAAGAACTGGAATATGCCCGCTTTAGTTTGACGACAGCCGCCCATGCATACGGTTTGGACTCCCTTGATACCCCTTTTACGGATGTAGAAGACTTTGAGGGGCTAAGGCTCGATACGGCCTTTAGTAAGAGCATAGGATTTTCGGGCCGCTTGGTTATCAATCCGCGTCAGGTCGAAGAGATTCATAAAATATTTTCTCCTTCAAGTGCCGAAATTGAAAGAGCCGAGGCTATTTTACAGGCAGCGGAAGAAGCAAAACAAAAGGGCTTAGGCGTATTCAGCTTTAAGGGAAAGATGGTCGACTTACCGGTTATCAAGAGGGCTCAAGCTCTTTATGATTCTGCCAAAAACTGGGGCTTGATAAAATAGGGAGGAAGAGATATGAATAACATACTTGGAAGAGAAGGCTTGGACAATCCTTTTAAGGGAGCCTTTGTAAATAAAAAAAATGCAAAATATGAGCTTACAAAAAATGTAAAACCCGTTTTCGGGAAAACATTAGCCCAAGCCCTTGATGAGCTTAAACTCCATGACGGAATGGTTATAAGTTTTCATCATCACCTTAGAAACGGCGACTATGTTCTTGATATGGTAATGAGGGAAATTAAAAAAAGAGGAATTAAAGATTTGACAGTAATGGCTTCTTCGATTTTCCCCTGCCATGAGATTTTGGTTGAACTTATGGAAGACGGAACGGTTACCCAACTTATGACCTCCTATATGTCAGGGCCTGTTGCAAAGGCTGTAAGTTACGGTAAGTGTAAAAAGCCCGTAATTATGACTACCCACGGCGGACGCCCCAGAATGATTTTAGAAAAAGAGGTTACGATAGACGCTGCCTTTTTAGCTTCGCCTTGTGTAGACGATCAAGGAAATATTTCGGGCTCCGAAGGAAGGTCATTTTGCGGTTCCTTAGGTTATGCCGTAGCCGATGCTCAAATGGCAAAAAAAACTATAGCCATTACCGATACAAGGGTTTCAAAGGTTAAAAAAGCAGACATCGAAGGCCGTTTTGTAGACATGGTGGTAGAGGTAGATAAAATAGGAGATCCTGCAGGTATTGTAAGCGGAACAACTCAGATTACAAAAGATCCGATCGGCTTAAAAATAGCCCGCGACTGCCGCACTCTTATTGAACACTCAGGCCTTTTTAAGAACGGCTTTAGTATGCAGACCGGAGCAGGCGGTATTTCCCTTGCTGTTGCAGACGAAATGCACCGAGCAATGAAAGAAAAAAACATAAAGGGAAGTTTCGGCTGCGGCGGAATTACAGGCTATTTTGTAAAGATGCTTGAAGAAGGCCTTTTTGAAGATCTTTATGATGTTCAGTGCTTTGACCTTTCGGCCGTAGATTCTACCGAAAAAAATGCAAATCATCACAAGATTTCAGCCGACCTTTATGCAAACCCTAACAATCCCGACCATGTTGCAGGAAAGCTTGACGTCGTTATCCTCGGTGCAAGCGAAATAGATTTGGACTATAATGTAAACGTAACCACCGGTTCCGATGGGATTATATTGGGAGGTTCGGGAGGTCATGCCGACACGGCAGCAGGAGCAAAGCTTTCGATAATCGTTTCAAAGCTATTTAATGCCCGTATTTCTTGTCTCGTCGATAAGGTCCGCACTGTAACCACTCCGGGAGAAACAATCGATATTTTTGTTACTGACAGAGGTATTGCAATTAATCCGCGCCATGCAGATTTAATTAAAAAGCTGAAGGCTGAAACAAATCTTGAAATTAAAACTATCGAAGAATTAAAAGAAATTGCAGAATCCTTTACAGGAAAACCCCAAGTTAAGCCCCGTTCCGGCGAAGTGGTGGGAATAAGCACCTACCGTGACGGCACAGTTTTAGATGTCATAAATAAGGTTTAAGCAAAATTCTTCCTATTGACTTTTTTGTTGATTTTTGATAAAGTTTCTTTATCAAAAATCAACTTGCCAACTTAGCTCACCCGGCAGAGCAGCACCCTCGTAACGTGCAGGTACTCGGTTCAAGTCCGAGAGTTGGCTTTTTTTTATTTCTAAATAGTTTTTTCTTTTCATTAACAATCAGCTAAATCATTGAAAATTTTAAATAAACCGAAAGGGTCGAGGAGAGCTCAAAGAGGAGGAGGAAGTTTTTAAAAGATTTGATGCATTGTGATTGCAAAAAATATTAAGACTTGACAAAAGTAAACATTAATGCTAACATTTATATGTGAAAAGAGAAATAAAATTTTATAAAACAAAGGATGGAAAATGTCCTGTAAAAGAATTTATAGATACTCAGCCTGGAAAGATTGCTCAAAAAATAACATGGGTTTTAAGATTAATTGAAACACAAGAAAAGGTGCCTAGAACTTATTTTAAGAATTTGAGTGGTACAAAAAATATATGAATGCAGAATAGAATTTGGAGGAAATATATATAGAATTTTAGGCCAGTTTTATCAAGGTTATTTTCTTTTATTGACAAATGGATTTCAGAAAAAAACACAAAAAACACCTAAAAATGAAATAGAATTGTGTAATAAAAGAATGGCAGATCAGATTGAAAGAGGGGTAAAGTATGAGTGATTTAGAAGAATATATTGCAGAAAGGAAAAAAAGAGATGTCGAATTTGCTGAAGATTTTGAAATAGGATATGAGCGGTTTAAAATAGGAGCTCTTATCAAAGAGATGAGACTTGAACAGGGAATGACACAGGAACAGTTGGCAGAAAAATTGGAAACAAAAAAAAGTGTTATTTCTAGGATGGAGAATCATGCTGAAGATGTTCGACTCTCAACATTAGAGAAAATAGCAAATGTGTTTGGAAGACAGCTGAAAATTTCAATGTTATAGAGATACAATTTTCTCCCCTTGCTTTTATTAAGATCATCGTGTATACTTTGGAAAACAAACATTATAATGCTTAAAATTTTAAGCTGTTTTTAGGAGATTAGTATGTATGATTTAATCGTTTTGGGCGGAGGCCCGGGCGGCTATGTTGCGGCCATAAAAGCTGGAAGGGCAGGGCTAAAAACCGCTCTTATCGAAAAAAACAGGCTTGGAGGAACTTGTTTGAACAAGGGCTGTATTCCGACAAAATACCTTCTTCACACAGCCGAGGTTTTCGGAAGCTTTGCCGAAAACGATCTCGGTCTTTCAGGTGAAAACTTAAAATACGACATTAAGGCCATCTACGAGAAAAAAAATGCTGTTGTGGATAAACTTGTAGGCGGTATCGAAAAACTCATCGAAAATGCCGGAGTTGATTTTTATAATGGGGAAGGCAAAATAACTTCAAAATCTTCCGTAAGTGTAAATGGAAAAGAGCTTGAATTTAAAAACCTCATCATCGCAACTGGTTCTTCTGTTTTTGCTCCTCCGATAGCCGGAATCGAAACTGCTATGACCTCTGACGATATTTTAGGAAAAGAGCCTGTCGATTTTAAGAGCGTCATCATCATAGGCGGCGGTGTTATAGGCATTGAGTTTGCCACAGTCTATGCAAATTTAGGTAAGGAAGTAACCATCGTCGAACTCGAAAAAACAATTCTTCCTCCCTTTGACAGGGACATTGCAATGCAGCAGGCCCTCGTTCTAAAAAAGAGGGGAGTAAAGATAATAAACGGAGCCATGGTAACCAAAATCGAAAAAACCGGCTGTACCTTTACTCTTAAAGAAAAAGAAGAAAGCATTACAGCCGATGCCGTAATCGTTTGTATCGGACGCATTGCCGAAATAAAGGATATAGGCCTTGATTCTGCCGGAATCGAATACGATAAACGGGGTATAATTACCGATGCCTGCATGAAAACTAATGTCGAAGGTATTTATGCCATTGGGGATGCAGTAAAGGGAAATGTAATGCTTGCCCACAATGCCGAAAATCAAGGTCATCTGGTTGTTGAAAACCTTGTAAACAATACTAAACACGAAAAACAAGACGTTATTCCTTCCTGTGTATATTCCACACCGGAGATTGCAGGAGTCGGCATTTCCGAAAAAGAGGCTGAAGCCAAGGGAATTACCGTAAAAATAGGAAAAGTTCCAATGGGTTCAAACGGAAAATCGGTGCTTTCAGGCTTGGATGTAGGCTTTATTAAGGTTCTATTCAATGAAGAAGACAGGATTGTAGGCTGTCAGATGATGTGCGATTCGGCTACCGATATGATAGGTGCCATCGGAACTCTTGTAACAAACAAGGCTAAGAGGGAAAATATCTTAAAATCCATGTATCCTCATCCCACAGTAGTAGAAGCCTTTTATGAGGCTGTAGAAGACGTCGAAAAGTCGGCTACCCACATGATTTACAAAAAATAATTATAAGAGAGCCTTTCAAAACTTCAGTTTTGTAAAGGCTTTCTATGATAGCCTTGCCGTTTTTGATTTTATAATTAAAGCAATATTTTTTTATCTATTTGCTATTGCTTTTCTTTTATATCTGGTGTACAATATGGTTAACTGGGAGGCGTGTTTTGAAAGAACAAAAAAGCAGTTTTAAAATGTTTTTTACAATAGGATTGCTGCTCTTAATTTTTATCGGAGCCTTTGTTGTTATAAAAACTGCAGATGCGTCTGTAGAAGGCGAATTATTAAAAGTTAAAGGAATTTATGGTGTCAGCATACCGATTTCCGAAATCAGAGAGGTCAAAAAACTCGAAACTCTGCCTTCTTTAGGAGTAAGGCGGGTAAACGGCATAGGTCTGGGGCCGATTAAGATAGGCTATTTTAGATATAATGAATTAGGCTCTGTAAAACTATGTATACTAAAAAATGAAGCTCCCTATATATTGGTTATAACCGATGAGCAAAAAATTCTTATAGGCTTAGGCAAGGGAAAAAATGAAGAGCTTTATAATAAGCTAAAAGACAATTTGTAATTAATAATTTGTAATCAAAACACTACACATTATCCATTACAAATTAAAATAAATTTAGGAGGATGAGATGAAAAGAACACCCTATTATGAAACCTTGCTCGCTAAAGGCGGCAAGTTTGTTGAGTTCGGCGGATATGAAATGCCCATTCAGTTTGCCGGTATCTTAAAAGAGCATCTTGCAGTTCGCAATAATGTAGGACTTTTCGATGTTTCACATATGGGAGAGTTTTATATTGAAGGCGACAATGCCGAAGCTGCCGTAAATGCCCTTATTACAAACGATATTCGCGGAATGGCTGACGGAGATGTACGCTACACCCTTATGTGTAACGAAAAGGGCGGAATTGTAGATGACTTCCTTGTTTACCGCTATAATCAAAAGAAATTCCTTTTGGTTGTAAATGCCGGAAACCACGACAAAGATTATGACTGGGTAAAAAAGCATTTGGATAAGAGCGTTACCTTTACTGACCGATCTTCCGAAATTGCCCAGCTTGCAATTCAAGGCCCCAATGCTCCTGCTGTGGTAAAAAAGTTTATTGCTCCTTCTGCAATGCCCTCCGCTTACTACACATTTAAGACCTTCCAGTGCCCCAAGGGAGAAGTAATCGTTTCTCAGACAGGTTATACCGGTGAAGACTGTTACGAAATCTACTGCCCCAAAGAATGGGCTCTTGAGCTTTTCAATCAAGTTATGAAAGCAGGAGAAGAATTCGGAATAGAGCTTTGCGGTTTAGGCTGCCGAGACACCTTGCGCCTTGAAGCCGGAATGCCTTTGTACGGCCATGAAATGACCGAAGAAACCTTGGCAACCGAAGTAACCTTAAAGCCCTTTATCAAACTTGAAAAAGAAGACTTTATCGGTAAAAAAGCTCTCGAAACCAACGAAGCCAAAAAAATCCGAAAAGGCTTTAAGATGATTGACAGAGGCATTGCCCGCGATCATGACAAAGTCTTCTTAGGCGACAAGGAAATCGGTTATGTTACCACAGGAACCTCTTCCCCATCATTAAAGGTCGGTATCGGACATATGAGAATCGATAGAGGCATTAAAGATGAAGAAGTCTTTATCGAAGTACGAGGTAAAAAACTAAAGGCTAAAATCGTGCCTACGAGCTTCTTAAAAGAAATTAAGGGCTAATTAAACAGGTTTTATAAGTTTTTGACAAAAACTTAAAAATAAAATATAGGAGTTAGATATGGAAATTAAAGAAGATGTAAAATACTTGGAATCACACGAATGGTTCAAGAAAGAAGGAAACATCGGTATTATCGGTATCAGTGATTATGCCCAAAGCGAAATGGGAGATGTCGTATTCATCGAGCTTCCTGAAGTAGGGGATGAAGTTACAGCTGACAAGGCCTGTGCTACGGTAGAATCCGTAAAGGCAGTTTTCGAAATCATCAGCCCCATGACAGGAAAGGTTGTTGAAATAAACGAAGAGCTTTTAGATGCTCCCGAAAAAATCAATGAAGATGCCTTCGGTTCTTGGTTCTTTAAGGTAGAACTTAAGGGAGAATCTTCAAAATTAATGGATGCAGGTAAATACAAAGGTCTCTGCAAATAATTAAAAATAAGTGTGATAAACAGTTGGGCAGAAATTCTGCCTTTCTGTTTATTCTACATGTTGACTTAAATTTAAATAGGAGGGTTTATGTCAAATTATATTCCTCATTCCGCTGAGGAAACAAAAGAGATGCTTGATCTCATCGGTGTCAAATCGATTGATGATTTATATAGCTTTGATAACAAGGGCTGTAAAAAAGTTGATATAGGTGAGGGAAAAACTCAAGCAGAAGTTGAAAAGTTTTTTCAAAATTTAAGCAGTGAAAACACTGTCTTTAAATCGATATTAAGAGGTGCCGGTGCTTATAACCACTATGCACCTGCCGCTGTAAGGCACATGGCTTCCAGAGAGGAGTTTTTAACAGCCTACACACCCTATCAGCCCGAAATGAATCAGGGCGAACTCCAAGCAGGTTTTGAATATCAGTCAATGATTTGCGAACTTACCGGAATGGATGTTTCCAATGCCAGCGTTTATGATGGAGGCACGGCAGTTGCAGATGCCATAGTTATGTCCTTAGGACGAAAACAAAACAAGGTTTTGATTTCGGAATGTGTTGAGCCCAGCTCAATCGAAATTGCTAAAACCTATTTAAAGCACAGCGGCGTAGAATTCGTAATGATTCCCCGTGACGGCTATAAGACGGATGTTTCAAAGATTAAGGGCCTTTTAGATGAAAGTGTCGGAGCCGTTGTTATGCAGCAGCCGAACCGTTTCGGTACAATCGAAGACTGCGAAGCTGTCGGTAAACTTGTAGAAGGTACCAAAACTCAGTTTGTAATGAGCTGCAATCCTATTTCTTTGGCAATCTTAAAAACACCTAAAGAATGCGGTGCTTCAATTGCCTTAGGCGAAGGTCAGGCCTTAGGGCTTCCTCTAGGTGCAGGCGGACCCTATCTCGGCTTCCTTTCTACAATCGAAGCCAATATGCGAAAAATCCCGGGACGAATCATCGGTCAATCAACAGACCATGACGGCAGAAGAGCCTTTGTTCTAACTCTTCAAGCCCGCGAACAGCATATAAGACGCGAAAAAGCCAGCTCCAGTATCTGTTCTAACCAGGCCCTTTGTGCATTAAGAGCTTCTATGTTTATGACAGCCTACGGAAAAGAGGGCTTAAAAACCGTTGCTAAGGTTTCCGTAAGCAATGCACATTATCTTGCAGATGAACTTAAAAAGATCGGCTTAACCGTAAAAAATAACGGAGAATTCTTCCATGAATTCGTAACTGATGGAAAAGGAAAGGCCGATGCAATTCTTTCAAATCTTGAAAAGAATAATATCTTGGGCGGTTTAAAGATTTGCGATGACTCAATTCTTTGGTGTGCAACCGATGTTCTTTGCAAATGCGAACTTGACAAGGCCGTAAAAATCATTAAGGAGGTATTGTAATGAGCGAATTGATTTTTGAAAAATCCGTAAAGGGTCATAAATTTGCCGAAGCAAAATTGACAGTACCCGAATATAAGCTTGATTCAAAATATTTACGAGCAAGCGATGCAAAACTTCCTGAAGTTTCGGAACTTGAATTTGTACGCCACTATATGGAATTGAGCAAGCGTACTCACGGTGTAGATAACGGTTTCTATCCTTTAGGTTCTTGTACAATGAAGTACAATCCCAAACTCAACGAAGAAGTCGCAGCTCTTCCGAACTTTACCAATATTCATCCCTTGCAGCCTGAGCATACAATGAAAGGTTGTATTGAGGCCATGGGCGATTTAGGTAAAAAACTCGGTGAAATTACCGGAATGGATGCTTTCTCCCTCCAGCCATCAGCAGGTGCTCACGGAGAGTTCACAGCCCTTTTGGTAATCAGAGCCTATCACGAAAAACGCGGCGACCATGCCCGAAACAAGATTTTGGTTCCCGATTCGGCACACGGTACAAACCCTGCCAGTGCCGCAATGGTCGGATGCGAAATTATAAACATTCCTTCCGATAAAGACGGAAACGTAGATATCGAAGAATTAAAAAAGACTGTAGGAAACGATACTGCAGCCCTCATGCTTACAAACCCGAACACCCTCGGCCTCTTTGAAACCCATATCAAAGAAATTGCCGAAATCGTTCACAAAGCAGGCGGCTTATTGTACTATGACGGTGCTAACCTTAATGCAATTATGGGAAGACTAAGACCCGGAGATATGGGCTATGATATAGTTCACCTTAACTTGCACAAGACCTTCTCGACTCCTCACGGAGGCGGCGGTCCCGGAAGCGGCCCGATCGGTTGTAAAAAATTCCTTGAAGAATTCTTACCTGTTCCCGTAGTTACAGGCTCGGACGGAAGCTATAAGCTGGATTATAACCGCCCGGATTCAATCGGAAGGGTTAGAAACTTCTACGGAAACTTCCTTGTCTTCTTGCGTGCCTATGCCTATATTCTTACGCTCGGAAGCGAGGGCATAAGGGAAAGCTCAGGCTATGCTGTCTTAAATGCAAACTATCTAAAGAAGAAGCTTGAAAAAGAATATGATGTTGCCTTTGACAGAATCTGTATGCACGAATTCGTTCTTACCCTTGAAAAGATCAAGGAAGAAACAGGCGTAAGCGCTCTTGACATAGCTAAGGGCTTAATCGACGACGGCATCCACCCGCCGACGATGTACTTCCCGCTCATCGTACATGAAGCCTTGATGTTTGAGCCTACTGAAACGGAAAGCAAGTCCACCTTGGACTTTACCGCCGAAGTTATGATCAAACTCAAAAAAGAAGCTTATTCAAATCCCGAAAAGCTTCACGGCTATCCCTACACGCGTCCCATCGGACGAGTAGATGAAACAAAAGCCGCCCGTGAACCTGTTTTAAGGTACAAGGCTTGCTGCTGTTGTAAATAAACAGCTTTAAATTTTAACAGCTTTGAGGGTAATCTTCAAAGCTGTTTTTTTGATTTTTTTAAATTTTAAATCATTTAAATCAGAGGTGCTTTTATGAGTGAAAAATTAAATTTGGTTATTCTTGACGGGTTTACTTCCAATCCCGGAGACCTTTCGTGGGATGAGTTAAAATCGGTTTCAAATCTTACAATATACGATAAAACAAGTGCAGAGGAACTTCTTGAAAGGTGTAAGGAGGCAGATGCCGTTCTTACAAATAAGGTAGTTTTTTCTAAAGAAATAATGGATTCTTTGCCGCGTCTTAAATATATAGGAGTTTTAGCTACCGGATACAATGTTGTCGATATTGAGGCTGCAAGAGCTAAAAATATCTGTGTAACAAATATTCCTTCTTACAGTACCGACAGCGTGGCTCAACTTGTATTTGCCCTTATTTTTCACTTTTATTGGCATGTAAAGGAACACAGCGATGAGGTTATGGGCGGAAAATGGTCGGCTTCTCCTCACTTTTGCTATCACAGTTTTGATATAAGGGAGCTTTCCGATAAGACTATGGGTATAGTCGGCTTTGGGAACATAGGCCAAGCCGTTGCAAAAATTGCCCTTGCCATGAATATGAAGGTAATCTATTTTAACCGCTCTAAAAAAAATATTAAGGGCTTAGAAGAAGCAAAACAAGTTTCTTTAGATGAGCTTTTTTCTTCTTCCGATATAATAAGCTTAAACTGTCCTTTGACTCCGGAAACAAAAGAAATTATAAATGCCGAGTCCTTAAAAAAGATAAAAAAAACTTCCATTGTAATCAATACGGGACGAGGCCCTCTTATAAACGAAAAGGATGCAGCAGAGGCTTTAAAGGAAAAAAGACTTGCCGGTCTTGCCTGCGATGTTCTCAGTGTAGAACCTCCGGCTAAAGATAATCCCCTGCTTAAAGCTCCTAACTGTATTATTACGCCCCACATAGCATGGCAAACCTTTGAGGCCAGAGAGAGGCTTATAAAAACAGCTGCAGCTAACGTAAAAGCCTTTATAGCCGGAAAGGAAATAAACAGGGTTAATTAGGCGGTTAAGTAGATTTTATTAACCCCTGTTGTTCTTTTTTTTATTTTATGTATACTATTCTTTTGAGTATTGGAAATGCTCTTAAAAGGAACTATATGAACTGGAAATTGATTTATTTTTTATTGATAGTATTGTTTTTAGGCTTATTCGCAGGCTTTAACATGAAAAACTCTTGCAATATTTCTTTGATTTTTTATACATTTGAAAATGTACCTGTTTATGTAAGCAATATTTTTTCGTTTTTAATCGGACTTATCTTAACCATTCCTTTTTTATTTGGAAGTAAAAAGAAAAAAAATAAGCCTTTAAATGAAAAAAAAGAAACATTTACGGCGAGCGATGGTGTCGGAATAGACACTGTGGACTTAAAAAAGCCTAAAAAATCATGGTTTAAGCGTAAAAAAGAATCTAAGACTTCAATTCCTGAAAGTAATTCTGAGATTTAAATGAGGTAAGAGATAAAAGGGTTTATGGAATTTAAGATAAAAAAAATACTATTTTTTTTATTGTTTCTCTTTTTTTTGCATAGCCTGACTGCTCAAAATTCCTTACCTCCGAATATTCAAAAGATTATCAAAAACGGTTTTACAAAAAAAGCTCCTGCTGATGTTTCTTCGTTTATTGAAGCAGAAATAAAAAAGATTTCTTCAAATGAAGAAAAAATTATAGCTTTATCCGTTTTGGCCGACTATGAAGAAAGGTTCGATTTATTTTTGAGAGCCGGAAGACACTATCTTGAAGCTGCGGAACTTTCTCCCGAGAAAGAAAGAAAAACTCTTTTAACCAAGGCTCTTGGAGCCTTTCTGTTAGCCGATAATATAAGCGAGTCCTCCGAGCTTTGCCGCAACCGCTTGCTGCCTATCATTGAGACCCCATTTTCTAAAGAAGATATAAAAGTTCTTGTTCTTTTTGAATGGCTTAAATTAAAATCGGATGAAAAAAGCTCTCTTGAAAATATAAAAAAATATGTTACCGATTCAAAATTCGCAGAATTTCATCCTGCGATGCTTTTGACTCTTTGGTGGGTCGATGGGGATAAGAAGGCTGAGAACACCCTCGTAAAAAAATTCCCTAACAGCATTGAGGCCGCTGTTGTCCGAGGTGAGGCTTTTTTAAGCCCTAAAACATTTTGGTATTTAATGCCTCAAAATAGAGGATTTAAAGAATCTCTTGCAGATTCAGCTTCCGAATCCGTCTCATTAAGTCAAGGCGAAACTTTAGGATTAGCACAAAATAATGAAGTGCCGGCTGCAAAATTTTATCAAACCGGTTTTTTTAAAACCGAAAATTTTGCTAAAGGACTTGCAGATGAACTTAAAAAGAAGGGCTTTACGGTAACAATAAAAAAAGAAGAGCGAGGGGAGGACTCTTTCTTTTCGGTTTTAGTAAAGGATGACGGCAAAGGAGATATAGTTATCCGGCTAAAAAGCGAGGGCTATGAAGCCGTTCCGATTTTTGATTAGGTTTCTTACTTTTTTTCTTTAGGCTCTTGTGTTGAATCTTTTTTTAGTTCAGGCGGATTTAAAAGTTTTTCTATTTCTTTTTCAAGTTCACTAATAGTTTTTTTATCATCTTCTTGTGTAAATTTTTCTTTGGATTCGTTAAGAAGTTCTTTTGCTTTTTCGTATTTTTTTACAATAATTAGAATTCTAACATAGTTAAAGAAATATTCGGGAGTTTCCTTATTTTCCAAATAAATCTTTTCATAAATTAAAAGGGCTTTTTCTTCTTTTCCTGATGAGGCCAGAGCATAGGCATAGGCTGTAGATATTTTTATGTTTTCGGGAGCTTTTTTATAGAGGGGTTCAATATATTTTAGACAGTTTTCCCATTCATTTTGAAGGGCATAAACTTGTGCCAAATTATATTGAGCTGCATTTTTATATTTTTCAGACTTTTCGGCTTTAAGATAATAATCTGCAGCTTTTGGGTAGTTTTTTAGCTCTGCATAGCCTTGAGCTATAGAAAAATACTCTCCTGCAAGGTCTTCTTCAAGAGCTCCCTTTGCAAAAACTTTTGTAAAGCAAATAAAAAACAAGAGACCAAAAAAAACTATAAAAGTATTTTTTTTCACCTTTTTTGAATCTCCCTAGTTTCCTAAAACGGTTTTTTCTATCTGACGAAGCTGAGAGCGGTAAAGCCCCGCAATATTTGAGCCATAGTCTGCAAGGAGCTGAATAATGTTTCTGGGTGTTTCATCGGTATCGGTTCCGTTTATCCTGTCTCCTGCATCGCCGAGACCCGGCATAATATAAGCCGAAGCATTTAAAGCAGGGTCCATCCAAAGGGTGTAAAGTGTGCAGTTATCCAAGGCACGCACAATGCGTAAGGCTCCCTTTAAGGCAGAAATTACATGAAAACAGCTTATCGATTTCGGCTTTACGCCCAGTTTTTTTAGGTGTTTTACAACGGTTACGAGGCTCCCTCCGGTCGCATTCATAGGGTCTGCAAAGATAAGGTCCTTTCCGTCCAAATCTTTTAGGTTAAAATAAGACTTATCCAAATCAAGGATGTACTGCATATCGTCTTCTTTGCGGGAATCATCTCTTTTAATCTTAAAGAGGGCAAAGGGGGTTACATAGCCGTGAGAAGAATACTCTTCAATTTCTTTTGAAAGAATCATAGAGGGGAGGAGGGCTCCTCTCAACATAACACACATAACCGTATTTTCGATTTTATGGTCAATGTCGGTTATCTTGTGAACCGCATAGTTTTGAACCGGATTCGTTACAGGAGTTTTTACTACAAGATAGTTTTTCTTGTCTTTTTGGTGCCCCTTATAAGCAAGTTTAAAAAGCATTTCAAAAGAACGCTGGGTATAGTATAAGAATTCGCTGTGTTCGGTTTTTATGGAGCGGAGTTTTGCAATAACCCTTGAAGCCTCGGCATGATTTTCATGTTCAGTATCAAAAGAGAAAACTTTAAGTTGAGGTATATCTTTGCATATATTTTGCATAAGATGTCCCATCTCGGTATAAAGTCTTATAACCTCATCTTTGGCCTTTTTCTTTTTTTCGCCGTTTTCCTTTTCTAAAACAGCAAAATTTTCAATAGCTTCCTGATAAAGAGCATTCATTTCGTTAAGATGCTTTAGATCATCCTCTGTTAAATACCCGTCAAGAGCTTCTGCCCCCATAATTACCTTACCCATATCGACTCCCAGAAAAACTTTTTGCAGCAAATATTCAGATAAACAGTGAGGCTGAATTTCTGCCGAACTGTTTATCAAATCTCCTAATTTAAAATCAGGGAAGTATAAAAGAAAATCGGTAAAAATTCAAGTACTCGCTGAAAATCGGACGTCCGTGTCCAATTTTCAGCTTAGAGTTTGCGGCAAGCGCAAACTCTTGAAGTTGGGAATCACGGACATCCATGTCCGCTATTAATGTACATCCATGTCCGATTTTAAGCGGGGTAAGATTACTTAGTATCGTTAAGTATATATTTATATAGTGCTTTTTTTATATCTATTGATACATTTGCTACATTTTTTCTTGCGGGAGTATGTAATGGGACAACACGGATTGGCCTTCCTTTAAAAGTATAATAATAGATATTTATTTTTTTACCTTGTTCTTCATGAGTTTCCGGTTTATTGTTTTTATCTTGTTTTAAAATGGCATCGTTAGTTTTTACATAATATTTTTTAAAAAATTTTGTGTACATGTCTTTTGAAGTAAGTACAATTGTATCAATGTCCTTATATTTATCAAGAAGGGAGTTAAGATCGTTAGTTTCCATAACTTCAAGATTTTCATCTGAGTTATTATCCTCTTTTCGCTTTGCTTTTTTAACAATGTCTGTTATACCAATGTTGTGTTTTTTCAATACTTCCTTTTTTTCTTTTATTTTTCTTAATGAATTTTCTTTACAGTCTAAAGCATATTCTATTAATTCCCAAAATTCGTTACATTTATTGCCGTAATACCAATCTTCTTTGTCATTCTCTTTATTAGGATCCGTAAAATCTTTTCCCGGAAAGGTACCCAATATTAAAGTCTTTGTGTTTTTAGAGACGAAGGGCTCAAACGGATGTACATGTTCTGTGCTGCTATTTGAAGCAGAATTGTTTTTGTTTGTCATAAAATTTTCCTTAAAATATAATTTTTCTGCTTTAAAAAGGTTTATCGAGCTGCAATGAATGGGATATGTCGTAGATAAATCCGTTGTTTTGACAATACGCCTCTATGTCTTTTTCAATTTTTTTGCTTGGGCCGTATTCCAGTAAATAGACGGTAAATCCATAGGTTTTACATTTATCCAGATAGGCAAAAAAATACTCTCTATCTTCTATGGGTTTTACTCCAAATGTATTATTCTTAAAATTTATTTCGGTAAATACGCTTTCCTGATTGATTCCGTTTACGATTCCTTTAAGAGCATTTTGCTTCATTGCTTGACTTATAAAAGTATCTCCGCCGTTTATTATAATAGGTTTATTTTCTTTATGTATTTCATGTAAAAGAGTCATAAGTCCCCGATATATTTCGGGTGTTTGATAATGATAATAGATGTCAGCATTATCAAGAAAAAAACCGTCTATGCCTTTTTGAGATAAGAGCCGTGCTTTGTCCTTTATTCTTTTTTGCCATCTTTTGTCCGCAACATTTATCCATTTTTCTTCATCCCAATTTTCATAGTCGCCTAAAGCTATATCTTCAAACGCTTCATAATCATCGCGGAATGTTTCGATAGAGCCGATGTTTAAATAAGAAAATATATTAACATTTCCGTTTTTGTGAAGCTGTTCTATATCTTTTTTAGAAAAAAATTCAGCATCAATTACCAGTGTTTTTATTCCTTTAAGATTTACCGCTTTGTCGGAGGCCATACCTATCAGTACTTTATACTCTTTGTTGTTTTCTGCCGCCATGCCTTTTATTACAATAATCGTAAAAAAAATCAAAACCATGTAAAGATATTTTGTGTTTTTCATAAACTGCTCCTTATCAAAATGAGAATATTATATCTCTTATTTATTTGCTGTGTATACTACGGCATAATCTTCTGCACGGCTTTCCGTAAAGCTGTAATCAGAATATGCTGAAACGGATTTGAATCCTGCCTGCTTAAATAAGGCTAAAAGCATTTGCCTCTTAAGTGGATGTAATACCGTAAAATCCGAACCAACGGTACTGCACAGCTTATCGGTAAATTCTATAGTAAATCTGATATCCCCGTCGGGTAAAAAATCATAGTGCCGCTTAAAAATAAAATCTTTCGTTTCTTTATCTTTAAAGTTCATTTTTTTATCAGCAAGGATGCGGTCATAATTGAGAACTTCAACAATAAAGATGCCGTTTTCCTCTAATGACCCATACACGGAGCTAAAAAAACGGCGGAGAATATCTTCATCACGCAAATGCGGAAGCGTATTACCGAAACACAACACACCCTTAAATTTACCGAACTGCATAATATCGGCGATATCTGCATGATAGAACATAAGTTCACCTGTTTTGCGGATACACGAAGCTTTCTTTTCTGCAATTCCAATCATCTTTGCATTTAAGTCGAGTCCGCATATATTATATCCCTTTTGATATAAACCCATTGCAAGTTCACCGGTTGCACAGCCTGCATCGCACAATCTGCCCGGCAACGGACAAAGGTGTTGTATAAATTCAAGTTTTTCCGTTTCAAGCGGAAAAAGTTCGCTGTAATGTTCTGCAATTAAATCGTATACATTCATAGTTTTCCTTATAAGGCCTCAGCTTTGGTAATAGTTTTTTTGTAAAATATCTAGGCTTAGTATACGGTTAAGTGCTATGGTTATCAAGCGGTAAAAATTTTTCCTATTGACAAAGTTTTTTCTTTAAATATACTGGTAACATAGTTATCAAGGCGGAAAATATGAATACCGGAACTTACGCACAAACACACGAAACGATTCTCAAAAACGGTAAAGAACTTTTTTTAAAAGAAGGCTTTGAGCGTGCCAACTTGCGTGAAATATGCAGGCTTTCAGGCGTTACCACAGGCGGATTTTACCGGCACTTTAAGGATAAGGCCTACCTTTTTTCCGCATTGGTGGAACCTGCAATTCAGGGATTACAAGAACAGTATTCCGCCTCCGAAAAACTGTGTTTTACCGTGCTTGAAAACAGCGGTATCGATGAAATATGGAAAGTCTCGGCAGAAGCTCTTGAAGATTTTGTCTCTTATATCTTCGATAATCTTGAATCATTTAAGCTGATTCTCTGCTGTGCCTCCGGTACAAAATATGCCGATTTTACTGATTGGATGGTGGAGCGGGAAATTAAGGATATGTATAAAACCTGCGAACTGCTTGGAAAAAAAGGCATTACCGTCCGCCGCCTTCCCGAAAAAGAACTCCACATGCTGACCCATGCATATTTTTCATGCATCTTTGAAACCGTACTGCATAATTTCAAAAAAAAAGACGCTTTGAACTCAATGAAAACCCTCGCCGATTTTTTTTCCGCCGGCTGGAGGAAGGTTTTTGGATTGGGAGATGGGGAGAAATAAGTTTATATGGAGCAATTCCGGTTATGCAATGTTACACCCTAACAAGTTCACGAATTGAATGCTGCCCTGTATAAAAAAATTATCTTTACACTATAAAAAGCAATACTTTTGCATAAGACGGTTTTATCCCCTTGACTTTTTTCTTATTTTGATAACAATGTTAGCATAAATTCTTTTATATAGGGAGAGATGTTGAAGTTTGCGGCTAAAACACTACCATATAGAAAATATTTAAATTTTTTGTATAATATGTGTTATGAGTTCTATAGATATAGCTTTGATGTGCAGGGCATTGAGCGACAGTACCCGTTTGGAAATAATTCAGATGTTAAACGATGGGGAAAAATGTGCCTGCAAGATTTTGGAAAAATTTTCAATTACACAGCCGACCCTTTCGTATCACATGAAAATATTAACCGACTGCGGTCTTGTTCTCACTCGAAAAGAATCCAAATGGATTAATTATTCTCTCGACAAGAAAAAACTTAAAACATTTCAAAAAGAAATTAACGCCTTAACCGATAAAAAATAATGCACCGAGCTAATAACGCTCTCTCTCCTTTTCATGTATTGATTTAACTTCTGAAAAACTTTAAAAAAAAGCAAAAATATATATTAACAAATATCTATATGTTTTATATGTTATACATAGAGGAATATCTATGTATAAGGAGGTGTCGTATGAACACATTTTTGGAACTCGCCAAAAGCAGACATTCGGTGAAGAGTTATGAAAAGCGTGCTGTTGAGGCGGAAAAGCTTAACTGTATTTTGGAAGCGGGGTGTATTGCTCCTACGGCAGCAAATATGCAGCCCTGCCGTTTTCTTGTTTTAAATGACGAGGCGGCGATGAGTAAGCTGCAAAAAGCATGTACTCCGCACGGTGCACCGCTTGCCATTGTGGTATGCGCCAACAAAAAAGCGGCGTGGGTTCGCCCCTTTGACAAAGCAAGCATGACAGATATTGATACGAGTACCGCAGCCGACCACATGATGATGTGCGCTCAAGATATGGGGCTTTCAAGCTGTTGGATTACTTATTTTAAGCCCGATGTAGTACGTGCTGAATTCAATATCCCAGATGATTTGATTCCGGTAAACATTTTGGTTATCGGTTACGGAAAAGAAGCGGCAAAATCTCCTAACCGTTATGACAATGAGCGGAATCCGATGGACATGATAGTTCAATACTCATCATTTTAGAAAAACAAGATGATAGATGTTGAACTCGGTCCTATAAGACCGCCGTCGGAACATCAAAGCCTCTTGTTGCGTTTGACAAGAGGCTGTCCTTGGAACAGATGTTTTTTTTGCGGATTGTATAAGGGGATGCGCTTTTCGGTGCGTTCTACCGAAGAGGTTATAGGCGATATAAAAAAATATGCTACCTATTACGGGGAACGCGCAAGTTTTTTTAAATCCTGCTTTTTGCAGGACGGAGATGCTTTTAATATTCCCGCAAAGGATTTACTTTCGATATTGCATACGCTTAAAAAATATTTTCCTGCACTGCAAGCGGTTACTACCTATGCCCGCTGTGACAGCATTTTGAAAAAGACCGAAACCGAATTACAAGCTCTTTGCGAAGCGGGCTTAAATCACTTGTACCGAGGAATTGAAACAGGCTCGGATAGGATACGATACTGCAAAAAATCAACAAGGGAATAACCGCAGAGCAAATTGTAAAATCGGACTTGGCAGCTAAAAAAGCCGGCATGACATTATCGGAATTTACCTTGCTCGGAATCAACGGTAAATCTCTTTCCGAAGAAAATGCAATCGAAACGGCTAAGGTAATCAATGCCGTTAATCCCGAATTTATTCGCGTACACCACACAGCATTTAAACCGAATACAAAATTGGGGCGGGATGTCGAAAAAGGCTTGTTCGATTTGCAATCGGAAGAGGAAATAGTTTGTGAGCAAAAACTTTTTATCGAGCAGCTTACCGATATTACAAGTTATTATGTGAATGAGCATATTGTAAACTTACTATTGGAAGTGCGAGGAAAACTGCCTGAAGATAAAGGTACAATGCTTGCAATTATCAACTCGTATCTTTCGATGAGTGCGGAAGACAAACTTAACTTTGCTGTCGGAAGAAGGTTGGGATATTATTATTACCTCAAAGATATGCAAAACGAAGCCGAAAACACCGCTGTTACAAAGTACATAAAAGAAAATCCTAATACCGACTTTACCTTATTCGTGCGGAGGGTTTAATACCCCGACTCATTGCATCGGGGTTGTTGATTTTGTAATGAGTGCAGAGCCAAAATGATATAGAAGATTTAATTGATAATATATATTTTTTCCCAAAACCTCTTGCCTTGAACCTAACTTCAAGGTTTATATTATTAAAAGATACATAAATTAGGAGAACTTATATGAATAAAATTCACATCACAAGTATTTTTTTAATCGGTACGGCGGTTTTGGCAAACTGTAATCTTTTTGCAAAAGAGCATCTCGAAATAAAAAAATTAGCTTCATCGCTTTCATCCCCTGTCGGAATGGCTTTTGACAGCAAGGGCTATCTGTACATTGCAAACTGGAGTGCAAGGCGAATTGACCGTTACCGTTCGGGAAAAATCGAAACGGTTATAAAAGACATTCCCTCGCCCTCAGGTCTTGCAATCGACAGCAAAGATACCTTATATGTTGCAACTTACAGCGGGGGTGTAATCTACAAAGTGCAAAACGGTAAAAAAAGCAATTTTATTTCAGGGCTCAGTGTTGTTGCAGGCATAGCCTTTGATGATAACGGAAACCTGCTTGTCGCCGAGCGGGGCAAAAGCAGAGTTCTTTCCATATCGCCTGAGGGAAAAATTTCGGTACTTGCCGACAAGGGCTTGACCACCCCTGTTGCAGCTATTCAGACGGGTAAAGACCGGTATGTCATTAACGACATCACCGGAACAATCTATCTCTACCAAGCAAAAAATGCCAAGTTCACCGTTTTAAGCAAAACACTCAATGCTCCCGCAGCGGGGCTCATTCTCGATCCGTTTCAGCCTGATTCCGTTTTGACCGTCGATTACGGCGGCACGGGGCTCTACCGCATTTCGCTTACGGACGGAAAAACCGAGCAGCTTACCGATAAACCTATTTCTCCTGTTGGGCTTATTGCCGACACCGGTTCAAAGGAACTGTACATCGCAGCATGGGGAGATAATTCGCTCTATAAAATTACACTACAAAGGAGCCACCATGACGATTAAAGAATTTGCTTTTAAACTCGGCGTAAGCGATTCGGCGCTACGCTACTATGAAAGAAAGGGAGTATTAAAGCCCATCCGCAGAAGAAAAAACGGGTATCGGGAATTTACGGAAACGGACATCGCATGGATGGAATTTGTTTTCCGCTTAAAAGCAACCGGTATGCCAATAGCTCAAATAGTCGAGTTTGCCGAACTTCGCGAAAAGGGAAACACCACCGCACCCGAGCGGCTCAAAATGCTTCAAGAACACGAAAAACGGCTTTTAGCGGAACTTGAAAACAAAACACACAGCTTAGCAAAAATCCGCGAAAAAATCGAATACTATAAAAAATTAGCAATGAGGAGGTAAAAAGATGAAAAAATACGTAGTTATCACAGGTGCAAGTTCAGGCATCGGATACGAAGCGGCAAAGCGGTTTGCACAGCGCGGGAAAAATATCGTTGCGGTTGCACGAAATGAAGAAAAGCTCGCAAAGCTAAAAGCCGAAATTACCGGCACGGTTAATCCGCCTGTGGAGGTCATCATCAAAACGTACGACCTTACCCAAAAAGAAAATATCTATGCCGTATACAATTCCGTAAAAGACTTGGATATTGAAGCATGGATAAACAATGCGGGCTTCGGCGATTATTGCAGTGTGGGAAATCAAAACCTAGCAAAAATGGAAGATATGCTGAGCCTTAATATAGAAGCCGTTGCGCTTTTTTCAGCTTTGTATGTGCGGGACTTTGCAGACAAAGAACATACGAAACTTATCAATGTGTCTTCCGTCGGCGGGTACACGATTGTTCCGACAGCGGTTACCTATTGCGCAACAAAGTTTTTCGTCGCCTCTTTTACCGAAGGCTTAAGCCGCGAGTTATCCGCAGCGGGAGCAAAAATGAAAGCAAAGGTTTTTGCCCCTGCCGCCACAAAAACAAATTTCGGCAATATCGCCAATGACATCACAAACTACGATTACGACAAGGCATTCGGAAAGTATCATTCATGCAAACAGGCTGTAGACTTTCTCATGCAGCTGTACGACAGCGATAAACCGCTCGGCATAGTAAACAGAGAAAACTTTGAGTTCAGCCTATCCGATTACCGCTTTCCTTATGTCCAAAAACCGCAAACCTTACAAAGGGTGTAGGAGTGATGAGGTTTTTAGGTCTGCACTTTTATGATAACGGTTCAGGGCTTTCAAGCTGCCGGATTACTTATTCGTGCGGAGGGTTTAATACCCCGATGCTCTGCGTCGGGGTTGTTGATTTTAAGCCCGATGTAGTGCGTGCCGAATTCAATATCCCCGATGATTTGATTCCGGTAAACATTTTGGTTATCGGTTACGGAAAAGAAGCGGCAAAATCGCCTAACCGTTATGACGATGAGCGGAATCCGATGGATATGATAGTTCAATACTCATCATTTTAGAAAAACAAAATGATCTGGAAAAGAGGAATTGGAAATTAGGGAAAATCATTTAAATGATGTCAGGTTTTATTAAAACTAAATTTAATTCTTCAATTTGTTCAAAAGCTTTATCTGCTGTAATCAACGGAATTTTATTTACTATTGCCGTTGCAGCAATAATTGCATCCGGTAATTTTGTTTTATAATGTTTACGGATTTCAATAGTTTTTTCTTTAACTTCTTTTGTTAATTGCAACTCTGAACATTCAGATAAAAAAGCTTTTATATTATTTTGTTCTTGATGACTTATTCCTGAAAACGACAAAAGTTCCATTTCCGAAATTATTGAAAATCCAATTTTTTTGGAAATATAAGGTTTCATACAGGTATTACCGGCAAGCAGATAAATTAAAGCATTTGTATCGGCTAAAAAATCAGTTCCATTCATTACGCATTTCCTTCTGTATTTTCAATGCATCTTGATGAAATTTTACTGAACCGAAATACTTTGATAAATCCGTATGTATTTCTTTTTCAGCTGATTGATTATATCTATAAAGAATATATTGGATATAATTCTCTATATCAGCAAGACATTCTTGAGGAACAGTTTTTATTTGTTCAACTAATGTTTCATAAACCATATATTTCTCCTTAAATTAAGTATATCAAAGTAACTTTCATCAAATATATCTTATTATATCATTTATTGCCGAATATTTCCACCATAAAACAGTTTTCCTCCCCTTTACTTTTTTCTTGTTTTAGATAACAATGTTAGCATACAATGTTATTAATTAGGAATGAGAAATTAATTAGGAGGAACCAAGATATGAAAACACAATTATTAACAAAAAGTCCGAGAGAACTGCTTTTTAAGCTGGCGATTCCCGGGATAATCGGAATGGCGGTTATCGGGTTGTACCCGTTTATGGACGGGGTATTTTCAGGAAGAATTATCGGCGATTATGCGATGTCCGCAATCAGTATTTCTATGTCGCTGACGCTGATAAACGGAGCAGTGTCGGCGTTGCTCGGTGTCGGAAGTGCTTCAATTCTGTCGCGGGCAATCGGCAAGGGTGGTATGGAAACGGTAGATAAAATCTTCGGCAATTTTTGTTATTGGGTGCTGCTTTTTTCGGCATTGATTACCGCAGCAGGTGTGCTTACCGCTCCGTACTTTTTGGAAATGGTGGGAGCAAAAGGAACGATTAAAGATTTAGGCGTGCGGTATTTGCGGATTGTATTTTTAGGTTCGGTATTTGTAAACTTTGCTCAAGCCGGAAACATGACCATGAGAGGCGAGGGTGCTCTAAAACAATCCATGTTCATTATGGGAACGGGGGCATTGCTCAATATCGTGCTGGATCCGATTTTTATGCTCTTGATGGGAGACTATGCAATTGAGGGAGCTGCGATTGCTACGGTGTTGTCGCAAATGGTACAGGCGGTTTTAACCCTGCGGTATTTTGCGAAAAAAAGTCCCTTTGTCAAAATACACAAAATCAAAAAGTATAAAGAAATTTACCGTGAAATGTTCGGCATTGGAAGCTCGGCTATGCTCATGCAGCTTTTGTTTGCAGTACAGCAAACGGTTTTATTCAAGCAGGCGTTTGCCTTCGGCGGAGATAACTGGGGGATTTTAATGTCCGCTACAATGCGGTTATACATGTTTTCATTTATTCCGCTGTGGGGTATGAGTCAGGGCTTACAGCCGGTTATCGGTGCAAACTACGGAGCCAAGCAGTACGAAAGAGTGCGGGAAACGATGAAGCTTTTTATGTACGGGGCAACGCTTCTTGCGGCTCTCTCGTGGGTTCCGGCAATGCTTTTTTCAGAAAGCCTTTTATCAATCTTCAATGTTCGCCCGGAAATAATTGCAGCAGGCCTTATCAATTTCAAACTGTTTTATTCTACATTTATTTTATACGGAATTATGATTATGACGCTTACCTTTTTCCAATCCATCGGAGATGCCAAAAAAGCCGGAATGATTGTCCTATTGCGTCAGCTCATCCTCTTTGTTCCGGCTATGCTGATTTTGCCGCACTTGTTCGGAAGCCTCGCCGTGTGGTGGGCGGAACCAGCCGTTGATTTTACGATGATACTCATCGGTTTTATCATGCAGCAGAGGGTGTTGAGGAGGTTGTGATGTGAGTTAATTTGTAATAGGGGAATGGGGTGGATTTGAGGGTTTTTATCTTAATTATTGAATACAAGATTAATTTTAAACTTAATTATAAATAGTTTTAAGAAAAAACTATAAAAAAAGGGATACCTAGTTGGAAAAAGTGGGCGGTTGATGTATAATGAGCATAGAGTTAATAGATTTTGGTATAAAATATGGAGGTATTATGAATGAAATTCGACGAACTTCAAATATCGAATTTTAGAGGTATTGATAATGCAAAATTGAAAAAGCTTGAGCAGGTAAATTTAATTGTAGGAAAAAATAATTCCGGAAAAACATCTTTACTTGAAGCAATGTTTCTTCTATCTGGTATGTCAAATCCTGAATTGTTGCTTAGTATTAATACTTTTCGAAGTCTGAAATTAGCAAACGATAATGATTTTAAATATATCTTTTACAATTTAAATATGGATAAATCTATAAAATTAAGTGGTAAGATAAGTGGTATTGAGCGTCGTGCTACTATTAGCCCTTATGCAGATACGACGAGAGATATATTTATAAAAAATATAGAGGATCAAAAACTTTTTGATCCGAGTCTAATTGGCTATATATCATTTAACGAATTAGGACAAGTTGATAAATCTAGTTTAAAAAATGAAATAAAAGAAATAGAAGGAATAAAGATAACTTTTAAAAATAATAATGATCCTGAACAAGAGGTGTATATAAGCATTAAAAATGGTAGGATAAGATTATCGAATACATATAAAGAAAATCTTTCCACCCGATATTTAAATTCACAAATTACATTGGCAGATAAGGGAACAGATTTATCTTCAATAGTAAAGAAGAAGCGAATTAATAGTCTTGTTGATATTCTAAAAACAATTGAACCTAACTTAATTGATATACAGATTGCTAATGATAACTCCATATATTTCGATATAGGAGAAGATGAGCTACTTCCCATAAATGTAATGGGAGATGGTATTAGACGGACACTTGCAGTTTTAGGTTCAATGTATGATATGCGAGATGGTGTACTATTAATAGATGAGATTGAGAACGGACTTCATTACTCAAGTATAAAGATATTCTGGAGAGCCATTTTAGAATTAGCAAAGCAGTTTGATGTTCAAATTATTGCTACGACTCATTCATACGAAGCTGTAAAAGCATTAAAAGATGCTCAACTAGAAAACAAAACTAATAAAAATGAAATAGCTCTTTACAGAATAGAAAAAAAAGATAATAAAACAAAAATAATTCATTATGATTATGAAGATATTATCATAAGCCTAGACAGTGATTATGAGGTCCGCTAATGCCAGAGAAAAGCAAAGCAGCTTCTTTAGAAGAAAGTAAAAGTGAAGAGCATATTTCAATAACTTCGAGTTATTTACTTTTAGTGGAAGGCAAAGATGAGTACCATTTTTTTAATGCGTTGCTGGAATTTCTTACTATCAAAAAAGTACAAGTGCATGATGTAGGCGGTAAAGATAAATTTAAAAAGAAAATGACATCATTTGTAAAAATACCAGGTTTTTCAAATGTAAAAAAATTAGGTTTTGTTCGTGATGCTGAAAAAGAATCAGCAAAAAGGGCGTTTGATAGTATATGTGATATTTTAAAGGCTAACGAACTACCATGTCCAAAATCTATTGGAAAGGTTGAATATTCAGAAGATACGGAAATTACGCAAATTGGTATTTTTATTATGCCTAATAACAAAGATGAAGGTATGTTAGAAAATCTCTGTTTAAGCTCAATTGAAAATGATCCTTTTTCTGCAGAAAGAAAATCTTATATGTCGGCTTTAAAAGAATACTTTAAAGAAAATAAGAGTTTTAATATTCCTAAGGCTGAAACACAAATATATCTTGCATCAAAAGTTCCTATTGTAACTGCCCTTGGCTTAGGAGCGGAGAAAGGGTATTGGGATTTCAATAATTCTGCATTTGATGATATAAAAAAATTTTTAAGGGACTTATTTTGCTGATTTATCTACTTAGAATAAAGTCCCATGTCTAGTTCTATCACTCGTTTAAAAAAATATCCGGAATCCCTTATTGACAAAAAACTAAAAACCCTTATAATATAACTAAGCTATATTTGACAGGTGCTTTTAATGGGAAACGGAGATTTTGACCTTACGCATAAGAAAATTCTGGAATGCGGGAAAAAGATTTTCAAAGAGAAGGGCTTTGAAAAAGCCAATCTGCGGGAAATCTGTGCGCAGGCGGGTGTTACGACCGGAGCCTTTTACGGTCATTTTAAAGACAAAGAAGCTCTTTTTTCCGAATTGGTACAGCCGGTCATTACCGATATAGAGTACCATTATAGCTTGCTCAAACAACAAAGTTTTACAATGTATAAAAAAGAAACGGTGATCACAAAACAAACAATCGAATCCATTCTCGATTTAAAATTAAAGGGAGCCGTCGGTATGGTATCCTATTTTTTTGATAACAAAGATATTTTCGAGCTCTTGGCGTTTTGTTCTTATGGAACAAAACATGAGCATTTTTTAGATGAAATAATAGAAAAAGAAGATGAAAACCACCTGAAAATCTTGGAGATGATTCACGGGAAAAAGAAGGCCGCTCAAGTAATCACCAAAAAAGGCATTCACTTACTGAACCATGCATACCTGTATGCACTATCGGAAGTTGCCGTTCATTGCGAAACAAAAGAAGAAGCCGAACACAATGCCTATTTAATTGCGGACTTCTTTAATGAAGGCTGGAAAAAAATGCGCACAGGTTAATTGCAATTATGAATTAAAACTCATTTATAATTATGAATGAGGAAAAATTGTTTTTTTAAGTTTAAATATAACTAAGTTATATTACAGGGAGTATAGGAGAAGGAAATTCTCTTATTAGTTATTCCCAATTAGAGAAAACCCTTTTGAAAATAGAGGGAGCAGATTCAAGGCGCGTGCAAAAAACACCCGCAGGCGTACTTGCTGTACGTTGAGGACTGTTTTTTGCTAAGCAACGCATAAGATGCCCGTATATTTTCAAAAAAATTATAGGAGGTTTTTTATGAAGTTAAAAGACATTGTACGGATAGCCGTGTTGACGGTTATCGGGTTTGCAATCGGAATGGCAATTTCGATGCTGACGGGAACACTGGGAGCCATAGCCTTATACGCTTCTGCAGGATTTGCCGCTTTTGCAGTAGGCCCTGTTTTTGTGATAACGGCTAAAAAAGTAAAACACCGCTGGACGGCATTTTTATTTTGGCTTATCTACGGACTTTTATATACCCTTATGGGCTATTGGATAATGATACCGATTTGTTTGGTTTCGGCAGTGCTTGCCGAAATCATCATCGGCGATTATTCAAGCAATGTAAAAGTTTCAATCGCTTTTTCGGCTGCAATGTTTGTTGTTGCAATGCACCCGATTATATTTGTCAAAGTATTAGGTGCGGAAGGAATTACGAAGTTCGCTCCGTCTATTTCAAGTGAACAGGCTCAGTGGATGATTCAGTTTTATACGGGAAAAGCCATCGCAATAGCGGTAGTGTGCAACATCGTCTTGGAATCTTTGGCAGGCTTATTCGGTACCTATATCAACAAAAAGTTCTTTGAAAAGAGCAGTAAAAAGGGCGTATTATAATGAAGCCGGCAAGAAACACTCAAGGATGGTCAATGAATCCGATAACGCTTTTTATACTCATACTGCTCACATCATTCTTGGTGTTTCTTGTCAATCAAACCATGTATTATGTGCTGCTCGGTATGAGCTTTCTTTTTTTGTTCTTATTTTCGTACACGGAAGGCGTAAAAAGGGCTTTGGCCTACATCGGCCTATTTTTGCTGATAAAGCTCTTGGCATATGTCGATTTAGGAATGACAACCGGCGCATTGATAGGATTGATAGCCTTATTTTTAAGGCTCTATCCTATCTTTAACATCGGAAGGATATTGATTTTAACCAGTCCCTTAAAAATTATGAGCGCATTGCGTGCGGTAAAAGCGCCGCAATCTCTTTCGATAGGACTGGTTACCGCCTTACGCTTTTTGGACGAAATGACGGCACGGTTAAACGAAATAAAAAACGGTATGAAGGTGCGGGGTTTGCGTTTGAGCCTGTTACATCCTATCCGTTCGTTTGAACTCTATCTTATTCCCCTTATTTATAAATGTCTTCATGTAAGTGAAACGCTGACCTCTTCGATAATAGCAAAGGGGATTGAGTACGAAGGAAAAAAGACGAGTTATAAACCGGTGCGCTTCGGCTGGTACGATACGGTGGGTTTATTAGCAGCTGTTTTTTTACTATGGAGATCCGTATGGGCATAGTAGAAGCAAGAATAAAAAACTTCACCTATGAAAATGATGAAAGTCCCACGCTCCATGCCATTGATTTGAGCATTGAAGAAGGCGAACTCGTTGTGCTTACGGGTTTTTCCGGCTGCGGGAAGACTACCTTAACGCGGATATTAAACGGCTTAATTCCCTATCATTACGGCGGAATACTCGACGGTGAGGTGCGCATTTTAGGGAAGAACATCTTGGATTATAAAAAGGGTGAATTGGCAAAGTACATCGGCAATGTGTTTCAAAATCCGAGTGATCAGTTTTTTGCTACCATTGCGGAGGAGGAGGTTGCCTTTGCCGGAGAAAACCTCGGTATGGATTTTCAAACCCTATGCGAAAAAACCGATGCTGCTTTTCAGACGATGCAGATAGAATCGCTTAAAGGCGCGAAACTTTCAGAGCTTTCCGGCGGGCAAAAACAAAAGGTCGCCATCGCTTCCACACTCATCTATGACACAAAGCTGCTGTTTTTCGATGAGCCTTCTTCCAATCTCGACTATGAGGGTATTGTGCAATTTCAAGCGATGATACGGGATTTAAAGGCGATGGGGAAAACGATTATCATTGCCGAGCACCGCTTGTTTTTCTTAAATGAATTGTACGATAAACTCATCTACATGAAGGACGGCACTATCGAAAAAATCTTTTTGAAAGGTGAATTGACAACAGAGGATTGTAAGCGGTACGGACTGAGGGCAATACGGTATGACAGTCTTGTCTGCGAAAACCCTTCGGTACCGAAAGAAGCGGTTACGCATATCGAGGATTTGAGCGTTTCTATCGGCAGGCGGGAACTTATCAAAAATCTTTCGTTTGATGTACACGCAGGGGAGATTATCGCCGTTATCGGAAAAAACGGTATAGGAAAGACCACACTCGGCAAAGCTTTAGGCGGGCTTTTGTCTTGCAAGGGGCAGATCGGTTACGGGAAGCGGCGGCGGCAGCGCTTAAGAAATGCGTATTATATGATGCAGGATGTTGACTATCAGATTTTTTTTGATACGGTAGAAAACGAGCTTATTCCTTCTTCAAAACGGAAGGATGAATCCTATTTGCAACAAGCGGCTGAGTACCTGCGCACAATTGACCTTTGGGAAAAAAGGCTTGACCATCCGCAGGAACTTTCAGGCGGACAAAAGCAGCGGCTCGCCCTTGCAACGGCATTTTTGAGCGGCAGGCGCATCATCATCTTAGACGAGCCGACCAGCGGCCTCGACTACAAACGCATGGACGAAATCGCAAAGCTCATCTTACACTGCGCTCAAGAAGTTCCCGTCCTCATCATCACCCACGACTTGGAACTCTTATTCAAAGTCTGCAACACCGCCCTCCTGCTCGGTGAAAACGCATACAAGAAAATTCCGGTAAACGGAAATGAAGGTGAAATTATTGGGTTTATGGGGAAACTTTCAATATAACTCAAATTCGACTCTTCTCTAATTCAAGCGGAAAAAGGTCGCTGTAATGTTCTGCAATTAAATCGTATACATTCATAGTTTTTCCTTATGATACCCCTGAAAAACTTAAGAATACTACAAAAGCAATAAAAAAGCAATGCTTTTAATAAGAGATTGAGGCATATTATGAATAATATACTTGAAATTAAATTACAAGATACCAAGTGGGAATTCACTTATATTGATCATGATAGAGAAATTGTAAGAGCTATTGTAATAACCTAAAAATATACATTTTAATAATAAAGATACTTGACTAAAATTTAAAAAAATGATAATTTAATTATTAAAGATAATTAGATTATCGAATTAAAAATATACGGAGAAGAAGACCGGTGTCATATTGTTCGGATATAACAAAAAACAGAATTTTGGAATGCGCTAAAGAAGAGTTTTTACGGAACGGTTTTGAAAAAGCACAGGTGGGGGAGATTGCGAAAACGGCGAATGTAACCACAGGTGCAATATACCGTCACTTTAAAAATAAGGAAGAACTGTTTTTTACACTTATCGAAGATGTATATGAGTACACATTAGACATCGTAACGGATGTTGAAATTCGAAGTACTGATAAAGCGTCTATGCCGCTATCGGAAGAAACTGACGATGTTGTTATTGAAGCATTATTTTCTGAAACCATGAGGTTTGTAGATTATATGTATGAGCATTTTGATGAGTTTAAGCTGCTTCTTGCCTGTAGTAAAGGTTCACGGGTAGAAAATTTTGCGGAAGAAATTGCAGATAGATATACGCATAAAAATATGAAGCTCATTCAAACCGCAGCCGGCAAAAAATCTTCTGCAACCAAAATTAAAGAGCTTGAGGTGCATATCATTACGAAAGGTTATATAACATCATTATGTGAATGTATTATTCACGCTATTCCATACAATGATGTGAGCATGTACATCAAAAGCATTGTTACTTTTCAATATTATGGTTGGGGCGGCTTATTAAATGAATTGAGGATATATCATGAATAATAAACAAAGCAATGTGGTTTCATCTCTATTGAGATATGCGGGAAATAAAAAAGCCGATTTATATAAATCAATTTTTTGGGCAATTATAGGAGAACTGTTCGGAATGGTTCCATTTATTGCTATAGCAAAACTGATAGAAAAAATCTATTTATATGAAGCAACGTTTAAGACCGTTATATACATAACGTTAATAGCCTTATTAGGACAAATATTGAAAGGTACTTTTACATTATATTCAACGGTTATTTCACATAAGGCAACCTATCATATTTTAAAAAACATAAGAAGTAACATTGCGGAAAAAATGTTATCGGTACCCATGGGAGTAATGATTGACACACCAATAGGTACATTTAAAAACATAATGGTCGATACAGTATCAAAACTTGAAGATTCTATGGCTCACTTTATGCCGGAAATAACATCTAGTGTGATATCCCCTGCATTTTTTTTGATTTTGATTTTTCTCTTGGATTATAGAATGGGCTTTGCTTCCTTGCTTACCATTCCCTTAGGTATGCTCGGATATATCGGCATGATGAAAGATTATCAGATAAGAAGTAAGACATATGCAAAAGCGCAAAATGATATGAATAGCACCTTGGTTGAATATGTAAACGGAATAGAAGTTATCAAAGCATTTAATCAAAGTACTGCTTCTTATGAAAAATTCAGTAATGCAATAGATTTTTTTCACAACAGTACCTTGAGTTGGTGGAAGCAAAGTTGGTTTTGGTCTGCGTTTATTCAGGCAGTTACGCCTTCAACCCTGCTCGGTACTTTACCGGTCGGAGCCTATTTATATATGAACGGGCAAATAACTTTGTCAAATTTTATCGTTTGCATTATTTTACCTATCAGTTTTATAGCGCATTTTATAAAAGTAGGAAAGTATTCCGAGCAATTCAATATGGTAAAGGCAAGTTTAGGCATGATAGAATTGTTTTTGTTAAAAGATGAGCTTATAAGACCGAAAGAAAAAGTAACATTTGATAATACGTTATACCGTTTTGAAAATGTTTCCTTTGCGTATGATACGGAATTGGTAGTAAAAAATATCAGCTTTGAACTAAAACCGAATACGGTAACGGCTCTGGTAGGCTGCTCCGGATCCGGTAAATCAACTATTGCTAAATTAATGGCCGGTTTTTGGGATCCTACAAAAGGGCATATCTTTTACGGCGGCAAAAAAATATCAGAAATACCATTTGAGCAGCTTACCGGTGAAATAAGCTATGTGGCCCAAGATACTTTTTTATTTAATACAAGCATAAAAGAAAACATCAAAATAGGAAATCCCAATGCAAGCGATGAAGAAATTATTGAGGCGGCAAAAGCAGCCTCTTGCCATAATTTTATTATGGAATTGAAAGACGGCTATGATACAAAAGTCGGAGACGGAGGAGGAGAGCTTTCCGGCGGAGAGCGCCAGCGCATTACTATTGCACGCGCAATATTAAAACAATCTAAGGTCATCATTTTAGATGAAGCGACCGCTTTTGCCGATCCGGAAAATGAATATTTAATTCAAACCGCAATCAATAATCTTATAAAAGGTAAAACGCTTATTGTTGTGGCTCATCGACTTTCAACAATTACACATGCCGATACTATTTTAGTTATGAAAAACGGAGAGATTGTTGAAAGCGGTATTCATGATGAGCTTTTAAATCAACACGGTGTATATACCTCATTATGGAATAAATATGTCGGCGGAGTAGATGAAGATAAGGAAGAACAATAAATGTTTAACATTGTAAGAAGAATATTAGAAATATCAGGCGAATACCGTTCAAATGTAATTCGAGGTCTTATTTTCGGCGCATTTAAATCTTTTTTTGCTTCGTTTATGCTGTTTTCGGTTTTATTTATCCTGATAAACCTTGAAAAATTAAATATGCTCATTATTTTGCAGGCTGTTTTAATTGTAGGAATAAGTATATTGGGGAGGTTTATCTTTCAATATTTGTGTGATAGAAACCTAAGTGCATCAGGCTATGAGATTTTTAGAGACAAAAGAATTGAAATAGGAGAAAAATTAAAAAAAGCACCGATGGGGTATTTTTCGGAAAAAAATTTAGGAACAATTCAAACCATCTTAACGACGACTATTTCCGATTTAGAGGCAATGGCTATGCTTGCAGTGAACTTTATTGTAGGCGGATTTTTTCATGCGTTCAGTATGACAGTTATGCTCTTGATATTTTGTTATCCGGTAGGGCTGATATCTTTGACGGCTATTATTTTAGGGGTTGCAGTATTAGGGTTGATTGCAAAACAAGCCGAAAACTATTCATCGGTTATGCAGGAGGCGCAAGAGCAGTTAGTTACTCATGCTATCGAATACATCAGAGGCATTTCTGTGCTTCGTTCATTTAAAAAAGGAAAAGAAGGTAAAGATAAGATTGAAGAGGCTTTTTCTAAAAAGTGTAGCGTTGATATAGCTGTTACGGAAGCTACCGCATTAGTTATGAAGCTGTATGAGATGATTTATAAAGTTGCAAGTTGCGTGTTAGTATTTGTTGCAGTGATCTTGTATTTACATCATAGTATTCCGCTTTCGTATACACTTATGTTTATTGTATCCGCATTTTTGATATTTATGGAATTGGAGTTAATAAACAACGGGGCATTTTTAAGCAAAATGTTAGCAACACAATTGGATCGATTGGAATATATTTCCGACATTCCTTCTTTAGATGAAAATGGAAAGGATATAACTATAAACTCCTATGATATAGAGTTTAAAAACGTTGACTTCGGCTATAACGAAAGGACAATCTTAAAAGATGTCAATTTAAAAGTAAACTCAAAAAGCAGCTTAGCGATTGTAGGCGCTTCCGGTTCGGGTAAAACAACATTGTGTAATTTAATAGCGCGGTTTTGGGATGTACAAAAAGGCGAAGTGCTGATCGGCGGAAGGAATGTAAAAGACTTTACTTCCGAAAGTTTATTAAAAAACATCAGTATGGTTTTTCAAAAAGTTTATTTATTTAACGATACGATTGAAAACAATATAAAATTCGGAAATCCGAATGCTTCTCATGAAGAGGTTATAGCAGCGTGCAAAAGAGCCTGTTGTCATGATTTTATTATGAACTTTCCGGATGGATACCGCACCCTTATCGGCGAGGGCGGTTCTACCTTATCAGGAGGAGAAAAACAAAGAATATCCATTGCACGGGCAATTCTTAAAGATGCTCCGATTATTATTCTTGATGAAGCAACTTCGAGCGTTGATCCTGAAAATGAGCATTTATTAATCAGTGCGATACGGGAGTTAACAAAAAATAAGACGTTTATAAGTATTGCTCATAGATTATCTACCGTTAGAGAAGCTGATCATATTATCGTTATAGATAAAGGCAGAGTTGTGCAGCAGGGAAGTCATAAAGAGTTGATTAAGCAAGAAGGAATTTACAAGCATTTTATCGAAATACGCGAAAAATCCATCGGCTGGCATATATAGGATAATTGAATGGCAGATAGTATTGTTGATTTTGATGATGTAAGTTTTAGCTATGGAACACAAACAGAAGGTTCTTTAAAGCATATCAATCTTAAAATAGAAGAAGGAGAATGTATTGTCCTCACAGGACAATCCGGCTGCGGAAAAACAACTATTATGAGGTTGATAAACGGTTTAATACCTCATTTTTTTGAAGGCAGTTTGACAGGATGTGTGAAAATTCTTGGTAAAGACACAAAAACTACTTCTGTAGGAGAGCTCGGCAGAAACATTGCTTCCATATTTCAAAATCCGAGGAGTCAATTTTTTACAACAAACACCACGGCAGAAGCGGCATTTGCTTGTGAAAATTACGGAATAGAGAGAGCCGAAATGATAAAGGGCGTCGACAATGCGTTTTATGATTTTGACGCTAAATGCCTTATGAATAGAGATATGTTCTCTTTGTCAAGCGGAGAAAAACAAAAGATTGCTATTATTGCTGCAAAAACTTTAAATCCTAACATATATGTTTTTGATGAGCCATCTGCCAACTTGGATATTCATGCAATTATGCAGTTACAAGAAATGATACGGAAGCTGAAAGAAGCAGGACATACGGTTATTGTTTCGGAACATCGCTTATTTTATTTGAAAAACTTATGTGATAGATGTTTTATCATGAGTAACGGAAATATCGTTAAAGAATTATGTAAAAGTGATATTGAAAATATGAATACAGCCGATTTGACAAACTATAAACTGAGAACATTTAATATAGAAGAAATCGGGTTGAATAGGGAAAATAAAACAGAATATGAGAGAAGCGACAACATAAAACTTGAAATTAAAAAATTATCTTTTTCATATAAACATTCTAAGAAGCTTTTAGACAATATCAATATAACGGCTTATGCAGGGGATACCATTGCAATTATCGGACAAAACGGTGAAGGTAAAACTACTTTAGGGAAAATTATTGCAGGCTTATTAAAATCCGCTCATGGCCGATTTTTCCTTGACAGCAAACAGGTAAAACAAAAAGAATTATATAAAAGTGTTTATTTTGTCATGCAGGAATCTGATTATCAATTATATTCAGATTCTGTTTTATCCGAGCTATATGTAAGTTCCGGATTATCCAGCAAAAGGAATACGCAAAAAATCGAATGTATAATGAAATTATTACATATCTTTGCATATAAAGAAAAGCATCCATGGGCACTATCAGGGGGTCAGAAGCAGCGGGTAACTATTGCGGCAGCGATGGCTTCAAATAAATCTATTCTTATTTTTGATGAGCCGACTTCCGGGCTTGATTACGAAAATATGAAAGCAGTCTCAAAAGCAATAAACATTCTGAGCCGACAAGGAACCGTAAACTTTGTTATTTCCCATGATTTGGAATTTCTTAGCCGAGTTGCAACAAGAGCCGTTTTTATAGCAAACGGTACAATCGGCGGAAGTATCAGTTTAAAAAATAATCGAGACTTTAGAACCGTAAAAGATTTTTTGTTACGGAATGGGGTTGCAAAGTAATGTTTAAGCGCTGTAAACGATATGGAATAAAATATGATCCAAGAATTAAATTATTGCAAGTTTTATTAGTAAGTGTTTTTGTTTTTACATTACCGGGTAAAAAATATGAGATATTGCTTTTTTTATCGGTCTTTATCTTTGCAATAATGAGCGGGATAAATAAAACTGCTGTTAAATTTCTATTTGTATACAGCGGGCTTTTTATAGCAGCCGAGATAAGTCCTTTATTTATCGCAACAACAATACATTATTTTCTTTTATGTTTTGTTACAATACTACTTGCTGCAACAAACTTGATGAGAACTGCTGAAATATCGGAAATATTGGCTACCTTACAAAATATGAAAATTCCATACTACATCAATATTCCTTTAGCGGTTATCCTGCGTTTTTTTCCTACGATAAAACAAGACATTGTTTGCATTAAACAAGGAATAAAGACTAGAGGAATAGATGTTTCTCTATTGGGTGTATTAAAGCATCCATGTAAAATGTACGAAATGATGTTGATACCGTTCTTAATGAGAATGTTATCTACTGCAACGGAATTAGCCGCTTCCGTTGAAACACGAGGATTAGGTGTTTCAGGTAAAAAAACAAGCTATAGAGAAGTTCGTTTCGGGATGCTTGATATATTGCTATTGATAATAATGCTTGTTTTTTATACAGCTGTTGTTGTTATGAAAATAAAAAATATTGAATTTTAAGGAGAACTTAACTTATGGAAGGAAAAAGAAATTTTCAAATTAAAGATTTGATTATTACGGCATTGATGGTTCTATGCTCACAGATTTTGTACAGAATACTGTCTTTTCTATTTATGTCGCCATACACAATGCTTTTAACAATGCCTATCTGGGCAATCATCGGAGCAATTGCTTATTTCTTAGTACCTGCTAAAACAAAAAATCCATGGATGATATTATTGTTTTGTATACTTACAAGTATTATAGGCTTTTATCCGCCATATATAATCAGCTGCATCATTGGCGGTGTTCTTGCAATGCTCATCGCAAGAATAAAAGGAATTGAAAATTATAAAGGCTTGACAATCGGATATATACTATTTTGTGTTCTTGCAAGTTTTGGAGGAATGTATGTGCCGTTTTTATTTTATGCAGAGCAAACACTTAATGCATATAAAGAAATGTTTGGAGCCGAGTATTTGGAAACGTTAACTAAACTTGTTTCACCTACAATAACCGTAATAATGCTTATTATAACGGCGCTATGCGGATGTATTGGAGCGCTTATCTCGAAAAAGCTTCTTAAAAAACATTTTGAAAAAGCAGGTATGATTTAAGAAAGGGTGTATATCCTCTTTCAAAAACCCATTTTTAATGCTATAATCTTATCTATAAAATGAAACTGGATTTATATATCGACAAAGATGGACAAAAGCTAAGATGCGGATATACGACGGGGAGTTGTGCGGCGGCGGCGGCTAAGGCTGCGGCTTTAATTTTAGGCGGTGAAACTATGACCTCGGTTAAAATCGATACGCCTGCAGGACTTGTCCTTGACCTTCCTGTAGAGCATTGCCGCTCCTATAAAGACACAGACGGAACAGCTATTGGAGAGGCAGCCGTTCAAAAAGATGCAGGAGACGATCCGGACAGCACCGACGGCATCTATATCCATGCTCGGGTATCTTATAGAAACGATGGGAAGGTTCTAATTGACGGTGGAGAGGGTATAGGAAGAATTACCAAAAAAGGGCTTTTCGGAGAAGTAGGGGAGGCTGCCATTAATCCCGTACCCCGTCAAATGATAGAAAAAGAAGTTTTAAAGGTCTCAGAAAAGGGCTTCAATGTAGAAATTTTCAGTCCTCAAGGAGCCGAAATCGGCAAAAAAACCTTTAATAAAAATATCGGTGTTGAAGGCGGCATCTCTATTATCGGCACAAAGGGCATAGTCTATCCTATGAGCGAAGATGCCATCAAAAAAACCATCTACCTTGAAATAGATGGAATATTACAAAATTCGAAAAAAAAAGAAATACTTTTGGTGCCGGGAAACTACGGGGAAGGCCTTAAAGGAAAACTAAACACTATAATAGACCTTCCCACCGTAAAAATTTCAAACTATATAGGAGATAGTTTAAGCTATGCCTATTCTAAAGGCTTTAAAACCATGACCTTACTCGGACACATAGGTAAATTCGCTAAACTTTCCATAGGTATTTTTAATACCCATAACCGCACCGCCGACACACGCATGGAAGCCTTTGTCTATTACCTTGCCATGCATGGGGCAGACAAAAAAACAATCGAAACGGTCAATGCCTTTTTAACGGCTGAAGAAGCCTTCAACTATCTTGTTGAAAACAAGATTGAAATGATTCTCAAAGCCATGGAAAGAGGAGCCGAAGAAAGAATCAAAAAATACCTCAAGGATGACAGCCTTTCGATAAGGGTTTTAATTTATTCGATGAAGCACGGCCTTGTAGAATGAACAATTTATAATTTTATAGTAAGTTATAAAATTAAAACTTGCTATTTTAATAAACATATTGTACAATTAAAGGTATAAGTGGATTTAACTTAGGTTAATATATATGATATAAGGAGTGTGCAAATGAGTCGACTTGAGATATTTTCACAAAACCGGTCTCAAATTATAATTGAAGAACTGTATGAGAATCTTCAACATCGAATTGAAGCAAGTCCTCCCGGACTTTGTCCCGTTTACATAACACGAGCCTTTATTGAAATGTGTCATGCCCAAACTTGCGGAAAATGTGCACCATGCCGTATAGGTCTTTTACAGTTAAAGCATATTTTAACTGATGTCCTAAACGGAAAATCAACAATGAAAACCCTTGATCTTATTGAAGAAACTGCTAAATCTATAAGGGAAACAGCAGACTGCGCTTTGGGTTATGAAGCAGCCGATATGGTTTATAAAAGCATAATCTATTGCCGTGATGACTTCGAAGAGCATATAAAACACGGAAGATGCGGCTGTATAACAACTCAGCCCGTACCCTGTGTAGCCCTCTGTCCTGCAAATGTGGATATTCCGGGCTATATTGCCCTTGTCAGGGATGAAAGATATGCCGATGCCGTCCGCTTAATCAGAAAGGACAATCCGTTTCCTTCTACATGTGCCTTTATCTGTGAACATCCTTGCGAGCATAGGTGCCGGCGAAATATGGTAGACAGTGCCATAAATATACGGGGACTAAAAAGAGTTGCCGTTGAATTTGCCGGAAAAGTTCCGCCTCCACCATGTGCACCCTCTACAGGAAAATCGATCGCCATAGTCGGGGGCGGCCCTGCAGGGCTTACCGCGGCTTATTATTTACAGCTCATGGGGCATCAGACAACCGTATATGAGATGCTGCCCAAATTAGGAGGAATGCTCCGTTACGGTATACCTAATTACCGTCTTCCTAAGGACAGGTTGGATGAAGATATAGATGCAATTCTTGAAACCGGAGTTAAAGTCGTTTACGGTAAAAAAATAGGAACCGATATAGAACTCAATGAACTTATAAAAGATAATGATGCGGCTATAATAGCAATTGGAGCCTCAACCGACAAAAAGCTGGGCCTTGAAGGAGAAGATTCGGAAGGCGTTATCTCCGCTGTTCAATTCCTTAGAGATGTGGGAATGGATAAGGGCATGGATTTAACAGGTAAAAAAACTGCAATAATAGGAGGCGGAAATGTTGCCATGGATGCAGTGCGTACTGCTGTCCGCCTAAAATCGGAAAAAGTTACCTGTCTTTACCGAAGGCGTGTAGCCGATATGACGGCTCTTCCTGCCGAAATAGAAGGAGCCTTAGCCGAAGGTGTAGAAATGATGACCCTAAAAGCTCCTTCAAAACTTGAAGTAAAGAATGGAAAACTCACAGGCGTTTGGGTTACTCCTCAGATGATTTCCAAAATAAAAGACGGGCGAGCCTCCGTTGTATCTACAGGAGAACCTGATATTTTTATTCCGTGTGAAGTGCTTGTCGTTGCAATAGGTCAGGATATCGAAACTCAACATTATGAAGATTCCGGTGTACCTGTTGATCGAGGAAAGCTTTTTACCATGCCCAGCGCAAGTTTTCAAGGAATGCCTGGCTTATTTTCAGGCGGAGACTGTGCTTCAGGCCCCGCTACGGTTATAAAGGCCATTGCCGCCGGAAAAGTTATGGCCGCAAATATAGACGAATATTTAGGCTATAGCCACACTATAAGCTGTGATATAGAAATTCCCATTCCCAATATTGATGACCGCCTTGCTTGCGGAAGGGTTGAACTTGGAGAGAGGGAAGCTTCTGAAAGAATAAAGGATTTTGAAGGCGTAGAATTCTGTATGAGTAAAAAGGAAGCTTGTCAAGAATCAAATCGCTGTCTTAAATGCGATCACTTCGGATTTGGTATATTTAAAGGAGGACGGGAACGATTATGGTAAACTTGACTATAGATAATATAAAAATATCGGCTAAAGAAAACATGACGATTATGGAAGCTGCAGAAAGCGCTGGAATCCCTATACCGAAACTTTGTTTTTTAAAAGGAATAAATGAAATTGCTGCCTGCCGTGTATGTGTTGTTGAACTGGAAGGAAAAGAAAAACTTATAACCGCTTGTAATAATTCCGTTGAAGAAGGAATGGTTGTATACACTAACAGCCCCAAGGTAAGAATTGACAGAAGAAGAACCGTTCAGATGATTTTGTCACAGCATGATTGTAAGTGTGCCATCTGTGTAAGAAGCGGAAACTGTACCTTACAAACTCTTGCAAACGATCTTAACATTCAAGATATTTTATATGAAGAACAGCTTGAAGATCAGCCATGGGATAAGAATTTTCCTCTTATACGGGATTCAAAAAAATGTATTAAATGTATGCGCTGTATTCAGGTTTGCGATAAGATCCAAAGCCTGAACATTTGGGAGTTGGAAGGAACGGGAGCAAGAACTACAATAAATGTTTCAGGCTCAAGGACTATAGCCGATGCAGACTGCTCTTTATGCGGTCAGTGTATTACCCATTGTCCCGTGGGTGCCTTACGTGAAAGAGATGACACGGAAAAATTCTGGAGGGCAGTTGCAAATCCTGATAAGGTTGTTGTCGTGCAAGTAGCCCCTGCAATACGTACGGCTTGGGGAGAACATATCGGCCTTGATCTAAAAGATGCTTCCGTAAACAAAATATTTGATGCATTAAAAAGAATAGGAGCCGACTACGTATTTGATACAGCCTTTTCGGCAGATTTAACCATAATGGAAGAAGCCTATGAATTTATTGAACGTTTTTCGAAGGGAGAGCTAAAAGATAAACCGATGTTTACCTCCTGTTGTCCCGGATGGGTTCGCTTTATAAAAAGCCAATATCCTCATTTGGTTTCTCATCTATCTTCCGCTAAGTCTCCCATGCAGATGTTCGGTGCGGTTATGAAGTCATATTTTGCAGAAAAAATCGGTAAAAAACCTGAGGATATTTTCTCTGTAGCTATTATGCCCTGTGTTGCAAAAAAAGGTGAAATTAGCATGGAGCTTTTCTATGGAGAGTATGCAGGACATGACATGGACTGTGTTTTGACTACGCGGGAATTTGTAAGGATGATTAAGTCTGCTCATATTCTCCCCGAAACCCTTAAAGAAACGGAACCTGATAAACTTTTCCATGATGCTTCAGGAGCCGGAATTATTTTCGGAGCTACAGGCGGTGTTATGGAGGCCGCCTTACGTACAGCCTATTATGCCATTATGGGAAAAAATTGTCCGCCGGATGCTTTTAAGGTTGTAAGGCATTCTTCGCAAGAAGAGTCGGGCATTATTGAAGCATCTTTTACCTTAAAAGAAAATAATTTACGGATTGCCGTAACCAGCGGACTTGCCAATACCAGACGGCTTATAGATTCTATAGAAGCAGGCGAAAAACACTATGATTTTGTAGAAATTATGGCTTGCCCCGGCGGATGCGTAGGAGGCGGAGGGCAACCGATACATGAATCCGGTGAATTGGCTGTTAAAAGAGGCAGTAATTTATACTTTATCGATAAGAACTCAAAAGTGCGGTATTCTCATGAAAACGAATGCATAAAAGCTCTCTATAATGATTTCTTTGAAAAGCCGAACAGCCACAAAGCGCACAGTCTTTTACATACGGACCATTTTATATGGGAAATGCCGAGAAGTCCGAAGCGGGATCGAAAGGGCTATGTTATAAACGAGAAATTTCAATCATAATTATAGAACAGATTTTTAAATCTGCATCTTTTTGGTGTTGCCGTATAGTTCTTCACGCAGCTTTTTGATGTGTTCGTCTTTTATATAGTCGTCAAAATTCATCATCCTATCGATTACGCCGTTGGGTGTAATTTCGATAATTCTATTTGCAATTGAAGAAATAAATTCGTGGTCATGGGAGTTAAAAAGAATAACGCCGGGGAATTCCACAAGGGCATCATTTAAGCTCGTGATAGCTTCAAGGTCGAGATGGTTTGTCGGCTCATCCAATATTAAAACATTTGCTCCCGAAAGCATGAGCTTACTCAACATACAGCGTACCTTTTCGCCTCCGGATAGAACATTTACGGGCTTTAATGACTCATCACCCGAAAAAAGCATTCGGCCTAAAAAGCCTCTTACATAGGCATCATCTTGGTCGGGGGAATATTGTTTAAGCCATTCGGTAATATTTAAATCGTTATTAAAATACTCGGCATTGTCCTTATTAAGGTAGGCATGGGATACGGTCTGTCCCCAGTAAACATCTCCCGAATCGGGGTTTAATTTTCCGGTTAAAATATCGAAGAGGGCGGTTTTGGAATTATGCTCTTGGCCTACAAAGGCTATCTTATCGGTTCTGTTTACCGTAAACGAAAAATCGCTTAAAAGCTGAATGCCCTTTTCTTCCGCAGTGTCGGGTGTCTTATAAAAAATTTTTTCGGTGCGGACAACATTGTTTCCGATTTCCCTATTGGGCTTAAAATGAACATAAGGGAATTTACGGCTCGTAACTTCAATTTCTTCTAAGGCCAGTTTATCATAAACTTTTTTTCGGCTGGTTGCCTGACGGCTCTTTGCAGCATTTGAAGCAAAGCGTAGGATAAACTCTCTCAAATCCTTCATCTTTTCTTCTCTCTTCTTTTGTTGGTCCTTAGCCTGCCTTTGCATAATTCTGCTCATCTGATACCAGAAATCGTAGTTACCGGAATACAGACGGATTTTTCCGTAGTCAATGTCGCAGACATGGGTACAAACTGCATTTAAAAAATGCCTGTCGTGAGAAACAACAATTATAATATTGGGAAAGTCTATTAAAAACTCTTCAAGCCATGCTATGGATTCAAGGTCTAAACCGTTTGTCGGTTCGTCCAAAAGAAGAATATCGGGGGTGCCGAAGATAGCCTGAGCCAGCAAGACCCGCACCTTCTGTCCCTCATCCAGTTCGCTCATCATTCTGTCATGGTAGTTTTCATCAAGGCCCAAACCTGAAAGGATCTGCTCTATCTGATTTTCAGCTTCCCAGCCGTTTAAATCGGCAAATTCGGCTTCCAACTCCGAAGCCCTTATTCCGTCTTCTTCGCTAAAATTTTCTTTTGCATAAATGGCTTCTCTTTCATTTCTAACATTGTAGAGCTTAGGATAGCCCATAAAAACCGTGTCTTTTACACTGTACTCATCAAAGGCAAAGTGATCCTGCCTTAAAACAGCCATTCTCTCTCCGGGGGTAATACTGAACTCACCTGAGTCATGCTCCAATTCTCCCGAAAGCACTTTTAAAAAAGTAGACTTTCCGGCTCCGTTTGCGCCGATAATTCCGTAGCAGTTGCCTTTTGTAAATTTTAAATTGACATCCTTAAAAAGCGGCCTGTCGCCGAACTTTAAACTTAAATCGCTTACTGTAATCATAAGCTACGATAATACAACAAAGGGGAGAAAATGTCAATCAATTCAATTTTTGCATCAATTCAGTTTGGGCGATGAAGAACCCGACCAGCCGAGCTTTGAGCGCAGGGCCTTGTAAAAATTATCGGGAGAACAACCTGCCATTTTTACCTTATTGGGAGACTCGCTTATTATAATCTCATCGGCTTCTTGTAAAGAAACCATCTCCTGTCCGTCAATAGAAACTATAATGTCTTTTGCTCTTGCAGGAAGAATTTTTATCTTCATTTGACCCGATGATGGTAGAACCAAGGGGCGGTTCGATAAGGAAAAAGGAGAAATAGGGGTCAAAACAAAGGCCGATACATCGGGGTCTAAGATTGGTCCTCCCGAAGCTGCCGAGTAGGCAGTTGAACCTGTAGGAGTAGAAACTATTACCCCGTCAGCTCTAAAAACACCGAAAGAAATTCCGTTAAAGGAAATATCCAAGTTTATCAGCTTTGCTATGCCCGAACCGGAAACAACTGCATCATTTAAGGCTTCATATTTTACAATTTCTTTATTTTTCCGTTTTATCGAAGCTGAAAGGAGCATCCTTTTATGTAAGGCTTGTTCGCCATTTAAGAGGTGTAAAAGTTCGCCTTCCCATTCCTTGGGTTCGATATTTGCTATAAAGCCGAATCTCCCTAAATTTATCGGAAAAACGGGGATGTGCCGCGGAGCACTGTAACGGGCAGTAAATAAAACCGTACCGTCTCCGCCGAGACTTATTGCAAGGTCATAGTCTTCATTTAATTCGGGAGAATGGGAGATGCCGTCATATTTATATACAAAAGAATCGATTCCCTTTGCCGATAAAAAAGCTTCGATTTCTTTACAAATCTTTTTTGCATTGGGTTTTTCGATACTTAAAACTATAAGGGCTTTTTTCAAAATTTCTCCTTAAAAGCTCGGGCCTAATTTTATAAAAGAAATTAGGGCAGGGTAGCTAAAACTCTTGCAATCTCGGACGACTTTTTTGCTCCCAATCGCGGATAAAGAGGAAAAAGGACACATCTTAATAAAAGAGAAGATGCATTTATAAAACTTTCTTGATTTTCTTTTAAGTATTCGACAGTAGAATTTTTAAAAGCAAGCTCTATGTCTATATCCTTTTTTGCCGCATATTTTTGCACATCCGAAACTCCCGAATTTAAAATAACCGGAAAAGAATAAACCGGATTTACCGTGTCTTCTTTTTGAGCTATAGTTTTATGTTTTCCCTGCATCAAAGAGCGGATATAGGACTCGTGCATTTCCTTGCGCTGCTCCATGTTTTTTGCCATCTGCTTCAACTGAACAAAAGCCAAGGAAGCATTTATGTCGGGTAATTGGTCCGTAAGAGGGGATTCGTCATAAAGCTTTTTTAAGACTATTGCATTCCGCCTTTCGGGAGCAAGTAATACGGCACCTCCTCCGCCTGTTAGAATATCTTTTTCTTCCAGTCCCAAAATCGAAAAGACTCCCATACTGCCGGCATATTTTTCCTTGTAGGCAGCTCCTGCACTTTGAGAAATATCTTCTATTACGGGAATGGTTAAGCTTAATATCTTTTCCATATCCGGTAAAAAACCCAAGGTTTCATGTAGGACAAGAACTCTTCCGCCGGCTTGAACCGCATTTTCAATGCTTTCAAAGGAAGGAAAAACGGAATCGGCTTCTACATCAAGCACAATCGGTTTATACCCTTGGCGGTTTAATTCTACATATTGCCAAGAGGGTGCAAGGCTTGAGATAATAACCGATGAACCGTTTTCAAGGTTTAAGGCTTTTAAAGCATAATTTAAAGCTATGGCCGGGCTTCTAAATGCGGCGGCTCCTGCCGTTTGAAAGGTCTCGCAAACCTGCTTGATAAGCTTTTGGTTCATCTCGCCGGGGCCTATTTTTTCCTCGACCATACATGTAAGAACAGCATCCATTTCGGAGCGTCTTATAGTGGAACTGTAAACGGGTATTTTCATAATTTTTATAAATTCGTAATCTTCTGTAATTCTTTCGGATTAAAGAGCCTGTGAATATCCAAGATTATCAGATAACCCGGATCTCGGCGGACAACGCCGTTAATGTACTCGGCTCCGATACCTGCAATCATCTGGGGCGGAGGCTGTATTTCTTCTTTTTTTACGTCAACAACACGGGCTACTCTATCGATTATAATACCTATTTTATTGTTCTCAACCTTTATGATTATAAAGCCGCCCAAAAACTCATCGCCTTCATCCAAAGAAGCCTTTTTTATATGAAATCTCTTGTGAAGACTTATTACCGGAATAATTTCGCTTCGTAGGTTAAAAATTCCTTCAACATAATACGGAGCATTCGGAATAGGCCTTACATCCTGAACCCTGACTATTTGGTCAACATCCATAATTTCTACACCGTAAAGTTCTTCTCCAAGTTGGAATGTAACTAATTTTAAAAGGTCATCATTTTCGACCTTGGCCTTTTTATTAAGGCCTCCTGCATTTGCCATATAGTTTCCTTCCTCCAATATTTAAGATATTATCATACAAACACATAAAATTCAAGGGGAAAATGGAGATGTTTTAGTTTTATTTAGTTAAAACTCGTCGTCAGCTTTGCTGATGTGTCACATTCCCTCAAAATAGTTTATTTTCATTGCAGAGCGGACAGAATGAGTTGTAGCTGCGGCTTTTTCCCTTGCTTTTTTGGTGCCTTCAATCAGGATTTGATAAACGGAAGGGAGGTCTTTTTGAAAGGCCTCTCTTTTTTCCCTGATTGGCCTAAGTTCTTCCTGTAAAATATTGTTTAAGAATTTTTTAATTTTAACATCGCCTAGGCCGCCTTTTCGGTAATGCTCCTTAACCTCATCCAAGCATGAATAATCGCTCCAAAACTCAGGAAAGTGCTCATTTCGGGCAAAGGCATCGAGATATGTAAATACCGGATTCCCTTCAACCTTCCCCGGATCTTCAACACGAAGGTGATTAGGGTCTGTAAACATTCCCATTACCTTCTTTTTGATTTCTTCGGGGCTGTCCGAAATATAAATACAGTTGCCGAGCGACTTACTCATCTTAGCTTTTCCGTCGGTTCCGGGAAGCCGGCCGCAGGTTTTGTTTGCAGGCAAAAGCTCCTTGGGCTCTACCAAAGTTTCCCCGTAAAGAGAATTAAAGGAGCGGACTATTTCGCGCGTTTGCTCAATCATGGGCATCTGGTCTTCGCCTACAGGAACCGTATTTGCCAAAAAGGCCGTAATATCGGCTGCCTGACTTATAGGGTAGGTTAAAAACCCTACAGGGATACCGGTGTTACCGCCGGCGTTGGCACCGATGTTAAAGCCTCTCAGCTTAATCTCATTTTTTACTGTAGGGTTCCGTTCAAGGCGGGCCAGGGTAACGAGATTCATATAATAAAAGGTAAGCTCGCAAAGTTCAGGGATTTGAGTCTGCACGAGGATTGTCGATTTTTGAGGATCTATTCCGCAGGCAAGATAATCCAAGGCCACTTCGATAACGCTTGCACGCACTTTTTCAAGATTATCCGCATTGTCGGTTGTAGCCTGCGCATCGGCAATCATAATATAAATTTCGTCATACTTGCCCGAATCCTGCAAGGCCACCCTGTTTTTTAAGGAGCCTACATAGTGTCCGATATGAAGTTTTCCTGTGGGTCTATCCCCGGTCAAAATAATGTTTTTCATTTAAGCCTCATTCCTTAATCGCCAAATGCAATTCGTCCAGCTGCTTTTGGTCTACTTCGCTGGGGCTGTCGTCCATGGGGCTTACTGCAAAGGAGTTTTTCGGGAAGGCGATTACTTCTTTTATCGAGGTTTCGCCTGCCATAATCATCACTATGCGGTCAAGTCCCGGAGCAATGCCGCCGTGGGGCGGGGCACCGTATTTAAAGGCTTCCGTTAAAAAGCCGAACTTCTTTTCCGCCTCGCTTTCGTCAAAACCGACAATCTTAAAGATACGCTTTTGCAGTTCTGGATTATGGATTCTTATGGAGCCGGAGGCTACCTCATATCCGTTTAAGACAAGGTCGTAAAGATCGCCTTTTACGGGTTCGGGATTTTCTTCCATTGTTGCAATATATTTTTCTTGAGGGGCCGAGAACATGTGATGAGCCGGATCCCATTTGTTTTCTTCCTCATTCCATTCAAAGAGGGGGAAGTCCACAATCCAAGCAAATTTAAATTCGGCAGGGTTTAAAAGGCCTAAGTCTTTTCCGAGCTTGCTTCTGACGGCTCCCAAGGCCGTACAGGCAATCTTGTACTTATCGGCTACAAAAAGAATTAAGTCGCCTTTTTCGGCTCCGAGTTTTGAGCAAATTTCCGCTTCCTTTCCTTCAAAGAATTTGGAAATACCGCCTTCAAGTTTTGCACCGCCTTCCGTTACCTTAATCCAAGCCAAACCCTTTGCCTTGTAGATTTTGGCTGCGGCTTCAAGCTCTTCAATTTTTTTACGGCTATAGGCTTCCGCCTGTCCTTTTACTACCAATGCCTTGACGGCTCCGCCTAAAGAAAGGGCATCTTTAAAGACTGCAAAGTTTCCGATTTCGGCCATAAAGTCTGCATCCTGCATCTTCATTTCAAAACGGAGATCGGGCTTATCGGTGCCGTAAACATCGATAGCTTCATCGTAGCTTATGCGTTCAAAGGTGTTCGGAAGGTCTACATTTATGCTCTTTTTAAAAGCATACTGCATCATTCCTTCGGTTAAGCTTAAAACATCTTCGCGGGAAGCAAAGCTCATTTCAAGGTCGATTTGAGTGAACTCGGGCTGTCTGTCGCCTCGGGCATCCTCGTCGCGGTAGCAGCGTGCAATTTGAAAATATTTATCAAAACCCGATACCATTAAAATCTGCTTATAAATCTGCGGAGATTGGGGTAGGGCATAGAATTTTCCCGGATAAAGGCGGGAGGGAACCAGATAGTCGCGGGCTCCTTCCGGCGTGGACTTAATAAATGTCGGGGTTTCAATTTCCAAAAATTCTTTTGAAGTTAAAAATTCGCGGACAGCAAAGGTAAACTTGGAGCGCAACATAATATGGTCCTGCATTGCCTTTGAGCGCAAATCCAAATACCTGTATTTAAGCCGCAAATCTTCGTTTGCATTTGTTTTTTCGTCAATCTGAAAAGGAAGCACCTCGCTTTTTGAAAGCACTTCAATCTTTAAGGCCTTAACTTCGATTTCTCCCGTTGCCATTTCCTTGTTTATCATAGAATCGGGGCGCGGTCTTACAAGCCCCTCAACGGCAATACAGAATTCCTGCTTGAGGCTTATAGCAAGAGCTTTTAATTCTTCGCTTGCATCATCGTCCACAACCACCTGAGTCAAACCGTAACGGTCGCGTAAATTTAAAAAAGTAATACCGCCGTGATCCCTTTTTCGGTGAATCCAGCCGTTTAAAACAACAGTTTTTCCTGCAAAATCCTTATTTAAGCCGCCGCAGGTTACGGTTCTTTGCATTTTTTCCATAATTAAATATTATAGTTAAAATGCAAAAGCTATGCAAGAGTGCATGAAGATTTTATTGTGGAGATTTTATCTTAAAAAAATAAGGATGTCATCTTAAAAAAAGATTGACAAAAGCCGGTAAATAATTATAATTACAAAATATTTTTATTTTTAGGAGTTTATATGAAACACACCTATAAGACAAGGATTTACAGAGTCCTTGTAAATGCTGCTATGGGATTAGCTCTTGCCGTAATTGTAAGCTTTATTGTCGGTTTTTTTATACCAAGCAATATAGTAAGAGCGCTTGTTTTTATTGCCATTTTGGCAGGGTATGTTTGGCTTGTAATTATCAATAATATCATTACGATAGAGGTTGATGATAAAACGCTGACCATAAAAAAAGGTAAAAAAACGGACATATATGATATTGCGACAACAGCTGTCAGGGCTAAAATCGTTACCTCGACATACGGACGATCTTCTGCCGGAAGCGATACGGAATGTTCACTGTATCTTACGAGACCGGGAGAAGAGGAAGTACTGGTTGATTGCGAACTTATCGGTATTTCTCATTTTAATGAGCTTTTGGAAAACTTAGGTATTACCGGAGATTCTGTAGCCAAGCTCGATACCGAAAATACAACGGAAAAACACAACAGCTGATAAAACGCTAAGCTGAAAACCATAAAGGAGCAAACATATGGACACAATCATGAGTAATGCAAGTTTTTCAAATATATATTATTTTATCATTATCCCGATAGGTTTAATTGCTTATTTTGCCTTTGCAATATTTAAAACAAAGAATGAAAAGAAACGGGTTACAAACTGGCTGAATGAACATCCCAATGCCGTAAAAGTATATATCGGTAAAACAAGTTCGGTAACCGGTTATCTGGCAAGTGCTGCCCGGCAAATATCCGTCAACAGTGTTGACGGAGAGCGCCCGCTATTTTTTACAGAAAAACTTTCAAACGGATTTTATGTTACACCGGGAACCCATATCGTCGAATCTTCGTTTACTAAAACGAGGCCCGGTATTATTTATAGGAGTGTTACTACTACCTATGGTCCGAGTAAACAGGAAATTACCGTAGAAGGCTTAAAATCTTATAATTATAGCTTTGATACAAACGAAGAACGATATGTTTTTGAAGCGATAAACTAAAAATACCGATCAAAACGGGAAGCTTTGTTATGAGCACGGAAGAAAAATATATACATCCGACATGGGATGATATTTTATAGCTGTGCTCCAACAGAGCTTCCCCCTAACTATTCCAATTCAAAGACAATGCTTATTTCTGCAGAAACTTCAATCTGTCCCATGGGAGAAAAATTTCCGCCTGCTGCCTCATAATCGGCGGCTTCTTTCATATTTTGGGCAGCATAATTATAATAGTTTCGTTGGAATATACCTGTAGGTTCCTCGCTTATGCTGATTATTTTTCCTAAAGAAAGGGGTTTTCCGCTGTTGGTGGCTGCCTTACAAAGAAGGAGAGCTTTTTCTTCAGCTGCTTTTACGGCCTCAGCCCTTGCCTCATCCATTAGTTTTCTCATATCGGCAACCGAAAAGCCTACATTGTAGATTCTATCGACCCCCGTATTTAAAAGGTCGGTTAAAAAGACTTCGTAATCTTCAATCTTTGTAAGAAGAACGGCTATGTTCTGTACCACCTCATATCCGTCAAAATATTCATCACCGTTGTCCCTATATCTGGATCTAGGGTTAATATTTACGCGTTCAATACTTATATTTTTTTGTTCGATTTTATATTTTTCAAAAAGCTCTTTTAATTTTAAAATTGCCGCATCATTTTTCTTTTTTGCCGCAGATAAGTCCCTATCCTTAGAAAAAACCGAAAACGAAATTGAAACCTGATCAGGAGATTTCGAAATAGAAGATCGTCCTGTAACGCTTACAAAACGCTTTTCGCTTGCTTGAGGACTGCATGCTCCAAATAAAACAAAACAGATACATAAAACACCGATAAGTTTTATGACCTTAATACTAGAATTTTTCATAAAAGCCTCCAAAAAAATTAAGCACTTACAAAAGCCAAAAAACTCCTTTGTAAGTATACTAAAACAACAAAATTTTACCTTATAAAGTTACGACTTTTTAGTTATAGTCTTTTAAAATCAATAAAACTATGGTATCATTATTATAATGGATGCAGGATAAACAGCTCGGCAGGAATTCTGCCTTACTGTTTATCTGCGAGTTTTGTGCTTTACACAAAACATCGTTTATTGTATGTAGTTTTGCTTTGCAAAACTACTTGAAAAAACTTTTTCGCAAATTAATATTTGCTGCAAAAGTTTTTATAGGGGAGGCTTATGAAAATAATGATGGTTACAAGCGAGCTTGTTCCTTTTGCAAAAGTAGGAGGTTTGGCTGATGCCGTTACAGCTTTATCAATAGCTCTTGCAGAAAAAGGACATGATGTAAGGGTTGTAATGCCTCGTTATTATAAAATCGATCGAAAAAACTTAAAGCAAATTCCGGGGGCTATGGCCGTTCATCTTGGGCCTTATGAACACTGGGTAGGAGTTTATGAGTCAAATCTGCCTTCTTCAAAGGTAAAGGTTTATTTTATAGACCATGAACAAGCCTTTGGCAGAGATGGCGTTTACGGTTCAGCTTTTGAACCTGATTTTTCCGATAATACGAAAAGATTTTCACTTTTAGCCCATGCAGCTTTTCAAGTTTGCAGAAAACAGGCATGGATTCCCGACGTTGTACATGCCCATGATTGGGCTGCGGGCTTGGTACCCGTACTTTTACGCTTTACAGAAAAAAATACGGAATTTAAAAATACGGCAAGTGTTTTTACCATTCATAATATGGGTTACCAAGGTGTTTATTCAAAGCATACCTTTCCCGACACAGGCCTTGATTGGAACGACTTTTATACTACAGGCTTTGAAGACTGGGATAGAATAAACTTTTTAAAAGCGGCCCTTGTTTCTTCCGATATGCTTACAACCGTTTCTCCTTCTTATGCGGAAGAAATTAAACGCCCCGAATTCGGCTTTAGGATGGATGGTATTTTGCGGTACAGGGAAAAAGAACTGACAGGAATTTTAAATGGGGTAGACACCTCAATTTGGAATCCTTCAAAAGACGAGTATATTCCTTACCGATACAATTCTAAAACCCTTGAGGAAAAGGAAAAAAATAAATCCGTTTTACAGGAAAGGTTCGGTCTCGAAATAGATATTTCCGTTCCGGTATTCGGTATGATAAGCCGATTGGTTGATCAAAAGGGTATTTCAGAGCTTTTCGGACCCATGTACGGTTCAGCCTTTAAGATATGTTCCGATATAAAACTTCAAATGGTTGTTTTGGGCTCAGGTGAATCTTGGTGCGAAAAAGAGCTCAATTTTCTTTCACAAAGGCTGCCTAATTTTAGATGTTATATAGGCTATAATGAAGAATTAAGTCATTTAATCGAAGCCGGAAGCGATTTTTTCTTGATGCCTTCAAGATATGAACCATGCGGTCTAAACCAAATGTATTCCCTCCTTTACGGAACCTTGCCGATAGTCCGAAAGACTGGAGGGCTCGCAGATACGGTAGAAAACTATAATGAAGAAACAGGCGATGGAACGGGTTTTGTGCTTGAATACTTAAGCCCTCAAAGTATTTACGATACGGTAGGCTGGGCAGCTTATGCATGGTATAATAAAAAAGATCATATAAAAAAGATGAGAACCAAGGCCATGAGTAAAAAGTTCGGATGGAATATAGCCGCGGAAAAATATTTAAAAGTATATGCCGATGCTATTGAAAAAAAAGCTTCCATGCTATAGACTAAATAAAAAGGAGGAGGTTTAAAACCGTATTTCTATGATAAAATATGTAACTTCATTTTTTAGAGCTATTAATGCAAATGCTCATCCCGGTGATATAGCTCATGCCGTCGCCCTAGGCCTCTTTTTGGCAATATTACCTAAAAATAATTTAACATTTACGTTTTTGTTTTTTTTATCTATTTTTATCCGCATAAATAAAGGAGCCTTTTTTATATCTTTTATTTTATTCGGCTTTGTAACTCCATTTATGGATGTACTAATAAACAATATAGGTTTTTGGGCTGTTCAACTGCTATTTTTACGTCCCATCTTTATCGCCTTAGAAAACATTCCTTTTGTAGCTCTTTTTAAGCTTTCGAACACAATGGTCTTAGGGGGCATAATTTGGGGACTTATACTGTATATTCCCGTATACATCTTAACAAGAATTATAATAGCAAAATATAGAAAATATATGCAGCCTGCTGTAAATGTAAAGGGTGTCGGCCTTTTAGGTAAGATACCGCTTCTTCGCCACTTAACAAAAATATCTGATATAAAGGACAATTTTTAATATGACGAATAAAAATAACGAATCATTGCAAAAAGATGAAATAAAAGCTGCCAAAAGGGCCGCTAAAGAGGCAAAAAAACTTGAAAAGGTAAAAAAACTTTTTAAAAAGCGTTATACAAAAAGATCTCTTAATCGAAAAATCTATAAAAAGATTTTCATTCCGGCAGATAAAGATTTTATCCAAGGTTTTATAGTTTCAAGTACCGATGAAAAAACAAACAAAGAGTATTTCGAATTCGATAAAACAAAGATAAACGATAAGACTCAATTAAAACGAATAAACAAAATAGCTTTGGAAATAGGCAGGCAAAAGGGAAGGGTAAATTTTCCGGCAGTACTGGGTGCTTTGGCCTGCGTTTTTGCCGTTCTATTCTTTGTATATATTTTTAGAAATGTATTGGCAAAAAAAATTGTAGTCGGAGGTTCTGAAGCAGCCTTCGGTGCAAAATGCGAGGTAAGCCTTGTGGACTTCGACTTGTTTAACACTAGGTTTAGAATTCAAGGATATAAGGTTGCAAATAAAAAAGAACCCATGCGCAATTTATTTGAAATCCAAAATATAGATTTTTATTTTAACCTTTTGGAATTAAGCCGCGGAAAATTTGTTGCAGAAAATATGGCGATTGAAGGTTTTACATGGAATACTGAAAGGTCAACTTCCGGAGCCTTGCCTCCCAAAAAACAAAAACCTGTAGACCCCAATAAGAAGCCTAATCCCATTACGGAACTTATCAATGCTGAAGTTAAAAAAGTACAATCCCAAATCTCCGTTGACAGCGGTTTAAAAGCCGTTCAAGATCAAATAGATCCGAGAAAAATTCTTGAACGAGAAAAGGCCGCTTTTAAAACTCCTGAAATTACCGAAAAGATAATAAATTCCGTAGATCCTATGGCTCAAAAATGGATTAAGACTAAGGACGATGTAGAAAAACAGGTTGTAGATACCGTTGAGTCTGTTCAAAAACTGATGGCCATAGATATAAATAATATTAATGATGTAAAACAGCTTCAAGAATTGATAGAAATTATTCAAAAAGTAGTTAAAACAGGGCAGGATGATTTTGATTTGGCGAACAGCCTTTTTAATGATGTTCAAAACGATATAAAGGACGTTGACCGACTGGCACGGGAAGCAGGCGAGTCAATTAAAAATGACTTAAACCGCCTAAACAAAATTGCAGGGCAAATAAAATCTATCAATATCGATACCGGAAAAAAACTGGTTGCCGATCTTATAAACACTTTTATAGTAAATACTCTTGGTACATATTATCCTTATTTTGTTCAAGGAATGGAACTTTTACAAAGCTCTCAAAAACAGCCTAAACAAGAAAAGGAACTTACATTGGCTCAAAAATCGAAGGCTATGGAACGCCTTCCCGGCAAAACCTTTATCTTCGGAAAAGACTCGGTTCCGACTTTCTTGATACGGAATATTTCGCTTTCAGGTCATCATCCCGAAAAGGATGTCTTTGAAATCGGAGGAAGAGCTAAGGCTATAACTAATGATTACGATAAACTCGGTATTCCTCTTACAATTAATTTAAATGCAGCCCACGGAAAATTAAAAGAAACAGCAGAGGGTATAATCGATTTACGCTCTTATACCAATGAGCTTGTCGATACCGATTTTACATTTGAAGGCTTGGATATGGATATTCCTTCACCTGCAGATGCCGTTCCTTCTCTTACAGGTATCTTAAAAACCGGAGGCGGTGTAAAGGTTTCTAAAGATAAGGATGTAGTTATCAATGCAAATATGGAAATCATGAAAAGCCTTCTTACAGTGCAAAAGTTTGAACCGGCCTTTGTTTTTGAAATATACCAAAATATTTTATCAGATATAAAAAAGATAAACGTAAAAACAACCCTTACAATCAATAAGGGAGAAAGTTTTACCCTCGATGTCGATACGGATGTGGATAATCAAATAGCGGCAGCCTTAAAAAAAGAATTCGCTCGTCAGGTTGAAAAAGTAAAAGCAGAGCTTTTAAAGCAGGGACAAAAATGGCTTAATGAACAAAAAGAAACTTACAAAAAAGAAATCGACACCTTTATGTCGGCAGCAAATAAGGCGAAAAAGCTTCTTGATGATGTAAAAAATTACGAAAAAATATTGGATAAGAAGAAGGCTGAAGCCGAAAAACGCATAAAAGATATTGCCGCAGGGAAAATAAAAGAAGCTCAAAAAGAGGCAGAAAACAAGGTAAAAGATCTTTTAAAAGGATTCGGATTTTAATGTCCTTAAACAATAAAGAAATAGATCTAATTCTTGAAGAGCTAAAATTAGAGGGCTTTTTTATTCAAAAAATAATTCAGCCCTCTTATACAGCCTTGGCCTTTTATCTTTACAAAGATAAACCTCTTACTCTTTTTATTTCTCTTGATGCCGGAGCATGCCGGCTTCATGCTACACGTAAAAAAATTCCTAAATTCGATAAGCCTATGCGTTTTATGGAGCTTTTAAAATCCAGAATCAAGGGCGGGAAAATCCTAAAAGCGGAACAACTCAACGAAGACAGAATCATACGTCTTCACATTGCAAGCGGAGCAGGGGACTTTTTTTTATATTTAAGGCTGTGGAGCGGGGCTGCAAACATAGTTTTAACCGATGAAAATAACCTTATAATCGACGCTTTTTACCGTCGCCCCAAGAAGGGAGAAATATCAGGCGGAACTTGGGTGAATCCCGAACCTCAAAAAATAAAAAAACAAGATTATTGTGTTCGCGAGTATGACAAAACAAAAAGTTTTAATGAGGCTGTCGAAGAATGGTATATTAATAATGCTCCAAAGGTTTCAAAAGAAGCCCTGCTGGATGAGGCCGAAAACCTTTACGGAACTAAAATATTAAAAATCGAAAAAGCTCTATCAAAACTTAAAGCTAAAAGGGAAGAATTTTTAAATGCTCAAAGTTTAAAAAATGCAGGAGATTTGCTTTTTTCAAACCTTCATCTGATAAAAAAGGGAATGAAATTTATAGAACTTGAAGATTACACAAAAAACGGTGCAAAAATAAATATTACTTTGGATCCCCTAAAAACACCCCAAGAAAATGCAAATCTCTATTACGAAAAATATAAAAAAGCCGTTTCTGGTTTAGAGGCCTTGGAAGAAGATATTATATCGGCCGAAAAAGAAATAGAAAAACTAAAAGAAAAAATAGAAAAAATTAAAACGGAAGAAAACCCTTATTTAATTCAAAAAATTCTTCAAAAAGAAAAAATTCCGGTACAGCAAAAAGCAAAAAATACGAAAACCGCTCCGGGCTTAAAATTCTTTTCGGAAGGCTGGGCTATTTTAGTAGGCCGAACGGCAGCCGAAAATGATGAGCTTTTGCGTCATTTTGTTAAGGGGGCAGACCTTTGGCTTCATACAAGGGATTATGCAGGTGGCTATGTTTTTATAAAGGCTAGGGCGGGGAAGAGTATACCTTTACCTGTTTTGATTAAGGCCGGAAACCTCGCAGTCTTTTATTCAAAGGCGAGAAAAAACGGACAAGCCGATCTATATACCACTCAGGTAAAACATTTACGCAGAGCAAAAAACGCACCCAAAGGAACCGTTCTTCCTACACATGAAAAAAATCTTTCCATAAAACTGGATGAAAAAATCTTAAAACAATTGGAAGAAGAAAAAATATCTGCTTTATAAATTTTTAAATTCCATTGACGGTTTTGCATCTTTGCTCATAGTTAAAATTCCATAACTCTTATTTGAGCCCATTCTAGGTCTTGAGGCAGAGCCTGGATTTACCAAAAATATTCCGTTTGTTTCTTTAGTCAATGGTACATGGGTATGGCCGAAAACAGCAACAGAGCAGTCTTGCTGCCGTGCAAAATTTAAAAGAGTGTTTAATTCAAAATCTACATAGAATTCATGCCCGTGGGTTAAAAGAATTTTTTTACGGCAAGCCTCTAAAAAGAGAAATTCAAAAAATTCCAAATATTGTTCGGGATTTTTTTTAAAGCCGAAATCCGCTCCCGTTTTTCTTGCATCTAAATTTAGAACATATTTTTTTGAATCGCAATTTCCCATAACAAGGGCTGCTACAGGAGGCATACATTCCATCAGCTCTTTTTCATATTGTGAAATCGTTATATAATTTAAAAAATCTGCAAGGCCGTCTCCTGAAAATAAAACGGCATCGGATTTTTTTCCCTCGCGGCCCAAAATATCGATTATAGTATCTACATTACCGTGTGTATCCGAAATTAAAATAAGGCGTGCTTTTTCGGCAGATTTTAGTTTTTCAAGAGCTTCAGGAGATGCAAAAATCCCTTTATTAAAGTACTCCAAAGAGTTCACCGGTTAAACACCTCCCTCAAGCTTATCCGGATTTATAATGCCGTCATTCTCCGTTTCGTTTTCTCCTGAGTTTTCTTTATCATCCAAAATATCCGTTTCTTGACTTTCATCAAAATCCTTATAAATTAAAATATATCTGTGGGATTGAAGTCCCGTATCGGAATCAGTATACGGTTTAATTGTATAATGATGATTAGTAAAAAGCGTCTTGCCCAAAATTGTTTGTGCCGTAAAAAAAGCCTGTTGAAATTCCTCTATCGGAAAAATCTTTATGTTTTTGTTATGAGCATTTATATCCTCACCGGCAAAAATAGCTGCTACAAGTAAGAGCATAACCTCATTATCGCTTATCAAAAAATCCTTTTCCTCATTCATTATCTCTTTAGGAATTTGAAAATCAACTACAATATCCGAAGCAGCTTCTAGTGGGAGAATTTCGTCCATGGGCAAAAGGCTTATTATTGAAAGTTCAGGATTATTCTCCGCCGCCTGAATAAGATAACGGCCTCCGCCTTCAGGTATACCTATGGAAATAAGTATCGTGGTTTTTTGTTCTTCAATCTTTTCGTTAATCATTCTAAGACGGGGCTGTTTAGCCGCTTTTACCATATCGGAATAGGGTAAAACTTGAACATGAGAATCGGAACTCCCAAGAGCATATTCATCTTCAAGATATTTTAAAATATCTTTCCGCTCATAATAATCTTTTCCAAGAACAATGAGGATATTATTTTTTATAATCCTTTTAGGTTTTATTTTTTCATGAACAATTTCTTTTTCTTTATTATTGCTGCAAGAAGTAAGGGCGGATGATAAGAGTAAGATTGTACTTATAAAAATCAAAAAAAATAAAAGCTTTTTCTTCATAATAAAATTCCAATTTTCCTTTTAATGAAAGGGGCTTATAAATATGAAAAAGTATATCAAAATTTTAAGATAAAGAAAAGAGGAGATGAAAACTTTTAAAATCATCCTAATTTCAATTAAAGCCCCGAATAAGTAGACAGAACATACATTATAGGAAGTTTTATAAAGGGTTTTTATGAGCTGGTTTTTAAAAGGAATTTTTACCTATTCCTCACAATAAAATCCAAGTTGTTATCTCTATTGCCAACTTATCCATTTATACAACTTACCTTATACAACTTACCAATATTATAAAATCTATTCTCTATTTTAGTCGAACCAGCATATTGTTTATTAAATATTGTTTATTAAGATGTATTATTATTTCTACAATATTTAATAATTCAGTATAAGAATGTATACATGTTAAGATTTTATCTAATTAAGATTTGCTCTAAATGTTTTTCCTTTTAGTTCTTTTAATTCTGCATGGGCAAAATTTCCGATTAAGGATTCGGGAGGATTGCCCTGAATTACGGTCATCTCTCCTTGTTCGGTGTGCCCGAAAAGTTCAGACCTTTCATTCCTTGAATGGGATTCAACCAAGATATCTACCGTTTTACCGAGCTTAGCCTTCATTTTTTTTGCCGTAATTTTTAGCTGTAAGTCGATTACACGGCCCAATCTTTCTATTTTTACTTCTTCAGGAATCCTGTCAGGATAATTAAAAGCCTTTGTTCCTTCACGCGGGTTATAATGATACATAAAGGCTGAATCGAATTCTATTTCCTGCATCAAATCCAATGTAGCCTTTACATCATCTTCGGTTTCTCCGGGGAAGCCCATCAAAATATCGGTACTCAAGGCTATATCGGGTATGGTTTCTTTTAGGCGTTTTATTCTGTTCTTATAATGTTCAATCGTGTAAACCCTGTTCATTCTTTTTAAAATTGTATCGGAGCCGTGCTGAACCGGAAGATGAACAAGTTTGCAAAGTCTTTTTTCTGCAGCGATTGTGTCGATTAAAGCATCGGACATATCCTTAGGATGACTCGACATAAAGCGTATCCATCTTATCATATCGATTTTATCCGCTTCTCTCGCTATAAGAGTTAAAAGTTTTGGAAAATCGATTAGCCTCCCCTCCCCGTCTTCTCCTTTATAGGAATTTACGTTTTGGCCGAGCAAGGTAATTTCCCTTACCCCCCTTGATGAAAGCTCGGTAATTTCCTGCAATATTTCATTTACGGGACGCGAAACTTCCCTTCCCCGAACATAGGGCACAATACAATAAGTACAAAAATTATTGCAGCCGTTCATAATGGGCACATAGCTTTGAAAGGACTTCGGCGAATGAGAAAGAGGTGCGAAATAATAACCCGATACGGGTTTTTCTTCGATATTGTTATGAGTAAACTCCGCCATATAATTATCATTTTTAAGGCGGGCTTTAATTTCATCAAAAATTTGAGGAAGAAGATTGCGTTCAAACATTCCGACAACATAATCGATGAGCGGGAATTCTTTTTGTATTTCGGTATAAAGCCTTTCAGCCATGCAACCTATTAAAAGCACAAAAAATTTACGCTTTTTTTTCAAGCCTGAAAAATGCCCAAGCCTTCCTAGAACTCTGTTTTCGGCTGTTATGCGTACTGAACAAGTATTTATTATAAGTAAATCGCAGTGTTCGGCATCGGAGGAATTCGTCCAGCCCTTCTCAAGCAAAACCTGTTCCATTGATGAGGATTCAGCCTGATTCATCTGACAGCCGTATGTTTCAAAAAAGTATGTCATATTTAGCTCAACACATGCTTTTCGGCATGATAACTGGAACGAACAAGGGGACCGCTTTCCACAAAAGAAAAGCCTTTTTCCAAGCCTATTTGTTTATATTCTTCAAAGACTTCAGGCCTTACATATTCTTTAACCTCAATGTTTTTTATAGAGGGCCTGAGGTATTGGCCTATGGTCATAACTTTGCAGTTTATTTTGCGTAAATCGTCCATCGTTTCTAAAATTTCAGCCCTTGTTTCACCCAGTCCCAACATAATACCGGATTTGCATACCAAGCCGGAGTCTGCAATTTGTTTTAAAACTTTGAGAGAGGTGTCATACGTAGCCCTGCTCCTGACATGGGGAGAAAGCCTGCGTACCGTTTCAAGATTATGAGAAATTACCTCCGGTTTTGCTTCGATAATCATCGATACCAAATCTTCATGGCCTTGAAAATCCGGAATTAAAACTTCCATTGTAACATTCGGTGTTTTTTGTTTTACGGCTTTTATAACCTTTACCCAGTGGGAAGCTCCGAAATCTTTTATATCGTCCCTATCTACCGAGGTTAAAACTACATGTTTTAATTTTAAAGCTTCAACCGATTGGGCTATTTCCATCGGCTCATTAGGATTTAGGGGCAATGGGCAACCGGTAGGCACATTACAGAATTTACATGCACGCGTACAGATATTTCCGCAAATCATAAATGTTGCAGTTCCGCACCTCCAACATTCTCCCTGATTGGGACATTTGCCGCTGGTACATATAGTATTTAATTTATGTATTTTTATTGTATTCGATACTTCCTGTGAAAGCTCTCCGGTAGGAAGTTTTATTTTTAACCAATCAGGTTTTCTTTGATTACAAGTCATAAACCCAGCCTTAAAATTCATAATTTTATTGATTATAGATTAAAATCATAAAAAAGTCTAGGGTACTCACACAGATTCTTTTACAACTACTGTTTTTTTCTTAAAAAGATTATCGCAATATGCCAATATTTCTTCTAATACATTTCGCGTGCATAAATTATTTAAATACTCATAAATTAAGTATTCTTTTCTAAATGTCATATCTTCACTGGCTTTTTTCCATTTGTTTAAAACATAGGGAAAGCCGAATTTTTTGACTAAAATTGAGTATCTACTTTTAGCAATAAAATCATTTACATTCTCAAGAGTTTTCATTATAACTCCCCAGCCATTCACGATATACTTTCATTTCGGTACTACCCTCAGAATACCAATTCGGAATTCTTTCAGGAGGTACTCGGTAGTAAAACCAGTATACATGTGGATCTTCGGGATCTTCAGTACTATTTCTATTTATCCAAACATAAGGGACTTCAACTGTCTTTTTGATAAATATTTTATCCGTTTTTCTTATAAATTCTTTTATTTTTTTTGTGATTTTACAATTTTGTTCTACATCAAAAATAGCACATCGAATATTTAAATGATGCAGATAATCATCATGTTGGTAATGAAAAGATTTATCATACGGAAGTGTATTAACAATCTCCTCCCATTTATTTAGTAAATAATTAAAACCTCCGAGCGCAATAAGTTTTTTAGAGTATTTTCCTAATTGTAAGTAATCATTTATTTCTTTACTTATTCTAAAAACTTGAATATCTTCTTTATTGAAAATCTCTTTTAAACGTTTCTCCATTTTTATCATAAAACATTGACCTCTTATCTTCCGCAGAAGGATATTATGGATAATTAAGCCGTCAGAACCTAAATATGCTTTGGCACCGTCTCTTTTGCGGGTACCACACTTCAGTATCAGGATCATTTAAGACTTCATCCATAAGTTGTTTTTATTTAATAATAACTTTCTTTTGGCGGACTGCTGACACTTGTGCACTATCATAATTATGTAAAAGTACACAAGTGTCAGCACCGCGCTTTTCAGGGCTCCACTATCGCTTCGGTATCTTTCCGCAGAAATTGCTGCGGAAAGATGTACAGCAAAAGCAATTTTTATAAATTGCTTTTGCTCCCTTTCAATCGCTGTCCGAATGAGATAGTTAGAATGTGAATAAATGCAAACCTCTACTTTCATTTCATCATTTATCTCAATTCAATAAATTTTTATAAAAATATTATCAAATTGTATATTCGATTTTATACAACAATTTAATAAAATATTTTACGTGTCTCTTCCCTTATAAAATTACCATTGATATCATATAAGTCAGAAGTATATGTATCAACAAATTCTAACATATAATTTATTTTCATAAAATAATGTCTTTTACCTTCATACATTATATAAAACCATAACATAAAGTTTGGATCATCAGGTTTGCTTTTATCACTTATAAGACGTAAAGTAACATTATCAACTTCATAGTAATGACAGGATATTACTCCACGTTTTAAAGGCTCTTGATATACAAGATAATATACAGTTTCAATAATATCAAAAAAGTCAGGATTATAATTAACTTCTGACCATCCGTACGACTTCATGTATTTCTTTAAACTTTCATATTTTTTTCTTTGGGGAAATGTAGAACATGAAACCATCATAAATCCTAACACAACAATTAATAGCAAACTAAATTTCTTTCTCACTTTTTTATCTCCCATATTATTTATATCTGTAACCATCAATATTACCATCATTATCGATATCAATATATTCCTTATATTTTCCTACGATTTCTTTTTTTTCAAAATCATATGGGTTAACTTTAAATATTATCATTGTTAAAGTAATATCCTTCGGTTTAACATCTCTTTTAAATTTATCTGCAGATCTCTTATATTTACTATTATTAGGTATTGCATCAATTTTTTTATTTAATTCTATTTGATCCTTTTCCTCCTCAGTAAAATCTTTTTTAATCGTTATTGACTTACTATCAATCGATACCATCATATCTTTATTGTCATTGCTGGCAGAACCTTTAAGATCATCATGCACTTCTTTTTTTTCTTCATTGGTTACAATTGTCCATCCATCTTCTTTTAATTTTAAAAGAATTTCGTCAATTAATTTACCTGGTGCATTTTTTCCTAAGTTTTCGATTTTTTTTGCTGTTTCCTCGTCAGCTGTTAATCTCCCATCCGGATCCACATATTTCACCGGATTATTCCCCGCATAATGATACACATGCAAGTTTACAACATTAAATACTCCACCCAGTCCCGGCAGGTTTTCATTATGCTTTTTAGCATCATCGTCAATAGGCGCTTTGGGTATATAGTCGCTTAACGCCGGGTCTCCCGATAACCACCTACTATACTTCGGATCAAGATACCTCGCTCCATAGTAGTACAGTCCTGTTTCTTCATCCAGCTCTTTCCCCGTAAACCTGAACGGCAGTTTGTCCAATCCCGCAGCAACTTCTTCAATCAGCCCTGCGGGCTGCTTTGCAAGGAAATTATTATACGTCGTCAAAAACAGCATAGCAGTTTTTGACTTGTAAGTCCACAGTTCTCCGTAGGGTGTATATTCAATGTGTTCGTATTGCCTGCCTTTCCAGTCGGTTACGAATTGTGCGCTTCCCAAATGATCACTATGATAGTAGTACCGTTTTGCTTTTTGCTCTTCATTATCGCCTTGGTTGTCGGTATGCGTCATCGCGGTTACTAATCTTGAATTTCCCACGAATATGTGTTTGTGTACCCGTAAGCCTTGCGGGTTGTTTTGGTCTTGTGTCGGGATATGTATCGTAAAGAAGTTATTGAAGTATAGTGTTTCACTTCTTCCCTCGTCGGTGTATTTAAGGGCCCGCTGTCCGTCTTCGCCGTAGCGGTAGTGTACGGTAAAGTTGCGGTCGCTTGATTTGCTTAATAAGTTACGCTCGTTCCATGTATAATTTCTTCTATACGCAAAGAGGTCTTGCGGGTTTGTTTGATCGGTTTCTTTCGGGGCGTCAAGGCCGAAGCCGTAATCTATTCCGTATACATCTTTCTCTTTTGAAAATATGCGGGCATCTCCTGCGTCGCTACGCAAAAATAAATGTTCGACGTATACCCGATACGCCTCCGCTTTATTTTTACTAGGCTCCTTGTATCTGCTCCACCTATTTCCAAAAGTCCTGTCAGTGGGGAGGTTTATTAATAACTTTATTTTGGCGGACTGCTGCATTTTGTTTATTATTATCATGAAGAAAACAAAATGCAACACCGCGCTTTCCACTCCAATCTTTTTGCTGCACTTGTCTTTAGAGGCAAGGCTCTTCCCTCCGGTCAGAGCTTGCTTTTTGCTTAAACAAACCGCAAAAAGGATTTTCGCTTCAATCGCTGTCCGAGAGAGATAGTTAGACTGTGAATAAATGTAAAGTTTTGTTTTCATATAAAAATTATTTCTATTCTCATTTATAAAATAAGATAATACGAATATCTCCATTAATCGACATAAATACTTCATAATTTATATCCTTCAGTATTTCATCCAAATTATAATTAGAAATAAAATCTTCATTATACATTCGAGAAAAAATACTATAATTATATATTTTATCTTTTGCAAAAGTATTTAATATAACATAAGGTGGAGCAGAATTTCGTTTACCTAATATCCACTCATTTTCAACTTGCACTAATAAAATAAATTTCTTTTTGTATTGCGACTTTTCAATGTGTACTTTCCATACTTTTGCTAAGTATAATGCTGAATAGATACTAAATCTAATTCTGTCTTTCTTATTGCCTATTTTAAGAGAAATGTCAGCTATACTGTGACATATATGTCGCTGAAAATCAAATTCCATCTCCTTACCATTTATATCAAACAATTGAATCATATTATCTTTTATTAAATTGGTAATAAAATATTCTCCTTCCGTCATTTATTCACTCTCCAAAGGTTTATTGTTTTCTTATGGTCTGTTAGGGAAGGAAAGACACTTTTGTCAGATAAAAGTTTCTTTACCTCGAAACTTTGTTGGTTGTTACCCTTCCCTATGCCCCTTCCTATCTTCAAAATAGCGGCTTAAGGGCTCTCTGCCCTTAAGAATCCAGAAGCTTTATCATAGCTTTTATTATTGCACAAAATATACAAATAAGCAAGTGTCAGCACCGCGCTTTTCAGGGCTACGCTATCGCTTCGGTATCTCTCCGCAGAAATTACTGCGGAAAGATGTACAACAAAAGCAATTTTGATAAATTGCTTTTGCTCCCTTTCAATCGCTGTCCGGGGGAGATAGTTAAGCTGTGAATACAAATGATGATTTGTTTTCATTATTTTATCTATTTTCCTCTCAACGGTTTTATTAATTACTTGTTACTTGTTACTCTTTCCTCCAAGTTTTTTATTTTCTCACATAATACCATATTTCAACTATTTATACAATTTATTTTAATATCCTATAAATACTAAGTAAATCCGTATGTTCAACATCATTTCCTTCTTCATATATTTGCTTATGAAAGTTTAAAAATTGAGAAGCCTCATAATATGTCGGAAAAAAAAATTATTAAGATTCTCTTTGTATTTATAAAAAAAATCATATGAGGAAAAAATTATCTCATTGTATATTGAAGAAAAGGAATAATAATCAATATCAAGAATTCCTACATCAAATCCATAACATTTATTATTTATATTATGGTTTTGATCTACACAAATACAGTTAGAGTAAATACTTTCTCTATCCACTACAATCCCCTCAATACCTTTATAGGCTTGAAAAAAAACATCTAAATTAATATGTTTTATTTTTGCAATATTTAATAACTGTTTAGAGTAACCATTTACTATTTCATCACGTTCAATAATTATCTTGTAACTCATATTCACCAATTACTCACTAATTACAGAAATAGTTGCATTATCTTTTTTAGAAATATTTTATTATCAATGTGTAAGCCTTTCATTATACTACAATTGTCTCCTTAATGCATTTTCTGTTATTGGATCATTAGAAAATTCCCCAACACCTACCATCAAATGTTTTTTTCCATCCGGATCCACATAGTTAAAGGGAAGGAAAGACACTTTTGTCAGATAAAAGTTTCTTTACCTCGAAACGTTGTTGGTTGTTCCCCTTCCCTATGCCCCTCCTGTCTTCAAAATAGCTACTTAAGGGCTCCGCCCTTAAGAATCCCGTATCCTCAGTTCGATTTTTAATCCTCCATAAAAATAAAGCATAATAGTATAGTTGTAAAAATTGATTGAAGATTTGAATATCAAATAAAGTTCTATAAATTTTCATATTTACCTATTGCAATATATTTATTAAAAAATGTCAACTAATTTTATTTTAAATATATACTTTACAATTGTAAAGATAAATATACCGCCAACTAAAAAAAGATCTTCATTCACTCCTTCTCGGTGTTTTTCATATTTTTTCTTAATAATACATAGTACTATCATCATTACACCAAATACAAAGCAAGAAAGCAAAAATGAGAAAATATGCAGTTCTATGTCATATACAGCAAGCCAATACCATAAAGTAATAATTATACTTAAAACTATATTTGTCTTTATTATTTCATTCCACGATTCAATATTTAAAAGAGCCGATTTTGCAATCGATCCTAAATTCGCCATAACAAGAATAAAAGTATATAATATAAAATTACCCATAAAATCTTCCATATAATTTTAAACACCTTGCCCTTAAGAATCCCGAAGGTTCCTTATAGTTTTTATTATTACATAAAATATAAAAAAAACAAGTGTCGACACCATAGCCAAACTGTTTATTCTAACAGCGCACAAAAATCAAGTTTCATCAAACATATGATCGTATTTTTTATACTAAAAATTTAGTAATAGTTTTCTTTTGGCGGACTGCTCAATTTTGTTTTTTAGCATTACGAAGAAAACAAAATTGAGCACCGTTCTTTTCAGGGCTCCGCTATCGCTTCGGTATCTTTCCGCAGAAATTGCTGCGGAAAGATGTACAGCAAAAGCAATTTGTATAAATTGCTTTTGCTCCCTTGCAATCGCTGTCCGGGGGGGGGGGAGATGGTTAGGCTGTGGGTAAAAATAAGGTTCTGTTTTCATAGTTTTATATTAATTTATCTTCCAATACATGATTTATATTTTACTCTTCATTACCGATAACTTTTTATTTTATCGTAAAAAGTTATATCACCTAGCCTAGCATCAAGTTTATTTACATTCTCTAAATATATAGCCCCTTCAATAAACACAAACCCAATATATTCTTTTTCACCAAATATAAATTCGCATCCTACATAATGATAATTATATTGATTTTTTAAAATATTTCTAGAAGAAAATTCTCCTATACAAAAAAAATCAGAAGTTTGATAATCTGCAGTAATACTGCTCGTTAATCCAACTTCAATTATTTTACCATAAAAGGGAGATAGCATATCAGTATTTATATACAGTCTAAATAAAATACGTTTCCTTTCTAAGGCATTCAATTCATCATACGACCAAGATTTTGAGTTTATACATATTTCCATATTTTGTGCATCTGCTATATATTCTTTTTTTTCTCTAAAACCATATGCAACTACTTTATTATCTGAAAATAAAATATGGTTACTCATTATTTTAGCTTTTAATGACTTATATATATCTGAGTTAAATTGTAATTGTTCTATATCAATATCTTTTTTTATACACGAAATAAATAAAAAAAAATTTAAACATAGTATTATATATTTTTTATCAATATTCATCCCATATCTCCTCTTTTATCAATATCTTCAAAACCGCTGTTTAAAAGGGCGGAGCAAGCACCTTGCCCTTAAGAATTCCGAAGCTTTCTTATAGTTTTTATTATTACACAAAATATAAAAAAAAACAAGTGTCGGCAAAACAGCATACAACTTTCTAACTTAGAAGTCCATAGTTCTCCGCAGATAGTTAATACCGCTTTCCCTGTTACATAAATTAATTAAAAACATACCATGACTCCAATATTCAACTCAGCACACATCTTAGATATCTCGGAAGAAAGTTCAAAAGCGTAATGATAATAAGTCTTTAGACATAATGTTATTTTACACCATACCTTTTCTTTTATCGATGAACACATATCAACAATATGTCTTTTATAAAAACTAATAGCCATATCAATTTCATTCTCTAAATAAGTATCCTCAGTTAAAGGGAACTCATGTGCATAATAAACTACTCCATTATTAAAGTCATACATATGAGTATGATACATAGGGGATGGTATTGGCTGTTCAATGGAAACGATTATAAAATCCAGAACCTTATAATCTGTACTTTCAGAGACTATATTTTCACTCGCCATCAACATACTCAAACATAATGGTATACTTAAATCAGCACATTCATCTAAAATCCGTGGAGACAATTCAAATATATTTTCATTATGTATTTTATCCAGATAAATTTCATAGATTACATTCCCGCCGCTTTGCAAAAATGATTCAAGTTTTTGTCTATCTTTCACTTTCGATTTAAAATATGTATTCAAATAATGAATGATAATATCATGATTATTCCTCTTTAGTATTTCAGGAACAACATCATAACGAACATAAGACTCTCTGAAAATTCCGCATTTTTTACCGGAGGTTGAAACTCGCGCTTCATTAACAGAGTGTTTAGCAGCTGCTTTAATATCAAAAATAAGTGTTATATCACGAGCAGGCAGTATCGGATGTCTTACTACAATTGCAATATCAAGTTTAAGCATACACCCCACCTATTTTACTGGTATTACTGGAAATCTTTAAGATTCTCTTCAACTTGTGCATTCCCTTTTCCATCCATCATTTACAATAATATATAGCCAAACTGTTTATTCTAACAGCACACAAAAATTACGTTTCATCAAACATATGATCGTATTTTTTATACCAAAAATAAGGCAAGACATGGCGCCCCATCATATATAAAAACAATAAGCCTGTTAAAATCCATAACACTAATAAAATACTAACTACAATGTTAGTATAATACCACTGTAAAGCTGATACCTGAATATTTTTCATATCTTCTTTATTAGTTAAATAATAATTGCCATTTATAATATCTGTTTTATCAAAAATTAATTTCCCGCTGGCATAATACTTATCTGTTCTAGCAAGAATTACAAATACTATAGTCAATATTACAATGCATATTCCAAATTTTTTCATAATTACTCCTTGGTTGTATTATGATTTTTAACCCGATACACCTTTAGTTTTCATTTTTAATATTATTCTGGTCTTTTTTACAAAACATTCATTTTGAAAATAAAAATGTATATTTTTCAGGCATTCCATACCTAAGCCATTCATCATATAATATAACCCTTATTTACTTATACCAATATCCAATAAAAATCTTTTAGTTTAAGTCAAACAAATAAGCGAGATAAAGAAAGCAATCACATGTACAAAACCCATCATCACAAGTAATGATGTTTCAATATTCAAAGCTTTAACAAGTCTCTTTCTATATCGTATTATCTTCTCGCTATCATCTTTCTTAAATTCCAAAGCTTTTTTCTTAATGTATGAATTAGGCATTAGCCATGTCCAATTCCCTTTATTATTTTCATGATTCCAATATTTACCGTAATAATGCCCTTCTAAAAAAGCTGTTTCTACAAGAGAATCGTAATCTAATCCTGGTATTCTTTTTTGATAAAAAACTTGAACCTTGGATACTATAAAAATTCCTACTAATATAAGAAAATTTAAAAATACACATAATACTAAAATTAAAATAGCCATATCAGTACCCGTCTTATCAACGGTCTACATTTAAACTCTACCATACATAATATTGTGTTGTCAAGCTCTTGCATAAAATTATTTTTTTATTATAATAGCTTTCCATGAAATACATAGTTAACAATTCGCATGACCCCGAATATAATATGGCCTTTGAAGAGTACTGCTTTAGGAACCTCCCTTTGGAAAATGAGGAATATGTTTTTTTATGGAGTAACAACCCCACTATTCTTTTAGGTAAAAATCAAAATACCTATCAGGAAATAAACGAAAAATATATAAATGAAAACGGTATAAAGGTTGTCAGACGTATTACAGGCGGAGGGGCCATCTATCAAGACCTCGAAAACTTAAACTTTTCTTTTGTTACAAAAACAAAAGGAAACGAAAAGATTGATTTTAAAAAATATTATATTCCGATTGTAAATGCTTTAAAAAAAATCGGAGTTGATGCAGAACTTTCAGGCAGAAACGATGTTACGATTGAAGGGCAAAAATGTATAGGGGCGTCTCAGTCGGTTTGGCAGGGACGGGTTTTAAGCGACGGTTCCATTCTTTTTAATGTGGAAATGGAAGCCCTTTCCAAAGCCTTGACTGTCCGAAAAGAAAAATTGGAATCTAAAGGCGTAAAAAGTATCCGCTCAAGGGTAACAAATATAAAACCATATTTAAAACGGGATATTACAGTTGACCAATTTAAAGACGAACTTTTAAAAGCAATCTTTGAAGTTGAAAACCAAGAGCCCGTAGAGTATAAACTTTCGGAAGAAGAACTTAAAGGTGTTATGAAAATTTATGAGGAAAGATTTTCTCGCAAAGAATGGAATTACGGAGCCTCTCCAAAGGCAGAATATTCTCACTACGAGCGTTTTCCAATAGGCAGTATCGAAGTATTTTTTAATGTCGAAAATATGAAAATAAATTCTTTAAAAATTCACGGGGATTTTTTCGGTACAGCCGATAAGGCAGAACTGGAAGAACTTTTAAACGGCTGCGAGTATTCCGAAAATGTTTTAACCGAAAAACTTAGAAACACTGATCTAACACCCTACTTCGGAAATCTGGAAAAAAAAGATTTTATCGGAATGTTTTTTAAGTAAAAACTTCCAAATAAAAAAGCACCGATTAAAAACCGGTGCTCTTTTTAAAATCAATTTATTTTTTCTTCCTCTTTTCTTTTAAATTTCCTTTTTCGAGTAAGAGGGTCTTAGTAGGTATGTCACATACTTCAAGGTCACCGAAATATTGAATTGCTCCGGGGAATCGGTAAAGGGTTTCGACAGCCCACTTATCCCTATTTTTTTCATAGGTTTTAAAAGGTTTACCGTTTAGATCTACTACGGATTTTTTTATAACCGGAGTCATCTTACCCTTTCTTCTTTCCATATTCATCATCATAGAAAGAGGTACGCCGCAAGGAAGCCAATGTTCTACCTCATCAGTCAGATTTTTAACCGAAGCTATATAGCCTGAAAATCCGTTAAGTGCCAATAAAAAGGCCGTAAAGCCCAAGGTATAACAATAGTCCGAATCAAAGTTTGAAGGAAAGGCAGAGCGCCCCTCATATCCGAAAAAATGAGCATAGGTACTGAATTTTCCGTTATATGTCCCTTCCTTTTTCATTTCGGTTATTTTTCTGGTGACCAAATCTATTAAAAGTTTTTCAGTTTCAATGCGGGAAACTTGAACATTTCCGTGTGGGTCTCTATCCATTAAAAGCTGTAAAGAAATGTTTTCAGGCAGGTTGTCAAAAAGAGCAAAGGCTTTTTTGGACAAGTGTTTTTGAAGCCAAGATTTTTTTCCTGCAAAGGTCTTTAGCTTTGAAAAGGCTGAAGTCTTTTCGGCCATAATATCATTTATTTCTTCAATCAATTCATCCATTTCAGGGATGAATTCTATAATTCCTTCCGGAACCAAAACAACCCCGAAGTTTTCGCCTTTTTGGGATCTTTTTACAATTATATCCACAATGTAATCCGTAACCTGCTGTAAGGTAACCTTTTTTTCGGCCAGTTCTTCACCGATTAAGCAGACATTGGGCTGGGTTTTTAAGGCACATTCAAGGGCTATGTGGCTTGCAGAGCGTCCCATGAGCTTTATAAAATGCCAATATTTACGTGCGGAATTTACGTCTCGGCAAATGTTTCCGATCAACTCAGAATAGAGTTTTGTTGCAGTATCAAAACCGAAGGATGTTTCGATGTATTGATTTTTTAAGTCGCCGTCTATTGTTTTTGGAACGCCTATAACCTTGGTATTTAACTTTGCCTGAATAAAGTATTTTGCCAAAAAAGCCGCATTTGTATTCGAATCATCTCCTCCGATTATGATAAGGGCATCCAGTTTTAATTTTTTTACGTTTTGAATAGAACTTTCAATCTGTTCCTCAGTTTCTATCTTTGTTCTTCCTGAGCCGATTATGTCAAAGCCGCCCGTATTTCTGTACTTATCGATTAAGGCTTTTTTTATTTCGACATAACGCCCTTTTACCAAACCTTCAGGGCCTCTTAAAAATCCGTAAAGTTTGGAATTTGCATTACCTTTTTTTAGGGCATCAAAAAGACCGGAAATTACGTTGTGACCTCCGGGAGCCTGTCCCCCCGAAAGAATGACACCGAATTTTAAGGGCTTATGCTCTACTTCCGATTTTCCCTTTACAAATCTGATAATGGGCATTCCGTAAGTATGTGGAAATATTTCTTTTAATTCCGCCTGATTAGATTGTGCATGTGTAGCCTCTCCTATTTCCGGCTTAATCAAACTCAAAGGTTCCGCAAATACTTTTGGGATTTTCGGTTCGTAATTATAGCGCAATCTCTGCATTGTGGATTCATTCATTTTTATTCTCCCATAAAAATTAAAATTTAATGCGGCCGTTTAAACTCCTTGCAAGGGTCAAACGATCGGCATATTCCAAATCGCCTCCGACAGGTAAGCCTGAGGCAAGCCTCGTTATATTAACAGGCAGGTCCTGCAATATTTTTTGAATGTACAGGGCCGTAGTATCGCCTTCAATCGTCGGGTTGGTTGCAAGAATAACCTCGGTAATTCCGCCTTCATGAATACGTCTGATAAGCTCGCTTATATGTAATTGATCGGGGCCTATACCTTCAAGGGGAGCTATAAGTCCGCCCAAAACATGGAACAATCCTCTATATTCGGGGATTGAAGAAATTGTATTCACATCCTGAGGAAAGCCTACTACACAGATAGTTGCCCTATCCCTTGTTTCATCCGCACAAATAGAACAAATCTCATCTTCCGTATAAGAACCGCATATAGTACAAGGATGAATTTTCTCGTGTAAGGTAGAAACAGCTTCCGCTAAACGCAAGGCATCCGCAGGCCCTTGTTTTAGAAGATGATAGGCGATGCGGGCAGCACTCTTATGACCTATACCGGGAAGGCGGGAAAATGAGTCTATAACGGAATCAATAGCATTCATCTAATTTAATACCTCTTTTAAAAAGGTAAACCGCCTGCAAGACTTGCAAGGGGCCCAAGTTTATTTTGTAAAAGCTCCTTTAGTTTTGCCACTGCATCATTATGAGCAGCCCTGACTAAATCCTGAAGCATAGGAACATCACGATTATCTACAGCTATAGGATCAAGAAAGATAGATTCAACTTCAAAACTGCCTTTTAAGCGGATTTTTACAAGACCTCCGCCCGATACACCTTCAACAACTTCTTGATCAAGGTCGGATTTAATATTGGCAATTTTTGCTTGGATTTCTTTTGCATTTTTCATAATATCAAAAGGATTCAATTTGTTACTCCTCACAAATACTTTTTTATTGTAAATAACTACAATAAGATTAACATTTTTTTATAAATAATACAAGTAAGCTATTTATAAATATTTTTACAAATTTTTTACAAAAAAAGATCTGCGCTGAATCGGACTATAGCCGTTAAATCTAATTGCTTCTATGTGCTTTTTTGTTCCGTAACCCTTGTGTTTTTCATATCCGTATTCCGGATAAAGCCAAGAGTAGCGTATCATCATTTTATCCCTTGCAGTCTTTGCTAAAATAGAAGCAGCCATAACCTCATAAACGGAATCATCAGCCTTTACGAGAGCTTTAATCGAAGAGCAATTTTTAATATTGGGAATAAAGTTACCATCAACAATAATATCCGGTTCTATAAATTTATCATTGTTTAATTTACAGAATTCTTGAAGTTTTAAATAAAGGCCTTCATAAGCTCTTTCCATTGCCAAAAAAGTTGCCTGCAAGATATTTATCTCATCTATTTCGTAATTGGATGCCCAGCCGATAGACCAAAGAACATTTGGGTCGGCATATATGGTTTTACGTACTTCTTCTCTTTTTTTTTCTGTCAGTTTTTTTGAATCTTTTAAAATTGAAAAATCAAAGCGGCTTGGAAGGATAACGGCAGCTGCCGTAACAGGACCTGCAAGGGGCCCTCTTCCCGCCTCATCTATACCGCATAACATTATGGTTCTCTCTCAATTGAATTTGAAAAACCTCTGACAATGGGTTTGAATTTAATATCCATTCTTGAATTCTTATTATACCAAACAGCGGTATCCCTATTTTGTGCCGATTCAGGTAAACGGATAAGATTAAGTTTTCCTAAAGATATTTCGGAATTCCACGCCTCTAAAAACCTTGCAGTAAAATTCGGACTAAGAGAGGCGTTTAGATTATCAAGCTCAATAATCGAATTTGAGGCGGAGATTGCTGCAACCGAAAATCCTTTTCCTGTAAAATCAGTATTTTGAAAAACGGCTGAAGAGTTATTTAGGTTAAATATAAGGCAGTGCTTTGTCTGTTCCGAAATTACCTTAGTATCGGATATATCCAAATGAGAATAGAAAGAACTTAAAACAGGCCCGCCCTCAAAAGCTTGAAGACTTACATTATTAAGTTTTATACTTGCCTTATCTGCATAAATTATCGGAACCTCACGCGGTTCTTCAGCTCTTTCCCTTCTAAAAATCTTAAAGTTTTCAATTTCGAAATTTGCACCGATTACAACAAAACCCGAATTTTTAGAAAAATGAATTGCGGTCTTTTGACCTGCAGAGGTAATTTTTATATTTCTTGTAATAAGCACGGCTTCATTTAAAATACAATCCCCTCTTACATATATTTTCCATTTTTCGGAACTTACCTTATTTTGTTGCAATAGAGATACCTTATTTATATAATCAACAGCTTCATAAATAGAAGAAAAAGGTTTTGACGGATTTCCATCGGAATTTTTAATCTTATAATTATTATCTACATATACGGCATTTTTATCTATTATAAATTCCTTATTGACATTTGCACTCTTATTACCTGCTTCATCCTTATTATAAATATTTACGGAATAAATAGTTTTTTCACCCATAGCTCCGGTTAAAACAATTTCGTCTTTCGAAGACGAAGTAAAAATAGGAGGTTCAATTTCAACTACTGTCTCAACTGAAGCCGATTTAATTTTTATTTTTACATCCGAATTTGTAGGCGATACGGGCGGGCTAAAAGAAACTTCAGGTTTTTCGGGAGGAAGCTTATCTATTGTAAATGATGTTTTCAACTCGCCATGAAAGAGACCATCATAGAAAGCTCTTATTTTAACATCAAAAAAACGTTCTTCTTTTATTCCCACATCAAATATATAAGATGCATCTTTTTTAAATTGAGAAGAATTTTTATCGGGATAAATATAAGTATTGCCGTCACCTGTTTCAAAAAAATAAGTATAACGCTTATCATCAAATTTAAGCTCAATATTTCTATTTACTGCTGTTTTAGGTACTGAGGATAAAACAGGTTTTTTAGGTAAAAATATTTTATTTACCTTTTCTTCTTTTGCTTTTACCCAGTAAAATACGGTATCTTTAGTTCTATCAATAAAAACAGGCCCGTCATAAATATTTAAGAGTTGGGAAGCATCGGTTGTTGAATCATCATTTGTTTTTTTGATCAAATAATAAATAGGCACATCGGAATTAAATTCCAAAAAATACCAATTTAAAATATTGTACTCTAAATCTTTATCGGGCTTTTCATTTAAAGCGGTCTCAGGTATTTTAGGAGAAGGAATACCATCGGGAGATACTTCATAGTTTATTATTTTCTCTGTGATATTTCCCGATTCGGGTACAGCCTTTATTCTAAGCTCTATTTTTCCTTCTTTTTCAAGGTTGATAGGTCCGGTATATAAAAGACCGAAGTCTAAGGGATCGCTTCCATCCACGGAATATATAATTTGTGTTTTAGGAGGATGTTGAATTATAAGTTTTTGCGTCTCATTCCAAGTACCCTCTTGAGGACTTAAAACATTTAAAAGTTTTTTTTCTTCCAAGGGCTCAACAATTAGATGAGAAGGTCTGCTCATTGTGCCTGATGAGGTTTGTACCCAAACACAAAGCTCCGTTCCAAAATTAAAAAACGGCTTTTCTCCTTTTTTTAGTTTACCGTTTGAATACAAATTGGTAAGCGGATTAAAAGCTCTATAAAAAACGTAATCCTCTTTGCTTTCAGGATATTTTATATCAAGGTTTACACCGTCTTTTTTGTAATCTTGTTTTATTTCAAGTTCATCCAATTCATAGCAATTTAAATCTAAAGCAAACAAGCCAAAAGCTGCTATAATGAAACCAATTTTAAGAATGCTATAAATCTTAAGTCTTTTCAATTTATTATTCCTTTAAATACATCTTTTAAAGCAGGATTTTTCGAATAATAGTTTTCTTCGAGTTCTTTATTAGAAAGACCGACTAATTCATGGCTCATATAATGAATCCATAAATTATCCTTTTCTGTATAAATATCATGCTTTCGGCACCAATAATCGGGATGATGCTCATATTGTTCTTTTTTATCATGAAAATATTTATAATCATGAACGGCAATTTTTATATTTTCTCTTTTTAATCCTTGTTTAATTAACTCATCTACGAGATAATTTATTGTAGCACCGGAATCGAAAATATCGTCTACCAATAAAACCAAAGCATCGGCCGGCAGTTTGCTTGGATGGAGCGTCCAACCGTCCAATACTATTTCCGAGTTATTATGAACTCCGGAGTAAGAGTGAGCGACAACTGTTGAATATAAAATCTTCTTTTCGTCTTTATAAGCTATTTTAAAAAATTCACTTATTACATTTGCCAGATAAGCACCTCCTCTCATAGAGGCATAAATAACATCGGGAACATATCCTTCATCATACATCTTTCTGGCGAGAATGAATCCGTTATCTCTTACCGTATTGTAATTTAAAAATTCTTTCATAAAATCCTCGTGATATTAGAAGATTATATCATTTTACGGTATATTTTTCAATATATTTTTCGGTTATTTTTTTAGCAAAGAATCTATGTATTCGATAGTTTGATGAGCGGTAGTTTCCCAATTATATTTTTTTACCCAGTCAAGACCTTTCTCTATAATTTCTTTTCTTTTTGCCGTATTTTTATCGCAATCGACTAAAGAAGAAATGGCTTCTGCAATTTCCTCCGGTTTTTTTGAATTAAAAAACAGTGCAGAATCCCCTGCAACTTCCGGAAGCGCTCCGGCCCTTGCACAAGCAACAGGAACACCGCAGGCCATGGCCTCAATAACCGGTAAGCCGACTCCTTCTATCATCGAAGGAAAAACACAAAGGTCTGCCGATGAATAAAGCTGAGGAAGACTTTCATGAGGAAAATAACCTGTAAGCAAAATATCCGAAGAAAAGCCCGATTGTATTACCGCATTATGAACAGCTTCGGAATTATTTCCGTCAGAACCTGCAATAACAAGACGATGAGGAGAACCTGTTTGCTTTTTAAATAGGGCAAAGGCCTTTATCAATTCTACATGGCATTTTTGTTCATGTGTTATGCGGGAGGCATAAATTATATAAGGTCTTTGAATTGCAAAGGGCTGTATTAAAACCCTGTCTTCATCATTTGTGATGGGTTTAAAAAGAGAGCCGTCAATACCGTTATATATTACTTTTATATCGGATGCATTTACCCCAAATTGTGATAAATCGTTTTGAATATATTTTGTAGGACTTATAAGGCCTGAGGCATTTTTAAGCGTACGCCTTAAGCCCATCTTTGCAATAACTCCAAGGTCTGCAGATAAAAGACTTTGAATGACCAAAATAGAAGGTACGGTAAAAATCGGAGGTAAAAGTTCTACCCCTGCAGGGTAAATGACGGCATCATATCTTTGCTTTTTTATAAAAGAGTTTAAATTTTTAAAATGCCAAATTTTTTCCGAAAATTTTGTATCGGAAATATCTATACCTGTAAAAGAAACATAATCTATGTCGGATGTATATGTATACTTATCAAGTTCGGGACCAAAAAGCTCGAATTCGTAATCATTTTTAGGCAAATTTTTTACAATAGACAGTATATAAGAGCCTATGCCTGAGCGGCCGTGATCACATCCGAATGCATCTACTCCAATTTTCAAAACAAATTCCTCCGAGCGGGAATAATTATATCACAAATGATAATTTTATTCTACAAGTACCTATTATTGACCGGCGGCTTTTTTTAATAAAAGACCTTCTCCGGCCTTATTATGCTCAGTTATGGTTTTTGTAAATACATGCTTTCCGGTATCCGGATCGATCAGTCTAAAATAAAAATAATCCGTATTTGCGGGATTACAGGCAGCATTTAAGGCCGTAAATCCGGGGTTCGAAATAGGCCCCGGCGGAAGGCCTTCATGGATGTAGGTATTGTAAGGACTTTGAATTTCCAAGTCTTCATAAAAAAGCCGAGTAGGATGCTTTTTATTTTTGATTTCGGTAATTATGTATTCAACGGTTGCACATGATTGAAGCCCCATATTTATTTTAAGCCGGTTAGTAAAAACGCTTGAAATTATAGGAGCTTCTTCAGGAAGCTGATACTCTCTTTCAATAATGCTGGCCAAAATCACTTTTTTATAGATTTCGTTAAAATCTTTAGGAAAATTCGGAATGGATGAAGTTTTTTCAAAAAAGGTTTTTATGATCATTTTTACCATCATCTCAGGAGTATCTTCTTCTCCGAAAAAATAGGTATCCGGATATAAAAAGCCCTCAGCTGTTTTTGCCTTAATTCCGTTTTTTTCTAAAAAATCGGAATCGGAAGTTATTGCAATAAAGTCTTCAGCTTTTATAAGACCTACAGTTTCGAAAACTTGAGCCGTTTTTTTTAAAGTTAAGCCCTCAGGTATTGTAAGCTTTTTAAGAGCTTGAGAGCCTTCTGTAAGTTTGTGCAAAATATCATGGGTGGTCATTTCGGGCTTTATTTGGTATGTGCCGGCCTTTAAATTAAGTTTTTTAAGCCTAAGATAGGCATAGGCATAAAGCTCCGAGCGTATAAGATTTTTAGCTTTTAACTCACCAATAACCGTTTTTGCTGCAGTACCGCGCGGTATTTTAAATGTTACAAGCGGCTCTGAAAATTCCAAAGGGGGATTATTAAGCGACAAAACAAAAAATATTGTACCGGCAAGAAAGCCGGCTATACACAATATTATTATGACAATCTTTGATTTATTTTTCATATAAAAAATTCCTTTTTTCTTATAAGGAGGCTTGCTCAAAAAAAGCCTCTGCTTCTCCTATAGTCATCCTCCCATAAACGTACGATTCTGCAAAATCGGATAATGGTTCTAAAACTCTGGGAAGCGAGTCGGCATTTTTTCTGAGGTATAAAGCCAGTTGTTTTAATTCGTTATCTGAAAACAAATATGATACTGATTCGGTTTCACTCATATTAAAAAAGACCTGCCTTCTTGAGCAATAAAAATCTTGATATCGGGAGCACGAGAACAATCCCTGTACCAGTCGGCTGTTTGTTTGAGCGAAAATACTTTTTTATCATGATATGTAGGCTCATGATGAAAAAGAGCAATGCTTTTTATATTCCAACCGGCTGCAAAATCTATGGCTACGGAAAAAGTCGAGTGTCCCCACCCTTCCTTTAAAATTGAATCGGTAAGGGTGTATTGGGCATCAATTATCAGCATCTCGGCATCGGTATAAAATTCGGCATTTTGTTCGTTCCTTTCAAAATCACGAGGACGGAGCTCCGTATCTGTAGAATAAATTATTTTTTTTCCTTTTTCAATTACCGAATAGGCCGTACATCCTCCCGGATGACGCACTCTATGCCAGCCTATCTTAGTATCGCCTATCTCAACATATTTTTGATCAGGCTCAATATATTTAAACTCAAAAGAAGCACCGAATCCGTCTTCTCCTAACATCGAAATAGGAAAATACGGATACTTCATCTGATCTTCTAAAAATTCTTTTGCTTTTTTTCGGGTACTGTAAACAATTATCTTGTTTCGGGGGTCATAGGCGGGATTAAAAAAAGGAAGACCCTGAATATGATCCCAATGAAAATGTGAAAAAAACAAATGATAGGTCGTGTTTTTTCCATAGTCGGGTCTTTTCATCAAATCGATTCCTAACTCCCTTATTCCTGTTCCTGCATCAAAAATAAGGTGTCCACCGTCATCGGTTTCGACTTCAACACAGGCGGTATTGGATCCTATAGTACCAAAAAGCCATTTAGGAAGAGATGCTAAAAACCTTTCCCTTGAGTCCTGACTTTCGATGTCTTTTAGAGTTATCCTTTGAACTACAGCAGCAATCTTACTTTGAACTTGTGCCGGCGTAAGCGGAGCCGGAAGCGACCCCCTAACGCCCCAAAATTTTACAAGCATAAATACTCCAAAAATTCTTCCTTAAGATTTTAATCTACTCTCCGTTTAATACAAGGTTCAGCTTTTCTCCTTGTAAGAATTTTTTCAATTTTTTCTGCAGAATAAAATTCGCCTTTTCCCATACCGGGACAATATCGGGCATTTATATCCCACATATCCTTTGAACTTAAAATCGAATTCCAAAAAGGAAAATCCGAGCATTGACGGGGTCTGGCAGTATAGGCCTTACATCCGTCATCCCAAAGTATACAGTCATAATTGGGTTTTTCTTTTAAGGATAGGTACTCAAAACCGTCATCCTTAGGAACCCAGCGGCAATACACTTTTATAAATTCATCTTTCGGCATAGTTGCCCATTCCAATAATCTCGAAAGATCATGTTCGGATAAAAACACAAATCCCGGATCAAATCGGCAGCAGGCCGAACACCTTGTACATGAAAAATTTAAACCGCTTTTCCAGAATTGCTTATCCATGTCAATAGTATAAAACAAAAAAGGGATTGTTTCAAGCTCTTTTTATCAAAAGACTTAAAACAATCCCAAAATGGGGAGTCAAGGATTCGGACCTTGGAAGGCATAGCCAACAGATTTACAGTCTGCCCCCTTTGACCGCTCGGGAAACTCCCCATAAAAAGCCAACTTAGGGATTCGAACCCTAGACCCCGAGATTACAAATCACGTGCTCTGGACCAGCTGAGCTAAGTTGGCATAGACAACAAGAGCGAGTTTACTCGATATGCCGGATTTTGTCAAGAGGTTTTACCCGAAATTTCAGATAATTTTCCTTAATTTTTGGGGTATTATAAAAACCGCTATTTTTAAAGGCTGCCCTTTATAAATTTTATTTCTCCATCAGAACCGGCATATAAAAGATATTCCGTATCAGGCTTAAAATTATGTAAACTTACGGTTTTTATCTTTGCATAAGAAAAAACTTTTAAAAGATGGGGAGAAAAAACTGCATATCCGTAAAGGTTTTTTATAAGTTCTTTTTCTTCTTTTGAAAAAAAAGAGTAATCATAAATTGCAGGATACCCATCTCGGTTATAATAATCAAAAAGTTTTACACCGGTACCGTACTTTGACTCATTCGAAAAAAGGCGGTAAGGAAATACTATTGAACCTGATTCAAAGGTAAAAACTATACATTCAAGATTAAGCTCCCAGCCCTGCCAAGCTCTTTCGTAACTGTTTATAAGATTTCCGCTCGGTGTAAAAAAAGAAATAACGGCACTTACCGTTTCGGTATTTTGTCCGAATGTTTTTATCATCGTTCCCGTACTATAAATACTTAAATTTGTTTTAGACAGTTTTTGTTTGATAGAGCCGAATTTATAATTATAAAAGTCCGTCAGTCCGAAGATTAAAAAAAATAAAAGAGAAACGGATAAAAAAATAATTAAAAACCTTTTTTTTCTCTTTAACAAGGCTATACCTTCCCAATAAGATTTAAAAAAGCCTCTTCGGTTATGATTGCTGTTCCCAATTCTTGGGCTTTTTTGTTTTTAGATGACCCTGAATCGGGTGTATTGGTTACAAGATAACTTAGGCCCTTTACAACGGAAGATTTTACAGTTCCCCCCTTTTCTTTTACCAAGGCTTCAGCCTGAGCCCTCTTCATCGTGTTAAGCTCCCCAGTAAAACAAAAACTTAAGCCCTTTAAAACTGCCCCCTCTTCCGATGTAAGCGGAGGTTTAATTTTTATATAACCCTTATCTATCAATCCGGTCATCTCACCTTTTAAGATCGAAAGGTTTGTTACTAAGGTATGGGATAGAACCTGCCCGAACTGATAAACATTTGTAAAATCGGCTTCCGAGGCTCTAAGAAGCTCATTCAAATCATTAAAACCCGCTTCTTCAAGCTTTTCGACCATTGTTTCGCCGATTCCTTCAATATCAAAACCTGCAATAAATTTGGTTAAGCTTATTTCTTTTTTGGAATGGAGGGCCTTATATACCTTTTCGGCAGAAAGCTTTCCCATGCGGTCTATAGCTGCCAGTTCTTCGACAGTGAGGGTATATAAATCGGTGATTGAATTAACCCGTCCCATCTCAAAAAGTCTTTTTATGAGGGTTATACCGAAATCCCTTATATCGAGAACGCTTATCCATTTTTCGATTCGGTGATGAATAAGTTTAGGGCAGCTCATATTAGGGCAATAAAGCCTTGTACCCTCATTGGTAAGAGGACTGCCGCATACGGAACATGTATCTGGATATTCTATTTCTTTAACATTAGGAGGATTTTCTGCAAGAGCTTCTATCTTAGGAATTATCTCCCCCCTCTTGGTTACCACTACCCTGCTTCCGATTTTTAAGTTTAGAGCCTTGATTATGTTAGGGTTTGCAAGGCTTGCTCTTTTTACCGTAGTACCGGCAAGGCGTACAGGCTCTATAATGGCTATGGGTGTATAGGTTGCCCCAGACTCGCTCCATTCGATTTCTTTTAGGACGGTAACCGCTTCTTCCAAGCTGAACTTAAAGGCTATCTGCTTTTCGGGGCGGGCTCTCTTCATATCTTCAGGATCGATTGTATCGTTTTTGATTACGAGGCCGTCTATGTCATAGTCCAATGAAGGGCGGATATCCATAACATGAGCCCTATATTCTATTACTTCAGCAATACTTTTACAGTATTTTACTTCAACACAATTAAAGCCCGCTTCTTTAAGCCAGACGAGTTTTTCGGACTCGGTTTTAAAGGGGGCATCTCCCGTAAAGGGATTGCCTATACTTCCTTGAACGGCATCATAGGCAAAAAGATTTAAGTGTTCGCACAATTCTCCGTTCTTTTTTTTCATAAGCCCGTTTGCAGCATTTCGGCAATTAGCCTTATCCTTAAAGTATTTTTGATGAATGGAACGAAGCATTATAACCTCGCACCTTATTCCGCCTGAAAATGGTTTTGCCACATCGGCGGAGGCATGATCCGCATTTACAGTAATGTCTTTTATCAGCCTTTTCATTTTAAGCACATTCTCGGTTATATCGTCCCCGATTTTTCCGTCGCCTCTTGTAACGGCACGCACAAAATGCCCTTCTTCGTATTGAAGCTCAAGGCTTGCTCCGTCCATTTTATATTGAACGATATATTCTTTAAAGGGCATCTTTAAGGCCCAAGCTTCAAATGAAGGCGGATCGGCAGCCTTTTCCTGACTTCCCATAGGAATAATATGCTCCGACTTTGCAAAACCCTCGGTAGATTCCAGCGGAACCGTAAAAAAAAGTTTATTTTGAGGATCCAGTGCTTTTAATTCATCCCAAAGAGCATCGAATTCCGCATCCGAAATTTCAGGCTGGGCATTATAATAAAGGTCTTGATGTTTTTTTATTGTCTTTTCAAGGTCTAAAATTCTTTTTTCTTTTGCCATAATTCTGCTCCAAAATTTTTATAGCATTCTTATTTTACCAAAAAAGAAGAATTTGGGCAATTACCAAATATAGATTGCCAATTTTTCCTTTTTGTGATATATTGTGAAAAGATGATGGAATTAAAAAATCGGCTTGAACATATCGAAAAAACTCTCGATTGTTTTTTGCCCGAAAAAATAAATTCTTCGTGGATTTCTCAAAGTTTCGGCGAATTAGCTTACGGCTTGCCGGACGGCTTTTTTTTGAATATCATCAATCCTGTAAGGGATTTGGTAAAACGCGGAGGAAAAAGGTGGCGCCCCCTTCTATGTGTTCTTTCATGCGAACTTGAAGAAGGCGATCCCGAAAAGGCCTACCCCCTTACCCCCCTCATCGAATTTTGTCATACGGCAAGCCTCGTCCATGACGATATAGAGGATAAATCCGATACCCGCAGAGGGGCTCCTGCGACTCACATAAAATACGGGCTTGATACGGCTTTAAATTCCGCCTCATGGCTTTATTTTGAAGCCCTTAATCCCCTGACAAATTATGAAACTTCCGAATCCGTAAGGGCCGAAATATACTCGCTTTACACGCAAAATTTAAGAAGGCTTCATTTAGGGCAATCTATGGATATAGGCTGGCATTCAAATCCCGATATAATTCCGTCAGTCGACGAATACATAACTATGATAAGCCTAAAAACGGGCTCTCTTGCAAAGTTGGCAGGAGAATTAGGCTTTATAGCTGCCGGTAGACCTATCAATGAAGTTCTGGAATACGGAAAACTTATGACCGATATGGGTATAGGTTTTCAGATCTTGGACGATGTAAAAAATATTACTGAAGGCAACGCCGGTAAAAGGCGTGGCGATGACATAGTTGAAGGCAAAAAAAGCCTCCCTCTAATTTTTTACACGGAAGAAAATCCTGAAGGTGCCGAAAAAATAAAGCTTTTATTTAAGCAGGCTTCAAAGGAAGGCATAGAATCTCCAGCAGTCGAAGCCTCGATTTCGGCTATTTGTTCTTCAAAGGCTGTAAAAAGGGCAGAAGATTACGGCAAAAAGATTGTAGAAGCTTCATTGATAAAGCTTCAAAATAATTACAAACAAAACGAAGCAAAAGAACTTATCTTCGATTTGTTTAACACGATATTGAGGTAGAAAATGCAAGAATCGGCTCAATTTTTTAACGATACGGGAGTGAGCATGTCTATGCAGGGCTTTCACAATGAAGCTATAGCCTGCTTAAAAAAAGGGCTTGCCCTTGAACCCGATAACAGCCTGATGTGGCTCAACCTAGGATTGAGCTACTATGCTGCTAAAAGACAAAACGACAGTAAGTTCGCCCTTTTTCAATCCTTAAAATACAATCCCTATGAGGCTGATGCTTGGGATTCATTAGGGCTTGTTTTATTTGAAACGGGAGACATCGATCAGGCAGAAAGAGCCTTTGAAAGTGCTATAAAACTGGAGCCCGAAAACGGAAGGGTTTGGAATAATTACGGAACGGTTTTGTTTAATAAGGAAAACTATAGGGCTGCACGGAGAGCCTTTGAATCGGCCGTTACACTTGACCCTGAAATGGGAGATGCGGTTTTTAACTTGCGTGATACCTATCTTGAATTGGGAATGAATGATTTGGCTGAAAGATGCAATAAAATTTTAAAAGAGATGGATTATCAAGAATAAATAATGAATATTTTATATATTGCCGAAATTACAGGCAAGGCCGGTGTATGGCTAGTAAAAACACAACTTCCAAATTTAAAAGAAAAATATAAGGCCGATTTTGTTATTGCTAATGCAAATTCGGCTACGGGCTCAGGGGGGCTTGGAAAACAGCATGCAGTCTACTTAAAAAAACTAGGCATCGACTGTATCACTTCAGGAGATTTAATCTTTCAAAAAAAAGACTTGGTAGATGACCTTCCTAAAACACCCCATGTACTACGCCCCTTTAATCTGCCGTCGGAATCTCCCGGCAACGGATGGAAGATTTTTAATTTAAAACCGAACAAAAAAATAGCCGTCGTTTCAGTCATCGGCAGAATAGGACATCACAAAATAATGGCTGAAAATCCCTTTACTGAAACCGAAAAACTTGTTTCCCGATTAAAAGAAGAAGCGGATATCATCTTTGTGGATTTTTCCTCTTTTGCAACTGCCGAAAAACAAGCCCTAGGCTTTTTGCTTTCAGGCAAGGTTTCAGCCCTGATCGGATCGGGAACAAGGGTGCAGACAGCCGATGAGTGTATTTTAGAAAATAAAACCGCCTACATAACGGATGCAGGCAGAACAGGAAGCCTTAATTCTGTGGGCGGATATGCGATTGAAGATAAAATAAGAGAATACCGCACCTGCCTTCCCGATTTCGGAAAAGACGCTTGGGCACGCCCCGTCCTTCAAGGCCTTTTTATCAAAACCGATGATGAGGGGAACGCAATAGAAATAAAAAGAATTTTTGAGGAGTCGGAACTTTGCAAAGATACGGAATAGTTACATCAGTGTGGACTGATAAAAACAATGTAGAAAAGATAAACATAGATTTGGATAATTCAAAGACTGAAAACGCCTGCTCCATAAAACAAAAAGATTGCTATGCGGTAAAAAGCTGTGCAACTTGCGGAGGCTGCGGTTTTGCCGGTAAGAATAAGGAAAGAGGGCTTTTGGCAGTCAGCGGAAATAAGATTACGGCCTTAAACAATAGCGGGAAAAATTTAAAAAAAGGAGACTTCGTTATTGTAGAAATTAATGAAAACCAAACAAGGATTCAAACCCTTTCTTCGGTTATTATTCCCATACTCCTAGCCTTTGTTTTCAGTTTGAGCTCCTACCTCATTTTTTACACCGAAAAAGCGGCTGTAGGAGGCCTTTTTTTAGGGCTTTTAACGGGAACTGCCCTAGCCTTTTTATTAAAAAATAAAATGGGAGATAAGGCCCTGCCTCAAGTAATAAGCAGTCTATAGACAGCCTATCGGCGGACTATAGACCATTACGGCTTATCTTAAGGATTGAATACTCCGGGTTGGGGAGCCCTGATTCTGACCAAGGCTGTAAAGGCATCAGAGTTCAAGCTCATAAATTGCTCTATTGAAGTTTCTTTTCCGCTTTCGTAAACATCAATATGAAAATTACCGAAAACGTCAAAATAAGGGAAAAAAGCGGCAATATGATGATATTGTCTAAGAGGCGGACTTCCTTTTTCAGGACTTACAGTACGGCTTACCGCTCCTAAATAAAAATGCCCCGGCTCGCTTATGGCAAGGTAATAAAGGAGAGCTTGCAAATACGAAGTCTGATAACCCGCTGTTTTTTCATATCCCTTAAACGAAGCAAAATCTTCTTTTACATTCTTTTGCTTTATGGGAGGCACAAGAGCAAAGGGTTCAACCGTAACATCAAGGCCCGAGCCTATGGGCTTTACAGTACGCTTTACGTTTAAACTTAACGCTGCAGCCGCAAGATTACGTATCCACTCAAGACCGAAATAGAGTTCTCTTTCTTTGTAAGGCTTGGTAAAATAAGTATCAGGTACATCGGTTTCTGTTTTAAGGCTTTTAATAAAGATACCCTGCCCTGCGATGGGCCGAATCATTCCGTCCACTATCCATTTGGCAAAACCTGAACAGTTTACGCCGCCTTTTACATCTTTAAGCCTTTGGTCGGGCCGAACGGCTTTAACAATATCATCTTCAGTCTGAGGCCTTCCGTCTGTTAAATGAATGGGTTCACCGAATTCATCAAAGGCTCCGTCTTGAATATAAACCAAGGTCTTTAACCTGTCCCGAATTGTATCTGAAGCTGCTTCAACACCGTTATAAAAAATGGGCGGATTGAAGATGTCCCAAGGGAGCATATCCTTTGTAATGTCCCTTAGTTTTAAAAGAGATAAATAATATAAATTCTCAAAAGGAATACCTACGGAAATATCTTTTCTGACATAAGTATTAAAAAGACAAATACTTATAAGCGATTTATCTTTTGATGATGAAGGTCTTATGCTTAAATAAAGTTCAGGATTTTCACGCGGATAAATTTTAATACATTCAGGAGCTCCCGTTTCATAATTCCGGTATAAAATCCATGTCCCTTGCGGAACCTTTTCGAGGTTTGAAAACTCGGTATCGATGGGGCTTATAACTACGGCAAGAAGCTTTTTCTCTTTTAGATATACCGATCTTATTTTAAAAAGGTTTCCGGCCGAATCCGCGTCAATGTGTAAATGCCGGGAAGCAATTTCTTCAGGAGCCGCTAAAAGCCATGATTTTGCAATATCCCTTCTAACCAAAGCGGAATCAGGCACTCTATCTAAAGGAACCAGAGGAATCAGCCCATCATCAACCTTTAAAAATTCGCTGTCATAAGACTCCTTAATATCATCATCAGAATAAACGGAAAAAAACGAAAGAGAAAAAAACAAAATAAAAATATATTTTTTAAAGTTTATATTAAAACTGCCCATGTTCATAGTATCGGCTAAATTAATAGGGAACTTAAAGTGAAGATATTAAAGAGTCTTAGCGTTTTTAGGGCTTATTTTTTATTCCATTCTTATAAGCTCTGTCAAACAAAAATCTCCCTCACCAACTCCAGATTATACAAAATGATAATTTTATCGGCGGTGCCGCCTGTGGAGATATTGTTTTTTTCGCACCATGCCGAGAATTCCGTGATAGCGATTTCTTGGGCCGGTTTATCGTTTATACAAAGAAGGCTGTGAGCTTTTTTTTGTACCTCAAGTAAGGCGTTTTCTCCTTTGCGTTTTATAATTGTAGTGTCGCAGGTAGTTTCAATCATCTTAACAATAATTTTTACAAAGTCCTCGCCTTCCGAAAAAGTTTTTTTATAGAGAGGTAGCCAATTTTGAAAGTGTTCTGCAAAGCCTGAAAGGGCTAAGCCCCTCACTCCCCCGCTCCCCAAATTATTAAAGGCTTGTAAAGAAGACGGGGAGCAGGCTTTAAGCTCAAAATCTTTTTTTAGGGGAAGAGAAAAGTCTGCAATTTCTTTGCTTAAATCGGTGAAGGCTTTTTTTTCTTTTATTATACGGAAGATGCAGGCATTTAAGATAAGAAGCAAAAATAAGGCACCCTTATAGGTGTTTACCCCGCCCGTTAAATCGAAAAGTTTTTTTTCTTGTTTTTTCCCGTATTCACGCAGGGCCTCAAAGGATTTGCAATCTTTTCCGCTTAAATTTTTAATTGCATTCCCTATCAGGGGAATACATTCAAGCATGAGTAAAAAATCCATATCCCTGTGGGAGCCTTGGGAATTAGCCGTAACACAGCCGAATCCCAATGGACGGCAAAGCTCTGCAAGGAGGGAGCTTTCGGTTAAATTACCCAAAAGTTCAAAAATATCCCCATCGTAAGACCAATTTTCATGAACTTTTTTTAAGATAAAATCCATTATTTCTTTTTGGGAATGAGCACGGCTCCTCGCACAGATCACGGCATCTTTTTCGCATAAAAAACATTTCCGCCTCTTATTCTCATGGGGAAAATCATTACGCGAAAAAAGTTTTTCCGAAGTTAAAACATCGATATCGGCAAGGCGGCCAAGGGCTTCATCATCTTCACTTTTTATGCTCAAAGCCTTCACTTCCAAGGGAGGTGCATTTACAATCAAAAAAAAGATTAAGCCTTCTTCATCGGTGTAGGAATGAAAAATTTTTAGCGGAGCCATCTTTTTTTTACATTCCAAAAAAATGCGGTATACAATCCAATTCGATTCGATTGAGCCCTTCTTTCCGCCCGGAATATTGGCTCTGATTACTACAAGTGTTTTAAAAGGAGAACGGCTTAAAAGTTCTTTTTCAAAAAAATCGGTTTTTTCTCTTTTTTCCAATAAAGATAAACTCATCTTTTCTCCGGTATCAATTAGTTTTTTTGTTTTAAAGACCTTAAAAAATTATAAGTCGTTTCCGGTAAAAAGGAACGCACTTCTTCAAGACTATTATTTTGAAATGCTTTTCTAACCTGCGTTGCGGAAATGATTTGCTGATTTTGAGTTTTTTTACGCTTAATTATTTTTACCTCACATTGAGGAGGGAGTTCATTCAATAGAGTTTGATTATATATTTCGGTACTCGGGTCTAAGGGTTCTTCTCCCAAAAAGCGAATTTTAATATTAAAAAGAGGTACAAAGTATTTTAAAAATATCCTTGCATCAAGCTGGGTTTGATTTTTGCTTATTAAACTTTTTTCTTTTAAAAAATAGGACGGAAATGTTGCTCCGCTTATTAAAAATTGAGATGAGGGAAGCACTACTACATTTTTTAAGTCGTCCGTATTTTTTTTGATAAGCATAAAACGGTCATTAAAAGAAAAAAAACTTTTGTCGGTCTCAACGGCAAAAACAAAAAGGCGGCTCTTGCTTCCGCAATAGTCTAAGGCTTTTTCTATTAAATATCTGTGGCCGAGGGTAAAGGGATTTGCATTCATAACTATGGCTGCATTTCCCTCATCGCTTATACTGTCAAGTATACTGTCGGGGCAATAAGGAAAAAGCTCATTCTTTAAAACCTCCTCTACGGTTTTTTCTCCCCTGTATAATAAGGAAGAATCATCCGATGAGGCTAAGTTTATAAATCCTGCCCCCGTAAAAAAGGAAACGCTTGATCTTTTTGTAAATATAAAAAAGAACTTATAACCTTCTCCGTAAGCGTCTTTTAAGAGGGCCGAAAGAATCTCATCGGTAAGACCGATGCCCTTAAATTCATCTTTTACGGCAAAGCATTTTAAGATATTTTTTTCTCGCCCTCCGCAGGCGGCCAAATTGTCGGCTTCATCAAAAATGCCGTAAACACTTTCAAGGGAGTCCGCAATAAGGCCGTTTTCTTTTAAAAGAGCTGTAAATTTTTCTTTTTGACTTTTAAGCTCTAGGTTAATTTTTTGTAAATTAGTCATCTACCTTTTAGTTTAGGCTTTTTAGGTATTCTTCGCGTCCCAGTTTATAAAGGTTGTTCCCCTTGGAATCGATTATGCAAGTTACGGGAAAGTCTTCAACATAGAGCTTACGGACAGCTTCAGCTCCCAAATCTTCATAGCAGATAACTTCGGCCGATTTAATTCGGCTTTTAATCAAGGCAGCGGCTCCTCCTATGGCGGCAAAATAACAAGCTCCATGTTCTATTATTTTTGCAACTACCTCATCGTTTCTTTTTCCTTTTCCGACCATAGCCATAAGCCCCTCATCTAAAAGCTGAGGTGTATAGGCATCCATTCGGTAACTGGTTGTAGGCCCTGCAGAACCTATGGGCTCTCCGGGCTTTGCAGGACTCGGTCCTACATAGTACATGACAGCCCCCTTTACATCTATGGGGAGTTTTTCTCCCTTTTCTAAAAGTTCGCATAGGCGTTTGTGAGCTGCATCTCTTCCCGTATAAATATAGCCGTTTAATAAAACAATATCTCCGGCCTTAACATCTTTTAAATCTTCCCTTGTAAATGGTGTTGTAAGTTTTTTCATCTCAGACATTTTTCCTTCCTCCCTTATAAAGTAACTTCCTTATGGCGTGTTGCATGACAGTTTATATTTACACAAATAGGAAGACCTGCAATATGTGTGGGATAGGTTTCGATTAAAACCCTTAAAGCCGTAGTCTTGCCTCCGTAACCTTGGGGGCCTATACCTAAGGCGTTTACCTTCTCAAGCATTTCTTTTTCGAGGTTGGCATAGAAAGGATCGGGATTATAACTATCCATCGGTCTCATCAAGGCTTTTTTTGCTATTAAGGTTACCTTATCTACGGTACCGCCTATTCCGACACCTACAACTATGGGAGGACAGGGGTTGGGGCCTGCAAGTTCTACAGTTTCCAATATGAATTTTTTTACCCCCTCAAGGCCGTCGGAGGGTTTTAACATTCCAAGGCGGGACATGTTCTCGGAGCCGAAGCCCTTTCCTGCAAACATAATATGAAGTTTATCGCCGGGTACGATATTATAATGAATTACGGCAGGTGTATTATCCTTTGTGTTTACCCTGTTGTAAACGGGATCGGCAACAACGGATTTTCTTAAATAACCTTCCGTGTAACCCTGTCTTACGCCCTCATTTATAGCATCTTCGATATAGCCGCCTTCAATGTGAACGTCTTGCCCAATCGTAACAAAAACTACGGCCATTCCCGTATCTTGGCACATGGGCGAATTCGTATTTTTTGCAATATCGGCGTTTTCTATAATCTGATCGAGAGTATCACGGGCTAAGCTCCATTTTTCAGCTTCCCGCGACATCTTTAAACTTGTCAATACATCTTGCGGAAGATAATAAGCGGCTTCAATAGCCATCCTCTTAACTTCTTCCGTAATTTTTTTTGCTTCTACAATGTGCATACTCAAAAATACCCCCAAAAGTTATTCTTGGGGGTAATTATAGAACATTAAAAGATTACTGTCAATTGATGAGGAGAGTTATAGCTTAATAGTTTCTACCATGTAGCGGATGGAGTTTCCCAGTTTATCATATTGATGTTTTTCGATTACAAAGATGAGGCTTGTGTTTGTGTTATCGATAATTACTTTTTTTATTGCGTAGTCCCGTACACCTGATCTGGTTTTTCCTTTTTGACCGGCTGCTTTTTTTATCTTATTGCCGTTAGGTTTGATGATTTCGACTTCAATATAGAAAGAAGCTTCTAAATTGGATTTTTTATCCTTGTACAGCATTACCTTATACTCGTCATTGGTTTCAAAGTCTTTAAAAATCAAGGTAGTTTCGTTTATTGTAGAATCCGTAGCTGCATAAATAGCCCTTCCCTCGTTTTTATCGCTTATCTTCCATTTTAAAAGAGAAGGATTAGCCCTATCCAAAAGGCTTAAAAATATATTTTTACTGTCTTTATCGGCCGTTTCAGATGTCGGACTTGTTATAAAGCGTCCTGAAGGTAAAAACTTATTTTCTGCTACATCTACCCCATAAATTTCTGCATAGGCACGATAGGTTTGATCGGTTAATCCGTATTGTCCGAAAGCAAATTTACTTCCGTCAGCCGAAAAACCTAAATTAACAAAGGTCGCAATATCGCCTGCAAACAGACAAAAAGAACAAAAAATAAAACAAAAAGAAATCATAGCTTTACGCATAATACACCTCTCATCTGCTTAAAATATCGGTTTTTTTAAAAATAACTAAAGCCTTTTTAAAATTGAGATAAAGTCAAACTTTTACACTTGCAATAAATCAGGCTTTTAAGATTTTGATAAAGCCGGTTCTTCTTTTGTAAAACTATACATAGTTTTAAGGGCTGCAAGGGGGCCTATTACCGAAATAAGGGCAAAGGTCAAAAGAAAGCAAACAAATGTCCAAAGAAAAGATGGGTTTAAAAAAGGCATCTTCATTCCTGTAACAATTGCCTGATTAAATAAAAACATAATCAAACATGAAAGAACCGTTCCTATAATTGCTCCCGACATACTTATCATAAGAGATTCTAAAACCGCAAGTTCAAATAACTTCTTTTTAGTACTTCCTATTATCCTCAACATTCCGAATTCTTCTTTACGCTCATTAAAAATCGAAGAAAAAGAAACGGCCAATACGATAAACGAAAGAACCCATAGGATCGCAATAAGGATATAAACATAGATATTTAAGCTTGAAATACTTGAAGATATATTTGTCATCATCCTCTTCGATATTAAAGGATAAATTTCTTCTCCCTTAAATTCTTCTCTTATTTTTTTGGCTACCTCACCTGCATCGTATTTCGGATTAATCTTTACCATAACACTTGAAATCAAATTTTCATTTTTTGCAACAGGATGCTGCATAATTCTTTCGTACTCTTTTGCAAGCTTCCTTGCATTTTCTATTGTCATAAAAATGGAATTATCAAAGCCCATTCCCGTTTTAGTCAAACGGCCTGCAATCACAAAGGGTTGATTAAAAAATTTTACTTGAGAATTATAATCGCCTGATATATTACTTCCGGCTACAATTTGATTATCCAAAAGAGGAAGTTTTATCTGTTTTTTAAGCCAAGGTTTTACATTAAAATCTGAATCAAAATCGATACCTATAATCTGTAAAGGAAAAGAGCAGCAGCCTGCAGAGAGGGTTGCAATAAAAAGCTGGGGAGATGCAAGTTCAACCCCTTCAATTTTTTTTACACGTTCTACGACTTCCGTATCAAAATAAAAACTATTAGGTTCTCCTCTCAATAAGGCGCTTTCAATCTTTGAGTCATAACCTTGGGGTACGACAATAATATCAGCACCCAGACGATTTGAAAGCGACAACATTCCGCCCCTTAAACTTTTTACCAAAAAACTGCCTGCAAAAAGACTAAAGGCTAAAACAGCCGTAAGAATAATTAGGCTTGCAGTTCTAAAAGGTTTTCTTTTGATATTTAATTTTGCAAGCTCAAACACGGTCAGTTTTTTTGTTTGTAAATTTTCCATAGTTTTTTAGAGGTTTCCTTAATTTTCTTTTGCATTTTGCATTGCACCCTGCAATGCATTTTCAACCGCATCTTTAAACAGTTTATAAGAAATTGAAGCACCGGCTATTACATCGACATCATCAATATTTTGAGTTTCAATTAATTTTTGACCGTACTCCGCAGCTTTTAAAACAGAGGCTTGAGCAATTTTATAAAGGCCCATATTTTTTATAACTCCGTCAACCTTTCCGTATTCAGGCCCTTTTAGATTGCCGTTTTTTTCGTAAGACAAAAATGTACACTCAACAATCTTACCTTCTTCAATTTTTATTTCAACCTCGGCTGTTCCGCCCCAATCGTCTTTAATATTGGCAAAAGACTTATAAACGCCGTCTTTGTATTTTATACTCTTCTTTGTTTCCGTTTTTGAACAAGAAAAAATACAGATAAAACACAGTGCAGCCAAAATAATTTTATAATTTTTCATACATTCTCTCCTCTTGAGGGTCTTACCCTGCTCATTTTTTCAATTCTTGCTATTTTACCGTGCTCAAGGACAACCATCCGTTCAGCCTGATCCGCAACCTCAGGATCGTGGGTTACAACTATGATGGTGCTTCCCGCATTATGGAGTTTTTCAAAAATTTCCATTACAAGTTTTTCGTTCTTTTCGTCAAGGTTTCCCGTAGGTTCATCAGCAAGCAGGAGCTTGGGATGATTTATCAGAGCACGGGCAATACAGACACGCTGCTGTTCTCCTCCCGATAATTGATTGGGCAGATGCTTGGCTCTTTCTTTTAAACCTACACTTTCAAGGGCATCAAGAGCTTCCTTTTCATCCGGGAGGCTGTGATAGTACTGGGCCATCATAACATTTTCAAGGGCTGTAAGATAGTTTACAAGGTGAAATTGTTGAAAAACCAAACCTATCATATCCCGCCTGACTATCGTCAATTCTTTAGAAGAAAGTTTTGAAATGTCCTGACCAGCCAAATCAATTTTTCCTAAAGAAGGCTTATCCATACAGCCGATTATGTTCATCAATGTGGTTTTACCTGAACCCGAAGGCCCCATTATGGAAAGCCACTCTCCTTCTTCAACCGTTAAATTTATTTTATCGAGGGCTTTTAGATCTCCATATATTTTTGAAATTTCGGTTAAGGTTAAAATATTCATAAATTAAAATTCTCCTTAAAATTTAAGATTACTCTCCGCGCAAAACAAGAGCAGGGTCAACATCCACAGTTGCCCTTACGGGAAAGAGGGAAGCAACAATAGTTATAACGATGGAAGAAATTACGGTAAAAGGTGCCAGCCTTATAGGAAAGGAAACTTCTCTTGCAAAGACACTTATACTTACATTATTTGCAAATAAGTAACCGAACCCTATTCCCAAAATACCGCCCATGAGCCCAAGCATAACCGCTTCTCCCAAAAAATCTATAACAACACTTTTATTTGAAGCACCTAAAGCTTTTTTTAAGCCTATTTCTTTTCTGCGTTCCACAACTACGGCCATCATGGTAGTGGTTACACATATCATAGTCAAAAACAAAACAATGATGGTAACTATCCAAACAAGGGCCTGAAGTTTACTTAAAACCGTATCCTGAGATTCGGTAACGCGCTTTACAAGACGGGGGGTAATACCTTTTACATCGTTTGAAACTTTTTCGGCAATTAAATTAAGATAGTCCCTGTTTCCGTCAATACTGCACTCAATTACATCGAAGGCATCATTATAGCCTATAATATTTTTTATATCCTCAAGGCTCATAAAGATAAACTCTTCTTCGACACCCCCTGTTGTAACTATGCCCGAAACCTTAAACTCGTTTACGGTTACATCTCCGTCAGGTTTCGGAGTGTTTACAATAAAATTATCTCCTATAGATAAACCTATAGCCTTACTTATTTCATGGCCTATTAAAACTTCCTTTTTTTTGTCAGGCCATTGTCCGCGTACAAGCCAATAGGGACTATTGTTCTTTGCACTTATAAGATCGGTAGCTGCTATCATATAGGGCTGCTCGTTTACCTTTGCAGGTTTGTAAATATAAGGAGCAAAACCTACAAGTTTGCCTGAGTCGATTTCTTTTTTTATTTTATCGATTTGCTCTTTTTTTATTTTTGCATCGCTTTCGGAAGGAAGAAATATCATATTTGCCCCGTATGAGCGGAACACCGTTCCCATCTGCCGCGGAATGTCGTAGTAAATAGTCAATAAGCCCGATAAAACGGTTGAGCCGATTGCAATAGCCATTAAAGCTACCAACATTCTTGAACGGCGCCGCAATAAAGAACTCATTATCATTTTAAAATACATCTTATTTTTAGTCATATCTTACATCCTTAACACCTTAAACGGGAATGTTTATTTTCCGTGCAAAACTTCCGTGGGGTTTAACTTTAATAAATATCTTACCGACGGAAGACTTCCCAAAAGGGTGATCAAAAAAATTATAAGTACCACAATAGGAATAACCATGGGAGCCGGCGGAATTGCAGAACCGAAAACGCTTCGGCCTATTATCTGCGTTAAACCCAATCCTACAAAATATCCGGCGGCACCGCCGATAATTCCTATTACCATAACCTCAGTTAAAACCGAAACGGTAACGGCCGTATTACTTGCCCCGATTGCTTTTTTTAAGCCGATTTCAGCCCTTCTATCCATAACACTCGCCGTTACCAAGTTTGAAATACCGAGAGCCGAAGCGATCAAACTTAAAACGGTAATTAAAAGCATTAACAAGCTTGTCTTATTTAAGATAGCACCCTCGGATTCGGCCACCTGTCTTATCGGCTTTGCAACCGCATCCGTTATAACCTCCTGAATCTGATAACAAATACTGCTTACATAGGCGGTGCAATACCATATTTCCATTTCTTTTATCGTTAAACTTAAAGGGTTTCTTGCGGCCTTTCTTGCCAAATCATTATCGGGAGTTGTCAAAGCACTTACTTCGATGCTTTCACAAACATTTGTCTTTCCTAAAAATTCTTGGGCCGTATGCAATGTAGTAAAAATTACCTCATCTTCATTGCTTCCCGAATTAAAAATTGCAGAGACTTTTAAAGTTTTAGAGGCTGCAGCACTTGTAAGTTTTATCTCGTCCCCTACTTTTAAGTTATTCCTTCCTGCAAAAAGACTTCCTACCATACAGGAAGAATTATCATCATCCGAAACCCAGTTTCCGTTTACTTCCCACCATGTACGCATTCTTCTTATTCCGGTTATAACTTCCTGCCCCGTATGTAAGTCTATCCTAAAATCGAACCATGTACCCGACAGGCGGACAGGTTTATCCGCTCCGTCATAATCTACTTGCACATTTAAAAAAGGTGCATAATCGACAATATTGTATGCCCAAAATATGGTTTTAATTTTATACAATTCATCTTCTTTTAAGAATTTTTTTGTGTTTCCGGATTCTTCTCCGTAAATATCATCTAAAAGAGAAGATTCTTTATGAGCAACATTGATATTGGCTCCGTATGTTTTAAGTTCTTGGTTTACCTTATCCCCTACACCAAGCATTGTGTTAAGCATAGAAGTTGAAAGACTTGCACCTAGGGCAATGGTAAAAGCTATCATCACCATTTTTCCTTTTTGTCTAAAAAGCGCCCCCGCTATCATTCTCCAAAACATAACTTCTCCTATAAAAACTTTTTGCAGCAAATATTAATTTGCGAAAAAAGTTTTTTCAAGCGGTTTGTTTACAAACCGTATACAATAATGCGATGTTTGCCGAAAGGCAAACTCGTCAGCTAAACAGAGAGGTGCCATTTGCACCGAACTGTTTAGCACTTCTCCCATAAAAACTTTTGCTATTTAAAACGATGAGCCTCGGACTCAAGGTCTGATATCTTTATTTTAATATTCCCGTCATGTACAATATAAGGAATCGGAACCGGATTACATCCTCCGGGAAAACCTATGGTAGCCTTATTCATAACTACATCGCAAAGTTTACAGATTACTTCATTATTCCGTTCAAAATAACCGCTGGGACCGCATATATCGCAGGCATCAAGGCCTACACCGTAAGAACCTTCACTTTTTTTTATGGCAATAAAACGCATACCGATTCCTTGCTCCGTTATATATTCATAGCGGTGAAGTTTATCATCTTCCAACTGCTCTAAAGAAATAACAGCCATACCGTCTGCAATCGTATAATTTTCAGGCGGAGACAAAGGAACTTCTCTGTCTACATAAAAACGCAAAAAAGATAAAGAAAAAATCGAAATCACTAAAAGGCTTAAAGAAAATCGAGCCCACCTTTTTGCATTACGTTTTTTTGCTTTTATTTTTCTTAATTCGGCATTGTTATTATATGCTTCCGTAATTTTAATATTTTTTTTCCATAAAAGAATCGGAGCAAACATTATAAACACAATGACGGCAAATATAAAAAAGTTTCCATTATTCACCACCATTGCAATAAACCAAAAAATAAAATTATTCCGCGGAATTATTCTTAAAGAATATAAACGCTGGATTATTACCACAATTTGAGTTATCCCTAAAATACAAAGAGAAGCTATTACAGTAATATTTAATTCGATATCGGATAACTTTATTAAGGTTTTATAAATTGAAAGACTTGCAAGAACAATAAAAACTATTCCGAGCAAGTAGCCTATAAGTCTATATAAAACGAGGGTGCTTACCGCACTTTCGCCGTAATTAACCAAGGTTGTAGAAAGAGTTATTATAACGGGAAGATAATAAAATATTGTTGCAGCCGTATATAAAAAAACGGTTGTACCGAAAATATTTTCGTACAATAAAGATTTTTTCGCTTTTGTTTTAAACAGTAAAAGAACAATTAAAATTAAGAAAAATATACTGACGGGAATCATCGACCAAAAGGCAAAATTGGTTCTATTTATGTAATTAGGAATAGATCTTAATATTGCAGAAACAATACTGCCGATAAATCCTGTGAGTATACCTAAAAAAACAATATACCGTTTTTTTTCGGGTCTTTGGGTTCTAAATGAAGCAAAAACAACTGCAAGAACTAAGGCAAAGCCTATGCCTGCTTCAATAACCCTTATATAAAATTTTAAAATGGTGCACCTCCAAAGCATCAAAAGTAACCGCCCAAGCTAAAGCCTCGGCGGTTACAAATTGAATGAGTAATTAGTATTAGATTATACTACTACCGATTGGACAAGTTTACCACTGAGGTCCTGTCCATTCAAAATCTTTCCATTCAACAACGATGGGTTCCGTCCAGAAACGTCCGGTAACGCCTGTTTCTTTGTCGACATGAAGAAGATAATCATTTCCCGGTGCCTTAATTTCAAACTTGATATTGTACTTACCTAAGCCTTCTTCAAATTTTACGTTAGCACCATAGTGAGGTCCGTCACTGGCATTCATCGGCATAAATGCAACTTCCTGTACCTTTGAAGAACCTACTTTTTGGATGTAAGCCTTAACATGTAAGTAAGGAACAAAGTCGCCGGCACCGTAACCCAATGTTGCGCCTTTTTCATTGGCAGAAATATCGGCTTCCATGTGGCAATCAGCTTCGTTCTTTGACAAACTGTTACCGGCAGGTTCCATATCTACAGGCTGAAAATAAACACCTGCAACCGTTAATATTCCGGCATCTTGCTCATCGCCGATGGGGAACTCGTCAAAACCGGCAGCGCCTTCCTCGTGGGGTTTAGGGGCAGCCGTTTTCTCTTCAGTAGGAGCAGGTTTCGCAGCCTGCTGTACCGCTTCTTTTTTTTCGCATGATGTAATTACAAAAGCAATTGCAAGCAATGCAAAAATACAAGATAAAGTTTTTTTCATTTAAAAACTCTCCTCTATATTTAATTTTTTTGGACTAAATTAATTATCCCCGCCTTCTTCTTTCTTTTTTAATTCGGCAAGAATCTTTTTATTTTTTTTGACATATAAACTTGAAAACACAATAATCGTAATTAAAACTATTATTTGAGGTATCAAGCTTTCATAGGTTGCATATATGCCTAAAAAATCCAACTCAAAACTTTGCATCCACGGGATTATAGTCTTTCCGACCACACCTGCAGCCTGCAATTCCGAAACGCCCTTTCCCGTAAACGAAAAACAAAGTATGTACATCAAAATACTTGTTACGGTAAAAAACGGCTTTAAGGGCAGTTTTACACTTAAAAATCTAAATGCAAGAAAAACACCGGCTAAAATAATCACCGATAATACAATAGCTAAAATCATAGCTCTTTGACCGCTTGCACCTTGAACGGGAACTCCTTGGAAGAATAAAATAAGTTCGGCTCCTTCCCTTGCTACGGCAATAAAGGCAGCAAAAATCAAGACCCACTTATTACCGGTCGATACCGAAGATTCAACCTTCTTTTTAATATATCTTTCCCATGCTTCCGTTTCCGATTTTGAAATCATCCAGTTGCTTACATAGAACAAAACTATTACGGCAACGAACATTCCGATGCCTTCAAAAACCTCTTGAGCTATACCGCTTTGCGCACCTGCCAATAAACCGAATAAAAAAGCTAAAACTATACTTACAAGAATACCGGCAAGAGCTCCGATATAAACGGAAGATATGTACTTCTTTTTTCCGGTTTTTACAAGATAAGCGATAATAGCCGCTATAACCAAAATAGCTTCCAAGCCTTCACGCAGTATAAGCACAAAGCAGGAAATAAAGGTTGCAACAGCCGCCGATTTTCCGCTTCCTCCCTTATCATTGGAAGTGCCGTCAAGCTCGGCTGCATCATGGTAGAGCATTGCAATAAGAGCATCCTTATGAGCTCTTATCATTTCGTTATCCTTATCGCTTTTTACGTTTTTCCTGTACTCATAAAAAGCATTTTCGACAGCCGTTTTGCGTGCACCGGAAAGATAGCTCATCGTTATCTTTTCCATTCCCTTGGATTCGTAATATCTAAAATAAGCAGCATTTACTTCGTCATAGGCTTCACGGGTTTTCCCCTGTGTATACAATTCGTATGCATTATTCAGGTGAATTTCCATTTTTTCGACTATTTTAGTCCAAGTGCTCAAGTCTTCTTTTTCTTTGGCTGAAACAGAAAACAAAAAGACAAAGAAAATCAAAAAAATCGATAAAAATCTTTTAAAACTATTATTAAACATATTAACTCCAATTTTGTAGCCAATACTTACAAAATTCTACTTAAAGTATATCAAGTCAAAAAAACAATGTCAAGATTCTCTTACATATTTTTTTAATTTTTTTAATAACATAAACGGTACTAAAATCAAGTTTTCGTTAATTCTCCATCATTCATTCTATATATGGTACTATTCTCATTTAAAATTTCAAAATCATGTGTTACAATCAAAACGGCGGTTCCCAGTTTATTAACACTTTTTATAAGATTCATAACCGTTTCAGAAGTTTCCTTGTCAAGATTTGCCGTAGGTTCATCTGCAATAAGTAATTTAGGAGAATTCATAAGAGCTCTTGCAATCAACATTCGCTTTAGTTCTCCGCCGGATAAATTGTGAGGCATCTCATTCTTTAAATGAGCTATATCCATAAGCTCCAAGAGGCTTAAAGCCCTACCCTCACTGTCGCCGTCCCTGTTAAATAAAAAAAACGGAACCCTTACATTATCAAAGACCGAAAGGTTCGGCAAATAAGCTAAAGACTGAGGAACAAAGCCTATCGACTCGTTTCGGTAAAAGCTTTTATCGGTATCATTCATAGAAGAAATATCCTGATCTTCAAAAAAAACCTGCCCTTGGGTAGGATCTAAAATACCGGATATCAAATTAAGAAAGGTTGTTTTTCCCGAACCCGAACGCCCTACAATGAATACAAAATCGGAAGCCGAAATGGAAAAGTCAACATCTTTTACCGCAAAAAAAGAGTTCCTGCCTCTGGTAAAGGATTTGGAAAGCGATTTTGTTTTTAAAAGCATTAAGTTTCCTTTTTATCGATTACTTTATAGATTATTCAAATTTTTCTTTGCGTGAAAGAACAACATAAACAAGACTTACCGCAATCAAAGCAATAGCCAATAGAATAACTATAGGCTTTGTATAAACATTACAGCTCATATTTGGGTGCTTACAGGTGCCTATAACAAGGGTTTCAAGTAAAATAAGACTTACTCCGGTTCCGATATTATAGACGGATATTCCAAAGCGCGATTTTTTACAAATAAAAAAAACAAGGCCAGATAAGGCTATCAGCCCCCCTAACAACCTCACAGCTTCTCCCATCCAATGACATTTCATAAAACTGCCGTCAGCCTTAGGATGACATACATGGGCAAAGCCGAACGGAGCAAATAAAACCAATAAACCGATTATAATAATAAGAGCACTGAATATATATCTTTTCATATTTTCCCTTCCTATACCTATAATTTATAAAATTTAAAATATCATATGGAGTATAGACTCATCAAAAAAAAATGTCAACATAATATTACATAAACAATGTTATTTTTTGCAATTTAATTTATGGTAACCTCTAAAAACTTCAGTTTTTAGAGGTTTTCCTTAAATCCAACTTGCGATATTGACCTCAGCAATTTTTTTTTATATAATATCGCCAATTATGGATATCTTTGATATTATAGGCCCGATTATGATAGGGCCGTCCAGTTCGCATACGGCAGGAGCCGTAAGAATAGGCTATTTAACAAGGGTTCTTCTTGCAGAACCTGCTATAAAAGCAAGAGTGTACTTACACGGATCTTTTGCCTACACCTATAAGGGGCACGGTACCGACAGGGCTATTGCAGCAGGTATTATGGGAATGAAACCCGAAAACGAGCGTATAAGAAACAGCCTAACCCTTGCAAAAGAACAAGGCTTGGACATCACCTTTGAACCTATAGATATTCCTAATGCCCATCCCAACACGGCATTGATTGAAGTTACCGGTATTGACGGAAAGGAGCTTTCAGTTCAAGGCTCCTCCATAGGGGGCGGGAATATTCTAATTACCAAAATAAACGGAAAACCTGTAGAGCTAAGCGGTAAAAACCCTACACTGGTAGTAGAATATCAAGATATCCCCGGAAGAATAGCCGCCATAACAAGCGTAACGGCAAAACACAAGATAAATATTTCGCAAATTCATATCGGAAGAGATTACCGAGGGGGAACCGCCACAATGTGCCTTCAAATGGACGGTTTAAGCGTCGGCCCGGAATTAAAGGAGGACATTTTGCAAATAGACCACATCTACAATGTTATCCTGATTCAGCCGGTATAATTTTAAAAGGGTATAAACTATGAAAACAATAGAGTATAAAAAAATAGAAGACCTGATACAAAAAGCAGCCGAAAACTCTTTAAGAATTTCGGATATTATTTTAGAAGACCAAAGCTCCGCCCTTGAAGAAACTAAGGAACAGTGCTTTGAGAGAATGCAGGAGCATTTAAACGTAATGCTTGAAGCAATTGACAAAGGAACAAACCCGGATATACGCTCTACAAGCGGGCTTACGGGCGGAGATGCCTATAAAATATACGAAAGATCGGAAAACGGAAAAGCACTCTGCGGCCCACTCCTTGCAAATGGCATAAGAATGGCAATGGCCGTTTCCGAATTAAATGCTTCAATGGGAAAAATAGTCGCAGCTCCCACTGCCGGCTCTTGCGGTATTCTCCCCGGTGCAATCGGAGCCGTTCTAAAAACAAAGGATGTAAAAAAAGAAGATGCAGTTATGTCTCTTTTTACGGCGGGAGCTATCGGCATGGTTATAGCCAACACGGCTTCCATTTCAGGAGCTGAAGGCGGATGTCAAGCCGAATGCGGCTCAGCCTCAGCCATGGCAGCAGGAGCCATAGTAGAAATGTGCGGAGGAACCCCTGAAATGGTAGGCCATGCAACGGCTATTGCCCTTAAATGTATCTTGGGTCTTGTTTGCGATCCTGTAGCAGGCTTGGTTGAAGTTCCTTGCGTAAAACGGAATGCTTCCGGTGTAAGCCTTGCCTTTACGGCAGCAGAGCTTGCCCTGGCTGGAATCAAAAGTGCTATCCCGGTAGACGAGGTTATAATAGCCATGAAAAAAGTCGGAGATTCTATACCTTCAGCCTTGAGAGAAACTGCCGAAGGAGGTCTCGCCTGTACAGCCACAGGCAAAAGACTTCAAAAAGAAATATTCGGAAAAACTTTATAAGATGGTATCTTCTAAAAACCGATTTTTTTAAAGGTGCCTAAAAGTTATTTTTCAGCCTTTTCAACAATGTAGGTAAGCCCTTCGCGTCTGAGAACCCTCACCATTGAGCCTGCAGGAATTTCTTCCGAAAGGGAGCGGGCACTCCATGTCGTACCCTGATACTTTATTCTGCCTTCCTTGTTATGAAAAACCGTTTCAATAACATCGGCAAACTCTTCCGCTTCTTTGTCGCTTTTTTTATCAGAATAGAAAATAGTACCTTTAAAAATAGGAGTAAATTTTTTACGTAAAAAAGCCAAAGAAAGAACCGAAAAAATAACAAATATTATTATTTGAAGCCAAAGAGCTTGATTAATAAAAGGAATTAAACTAAAAACGGAAGTAAAAACAGCTCCGAAGCCGAAGAAGATAATAACAAGGCCGGGAATTATAAGCTCCAAGCCTATACACAACACACCTACCAAAAGCCAGATAGACCACCATCCCATAAACTACCCCCTAGAAAAAGCATAAGCACGAGAAAACCCGTGCTTAGCTTATAAAGACAATTAGTCTTTAATATTGTATCGTTTCTTAAAGCGATCAATTCGTCCTGCAGTGTCAACAAGCTTTTGTTTTCCCGTAAAAAAAGGATGACACTGAGAGCAGATTTCAACCTTGATATCTTTTACTGTAGAACGCGTATTTATTACGTTTCCGCAAGCGCAAGTAACGGTTGTTTCTTCATATTTCGGATGAATATCTTTTTTCATACAAACCTCCCAAGGTAGTGTTATAATATACAATATTTACTCTTTTTGTGCAAGACCGGCATTCATTGATTTTAAGAAAGCTTCATTATTCTTGCTCTTATTCATTTTATCTATTAAGAATTCGATAATATCGGCATCATCCATCGAGCTGATGAATTTGCGTAATATCCACATAAGTTGCATTTCTGCTTCCGTTAATAAAAGCTCTTCTTTTCGAGTTCCCGAGCGCTTTATATTGATTGCAGGGAATAAACGGCGGTCTGAAAGTTTTCTGTCTAAGTTTACTTCCATATTGCCGGTTCCCTTAAATTCTTCAAAAATAACCTCGTCCATCTTGCTGCCGGTTTCAATAAGAGCCGTAGCTATTATCGTTAAACTTCCGCCTTCTTCGATATTTCTTGCAGCACCGAAAAAGCGTTTGGGTTTATGGAGAGAGTTTGAATCCACACCTCCGGATAGGACCTTACCCGAAGTAGGCATCGTCTGGTTATAGGCCCTTGCCAGACGGGTAATTGAATCCAAAAGAATAACTACATCCCTCTTGTGCTCAACGAGGCGTTTTGCCTTTTCAAGTACCATTTCAGCAACTTGAACATGGCGGGTTGCCTGCTCATCGAAGGTAGAAGAAATAACTTCCGCATTTACAGTGCGCTCCATATCGGTAACTTCTTCAGGACGTTCATCTATCAAAAGAACTATAAGATAAACTTCAGGATGATTGGCCGTAATTGCATTGGCTATCTTTTGAAGCATTATCGTTTTTCCCGTACGAGGAGGAGCTACAATCAATCCTCTCTGTCCTTTTCCTATCGGACAAAAAAGATTCATAATTCGGGTAGATATTTCCTGAGTAGTTGTTTCAAGGTTTAATTTTTCTCTAGGATAAAGGGGGGTGAGGTTATCAAACGGAATACGGCGCTGCGATTTTGCAGGCTCATCAAAGTTGACCGTTTCAACCCTTAAAAGGGCAAAATATCTTTCACCCTCTTTTGGAGAACGGATTTGGCCATAAACCGTATCACCCGTTTTAAGATTAAAAAGCCTTATCTGGCTGGGAGAAACATAGACGTCATCAGTTCCCGTCAAATAGCTGTTTTGAGGCGAACGTAAAAAACCGTATCCGTCAGGAAGGGTCTCTAAAGAACCGGAAGCGAAAATAGTACCGCCCTGATTGGTATGGTTTTTAAGAATGTGGTAAATCACATCCTGTTTTTTCATTAATGAAAGTTCATCCTCCGGTACTCCGTATTTAATGGCCATATCCCTTAAATCATGCATACGCATCTTTGTAAGATCGTTTATTATGATTTTAAAAGAACTATCTGATGCGGGCGGGACTTCTTCTTTTTCTTCTTGAATATCTTTAGGTATACGTTTTTTTGCGGTTACACTAGTTCTTTTTGCCGGTTTGGTTTCAGCTTCATCCGAAAAGCTTTCTGTTTTTTTTCTTCCGCGGGAGCGGACAACAACTTTTTTTTCAAGAACTTCATCGTCTGCTTCATTGTTTTGCTCAATTCTTGTCTGCTCTACAGCAGCTTGAATCTCATTTGCAGGACTAAGGGATGGATCATCAGCCTGTACATCGGATTGGCTAAAACCTAAGTTTTCATCGGAATTAATCCCCGTATCAAACAAGGTATCCTCAGAAACCTGCGGCAAAGTTTTTCTTTTTCTTATTGTCATCGGATTTTTCTCCTATGCTTGTAACTTAAATACATCATTCCAAAATTCAGTATTCGGCTTAAGGAACCGAAAAAGACATGTAAAATGAATTGTTACTGTTGAATAGATTTTTAGTCTAACAAATTTATTTTATTTTGTCAAGTAAAGCTTTTTTAGCTTTCAGACTTCTAAAAAAATACCCTCGATTAAATCGAGGGTATCCATCTCCTAGGGGAATTGAACCCCTGTTGTCGGGATGAAAACCCGATGTCCTAACCACTAGACGAAGGAGACATGGTAAAACGCATAACATTGAAACGCATTGCGTTGACAAGAAAGGAATATATCATATTTTTATAATTATGTCAAGCAAAATTACAAAAATTCTTTTATTTATCCGTCTTTCTTATCCAATCAGGTCTTAACACTTCTGCTCCGCCCATATAAATATGAATCGGCTTTTTCCTGGAATAATAATAGATTAAAATTCTAATAGTTTTAGGTAAGCCGCCCTTCATACCGGGTTCTAAAGCACAAAAAAGGGCCGTATTTTTTGCAAAGCCGTTCTTTCTTAAAGCCGATGCAGGATTTAAAGCCCTTATATCGGAGGTAACCGTAAAATGTATTGAAATTATGTCCTTTTCAGACAGGGAATTTTCCCTTAAGATTCGGCTATAAAGGTTTACAACTGCCGAAGATATACTTTCTTCACTATCTTCACAGCATACGGCCCCGCGCAAGGCTCTTAATTTTTTTATCAAGCTCATTTTTTTTGCTTAAAATCTTTAAATTAAAGCACTGCACCTTAGCTTATTACAATGGTGCAGTGCTTTAAAATTAATTGTTATTTGGCAGGCTTATTAGCCGGCTTTTTACCGGTTTTAGCCTTTGCTTTTTCGGAAGCCTTTGAAGTTTTAGCGGCAGGCTTTGCAGGTTTTTTTGCGGCCGACTTGGATTTTAAGGCTTCAACTTCAGCCTGAGCTGCGGCAAGTCTTGCTATAGGAACTCGTAAGGGTGAAGCGGAAACATAGTCCATTCCTGCTCTGCAGAAGAACTTAACCGAATTTAAGTCTCCTCCGTGTTCACCGCATACACCTATTTCCAAGTTCTTTTTAACTTCTCTTCCTTTTTGAATAGCAGTAGATACCAAGATACCCACGCCTTCTTGATCCAATGACTGGAAAGGATCAGCCTTAAATACGCCGGCCTTGTTTTCATCTACATATTCAGGGAGGAATTTACCTGCATCATCCCGGCTTATACCTATGGTCATCTGCGTAAGGTCGTTTGTACCGAAGGAGAAAAATTCCGCATATTCTGCTATTTTGTCTGCAAGAAGGGCTGCTCTCGGAGTTTCAATCATAGTACCGACCATGTACTTAAGTTTTTTATCCTTAGCTTTTTTCTCGATGATATCGTCTGCAACAGCTCGAACCCTCTTTTCCAAAATCCTAAATTCTTTTGCATCGATTGTAAGAGGAATCATTATTTCGGGTAAAACGGCAATTCCTTTCTTTTGAACCGTGCAGGCAGCATTTATAATGGCAGTAACCTGCATCTCAAGAATTTCAGGATAGGTAATGCTCAAGCGGCAGCCCCTGTGTCCCAACATAGGATTTGCTTCAGTCAGCTGGTCTACTCTGTTTTTAACACTTGCAAAACTTATATTAAGTTTTTCGGCCAACTTTTGCTGACCTTCTTTGTCATGAGGAACAAATTCGTGTAAGGGCGGGTCAATCAAGCGGATGGTTACGGGATATCCGTTCATAGCTTTAAAGATACCCTCAAAATCCTTCGTCTGATACGGAAGAAGTTTTTTTAGAGCCTTTTCCCTTGCTTCCTTGTTTTCTGCAATAATCATTTCACGGATTGCCTGTATCCTGCTCTCATCGCTAAAGAACATATGTTCGGTTCGGCAAAGACCGATACCTTGGGCTCCGTGGCCTACGGCAATCTTAGCATCTTCGGGCGTATCGGCATTTGTTCTTACCTTTATTTTTCGTATCTGATCAACCCATTCCATGATTTTTTTATAGGCTGCAGGAGGCTTGGGAGTAATTAAGGGTAACTCGCCCTTATAAACAGCTCCTTTTGAACCGTCCAAGGTAATGTAGTCTCCTTCTTTTAAGACTATACCCTTAGCCGAAATTGCTTTTTTCTCGTAATCGATTCTTAAATTTTCACAGCCTACTATACAGCATTTTCCCCAACCTCTGGCAACTACGGCTGCGTGGCTGGTTTTTCCTCCGGTTGCGGTTAAAATACCCTCGGCAGCATGCATACCGCCTACATCTTCGGGGCTTGTTTCATGACGAACAAGAACAGCTCTTTTACCGTCCTTTGAAGCAGCTTCCGCAGCCTCTGCCGAAAGACAGATTATACCGCGTGCAGCTCCCGGAACGGCAGGAATACCGTCAACAAGGTGAGAGCTTTTTATTTCGGAAGCTTTAGAATAATCCAAGGCCTTGTAGAAGACTCCTTCAATGTCTGAAGCCTTAATACGGCTAACAGCTTCTTCCTTGGTTATAAGTTTTTCTTCCACCATATCTACAGCCATCTGGAAGGCTGCTGCAGGAAGCCTCTTACCTGTGCGGCACTGGAGCATGTATAATTCACCTTCTTCAACGGTAAATTCCATATCCTGCATATCCTTATAATGCTTTTCAAGGATTTTGCGTGCATCGCAAAGTTTTTTATAAGCATCCGGATCTTTTTTTGCAAATACATCGAGTTTAATAGGAGTTCTGATTCCTGCAACAACGTCCTCACCTTGTGCATTAAAGAGGTATTCACCGTAAAAGTCGTTTTTACCCGAATTCGGGTCGCGTGTAAAGCAGACTCCTGTTCCGGAATTATCTCCTTTGTTTCCGAATACCATCTGCATAACATTTACAGCCGTACCGCGGATTCCTACAATGTTCTCAACCCTTCTGTAAGTAACGGCCTTATCGGACATCCAAGAACCGAAGACTGCTCCGATAGCACCCCAAAGCTGCTTTATGGGATCTTGGGGGAAGGGAGATTTTATTTCTTTTTCATAAAGTTTTTTGGATCTATCTATAACATCCTGTAATTCCGGTTCGTTTACATCGGTATCCGAAACCTTTGCAGTCTGAGCAAGATTAAGACGTTTTTTTGTTCTTTTTTCTTTTACATCATCAAAAATTTTATCGAATTTTTCACGTTCAATGTTCATTGCCGTAGAACCGTACATCAAAATAAACCTACGATAAGCATCCAGGGCAAACCTTAAATTTCCGGTCTTCTCGGCCAAACCTTGAACGGATTGGTCATTTAAGCCTAAATTCAAAATTGTCTCCATCATTCCGGGCATCGAAACGGGAGCCCCCGATCGAACGGAAACCAAAAGAGGATCTTTTTTGTCCCCAAGTTTTTTTCCGGTAATTTTTTCCAATTTTGAAAGATAAGATTCAACTTGAGTTTTTAGTTCGACAGGATACTTTCTGTTATTTTTATAATACTCTTCGCAAACCTCGGTTGTAATAGTAAATCCGGCAGGAACAGGAAGTCCTATAGCCGTCATTTCGGCCAAACCGGCACCCTTGCCGCCCAATACTTCCCTCATCGTACCATTACCTTCAGCGCTACCTCCGCCAAAAAAATATACATATTTTGACTTTGCCATTGCATTGTCCTCCTTGAACATTGAACAATTATTACAATATATTTATATATTGTATCTTGTATAATATCAATTGTCAATGTATAATTATAACAATTATGAAAAAAAATCTTAACTATTATTTATTTTTATTTATCACAGCGGCGGTTTTTGTTTTAAATTCCTGTAATTCAACCGAAATTTCCGAATCAAATTTACCTCAAAAAGAAAATGATATAAGCGAACTTGTTTTAAGCTTCTCAGGCGATATTATGGCTCATGACGTCAATTTTAAAATGAAAGACTATAATAGAATTTATGATGATGTCAGGGATATTCTTTTAAACGATGATTTAACTTTTGGAAATGTAGAAACACCTGTCTGTGAAGAAAGACCGCTTTCAAGCTTTCCATGCTTTAATATACATAAAGACTATCTAAGAGCCGCTATTGAAGGGGGCTTCGATGTTTTCTCGTTTGCCAATAATCACACTAACGATCAGGGTATTCAAGGAATAGACGGAACTATTAAAAGTTTTAATGCTTTAAAAGAAGAGTATAAAAATAAAGAGCTTTTTTCTTCCGGTTTAAAAAACAAAGAAGATGAAGACTTTAATCCTGTCTTAATCGAAAAAAAAGGCTGGAAGATTTTATTTTTATCGGTAACGGAACTTATCAACTCTCACGGCAAATCAAAACACAGACTTTATTACTCGGAACCCACAAAGACAGGAAGGGAAAAACTTCTTTTATCCATAAAAAAAATGAAGGAAGAAAATCCTTGCGATATTTTTATTCTGTCTCTTCATCTAAACGAGGCGGAATACGGCCTTAAGGTTTTAGCTAGTAAAAAGACATGGTTTAAGGCTTTAGCCCAAGCAGGAATAGATGTAGTCTGGGCTAATCATCCCCATGTTTTACAGGATTGGGAACTTTCAGAGGTGGAAATCTTAATCGATGATTCCAAAAAAGATATTATTCAAATCAATAAAGGAGAGAATAATGAACCTCTTGACTCTTTTCTCACACATAAAAAAAATGCCTTTTTTATGTACTCTATGGGAAATTTTATTTCGGGTCAAAGGTGGAAGGTAAACTATGCCGATCCGGCTTACTACAGGGAATATACGGGAGACTCAATAATAATGCAGTTACGCTTTAAAAAAATAGACGGTATTTTGCAGCCTGAGATAGAGGCAGCCCCTGTTTTAATTACAAACTATAACGAAAAAGATACGCCCGTAATAAAACGCTTTACCCAGGAATGGGTTGAGACCCTTTCCGAAAAAGAAAGGGCCTACTATCTTAAAAGGCTTGAACTTATGAGGGACTACTTACCTAAGCTAAAATCAACAACCCCGACGTACGAATAAAAAGTTTAGATAAAACTTACATTAAGGCCTTATACTTTTCGGCCAAGGCTTTTGCCTTTACATTTGCAAGACCTCGGTAGCGTTCGGGGTTTGCAAAAAACTCTTCCGGTTTATCAAAGTTAAGCTCTTTTAATCTTTCCGTAACAAGAGCAAAGACCTTTTCTTCGGCCTTTAAGGCCTCATAAAAACTTATCTTTTGATTTTCGGCAGCAAGGGTAATCTTGCGTATTACCTCGTGGGCATCGGAAACGCCGCATTCCGCCAAAAGGATATAAGCGGGCTCGGCCATAACGCCTCCCCTAACCTTTCCACCGCCCTGTAAAAGGTTTTTGAGCATATTTTCCCTATCGGCCTGTAAGCCCTTTAAAATTGAATTCATACGGTTAAAGGCCAAGGCAAGGCCTGTCAGATAATCGGCTATAAACCTTTGGCTTGCAGAGTTGGATAAATCCCTTTGGTGCTCCGAGATTTGGTCCATATAAAAACTCATTATGCGGGGAGAAAAAGCCTTCCACAAGCTTTTTACATGCTCGGAATTCCATGGGTTACGCTTTTGAGGCATAGTAGAAGAGCCTACCTGTGTTGCACTAAAATATTCAAAAACCTCCCCTATCTCGGTTCTTTGCAAATTGCGTAAATCGTCTGCAAGGTTTGCAATTATGCCGAAGGCAATATTTGCTTCAAGAAGGAGGCGGAGCATGTATTCGGGCTCCACAAGCTGATGAGAATATTCTGAAGGCTTTAAGCCGAGATAATCAAGGTAGATTTTTTCAAATCTCATCGGATCGGAAACTATTAAAGATGCCGCATTATAAGCCCCGACGGCTCCGGCAAATTTTCCGCGTAAATCTTTTACAAGCTCTTCCATTTTTAAAATCGACTTGCCTAAACGGGCTACATATTCGGAAACGGCATAACCGAAGGTAATCGGAACCGCATGTTGGCCGTGAGTGCGCCCGACTTGAGGCGTTTCAGCCTCTCTTTCAGCTATATCGCAAAGTAAAAGCTCGGTTTTCTTTAAAAGAGGAATTATTACTTTTATGACAGCGTCCCTTATCCTCATAGAAAAGGCCGTGTCGAGGATGTCGGCACTGGTAGCTCCAAGGTGAACCAAGGGAGCCGTATTTTCGGGGACTTTTTTCTTTAAGACATTTACCAAGGCTCTTATATTGTGCTGGGTCTTATGTTCTTCTTCATAAACTTCGGAAGGATCAATATTTAAGGCAATATCGTCCAATGTTTTTTCAAGCTCGCCGCTTAGTTTTGGAAGTAAAGAGCCTTTTTTTTCTTCTGCAATTTTAAGATGAGCCTTTACAAGGGCCATTTCGGCCATGGCACAATAAACGATGCCTGCTTCTTCCGATAAAAAAACCGACAGTTCATCATAAAGACCTCCTTGCGGGAGGGAATAACGATGATCTATCGGCGATATATTTTTAAAAATACTTCTAGTTTCCATGTCCGATATAATGACCTAAAGAAGATGTTTAGTCAAGCGGTTTAAAATCGGCTTATAACTTAGCCTTTACAATTACAACCACTAGTAAATCCTATTTTATATCGATATAGAATTTTTTTATGTACCTTATTCTTGCATCCGCTTTATCCCAAAATTTGCTTTCTGGATAGGCTTTAGTCAGGGTTTGATAGGCTTCCAAGGCTTTTTTTATGTTTTTATTCGGTCCGTTTAACTCGTATGCTTGACCGCGTAAAAATAAGGCTTCATCCAAATTTACCGAATAATTTTTAAAAAAATCTTCTGCCGAATTTAGAGCACTTGCTGCATTTCCTTCCGAAATATAGCCCCTTATCATATCCAACAACTCGGAAGCCGATTTAAAATCCTGTCCGGATGTTTTAGACTCTGACTTTTCGGTTACGGTTAAAAGATCGGGAGCATCATAAACCTTAGTATTCTCTCTTTTTTTAACTGAAGACTCCGCTTTTAACGGTGTTCCGGCCGAAACTTCATCCAATGTCTTAGATGAAGATGTATCATTATTAACCTTCCCTTTATCCGTACCATATTTACTTTCATTTTTTAAATCAGGTTTATTTTCCTTCTGAGCGTTTATAGATCCCTTATAGTCAGGTGCTTTAACCGTATTATTAAGCTTTGTTTTTGCTTTTTCAACATGAACGGCAATAGAATCCGAAATAAAGTTATCCGAAAAAACATCAAAATATGAAAAGTTAAGAATATATGAGCCTTCATCTCCAGCTCCAAAATGGAAGATAGAGGTACCGCTTTGAAGTTTTCTTTGTTGATACTTTATACCTTTTTGTGCAGTGGACTCACCTAAATACACCCAACCCTCTCCCGGGTATACAACTTCAAGCCTTTGTCCCGTATAAAGCTTTACCGAACGGGAGGCTTTTTCTTCTTTTGAGTCATCAGGTTCAGTGCTTGGAAATTCCGAAAAAACGCGGGTAGGATCACTACCATCTTTAATTTTTTCCTCGTTCACAATATTCTTATCATTAACACCTGAAACTTCCGGAGCTGAGGGTTTTGTTTCTGCAGCTGTAGGAGCTTTATCGGAACTTATTACGGGTTTTTCTAAAGATTCTTTTTTAATTTCAGGTTTCGTAACCTTATTAGGATCATCGGCCGGCTTTACTATTTGTTTTTTATCAGGCACGCTTATGGTGGCCTGATTAGATGTTGAAGGCGCCGAATCCTGAGGCTTTTTTTCTTCAGGCTTCTTTAAAGGCTCCGGTTCAATTACAGAAGGTAACTTGGAATCCGTATCTTTCGATGAGCCGGCTTCATTATTTGATGAGGCAGGTTCATTTTCATCTTCCGTATCAACTATCAGCTCCAATGCCGGTTTATCGGCAACAGGCTTAGGATCGGAAACGGATTCTACCGATTCGGCTTCAGGTACTTTCATGATTATAATCTTTTCGGAATTCTTAGTATTTTCAGAATCCTTGGAAGTATCAGTATCGGATTCCTTATCGGTTTCAGTTTTGGGCTCATTGACCGCAATATTTTCAGTTTTTTTATCTTCAATTAAAGTTTCGCCTGTATTTTTTTTGGTACTTGCACAGGAATTCAAAAAGATAAAAATCAAAAATAATATTAATATATAACGTATCGATTTCATGGAGCCGCCTCCAGTATTTTATCGGCAATTTTTTTGTTCTGTTTATGCAGTTCCTCCATATCCTTTTCGGCAGGAGGCTCATACCAATAGTCAACCTCTTCTTTTTCCCATATTTTATGCTGTTCCCGCGAAAACTGAATAGGAGGCAGATAAAGCGGTTCATCTATAATTTGCAGTTTATCCGTGTCTACCTTACCGGATTTAAAATCGGAATTTTTAGATGATAAGACAGCTTTTTTTGTTTCGGAATATGATGCATCATCTTTTTTTTGTGAAAATATAATCAAAAGGAGGCTTAACGTTAAGATAAAAATCAAGGCACATACAATTATAATAACCGGCTTTCTGTGATGAGAAAAAGAAACCTGCATGTTTTTAAAAATACCGCTTATTTTACTCTTGAGGTCTATCATTTTCTGAAATTTCCTCCTCATCGTTTACGGTTTTTATCCTTTTAGGCGGATGAGGCGGAATATAAACTCCCTCCTCAGGTTCAACTTCTTCTTCTACAAAGGGCTCATTAACCAAGTCTATAGTTTTTGATTCAAGTTCCGTTTCATTATCCAGCCTTATGGCTATAACCTTTGAAACACCGGATTCTTCCATGGTAACACCCAGCATGGCATTTGCACCCAAAACAGTCTTTTTATTATGAGTAATAACAATGTACTGGCTTACATTTGCGAATTCACGAAGCGTGGTAACAAAGCGGGTAACGTTTTGCTCATCAAGGGCTGCGTCAATTTCGTCAAGAAGACAGAACGGGGAAGGCTTAACCATATAGGTTGCAAATAAAAGAGCTACCGCAGTCATAGATTTTTCTCCGCCCGATAACAGACTGATATTTTCAAGTTTTTTTCCGGGGGGCTGTGCAAAAATTTCTATTCCCGATTCAAGCACATTTTTCGGATCGGTTAAGCGTATTTCAGCCCTTCCTCCTCCAAAAAGCCTTCTAAACATATTATGAAAATTCTTTTTAATCTTATTGTAGGTGTCCAAAAAAAGTTCGGTGGATTCGGCCGTAATCTCGTCTGTAATTCTCTGCAAGTCTGCACGGGCCTTATCAAGATCGCTTATATGTTTAGTTAAAAACTCATACCGCTCTTTAACGCTTTCAAATTCTTCAGGAGCCATAAAGTTTACTCTTCCTAAAGAATCAAGCTTTTGTTTAATTGAAGAAAGACTGTCTCGAAGATCATTTACCGATGAGGTAATAGTAAACATCCTCTCCTCAAATTCCATAAGCTCTCGGGAATGCTTTTCTCTAAAATTTTCTTTTGTGTTACGGATATCGGCTTCAATCCCTGCAAGATCCAAATGGAATTTTTCCAAAAGAGAGTTTGCTTTTGAAAGCTCTGCGTTAAGCTTGTCAACCTTCCCCCTCTTACTGGCAAGGTCGGAGTTTTTTATCGAGATTTCATTTTCAAGTTTTTCAAGCTCGGCACTTATCTTTCTTCCCTCATATTCCAAAGAATTTATCTCGCCTTCAAGTTCCGAAATATCTTCTTCCGTTTGCTTTAATTGTTTTTCTTCGGTAAAAAATTCGTTTTCAAGGTCATGAAGTATTTTTTTCTCTGAAGAAAGCTGACGTTCTAAAAGCTTAACCTGATCTTCGGCATTTTTTGCCTGAGCATCTACCTTGGCTCTGTTTACACGCAAGTCTTCAAGGGTTTTGCGATAGTCGTTTATCTTGACGGAAAGTTCGTTATTTTCTTCTATCAGAGCGGCAATTTTAGTACGGTTATTTTCGATAGATTGCCTGTTTTCCAAGATAGCGGCATCGACGGCTCTTTTTTTGGTAATAATACCTTCCGGGGCCAAAAACTCATCAATAAAACCTGCCGAAGATTTTTTATATTTTTCAAGAGCGTTTTGAATTTCATCGCTTATGGATAAAAGTGAAGAAAAACTTTGAACGGAATCTTCTGCGAATTTTTTTACATCATCTGCAGAGTGATTTTCTATCGAGGCAAAGTCGGAAAATATAGCCTTTTTTCCCGTAATTAAAACCTTTAACCGGTTTAAAGCACCATCCAAGTCTTTTTCGGCTTCCAAGCGATTTGCCGAGGAATAACCTGCCGATCTTAAATTTTTATCAAGTTCGGTAACAATATCTTCGGTTATGGACTTTAATTCAAGCTCCATATCCCCTCTCATATCGTCAAGCCTTTTTATATCGTCTTCAAGCCTTTTTACTTCTTCCTTGTTTGAAGTAATCTTATGGCTTGCCAAGTCTATGTTTTTTTCAAAGTCTTCGGCGTTTTTTTCTATTGCAGAAACCTGTTTTTTAAACTCAAAAACATCGGCATTTTTTTCGGAAATATCGTCTTCAAGGCTTTCAATATTTTCCTTGGTTGAAGAGGTCTTAGCCTCCAGCTGGTTAAGCTTTAGCTTAAGCTCGGAACGGCGTTTATTGTAAATTTGAACCTGCTCCTGCTTACCTTTTTGTTCTATGGCCAGGTTTAGAACCTTTGTTCGGTAAGCATTAAACTTCTCTTCCATTTCATTTACGATATCCATATTTTCCGAAAGGAGCCCGTGAATACCGTCAATTTGCTCCTGTATGGAATCTCTTTTTTCGGAGGCTTCTTTTAAGCTCTGTTTTTTTGCGGCAAGACCGTCTACAAAACTTTTTAAGCGTAAAAGCTGAATATCCCTTTCATGTTCAAAAACGGCATCTTTTAGCTCACGGTATTTGATTGTTTGTTCAGACTGAATTTTTAAGGTATCATAGGATCTTCGGACCTCGGCCAAAGCAGCTTCAATCTGTTTCATATTTTCTTGGGTTTTTTCGAGCTTTCTTTCCGCATCCTGTCTTTTTACCTTAAATTTCGTTATACCGGCAGCTTCTTCAAAAAGATAGCGCCTTTCTTCAGGCTTACTCGAAAGAATCTGGTCGATTTTGCCCTGCTCCATAACGGAATATGCAGCCTTTCCGACACCTGTGTCCCAAAAAAGCTCTCTAATTTCACGCAGCTTTGCCGGCTGGTTATTGATAAAATATTCGCTTTCCCCTGAACGGTAAAGCCGCCTCTTTATAGCTATTTCGCTTAAATCCAAATTCAAGAGGCCCTTTTCATTGCTTATAGTTAAGGTTACTTCTGCAATATTAAGCTGATTTCTCTTTTCGGTACCGTTAAATATAACGTCTTCCATTTTGTCGGCCCGTAAAGTACGGGACGATTGTTCTCCCAATACCCATTTTACTGCATCTACTACATTACTTTTTCCGCAACCGTTAGGTCCCAGGAGGGCTGTTATACCATCCGCAAATTCAATTTTTACTCTATCGGGAAAGGACTTAAATCCGAAAATTTCAAGACTTTTAAGAAACATAACCCGAACATCCTTTTAACATGTACATATAAAAGATTATACAATTTATTTGCTTGTTTGTCATTAGGAATTGAAAAGTTTTTAAGGGATAGGATAATTTTTCCGATAAAAGGGTGTTATGAAAGTGTTGGTTTTTGATAGAAAAATAGAAACTCTCGCCTTTTTGTGTGAAAAGCTGGAAAATCATGGAATTATAACTATTGCTGCAGAAAACGGCAGTAAATTTATATGTAATTATTTGGATCCCGAATTGGATGCCATCATTGTAGCGACAAAAGAATTGGCCCATTATAGTTTGAATGAAGCTCGATTGATAAAAAAGATATACAAGGATATTACAATTTGCACTTATTTTCACGAAGATTGCTATAATATAAAAAATATCAATATAGTGAGCTCTTCCGGAATACCTGAAAACATAAGAGGAAACGAAAAAATCCTCAAAATAATTCTTTCAAAATGTAAAAGAAGGCCGGATCTTAATAAGGACTATATTTACAGCCTGCCTAAAAAATCCGGAATCTTACTAAAGCATTTAATTATAAACAGACAAAAAGGATTAAGCGATGAAGAGATAAGCACAATTTTTTGGGGAGAAAAAATTCCTTCAAAACAAAACAGCATCTATAATCACGTTTACAACCTAAAAAAATCTCTCAAAAAAAGTTTTAGCAATAGATATACTATTTTAAAAGCAAACAAGCGTTACAGACTTATAAAACTAAAAAAAGAGGCTTAAACCATGAGATTTAAGCCTCTTTTATAAGATTAGGAAATACCTAGGACACCGGCGACACGCTCCAAAACTTTTTTGCGGTCAAGCGGCTTTACGATATAGTTTTTGGCTCCAAGTAAAAGAGCTTTTTTTACAAGTTCTTCCTTTCCCAGAGCACTTATCATAACCACCTTGGCATTTTTATCGAATGCCATTATCTGTTCCAAGGCAGTTAAACCGTCCATTTTAGGCATAGTAATATCCATTGTTACGAGGTCAACATTGGGACATAACTCTTTATATTTTTCAACGCCCTCAAATCCGTCAACAGCTGTAGCAACAACTTCATAGCCCTCGCTATTCAATATCTGTCCTATCTGCTTTGTAACAAATATAGAATCATCAACAACCAAAATCTTGTAAGGCGTTCCATCCGGTTTTTTCCCTTCAGGTGCCCTCTCGTTAATATTGGGAAAGTCCTGTTTCGATATCATAATAAAACTCCTTTAACTTTTTTATACTCGGTCACGAATTGCAACGTTGATTTCTACTCTACCTTGCGGAGCCGTCATCGGCACAATTAAAGCTTCGATATCATTATTGGATATCTTCATGTTTTCGCCCGTAAACAGAGCCGGAGGAGTTAAGTCAAACTTAAATCCTAAGTCATGAAGCTTTGTTACAGCCTGCGCCGTAATAAGATTAGCCAATTCCGTAATCGTTGCGCGAGCAAGCTCATCAAATTCTGCCAATTCCTCGTTATTCATTGCAGAGGCAATCTTTAAAGCCGTATCCAAGGTCATATCAAAGATGACTCGGCCCTCAACATCCCCGGCAAGACCTACAATAGCTGCGACGCCCATAACCGGCATACAAGTCGATTTTAGGTACAAGTCGCCGCGTTTTATATCCTCACTTAAAACTTGTGACAGGATATTGTAAGCAGCTTCGCTAAACGGATTAATATACTCTACACGCATTTATTTCTCCTTATCCTTTTATATTTATTCTTTTGTAAAAATTACAATATCACCTGAGCTGTTTCTCAGCCAGCCGTCCTGCTTGGGCATTGCCTCATTATGACCCAGAATTATAAGTCCGGAATCCTTAAGTTTTTCCCTAAATTCTTCTATCAGGGTTCTCTGAACATTTGGGTTCATAAACGATAAAACATCCCTTGCAACAATTATATCTACATCGGGAACGGCATTTTGATGAGTACAATCATGGTACTCAAAAAGAATCATATCTTTTATCTCTTTTGAAAATGTCAAATTTCCGGAAGCAGTCTTTGTAATATGGGGCTCATAAATACCGGAAGCAATATCATCGGGAACCGAAAGCATGGGAGCATTCGAAATAGCCAACAAATCCGAATCATTTGCATAAATCTTTACATGAGCACGAGGATAACGCATTTTTAATAGAACAGCAAGGCTGTATGCTTCATATCCTTGACCGCATCCTATACACCAAACATTAATTACGGAAGAAGCATTCTCCGGAAGCATTTTATAATAGGCATTTATATAGGCCTCGCTCCAAAAGCTCTTTGTAAAAGGTGACAAGAAAGAGGATAAAAATTCTCCGGCATCTTTTTCGGATTGAATTTGTAAGCTTCCTGAAGGACGCATATCCTTCCACTCCAAATACCTTTCCTTGACCCAATCTTCATTAACTGCAGAAATATAGAATTTACCCATAGCAGATAATGTATCGCCTATAAATTTTATATCCAGATTTTCTGAAGATTGGCCGCCTTGAAGCTTTACAGGTTCCTTTACTACACTTGCCGCAACCGGAGCCAAGTCTTCCTTGACTTCTTCTTTTTGACGCGAAGCAAATATCTTATCGACATCAAGAAGAATGTACAGATGACCTCCGTTTTCTACAACACCGTGAATATATTTAATATTTATATCGCCGAAGATAGGATGAGGGGGTTGAATTGTACTGCTGGATACACCCACAACCTTATCAATAAAGTCAACTACAACACCGAAGGTCTGATCTTGAACATTTATGATAACCATACTTTCAGGCTGGTTTTTTTTGCGGGCCGGTACCGGAATATTAAAGAAAATACGTAAATCGATTATCGGAATAATATCACCGCGGAGGTTGTATACTCCCAAAACAAAGGGAGAAGTATTGGGTACATAGGTAAAATTTCCGGCCTTTGCTATTTCCTTAACACGCATAATGTCTATTGCATAATCTTTACCGGCAAGAGAAAATGTTACCATCTTAAAATCTACAACAATCATCTGCTCGTGTAGAGAATCAGTATCTCCGATGCCTACGCCCGTATTTACCTTTAGTTCTTTCATTTCTTCCATAATGTCTTTCCTTAACCTACCAAATTGAAGCCTCGCGGCGCTCCCTAGCCTGCATTTCCTGCTTTAAGCCAAGCTCAAGCAGCTGTGCAACATCTATAATCAACGAAACGGAGCCGTCGCCTAAAATAGAAGCACCGGCAATTCCCGGAGAATTAGTAAACTGATCCTTCAAGGGCTTTATTACAACAGCCTCTTCACCAATCAGACTGTCTACCATAAGACCTACTTTTTTTTCTTCGGTTCCCACAACAACTATATAATTATATCCGTCATCATCGGTTTCTGCCGATGTAATACCGAACAGGCGGTTAAGCCTTAAAAGGCTGTATACCTCATCACGGACATTAAAAACTTCATAATTATCTATGCGGTTAATTTCATCCGGTTTTACCCTGTGACTTTCTATAACCGAAGTAATAGGAATCGAGTAAACTTCGTCCCCTACCCTGATCAAAAGCCCCTGTATAATAGCCAGAGTCAAGGGAAGTTTTATAATAAAACGGGTTCCGACATTGGGTTCGGATTCTACCATAACGGTTCCGTTTAATTTTTCTATATGAGTCTTAACTACATCAAGACCTACACCTCGGCCAGATACGCTCGAAATCGTTTTACTTGTCGAAAAACCGGGAGCAAAAACCAACTGGAAGGCCTCAACATCGGTAAGGCTTTTATTCGGGTGTAAAATTCCTCTTTCAACAGCCTTTTGCTTTACCGCTTCAACATCAATTCCATGACCGTCATCGGCGACTTCAATAACAATCATATTGCCTTCGTTACTGGCTTTAAGAAGAAGGATTCCCTGCTCCGGCTTACCAAGACCTTTTCTTACCTCCGGAGACTCAACACCATGATCAAGAGAGTTCCTTACACAGTGCATTATAGGATCAAGCAAGTCTTCGACAACCGACTTGTCAAGTTCAGTATCTTCACCTTCAATTACAAGTTGAACATTTTTATTTAAGTCTCTTGAAAGGTCTCGAACCACACGAGGGAAGCGGCTGAAAATCTGACTGATGGGAACCATTCGTATTTTCATAACCCCTTCTTGAAGTTCGCCGGAAATACGGCCCAAGTTTTGAGATGAAGACTTAAACTTTGTAACGGCAGCCTTCATTAAAGAGTCAAAATCTCCGAAAACCTCCAAGAGGCTTGAATATTCGTTTAAAACATCCTGTTTTATGGAATTGATATCATAACCCTGCTGAATTTTTTCAAGGTATTCGGGCATCTTATCCAATAGCCTTCTCGTTTTATCCTTGTAAATTGTACTGGAGTTTTGAAACTTATCGTAGAGCTCTGCAAATTCAATAGTGCTTTGATTTAAAGAGGCCTTAGTTATAACGGTCTCACTTACCAAGTTCAAAAGATAATCTATTCTGTTTGCATCTACACGCAATATGGAACCGGATGAATGGCCGCTTCCTTGCGGGCTTGTTTGAGACTGTTTTTTCTCAGGTTTTGAAGGCTGCTCTTTAGATTCTTCAGCAATTTTTTCTTCCGTCTTTTCGGAAACTTTTACCTCAGAAACGCTAGCTTCGGGAGCAGACTGTGCAGGAGCAGCCTTTGCAGGTTTGGGACTTTCAGGAGTTTTATCCTTAATGTCAAGTCTTTCGGCACTTGCAGAAAGAGTAACATCGCCTATAAAGGCTGCCTTTTCCAATATTTTGCTGTCCGATGCTGAAGATAAAAAGTAAATTACCGTTTCATGGAATTCGTCTTCATATAAGGCATCAAAATCGGGAACTGTTTTTAAAACGCTGCCATAATCTTTTAAGGCGGCAAAAACCTGAATACCGCCTACGGAATTCATTAAATTGGATTCATCGAATTTTACTATAACGGCATATAAGTCTTCACCTTTTTGGATTGTCTCTGCCAACTCAAGAATTTCATACTCTGAAAAATAATCTTTGATATCCAAATTTGAAGCCGAAGCCTGAACTTTCGGTGCAGAAACAGGAGAAACTGATGCAGGAATAGAAACCTTAGGTGCCGAAGCCTTACTGCTCTTTTTTTCTGCCTTTGCAGGAATAAATGATCTTAATTGATTTACAATACCGGACACATCATCCGAGTATATGGAACCTGAGGCTCTGGCATCCAACATAAGTTTAATTATATCTATGGATTTTAACAGCAAATCTACGGTTTCTCCGGTTACTTTAACTGAACCGCTTCTAATCTCATCAAGAAGATCTTCCATTGCGTGAGTAAATTTAGACAACTCCAACATCTCTACAGTAGCAGAACGCCCTTTAAAGTATGAGCAGCTCTGAATATCTCATCAATGGAGTTACGATCCTCGGGATTTTGCTCTATAACCAAAACATTGCTTTCAAGTATTTCGACCTGTTGTTCAGCTTCACTGAAAAAATCTTTTAAAAGTTCTTCGTTATTGATATCAAGATAATCACTCATACGTATATTCTATACTATTTGCAATATTAGTCAAGAAGAAAACTGCTTTTTTTTAGTTTTTTTATTTATAAGAGCTTTTTTTTAAACTTAACTAGATTTTTTTTTAAATTTATTGTAAAATATGCAGGTATGAGTATCAAAAGCAAAAAAATAAAATTTTTATTATTCTTCTTTTTAATAAAGACTTCCCTTGTTTTTTCCCAAGGATTTTCGGTCCCTCATTTTGAAAACACCAATACTTTTTACGGCTTAACTACCAAACCATATGTAACCGCCGACTCTCTAATACAGCTCAAACTCAGGATGGAACCGTCTAATAAGTTTTACTTTGATATGAATATCGATGCAAATATTGACAAGCTTATAGATTTTTTTTCTCAGGCTCAAGATCCGAAGTTCGATGGAAATTTCCGCTTTTTAGGAGCATCCCTCAATTTTCCTAAAATACAAAATCGCCCTCTTTCTTTTGCTGTCTTTACCGGCACATATGATACCTTAGGTTCAGACTCCATTTTACAGGAACACCTTAAAGTAAAAATGCCTGATCCCGAATTTAGGCGTTATCATCCCGCTTCGGCTTTCCGTCCGCGCAATTTTGTACAAGGAACCGGATTTGGAATTTATGGAGCCTTTTTTTCCGGTTTTTACCTTGGAACATACCTGACTTGGAATGAAAAATTGGGAGATAATCTTCAAATAAAATCGGATTTTAGAATGGGCGGAGCCTTTGACTTTTTTGCCTTTGATTTTTTTGCCGGAGCCTCTTTTCCAAAAAATGTGATAAAAACAAAAATCAGGTCAGGTCTTGCAATGCTTTTTCAGGCAGATGACAGCTATGACTTTTTTACCGAGGTAGGTATAGCGGAAATAAAAATCGAAAATATTGATGTTAAAGACTTTACTTCAAATTTTTATGCATCATTTGAGGCGAGAATAAAAAAAGATTTGATAAGATCAAACATAGCTTGTTTTGTAGCACCTGTTTTTTTACTTCCCAAAAGCATCAATGATCCCTTATTAAAAGATTCTTTTTTTACCGGTTTAAGCGCTGATGTAGGCCTTGGAAATCTTGAAACAAAAAACATGGAAGGCGGAATCCATCTGATGGGAACGGTAAATCCATTAAAACCTACAATGATAACCCCCTTCTCGTTTTTAATCAGTCCTTTTTATACCATAAGAGCAGACGGCTTTACACTCGATTTTCGTCTACCTGTAAATCCCTTGCTTTACAACGATATATCAAAAATGATAACGGCACAAATATCAATAAAGGCGGTGTATTAATGAAAAAGATACTGGGTATTTTAGTTTTTTTTACATGCGTGAGTATTTTGTTTTCTCTTGATGTTACGGCATCTATAACCGTGGGAAACACACCTTTTAACTCAAATGGTTATACAGGAAAAATACCTGACTTCGGATTTAAGTTGATCTTAAATGAAGATCTTGGTAAAAATGTAAACGGAAAATTAGCTATTGAAAGACATTTAGGCATAGGAAACATAATTTGGGGAAGAATAGCTTATACAACCGATATGATAAATATCGCAATCGGTCCGACGTTAAGTGTATTTAATGCAGGATTTGACAATAAAAATGTAAGCACAATCTTTCAGCCGGGTTTAGGAACATCCTTATCCTTTAAATTACCGATAGGTTTTTTTACATCATTGGATACAAATTTTTCGATTCCATTAGCATCGGTAAAAACTAAAAACGTATATCTTCAAAACGGACACTTTGACTTGGGCTGGAGATTTCCAAACATAATTGCATCCATAAAGTTGAGTCAAAAAAACAAAAGTATTGTTGACAATCCGGACGAAACGCATATTTCAATATCCGATATAGGATTTTATACGGTATCATATTCAAAACCGTCGGGAATAAGAATTCCCTTAAATATAATTTATAGAGTAAATCATTTTCAAAAGACAGGATCACTAAATGAAAAAATAGCCGATATTGTGTTGGAAACAGGAATAAGTCATTCTGCTTCGAGCGATATTGAGTGGTTTGTTAATTTAGGCGCTTCGGTATTTTCTTTTTCTTTAACAAATGCCGGAAGCCGGGTTAAAAAGTTTTTTTTCAATGCTGAAGCCGGTATTGTGTTAAATTTTAACTAAATGGCATGAACTTAAATAAAGTTGACATATGACCTAATATAGGTTAATATAAAAACAATAAAAATAAGGAGTTTTTATGAAAGTAGCTATCAACGGATTCGGAAGAATCGGAAGACTTGTTTTTCAAGCCTTGGTAAATCAAAACTTGCTTGGAAAAGACAAATTCGATGTTGTTGCGGTTGTTGACCTTTCAACGGATGCAAAGTATTTTGCCTATCAACTAAAATACGATTCGGTTCAAGGCAAGATGGACGCCAAAATAGGCACTGACGGAGATGATGTCCTTGTAGTAAACGGCCATAAAATTAAGTGTATATCGGGAAAGGGATTAACTCCCGCACAATTACCGTGGAAGGAACTTGGAATAGATGTTGTAATTGAAAGCACCGGTATTTATACAAATGAAAAGGCCTATGAACACCTTGAAGCCGGAGCAAAAAAGGTTATTATCTCCGCTCCCGGAAAAAGTAAGGATCCTGCAAAGCCAATTAAAACATTTGTTATGGGCGTAAACGAAAACGAGTATAAGGCATCAGAGCATCATGTAGTTTCAAATGCAAGCTGTACTACAAACTGCCTGGCTCCTGTTGTGCACGTTCTTTTAAAAGAAGGTTTCGGCATTGAAACAGGTCTTATGACAACCATTCATGCCTACACGGCAACTCAAAAAACTGTAGACGGTGTTTCTCTAAAAGACTGGAGAGGCGGACGGGCTGCAGCCGTAAATATTATCCCCTCAACCACAGGCGCTGCAAAAGCTGTAGGAGAAGTTCTTCCTACTACAAAAGGAAAACTGACAGGTATGTCCTTTAGGGTTCCTACCCCCACAGGCTCCGTTGTGGACTTAACAATCCGCACAGAAAAAAATACCTCTATCGAAGAAATTGATAAGGCAATAAAAAAAGCCTCGGAAAGCTATCTAAAAGGTGTTTTAGCCTATTGTGATGAAGAAATAGTTTCTACCGATATTATTCACGATCCTCATTCTTCAATCTATGACAGCAAGGCAACTTTACAAAACAACCTTCCAGGTGAAAAGAGATTCTTTAAACTTGTTTCATGGTATGATAATGAGTGGGGTTATTCCAATAGAGTAATCGATTTGCTTAAATTTATAACAAAGTAAAATTTGATTAAGAATAAAAAAGCCCTTGCAGTTTTTGATTAAGCTGCAAGGGCTTTTTTTATAGCCAAACCTTTAAAAACTTAAGTTTCTAGAGGCTGCCAAAGCATTTTCGAACATTATTCCGGCATCTCAAAACCTTCAGGGATTTCGATATTTGAGGAAACGGTCTGAACATCATCATCTTCTTCCAATTTATCGATCATCTTTAAGGCTTTTTGAGTCGTATCGGCATCCAAGGCTACATAGGTATCGGGAACCATCGATACGGCAGCAGAAACCGATTCAAATCCCTTTTCCTGTAAAGCTTCAAGAACCGAAGCAAAGTCGTTGGGATCGGTTGTTACGGTAATAACACCGTCTTCAGTTGCAATATCTTCGGCTCCTGCCTCAAGAGCAGCTTCCATAATTGCTTCTTCACTGACCACCTCGGCATCATACTCTATAACACCTTTTCGGTTAAACATATAAGCTACGGAACCTGTTGCACCCAAGTTTCCGCCGCTCTTTGTAAAAATATTTCGAACACTGGCTGCTGTTCTGTTTTTGTTGTCCGTTAAAACTTCAACCAAAACGGCAACTCCGCCGGGGCCGTAGCCTTCATACAAAAGCTCCTCATAGTTTACAGCTCCAAGCTCTCCTGTACCCTTCTTAATTGCTCTTTCTATGTTGTCTTTAGGCATGTTTGCAGCACGAGCTTTTAAAACAGCTGTTCTAAGTCTTGGGTTAGTGGCCGGATCTCCGCCTCCCATTTTTGCAGCAATTGAAATTTCTTTGATAAATTTAGTAAACAGCTGACCTCTTTTAGCATCAGCTGCGCCCTTGGCATGTTTAATTGTCGCCCATTTACTATGTCCTGACATGAAAACTCCTTACTCTCTTTCTAAAAAAAATAGATTTTAATATTACACAAAAAGACAAAATATGTCAATGGAGCCTGAGAAAAAAACACTACCTATTCTATAAGGGATGTAAGCTGTTTTATATAATTTTTTACGGCCTTACGCCCCTCATCCGTCACAGAATAAAGGGTAAGGGGCTTGCGGTTTACAAAAAGTTTTTCAACCTTCAAATATCCTGCATTTTCCAGCTTTTTACAGTGTGCGGTTAAATTGCCGTCGGTTGCATTTACCTTTTCCCTTAGCAGGGTAAATTCTATTTTTTCACAGCCGATTAAGACGGACATTACCGCAAGCCTAAGACGAGACGATAGCTGTTCATCAATAAGACGATGATCAAAAGAAGTTTCCGTATTATCGGGTATACTCATTTCGCTTTTACCGTTTTTTTCCGTTTACCTATAACTATAGCAACAGCGGCAGGTAATCCGAGCAATATGAAGGTTGCCACTCCGATTATAAGAGGAGCCGTATATTGTGCGGCAAAAAGACAGACAACTCCACATCCTGCCCAGCACAAAGCTTCAATACATAAAAAAAGGCGCAGTTTTTTTTGTACCATAGCTGCGGTTGCGGCATGACCTATGGCAAGACAAAGGCCGATATTAAAAAAGTTTGTATTAAAATCAAGTTTTCCTAAAATACCCAGTATCATGCCTAAAATAAGGCCGACACCGATACTTCCCCACAAGGCAGCAAGAATCCTGTCGGTAGCCCTTTTAATCTTTATTTTTTGCTTACGCTTCATAAAAAGAGCTAAAAACAATTGACATGCCGTCATTATAAAAAGCCAAAGCAGAGGGATAAACAAACTAAAACCTGACTTCGCCAAAAAATAGGATATAAAAGTGCCTATAGGAATCGTAATTCCGTACAGTAAAAAAGGCACTATCATATCTTCAAGCCCTTCTTGAACATCTTCAGTTAATGCACTTATTAGAGCCAACCTTTCTTTTATCTCTTTATCATTCATAAAAGTTCCCTTACAATACTAAAAAGTTAATGCTATTTTTCACGATACAGCATCGGAAACGTATAACGTAAACCGGTCTTTGCAGTAAAACCGAAGCCTCCGCCGCCCATTTCTATAAAAAAGCTCAAACCAGCCGGGCTTTTTCCCATAAAAAACTCAAAACCGAAAAATCCTTGTCCCGTTACAAGCACCTTGGGCTTATTTTTTTGAACCGGAAAAATTAATATGGGACCTCCTCCTCCGTAAACTCGGATGTTTGCTGTTTGCATCAATGACCCGCCAAGAACAGAAAAATCAAGCACATAATATGGAGTTCTTCGCTGTGAATTAGGAAAAAAACAATCAGCATTTAAGTGTAATGCAAAGGCATTATGAAAAAGCCAAGGAGAAGTAATGGCTAGCGATATACCGAAATCACTTTGCCTGCCGATAAGCCCATACTCTAATGCAAGGCCGGTAACATCACGGTTTTCCTGCTCCGCATGAATAAAGGTAAAAACACTTAAAAACAAACAGATAGAAAGAATATTTTTTTTCATTATGAACCTCCTTAGATTCCTATATGATAATAGCATACCTACTTTATTTTGTAAAGTACTTTATTTTATAAATTTATAATTCTACCCTGTTGTGATTATTTTTATTAAAGGTTTAATCAAAAAAAAAGACCCGATTACATATCGGGTCCTTTTCAAACCATAATCTCTTATGGGCGTCTTGCAGCAACACCTTTTTCAATAAGTGCTATGAACTCATGTTCATACCAATCTTGAGAATAAGGAAAATGCTTTCGGATAATGGGTTTTAATTTAAATTCGATAGCATCTTTACAAGCTTCACAGACGTCATATTCGCGGATATGCCAGTAAGTCATTCCCGTAACAGGATTCACCAGCTCTTTTCTACAAATATCACAGTTTAATGTCTTCATAATAATACTCCTTACTTTGTTTATATCAGTATATAACATTCTATATCATTTTTCATACTTTGTCGAGTAAAAAAATGATTTTTTTCAATTTTAAAGCATTTTTTATAGCTTAAATTGCCTTTGTTCTTTCTTTTAAGAAAATTTTATGATCTTCATCCAAATAAGGTATAAGTCTTTCACAAACTTCTTTATGATACTCATTAAGCCATTTAATATCCTCATCCGAAAGAATTCCTGGTACAATAGGTCTTGTATCAATTGGACAAAGAGTTATTGTTTTAAATTGATAGAATTCTCCGTCTTCGGTGGTTTTAAATTCGGTGGTAACAACTAGACTTTCAATTCGGATTCCATGGCTTCCGGCAACATAAAGGCCGGGCTCATTGGATGTTACCATACCAAGCTTCATAGGAACATCTAAAAAACGGCTTGAAATAGATTGAGGTCCCTCATGAACTGAAAGAACATAACCTACCCCGTGACCCGTACCATGTTTGTAGTCCCTTCCATAAGCCCAAAGATGCTCTCTGGGGATAGTATCTATGGCATGGCCTGTAGTTCCGGCCTTAAACTTGGCCCTGGCAAGAGAAATATGAGACTTTAGAACAAGTGTATAGTCCATTTTCTCTTGTTCTGAAAGTTCTCCAAGCTTAATGGTTCGAGTAATATCGGTTGTACCGTTTAGATACTGACCGCCGCTGTCCAAAAGCAAAAAACTTTTGGCTTCAAGTTTTGCAGAATTGGAAGGTGAAGGAGCATAGTGAATAATAGCTCCGTTCGGTCCGTAACCTGAAATAGTTTCAAAACTTTCTTCCAAAAAATCCTTGCCTTCGGCACGGAATTTTAAGAGCTGTTCGCTTACATCCCATTCGGTAATACCCTTTCCGGCATTTTCTTCTACCCATTTTAGGATTTTTACCATGGCAGCGCCGTCTTTTTCCATAGCATAATCGAAGTTTTTAAGTTCAACTTCATTTTTTATTGCTTTAAGAGTCGAGGTTAAGTTTAAGCCCTTTTCGGTTTTAGCTTTTATTTGGTTGTATAGATAAACATTTGTTCTTGCAGGATCTATGTAAACTTTCCCTGTAAGTTTTGCGGCTTCTGTAAATACGTCTTCATATCCCATCACCGTAATACCTTGTGAAGCAAAGTATGACTTAACATCATCAGTTAATTGCTTCTCCGAAATAAAAATAACGGCTATTGCTTTATCTACCAGCGCATACGCAGTAACTACGGGATTGCATCTTATATCTCTTCCTCGGACATTAAAAAGGTAACAGACGTCCTCCAGGGCTCCGATAACCGTAGAATCTGCCTTTTTTTCGGCAAGCATTGAGCGGACTTCTTGAATCTTTTCTTTTGCCGATTTTCCGGTATATTTTTCATCAAGTATAAAAGCCTTGCTTAAAACTGCCTGAGGACGGTTTTCCCATATTTCGCCTATTAAATCGATATTGGTAACAAATTCTATACCTTCAAGCTCCTTTTTCATGGAATCAAAATTGAACACTGAAACAACCTTACCATCCATTCCGAGTTTTTCACCCGATTTTAAGCCGGATTTTAAAAACTCGTTTATGGTAGGAACACCGGGTTCAAGCATTTTATAAAGTTCAACAACCGAACCTTTAAGCTGTTTTTCAGCCTGTAGAAAATACCGGCCGTCAGTCCATAAAATAGCCTTATCCTTTGTAACAAGGACGGTTCCTGCCGACCCTGTAAAACCTGAGATAAACTCCCGTGTTTTATAGTTTTCAGGTAAATACTCGCTCTGATGGGGATCAGAGGACGGAATTAAATAAGCACTTAAAGAATGCTCTTTCATTTTTTGCCTTAAAGCGGCAACTCTATCATTTACAGTCATATAAAACCATCCTAAAGATTTATTTTATATTGAGTATAATACTATTTATATTTTATGTAAAGCCGTTTACGGTTAGAAAGGGCAAACAATATCAATAATACATTATCGGTTTAAATGATATTGATAAATTCTATAAACTATATCCCTTTTTGCTCCTGTTTTCTCAATATCGGTAATCATAGGAATATTATACTCCCAAATAGTGGAACCTTCGCCTTCCAGATAGCCTTTTTTTATAGCCGCTTGGTAAAGACGGGAATAAATAGCTGCCGAAACACCTTTATTGTGATACTGAGGATCAACAAAGAGAACAAAGGTTCTAAGACGCTTCATTTTACTCTTGTAATAAAGGAATTTAAAGATACCGAACGGGAAAAGTTTTCCTTTAAGGTGTTTTAATACATCGTTATAGTCAGGAAGGGTAACATTAAATCCGATGGGCTTGCCCTCATTGCTCCTTGCAATAAAAATTAGCTCCTCATCTGCAAATGAAATAAGCTGTTTTACAACCATATCTATTTCTTTGCGGGTCATAGGCATAAAGTCTTCCCACTCTTCCGGCTCGGAATTAAGGAGGATTGAATGAATATCGCCGGCCTCACGCTCAACATTATGTTTTAAATCGATATTATCTACATGAAAGCCGTACCGTTTTTCTACCAAGGGAGCTAAGCGGACATAGCGGCTTGCATCTACATCATCAAAACGGGCATGATAGGCATAGCAATCCCAATATTTTTCAAATCCGTACTTGATAAAAAAATCGTTATAATATTTTTTGTTATAGGTATTCATTATATAGGTACGGGTTTCAAAATTGTCGGTTATAAATCCGCGGTTATCTTCCCCTCCCGGAAGAGAAAGAGGCCCTTTAATTCTATCCATACCTTTTTGTAAAAACCATTCTTTTGCCGCATTAAGCATTTTTTCGGCAACAGCATAGTCTTCAATACATTCAAATTGAGAAATATAACCGACCTTCATTTTTTTATAGTCATTCAATTTCTCATCAATACCGTACAAAATACGTCCAACCGTTTTGCCTTCAATCTTAGCAACCATTTTTACGTGAGGACCTACATCACATAAAGAATTATCGGCTCCGGACACGTACTTTTTGTATTCGCTTATAATAGGCGGTACCCATGAGCTATCATTCTTATAAAGCTCAAAAGGTAAAAGAGCAAATTCATTTAATAATTTCGAATTATTAACTTCAAATAAACTAATTTTATCCATTTTTTATTCCTAGGTGAAACAAAATAGCATTTTTTATAAGTCTTTGTCAATATTGTAAGATTTTTACGCCTTTACGCTTGCAAAATTCATAACTTATGTGTATAATGGGGTAACTGGAGGAATATATGAAGAAATCAATATTAAGCTTGGTCTTTTTAGTTCTAATTTTTTCCCTTTTTACGATTGCCCCGGCTTTTTCACAAAAGATTGAGGAGGCGGATGTTTATTATGTAAATGTTCAAATTTTGAAAATATTTACACATTCAGATGGTTATTATATTATTTACCGAAGAGCGGGATTAAAACATGCAGAAGTTTTTATTCCAAAATCTTGGCTTGACCCTAAAGACGGACGAGCTAGGCTGGAATTGGTAAACACCAGAGTTAATCCGTATTTATCTTTTTATCTTAAAGACGGAAAATTTGATCGTATAAAAATAGCTGCTCCCAGAGATTTGGGAAGCCCCATATGGGGTGTATTAAAAGATCCGAATAAATATAACGGCAAATTTGACGGCGTAGAAAGTCTTGAACTAAAATTTTAACATCTAAAACAATCTAAGCTATTTACATCCTCTAAGGTAACCACCTTAGAGGAATTTTATGAGGAGTACATGCATAACAATAGCAGCTCAACAATCGGGAAACCTTTAATTCCCCAAAAATTGCCGGAATTTTTAAATGCGTATGAAAATTTTATAATTGCAGGTCATAAAGAGCCCGATGGGGATTGTATCGGAAGCTGCCTTGCAATGTCTTTCTTTTTGAAGAGAAAAAATAAAAATTGTATTTTAATGTCGGCGGGACCTTTTAAGCGTACCGAAATAAAGGAATATGAACATCTTTTTACGGATAAGCTGAAAATTTCCGATAAAATAAATCCTAAAACTACGGGGCTGATAATCCTTGACTGTTCAAACTTTGACCGCGTAGGTGAAATAGCAGAGCTTATCAGCGGTTTTAATTACATTATAATTGACCATCATGCTACCAATACCGAAAAATCGGATACTTCTCTTATAATGCCGGAAGCCCCTTCTACAACCTATCTAATTCAGTCGATAATTGAAAAAATGGGAGAAAAACTTACAAAAGAAGAAGCCGATGCCCTGTTTTTCGGTCTTTGCACGGATACGGGATTTTTTAGACATTTGGATGCAGGAAGCGCTGAAGTTTTTGCTCACGCATCCCGTCTTATTGAAGCCGGAGCCAATCCAAAACAAACCTTTATGAAAATAAACGGAGGTAAAAAATTTGAATCACGCCTCCTTATTTCCAGAATTCTAAACAGAATGAAGACCTATTATGACGGAAGACTTGTTGTTTCGTATGAAACTTATGATGATTTACTGGAATTCGGCCTTGAAAGCAGAGATTCCGATATATTGTATCAATTGATTCAGTCGATAGAAGGGGTCGAGGCAATCTGTATTGTACGACAAGACTCTCCAAGCCACTGCTCGGTAGGTTTTCGATCCTTGGATAAGATTGATGTAAGCAAGATAGCCGCATCATTTGGAGGCGGAGGTCATAAACAGGCTTCAGGCCTGTACATAGAAGGGAAATTTGATGATTTAATTCCAAGGTTTGTTGAAGCCTTTGGAACTCAAATGTAAGTTTTACATTGTTTTTTTTTTAATAATGTGATAGAATACTTTTTATAATTAAAGTTTTTATGGGAGAATAGTCTTGAATAATGATGAAATTTTGTTTCCACTATTAGAAAAAGGTGATATCAAACGTACAATGGAGCTGGCCTCGAATGAGAACAAAAAACCTTTTGAAATCGTCTCTGAAGGCATGAACATAGTGACGGCGTCTATTTTAGCAGATATACCCTCAGTTTATAAAATGGATTTGATAAGAAAGGTAGGCGCCCTTTTTTCTACTCAAGAGTATTGTGAACTGCTAAATCAAAAAATGTTCACCCTGAAACCTGAAGAACGCGATAAACTAAAAGATCAGGGTATTCTTATAAATAGAGAAACGACCCTTCCCTATTGCCAATGGTTTAATATTTTCGAAATAGCCTTTCCTTGGCTGCCCCTTTCCGTTTTTGAAGATTTTGCGTTATATCTTAGAGACGAAAAAAAACTGATACTTGATAAAGAAACTATTGAAATTGTAAGAGATAATTTTTCAATATCAAAACGATATTCTGAAAGGGAGCTTTCCCGTCTTTTTGATTCAAATGCACTAAAAGATCCGGCAGATATCGATGATGAAGCTTAAAACCTCATTTTTTTTTAATTTTTTTTAAAAAAAGCCTAAAGTTTTAGAAACAGAAAACCGAAGATAGATAATGAGGGTTTTCTATCCTCAAAACAAAGCAAGGATGCTTTGTAAACACATTATTCCAGGGAGGAATATCTTATGATTATCAATCACAACATGAGTGCGATGTTCGCACAGAGAACGCAGGGTGTTACCAATGTACGCATCGGTAAAGACATCGAAAAACTTTCATCCGGTTTACGCATTAACCGTGCAGGCGATGACGCTTCCGGCCTTGCAGTTTCCGAGAAAATGAGAAGCCAGATTCGAGGTTTAAACCAAGCTTCTGCAAACGCTTCAAACGGTATTAACTTTATCCAAGTAGCCGAAGCTTTCTTGCAGGAAACAACCGACATCATGCAGAGAATCCGCGAACTCGCTGTTCAGGCTTCAAACGGTATCTATTCTGCCGAAGACAGAATGCAGATTCAGGTCGAAGTTTCGCAGCTCGTTGCCGAAGTTGACCGTATTGCAAGTTCAGCCCAATTTAACGGTATGAACATGCTTACAGGCCGCTTTGCACGCGAAACCGGTGAAAATGTTGTTACCGGTTCTATGTGGTTCCACATCGGTGCCAACATGGATCAGAGAATGCGCGTCTACATTGGAACAATGTCAGCTGCAGCTCTCGGTATCCGAGATATCGGTGATGAAAAAATCATGACAATCGAAACAGCCGATGCTGCAAATAGGAGCATTGGAACAATCGATGCGGGTCTTAAAAAGATCAACAAGCAAAGAGCTGACCTTGGCGGTTACCAGAACAGAATGGAGTTGACGGTTGTCGGTCTCGATATAGCCTCGGAAAACCTCCAAGCTGCCGAGTCCAGAATCCGTGACGCAGATATGGCAAAACAGATGGTAGAATATACCAAGAACCAAATCTTGTCGAATACCGGTGTTGCAATGCTCGCTCAGGCTAATAACAACAGCCAGCTTGTAATGTCTCTTTTAAGGTAACAAATTTGTAAAATACTCTTGTATTTTTTTGATTATAAGAGTATAATGTGTTAGGCGTCAGGGGAAATTCCCCTGACACTTAAAAGATCTTTGAAAAAATGCCCTTGATGGGCGGCCCTTATGAAGCCCTGTATTACAGTATTATTAGCAGTTTGAATAAAATTGTTAATAATACTGTCTTTATAATTTGTATAAAAGGCGCAAAATTTTATGCAGTTATAAAATACAGGAGTATTTTTCAGCAAAGGATGCTGAACTATAGGACTTCAGGGAGGGTCATATGATTATTAATCACAATATGAGTGCAATGTTTGCACAGAGACAGGGAGGAGTCAACGAACTTCATCTCGCAAAAAACATCGAAAAGCTTTCCAGTGCACAAAGAATCAACCGTGCAGGTGACGATGCTTCAGGTTTAGCCGTATCCGAAAAGATGCGCAGCCAAATCAGAGGTTTAAACCAAGCCGGACAGAATATTCAAAACGGTGTTTCTTTCATTCAAGCAACGGAAGGTTACTTAGGTGAAACGACAGATATAATACAGAGATTAAGAGAGTTGGCTATACAGGCCTCAAACGGTATTTACTCCGCCGAAGACAGGATGCAGATTCAAGTTGAAGTTTCACAGCTTGTTGATGAAGTAGACAGAATCGCAAGCCATGCTCAGTTTAACGGAATGAATATCCTAACAGGCCGTTTTGCTCAAGATTCCGTAACAGGACCTATGCAGCTCCATGTCGGTGCAAATATGGATCAAAGAGAAAAGATCTATATAGGAACAATGACAGCTACAGCACTCGGTATTATAGGAGCACAACAAGGCGGAGAAGACAAGATGATTTCAATGTCTTCAGTAGACGGTGCAAATATGGCATTGGGAGCCCTTGATAATGCTCTTAAGCAGATTAACAAGCAGCGCGCAGACCTAGGTGCATATCAGAATAGGTTTGAAATGGCATATGACGGTATAGCAATTGCTGCCGAAAATATGCAGGCTGCCGAATCAAGAATCCGAGACGCAGACATGGCTAAAGAGATTGTAGACTATACAAAGAACCAGATCTTGATCCAATCAGGAACTGCTATGTTGGCACAAGCCAATGCTCAGCCTCAAGCTGTTGTTAGGCTTCTTCAATAACAAAGCAGATCTTGTAAAGGCCGATACTGAAAGAGATAACCGGATGTCATCTCTTAAAATTAAAGACCTTTAGAATCTTTAGGAAGAAAGAAGATGCGCCCTTCTTCTTCCTTTTTTTTACTGCTAAGAGTTGATGCTTAAAACGTTAAACTATATTTAGATGTCACGGATGATGTCTATTTTAAAGCCAAGGAGGTTTTTTATGAGTATAGAAATAAACGGCATAGGGCACCAAGCAGCATTACAACAAAAACGTGATACAGTGATTAACGGCTCAATGAGAGCTGCATCGGATGTAATAGTACAAAAGGAAGCTGCCGAACAAGCCGAAAATCAAAAAACGCTGGTGGACCCGAATGAAATCTCAAAAGCGGTTGCACAAATCCAAAAGTTATGCGACATGTGTGATCGAAAATTACAATTTAGAGTAAATAAAGAAACAAACCGTATCGTTGTTAAGGTAATAGATGCAAATACCGACAAGGTAATAAGGGAAATACCATCCGAGGCAATACAAAGACTGCAGGCAAGAATACTTGAAACAGTCGGCCTTTTATTCGATGAATCAATATAGTCGGAAATTTCCCTTTTTTAGGTATTAAAAAAATAGGGGTTTAAATGTCCGATTTAAGTATACCGGGAGTCAATAATACATACGAAAAGCTCGTTGAAGCTTTGATGAAAAAGGAAAGAATTCCTCGCGACAGAGAAGCCGAAAAACTCGAGCGTTTAAAATTGCAGGATGATTCCTGGAGGCAGGTAAATAAATTTTCTCTTGAAGTACGAAATGCCGCCAGAGACCTATATTCTTTTAATAATCCCTTTGTAGAAAAAATAGCAGAATCCTCAAATGAAAGATCCTTTACCGCAACAGCTTCAAGAGGAGCTAAGGATCAAAATGTAAAACTTAGTATAGTTCAAGTTGCAGAATCCGATAAATTTTTAAGTACTGAAATCAATAACGACCTTCAAATAAAAAAAGGAATATATACTTTTAAGGTAGGAGAAAAAACCATATCCGTAAACTGGAAGGGCGGAAAATATAAGGGTTTTATAGACCTTGTAAACTCAAGAGCAAAAGAAATTTTAAATATAAGCGAAATAAAAATAACCCCGGATACGAAGTCCTTACTTTTTTCATCCAACATAACAGGAGCAAAAAACAGATTGGAGTTTGCAGATGATGCCCTACCCTTTGCCATTGAAATGGGACTCATCAAAAAGAATGATACATCTGCCATAAAAACTTCAGTTTCCTCCATTGAAACTAAGCCCGAGACCTCTCAAAAAATAGATTTTTCCGAAACTGTAAGAGCCAAGGGGCAATATGTCATGGAACTTACGGTTTCAATTAAGGAACCGTCAAAAGAAACCGTAAAAAAAGAAGAAACGGGCGAAAAAATTTATGAACAAATAGGCTCAATCGCATACAGAGGCATTGTGATACAAAATGAACCTTCAAACGACGGCCTTGAAAAAACTAAAATGGAACCCAAGGAAACCTCAGGTCCAAAAGTTGATATGAATATTTTAGCCTTAGAATCGACAAGAGGAGTACTTATTCCCCTACCCCCTCTTTCGGAAAATGCCGAAAAACAGACAATTACGATTCCTTTGGCTGAATACGGAGACGTAAAAGCTCTTGCAATAAACAATAATAATTCAGAAAAGGCCGTCTTTATAGAAAATATTAAAATATTTGATCCTAAGGCAGCCGGAGACTATGTTCCCGTAAACCCGGTTTCAACGGCACAGGATGCGATAATCAATTTTGAGGGCATTCAAATTAAAAGAGAAAAAAACGATATCGACGATTTAGTGCCTAACGTAACCATTCATGCCAATGAGTCTTCGGAAAAGCAGGAAAAACTTACCATAAAACCGGATATAGATGCCGTCAAAAATGCGATCATCGAGTTGGTAGCCAAATATAACCGTGTTTTTGCTCAAATAAATATTTTAACACAAAATAAGCCCGAAATCATAGAAGAACTGACCTATCTTTCAGAATCGGAAGTTGAAGATGCTCAAAAAAAATTAGGTTTAATGTATAGCGACTCTACTCTGATGACATTAAAATCCAATTTAAGACAAACAATAAATACCGCCTATAAGCCTGCAGATGATTCCAAAATATTTATGTTGGCTCAACTTGGAATTTCCACAAAATCCGATTCTTCGGGCGGCATAGACATGTCGCGCCTTCGCGGATATCTGGAAATTGACGAAAAAAAGCTTGATGAAGTCTTAAAGAACAATATGGAAGAGGTAAAACTGTTTTTCGGCTTTGATTCCGACGGAGATATTTTAATAGATTCAGGCCTTGCTCATGCAATGTATGAATACATAAACCCGTACACGCAAAGAGGCGGTATCTTCGGCATAAAAACCGATTCTTTAAAACTAAAGATGGATTCTTCCCAAAAAAGAATAGAAAACTACGACAAAAAACTTGCCGAAAAAGAACTGGCGCTTAAAAAGAAATACGGAATAATGGACGGTACCTTAAAAAGTTTACAAAAACAGTCCCAAACGATGGATAATTTTAACAAGCAACTTCAAAATCAAAATAAATAAGGAATAAAAATGAAAGTAAAATTAAACGGACAAGAAATTAAATTAAAACTTGAACAAGAAATAACTATAGGTGATGTTCTTGGGAATATAGAACAAGAATGCAGAAATCATAAAAGCACTATAACCCAAGTCTTAGTGAATGGAAATGAATTAACTTTAAACGAACTTGATGAGCTTTTTCAAGATTCTCATCAAATGGAAATAAATATTGAACTGTTTACAACAAGCGGAGAGGATATACGGACACTATTAAAAGGACTCGGTGATGAATTTATAAAAAATTCGGAAGAAATCGAGAAAATTCCCATTAAAGTTCAAACGGGAAACGATGTTGAAATTATAAAGACAATTGAAACCTTCTCTATTAATTTGGCAAAACTCTATGAAACAGCTAAACTATTTGATATTGCGGAGATTAATGAAGATTTAAAGTTAGGAGAGATGACCCTCTGCGAATACCAAAGAGAGATATCTTCTAACTTGGACGCTATTATTAATGCAATTGAAGATACCGATACGGTAGAAATTTCTGATATTGCAGAATACGAATTGGCACCGCTTGTAAAAAAGCTTGGAAATGGGTTATTATCAATAAAAGCAGGCGGAGATGAAAAATGATTGTTTCTGAAATAAAAAATATTGAAAAAGAAGATACACATATATATTACAGACAAAAATATATAGGAACAGCGATATATACAATATTCGGCAAAGAACAAAATGGAAAGGTAGAATTTTTTGTAGAACACAAGCCTACGGGAGAAACCGAAATACAGGTACAGATGATAGACAAAATAGACTATCCTGTTTTACAGATAATGATGGAATTAAAAGCCTGCGTCCGCCGTTTAATCGAAGCAAGGAAATTACCGTAAGATGGAATTTACAGTAAAAACCGAAGACGATACTATTAATTTAGGGAAAAAAATAGGAAAACAGTTAAAAAAGGGAGATGTTGTAGCCCTTGACGGTTCTTTAGCAGCAGGAAAAACCTATCTGACAAAGGGTATAGCCCAAGGATTGGATATTGAAGAAGATATTACAAGCCCTACTTTTACCCTAATATCGGAATACTCAGGTCGTCTGCACCTATATCATATGGATGTATACAGACTTGAAGGAGTTGAGGATTTTTTGGACCTTGGTACTGAAGAAATGTTATATGGAGATGGAGTTTGCGTGATTGAATGGAGTAAAAAGGTAAAACAAGTATTACCCCCAAACACTATTTATATCGGCATAATGGTAAATGATGATAATTCCAGAAAAATCATCATCGATAACAAAGACTTCTGTGGGGCTTTATGAACATAGTTTGTATCGATACATGTTTTTCCTCTGTTGCAATAACGGCTCAAGGAAATGCCGGTACATTTACCTCCGTTTTTACACCGGCTAAAGCCAGACATTCTGCCATACTGATCCCCGCAATAGAAACTGCCGTAAAACAGGCAGGTTTTTCTATAAACGAAACCGATGTTTTAGTATGTCCTCAGGGACCGGGAGGTTTTACCGGTTTAAGACTTGCTTACTCAACAGCAAAAGCGATTCAGCTGCAAACTAATGCCCGGTTTTTTTGTGTTTCTATTTTGGAGGCCATTTGTTCTAAATATGGCGATAAAAATCAGTTTTTATCGGTTATTGATGCAAAAAGAGACTGCTTTTATGTGCAAGCATTTGAAAACAAAAAGCCGATCTCGGAAGCTTTTGATATAAGAGCAGAAGATGCTCTTAAACTGATTGACAAAAACAAAAAAACTATTATTTGTGGCTTTGGGACTGAAAAATTTAATGAAGAAGCGGGAGCATCTATTGAGTCGAATAATATTACCTTGATAGAAGCAGACAAAGAAACCCTTTCAACAACTTTACTTGATTGTTTTCTTACAAACAAAAATTGCAAAAAAGTTGAAGATCATGAGGGACCCGTGTATATCAGAAAGAGTGATGCAGAGTATTAGGTATTTGAATTTATAAGGATTTTAGCCTATGAAAAAAAGGAAAAACAAAAATAAATCTAAAATAAAGAGCAATGAAAAAGACTTTCTAACCCTCGATGAAGTAGAAATGCTTGATGAAGTAGAAGAAGAATTGGAAGAAATGAAGGAAGATCTTTATCAAGACGATCAGGACAATCCGATGAATTTTAACAATACTGAAATTAAAACCGAGGTTTTAAAAACAGCTGTAGACTTACTCGCTACACCTACTGTTTGCTCAATGCTTCTGGATAAAAATTTTTTAATATTATACATAAGCGATGCAGTAAACCATCTTTTTGAAGGGTATCACAATATAGAAAAAAAACCGTTTTTTAACATATTCGGAAGTACACTTGAAAAATCCGCTCTCGACGACCTTTTAACAAAATTAAAAAGTCCTAATCGCGGCTACTCATGGTCAGGAGTTTTAAGGCATAAAACAAGATACCGTAAAACTATGTATACAAAGACAAACATATTCCCTTTATTTGATAATAATACACTCAACGGATACTGGGTTATGTTTGAAGATATAAGCAATTCTTACTTAAGTCAGTATAAGGGTATGATGGAAAGTCTATTAAATGCCTCAAAACTAAAGGATAATGATACGGGCTTTCATAATGAAAGACTTAATTATTATTCAAAAACCCTTGCAGAAGCCTTGTTTAAGGAGAATTTATTTCCTCAAATAGATGCGGATTTTATAGATAATATTTCATCACTAGCTGCCATCCATGATATAGGAAAAATAGGAACTCCCGATTATATTCTACAAAAAAAAGGGGCGCTTAATGATGTAGAATGGGCGGTTATGAGAGAACATACTATTAACGGAACCCTTATCCTTGCAAACTATCCTATCCATATGGCAAAAGAAATTACTCTTAGCCATCATGAGCGCTGGGACGGAAAAGGCTATCCTTATAAGCTTGCAGGTGAAATGATTCCCTTATCTGCACGTATAGTGGCTGTAGCCGATGTTTACGATGCACTTCGAATGAGAAGATCCTATAAAGAAGGGATATCTCATAAAGAAACTATCGAGCATATTATAAATGGAGCCGGAGCCCATTTTGACCCTACTATAATTAAAGTCTTCAAAACCATAGATAAAGAATTTAGTTATATATGGGAACAAAATAAGGATCAAAATCATGCCGTATAAATTTTAAAATAAGGAATCAATTTCTTGAAATAGTTCCTGTAAAAATAAATTCAAGTAAAGAAATCCTTTTTCCGTTAAATAAAATCTTTTTTCCGTCAAAACAGCCTCATTCCTATCCAGCCATTTTGAAATAGTTTTTCCTGCAAATACCGAAATATCCTTACCAAACCTCGATTTAAAAAAAGACCTGTCAATACCCTCGGTAAGTCTTAAGCCCATCATAAAAGCTTCTTCTATAAATTCTTTTTCATCAATGGTTTCGTACTCATACACTTCATCCCTATTTTTTAAGGTCATCCATTTTTCTATATTTTTAATAGCTGAAAATCGCAATGCGTTAGCATGTGCGTGAGAAGGTAAAGCATCTTTATCAAAAAAAATTGAGCCGAAGGCTCCCGGGCCTACCCCTATATAATCCTCCAATCTCCAATACTTCTCATTATGTATACTTTTGTATAAGTTTTTATATGAAAAATTAGACACTTCATACTTATTATAGCTGTTTTTCTCCAAAATATCCTTACCATAGCTCCATAACTCGGCTATTTCATCATCTTTTTCGGGCGGTAACTTTGTATTTGAACAGAGGGCGTATAGTGAAAAATGCTCCGGTTTAAAATGTAATAAGGTTTGGATATCATCTTTTAAAATACCTAAGCTTTGTTTATTTAGCCCTGCGATTAGATCACAAGAAAGGATTAGACCTTTTTGACTGCGTAAAAGCTCAAGGGCCGAAAGGCTCATTTTTCTACATCCCCTCCTCTTACAGGCACTTAAAACCTCATCATTAAGAGATTGAATTCCTACGGAAAACCTATTAATCCCTCCACTGACTGCAGCGGACAAAAAATCTTTAGTTAAATCTTCAGGATTAATTTCGACGGTAAATTCTCTATGAGGATTTTTTTGAGCAGCCGGTATTTGAGATGAAAGATAATAAAGATCATCAGGAGATAATAGTGACGGAGTTCCGCCTCCTATATAGACGGTATCCCATTCGTTTATGGAATACTTATCCGCTTGAATTTTTATATCTTCAGCCAATCTTAAAACAAAGGGGCTTAAATGACCCGATAAGATATTTTTAAACCGGCCGGCACGAACAGAAAAAAAATCGCAATAATTACATTTTTGGAGACAAAAAGGTATGTGTATATAAAGGCCGGCCTTTTTCATCAATAGGATTTGAATTCTTTAAACGGCCAATATTTTAGGATAATTTTGCCGTATATTTTTTTATCTCCTTCAACAGCTCCCCAAAGACGGGAATCATCAGTGATTATCCTATTATCGCATAATACAAAATATTCGCCTTCTTTTAGAACCGTCTCCGGGTATGCTCCAGAAAAGGGTAAGGATGAATCCCAATGCTCCGGTAAATCCTTAACTTCAATATCATAATTTTGTTGAGCTAACTCAAATTCGGTCAAAAAATGACTCGAATCCTTAGTTTTTATGTGCAATACAAAATTTTCCATATAAAGAGTATCTCCGGGTAAGCCTACAATTCTTCGTATGGAATAGGCGTCTTCACTCTGCAAATCAAAGGGCCTTAAAAGCTGAAATGTAAAAAAGCCTGTAAGGGTATTTACAACCGATTTAAAAAAAGACTTATTTTGCGATAATGTATCATCGATGACAACCAAATCGCCGCGTTTAGCCGATGCCTGAGAATAGATAGGAGTCATTAAAACCATATCTCCCGTAGAAATTTCAGGAAACATGGTGTCGGTCTGTAATCTATAAGTTTTTAACAGATATGATGTTATGAGTATATATGAAAGAAAAGTAAAAACCACCAAAAAAACAATAAAAAAAACTTTGTTTTGGTATTCCCTCTTTGCCGTATATGAAAAATTTCGATATTTTGCAGTCATTATTATCCCTCAATGCATAATATCATTTTCCGCTATCGTTGACAAGTGTCTAATCTATGAATATAATGTGCATATGGAGAAAACACCTGTAAAAATCATAGCAAAAAACAAAAAGGCTTTTTTTAATTATACCGTTGAAGAAAAAATAGAATGCGGCCTAGTCTTAAAGGGTACGGAAGTCAAATCTCTCAGAGAAGGAAGGATATCTTTTCCCGATGCCTTTGCCGAAATTAAAGATAATGAAGTATGGGTTAAAAATTTTCATATTTCGGAGTATATTTACTCTTCCGTTTTTAATCATGATCCCGAAAGGCCAAAAAAACTCCTTTTAAAAAAGGATGAAATAAAAAGATTAAAACGAAAGGTTGAGGAAAAAGGTTATACCCTTGTTCCCTTGGAATTTTACTTTAAAAACGGTATCGTTAAGGTACTCTTAGGTGTTTGTAAGGGTAAAAAGACCTTTGATAAGCGGGCAGACATAAAAGATAGAGACATAAAAAGAGATATGCAAAGGGAGATAAAAATAAGGGGTAAGTAAATAATGAAGATAAAAAAGTGTTACGGATTTTTAATATTTTTGCTTTTAATGCTTTCTATACCGGTTGTCAGAGCCGGAAGCATGTTGTATGCATCACCTACTGTAGGTGTTTTTAAACTTGAATCTAAAAATATAACAGAACAAACAACGGCAACAATCAGTAATGCTATTTTCAGCTTTGTAAAAGAATTAAAAAAATACGATATTGTAGATATGCGTTCTACTCCGGTTACCGAAACGGATGCTCAGCAGCGCTTCGATTATGTTTTTGCAGGTAAAATCACCGGACTGGAAAACGGAATACAGCTTGAACTTATGTTGAAAAACTCGTCGGATAAGATCACAAGACGGATATCTAAAATTTATCAAAGCGTCAATTTAATTCTATTGGACTCGCGGGTTCTTGTATCGGATATTTTTGATAAGTCGGTTAATTTATCGGTTACCTATAATCCGGAGGACTCGGATTCTAAGGAAAATTCAGAAGTAGAAGAGGTAAAAAACATCGATATACTTTCAGGCTCATGGCAAGGAGAAGAAGGACTTGAAAGGGTTGAACTTATGAGGGGTGGAAGAGGGATAGCCCTCCTTTCGAGCGGAATAACTATCCTGCTCCAAATAAGGATACATGAAGGCTATTTAACAATAAATCAGTCAGGAAAGCCCATGCCAAGACAATTTATTAACTTACCTGACGAAATAGCCAAAAAGGCCGCAGAGATGGGGAAAACCCCCTCATGGAAGTTTTTGGTTTCTGCCGACAATAAGATTTTAGTCGGAGAAAAAACAGATATTGAAATAATCTACCACGGAAATACCCTTGTTTCGGTAAATGAAGTTATAAAAAAAGTACGCTGGATAAAAAACTAAAAACTTATTTTTAAGGCACCCTGCCTGATTATACAAGGCTCCTTATCGGTTAAGCTTACAATCGTGGACGATAAGCCTTTTTGCTCTCCTCCGTCAACTATCAACGAAACCTTATCTTCAAACTCGCTTATTATATCCCTAATATCACTTAAAACTGGCTCTCCCGAATAGTTTACGCTTGTAGAGTAAATGGGGAAACCCGTCTTTCCTATTAAATTTCTAAGCCAGACATCATCGGGGCATCTAAAAGCCGAAGTTCCCCTGCCCTCCTTATCCCTTACTATTATGCTTAAAGGAGCCGGCCAAAGATTTAATAAGATTTCGGGAACAGGAGTATCCGTATATTTATAAATATCTTGAGGTTTTTCAATGAGGCTGATAAAACTCTTTTCAGCCCCTCTTTTTTTGATTTTAATGATTTTTTCTTTTGTAAAAGGCATTATACCCGAAAAACCGTAAACGGTATCGGTAGGAACTATTATAATTTCACCCTTTTTTAAGACAGAAGCTGCTGTTTCTAATGATTTAGGATCTTTTTTTAAAATAACCATCTTTTCTTACCGCCAACATCTGAAAAATGATAACAATTATACCTAAAGATGCCGCTATTGTTTTGCATATGTAATCTGAAAGAAAATACGGAGTTTCAATTTTTAAGATTGTTCCGGGATTTAAGCCCTTCCCAAATCCGGAATTAAAGTTTACAAGCTTAATTATTCCCTCATTATCATATATATAACCCAGTTCATGGGCATAAATAGCAATTGTTTCAGGATCATAGGTTAAATTTCTTATCAAACTGTCCAAATCGTCTCCGGTTTGCCTAAGAGAGCGGACATGGTTTACAAGAGTATCCCGCTGAGCTTCTATAAAATGCTGCGCATATATTCCCTTAGGACCTAAAAACACGGTCAAAACAGTGTAAGCAAAAACAGTAATAAAAATGGGAATAAGTACTTTAAAATAGATTTTCATAGTCTAAAATATATAACGGCATTTTATGTTTTTTTCTTGAATTTTTTGACAATTTATTTAGACTAAATAATTTAAGGTTATTTACAAATTCTGTCGATATATAGTATAATTATAGATATAAGTTATACGGGAGAATAGCATGGCATTAGATTTTAACAAAATTGAAGAACCGGATGATTCGGTTTTTCCGGTAAAACTTGAAGATGATTCAAATCTCGATATGTATGGTGTATGGGTTAAAAAAAGGCCTGAACATAAAGACGGTTATGAAAGTGTGTTGCCTGTAGAAAATGAGAATGCTGAGGCTCCTTTTGGAAACGACATATTGGAATTTGACGACCATGATATTATAAATCTAGATAATTCGGATGAGCCTTTAGAGTTTGAAGAATTAACAACATTGAATAATTTTGAAACTATAGACAATGAAGGTAATAAAACTGAAGAACATCTTGAAGATTTAAGTATTACTTCTGAGGATGATATTTATGGAGATGAATTCGATATTTTTGATGAAGCTGATGCCGTAGTAATTGATGAAGATGTTAAGGATAGTTTTGATATTGATCTTGATGTAATGCCGAAAGTTGAAGAAGAAACCGCATCCGATATAAATGAATTTGAAACTCTTGATTTAGATGACTTCCTAAGCGATTCTGAAGCCCTTGAATCAACCGACAAAAATGAGAATAAAAATAAAGACGGAAGCCTTGAACCGGATAACAATATAAAACTGGATCTTTCTTTTGACGAAGACTATTTGGAAACAAAGGGAAGCGATGCCATAGATTTTGAAGGAAACGAAAGCTTTGAAATAAGCTCAGATGAACCTGATACAAGTGAAACCTCAGCAGAAAACAAAACTTTAGATATTGAAAATTTACCTGAAAGGACAATTGACGATATATCCGACTTTGATGAAATTTTAGACGAGCTTGAAGCTGATAGTGAAACCGATAAAGAAAATGTAGAAGAACTCACGGATGAAATTCCTCTTAATATTACAGTAGATGAATACTCGGATATAAGCTCTCTTGCAGGTAAAACTATGGGCGGCGATGATGACTTAGAAGATGTCGAAATATTCAGCGGAATTTCCGAATTTGAAGAAGCAAAAGAACTTGAAAATACTGAAGAAAAAAAGAAAGAAGATGACGGCTTGGTAATAGAAAGCACCATAATAGAAGCAGGTAATATAGACGAAATTCGAAAAGAAAATCAAAAAATTATGGCTGACTCTTCTGCTGCAGATATGGAAGAAAAAACAGAAGTAATCGATGATTTTGACTCAATGTTGGATAGCGTTATGGGAGAGTCGGCAGCCCCGGCAGAAACGGAAACAGCCGTTGAAGAGAATGACAATATGTTTTTTGACGATATTGAAGCCCTTGAAAATGATCTTTTAGACTCAGAAAACCAAGAAATACCGGAAGAATTTACGGAAGACCTTTCAGTAATTCAGTCCCACAAAAAGAATGACGGGGCACAAACGGCAGCAACACAATCCAATATGATTGCAAACGATAAGGCTACCGAAATCTTAACCCAAATTGCAAGCGAATTAGTAGACATCAAAAATGAACTTGCAAATATGAAATTTGAAATGGCCCAAACACAACAAAAATTGGAAGAGTCAAAAATCTCGGCATCTCAAGAAAATACTATAACCGGCAGCATTTTAAATGATGTAGCTGAGAGCGATAAAACAGGATTCTTTAATGATGATGACGGAGATGAAACAATCGCCCTTACAGGAGATGAACTTAATAATATATTGATAACGGCCGATTTCACGGAAGAAAACACGGAAAAAGATTACGAAATCCCCGAAACATTGGATGAAATCGATGAAGCTTTCCTCGATGATGATAACATTGAGAAAGATACTAAGGATGAGCCCGAAGTTTTTGCCGATGATGACCTATTAAACGCTGTAGAGCCTGAACATATCAATGACTTAACTGATGACATCAGCTATCTTGATGAAGATGTAGAGCTACACACTGAAGATGAACCGGATGAAAAAATCGAAGAGATTGAAATAGAAGACTTCCTTTCCGATGATACGGAAGAACCGGCTTTAGAAGATCATAACTTGGATGAACCCGGTACTGATGATGGCGGAATTCTGGATGACTTTGACATGAATATTACAGAGCTTGAACTGCCTGACGGACAAAGTATTCCGCTGGGAGATGAATATAGCGGTTTTGAAGCCATTACGGAAAATATTGAAGAAGTCCATGACGAGACTTCGGACTTTGAAGATGCGGTATTTTCACCGGAAGAACTTGATCAAGCCGCTAAAGATATTCCAAGGCTTGAGCTTGATGAGAGTGCAGCAGAAGAACAAAAAGTAAAAACCGAAACCTTACCGATTCATTTAAAAGACGAGATCAAGTCTGTTCTAACATATATGGACCAGCTCTTGGAAAGCTTACCTGAAGAAAAAATTGAAGAGTTTGCAAAGTCGGAATACTTTGATACTTATAAAAGACTTTTTGATGAGCTGGGGATATCCTAATGGGATTGAGGCAGAAGGCGGAGACCGTAAGCATAAAAACTTATCGGTCTCCAAAAGTACCGACTGAAAGGCCTCATTCACCTTTTTTTGCTGCAAAAAACAATTTTCAAGCCCTGCTTAAAAATCTCCACATTGAAAAGGGCGGTTTTTTGATAAAAACTAATGAAGATTTTTATAACCTCTGTTTTGCTGCAGGTGTGGATATAACTACTTTTCATAGGTGCATGATACCTTCAAACATTATAGAAGGGTTTGAAGTTAAACAAAATAACAGATATTCTCTTACAAATAATGATTTAAGCTTGATAAAGAATTTCTTTTCTTCTCAGGAGTATATAAGCATTACCGATCTTATTTTATATCCGGTTGAAGAAAATAGGAGTTTTTTGTTTTTAATAAAATCACAAAAAGATGTTTATAGAGAAGCCTTTGATTTTGAAAAACCAGATAAACTTGTAAGAGAATTCTTGCCCTACTATGCTCAATATAAACAGATTATAGAAACGGCAAGACCTGTATACCCTTTTCAGTATGGTACGGACACAATAATGCTTAAAATAAAATCGGCCTTAAACCTTAATAATACAGCCCATTTACTGACAATCTCGTTTTTACATGTTTTTACCGATAGGGTAACACTGCAAAGCGATTTAAATACTCTAGAACTTTATTATTCGATAATAAATAAAATTCTTAGCCTGATAGGAAAATCCAATATGGCAATGTTAGGTATGGATAATTATCTTTATACATCAATATTCTCATCAGAAACCATGCCTATGGATATTTATACACAAAAAATAACGGCAAGCTTATCCAAGATTTATGGAGAAGACATCTGCTCTAAAATCTTGATGGACTACACAGGAACCTCAAAAGATATAAACGAGATAAAAACTTTTTTTAAGGCCGTGATAAATGATAAAACAAGTTAAATTACACTCTTCATATAACCCGCAAAAAGAAGCCGAAAGATTTTCCGATATAATACAGGGAAATCCTAAAATTATCGTTATCACGGAACCAGGAGAATCCTATCTTGCGTCAGCTTTGCGTAAAAAATTTCCTAAAGCTAAATTGATAGCCATGAGGTACACGGACAATTATTTTTTGGAGTCGGATAAATTCTGGGACAAGGCTTGGAGACCGGCTTCAGGAAATCCGTCTTTTTTTTTGGTTAATAATATTCCGGATGAATTTTTATCGTCTACCTTGTTTTTGCCTTGGAAGCCGGCAGAAAATGTTTGGCCTGATTCGGCTACTTGGGTATGGAAGGAAATATCCGCAGCAGTAAAAATAATACAGAGCCTAATAGCTACAAGAAGTTTTTTTGGAAAAAGATGGCTTAAAAACATGGGCGATAATTTTATCTTTACCGAAAATCCCGTCAAGCTCGATTTTTTGGGTGAAAACAATATTGAAAATAAAAAACCTTCTTTTTTTGCAGGGGCCGGCCCCAGTTTAGATGAGGTCTTGGATAATTACTCTGACAATATAAACGAAATATTTAACATAGCCGCGGCTTCAGCCCTGCCGGCAGTCTTAAGCCGAAATATAAAGCTTGATCTATGTATATCGACTGACGGGGGATTTTGGGCGGCAAATCATTTAAAGTACTTAAAGGATGAAAAATTTAAAGAGACTGCCCTAGCCTTCCCATTGGAAGCAAAAATTCCTTATCATATTCTAAAAAACAATAATTGTCTTTTTTTAAGCTACGGCTCAAGCCTTGAAACTCTTTTTTTTACAAGTTTAGGTATTACTCCAATTCCGGCAAAAAGAAACGGAACGGTGTCCGGCACGGCAATAGAACTTCTCTTAGACAAGACCGGGGGAAAAATCTTTATTGCAGGCTTGGATTTAAAGGAATCAAAGGGCTTTTCCCATTGTTCTCCCCATGAAAGTCAAATACAAAAAGAAATTAAAGCAAACCGCTTAGATCCGCTATCCAATTTTGCAGCTATATCGAATTTTGATCTGCGCTCCTTAAAAACTTACGAAAAATGGTTTAGCCGAATACCCGTACCGCGGGCTGAGAGGCTTTTTAGAATAGGAAAAAGCCTTCCGCCTTTAGGGAATATAAAATCAATAGCCGGGGAAGATTTTAAGGCTCAAGTAAGCGCTCAAGAAAACACAAATAAAAAAAATACTCAGGTAAGGCAAATAGAACACAAAACTCCTAAAGAAAAAAAAGCCCTGCTTTCAGAAATTTACCGAAATATAAAAGAGGAAATAAAAAACAAGACTTTTTTTGATAAAATAAAAATAAGTGCAAAGGAAAAAGAATTAAGCAGTCCTGAAAAAGAATTATGTGAATTTATTTCTTTTCAAAATTATATGACCTTTTTAAAAGAAAAAGATACTCCCAATGAAGCGGAAATTAAACTAAAACTTGAAGATGAAATAAGTTCCTTTTTAGAAAATCAAATTAGAAGGCTTAAACCATGAATTTTTTTGACAAGAATATAGAAGCATTAAAAAAAATAAATTTAAAACTTGCCGAAGGTATTATAAATTCCAATGATAAGTCGGATTACTCTTCCGATAAGGAAAGCTCTAAAACAGGACTTGACCTTCCTTTGTTAAAAAACGGCAAACTCCTTCATTCTAAATATGACCCATTAAAAGAAGCATCGAGATTTTTTACAGGAAACGAAAATTTTATTCTCTTTTGCGGATTGGGGGCAGGTATTCAAATAGAGTTTTTTTTAAATAATTTTGACTCAAAGTACTGTGCCGTAACCGAAGCAAGTTTTTCAAATTTTAAAAGCTTATTTAAAATAATAGACTTTTCTCATCTTATTCTAAATAAGAACCTATCTTTTTTACCGCCATTTGAATCTGAAAACTTTGAAAAAGAATTTATCAATAGCTATATTCCGGCCATACACGGCAATTTTGAGATAAAAATTTTAAGGCCTTGGGAAGACTTTTACAAGGAGAAAATTTCAAAATTCGAAAAGAAAATTCAAGCCTCATTAGAAAAAATACAGGCAGATGTTTCAACTCAGGCAGCCTTCGGTAAAATCTGGATGCGGAATATTATGCAGAATTTAAAAACGGCTTCTCGAATAAGACCGTTTATTCCTAAAACGGATCCTAGTAAAAAGGCCTATATTTTAGGAGCCGGCCCAAGCCTTGAATCGGCTTTGGAAAATATAAAAAAAAACAGGGACTCCATTGTTCTTTTTGCTTCAGATACGGCCTTTCCCATTTTAATATCAGCCGGCATAGAAGCCGATTTTTTTGTTACGATGGACCCGCAAAATATTTCTTATGCTCATTGTTTTAAACCTTTTACAAAAAACACCGTAGGTATATTTGACCTTTGCTCAAATCCGATTCTTGCGAGGGAATTCTTAAAAAACGGCAACTCTTTTTTCTTTACAAAAAGTGCCCATCCCTTTGCTCAATATGCTTCCTTTTTTTCTGCCTTTCCTTATATGGAAACAGGGAGCGGGACTGTCGCACTTGCAGCAAGATCTGCAGCCCTTTCCCTTGGATTTAAAGATTTGGAATTTTTAGGTCTTGACTTTGCTTATACCGACGGTAAGGCATATGCAGCCGGAACATATCTTTCAAAACAATTTGAAAAAACGTCTTTCAAAACTTCTCCTTTGGAAACAAAATTTTGTGACCTTATGTTTAGAACAGAAGTAAAAAAAACGGAAAAAAACGGAAAAATAACTTATACTACAACTCTTTTAGACGGGTATAAAGCTTTTTTTAAAGGGGTAATCAGTCTTAATTCCGCTTCCCCTCTATGGAAAAAAGAAGAATTTTCCATCTTTCCATATGTGGAATTTATAAATCATCTAAAAAAACAGGCATGCAAGGATAAGGAGATATTAACAAGGGCTCTTTTACCTTATTTTACATATTTAAGTAAAAGATTATCTAAAAATATCTCGAATTTTGCCGATGTAGAACTTGTACTATCTCAAATTCTGGAGTATACTGTAAGTTAATGAAAAAGATGTATATTGGCATATATGCCGCAATAGCTTTATTGATTATAGTAGGAACATTTTCATGGTTTGTATATGGGATTATAAAGGATTCCGATACCGGTGCGGAGGAAGCCAAATCTACATTTGCTTATTTTGCAAAACAGATTATAATCTCATCCGAAAAGGAAAACTTTGCCCAAAGTGAATATAATCAAAGATTATATTCACTTGCCGAAGAGCTGGAAATCAAGGCCTTTGTTATTTCCAAACCTTCTAAAAGTATTGTAATTTCTTGGCCCAAAGATTCCAACCTAATAAGCTATGATGAAGGCGGAAGTTTTGTTATAAAACCGGCATCCTTATTTATAAAAAATCATAGCGGAAAAATAAATGTAAAAACAATGAAAAGTTATGATACCGAGCTTATATTGACAACCTCTATCCCGACATTAAAGCCGGCAGTAATCTATTTGAGAATCAGAAGTGCATTTTTTATAATATTGGCCGTAACAATTTTAACCGTAATCATAATTCTTTCTACAAGCCTTACTCATACTCAAGACAGAGTATATGCAGATATAAATAAAAGAGCCTTTGAGGACGATTTTAAAGACGATGGAGACTTCTCCCCCAAAACATACGCTAAAGAAAATAAATATTATGAGCCTGAAGAGGAAGTCTATCCTCATGACTATACCGAAGCAAAAGAAGAAGATGAATCCCGTTTAAAACCAGTCGAAGATATTAAGAGCGGCAAAGATGAGGACATCTACGGCCTTGAAGATCTGGATAATTTAAAAATTACACAGCAATTTCCTTATGAGGCAGGCAAAGAGACCGCTCTAAAGGAAGAAAAAGGCATTGCCTATGTAAGTTCTGATTCGGAAGAGTACAATGATGTTAAAACATCGTCTTTCGGCACTGTAAATGCAGAAGCCATAGAAAAAGTTCGAGGCCTTTATTCCCCTATTACAGGAATAAGCTGGCAGGAATATCTGCCTGAATATCTGGAATCGGAACTCCGAAGAGCTGCATCATCCGAACAGGACATAGCCTTAGTTATTATGAAGCTTAAGGATTTTACTCTCGAAAGTCTAATAGGAAAAAAGATTGCAGCCCTTTTGATCGATTTTATAAAATTTAGGGATATGATTTTTGAATTCGATGAAAACGGATTCGCAGCTATTCTTCAAGACACCAACTTAGATGAAGCTATGAAAAAAGCGGAGGAAATATACAAAGGAACTAAGAGTATATTAAATGAATATGATATCTCTGAACCGGTTTCGATAGGTATCACAACAAGAACCTCCCGTCTTATTTCTTCCGGAAGAATGATTGAAGAAGCTCAAGCAGCGGTAAACCGTGCCATAAATAATAATGAAGATCCAATAGTCGCCTTTAGGGTAAATCCTGAAAAATACAGGGAATTTATTTCGGATAATTAAGTCGGAATCAGGTACCTGTAACCAAAAATACAATTAAAACGAACTTAAAAAGTCTCAAATCATCAGTGCAAAATAGAAAAGTACATAAGCCGGCTTTTTCAGAATATTTTAGAAGTGTCACATAAATGTAAGGTTTATATGTTATGGTGTTCACCGGAAAGAAAAATTCTTATTATTTTTATTGTGAGGTTTTATGGAAATTATACGTATTGAAAATGTGTATAAGGCCTACGGTTCAGAGGATACACTGGTAAAAGCATTGGACAATGTTAGCCTTTCGGTAAACAAGGGCGAATTCGTTGCAATTGTCGGTTCTTCAGGGAGCGGCAAAAGTACCCTCCTTCATATTTTAGGAGGGGTGGATTCGCCCGATTCGGGGAAGATTTTTATTCAGGGTGAAGACATTTCACAGTACACGGAAGATGAGCTTGCTCTTTTCAGACGGCGGAAGGTCGGACTTGTCTATCAGTTTTATAATCTTATTCCGAACTTGTCGATTGAAAAAAACATAAGCTTACCGCTTATCCTCGATAAGCCGCTTATCTTCAATAAGCAAAAAATCGACAAGGATAAACTTATGAACCTTGCCGAAAAACTAGGCATAAAAAATAAGCTAAACAGTTTTCCGCATGAGCTTTCAGGCGGACAGCAGCAAAGAGCGGCAATTGCACGAAGCTTGATTTATGCTCCCGCCCTTCTTTTGGCGGACGAGCCTACCGGAAATCTTGACCGTAAAAACACCGACGAGATTATGAGCCTGCTTCAATATGCACATAAAACATATAATCAAACAATTTTGATGGTAACACATGACGAACGCCTTGCCCTTTCCGCTTCAAGGATTGTGGAATTGTCGGACGGTAAAATTGTGAAGGATGAAGCGGTATGAAAAAAATCGGTCTAAAAAAATACGATATGAAAAAAAACGGAGCCGTCCTCCTCGCCGTTACGATGACCGGTATATTTTTTTCGCTCTTTGTAAACATAGCTTATTCTTCTTATACAAGCAGAATTGTTTCAATCAAAGAGCGCTTTCCTTATGATGCAGTTACGCGCAAAACCTTTACACGGGAAGTTCGCAGTCTTATTGCCGCCCATAAAAATGTCAAGGAAACTTACCTTATTCGTGATTTGATTTCGATTCAATATAGGGGCATTTTGTGTACGCTTGAAGAAGCGGAAGGCAGTATGCTCACCCGTGATGCTCTGATTGAAGGGAGCTTTCCGCAAAACAACACGGAACTGATAATCTCTTTGGAATTTAAAGAAAGGTTCGGCATTGCAACGGGCGATACATTGACTATAACCGCAGGAAAGCGCATTGTTAAGCTTAAGGGAGCCTCAGGGAAAACTTCCGCCGAAGACGGCAATGAACGGATTGTTTCTGCGGGTGAATATCCTGCACAAGATGAAGTATTCCGCCCTGAAGAAGAACGCTCTTTTACTGTTACCGGTATTTTTAAAAACAACAGCGCATTTACGCCGGCAAATCCCGTTATTAAAACACGGGCTTTAGGTGATGCATTTCGGGAAGGAAAAGCTGCAAACATCGCCCTTGTTTTTGCAAATAAGTGGAAGGGATATGATACCGTAAAAGACCTTGCCTCCTTAATTGAACCGGAAACCGAGGACTACAGCGATATCTTTTTTGTCAACGATATTCTTCTTTCAGTTTACGGAGCCTTTGACCGTGAAGAAATTTCAGTTAATCAAATTCTTACGGTAACGCTTTTTCCCCTTTATCTTGCCTTGGGAAGCGTTCTTGTCTTTGTGCTGATGCTTAAAAATATTTACAGCATTTGGGCATTTGATAAAATACGGATATTTGCAATGTATAAAAGTATCGGCTGTTCACGAAGGCAGCTTGGAAAACTTGTGGTAAAAGAAGCATTGCGGCAAGCTCTGCCTGCCGCCCTTATCAGCCTTATTCCGGGTAACATACTTTCATATCTTATTATCGAATTTATAAAAAAGACTGTGGGAAGTGCTCCTTATAAAATAATTTCAGACTATCGGTTCAGCATAGTGGTGAACCTTATTACGGCAGCCTTTGTTTTTATTTGTGTTGCACTTTCTGCAAGTCTTCCTGCACGTAAGCTTTCCCGTATGGGTATTATAGAAGCACTGAAAGGCGGCTTTGAGCTTAAAAAAGATAAGCGGAGACGACAGGCGAAAAGCCTTGAAGAGGAATTGCGCAAAAATAACTTTGTTGTTTTTAAAGCGAGCACCGCCCTCGTTACCTTTTCTTTTACCATCATTTTTTTTGTTTTGCTTATGGGAACGGGGCTTCACATAGAACGCAATTATTGGGAAAGAGAACGGTTTTACGATCTGTGTCTTTTTTTGCGTACACATAGGACGGGCATTCCCGCCCCCTTTCAACGGCTGGCGGAACAATTAAACAAAAAGGATTATTTAATTTACACGCAAAAATATGCATTTATGTATCCTGAAGCGTTTTTGTCGAGCGAATTCAAAAAAAAGGGATTTTATAAAAAAGCGGACGGTAAACTTTTTAAACGGGAAAACGGTAAGGCTGTTATCTCGGTATATTTTGCAGGCCTTTTGCCTGAAGATTTTAAAACCCTAACGGGACACAGCGACTACCGCGGTATTGTAGTGCTTAACTGTGTCCGAAAAAATCTTGAAGATGAAGTTTCAAAGGCTCAATACATTCCCTATTTTGACGAAAGCATAAAAAGTCTTCCCATAACTCTTTACGGAATGGGCAGTACCGAAGACGATATGCCGGAAAAAGAATTCACTGTTGAAAAATACATTAGGGAACTTCCTTCCGGCTTTTTATATGATAAAAACGTTATAGCAAGCGATTATGATTTGACCGTTTTTCTTCCAGCGGAAGAATTGGATCGTATTTTGAATGAAAATTTTACTCCGAAAAACGAATATGATTATACATTTACTCAGTATTTTATGAATATCCGCACCGAAAAACATAAAAACACGCAGCTTGCAGATGAAAACTATTATAACAATCTTTTAAAAAATTATATATATGAAGAAGAGCGATTTAGTGTTGACGGTGAAAAGTCGCGTATACTCAATAAATCGGCTTCCGATGCGTTGTCTCTTTTATTATATTCGATTTGTGCCGTCTGCGTACTAATTACCCTTGCCACCGTATACGCAGCGGTAAATATGTTTTTTGCGCGCCGACGCCGCGAAATATTTTTGCTTAAATCATGCGGCATACGGGAATCGGAATTAAAGGCTCTCCTTATGCGCGACTACTTTTATTTTATGCTGCGCTCGGTACTGTGCACCCTGCCGCTCTGTATGGGTTTAACATTATGGTACGGAACATTGAGCCTTTCGTTTACATTTAAACGCTTTTTAATCGGTATGAATTACCCGGCACTCGCTGCCATTATCGCCCTCATTGCCGCCGCCGTCTACCTCTTTTTCCGCTTTGGAGCAAAACGCTTCCAAGGCATAAACATAGCTGAAGAAGTAAGGGGATAAAATTTAAGTTTTATAAAATGAGAATTTAAATACGGCGCCGTTTTCGTTGTAGGCGCAAAGGGTGCCGTTGTTTTTTTCGGCAATGGATTTTGCGATATGTAAGCCTAAGCCGAAACCATTGGAATCGGGAGTTTTATAAAAGCGGTTAAAGACATAGTGCAGAGCTTCTTTTTGAATTCCTCTCCCGTCATCTTTAAAAACAATTTCCGTGTACAACGGCGTTTCGTTAAAAAAAACATTTACAGAGTTTCCTTTTGAAAGATAGGAGGCGGCATTTTTAAAAATGTTCATAAAAGCTTCGGTTATCCAGTAATAGTCGGCACTTATAAGAGCATCGTTATGCTCAATATGAACGGCAATGCCTTTTTGTTGAAAAAGATTTTCACAAGCTTCATAGGCTTCCAAACAGGCTTCATAGGCAGAAAGAGGAGATCTTTTCATCTGCTTAGTTCCGGATTCAAGGCTTGCCGAATGGAGGAGCCTATCGGTAAGTTCATTTAAACGGTACAGCGATTTTATCATCGAATTTACCGTCGCATTTAGCATTGAGGCATCCGTACAGGTACCCCGCTTCGAAGAATTATCGGCGGTAAGGCTTGAGTTTTCCAAAGAGAGAAGCATCGCCGTAATGGGTGTTTTTATTTGGTGAGCTATATCTTCCAGATTTTTTTGAAATTTAAGTTTTTCGGCTTGAGCATTTTCCCGTTCACAAAGAAGTTCGGTATAAAGTTTGTAGAGCTTATCATGAAGCAAAGTTCCGTTTTTAGTTATCAGTTTTCCCGCTCCCTTTTCCAGTGAATCAAGATAGGAAGATATGTTTTCTATTTCTTTTTTTTGCCGCCGCCTGTAAAAAAAACTTTCCAAAAGGCAGGCACTTAAAATCAAAACAAAGCCGGCACAAAGCATAAAATAAAAAAAGGAGTTGTCTTCCCGATAGCCGAGTTTTTCAAGGATTTCGATTTTTATGTTTCCCGTCTTTATATTTTGTAAGGCTTCAATCTTTTGTTCATCGGGAAGATACTGTAAAACGGCGGAAAGAGAGAGCGTATATTTTGTCTGATAACTTTTGTAAACAAAAAAACTGAGAGCCGCCAAAATGCAAAAATAGACGGCAAAGCGTATTTTTAAGCCGCACATGTTAACCCTTCCACCTGTAACCTATTCCTCTCACAGTTTCTATCCTTGAGCTGCCTATCTTGTTTTTTAGGCGGCTCATCGTAACGGTAAGAGTATTATCTTCAACAAAGACTTCGTCCTTGTCCCAAATGTGTTCCAAGATAAGGTCACGAGTCAAAACCGTACTTGAATTATTTAAAAAAAGGGTCATTATTTGATATTCTTTTTTTGTCAACACAATTTCTTTATTGTCGATGAGGATTATAGGCTCTCCGTTTTTCAGTTTTAAATCAATATCTTGATTATTGTTCCTGCGTAAGATTGCATGTATCCGAGCCTTTAATACATTGAGACTAAAAGGCTTTGTTACATAATCACAAGCCCCATCTTCCAAGGCTTTGACAATGGTTTGCTCATCATCTTGAACGGAAATAACTATACAAGCCGATTTTATTTTGCAAATAAGCGGTAAAGATGATTCTCCGCCAAGATTCAAATCGAGGAGTACAATATCGTAATCAAGATAAGGTAGAGCTTCTTTTATCGAGGAGGCTTCTGCAATATCGAAATCCGCCTTAAAAAAGGTTCTTATTTCTTTGCGTATCTGTTCATCGTCTTCAACTATAAGAAAGGTCATAAATCTTTACCGTTTTTTCCAGTAAATTACCTATTTATACATTATTCACTAATAAGCTTTTGAATTTCTTCAAATACATCTTTTGATGAAAAACGTTTTCCTGTTAAAGAAGCTTGTTTTTCAGCTTCCTGTAATTTAGAATAAATATCGCTTTCAAATTTCATATCTTCAAAAGTTTCCATACTCATTACAACCATATCGCCGTAGCCGTTTTTAGTTAAAAATACCGGTTGTTGACTTTGATGTACAATCTTTGAAATATCGGCAAAATTATTACGCAAATCTGAAACAGGCCGTATTGTATTCATAGCAAACCTCCCATACTTAATTTATCATAATTATGATAAAATTTCAATAACTGTGTCTTTCCTTACTCCTTTTTAACCAGCTCGCCCCGCTCTTCAAGTTCAGTTAAGATGTGCGCATAGGTTTTTTCGTCGATTTTATAGCGGAGGCGGTAGAGGATGTAGCTGCCGGCTATACAAAAAAGAGGGAAGACGAGCATGGCTGCCTTCATCATTAAAAGGCCTTCCTTTGTAACCTCGGCAGCGGATGAAGCCTCTTTGATTCCTGAAAGGATGACGACTGCGCTTACGATGCCGTTTCCGATAGCTCCTGAAAGTTTATTGATAAAGGGCTGAATCGAAAACGAAATGCTGTCATTCCGTTTGCCCAATTTCCAATGACCGTAGTCAACACAATCGGCAAGGAACATGAGCATCATAAGCTGAATAAAGGCCTGACCCACAAAGAGAAGAACTCCCGAAATACCGATAAAAAGCATGGTATTTGTAGGAGCAAAAAAGAAGAGGATGTAACCTGCCAAAACCATTATTATCGAAGCCGTATAAATTTTTTGCCTTACAAAAAATTTACTTAAAATCGGAAAAATAATCAGGGCCGAAATTTGGGAAAGACCCAGGATAATTGCAAAGACGGAATACATGCCTTCATCGCCGTAGGCATACTTAAAAAAGTAAAGGCCGAAGCCGGTTGTGGTCATATAACCTATCATAAAGAGAGTCATGGCTATTGCAGTCAAAAGGAGCTGGTCATTTTTTACTATAACGCTCAAAAGCTCTTTAAGAGAGGTATGTTTTTGAGGTTTTGTTATTTTAGGTTCTTTTACTCCTATTAAGGTTATAATTTGACCGAGCCACATAATTAGGGTAACCATAATTGCAAAGAAAAAATATCCCTTTGCAAGGCTTCCCATCTTATTACCCCATGCGGTTGTAATGGGAACTATGCCTGCAACAACAAAGAAAAGCCCCACATTTGCGCAAATACGGGCAATAGATCCTATTTTTTCTCTTTCTTTTTGATCCACACTTAAGGAAGGAAGCATTGACCAATAGCTTATATCGTTTGTGGTAAAAGCAACACCCCATAAAAGATAGATAATGCCGAAGAAGACTGCATAGGCACCTCCCTTAATCCCGAAATCCGTAAAAAGAAGGATTGTAAAAATCCCTGAGGCCAAGGCTCCGAAGGCTATCCAAGGCTTAAATTTTCCGTACTTGGTTTTGGTATTATCTACTATCAGACCCATAATCGGATCGTTACAGGCATCAAATATGCGGGCTGCAAGAACAATAACCGTAATACTCCATAATACATTTGTAGGAACATAAATTACATCGGTCATGTAAAAAATAAGGTACATGCTTATCAAAGAGTACACCATATCTCGGCCTATAGTTCCAAGGCCGAAAGTCCATCTGTTTTGTTTCATTTTAAATGACCTCCTTTGTTACAAATAAACAGGAACCGAAGTCTCCCCAAAGATGAGTCTTATCATTATAATAAGTGCCCATAAACTGATTATTTAAAAGAATACCGTAGTCCAACAGCTTTCCTGAAGCTCGATATTTTTCTACACAATCTAAAAGAGCATAATACTTGTTTACCGTTCTTAAAACAAGCCCCTCAGGGTTTAAAGAAATGGGCAGCACATGTTTAATCAAACCTCCGAAACGCTTTATATAGAGGCGTTGAGGTTTTGTTTCAACCTCGTATAAGACATTTTCCTTCATTCCTTTAACTTTTAAAATACTGTGCCCGTCGGCAGTCCGTGCCTTCATCTGAAAAAGGCCTGATACGGCAGTCCTGCCGTCAGAACATTGCCAATGCCTCTGATTATCTTTATGAGTACCTATAACCGAAAAAGAACCGAACTGAAAAATTTTTCTGTATTTTTTATAAAAAGAAACTTGTTCTTTTATTTCTTTTTTTTCGGCATGGGTTAAAAATTTTAAATCCAATTCATAACCTAAGACACCGAAACAGGCGGTATTAAAGCGGGTGCTCAAGGAAGTTTGCCTTAGGGTCTGCTGATGTGGCGAGGCCGAAACATGGGCACCCATTGCAGAAATCGGATATAGAAGGCTTAAAGAGCCTTGTATTTCCTGCCTTTCCACAGGGTCGGTATTATCCGAAGTCCATATCTGGGGAGAAAAGCAAAGCATTCCAAGATCAAAACGGTTTCCCCCTGAAGAACAACTTTCAAGCAGGATATGAGGACGAGGAGAAAAAATCCTCGTTAAGACTTCATAAAGGCCTAAAATATATCGGTGATAAAACTCTCCTTGATTTTTTAAAGAAGGAGAAAAAGCTGCCGATATGTGGCGGTTCATATCCCATTTTACATAAGAGACATCCGCCTCATCTAAAATCCGTGAGACATTTTCAACTATATAATCCCTCACTTCTTTAAGACAAAGGTCAAGGACGAGCTGGTGCCTTCCTCTGACCGGCTCCCTGAAAGGCTCTTTTAAGGCCCATTCGGGATGAGAACGGAATAGATCGCTGTCCTCGTTTACCATTTCAGGCTCAAACCAAAGCCCGAAGTCAAGCCCTATTTTACGCACCTTATCGGCAAGTTTTTTAATTCCGCCGGGAAGCTTTTTTGTATTTACCCGATAATCGCCGAGACCTGCACTATCGTTATTCCGGTCTCCGAACCAGCCGTCATCAAGCACAAAAAGCTCAAGCCCCAGCTTTTTTGCCTGACGGGCAGAGCGTAAAAGGCTTCGGCGGTTAAACTTAAAAAAATCGGCTTCCCAATTGTTTATTAAAACAGGCCTTTCTTTTTCTTTCCATTCACCCCTTACAATACACTTATTTATAAAGCCGTGCATATTTGAACGAAGCCCGTTAAATCCCCTATCGGAAAAAGAAAGAAGAGCCTCAGGCGTTTCAAAGCTTTCACCTTTTTTTAAATCCCAAGAAAAACAATGAGGACTTATCCCGATACCGATGCGGATTAAGTCCAAATGACTTTTTTGAACAAAGCCGAAATGATTGCCGCTGTAGATAAGGTTGAACCCGTAGACCTCTCCCCTATCCTCCTCTGCCCCATGAGCTGCAACAAGAAAGCCCGGATTGTGACGGTTAGAGCTTGCTCCGGTTGTAGACTCGTTTACCCACATCCCATAGGAAATTTCTTTTTTGTGTAGATGAGCTTCTTTAATCCAGCTCCCGTCAAGGGTGAACATATCGAAGCCCCTGTCCGTAAGATCTATCATCATACTCATAAGGCGGCGTATTTCCAAGGCTTTTTCATTATTATTTGTCAAGACGTCACGTCTTGTTATAAGATTAAAGGACGGAAACACCGTATAGTAGAGTGCAATACTGACATCATTTATATCTTTTAAATTTATGATAAGGGTTTCGGCGTCCTCATTTCCGTCAATGGCAGAAGGAAGGGACTGCATAGATTTCGAGCCCTTTTCTATCTTATGGGATTGATAAACAAAATCGTGCGTAAAAGAAGAATCGGGCATTCTTATTTCGCAAGGAGAATAACGGTAGTCTCCTCTGCCGTTTCCCGACCATTGCAAGGGGATATTATCAAGCACATAGAGGGGGTCTTTTTCGTCATAGCAAACGGAAGAACCTGTCTGTGCCGTTCTTTTTACAAGAAGTCCCTGTATATCGCCTCTTTCCATCTTTTTACCGTAATGCACGGTTTCCAAGTGGCCGTAAGGACTTATACGGAACCAATAGCTTGAGTTCTCGGTTTCCAGATAAAAAACATCATTTTCAAATTGAATCATAGCCCGAACAGTATAACATAATTTTTAAGGATATGCAAAGTAAATTTTATATTAAAACTATAGTATTATTATTAAAAATAAGTTATAATTATAGGGCGATATGAGGAAAAAAATGAAGAAGAAAAACGTTTTATTATTTTTTTTGTTTCTAAGCTGTTTCTTTTTTTTAAGTGTTTCTCTTTCGGCGGAACAAATGTATTCCCCTTCATGGGGCTATGCACTCGACCTGCCTGAGGATTTTGTTTTAGCCAATAGAGAAGGAAATGAAAGATATCTTTTTCAGCATGCTATTCTGCCGGTTGATTTACAAATTGCCTTGTATGAAGAGCCCCAATTTAAGAGCGTAAAAGAAGCGGCAGAACATGTTTTTAAACAGCTAAAAATGACTCATAAGGATGTGCCTTTTGTATGGAGAAATAAGGAAGCTCTTTTATCGTCGGTATCGTTTTTATATTCGCCTTCCGAAAAATATAAACCTAAGGAGCTTTCAGGCTGGGTTTTAAGCCTTGAGCTGCCCAATAAAACCGGCTGGCTGGTTCTTCTTACCTATACCGACAAGGATAAGGCAAAGGAATGCGAAAACCTTATGATTTCTTCCATTGACACGGTTTATACCGATACAATGTCTTATTTTGAGCCCGGGCCGGTTACAACAGCCCTATATCCTAAAACAAAAGAGAAAACTATCGAGTATACTTTTAACAATAAAAACATATCCTTTACGATAAACGAATCCGATGCGGAAGCAAACAAGTCTGTAATTGACAGGGAATTTTCTGTTTTGACTATGTATTTAAATCATGATAATTTAATCGCAGCTTGGCAGCGTTTTTATAAGATAATTTTTAGGGATGCATGGAACCGCATAGCTCCTGCTTCCTTTGCCGTATATACTTCGCTCTTTGATGAAAACAATCAAAACGGATTTGCCGAAAAAGCGGCAAAAGAGCTGCTTTTTTTAGTTCAAAATTTTAACTATGAAAGAGACAGAAAAGGAAGCGATTTTATAAACTTACCTCAAGCCCTTACAGAAAAGAGAGGAGACTGCGACAGCAGGGCTCTTCTTATGGTGCTAATGCTAAAACAGATGAACATAGATGCCGTCCTTTTGGTTTCTCCGAATAAATCCCATGCCATAGCCGCAGTAGACTGTCCGGGAAGCGGAACATGTTTTACTCACAACGGCAGAGATTACCTTGGCTGTGAAACTACGGCCCATGTTCCTATAGGAGAAATAGCCGATGAAATAGCGGCTCCCGAAAATTGGTTCCCCGTAGATTTTTATGTAATAGAAAATTTTGAATCAAATTAGCCCGCGTTAGCTGCGGTACTGACTTAGCCGAGGCTTACTATCGTCTTTCCCGATCCGCCTTCTTCCGGCTTTGCAAAACGGAAAGCCTTTACATAGGGACTTCTCTTTAAAAAATCGTGAGACAATTCTTGAAGAATTCCATGCCCCTTTCCGTGAATAATGGCAAATTCGGTGATACCGTGCACCAAGGCAAGATCCATCTGATCCTGCAAGGCCTTTTGAGCTTCCTCAGCCCTCATTCCTAAGAGGCGGAGCTCAAAAGAAGGACGGGAAGAAGGAGCACTTGTATCGCTTATAATGCTGACAAGGGGTTTGGAAAGTTTAAGCTTTTCCTGATTTTCGCAAGCCTCCATGTCGTCCTCTGCAATAGTAAGTTTTAAGTTATCTACGGCAACTAGCCACTTTCCTTTTTTTTCTTCACGGATAAGCTCTCCATTACGGTTGAGGCTTTTTATTATAACCCTTGTGCCTTCGCGGAGCTCAGGATTTTGAGGGGCCTTGTTTTTTTCTTTTGAAGAATGAAGTCTTTCGTCTATTTTTGTTTGTTCAAGTTTAAGTGCTTCATGTTCTTTGCCCAAATCTTTTTCAAAATCGTCAATCCATTTTTTGACGCTTAAAGTTTTTTCTCGGCTTAGCTCTCCCTCTCTCAGCTCCCGCACAAGGTTTTCAAGAAATTTTCTTTTTTCTTCAAAAAAGAGATCGAGCCTTTTTATTCCGTCTTTTTTCAGCTCCAATTCTTTTTGTTTTAATTGAAGTTCTTTTAAATCGGAACGCCGCCTATCTTCTTTAAGTTTTAATTCTTCTTCTTTTTTTTGAAGTTCAAATTCGTTTAGGTCTTCATGCTTTTGAATAAGGCCCTTTATAAGATCGGAAACATCGGCCCTGTTATTTCCCAAATAGGTGTGAGCTTTTTCGATTATATGTTCCGGAAGACCGTTCCGCTTGGCTATGTCAACGGCATGGCTTTCTCCGGGAACGCCCATTAGTATCCGATAGGTGGGGCTCAATGTGTTTTGATTAAATTCGACCGAGGCATTTACACAGGACTCCTTACTATAGCCGTAATTTTTTAAGGCACCATGATGGGTTGTAACAAAGACAAAGGCTTTTTTTTCTAAAAGATCATCGAGAACTGCCATAGCTATTGCACAACCTTCTTGAGGATCCGTGCCACTTCCAAGCTCATCAAGAATTATAAGACTTTTATCCCCTGCCCTCCTTATAATTTCGGAAACATTTTTCATGTGAGCCGAAAATGTAGAAAGGGATTGATCCATAGACTGCTCATCACCTATATCGCAGGCTATAAAATCAAAGTAAGGAAGACGGGTCAAAGGGCCTGCAGGAACCGGCCAGCCTGTTTGGTTTATCAGAGCAAAGAGAGCTGCCGTTTTTAAGCTTACGGTTTTTCCTCCGGTATTCGGGCCCGTTATAATAAGCACCCTATCATCTTTAGATAATTTTAGGTCTATAGGAACCGCCGATTTTCCAAGCAGGGGATGCCGGGCTTGATGAAGATAAAAAGCAAGAGGGGTTCCTTTTGAATCATGGCTTCCGTCCTTGCCTATTGAATGGCTTAAGCCTAAATCTATACTGCCTGCAAAAACACAATTATTGGAATGAGCCCATCGGGAAGCGGCGGCAACACAATCCAATTTTGTGATTGCTTCACAGGCCTCTTTTATGTTTTCGGTATGCTCTGCAATTTGGGAAGTCAAGTCCTGCAATAGCCTTAAAAGCTCACGCTCATATTCGGCATGAGCGGCGATAAGGTCATTATTCTTTAAAACTATTTCTTCCGGTTCAAGATAAAAGGTTTGCCCCGATTGAGAATACTCATGAATGATACCCGGAATCCTTCCTTTAAAATTTGATCTTACGGCTATAACCTGCCTTCCGTCTTTGACCGTAGGAAGATTGGATTGAAGCATTTGACGGGTTGCATCATTTGTAAAATAATTCCGCATAGTTTTATCTATGTCGTCCTCTATAGAGCGTATCTTATTTTTTATTGCCCTCAAAGAAGGAAGGTCTTGCAATTCGCCGTTTTCATCTATAAAAGAAAATACAAGATTTTTTAGATGGAGCATATCGGGTATTTTTTTTACAAAGGAAACAATCGAGTTTTCATTTAGGTCTTCATTTTCTAAAAATGGGCTTAACCATTCGTGTAAAGAAAAAACGGATAAGGCTAAAAGACCGACCGAATAAACGCCTTCAATATCAAGGGCAGCTCCTTCAACTTCTATTCCTTCAAGAAAGGGAAGAACAGGGGGCCTATATTTGATTGGAGGAGCCTTATATGCCCTTAAAAGACTTAAAAAATCAATCCCTAATTTTTTTTCTTCTTCTATTTTTTTAATATCCGTATCCGGATTCTTTTTTAAACAAAATTCTTTTCCTTCATCAGTTACACAATAGGAGGCAATAATTTCTCTTATCCTCGAAAACTGCAAAACTTCCAGCGTATGTTCAGTCATATCTCACTCCTACCCTACGATTAATACTTCTTTACCGTTTCTTGTAATTCTTTATGTATAAGCTCAAAACTCGTATACCTATCCTTATGAATATTTCCTTTTTTAAGGGCTTCCAAAATGGCACATCTGGGTTCATGGGTATGGGTGCAGGAAAGGCCGAATTTACATGAGCCTATAAGCTTTTCCATTTCGGGAAAATATAGGGCCGTATCTTCAGGCTCGATGCCGTAAATGGCAAAATGCCTCACACCCGGTGTATCAATTATGTTTATCGAATGTTCTTTTCCATCTGAAGTAAGAGCCTTTATTTTAAAATACTCCCCTTGCGTTGTCGTGTGGGTGCCTCGGTCATACTTATCCGAAATTGCAGAAGTTTTTAAATTTAAATCGGGGGCGATAAAATTTAAGAGAGTACTTTTACCTACTCCCGACTGTCCTACGAGGGCAGAAGTTTTAGCAGAGAGGCTTTCAATTAAGTTATCCATTCCCCTGCCCTCCTTTGCCGATACTTCGATGGTTTTATAGTCCAACCTTTTCCAGTCCTCTATTCGCTCTCTTACATCAGCCGAGATTTTTAAATCACACTTATTTATAACAATTAAAACCGGAATCTTTTGAATCTCGGCTTGCACTAAAACCCTGTCCACAAATCGAGGGCGGAAGGGAGGATTAGCAGCAGAAACAACACAAACAAGCAGGTCGATATTTGCAGCTAAAAGCTGGGGCATATTCAGTTTTTGATTTAAGCGTAAAAAAGAATTTTTTCTTTCTATTAAACCCGTTATCAAGCCTTCATCATCAGAGTGAGTATCGGGCTCAAGATTTACAAAATCTCCGGCAGCAAGAGGATTATAGTAAAGAGCAGAATCTTTTAGAACCTTCCCCTTAATGGAGCAGCTTCTGAATTTTCCGTCTTCACATTCAACATAAAAAATATTATTAGATCCTTTTAAAACCAATCCTTTCATTTTAGAAGTACCTTAAAACGAACATCGAAAAACTTCAGCTTTTCGATGTTTTCCTTAGATTTATTTGCGATGTTTTTCATAAGTCATTGATATATAAAAACTTATGAAAAACTCGTCGGTTACTTCTAAAAAACAACAAGTTTTTTAGAAGTAACCCAAAGTCATATTAAAGAGTTCCGCATAAGCGGAATATTTTTTTGTACTCTCTTCAGTTTTTTCCGAGGTGATATAAAAAATATCTTTTTGAATATTTTTTAATTTTTTATCCGTTTTTGATTTTTGAGGAGGAGATATTTTTAAGGCTTGATTTACAACCCCATCCAAAGAGTCCACAATCTTTATATCCGGTTCACACTCGGATTTAAACTCATCTCTTAGGTGGAGAAAATGTGTACAGCCTAATACAGCAGTATCCGTTCCCGCCGATTTAAAAAACTCAACCGCAGGACGGATTCCGGCCTTTTTATCTTCCTCAGAACCTGACAATAAGGTATTCTCTATTTTAGAGACCAAAACGGAATCTGCACGCATAAAAAATTTACAATCGGCTCCGAATTCCTCAATGAGATTTTGAACATAGATATCGTTTACCGTTCTTTCGGTTGCAAGGACGGCAATTTTTTTATTTTTACTTGTTAAGGCCGCAGGTTTTATAGCAGGAACGGTGCCCACAAAGGGTATCTCGAATTTTTTACGCAAATGTGAAAGAGCCGAAACCGTCATCGTATTACAGGCTATTATTATAACGGAGGGTTTAAGTTTTTCGATTATTTTTTTTACAAGGCCCTCAGTATATTCTATTACATCTTCGAGTGTTTTTTCTCCATATGGAAAATGTTTTGTATCTGCGACATAGGCACAGGAACTTTGAGGTTCCAATTCTTTTAAATGCCTTAAATAAGGCAGTCCCCCTATGCCTGAGTCTATAAAAACATATTGAACGTTTTGTTTTAAAGTCAATTTTCCCTCCAACGCTAATTAAAAACTCACTTCAATATCCAGTTTATTTTTACCCCGTTTTTTTCCATACGGCGAAACCAAGTTTCCTGCCTCTTCGCAAACTGACAAATAGCTCGGTAAAGAGAATCGATATACGCTTCCCTCGATCCTATTTTGCCTTGAAGATATTGGGCGGTAAATTTATATTCAAGCCCCAAACTTTCAAGCCTTTCCCAAGAAAAGCCCTCCTTGTGAAGGCTCTCGGTTTCTTCTATCATTCCGTCTTTTATACGATCTAAGAGTCTAAGCCTTATTCTTTCCCTTAAAATTTCCCGCGGGTATTTAAGACCTATTATAAGGGGGAGGATATCGGGGCGGTTTGCATTTAAGATTTCAGCTGCATCGGGATGGGTCTTTTTATATTCCGCAATTTCAATAGCCCGCATAAGCCGATCCATATTTTCAAGGTCGGTCTTATTATGCATCGGAATATTGTATTCAAAAAAAAACTTTTGCAGTTCCGTCAAATCCTTACCGGCCAAAGAAGCTCTCAGTTCTTCATTTTTTGGAACAGGAATAAGTTCGTATTCCCTTATAAGAGCATCAAGATACAGCCCCGTTCCTCCCGCAAAAATAGGAAACTTTTTTCTCCTCTTTATATCTTCAAAAGCCTTGTAAGCATCATTTTGAAAATCAAAGACATTGTACTCCCTTTCCAAAGTACAAATATCGATTAGGTGATGGGCCACATCGCCGTACTCTTTTAAGTCCTTTCCTGTACCTAGGTCAAGGCCCTTATAAACCTGCCTTGAATCCGCAGAAATAATTTCTCCTCCAAGCTCTTTTGCAAGGCCTACGGCATAGGAAGTTTTTCCCGTCGCTGTAGCTCCCAGCACAACAACCGAATTATGTTTATCCGATAAAGACAAAAAACCGAGATTCATAAAATGAAAAACTTACAACCTATTCCGGACAATATTTAAAACAACTCCCACCAAAAACATACCGCAAGAAACAAAAGTATGCATATTTAAAGATTTGGATAAATACCAACTTGCAAGAGCATATGAGCCTAAAAGGCTGAAAATGATAAAAGAAATAAAGGCTATCGCATAAACCATAAAATCCATGGAAATCGTTAAATTTGCCGATAAAATATAGTAAACAAAATCAAAAATAAGGATTATGCCTGTTATTATAAGAAGAAATAAAATAAGTTCGGTTGAGTCGGGCGTATTAATATTCCTGTAAAATAGATAGGCAAAGACGGCACTAAAAATACCGAAAAGAGCCGACAAGCTATTGCTTAAAGTTTCTTCAGAAAGAGACCATGAAATCAAAAAGAAAAAAGCCAATCCGAAGAGAGCGTTTAAGAAAAAGTACTGGAAGAAAAAGCGGCATAAATGGGAACTCAAATAAGATGAAATTTGCAGGCTGGAAAAAGGGAAAAAAGAAACAATTATCAATGACACTATTCCACCCAAAATACCGAATAAAAAGGCTGCAAACTTACCGCCTTGTTCCTTTGAAAATGAGGCATAGAGTAAAAAAACTAAGGGTAAAACTAAAATAAAAACAAAGTTCATAAGGCTTATTTTACCATAAAAATACCAATATATCAAGTATTTTTGAATAATTGCCTTTACAAATATTTTTTTTACTGGTATACTGCTCTAATATGACAATTGCAGGAAGAAACAGAGCGCGCCTAGTCGCCATATGTATTGCAGCTTTAATTCTTATATTATCCTTAATATCCTTTGTAGGTATTGTACTTAACGGAAACCTTGATAATTCCTTGGTAACGGGCACAAAATCTGCAGAAAGCTCGGGAATTACTGAATTTATACTCAGCCTTTTAAGAAATAATTATAACGGCTATGCGGTATTAATAAGTATCTTGGCCTTTCCGTTTTTATCGCTTGGCTTTTTAATCTTCGTCTATTTTACATTTAAAAAGACTCATGCAATCGAAATATCCTTTTTTGCCATGTTTACCTTATGCATAAGCTTTGAAAGTATAAGGCTTGTTTTTCCTCTATATAGCTTTTCCAATATAGTGCTGGATAGTATAGCAAATCTATCCCGATTGGTATATTTTTTCAGATTAGCCGGAATTATGTCCATCTTTATGGCAGGCATCTTTGCCAACAAAATAATAACTAGAAAGATATCGTCAGTCTTCTTTTTTATTTTTTTTATATCTTTTTTAATATGCTTATCAATGCCTATAAATAATTTTTATATAAGCAGATACTTTCTTTCGGATATTAAGGCAGGCCATTCATATATATACCTGTTTTTAATAGCTGCACTTTTAGCCTGTGTAAATTACTTTTTTGTCTATATCACAAAAAACATAAAAGAGTATTTATTTGCAGCCCTTTCGCTGACAGGGGCCTTAATAGGTTATGCGGTTCTCTTATACACATCATCTTATACCCTCCTGGGTATAGGCCTTGCCTTGTTTATTTTAGGAAATCTTAGTTTTATAAAGTACATACACAGCTACCACATATGGCAATAAACCTCTAGACCATCTATAACAATAGCTAAAAAATAGGACTTGATTTTTCGCCGATTATGATGTATGCTTAAGCTATGGCAATTAAATTTTACTCGCTAGGTGCTGCAGAAGAAGTTACCGGATCTAAACACATTCTTGAAGTTGACGGACATAAATATTTGATAGACTGCGGAGCTTTTCAAGGAAAAAGAGCAGAAGCGGACAAGAAAAACAGGGATTTTAATGTTCCGGCTCCTGAGCTGGAAGCCGTCATTTTAACCCATGGTCATTATGATCATTGCGGTTTATTACCCTTGCTGGGAAAGCATGGATTTACAGGCAACATATATGCAACCCCTGCCACCAGAGATATAGCAAACCTTGTGATGATGGATTCTGCACGAATTCAAGCCAGAGATAGGGAGTATCTATCCAAACAAGCTGCAAAAAAAGGAGAAACCTTTAAATGGGTGCCTCTTTTTGATGAAGCCGATGTAATTCAAACAGTCAATCAGTTTGTAACAATTTCATATCATAGGCCTGCATGGATAGGCCCCAATGTTCAACTGGAATTCTATGATGCAGGGCATATTTTAGGTTCAGCGATGGCTGTAATTACCGCCAAAGACTCGGATGGGAAAGAGGTAAAAATAGCCTTTACAGGAGACCTAGGCCGAAAAAATAAGGCTATTATCCGCGATCCGGATATTATTCCTCCTGTAGATTATATAGTTATTGAAAGCACATACGGAAACCGGCGCCATGAGGAAACCGACAATGCTTTAAAACTTCTTGCCGAAAAAACACAGGAAATTGTACAAAATAAGGGAAAGATGATTATTCCCGCCTTTGCCGTTGAAAGGACTCAGGAAATCGTCTATTATTTTCACCTCTTAGTCGATAAAAAAATAATTCCCGATATTCCGATTTATGTAGATTCTCCCATGGCCGTAAACGCAACTAGTATATTTCAGGTACATCCCGAATGCTATGATGCACAAACACATGAGGCCTTTTTAATTCATCATAAAAATCCTTTCGGCTTTAACTCGCTCAAATTTATAACCAGCGTAGCCGAGTCCAAGGAATTGAACAATATTGACGGTCCCATGGTTATAATAAGTGCGGATGGAATGTGCGAATTCGGACGAATTACCCACCATCTTGCAAACAATATCGAAAAGCCCTCGACAAAGGTACTGCTGGTAGGTTTTATGGCAGAAGATACTCTCGGCCGTAGACTCCAAAACAAAGAACAAGAAGTAAAAATTTTCGGTGAATGGCATCAGGTACGAGCTGAAATTTTGCAGATAAACGCCTTCAGTGCTCATGCCGACTATTTTGAGTCCAGAGAGTGGCTGGACTCCTTGAAGAACCCTAAACTTAAAACGATATTCTTGGTTCACGGAGAACCTAAGGCTCAAATTTATTTTACCCAATACTTAAACGAAAATGGTTATAATGATGTAAAAACGGTAAAATATGGAAAAAAATACAATTTGGACTAAAATTTATGAAAAAAATAATTACGGGTTTTCATGCTATAGACGAGATTTTAAGAGCGGAAAAACTTAAAATAGAAAAAGAAAAGAACCGGAAGCCGAGCCTTGAAATTTTTTACTCTAAAGAAGGACCAAGGGTAAAAAAAATTTTGGAAGCGGCTCGTAAATTGAATCTAAAAGTTGAAAAACAGGACAATCAATTTCTTGATTCCATTACCAAAACCTTGCCGGAGCAGTTAAGGGATCACAGGGGTATTGTTCTTGTAACTGAGGCTGAAGATCAAAAAAAAGGAATGAGCATCGATGAGTTTTTTGCAAAACTTGCAGAAAAAGGCTCGGCTTTTGTGGTAATCCTCGACTCCGTTACTGATCCTCACAATACGGGTTCCATTATACGAAGTGCGGACCAGTTCGGAATAGACGGAATAATAGTTCCGGAAAACAAAAGTGCGGGAGGCTTTGAGATTATAAGCAAGGTAAGTGCAGGAGCTTTGGCCTGGGTTCCATTCGTGGAAGTAACCAATTTGGTAAGAACCGTAGAAAGGCTAAAAAAGGAAGGCTTTTGGATTTACGGGGCAGATGCAGGAGGCAAGGCCCTACCCAATCTTACGTTCCCAAAAAAGACAGTCCTTATTATGGGAAATGAAGGAAGGGGAATGAGCCGCCTTGTAGAAGAAACCTGCGACGAAATAGTGTCAATTCCGACAAAGGGAAAACTTGACAGCCTAAATGTTTCCGTCGCAGCAGGCATTCTATTATACGAAATAAGCCGGAAAAAAGAGGTTTAATTTTTTGAAGCTCTTATCTTTTTTACGGCCTCGCTAAGAGGCGTTTCATCCTCTGTTCTATTAGTCATATCCTTTAATTTTATCTTAAACCCTTGAGGGGCCTTATCGAATTCTTCCACACAAGAATCTTTATCTAAGAAAAGCCCCCACCTTATGTCTTTTTTTTCGGCATAGGTGTACTGATGATTCATCTTTTTCGGTTCAGGATATACTTCAGCATTTATTTTTTCGGCTTCAAAAAAGTTTACTATCGTATACGAAAGGACCTGATCATCTTCAGGTAAAGAAAAAATAAGGAGGTCGGTAAAGCTGGCCTTTGTTTTTTGACGGCCCAAGAGTTCAAGGGCAGCTAAAAGCCTGTCAAGCCCTATGGAAGCTCCCACTCCTGTAATAGATTCCTTCATGTAAAGAGCCGTAAGGTTATCGTACCTTCCGCCTGAGCAAACAGAGCCTATCGATGGTAAATCGGTTAAAAAGGTCTCAAATACAACACCGGTATAATAATCCAGGCCTCGCGTAATTGAAGGATCAAAAACAATTGAATCTTCAATACCTACAGCCTTTACCAAGGCATAGATATCTCTCATGCGTTTTGTATCTTCGTCGGGGCCGCCTGCGAGGTTTTCCAAGTGGGAAAGAGTCTTTTCAAAGTCTTCGCTTTTTAACTCCTTGCTTACACCGGAAATATAAGCCAATATTTTTTTGGCACTTTCTTCGGAGCTTATATCAGTAAGGAGTTTTAAAACCTCGTCCTCCCCTATCTTAGCAAGTTTATCTACAATACGCAAAACCTCTTCGCTGTCTTCCGATAGGTTTAAAGACTTTAAAAAACGGTTAAATATACCCCTATGGGAAACGTGTATTTTAAAATTGGAAACACCTAATTCGTTTAAAGCTTTTTTAATAAGACGCAAAATTTCAAAATCAACGGCAGCCGAATCGGAACCCAATGTATCAAAATCGCATTGCAAAAATTCCCGATACCGTCCGGCCTGAGGCTTTTCACCGCGCCAAACTTTTCCCAAATGGTAACGCTTAAACGGGAAATATATCTCGGACTTATGCTCTGCGACAAATCGGGCTAAGGGAACGGTTAAGTCAAAACGCATAGCAACATCCCGTCCGCCATTGTCGCTAAACCGGAAAACCTGCTTTTCGGTCTCTCCTCCGCTCTTTCTCAATAAAATCTCAGAATATTCCAAGGCAGGGGTGTCTATAGGTACAAAGCCGTAATCCCTAAAAACCTTTACCAGTCTTTCCATAAGAAGATCTCTTTCAATCTCGTCCGCCGGAAGGAAATCTCTAAATCCTTTTAAAACTTTCGGTTGTATTAAATCACTCATAGTTTTTATTTTACAATATTTTTTTAGATTGGACAAGGGTCAAATTGACGAAGTCATGTTGACTACGTCAATACCTATCTCTCTTTATAATTTTTTTCTATCCAATTTCGGTACTCACCGGAGCGGACATTTTCTATCCATTTCTTATTATTTAAATACCAGTCAACAGTATTTTCAAGTCCGGTTTCAAAATCAAAGTTACGCTTCCAATTAAGTTCATTTTTTATCTTGGTACAGTCAATAGCATAGCGGCGGTCATGTCCAAGCCTATCGGTTACATGTGTAATAGTTTTTCTTACATTTTCTTCCTCAAGACCTGTCTTTTTGCAAACGATTTGAATGAGCTTATTTAAAAGCTTTATATTTTCCCATTCATTTTCGCCGCCTATATTATAGGTCTTCCCCGCTCTCCCGTTTTTTAGTATAAGCCTTACAGCCTCATTGTGATCTTCAACATGTATCCAGTCTCTAATCTGCTTACCGTCACCGTAAACGGGAAGATTTTTACCTTCAAGCATATTTAAAATCATAAGGGGAATCAATTTTTCAGGGAATTGAAACGGCCCATAATTATTGGAACAGTTTGAAATAGTAATAGGCAGCCCATAAGTATGGAAGTAAGCTTTTACCAAGTGATCACTTGATGCCTTACTTGCAGAATAAGGAGAACGCGGATCATAGGCGGTAGTTTCTTCAAAATAGCCTTCAGGCCCCAAAGAACCGTAAACCTCATCCGTACTGATATGGTGAAAAAGAACATCATCACGCATTGTTCCGTCAGCTTTTTTCCAAAATTGCTTTGCAGTTTCCAAAAGGTTAAAGGTGCCCAAAACATTTGTTTTTAAAAAAACCTCAGGCCCCAAAATAGAGCGGTCAACATGACTTTCAGCTGCAAAATGAACAACAGTGTCAATACTATATCCCGTAAAAATTGTATTTATAATTTCTTTATCGCAGATATTTCCATGAATAAAAAAGTATCGGCTTCCGCCGAATTCGGATTCTACATCAGAAAGGCTGGCGGCATTGCCTGCATAGGTAAGAGCATCAAGGTTTATAATACGCCCCGTAAATGCGGCTTCTTTTTTTAATAGGCTTCTGATAAAATTAGAACCTATAAAGCCCGCACCGCCGGTTACAAGTATATTTTGTAAACTTCGCATTTAGAATAGCTCCTTAACTTAACAATTTTCTGCAATATATTTTAGATAATCTCCATATTCATTATTATAGGATGAAGATAAATTTAAAAGCTGAGTCTTTGAAATCCATTTTTGTAAATAAGCTATTTCTTCTATACAGGAAACATACATTCCCTGCCTCTTTTGAATTGTTGCTATAAAATTTGAGGCTTCTAAAAGACCGTCATAAGTCCCTGTGTCAAGCCAAGCCATGCCTCGCCCCAGCTTTTCAACTCTTAATTTGCCCATAGCCAGATAAGCATTATTTACGGATGTAATTTCAATCTCGCCTCTAGCCGAAGGTTTAACCGATTTTGCAATTTGGATTACTTCATTATCATAAAAATATAAGCCTGGGATTGCATAATTTGATTTTGGATTTTGCGGTTTCTCCTCAATACTCAAAACATTTCCTTTATCATCAAAATCAACAACTCCGTAAGCTCTCGGATCCTTAACATAATAACCGAAAATCAAGGCTCCTCCATTATCTTTTATGGAGGAAACTGCATCTGCCAAAGTGCTGCTGAAACCTCTTCCATAAAAGATATTATCGCCCAAGACCAAAGCACAAGAATCAGAACCGATGAACTTTTCACCCACTATGAAGGCATCAGCAAGCCCTCGAGGTTTATCTTGAACGGCATACTCAAACCTCATCCCCAACCAATTTCCATCACCGAAAAGTTCCTTAAAAAGTCCTATATCCCGCGGTGTAGATATAATTAAAACTTCACGTATACCGGCAAGCATCATAACCGACAATGGATAATAAATCATGGGCTTATCATACATTGGTAAAATTTGTTTTGAAACAGCCTTTGTAAGCGGATATAAACGGGTTCCGGCCCCTCCTGCTAAAATTATTGCCTTCATAAAAACCTCTATTAAAAATTGATGATATAAAAATTTATAATAAGTTTCTACTCAGTATGAAAAACATGATCTTCTATCTTATCAATGAATTCATATTTTATAGTATTGTATAAGCCCTCGCTTAAAGGTACGGGAGCTTTAAAATCGGTTTTAGGTATATTGATCGTATCAAAAAGAGTATCGGCACAGAATTTTTTTACCCTGATTGAACTGATTGCTAATTTTTTTCTCGATATTTTAGCAAGTAAGTCAAAGCAAAGACCACCGAAATAGCCCAGCCAATAGGGCCAATGAAAAATTTTATGATTCTCATTTCCTAAGATTTTATAAACTTCATTGGCAAGAGAATTCATATCAAAATCGGGCTTATCGATATAGTTAAATAAGTGTTCACCTTGTCCGTTATTTAAACAAAATTCGATAAAGGCAGCTACATTTTCAACATAGGCCATTGATTTTTTATTTTTACCGTTTCCGACAAATGGAAAAAAGCCTGAACTGATTTGTCTTAATAGATTATAAACATTGCCCCTATTTTGCTCTCCGAATACAACGGTAGGTCTTATTATCGTAAGCGAATTTTCGTTATCGTTTTCAAGCCACGCACGATATTTCCCTTCAGCGAACCATTTTGTTCTACCGTAATCATTAAAATAATTTATTTTACCTGTTTCGTTCGTATTTAAAGGTGCAAAACCGTATACCGCAACAGAGCTTGTAAAAATAATTTTTTTTATTCCCAATTCCGAACAGACCTTGCATACATTTTCTGCACCGTCAACATTTACTTCATCATATAAGCTTTTAGGTTCAACATCATCGCGATGTTCAGCCGCCAAGTTGATAACGCAGTCTAGGCTAGAGGATAATTCTTTTTTTAAAGAATCTATATCCCTTACATCAGCAAAGACTCTCAAGTTGGGATAGTATTTACTATCCTGTTTATCAAGAATTTTAATTTTATGTCTGGACGCCAAAAGCCTCTTTGTTAGTCTTGTTCCTATAAAACCGGAACCGCCTATTATTGCTATGTGCATTTGTTTTAATCCTTTGTAATCTCTTTATATAAACTACGATAATTTTTCCACATAATATCCAAAGTAAAAAACTTTGAAAATTTTTCAAATGAAGCTTTTCCCGTTTTAGCCTTTTTTTCGTCATCTTGCAAGATAGCACCTATTGCCTCAACGGCACCGTCATCGGTTTCAATTAGAGCACCATTTGTAACATCAACTAACTCAGAAATTCCGCCTACATTTGATGCAACTATAGCCTTTTTATAAGCCATGGCTTCTATAATAGTCATCGGAAGCCCCTCATAGTTGCTAAATAAGACAAAAAGATCACAATACGGCAAAAGGCTTGATGCATTTGGATAGTCTCCAAGCAATAAAACATTGGAAGGGATAGAATAGTCCTTTTTTATCTCATCCATCGATTTTTCGGCAGAACCGCCGACCCAGACAAAGAGGTAATCTTTCATTACAGGATCTGAAGCAATAGATAAAAAACTTTCAAATCGTTTTTGCCTGGAAATACGGGCTATTGTCATAATAACTTTTTTATATGAAGAGGAGTCAAAAGGTTTCGGAGAATCAACAGAATTTAAACTTATACCATTGTAAATTGTCTTGATATTTTTAGTAATTTTTTCTTTATATAATTTTTTTTCGTCATATTTAGAAACTGCAACTATTGCACCGCAGAATCTTTGTAAAAAACGTTCAAGCGGTAAAAAAAATCTATGATGGAGACGGATGGAATCAAAACCGTGCACGGTATAAATTATTTTTTTTCTATATTTAAAGCCCGCAAGACGGCCTAAGGTTCCGGCCTTACTTGAATGTAGATGAATAATATCGGGGGCAAATTCATTAATTACCTTTTTTAGCTCAAAATAGCATTTCAAATCCGGTAACAATCTAATAGCCTTTATCATATTTTTAATCTTAAATTGAATAACCGAAGAACTTAAATTATCCCATAGATATCCGCCATTCATTGAAGCTACAGCTACTATGTTTCCTTCATCAGATGCCATATTGGCCAAAGAAATACATACGGTTTGAGCCCCGCCGAGTTCAGTGTTAGTAATTATGTGTAAGATTTTCATTACTTTACTTTATCTTAAAAATAAAATTATATAATAACTACTTAAATATTTTTAATAATAGACGAAGCGGTACACAACGAGCAACGAGTATTGCCATCCTATTAATAAATCTACCTTTTATGCTTTTATATAAAAAAAACTTATTTTGAATAAAAATTTTATTTATTTCTTTATCTTTTACATTTGACTTCAAATAAGCAACCAAATTCGCCAGATATAGATTCGCAATAAAAAAATTTGCTTCTTTTTTTACCAACGAATAATATTCAGCGTTATCAATTATCGTATCACGAACAATTTCAAAAGATTTTATTCTATCCATATTATAACTTTTATACCCTTGCATTACAGAATCATCACGTATCTGATAAATAAAACAGATACGTTTAGAATAATATGCACTATTTGATTTTGTAAAAGCGTTAACCATAAAAACTAAATCACCGCCTATTTTTATACCAACCGGAAAAAACAGATCATTGTCATAGATAAAATCTTTTTTGTAAATTGAACTGCAAATACAACAAGGCATCTTTTTTGAAAGAAAGTTCTTTTTTATACTATTGTCATTAAAGTGTCGTTTATCCAGTTGAGCGGATGAAACAATTTTACAAACTTGACCATTTCTTTCTACTTCATAACCAAAATTAAAAACATCTATATCGTTACTTCCTAATAACAACTGTTGAAAGAAGGCAAGAGTTCCGACAGGAATAGTATCATCACTATCTAAAAAATACAGATATTTACCTTTTGCACATTTTATACCTGTATTCCGTGCTCCACACTCCCCTTTATTTTCTTGATTAATAACAGTTATAAAAGGATACTTATTTGAAAAATCTTCAGCAATTTTTTTTGTAGAATCTTGAGAGCCGTCATTAACAATGATAACTTCAATACTGTGTTTCTTGCACTCAAACACTTGCTCGACCAAAACGGAAAGCAAATTATGCAAAAAACGTTCTGCATTATATGCAGGAATAACAATTGAAAGCAACATATTGTTCATAATTTTTGAATTCCTTTTTTACTATTCATTTATAAAAGCTTTTTTACTCCAACATTTCGGATCATACACATTTTCTTTTACATAAACCCAATCCGTTGCCGTAGTTTTAAACTGTGTCAATTTTAATTGATGGCCAGCCTGCCAATCACCGCCGTGCATAGCTTTTATAAGGATTTTATCTTGAGAAGATTTAAACGGTAAACCACTGAACGGATTTTTTTGCAATTCGGGAGCAAGTCCTTCTGTTGCTAAAATCGGAATATCGGCTAAGGTCATAAAGGTATAATCCTTTTGTAATGGGCCATCTGTGTTAAAATCTTTCATCATAATTAAAGGAATCAGACTTTCAGGAGAAATACCGGTATCGTCAAAGCCGTTTAAAAAACTCATATCGATTGTACGTATTGAAGATCTTCCATGATCGCCTGCGATGATTATCCTAGAATTATCCCAACAATCATTATCTTTTAAAAAACGGAAAAACTCAGCACAGGATTCATGTGCTAAATAATTTGCATAAAAATGTTCAGCTGTGTATTCGTTAAGACAATATTTTTTTGCAAGAGGAATAAGTTCTTCCCGCCGTATAAATTGTATATCGCTGTCCTTCGGCGGCTCATGCGTTGTATTGTTTACAATAATATTAAGACAGTCTCCCTCAGGTACAAATTCAACTTCTTTATATAAATTCTCAAGGGAAGAATATGCATCTATAAATAACATTTTAATATGATTGGATACATCAGGTGCCGTATAAGCACCGCTATTATAAAATACTTTTCTTACTTTTGAAGGCAATATCCTAAAAAAGGAAAAATAGAGCATGTTGCGTACAACAGGATTTGTCTCTTTGTCTCTTTGTCTCTTTGTCTGTTTGTCTATCCGTGCCAAAAAATCTCTGCTGTACTTTCCAGCCCCATCGATATTTTGAGCACGCATATCATATTTTGCAAATACGGATAAATCGGGTATCCATGAATAGTTTAGCCATGAGGGGTCCGTAAAGCTTACCAACCAATTATGTTCGCTGAACAGCCGCGGCAGCACGCTTAAGGCTTCATTATGTTTGTCAACCAATAATTCATTAGAGCGTTTATTTATGTTTTCCGGCGTATATTCATAGCCGCCGAAAAGAGACGGCGTACTCATATTGGTACTTATGCCGAAAGCTATGCTGTTTTCAAAAACGGTAAATCCCGTATATTCTTTTTTTACCAGATCATTATGTTCGAATACTGGGTCGATAAAAAAATTCATAGACCTGTCAAGCATCAAAATAAAAATATTTTTTCCGGTTTTCGAGACCCTATATACTTTGTTTACCTGTTTTTCATTGATTTCGCCAGCCAGCATACGCCGGTAAGATTTTTGAATTGAAATGCAAGAAAAACCTGTTATAACCAAAAAAGTTAAAACTACAATATTAAGAAGTGAAGGCAATAATTTTGAGAATTTTGAATATATTAAGGCGATTACTACGGCAAATCCTGCAATTATTGCCGCCATATTTACGGCAAAATACCGCATAGAATGTCTTAGTCGCGTTGCATCGTCAAAAATTAAAATATTACTGATATCACCGTAATTACCCGTAAAAATGAATGCATCTATAAGTGCCGCCGTGAGCAACAGTATCGCCGTATATGCAAAATATTTCTGTACATTTTTTGAAAAAAGTTTATATATGCACAGCAGCCAAAACAAACAGCCCAAACTTTGAATAAACGGATAATACAGAACATTTAAAGGATGTTTAAAGTTGCCAAAATTTGAAAATTCTTGCGCCGAACTTGCTATCGTTGCCGACGGAATAACCAATCCAATAAGAACACACAGCGCAATTGCTGCGGATAAAAAGATATAAAAACATTTTTTATCGTTGTTAAAAACAGATGCTGATCGCCTTTTTTCAAAAAAACAAAACAGCTTTTTAATTAACGGTATTACTACTATGCCAGCAGTTAAAAGACCTGAAAGAGCCGCAGGTCTTTTAGTTTCACTGATCGTCATTACGGTTGTAATGCTCGTTACAATTATCATGGCAATTACGGTAATTATATACCATGTTTTGCTACTTAATTTTACTTTATAAAAAATATTTTTTAATAGAGAAAACAGATTGTTAAGCGTCCAATAAAAAACCAATCCCGACGGCGAGTTATAAAGCAAAAGTAAAAAAATAAGAGCCGTAATGTAAAGCGTTAATTTGTCTTTCAATTCAAGCCCTTTTGTATATACGGCTGAAGCGGCTATATTTATAAGCGTCATTATAATAGGCAGAATATTTACCGAAATATTTCCTAAGCTAAGCAGCTTATCGGGAGAACCTAAATCGGTAAAAAATAAAAACGAGCTTTTAGCCATAATCGGTGAATCGGACAAAAGCTTATACGCCGCAATAAAAAAAGGAATCTGAATAAAGAGCGCGAACATACTGCGCAAAGCGTAGAGCGGATGATAATTGTTTTGACGGTAATATGTAGAAAGCATTAAATATCGTTCATCGCCTTTAAATACCGCCTTTATATCGGTAATTTTAGCTTTCATCTTTTTTTGAATGGCGCGCTCTTTTTCCTGCCATTGTTCGGCTACATTATACATCGGAAGACATATTATATTGATGCCGAGGCTTAACAGTACAATCGAAATACCGATATTGCCGTTTGTAATGATGTTCACCACAAAAAAGACAAATTCGACAAACAAGTAGACCGGGTAAATTAAAATCGTATACAAAAAATTTATCATATTGTTTTTATCTCCGTTAAAAAATTGTAAACCGCTTTTCCCGCACAACCTCTGTTTTGCCATGCAGTATCTTTAGCTTTCAGTCTATTTTCTTTGAGCGTTTCACTTTTACAAGCTTCGGAGATAATCTCTTTTATATGATCAAAGCTATTAGAGTTAAGCTCCAGACCTATTTCCTTTAAGACGGAAAACTTCCACGGAGTCTCTTTTAAATCGCCTGAATCATAAGGGCGATGATCGAATTCGTTGTTACAGTATAAGAACGGCTTATCAAAAAGAAAACAATAATCAAAAATAACACTGGAAAAATCGGAAATCATAATATCAGCTTTTGAAAGTGAATCGATGTTTTCAGAATTATAATCCCAAACAAAATTCGCGACATCTTTATATTTTTCCTCCAATCTTTTAAGCATATCGGGTTCCGAAGTCTTGCTTTGAGGATGCGGGCGGATAATAATATTCCAACCGGTTTCTACAAGCGGAGTAATTAATTGTTCGCCGTATTTTGATAAGATGCCGCTTGCGCCCCAAGAAGGCGCAATTAAAACTGTAAAATCGGAACTTTTTTCAGGCAAATTTTTTATTTTTTCGCTTAATACGTCAAGATAAGGACAGCCGACTACACGCAAGTTTTTTGGAGGAAGATTACGTAGGCTTTCCAGTTCACGAATTCCTTTTACCTGATACTCACCCGATAAAAGCACTGAATCAAAATAATCAAGACCAAAAAGCCGGTAACTTGTTGCATCATCAAGCGCATGAAGAATATGGCTATAATGCCTGACATGCTTTGAGCGTTTCAGCTGATATACGTCCAATCCCGGTGTCGTCATCAAACAAATATCAGCTTCAAGCATATTAAGACGAGCAAAAGCTTTGTTGCCTTTGCCGATATATTCGGGCTTTACATAGGTATAATGTTGTTCAAATACCGGATCATCTTCCGAAGATGTATAAAAAACAAGTTCTTTTTGATGTTCTTCAAACTCATTACATATAGGCAAAAACACATTCCAATAACGTTTACCTTCAGAATAAATTACAATGGTATTTTTATTACCGGAACCTTTTGCCTTATCTTTATATACAGCGACTTTTAGTTTGATAAAAGCGGTTTTCGCTACAAAATACAACGTTGTAATAAGACCTATCACAATGGAAAAAAGTATACTACCCGTACCCGGATCGATGTATAACAAAAGAATCATAATGCCTAATGTAAAAATGGGCAGCTTTATTTTTGCTGCGGCTTTTTATCATACCTCCTGATTATCTTTTTTATCATTTCACGTAATTTTTTAGAAATGTATCTTTTTATTACGGCTCTTATTTTATACATTACGGCATCACGTGTTACCGCCGGTTTTGTTTTATTAAAATACGGTGCAGCAGCCTCGGCACTGAAATAATCTTTAAGCAAATCAACTGCCATTTTTCTATCCGTTTTGTTCGTCTTCAGTAAAATAAGGTTATAATATACATACCGGATGTAATAGCTTTCTATATTTAAAATAGCCTCTTTATGTTCGGCAGCGTACGATTCAAAAAAAAATCTAAAACCATTTAAAATAGCCACAACCGAATCCAAGTCTTTTTGTATACTTGCAAGGTTTTTACGTGTATTTGATATACCGCTTTCATCATTGTAAATAACAAGAACATCGTCTATCGACGAATAACTTTTTGCATAGTATGCAATAATCACAGATTCATAAAAATCCTCACCCATCACGGCATGAAAGTCTGACATTTTACTAAAAGCATTTTTCAACAATTCTGTTTTATATGCTTTATTCCAAACAGTACCTGCACGGGGGTACCGATCATACACAAGTGAGCTAAAAAGTTTATCTACCGTTATGGCAGAATCGGGCACAGTGTTTTCATTTGCGTGAATAGAGTGATATCCATACTCAAGAACTTCAACGGAATTTTTACAAAGTGCATTATAAATAACTTCGACGGCATGAAGAGGCAATACATCGTCGCAATCTAAAAATAAAATATAATCACCTGATGCATTCAGGACGCCTGTTTTACGCGCCAAATAAAGCCCTTTATTTTTGGCGTGAGTCAGTACTTTAATACGCAAATCAGTTTTTGCATAGTCTTGCAAAAGAACTGGGCTTCTATCTGAAGAACAATCGTCAACGCATATGATTTCCAGATCGGTATAAGTTTGCCTTATAACACTGTCAAGAGTTTCGGGGATGTACTGTACTCTGTTAAATATGGGAATAACAATAGTGAATTTCATTTTTATCTTTTTTTGTATTTACAATATATAAATACAGAATACATATACTCAAATAAAAAACTACACAAAAACACTCCACATTTAATAAGACCTTTTATTTTTGTTTTTAGTGTATTGCGATGCGCCAAACTTTCGAATGCTTCTCCAAAATTTGTTATACCAAATAAAAATACAGGCAACTTGTGGTTATATTTAAGCGGTAAGTTTTTTTTACTTTGAACAGCATCTGCCGATTTTATACAATCCTCTATCGGTTTATTTGTGTCTACATTGATTTCCTTGCTATCGATAAAGTCATCAGGGAAATGATAGCAATACTCAGACAATTCATATTCTATTTTTAAAACATCATCTTTCCATTGAGGATAATTTTTAAATTTATAGGTATTTTTAATCGATTGAGCGGGATTAAAACATTTTAGTTTTTTTATATGATCTTTATCGGTAAAATTAAGAAAGCATTTGATTTCGTCCAGAGAAGTTTCATAATTAAAAATAAGGTCCTCAAAATGGAGCAATAGAACATTTTTATTTTGTACTTCTTGCTGTTGTGAAAAACGGATACCGCGATACCAGCGTATAAAGGTATCAACATCATCAGTTGGAATATACGATTCACCCCACGAACTTTTATTTAATACATACATGTCGCGAGGATCCCTGTCAACAATGATAACTTTGGTATCCGGTGCATAATTTAAATATGCCGATATATCATAGGCAGGGAAAAACTGATCAATTAAAATTTTTTCGCCGTCTACGTGAACTTCTATTTCTGCAATTAATTTACCTATATATTCTTGTGCTTTAAGATAAAACAAATCGGTAAAATGCGCATAGTAAGACTTATTTCGCATATGATAGGCAGGATGCCATGTATTCGGTTCAAAGAGCGAGTAACGTGAATATGAATATTCATTTAAGAAAACCTGTTTTGCTAAATTATAATACAGTAAATCTTCTTTTGAAAGTTTAATCGTATCTGTTCCTCGGTGCCAATTTCCTTGCCATTGAGCAATACAAATTGAATCGATAAAAGATTTGGAATGCCGTAGAAAATTGCCGTTGAAATATTTTTTGAATGAGCGCTGCTTATTCAACACATCCGCAAGTCTAAGAAACCGTTTTATAGCGAGGTCAGTCTTTAATCGATGGCCTTCGCGTAAGGCACTTTCCAAATCACGTATTCCATCCGGTTCATGTAAAAATGAACATTCAAATTCCGCACTTAAACTTTTTACACTTTCGAATTCTTCGATAATATTCGTTACCGCAGAGCTTCCTGTAGTACCATAACCCGTACATGTTATTATTTTAGGCATTTTTCGTCCTTAAAATGATTTTCCGACCGCTGCAATATAGCCGGTTGTGTAAAAAAACGGATCGGTAATGCAGGAATATAGAATAATAACCTGAGCAAATAGTATCCGACCAAAGCAAAATTCCTTATAGATGGTTTCATAAAAAAGGTACTTATCGAAAATCGCAATCTCTGTATAGCAAAATTAGGACACCAGATATAGGCTCTACGAATCTTTTTTACAGCTGTTGCTTTATCAATACGCCGAAATCCAGAATTACCTTTTTCAGGTAAAGAAGAAACAAGTTCATCAAACCGAATAACCGTGTTTTCTATAGAAAATTCTTTGATTTTTTTAATACAATTTTTTGACATCCTATCGTAAAGATCTTTATCGGTTAGCAAAGTTTTTATCTTTTCCGCATAATCATCGACATCCCAATCCGCTACTAAGCCGCAATTTCCATTATCGGCCAATTCTTCGGACGCACCCGCAACAGGTGTAGTTACAAATGGTTTTTCTAAAGTCATAGCTTCCAAAACAACGGTGGGGAAACCTTCGGCAAAAGATGAGATGCAAAGCATGTCTGCAATTTGAATATACGGCAAAGGATTTTGTTTATATCCTAAAAAAGATACAACTTCCGTCATACGCAACTCATTTACTAAACGTATTAAGTTTCCTTTTTCTTCTCCATCTCCTATAATAAGCACATGACAACATATATTTTCTTTTTGTAATTTTGCGGCAGCTTGTATAACAAGAGAGAAATTTTTACGCTTTTCTAATCGCCCTACGCAAGCCAAAATCGGATAGGTGTACCGCATACATTCATCGATGTTTACTTTTGATGCCTGTACTTTTGCATTTTCTATATCAAACGCATTATAAATTATTTTTGTTTTATTCAAATATTGAGGGAATATATCTTTTAATGATTGTAATGATTTATTCGATATTGTAACTATCCTATCAGCATAGTTCCATGCACTATCTTGCAGTTTTAAATTATATTTATCATTCAAAGACATGAGTTTCGGAGACAAATCGTAAATATCAGTATGAAACCAACTTATCGTCTTCTTATCAGGAAATGCTTGAATCATAAATGAAGGTATTTGGTAATTCCATGTAACAATGACGTCATACTCATCAAAACTCTTTATTGCACGTATTAAAACGGGATATTTTTCAATACAATACTGAGTAAAGTGTTTATTAAAACGGGACTCATGCGTACCATCTATAAGCGGCGTAAGCAATTTAATATTACTGCTAATAGGCTCTTGTTTTACATAAAAACCGACTATTTCCTGTATAGCTATTTCATATTTTTTAGTATCCAAATTATTAACAAGGGTTGTTAAAACCTTTTCGGCGCCTCCGCCGTTTGAATGAGTGTAGGTAATAAAAAGGAGCTTTGTTTTTTTTTGGTTATTCATTTTATTAAAAATACATCTAGACTTATCAGTTACTAGAAATACATACTTTATTCTTCCGTGCAACTATTAAACACACAAATCCATACGGTAATATATTCTTGATAAGCTGTTTAATATTATGCATAAGGAATCTCTTGAATATCGTTAATCTAATAGCATGATATTCATTAGGCAATTGTCTTATTACGAACATAATACTATGTAGTGAATTAGTCCAATACGCAAAATTAATATACAGTTCCCTAATATAATCTTTTACATATTGTACATATTGTTGTTCATTATTTTTTTCAAAAAATGAAACAAGATTTTTTTCAATATTTTGAAAACTTTCAATGATGCGTATGAGTTTCTCTCGGTTACTAAAAGTATTATTTGATGTAATACCAATATATCGAAAATAATTATAAAGCGGAATATCAATAAATTTTTTCTTGTTCGAAAAATATTCTATAATCACTGATTGATAGTAGTCTTCCGCATAAACTGCATAAGAATTGGAAATTGTATCGTAAATTTGTTTTAAAAGTTGTGCGTTATAGCACTTATTAACAAGATTATGTATAGCTTTATTCTGCAAAACATCTGCTAAAGTTTTATGCGTTTCATCTTCTAAAACCGAATGGTAAAGCGATTTTTCACAACCCAGTACATTATATATCCTAAACTGTACATAATCCGGTTCATCGATAAGACTATCAGACAGAATTCGTAAACCATGCACTTCTAATGAATCATCTGCATCCAAAAATAAAATATATTTCCCAGCCGCTTTCTCAACAGCAGTTTTGCGGGCTAAAAAAAGTCCTTCATTTATATTTTTCACGATATATTGTATTGATAAGCGGCTTGAATATTCCGCTATTATTTGATCACACTCCTCTGAACAAGGTGAACCGTCGTTGACAATAACCGTTTCTATTTTTTTTGTATCAAAGGTTTGATTTACTATAGAATCCAATGCACGAGGCAAATATGGTTCCGTATTATAAACAGGAATACAAATCGAAAATAAATAATCGTACATACTCATCTTCCCAACAAACGTTTTAGACCGTTAAACGGCTTTTTCAGCAACACCGCAAAAATATGCAAAGGACGATACTCCTGTTCATTTTTGACGATTTTTGTATGCAATGCATTTATCTCCTGCATCAATAAAGGTATCATACCGTCAGCACCAAACCGATTTTGTATAATATTGATAACTTCAGGCGAAGCAGTACGTTCCAAAATTTCCAAATAGATTGTGTTAAGATAACGCCGAACATACTGCATATATTCCGAACAATTTTCTTTTTCAAAAAACCAAAAAAGATTTTGAGTTATATTATTCAAACTTATGTCGATATTTTTTACCTTTTCAAGGTTATCATAATATGGAATATTGCTTATCCCCGTTGTCATTCGATAATTATAGAGGGGAATATTAATAATTTTTCGTGTTTTAATATGACATTCGATTATTACCATCTGATAATAATCTTCGCTAAATACAGCATAAAAATCCGGTAAAGAATCGTAAATTGGTTTTATAATATTCGCACTATAACACTTATTCCACAATGTATGATTAGCTTTTGATAATAACACATCAGTAATTTCTTTTGTCTTATCTTCTTTTGAAAAACGCCATATTTTTTTTTGCCCATTAGCATAAACCATATAATAGCCGAATTCTATATAATCAGGTCTACTGTTACTCAACTCTTTTGCCAATATTTTTAATGCGTCACATTCCAACCAATCATCCGAATCCAGAAACAAAATATAATCGCCCGAAGCATTTTGTACTCCAACTTTGCGTACACAATGAGGTCCTTTATTAGAATAATTATGAATTAGTTTTATTTTATCCGCAAATGCAGACAAGATTTGTGCCGAACCATCCGTTGAACCGTCATTAACACAAATAAGTTCATAATCGTCATAAGACTGATTTAAAACGGATAAAATAGCAACTTCAACGTATTTTTCGGTGTTATAAACAGGCATTATAATCGAAAATTTCATATATTACCTCTTCGAGAATAAAAAAAACAAAAAGTAAAAAATATAAATTCAAACGGAAAAAGCGGTAAATATATGCACAGTTTAATAACGCCTTTACATTTTAATTTTTTGGTTTTGCGCACTTTAAAACTTTTTATCGTTGATACAAAATGGGTAGCATTGACAATAAGAGAAAATGTTTTTTTTGTATATTCTTGCGGTAATTTTCCATGATATTGCACATATTCAGAAGCTTTTTGAATATCCCCAATAAAAATGTGCGTATCAGGGAACTCAGGTATCGATATCGGAGGATAGTTTTCAAAAGGAAAACAAAATTCCTTTAATTCATTTTCTATTTTTTTTATATCTTCTTTAAGCGCCGGATATCTTTTATAAACTTGAGTGTTTACAATTGATTTCGCAGGATCAAAATATTTCTTTTTCCATGCATGTTCCTCTGTTGTTAATCCCGTAAATGTTTTTATCTTTTCAAGTGAAGCATCATAATCATATATAAGAGATTCAAAGGAAAGAAATAACGCCCTATCTTTCCATTCGGTGTTTATTTTGTGTCTTTCAAAACGAGTAGCACGATACCAGTTTATAAATTCATCAACATCTGAAGGAATAAACCCCACTCCCCATTCACTTTTATTTACCGAATACAAATCACGAGGGTCTTTATCTATTACCAGTATTTTTATGTAATCAAAATACCGGCTATAGTTACCGATGCTGTATGCCGGCAACAACTGGTCAAAGACTACATATTTTGTTGAAATAGGAAGATTTGAAAATACATTTGCTATATATTGTTTTGCTTTTTCATAAAAGTCATCTTTTTTAAAACCGTAGTAATATGGTGATACAGGGTGATAAGAAGGAGTCCAGCTGTCAGGCTCATAACTGCTAAAATGTTTTTTTTCGTATAGTTTTTCAAAAAATAGTTGAGCAAAAAAATAACGCCAATATTCTTTTGCAGATATTTTTTTTGTTTCCAGCGAGCGGTGCCACCAGCCGTTCCATTTACAATCAATGATTGATTTAATAAATTCTTCTGCAGAAGAATAAAATAAATTGCCAAAATATTTTTTATAATAGTATTCATTCTGTAAGTTTTCAGCTAAAGTTAAAAAACGTTTTATCGCTAAATCCGTTTTTAAACGATGCCCTTCCGTAAAAGCTTTTTCCAAATCAAAAAGCCCATCAGCCTCATGCAGAAAAGTACATTCAAAACCATTACCAAAACTCGTTACGGAAGAAAACTCTTCCAAGATATTTGTTCCGGCAGAACTTCCCGTTCCGCCAAAACCTGTTGATGTTAAAATACTAAAAGGTAATGCCTTGTATTTCATAAGGAATCCTTTCGTAATAACACTTTTTTTGCTGTACATATTCTTACCGGAGTACAAAGTATGTAGCGGAACAAATTCAAAATATGATAACCTAAAAGCATAAAATGATAAAGAGTTTTACGGGAGGCAAATCTTGTAATTGAAAACTTTATCCTTTTTATTATTTCATCGGGGTGCCACACATATACAGCTTTTACTTTTTTAAAGGCTTCTTGTTTTGAAAGACAAGAAATTTGTATATCCTTTTTCTCAGGTAAAGAGGCAATAAGAATATCAAACTGCTTCACAGTATTTTCTATAGAAAATTCTTGTATTTTTTTAATACAATTTTCCGACATTCTATCATAAAGAGTCTTATCGGTTAATAACATCTTTACCATTTCAGCATAATCGTCAACATTCCAGTCGGCAACCAAGCCGCATTTTCCGCCGTCAGCCAGTTCTTCAGAAGCCCCTGCGACGGGTGTTGTTACAAAGGGCTTGCCTAAAGCCATAGATTCCAAAACAACAGTAGGAAAACCTTCTGCCAGTGATGACACACATAACAATTGTGCCCGGCTGATATAAGGTAAGGGGTTTTGCTTATAGCCTAAAAAAAAGACTGAATCAGTTATACCCGATTCAGCCGCTAATCGCATAAGCGATTCTCTTTCTACCCCTTCGCCGATGATAAATAAAACACATTTAACATTCTCTGTTTTCAATTTTGCAACGGTTTTTACAGGAAGTGAAAAATTTTTATTTTTATCTAATCGTCCTGCGCAAACTATAATCGGTAAATAACAGTTTTCATAAATGTCTTCAATTTTTTCGCTTGCTTTTATTTTTGAAATTTTTGCATCGAACGCATTATAAATTATTTGCGCTTTGTGCATATATTCCGGAAAAACGGTTTCCAGAGACTGCAGCGATTTATGTGAAATCGTAACGACCTTATCAGCAAAGCCCCAAGCGTTTTTCTGCAGATTGTACCTACTTTTGACAGCAGCTAAATTATCTGAAATATCCAAATCATCAATAGCTCCGTGAAACCAGGCTATCGTTTTTTTTTCGGAAAAAGCAGGAAGCATAAATGATGGTAATTGATAATTCCATGTAATTATAACATCGTATGCATCAAAATTATTCAGAGCTCTGATAATTTCCGGTTTTTGTTCAAGGATATAGTCTAATACCTTAATTTTATAATCTCGATCATTACAATGGTAAAGCGGTGGGAGTAATTTAATATTTGAATTTACAGGTTCACATTTAACATCATACTTTACTATTTCAAAAATAGAAATATCGTATCTTTCCGCATCCAAATTATTAACAAGCGTTGTTAAAACCTTTTCGGCTCCGCCTCCGTTCGAATGTGTGTAAGTAATAAAAAGAAGTTTCAGTTTTTCCATTCGTTTACTTTTTCAATTACGTAATTAACTTCCTCATCGATTAATAAAGGGCTCATCGGAAGACTAACCACTTCTGCATGTATTTTTTCACTTATCGGTAAGTAAAGATGAGAAAACTCTTTATATGCTTTTTGTTTATGGGGCGGAGTCGGATAATGAATAACCGTCTCTATTCCACAATCTTTTAAATAATTAATGAAGGTTTTTCTGTTTTGAACTCGAACGCAATAGATATGCCACACGTGTTCTTCTTTTTGGTGCAGTTTAGGTAAAATAACAGCTTTATTTTTTATTCCGGCATTATACATCGCTGCGATTTGACGGCGGCGATTATTGTCCGCATCAAGTCTTTGCAGTTTTACCGAGAGCACGGCGGCCTGTATTTCGTCAAGACGGGAATTTTCTCCCTTATATTCGTGCACGTATTTTATACTTGACCCGTAATTTGCCAGCTTTCGTACGACATCTGCAAGTTCGTCATAATCAGTTGTAACGCAGCCGCCGTCGCCTAAACAGCCCAAATTTTTACCCGGATAAAAACTAAAACCTGCGGCATCGCCGAAAGCTCCGCTTCGTTTTTCGGTTTGTTTTGCGCCGTGTGCTTGAGCCGCATCTTCAATCACTTTTAAGTTGTGCTGCTTTGCAAAGGCAGTAATAGCCTCCATATTACAAAGTCTGCCGTATAAATGCACCGGCATAATAGCCTTTGTTTTTGAACTTATCTTATCTTCTATTTTTTTTACATCAATTAAATAATCGTCAATATCCGGTTCTACAAAAACAGGCGTCAAATTTTCGGCACTCACTGCAAGAATAGTAGCTATAAAAGTGTTTGAAGGAACAATAATTTCATCACCTTCTTCAAAAACACCAAGCAACTTGTAAGCACGGAGAATCAATTTTAAAGCTTCAAGACCGTTTCCTACGCCAATGCAATACTTAACTCCGCAAAATTGTGCAAAGTTTTTTTCAAATACTTTACATTCCTCGCCATGAACATACCAGCCGTTTTTTACAACTTTATTTATTTTTTGAGAAAGAACCGGTTCAAAACTTTCAGTTATTTTTTGCAATGATAAAAAAGGGATATACATACTTACCTCGATATTTGATTTTTTGTTTTATAATCTTTTCCATATTTTTCTATATCTCGCATTTATATCTCCAGTGTTAACATTTTATAAAAAGTTTTATTTATCGAATAAGTACTGCCGTAGGATTCTTTATTTTTTAATAAACCTTGATTCAAAGTGCGCCCGAAATTCTCGGTTGAAACGCCCCAAGAAATTCTTTTATAATTTATTTTTTTTGCTTCAACTATCATAGAATAATACATAAAACTCATTGGGCTTAATTTTGCAAATTCTTCCTTAGAACATAAATACTGAGTATGTATCGTTTTTGTTTTTGGAAAATAAAAAACTACGGCTCCGGCAATTATATCTTCCTTTAACATACATTTAAAAAAAGAAATATTATCAATAATGTATTTTTCTTTTAAGTCAATAAACTCATTTAATGAATGAACAGGGGAAACTCCATATTTTCGTAAATTTAAACTTATAAGTTCATGTAATATTTTTATTTCATTATTTGATTCTATTTCTTCACATTGCAGTTCCATCTTCAAGCAATTGTTTATATTTGTTCTTTTGCCTTGAGAAAAGTTAGAAAGAATATCTTCATCATAATTTTCCAAATCAATATATGTATTCAGTTCGGAATATTGTTGATATTTTTTATAATACAAAAGATATTCCAAAAGAGCAGGACTTTCAATAGATAAAATATCCGGTGTTATTTTTAAATAGACGAAAGCATATCTATTCTCTATTAAATACCGTTCAAAAGATTCAATTATTTCCAAAAGGCTATTACTGGAATAATGTTTTTTATCAATAATTATGCCGCCGTAGGTAGAACCTTTGTGAGAAAAAAAACAAGCCGAATCCTTAGGATCCTTACAAGCAGGAATTACAGCCGCCAAGTTATCCTTTTGATTAAAAATTAAAAGAGAACAATCTTCAAATCTATCTTCAGGATGATAATTTAAAAACCTTCGACTTTGTAAAAAAGTTCCGTTAATCGATTTATTTAAAACAAAATCATCCCAAAGCTGCTCGTATTTTTTTTCATACGATTCTATTCTGAACACTTTTGTCATATCCCTAATTCATTTATTTTTCGATATTTTAAAAATTCACCATAGTTTCTGATATAATCGGTTTCAGTATAATATTCAGATGTAAGCACTAAGCAAATAGCTTCCGATGAAAAATTTTTCAAATCTCGCCAAATACCGGGAACAATTAGCAAACCCTGATATGGAGAATTTAAAGTAAATCTTTGTTTATTCAATCCATCATCCAGGCATATATCAAAAGAACCTGAAACTGCAATCATTAACTGTATTAAATTTTTATGAGCATGCGCTCCTCTTTTTTTATTGTTTGGAACATCATATATATAATAACACCTCTTAACCTGAAAGGGAATATTTTTATTATTTCCGATGCCAAGCATATAGCCGCCCAATAAATATTCTTTTTTCAGTTCAATAACAGAACAACTGTACACATTATATTTTTTCATTTATTTAGCAAATTTAAAAACTCATCATAATCATAAATGCAATCTATTTTATCAATTTCAGAAGAAGTAATAACCAGCAATATAAAGTCTTTGGAAAAATTTTCTATTTTACTCCAATGTAAATCAGGTATATATAATCCATAAGAAGGTTTAGTAAGCATATATTTTTTTTTTATTTTTCCATCATCAATAATAATGTCACAATGACCTGATAACGCAACTATAAATTCTTCACTCTCTTTATGTGCATAATCTTGTCTTTGACATCCATTAAATATCCAATATGAGGATTGAATTTTAAATGGAATAGGATTATTTTCTTCAAAGAAAGATAAACTTCCTCGAGAATCTGTAATTGTAAATAATTGTATTATCTTTGCTCTTCGCATATATTGTCTAGAAATTGTTGTGTAATTTAAAATAACTTTTAATAGAGCTTAAAAACTTCATAGGCTTAGTTAACCGACTTGCTATTGGTAACAAGGCTCTATATCTTGTCATATTATGAGACAAGTTTTTATATTGTTCGATTAAATATTTATGAAGATACTTATCATCAATTTTATCTAAAGCTATATCAATCACCATTGTATTTGAAGTTATATCTAAGGCATCTATATAAAATTTATTATAGAACTTATTTAGATAAATATCATAGTTATAAATATTTTTAGAATGAAAAAACTCATAAATATTATGAAAAACATTTTCAACACTTATTTGCATTTTAAGAAATATTTCAATATCATCATAGTGGCGTTGTGAAGAAACTCCTATATCTAAATAACGATTATATAAAAATTCCGGAATAGAAATTTTACTTTTTGAATAATATTCGCATATAACACTTTGATAAAAATCTTCAATTGTTACAGCATAAAAATTATTCATATTTGAATATACTTTTTTTAAAAAGTCAGTATTAAAACACCGATAACACATTGATGTCCATATTTCTTGTTGTAATAATATATCAAGGTTTCTATTATCACATATAGGATATGTGTAAGGTTTTTTTCTACTTCCAATTTCATAAATTTGAAATTCAATATAGTCCAAATCCTGCTCTTTATGTTTTTTTAACACATTAAAAAGTGTTTCATAAGCCTCAGGAGTATGTTCATCGTCAGCATCAAGATTTAAATAATATTTCCCATGTGCATTTTCAACACCTGTCTTCCTTGCTAAATATAATCCTTCATTTTTAGTTTTTTTTATGTAGGTAATATGAAGAGTATTTGAATAATTAGTTACGATTTTATCACAAAGATCGGTATTAGGAGAACCATCATTGACAACAATTACCTCCACTTTGTCTAAATCAAAACTCTGATTTACAATTGAATCTAAGGCACGAGTTAAATAACATTCCGTATTATATACGGGAATTAGAATCGAAAAAACAGGACAATTCATCAAAACCTTCCAATGATTTTTTTATATATAGTACTCTTTATAGCATCTTGTACAATCTACCGATCGTGCTTCTAATTATTTTTTTCAGCATTTTTATTAGCTTTTGCTTACGTGTAAGCTGGGTATAGTTAAGCTTTATCCTTTTCTTATATAAGTCTATATAATCAGTGTATTGAAAATTAAAAACATTGTTAGTAAAAAAATCACGGTTATCATCTAAATATTTTTGGATCCTGGAAAACCCCCATTCATTTAGATCGTGAGACTGCGAAAGACAAGCCTCTTTTATCAAAAGAAAATCGGTATACTCAGTATTACCGACATTAGTAAACTGAGGGAAAAAGGAGGTAAACTCATCTTTAGGTATAGAATCAAAAATAATATCTCTAACGATGTTGCGCTCAAAAACTTCACAATTATGCTGCCACTCACCGAGAGCACTAAGATTTTTTTTATTATCAGAGAAACGCCTATAATAAACAGTTATTTGAGGTAAAATTGTAAATCGCCCATATACAACCGTTTTTATATTTAGTGCATAATCATGCATTAAAATTAAACCAGTATTAAATAGCCCAATTTGTTTAAAAAACGTTTTATTAAAAGTAATCCCTGGAGCGGGAAAAATATTACTAACATAAAAGGCTTGTCTTATTAAGCTGTATTTATCTTTGTTTGTATTAATCCTTCTTTCATTCGTGATATTATTGTTTTCATCAATTACAGCCAATCTTGAAAATACGACATCTAAATGTTCATCTTTCTTAAATTCTTGCATTATCAGCTCTAAATGATTGGGTAATAAAATATCATCGCTTGCAATAAGCGTAACATATTCACTCTGCGCCTTTTCTATTCCATCATTAAAAGTTGCACCTGGTCCCCAATTTGTTTTATGTTTAAAATATCGTATCTTGTCAGATAGGTATTTTTGCACCACACCCTCTGTGTTATCGCTTGAACAATCATCAATTATAACAATTTCAAAATTTTTATACGTTTGTTGCAAAACGCTTTCGATTGTCTGAGAAATAAAATCGGCTTTATTATAGGTAGGGATTATTACTGTTATCGTATCATTCATGTTTATAACTTATATTATTTAAATTCCACAACCTTATCTTTGTTTTTGGTTTGATATTCATTAAGAAACTTAAGTTGCTTATAAAAATCCGCAAGATAATAAGGAAAAAACAATATCAGCTTTATTATGCCTTTTATCTTTGAAAATATCGTTTTTCTGTCTTTAAAATTTTGTATTAGTTCTCCTAATTTTGAGAACAAAAAAGCGCCTTGTTTATTTGAAAACGGCAGCTTTCCCGTTTTTTGAAAAATACAAACGGTTTTGCGTATATCTTCCAGTGTTTCTCTATTCTCACCTTTTATTTCCTCAGGAAGAAAATGACGTATTTGTGTTTCGGAGTAAGGATAACAAAATTCAGGCAATTCCTTCTCTATTTTTTCAATATCTTTTGCATATTTCGGATATTTTCTAAACAACTGCGTATTTGTTTTTGATTTTTCCGGAATAAATATTTGTCCTTTTTTTATATGTTCCGAATCTTTTAAGTCTAAAAATTTTTTAATTTTTGCTAAACTTCCTTCATAATTATAAATTAAATCTTCAAACTTTAGTTGCAGAATTGTATCAAAATGCTCTGCATTTCTTCTATTACAGCTCCTATAGGTTTTAAACCAATCAATATACGTTTCAACTGTCCATGTAGGAAGATATGGTTCTCCTTTATACATTTTATTTATCACATATAAATCTCGTGGATCTCTATCGCCAATTAAACATTTTGCATTTAAAAACCAATTTAATTCATGTATTACGCTTTCTGGACGAAATAGAGCATCTACCAAAATAAAACGTTTATTTTGAGCTATTGGTGTAAAAATTTTTGAAGTATATACTTGTGTTTTTTTATAAAATTCATTGTCAAATTTTCCATAGTATTGTTCAGTAAGTGTTTGAAAGGATGGCCTCCAATAATATTGCTCATAAAGTTCATATTTATTTTTGTATAAATTATCAAAAAGGAATCTTGCCCTTTTAAAATTCTTAATTTCTTCCTTAGGAATTAAATCAGCGTCTCTTTCTGAATACATTCCTCCAAGCCATGAACCTGTGACAGTCTTTATATATTCCATTGTGGAATTAAAAAAGAAATCTTTTCCAAAATTCGTTATATAGAATTGATCATTTGATGCGAGTTTTGCTTGATATAACATTTCTTTAACAGCGGCATTTACAAAGAGCTCATTTCTCAAAGCTGTTTCCAATTGAAATAAGTTATTACTGAAAAATTTACATTCAAATGTTGCACCCCCAATAACAGTTGAAACACATTCAAATTCTTCCAGTATATTTGTTAATGCGGAACTGCCAGACTCACCAAAACCTGTCGTTCCTATAATAGTGAAGTCATTATATTCTGACATTAATTATTTCCCTATAAAATTCTATTTAATAACCGCTATGGAACACTATACATCTTTGATAAACAAACCTATACTCAAATAAAAATTTTCCGAGATGAACTTTCCAGCATTCTATATATCTGATACGCAAAATAAATATCATGCAAAGCAATTCCAATATTATATGAAATAATCCTTTGACAATCATTTTGCCGCCCTTTACTTTCGTTTTTTATAACATTCACAAGTTCGTCATAGTATCTAAAATTATTAAAGTATTCAAATTTTTTCAAATGTTCTGTATCATCTCCAAATATTCTGTCAAAAACTTTATCGCAATTCTGAAACCCTCTGGTATGAACAGGCACAAGCAATATTCCTTTAGGAAACAATTGTTCATCTGCAAAATATTTATCCGCAAAAGTAACGCAAGAAATTATAACATCGGAAGACCCAATAAAATTTTTCTTGTCTTCAGCCTGTATAATGTTAAATTTAATTCTTTTGGAATCACTAAATTCATTTGCGAATATTTCCGCTTGATTTTTATATTTAAACAAATTAATTTCTATTTTTTTCTCTTTAATTATAGGCAACAAACTATTCATAACAAACCTTGCGACAGTACCTAAACCTACAAATCCTATAGTTTTAAAATTTTTCTTTGCTAAAAGTTTTACTGCAATAGCAGTTGCTGCTCCTGTTCTAAGATTTGTTATCAGTGAACCATCCATAAAAGCTATAGGCTGACCCGTTTTTAAAGAAAATAAATTTATAGTACTCTGTACTAACGGCTTACGATCTGGATATCTTGAAACAATTTTTACGCCCCCAACTTCTTGATCAGGAATTATACAAGGCATTGTTGTAATAAATGCACCTTTAAACGGAACCTGTACAACTTTCGCAGGTAAATCAGAAGAAGTTTTTAGCAAAAAAGAATTAACAATCCACTCTTCAGTAGTTTCAGGCCAAAGATTTAAATCTTGGATTTCTTTTTGTGTAATAACAGATATCATTCATCATCCTCTAATCTATATTCAAACTATATTTATGATAACAAAATCTCCAATATTTTTTCTGAAGCATTCATGTCAGAAAAATATAAATCATTTAATTGTTTAATTGTTTTTTTCAGCAGATGTTTACCTTCCCTAATAGAATTTAAAGTATCAAAAAGCTCCTCTTTATCCGATACTACATAAAAACCTTTTGAAAGATCTTCGCCAAAGTTATTAAAAATATTTTTTTTATGTGTATAAATAATAGGTTTCCTCATAGGAAAAAATTCATACATTAAAGAAGTAATATCAGCTATCAATATATCTGCTTCATTAAAACTGGGCAAATAATTACTTGACATATCTAGTACAAATTTTTCTCCGGAAAATTTATTTTTAATGTTATCAACTTCATTTAATGTCAACTCTCCGGTTGCAATAAAATTTTGAAAAGCCAAAGGGTGTGGACGAAAAATTAATCTAATGTTTTCATTTTGTTCCGTATACTTTATAAGCGAATCGTAATAATCAAAAAATGTACACACCCCTTCTTTTGTATTCCACCGCGGTGTCCACAATATTGTGAAATATTTTCCTCTTTCTGAATGCTGATAGTTTTTATATAATTGTTCAATTTTTGTCGAACCCACTGCAATTACATTTTGATTTGCAATAGCCCCACCTCTATCCTGTAATGAGACAATTAAATTCTGTTTATGCATTTCAGTTTCAACAAAACAAAAAAAAGCATTATCAAAAAAATCCATAGGGTGAATAGTTTCTTCTATTTCTCCTTTCGTTAGAGACACCCCGTAAGGTAGATAGCATATTTGTGCAAAGCGACTTACATAACCGCTTTTTAGAGTTTCAGGATACATCCCGTTATAAGGGGCTTGATAAAATACATAATCAGGACGCAATTGAAATAAATCAAGCCATGTATTTGTTTTTTCGTTGTACCCATAAATATATGGAACGTCAATACTGTCAAGATATTCTCTTAAACCGTCATCCTTATAAACACCTTCCGGCAATGTTGAATGTGCATATGGAATAACAAAGACTGTCATATTTATTTTTTCAGATTTACTAAATGTTTCATATATGGATTGAAACATTAACCATGTTTCAGGTTCAAATGCAATTAAAACAACATTTAATTTCTGCTGAGTATTTTTTTTCAACAGAATTCTATTTTCTACAAGCATTCTGGATATGTAGTAGTCATTATTTATACTTAATTCATTATTTAGTTTATTAACATAATTTATGGAATTATTTAGTTTTTTTAAAAAATTAATTACTTTTCGCATAGTTATTCCTTAATGCATAATACTCCAATTTTTATTCGTAAAAAGAATTGATTTTCTATTTTTGTAAAGAGGCATACAGCTTTCATTAGGTAATAATGTGATTACCAATTCTATAGTGTTATAATCTATAATATATTCAATATTTTTTATAGATGATAAAATTTCAATCCTATACTTTCCAGGCATTAAGTCTTTCGTAGGTAGTTCAGCAATAACAATATTATAGCCCTCATTTAATACTTCGCTAACTTCTTTACCACTATCAGAAAAAGCAGATTCCACTACTTTTACTCCAAGTTCAGTATATATGATATAATAAAGAGTTAATAAAGGGTTTTTTTTATCTATAAAAATATTAAATTTTAAAAAATAGCTATTACCCTGTATTAGATACTTTTCTATATTGTTAGAATCAGGTCGTGAAATGATTTTAATATTATCTATCGTAATAAATTCACTTTCTAATTTGTTTACATTTTGCCAAATATATTCTTCTGATACTTTAGTAATATTTAAATCCTGATATTTTCCAATCGCTTCATCAATATTATCACTTGTGAATTTCAACCTACCTTTCTCAAGAATGACACCCTTATTACACAAACTCTTTACTGCTGCCATATTATGACTGACAAAAAGCACTGTACGCCCTTGAGAGGTCGAAAGATCGCTCATTTTTCCAATAGCTTTTTTTTGAAACTCTGCATCACCTACAGCCAGCACCTCATCGGCTATCAGTATATCACTATCCAAATGAGCGGCAACAGCAAAGGCAAGGCGGACATACATACCGCTTGAATACCGTTTTACAGGTGTATCTATGTGCTTTTCAATACCTGAAAAATCTATAATTTCATCCAGTTTACGGTCAATCTCCCGTTTTTTCATACCAAGAATCGCACCATTAAGATAAATGTTTTCACGTCCGGTAAGTTCACCATGAAACCCCGTACCCACTTCCAAAAGGCTTGAAACCTTCCCCTTTATCTTTACAGCACCTTCAGTAGGAGTAGTTATACGGGAAAGCACTTTTAAAAGAGTCGACTTACCGGCTCCGTTCTTACCGATTATACCAACCCTGTCCCCTTGCTTAATATCAAAAGTTAAATCTTTTAAGGCCCAAAATTCGGTATCGGAGTCTTCATACTTATCAGCCCCTATTTTTCCGTGAGGGTCTTCCTTTCCTCGTTTTAATGCCCACCAACTTTGAATATCCCTAAAAAGAGCTCCATTATTGATAACCCCAAGCTTGTACATTTTTGAAAGATTTTCTATCTTTATAACTGTATTTGACATTTCAATCTCTACACCACATCAATAAAATTACGCTCATTTTGATTAAACATAATAAGCCCTAAAAATAAAAATAAAAAGGTCAGCAAAATACTTGAAATAATTGCCTGGGAAGGAATTCCTCCGGCTCCATAAAACCAAACCCTAAAAAGTTCAATAGGAGCATTCATGGGATTAGCATATAAAACCCAATGGAATCGTTGAGGAATTTGAGATACCGGATAAACTACAGCCGTAGCATACATTGCAAGATTTAAGGCAAAATTTACGAGGAGTCTCAAATCCTTATACTTAGTTGTTAAAGCTGAGATAACCATCCCCATACCCGTTGCAACAGCTGCAATCCAAATCAAAATAAGAGGAAAAAGAAGAGCTAACAAAGAAGGTCTTAAAACATCTGAAGTTACTAAATAATAAACAAAAAAAACCATCAAACACAAAAACTGCACCAATATTCTTGTAACATTACTCGCAATATTGCTTATAGGAACGGTTAAACGCGGAAAATAAACCTTTCCAAATAAGTCCTTATTGTTGACAAAAATATTTGTTGCATCGGTAAAACAACCTGCAAAAAAAGACCATAGCATTGTGCCTGCATAATAAAATAAAATATGAGGAACACCGTCAGTACTTAGTTTTGCCAGATTACCGAATACGAAAGCATACATTACCGTTGAAATAAGCGGGTTTATAATAAACCACAATGGCCCCAAAATTGTCTGCTTATACTGTGTAACAAAATCTCTCTTTATAAAAAGAGCTATCAGATCCCTATATCTTATTACTTCACGGATTGGTATATCCAAAAGCTTACGCTTTGGTTCTATAATTAAATCCCAAGATTCCTCACATGTTGGCATATAATTACACCCCTACCCCAATTCCATTCATATATTCTTTAAGTTTTACCGTAAAGCGGCGCATTTCTTCAGGTTGGATATCGCCGATATTGGCAATGCGGAATGTATCGATATTACCAAGTTTACCGGGATAGATGGTAAAGCTGTGTTCTGCAGCAAAATCATGCAAGGCATCAAAACTGTATTTAGGAGTTTCAGGTTCTAAAATTGCCGTAATAAAATGACTCTGGTGTTCTTCTTTTACCAGCATTTTAAGACCGAGCTTTTTAACGGCTGCAACCAAGATACTCCAACATGCGGTATAGCGTTCATAGCGTTTTTGCACCGTTTCCTGTTTTGTTTCAAGCACGGCCTGACGCAAGGCATACATGGTTTGTACAGGCGGCGTAAAACGCGTCTGATGCGTTTTTGCAAAATAGGCATATTGGTCATAAAGATTTAAATAATAGTTCCGTATTGGATAATCTTTTGTTTTTTCAAGCTCTGCCTTATTGCAAATCACAAAACCGACACCGGCCATTCCTTGAATGTTTTTATTGCTGGTAGAGGCCATAAAATCGATACCGAAGCTTTTTAAATCCATTGGCATTCCGCAATATGCGCTTACAGCATCCACAATCGTAACCATTCCGTATTTTTTAGCCATAGGACAAATGATATGTAATGGGTTTAAAAGTCCTGTAGTAGTTTCATGGTAAACACAGGCAAGGTGGGTATATTTTTTTGTTGCAAATTCAGCTTCCAATTTTTGTAAATCAATCGCTTCATAAGTAGAGCTTTTAAAAACATCCATAGGAATTTTATAAATATCGGCAATTTTGGCCATGCGGGCGCCATATGACCCATTGTCTATTACCAAAAGCCTTCCCGTATCAGGCACGCATGAAGAAACCATAACCTCATCGGCACCGGTACCGGAACAGCCGAACATCACGGTTTCATATTCATCGGGATTGGTTTCGGAAGCGAGAGCAAAAAGTTTTAATTCATCACAAAGCCATTGCATTAACTCACCGAATACTTTTTCACGCGGGCAAATATCGGCAGAAACTTGCGCATATTTTACGCTGTCCGTAGTGGTTGCGGGACCGGGATTAAGTAAGACCTCACGGCGTACCGCACGCAGCTGCTCGTTTTCAACAATATGAGGATAAATATTTTTTACAGCCATCTCTAAATGGTCTTCGTTATCTATTTCGCGCCAAACAAAATATTCTATTCTTTTTATTGCGACAGGTACCGTTTTTGCCACTTCCAAAAGTGCATGCTCATATTCCATCTTAGGTAAATCACTGTGATGTATTTTTGCATAAGCACACATCTTATCCAATGCGCTCTTGGTTAATTTGGTAATACCGACAAGCTCTCCAAAAATATTTTTTAAAGCATCCCTATTTTTAGAAAGACCTGTAAGACAATCTCTTTCATCAGCTTCAAGATAAACCTCATCACCGGATTTGGTAGCACCGCTTGCCAATATTAGATTTTTACGCTCATCGTTTATAAGAGAAAATAAACCGGCTGAATCATAAATGAGATCGGATTCTAAAAGTAAAAAAGACTCGTTCACAAAGGAAGCACAAACTTCAAGGGTACCCATGCTGCCGGTATTTGCATAGTTTTCATTCTTTACCGTGATAATCGCTGGATATTTTTTTGCGAGGTTATCATAGTACTCATTGCAATGTCCCGTTCCGATTACGATTTTTTCAATTCCGTGAGCAAGAAGCTTTTGTACGGATTGCTCCACAATTGCAGTGCCGCCTATCTCCAAAAAGCCTTTCGGCATAGTTTTGGTTTTATCTTTTAAGCGCGAACCTAAACCGCCCGCTAAAATTACAGCTTGTTTAATCATGTTTCTCCTCCAAAAATTCCATAAATGCTCTTTTGTTTTCGATAGGCGATGATTTAGGTCTTCCTAAATCCGCTCTTGCTCCCTTTGACACCAACACTTCGATAAGAAAAGATCCTTCAGCTGAAGATAAATATTCTAGCTGAGTTTCAAGTTCTTTAATGGTTTTAACAGATACCACCTTAGTGTAACCACAAGCAAAAGCGATACTGCAAAGATTTATTTTTCTTCCGACAGTGGGCTGTCCTCCAACCGAATCATGTGCACCGTTATTTAAAATGATGTGCACCATATTTTTTGGCCTTTGTGAACCTATTGCTGTCAGCCCCCCCAAGTGCATAATAGCAGCTCCATCTCCATCTATACAAAATATCTTTTTATCGGGTTTACTCAAAGCAATACCAAGAGCAATTTGTGAAGCATGACCCATAGAGCCGACAGTTAAAAAATCTTTGGCATGACCTTGGCTGTGTTTATCACGCAGCTCATAAAGTTCCCGCGATGCCATTCCTGTGGTAGATACAAAACAAGCATTTGAAGGAGCATTAAGTATTATTTTTTCGATTGCATCCTCGCGGCTCATCTCGGCAGGAACAGCCTCATTTGTTTTTAACTTATAAGAATCAAAAATTCCTTTACGCACTACAACTGCGTAAGGAGAACTTGAAGCTTTTATATGAGAGTAAGCCTTTTCAAGCTGAGCTCTTGCCTCAGCTTCTTCATCCGAAAGAATACAATAGGGAATTTCCATTGCATCAAGGAGGGAACAAGTAACCCTGCCCTGCTTTATATGCTGAGGCTCATCATGCACATTAGGTTCCCCGCGCCAGCCGATTACCAGCAGCAGAGGAACTGAATATACTTCTCTGTCTGCAAGCGAAAGCAAGGGATTGACCGTGTTTCCTAAACCGGAATTCTGCATATAAACAAGAGGAACTCTTCCTGTCGCAAAATAATGTCCTGCGGCAAGCCCTACGGCACAACCTTCATTTGCTGCGATAATATGATTTTTACCTTCTACATTATCGGTAATATAAGCACAAAAGCTTTTTAAAAGGGAATCGGGAACACCGGTAAAAAAAACTGTTCCGTTTTCTTTTAACAGCTCATAAAAAAACTGAGGTCTTATCATTTATTTAGTCCCCGGAATAAGTTCCAAAATTTGTTTAATCGAAAGGCACATATCATTTACCTCTAAAGAACGCTCGGCCTCTAAAATTGTCTGAGCCGCTTTAAGCATTGCAGGATATGAAGCTCGCAGCATGTGATTGGCATAGATAATTATATTTGCCCCCCAAGAAGCCAATTCCTTTTCGGTAAATTGATTATATGTTGTGGGTACCAAAACTATCGGCACCTTTTCATATTCCTTTCTAAAGCGTTCACAAAATTCTTTTATATCGTTTCCATGTTTTTCTTTGCTGTGAATCATAACGCCGTCGGCGCCGGCTTTTACATAGGCAAAGGCACGCTCCAAGGCTTCATCAACCGAATGACCTGCTATAAGAGATTCAAGACGGGCTATTATCATAAAGTCCTTTGTAACTTGAGCCTTTTTTCCCTCGGAAATTTTATGACAAAAATCTTCGACATCTGCCAATTCCTGCTTTGCTTCCGTGCCGAAAAGGCTGTTCTTCTTTAAACCAACCTTATCTTCGATTATGATGGCAGAAACGCCGTTACGTTCAAGAGTTCGGACGGTAAAAACAAAGTGCTCTGTTTTTCCTCCGGTGTCCCCATCATAAATAATAGGCTTGGTAGTGCATTCAAGAATATCGGTTAAACCTTGCAAACGGGTTGTAAGGTCAACAGCTTCTATATCTGGTTTTCCCTTACTGGTGGAGTCTGTCAAGCTGGAAGACCACATTCCGTCATAGCGGTGAACACCGTCATCTTTTTGCACTTCAAGATTTTCTATGATGAGCCCCGAAAGACCTGAATGGGCTTCCATTATGCGGACTATCGGTTTAGCTTCAATAAGCCGCCGTAAGGTTTTCATCCTGATTTCGGGGGTAGTACCTATGCTATGCATATTTGAAGCAAGAGCGCTTGAATTAATCCCCTTGGTGTACGGGACTTCAATAACCTCGCCGCCCCATTCTTTCATCACTTCGATAACCTCATCCCGAATCTTACTTAAAGAACCGCTTTTCCAATCATCGCCGTGAATAATAAAATCGGGCTTAAGTTTTTTTAAGTTCGGAATATAAGACCAATCTTCCTGAGGAACAACTTTGCTTACACCCTTAATATTTTCGACTACCTGTTTACGCTGTTCATACGTGAGATATGGAAGCCTTTTATGGGAAACGATTGCACTGTCTGTCAATAAACCGATTATCAGCTGCCCATGTTTTGTACCTTCATTTATTATGTTAATGATACCCGGGTGAATAATATCCGCAGTAAGCCCTAAATAAACCCTTTTTTCCATAATTAAAATTCCTTAATGTAATCTAAATTTTCTTTACTATAACAAAACTATGCCCCGCCATATCAATATGCTCCTTATACTCTTCTACAGTCAGCTTGAAAAGGTTTTGCATATAAAAAAGCTCTTTTTTTTCAAAAGAGCATAAGAAACCTTTGCTTTTTTATATTTTTTATAAAAAAGCTCATCTTAAAAAAATGACCAGCTGCCTGCAAAAGATCGCCGAAACAGATTCCAATGCCGGAAAACTTCAATATTCCGTGATAATACAACAAAAAACAAAGATTTTCAATAGGTTACAGCTATTTAAAACAAAATGTCTACATTTAGTCCAAACCATAGGCATTTTTATGCAGTTCTATTATTTTTCCGTGTAAAAAATGATCTACAGCATCTTTTTCAGCCATACCTAAAGGCTCGCCATTATCTCCGATTATAGGAATAGCGTAGGTGTCTTTTTCGGTATAAAGTTCATATAGATCTTTTAAACCTGTTTTTTGAGAGCAGACAATATCGGCAGGCTGCATTATGTCCATGGCAAAAACACAGTCATAGATAGCAGTCATTGTCAAGGTTTCTTTTAAATGTTCCAAACTTATTACACCGGTAAGCCTTCCGTCATCACCTTTGACAGCATAATTTAGGTTAGGACTATGGCTAAAGGAATTTATTATCTCATTTAAGGGCATATTTTCAGAAATGATGGCAGGAGATTCGGGAGAACATATAGCCTTGCCGTTCAACATAACATCCCCAAGAGATAATGTAGTAATCAAATCCTCTTCGGTAACATCAAGCCCGCATTCTCCCGATTTTTTTACCCCGTATTTTACAAAAATAGGTCCGACCAGTTGAACTATAAAGGTTGTGGCCGTAACTATAAGCAGGATTGTAGGCCCTATGGTATCCGAAAAATCCTGACCTGCCGAAATTGAAAGGCCGATGGCAACACCGGCCTGGCTTAACAGACAAAACGGCAAGTATTTCTTTACGGTTTCCGGAGCCTTTGTAAGCATGGAACCTAAAATAGCGCCTATTGTCTTTCCAACGGTGCGCAAAATAACATATAAAAGAGCCAGAAGACCGATAAAGGGCGTTACATTCCAAATGTTCAATTTTGCCCCGACCAAAACGAAAAAAAGTACATAAATAGGAGGGGTAAAATTTTCTACCAGGGTAAATGTGGAACGGGTTTTTGCAGGAGCAAAATTAACCATAAAAAAGCCTAAGGCCATTGCAGCTAAGATAGTATCCAGAGCAAGAAGATAAGCAATACCGGTAGAAAGGAGGAGGCAGCCCAATGAAAAGCCCAAAATTCTGCCTGAATCCGTCATCATATTTCTGATAATCAAACTCAACAAAAAGCCTATCAGGCTTCCCAAACAGATAGATCCGAAAATATTATAAAGAAGTAAAAGGATTTGTTTTCCGAAACTTGCCGTTTGAGCTCCCAAAAGAGAAGCAGCTATTGAAGAAGCAAGGGCATATAACACAAGGGCAACGGCATCATCCATTGCAACAATACCTAGAACAGTAGTTGTTAAAGGGCCTTTTGTTCTGTTTTCGCGTAAAACATCTGTAGTTGCCGCAGGAGCCGTCGCAGAGGATATGGAGCCCAAGACTAAACCTATAGAAAAGGAAGCGGCAAAATTCTTTGTAACAAAATATGCAACAAGGGAAATTACGATAGAGACAGTTATAAAAGGAACTATGGACTCAAAAATCAAGATACCGACAAACTGGGTTCCATATTTTTTGATTACCTTGGTTTTTAACTCCCCTCCGATTAAAAAGCCGATAAGAGCTAAAGCGATACTCGATAAGGGATCCAAGGCAGTAATTATTTGAGCCGATAAAATCTGAAAACCGGACTGCCCTATTATTATGCCGATTACAATATAACCTACAACCTGAGGAATTTTTAGTTTTTTAAAAACAGTTCCTCCAAGAGCACCTAAAAGCAATATTATGCCTAAAAGTAAAATAAGATTTGTATTTTCAAGCCGTGAAAAGTGCATAAAAGCGGGAAGGAATTCAGCCAATTTATTCATATCCGTAGATACTACCCCTTTCAAAAAAAAAAGTAAAGAAGATAACGGAAGAAAAGCTTGAATTGTTTAATATTTATTTTTATCGGATAGATCGAATTAAACCTTTTAAGGTAAATTGACAAGGACTTAAAAAGAGTGTAAACTCCTCCTATGACCCTTTATGAATATTATATCGTTTACCCTGACGGAGAAAAACAAGAAATAGGAGACCCCGTATCCGTAGGAGCCTTTTTAGACATCAATGGAAATGAACTGCCTCAAAGACTTCCTACGAATAAGATGATAGTGTATCAGGTACAAAGTAAACGTACTATCGAAAACCGCGGAATAGTCCAAATTATTTATGTTGTCGAACAGCTTGATGCCGAAGAACTTTTAGACTATGTTTAAAAACCGAAAACCACTTACATCAAATGATAAATACCTACAATGAAAGTGATTTGCACAAAAGTCTAAAAGAACACTTTTGCCCAAAAAACGGAGAAAAAGAACAGCCGCTTTTAGGAAGCATCTGCGACATTCTTTGCGATGGGGGACAAGTAATCGAAATACAGACTTCAAATCTAAGCGCTCTAAGAGTAAAGCTAGAAAAATTTTTACCTTCGCACAAGGTTTTAATAATCTACCCCATAGCTGTCGATGCCTATATACAGGTCTTAAATGAAGACGGTTCAACAAGACATAGAAGAAAAAGCCCCAAGCACGGCTCCTTTTTTCAAATTTTTAGAGAACTTTCCGGTCTTTATCATCTGATAGATAATAAAAACTTGAGTTTTAAACTTGTATATATAAGCTGCGAGGTTATAAAAGCCGATACAGGGCCTAAAAAAAGAAGATCTTATCGACCCGGAGTTATAAATAAAAAGCTTATTGAAATCCACAGCACCGAAGACTATAAGAATATGAAAGCTATATGCAAAAAGACCTTAGATCTTCTTCCCGAAGAATTTACAAATCAAGACATAAAAAATATCGGAGCAAAAAGCTATGCCTCTTATACAAGCTGGTTTTTAAGCAAGGCAGGTCTGACAAGTTCTGAAGGCAAAAGAGGAAGGTTTAAACTTTACAAGAAAATTTAGATTAAAGCTCTTTTATCGATTTACAGCCCTGAGTAAAAAAGAAGGTTAAAAACACCCATAGGAGTTTTTAACCTTCTTATGATAAAACTTAAAGTTTCAAGATAAAATTATCAGGTATAATTTTACCAGTTATCAGACATATCGTCCTGATCTCGCATATCAACTTCGTATAAGTCGCTTACAACGCGAAGATCATCAAAGTAGATGTAATAATGTCCATAAGCCTCTTCCGGATCACATTCAACACGGAAACCTACGATTTTAAGCCCCATGCTTGTGCCGTAGTGATAATCCTTTTGGATGATACCCGTCTTTCCGGCAGCGTTCTGCGGGGGAATAGCGACAGTCATAAGCTTCCAACCGGAATGATTGAGTTTTCCAACATAAAGTTCAAATCTCTTTCCCCAAAAGTCTTCTACTATTAATTTCATTGTGTGGGGATAACTTCGGCCTACAACCCAAACACTTGCAGTTTTTGCGATTCCTTCTACGGGGAGAGCCTTTGTTGCATGAACTTCAAACGAGTTATATCCGCGTCGGTAAAAAGAAACTTTTACACCCAGAACTTTCTCATCTGCAAGCTCAAGTCCTTCTTCTGCAGGAATCGGTTTTTTGTTCAAGGGATTACCGTTAAAAAGTCTGGCACGTACTACACCTTCATCGGCAGACATCATTGCGTACCAAGTACCTTCGGTTTCAAATTTTTCAATAGAAACTTCTTTAATTCTCTGCCCTGCAGTATCAACACCGACTTTATTAGGATCGGCAGCATCTATTGTAGAAAAATCATTATTATTTTGCTGGGCAAAAGAAAATGCAACAAAACCTACCAAAAACAAAATTATAGCTATACTCTTTTTCATTATCTAACCTCCACGCTGAGCCTATTCGGTTTTTTCACCGTCAAAAGATTGATCAGCCAATTCGTAGCCGTCATAAGAATCAACATAGACATCTGTCAGGGCTTTAAATTCATCAAAAAATATCTTAAATGAATCAACTCTTTCAAAAGGTGCCGTTCTGATTCTAAAAGCTACAAAAGTCATCTTATTTTTATTTCCAATATATCTGGATGCCTGAGGTATGTTTGTAGGAACAGTCACATGCATATTTTTCCAGCCTTTAAAGTTAACATAACCTAAGGGAAGAGCATGAGTTCTTCCTTCACAGTCCCGAACAAGAATTTCTATGTTATAGTAATATCCGGCACCCCAAACCCACATATCCAATCGGTGAATATTCCCTTTAAAGGGAATTTCATAGGGTTTACCGTCTTTGGTGGGAACAACATCTACCCAGTTATCACCTTTTCGGTTAAATTTAAACTCAAGCCCAAGAAATTTAGCATTTTCAGCATCATCATGCATTACCTTTACTGCATGAGGCATTCCGTTAAGATATTGAACCTTGGGATAGCCTTCAGTAATAAATTTACTTCCAACAGCCTGATAAGCCCAATCTTGGCCGTCAGGATTATCAAATGTATCGACCATATAAGTTTGATAATTAATCGAACCTTGCTGCGCCGTTAAAGGTGCAAAAGCGAACAACAACATTAAAGCAATGCCCGCAAAAACTAAACCGCCATGTTTCATTTATAACTCCTTTTGTTTCGTTTCAAACTCTGTGTTGTATTATATTGTAAAAAACATTATTTGTCAAACAAAAAACAACATTTTCTACAAAAAATAAATACACATAGTGAGTATCGGCAAATTCAATCCGTTTCTACAGGGGTATTCAAATATAAAACCTCTGTTATCGACATTATACCAAATTTATGTTAGAATATCAATTACCTTATGATAGAATTAAGCGATTTTTCAAAGCCTATTCGAGATCCGATATGGAAACATATATGGATGAATGATGAATTATATGCCGTAACAAAGACAGACTCTTTTATGCGTCTATATAATATAAAACAGCTGGGCCCGACAGAGCTTGTTTATCCCGGTGCCGGCCATACAAGAGCCGTCCACAGTATCGGAGTTTACAACATAGCCCTAAAAATGCTCAATATTTTGTTAAAAAAGGGGGCGGATTCTTGGGTTTCAAAAGAAGGCTCTATGTCCTTTTTAGCGGCCGCCCTACTCCATGACCTCGGCCACTTTCCGTTTACTCACTCCCTCAAAGAATTAAAGTTAAAAGAGCATGAAGAACTTACCGGAGAGCTTATCTTAAAAGAGCCTTTGCGTTCTGTAACAGCCAAAACAGGAGCAGTCCCTGAGCAGACGGCCGCTATAATAACAGGTAAAGGCAAGGAGGACTCGGAAACCGTTTTTTTTCAAAAACTTCTTTCAGGCGTCTTAGACCCCGATAAATTAGACTACCTAAACAGAGATGCTTTTTATTGCGGGGTTCCTTACGGGATTCAAGATACCGATTTTATCCTTTCACAGCTTCTCCCCGATAAAAAAAACGGAATAAAAATAGAATCTAAGGCAATCTTAAGCGTTGAAAGTATCCTGTTTTCAAAATATCTTATGTATAAATCGGTTTACTGGCACAAAGATGTGCGGATTGCAACGGCTATGATGAAAAAAGCCATATTTACAGGACTGGAAAGGTCGGAATTCTCACCTCAAGACCTGTACCACCAAGATGATGATGGCATTTTCAGACTTTTAGAAAAAAGCAATTACCCCGAAAAAAAATTAGCAGAAGACTTAAGACTTGGTAAAATATATCGCATAATAGCCGAGGAAGCCTTTCAAAGCGATAATCCCAGACACCGCAGCTTAGAGGACCTGCATAAACGCCGAGCAGCAGAAGAAACCTTGGCTGAATATTTTTCAAATAAAACGGGGAGCAAAATAGGCAGTGAAGACATTATTATAGATATACCTGAACGTATTTCTTTTGAATCCGATCTCTTTATAGAAGATGAAAAAAAGATATTCAGTGAAAGCTCCACCGTTTTCTCAAAAGAATTTATAAAAACTCTTGTACCTTCTTTAAGAAAAATAAGGATAGCCGTTTCGGATAAAATTTATAAAAAAGTCATAAATCTTAAGCAAACAACCTTGCCGATTTTTTAAATATAGGGTAAAATAGGTTGGCACCGATATGCCGATTAACCTAAGGAGAGTATTATGATCATTCATAACGTTATGGAAGACTTGGTATATACCGAAGTCAACAAACTATTTGATGAAGCCGAAGAAAAAAAAGAAAGCTGGCTTACATGCAGTTGTATGCAATGCAGAGTTGACACCATGTGCTATGTACTCAACCGGGTTAAACCCCGCTATATAAAATCGGGGAGAGGCCTCGCTCACTTTTTAAAATTCGAAAAAACGGAAAAAGTACAGATTATGGCCGATATTACAAGTTTGGTAATTGAAGGTATGCACAGGGTTCTTTCTACAAAAAGGCCTCATGACCATGAACCCATATTCGAAACCGAAAACACACCCGTTTTTAATTTTCCTGCCATAACAGGCAATATTTTAAATGGAAGCAATTTTAGACCGATGGAAGATGCTACGATAAGCCTTAAAATGAACGGAGAGCTGGTATCCCAGATGAGCATTCTTTGGGATAATCCTTATACAATATCGGAAAAGACACCCGGAGCTTATACCTTTTGTCCCAAAGCAATTCCTGCAAAAAATGCGGGAGATAAGGAAAAGTTTATTTTTGTCCTTAAAGCTGAAAAAGAAGGCTTTGATCCGACTAACTTTTCATTCGATATTGAATTAACGGCAGAAGACATGGTAAAATCTCCTTTGGACTCTTCAAATTTTTATCAAATCAAAAATTTGTTCTTATGCGAACACAGTGAGGAAGAATGATGATGAAACCCAGAGCCCTAGTATTACACGCAACAGGCACCAATAGAGACGGAGATGCGGCAAGAGCCTTAGAACTTGCCGGAGCTGCACCTGAAATTGTACATATAAACAAACTTAAAGCAAAAGAAAAAAATTGGAAGGATTATGAAATTCTTGTAATTCCGGGCGGTTTTTCCTATGCAGATGCTCTCGGGGCAGGTAAACTCTTTGCCCTCGATTTAAGCAATTACTTTTTTGACGAGGTAAGCGAATTCGTAGCGGCAGGAAAGCCGGTCATAGGTATTTGTAACGGTTTTCAGGTTTTGGTAAAATCAGGCATCCTTCCCGGAAAAGAAAAAGATGGAAAGGTAATTTTAGATAAGGACGGCTATAAAAACAGACAGGCTACCCTAACCTATAATAAACAAGGCAGATTTGAGTGCCGCTTTACAACTATGATTCCTCAAAAATCAAACTGTATCTGGACAAAGGACCTAAAGGGCAATATACACTGTCCCATAGCCCACGGTGAAGGACGGTTTTTAACCGACTCTCAAAAAACTCTCGATGACTTGTTCGAAAAAGGACAGATTGCTCTGGTTTACGGAGGAAAAGATGCCGAAAAAAGCATTCCCGCAAACGGAGAGTATCCTTTTAATCCTAACGGATCTCTTGCCGATATAGCCGGCATATGCAATACTAAGGGAAATGTGCTTGGCCTCATGCCACATCCCGAAAATAATGTAGTTATAAGAGAAAGGGATTCTAAAGAAGAAAAAGAACGCACAAAACTCTGCCTCGATATGTGGAAGGCCGGAGTCAACTATGTTCTATAAAAAAATATTTTAAGAAATATTTTGAGGTATTTACATGAATAATTTTTTTCAAAAACGAAAGCTGTTTATTTTTATCGCAGTGATTGTTGCATCGTCAGCTCTTTTTTTGAGCTCATGTTCAAAAAAGCTGGGTTACGGTGTAGTAAACTGGTCAATTCCCGAATATAACCTTACTGCAGGAGATATAATTCCGGTTTATGTAAAATCGAATATTGAAAAGGTTTACATTGTAGGCCTCAACGAAAAAACATCCTTAAGAGTCGAGATTCCTCTTTGGAAGATAACCTTTTTTGAATCAAAAAAAGATGCCGCCAGGTTTCAGGCAAGGTTAAGCGAACATAAACACGCTTATGCAAGGGTTAAGTTGGACGGTCTTCCGATGCGGTCAAACCCCGACAATACCTCAAATCAGGTTTACCGATTAAAATTAGGACAACCTGTAAAAATTCTTTGGTTTGGAGAAGGCGTTCCGGTTTTAAAGGGCGGAAAGCCTATGGACGGCCAGTGGTATGAGGTTATAACCGAGGACGGCGTAAGAGGTTGGTGCTTTTCATATAATCTAAGCATCTATGATGAAAGAGAAAACGAATCCTCCGAAGGCACAAATTTAGCCCAAGAAAAAGATGCAGAGCTTGAGGCGGTTCTAAACGAATTTTGGTATCCCGAACATTACAGAAAAATGATAAACAACAGGCAGGTTGATCTCGATAAAATGAGCCTTACTTGGGGCTTTTTCCCCGGTTTACGGTCAGGCATTGCAAGAGTCGAACTCCAAAACACAAGGCTTTCTTTTCCATACACGAAGGTTGTCAAAATCGGAAACAAATACCTCTTTGAGGGCACCAACCTTTCGATGCAGATAAGGGGTAAGGATATCATCACTCTCGAATTTTCCGATACTAACGGAAAACTCAGGCAGGAAAATTTTATCACCCTAAATGCCACACCGGAAAATATTATCAATAACGAAATAAAAAGAAGAGAGGCAGTCATACAAAAGATAGCCAAAACTTCAACCGAATTTACATCGGAAAATTTCGGGTCTTTGAAAATACTGCCTGACGGTCAATTTATTTGGAGCGGTTATAACCTTATTTCCCCCTCCATTATACCTTCGGGAGCAGGATCTTCAGGAAAAGTAAGCTTAAAACATTTTTTGGACAAAAAACTTTTATCCGACTATGAAGGTGTTTTAAGTTTTAAATTTGAAAAAAGCCCTGAGCCGGTTGTATTTATGTACAGTATTTCCTCCAAGGGGCTCCGCCTTGAAGCTGTAGAGTCTTCAAGTATACAGGATAATATTGTAACACGCCGGAGTTTAGATCCGGTAATATTATTCTTTGCAGCAAAATAAAGCCATGCCCTTTATACAGCTTTCAAAGATTTCTCTTGCCTTTGGGGACAGAGATATTCTAAAGGATATAACCCTCATTTTAACGGCCGGAACAAAGGCCGCCCTTACGGGAGCAAATGGCTGCGGAAAGTCTACATTAATGAAGATTGTTGCCGGTCAAATAAAGGCTGATTCAGGGGATATAGCCACAGAAAAAGATACGTCAATAGCATACCTTCCCCAATCGGGAATCGTCCACAAGGGCAAGACCTTGGCAGAAGAGGCCGAAACAGCCTTTGCCTACGGCTATGATATTATCAGGGCCATGGATGAGGTCGGCGAAAAGATGAAAACCGAAAAAGATGAGCAAAAACTCCTCGCCTTGGCAAACGATTATCATGCCTTGCAGACAAGGCTTGAAAATTCCGGCTGGAATTCAAAAAAGGGTCTTATTGACGAAACCTTACGAGGCTTGGGCTTTTCTTCAGCGGATTTTAATAAGAACACGGAAGAATTTTCGGGCGGCTGGCAAATGCGTATAGCCCTTGCAAAGGTTCTTTTACAAAATGCCGACATAATTGTTCTTGACGAACCCACAAACTATCTCGATATCGAAGCCCGATCTTGGCTTGAGCTTTGGCTTAAAAAATTTAAGGGAGGCTTTTTGCTTGTAAGCCATGACCGCTACTTTTTGGATCAAACTGTAACCGAAACTTACGAGCTTTTTAAGGGAACCTTAAAAAAATATAAGGGAACCTACAGCGATTATGAGAGGATAAGAACTATCGAAGTTGAAGGCCTTATAAAGGCATATGAGCAGCAGCAGGAAGAAATAGCCAAAACCGAAGACTTTATCCGTAAATTCAGATATACGGAAAGCCGCGCAGCCTTGGTGCAGGACAGAATAAGGCGGCTCGAAAAAATGGAAAGAATAGAGCTTCCCGAACACCTAAAAAAAATCCGCTTCAGCTTTCCTCCGGCACCCCATTCGGGAAAGATAGTCCTTCAGGCAGAAGGAATAAGCAAGGCGTATAGCATGGCCTCTGGCCCGGCTGTAAGCCCGACCCACAGCCAAACCGGCGGCCTTCATAGGGTAATCGAAAATTTGGATTTAACCGTCGAAAAGGGCGAACGCCTTGTTTTGGCAGGAAAAAACGGAGCAGGAAAATCGACCCTTCTGCGTATTCTTGCAGGAGAGGATAAAAACTTTACAGGGAGCTTAAAAGAAGGTGCCGGAGTTAAAATGGGCTATTTTTCGCAAGATGAATCCGAGACCATTACGGGGAGCGAAAGCATAATAGACCTTCTCGAACGCTCGGCTCCTACCGATCTTGTTCCTAAGCTTTACGATATGCTTGCAGCCTTTTTATTCCGAGGGGACGATATTTATAAAAGCCTTTCGGTCTTATCGGGAGGAGAAAAATCGAGGCTTGCCCTCCTCCTTCTTCTTTTAAAGCCCTTGAACCTTTTAATATTGGATGAGCCCACAAACCATTTGGATTTACATTCAAAGGATGTGCTCTTGGATGCCTTAAAACGATTTGACGGAACCGTAGTCTTTGTATCTCACGATAAGGGCTTCATACAGGACCTTGCAACAAGGGTATTGGAACTCAAGGCTGACGAAGAGGGCTTAAAACCCTCAAGGATAAGGAATTTTCCGGGAACCTATGATTATTATCTTTATCGGATCGAACAAGAGGAGGCCGAAGATAAAAACGGGGGTATAAGAAAAACCGATAACACAAATCCTTCAAAGACTTCAGCCAACCTATCCTACGAGGAACAAAAACGCCTCCGCTCGGAAAGAAGAAAACTAGAAAAAGAAGAAGAAAGGCTTTTAAACGAAATAGAAAAATGCGAAACGGAAATAGCGGAAAATGAAGCCCTCTTAGCAGAGCCCGAAGTCTACTCCAACGGCGAAAAAAGCAAGGCGGTTCAGAAAAAAATAGAGGAACTACGGTCAAGAGCTGAAGAACTTTCGGAAAGCTGGGCAGAGGCAGCTTCAAAATTGGAAGCGAGTGTTTAAATCGGAAAGACCTTTTACCACTTTAACGAAGTTATCGGAATTACAAACACCCCGTCTTTACGGCAGTAAGCAGCATTTGCTAAGCCGCATATAACACCCATAAACTTAGGATAGCCGGCCCCTTCAGCTTTTAAACTGTCCCTTATCCTAATAAGATTTGTGGCAGCCTCATCTATTTGATTTGCTCCAAGTTTAATTTCAAATGCGGCCCAAGAACCGTCCTTCATTTCTATAACGGCATCTATTTCCCGATTTTTATAATCTTGATAATGATAAACCGATGCATCAAAAGTATCGGCATACACTTTTAGGTCTCTTTCGCATAGAGCCTCAAACAAGAAGCCCAATGTTGATAAATCGGATAAAAGAGTTTTTTCTCCGGCCCCAAGTAAGGCACAAGCCAAAGACGGGTCTGCAAGATGCCTTTTTTCCATTTGTTTGATACGTACGGAAGACCTAATATTATGAGAGAAAGGTAATTGATTATCGGTTAAAAAAAGGCGATCAAAGATATTAAGATAAGTTGCAGTAGTTTCTATATCAATATCTTCGTAATCTATTGAGCTGATATCGTTTTTAAGGGTGCGGTTCGATGCCGTACTGCTTTCATTGCGGGCAAGGGATTTAAGAAGGAGCTTCATTTTTGATGCATCTCTTTTTATACCGTCAATCCTAAACACATCATCTGACAAAATAGCATGGAGATATTCTGCTGCCGTTTTTGATGAATTTTTAGCACTATAACCTACATTTGCAGGCCAACCGCCTCTGATTATTAAATTTATAATATCAAGCAGGCTGACTTCTTTTATCGGAGAAGAACAAGATGAGCCCTCACAAATAGCCTTTAGCGAAACCTCCCCTGTAGAATCCTTTGACTCATACAAAGACATAGGCCTCATCCTCAATCTGCCTATCCGCCCCGCACCGCTGTGCAAAATCCCTTTATGATTAGGTGTGGCGGAACCGGTAAGTATAAATTGACCTTTTTTGCCCCTCTTATCCACTTCAAAACGTACAGCATCCCATAAAAGAGGAACATCCTGCCATTCATCTATAAGACGGGGTGTTTCACCCAAAAGGACAATATCGGGTGTCATCTCGGCCATTTTTCGATTTTGAAAAGAGCCTTGAGGTGAACCTAGGTAAAAAGAGCTTTTACTGTGATAGGCTGATGACCATGTTTTACCACACCATTTAGGCCCTTCGATGCAGACAGCTCCAAAAAGAGTCAAATATAAATCTATTTTATCATCTACAGCACGGGGTATATAATTTTGAACCTTTATCATATAAAATTCCTAGTAAATAAATTATATACCAATCCTATATATTTTGCAATGCCAATCCGATAGATTTTTGAATATCAACCCAATATATTTTGCAATGCCAATCCGATAGATTTTATATCAAGTAAAGATTCACATAGAAAAAATAAGCTAAATCAAAGTAAAAAAGGTGTTATTTTTTTTCTTGGTCGAGTTTTTTATCGGCAAATTGGAAGAGCTTTCCCGAAGTTACAAGATAGGCACCGGCAGCCAAGAAAAGGACAAACATTACAATTCCGAATATCTTCATAAAATCGCCGCCTTTCCTGCCAAAAAAGTAAACCAGACTGTACAATACGGTAATATTACATATTGCAGCTATTAAATCATAGATAAAAAATTTATAGAACGGATATTTTACGAAGCCGCTCGTCATCGATACCACATTGCGGACTCCGAAGGGGATAAAGCGGCAAATTATAAATGTAAAAATGCCGTGTTTTTGAAGGGCTTTTAAAAGGCGGTAAGTATTTTCCTTTGTTATAATTTTTGAAAAAAGCCCCGTCGATATCGATCCCTTAGCAATCAACCTCCCCCAACCATATACCATACAGTCGCTTATAAAAGCCCCTGCATACAGAGCTGCCAAAAAATTCGGAATGGAAGCCTTTTCGCCTTGAGAAAAAATAGCCGACATTGCAACAAGAATATCTTCCGAAATAGGTATATTAAAGCCTCCGAGCAGCAGACCGATAAAAGCCACAAGAGGAAAATAAGTTATATAGTTACCTATCCAGTTCAAAAACGCCGTCAACATGCAGGTTATGTTACATTATTTTAAGTAAAAATTCAAGCTCTGTCAGCCATATTTTTGCAGATATTTCGGACGGCATAAGCCATTCACCTCGAGGAGAAAGCGAAAAACCGGTAACCGAAGCTCCTTCGGGGCAGCAGGATCTTTTAAACTGCTGTGAGAAAAATCTTTTATAAAAAAGACTCAGCCATTTTAAAATTTCGTCCTTGGAATAAGAGGAATTCTTAAAGGCTTCACAAGCAAGAAAATAAACCTTTTTAGGCGAAAAACCGTTTCCTATTGCATGATAAATAAAAAAATCGTGAAGTTCATAGGGACCTAGTATATCCTCGGTTTTTTGAGAAATTTCTCCGTTTTCAGGCGGGAGAAGTTCCGGACTTACAGGCGTATTTATTATATTTGATAGAAGCTCAAAAAATGCGTTGTTTTTCTTTTCATCTTCAAAAAAAATCTTATTTTCGGCAAAGGCAAATATACAATCTTTTAGAAGAGTCTTTGGAATTGAAGAGTTGACCTCATACATCGACATCTGATCCCCTCCGTAGGTCATCCATCCCAAGGCCGACTCAGAGAGGTCTCCCGAGCCCACCATTATACCGCCGATTTGGTTTGCCTTATCCATCAAAATCTGAGTCCTCTCACGAGCTTGGGCATTTTCATAAGCAATATCATGATTATCGATTTTCTGTCCTATATCGGAAAAGTGCTGCAGCATAGCCTTTTCAATAGGGATTTCCAAAAGCGTACAGCCCAAGGTTTTTGCAAGAGCCGAAGCGTTGGTCTTTGTTTTTTCGGTTGTGCCGAAACCCGGCATGGTAATGGCATAAAGATTTTTAAAATCAATATTTAAAAGTTTAAGGGCATAGGCACTTGCAAGGAGGGCCAAAGAAGAATCCAAGCCTCCGGAAATACCTACAAGGCATTTTGAACAGCCTATAAACTGAAGCCGCCTTGCAAGGGCAGAGCTTTGAAAAAAAATAAGTTCCGAAAAGAAATTCTTATAGATAAACTTTTTATGAAGTTCATCGCAATCAGGTAAAAAAGGATTTTTTTGTACATGATAGTTTAAGGTCTTCTTGGTATTAAAGCGTTCTTTTTCGATCAAAATCTCCCAATCGGAATCAGTAGTTTTCGAAAATCTTGAGCTTAATTTTTGTATATTTAAAAATTCCGTATCAATGTCGGAAGATATGTAAAAATCTTTTGCAAATGATGTAAACTCAAGTTCTTTTCCGTTTTCAAAAATACCGCATTCGCCTGCAAAAAAATAATCCGAAACCGACTCCCCCATTCCGCAGTTTGCAAAAGCAATGGCCGATTTTTTTGCGGCTGAAAGAGCCTTATACCCTTGCCGCATAGCAGAAGAACCAAGAGGCTTTGAAGGCTCTGCAAGAGGATTTAAAATAAGATCGGCACGAGAAGAAGAATCAAATGAAAATGAAAAGCCTGTGTTAAAACCGCAAGAATCCTTATAGCTTACAATAAATTTAAATTCCTTTCCAAAGGGAATATTTTCTCCGCAAAGCGGAATCAGGCACGGAGCATCTTCAAAATCGCAAAAATAGGAACTTAAAAATCCGTAAGGAAGATGCGGAACAAGGGCTATAAGTTTTCCGTTTTCGATTACGGCCGAACAAGTATAAAGATTTTGCCTATATAAAAAAGGAAGACCGATAACAGACACAATAGAAAACTGCTTAGTTTTTTCGGCTAATATCTTTACCGCGTCAAGGGCTTTTTCGATTAAAAGAGACTGTTTAAAAACGGAACCTAAGGAAGCCCCCGTAATTGAAAGCCGAGGAAAAAGAATAAGATTTGCACCATCTTTTTCGGCTTTTTTTATCTCTTGAAGATGAATATTCACATTTTCTTCTATGTCTGCAAGAGAAATTTTAGGCGATGAAACCGCAATACGGTAAAAGCCGAGTTCTTCAATACAAAAGTTAGAGTCCTTTTTTTTATCCATCTATATTTCCTTTTTTTCTTTTAACTTTTTTTCTTGCAAATAAAGAATTAACATCGCAGCAAGAGAGGCTAAGATCATCAAACTACATAGAATTTGCCCGGTAGATATGTTTTTCCACGATTCATAAACATAAATATTGGCGGCCCCTGTCCCAAAGGATATTGGGTAGCCCTTATTGGCATCCGGCTGGCGGAAATATTCGATAAAAAATCTAAAAAAGCCGTAACCCAATGTATAAACACAAACCAAAAAGCCGTCAAAGGGCTTTTTCTTGCGAAGCAGCCATAAGATAAGCCAAAGAATAATCCCTTCAAAAAAGGCCTCATAGAGCTGGCTCGGGTGGCGGGGCAGATTTATCATAGAGGCTCCATCCTGTACAAGCAAACCTGCTTGTTCTGCAAAATCCCTGACCCAACTTTCGGCCAGATAAAATCGGTCGGAAATTGGAGTTTGAGGAAAAATCATTCCTATCTTACTCGTCGTTATGCGGCCGTAAAGCTCACCGTTTGCAAAGTTACCGAGACGTCCGAATGTGTAGCCTAGAGGAATTGAAACAGCCATAAGGTCTGCAACTGCCGCAAATTTAAATTTAGATTTTTTTGTCCAGAGGATGACCCCTAGAAAACCGCCTATAAAGCCTCCGTGATAGGACATACCTTGAAAGCCCGTAAAGGTTAGATTCCCGGCTCCATCCCTTGCAAATGGCCAAAAAATAAGCCAAGGAGCTTTTAAGTAGGTTTCAGGATTATAAACCAAGGTTCCGAAAATTCGCGCGCCCAAAATAAGCCCTAAAATTCCCCAGATAAAAAGGTCTGCAATATCATCTTGTGTCATAGCTTTTTGACAGCCTGAATATCGTTCAAATTCGCCCTTGTTTACCTGATAAGAAAACAAAAAATAGGCTATTCCAAAAGCAACAAGATACATAAGACCGTACCAACGTAAAAACGACAGCCCCGGAATAATTTCGGGATGAAGCCATGAAGGATATTGTATAGCTAAAAGCATCGCCAACCACCTTTATTATTCTAATTCTACTTCAACTTCTTTAATAGGTGAACATATAATTTGTCCGTTTTTTTCATCGAACTCAAAAAATACGTTATGATGAGTTTCCATAACTTCAAAATAGCGGCCGTGACTTTCAAGTACAACGCCCGGATAAACCGAACCTGTAACCTTTATTTTTGAAGGAATGTGAAATTCAAAATTTTCTTTTAGATTAAATATGCGGACCGTAAGAGCACTGTTTCTTTTTAAAAGCTTAACCTTTTTCTGTCTTAAGGCATCGACATCAGGGGGATTTGCCTGCAAGTCTTTTTCGATTTTTGCAAGCTCGGCATTATTATCTTCTATTTCTTTTTCACGGACTTCAATTTCATCTTTTATCAAGTAATCCTGTCCGAACGAGATAATTGTCCTTATGGTTTTTTCGGCCCCCAAGTCATGAACCGAAACACCCTTTGCAGCATGGATGCTTCCGCCTAACAGTACCCCGGGGTTGCCTGTCAAATGAACGGTACCGTTTGTTTTTACCAAACACTTAAAACAGTAAGAAGCTATACTTATATCGCCGCCCGAAAAAACTCTGGCATTTTCCGCATATTGTAAATCGGTTTTATCCTTAGCCCAAACGGTTCCCCTTCCCTTTCCATTTATACCGCCGTTTAAGGTAAGAGAATCCTCAGAATAAATCAGAGCTTTTTCTACAGTTCCGGTAATTGTCAATTTTCCCTTTGATTTTACCTTTACGTCATCTTTAATATCTCCGGTAATAATCAGGTTGCCGGGAAAACTTATATCGCCGAATTTGGTATCTATATCGCTTTGAATGGTTTTAAGCGAAGAGATTACAAGGGCATTGTTAAAAAAAGAAAGCTCTCCCGATTCTGCAGCAAAAAACTTAATAACGTGCTTTTCTTCGGTAACTTTTATTGTTTCATCATTAGCAGGCAAATCTGTGGGCTCGGCATTTTTAGGGTCAATAAACTCACCAAAAACATTTTTACCCTTTTCTCCCTTAGGTAAAAGACGGGCCGTTAAAATCAGGGCATCTTTCTCGACAGTTGCCGTACTAAGCTCTTCATTAAATTTAACCGACCATTCAAGCCTGTAAGAGCCGGGAGCAATCGGAGGAGTTCCGCTTAATATTACAAACTCGCATTCATCGTTTAACTTTCTTGCAGATTCTATAATTTCGTTTATTTTTGCGTCCGAAATTGAGTCGAGAAGGTTGACCTCGTTTAATGCCGTTTTTACGCCTATTACCGAAAGTCTTTCTCCTGCACCCAGTCCCGACTGCAAAATAAGAGAAACTTCCATCTTATCGCGGCTTACTACGGCTCTTACCTTTGCATCCCTATATGGAACTATACGGATCTTTAAACCTCTTTCGGTATTCGCTATTAAAAGAAGACCGGTTTCTCCTGCACGCAGCTCTGAATGGTTTTGTACTATGTTTCGTAAATCCAAGAAAAAAGGATCATTGCCTGGAAGCCCGGGAATAGATTGACCGTATACATCAACACCGGCCTCTCCCAATCCGGCATCTTCAACCTCATAGATAAGATCGCCTTTTTCGACAACCGTAAGGGTTTCAGCTTCGGAAAGAGGATAATCTTTGTCTGTCGTGGGGTTTTCCACATCAGGGGTACGTAAATCGGGCCTCTTTAAACGGTCTGCCAAACGCTGTACCTCATGGTCAGGTATTTGTTCAAAATGAGTGATAAGTTTTTTATCGGGCCCTCGTTTTGGGGGAGAACCTTCGGCAATCTGCATCGAGAATTCCATCTCTGAAGAATTTATAAAATCGTTTAAACCTTCTTTTACCTTTTCCGTATCGATATTTGCAATATTACTTCTCTGGAGAAGTCTGTTTATAGTAGACATGTCCACTTCGTTAGCGGAATCGGCAGCCTTTCTTACATAGAGATAGGCCGCCGTTTTGTCGTTATTTGTTGTAATTCTTGCATCAAAGTTGGAATCAAGCTCAAGCGGCAGTGAAACGGGTTCTATGCCGGAGCCGGTATGTTTTTTTAAATAGTCCTCAATAGTTTTTTTACTTACCAGAGATGAGCTTTTTATTCCCTTTCTTTTTGCCTCAAGAAGAATCTCATCGGCTGAGGGGCAATTTTCAGGCTCAAGTAAGGCTGTAAATGTTAAAAACCACTTCCCACTGTTATTTTTCTTTAATGTCCACAACTTTTCCATAAACTTTTTTCCTATACTTTAAAGCCCTGCTTAAGAGCCTTTGCTATTTTTGTTTTTAATAATAAATTTTCATTCCTAAGCACATTTATCTCGAATTGCTGAGATTTTATAATTTCGCTCATTTCACCCGAAGACAAGACCTCTCCTCCTATCAAATCATCCAAATATTCCATTTTAGACTTAAAGTCCGTTTCAGCTTCGGCTTCAGCCGACATAAAAGAATAATCGGAAAATTCTTGAAAGTCTTCTCCACTATAATTTTCGGCTTCAGATTGAATAAGTTTATCGGCTATTCGGTATATAGCCTGAGAAATCATAGACTGAGGTTTATACCTGATTACCGGAAGCCTTGACGCAAGAGCCTTATCCTGAACGGCATCCGTATATATTACACCCAGATGCTCAAGATCAATATTTAGGTACTGCTTAGCAGAACGGCGTATCTTCATAGCCTTCTCCGCATCCTTTGGATCATCCATCATGTTCATTATAATGCGGGGTTTAAAATGTGAAAATTTGCTTAAAAACTTTTTGGTATTGTCAGGGTCAATAGTCATTAACTCTTGCGTTATTGTCGGGATATAAAGACGCTGCATTCCGGGAACATCATTTTTTAGTTTTTCAAAAAAAACACCGCCATTAGACTTTGCAGGAAATGAAGAACACATCATCCTAAACACAATGTTTTTTAAAAACACATAGGCATCAAGAGTAGAGGTTACCGAAGGGGATGTAATTATTATTCCTTGCGGGGACAGTAAAAAAAAGTCTAAGATGCCTAAGTGAGTTCCGGCACCTAAATCCAAAATCAAAAAATCGGCATCGAGTTTTAAAAGCTCTTTTACCAAAGAGTTACGCTGATATATTTTTAAAGCGGCAAAGCCGGGAATTTCGGAATCTCCCGGGACAAATCTTACATTTTCATAATCCGTGTCGATTATTATATCTTTAAATTCGGCTGCCTTTGTTAAAAAAGTGCCTATGCCGTTTTTGCGTCCTTGAACGCCTAAAACTAAGTGCAGGTTTGAAGCTCCCAAATCAAGGTCGGCCAAGGCTACCCTCTTACCGGCCTGCCCCAATGCAATTGCAAGATTTGCAGCTATAAGACTTTTACCCACACCGCCCTTTCCGCTGGCAATAGGAATTATTTGCATAAAGACCTCTCCCTTTTTAAGCATAAAATTAATATCAAAGTATCAATATACAAAAATAACCTTGTTACCCGAGTTTGGAAAATAAACGCATCGGCAGTCCAATCCGTAAGGCTTACAAAACGTGCAGTTTTTATCAAAAAAAACCATGCCGCAATAATGGATAAAAATTTAATACCGGCAATAATCCTTAAAAGCTGGTGAAAATCTTTTTCTTGATGTAATAATAAAAAGAAAAACACGGCCGGCATACATAAAAAAACGAAGGCAATCCAATCAACAATACTTAAGGGCCAAGGCTGAGCCTTTTCAATATAAGTAAACAAGAGAACTCTGAGTATTTCTATTGCCAATGCCAATATATAAAGCATATAAGCCAAAGCGCGTCCCATACTTACAGTTTACGTAAGTAAAGCCTTGCGGTCAAGAGGGATAGAGGGCTTTATTTTTCTTTTCCCGCTTTTTTTGCATCTACCTTAAAGAAAAGAAGCTTTTCCGTTTCAAATCCGGAATTTAAATCGACCTTCCAAAAAAACAGATTTCTTATTCCCATAATAGGATTTTTTGCCTCAGAGATTTTCTCGTATATGGGAAGAATAATACACTCTGCAGCCTCATTAGATTCTATGGTAAAGACAGTCTTCCCTTCAGGTTCCGTTATCTGAACCCAAGAAACCTTTGAAAAGGTATTTTTTTCTTGAGAAGCCTCATATTTTTGATCATCTGCATAAACTGAAACGCTTGCAAGTTTTTTTTCAATAGGGCTTACGGACAGGTCTATTTCCACCATAAAATAAGCTGAAAGATTAAAGGGACTTTCATTTTTTAAAATATATTGAACTTGGACACCCTGATCATTGAAGCTGTATTGTTTGCGCAAGGATACCAATTGATTAAAACTGCGGAAGCTTCCTTCGGTTTTCATTAGAAGCTCAAATTTAACCCTGTCAAATTTTACATCCTGATAAAGATTTTCGCAAAAAACCGGCTTGGCAACAGCAGACTTAAAGTCCCCCTTTCTAATTGTTTCAAGCTCATCCGAAGATATAAGATGGTCTACAAATAAGCCGGTCTCTTCGGAGCAGATATCTGCATAGTTTTTATAGGCGGAAAATACATCCATCTCAAAAATCTTTCCGCCTAGAGCGTGAATATACATATTAAGATGTTCCCGCTGGGATATAAACTCCTTAATGCCATCCAAATCAAAATCCAAACTGGTTAAAGAATCTGCAAAAACACCGGGGATTCGAGTCTGCTTTTCGGCTAAAAGCAGATTTCTGTAGCAGTACTGCCTTAAATCTCTGTTATATTTTTTATTTTTACAATCCAAATTAAAAAGTATTCCGCTTTCAGCCTTCCACAAATCCAATGAGGAATTATTTTTGCGGGCCTTATCACCACGCACCTGGTTTACAAGACTATGGACATAGATCATCTTTGCATACATGGCATAGACATTGGGTTTATTGGCTAGAAGCTGTTTTACGGAGCTGTTTACAAGTTGATTTGAAAATATTGCATTTGAGGATATAAAGCCTTTTTGATATATTCTTTTATTTTTAATTATTTGTCCGGTATGAGTGAGCGAAATAACGGAGTCGGGAGACGAAATACGTTCAAGAAATTCCTCCATCCACGATTTTTTGCCCTTTGATTTGTCTAAAAATCGAACTGCTGTTTCTACGGATAAGAAGACGACAACGCTTGTTTCGGTAACTACACTTGCATAATTGCATAATAAGTCATAAAAGGCTGCCGGCTGCAAATCGGTATTTTCAAATTCATAAGTAGAAGGAATACCGAATAATATTTTTCCGCCGTCTTCCATACAAACCGGAGCAAATGCATTTAAGCCGGCCTTAATAAAAAAACGGAAATCAAGAAGGCAATACTCCATTCCGCATTTTTGTAAATTGGGAAGAATATTGGGATTCCATGCAAAATAGGGCAGATACATACCGCGGGGCCTCTTATAAGAATGTTTACGCAAAGTATCAGTCATGTACTCTATCTGCCCTATGAGGTCGGATGAAGGAATCATCGAGATAAATGGCTCATAAAAGGCATTTCCCAAAATCTCGACTTGTTTTCTATTGTGCATTTCGTAAATAACATCAAAAAAGGAGGGGTTTTTACGCTGTATCCATTCTAAAAATCTACCGCTAAAGACAAGAGTAAAGGGAATAGAAGGAGAAGCATATAAGCTTGAAAAAAAATCTTTGTAGTCTTGAGTATAATCTTCTTTTGAAAACTCATCAATTACGTTATAGTCTGCATGAACGGCAAAACATATCTCCAGTTTTTTTTTACTGTTCTTTTCCACAAAAACCCCTTTACATTTTTACAATGGTTCAATTATAAATTATAAACAAAGCCTTGTCAATCCTGTAATACTTTTCAAAAACGGTTAAAAATTAAAAAAAGGGCGATAGATCAGTAAGATAAAAAGCCGATAACATCAGCCCCATGCTTATCAAAAATAGAGACGCTTTTTTCCATTCGGTAAAAGATTCTTTATCCGCTGTTTTTTGCTTTATTGCATTTAGAACAAACAAAAACACAAAAAGACTAAAAAAACCCGAAAAAATCAAAGCGAGACATTCTCGATATGTAGATGCCTGATAAAGGCAAAAAAATACGAGTCCCCAGCTAAAAATCTTTTCTTCAGGTTTTAAACCGCTAAACTTAGGCCATACAAGCTTAAAAATCAAATTCAATACCTCTAAAAAACTTATAGTCAAAACAGGGAGAAGAAAACCGGCACCAAGAGGGTTTAAAATATAACGGCATAAAGCCCAAACCAGACTAACCGATATCAAAACTACTATGACATTTTTAATAAAAAATGCATATACTTTTTTTGGGTTTTCAAGATAGATATAGAGGCATTCCAAACCTATTCCATATACAAAAACAATCGAAGATACAAAGGTATAAAATATAATCAGACTCATTCTTCCTCTCCCATCTTAACAGCCGGCAATTCTTTTGTAACGGAAAAATAAATCCATATTATAAGCCCGAGGATAATAAAGGCTCCGGCAGTGGTCCCTAAAAAACGGAATAGAGGATGATTTGAAAAATAAGGCAGCCGAAGCGATAAAAAACCCGATGAAACAGGAAAAGAAAGCGAGCCGAAAGCAAAAAATTCCCTTAAAGCAGATAAACTCAAAATCAAGACGGAATACCATATAGGTAAATCCAATGATTCAGAGTCTTCATAATATTGTTTTAGGCCCAAAAAAATAATGTAGGAAAAGGTTAATATATACGTATATACTTGAAGGGGGCCGTGTATTATAGGTAATATACCTTCCAGCAAGGCATTGACCAAAGCCGTACCGGTAATCATAAATATACTTACAAACACATAGTTAAAACGGTTAATATCTATCAGCTTCCCTACATAATTTCCTAAAATTCCCAAAAAAAAGATAACCCACAATGAAACGGTTAAGACAATTCCGTATGCAAAATTTGAAGCAGCAGGAATTATGGGGCATAAACCGAAAAGAAAGACGATCAACTTCTTATTTGCAGCCATTTATTTTTTCTCCTTATTGTTTATCTCAAGCCGTTCAAAGGCAGAGGCTAATTTTTGCTCGGAAATGCTTATACTCAAAGGGATTATGCCGTAATATATAGCCGGTCTATCGGCAATTCCTCCCCCCAAACCGCAAAAAAAGCATTGTCTTTCCTCTTTAAAGTAGAGAAACATTCCTTGATATATTCCGTATTTTCCGCTCATATTTATAAAAGCGGCATAGCCTTTTTTCTCCTTCATCTTGACTTCAAAAACCGCATTACAAAAATTCATATTTAGCGAAGAAGGTTTTAAGGTTTTTATAAATTCTACACCTTGATGTTTCGAACAAAGCGGAGAGTTTTTTAAAATATAGTCTGCATCCTGTAAATAGGCATCGTTTTTAAGTCCTGAAATTATATAACCGCTTCCCCACAATATAAGTCCCGATGCAATAAAAAAAGCAAAAAGGAGGAGGTGTTTTTTTATTTTTTCTACATTCGAATTATTCATAAAGACTCCTTTTTTTAGCCTGTATTTTTATCTCAAGTCTTTCGATAAGAGGAGAAATTATATTGCCGAGGATTATGGCAAAGAATATTCCTGCAGGCGATGCTCCATGGGCACATATAAAAAAGGCAAAAACTCCTGTAAAAAAACCGATCATAGCCTTTCCATATTTGGTTTTGGGAGAAGATGCAGGCTCCGTCATAACAAAAAAGGCTGCAAATAAAATGCCGCCCGTTAAAACAGCCGACAGTATGTCTCCCGTAAAATAAATATTTGAAACAGGGATCATTCCGAAAATCCAAACTAAAACAGCATAGGTTGCCAAAAAAAACGCAGGAAGAATATAATCCACAGCCCTGATAGAAAACAGTATTATCGACGACACCAATGTAACTATATTGTAACGGAAAGCAGGTATTGATGATGTAGAATTTAAAAAGAGGCTTATATAGCCTTCAGGAAGGGTTACGCCTACACCGTGTAATAAAATGGAATTAAGAGCAGAGGTAACGGTAAAATCCGTTTTAAGTTTTAAAAGGCCGTTTGCCTCCATCACGGCAAAAAAACTGCCTTTTTCAGCTAAGAGTGAAAAATCTGAAATCAGCGGCGGAAAGGCCTCCGGCCGGGAAATATATGCAGCACAGACTGCAAAAGCAACAGGGTTCAGCCAATTTCGCCCTGTTCCGCCGAACACGGTTTTTACAATAAATACCGAAAAAGCACTTAAAATAAAAACAAAAACAAATCCTATACCCGTAGGCATAAAGAAACCTATCAGCAGACCTGAAATTATCATTTCGAGGGATAAACCGAATTTTGAAGAAGCCAAGTATCTAAGTAAATTTTCTACAAATAATACGCCCATAACGGCAACAAAAATATTTAACAGAGCATAAAGGTCGGCACTCAGCGCCAAAATCAAAATTTGGATACCTAAAAGAGATAAAACGACAATATTAATTTTAAAAATGGGAAGGCGTGTATACACAAATGGAGCTGCCGTCAAAGACAAGTTAGAATAAGATTTCATAAAAGATTTCCTTTTTTAATTTTTTTTGACATCTCTAAAATAATGGAACACAGGGGAATCCTTGAAGGGCAGCAGGAAGAACAACAAGCACAACCGCTGCAAATCTTTATTTGTTTTAAAATGTCCTCGTTTAAGTCCTCAGCTTCAATGGATTCGACTATTTTTTTAGGTTCCAAATATAGAGGACAAGAATTAAAACATAAACCGCAATTTATGCACTCTTCTATAGAGTGTTTTTTTATACTATCCTTCCCCGGAATATGAATTGATTTTAAGGTACTCGTTACAGGTATATCCAAAGTATCGGCAGATATTCCGCCGATAAGCCCGTTCAATATAATTTGTGCCGGCACGGTTTTAAAGCCTCCACACTCTTCTATAAGATTTCCTATAGGTGTCCCTATCTTAACCTTTAAGACCTTGGGTTCATTGATAGCCTTACCCGTTACAAGAACATAAACAGAGGTTATAGGATTATTTGTTCTTACAACCTCATATGTATACATAGCAGTAGGAATATCTATTAAAAAAGGATTTTCCTTATTTGCAAAATAATTTTTTTGAACAAAGGGATAATCATTAGATGCATTTATAAATTTTACCCTACAAAAAGGCTCACAAGTTTCTGAAATTTGCTCTAACTTGTAAAGATCTTTTTTTGCCAACTTATGAATACAGGTGACAGAAGCAGCATTGAGGATTTTCGCCATTATACCAAGCCCCTCTGCAACATCTTCAAAAAAATGATCAAACAAGATTGAATCAATACCTGAAGAAGGGTCCTTATCGAAAAGGTTTATATAGATATCGGCCTCTTCCTTTTTTAAAGCATTTCTTACCTGATAAATAAGGGGCACTGTTGAAAAATCAGCCGTATTTAAAATTCCGGAATAACCTATTGCTCGAACAATTTCGGAATTAGAAGAAGTCCTCCACGGATAATCGGCAGATGGGCGGCCTAAAATATCAAAAGCCCCTTCAAGTTTTACGGCTGCAGCATGAATATGCTTTCCGTCCGGAAGGGTAAAGTCAATAAAATCATATAAAATTCCGGGAATAGAAGAGTATATGCCGACCGAAAAAGGTTCCTCAGTACGGGCTATAATTTGACCTTCTTTTACGGTCTCTCCTTTCATAACAAGGGTTTCCGGGCGCTTTTTAGAATCAAAAGCTATAGGTATAAAGGCCTTTTGAGGTAAAAAAGCATTGCCCTCAAACGAGGCAGGCAGCTTAGGATATTCTAAAACTTCTTTACCCCGTTTAAATCTTAAAAATTCCGTCATTTTTCAAACACTCTCAATAATATAATCATTAACGGCATTATAGCCGAAACAAGGGCAACAAGCAATGCTGCACTATTATAACGGTTAAGCGGAAATTTCTTAGGTGCATAAGAAGCCGTAATAAACCTTCCCTGACTGTAAAGCAGGTCTTCGATAGAAGGGCTGGTCCTAAAAGAAATAACGCTTTTTATAAACTCATCATCAAAATTGAATACAAGGCCGTCTTGTTCCGTAACTACACCGTTTTCATCTACGGAAAAATCGTTAAAACTGACCCTGTCATTTTCTTGAGGAGAAAGACCCAGGCGGGTAAAGGGAATAACCTTTGCATTCCATGTATCCGAAATAAGGTTTCCAAGATCAGGAAGGTCATCTCCCGTCCTTATTTTTTTTAATTCATCAAAGGCCTTTTTTGAAAAGCCGGGAATTCCGACCGAGGCCTCAGGCATAGGCAGATATAGGGTATTTTGATATGCCTTTATGGTTTTATTAAAACTGAAATATAAAAACAAGGCTGAAAAGACAATAGAAAAAAGGGCACAAGAAGAAACGACAAACAAATGCCTTGTATGCCAAAATTTTGCGATAGATTGCGGATTCATCACATAGGCCCGTATTGTTTTATGAATTTTTTGCGTATCCATCTTCTCTTCAGCAAAAAAACTAAACCTTTCAATGATGTATGTAAAAGAGGCTGAAGCCGATATTGCAAAGACAAAAAGAACAAGCGAAATATTACTGTTGAATTTTGCAATTATCAAAGCAACAAAGGGGAAAAAAACTAAAAGAGGATTTTTTTTGATTCTGGACACAAGCTGTTCTCTTGTAAATTTTAAAGAGGAACCTATGGCTTCCATCCAAAACGCAAGAGTATACATAATTATAATTGAGGAAGAAAGAGCTAAAATTCCCCTCTGAAAGGCTGCGTAAATAACAAAGGGAAAGGCTGCAGAAAAATAATTTTTTTTACGGCTTGTATAAAAAAAAGATACTGCAAAAAATATTAAAGCAATAAAAAACTGAAAGGCCGAAAAAGAAGTATCGTTTTCTATAAAAAAATACCCGGTATTTTTCTTTAAAAATCTAAAAAAGTCCTTAGTTATATGCTTATCGGATGGAATATACATATATCTTATATTTTCCTGATCATTTACGAACCACTGAGTGTAACGCTCCTTATCGGTAAAGGGATAGCCGGTATAACCTTGTTCTTCCAAATCCGAAAAACGGGTTTCTATGGTTTGAGAAGAAATTATCCCCGTAATACCGTGTTCTTCGGCTGCCTGTAAAATTGCAGGTTCATCTACTTCCATGGGTAAAAAAAGGACACGGTAGTCCTTCCACAATGTAGACATTGAGCTCATCGGAACAAATATTAACAAGAAAAAAGAGAAAATCAATAAAAAACCTGCAATAATATCAAAACAGAAGATGTATTTTTTAGGCTGATTCATAGCTCTTATCCAAAATAAGCAAATAATATTGATGTGATTATACCAAGAATAATGCCGGCAACAGCTTCAACGGGCTTGTGTCCTTGGATTTCCCTTACGGCCCTAAAATGATACCCTTCATTCTTTTCGGCAAACTTTGCACCGAGGTCATTTAGAGCCTTAGCCTGCAAACCGCTGGACCTTCTTACGCCTACAGCATCCCTTATAACTATAAGTGACATAAAACAGGCAAAAATAAAAAGATCCGAATCAAACCCCTGCCTTATACCTATGCTGACGGTTAAAGATGCTACAAGAGCGGAGTGACTTGAAGGCATTCCGCCGGTACGCCAAAACACCAGCTCAAAAAAATCTATAGGGGTCTTTATTGAGGCATTAAATAATGCAAAAATAGTCTTTATAATCTGACTCATCATCCAGCTTGTTATAGCGGACAAAAAAATCGGATTAGAAAAAAACATAATCCACTGCATTTTATACATCGCTTCCAACATATCTTTAATTCTCTACAAAATAGCTCTTTTGTCAAGTCTGTAAATGGTATATAATGTATAAATGAGTAAAGAAAATAAGATTTTTTATATAGGCGAAGATGATTCAGGCAGGAGACTGGACCGTGTAATACGAAAATTTTTAGGAAAGATGCCCCTTTCCGGCGTATATTCGGCAATACGCAGAGGGAAGATAAGGGTCAACGGTAAAAAAGAAAACGGAGCCTACTTAACCCAAAAAGGCGATGAAATTTCAATGGATTTGAGCCTATTCGGCTTAACTGCACCCGCCTACGAAGAACAAGTAAATTCTGCAATTTTAAAACCTGATGTCCTATTAAAAACCGATGATTTACTCTTTATAAACAAAAGATCCGGAGAGCTTGTACATGGAGAAAAAAGTCTTTGTGAGGCTGTTTTAAAATATTTTCCGTCAAAAGAAAAAAGTCTTTCCTTTAAAGTAGGAGCCCTGCATAGACTGGATAAGGATACAAGCGGAATTCTAGCCTTTTCTCAAAGTTTAAAAGGAGCCCAAGAATTTTCAAGGGCCCTGCAGGAAGGAAAGATAGGTAAATTTTACATCGGAATAACTGAGGGGCGTCCTTCTTTAAACGAATTTAAAAGCTCAATCGACGGAAAAGAATGTCTTTGTCTTATAAGAGTTCTTGATTTTTCAAAAAAAGAAAATTTAAGCCTTGTTCTTTTTAATCTTATAACCGGAAGGAAGCACCAAATAAGAATGCAATGCTCTCAGTTCGGCACTCCCCTTTTAAACGATAAAAAATACGGCTCAAAACAAAAAAAAGCATTTTCTGAAGATTTATCAAAAAAAACTACATATTTTTTACATGCCTATAAGTTAATATTTTCGGAACCGTTTTTAGACGACTTACCAAAGGAGATTACCGCCCCCCTTCCCGAAAACTTTAAGAGGGCGGTCAAAAGTTTATTTGGTATAGATTTGGTAAGCTTAAAAACTTAGTTGAGACAGGTACTTCATAACCTTAGTGACAGCCTCTTCGTTCTTTTCGCTTATTCCGCTTACCTGAGTTATAATTTCATTTATTTGTCCGGTATCGTTTCCTATACCATCCATACCTTGGTTTATCAGTTTAGAAATTTCTACCAGTTTTGAAATTTCTTTGCTGACCTCAGTATTTCCTTTAAGTATTTCCAAGGAACCGCTTTTTACATCATAAGTTATATCGCTTATTTCTTTTATGGCATCCAAAACTTGACTGCTTCCGGAACTTTGCTCTGTCATAGCATGCATTATAGAGCTGCTTCCGTCATTTACCGTCGAAAGAATTTTCATTATTTCGGCAAATTGCACTTCCGTAGTCTCGGCGGCAGAATTAAGCTCTTCAATCTTAGTTTTGAGATTATTTAATACGGTTGTAATTGTTTTTCCTTGAGTACTTGATTCTTCAGCCAGTTTTCTGATTTCGTCAGCAACTACGGCAAAGCCCTTTCCCGACTCTCCCGCATGAGCAGCCTCAATAGCCGCATTCATTGCAAGAAGGTTTGTTTGACTTGCAATATGCTGAATAACATTAGAAGCCTCCAAAAGTCCATCCGAATCATCGGTAATATTTTTTGCTATAGTGTGTGCGGTCGAAACGGCTTGATTGCCTGATTCGGCAGAAGCATTTAGTTTTTCGATGGAGTCGACATTTTCTTTTACGGTTTTTGTTACGGACTGAATATTGGAAACCATTTCTTCTATCGTTGAAACGGATTCCGTAACGGCTGCAGACTGACTTTCAATATTCTTTCCTAATTTTTCTATACCTGAGGCCATTTGATTTAAGGTCCCCTGCATCTTTACAACACCTGAAGATTGATCTTGGATATGATTTCTGGCTGAAGAAATATTATCGGTTATTTTTCTGACTGACTCGGATGTTTTATCCATATTTGACAAAAGAAATTCGGCCGTATCTCCTGAAAGGCCTACACTTTCATTAAGCTCCTTTATAAAAGTTTTGTTAAAAGTCAAAAGCTTACCGATATCCACCAGTAAAAGAGCTATCTCATCCCTGTTCCAGCTTGCAACAGGTTCCCTCTTATAATTTCCATCAGCCAGATCCTTTATTATTCTTTGAATCAAAAAAATTCTAACTTCGATAGATTTGACAATAATCCCTAAACTTAGCACCGATAAAATTAAACCGTAAATGAACAAAGGTAAAACGGAATTTATAAGTCTTTTATAAATATTCTGATTTTCAAAACGGACAATAGGAGCAAGTACAAGAAGAATAACGGCTATAATACAAGTAATACTTGCAATAGTAACTTTTTTTATCATTGAAAACGACAGGTATTTTTCTTCGACAGGAATAAAGGAAACCCATTTTTCAAAAGCTCTAATAGTACTTGAAGAAAATATAGTACCCAACAAGAATATATTCCCTATAGTACTAAAAAGAGAAGATAAAAATAAACCGGTTTTATCAATAATTCCAATTTCCAAAGATATAAGGGGAACGATAGCGGTAAACAGCAACGGTATGACCAATAAAAAAGTTTCATACCTTAGGATGTTTTTCTTTGCTTTTTCAGGATTTTCTTCCCAGTTTATAATTGCAGGGAAAAAAAGTTTTTGTTTTACGACGGGACTTAAAACGGCAATCAGAATACCTATTATAAAGACCTTTGAGCTCACAACAGCCTTCAAATTAGATGAACTTCCGACAAAAATAGAAGTAAAAAAATTACCGGCAATCCAACCAAGATTGGTAAATAGATCAAAAACTAAAATCTTTTTTGGCGGATGGGGAACATTAACTTTTTCCATAAAAACTTTCTCCTTTGTTTATTATATCAATTTTAAACCTTTTCTTTAAATTCTGCAAGATAACAATTTGATTTATTATGAATATAAATAAGTAAAATGAGGAAAACAAAGGGCTATTAAGATAAACCGGCCCTGAGCCAAGTTAAAAGCTGAGCCGGTTTTTTTTAATTTTGTAATTTATCAATATTGAGCTATCTTTTTGCTCTTAAAGAATTAAATACGGCCAATAAGGCAACTCCGACATCGGCAAAAACAGCAGCCCAAAGGTTTGCAAGACCGAGAGCGCCCAAGGTTAAAAAGCCGATTTTTATACCAAAGGCCAAAGCTATATTTTGCCAAACTATTTTTCGGGTAAACCTTGCATGTTTTACGGCCGCAGCTACAAGACGGGGATTATCGTTCATAAGAACAACATCAGCCGCCTCAATGGCAGCATCGCTTCCTATGCCTCCCATAGCTATACCTGCATCCGAGCGCGCCAATACGGGAGCATCGTTTATACCGTCTCCTACAAAGATAACAGAAGCCTTCTTATTCTTTGCTTTTACTTCATCGGAAATTTCCTCGAACCTTGAAACCTTTTCATGGGGTAAAAGCATTGAGGTGTAATTTTTTATACCCAAATCTTCTGCAATCTTTTTGGCCGATTTTTCATTATCGCCGGTAAGTATTTCTACCCTTGAAAGCCCCAATTTATTTAAATCGGATATAGCTTCCCTAGCTTCATTTTTAAGCGTATCGGTTAAAATCAAGCAGCCGATGTACTTGCCATCATAAGCGGCATAAACTTGAGTTCCGCCTATCTCATCTCCATATAAAGGAATTTCCTTTCCTATGTTTTCGCTTATAAAGGAATTTTTTCCGGCTAAAAGGCTCTTTCCCTTGTAATTTACCGAGATGCCTTTTCCTGCCTTTTCGTAATATTCTGTAAGCTCGGCATTTGGAAAAGTCTTCGTTACCTCTTCGGACAAATTAACTAGGGCACAATCTTGAATAGCTTTAGCTATAGGATGATGAGAATTGAATTCGGCAAGGGCGGCCAATTTTAAAAACTCATATTTTTCTACATTTTCCGCAGGCATTAAGGTCATAACCTTTAGAACACCCTTGGTAAGAGTTCCCGTTTTGTCGAAGACGACGGCATCGGCCTTTGAAAGAGAATCTATGTAATCGGCACCTTTAATCAGTATACCTCGTTTTGCAGCTCCTCCTATTCCGCCGAAATAGCCCAGCGGAACCGAAATAACAAAGGCACAAGGACAGGAGATTACCAAAAATACAAGGCCGCGTGAAATCCATGGGGCAAAACTTTCCCAGCCGTTAATAGGCGATGAAAAAATAAGAGCACTTAAAAGAGGCGGTAAAACCGAAAGAAGAACCGCTCCTATCGTAACTATCGGAGTGTAAACCTTTGCAAAGGAGGTAATAAACCGTTCTACCCTAGCCTTTCTGTTTTGTGCGGACTCAATCAGCTCAAGCATCTTTGAGGCAGCGGTATTTTCTAAAGAAGCTGTTGTCTTTACCGTTATAACCCCCGTTAAATTTACAAAACCTGCAAGTACGGGGCTGCCTTTTTCTGCAGTACGCGGAAGGCTTTCTCCCGTCATGGATGAGGTATCAAGTTCGGCACTTCCTTCATAAATTACGCCGTCCAAGGGGATTTTTTCACCTGCTTTTACAAGAACCAGGGAACCGATTTTTACGCTTGCAGGATCTACAAGTTTTTCTTTAGAATCGGAATCATAAAGGCGGGCAAAGTCCGGGCGGAGGTCCATAAGATCTATGATTGAGCGCCTCGATTTTTCGACGGCCGAGTGCTGTACCACCTCGCCTAAATTGTAAAAGAGCATAACCGCTGCACCCTCGGTCCAGTCGCCTAAAATAAAAGCTCCGATTGTTGCAACAGACATCAAAAAATTTTCATCAAAAACTTGACCTTTTAAAATATTTTTTACCGAAGTCAACAAAACTTTGTAGCCTGCTATCAGCCAAGCTATGACAAATAAAACCGTCGAAAAAGCTGCATAAAAATTCTTAATTTGTATTCCGGCTTCCGCAAAAAAAATACGGGTAAAAATACCTCCGACAAAAAACAAGGCCGAAATACCGAATTGTACTACCATCTCTTTTAAAGAGCCGTGATGATGTTCGCAGCCACAGCCTGAATGATCGTGCCCGTGATGGTCGTGGTGGTCATGTCCACAGGAACAATGTTCATCGTGGCTATGTTCGTGATGATCGTGATGGCCGTGTCCATGGTGATCATGTTCATGGTGGTCGTGGTGTTCATGCCCACAAGAGCAATGTTCATCGTGCTTATGCTCGTGATGATCGTGTCCATGATGATCATGTTCATGGTAGTCGTGGTGTTCATGCCCACAAGAGCAATGTTCATCGTGCTTATACTCGTGATGATCGTGTCCATGATGATCATGTTCATGGTGGCCGTGGTGTTCATGTCCACAACTGCAATGTTCATCGTGCTTATGCTCTTGATGGCCGTGTCCATGATGATCATGTTCATGGTGGTCGTGGTGTTCATGCCCACAAGAGCAATGTTCATCGTGGCTATGTTCGTGATGTTCATGCTCATGGTGGTCATGATGTTCTTCATGGCTGTGCTCATGTTTGTGTTCGTTTTCTTTTTTTAAATCCATATTACCTGCCCTCCCTAATGTGCTCCAAACCGACGGAATATAGGATTCCGACATGGTTGTCATCTATTGTATAATAAACCTGTTTTCCGTTTCGGCGGCTTTTTACTATCTTAGCCTGCCTTAAAATTCTAAGCTGGTGAGAAACGGCCGAAGCCGACATTTCCAAAACTTCTGCAAGGTCGGCTACACAGAGCTCGCCGGAAATAAGAGCGGAAACAATCTTAATCCTTGTAGAATCTCCGAAGTTTTTAAAAAAATCTCCCAAGTCGCTCATTGTCTGCTCATCGGGCATCTTAGCCCTTGCATGAGCCACAGTTTCTTCATTAGAAACACCTATTTCATCATCTTCTATCATATTTCATCACCTATTCATATGAACAAATGCTCATATGTTCATTTATAATTATAATAAATTTAAAAAAATTGTCAAGCCCTATCTTGCTAAGAATTAGTTTTTCTGTTACAATGTTGAAAGCATAACTTTGTTAAGGAGACATATATGGAAGTTCAATTGCAAGAGCTTGTTGATAAGATAAAAAAAGACGGAGTTGCCGCTGCCGATGAAAAAGCAGCTGAAATTATCAGAGCAGCAGAGGAAAAAGCAAAAAATATTATCGAAAAAGCCGAAGCTGAAGCTCAGGAAAGCGTAAAAAAAGCTGAAGCTGAAGCTCTCAGATTCCAAAAAGCTGCCGAATCTTCAATAGACCAAGCCGGCAGAAATACTCTTATTTCATTCAGACAAGGTCTTTTAAATGAACTTAATGCCATTATAAAGGCTGAAACAGCCAAAAATTACGATTCCGCAGTTCTAAAAAATCTGATTCCCGAAGCAGTCAAGGGCTGGGTAAAAACCGGCAATACCGAGAATTTATCCGTAATTCTTGCAGACAAGGACCTTAAAGAGCTTGAATCCTCTTTAAGTGCAGCCTTAAAAGATCATATTGCTAAGGGCATGGAACTTAAAGCCGACAGCAAGATATCAGGAGGATTTAGAATCGGTACTAAGGATGGAGCGGCTTATTATGACTTCTCGGCAGAAGCCGTTGCGGATTTGTTCTCATCATATCTAAGCCCCAAAACAGCCGAAATTTTAAAGAATGCGGCAAAGGAGCTTTAAAAGGTGGCTTCCTACTATTATTTGACGGCTCAACTGCCTTCAATTTTTCCTAATCTACAGCCTCCTATGAGCTTTAAAACCTTTAAAGAACTGGCTTTGCGTTCTCTTTCAAAAAAAGATGCTCAAATTTTGGAAAATCTATCCCTTGAGCCTCCAAGAGAAGAAAAAAGCACAGGTTCCGCCTATTTGGATAAGTGGTATGAGTTTGAGCGTTCTCTAAGAATAGCCCTTGAGCAGGTACGCTCGGCAAAGCTAAAATGGGAAGCGCCTATTTCCTATGACGAAAGAGTTTTGCTTTCTTCGGCTTTTACACCGGTACAAATTGCAAGAACAGCAGCTTCAATTCAAAATCCTCTTGAGGCCGAAACTTTTTTGGATAATGCTAGGTTTCAGGCAGCCGATACGGTAAGAGGAGCCGAAAATTTCTCTTCCGACGGAATTTTTGCCTACGCTGTTAAACTCCTTTTGAGGGAAAGAGCCTCCAGATTCGAAATGGAAAAAGGGAAAGAAGAATATTCTTCAATATATAACACTATCCTCGATGAAAAAAAATAAGCCGCGTATTTATAAGCTGATTATAAAACCGGTTCTTAAAACAAGCTGCCGGATTTTAAGCCGATAGGTTAATTATGACCGACACCTTAAAAGACCTGCGATTTAAAATCTGGATCGCCTTTTTAACCTTCTTGTCAGGTTTTATAAATGTAGGAGCAATCCGCAGCTTTTCTTTGCCTGTAAGCCACCATACGGGGAATGTAAGTCATCTTGCCATTTCAATTGCACACAAAAATATAACGGAAGTTTTTATAATCTGCTCGGCTATTCTTGCCTTTTTTGCAGGAGCTTTTTTTTCGGGACTTTTATTCCACCAAAGAAAATTCGGATTAAAGAAAAGATACGGCATTTTGCTGATGGGCCTGGCTGGGATATTTTTAAGTTTGGCATTGTTTAAAACACCCCAAATCTTCAAAATATCTGCCCTAAGCTTTGCAGCGGGAGTTCAAAACGCCATGTTTATCTTCTATGGAGATATCCTTGTAAGAACCACCCACATAACAGGCTACCTAACAGATGCAGCTTTTGCATTGGCTATGTGCCTTAGGGGCAAAAAAGACAAATTCCGATTTTTTTTGTTTTACAGCCTCAACATTCTTTTTTTCTTAGCCGGAGGAATTACAGCAGGCCTTATCAAAATCGGCTCATTTTTTATAAGTTCTGCCTGTCTTTATCTTATCGCAGGCCTTTACTATTTTATGATGAGGAGAAAACAGTAGATTGAAAATAAATTTCACCCATTGACATACGCATTTTTTATACGTATAATTTATATATGACGGCAAAGGAAGTGTTAAAGCTCTTAAAACAAAACGGATGGTATATTTGTGAAACTAAAGGTTCACATTATCAATTAAAACACTTGAAAATAAGAGGAAAAATAACTATTCCCTTCCATGGCGGAGATTTAAAGGCTGGAACATTGAATAGTATTTTAAAACAAGCAGGATTAAAATAAGAGGTATAAAATGAGAAATAAAACATATTTGGCTGTTTTTGAACCGGCAGAAGGTGGTGCATATAGTGTATATTTTCCGCATGTTTTAGGTTGTGTAAGCTATGGAAAAGACTTTATTGATGCACAAAAAATGGCAAAAGAAGCTTTAGAACTTCATATATATGGAATGGAAAAAGACGGAGAAAAACTGCCTGTTGAGGAGTTTTCAGGCATACAGACAAACGATGGAGATATAGTTTGTGCCATTACTATTTACCCTGACCTCGTAAAAAATGAAATAGATAGCAGGCGTGTTAGGACAAACTGTACTATCCCCTATGGTTTAAAGCTAAAAGCAGAACAACAAGGCATAAATTTTTCTCAAGTCTTGGAAACATCATTAAAAGAATTGGTATTATAATAAAACATATGGAATATGCATATTCAATTAGAAGCATCGATAAATTTAAAGAATATAATTTATTTTTAGAAACTCATAAAAGTAAAATAGCGGCTTATATTGATTTTATTCAAAATTCCTACAGTGTAAAAGATCTGCCTGAATATATAGTTTTTGCAGATTTTGATATGGCAACAAGGGTACACAGCAGCATAAGTATTCCGGCATATACCAATGAAATTAGAATGGTTATCACACCTGAACTTAATATTTGGAAATCCATATATTTAAAACAACTCGAAGTCTACGAACTCAAGACTGTGGAAAATATTCAAAGTTACTATTCAAATGACATAAATGAAAATAGTATTTTGCAAATAATAGGACATGAATTAATGCATCAAAGCGAACTCTTTCTTGACGATTTCGAAGATGAAAAAAAATTGACAGAAGGCATTTGGTTTGAAGAAGGGATGGTCGAATATATAAGCAAAAAATTTTTTCTTACAACCGAAGAATTTGAAAAAGAAAAACAAATTAATACTAGTCTGGTCAAACTTTTTGAAGAAAAATACGGCATTTCATCTATAGAAAGTTTCGGACAAGAAACCTATGATGAGAATTATACTTCAATTTTTTATAATTACTGGCGTAGTTTTTTGGCAATCGATATCTTGGTTCAAAAATTCCATATAGTATCCAAGGTTTTTGAACACTACCATAATTGGAACAAGGCAGGACGGACCATGCCCTTATCAAAATGGTTTCAAATAGAATAATCATAAATTGAAACCGTCTTAAATTATCTTAAATCCGTTTGATTTTCCTGTATTATAAGAAGTCCAAAACCACCCTTTTGAGCAAAAAGACTTGTGTATTTTTATTCCCTTTATAATAAATATAAGCATAAAAATTAGAAAAAACAGGCCTCCGGCTATCGAGATATATAAGCGGAAGGATTTAAGGAAGAGCCAAAGACTATCAATAATCAGGCTTATAGGTGCAAAGATACAAAAAAATTTTAACCACAAGCCGGAAAGCAGGGTAAAAGAGTCTTCCCAAACCTGTTTTGAGCTCCATTGATATTTTTGGGCATTAATACGGCATCCGGGTAAGACAGCCCTATCGTATTTATCTATTAAATAACGATTGTATAAATACCCTAAAAAAAATGCAATGGACCACACCAAAAGGAAAATAGGAACTAAAATTTCTATAATAAACATCGATACCCCTACGCAAACGGTTTTATATTTCCTCTATTTTTTCCTTTAAGGCTTTTTCGACTATGGGAGGAACCATACCTGAAAGGTTTCCGCCAAAGGCTGCCAATTCTTTTATGGAGCTTGAACGCAATACAAAGTACTTTGTGTCGGGAACCATAAATACGGTTTCTATCTTCTGATTTAAGCCTTTATTCATAACGGCAAGATCGAATTCATAGGAAAAATCGGAAACATTCCTCACTCCGCGGATTAAAACATTGGCACCGATTTTTTCGGCGTAGTTTACTATCAGCGAATTCCAAGTATTTACAAAAACATTATCCCATTTTTGGGTCAGTTCTTCCATCATATGCTTACGTTCTTCACCCGAAAATAAATAATTTTTATTGTTATTTACGGCGATTACGACATGTACCTCGGTGAATATCTTTTGAGCTCTTTCAATTACGTTTAAATGCCCGAAGGTGGGCGGATCAAAGGACCCTGCAAAAACAGCTTTTACCATTGGCCTACTCTAACATATTATAGGGCCTTTAATCAAGCAGACCGGAGAAACTATGGAAATAGATTAAATTATTTTTCATAGTGGTACCTAAAAGAAATAAACACTAACTGCTGCTTTTCTACTTGATATACGATTCTATGTTCATGATTTATCCGCATCTTGTGTCTTATTGATTGTAAGAAAAAGGCGGGCTTGACCCGCCGTATAAAAGCACCATGCTATTTAATTGTTCTTAATGATATGTGAACTCAGCAACTTTGCTCCACGAACTATCTGAAATACTGTTGCTTGCACTTGTTACTTTTATCCAAAAGTAATACTTTGTTCCAGAAACGGGAGTAAAATTAGAATAGTTGACAGTTCTTGTATTCTCTCCTACGTCTACATTAGCTGTTGAAGTGGCTATTCCCCCAACGCTTTCATACATAGCTGTAGAATAATCATTTGTGGTTGAGTAACCTAAAATTGCAGAAGTCGCCCCATCTAGGCCTATCTTTCCATTGTAGATAAATGTACAATTAACCTTGGTAGTGATGGGACCTTTTGTTATCGAATTAATAACTAAATTTGTGGGTGCTTCAAGTTTGGTCACCTTGTTACCTTCGTTTGACGTCGGCTGTTTGCATCCGACAAAAACAAGTGCCAATAATACAGTAGTTAGTAATACTGTAAGCTTAGAAAACCGTTTCATAAAATCCTCCTATGATTTTATTTTCCTTAGTCAAAAATATGTTTTGATTGGTTCCGCACCTGCCTACTTTCAAACAGGTCAACCCGACATATTTTCACACATTTTTCATTATACCCCCCCCCATTTTTTGTCAACCCCATTGACAATTTTTTTTATATTTTTTTAAAAAAATGCAGAATAACTGCCGAAAACCGTCAAAGATAAGGGCATCATCAGTTCTCTTGAATTTTTCCGAGTATTTAATTATACTTCCGCCATGAAGTGCGAAATAAATAATATATTGATTGAAAAAACAAAGACCTTTCTAAAAAGAAAATTTGATGAGAGTAAATACTTAAGCGGACATCCCGAAGAAAAAGCATACAGGCTTGAACATTCTTACCGCGTTGCAAATATCGGCAAAGCTATCGCCGAAAAAGAAAATTTTTCCGTTACGGAAATGATAATTGCCTGTCTTCTCCATGATGTTTCTTACTGCGAAGAATTCTGCGGCAAAGAGGATTGGCTTAACCATGGACGGAATGCGGCAAAAATTGCCCGACCTTTTCTTAAAGAATTGGAATTGCCTGAAGACAGGATTAACGATATATGTTACGGAATAGCGATTCATGTAGACGACAAAGCCGATTTTGAGGGAGAGCGCACCTCATTTGCTCTGACGGTAGGAGATGCGGATAATATTGACAGATTTGATGTGTATAGGATTTATGAAACTCTGCATAACAATAATTTTAAAGATATGAATATTTCGCTTAAAAAAGATTATGTTGAAAAGAGACTCAATGAGCTTTACAAATTGTTAAATATAAAACCGGGAACAAAATCTGCGGAAGAGCTATGGAAAGAGAGACTGGTATTTTACATTGAGTTTTACGAAAAACTAAAAGAGCAATTAAAAATAAGCGAGGATGTGTTTTAATCGATATGTATTGCCATTGATACAAAACCCAATGCGAAAATCTTGCTAAAAATCCGATATTGTGCTATTATATGCAAATGATGAAAAGAAAATTTATACGGAAACTTTGTTGTTTTACTCTCATTTTAACGCTTTTTCAGGGCTATACTCAAGTTTTTGCCCAAGAAAATGACAAGTCAATTAAAGAAATACGAACCGAAGCCATGGATTTTTATCGAAACGAAATCTCGGCGGCCTCAATCAATGAAATATCCGGCGAAAATTTAGGAGTTTGGCAGGAAGTGCTTAATGCCTCCCTTTTTATGCTCATAAGAAATAACGAGCTTTACCGAGGCAGAATGCGCCTCATTATTGAAGAAAGTCAAATAATCAAATGCGGAATTTATCCTGATGGAACAATCTTGATAAGTACGGGACTTTTCGATTACATAGAAGCTCGAATTGCCGAAAATTTAACAGCTTCTCCGCGAAGAATAAAAAACTTAAACATTGAAAGAGAAAAAATGCTTTCAGCTTTTTTAGCCCACGCAGCGGCATCTTTTGCCCTTGACAATAAGCTGGTCTATTTTTCGGACCCAAGGAGAAGCGGAGAAAAAAACAGCGAGCTTTTAAAATCATATAATTTGACTGCTGACAGCTTTACCTTAATTCTTTTAAAACTTGCAGGTTACGATTCAAACCTTTTTTACAGTCATCTTGAAGACCTAAAAAGAATCCAAGCCGATCCTAATTACGCAAAAAAATTTGAAAGCTTTTTTACCGACAACTTTTCACCGCAACAGCGTATAAGCAATTTACTTAAACATAAAGATGAGGCAGAAGCCGTTGCCGATGAAATTTTTTATGTGCTTGATGCAGTCAGAAGTGATGATGAAAATGCTATCGAAGATGCAAAGCAAAGAGTTTCTGCCCTAAGAACAGCCTTTCCCAACAATATGTATTTTAAAAGATTGGCAGCTATAACAGCACATAAAAAATGGGCATCAGGTATTTCAAATAAAGGACTTTTAACCGCCTATCCTGCAGCTGCACAAGATTCAAAAACAGCGAAACAAAATTATGAGATTTTAAATTTCGATCCCAAAAGTCTTTTGATAGATCAAAAAAACGAAGAAACGGAATCGATTCCGGGAAATATAAACGATTATGATGAAGCCGTAAGAGCTTATAAAAGCTACCTAAATTCAATTCAAGAATCCGGGATGGAGTCCTCCTATGCAATGCTCCTATTTTATTCTCCCAATATCAATGATAGGGCTCAAGCTCTTTCCCTTGCCGAAAAAGCATATTTGAGCGAGAGCGGAACGGAAAGTCTCATTGCAAATACAAATTATGCATCCCTCCTCTACCTTTCACAAAAAGATTATACTAAGGCAAAACTACTTTTGGAGTCGATGATAAAAAATACAACTGCAAGCACTGACAGCCTTTTTTTAATTACAGGAAGCATAATAGATAAAAGAATTATTATCTTTAATTATGCAAGAATGCTTTTCGGTTTAGGTGAATCGGAAAAGGCCTTAAAGGTGCGGGATCAATTACGTAATTTAATTTTCTCTATGGAAAAATATAATCCTATAATTTTAAAAAAAATTAAGCTTGAAGATACCACAGATGATTTAATCGAATATTGGGGTAAACCTTCAGGAATAAAATATAATTATTTTTCTGAAAAGTGGTATTACGATTTTTTAAATGCCGAGGTTTCAATTTCAACTGCAACAAACAATAACATAGAAAAGATTTCGATTTTTGCAGATTCCAATTTATCGTTGCCCAATGATTTACGGGTAGGAGAAACAAAAAAGTCTTTTGAAAGTTTTTTCGGTAAACCGATTTATACGGCAGGAGATTGTGAAAACTATTTTTATAAGTCGAATAAGATTCAAGTTTTGTATTTAAACGGATTTATAAGGCAAATATCCATAACAAAACTTGAATTCTAAAATTATTGTAAGCCGTTTATTTTAAGCAGCTTATTTTAAACATGCTTATTCTAAGCGGCTTATTTTGAGGAACAAAAATGAATACTAATGCAATCGTCTTATATAAAAACCGTCCGGCTCTTATAAAAGGACAGGCTGACGGGAAATTTGAAATAGAAACGGAAACGGGCATCAAAAAGGTGCGCGAAAAAGATTTTTCCGTTTTGGCTCCAAGTAACTCCTCATCGCTAAAAAACATTTTGACCGCGGCTTGTCCCGAACCTGACTTTAATGAAGCCGCCGACTTTTTTGAAGAAGGAACAGCCCTCTTCTCTGAAATAAGCGAATTGGTTTGGGAAAATTTAAATCCCGAACAAATGTGGGCAGCTTGGCTTTTAGTTTCGGCATCTCCTCTTTTTATTGCAGAAAGCCCTGACCTTCCGATTAAGATAAGAACAAAAGAAGAAGCTGAGTCCATAGCCGCTGCAGCACTAAAAAAAGAAACCGAAAAACAAGCGGAAGAGCAAGAGCGGAAAGAATTTATAAGCAGCCTATCAAAATTTATAAAAGAAAAAAAGGAAGAAAATTTCGACTTAAAAAAATACTCTCACTTTTTGCAGGAAATAGAAGCCCTTGCCTTAGAAAAAACCGACAAGTCAAAACTTTTAAATGAGGCTCACTTAAAAGAAACTCCCGAATCTGCTCATAAGATTTTAATTAGTACAGGTTATTGGAAAATAGAAAAAAACCCCTACCCCACCCGCTTTAAGCATCCTTTAAATTCGCCGAAGCTGGCATTGCCTCCTATCGAGCATAACAAAAAATACGAAGACCTGACTCATCTTACCTCCTATGCAATCGACAACGAAGGCAGCACCGATCCCGACGATGCCGTATGCTTTGACGGAGAAAACTTATGGATTCACATTGCAAACCCTGCCGACATAATTACCCCCGATTCCAAAAGCGATATGGACGCAAGGAAACGGGGTGCGACCCTTTACATTCCTGAAGGCGTATCCCGAATGTTGGGAGAATCGGCAGTCGATGCCTTTGCCCTCGGCCTGCATGATGATTCCTATGCCCTATCGTTTAAACTTAAGCTAAATGACTCTGCTGAAATTCTCGATGTAGATATTTTGCGTACCAAGATAAAAGTAAGCTGTATAAGTTTTGAAAAGGCCGATGAAGAAAAGACAAGTGCAAACCTAAAACCTCTTTTTGAAATAGCCGAAAAAAACAGAAAAAAACGGGAAGCGGCAGGAGCTGTTTCGATAGATATGCCCGAAGTTCAAATCAAGGTAGAAACCGAAAATGACAACCAAAAAGTTTTTATAAACCCTTATAATTTTACGGAATCTTTTTTGATGATAAAGGAAATGATGCTCCTTGCAGGAGAGGCCGCTGCCCGCTTTGCTTTTAAAAACAATATTCCCTTTCAATATGTAAGTCAGGAAGCTCCCGAATTACCGAAAAAACTACCCGAAGGCCTTGCGGGCGAATACCGAAAAAGAAAAGCTATGAGGCCGAGAAATGTGGGTACAATTCCTGCAATGCATTCAGCCCTCGGAATTGCAATGTACAGTCAAATTACAAGCCCCCTCCGCCGCTATGGGGATTTGGTTGCCCATCAACAGCTTTTAAAATTTATCGACGGAAACGAGGTAATGAAAACCGATGACCTTCTTATGAGGATAGCGGCGGGAGATATTGCAGGCAAAAATTGTTCCTATGCTGAAAGAGCCTCGCGTCAACACTGGACTTTGATCTATCTATTACAAAACCCTGACTGGCAAGGAGAAGCAGTAATCTTAGAAACAATAAAAAACAATGCACGCATTTCCATTCCGTCTATCGGCTATGAAACCGAAATGAGATTAAAAAAAGAATTATCGATTAACGAATGCATAAATATAAAAGCCGAGGATATAGATATTCCGAATCTGACTGTAAGATTTGTGCAGGTGTAAAGGGAAAGAACTTATGCAAAATATTTTTTATTCTTTAAGGGAATTGGATAAAAGAGCCGAAGAAGATTTTAATTTAAAAAACGGAATCTTAATGGAAAACGCAGCCCGCGGTTCAGCAGAAAAAATTAAAAATCTTTTTCCGTTAAAAAAAGGAGAAGCAAAAAAAACTCTACAGATTGTCTGCGGTTCGGGAGACAACGGCGGAGACGGGCTCGCTCTCGCAAGAATCTTAGCCAATGATTTTAATATTCATGTCATAATTTTAAAGGAGCCGAAGTCGGAATTATGTAAACTACAATATGAAAGATTAAAAGCCTTAAATATAAGGACAGCCAAAAACATCTTGCCCGAATCGGATATTCTCTTTGATGCATTTTTAGGTACCGGCTTAAAAGGGCTTTTAAAAGCCGAGGATAAAAAAACAATAGAGAAGATAAATAAGGTCAAGGCCTTTAAGATAGCCTGCGATATACCTAGCGGCTTAAACCTTGACGGAGAAGCAAGCCCTAATGCAGTTCTATGTAACATGACCTTTTCAATGGGAGCCTTAAAGCAGGCCTTTTATTCGGATGAGGCAAAGGATATTACGGGAAAAATCGAAGTCATAGACCTAGGCCTCCCCCGCTCCTCATACGAACAAAGCGAAAAGCCCAATATTTTTTTACTCGAAAAAGAAGATATGCTTCTCCCTTCAAGAAAAAAACAAAACACCCATAAGGGAAGTTTCGGTCATGCAGGAATAATTGTAGGAGAAAAAAACGGGGCAGCACTTTTGGCAGCTTCTGCCGCCTTGGAATTCGGTGCAGGTCTTGTAACATTGATAGGAGAAAATCGGGAAAGGCCTAAAAACCTAAAAGCCGATTTTATGTATGACGGCAAATTTGAAACCGGCAAATTCAATGTTAAAAAATTTACAAGCCTAGCCATAGGTCAAGGACTTGGAAGAAAAAACGATGAACTTTTTTCTATCATAAAAATGAAAGAAACACAATCAATGCCAATGGTTATAGATGCGGATATCTTTTATTATGCCGAACTAAAAAAAATCTTACCCAAATTAAGTGCTGCCGTTTTAACCCCTCACCCAAAAGAATTTTCTTCACTTTTAAATATTGCCGGTTTTGGAAGTTTAAGCATTGAAGAAATACAAAAAAAACGCTTTCCATCGGCCTTAAGTTTTTCAAAAAAATTCCCTAAGCTTGTGCTTGTACTAAAGGGAGCTAATACCTTAATAGCCCATAACGGAAAAATATTTATCAATACTTTAGGCTCTCCCTCTCTTTCAAAGGCGGGTTCAGGCGATGTGCTGACAGGTCTTATATGCTCCCTCTTGGCCCAAGGCTATAAACCTCTTGATGCTGCAATTACGGGGAGCTTCGCCCACAGCCTTGCTTCTCGTAATGCAGGAGCAAGCTATAGCTTAACGGCAAGCAGGCTCATTAAAAATTTGGAAAAATTAGAAGCAGAGCAATTTAAAGAATCAAAGGCACGACAGGTAAAATAATATGAAGCAGTTTAAACTTATTTCGGATTATAAACCTTCAGGTGATCAGGGGGAAGCTATCAAGGCTCTTTCGGACGGAATAATTGCAGGCGACAAATTTCAAACGCTCAAAGGTGTTACGGGATCGGGAAAAACTTTTACAATGGCAAATATTATTCAAGCCGTACAAAAGCCGACCCTAATCATAAGCCACAACAAAACCCTTGCCGCTCAGCTTTACAGGGAATTTAAAACCTTTTTCCCTGAAAATGCCGTCGAATACTTTGTTTCATATTACGACTACTATCAGCCTGAAGCCTATGTTCCCGCACGCGACCTTTATATAGAAAAAGACGCTTCAATAAATGACGAGATCGACCGCCTCCGCCTATCGGCAACCTTCAGCCTTATGGAACGCCGAGACGTAATCGTCGTTTCCACCGTTTCCTGTATTTACGGTTTGGGGCTTCCCGAATCGTGGCGGGACTTACGCATAACCATAGAAAAAGGCGAAAACATCGAAATCGAAAAATTAAAAAAACAGTTGATAAGTTTACAATACGAAAGAAACGATGCAGTCCTTGAAAGAGGCCACTTCCGCGTCAAAGGCGATGTTATGGAAATTTTTCCGGCCTACATGGAAGATGCATACCGCCTTGAATTCGATTGGGAAGAAATTGTGCGCATCAGAAAATTCAATCCGATTTCGGGTGAGGTAATACAGGAATACGAAGAGCTTTCAATTTATCCTGCAAAACACTTTGTGATGCCGGAAGATGCAATTCCCAATGCTCTTGAAAGAATAAAAAAAGAATTGGAAGAAAGGCTGAATGTTTTAAATAAGGAAGGAAAGCTCCTTGAAGCGGAAAGGCTAAAAACCCGCACCGAATACGATATCGAAATGCTTTCCGAAATGGGCTATTGCCCCGGCATCGAAAATTACTCGGCCCCAATTGCAAACCGGAAACCCGGAGAGCCTCCCGCTACCCTCTTTCATTATTTTCCCGATGACTTTCTATTGTTCATGGATGAAAGCCATGTAACATTTCCTCAAGTGGGAGCCATGTATGAAGGAGACCGCAGCCGCAAACAAAATCTTGTAGACTTCGGTTTCCGTCTTCCTTGTGCCTTAGATAACCGCCCTTTAAAAATCGACGAGTTTGAAAAGATGCTTAATCAGGCTGTTTTTGTTTCTGCAACCCCCGGCCCTAAAGAAATAAAATACTCTACCCGCATTGTCGAACAAGTAATACGCCCTACAGGCCTTTTGGATCCGATAATCGAGATTCATAAAAGCGAAGGCCAGATGGAGCATATCTACGGAGAGGTAAAAAAACGCATTGCTCTAAACGAACGCAGCCTAATTTTAACTCTTACAAAAAAAATGGCGGAAGACTTAACCGATTATCTTACAGAGCTCGGTCTCAAAGTAAAATATATCCACAGCGAAGTTGAAACAATTGAGCGTGTCGAAATTCTAAAGGGCTTGCGTGCAGGGGAGTTTGATGTGCTTATAGGAATCAACCTTTTAAGAGAGGGAATCGACTTACCAGAAGTTTCTTTTATCGGGATTCTCGATGCAGATAAGATAGGCTTTTTGCGTTCTACTACAAGTCTTATTCAGATTGTAGGACGGGCAGCCAGAAACGAAAACGGTAAGGTAGTTATGTATGCCGACAGGATAAGCGATGCCATGAAAGAAACCATCGAAGAAACAAACCGCCGCCGTGCTATTCAGGAAGCCTACAACAAGGAACACGGTATAACACCCAAGACAATCAAAAAAGCAATTGAAGATATTTTAACACGGGAAAATGAAATAAAAAAAGAAGCGGCCCTTGCAGAAGCCGGCCCCCTTATCAACAGCCTAAACATTTTAAACCCTGCCGACAGAAAAAAACTTATCAAAAAACTTGAAGCTCAGATGGCCGAATATGCCGACATGCTCATGTTTGAAGAAGCAGCAGTCATAAGAGACAAGATAGAAGAAGTAAAGCGGATAGGAAGTTAAGGAGAAATATGGAATTGGATATAAAAAAATTTTGGAAAGCAATTGCGGAACAAGATGCCGAAAAAATACGTTCTTATTTTAATAAAACTGCAACTATCAGATGGCATAATACAAATGAGCAATTTACTTTAGAAGAATTTATCAAAGCTAATTGTGAATATCCCGGCAAATGGGAAGCGGAAGTTGAGAGAATCCAAAAAATAGAGAATCTAATCATTACTGCCGTAAAAGTATTCAACAACGATACATCGGTTCACGCAACATCTTTTATAAAAATTGAAGACGATAAGATTATTGCAATGGATGAATATTGGGGAGATGACGGCAAGCCTCCGCAATGGAGACTTGATATGAAAATAGGAACTGCGATTAGATAAGTTATCATTTTAAAAATTAAACAGTTATCTCGATTTGGTTGCCTTCGGGACCGATGATACAGCTTTCATAATATCCGTCTCCGGTTGTTCTTGGACCCGATAAAACTTTGTATCCGTCATTTTGTAAAATTTGTGTTAATTCATCTACCCTTTTTTTTGAACCCACACTAAATGCAACATGACTTAAGCCTGTCCTTCGAATCTCCTTATTCGGATCCTGCATATCAGGATGATTCATAAGTTCAAGCCTTGCTCCATCATCGAAAGTCAAAAAATAAGAACGAAAATTCGTCGTTTTATTGTGATAACCGTCACTGGAATTTGCTTTAAAATATTTAATAAAAAAATTCTTTGCATTTTCAATATCATTTACATACATTGCTATATGCTCTATTCGCATTATTTACCTCTCTTATTTTGTTGGTTCCATTTGAAACTTATATCTTAATTTTATATCGAATTATTTTACTTACTCTTGCATAAAATGAAAGAATAGATAAAAATCCTATCGTTATATATACGCAAAACAAAATAACATTAAACAGATATTTGTTCAATAATGCATGTAATATTAATATTATAATCGGAATTGAATATAATATAACGGCAACAAAACGGCCTATTTTATCGAAAAATAATAATTTATTCTTTTTTAGTTTTTTATCAAATAAATATGATGTTATACAAAATTCTGTAAATTTAATTAAAATTATTATGATCATACCTACAGGTAACAAACCTTGTTTATACATAACACAAGCTGTAGTAAAAATAAAGAAAAAGTCGGTTGTAACATCTAATACAGCGCCTAGCCTACTTTGTACATTATAATAACGGGCAAGTTTTCCATCAAAAAAATCCGTTAAAGCTATTACCAAAAATAATATGCCGTAAAGAAAGAGTCTGCGTTCTTCATATAACAACATGACATTAAACATAATAGAAAGAGGTATTCTTAATAAAGTCAAGGTATTGATAAAAATCTTTTTTTGTATATCAAAAGTTTTATTATATATCATAGAACATCCCATTAAATACAAATATTATCTAGCGGAATTTTCATATACCAAACCTTTTACAAAATATACTGTAAGAAGTTTAATTACTTCACTGCAGCCTTCAAAATCAGAATCCGTTACATGGCAATCAATATAATATAAAAACTCATATACCCTCTTTAACTGAACAGCTAATTGAGGCTTAATTTTTAATTCTTTCATTTTTTTATCAATCACAGTCATCAAAAAATTGTGAAATTGATTATCCTTTTTTCCTTGTTCTGAAAAATAGTATTTACGTAGAATCTTTGATATTTTGGGATTACTCCATTCCGCCATTATCTTATTCCCAAATAAATGTTTTGAAGTTACGAAAAACAATGATTCAATAATCGATTCGATCGGCAGCTGCCAATCAACATGTTCCATAACTAATTGCCTCACTCTCGTATTTTCAAGTTTGTAAACCTCTAAAAATATATCTTCTTTGGAAGAATAATATTTGTAGAAAGAACCTGTTGCAACATTTATTGATTTTGTAATATCCGAAATATTTGTTTCCTTATATCCCTTTTTTGTAAAAATGGCATGTGCACTAGCCAAAAGTTCTTCTTTTTTATCCATTTCAACCTCTTTATGAATGAATATTTATAATTATTCATTCATAATTTACCATATAATTTTATTTATGTCAAGCCGAAAGATTAAATTTATAAAACTATGTTGATTTTTATGGATCCTATCCACATAAAGAGGTGTTTCGAGAACCGATAATATTTAAGGGAGCCCATAAAAACTGATGCTTTTATAACCCCCTTAAATCACCTTATAAGAAATTTTTAAACCAAACTGCACATTCCTTGAGTCGCTTGCAGTTAAAAATCTCTACCTCATCCCTTCCAAATAACCTTTTAGTTTTTCGATACGCCTTAAAAACTCGGCGTGTTTTTCTTTTTCGCCTTCGATGACTTCGGGAGGAGCGTTTTTAACGAAGTTTTCGTTTTTGAGCTTAGAATCTATCTTTGAAGCATTTTGTTCATTTTTTTCAAGCTCTTTTTCAAAACGCTTTTTTAATTGATCGATGTCTATTGAATCTCCCGTTATCAAAAAAGCCTCAAAGCCCGCTCCTACTACACCGATTGAAGAGGCAGGTTTTTCTTGAAGAGAATCGATAAAGTCTAAACCGGAAAGGCCTGAAAGCATTTCGATTATTTCGGAATTTTCACGGGCAGCTTCCGCAGGAGAGTTTTTCTCAATATAAAGAGAAACCTTAAGCTTTAACTGAGGGTCTACGCCGCATTCGGCCCGTAAGGCTCTAATATTGCGGACAATTTCCTGCAAGGTCCTAAAACGGATAGAGGCGGCCTCATCTATGCGTTCTTTTTTTTCTTCGGGGTAATCGGAAGTCATTAAAATCTTGGCACGAGGCAAGGCGCCTTCAGCACAATTGCCGGGCAGCTTTGAATAAATCTCTTCGGTAACAAAGGCTAAAAACGGATGAAGCAGGCGTAAGGATTCTTCCAAGACGGCAAGGAGTACCGAAGCCGCCCTATCCTTCTCTTTTTCGTCCCCATACTTAAAAGAAAGCTTAGTACCTTCAACATACCAATCACAAAAATTATTCCAAAAGAATTCGTAAACCTTTTGAGCGGCTTCATTATAACGGTAAGAATCGAGGCTTGAGCGAACCGTTTGAGCCGCTTCGTTTAGTTCATGATAAATCCAGCGGTCAAGTTCTTTTAAGCTGTTTTGGCTGCCGTCCCGTACGACAGGCACAATGGTTCTGCCTGCAAGATTTCCTAAAATATATCGGGAAGCGTTCCAAACCTTGTTTGCAAATTTTGAGCCGAGCTTAAAACTTTCCATGTCGATTAAGAAGTCTTGACTTTGAGAACCGCACATAAAGGTAAGGGTGAACTTCATAGCGTCAGCCCCAAACTCTTCGATAGCTACAAGGGGGTCAATACCGTTTCCCAAGCTCTTACTCATCTTGCGGCCTTGTTTATCCCGAACCAAACCGTGAATAAAAATATCTTTAAAAGGAGCCTTGCCCGTAAACTGCAAGGATGCCATTATCATTCTTGCTACCCAAAAGAAAATTATATCGTGTCCCGTAACAAGGGCCGATGTCGGAAAAAAGCGTGCGAGATCTTCGGTTTTTTCGGGCCAGCCTAGAGTTGAAAAAGGCCAAAGCCAGCTTGAAAACCAAGTGTCTAAAACATCCTCATCCTGCTTTATGTTTTTTGACTTACAGTGAGGACATTCCGTAATATCCGTACGGCTTACGATAGTTTTTCCGCAATCGGCGCAATACCAAACAGGAATACGATGCCCCCACCAAAGCTGACGGGAAATACACCAGTCGCGAATATTATTCATCCAGTGAGCATAGGTGTTTTCCCATTTTTGAGGATAAAAAACAACATCGCCTTTTTTCCATGCATCTAAGGCTTTTTGAGCCAGGGGCTGCATTTTTACAAACCATTGTTTTGAAACATAGGGCTCTATACTTGTATGGCAGCGGTAACAGCAGCCTACTGCATGCTTTATTTTTTCTTCATTTTTAAAAAGGCCCAGTTCTTCCAAATCTTCGATAACGGCCTTGCGAGCTTTTTCCGTTGAAAGGCCTCGGTATTTTTCGGGAACTGCATCGTTTAATGTTCCGTCGGGGTTTAAGATATTTAAAACCGGAAGATTATGTCTTTTACCTACCTCCCAGTCATTGGGGTCATGGGCAGGAGTTATCTTTACAACCCCCGTTCCGAATTCTTTATCGACATAGGAATCGGCAATTACAGGAATCTTCCTATTTGCGAGAGGGAGAATTACTTCTTTTCCTATGATGAACGCATAGCGTGGATCTTCGGGATGAACGGCTATGGCGGTATCGCCCAAAAGGGTTTCAGGGCGGGTGGTTGCAATTTCTATTTCTTGTATTTTTTCGCCTGCTTCATTTTGTAAAACAGCCCCGTCTGCCAATTTATAATAAATATGGTACATGCCGCCCTTTCGGTCTTCATGTTCAACCTCATCATCCGAAATTGCCGTACCGCATGAAGGGCACCAGTTTACAAGGTAATTTCCCTGATAGATTAGCCCCTGTTCATATAAAGAAACAAAGACCTCTCTTACAGCTTGAGAAAGCCCTTCATCTAAGGTAAAGCGTTCCCTATCCCAATCGACCGAAACTCCCATTTTGCGGAGCTGCTTTGTTATAATCGAGTGATGTTCATTTTTAACTTCCCAGACCTTTTCGATAAAAGCGACCCGTCCGAGGTCACGGCGGTTTTTGCCTTCGGCCTTCAGTTTTTTTTCTACAACGGATTGAGTGGCAATACCTGCATGATCGGTTCCGGGAATCCAAAGGGTTTCGTCCCCTTTCATGCGGTGATATCGGACAATTACATCCTGCAAGGTTTCATCAAGGGCATGGCCTACATGGAGAACGCCCGTAACATTGGGCGGAGGAATTACGACAGTAAATGTATTTTTTGTGTTTTTCTTTTTTATCGGGCTAAAGCACTTATTGGCTTCCCAAAAGGAATAAATACGCTCTTCAAATTCTTTAGGATTATAAGATTTTTCCAATTCAATCGCCTGCAATTTTTCGCTCATTGTTTTCTCCAATCGTTTTAAAATACGAGGAAAGATTATAATATGAAAAAGCCAAGTTTTCAAGTGGGACAGATTAGGGGAAGGGAGGAACCCCCGTTCAGAGCAGGGGTTACCTCCCTTCCCCTATGACCCCATCCCTCTTCCCCGCGCTGCTTAGGGCTCTGCCCTAAGAACCCGTAAGTTATGGCAAATTTACAATAAACTCTTTAGTTGCGATAAAAACAGAGGAAGATGTTTAAATCAAAGGTTGGGAAATTCATTAAACTTATAAGTTAAGTCTGTATATTGAAAAAAATTAATAATCCTTACGATTGACTTTATTTTACGATTATTACATAATAACAATATGAATTTTAATGATTTTTTATCGCTTATGAAAAAAAGGCAAAGCTGCAGGAGCTTTGATTATTCTAAACCTGTTTCAAAAGAGGACTTGATTTCTATTTTGGAGGCAGGGAGGCTTTCGCCGTCGGCCTGTAATTCTCAGCCTTACGAGGTTTTCGTTGCTCAAGGCGAAAATGCCAAGATAATTGCAGATGCTAAGATGGGATCTTTTAACAAGTTCATCGATGACTGTAATACTTTTTTGGTAATAGCCGAAGACAATTACAGCCTGCCTGCAAAGATAGGTTCGCTGATAAAGAAGGTAGACTTTAAGGCCATAGATATAGGCATCTTAACGGCAAACCTTGTAAATGCAGCCTCAGCCCTAAATTTGGAAACCTGCATCCTCGGTGTCTTTGACGAAAAACGAATCCAAAAGCTCATAGAGCGAAAAAAAAGGATCCGCCTTGTCATAGCCCTGGGCTATCCTAAAGAAGGATACCCTTTGAGGGAAAAGACAAGAAAGGACTTTGACGATAATATGCACTTTTTAGCCTAAAACTAAAACTTTTTAAGGTGCCGAGATAGTAAGATTACCGGAAGAATTTACATACCATGGTGTGCCTCCATTAGACTTTACTTTAAACTTTTTATAGTTTGCAAAATTGGATATATCGTCGGCAAGAACTTTTATATTGTTACTGCCTGACGGATATCTTTGAGGATTTATCATGGCCGCAGTTCCTTCAGCAGTAAGCTTACTTAAAATATTTATCGTCCTATTTGTAGGAAGATATACATCATTGTTTTCGTCTATTTTTGCACTACCCGACATTGTAAATGAGCCGCCTGCGACATAAACGCCCTTACCATTACTATTAACACTTTGGTTGTTTTCTTTGATACGGCCGCCAATCATTTTAAATGTTCCGCCATTTATGCATACACCGCCGCCTTCACCATTAATATTTGTTTTATTGTTTTTTATTTCGCCGCCGATCATTGTAAAGGTTCCTCCGGCTATAAGAACACCTCCTCCACGTACGGCGGATACCTTATTTTCCGTTATAACACAATTAGCCATCTCCACTTTACCTTCCGTATAAATTGCACCGCCTACTTTGGTACCGCTATCTGCGCCCTTGAGGGTAAGCCCTTCAATGGTAAAATCCGCTCCATTATATACCTTAAATATTCGGTGTTTAGTTATATTTCCACCTGTTCCATAGTTTGCATTTAAGATGTCAGAATCTGAACCTGTAAGACCCATGATTGTAAGCTTCCAGTCTACACCACCCGTAAAGTCGTCCGGCTTTTTTATCTCAATCGCTCCAAAATTACTACCTGAACTGCTAGCTTTAATTTCTCCATCTATATAAATAACGGCATCTTGATGAGCATTAGCTACGGCATTTTTGAGTGTCGTCCATGAATCGGATGACTTCTTCACTAATTGGGCAAGATTACCTCTTTTATCTACCTTCCAATGTGTAGAACTTTTGTCGGGTACCTTGAATTTATCATTACAGGCTGCGGCAGCAGAACCTTCAAGCACCTTAATAACCGTATTTCTATCAGGATATTTTTCAGGCGTAATTTTAGCACCAAAGTCCCCTAGATCAGAAGTTTCAACTTTTATTGTTTTTTGCTCTTTTAGATAGACATCATTGTTCTCATCTATTTTTGCACCGGCCTTCATCTCAAAAGTTCCATCGGCAACATATATACCCTGCCCCTCACCGGAACTTCCTACAGTGTTACCATTTATTAAGGTATGTTCTATTTTTACGGTACCGCCGGCAATATAAATACCGCCCCCTTTCTTTTTACCGGGCTGACTACTATTTGCCTTACAGCCTGAAATAATAACCTTATCGGATACGGTTCCTTGAATAGTAAGATTACCTACGTCATTATAAATACCGCCCCCGTTTTGGGCTTTATTGTTTTGTATCTTTACACCTTCTTTTATTGTACAGTTTCCCGCACCAAAAACAAATATACCACCTCCAAAATCTTTTGCTTCATTCAATTCACCGGAATTACCGCTACCTATAATAGTTCCCTTGTTTATAAGACAACCGTCTCTTTGCGTAGAGGCGGCATATATACCTGCTCCGTTTACAGCTGTATTAGAATATATTTTTGTAGTCTGATCTGTTTCAGTACCTATTTTACATTTTCCATTTACACCTATATAGACAGCACCGCCTATATTTGCATTATTTGAAGTAAATTCGCAGTTATTGATTGTAGTCTGTCCGGTTTCAATATAAACAGCACCTCCTGCTCCGGCAAGATTAGAACCTGCTTCATTATCTTCAAACTTACAGTTTTTAGCGGTAAAACTTCCTTTAGAATATACGGCAGCTCCATTGGTTTTATCAGTTATACTACCGCCGCCTGTAAGGGTAAGACCGTCAAGGGTAAGATTTCCTGAAGTTTCTATCTTAAATATCCTGTGATGAGGTTTACCTCCCGTATCTTTATTTGCATTGAGTATGTCGGATACAAAACCTGCCTTACCTTGTATTGTAAGGGTTCTGTTTACCGTAATTTCACCATAATTATTTGAAGCATTTTCAGCCTTAATTTCGCCGTCAATGATGATAAGATTAGGCCCATCTAGTGCTTCTACGGCAGCTTTTAGTTTTTTCCAACCGTCTGTAGATTTAATTGTTACAGTACCGCCTTCAATCAGCTTAACATACCTTATCTGCCAGTCACTCGGCGTAAAACCGCTACCTTCGGCCCTAAATTCAATCTTATAAAAAACATCTCCCGATACGGGTTTAGGCAATTCTATATCTACACTAGTTTGAGAAAAACTATCTATATTTGCAAAATCGATATATGTACTTCCATCATATTTTTTAACTTTTCCTTTGATAATAGCACCTGTGGTAGCAGTTTTAGCCGTTAATTTTATTTTATCCCCGCTAATATCTTTATAAGCAATTGTGTAAGGAGAAGTATGACTATTTAGAGGAATTTCATTGGAAGAGGTAACTGTCTTATCGTAAAGCTTTGCATTATCAGGCTTGTTGGCAGGTGTTGATACAGTCTTTTTATTAGAAGAAGAAAGCTTTTTTCATCGCCGATATATAAAGTATAATCCGTCTTTATACCGCCTACTACAGCATTAGTTTTAAAATAAAGATTAGCATCAGGGATTGGACTACCATTCAAAGACAAAACATCAGTTTTAGCAATAAAATTCGAATCGGTTGTAGTAAAGCCGGTTCCTGAAGAGTTTAGTTCTATAGGGTATTCGGTTCCATTTATAATTATACTTTTAATATCTTTATGAAGAAAATCGCCGCCCATCTTTTCTTTTAATTTATCGGAATCGCAGCTTATACAGAGCACATAGTACGCAGGATCAGGTGAGACTAAGGGGACACGGGTTTTACAGATAACGGCATCGGTTATATCGGGAGGAGAGTATTACAACGCAGTTTAAATGTACGTGTCTCGAATTTTCTGCCTTCTTTACTGATAAAAGTTATCCTAGGACTTAAATCCTGATTACCATACTCGTATTTTTTTAAAAAAGCTTTCTTATATTTTAGGCGAATCTCGTCAAAACCGATTTGTTCAAGCTCGTAGTCCTTGCCATGCACGGGAACACCGCCGTCAATACCTTTGACACCGCTTTCAAACGTAATTATATCGGTATAAGTACCGGGCCCTTCGGGCATTTTTAGACTGTGTCTTCGCGAATTAAGTAATTTTAATGTTACCGTTTGATCGGAAGCACTAGGTATACACAGGTATGACTGTCCATCTTTCGGACTATCAGGAATTATTTCTTTTATCAATACCGTAGAAACCCAATTTTCAAAATCTTTTTCAATATCGGAAATAAATTGTTCACAAGCTGTTAATGTCAATATTAAAATTATAAATATACTGCCATAAAAAAATTTGCGCAAACCGACCTCCGGCAATTATTTTCAAATATAAGATCTTTAGATAAGAAACCCCTGCCTAAATTCGGAAGGGGTTTCTTTATTAAGTATTAAAATTTAACAAAAAATCTTAACGTAAAGATAACAAAAAGTATCCATGTAACAACAGGGATTTCCTTGAATTTTCCTTTAATACATTTTAAGATAACATAGGCCAAAACACCGTAGACGATACCTTCGGCAACACTGTAGGTAAAGGGCATCATAATCATTGTTAAAAATGCGGGGATACCCTCTGTAGGATCCTTATAGTTTATTTCGCCGGCTTGGGTCATCATCAAAAAGCCGACTATTATTAAAGCAGGGGCTGTGGCTGCGGAAGGAATCAATAAGAAAATCGGAGAAAACAGCAAGGCAATAATGAACATACCGGCTGTAACCACAGAGGTTAATCCGGTTCTTCCTCCGGCAGCAACACCGGCCGTACTTTCTACATAACTTGTTACCGTTGATGTTCCGATGGCGGCACCTACCACTGTTCCGATAGCGTCCGATAAAAAGGCCTGCTTAATCTTAGGAATATTTCCATCCTTATCTACAAGGTTTGCCTGAGTTGCAACGCCTACAAGGGTTCCTACCGTATCAAAAATATCGACAAAGAGGAATGAAAAAAATACAATAAAAAACTTAAAAGAAAGAATATTCGAAAAGTCAAAATTGAGTACGGCAGGAGCCGAGGGGAGACTTATAGGAGACCAGCCTTCCCAGCCCCCGAATGGAACCGTAATCTTTAAGGGAATGCCTATGATGGTTGTAATTAAAATACCTATCAATATCGCTCCCGGTACTCTTAAAATAAAAAGAGCACAGGTTATAATTAAACCTATCATGGCTAAAACGGCAGGAGAGCCCCAAGTGAATTTTCCGAGTCCTACGAGGGTTGCAGGATTATCGACAATTATTCCGGAATTTTGAAAAGCAATAAAAGTAATAAAGATACCGATACCTGCGGCTACAGCTTTTTTAAGATTAAGAGGTATGGATTTTACAATAGCTTCACGGACGTTTACAAGTGAAAGCAAAATAAAAAGAACGCCCTCTAAAAACACGGCTGTTAATGCCGTAGACGGGGAATAACCTAAGCCGATAACAACGCTATATGTAAAAAAGGCATTTAATCCCATTCCTGAAGCAAGAGCAACAGGCAGGTTAGCCAAAAGCCCCATAGCGAGGGTTGCAATAGCGGCTGACAGAGCGGTTGCAGTAAAAACGGCACCTCTATCCATTCCGGCTTCACTTAAAATGCCGGGATTTACGGCCAAAATATAAGCCATTGCCAAAAAGGTAGTGATACCCGCAATAACTTCGGTGCGCACGGTAGTATTGTGCTCTTTAAGTCTAAAAAATCTTTCCATAACTAAGAAATTCTCCTTGGCGCATTCTAACACAATTTTTTATTTACAGCAATAGATAAATTTTAGATATTTTTAAATAAAAATCAAATTTCCATTAAAAAAATTAGTCTTCAATACAAAAAAAAACTATATATAAGTATGAAGACAAAAAATATTTTTATTAAATCCTTTAGGATTTGCTCAATGATGTTGCTATGCAGTATCTTTTTAAATGCGGAAATACCTGTAGAAAAAGCAAATTTTTCTCTTACACAGAGTATTGATCTTAACTTTAACTATAACCTAAAAGCGGAAGCAAAAAATCCTTTTTTTGAGCTTTATACAGAAGCAAAAATGCGGGAATACCGGCCTAAATTTGCTCTTATACCGCAAGGGTTTAGCTTAAAATTCAGTCCCCTTCTATACAGGGAAAAGAAACAGCTTTATCCTGCCCTCTCGTTTTTTTATGGGGGAACTACAAAATCAAGCTTTTTAAACCTGATGCTTTTAAAGGAAAGTTTCGAAAAAAAGCCCTTTTATAAAGGAATCGGCTTTGCACCTAAGTATTTAATAGGTATCTCAAAATCCAAATTCGATGCAAGTCTAGGTGCCGAATTTGCAATAAAAAATTTTAACTTGGTATTTTTTTCCGAACAAAAGCCGAAAGAACTATGGCCGGATCTTTCTTTTTGTACTGTTTATAAAAAAGAAAATGAAACAGCATTGTTCAATATGAGCTTTTTTTCTTCTTTAACAAATTCCGCCTACTCGCAATTTAATCTAAAAGCACCTGCTTATGATCAATTTTATTCGGGAGAATTTATATTGGCCGAAAAGGGAACGGTATCTTCCGTATTTTTACTAGCCGGCGGAATAAAAATTCCTTATGGAAAAACATTGGGAATCGGTGAATCCGATTTCAATTTTTTAGGTAAGGCCGAGTACAATTTTCAAAGCGAGTATTTTGAGGCTAATACGGGGACTATGTTTGAAAATGATGGAACCTTAAAAGCCTTTTTTCAACCTAAAATTTCAGTTGATGCTTTGGATCTGGGTTTTTCGTATAATTTTTTACGGAAGTATTTTGAAAAGAAAAAGCTGTTCAAAAATTTTCATTCGGGAGGAATCGGTTTAGGTCTTAGCTTTACAAAATGTAAATTTTCCGGAGAAGTTTATTATAATGACTCTTCATGGGACCTTAAAGGACAAATAAAAATTCCTATAAACCTTTTTTTCAACACCCTCTTTTCAATAAAAGGAAACACAAAACTGGAAGAAAAATCTCAAAATCCCTTTATAGTAAAAAACTATTCTTTTTTATCGGATATTAAAATAAAATTTAATAAGAGTTTCAATCTAAATATTTCCGCTTCTTTTATGCAAAAAAATAAAACGGTAAAGATAAATAAGAGTCCATATATAGTTTGGGAAAAAGGAGTTTTTAACTTTTCTACTCAGGCAGAATTTATAAAAAAGACAAGGCTGACATCAAACTCTTTTAAGGGAGAAATAATATTGGAAACCGCCAAGCCTTTTATAAAAGGAAGCCTTGCATATAAAATAAGTTTTTAAAATGCAAAATGCCAAAGAGTCTCGCGTTCATAAACTTCACCCGGCTTAATTACGGTATTGGGGAAATGAGGCTGATGTAACGAATCCGGGAAGGCTTGACTTTCAAGGCAAAGGCCTGCAAATTTATTATAGACGTCTCCGTTCTTGCCTAATTCGTTGTTAAGAAAACCGCCCGTATACATTATAAGAGCAGGTTGTGCCGAGTAAACGGTTAAGGTTCTTTTGGTAACGGGCTCTTTTACTATTGCAGCCAAGGTTTTATGGTCACTGACTTCTTTTTTTATAACCCAGCTGTTATCAAAACCCCCGCCTATTTCTTGTACGCCCTCGCTCAAAAGCTTAGGTTTTCTAAAGTCATAGCCCGTATTTTCTACATTTAAAAATTTACCCGTCGGAATAAGCTCTTGGTTGATTTCAAGGTATTGCTCGGCGAATATTTGAACCTCATGATTTAAAACCGAAACATAGGAGCCGTTAGACTGCATTCCGGCAGGATTTAAGTTAAAATAGCTGTGATTTGTAAAATTAACCGGTGTCGTTTTATCGGACACGGCCTTATATCTTATAATAATCTCATTATCCGGCGTAAGAGAATAGCTTACTTGAATTTTTAAATTTCCGGGAAAGCCCTGCTCCCCATCGGGAGAGGTACGAGAAAAAACGACACCCGCTTCTTGCCTGTTTTTAAAGGTTTTTGCCTCATACAGCATTTTATCGCAATACGGATAACCTCCATGAAGGCAGTGTTTACCGCCGTCATTAGGCGTTAAAAGATACTGCTGGTTTCCTAAAGTAAATTCCGCATTTGAAATTCTGCCTGCATATCTTCCTATAAAAGAACCGAAATGCGGAAAATTATTTATATAGCCGATAAAGCTTGAATATCCTAAAACAACATCGTCAAAGCCGCCGTTTTTTGACGGTAAAAGAATTCCCGTAATACAGCATCCGTAATTAGTACAACAGAGCATCATCTTACCGTTGAAAATCGTAAATAGTAAGGCCTTATTTCCGTTTGAAAAAGTTCCGAATTCGGTCGTTGTAATCTTCATATCTTCCTCCCAATATTTATAATTAAGTATAGCATATTATTGCATTATATGATAGAATGCGGCCCGGAGAATTTTATGAAACACAAAATTATATTAGTTTTGGCAGCTTTCTGCCTACTTTTCGGCTGCACCAAAAACGAAACACAAAAACCGGTTACCATGGTATTTTTACCGAATGAATCAAGCGATGCTATGAAGGATGCGCGGCAAGCTTTTATGGAAATAATAAGCGAAGCAGTAGGCCGTCCCGTCGAAATCAAAACGACAACTGATTATAACATAGCCCTAGAAGCAATTATATCCGGAAATGCAGACATGGCTTATATCGGAGCCGAGGGTTATATAAATGCCCATAAAAGAAATCCGGCAATTGTACCGGTAGTAACGAATTCGGGACCGAGCGGTACATTGGAAGATGCACTATACTACAGCTTTATAGCAGTAAGAACGGAAGATGCGGCTCAATATAAAGATGGAGCCGGCTATGACTTAAACCGTTTAAAAGGAAAAAGCATTTCATTTGTTTCTACAAGCTCGACATCGGGCTTTGTAATTCCTGCGACCCTTCTCGTAAAAAAATTCGGATTAACAGGTACCGATGAACTTATTCAGGGAAATTCCGTTTTTTCTAAGGTGCTATTTGCAGGTTCCCATCAAGGCTCTCAGGTTAATCTATTTAGAAAGGATGCAGATGCCGCAGCCTTTGCAATTCCTCAAACAATAGGCGTCTATGATTTAATTGAAGGAGAAGCCTATCAGACAGGAGCCGCTTACAAGGTTGTAGAAGGAGCTATAGAACCCTTTGACAAGTTTCCCGGAAGCGAAATTACCATAATCCAATCGATTCCGGTTTTAAATGCTCCAATAGTCATGAATACAAAGACCCTGACCTCCGAAGAACAGAAAAAAATACAGGAAGCCCTTACCTCAGAAAAAACGGCAAATAATCCCGGTATTTTTAAAATAAAAGACTCCGAGAAAAAAGGAATGTATCCCAAATACACGGAAAAAACAAAACTTGTTAAAACTACAGACGCTTGGTACGATAAAATCAGAAATTTAACAAAATAAGTTTGAGAAAGTTTGTAGAAAGGCTTGACATAATGCTGCTTATATGCTATACTCTTCCCCACATCGCAGGGTAGAGCAGTTGGCAGCTCGTCGGGCTCATAACCCGGAGGTCGGAGGTTCGAGTCCTCTCCCTGCTAACTAAAATTAAAGGCACTCAGATGAGTGCCTTTTTTATTGTTTAGCCGTTTTTTTACAGCTGGCGTAAGTTTATTCCTATAACGACGCCGACGGAAATCATAGCCGTCCAAAGGGAAGAACCGCCGTAGGACAAAAACAAGAGAGGTATTCCTGTAATAGGCATTATCCCCATAACCATGCCTACATTTACAAAAAAATGGAAAAAGAACATTGCCAAAATACCGGAAACAATGAGTTTGCCAAAAAGATCATCACATCGCTTAATCGAAAGGAAAAATCTAAAAAAAACTATGCTGTAAAGGAAAAAAACAAAAATGCCGCCTAAAAAGCCCCATTCTTCCGATAAAATACTGAAAATAAAATCCGTACTTTGTTCAGGTAGGTATCGGTAATGACTTTGAGTTCCCATAAGATAGCCGCGTCCCATGAATCCGCCTGAACCGATAGCTGTAATTGACTGAATTATATTCCAGCCGTGTTTTAAGGGGTCTACCTCAGGATCCAAGAAAATAATTAAACGCATCATCTGATATTCTTTTAAAGCCCTCACCCCGACTATAGAACCTGCAAATGCCAGAGTAATAAGCGAAAGAACATAGGCTATCCAATAATAATATCTTCTTTTTAGTAAAACATTACCTATCATTGCAATGACGGTTGAAATACCCATTGCAAATAGAATAATAATGGAAACTTGAGAATTTTTTAAAATATTTGTCATAACATGACTTGTCTTTAAAATTATTTCCTCCCAAAGAGGCATAAGGGTAAACACTATTGTTAATACACCAAGAAAAAAGACATAGAGGATAAAGCGCAGCGGAATACCTGCAATAAAACACATTATCAAAAAAATCGGAATATATACGCTTGCCGTTCCAAGGTCAGGCTGTTTTAAAATAAGGGCAACAGGAACAATCATTATCGCAATCGCCTTTATAAATCGTTTCAGAGGTTCTTCATTTTGCGATTTATCCAAATAATAGGCTAAAAAAAGAATAAAAATAAGTTTTATAAATTCTGAAGGTTGAATACCCAGGTTCTTTAAACCTATCCAGCTTCTTGCATTATGCCTGACAGTTCCAAAAATACCGGTATAGAGCAACAAAATCATTCCCACCAAATAAATTAAAAAGGTTCTGTCCTTTATCCGCCTGTAATCGTAAATGCAGGAAAGCAATAATAAAACGATACCTGTACACACCCATAAGATCTGCTTAACATACTCCTTAGAAACAAGTTCTCCGGCAGAATTTATTCCTGAAGAATAAATAAAAAGTACTCCTATAAAAGACAAAAGAACAACAGCCAAAAATAATAGATAATCAAAGTTTGTAATTTTGCGTATGTTCATTCGCTTCTCCTTACAACTGCAGGAAGATGCCTAAAGCCGAGATAGTCTATAGTTTCATCATAGGTTTGATTTGCAAGTGTTCCATGCAATATTATATTGGCAGCATAAGGAGCCCACCATTCCCACTCGTTTACAGCCTCTACAATAACGCTGACTACTATGATGTCCTTAGGAGGTGCGTCATAGGGACCGTAAGCTACCATCCATGAATGCCACCTATCATGTAAGCCGACTTCAGCTGTTCCCGTTTTACCTGCAAAACGGAACATGGGATTTTTCATAGGATAGCGGGCCTCTCCCTGTATCGTAACAAGATTCATAGCCTGTCTGACTTGTTCAAAAACTTCCTTACCGATATTTTCTTTATGCAGAATTTCAGGCTGAACGGTTTTTATAACCTCACCGCTTGAAGGATCCCTTATTTCTTTTAAAAGGTGGGGCTTATAGATTACACCATTGTTTATAACCATACATGCCATGTTTGCTACCTGAAGCGGAGAAGCAAGAGTAAAACCTTGACCTATAGACATATTCATTGTATCTCCGTTAAGCCATTTTTCATGGAAACGACGCTCCTTCCATCTAGGCGACGGAACAAAACCATCGGATTGACTGGGCAGGTCTATCTCCGTGGACTGACCCAGCCCGAAACGCTTTGCATAATCGACAATTTTTTCAACACCCAAATAATCGCGGCAAACCGTCCAATAATAAATATCACATGATTTTGCCAAAGCCTCGTTTAAAGCCAATTTTCCATGCCCCGGTTTTCTTATATGACAGCGGAATACTCGGTTTCCGTATTCAATTTCTCCCAAACAAGGCACCGTTGTTTCAGGCGGAAAGGCTTTTTCGTTTAAAATGGCGGTGTTCATAATAACCTTAAATGTTGAAGCAGGAGGATAGGCAGCATCTACAGCCCTGTTTAAAAGCGGCTTATCGGGATTTTCAAACAATTCTTTTGCAAGAGAGCTCGAAATTTCCTTGCCGAAAATATTTTGATCAAAAAAAGGATAGGAAACCATTGCCAGGACCTCGCCTGTTGTAGGTTTTAATACGACAGCAGCCCCTATTCTGGGGCCCAAAGCATCTTCTGCCAGTTTTTGAATTCTCTTGTCGATAGTAAGAACAAGGTTATTTCCCATCTTAGGCGGTGTTACAACTGTGGTGTTTTCTATGTATCTGCCCTTGGCATCTACAGTCCGGTATTCCACCCCATCGGTACCGCGTAAAATTTCGTCATATTGTTTTTCGATTCCGGCCTTGCCTATTATGCTGTTTGAGGTATACCCCTTATTATAAAAGCGGGTTAATTCGTCCGTAGTTATATCGCCTACATAGCCTATTATGTGAGAAAAAGAACGGGTATCAACATAGTTTCTGACAGGTTTTGAGTGCCATGAAACCCCCGGAAGAGAATCGATGCTTTCTGCCACTTGCACAACCGTGGAATAATCGACATTGGATTTGATTTGTATCGATCTAAAATCCCTTCTAACACTTACCGGCAATTTTTTTTCTATCTGTGAAACAGGAATTTTTAAGATTGAACTTAATCTGTTTATTACGGTATCGAATTCCTGACGAGGAACCTCTCCGGGTACAATATCAACAGCGAAGGAGTCGATGTTTAAAACCATCGGCGTATTTGCTTCTCTATCAAATATCTCGCCTCTTTGAGCCGGTATAACGGTTGTCCGCTTTGAAATATTTTGGGACTTTTGCTTAAACTGATCTCCGTGAATGATCTGCATTGAAAACAGTTTATAAGTATAAGCTATCAAAATAAAAAAAACGAAGATTGAAAATAACCTAAGCCGTGAATTTAAACTATCTTCAGTATTTTTCATATTGTACTATACTCCTCGATATAAAGGCTTGAGGAAAAAGATTAAAAAATAAAAATACAAAGGGGGTAAAAAAAATATTTACCGCAGCCTCTATGGCAAAGTTTATCGAAAAAATATTATAGGTATGAATATTTTGCCCAAAAAGTATTTTTAAAACAAACAAAAGCAATACCTTAAATACAAAGCCTAAACCGCCTAAAATACAAGGGAAAATTACCTTGTTTAAATTATAAATACCGTAAAATTTTCCTACAAGGTAACCTGTTAAAGTAAAAATAAAGGAATGTAAGCCTATGGGAGCTGCCGACAAAAAATCGGCTAAAAGGCCTGCAATAAAACCGCAAATCAAACCTGTAAGAGAGCCGTTTGAAATTGCAATATAAATAACGGTAAGCAAAACCAAATCGGGCAGCACCGTAAAAAAAGATATATGAGAAAAAATAGCTGTTTGAAGCAGGGTTATAAAGAAAACGCTTAAGGAAGTCCACAAAATAACTTTTTTCAATTTATTAAAACTCCTTTTCTATTTTTGAAGTATCAAGTACAAAAACATATTCCAAACAAGAAAAATCTATTATAGGATTTACAGATAGCTCAAGCGAAGTTTCATAATCATGTGTCTTAATTTTAGAAACAAAACCTATGGGAATATTTTTTGGAAAAATTGAGGAATCATCGAAGCCGGAGGTAATTATTTTATCCCCAATCTTAATGTCATCTCCAGCCCTCTTCTTTATGTACTTCATAATTAATGGAGAGTCCTCAGAGCCTTGTCCGCTTACAACACCGCGGTGGTTTACAAGGTCCACCTTCGCAGCAACATGACACTGATAATCATAGATAGGAATAATCATAGATGAGCCCCTTCCTACCTGCAAGATTTTTCCTACAAGGGCCATATTTCCGTTTTGAAAAGCAATAACGGGCATGTCTTTTCTGACACCGTGCTTTACGCCCCTGTTAATAATCATTCCTGAATAAAGAGCATTAGGATCATAGCCTATTATTTCTGCAGGGATATTTGCAATCTGAATGCTATCGGTAAATTTAAGAAGGGTACGAAGTTCATTATTCTCTCTTTTTATATCGGCGTTGGAACGCTCCAAAAGTTCGTACTTTTCAAGCTGTTTTGTAAGTTCATTATACTTTGCTTTTAGATCCCATAATTCCCTTACGGAAGAAACGCTTTCTCCCACAAAGGAAGAAACATTGTAAACAGCCTTCTCCGTTCCGGCACTTACCGAAAAGGCCATACTCTTAAAATCCAAAATAAAAGAACCTCCGGAAAAGGCCATAAAAACAGATGATATGAGAAGAAATAAAATTAAAAGAAAAACTTCTAGATTTAGTTTAAGCGAAAGTTTTTTCTTCATAAGGTCTTAATTATTTAAACTGTCATAGAGACTGCGGTCAACAGTCATATCCCTAAACACTTCGTAATATCTGCCGGCGCCTATTGCAACGCAGTCCATAGGGTTTTCGGCCAAGATTACGGGAACACGAGCTTCTTTTGCGATAAGTTTAGGAAGACCCTTTAACAAGGAACCTCCTCCGGTCATTACAATACCCCTTTCAACAATATCGGCAGTAAGCTCAGGCGGTGTCTGGGCTAAGGTCCGTTTAATTTCTTCGACAATCTGTGTAACAGGTTCTTTTAAAGCTTCTCTGACTTCGACAGAGTCTATTTCCAATCGGCGGGGAAGTCCGGTTATAGCATCGGTTCCCTTAATTTCGACCTTTTCTATTGTCTTTTCGGGCGACGCATTGCCTATGCTGATCTTTACCCTTTCGGCTGTTTGTTCTCCAATGATGAGGTTATCAACGGAACGGACATGCTTAATGATGGCTTGATCGAACTCGTCGCCTCCTACGCGGATTGCATTTGTTACAACCATACCGCAAAGAGATATAACCGAAACTTCGGTTGTACCGCCTCCGATATCACAAACCATATTTCCGGCAGGCTCATGAATAGGAATATTTGCACCGATAGCCGCAACTAAAGATTCTTCCAAAACTTTAACATCTCCGGCTCCGGCCTTCATGGCACTTTCATAAACCGCATTGCTTTCAACATCCGTAATACAGCTTGGAATACCTATAACCATTCTCGGTTTTACAAAACGGTGCTTAGGCAAAATCTTAGAAACAAAATAACGGATCATCTTTTCGGTAGTGTCCATATCTGCAATAACTCCGTCTTTTAAGGGCCTGATCGCCACAATATTTCCCGGAGTTTTCCAAAGCATTCTTTTAGCCTCGGAACCGACGGCAACCACTCTCTTTGTACCCCTTTCAACGGCAACAACAGAGGGTTCGTTTACTACTATACCCTTTCCATTCACATAGATAATAGTATTGCAGGTTCCCAAATCTATTCCTATATCTGTTGAAAATCTTTTAAAAAAGCCCATATCATCCCCCAAAATTTTTATAAATTTAGTTTAGCCCGTGTTTTTACATGGAGCGGATCAAATTTAAGAGCCTTCCGCCACTCTGCACGGGCCTTTATCATATCTCCTTGAAGTTCGTATACAACACCCAAGCCGTAATGAGCATCGGCAGAGGTCATATCCTTTTCAAGAATGGTATTAAATTCCTTTACAGCATCATCTATCTTATTTTCTTCAAGAAATAAACTACCCAATAAATATCGGCATTTTAATTCTAAAAGTGTATCCTTCGTTTTATCTATTGTTTCAAATAAATACAACTTTGCATTTTGTTTATCCGAAATCTTAATATAATTTTCGGCAAGAGCAAAAAATAATAAATCCGAAGGGTTATGGGAGAGGGCATCCGAAAAAGCATCAATAGCTCTTTCCGGCTCGCCCAAAAGAGAGGCCGACATACCCCTGAATTCCGATAAATCGGCAAATTTCTCTCCGGAATTATATGCCATATCCAAGTATTTTAAAGCGAGGTCTGCATAGTAATATCCCTTTTGATAATAAGCTTTTCCTAAAACGTAGGCAATTTTCGGCTGTTGAGATTTTGAAACACAATACATCGCTTGTCTTAAATTTAAAATAGAATCATTTAGATAAGAATAGCTTACCGAAAAATCCGTCTGTTCGGCAAAGATATAATATGAGGCAAAGCCTCTCATAGCCAAAGCCTCACCGTCATATGCTCTTCTTTTTAAAATACTCGCAGTTTTTTGATATACGCTCTCGTAATTTTTTTCGGCCCAATCGGCATACACCTCTTTCATTGAAGGTATGCCTGCATAGTTCTTATTATAGATATATAAAAAATAGACGGCAGAAGTCACGCACAAAAGAAAAAGTAAAACTATAAGAATCTTTTTAAAACTTCTTTTTTTGTTTGAGAAATTTTTATGTGATCTTCCTTTTGAAAATTCCATTTTTATAATACCTTAAAAAAGGGATTAATAAGCCGGATTCTGTTTCTGTAAAACAGACGGAACCATCTTTCTTAAACCAGCTTTACAGCAAGTTTTTATCGCGGTTAACCCGTAAATTAAGAATCGGAGATTCTTTACTGCTTAACCTTGCTCCCGATGAGGTTTACATTGCCGTTTCCGTCACCGAAAACGCGGTGGGCTCTTACCCCGCCCTTTCACCCTTACCGCAAAATGCGGCGGTTTACTTTCTGTTGCACTGTCTGTAAACGGAAACTTTAATTTCCGTTCCCCGGCCGTTAGCCGGCATCGTTTCCGAAGGAGTCCGGACTTTCCTCTGCAAATGCAGCGGTTCCCTTAATCCCAAAATTATTTATTCTTTTTAATCTTCGTCTTTATCTTCAAAACTTGCAAGGAAATCCTCATTTGCGGAATCTCCAATATCAAGTAAACCTTCCATATCGGAATCATTAAAATATGCTTCCTGCTCGGCCGTTAATTCGGATTCTTCATAGAATAGAATACGGCTGCAGTAAGGGCAGAATTTTATATCCTGATCCGACCTGACTTCATTTACAAACTGAGCGGGAAGAATCATGTGGCAGCCCATACAAACATTTCCCTGAACGGAAACGATACCGACACCATGTTTATTTTTAATAATTCTGTCGAATTTAAACATTGTTTCATCACTCAAACCCGGAGACAGTTTTTTTTCTTCCAGCTTTAACTCTTCGACCTTATTTTGCTTTTCGGAAATCTCCGAGTCCAAGAGATGTTTATGCTCTTCAAGTTCTTTCTCGGTTTGTGCAATAAGATCTTCTTCCTGCTTAATATTTGCATCCAAAATCTTAAACTGACTTTCGAGCCTCAGAAGGTCCTTTCTTATAGTTTCGGCTTTTGTAGTAGAATCATCGATTTCTTTTTGCAAGATTTCATACTCGCGCTGAGTTTCGATATTATCCATTGCTTTTTCGGCCTTTTCTCTCTTTTGTTCAGCTTCAAAAAGATCAGCCTTAAAAACGGCAATACCTTTACGCAGCTCTTCATACTCGCTGTTCATTTGGATATAACCGGACTTTAACTTTTCCAAAAGCTCTTCCTGCTGTGTAAGAGCCTTTGGGGCATCCAAAATCTCCGTTTCAAGTTCATTTTTTCGAGCAAGAATATCCTGTAAAGCTCTCAATTTTTCCAATACATCATTATCCATAAATTACAACCCCTTTAATTATCAAGATAAACGATTATAACCATAATCAATTGTCAAGATAATCTTTTAATTTTCTACTACGTTTAGGATGGCGCAGCCGTCTTAATCCCTTTGCTTCTATTTGCCTTATTCTTTCACGCGTTACGTCGAAATATAAACCTACTTCTTCAAGGGTAAGAGGATAGCCGCCCTCAATACCGAAGCGCATTTTTAAAACTTCCTGCTCACGCTCAGGCAAACTCGAAAGCACCATTTCAAGCTGCTCCTGCAAAAGAGTAAGCTCCGTTCTGTTTGAAGGATTTTCAACACCCTTATCTTCGATTAAATCTCCCAAGAGCGTATCTTCTTCTTCACCTATGGGCGTTTCAAGAGAGATAGGCTCCCTTGCAACATTTTTAACCTGCTTAACCTTTTCGATTGACCAGCCTAGCTGCAAGGCTATCTCATCATCATTGGGTTCACGGCCGAGTTTTTGCATGAGCTGGCGGGATTCCCTGTTTACCTTGTTGATTTGTTCTATCATATGGACAGGAACCCTTATCGTACGTGCCTGATCCGATATTGAACGCGTAATGGCCTGCCTTATCCACCAGGTAGCATAGGTAGAAAATTTATATCCCTTCCTGTACTCAAATTTTTCAACAGCCTTTATAAGCCCGATATTTCCCTCTTGCACAAGATCAAAGAACTGTAATCCCCTGTTGATGTACTTCTTAGCAATAGAAACAACAAGGCGCAAGTTTGCATTTATCAGCTTATCTTTTGCATTTTTAAGCATTCTCTGGCCGTTCTTTATCTCTGAAGTAAGATCAATAACTTCATCTACAGTAGCTTCAAAATCATATTCGATCTTTCGGATTTTTCGGGTCAAGACCTGAATTTGAGTGTATATATCCTTTACTTCATTAGCCGAAATATTAAGCTCTTTTTCCAGTTTTTCTCTTTCTCTCGGAATTGCAAGCCGTTTACCCAGTTTTCTTAAATCGGCATAGCTTTTAATACCAAGCTGTTTTTCTTTTCTTTCTTTTTTGTGTTGGTAGTCCTGCACTTTTTCGGTAGCTTCAATAAAGCGGTCCGAAATTTTTTCTATTTCTTCCGATTCAATGTGAATACGTTTAAGACTGTTAAACATCTTCTTTCGCAAAGCTTGAAGTTCAGGGCTCTCCAAAAAGCTTTCCAAGCTTTCTCTATCATAACAGTGCTTTTTTAAGGACATATATTGTTTAATTTCGGAATATATGTTCCGTAGACTGTCCCCATAAACCTGCTTGAGACGCTTTTTTTCGGCCATTTCTTCACTTAACTCTTTGCGCGGCTTATTGGACTCAGCGGGATCGAGTTTTGAAAAAGCCTTTTGTCCGATTACAAAAAACTCTGGAATCAATATACCGGAATTTTTTATAACCTTTTTTATGATAGCTTCCCCGTCTTCCATACTTTTTGAAAGAGATACTTCTTCATCGGCAGTTAAAAGATCTTCCTTGCCTATCTCTTGAAGATAAAGCTTAATCGGATCGTCAACTCCGGCTTCGTGAGAAGTTCTAACCAGTTTTTTTGCCGTTTCATGCCTAGGCTTTTCTTTTTCGATATATGGAGTCTCGATTTCATCGGAATAAGGACTTTTTATATCGTCATCCTCTTCTTCGTATGTATCATCCAATAATCGGTAGTCTTCATCATTGCCGCTCTGAGAATCGGAGTCGGTTTCTGAATTAGATTCGGATATTCCTTCATTTTTTATTTGAATGCCGGCACCTTCCAAAATATCCAGAATATCAGGTATAGTTTCCGGAGACATTAAGTCTTCGGGCAGTAGATCATCAAGATCACCCAATCCTATTGTGCGCTTCCTTTTGGCATATTCCAAAAGTTTAATAATCGCAGGATTCTTTTCGAGATCAGTCATACACCTTTCCCTTTAATTTGTTTAATTGAATATCGATACTTTTTTTTTCTTCCATTAATTCTTTTGTCAAGTTTACGGTATCGATATTCTTTTCTCCATGTAATAATCTCAGTCTGCCTATGATTTTGTCTTTTTGTTTTTGTAGAACGTTTTGTTTTATAAAATTTATGCCGTCATCGACTATCTTTTCAGAGTTCTCGGCGAATTCACCCTTAGAAATTGTTTGAGAAACAATTTCTTTTAATTTTTCTTCCCCGCATCTGTGCATCAGATTCGCATAAGTATAGGCACCATCTCTATAACATTCTTCTAAAACAATAAACAAATGTCTGGCATAAAAATCCTCAAAATCATCGGGGCTCAATTGTGAACGCAAACGAGAAAACAGATCCGTATTTGCCGTAACGGCAAGAACCAATCGTAACTCGGCATTCATCCTTATATCTACCGGCTTTTGTTTTACTTCGTCAACTATATGCCTTAGAGCCTTTTTTTCGCGGTTCACATAATCGCTGAAAATTGCTTGTTGACTGACACCAAAAGCCGATGAAAGTTTAGAAATAGCAGACTCCCTTTGAATATCGGATTCCAGGACCTCAATATACGGAAATAAAAAGGCTATAGCTGAGGCCTTTCCTTCCGGACTGCTTATATCAAATCTCATGGATGCAATTTGTATAAGATAATCATCGTCTACTATAGCACATTCCAAAAGAAATTTCAAGCCTTCTTTTCCTTTTTTTTGTAGAATTTCGGAAGGATCCTTTCCGTCTTTCATGTATAGAACACGAACATTTACGCCCATACTGCGGCAAATTTTTATAGCCTTGTAGGAAGCTTCTTGTCCGGCCTTATCCGAGTCAAAGGCAAGATAAAAGGTTTCGGCAAAAGATTTTAAAAGTTTTACCTGATCTTCGGTAAGGGCTGTCCCTAAGGGGGCTACGGCATTTTCGATTCCGGCCTGAAAAAAGGCTAAAACGTCCATGTAGCCTTCACATAAGATTACCGATTTTGATTTTCGAATTTCGGCTAAGGCGTGGTGAAAGGCAAAAACCGTTTCACCCTTTTTATATTGCGGCATATCCGAGGAATTGAGATATTTAGCCCCATCGCCTTCCAAAATGCGGCCTCCGAAGGCTATCGTTTTACCGTGACGGTCGCAAATAGGAAACATAAGCCTATCGGAAAAAAAAGCCATCTTTTTATAGTTTTTAGAAAAAAGGCCTGTCTTTTCTAAAAAGTCTTGAGAATAGTTTTTTGACAATAAAAAACTATGGAGCCATTTTCTATCCTTTGGAGAATAGCCCAGATTAAATTTTTCGATTATTTCCGGAGAAACATTTCTGGAAAGGAGGTAGTCAAGAGCTTTTTTCCCTGTAGGATTTTGGGTCAAGAGAAAATGAAAACTCCCTGCGACCTTGTCGTAAAGATCTAAGATTTGGTCTTTAATTTTTGCTCCTTCGTCCGGAACGTAGGAACCGCCTTCATAGATAACCTCGATGCCTGCATTTTTTGCAAGCCGTTCCACGGCTTCCATAAAGGAGAGCTTTTCCATTTCCATCAAAAAGTTGATTGTTCCACCGCCCTTGTGGCAGCCGAAACAATAATACATCTTTTTATCGGGAACGACATTAAAGGAAGGCGTTTTTTCGTTATGAAAGGGACAGCAGCCCCACCAATTTGCTCCCCGTTTTTCCAAGCGGGTATAGTTCTCGACAAGGGATACAATATCTGTCATTTCGGTTACTGCATCGACTGTTTTTGAACTTATCTTAGGCATTTACCCCTCCTTAAGTTTTGTAAGTAAGTGATTTTACTATAAAGAGGTTTAAAAATCAAGGACTGAAGTTTTATAAATTGTAAGAGGTTAAATTTAAATAAACCGCGGAGAACGCAAAGGGCGCAAAGGAATTTTTAAGAGTCTTTCTCCGTAAAAGTGGGGGCGCTCCCCTAATCATAGCTTTTCGATTTCCTCTTTCTTTAGACCTGATATTGTGCAAATATCACTAATCGGATAATTCATATCTTTCATTAACTTTGCCGTTTCAAGTTTGGCTTGGTAGGCTCCTTGGGATATTCCTCGATCAATTCCCTGTTCAAGTCCTTGTCGATAACCTTCGCTTATACATGAAGCCCTGTCGTGTTCATATTTCATACGGGAATCATATAGCCATTTATCTTTAGGGCTCATTTCCATTACAGAAATAGCGGTATTTGCTTTTGCCATCATCGGCGATTCCTGTTCTAACATTTCCCTTACCTCCCTGTCATCAGTTTCGATAAATTTCAGCCAGTTTAATAAGCGTTTAGTTTTATTATCTTTACATTGACCTTCTTTTAACAGCTTTGCTTTTTCAAGGTTCAATATATGAATCTCAAGTTTTGAAACTAAAGGCTCTTTTGTATCTTGTTCAAGAACAAGATACTTGTTGTGCAAACGCTTATTTTTATCAAAGTCTTTTCCTATCAAATTTATTGTAATACACTTTGGCAGTTTTGTATAGTCTTGACCTTGTTTTATGTTTTCATTATACATTTTAGACCAATAATACAAGGTTCTTTCAGGAAAATCAAAATGCCAACTGTTTTGAATTTCAATATCGACAAAGGTGCCGTCTTTTAGTCTTAACTTAATATCCAAGACTCCTAACTTTTCACTTAAAAGTTCCTTATGAAACTCCTTATCCAAGAGCTCCAAACCTGCGATTGTTTCAGGGGGAATGTCTAGTATACATTCCAGCAAATCCTGCAGAACATCTTTGTTTTCTTCCACTCCGAATACACGCTTAAATGCGTAGTCGTTGCGTAAAGTTATTTTAAAAAGTTTTTGCATAATTAAGCCTCGCTAATAATTTTTTTAAAGAAGAAAAATTTTTTCCCTTTCATAATTATTGTAGAGATTATTTAAAGTTAATAGCAAAAATTTAAAAAAAGAATTAAATTTTATTGATAATTTAACCGCAGCGGACGCAAAGGGATTTTAAGGCAGAATTATTTTTATTAACAAGCAGGACTTTCTAATCAAAAATATGGCAAACAAAACTCTAATGCGGGTATTTACATGTTTTTTAAAAGAAAAGGGGATTGTCAAGATAGGCACTTAAAACCATAAAGCTGTCCATATAACCTGCCCTAACCTTTTTTGTATAAATATTTACATGAATAATCTCTTCGTTTTCATTATCCCATCTTTTTCCGTTAATCTCAATATAGTCATTTACACCAAAGGCATTTTCAGATGCAAAGCTTCCGGGGATAACCTCTGCAACCCTATAAGAATTCTTTTTTCCCACCGATTCAAGTTTAAATCCGAAAACGGGAAGCATGGATCTTGCTATACTGTCCTTTCTAAAAACGGAATTTCCCGGATATAAAGGACGTTCGGCACATAAAACAGGCCAAGTTTTTTCTTCATAAACACCTGCTTCATTTTTTTGATAGCCTTTAATGAGGACTATAGTTTCAGGAGCTATAGACAATAAATTGGCCTGTATTTCTTCAACCGAATTTACCGGAATACCGTTAACTTCTTTTATTACGGTACCCTCATTTATACCTGAAATTGAAAAAGGGCCGTCAGGAAGAACATAGTTTACAAGAACTCCGTCAGAAACTCCGCCTGCATTACCGGAGCCGCTTTTTTGGTTTTGACCGTGACAGCCAAGCCAAGTATGCTTAACTTCTCCGCCCTTATATAAATCGGGAAGAACAGCCTTTAAAAGCTCAACAGGGATTGCAAAATTAAGGCCCTCGTTTCTTTCGAGACCGGCAAATACTACAGCTTGAACAAGACCCTTATCATCCACTATCGGTCCGCCCGAATTCCCATGATTGACGGCAGCATCTATCTGCATTATATCTACCATAGAAAAAAGCCTTCGGTATTTTGCCGATACTATACCTGAGGTAAGGGTTTTTTCCAAACCTGCCGGAGAACCGATTGCATAAATACGGCTTCCGACTCCTAAATCCTTTGAAGAGCCCAGATTAAAAATAAACTGAGGCGTGTACTCGGTCTTTACCAAGGCTAAATCAAAAAGAGGATCCCAGCCTACAACCCTTGCAGGGATTTTTATATTTGGATTATCGGGCGACTTAATATAAAGTCTGGAATAGCCGTTATATTTTTTATCAACCTCGCTTTGAATAACATGATAATTCGTAATAAAATAACCGCGGGAATCTATAAAAAAACCCGAACCTATAACAATGTCAGGCGAGGCATAACCTCTTTGTATGCGTGTTCCCCTATTCACCCAAACGGTAAGAGAGCCCTTTATCATCTCATCTATATTTTGAGGAAAAGAAGCTGAACCGGCTGAAGGATTTTTTTTATTTTGTAAGTTTAATAAGGGAAGATCGGCATTCTTTTTCCATAAGATATTCCTCTCTTCAAAAAGCCGCTCCTCTGTCCATCCGGCAGGGCGTTTTCCAATTGAGGTAAGAGACCTAAAATACCTGACAGCCTCATCCCAATTTTTTTCCTCTATGCTTTGTAAAAATGCGGCTTCCGTTTTTTCTATCGACTTTAAATTAATCTTGTCCACTTCTTCAAAATTTTTTGTGTTAAGATGAAGAATCCGGGAGCGGATTAAAGCATCCGTTATCTTACCCGATTTAAGGAGTTTTTCTGCGTAATCAACCTGATACAATACACTGGATCTATCCGAATAATCCACATAATGGACCTCTTTGGTTGAAGTACAAGAAAAAATCAATAAGAAGAAAAGAAAAAAACTTATTTTATTCGTTGACGATTTCAGCAAAAACAAACCCTCCGGAGCGCACGGCAAAAACTTCGATATTATTTATACCAAACATATAGGAAACAACCGGAAGGGTCGTTTGGTTAAATATTTCTATAATTTTTTCGTTTACTTTTTCAATATTTGCAGGACTCCGATTAAGCCAGAACAGGTTTCCCTTATCCGAAGGAATGAGCAGAAGGTTTTCTTTTCCGTCAAACAATTGGAAAGGAACACCGTTTTTATAACTGACACGGATTTTTTTATTCAGCTTGGGATGAATCCATTCCGTTTGAGAGTCCCCATTTCCATATTGCGTATATGTAATTTCGTAGGAACCGTCCTCATCGCTGTCCCAAACCTTTGTAACGGAGCCGTCTTTTTGATGGTATTCGGAATATTCATAGAGTTTATTTTTATTTAAATCCATATCTATCCTTTTTAATACACCCTTTGAATCATACTCAATCCTTGTTTCAAAATAACCGTCTCCGTCTTTATCTATATTTTCAAAAACAGGTAAGCCTTTTCTGTAATTAGTTTGCGAGTACGGCTCCCCTAACACAGTTACTTCGGCCTTTATTGGGATGCCCTTATCAAAGAATACTTTTTTTATGCCCCCGTTTATGTACGAAGTATTTTCTTCAGAAAATGCAGCGGAGTAAATCAATGCACCTTCATGAAGACTTCTTACATTTTTGCCTACTTTTAAAGAAAAAAAGGCCTGCTGTTTTTGGTGCATGCCATACAGCTTTAGGTTTAATTCTTTTAACTCTATCGGCGCCCAATTCAAGTCAAGGGGACGCATGGTATACTTTTTACCGTTTTTGGTAAAATTTTTAACGGCCGGATATGAATCATAGGACACCGAATATTCATTTTTTTTGCCGTGAATTACAGAGGGAATACCGAAGTTACATTCCACAGTGTATTCGGGATATCCTGTTTGGAGGCTGTCAAATTCGGCACACCAGGGTCTGCCGTTTTTATAATAGATTTTAGAATCTATAATCAGATCCCCGTTTTCATCATCGACAATCAAACCTTCATAGACCGATAAAAACTTTTTAAGCTCATTTCTTAATTTGGAATCTACAACCAAGCGTAAAAGCTCGACCAAATGGGATTCATACATAGCCTGAGTAAGAATATACTCCTTCAAAATCGGGTTAAAATAATAAACCTTAGCCGATAAAAATTCGTTTACAGCCGTTTGTTCATCTATTATACCGTACCTTAGACAAAGCAATGTAGAATAAGAGCGGTTATATAAATCGTTAAGATCATAAGATTCGGTAAAAGGCAAATACATACCTCGATATAGTTTTAGCCGTCTGATATTTTCTTCCGATTTTGTTTCAAAGGGACTTGCAAGCAAGAGGAGAGACGGTTCCTCATCCTGCCACGCGTAAAGGCGGGAAATTATATGTTCGGCCAATTTTTTGCCTAAAAAGTTTACCTTTTTTCCGCGTTCCCGTAAAAAAAATAATTTTGCAAACGAGGAATTAAAGGCCCAGCGGTCAAGAGCTTCGGAAATAAGCTGCTTTGCCTCATCATATCGCCCCAAGCCATAGAGGGCATCTGCCCTTACATAGTCCGACTCGGCAGATTCAAAGGGTAAACGTTTGACAAGATCCAGAGCTTCCTTGTATTTTAACATACGTGTATTGACTTGAGCTGCCAATAAGCGGCCGGCATTTATATCGTATAAACGCCAGATCATTCCATCGGTACAGGCAGCATTAACTTTTTGCAATACATCTTCATTAGGATAATTTAATTTTAAACTGCATACTGCCTGAATATATAAAAAATCGGCGGTTTTCGAATCATAAACTTCGCCAAGCTGGGCCTCAAATAAGGCATCCTTCCATTTTTCTTCGGTAAAGAGCTTAGCGGAATTCTGCAAATATGATAGGGCAGCAGATAAATTTACCCCCTCAGTTTGATTTGCATAAATACCTATACAAATTAAAATAAAAAAAGCACATAATCTATGCTTGAGTTTAAAACACTTAAATCTACAGGAATATTTCATCTCTTTACTCCTAAATCCCCTACAACATACCAATTTTTTTTGCCGAAAACGGCTCCGTATATAGCTTTAACTACCCCGCCCTCTTCGATTATCGGCAAAATATTTCTATTTTCATAGTCTATATTCCACTCATTTATAATCTTTTTTACCGATTTTTTTGAGCCCGAAGAGATCTCAATTTCATCTCCAAAGAGGCGTGAACGCACACAAAAAGGAGGCTTAAAAGGACCTATACCGCAAGTTTTATCGCTTTCATGCACTATAAAAAAGCCGTCATCATTTTCTAAGGCCTTAAAATTTCCGGCAGGGGTATCAAAGGAGCAAGGCTTATCAATCCAGATAGAATAAAAAACTTCGCTTGTCTTTTCTTCGGTTACGGCCTTAAAAAGCAATACTTCATCTCCTTCTTTTTTTATACAAAATCCGCCAGAAAAAATTATCTTTTTAGTATCGGAGAGCTTCATCAAATCGTCAAAGACCGAGTAAGGGATCCTTCTTTTTCCTTTTAAAAGAATAAGGCCTTCTTGAAGAAATTTAAGTTTTAAGGCTTCTTCAAGGCTTAGAAAAAAAAGAAATTTACATCGGCAGCAATCTTCCTTTTTATCCAATACCCATGTTTCTTTTTTTATTTTATATGAGGCGATAACAAAATCGTTTTGAGCCTTTATTTTTGCCAAACTTTTATCCAAGCCGCTTTGCCAGCCGTCAAAGCAGATACTCAAAACAGGAAGAAGATTATGTCTGACCTTGTTCCTAAGATATGAGGTTTCAAGATTAGTAGCATCTTCTCTCCACGGGATATTTTTTTCTTTTAAATATTCTTCTATTTCCGAGCGGCTGATATTAAGCATGGGCCGAATAAATCTTCCCCGTCTCGGCGAAATACCCATAAGGGCTTCAGGCTCGGAACCTTGAAAGAGCCTCATCAAAACCGTTTCATAATTATCGTTTTTATTATGGGCCGTTAGAATATAATCGGCATTTAAGGAGTCGGCGGCCTTTTCAAACTCATTGTACCTTAAAAAGCGGGCAGCATCTTCAATTCCCGTTTTTCTATTCCCGGCTTCATCAAATACCGTATTTTTAGGAATTTCGGCTAAGATACATGGACATTTATCTTTACAAAAGTCTAAAACAAATTGGGCATCGCCTAAGGTTTCTTTTTCGGGTCTTATATTGTGGTTTACAGTCAGTACAAAAATTTCGGCATTTATATCGCTCTTCAATTCCAAAAAGGCTGAAAGCATGGCCATAGAATCGGCTCCTCCTGAAACGGCAAGCAGGAGTCTCAAAGGTGCCGCCGTTCTATCGCATAAGGAGGAAAAGCCTAAAAGCACATCTTTTAAAAACGATTTTGCCATAAGATAGATTTTACACAATTTCTAAAAATGGTCAACAGTCAAAAAAAAATGCAGAAAAAGTTATAAAGACATAAAAAAACTTCCGCCCTTTAAATGGAACGGAAGTTCTGAAATATTAAGATTAAAGCTTATTTATCCTCTGCAGCAGGTTCGGGTGCGGCAGCGGCAGCTTCGGTTTCTTCACCTTCAGTTGCAGCCGGTGTTGTACTTTCAGCAGCAGCAAATTTAATAGCAGCAACCGTTATATCATCGCTTGTTAAAACGGTAACGGCTTCAGGAAGCTTAATATCCCTGACATGAAGCGATTGATTTACATCAAGAGCAGAAACATCAACGATAATTCTGGCCGGTAAATCTTTAGGCAGACACTCAAGTTCAAGTTCGGTAATACCGGTCTCAAGAATTCCGCCATGGCGTACACCTTCGGGAGAACCTTCAAGTCTAATCTTAACCTTTGTACGTAAGGTCTTTCCTCTTTCTACTTCATAAAAGTCGATATGTTTAATCTTATCCGAAACAATATCATGCTGAAAATCTTTAATAAAAACTTCGTAATCCTTTCCCGCTGCATTTAATGTTACAATAGTACTTTCGGTAACAAGTTTAAAAAGTTTCATAAATTCTCTTTCATCAACATCAATAGGAACGGATTTGCCGTGTCTATCATACATTACTGCGGGAATTCTTCCAGCCCTTCTCATTTTTACAGCGGCATTTTTACCATATGTTGATCTTTCATTTGCGTTTAACAGTCTCTGTTCCATAATTCCAGAACTCCTCTAATACCAATTATTTAGTTTGCAACAAGGGCCGCCGATAAAAGCAGCCTCAAAACTGGGACGGTAGGATTCGAACCTACGGAATGACGGCACCAAAAGCCGTTGGCTTACCACTTGCCGACGTCCCAAAATATATACAAAAAGCCGAAAGCTAAATTGTATCCAAAAACAGAAAAATAAAACTAGTATTACGTCACAAATTGATTGCTAAAGCTAGATTTCAGCCTCTTGCCCGGGCATAACAGGTGTTTTTTCGTAAACCTCCAAAACAGCCTTTGTCATCTTTTCCCTAAACTCGGCAGTGATAGGATGAGCTATATTTTTAAACTCACCGTTACTCAACTTCCGGCTGGGCATTCCAATGTACAAACCGTCATTACCCTCGATCACTCTTACATTATGAAGGACAAAGCAATCATCAAACGTAATATTAGCATAAGCCTTTAAACTATTCCCCGGACTCACTCTCTGAACACGGACTTCTGTAATTTCCATACTGTCCTCCTTGCATAATAATATTGGTAATACTTACCTACCAATATTTTACTACGCTTTCTATCAGAACGCAAGTAACAAAAAGAAAAAACATCGTCCATATTCGGCTAAAAGCTTGGAATAAGCATTTTTGACGGTTTTTTCATTTTTAAAAAGCCCGAAAACTGAAGAACCGGCACCGCTCATAAGAGCAAAATCAGCCCCGTTAGTTAAAAGGTCTTGTTTTGCCTTTTTTATTGCAGGATATTCCGTAAAAAGAACGTCTTCAAAACTGTTAAAAAAAGGCCATTCACGGCAATCTTTACCGCAAAAAAGCTCAGGATTAAAAGCAGGATTCAGTATCTCCGATTCTTTACGGCCTAAAAGGCTGTAAGCCCTGGGTGTTGCGCTTTTTATTTCGGGATAAATCAAAATCCCAAAATAATCTGAAAAAACTGAAACTCTTTTTATCGTTTCTCCGCGGCCTCTTACAACCGCAGCCTCATTTCCCAAAAAAAAGGGAACATCGCTTCCTATTTTTAAAGCTATAACCCTTAAGTCTTCTTCCGTTAAACCGGTAGAAAACATATCGTTAAGCCCCCGCAAAACCGAAGCGGCATCGGAAGATCCGCCCCCCAAGCCGGCACCTTCAGGGATTCTTTTTAAAATCCTAACGGAAACGCCTTCAGAAATACCGGTAAAGTTTTTAAACTCTTCATAAGCTCTTGTAATTGTGTTTTCTATCGGCAATTCAACCGAAGGAGATAACACCTTACATTCTTTTTTATCCGGTTTTCTTTGCATTAAAAGCTCATCGGCAAGAGAAATCGGAGCAAAAACACTTACAATGTCATGAAATCCGTCGCTTCTCTTTCCTAAAACTTCCAAATGCAGATTAATTTTTGCATGAGCTTTAAGGCTAATCGCACTTTTAATCATGTCTTAAGCATTATATCCAATTATAAAGTTTTGTCAATACAAAATAATGGAAATTTACGTAATTTATAAGAGCATTTTAATCGGTTTTAGTGTATAATGGACATCGCAAATAAATCGATGGAGGAAAAATTTATGAATCATGAAGTCAAGGAAAAACAAGATTTACTCAATGCGCAGGGTCATATCATCGAAGAAGGATGGGCAAGATTTCCTGTATGGAACTATGATAGAACTAAGATTAAGGCCTCTGCATTTAAAATAAAGGAATGGGACTATTACAGCATAACCAATTCCAAGGAACTTTGGAGCTTAAATACTACAATGGCAGACTTAGGTTTTGGAGCCTTATTTTCAGTTTCATTTATTGACTTAAAAAAGAAAGCTTTTTCACAGGAAGATGCTATGACGTTCTTTACATTCGGTAAAACAGGATTAAAACCTTCATCCCTAATGGATCACAAGCTTGAGTTTAAAAATAAAAAAATGAAACTGCTTTTTTGTAAGCAGGGAGAAAAAATTATTATACAAACAGATGTGCCTCATATGCACCTGCCTTGCGGAAAAACAGGGCTTAAAGCAGATATTGAGCTTACACGAAATCCGAATGATGAGAGTATGAACATAGCAACTTCATGGAAAGAAAACCGTAAGTGTTTTTACTTAAATGAAAAGGTCAACTGTATGCCGGTAAGCGGAACCGTAAGCCTTGGAAACGATAAAATCACTTTAGAAAAAAACAGCTCTTGGGCTGTACTGGATTGGGGCCGGGGTTTCTGGACAAGAAAGAACCGTTGGTATTGGTCAAGCGGGAGCGGTATAGTCGAAGGTAAGAGATTCGGCTTTAACCTAGGTTATGGTTTTACCGATAGGAGCCCTGCAAGCGAAAACGTAATTTTCTATGATGGAAAAATACATAAACTTACAGATGTGGAATTTCATATTAAAAATGATGAGTATTTAAAGCCTTGGAATTTCATATCAAGCGATAAACGTTTTGAAGCCGAGTTTATACCGGCTGTAGACCGCTCGGCAAATACGAATTTAGGGCTTATAAAAAGCGTTCAACACCAAGTATTCGGCTTTTTTTCAGGTCAGGCAGTATTGGACGAAGGCAAGATTGTAAAATTCGAAAATTTTCCTGCCTTTGCTGAGGACGTATTAAATGTTTGGTAAAACTATGGGCTTAAATTAAGGCGTACAGGGTTCCAGATCCCAATCCTTATAAAGCAGCTCTAAAAAGGGCTGCATAATATATTCACCGCCTGAAACCGTATAATGATGCCCGTCATCTTTCATAAGTCTTATTTTTTTACCTTCGGCGGTTTTAACGGTATCGGTATAAGGAACCCCTTCTCCGGGAGCGATACTGCTTAGAGAAAATTTATTAAGGATTATACTCGAATATTCAGATGCTATTTTTTTCTGTAAGTCTTCAATATAGAGTAATTGGGCATTGTATATTTTATCCCGTACAATAGGCATGCCCAGCCAATACACCTTTTTTGTATTTGCAAATAAAACGTCCAAATGTGTTATTACCTTATCCCTATAAGCCGATTCCCAGTCTTCAGTTTCTTTTACAAGAACTTTGCCATTATCTGCATAAAAATTTTGATAATCATTCATTCCTAAAAAAATGACGGCAATATCATAGCGTTCGTTTTGACTTTCTTCAAACACATTCTTTAACTTTTTAGGCCAATTGTAATAATCACCTCTTATAAAACCTGAAGAGTGAACCGAAATTTCTTTTACCCTTATGGAAGAGTTTTGACCTGTAAGCCTTAAAAAGCCTGCAGCAATACTGTGCATCTGAGAATCCCCTATCATTAATATACGCAAGGGTCTTTCCGTATTATAGGTATAAACTTTTTTAGGCGCCTCAGCCTGCTCTACATTTGATTCTTCTTCCTTAGCGGCAGTTTCGAATATATCTTCTTTTCTTAATTCCAACATTTTTTGTGTGAGTCTTATTTTTTCAAGCTCCGCAATTCTAGCCTGCTCAATGTCCTTTAACCTATCCAAAACCGTATTTACATTTTCAAGTTTTGCCTCAAGCTCATCTATCATTTTTTTAACGGCGGCAACATCTTCCGGTTTTGATTCTGCCGGTAAACCGTCTTTTGCTCTTTCTAAGTCTTTCTCAAGATTATCTATAGAAGATTTTTTATCTTGAGATTTATCTATAGCCTGCCCTAAGTTTTCCAAGGCTAAAAGTCTTTCCCGATGAATTAATTCTGCAGAATCCATATAATAAAAAGAATCCCAATCGCTTAAACCTTCAAGACCGGCATAGCGTAAAAAGAAAGTTCTTGCAGAAGGAATCAGATTATCAAGTTTCAATTTTTGAGACAGTTCCGAAACGGGTTTAACGGCAGTCCTGAATACCTCTGCGGCATAAGGATTTTTTATTTTAGATGAAAAATTGTCTAAAGATTTACCTAAGAGCAGCATGAAGAAAAAAATACAGAGTAAAAAAAACGAAAGAGCTTTGTTTGCAGAATAAAAGATAGATTTTTTATCTTTTAGTTTTATTTTAAAAGGAAGAACATCATTTAGTTTTTTTATTATATCTTTTAGCTTCATATGTCAACTTTCACCTAAAATGCAAAATAAATAAACGGCGGTATACCCGAAGTTGAAACCGCATAAAGAGAGGCTAAAAAACTTACGGTGATAACAACCTTAACAATCATCGGAAGACGGCTATATATTGTAAAAGCTTTTTTCCTTAAACTTTCCGAAGGAAGCTGCAAAGAAAGGCCTGCAAAAAAGATTAAAAGAATAAATGGACTTATAATTTGAAATGGCTGAGAAATATTGCCAAGAGATATTAAATATAAACTCAGTTCCGATAGTGACGGCGAAAAAAACACAAGCCAGCTGATATTTACGAATATAAAAACCGGTATAATTCTCAAAAAATCAAAACTTTTTTTTGCGTCTTTTTCTTCATCTAAAATTTCTTCTCCTATAGCTTTACGTTCTTTTATTTCCGAAAAAATCTTTTCGATACACAGCATTGTCCCCTGCATAGCTCCCCATATTAAAAATGTCCATGAAGCCCCGTGCCAAAGTCCTGCAATGAGCATCGTAAAAAAAAGCGCAAAGAGAGCTCTGGCAAGACCAAATCGGGAACCGCCTAGGCCGAAATAAAGATAATCTCTAAGCCAAGAAGAAAAACTTATATGCCACCTTCTCCAAAACTCGGTGATAGACTTTGAAACATAGGGACGGTTAAAGTTTGCAGGCGTATTAAATCCCAAAAGGATTCCTATACCTATCGCCATGTCGCTGTAGCCCGAAAAATCTGCGTAGATAATTATCGTATAGCATAGTAGTCCGAAAATAAGCTCCCATGTATTATAAAATGAAGGATTTGCAAAAATTTTATCGGTAACAAGTATAGTCAAAAAATTTGAAATTATCATTTTTTTATACAAGCCTGAAATTAAAAACACGATAGCACGGTCAAAGGCTATGGGTTTTGCTCCTTTTTCATTATCGCAGTTAAGTGCCCGAGAAAGGTCCTTAAAAAAATACTCGGCCTGAACAATCGGCCCTGAGGACAGTTGAGGAAAAAAAGATACATAGAGTAAAAAATCCCAAAAAGATTTTACATGCCTTATCTTACAAAGATAAATATCGAAGACATAACTCATACATCGAAAAGTATAATAAGAAATTCCAACAGGAACCAAAAGAGACCAAGAACGCAGAGTTAAAAGAGTAGAATTAACAAACATATCCGGAAAAAATTGGTTTAAATATGAGAGCAGGGTGTAAAGGTATTTAAAAAATCCCAGATATAAAATATCGATAATACAGATAATGATTACGATAGCCTTTCGAGGAGCATAATTTTTTTCTTTATCGAGAAGAAAACCGTAAAAATAATTTATAAGGGTAAAAACAAAAAGCAGAATACAAAAACGCCAATCCCACATTGCATAGAAAAAATAAGAGGCGGCCGTTAAAAGGATTTTACGTTCTTTTTCCTGCCTAAAAATATACCAGTATAAAAAAAAGACTGAGAGAAAAAAAACTGCAAAAGAAATCGTCGGAAAAAACATGCTTGAATTTTAAATTACCGATTACGGGAAGGTAACAGGCTTATTTGCCATCTTACGCTGAATCTCCGCAGCCCTGGAGGCCGGCATCAAAGAAAACCAATAAGCAACCGAAGAGTTTTTACCTTCTTCTGCAGCTATTTTTTCTACAGCCCTAAGCACGTCAATTATATCCTGATCGTCCATGGCTATAAGATTTGAAACGGCTTTTTCAGGGGGCATACCGTTTATATATTTAGCGATTTGGATTATGTTCGCCTCACGGGCATCCCGCTCCACAACCAAAAGATTATAGTTCTTTTCTTTTTCTTCTATAGCCAGTCTGCGGTCATCGAGCTCCTCGGCAACCTGTTTATTTTCATTTTCCTGAGTTTGAACATCTTCCTCCCGCTTATCCAATTCCTGAGAACGCAGCTCTAAGGCCATCAAGCGTTTTTCGTAGCGGTCATTTTCCAAATTTGCCATTTCATCCGCATCTAAAGAAGCAATACCCTCAGGCGTTTTTAAACCGAAAAAGGAGTAAATAGGAGAAAACAAGCTCCTTGAGCTGATCAGGCCTAAATAATCAAACCATAATAGACCTCCGAACACAAGTAAAACAATCAATATCAAAAGAACAATAATACGTCCTATAGTTCCGCTTCTTCTCAAAATTTTTACCTCCCATACAATCAATAAACAGTGAGGCAGAATTCCTGCCGAGCTGTTTATCGTACCTCCTATATAATATCGGAAAAACTTCTTCTAATGTTAATGCCTATACAGATACTGAAAATATTCCATATCCGTTGAGAGGACTTTTTCGGTCTCGGGCAAGGAATTTTTATAAATCTCCATGCTTTTCCAAAAGCTGTAGAATTCGGGAGACTTACCGTAGCTTTCGGCATAGATTGCAACAGCCTTTGCATCGGCATCTCCCTTTATCCTTTCTGACTCGGCATATGCTTGCGACAGGATAGTCCGCTTTTCGTTTTCCAACTCTCCTAAGATTTTAAGTTTTTCACCGTCGCCTGTAGACCTAAAGGTTCCTGCGATCTGATTCCTTTCTTTTATCATGCGGCTGAATACGGAATGCTCAAGCTCATCCGAATACTTAATTCCTTTAAAAATCAGGTCAACCACCTCCAAGCCGAATTCACCCAGCTGGCTATTGGCCTTGGCCAAAATTTCATCAGCCAGAGTTTCCCTGCCCTTTTTTATCACAGGAAAGTTTACTTTTTCCGTCTTTAAGGAACCAAGGTCAACTTCGGCATTTTCAAGGTTAAACTCTTCCGTTTTTTTGCTTTCATTTATAATATTTGAGCTTCGTACAACATCGGCAAGACTGTTTACAGAAATAATATCTCTAACAGATGAATCTACAATATCCGAAAGGCGGGAATAAGCGCTATCATAGGTTGTAAGGGATTCATAAAACTTTTTTACGTCAACTATACGCCATCGGCTGGTAGTATCTACCTTAAGATACTGTTTTTCTAAAGTAAGAATCTTTTGAGGATCGCCGTCAAGACGTAAGAGCTTTGCCGTGTATTTGTTTACCGTATGAATCAAGGGCATTTTAAAATGAAGCCCGGCCTCTTTTTCCGTTTTTACTACAGCTCCGAATTTCGTTATAATGGCAACATTGCCTTCATTTAAAATATAAAACGGCTTTAGGAAAAAAAACAAAACAAGAAGTATAACCACAAAGAAAAACAATCCGAAACCTTTTTTGTCTTTTTTTGTTTTTTCGGGTTTTATCTTATTTTTGGAAGAAGGACTTTCAAATCTTACATCTTCAGTGTTTTCGGTATTTTCATAGTTTTCCATAAAAATCAGTTGCCTCCCTTATTTAATTCTTTTAAAGGTAAAAAGTTTTTTAAGTTTTTGTCTATGAGGGTAACATTTTCATTATTTTTAAAAATAGCATCGAGAGTTTCAAGGTAGAGCCTTCTCCTAGTAATATCGGGCGCCTTTACATATTCCGAATAAACGGCGTTAAAACGGGCAACATCTCCCTTTGCCTTGTTTATTCTTTCGGAAGCATAGCCCCTAGCTTCTTCAATCATTTTTTGTGCCTCACCCTTTGCCTTAGGAATCTCTTTATTGTAGGCTTCTTTTCCTTCGTTTATAAGCCTATTCATATCTTGAATAGCTATGTTTACATCCTCAAAGGCAGCTTGAACTTCATAGGGCGGAACAATATTTTGTAATTGCACCGATGAAACGGAAATTCCAAGGCCTATCTGCTTATATTTTTCGTTCATTTTTTCTTGTGCTAAAATGGCAATACTGTCACGATCCAAGCTGATTATATCCATGATAGCCCTGTCGCCTACCAAGCTGTTGACAACGGATTTTGAAATATCTCTGACGGTTTTATTTCTTTGATCTTCGTCAACATTAAAAAGCCAAGCCTTAGGGTCCACTATTTTATACTGAATAACCCATTCAACATTTATGATGTTTAGGTCTCCCGTAAGCATCGAGGACTCATTAAGCATGGAATTTTGATATTCGCTCCTTTCTCCTGCCTTGGAAGTTCTAAAACCGAATTCTTCCTTTTGAACGGTTTTAACCGGAACCTTATAAACCCGATCTACAAAGGGAATTACAAAATTAAGCCCCGGTGAAAGGGTATTTGTATATTTACCGAAACGGGTAACAACTCCGTTATCCGTTGTAGGAATAACCTTTATTCCCGAAAAAGCTATAAGAGCAATTACAATAAGTATTATTACCGTGCGTAAAGCTCCTAACATCTTTGAAGGATCAACCTTTTTTTGCTTCATTTTTTCCTCCATGAAGAATTTATTTTTTTTTACGCCCATCTAAAAACATTAAATTTCAGAAGAAGCATTCAAGACCTCGGCCCTTTCTTTTTCAAGCTCGGCCAGTTTCAGTTCAAGTTTTGCCTGTTTTTCGCGCTTACAATAAGGGCACTCAAAATGTTCGCCCTCAAGATAGCCGTGAACAGGACATATCGAAAATGTCGGCGAAATCGAAAAATAGGGAATACGGTAATTGTTTGCAACAGCCTTAACCAAATCCCTGCAAGATTCCCAATCCTTGATAGATTCACCCAAGAATATGTGAAAAACCGTACCTCCCGTATACTTACGCTGTAAACTTTCTTGATGATCCAAGGCTTCAAAAACATCGGTAGTATAGGCAACGGGAAGCTGGCTTGAGTTGGTGTAATAAGGCTCGGCATCTCCCGAACTTATTATATCGGGGAACTGATTTTTATCGTGGCGAGCCAGTCTGTAAGAAGTACTTTCAGCCGGGGTTGCTTCAAGATTGAATAAGCTGCCCGTCTCTTCTTGGAAGTCTGCAAGGCGGTTTCTCATGTAGGTTAAAACCTTTTCGGCAAAGGCCTTTCCCCTAGGGCTTACAATATCCTCACCCAAAAAGTTTAGGCAGGACTCGTTCATACCGCAAATTCCTATAGTCGAAAAGTGATTGTTTAGATGATGTAAATACCTCTTAGTATACGGGAAAAGGCCTCCCTCCAGTAGCTTTTCGATTACCTTCCGCTTTATCTCAAGACTTTGTTTTGCGATGTCCATAAGATAGTCCAAGCGGTCAAAGTAGTCCTTTTCGGTTTTTGACAGGTACCCGATTTGAGGCATATTTATCGTAACTACCCCTATGGAGCCCGTAAACTCATCGGAGCCGAAAAGTCCGCCTCCTCTTTTACGCAATTCCCTTTTATCGAGTTGAAGACGGCAGCACATGGAACGCACATCCCCGGGATTTAGGTCGGAATTTATAAAGTTTTGAAAATATGGCGTACCGTATCGGGCAGTCATCTCAAAAAGCAGTTTTGCATTCGGACTTGACCAGTCAAAATCGGAGGTTATATTGTAAGTGGGAATTGGATATTGGAAACCTCGTCCTGCGGCATCTCCTTCAAGCATAAGTTCAATAAAGAGCTTATTTATCATATCCATTTCTTTTTGACAGTCGCCGTATGTAAAATCCTGTGTTTCGCCCCCGACAACAGCCTTTTGGTTTGCAAGGTCGGGCGGACATACCCAGTCCAAGGTTATATTCGTAAATGGAGCCTGAGAACCCCAGCGGCTGGGAGTATTTACACCGTAAACAAAGCTTTGAAGGCACTGTTTTACGTTGGCTTCACTCATCTTATCCTTTTTTACAAAGGGAGCCAAATATGTATCAAAGGAGCTGAAGGCTTGAGCTCCGGCCCACTCGTTCTGCATAATGCCTAAAAAGTTGACTATCTGCTGAATAAGAGTCGATAAATGCTTGGGAGGCTTTGAGGTAATCTTATCGGGAACCCCGCCTAAGCCCTCATGGATAAGCTGCCTAAGGGACCAGCCTGCACAGTAGCCTGAAAACATTGAAAGGTCATGAATATGAAAGGCTGCAGTTATATGGGCTTCGGCAATGGCAGGTGTATAAATATTTTTAAGCCAATAGTTTGCCGTAATAGTACCTGAGTTATGGAGAATAAGACCGCCTAAAGAAAAGTTTACGTTGGCATTTTCTTTTACGCGCCAGTCGGATTGACTTAAATATCCGTCCATGGTGCTGTTTATATTCAGCATGAGGCTTTCCGCATCCCGCACGGCCTCTCTCTTGGCCCTGTAAAGGATATAGGCCTTTGCAAGACGGGCTTCCTGCTGTTCAATTAAAACAAGCTCCACAACATCCTGAATTTCTTCTATTGCCGGAATAGAATGGGCATAGCGGGAAGCCATAATATTTTTAAGCTTTTCTTCGACCTTGTCCGTTAAAAACACAGCTTTTTCATCATTTGGGCTGCCTTCAACTGCGGTTATAGCCTTATTGATTGCCTGTTCTATTTTTTTTCGATTATACGCCTCAATTTCCCCCGAACGTTTTACTACCGAGCGCAATATCTCAGGCTTTGCCTTCTCCATTGTCCCTAAAAAGGACTTCCATTCAGGAAAAACAGTTTGATTTGTACTTTTCCCCTCCATAACTTTTAATACCTCCCAATTTATTTACAATTTATTTTCTTACTTTTTTTACCTCGTTTACAAATTCATCCAAGTTGCTGAATTGTTTATAAACGGAGGCAAAGCGGATATATGCCACTTTGTCTATTGAATACAAATGAGATAGAACCATCTCGCCCAAAGCAGTAGTTTCTATCTCTTTGTTAAGACCGGAACTTAAAATAGCCTGATCTTCAATTTCAGTAACAATATTTTCTATACTGTTTAAGGAAACAGGCCGCTTTTCAAGAGCTCGTTCAATACCTTTTTCAAGCTTTTTTCGGTCAAAGGGTTCCCTGCGGCCGTCTTTTTTGATAACCATAAAAGGTTTTTCTTCAATATGCTCATAACTTGTAAAGCGGTAACCGCAGGCAAGACACTCCCGTCTCCTTCGGATACAATCCCCTTGAGCCAGAGTTCTTGATTCCATAACCTTATCATCGCAGTTTCCGCAATGCGGACATCTCATATTTTACTTACAGGATGCCTAAAAGCCGGCATCCCTCCCTCCCAAAAATAGCGTATCTAATTATACACTACAGGATAACACACTATATATAGCGTGTCAAGCCGATATTAAATTATTTTTCTCCTAAAAGCTGTTTTATTTCGAAAATTTCCGAAGACATGGCAGAGCGCTGCATGGATTGGTATTTTTTCGGAACCATCTCCTTGCTTGTGCACTCGATTGCTGCAACTAAATTTTGCAGCTCTATCTCATAAGGATAAGAAGGCGGAATAAAATCGGCTATAGTTTCTTCCAAGTCTTTTTGTATAACCATTGCCCTGCCTTCTACAGTGGCGTTCATCTTAGCACGCACAAGTATGGCTTCTATATCAGCACCGGATACATCGAATTTAATCTTTTTTATTATCGAATTTAAATTTACATCATGGAGCTTGATGCGGAGCTTTCTTTGAAGGGTTTCAAAAAGGTCGAGCCTTTCGGCATCGGTTTCGGGATAAAAAAGAGCCAGATGTTCTTCAGCCCTGCCCTGCCTTTTTAAGTCGACGGGAATCAGGTCGGGGCGGCAGGTAATCAAAAACCAGATTATCTTTCCCCTGTAAGCCGTGTTTCCCATAAAATTTGCTATTTGAGCAAAAACCCTGCTAGAGGTACCGGATATATCGTTCGCGGTGCGGTTTCCGAGCACAACATCGGCCTCATCTATCATAACTGCGACAGGCGACATAGCCCTCAAAATATTCAGCACCTTTTCAAGATTCGATTCGGTAGCCCCCTGCCATTGAGAGCGGAAATTGCGTAAACGCACCATAGGAATGCCTATTTCGCCGGCAAAGGCGGACACTATAAAGGTTTTTCCCGTGCCTATTGGACCGGAGATAAGATAGCCCATGGGAAGAACATCGGTTCGGGCGGCCTTTAAAGCCTTAGCCGCAATTTTAAAGCGCTTTTTTACAAAATCATGGCCCGAAACAAGGGATAGGTCATAATCCGTATCTATAAATTCCAAGAGGCCTCCGGCCTCATTTTCGATAATCTCCCTTTTTTTGGTTGCCAAATAATCCAAACTTATAGGCTTGTCGTCCTGATAAGACTCTCCTACAAGCTGATATAGGTTTAATAGGTTTAAACCGGAGGTTAAAGCGCCCATTCTTTCAGGGCTCAAGCCCCGCTCGGCTAAAAGGATTTCTTCAGTCCGTCGTAAATGTTCTAAAAAATTAACCCTTACGGCTGCATCAGGCAGAGGAATACGCACCTTTATTGTAGAAGGAGAAGCTGTAAGACGGGGGTTTAGGTCTGTCAGGTTTTCGGTAAGCATTATTATCGAAATATCTTCCCGAGTAAAAGAAGGCTCATGGGACCATCTGTTTAAGGTAACAAGGCAGTACCTATCGGTTTCATCCAAATTTCCTATCTCATCGGCAGGAATTATGGTTTCGGCATAATCTACAATAAGAACAATCCTCAAATTTTTGCCGAAATTTAGAACAAAATACCTTTCAAGGTAAGAAAAAGCCTCCTCAGGATCGCGGGATAAAAAGTTTTCGGGAGGTACATCAGGATAAGTCATATGCATTGTCTCAAGATAAGCTCTTTCCATATCGGAAGTACAAAAAGAAACGCCTCCGGACTTATCGTAGTACACTATTATGTCCTGATTTCCAAACAAAACTTCGGAAATATAGTCTCTTATTTTTACGAACAAGAAGTTATGCCCGTATTCGGTTATTTGATGGGGCAAAAAATCCCTTATATTTCCATGCACAAAGTAAAGGTTTGCCGTTTTTGAGCAATATTTTCTGGAAAGCTCCTGTGCCCATTCCGGCAAAATATCTATGTAGGCACTGTTTTCTTTAATCAGCTGTTTTCCCGCTGCCATAATCCCTCCCGCCTTATAATCACCATACAACAAAAAAAATAAAATTTCAAGAAGAAAATAATTTCATTTTTTTTATATTCCGATTGTTGTTTTTTATTTTTTGTGATATACTTATATATAAGTAAAACTGTGATAAATAAGGGAGGCTGTATGAAAAGAATATCAACAATTCTTATATATTTAGGTATTGGAGCAATTCTTTTTGCTCAATCGGCAGAAAAGGTGGATGAGATTTTAGCATCAAAGACCTTAACAATAGGACAGGCATGCTATCTTGTAGGTACATCTACCGGAGAAGTCGATGATAAGAGCTCCTATGAAACGGCCTTTAATAAATTTAAGGGGCTTAAAATGTTCGAAAATAAAAAGCATGATGAGCCTATTAGATTTGACGAATTTTCTAATTTGGCTTTGCAGTATTCTTCGATAGAGCATGGCTTATGGTATGGAATTGCAAAAAATCCGCACTACGCTTTTAGACAGCTTAAAACAATGAAGCTGATTCCCCATAAAACGGTTCCGTCTTCACATATTACGCCGTTTACCGCAATCAATCTATTGGCCAAAATAATGCCTAAAGAGGACAAGTAAGGAGGATAGATAATGAAAAAAGTAAAATTGTTTATATTTTTGTTTTTAATTATTGCATTAAACCTTTCAGCCTTTGAAGGAGGCGGAATGCTTAAAACGGGTCTAGGCATTGACCTTGGTAAAAACAAAACAAACTTATCTCATTTCGATAGTCTGTCTCTTTGGGCTAAACAAAATCTCGATAAAGAAGGGAATTATAATTTTGCTATTCAGTCTTCATATTTGTTCAATTTAAAAAAGCCTATAAAACCTGATGGAAAGTTGGATTTAGATCATATTGTTAATTTGGATATGCTTAAATTCTCATTCCTAGTCCCCATAGGTAATGACAGTTTGACCATTGACGCCGGCAGGTACAATATCTCCGATATAACTGCTGTAATTTTAAATCAAAACATTGATGGTGTATATATAGCATACAATAAAACCAATTTTTCAACATATTTTAACCTAGGATACACAGGGCTTTTAAACTCCTATGTAAATCCTATCAATGCAGCAGGTATAACATCAATATTAAAGAAGCAAACAAAAATTTACAATCTTGTACCGTCTTTTGTTCATATGTCTGCTTTGTTTCATGTTCCTTTTCAATCATTGCGTCATGCCATTGACTTTGATTTGAACTCGTTCATGGCAACGGAAAATCCGAAGACAACAAATAATTATGCCTCAATATCGGTAAACGGTCCGATAGTTAATAGACTTTTTTACCTTGCATCAGTATCAACATCCATTTTAACACGGGACAAAAGAAAACCGCAAACAGGCTTTTTTTTAAAAGGAGAACTGGACTACTATTTTGAAAAATACGATTCAAAACTAGGTTTAAAAATGCAATTATTCTCAGGCGGCAAGATGAGCTTTAAATCTTTTACGCTTTCAACTATGTCAAAGGTTAACTTTATGGAGCCTACGGATTTATTGAAAATAAGTTTAGATGGCAGCATAAAACCTGTAAAAAATTTGTTTTTAAGTACGGAGGCAGCTATTATGGCTTATGCAGCAACTCAACCTAAGGGTAGAAGCAATTTTGCCGGTTTTGAGTGGAACGTATCTGCCAATTATACAATACTTCAAGATATATCCATTAGTACCGATCTAGGTATGTTTGTGGGAAAAAACGGTAAGTTTGATGCAGTGTTCAAATTAAAGGGCATCATTTCGTTCTAAAATTTTTATAATAACTAGGAGAAAAAGATGAAAAAGGTATTTCTTATTATTAGTTTGGTTTGCTTTGTTTTAACTCCGCTTTTGGCTATTAGCGGTGAGGTTGTTGCAGTCAAGGGAAAGGCTGAAATAAAGCAAGGCGGAAAATGGCTTCCTGCAAGGGCTGGAAACAAAATAACATCGGGACTTATGATTTCGACAGGGTTTAAATCCGAACTGACTTTAAAGATTGACGGTTCCGTTATTACGGTTAAACCTATGACAAGGCTTACAATCGAAGAAATCGCCGAAAAGAATGAAACCGTTTCTTCGGAAGTTTACTTAAATGTAGGTTCCGTAAAGGCCGATGTAAAACCGGCTTCAACAAAAAAGGTTGAGTTTAAGGTAAAAACACCTGTTGCAACAGCTTCCGTTCGAGGAACATCCGGAGAGATCGGTTCTGACGGTCTTTTAATCGGAACAAGCGGAATATGGTCGTATGTAAACAATGATGGAATTGAAACAAGGGTAAATATCGGCGACTCTGTTATTATAAGCGATACGGGGATGGTAACTCCGGCTCAAAATATCAAGGCTAATGAAGTTTTACCGGCATCAGTCGCGACTCTTGCAGAAGCGGAAGCCAATTCTCCTACGCTTACCAACCAATCACCCGGCATTGAAGACGCAATAAATACGGCGGCTTCAGTTTCAACACTATCTTTAAGTATAGGCTGGAAAGACTAAACTTATACCGCCCTTTGAAGCATTTTCAATAAAGGCTTCAAAGGGTGCTTTTTTTTCTAAAGGAATTTGTCCGTTTATTGTTACCTTATAGGAATAAATACTCATTTACTCAATTAAATAATCTCGATTTAGGAACGAAAAGCAGCCTATTTTGATTAACGTTGAGGAGTTTTAGCTAATGAAAACTAAACACGGTATTATATTTTTATTTTTAGGAATATTTATTTTTTCATCATGTATAACAGTAAAGTATTATGGAACCGATACTACAGCATTTGAAACAAAATATTTCGGAAATATTATTGAATTTAAAAAGTCAGCCGTTGCTGATTATAATGATATTATTTTGAATGGAAAAGAAGACTTTAGGTTAGGCTTTGATCCTCTTTATCCAAATGAAGTAGACCTCATGAAATGGACAGGACAGGTCCGGCTTAACGATATTTTTTACGATATTCAAATTAACTATCGGCAAAAGAAAGGAAACTATGGAATTGAAAATATTCGAGAAGTTGATATTCAAAATCTCCCGCCTATCTATAAATTTGAAAAATTCAATATATCCGGTTCTCAAGCGATTTGGGAAAAATCCGTACATGAGTCGGAATTACCGGTTAAGCTTGCAACTTTTTCTATTGGAGACGTTGAATTTTATGTACTGTTAACAAGCATGTATACCGTAGCGACAATGAAAGATAATATGAGTTCTTTTATTCAGATGGTTAAATCAAAAGATCAGGTGTTCCATATTGTTAGTTCAGACGGAATAATCTATGCAGAATTTACTAAAGATAAATATAAAATATTTAAGATGAATAATTCAAAATTGGTTTCTAAAAAATTATGGCCTTGTATAGCAGTATTTTCGATTGTAAGAATTATCTGTTCCAAATAGAATTTATATACGACATATTTGCAAATTCTCAAAACCTGTCATACCTTGAGAAAAACTAACTTTATACCGCCCTTTGAAGCATTTTCAATAAAGGCTTCAAAGGGTATTTTTTTATCTAAAGGAATTTGTCCTCGAAATCTTATCTTTTCTTCGTAAGATAATTCTAAATGTTCAACAGAAAATTCATCAAGGTGACGCTTTAAATTTTCCCATTCGGAATAAGAGCATTCAAATTGAAAGGTCTCTTTTTTGATAAGATCTTCGGTTGAAGCTTCTTGAAGAACAAGTTTTGCAGAATCCGAGTAGGCCTTTACCAAGCCGCCGGTTCCCAAAAGGGTTCCTCCGAACCAGCGTGTAATTGTAAGCATTATGTTTGTGATTCCTGAACCCTTGAGCACTGCAAGAGCCGGCCTGCCGGCAGTTCCCGAAGGTTCTCCGTCATCGGAACAGCCTAAAACCTCTCCGTTTTCACCTGCAACAAAGGCATGGACTACATGGCGGGCATCTTCGTATTTTCCCTTTTGGCTTTTTAAAAGTTCTCTGGCTTCGGCGGCCGAATTTATAGGAAAAATTTCCGCTAAAAATCTTGAGTTTTTTACGGTGAGCTCACTTAAAGCATATTGCATTAAAACTTTCATTTTAAAAGGCTCTCCCTCTTTTTTAATTTCCTGTCGGCATAAAACATACACATTAAGCCGCCCGTAAAGGGAAGTATTGCAAAAGTTAAACCGGCAAAAAAAGTATCTGCCGTCATCAGCGGAAAAAGGGCAAAAATTCGAATAATAAAAAATATCAAATCATAGAAAGCATTTAAAAAGTAAGAAAAAATAAAGCCTGTAAACGGAAATAAAAGAGAAATAAAAATTGCCGCAAGGCCTAAAATTAAAAAGGCAGATATAAGAGGGCTTACAATGACAGAAGCAATTATACCTACGGGTGCTAAGACTCCTATCTTGCTTATTACAATGGGGGCGGTAAAGGTTTGAGCTCCTATTGAAGCCGAAAAACTTCCCAATATTTTAGGAGGTATTTTTCCGGTTAGAATATCATGTACTGCACTTCCAAAGATGAGAATTCCGGCCAAGGCACCGTACGAAAGCATAAAGCCGAGACTTAGGGCATCATCAGGCTTTACTGCAATATGAAAAATAAGCATTGTACATAAAATCGAAATCATAGGAGGCTGGAGCCCCAAGGACTTTCCTATAATAATTAAAATCATCATGCCGAGGGCACGATTAAGAGAAGGTGCAGCTCCCGCAAACCAAACAAAGAAGATAATGGAAACTAATGAGAATTTTATCGCGAGGCTTTTTTTCCCAAATATAGAACCCATCTGCAAGGCAGCTAGACTTACCAAAGAAACATGCATCCCTGAAAGGGCTAAAACATGAGCAAGCCCTGCATTTCTAAAAGCTTCCGAAACAGGAAGAATCAAAAAATCCCTGTTTGCAGAAAGGAGGGCTAAAAGCAAGGCACCGGCACTCCCCCACCCTGCCAACAAACGCATAAGATAAAACCGTAAAAAAGCCCTGAATCTTAAAACATGCGATTTCCAACCTAAAAATTCGGGAACGGATTTATCTCCAAAAAAAGCCAAGGGGCTCATAGCGTTTTTCTTTGCTCCGAAACGGCCCGAAGCTTCAAATATTACGCCCTTGGAAAAATTGGCTAAAGCTTCTTTTCTTGAACCGGTCTTATAGGGCGCCGAATCAGCGGCCTTGTAGACCGTCTTGTAGACCGAAATTCCGTAAGCATTATTTTGTAAGACCATATCCGAAGGAAAAAATATTTTTATATTTCCCTTTGCAGAAAATTTAGCCCCATTATTATATGAAAAAGAAATAAGTTTAGCATTTGCAGCATAGTATTTTTCACCGGCAGGATAGGCTTCTCCCGTAAGCTCGGCTTGAATACTTTTAACCTTATTTAATTCGGCAAGGGAAAAAGGCTCCGCATAGATAAAAAATAAACGCAACACAGCAAGGCTTCCTATAAAAAGCCCTGCAAGGATAAAAAAGAACTTCTTTTTTCTAAATATAAAACCGATTATAAAACTTAAAATAAAAATAGAAATTATCAAAAATTTATTAAAATAATTTCCTATTGCACAAAAAAAATAAAAAGATAAAACAGCCGCACAGGCTGAAACTACAATCGGTTTTAATACAAAAAACTTATTACGTGTTAATTTGTTTTCATTTACCACTTTAACTCCTCTATGGCATTTCGAGAAGCTTGTTTAACCGTTTCAGAATAATTTAAGTATTCAACATACAATAGATAGTCAAATGCGGTTTTATCCCCAAGCTTTCTCAAAGCCGTAATTACACTGAGCACTAATGGCTCACTGTATTGCTTTGTTTTTTCGGTTTCCGAATTTAACACACCTAAAAATATCGACAAATTTTGAGAACACTCGATTGTACCTAAATTTCCCATACAATCGATTATCTTAATAAGCAATTCATCGCCCCGCGGGCTTGTTTTACGCAAGCCCTGAGCATAGTAAAAAAATTTGTTTACCTGCGAAGAAGCCTTACTCCACTTCAATGCAGATAAAACAGGTAAAGTCTCTTCAATCAAGTTTTCAGAACTCTCAAGATCCGCTCCTTTTAGATTTTTAAGACCGTAATCAATGACAAGCTCACTAATCCTGCCAAGCTCAGGGCCCTCAATACGCTTATTTTCTTTTGCCAATAAATACAGTGTCCATATATATTGTATGTTTTTTTGCATTGTTTTAGCAAGAATTTCATCAAAATAATTAAAAGAAATATTATTTAATGCAGTTTTTACCGTATCCTTTAAACCATCGTTTACAGGATAAAATAAGGTTTTAATCAAGACGTCAAAAGAAGAAGGATCTGCAAAATTCCCGAGAGCTTCGGCGTAGACTCTTAGAAGATTAACGTTAGACGCCTTGCCTGAAAGTAAATCGGATAAACCTGAATCATAAAGAGAATTCAGATAATCCGTAAAGGCGGAATCTTTTTGAACCAATTTGCTTAGACTTTTTAAGCAGGCTATTTGAAAATCTTCATTTTCAACCGTAGAAAACAAGTAGCGGATACTTGCAGAGGCCTTTAATTCGTTTAGCTCTCCAAGCTTGGTTACGGCAATTATACCTATATTTAACAACCTGTCATCATTTTGTAATATTGCATAAGAGGTTTTAACATATTCCACCGCATCTTGATATATGGGAATTAAGCTTTTATCCTCTGACTGTGAAAGTGAACGCAAAATAACAGCCTTCACATCTATCCCTGCAGAAATAAAATCTTTACGCAAATTTAAAAGCTCATCTTGGTCTATAGCAAAAATAGAAAAAACACAAAAGATAAAAACTAAAACAAAAACTATTCTTTTCATACAGACCCCTTACTTTCTGCAAAATCATAGAGCATTTGACCGTCAGTTAAGCCGTCTTCCAAAAAATTCTCATCTTTTATTTTTTGGTCTGCCGCTGAATGATCATTATTTTCTTCTTTTAAAATATTGTTTATAAATTCGGTGTTATCATCGGTAGTCGCTATATTATATATATAGGATAAAATAACATTTTTCATTTTTTGGTCTAAAAATTCACATTGAAAATGTACTCGCGATTTATTTAGAGGTTGGTCATAAACGAAACGGACAATCTTACCGCACATTACAATTTCGGTATTTTTTAGTTTAAATTGCAGCTTCATTCTGATACCCTTTGCAGCCTTGCCTTTTACAAAAAACATGGCTCCGTCTTCCGATATGTCCTTTATGTTTGATTTTACTCCGCCCTGAATTTCATAATCGGAGTTATAAGGATCTCCAGCCCTAAGAGGAAACATCAAGCCTTCAATATCACATGAAGCTCTAACCGATTTTCTTTTTTGTGTACGAACAATTTTTTTTGAATGCTTAATATAAATTTCTATTCGGTCCTCTATTTTTTTTGCTTTGACGGCTTCAGAACTAAAGACATATCCTGCATCATTTTGTTTCCAAAAATAAACCCTTACAGCCTTATTTTGCCAATTAACTTTTTCGGCTCTTTCTGCAGATGCATCAAAGAGGGCAAACACAAGCTCATTCTTTGTATTTGCCATAAGTTTGCCGTAAACGGTTGTTTCTCGCGGCACAAAGATAATACAAATTTGGCCGATATAAATCTCATGCGTCGATTCAATTCTTCGTTTTTTTTGAACTTCTTCCAATTCAATTTTTGTGCGGTAATCATAGAGTTTGTTAAGTAAAATTTGCATTTTTTGAGAAACATCGGCATCCAGCTTATTTTCAACCTGACGGGCAATAAAGCGTATACATTCATCTAAGGCAGCAACCGACCAAAAAAGACGGGTTTTATCTTCAAGACCTACATAATTGGCTGTCCGCCACAACAATAAGAGATTAGAAAATAAAAATCCCCTGTCTTTCCCTTCGGTAAAAAAACGGATTAAATCCAAAAACCGTCTCCCCGGAAGAGTGAACGAGAAAGCCGTAAATAAAAGAAACACAATAATAAAAACTACAAGAATATACATATTTATCTCTTTGTGATATAATACCATAAATTATGCATTTTGATAAGAAGACTCTAAGGTTTTTACTTGAATTTATCTTTATTTTCACCATTTTTGTCCTTCCTCCGATGTTAAATAAGAGGGATTTTACCCCGCCGCCTCAGCCGGAAGGTATCTTTTATGTTTTAGTCTTTATATCGAAAATAGTTTTTTTTGCAGCCTATGAAGAAATTCTATACCGAATATATTTACCGTATAGAATAAAAAGCTTTTACGGAGAAAATCCTGAGAGCTTTAAATCAGCCTTTGCTGCCTATGAAATTCTTCCGGTCATTTTTTTTGCTCTGGCTCACCGTTATTTAGGTCCCTTTAATGTGCTTTATGCTGCGGCCGCAGGAATAATTTTTAGAGTATTATATGTTCTTATACAAAAAAAAGCCTCTACAAAATGCAGCATAACAACGGCAAGTATAAAAGCGGCTCTTTGCGTTATAGTGCTTCACTCTGTCCATAACGGAATCATCTATCTTTTGATTTTTAAAGGATAAATTAAGGCACAGGTTTCGTATATCTTTTTATAAATTAAAAAATTTTCTTCGTAAACGGAGGTAAAAGATTTGCTCTTAAGAGGCTTGTTTTCATCTCCATCAAGCAAGAGATCAAAACCTATTATGGTATTGGTCTTATCGGTTTTTATTTTTTCGTCGATAAGGTTTAAGTTTTCCATACTTTTTTTTATGATAGAATCTTCAAGAGGCTTTCCGGTTTTTAAAGAGTCTAAGAGGTTCAGACATATATCCATACCCTCTTTTGCAAGCTTCATGGTTTTTTCCAAATCGGTACTTAATTCTTTTAAGGCAGAGGAAAGGTTTGGAGAACTAAAGCTACCTTCTTTTTTATAAGAAGACAAGTCAGGTAAAGCACCCATCTTTTCGATTTTTATTTTTTTTGAAAGAGGCGAAGCTTTTGCTTTAAGTAAAAACTCTTCCATACTTAGAGCCGGCATATTCGGAATCTTTAATCCCCGCGGTAAAAGCTTATAGGTTTTAATATCGGGGAACTCGGCAATCTTACTTTCAAACCACCAAGCATACATCTGCATTCTCTTGTCGCTTAAAACCTTTCCCTCATAGCCTTCTTTTAATTGAGGCGAGGCGGAATAAAGGCTTATATGAGAAGCTGTTTCCGAAGGAAAAAATCGGTTTGAAAAAGCGTTCACATCTTCTTCAAATCGGCTTCCCTTAAAGTGGGTTTGAAAATCGGGAAAGGCTAAATCGAGGCCTGCAAAAATAATTTCAGAACAGCCTAAAATTCTTGCAAAATCCCAGCAAGCTGTTGCAACGGAACCGCCGGTAACAAGTTTACCCTTTTCGCCTATAAGTTTTTCTATATATTGAGCAAGGGGAAACATGGAAGTACATAAAAACTTGGCTTTTGTTTTAAGCCGGAAAACGGCCGGATATACGGAAGATTCGGTAATAAGAATCGAATCCGAAATGTCGAGGTCTGCAAGATGAAGATAATTCCAATATTGAGCATCCATTAAAAGAATAAAGTCGGGTTTTAGGCCATGCCTATGACAAGCCCTTACAGCCGTATCTGCTGCAATAGTTATAAACTTATCTTCATTTTCTTTTACAAGATTTATCGTGTCATCTAAGCCGGGGCCGGCAGCAATTATCAAAGCCGGACAAGAAGCAAAAATATTTTCTATTTTATTGATACCAAAAAGACCTTCGGTTTGTTCCATATTTTTTAAAAAATTTTTAAGCCAAAGTTTTCCGAATTTTTTTAAGGTATTTTTGTTTAAATTTGTTTTTTCATTCCTTCGTTTTTTTAAGGCCTCAAACTCTGAAAACCAAGAAGAACTTACATCAATCAAGGACTGAATTTTAAAAATCGGAGTATCAAAAAAAGATTTGCTTTCAAAAAAATCCAACACATCTTTCGGATAAAGACCTAAAAGAAGTATCAGATTTTCGTGCATAAAAAAATCATCCAATGGACGGCTTTGTAAAAAAAGAAAAAAAACAAAGAGGTCGGGCTCGATTATAATCAACGAAGATTTAGGATATTTTTTTGCATAAAGCTCTTGAGCATAGCCCAAACCAAGGCCGCAAAAAACACAAGAGCTTTTAGCCTTTTTATCTTCAAAAAAATCAAGAGAAATATTTTTTTCGGCCTCGCTTATAGGATTATATTTTGAATGAAGGTATTTTCCGTTTATGCGTGCAGTAAAAATCTTTTTATCTGTTTCTTTTAATTTTGCTTCTTCAAGATAATAGCTTTCAGGAATTCTTTCGGCAAATTGTTTAATACCGATTTCTGAGTCAAGGCCTAAGGCCGCAGAGAGCTCAGGAAACCGGCAGGTAAAAAGTTCCGCATTATAAAAAAGGTTCTTATACAAAATTTCACGATTACCGGCGCTTTCTTTATTCGAGATTGAGCTCAATTTTCATTCCTTTTTTAAGAGGTGTTCCGGGCGGAGGAGTTTGAGAGACGACATATCCGTCACCTGTAATTTTTACCGAAAAGTCTTTTTGTAAAAGAAGCTCAAGCAAAAGTTTTTTAGGAACGCCCGTTAAGTCGGGCATCTTATCTTTTAAAACGACAGGTTTATTTTCGCTTATGGGAATCCGGCCGGTGTGTTCAACGGTAGGAGCATTTTCTCTTGCAAGTCCGAGATAATCTATAATTTCGTTCGAGGCCTCGGAAATTACGGGAGCCGCAATAACGGAGCCGTATATTTGTCCGACAGGTTTTATGACTGCCGTATACAAAATAATCTTTGGGTCATCTGCCGGAAAAATTCCTATACAGCTTGAAATAAAATCGGTCTTACTGTAGCCCCCGCCTTTCTCATTTGCCATCTGAGCTGTTCCGGTTTTTACGGCAATGGGAACTCCGTTGATAGAAGCCCTCCAAGCTATACCCTCTATGGAGCCCGTTCTCATATAGCTTAAAAGCAGATCGGCATTTTTTTCGGATATAACCTTGTTTAAAACCGAGGGCTTATGAAGATAGACGATGTTTCCTTCCTTGTCGGCAACCTTTGAAATAAGAGAAAGGCGCAAAGTGGAACCCTTATTGGTAAAGGCCGTTGCAGCTTCAACCAGCTGCAATGCTGAAACTCCTATTTCCTGTCCTATAGCAATTGTGTGCTTTGTGCGGATAGACCAGTTTTGAGGGGAGGCAAGAAGACCGGCCGTCTCTCCCGGAAGCTCTATATTGGTTTTAGAGCCGAAACCGAAAAGTTTAATCTTTTCATAAAAAGCATTTTTTTCGGTAATATCGGCAATCTGAGCAGTTGCATCGTTACATGAAAGACGGATTACATCCCGCGGGCTTACCCTTCCATGAGTCTTTAAACAGGTTATTGGTTTTACATTGGGCTTGTTAAATTCAAAAAGAGCATTACAATCGTATACTTGCCCGTCCTTAGTAGTGCCCAATTCCAAAAAGGCGGCCATAGAAAATATCTTAAAAACCGACCCCGGTTCATAAACATAGTTTGCAGGACGGTCAAGACGCTGTTCAGGCGTACTTTCGATAAAGTTTGCAAGGGAGGCAGAAGGAGAGTTCACATAGGCGAGAACCTCTCCGGTCTTTGCATCAACTGCAAGAAAAACGGCAGATTGAGCCTTTGTTTCTTCCATCGTTTTCGATATAATTTTTTCGAGCATGTACTGAATGTTTCCGTCTATGCTGAGATAAACGTCGTAGCCTTTGCCAGTATAGCCCTTTGTTTCAGGAGGGGGAGAGAGAATATTTTGAAGGGAGTATTCTACGCCTGTTTTTCCCCTGCCGTCATCGCCTAAAAAACCTACAACTGTAGAGGCCAATGTATTTTCGGGATAGGTTCGGTTAAACACAGACTCAAACCTGATACCGCTTAATTTATTTTCATCTATAACGTTTTTAACCAAATCCCTTTCACTTTCGCTCATTCTTTTTTTTAAATATAAAAAATTTGATTTGGAATCTTGAATTTTTTCCAAGAGATCTGATTCGTTTTGCATTAAAACAGGGGCCAAGACCTTCGCCGCCTCGGCAGGATTTTTCATAAGGGTTTTATCGGCATAAAGATTATAGATAGTTGTCTGAACTGCAAGGATTTTTTTATTTCTGTCATATATAGTTCCCCTTTCAGTCGAAACCTTAGGCGTAATCACTATAGGTTCTTTCATTATCATGTACTTTGCAAATTGGAGTATAAGCAAAACAACAAAAATAATTACAAGACTTATAAAAAACCAAAACCGGGGCTTTGAAATAAAACTATCTACTTCTTCCATATAAAAACCTTACCGTAAATACCGTCAACGAGGACAAAGCCGTAATCGCGGGAATCATAAGACTCTTTTAGATTATCTCCCAAGGCTAAAACATAGCCCGCCGGAACCCGCACCTTTTCTTCATCGGACATACCGCCTAAATTGCGGAATTGTATAGCCGTCAAGGGTATATCTTTTCCGGAAACCTTCATCGAATAATCGTAATTGTACCCTAATTTTTTAGAAAATTCTATAGGTTCTTCCGAAATACCTAAACATCTTTTTACGGTAAAATGCCCGTCCTTTCGGTACACGATTATATCGCCGCTTTTAGGTCTTGCCCAACGGAAAATATACTTATTTTTTAAAGGATGCTTTATACCGTAGGCGGCTTTAAAAATAAATACACAGTCCCCGTCCTTTAAAGACGGCTCCATAGAAGGGCCGGAAACCTTCTTTACATCAAAGACACAAGCCTTGATAAAAGCAAAAAAAAATATAAAACAGAAAAAATAAAGGAGTTTTCTTTTAGGTTTTTTAAACACCTTTTAGCCTTAACCTACTTAAACATTTTTTTTATCGAGCCGAAAACTCCGCGGGTAATTTCTCTGCCTACCGTACGGGTCATGCTGTCAACCAAGACACGGCCCAGCCTTCCGGCCTCGCTTCTTTGTTTTTTATTTTGACTCTCTTCCAAACGGCGCCTTGCATTTTCTGCCCGTATTCTGGCATTCTCTGCCCTGATTAAGGCAGCTTCTTCCTTTGCCTTTGCAGCGGCCTCCTTGGTAAGGCGTTTTTCTTCAAGTTCTCTTTCGGCAACAAGCTTCTTTTCTTCAAACCGGCCCGTAAGAATTTCATAGGCGGATTCTCTGTCGATTATATCCTTGTACTTATAAAGAAGGGGAGACTCTTCAACAATAGCTTTAAGTTTTGCCTCTCCTACGGTTCCTATCTTACTCTTAGGGGGAGCTATCAGAACCCTTTGACTTACAGATGGACTTCCGTCTTCCTGTAAGAGGGAAACAAGGGCTTCACCCGTTTTAAGTTCGGTAAGGACCTTAGCCGTATCGAATTTAGGATTAGCTCTGAAGGTTTCGGCCGAAAGCTTTATGGCCTTTTGGTCTTTGGGAGTAAATGCCCTGAGAGCATGTTGAAATTTATTTCCCAACTGGCTTAAAATACTTTCAGGCAAATCGGCAGGATTTTGCGTAACAAAAAAAACTGCAACACCCTTTGAACGGATAAGCCTGATCATTGTCTCTATCTTTTCGATGAGGACTGAAGATAAATTATTAAAAAGAAGATGAGCTTCATCAAAAAAGAAAACGATTTTCGGTTTTTCCGTGTCTCCTGCTTCAGGGAGGTTTTCATAAAGCTCGGACAAAAACCAAAGCAAAAATGTCGAATAAAGATTAGGCCTTTGATAGAGGCTTGTAGAATTTAAAACATTTATATAGCCCCTCCCGTCCGAGGTAAGCTTAAAAAAATCGGCAATTTCCAAGGCAGGCTCTGCAAAAAAGTTATCGGCACCCTCTCCTTCCAAAATGAGGAGAGCCCGTTGAATTGCTCCTATAGAAGAATCGGAAATATTACCGTATTTAAGCTTTAAGTCTTTGCTGTTTTCGCCTATATAAACCAAGATCGATTTTAGGTCTTTTATATCCAAAAGAAGTAATCCATCCTCGTCTGCTACTCTAAAGGCAATGTTTAGAACACCTGCTTGAACCTCGTTTAAATTTAAAAGTTTAGATAAAAGAAGGGGTCCCATCTCAGATATGGTAGTGCGTATCGGATGGCCGGTTTCTTTTAAGATACTCCAAAGGCGTATAGGATAGGATTTAAACTCGAATTCGGAAAGACCTAAAAGGCCAAGCCTTTCGTTTATTTTTTGATTAGCCTCGCCCTTTTCGGCAAAACTGCATAAGTCTCCTTTTACATCGGGCAAAAAAACGGGAACACCCATGTCGCTAAAGGCTTCTGCAATTACCTTTAAGGTAATAGTCTTTCCCGTTCCCGTAGCTCCGGCAATAAGGCCGTGCCTATTTGCACGATTAGGCAGAAGTTCTACCCTGCTCTCTCCTACTCCGACAAAAATTCCTTTTTCCATTATAAGCCTCCTAATCCCCCAAGACTTCCATATTCGGAATCATAATGCTTTTAGGACCGAGATAGTTTGAATGTTGCACCCTTTCCTTTGAAAAGTAAAATTCTTTTTGGGCATCAAACATATTTCCCGAAATTGAGCCGTTATTTATTATGTGCAGAGCCTTTCCGTCAAAATAGCGGGCAAGCCTAAACTCGCCGCCGAAGTCTCCGGTTACTTCATCCTGAAAAAAATCGGAAAATGTTAATATTTCGACATAGGGTTCTTTTTTTAGGTCGGCTTCCGTTTTAGCTCCTGCACCGACTTCAAAATTTATTATATTGCCCGTAGGTTCTACATTTAAGTAATGAGCAAACTTTATAGAGCCGTGGTAAGTTTTTACAATGCCGTCCTTATAAAGCTCATGCTCTTTTAAAAGAAGACCGTCCCCGTCGTAGGGAGCGGAATAAGGAGATCCCGCCATATTGGGAACGAGCTTGATGTTAACCTTGTCTCCTTTTACCCCGCTTCCTTGAAAGTTTTCTCCCAACTTAGCAGCGGAAGACTTTGTATAAACCATTGAAGCGGAGGCTTGCAAAATATAAAAGTCAAAAAAAGAAGCGGCTGCCGTATTTGTGATTATTACATTGACCGATTTAAGGTGCTTGGCTTTTTCGGCGAGAGCCCTTTCTTCAGTTTCCTTTAATTGCTCCGAAACCATATTATCTATGAGCTTTTCACTTTCAGTCGAAAAAGAATTGTCCCCGTAAATTTCAACTTCTTCTTTACCGATAGAACAATCCGTTATAACTTCGATATAGCCCTTGTATTTTTTAAACCGAACATCCACACCTTCGGAGTTTAATATTTGAACTTCCATGTTGTCGATAAAAATTTCGGTAGAATTGATTTCGGCCTTCGTATCCCGCTTTTTATAAATTGCTTTTTGAATCTTGACCAATTCTTCATTTAAGTTTTCGGTATCGAATGAAGAAGAAAGACTAAAGGGCTTTTCGGAAGAAGGACGGCTAAGAGGATACCATTCGTTTTTAACAAATTGGGCGGCAAAAGCAGCCTCTTCAATTTTTTTGTTTATTTCCTCCTCGTCCATTGTGGGCGAAAGGCTTACATCGGCAGAACCCCTGTATTTTTTTCCGGCCTCTTCAAAATCTTTATAAACCGTGAGCGAGGTATGAAGAACATTTTTTGCACGGTTCATATCCATCTTATCCCTTACCAAAAACATCTCACCCGATCTTATCTTTGTAAGAACAAGCCTGTATCCGTCTATGTTTTTTTTATTCTTTAAAATAGAAATTATCTTATCTTTCATTATCCAAGTCTCCCGCGTGCCTTAATATATCCGCCTCCTGCAGAGGTTCTTACATATTCTTTATAACCCTTTCCGCAAAAACCTGAACCGCCGAGCTCAAAGTCTTCATCGCCTGAAATCATAGAAATCGAGGAAAGAAGTTCGGGAACATAGCCGGTCAAAAAAATCGGGCCGACTATTTTACCTGTAAGTTTTCCGTCCTTTATTTCGTATCCCTTTTCGACCGCACATTGAATACCCCAGTTTTTAGGATCTTCCATTCCGCTAAAATAGCCGTCCAAAAGATAGCCAAAATCGACCGATTTTATCATCTCATCGAGGGAAGAATTTTTTGTACTGAAAAATGTGTTGGTCATTCGGGTGTATGCCTTGCGCTCAAAGGATTCCCTTTTGCCGTTACCTGTGGGTTTTATACCTAAGCTCAAGGCCGAAAGGGTGTCACAGATTCCCCGCTTTAAAATTCCTTTTTCGATAATCCGCGTATCTTGAGCCAAGACTCCTTCATCATCAAATAGATATGAAGAAACCTGCTCCGCAGCGGCAGCCCCGTCGTGCATATCGGTAATTTCGGAAGCGACCTTTTTGCCGATAAACTCCTTAGCCTTTGCACGGTTTTTAACGAACATATCCATCTCGACCCCATGGCCGAAGGCTTCATGGGCTATAAGGCCCGTAACATTTTGCTTACAGATAATATCGTAAACTCCCGGCTTAATCCTTTCGGCATCCAAAAGCTCCTTTACAGCATCAATGCTTTTTTTGATATTGTCTTCAACCTTGTGTAAAATTTCCATACCGCAGTTTCCCGAAAAAGCTTGGTAACTGTACTTTACAGCTTCGCCCTTTTTTAAATAAGGAATAAGATAAGAAATTGCATAAGCATAGGCCTGTTCCAAATCTTTTTTTTGCGAAAGGAAGATTTTACAAACGGAAACCTCTTCATACCTGACCTGAAAATCTATCATTTCGGGGCAATAGTCAAATCCCTTTTTCATTACGGATTCAAGCCTTTTTATTTTTTGCTCGTCATTCATCGAATCAAAACTTTCTTTTACTTCGGCATAAAAACTTTTTGTTAAAGCCTCTTCCTCGATTACGGGATACTTAATTCTTTCAAGGTTTTTCGATTTTAAAAACTCGATATCGGTTTTTGCAATACGCCTGATTTCTTTTTTGATATTTTCGGCATCAATTACATCGAAAGAATATTCCGAATATCCAAGGCCGTTATAAACCCGCAAGACAAAACCCCTTTCGGTCGAAAAAGAATCCCCAACCGAAACAGCCGTTTTGCGTACCGAATAAGATTTTCCCTTTGAGTCAGTCCCCAAAATTGAAACATACTCAAATTCTTTAGAAAGTTCTTCTATCAGTTTTTTTAAGACAGGTTTACTGTCCGTTAAAAACTTACTCATCTTTTGCTTCATTTTTATAATACCTCCAAATTGGGCTTAAAGTTCAAATAAAATTATTAATTTTTCTCTATCAGCTTTGCCAAGTTTTCTGACGTGAAGCCTAGGTGTTCTGCGACCTTGGCTCCGGGGGCTGAGGTGCCGAAGCGCTCAATCGAAAAATTGTCGCACTTGCAGCCCGTCCAGCCTTCCCAGCCTTGGGCGACTCCCGCCTCGGCGGTAACGACACGGATATGCTTTTTACATCCGCCTAAAACTCCATGTTTAAAATCCTTAGGCGAGTTTTCAAACCTTTCTTTAGACATAACGGAAACAACTCTGACCTTTTTATCCTTTACAAGACTTGCAGCCTTTACTGCCATACTTACCTCGGAACCCGTAGCCAAGACTGTTACATCAGGAGTCCTTTCCGGCTTGCCTACCGTACAGCCTGAGGCCGAAGCCTCTACATCCTTTACAATGTATGCACCGTTTTTAATCGATTCCCTCCAAAAAAGATCGCTCTTTTCCAAGACAGGTAAATTTTGGCGGCTCAAGATCAAGCAGACGGGGCCGTCCTTGTGTAAGAGAGCCTGCTTCCACGCCTCCCCTGTTTCCTCCGCATCGGCAGGGCGTAAAACAAGCACATTCGGAATAGCCCGCAATGAGGCTAAAAGTTCTACGGGCTGATGGGTGGGGCCGTCCTCCCCTACAAAGATTGAATCATGGGTAAAAACATAGATTGAAGGAAGCTTCATCAGGGCTGCAAGACGAAGTGCCGGGCGTAAATAATCGGCAAAGACCAAGAAGGTCGCACAAAATGCCCTAAAACCTCCGTGAAGCTGAATGCCGTTTGTGATTGTCCCCATTGCAAATTCCCTGATGCCGAAATAAATATATCTTCCCGAAGGATTTTGATGGGAAAAGGCTGAGATTCCGTCCAAGCCTACGGCATTGGGGCCTTCCAAGTCGGCAGAACCTCCGACAAGGTTGGGAAGAACTTTTGCAAACTCGTTTAAGGCCTTTTTTGAGGCGGCACGGGTTGCAAGACTCTCATCTTTTTTGAATTCGGGGAGCTTTACAGATTTTACAAGGGCGTCATCAGCTCCGCCTTGGGCAAAGGAAAGATCCCATTCTTTTCTTTTTTCGGGATTGGCCTTTGACCAGACTTCAAAGGTTTTATTCCATTCGGCTTCAGCAAGAGCCAGCTCTTCATTTCTCTTTTTAAAGAAAGCATAGGCCTCTTCTGCAACATAAAAGTCGCCTTTTCCTTCGAGTAAAAGATTTTTCTTGGCTTCGGCAATGCCGTCTTTTCCTAAGGGAGCGCCGTGTGCCTTGTTTTTGCCTGCAACCGTCGGAGCCCCCTGACCTATAACGGACTTTAAGATAATAAGAGTAGGCCTTTCATCTTTTTTGGCTTCAAGAGTCAGGCGTTCAATATCTTCAAAGGAGTACATCGAGCCCCGCAATACCTGCCAGCCGTAGGCCTTGTACCTTTCTTCGATGTTTTCGGTAAATGTTAAGTCGGTTGAACCGTCAATCGTAATCTTATTTTCATCATAATAAACTATGAGCTTTCCTAATTTTAAGTGGCCTGCCAAACTTGAGCTTTCGGAGGAAACGCCCTCCATCAAACAGCCCTCACCTACAAGGGCATAAGTATAGTGGTCTACTATTTTATGCTCGGCTGTGTTAAAGCGGGCGGCAAGCATTTTTTCGGCAATAGCCATACCTACGGCTGTAGAAATTCCTTGACCCAAGGGGCCTGTGGTAGTTTCAACACCGGGAGTGTCGCCGTATTCGGGATGCCCCGGACATTTGGAGCCGAGCTGCCTAAAACTTTTTATATCTTCGATCGAAACATCGTAGCCTGAAATATGTAAGGCTGAATACAAAAGCATCGAACCGTGGCCTGCAGAAAGCACAAAGCGGTCCCTGTCTTTCCAATCCGGATTTTTAGGATTGTGTTTTAAGATTTTAGCATACAGGGCAGCACCCAATTCGGCAGCGCCCAAAGGCAACCCCGGATGCCCTGAGTTGGCTTTTTCGATTGCGTCCATCGAAAGACTTCTGATTGAAAGAGCAATAGCTTCCAGTTCGTTTTTCATAAAAAACCTCCAAGATTATTTTTAGGTGAGGGCCGATATTTTATTTCTGATTTCGACCTTCACATCAGTATATACATAAGACAGATTTTCAAGAGACATAGACATTACTTCAATAAAATTAGAATCTTCCGGAGACATAGAAGAAACGAATTCGCTCCACTGAAAAATCTTGTCAAAAATTTGATAAATCATTAAGGCTGATTGACCATCAAAGTCCGATGTTTTTAATTTACGTTCATCAAGCTCATTAAAAAACAGAACAAGATTTTTATAAAAGTCTACCAAGTCTGCGCGTAAATCTTTTGAACCATCGTCCTTAAATGGATTATATAGGTTAACCCAATAATCGTAATGCATCTCCAAATAAGTTTTACACTTTGAAGATACGGTTTTATAGTTATTTATAAACTCCGGAATAAAGAAGTCTAAAGATTCTTTTATAAAAAGTCCTTTTACCTCATCATCAAAGCGGGCCACATAATGTGAAGATAAAAAATCCAGAACAAAGCAATCTATAACGGCCTCCGTAACAGGCCTGTTTATAGAATTAAAAAAATTGTCCTCTTTACTTTCGTTATAAGGATAATAAAACCAGCTGTTGGGACAGGCTATCGGTTCATCTAACACTCCAAATTTTTCCTCGATGCCGTAAGGCATAACACCGAATACATCCTTACGTTCAAAAAACAATTCCATCGGCGCTGCATTTTCATTAAAAAGAGCATCCTCAGCCAAAAAGAAAGCAAAGGAAAGAATCTCTTGAGTTGTCGAGTCCATAGGTAATATCTTTAAGGAAGAGCGGACGGCCGTTTCAAAGAGACTAAACCAATTCGAAATATCATCTTCTAAAAGCTCATGGCTTTCTTTTAAGATTTCAAATTCCGCATTTGCCCAGTCCTTGATATGCACAAAAAAACGCATAGGATAATCAAAATTACATTCATCAAAAACAGCCGAAAAATCCCAAGCAGTTACGGCAAAACGGGCTTCGGGATTAAAACTATCATGTAAACGGGAAAAGGTCTCTACATTTTCTTCATGGTCTTCACATAAAATATTGGAAAGATCGCTTTCGGTATATAAAAAATAAAAGGAAAAAATTCTATCAAAGCTCAAATACACCCTGCGTTTGGGGATTTCTTTTCCCTGATAAAAAAGCTTTGCCTCATGAGCATATTTATCTGCCGGCAAAAAGGGTAAAAACCTCGAGCCGGGGATAAAAATTTTCATTTCATTTTCCGTATCCGAAATTTGTACACAAAATTTTTTGCCGGTAAAAAATCCGTGCTTGCTAATCCATACCCCGTCATCCGAATCGGGATCAGGGAAAAAATACGCGAGCGACAAGGAAATTAAAAAAATACCCAGAGTAGAATCATCAAAATTTTTTAGACCGATAAAATTTTTAAGATCTTCAAGAGTAAAGGCTTCCCCAACATTTTTTAAAAATAAGTTAATTTTAGGCAATAATGGTTCTAATCGGTCAAACATTGTGCGGTATTTTAGCATATTAATCGTTTTTTTTCAAGATCGAGGAAAAAAGGTGTCGAAACTTGATTGAATGACAGAATGTGGGAAAAATGATATAATGGGATGGACGAGAAATTGACAAGTTAGAATTTAGAGGTAAATATATTAATGATGGATTTTATACATGATAGAAGCAGTAATATTCCTTTTAGCCTGCATGATAGTAAAATAAAGAAAATCATCTTTAATGACGACATATTGACATTAAAGATAGATAAATTATTTCGGTATACCGAAAATGGAGAAAAAAAATATTCCGGAGATGTCGTATTTTACGGCAGCGACTTAGATGAATGTAGTGTTTGGATATTCGACAAAATTGTTTATGAAGGAGATTTTTCCGGGAAAGCCATCGGGTTAAAAGAGTATATTGAAAAATTTTCCGGCATGGAGTTTGAAATTTTAACGGAAGGATACTTCGGGTATAACACAACATATACAGGATGGCTTTGGGAAGAAGGAAAAGAGCCTGTGTCAGCCGCTATGTATATTTGGAATACCGGCGATATGTTTTATAGGATTGATGAATAAATTAGAATCTTTAACAATAAAGGAGCATAGACAAATATGTTATTTGAAGAAATTATGTTAAATCATAGTGAAAAGAAAATCATCTATATAAACCGCCCTGCGTCTATACCGAAGATTTCAGAAAGCAAATAGGCGGTTTTGCGGCTTATAGGCTTTTGTCCTGTTTCCATGTTGGAGATGAACTGTTTTGTAACACCTAGTTTTTCGGCCAATTGTACTTGAGTAAGTTTATTAAGTGTTCGATAAAAACGCAAAGTCTTAGCAGGGGTTTGTCTTTTTTCGGCTTCTTTATACCAGTCCATCGTTGAAGCTTCAACATATTCATTTTTTTCGTCTTCAAGTATAAGATGTTCCTTATAGTAAGTTTTTAATATACTTAAAATATTTTCAGGAATATCGCCCGATACGGTAAAACTAGTATGGGGCATTTTCACGACTGCCAACATATTCGACCTCCACTATGAGTTTATTTTTTTCGCATCTCCATACCGCTACCCATTTATAAAGTAAATGGCAGTGATAGGTATTTGCACTCAATTTACAGTAGTTATGATATTTAGGCTGTACGGGACCTGATTTTTTTATGTCTAAAATTAGATTATGCAGAACATCTTGAGCTTTTTCAGGCATAAGTCTGATTATTTTATCCAATTTTTTAGGCATAACTACCGTATATTCCATATTCATATAGTAATATATTTTTTATTACTTGTCAAGACTAGTTTAATTTTTCAGTCTCTCGTGTAATTTATATTACAATATCTATAACCCGCTCCTTCCCTTGACTTTTTTTGATAATAAGTTAAAATAGTCTTATGAGTGAAATTAAAGGTTTTGAGTGGGAAGACTCATTAAGCGTAGGGTATAATACAATAGATTTACATCATAAAAAACTTTTAACCATCATGGGGCAGTTTAAAGATTTGTTCGACTTGCCTCAAGAAGAATACAAACTAAAAATCGGTAAAATACTGAAAAATTTATCCGACTATACCTATTATCACTTTGAAGAAGAAGAAAAAGTAATGAAAGAGTATGGGTATCCCTATTTAAAAGAACATGCAGAAATACATAAATCTTTTATAAAAAAAATAAGAGAAGCGATTGTGCCTTTAGCCTCCGGCAATATCGAAACGGGACTTCAATTTTACGATTTTTTGGGCAGGTGGCTTGTTGAACATATAGCCGGAGCCGATCACGACTGGGCGGAATACATCCATAAAGAGCATCCCGAAGCCCAATTTTAAGCATTCTCACTTTGACATCTGTACTTTGTTACGTCCTACTTGAAATTTGCTGTATTTTGGTCTATACTTGAAAATGTTGGAATTTAAGGAAAGTAAATGCTTGAAAATATATCGGTAAAAAACATAGCTCTAATAGACAGTCTCTTTGTAGAATTTGAAAACGGCTTAAATGTTTTAAGCGGTGAAACGGGAGCCGGTAAGTCGATATTAATCGGCTCCTTAACGTTCCTCCTCGGAGGAAAAACCTCAACAGATTTAATCCGTTCAGGTACCGATGAGGCAGCCGTATCGGGAAGTTTTTTTATCGGGAATGAACACAGCGAGGCCTTAAAATGGCTTGCAGATCACGGAATTGAGCCCGAAAACAGCCGTATTCTTATCCGCCGCAATTTAAAACAAAACGGCCGATCCAATGCTTGGATACAAAGCACGCCGGTAACAAGGAACGAACTTGAAGACTTCACCTCTCTTTTGGTGGATATCCACGGCCAACACGATCATCAATCTCTTTTTAGAATTGCAGAACACCGCCGTTTTTTGGACAGCTTTGCAGGCATAAACAACGAAGTGAAAATGTTTACCTCGCTTTATGCCGAACTTGCCGAAAAAAGAACAGAGCTTGAAAACTTAAACCTTTCCGAAAAAGAACTTGCCGAAAAACAAGAGCTTTTGCAGTTTGCCATCGATGAAATAACAAAAGCAAAATTAAAAGAAGACGAAAAAGAAGAACTGGAAGCTGAAGAAAAAAGATTAAACCAATTTGAAAAACTCTTCGAAGCCTTAAACACGGCATCTCAGCTTTTTTCCGATGAATCGGGAATAATCAGTCTTACAAAAAAGGCAATGCATAACCTTGAAACTGCCAAAAATTGTGATGAGGGGCTTGAAGACCTTTCAAAAAGACTTGAAACCGGCTATTACGAATTGGACGATATAAGATCTTCGATAGATTCTTATCTTTCAAAGCTTATCTTTAATCCTGAAAGGGTGGAACAAGTGCAAGAAAGGCTTTCTTTAATATATAAGTTGACAAAAAAATACGGGGCAACGATACACGATGTCTTAAACTATGCTCAAAATGCCGAAGAACAGCTTGAAAGTCTTTCCAAACGGGAGGCCGGAAAATCGGAGCTCGAACAGAAAATAGGAATTTTGCAGTCAAAGCTCTTAAAACTGGGAAGAATCCTATCCGAAAAACGCAAAGAGGCATCTTCAAAACTCCAAAAGGAGGTTGAAGAAGTTCTTTCCAATTTAGGAATGCCCAAAACAAAATTCCAAGTGCGGGTTGACACTCGGCTCCCTGAGGGAAATAGGCTTTCGGCAAATCCTTACGGGTTTGACGATATCGAATTTATGATAAGCCCCAATGCCGGGGAACCATTGCGGCCTCTTGCAAAGATTGCATCGGGGGGAGAGCTTTCTCGCGTTATGCTTGCCTTAAAAACGGTACTTGCAGAAGGAGATGAAGCGGACACCTTAATATTTGATGAAATCGATACCGGCATCGGCGGAGAAGTTGCGGTAAATGTAGCTTCCCATATGAAAAAGCTGTCGAAAAAAAAGCAAATTCTTTGTATTACTCACCTTGCGGTAATCGCATCTCATGCCGATAATCACATTAAGATAGAAAAGAATACGATAGGGCAAACTACCAAAACCTCGGCAGCAGCTGTTTCAGGCAAGGCGAGGCTTGAAGAAATAGCAAGAATGCTGGCCGGAGACGAATTAAGTGAGGCTTCTCTCAGACATGCTGAAGAGCTTCTGTTAAAATATGTCCGATAGAGGAGATTATTGTGGACGGGGAAAAAAGCGGAAACAGAGAACTTTATACAAAACGGGTTTATGAATATGATCAGGTAATAAACCAAGTTTTAAAACATGAAGAAAATATTCTTTCGCTTATAAAAAAAGACACATTCGGTGCCGCTTATAAAAGGCTGGTACTTGCCGATGAGATGATTTACTTGGCAACCCTTTATCTGGCCAAATTCAGGCTATCGGTAGCCCTCCTCGGCGGAAAAAACGAAAACATTCTCAATGAAGCACGAAAAACCCTGTATAAGCCCATAATCTACCTTGAAGAAATTGTAACCGACCTCATAGATGCTCCTTTTTCCGAATATGAAGAAGGAGTTGACCGGATTTCAAAGATTACCGAAAAACAAAGATATTATCTTATACGAAAACTGGGCCTGGTAATAAACTTGGTAATAGATGCATACGGGGAAAATACCAAATGGCGTTGGTCCTTTATCGACATAGAAGCCCGTTTTGCAGTAGTTGCAAAAAACATAATGGACCTAAAAGAAATAAGCCAAACAGGCTTAAACCCTCATGCGGAGGATTATGATACCGTAATATATCATCTTAGACTTGTAAAAAAACTTTTTACAAAGGCAGCCGACAAATACCGCGAAAAATACGAAATTGTTACAAACAACATAAGCGACTTCCGCACTGCAATCCTTTTTTTGGAAGGCTTAAGAAGGGTACACATGGTTTTAAATGAGCACAGGGAAGTTGAAGAAATTAAACGTAAAATCGAAATCTGGAAAGATAAGATGGAAAAAGATCTAAAGCAAAAGGATAAACCTAAAAAATGATTTTTACGACAAAAACCGTTTTAAAATTATTTGAGGCCTTCTCAATCCAGCGCTGGAACGATCTTATCAGGCCATTTGAAATAGTCGAAATGGATAAAACAGCCGAAAAGACCTTTTTAGCCTATATAATCGGAAAATACGAAGAAAAAAAAGGTAAAAAAATCGATTGGGATAGGATAATCGACGGTTCCGTTTTCGATATTTTAAGAAAAATAGCCCTTTGCGATATAAAGGCACCGGTGCAAAGAAGAATACGAAAAGAATACCCTGAAGAATACAAAAAAATTAACGAATGGATATTCGAAAAATATAATGATATTTTTCCCGACGGAGAATTTAAGGCTAAATTTCATTCTTACCTTTTTGAAGAACCCGATAAAGACGATATAACATGGAAGGTTTCACGGGCAGCTCATAAATATTCTACAATAAGAGAATTTGAAATGCTTAAACCGGTAAACGAAGCTTTCCGTTTAACCGAAATTGACGGCTTTTTAAAGGAAGAAATCTGCGAGTTTATGGATTTAACAGGCATTCAACTTCTCCTTGCAAACCAAAATCCTCATAAACTTATAACCGAAATAGAAAAATTGAGATTTCAGATCCGCTGGAATCAGACGCCGAGAGTTCCTCCGACAACAGTGCTGGGCCACTCCTTTTATGTTGCAGCCCTAACCCTTTTAATGTGTTACGATTTAAACATTAATAATGAAAGAAGATATAACAACTTTTTTTCGGCCCTATTTCATGATCTCCCTGAAGCGGTTACAAGGGATATTATTTCACCTGTAAAACAGGCAACGGATCACTTGCCCGCTGTCGTAAAAGAAATCGAAGATCGCATAGTAAAGGACGAGCTTTTACCCTTGATGGACGAATCTTTTATAGATGAGGTTATGTATTATATATCCGATGAATTTGAAAACAGGGTTATTGTAAACAAACAGGTAAAAATTGTAAGCTTTGAAGAGTTATCGCAAAAATATGCCGATAAGGAATTTAAGGCTACGGATGGACGCTTGGTGAGGGTTGCCGATCAGATAGCAGCCTTTGTTGAGGCCGAAAGCTCAATCAAATACGGAATTACCTCCAAACATTTGGAAGAAGGCCGTAAAAATATACTGGGAGCTTATCCTGTAGGAACAAAGATAAATAATTTAAGCACGGATGTATTTTTTAATGCATACCGATAATTGGGAGTAGATATGAACAAGGTAGAAATGGATAGAGACATTTTTTTTCAAGAAGTAAAACAAACAGCTTTTTTTTCGTGCATGGAAGATGCGGATTTAATGCAGATAATAGATTTTTCTGAAATTCTTTCCTATGAACGAGGAGAAAGCATTATTACCGAAGGTACCGAAAACAACGGCTTTTTTGTATTATTGAGCGGAAAACTTGAAATAGTAAAAAGCGGAAAATGGGGAGATGTGAAAATAGGTATTTTACAAAACAATGCAAGTTTCGGTGAAACATCTCTCTTTAAAGATCAGCCTGCAACGGCCACAGTAAACGCCTTAGATCCTTCGACAATCCTGCTTATATCTAAAGAACAATTTACGGCATATATAAATGCTCATCCAAAGGCAGGAAACGTTATCTTAACATATATAGTTTTTAGCCTATTGCAAAAACTCAATACTACAAATAAAGAAAGGGTACAGGAAAAGAACCTTGAATTCTCTCCGGAAGATTTAGCTTTTATGGTTGATATGTTTACCCCTCCAACAGAGGCTTAATGTATAAAAAAAACATCTTAAGGCCTTTATTTTTTATTTTGTTCTCATTTTTCTGCTTTGCAGAAGATATCGTGCATATAATCGAAAAAGGAGACACTCTTTATTCTATCAGCAAAAAATATAATACGCCTATAGATTCTATTCTCAAAAAAAATAACTTAAGCGACCCTTCAAAAATAAAGATAGGGCAAAAGCTCATAATTCCGGTAGAAAGTTCTGCAAAAAACGATAAAAAAACTAATGCCAAGACCGGTCCGGAGGAGATCACCCATGTGATACAAAAAGGAGATACTCTTTATGCCTTGGCAAAAAAATTCGGCGTCAAATTTTCCGATATACTTAAACTAAATGGCCTTAACGAAAAAACGTCCTTAAAAATAGGCCAAATTTTAAAAATCCCTCAAGGAAAATCCCAAGGCACGGCCCAAGAGCAGGAGAGCAAAGCACCTCAAGACGGCAAACAAGAAAAAACCTCAATTACAAAGGCAGGCTCCGATAAGGAAACTCAGGCCGTAAAGCCGAGCACTTCTACAAAGCAAGCCGATTCCAAGCTCCTTTGGCCCGTTCCGGCCTCAAAGGTTGCCTATCTTTCAGGAAAAATCACCGGAGTCGTTATAGATTCGGTAAAGGGACAGGCCGTAAAGGCTGTAAGCTCAGGGAAAGTCGTATCCACAGGCCCTCACCGAGGCTTCGGTCAGGTCGTATTTGTTCAATCTAAGACAAAACACATCTATGTTTACGGCGGAATGGAGAAAATCGTCGTAAAAAAGGGAGATACAATCGCCGTAGGCCAAAAGCTGGGAGAGCTGGGAGTAGAATTGCTCACAGGCAAAGCAAGGCTCTACTTTATGGTCTATGATAAAAATAAGCCCATCGACCCTGCAAAGGCCCCGAGAGGCCTCTAGTTTTTAATAAAGTCAGTTTTCCGCTCAATTTCATTTTTTTACCATTTATCCGTATTTTAAGCTCGACTTTTGAGCAAAAGTGTAGTATCCTATAAGTACAATGAAATTGTGTGGAGGAAATTATGAACATTAATATTCAAGCAGTAAAATTTACGATGGACGAGGATCAGAAAAAATATCTGGATCAAAAGTTTAAAAGAATCGAATATGCGGATAATCTTATTACCGATATTCAGTGCTTTATCAAACTGGACAAAAAGTTTATCTACGACACAACAATTAACTTTAGGTGGGGGGGCACGGCCCATGTTTCAACCGAAAACTATGAGTTTGAGGCCGGCGTCAATAAAATGATGGATATAGCCGACCAAAAAGTCAAAAAAGAAAAGGACAAGGTTCAAGAAAAGAAGTAAGCTTAATTTAAGTTTTTAATTTTGGGGGAGCTCTAAAAGGGCTCCCTTTTTTATTTTAAACTCATAAATTTTAAATTATGAAAACAACCGAAAATCAGGCAAAGTCTGTTTACAAAACAGCCTTAAATGTGTATATTAAAAACATGGCTAACATAAGCTTTTCGGTGCTCAATCTTTTGGAATTAGACCTTAAAAAACATGACTCCCTTGAATTAACCTGTGTATCGGGAAGAATGGGGCTTTCCAATAAGATTCTGGAACCCAATATCAACCGTCCGGGGCTTGCCCTTTCAGGCTTTTTCGATTCATTTGCAAATGAAAGAGTTCAGCTTTTCGGACGAGGAGAATACGCCTATCTTGCCACCCTTACGGAAAAAAAAGACCTGTCCACAATCGAAAAAATGTTTTCTTTTAAGATTCCATGCTGTTTATTTTCAAACGATTTAAAACCTCCAAAGGAATTTTTAGAAATAAGCGATAAGCATAATTGCCCTATTTTGACTTCAACTCTTTCTTCAAATGAACTGGCCTTACGCCTCTTACGAATCCTATCAAATACCTTTGCCCCTAGAATTTCTTTACATGGAGTCTTGGTTGAAGTTTTCGGCCTAGGCATTCTCATAATGGGCAGCTCAGGCGTCGGAAAAAGCGAAACAGCCCTTGAACTTATTGAAAGAGGGCACCGCCTCGTAGCCGACGATGTAGTCGAAATCTCCTGCATAAACGGAAACACCCTTGTAGGACGGGGAGCCAATAAGATTATAGGCCATCACATGGAAATAAGGGGCTTAGGAATAATAAATATACGCCAGCTTTACGGTATAGGAGCTATACGGGAAGTAAAGCAGATTCAGCTGGTTGCAAAGCTTGAAGAATGGGATGCCGAAAAGGTTTATGATAGATTGGGAACTGAGGAACTTACAACGGAAATTCTTGATGTTAAAATTCCTCTGTTGGAAATACCGGTTAAACCCGGAAGGAATGTGCCGATTATTTTGGAAACGGCAGCTAAAAATGAAAGACTAAAGAGTATGGGGTATTTTTCTGCAAGAGAATTCAGCAGAAATGTTCTTAGATGGATCGAAACCGATTCTGCAAGGGCACCCTACTACACTGATAACGACACCTATTAGAAGGAATAAATTATGATTTCAAAAACTATTAAGGTTCAAAATCGGGCAGGAATACATGCCCGGCCGGCAGCTCTTATTGCACAAAAATCGAACAATTTTTCTTCGGAAATTTTTTTATGCAAGGAAGATGCAAAAATCAATGCTAAATCGGTAATAGGGATTATAACTATGGCTGCCGCCTACGGCACAGAGCTCACCCTTACCTGTGATGGGCCTGATGAAAAGGAAGCCTGCGAAGCAATCGAAACTATTTTTAACAATAAATTTGAAGAAGAATAAAATTTTTCGGAAATTAATATTTCCTGCAAAAACTTTTTATGGAGGTATATCATGAGATTTGATGATTTAAAGAGCCATGCAAGGCTTTTTTCGGAGTACACCGAGCTTAGGGTTCAAAATGACAGCTTTATGACTGTGGCAGCTGTAAACGGAGACCTTATAAACAATGTTCAAGCCCGAAAAGCCGGAGTTTGCGCCCGCTCTTTTAAGGACGGGGTATGGGGCTTTGCCTCATCGCCTGAACAAACGGACGAGGCCATAGCCTCATCTATAAAATCGGCAAACGAAAACGTTAAGTTTTTAGCCAAAAAAACGGGGAGAGGTCAAGCAGAACTTCCTGCCTTTACGGGACAAGGCACCTACGGAAAGTACGATCCTTCCAAGGATGCCGATCAAAAGGAAGCAATAGACTTTATAAAAGACCTTGAGAACTACACGGCAAAAAAATATCCCGAACTTCAATCAAGAATTTTTAGAATCTCGGCAAACGGAACCGAAAGGCATCTTATTACATCGGACAAGGCTGATGCCCACACCTATATTTCAAGAGCAAATTTAGTGATGAGCTTTAAGCTCCTCTCGGAAGGCCAGCCCATAGACCTCTACGATGTATTCGGAGGCTACGGCCAATTTAAAAATCTCTTCGATAAGCCTAATCTTTACTATTCTAAAATAGATGAAATGGTTGAAAACCTAAAACAAAAGGCGGCCGGAGTCTATGCCAAGCCCGGTATTCATGATGTTGTACTCGGCCCCGACCTTGCAGGTATCCTTGCCCATGAAGCAATAGGACATACCACAGAATCGGACTTTGTAATGTCCGGTTCCATTGCGGCAGACTTTATGAATAAGGAAGTTGCGACTCCACTGGTAACTCTAGTAGACTTTGCCTACGAGTGTAACGGCAAAATATGCCCCGTTCCGATCTGGATAGACGATGAGGGAGTTGCTGCAAAGGATGCCGTTATAATAAAGGACGGAATCTTACGATCCTATATGCATAACAAACAGTCGGCAGCCATCTTTAAGGTAGACCCGACAGGAAACGCCCGTGCAAACGAATTTTCGGATGAGCCTTTGGTGCGTATGCGGAACACCGCAATTCTCCCCGGAAAAGATAAGCTAAAGGACATGATAGCGAGCATTGATGACGGCTACTATTTTGTACGCTCATCGAATGGGCAGGCCGATTCTACAAGCGAATTTATGTTCGGCGTAGTGCTCGGTTATGAAATTAAAAACGGAAAAATCGGCAGGGCCGTAAAGGACTGCACTATAGCGGGAGTAGCCTTCGACATGCTTAAAACCGTAACAATGGTAAGCGACGATATGAGTTGGAGCAATGCCGGCATGTGCGGAAAAAAGCAGCTCATCAATGTAGGAATGGGCGGACCTGCAATCAAGTGTAAAATCGGAGTAGGAGGACGGGAATAATGAGCGGATTTGACGGAATAAAACATGCGGAATTTATCTTGGATACCCTTAAAAAAGAGGGAGCCGATAAGGCAACAACAAGGGTTTCAAAAAGCGTAAAAAGCGAAATGAATATTGATGCAGGCCGTTTAAGCCTTTATAGGAGTACCACTGATATCTCAGTTGCAATGACCTCTCTTGTAGAAACCAAGAAGGGGCATATTTCGGGAAATGATTTAAGCGAAAAAACCTTAAAAGAAGAGGCTGCAAAAGTTGTTGCCCTTTCACGATCTTCCGAAAAGGATGATGGAAACGATATTGCGCCTATGCAAAAGGGAGAAACTCTTTCCTACGGTGATACTGCACCCAATAACGAAAAAATGTATGAGAGGCTGAAAGAATTTTTGGATTATACAAAATCAGCCTACCCTACCTTACAATTAAATCAATGTGTTTTAGACTTTACAAGAAGCGAGCAAATCCTTGCAAACTCAAACGGAGTGCGCTTTACACAAAGCTCAGGCATATACAATTTTGCTGCAATGTTTTTTGCAAAAGACGGCAAGGGTACGAGCAGCTTTAACTATAGCGGAGCCGCTCACCTTAACTTGGATAAGCCCTTAAAGGACTGGGGAAACCTCGATGAGATAATGAGGGAAAACTGCGGTCAAACGGTTACCGCCCCTCTTTCAGGTTCCTTTACAGGCGATATAGTCATAACTCCTATGAGTATGATAGATTTTGCAGGTACGATGATAGGGCTTTTTATGAGCAACATGCCCCTAATTACAGGAACCTCTATTTGGAAGGATAAATTAAACCAAAAAGTACTATCGGATTTATTTACCCTCCATTCATTTCCCCGAAGACCGGCGGGTACTGAACTTGAAAGCCTTTACACCGGAGACGGCTTTAAAACCGAAAACAAAACACTTATTGAAAATGGTGTTTTAAAAGACTTTGTTTTGAGCCTTTACGGTTCCAAAAAAACAGGCCTTCCCCGCTGCGTTTCGGGAGGAGAAGGCTTAATAATAGAAAGCGGAAATACGGCAAAGGCTGATATGATTAAGAATGTCAAAAAAGGAATTTTACTCGGCCGTTTTTCAGGCGGAAGTCCTGCCGCAAACGGAGACTTTTCGGGCGTTGCAAAAAACTCCTACCTCATCGAAAACGGCGAAATTACAAAACCTCTTTCCGAAACGATGATAGCAGGAAACATCGTAAAGATGTTCAGCGATATAATTTCCGTTTCAAAAGAAAAAGTAGACTACGGAAACGCAATAGTTCCGTGGATGCATTCTACGGGAATTACAATTTCGGGAAAGTAAACGCTTAAAATCTTATAAAACCGCTTTAAGGTGCCGAGCTTACAAGTTCTATAAAAAGCTAGGGCTTGAGCACCGGGCGGTTTTTTTGAGGAAAAATGTTACCTTCTAAAGAAGAAGCTGAAAGATTACTTGAAGAAGCCTATTTAAAAAATCCAGGTCCTTGGAAGGATCACTCCATTGTTGCGGCCAAGTGTGCGCAAAAAATTGCTTCCGCATGCAAGGACTTAAACCCCGACAAGGCTTATATTTTGGGACTCCTCCACGATATAGGAAGGAGGGAAGGCGTAACAGGTCTAGCCCATGTAATAGACGGTTATGAGTATCTTATGAAATTAGGCTATGATGAGGCTGCCCGAGTATGTATAACTCATTCTTTTTCTATAAAAAAAATAGAAACCTACATCGGCAAAAACGATGTCAGCCCTGAAGCGTATAAAAAAATAAAAAAGCTTATCGACAAATACGAATATGATGACTACGACAGGCTCATTCAGCTATGCGACAGCATTGCTCTCCCTCAAGGCTCTGCAAAAATCGAAGAGAGAATGAGCGATGTAAAAAAGCGCCATGGTTATTATCCCCAAGACAAATGGAATAAACATATCGAACTAAAAAAATACTTTGAACAAAAATCCGGCTTGGATATAGATGAGCTAGGGATTAGGGTGTAGAGATTGTTTTGATATGTTCTTATTTATACAAGTCCTTTACTGCTTCAATAATACTTTTAAGATGATGCCGCTTTATTTGTGCATCGGAAGCGTTACCTTCATTAATTTCTTGAATGGGCCATTGGTTAATCGGATACCATAAATGTTCTTTTGCATATTCAATATTATCCTCGTTAATAAAATCTTTGATCGGTGTTACTCCTTCATATTCGGTAAAAGGGCCTTGACAAATATAACCGTCACAAAAATCCTTTAACATAAAAGGTTCATAACCATATTTATAATAACTTGTTTGCGATGTCAGTAAACCGAAAGGTGAAGAAGCCGTATCTACACCGAAGTGACGGTTTTCTTTAGGAAGGAGTGCCATAGCATAGTCAATTATACCGTCAACCGGTAAAACACTAGGAGCTTCATAGCCTTGTGCAGACACCCACGGATAATGCAGCGAAATAGTAAATACCTTATCTTTAATTTTTTCATATAGATAGTTTCCAAATCGAATATCGCCAAAACGGATAAAAGCTCCTAGACTTTCATCTGCAATAGGTTGGCGGTATTTGGAAAAAGCATGATGCATACCGCAATAGCAAAGCACCTTTTCTCCCCTATCGAGCACTTCGGTTTTTACTCTATACGCCCAATTTTTTTCAGAAAAATTACGGAAAATTTTTTTACGTATTTCAGGATTATTTCTATCTGCTTCCGTTTTTTGAAGAGACCAATCGAGAACATCGTTTATTCCGAGTATGCGCATTTTTTTTGAATCGGGAGGAAGTGAGGCATTTAATTTCCATGCTGCTTTAAAAATATCGCAGTACTCATGATAACCTCCAAGTCCTATACTCAAGAATGCATTTAAATTTATCTTTTGAGCCAGTTTTTCATCATATTCCGATGCAGTAACAAGAGCATCGATAAGAGGCTGATCTTCATATAAGGCAAATTCAATTGCTACAGTGTAAATTCCGTTTTCATACAACAAGGGAATTAGCCTTTGTACAAGAAGAGGATCATGTTTTATTCTATGGTTTTCGCCTAAAATAACGGCATCATGATCTTTAAATTTTTCTATAACATAGGATTCGGGTGTCATATAGTTTTGTAAAACATAATCAGCACAATCCTTAGCCTCTTTCGGAAATTCCTGTTTTGTATTATCCGAAAAACAAGAAATAAATAAAAACACACATATTGCCGCTATTCCGAATAGATAGATTTTCTTTTGTAAGTTTTTCATATTTTCCTCCAAAAATGTTTACATAAAATTCACAAGATATATAATAGCATATAAATTTTAATCGGTAAAGGGTAAGCTTCATAAATTTCAATAATTTATAAAATGTCAATTCTTTTTAATAAATTCGAATATTTTCAACATCTAAATATGCTTAGTTTTCAGTCTCGGCTAAAGTATCGGTTTTTACTTCATTAAAAGTTTTTCGCACTTTTACATATTTGATAATATCAATTATCAGGATTATGAGAGCCATAATAAAAATTATAAAATAAATAATTATTAAAAAATAAAAATATACATACTTAAATAAAAATATAAAAAAATTATTAATTGAATGAACAAGAATAGGAACATAAATATTATCGGTTTTTTCATAACAATAAGTCAATAAAATTCCGTCAAGCACAAGAGAAAACATTTTTATATTAAATCCATAACCTGGTATATGTAAAAAAGCAAAAAATATTGAAGAAATAAATACAGCAATAAATACATTGCTTATTTCTTTTAATTTATTATACAGAAGCCCTCTATAAAATATTTCTTCAAAAATAGGGCCAATGATTACGGTACCTATAAGCATAAAAGGTTCAAAGCGGGGTCTTTGCAATTTTTCTAAAACCAAAATATCATATACAGTAATATTTTTTTTACCCGTTAAAACATCATTAAAATATTTAAAAAAATTAAAAAGAAAAGTATTATCAAAGATAAATTGTATTATATAATATATCATCGTGATTGATGACAAATAAATCAAACCTTTTACAATAACAGATAAATTTAATTTTTTATAAGTAAATATTATCTTTAAATCTTTTGAATAAAATAAATAGAAAATGATTATAAACAGTAAAAATAATAAACTACCGAAAATTCCATTATATTTACCGAATAAGGTATAATAGTAATTATAAAAATTTTTAAAAAGAAATTTACCAGTGTAAGAAATTATCAAAAAAACAAGAATATACAATACAAAAAGAATGCACAGATCTTTTATTACTTTTTTATTAATATTTTCCTCCAAAGATGTTTACATAAAATTCACAAGATATATAATAGCATATAAATTTTAATCGGTAAAGGGTAAGACACATAAATCTCTTTGCACTCTTAGCGGCCGTTGCGGTTAAGTTTCCTACATCAAGCTGCCGAGTTTTTCGCGGATGAATTCGCTTTTTTCTTTTAAGCCGATTTTGCCGGTTTGGAGGATGAGGACATTCGGGGCTTTTGGGTCAAGGCTTACACGGCCTGCGGATTCTTTTATCATACGCAAAAGTTTATCCACCGAGATTTTTGATACACGGGCAAACTCTATGCGGGCGGCAGCCTTTCTTTCTTTTAAGCTTGCAATCGAAAGATGATTACAGATAATTTTTATTTCGGAAAGAGCCAAAAGACTTTCCACTTCGGAGGGGGCCGGGCCGAAGCGGTCAAGAATTTCGGAGTAGACTCTGTCGAGGTCTCCCTGCACCTTAACGGCTGCAATTTTTTTATAAACTTCCATTTTGGTTTCGGGACTTGAAATATAGGAATCGGGAATAAAGCCCGAATACTCAAGCTCGATAACGGATTCTTGAACAGGCTCATAATCTTGGTTTTGAAGTTTTTGAACAGCCTCGTCCAAAAGACGCAAATATAAATCGAAGCCTACGGAATAAATATCCCCCGATTGTTCCCTGCCCAAAAGATTTCCGGCTCCTCTTATTTCCATATCCTTCATCGCAATCTTAAAACCGGAGCCGAGCTCGGTAAAGTCTGAAATAACTTGAAGCCTCTTCATAGCAATTTCGGAAAGAGCCTTATCGTCAGGATATAAAAGATAGGCATAGGCTTTTTTGTCGGAGCGGCCTACCCTTCCCCTCAACTGATAAAGCTGGGAAACGCCGTACATGTCGGCTCGGTCTATGATGATGGTATTGGCATTCGGAATGTCAATGCCGTTTTCGATAATGGTGGTCGCAATTAAAACCTGAAAGCCGCCCAAACTAAAGCGTTCAAAAATTTCTTCCAGTTGGTTAGGAGACATTTGGCCGTGTGCCGTTTCAATCATAATTTCAGGCAAAAGAGATTGAAGCATAAAAAGAGTTTCATCCAAACTTTCAACCCTGTTATGAAGATAAAAAACCTGCCCGCCTCTCTCCGATTCCCGTCTTATAACTTCGGCAACTTTTTCCGCATTGAACTCGGCGATGACCGTCTCAACAGGTTTTCTGTTTTGAGGAGGAGTTGCGATTACGCTCATGTCCCTTATTTTTAAAAGCGACATGTGAAGGGTTCGCGGAATAGGAGTTGCAGAAAGGGAAAGACAGTCCACATTGTGCTTCATCTGTTTTAATCTTTCCTTATCCTTAACACCGAAGCGTTGTTCTTCATCGACAATCATCAAACCCAAATCCTTAAAAACAACATCTTTTTGAATTATGCGGTGAGTTCCGATTAAAATATCCACTTCGCCTTTTTTTAATTTTTCCAAAACTTTTTTTTGTTCACCCTTTGGAACAAAGCGGGAAAGACGGGCTAACTTTACAGGGAAGTTTTTAAACCTCTTGTCCAATGTTTCAAAATGCTGCTCGGTCAAAATAGTTGTAGGCGATAAAAAGGCAACCTGCTTACCGCTCATCACGGCCTTAAAGGCTGCCCGCATTGCAACTTCTGTTTTACCGTAACCTACATCTCCGCAGATAAGCCTATCCATGGGAACAGGCTTTTCCATGTCCTCTTTTACCTCAGCGATGCAGGTAAGCTGGTCATCGGTTTCTTCATAAGGAAAAGCCGCTTCAAAGGCTGTCTGCCATTCATCATCTTTTTGAAAAGCAAAGCCCGTACTCGCCTTTCTTTTAGAATAAAGGTCGATGAGTTTTGCGGCTATATCTTCAACCGATTTTTTTACCTTGTTCTTTCTATTCTCCCACGATTTGGAGCCGAGGATATCGAGATGAGGCGCCTCTCCCTCGTTTCCTATATAACGCTGAACAAGGTCGGCCTGCTCAATCGGAATAAAAACGGTTTCATCATTTGCATATAAAAGATTTATATAATCCCTTTCCGTATCCAAAATTTTAACGCGTTCGATACCGCGGAATTTTCCTATACCGTAATTTACATGAACAACATAGTCTCCCGGATTTAATTCGATAAAGGCATCAATAACAGAACTCTTTGCAGTCTTTACCGATTTTGGAATTCTTCGGCGGCGGCCGAAAATTTCGTTTTCATGGATTACCAAAATTTTTAGATCAGGAATACCGAAGCCGCCTGAAAGGTTATAAGGTAAAATTTTTATTCTGTCTTCGTGCAGAATTTCTTCGATACGGAGGGCTTGATTATCGCTTTCGGCAAATACGAAGATAGACCAATCATCATTTAAAAGATTATTTAATTCTTCGCGTAAATAAACTATGTTCCCAAAAAAACTGCGGGGCGGATCGGTTTTAAATTTAAGAGTTTTATTTTTATCTTCTTGTTCGGCTAAGGTTCTAAAATAAATCGACTTATTATATTTTTGTACATTGTTTTCAAATTGAAGTAAGATGCGTTGAGGTTCGGGATATTCCGAGATAAGAGCTTTTCGTTTTTCGTTTTCGTCAAATTGAGTTTTTGTTTTTTTATAAAGCCCCATATATTCTCTAAGTAAAATTTCCGAAGAATTTTTCTGCCTGTCATAGTCCGAATAAAAAACAGGAATCTTATTTAATTCCGCATATTCTAAAACGGAAGAAGATTTTTGAAACGCAAGAGGATAAAAAATTTCTTCTCCCTCAAAGGTTTTATATTCTTTTAAGGCATCAATAATTTTAAAAATATTTTCAGAAAATTCCGAATAGGTTTTTAAATTTTTTTCCAAGCAGTCAATACGCTCATCATTCCAAATTACTTCCTTTACGGGATAGAAGTTAATTTTTTTATATTCCTCTAAAGAACCTTGGCTTGCTATATCAAAGCTTTTTATTTTTTCTACCTTATCAAAATCAAATTGAATTCGGTAAGCCGTTTTTTCCGAACCCGAATTAGAAGCTAGGCAGATATCCAAGACCTCTCCCCTAAGAGCAAACTCGCCTCTCACGCTTACACGCGGAACTCTTATATAACCCCAAAGACTTAAAAGCTCTGCAAGGCTTAAAATATCAAGGCTTGAACCTGCAGCAATTTCTACCTTGTTTTGTTTTAAATAATCTGCCGGAGGAACCGGAGTTAAAAAAGAACGCTGACAGGTGATAAAAACCGGAGGCTTGTTTTTTGTATAAGATTCATTTCCGGATTCAAGCAGTCGGATCAGCACTTCGGCTCGTTCGGAAAAAACGGGGGCTGTCGGCGAAATAGGCCTATAGGCAAGAGAGCCCCACCAAGGCAATACAAAATTTTCTATTCCTGAAAAATCCAAGTCGGCTCTTACGGCCTCCGTTTCCTTTTCAGTCGGAACAACCACGAGGACAGGTTTACGGGTTTTGTACAAATATTCCGTTAAAAAAAATCCGAAAAGACCTCCGGAAATTCCTGTAATGTTGTAGGGATAAGAATTTTCATCTATCTCATCGAAGGCATTTTTCATGTCCTTCCATGAGCGGATAGAATTTTGTAAGGAATCTATTAGAGGCTGAGGCATTTAAATCTTTACCCGTTTGAGGGCTTCGGCTGCTTCCTTAAACTCGGGGCGAAGTTTTACTGCCGTTTGATAGGCTGCAATCGCACCTTCTTTTTCTCCGGCCGCTTCACGGACAATTCCAAGCCTATACCACCAAAGAGAATTGGAAGGCTCCAAGTGCACTGAAATGGAATAAGCGATATCGGCCTTGTGATATTTTTTTGTATTTCGGTAAATCTCTCCGACAAAAAAGTGGGCAACGCTTATGCGCTCGCCGTTGGGAGCCATCTCGATATACATTTCCATATTCCGCAACGCATCTTTATAATTTCCAAGGAAAAACTGAGCCTCGGCCAAAGTTTCGATAATTCGTGCATCCCTCCCGATTTTTAAGGCATCACTACATACCAATTCGGTGTCCTTATATCGGCCCAATCGAAAAAGGCACCATGTATATACGGCATAAGAATCCATATTCTTAGAATTTACCTTTAATTCGTTACGGCAAATTTCTATGGCGGACAGATAAGCGGTTCTGGCATCTTCGCGCCTTCCTATGGAATCAAGGCTTCGGCCCTGCCTGTAAAGCTTTAAAGCATCAGGTTTATCTTGTGCAAAAAGGCCTGCAGCAAAAATAAAAGTCAATAGAATAAATTTAAAACGTTTTCCGGTTATCATAATTTTCTCCATCCATTATTTTACATAAATTTTTATTTTATTCAATCGGGGGAATCGAACAGAACCTAATACACAAATTTATCGTCTTCATCTTTTACTATAATAACTCTTCCCCGCTCTGCTTCATTTTTCACTCGGGCTAAAAAGTGGTCAACGGTATTATTTAGATCACGCTTTAGAACAGGTCCCATATACTGCTCTTCATCGAGAACCAAGGCAGCACGGCTTTTAGACATATTCGCCAAGATTACCTTTCTAAATTCTTCACTTTGATTATGTATTAAAAGAGCCAACTCTTTATCGGTCATAGGAGAGATTAGATATTGAATGTGCTTTGGATTCATATTTATAACATCATCAATGGTAACAAGTTTGCGTTTTATAGTTTCGGTCAAATTTTCATCTTCAAGATCAAGAGAATCCAAGATACTCGAGCCGGTCTCATAATCCAGTTTACGCAAAATATCGGCCAATACGGAAACACCGTCAACCGAGCTTGTGCGGTTTAAATTTACATCGGCAAGTTTCTTTTTTAAGGCCTCACTTACCTGAGTAAGAACTTCAGCATCTATCTTTTTGAGTTTTGCAAGGCGTAAGATTATGTCTTTTTTTTCGTCTTCATCTTCGATGGAACTTATATAGGCAGCAGCCTGTTTAGGCTCCAATTGAGAAAGAACTATGGCCTTTGTAGCCGGAAGCTCGCCTTGTAATATCCTCGTCAGGCGATCCTTATCCATACCTTCAAGATACTCAAAAGGTTTAGGCATTTTAGGAGGCACGGCAGTTTCAAGAATTTTTTCTGCCCTGGCCTCGCCGAAGGCTTCGGTTAAGATTGTCTTAGCCGTATCGACACCGCCCAAAAGGTTTTTGTTTTTATTGTAGATATCGTTAAATTCATTTAGAATATCATAGGCTTCTTTTTTATCTATCGATTGAACCGTAACAAGTTCTGCTACAACCTTGTCTATCTGCTCCTTGGTTAGCTGCCGCAAAACGTCGGCAGCCTGCTCCGCCCCGATTATAAAAAGAAATTTGGCGACCTTCCTATACGGGCTTTCTTTTCCGGCACTTTTTTCATCTACAGGAACCTTTATAAGACCATTCTTTAACATTTGACTTTCAATATCGCTCATAAAAACCTCAGGGGATATTATAGCACGGATTAGCCTAAAAGGGCAAGAGTAAAAGAAGGATGTAATTTTTTTCAAGCTGCCCTATACTTTAAATTTATTAACCTCAAATGCCAGATTTTCAATACTGCTTTTATTTTTTTGTGTAATTTCATTTACTTCCTTCATGGCATTACTTATCTGAACGGCACTGCAAGCCATCTCATTCATGCTTAATGTAATTTTTCGGGTTAAGCCGTCTAATTTAGTCATCTCTTCAGCAACCTGTTCTCCGCCCCTTAACATTTCAGCCGAACCGTTACTTACTTCAAAAGTTACGGAATTAATATTTTTTATAGCATTTAAAATTTCTACACCGGCATTTTCCTGCTCACGCATGGACTGGGTTAAAAATTCACTCATAGATTTTACTTGTTCGGAAAAACTAAAAATTAAACTGAATTTTTCTTCAGCCGTTTTAGAAGATACTGACAAGGAATCGATTTCGCCGCTTAAGGCTTTAAGCGTTGCTGTAATTGTTTTTCCCTGTGCACTTGACTCTTCAGCTAATTTTCTGATTTCGTCGGCAACTACGGCAAATCCTTTTCCGGCTTCTCCTGCATGAGCTGCTTCAATAGCCGCATTCATAGCCAAAAGATTTGTTTGACTTGCAATATGTTGAATAACACTGCTTGCCTCTAAAAGACCGCCCGATTCTTCCGCAATTTTTTGAGTTACGCTATTTGATTTAGAAACAATTTCTTTTCCGTCCTCAGTCGATTCGGCAAGAGTTTTAATAAGCTCATCGGTCTTTTCCAAGGTTTGAGTTATGGAAGCAATATTGGCAGTCATCTGTTCTATTGAAGCCGACGAGCGTGAAACGCTTTCAGCTTGATTTTCAATTGAAGCATTTAGCTGTTTAATATTTTTGATTATCTGTTCAATTGTTGCAACCGTTTCCGTAACACTTGTAGCCTGCGTCAAAGCCTGCTGTTTTACACCATTGATATTCTCGGTAATTTCATGAACGGAATCTGCTGTCCGGTTCATATTTAAAGCTAGGTCTGATCCGATTTCAGCCATTGAGCGGCTGTTAACTCCTACGGACTGCATTGAATTTCCTATTTTTTCAATTGTTCTATTAAAATATTCAGACAGCTCGGTAATTTCATTATTACCGATTAAAGGCAGTCTTACAGTTAAATCGCCCTCGCCTTGCGAAATATTTTTAAGAACTTCAATTACTTTATTAATCGGTTTGACAATATTATTTGCAGTAAAAAATCCTATGAGTACCGCAATAAGTATACCGCACAAAGCAACAACGATAAAAATATTTAACAGGTTAGATACATTCTCCGAAATAAATTCGGAAGCCGGAGCCGTTATCAATAATTTCCATCCTGAATATCTCATTGCAGATAGAGCCGAAATATGTTTTACGCCGTTTATTTTAGAAACTTGCACAGCCGATTTTTTTGACTCTAGAGCATCTTTTAAAAATATTGAAAAATCCGTTTTCTCCGAATTTAATATTTCGGAAAAAAAATTCTTATATAAAATTTCCGGCCTACGGCTTCCCAAAATAATTCCTGAAGGGCTGATAAGATAAGCCTGCCCTGTTTCACCGACAATTATATCGCTGATTAAATTCGATAAAGAATCGCCTAAAATTGAAGCAGTAATAGTTCCTACAATTTTTCCCTGTAAATCGCGTAAGGGAATTGCAAGTATGGAAACATATTTTCTTTTTGTTAAAGACATTTCAGGTTCCGTAATTATATATTTCCCCTTTATGACAGATTTAAACCACTCGGTATTGTTTATCTTTTCAGTTTTACCGTCCGTATTATACAAGACGCCGTCAAGACCGCTTATTCCGAAACTAATCCATCCGCTTTGTTTTAGCATTTGAATTTCATTTTTAAATAAATTAATTTTCTCAGAATAAGGAACAGAGTCATCTTGAATAATCGGCATATTTGAAAATGTATCCAGTTTTTTAAATATTGAATCAGCCCTCTCATTTAAAACTTTAGAAGAACCTTCAGCCAATTCTTTGATAAAATATTCGGTATTACGCATAAGAAAAAAAGAAGCAAGGTATACCGATATTATACACATCACTGTCAAAAGAGATACGGCAAAAAATATAAAAACCGATACCATCTTATTTTTTATTGAAAATAATTTAAATCGTTTATCGATATTTTTGTTTTCTTGTTTCATAATTTTTTATTCTCCCAATGTGCGGTCTGCGTCTTTTACAAAAGAGTTAAGAACATTTTGTATATCTTTACCCGATGAAGCTTCTTTTAATGCCTTATTCCAATACTCACGCATTTTAGAAAATCCGGTTATATTATTATAATATTGGCCGAAAAATTTTTGAAGAACGGAATTATATAATATTTCGTCATCGGAAGTTTCAATTTGAATTTTAGATGTAGCCGGAAATCCTCCCGTAGCCTTTACAAGTTTATAGGCCCAAACCTCATCAGTTGCGGCAAATTTTAAAAACAGTTTTGCCGCTTCTATTTTCTGTTTATCGGAACCTTTAAACACACATGCTCCGCCTGCTAAAAATTCCAGTAAAGGTGCAGAAGAATCATTTGGGAAAGGCATATAAATCGGAGTAAAATCTTTACCCTTATAGTTTCGTTTTCCGTCATACATTTTATTAAGCTGCGGTGAATATAAAATAGTGTGAGCTGCCTTTGATTCGGCAAACATAGAAATTGCATCATTGGAAGTAAGCTCTGCACCATCAAGCAAAAGGCCTTCTCTCATTGCATTAATAGTCCACTTCAAATTTTTTACGGCTTGAGAAGAATTAAAAATATATTTTGAATAGTCTTCATTTAAAAGATTGGCATCTCCGAAAAGGTTTACCAAAAAAGCTCTTGTTCCTTGATCACCGCCCATAGTCTTATAATAGAAGACTCCAGGGGTTTTCCCTTTGGGAAGTTTTTCTTTTAAAGATTTAAGAAGGGTCTCATATTCGGCTACGGTCCAGCACCGATCTAAGCGTTTGTAGGGTAAAAGATCTATGAGCCCCAAATCTTCAAGCATCTCTTTATTAAAAGCCATAGAAAAAGGGCCTCCGTGCATGGGATACATGTACGAACGCCTGTCTTTACCGGCTGAAATTTCCAAAAGCCCTGTGGTAATATAGGGCTTTTCGGTTGCAAGAACATCATCTAACGGTTCCAATAAACCTCTGTCCGCCCAAGCAAGAATACGGCCGGGTGCGTCATAAATGACATCCGGAGCCTTGCCTTCAGCTATGGCAGCTTCGATTTTTGCCTCACCATCTGCAAAACTTATAAGCGTAAAATTAACCTTAACGCCGGGGTATTCTTTTTGAAAGGCCTCTATAAGACTTTTTTCAAAACCGCCGCCTTCTCCTGTTTCAGATGTAAAATTGGGAAAGCTCCAAAATTCGATTTCGGCAGTAAGCTGCTTTTTTCCTTTATTTGTACATCCTGCAAGAATTAAAAAAGACATACACAAATATAAAATTTTCATCGAAAAAGATTTTTTCATATATCTTCTCCCTAATAATCAATTTCGGTTATTATGTTCTCAAGTCCGACCTGTTTTATAAAAATGATTTTTTTTAGTTTTGCATCAAGATAATATCTTACAAATTCTTTTTCAGAGTATTTATAGATATTGGTTAAGTTAGCACCTCTCTTATTGCAAATCCAAAATTTTATCTCGCCGTTTTTGCTCTTTGTTTTTATTATGATATTTTCGGAAATTTTTCCGTCTGTTATATCAACATTATTTTTTACCATAGAATGAGATTTGTCATAATAAGAACTAGTATTTGAACTATAGTCAATACGATTTTGAGCGTTATTTAATTTTTCTTCAAATAGAAAAAAATCGATTATATCGGTATTGTTTTTTGGAAAAATATAGACAGTTTGTTTTTTCTTTATATCATTGACCTGTATATTAACTATAGAAAGATCAGAAAAATAATTTTTCTTTGTACCTTCCGATACGGAATAATATGCAATATTGCTTACAGAATCCACAATTATAAAATCATTACTCCCATAACCACCTGCAAAAACTTGTAATGCAAAAAACAACACCACAAAACAAATACATAAAGATTTCTTTTTTAAAAGTTTCATATAAAACCTCCCGGTATAATATTAATTGTTAAAAAACATTTGCTTTTTTATCGGTATCCATAGCTTGTCTTAAAATAGTATTTATACGGCTTTGGTAACCTTTTCCGTATGATTTAAGCCAAGCAATAATATCGGAATCAAGTCTTATTGATAAAGGCTTTTTAATAGGGCGGTACATTTCCAAAAAATCAGCTTTTGTTAGTTCAGGAATGTCTGAAGTATCTATAGGTCTGTCATTTAAAGCTTTTAATTCTTCAATTTTTTCTTTTGCTAAGTTTTTCTTAGCTTCCGCAATATTCATCGATTTTTCCGCATTTTATTGTATATACAAGATAGTATTTTGTCAAGCCCAACCTCTTCTCCTCGACAAAAATCAAAAAAAGCGGTATAATAGCTTTGATGAAAACAAAACAAACACTAATCCAAACCAGACTTTTTTCCTTTGAAGATAAAGAGTACAAAGACTTTAATAAAAAGCTGATTCCCAATATTGACGAAAATACGATGATAGGCATCAGAACTCCCGTCCTGCATAAATTTGCAAAAGAGTTTTTTAAGGCCGAGCCGGAACAAGTTTCGGACTTTATGAAGGACGTGCCGCACAAGTATTTTGAAGAAAACAATCTGCACTGCTTTTTTATTGAAAACATAAAAGATTTTAATGAAGCGGTAAAAGAGACCGAAAAATTTTTGCCCTACATCGACAATTGGGCAACCTGCGACAGCTTTTCTCCCAAGATATTCAAAAAACACCATGAAGAAATTTACAAAAAAATTTTGGTATGGCTAAAATCGAAGCATACCTATACCGTTAGGTACGCCATCGGGCTTTTATTATCAAATTATCTCGATGAACATTTTAGCCCCGAAATGTTGGAACTTGTTTCAAAAATCAGATCCGATGAGTACTATATAAATATGATGATAGCTTGGTATTTTAGCTTTGCCCTCATCAAGCAATACAAAACAGCCCTCCCCTACATCGAAAACAAAAAGCTTGATACCTTCACCCACAACAAAGCTATCCAAAAAGCCATCGAAAGCTACCGCATTCCGAAAGAAGTAAAAGAGCTTTTAAGAGCGATGAAGGTGAAAAACTAATTTTTAGTTTTGCGTATTCGTAGACTTCGCAGTTCCGTATACAATTCCCTTGCTGCATATGCATCCGGCTGAGCATTTTGTAACAGCTTCTCGGCTTTTTGTATGGCCGTAACAAATTTTTTTCTATCAGGGTTTTCGGGAATAAAGTAATCTTCAGTTCCGTGATAGTAGGCATCGGTTATTTTTGACAGTAAAAGCTCTGTCCGCAATGCAAAAGTTCCGGGCACTTCTCGTTCCGGTTTGTCGGTTTCATCTTTGAGCAGATCCGACGGCAATGGAGCCTCGCCGAGTTTTTGCATGGACGAACCGTCGTAACTAATTGCGTACAGAGCATTGCCAGTTACTCCATGGTTTTCGGCATAATCTATAAAGTAGATTTTTTCTTTGCCGAATTCGATTCTGTGTAGTTTGGCATAATTGGGCTGATAGACCGCGCTATTTGTGTGATACATTTTTTGATACAGTCTTCTTTTATCGCTCCCGTCAAAGCGGCTGCGGTAAATACTCATATCTTCGTACGAAAAATAGTACCAATAACCTTGATGATAAAACGGATCGCTTTTTTCATCTCCGTTACGGAAAATGTAATCGGTACTTTCATAGCGGACATCGTTTGCAGCCGGCACCGGCAGGTATTTTTGATATATCAACGGATGATTTAACGCATCGGCTCCGTAAAAACGGCTGTCCGATGTTAAAAAATATTTTCCCTCGCAGTGTGAGCGCAGATATTGTCCGGCAAAGGGATAATCATCCCATGTTGCATCTGCATTGTACCATTGACCGTCAAGGTTAATCCTGTTCCACATATGAGCTACAGTCGGTTCCGTATATACGGCTCGGTCTTTTCCTTCCACACAAACTGTTTGAATACCTGCACCGTTCATCAGTTTTTTATAACTGAGACTGTAGTCCTCACATACGCCTTTGCCGTCCAAAAGCGCTCCTGCCGCCGTCCTTTGGTATTGCGAACTTGAGTTTACTTCATACACAATGTTTTTTTGCAGTTCGCGGTACAAGGCATAACTTATTTCCGCTTGCGACATACTTTCGTGCACGGCGTTATAGAATTTTTCAAAAGCCTTTATAAGCCGTTGATAGTCTGTGTCGACTGTAGAGCTTTCTATAAGAAAGGTAAGCTCATACGAGGCTGTTTCGTCTTCATTATCGTTTTTATACTTATATGCAATATCTTTTGACGGCGGCAAATGAAAGAGAAAAAGCGAATTTTCGTCCAGATAATCCAAAAAATCTGAATACAGTTTTTTACATTCGCTTTGTCCATTGCTGTCTGTTTTGCAGCTTATGTGTAAATCACCGACATCGACCGTTTTTTCAAAACGTAGAGCCGCATTTAAAAGGCGTTTAAAAAGTACTTGTTTTTTTGCTTCGGCACCGGGTGTGCTTTCGGGCGGCGTATGGTGTTCTTCGCCTGTCGGCGGAGTGGAAGGCGGCTGCGGATTTTGAGGTTGCGGTTCTTTAGGCTGTTTTAAAGCCATACCTCCATTATTGGTTAAAGCAAGGTTTCTATTTACATTGTCCAAACAGGACACGGTGCACACTATAAGCGCGACTAAAAAAATATATGCTGTTTGTTTTAGTTGCTTTTTCATAAATACTTTTAAATATACTGAAAAAACAGATTTTATTCAATATCTCTATCAACCACTCCATTCCTAATTAACCTTTGCTATCTTGGAGAGCTTCGCTCTTAAATAAAATTATTGTTTGGTTACAACCTATCTGCACTTTTGCTTTAAGAGCATTTTGTAATTATTTCGAAAAATTAAGATTGGCATTTTCGGCAGCTTCAAACATAAAAAATTTATTCTCATCTCTTGACAATACAACTTATATATTGTATTATCTAAATATGACAGGTAAAGAAATAACCAAAATATTAAAGAAAAATGGATGGACTATTGATAGAATAAAAGGTTCACATCATATCTTTATTAAAGGTGACAAAACTATTCCTGTACCTGTTCATGGAAGCAAAGACTTGCCGATAGGCACTGTAAAAAATATTTTCCGCCTTGCCGGAATTAAGGAGTGATGATGAAATACTACTGTACGTTAAAAAAAGAAGACGGAGTTTATTATGTTGCTTTTCCTGATCTGCCGCATGTCTTTACTTTTGGCTATACAAAAAAAGAAGCCTTAGAAATGGCAAGAGAAGCATTAAACGGAGTTCTAGAAAGTGAAACATCACGTGGAATAAAAATAGCTCTTCCAAATTTTATCTCCGAATATGCTGTTGAAGTTGAACCTAATATTGCATTTGCTATTATGCTTCGTAAAAACAGAGGAAATAAAACGCAAATTGAAGTAGCAGATAAACTCAATATATCATATCAGCAATATCAGAATTTAGAAAACCCTAAAAAAACAAATCCGACACTAAAAACAATAGCTAAATTGCAAAAAATATTTAACTATAAATTTATAAATTTTTAAACCATAAAAATTTTCCCCACCAAATTCCAAACTCAACACTCCGCCCCTACCTTGAATTTTTCCCTCGCTTCAAGTATACTTAACAATATAGAATCGTTCAAAATCCACCGGAAGTTAAGAGGTTGTCTATGAATATTTACCGATTTTGTGTTAAAAGCAAAGAAGGCTTACACTTTCAAATACCCAAAAATGAAGAGCTCTTAAAGCAGGCCCATGTTCTCGGCTTTAAAGCCGTTAAAGAAATAAATACCGAAGCCCTTTATTTTGTACGCGGAGATCTTTCAAATGAAGAAAAAAAGGTACTGGCCGACTTTTTGTTTTGCGATGAGCTTTATGAGTACAGCCAAACCGAAGGCTTTATAATAGAAGATAAAAAAAATATTTTCCATATCGAAACAGCCTTAAAGCCGGGAGTTACGGACTCATCTTCACGCGAGGCCTTGAGGGCCGTCAAAGAACTCGGTATTCGCGGCGTTGAAGAAATTACCAGCGGAAAAGCCTACGATATTCAGGGCGAACTAACCCAATCCGAAATAGAAAAGATTGCAAAAAGCCTTTTATGCAATGATGTTATAGAACAGTATAAAATAGGTTTTGTAGAACCTGCATGGGCTCATGAACATGACGGAAAAAATGAGCCTAATACAAGAGTTGAACTCATAGACATAGCCTCCATGAACGATGAGGAACTTTTAGCCCTCTCAAATGAAAGGCGGGCTGCCTTGGATATTTACGAGATGAGGGCTATCAGGGAATTCTACAAGACGGAAAAACGGCCTTGTACCGATGCGGAATTTGAAACCATAGCCCAAACTTGGAGCGAGCACTGCGTTCATAAAACCTTTAAGGCAAAAATAGACATTGACGGCACCTCTCTAACAGAGGAGCAAAAAAAAGCCTATCCCGGTCTTTGCGTAAACAGCATAATTAAAACCTATATCAAAAAGGCAACCGACGACATCGATGCTCCTTGGGTGCTCTCCTCCTTTGTGGACAATGCCGGTATTATCGAATTTGACGAAAAATACGAAGTTTCCTTTAAGGCGGAAACTCATAATCATCCTTCCGCTATCGAACCCTTCGGAGGAGCCAATACGGGAGTCGGCGGCGTTATCAGAGATGTTATGGGCGTTTCAGCCCGACCCTTCGCCGTAACCGATGTCCTTTGCTTCGGCCATCCCGACACTCCGGCAGAAAATGTTCCCAAGGGAACCCTTCATCCTAAACGCATAATCTCAGGCGTTATAGAAGGAGTTAAGGACTACGGAAACAAGATGGGCATTCCGACCGTAAACGGAGGCGTTCACTACCACGAGGCTTATGCTTCAAATCCTTTAGTCTACTGCGGATGTGCAGGTATTACTCCCAGAGGCAAGCACCGCACAAAGCCCTCGGCCGGAGATCATATTATTTCTTTAGGCGGAAAAACGGGACGGGACGGTCTTAGGGGAGCTACATTTTCTTCGATGGTAATGGATGCAAGCACCGGCGATGTTGCAGGCTCATCGGTTCAAATTGGAGAACCTATAATTCAAAAAAAAGTAGCGGAAGTTCTTATAGATGCCCGCGATCAAGGTCTTTATTCTGCAATTACCGACTGCGGAGCGGGAGGTTATTCTTCTGCCGTAGGCGAAATGGCTTCGACACTCGGCTGCGATGTAGACCTTGCAAAAATCCCCGTAAAATATCAGGGGCTTGCCCCATGGGAGCTCTGGCTTTCGGAGGCACAAGAAAGAATGGTTATCGCCGTTCCCGATGACAAACTTGAAGCCTTACAAAAACTTTGCGATGCCAACGATGTGGAATTAACAAACCTCGGCCGTTTTACCGGAGATGCCGTTTTAAGGGTACGCTTCGGCGAAAAGGAAATAATAAATCTTTCATGCGGCTTTTTACATTCGGGCCCGCCGCAGAGAAAACTAAAAGCGGCTCCTCCAAAAAATGGAAAACCTTTTATAAAATATCCTGAATATAAGGAACCCGATCTGAATGCGGCTCTAAAGGCTGTGATAAATCATCATGCCGTAAATTCAAAAGAAGACATAGTAAGGCTTTACGACCATGAGGTTCAAGGCGGAACAATTCTACGCCCATACGACGGCCCTGAAGGAAATGTGCCTCAGGACGCAGCCGTTATAAAGCCCATGGAAACGGAAGGTAAAAAAGCCGTTGCTATCTCAAATGCCTTAAATCCGAGGCAGGGACTTTTGGATCCTTATGCAGCCGCAGCAAGTGCGATAGACGAAGCTGTCCGAAATGCCGTTGCAGCCGGAGCAGACCCCGAAAAAACAGCCATCCTCGATAACTTTTGCTTAGGAGATCCCAACCGTCCCGAAACCATGTGGGCTCTGATAGAAATGGCACGCTCTTGCTATGACACAGCCCTCGTCTTTAAGACCCCCTTTATTTCGGGAAAGGATTCCTTTAATAACGAATACCTAAGCTCAGAGGGAAAAAGAGTTTCCATTCCGCCGTCACTTTTAATATCGGCGATGGGAATAGTTCCCGACATCGGAAAGGTTCCGGGCTCTGACTTTAAAAAAGAAGGTTCGGCTATTTACCTCGTAGGTAAACCTCAATTTTCTTTCGGCGGCTCGGTTTTTGCAGAACTTTTCGGCATTCCTTCAGGAGAAAGCGCTGCCGTTCCACCCTTTAAAAAAGAAGCGGCTGAACTTTATAAAAAACTTCACTCCAATATAATGAAGGGCTTGGTGCTTTCATGCCACGACCTAAGCGAAGGAGGCCTTGCTGCCGCCCTCTACGAAATGTGTTTAAGCGGCATAGGAGCCGAGTTAAAAAAAGACTTCTACACAAGGCTGGGAGCTTCAAGGATTGCAAGCCTCTTTGGGGAAACCACAGGCTGTCTTATTGTAGAAATAAAGGAAGAAAACCGTTCGGCCTTTGAAAAGGAAATGGAAGGTGCTTCAATTTACGAGATAGGAAAAACCTGCGGAAAGACAGGATTAAAACTTTAAAAAGTTAATTTAAGGGCAAGAAAATATGAGCGGGATCGATTTAGAAAAAATAAAAGAAGAAACTATAGCCGCCTTAAATGAGCTTCTTGAAGCGGCTTCTTTAAAAGCCGGAGACATACTTGTTCTAGGCTGCAGCACCAGCGAGGTTTCGGGAGGAGTAATCGGTAAGGCCTCAAATGAAGAAGCCGGAAGAACAATAGTCTCCGCCCTGCTTTCAGTCCTTGAACCTAAGGGAATCTTTTTGGCGGTTCAAGGCTGCGAACACATAAACCGAGCTCTCGTTATCGAAAAGGAATCTCAAGAAAAATACGGCTTTGAAGAGGTGTCCGTAGTTCCCGCCCTCCACGCAGGAGGAGCCGCATCCCTCGCCGCCTACAATCTTTTTAAGTCTCCGGTTATGATAGAACACGTAAGGGCCCATGCCGGCATGGACATAGGAGACACCGAAATCGGAATGCATGTAAAATTTGTGCAAGTCCCCGTAAGGCTCAAAACCAAGTACATAGGCTCGGCGAGGCTCACAGCCCTCAAAAGCCGCCCCAAATTGATCGGCGGCGAAAGAGCCGTGTATGAAAGAGGATAGTTTTTGCTATCCAATAACTCTTGTGAATTCTCTGTTAAATTTTTCCTTTAATTCGGAATCAGTTCCGTTAAAAAACGGGAGTCCTATTAAAACATAAGGATCATTTTTTATAAAGCTTATTGGCTCAATACCATACCTCTCAGTAATTTGAATAAGAAAATCCTCTTTCCATTTATCGGCTTCAATTAAATGACTTCCTTTAGGTTCTATAAATACTTGATAACAGGTATTTTTCTTTTCAGTTTTTCCGTGCAAAAACAAAAGAAAATCCGGCTGGAAACCTTCTCCGTTGTCAAACGAAAAAATTTTATATACTTGTTCATTCCTAAGTAACTGAATAGCATCATAATTTTCCGAAAGATTTTTGATATGATCTTCTATATACCGTATTAAATTGCGTTCTTCCGCTGTACCCCAAAAATCGGTCATCAAATACCAATTACAAGCAGATGAACAAATTTCTTTTTCCAGCATACGGTTCTCAACTGTGTCATATTTTGATTCATCAATCAGAATCAATTTTTCTTTTGTAAGACATGTTTTTCCGGATTCTTCTGTAAAGGAAAAAATATCCGAAAATTTTACCAATTTAAAATCAGAACCGTTATATGGTTTATCGTAAGTTTCAAGTTCTTTTTGAATATATAAAAAGAATTTTTCACAAAAATCAACCAGATTCTTATTTGGTATATCTTCAAATTCAGTATCATAACTTAATTCAATTTTTACATCTTTTAAGAATTCAAAAAAACTATTCATTCCTTTAATGTCAAATCTTTTTCTTAGATTTTCAAAACTGTAATATGATTCAGGGTGGTTGTTTAATCTATGTATTGCTTTTTGTAAAATATGAAGATCCATATCACAAATACTAATTCTTTTTGTTTGAAACTTTCCGGTATCGGCTGCAATATAATCATCATCATTTTTATCAAAATTAACAAAACGAACTTCAGAATAAAGACCTGTTATAATTTTATACTCAAAGGGAGGAAAATTTTTAAAATCTTGAGGCAGTTTTTTTAATTTTCTTTTAGGATTTTCTATTCTCTCATTGATAAAAATATACATATCGTTAAGTTTTTTTTGCAAAGATGATTTTATGCCAATAGTTTTAGCAGTACGGTTTTCATAAATTAATCCTTGATTTTTTAACTCATTTGATAATTCATTAATATATCTATGATCTTCATTACTATGAAAGTAGAATTCTTCAAGAATTCTTAACTTATTTTGTAAATCATTATCAAATTTACGCTTATTTTTTTCTTTATCTTTATATATAAAAGGATAATATCTAACTCCGCGTCCGATTAATTGCACTTCACTTGTTGTTGCAGCGCCGGCTTTTTTATTTTTTGTGTTGGTATCCCGACCCTCATATAATCTCACAATATCGTAAAGATTTAATACATCCCAGCCTTCCGTTAAACGGTTCACTGTAAAAATAGCCCGGATATGATTATCAAAATCTTCAAGACTATTTAATAATTTATCCTTTTCAGGAGATGTTTTTTCATTTTTTCCATCTTTACTATTTGTTATAATAATATTTCTTTCTGAAAAAGTTTCTTTTATATATAGAACAACATCTGAAAAAGAAATTTTCTTATCACGCATATATGCAGTAATTCTATCAAAAATGGAATTATTTAGTATATGTATATCTGAAGAAGTATCGTCTGCATTATCCAAATTATTCTTATTTAATTTATTTATAAATAAAAAATCTCTTTCAGTCAAGTTTTTACACAATTTAATGAAATCAGCATAGTCTTTTCTTGAGTCATTAATTTCTTTACTTCTGAAAAGAATAATAGGCTTAAAATTAGGTATACCGGCCTCAGCAGCAATGCGATAACGATACCAATTAAGCAATAAGGCTTGTAAAATCCTTTCTTTATATCCAAGATTTGACCGCACAAGCCTAATATGTTTTGTATATCCATTTTGGACAAAATCCTTTAAATCAAACCGGAAAATAATCTTATCGTCATATTTTTTATGTATTGAATCTATATCAGGAATTGTAGCAGTAAACTCAAGAAGAACATTATTATGTAATGAATTTTTTACACCCTTATTAAAAATATAATGACATATAGTATTTTCCCAAGATTTTTCAATTTTTTCATTAAATTTTTTTGTAAAAGAATTACCGCTAATCTCCCCAATAAATGAAATATCTTCAAAGTCTGTCTGTTCTTTTTGCTTTTTTGCATCTGCATTTAAGTGATGAGCCTCATCACCCAACAAAACTAAATCTCGTTTTTGTAAATCGGAAAGCAAAAGAGCATTTTCACTTTCCTTATAAATATCATTATGCAGCTTTTGAATTGTTGTAAATTTAATTTGAATATCATCTGAAGATTTTCCAAATATTTCCACTTCACGAAGATGAATCCGTTTTCCATCAATAACAATATTTTCTTTAAAAAGATATTTACTGTGATTTTGATTTATAAAATTATCCTGTGTCTTTCCCAAAATTGCATTTTGATTAACGAAAAAAACAAAACACCGATAACCTTTTTTATAATAGTATAAAATCAGAGCTGCCATCAAAAGTGTTTTTCCGCTTCCGGTTGCCATATTAAACATTAGGTGAAGAGGAGGAATAGATTCATTTTTTATAAGTTTTGCATCTCTAATCCTTTCATTAAGTAAAAATAATTCAAAGGCCTCTTTCTGCCATTCATAAAAAGGATATTTTAAATTTTCGGTAATATATGAATAATCTTTTGGTTCTATCTTAGAAATTTCATACTCATATGCAAGTGATTTTAAATCTTTAAAAAGCATTTTTACCTCTTTGTATTACAGTTGATAAAAATTTTCGGTAATAGCGATGTCTTCTTTTTTTAGACCTGTATTTTCGTCATACCGATCATCCGCATTTATATAGAGCTGATTTAGATCTAATATTCTAATAAACATTTCTTTTTGTTTTTCTAACGGCAACAATTTAAATTCCGCTTTTTCACATATCTCTTCACGGAATTTATTTATACTGACATTATAATGCAGAAAATATTTTTTTGTTAAAATATCAAAAAGACTAATAAGCTCATCAAGATTTTTACATGATGAAATAAGCCGGACTGCTTCCTCATTTTTTTCTGCGAGTTCCAAGTAAATAAAAGAACCTCCTTCTTGCCAATCTACTTGTTTTGAAATACCGCCTTGCTCACCTTCAATAACTTTTTTTAGTCTTTCTACAGCAATAGTTTCTATGTAATCCATTTGTTCAACACCTATATACTGCCTATTCATTTTATGAGCAACAGCAGCTGTTGTTCCCGAACCTAAGCAAAAGTCAAGAACGATATCACTGACCTGCGTAGATATACCTACTATGTAAGATAAAAAACTTTCAGGTTTTGGATAATCAAAAACCTTGCAAGAAAATAAATTTCTCAATTCGGTACTTCCATTTTCAGTTGTGCCAACTTTGATATTTTTATATTCACTACATAAAGGATTATTACCATTAGTAAAAATAATTGTTTTAGGAGAGACAATGGATATTTTATTACCTCCATAAATTATTCTTGGGGAAAATTTTTTAGATTTTATTAATATAGTGCCTCCTTCAGCTAAGGCTTCTTGTAGAGTATCATTAGTCCATCGGCTTTTAAATGCCATACGAAACATATTTTTATTTTTACCATTTTTTACAACTACATTATCTAGTAATTCATATTTATCTGGATCTTCACTTTCAGTATATACACCATCTTCTATATTAAATTCACATGCTCCCTTTTTGAATTCAAGTATCTGCTTATTATTACTTTCATTATACAATGGAGCATCTTCAAATTCTGTTTGTATATTCTCAATTAAAAGTCTTTTTATCGTTCCATCTCCCACTCTAAGCTGTTTTGCAAAACAAATAACATACTCTTTATTTGAATAATAATTTATTTTTTGCTTACCAAAATGTTGAGTTTTTTCCCAAATAAAGCAAGTGACAAAATTATCCCTTCCGAAAATACTATCCATTAATACTTTTAAATAAGCCTGTTCATTATCATCACATTGAACAAAAATACAACCATCATCCTTTAATAAATTTCTAGCAATTTCAAGTCTATTTTTCATAAAGGTCAGCCAAGTGGAATGATTAAAATTATCATTATATTTAAATCCGTCATTTCCGGTATTATAAGGAGGATCGATATAAATTAATTTTACCTTTCCGGCAAATTCCTTTTTTAAAGAATGCAGAGCCAAAAGATTATTTCCCTTTATAATTAAATTATCGGTAATTGTATTATCCGGAAGACCTCTTTCTCGATTAAGATTTACATCGCGAGTAAAAGAGGTGCATTTTTTATTTCCATTTTTCTTATAAAGTTTTGCATTACAAAAGGCTTTCGGACTCAAAAGATTATCTATTTCATCATGGGCTAAAACTTCATTATAAAAAATTTCACGTCTTTCAATATATTCATGATTCTTTTTTGGCTTAACCACATTTTCAGTAAAGTCATTTTTTGTTTCATTCCATTCAAACCCTATATCTATACCACCCTCTTTACTTTGCCCGCCCTCAAGAATACAGTCTTTAAAAGGAAAATTAAGTACAACCTCATTTCTTTCCGTCAAAGCTTCATCGCCCATATAAAGCCCTATCTCTTTACCCAAATATTTTGAATAAGAATTACAGCCTGAACCGTATTCAAGTATTTCTTTAAATTTACTGCTATTAAAAACAAAACTATCCAGCACAGGAGTGAAAAATACTTCTTTCATTCCCTTATTTTTCATTAATTCAGCCAGTAATCTACTGTCTCCTTTTTCTGCCGCCAGTTTTATAACATTTAATTTTAATTGACTTTCTTTGGTAATAAAGTCAGGAATCGATTTTAAAATTTTTTCCACCTTTGATTTTAAAGCATTTGATTCAACTGTCATTGTAAGGCCTCATTTTAGATTAATTTGTATAATCCCCCTATAAGAAGGACTTCACCTTCTAATTGTCGGTATTATCATCTCAGTACTTAAACTTTTAGATAGTATATTATATCTAATAGAATTATATTTCTATCTATTATATAGTTGCATTACTTTAGCTTTCTATTTAATTTTATAAAATGAATGAAAAAAATCTACAAGAAATTTACTCGAAAAATATTCGGGAATTGAGAGAAAAATTAAATTTAACTCAAGCACAGCTTGCAGAAAAAACAGGCATTACCGAGAAGTATTTGAGCGCTATAGAAACAGGAAAAAAATGGGGCTCATTTTATACACTGAGCTCCCTTGCAGAGGCATTAAAAGTACAACCATTTGAATTATTGCTCCCGCAAGATAAAACCATAGCATATGACACAAGACGAACAAAAAATTTGATGAAGAACTTAAGAAAAAATTTAAATGATTTGATGGACACCTTAGACAATTACTTAAGTGATGCTTCAGGCAAATAAAACATTTTCAATCAACACAAGCACAACAATAAGTATTAAATTCCGGTAAAAAACAAGTATTAAAGTTTTCTACCGCCAGTCTGCAATAGTACGTTTTTCTTCATCAAAACTTGAACCGATTGCTATAATTTTTTTACCACTGCCTGAGTACATGTCTTTGTATCCTTTTTCTTTGATTTGTTTTACGGCATCTTCTGTGTTTCCGTTTGAAGTCGGCTTGAACTCGAAGATATAAATCTTATCCTTGAATTCAACAACACAATCAGCCCGTCCGGTTGCACACTGCACTTCCGTATACACAAACTGATTCATAAGAGTGAACACAAGATAAACCGCCGTCTGATAGTTTTGTTCACGCAAGGCTAAATACTTTTCGGTTAAGTTATCGTATGGTACTACCGAAATTATTCCCTTCATCTTTTGCATAAAGCCGTCTACATCTTCGGCTTCAATTTGCTCGTAGAATTCCCAAATTGAAAGTCCCGTTTTATCGGCTCTTATTGAAGTGTAAGCAGGCAACAATTTATCCAAAATCCGTACCTGACCTTATCATCCGGAAAACCTAAGCGGTAAAGTCTTGAAAAATCGTTATAATCTTTAATTGTCAAATATCCCGATTGGAAAAGAATGGGCAAAGGATTATACATTGCCTTTCCCTTTCTTGCAAAAAGGTAACCGTCATATCTTTGCTTTAACTTTGCAAGAGCTTCCTCATAAGTCAAGCTATTATTTTCTGCGAGGGTTGCAATCTCTGGTTTAAAATCGGCTTCAAGTTCTTCTTGCGAAATACCGCAGACAGCAGAGTAATCCGATAATAGACTTAAATCCTGTAAGTTATTTAAATCGCTGAATATGCTGACCTTACTGAACTTTGTAACTCCGGTTAAAAAGACAAAGCGGAGGTATTGGTCTGCACTTTTTATAACCCCGAAAAAACTTTTAAAAATTGTGAGGTAGGTTTCGTTTAAGGCTTCATCTTTCCACATAGTTTGAAGTAGAGACTTATCATATTCATCTATCAGAATAACAGTCTGCCGGAAACCTGCAATCAAAGGTTGCGGAGAAAATCTACATTAAATCTTTTTCCCTCGAATAAGAAAGTCCTTCGTCTGCGTATTTTTTTAGTTGGCTTGCGGCAAGTTTTTGGTTTGTGATAACCGAAGGCCCGCCTATGCAGCCGCCTTCACATGACATAACTTCTACAAGGTTGGGCGTAGACGAATCATGAGGAAGCTCTCCGCTTTGAATTTTACCATAATAGGCAAGCTGTTTCATTCCTTCTTTATTAAGGCCGTTTATAAGCACGGGCCGGAGGTTTTCAGGTTTTTTAAGACGAACTCTTACAGCTTCGGCAACTCCGCCTGAGGCTGCAAAGCCCCTTCCCGAAGAGGTCGGCGTAATTTTTCCGGGCAAGGCTTCTTCCTTGGAAATATCTATTTCTTTGGCAGTCAGCAAGGCTCCCAATTCTTCTATCGACAAAACATAGTCTACAAACTCATCTTCCAAGCCCTCTCTCCTCTTTGCAAGACAGGGACCTATAAATACTGTAACACAGTCGGGATCTTCTTTTTTTGCCAATTCGGCCGTATAGTGCATCGGGCTTCTTGTATCCGAGATACAGGGGACAAGGGCCGGAACGTGTTTTTTTACTGCCCTGACATAGGCAGGACAGCAGGATGTAGTCATTAAGATATGTCCGTGTTCCATTCTCTCTTCAAACTCGGAAGCTTCACGGTCAGCCGTTATGTCCGCACCTATAGCTACCTCCCAGACCTTATTGAAGCCGGCTTTTTTTAAGGCAGACTCAAGCTGTCCCGGAACGGCCTTAAACTGGGCTGCAACCGCAGGGGCATAGAGGGCGGAAACTTTTTTTCCGCTCATTAAATGTTTTATGACATCCACAATCTGCCCCTTATCCATCATGGCACCAAAAGGACATTCCCTCATACAGTTTCCGCAAAAGATACATTTATGGTAATCGATCCTTTCTTTTCCGTTTTCGTCTTTTGAGATAGCGCCCACCGGACAGGCTTCTTCACAGGGAACTGGAATTTTTATAACTGCATGGTAGGGGCAGTTTTTTAAACAGATACCGCAGTTTATACATTTTTCTTCATCAATACGGGCTCTTCCTCCCGAAATCGCTATAGCGGTTTTAGGGCAGTTCATCATGCAGGGACGGGCAACGCAGGCTTGACAAGCATTTGTAATCATATATTTGCTTTTTACGCAGGCATTACAGGCCTCATCCAAAACGGTGAGCATGGGCCATGTCGGCTTTTCTCTTTCTAAAGCTTCTTTTGCAAATTGAGCCAAGGTCTTTTCTTCATCATAATTTTCCAAAGAACAGCCGAGCCTTGCAATTACCCGATGCCTCATTATTTCTCTGTCATGAAAAATACAGCACCTTATAGGTGTACTGTTTCGCGGAACCATTTCTCTCGGAATATAGTGAACTCCTTCTTGAAGCTTACCTTCGAACTGGAGCTTGGCAATACGTACAAGAATTTCTCTTTTAATATTAGATGTGTTATTATTTATGTTAAGCATACTCTCCCCTAAAAGACGGCACATTAAATGTATATAAAAAAATATTTATGTAGTCAAGGGGGATGAAGCAGCAGAAAATAGTCGGAGGTTTTATGAATTTACAAACCAGTATTGACAAATAATAAAAATAAAGTTATCATCAAGGCCATCAAGTTTACGAATAAAGATTTTATAAACTTAGATCTTTTTATTTATAGAAGGTAAAATATGAAACTAAAATATGTAATTAAAAGATTACTCATAGCCATCCCCACTTTTTTGGGGATAACTTTTTTTACATATTTAATTCTTTCTATGGCCGGAAGTCCGCTTGATGCATACTTGGCAGATCCAAGAATAACGGTAATGGAGCTTGAAAGAAAAAGAAATTCCCTTGGGCTGGATCAACCAATAATCATTCAGTATTTTATATGGTTAAAGAATTTTTTTAACATGGATCTTGGATTTTCGTTTCAATCACAAAGGCCTGTAACTCAAATGATTTTTGAAAGAATGGGTATTACAGCTTTATTGGCAGGTTCTTCGCTGATTCTCTCCTTATTGATTTCCATTCCATTAGGAATATTCTCTGCATCTAAACCTAATAGCTTTAGAGACCACGCCAGCAGTGCATTTTCATTTATTCTAGTAGCTACACCTAATTTTTTTATGGGGTTAATATTAATATATTTTTGTGCAATTAAATTAAAACTCCTTCCTTCGGGAGGTTTGTTTGATGCAAGCGGAAAGAAAACAACTCTTATGTTACTCAAACATATGATTTTGCCTACCTTGGTTCTGTCATTCCAACAAATAGGTAGCTGGATGCGTTATATGCGGGGCAGTATGCTTGAAGTTTTACAAGAAGACTATATCACTACAGCAAGAGCAAAAGGTCTAAAAAGAAATCAGGTTTATTATACACATGCACTTAAAAATTCTCTTATACCCATTATAACGGTAGTAGGAATGTCAATTCCTTCATTAGTGGGAGGTGCAGTAGTTACAGAACAAGTTTTTGGATGGCCGGGAATAGGAACTTTAATGGTTCAAGCTATTAATGCTAAAGACTATCCTGTAATTATGGGTATTACAGTAAATATATCTATTGCCGTATTAATTGCGAATTTAATAACGGATTTAGCTTATGGATTAGTCGATCCTAGAATTTCATATAAGTAGGTGTATATTATGGAAAACAATATGACAGAAGACAAAACATATTTTTCAGAAAATGTATCTGAAGAAAAAAAGAACACTTATTTTAATGAAGTTGTAGAAAAATTATTAAATAATAAATTAGCAATGGCTGGGTTAATATTTTTTTTACTTCTATCGTTTTTAGTAATTATTTTACCTTTTATTTTAAATTTAGATCCGTATACATCAGATCCGGCGGCATTTAATTCTGCACCAACTCGTTCACATATTCTTGGTACCGATGCCATAGGCAGGGATTTGTTTGCAAGATTAATATACGGGGGCCGTACATCATTGATGGTCGGAGTTATATCGACCTTCATATCCCTTAGCATAGGAGTTCCTTTAGGATTAATTGCGGGCTATTATAAAAAAATCTGGGAAGTATTTATCATGAGATTGGGAGATATATTTTTATCCTTTCCTTCAATAATTTTAATTTTAGTATTAGTTTCCGTAATAGGACCGTCAATATGGTCTGTTACCATTGTATTGGGTGTTTTGCAATGGACTGTATTTGCTCGATTAATATATGCAAATGTACTGAGTATAAAGGAAAAGGAATATATTGAAGCTGCAAAATCAATAGGTACTTCAAATTTTTCAATTATTTTAAAATATATTTTACCAAATGCTTTTCCCCCAATTTTAATAACCGTTACATTTAATGTTGCAAGAGCAATTTTAAGTGAGTCAGCTTTAAGTTTCCTTGGAATGGGTGTTCAACCGCCAAAAGCAAGTTGGGGTAATATGCTGTATGATGCACAATCTATTACCGTCCTATCCAGATATTACTGGGTATGGCTTCCTCCCGGCTTGTGCATTGTACTTACAGTACTAAGTATCAATTTCTTTGGAGATGGAATTAGGGACGCTCTGGATCCGCGTTTAAAGATCCAAGTAAAATAAAATAAGGAAGGTTTCAAAATGAAAAAAGAAATCAAGAAAATGAGATGGATTATGAGTACTATGTTATTCATAATAGCAATTATCCTATCGGCATGCGGAAACTCTGAAACTACAAATGTACAAACAAAAAAAATTGTTTCGGTAGCTATTGCAAAGCCATGGGATTCAATGATGCCGCTTAATACAAACAGCAATTACAGCAGATTTGTTTATGATCAAATCTATGATAGACTGTTTATGTCAAAGGCAAACGGAGATTATGAACCTCGATTAGCAAAAAGTTGGAGTTTGAATGCAGACAGTTCTGCAATCACGTTTAAACTACAAGAAAACGTAAAGTGGCACGATGGAAAACCATTTACGGCTGCGGATGTTGTTTTTAGTTTCCAAATGTATTCTAACCCCGAAGTAGATGCACTGAGCCGATATCATTTGCAATATATCAAGGGTGTTGATTCATCAGGCGTTCAGATTTCAGATAAATCCATAGCAGTATTTGCAAACAGTGATTACGAAGTTACATTTGAATTTAAAAAGCCTATGTATTTCGGAAGTTTCATGAATGATTTAGACACGGTGTTTATTATTCCAAAACATATTTTTGAAGGAAAAACTCCACAAGAAATAAATGCACCTGAATTATGGGCAAAAGCAATAGGCACAGGCCCCTTTAAATATGAAAGTGAAATTAGCGGTGAAAGAATGGAGTTGGTCAGAAACGAAAACTATTTCCAAGGAGCACCCGATATTGAACGTTTAGTTATAAGAGTTGTAGATACTACAAGTTTATTGGCTAACTTAATGAGTAAAGATATAGACATAAACGTATTGGGCTCTATCCCATTACAAGATTGGAGTGCCGCTGTAGAAGATAAAAATATCAACACAACTTCGGTTCCCACAACAAATTATACTATGCTCATTATCAACACCCAAAAACCATATATGACAAAACCGGTACGACAAGCAATAAATATGGCTCTAAATAGGGGAATATATGTAAATTCTCTTTATCAGGGACAAGCTGTACCGATTGTAACGCCTATTTCACCTCTTAGTCCATATTACAACGAAAAGGTAAGTATTTGGTTTGATAAAGAAAAAGCAAAGCAAATTTTGATCCAAGAGAATTTTCCGTTTGATACAACATTAAAATTCTATACTTCAGCGGGAGGAGATAATCAGCGGTTAGCGGCTTTAATTATTCAGGACTTAGAAGCAATTGGTTTAAAAGTAGAAATCATTCAAGCGGACTTTTCAAAATTAATGGCTGACATGAGAAAAGGCAGTCATGATTTTGGAACAATAGGATCCGGAGGATCAATGGACCCTGGAGAAAGCCGAGAAATGATTGCGACAGATAGTGCAGTAAACTTTTCACATATTAAGGACACAAGGCTCAGCGATTTAATTGATGAAGGAAATGATAAGCTTGATTTTAATGAAAGAAAGATTATTTTCGATAAGTATCAAGAAGCTGTTAAAGATGAGTCCGCTATTGCTTATTTGTTTACAAAAAATAGTCTGGTAGGTTATAATCCAAAACTGGATAATGTTATCATTGAAGACTTTTCCAATCTTAACTGGAAAATTTGGACGTGGAAAGTAAAATAATATTATGAAGTAACAGACTTAAAAAGTCTGTTACTTCAACAAAAGGAAACAAATGCCAAAACTTTTATCCGTAAAAGAATTAACTGTAAGATTTGCAGGAAAAGAAGGATATACTACAATTGTTGATAGAGTCTCGTTTGATGTTCAAAATGGAGAGATTCTTTGTGTTGTTGGGGAATCCGGATGCGGTAAAAGCACTATTGCAATGTCAATCTTACAATTATTATCAATCAACGGGGAAATCTCCGGAGGACATATTATCATGGATGGGCAAGAACTCACAAATCTTACCGAAGATGAAATGTGCGAAATTCGAGGGAATAATATTTCCATGATTTTTCAAGATCCTATGTCCTCCTTAAACCCAACTAAAACAGTTGCATCACAGCTAATTGAGCCATATATTATACATAAGGGGATGAAAAGAAAGGCAGCCAGAGCTGAAGCTCTTAATATATTAAAAGATGTGGGGATTCCAAATCCGGAAAAAAGATTAGATGAATATCCGCATCAATTGTCCGGAGGTATGCGCCAGAGGGTAATGATTGCCATGGCCTTAGCCTGTCAGCCAAAACTTTTGATTGCAGATGAACCGACTACAGCCTTAGATGTTACTATACAAGCTCAGATACTTGATTTGATGAGGACATTAAGAAAAGAAAGAGGAACTGCCATTGTTTTTATTACACATGACCTTGGTGTTGTAGCAGAAATGGCCGATAAGGTGCTCGTGTTGTATGCAGGCCATGCGGTTGAGTATAATACTGTAGAAAAAATTTTTAACTCCCCAAAGCATCCCTATACCATGGGATTGCTAAAATCAGTACCTCCCGTAGACAAGCATATTGATTTTTTACCTTCAATTGAAGGAATTGTACCTACTCCGGGGAATATGCCTAAGGGTTGCAGATTTTATCCGAGATGTAAAAATAGAATGGACATCTGTAAAAACAGCGAGCCGAAAGAATATAATCTTGAAGATGGTTGGGTAAAATGTTTTTTATACAGTAATTTAAAAGAGGATAAAAATGAGCTCTGAGTACCTACTGGAAACAATAAATTTAAGCAAGCATTTCTCTGAATCAAAAAGCCTTTTTAATTGGAACCCTAAATCGGTAAAGGCCGTAAACAATGTAAATATCAAAGTTAAACCTAAAGAGGTTCTTGGCTTGGTTGGAGAATCAGGCTGCGGAAAAAGTACACTAGGCAGAACTATACTCCGTCTATTACCTGCAACAAGCGGAAAAATATTATATAAAGGCGATGACATTCTAAAATATAATAATAAACAGATGTTTGAGCTCAGAAAAAAAATGCAAATTATATTTCAAGATGTATACAGCTCTTTAAATCCGCGAATGACTGTCGGTGATATTGTTACAGCTCCCTTAAATGTTTTTAAAGAGGGAGATAAAAAATATAGGCAAAATAAAGTTATAGAAATGCTCGAAGAAGTAGGCCTTAGAGCACAATATTTAAACCGATTCCCCCATGAATTTTCGGGAGGTCAGAGACAAAGGATTGTAATAGCCCGCTCTTTAATAATGAATCCGGAACTGGTGATTTGTGACGAACCTGTTTCGGCACTTGATGTGTCGGTAAGAGCTCAGGTTTTAAATTTAATGAAAAAACTTAAAGAAGAAAAGGGGCTTACATATATTTTTATATCTCATGATTTAAGTGTAGTAAATCATATCAGTGATAGAATAGCAGTTATGTATCTTGGGAATGTAATTGAATTGGCAGAACGGGACGAGTTATTTAAAAATGCTTTTCATCCATATACTAAAGCTCTTTTATCTGCCGTTCCCATAGCAAGTACAGAAGCTAGAAAAAATAGAATTATTTTAAAAGGGGATATTCCTAACCCCTATGATCCGCCAAAAGGATGTTGTTTTAATACACGATGTCCAAAAGCTACTCAAAGGTGTAGAGAAGAAATTCCGGAATTAAAAACGCTGGCCAGTGATCATTTATGTGCCTGTTTTTATCCCGATTAAATATTTATGGAGGTTTTATGTCAACTTTTAGAGCGAAGGTAAAAAGAGAAGAAAAATTCAGAATGAAATGCGAATCCGGCAATCATACTATGCTGCTGGATGAACCCTTAAAAGCAGGAGGAACGGACTTGGCCATGAATCCTGTTGAAGCACTTTTATCAGCCCTTGGAGCATGCAAATGTATAAATGCTTGGATTTTTGCCGAACAATTTGGTATTAATCTTAAAGATATAGTTTTTGAAATGGAAGGGGATATAGGAGCACTGGAAAAGGTAGATAATTGCCTCCCCTTGATTTTTAAAAGCATTCATACTAAAATTACCGTGTTCTCAGATAATACGGAAGAAGAGATCAAAAAATTTATAGAATATATTGAACTTCGTTGTCCTGTAAGAAATACTATTATCAATCAAGTACCATGTACAAGTGAAATTATAATAGGGCATCTCTAAACAATTGAAGTTTTTAAAAGCGTCCTATAATAAATTATATTTGGAGGCATAAAAATGATTCTATTTAAAAATTATATAAAAAAAATAAGCTTTGTTTTATTTTTAAGCCTAGCCCTCTCCGCTTACGGATTTGACCTCAATTCTTATTGGTCCTTGGGAGATGTAAAATTTGGAGGTATATTCCAAGCACAAAAACCTAAGGCTGCATGGGACTTAAATATTTCTGCCTTTAAGTTTTATTTTAAAGACTTGGATTCGGGGTTTAATTTATCTTTAAGTCCTTTTTATATGGATATAAAAGGCGGCAATAAAGAAATAGAAAACATCAACGAAGAATCCGCTCAAAGATCGTTTTTTTTAAAACACGGACTCTTTATTATGTCTTTTATAAATGCAGAATTAAGCTTCAATACCTTAAATTCCATATCCGACACTTTTGAACTGAATCTTTTTACAGGTATTCATGCTGTCGATCCTGTCATAATCTCACGGTTTCAAATAAATGCAGGCTTGGAGTTTGCAATTATAAAAGAAATATATCCCTTTGCCGGAAGAAAATATCCCTTAAAATCAAAACTTTTAAGTGCAAGGACAGGATTCAGATATACCGACAATAAACCCTTTTTCTTTTGCGACATAGGTTTTGACCTAGGTACTATTTTATTTATTTTTAAAGGCGGCGACTACGAAGAAGCAAAAGCAAAGGCAGAAAAAGAAACCGTAAAGGATATTTTTGATAAGGATTAAATTTAAGATTAGTTGATTGGTAGAAAATTATTTAAGATTGTGGTAGAATCAACGGATGAATTACTTAACGGTAAAACCTTTTGTCAAATGGGCCGGAGGGAAAACTCAGCTACTAGAGAAGATTCGCACAAAATATCCTAAAACTATCGAAAAATATTGTGAGCCGTTTTTGGGAGGCGGAGCGGTACTTTTAGATGTTTTGGCTAATTTTACACCTAAAGAAGTACTTGTAAACGATATAAATAAAGACCTTATAAATACTTATAAACAAATTCAAAAAGAACCTGAACATATAATACAACAACTTTCAGAACTTCAATATTTTTTTTGGAATGCAGAAGCGTCAGAGCGAAAATCATTTTACCTTAAACAACGAGAAAAATTTAATACATTACAACTTGATACCGGAAAAAATATAGAAAAAGCAGCCTTATTCATTTTTCTAAATAAAACCTGCTTTAATGGTTTATACAGAGTTAATTCAAAAGGACTTTTCAATGTTCCTATGGGCTCATACAAATGGCCCCCAATCTGTGATAAAAAAAATATAAGATTATGCTCTCAATTATTACAAAATGTACAAATCAGTTGTGCGGATTTTTTTTCAGTCTTGGATTTTATTGATTCAAAAACATTCGTTTATTTGGACCCGCCATACCGTCCTATTTCGAAGACCTCTTTTTTTACAGCATATTCGGAATTCGGTTTTACCGATCAAGAACAACAAAAGCTTAAAGACTTTGTTGATTCAATAACAAAAAAAGGAGCAAAGGCTGTTATAAGCAACTCTGATCCTAAAAATAACAATATTGACGATAATTTTTTTGACGATTTATATAAAATGTATAAGATAGATCGTATCGCAGCAAAAAGAATGATAAATAGCAGAGCCTCAAAACGAGGAGACATTAATGAGCTTTTAATTTATAACTTTTAAGTGGAGAAAATAAAATGATAAAAGATTTCAAAAAATTCTTAGATACTTTAAGCGAGACCAATGCAAGCTTAAATTATTTTACCGACTTTTCTAAAGTAAGGAAAAATACTGCAAAAATAGAAATAAAATTAAACCAATTAAATTACTTAATAGGCAAAACCGACCTGCCAAAAGCAATAGAAGAAGTATATAATGAAAATCCTGCAGCATTTGAAGTACTCGGCATACTCATTGCCGTCAGAGATAATGATAATAAAAAAGTTTTAAATGATGACGGAAAAACTGTCTTTTTAAAAACTTATTTTACATCACTTCAAAATATAATTGAATATATCGAAAAAACAGGATTAGCCGATATTCTAAAAAATAAATCCATCACAAACCTCGTTGACTATGTCTTCGGAATTGAAGTAGGTCTTGATACAAATGCAAGAAAAAACAGAGGCGGAGATAATATGGCAAATTTGGTTGCTCAAACTTTTATAAAATCGGGGATAACTTTTAAGAGAGAAGTAAACAGTTCTGAATTTGATGATATTAAAAGCCTTGGCCAAGATTTAAAAAGATTTGACTTTGCCGTTTCAACAAAGAAAAAGACATATCTTATTGAAACAAATTTTTATAATGTAGGCGGTTCTAAATTAAACGAAGTAGCAAGGGCTTATTCAGATATTGCACCGAAAATAAATAAATATCCAAATTATGAATTTGTTTGGATCACTGATGGAACAGGCTGGCTCTCTGCAAAAAATAAATTGGAAGAAGCATATTCAATTATTCCAAGTATTTATAATCTTGCAAATATTAAGAATTTTATACAAAAACTAAAAAGTGAAATGTAAATATAATGTTAAAAGCCTTTTATAAATCAAAGAATCATGATTTTAATCTTCTACATGGAGACTGTATAGAACTGCTGAAAAACTTAGATTTTCAGTTTGACATGATTTTTGCCGATCCCCCTTATTTTTTATCCAATGACGGCATCTCTGTCCAAAGCGGAAAACAAGTCAGTGTAAATAAAGGACTTTGGGATAAATCACAAGGATTTTTCAAAGACAATGAATTCAATTATAAATGGATAAGTATTTGCAGGGAAAAATTAAAAGAAAACGGTACAATTTGGATTTCGGGTACATATCATAATATTTTTTCTGCCGCACAAGTACTTACAGAATTAAATTTTAGGATATTAAATTGTGTTACATGGGCAAAGACAAACCCTCCGCCCAACCTCTCTTGCAAATTCTTTACCCATTCTACAGAATTTATTCTTTGGGCAAGAAAAAATAAAAAAATTACTCATTTTTATAATTATGAGCTTATGAAGCAAATAAACGGCGGAACACAAATGAGGGATTTATGGAGCCTACCAGCCATAGCAAAATGGGAGAAATCATGCGGCAAACACCCCACACAAAAACCTCTTCCTTTATTAGCAAGAATAATTCTTGCATCGACAACTCCTGCTGCATGGATTTTAGATCCGTTTACAGGGGCAAGCACGACAGGAATTGCATCAAGCCTATTGGATAGGCGGTTTTTAGGAATAGATAAAGAAATAGAATTTTTAGAACTTTCAAAAAAAAGAAGAGAAGAAATTGATGCCCCTCAAATCAGAGAGGAATATAAAAAGAGGATTTACAAATACTCAAACAAACCTATACAAGACATCATAGAAATCCAAAATAAAGAACCGTATTACGGTATTGATTTACCTATCTTATTTTGATATACTTAAAACTCAAAACATCAGTACCTTATTTTGGAGGAAAAGATGAACATACTGCTTGTCGGATCAGGCGGAAGGGAACATGCAATAGCTTTAAAGCTAAAAGAATCACCTTCTCTCGGTAAACTTTTTATAGCGCCCGGAAACGGAGGCACAGCTCTTTTGGGCGAAAACGTTCCCATAAAGGCTGACAATATCGAAGAACTTGCCGATTTTGCTCTTTCTGCCTCAATAGACCTTGTAATTGCAGGCCCCGAGGTTCCTCTGTGTTTAGGCCTAGAAGACCTGATAAAAGAAAAAGCAAAAGCGCAAAACAAAAAAATAGCATTTTTCGGGCCGTCAAAGGCTTGTGCCCGATTGGAAGCCTCCAAAGATTTTTCCAAAGAGATGATGAGCCTTCTTTCCATTCCAACGGCAAGATATTCTTCTTTCACAGATTTTCAAAAAGCAAAAAAATATATTGAAGGCTTGGACTACCCCTTTGTAATAAAGGCTGACGGCCTTGCGGCAGGAAAAGGTGTTATCCTGCCTGACTCAAAAGAAGAAGGCATAGCCGAACTTAAAAATATAATGATCGAAAAACAATTCGGAGCCTCAGGCGACAAGGTTGTTATAGAAGAACGCCTTGAAGGAGAAGAGGTTTCCATCCTTGCTTTTTCGGACGGAGAAAAAATAGCCGTAATGCCGCCCTCGCAAGATCACAAGCGTCTTAAAGACAATGATGAAGGCCCCAACACCGGCGGCATGGGAGCCTATGCCCCTACTCCGATTTGCTCATACGAAGAAGCCGAAAAATATGCGGCTCTTACGATTCTTCCAATTGTAAAAGAAATGAAAAAAAGAGGCACGCCCTACATCGGGGTTCTCTATGCAGGCCTCATGCTCACAAAGAATGATGAGGGCTTTACACCCAAAGTGCTTGAATATAACTGCCGCTTCGGAGATCCCGAAACCCAAGTCTTAATGCAGCTTTTTGACGGAGACCTAGCTCTAACCATGAGCTCTTGCGCAGAAGGAAGCCTCGACAAAGCTATGCCTAAATGGAAAAAAGGCTATGCGGCAACCGTAGTGCTTGCAAGTAAAGGCTATCCTCTTTCCTCATCAAAACCGGTAGAATTATCCGCTTCGGAATTGGAAGGCAGCCCTGAGGTAAGCGTAATACATGCAGGCACAGTCCTTAAAGACTCCAAAATATTTGCATCGGGCGGAAGGGTTCTTTGTATAAGCTCAAATGATAAGAGCTTACAAAAAGCTATGGATAATATCTATGCAAAAATAAAAACCATACATTTTCCCGGAGTGCAGTACAGAAAGGACATTGCAAAACGCGGACTGGAACATCTAAACAAACTTAAATAAATATTTATTTAAATATAAAATAATAAGGAAGAAATAAAATGAACGAAATGAAAAATAAAAACCAAGAGCAGCCAAAGGGCAAGAGCGAAGAACTATCAAAAGATAAGAGTTCGGTATACAGCGCATCAGGCGTGAACATTGATGCAGGAAATGAGGCCGTCCGCTTAATGAGTGCAGCGGTTAAATCAACATTTAATAAATCCGTTCTTTCGGATGTAGGCACCTTCGGAGGTCTTTTCGGCACCGAAGAGCTTTTTAAAATGAAAAAGCCCGTTCTTGTAGGTTCTACGGACGGGGTCGGAACAAAGGTAAAAATAGCAGCCGAAGCCGGTAGATACACAACAATAGGCCAAGACATAGTAAATCACTGCATTGACGACATCCTCGTTCAAGGAGCCAAGCCCCTTTTCTTTTTGGACTATGTTGCAAGCTCAAAGTTGGACCCGCAAATGATTGCCGACATAGTAGGAGGCATGGCAAAGGCTTGTAAAGAATCGGGCTGTGCCCTCATCGGAGGCGAAACGGCGGAAATGCCCGGCGTTTATATGGAAGGAGAATTCGACATAGCCGGAACCATTGTCGGAGCTGTCGATGAAGAAAAAATTCTTCCCAAGAAAAACATAAAAGAGGGAGACCTCCTGATAGGCCTTGCATCCGACAGTCCCCATACAAACGGATATTCATTGATTAGAACAGCCTTTAAAGGCGTAGACCTTAATACCGTCTACCCCGAATTAAAAGCACCATTACATGAGGTTCTATTAAAACCGCATCGCTCCTATCTTAATGCAATCTATCCTATTTTGCAGGAGCATCCCGAAATTGTAAAAGCCCTAGCCCACATCACAGGCGGAGGTTTTATCGAAAACATTCCGCGCGTTATTCCTGCAGGTCTCGTCATCAAGGTAAAAAAAGGCTCGTGGCCCGTACCGCCTCTTTATCCCCTGATCCAAAAATTAACCGGTGCAAGCGGGGACGAAATGTACAGAGTCTTCAATATGGGTATCGGAATGATAGCCGTAGTTTCTCCCGACATGGCCGAAAAATATCGCGAGCTTGTCGGAGAAGAATCATGGATAATCGGCAAACTGGAAAAAGCTGACACTCAAACCCAAAAGCCTGTAACAATATTAGAGTGATTTTATAATAAAACTTGTATTTTGAATAATTTATGCCGATAATGAACTGATATGAACTCGATAAAACTACCGCGGACAATTCAGATAGGCGGCAAAGGACAGGTTAAAAAACTTACTCTCGGAGGCACTTCAGCGATTTTGCTTCAAACTATGTGGAAAGAAAGCCTATTGGGAGCTGATCTCCTTTCTATTGTAAAAAGCCTAAATGAATTGAAACAATTGGGCTGCGATATCGTGAGATTTGCAGTTCCCGACATGGATTCTGCGGAGCAATTTGTCAAACTCACCCGATTAACGGAGATGCCCCTCGTAGCCGATATCCATTTCGACTATAAACTGGCCCTGCGGTGCATGGACGGGGACACGGCAAAAATACGCATAAATCCCGGAAATATCGGTTCAAAAGAAAAAACTGAAGAAGTTATACGCAAGGCAAAGGATACGGGAACTGCTATCCGGATAGGGGTCAATTCGGGCTCTCTGCCTTCCGATCTAAAAAAGAAAATAGAAGAGGCAAATTCAAAAAGAAACTTAAGCAACGATAAAAAGGCCTTAGATGATGAAATTTCCATTTTGAGAGCTGATGCTTTAACCGAGGCGGCGGCAAGAGAACTGGAAATTTTCGAAAAAGCCGATTTTAAAGATGCCGTAGTTTCTATGAAGGCTTCCAATGTGCGGGAAACGGTTATGGCAAACGAAATATTTGCCAAAAAATTCGATAATCCCCTTCATTTGGGAGTTACTGAAGCAGGGCCCCTTATTCAAGGTATTGTAAAAAGCACAATAGCCTTTTACCGGCTTTTGGAACAAAACATAGGAAGCACCATAAGAGTAAGCCTTTCCGATTCTTGCGAAAATGAAGTTATAGCCGGAAGAGAAATATTAACCGAATGCGGTAAAAGGCAAGGCGGAATAAGGCTCATATCCTGCCCGCGTTGCGGAAGAAAGGGCTTTGATGTTCAAGCCTTTGTAAAACGATGGCAGACAAAACTCTTATCCGAAAAGAAGGACATAAGCATTGCCGTTATGGGCTGCGTAGTCAACGGCCCCGGAGAAGGCAAACATGCAGACCTTGGAATTACCGGAGCCGAAGACTCCGTTATAATATTTAAACACGGAGCAATTACCAAACGCTTGGATTTAAAAAAATTAACCGAAGAAGAAAAAATTGAGGCAGTGGATAAAGCCTTTATAGAGGAGCTTCAAAGTCTATGAAAAAACAATTAAAAATTATTTTTATCGTACTATCTATTTTTTATTTTTGCTCAAACCTTTTTTGTTTGGAAACCATTGACGAAAAAGAAAGGCCTTGGCATCTTTTAGAACAGGCAAAAATTCAAATGGAAAAAGGGGAGTTCGGCCTTGCCCTCCACTTAACAAATAAGGCACGGGATATTCATAAAGAACAAATGGAAGCAAAATATTCTTATATGTTCAATGCCCTAAAACCGAAAAGGGTAAAACTAGAGGGAGACAATATTTCGGAAGTCTATGCAATTTTAAATAAAAGGGAAGACCACGATGCCTGTAAAATTTTAGATGAAATCTTTTTAACTCATCCGCCCGTATTTTTTGATAAGTCTATTTCAAAATTAATGTCATGGCTCGAAAAACGCAAGGCCTTCCCTGAAACGGATTATTTGACAGGCCGAATTTATTTTGCAGAAGGAGATTATGAGCAGGCCATGCACTATTATAAGGAAGCATGGAATTTTCACAATTTTTTGGAAATCCCGGATGAAAGATTCAATATAATTTATGCACTTGCCGACACATCAAAACTTTTGCGCAAATACGATGAACAGGAAAAATACCTCTTGCTTGTTTTAACCGAAGATCCTATATACGGAACTACAAATTTGGAAAGCGATGCTCTTCAAGCTATGATTAAAACAATAAGCTCGGAAAAAACAACCGAAAAATTCTTTTTGCTGTATCGAAACCGTAATCCGATAGCCTTAAAAGCCTACATGGACTTAACGGAAATATATTTAGAAGCGGGCAAAAACAGAAGAGCTCTTGCAACCGCTGTTTTAGCTTCCATAATAACTATAACGAACCTTGATGACCTTATCTCAAAAGACGACTATAATTACAAATATACCGAATTTACAAACCTGCTTCACAGACTGAATAGAAGACAGGATGTAATATTATGGGCCGAAAAACAAAATTTTTGGAGAGCCTTTATGAATCTTGCGGATTCTCTTTCGAAAAACGGTAATACCGAACAGGCTTTATATCTTTATTCAAAACTGGCAGAATCTATTCCTTCCATAAAATATGCTCAGGAAGCCTCATATAAAAAAGAAGAACTTGCAAAAGGTAATAAATAAAGGGTATCTCTAAAAAACTGAAGTTTTTAGAGGTTCCCTAAAGTTTCACGCAAAATTATAGCCGAACCTGTCTAATAGAGGTTTATTTTCCGTAAGATTCTTATAAAAATTTTCCATCAACTCGGCCGTTATTTCTATCGAATTATTGTAAAGAGAAAAAAGCTTTTTATTTGTAATTTTACTTTTAATATGGTCAGCCGTTCTAATAATGTGCCCCTGCAAAAAATCATAAAGGCCTAAGATTTTAATTAAAGAAAGTTTTAGATTTTGAGATAATTTCGTAGGTGCATAGAAAAAATGTTTTCCCATTTTAAAACTACGAAAAGAACGCAAGATATCTTCTTTTGTTATAGAGGGAAGAAGACATCTGTAGATATTTGCAACGGCTTCAGCTTCTTTTTCACTTATATCGATATAATTATGGGCCTTGTATCTAAGAGGATGGAGCCCGTCCTGCTTTAATAAAAATTTTTCAAATTCCATTTCAATTTCGGCATGGTCTCTTTTCATCTCCTCGACCATAGCATTTACATAAGGGTGGCAGCAACTATCCAAGCCGAAGTGACCTATAAAGCCCATCATGTAAGAAAATTCATCCGTATTAGGCTCTATTCTAATTTTATTTAATACGGCATTAAAAACATCGGTACAATTTTTATTATGGATATCCTTTGCAAGCTGCAAAACAGGATTATTATTCTTTTTAAAGGGTTTATGAAAATACAAAAAATCAGGGCCCTGTAAGCCGAGATTATATAAATTTTTATTTGAAATTTCGGCAACGATTTCAGGAGATAATAGAGCAAAAACCCTTTGTCCATGTATATAATGTGCGTAAAAATCAGGCATAAGAACCTCCGATATATAAAATACAAGTTCTCTATATTCTATAATATCGGATATCCTGCAAATATTTTTACAATTTTATTTAAACATTAGGTTACCTATACCCTCCGTTATGTTTTAGTTCCTTAAAAAGACTTATCACTATCAGTATTATTATAATTCCCAAAGGAAAGGCGGCTATAATCGAAAGACTTTGAAGCTGGTTTAAATTAGTACCCACAAGGATTAAGGCTGCGGGAAGCATTACAAAGACTACAGCCCAAAAGGCTCTCAAGCCTTTTTTAGGCTCGGTATGTTTTTCCAAATTCTTTTGAGAATAGGAAGCTATTACAAGGGTAATTGCATCAAAGGTACTGGAATAAAAGGCTATCATAGTAATTATTAAAATGCCCAAAACAATTTTTGCGTAAGGAAGGGTGTTAAGAATTTGCAGGATGACTTGAGAAGCATCCGTTTCCTTTATTGCGGACGCTGCATCAAATATTCCGTGAGCCTGTAAATGAAGCCCATAATTTCCAAGGATTATAAAAGAACAATAAGTCCCCGCTATACCGCAGATAAGACCGCCGATTATGGTATTTTTTATTGTACGGCCTTCAGAAATCTTTCCTATAAAGAAAGGCGTTGCAACAAACCATGCTATCCAATAAGCCCAATAAAATATTGTCCAGTTTTGCGGGAAGCCGGCCCCTCCTTCTCCGGAAATACGCAATGGGTCCATCCATGTGGACATGCCGAAAAAGTTTTGAATAACCTTGCCGATACCGGTTATACTTGTTTCTATTATGTAGATTTTGGGCGAGGCTATAAAGACAAGGCCTAAAAGAACACAAAAAGAAACAACCGAAATCTTTGCAAGCTGAGAAATCCCTTTTAAGCCCAATAAAACGGCAGCCGTGTATACGGCAGCTATTATAAGAAGAATGGCAAGAGTCAAAATCTTTCCTTGAGGTATTCCAAAAATAGTAGAAACTGCCAAGGATAAAAGAGGAGTTGCAAGCGAGAATGTTGTAGCAGTTCCTGCCAATAAACCTATTACCGAAAAAACGTCTATCATCTTTCCTATAGGGCCGTCAATCCTGTCCCCAAAAATAGGACGGCAGCTTTCGGACAGCTTTTGCTTTGTTCTTCCCTTTACATGGAGCATATAAGCAAAGGCTATGGCAGGCACTATATGAAAAGCCCATGGTGTTATTCCCCAATGGAATAGAGGATAGGCCGCGGCCCAATCCTGTCTTTCTGCCAGTGAAAGAGAAGACAGACCGAAGGGACTTTCACCAAAATAATAGGCCCACTCTATCAGCGACCAATAAAGAATATCGGCTGCCATAGTCGAGGTAAAAATCATAGCCCCCCATGTAAAATTTCCGTATCGAGGTTTTTCAAGATTCCCCAGTTTTACAGTCCCGAAGCGGGAAAAGGCTAAACCTATGGCGGTAAAAACAAGCCCCAAGCCGAGTAAAATATAGAAAAAACCCAGTTTGTTTACAAAAACAGACCAAAGAGCATCAACTACCTTCATCGATTCTACAGGAAAAAAAAGAACCAATCCCGTCAAACAGATTATAACTGCGAGTGGTAATACGGTTATAAGCCAATCAATTTCATTTTTATCCTTTAACTCAAGTTCCTTTACACCAAGTTCATCTTCAGTGTTCATCATCAGTTACCTCCTCCTATAAAAACTTTTACCTTTTTATAATAATCCTTTGCGTATCGGTACATCTTTAAGCCGTAATCTCCAAAGCTTACCCCCAAAGCCTCCTTATAGCAAGTCCAAAGAGCCCATAAAAAGCCTGAAAGAGCAACATAACAATAGATACGCATTCTTTCCTCTTCTTTTACGGGCCTTTCAAAATAAAAAGACATCAAATTCTCAAGCTCTTCATTATCATAATGAGCATATATGGCAAACATAGCTATATCTATGAGGGGATCGCACATAGCGGCATATTCCCAGTCAATTAAATGAACATCGTTTCCGTTTATTATAAAATTGTCGGGAACAAGGTCTATATGACATAAAACATGAGGCTTTTCCGTATTTTCAATTAATTCCAAAAGCTCATTCATCAAAAGTCTAACCTCGTGGTAGTCATGATAGAAGATACCGTTTTTTTCGTTTGCAATTTTTTCGTAATAATTTATCCGTTCACGTAGATCAAAAGAATGCGCAACCTTTAAGCCGGACTCATGCAGACGGCGGGCTACCTTCATACATTTTTTTAAGTCTTCAGGATTACGGGCATCCGCAGTATGGGAGTTGGGAATAAACTTGGTAATTTTTACCCCCTTTTCAGGATCAAAATAAATAATGGAATCGCTTAAGTTTAAAGGAGAAATAGCCTTGTAGACCTCATATTCTTCCTTTCTGTTTATAAGGGCCTCGGTTCCCTCTCCCGGTATTCTAAAAATATATTCTTCACCTTCAAATTCAAACAAAAACGATTTGTTTGTCATTCCGAATTTTAAAGGTTTTAGATTTGTGATGCTGTGCTCAGGACGTTTAAATACATCCGATATAAGCTCAAGCCATTTATCATGGGAGGAAATAAGATAGGAAGAGTCAAAGAGGCGAATTTCGTCAAGGGATTCGAATTCATATACTTGGTGATCACCCTGCTTGTTTGCAAACATAGTTAATTCTTTTATGTTCCTCATATAGACATCTTCCCAGTACCAATCATCGGTATCATCTCTTTCATAGGCTTCTTCAATCAAAGGGCGTATCTTATCGGAAAATTCTTTTGAAAAATATACGGGGCCGTACATAACCCATCCGTTTCGCCCTCCGACTTTTACATCCATAATTTTATCGTGCAGGCCTAATTTTAATATCCACTCCTTCGTTTTTCCGGCTACCTTAACGGAAGAATACCATGAATCATACTCATGGGAATGATACATGTTTTCCCTAAGCCAATTATCGCTCGAAAGAATATAGGTGCTTTTAAGCTCATCCCTTACATGGTAAAGGGTGGAAAGATTGTTTTTATTCTTAAAATCGGGGTTATATACAAACTTTACGCCGTACTTATCTATCAGATATTCAAAGGTTTCCTTTAAATAGCCTACAACTATCGTTATGTCGTCGATACCGGCAGCTTTCAGCTGTTCAATTTGCCTTTCAATCATCCTTTCCCCAAAAACTTCCAACAAGCCCTTAGGTGTCGCATAGGTTAAGGGAACAAAACGCGAACCGAAACCGGCAGCCATAATAATTGCATTATCCACCCTGCACTCTTCAAAAGCTGTTAAAGCTTTTTTGCTAAGCCGCTTTTTACCAAAAGGAGGAACACCTTCGGTATACAAAAACCCATCATGCTCCATATCGAATAAAATTTTATTTACATAGGCCAAGGATATTTTTAACTTTTTTGCAATATCTCGTTGCGGGATATTCTTATCTTTTTGCATAAGTTTTATAATTTGAAAATATCTTCTTTTCATAGACTGACATTATACAAAAATAACGTTCAAAGTCAAGCCATTTTACATAAAAAAGTGAACATACTATAATAAAAGTATCTTATTTTTGTATATCAATATCTTGACAAGTTGTAATTTTGATTGTATAGTTAAAGGCGCTTGTTTTTAACAAGTCTATATCGCTATATGCGTAAAAGGAGTTTAATCGCACTATGGAACAATTTTTACAAAATCTTACTAGCCTTGTTTCTTCGGCTAACGGATTTATTTGGGGAGTTTACTTCCTTATTCCGCTTCTATGCGGTACCGGTTTGTTCTTTACAATCCGGTTAGGAGGAGTACAGTTTACAAAATTCGGAGCAGGCTGGAAACGCCTTTTCGGTAACTTTTCATTGAGCGGTAAAGAAGCCGGAAAACACGGTATGAGCTCTTTTCAAGCTGTTGCTACAGCTATTGCAGCACAGGTAGGTACAGGAAACCTTGTAGGTGCCATGACAGCCCTCATCATGGGCGGTCCCGGAGCCATCTTCTGGATGTGGCTTGCTGCCCTTGCAGGTATGGCAACCAACTTTGCAGAAGCTTCTATCGCTCAAATTTACAAGACAAAGGATGATTCGGGACAGACTGTAGGAGGTCCTGCATACTACATTTCTGCAGGTCTAAAAAATAAGGTAGGCGACGGCTTTGCAAAATTCCTTGCAGGTTTCTTTGCCATAGCCATCATTCTTGCTCTCGGATTCATGGGTAACATGGTTCAGGCTAACTCAATTTCAGACGCCTTCCAAAATGCTTTCCATATTCCTACATGGGTTACAGGTGCAGTTCTTGCGGTAATCGCAGGTATTATCTTCATGGGCGGTGTTAAACGAATTGCTTCGGTTACGGAAAAAGTAGTCCCCATTATGGCCATCGTTTACATTGTGGTCGGTCTTATAGTCATTATCATCAATGCAGCTCAGATCCCCGAAATGTTTGCTATGATCTTTAAGGGAGCATTTAATCCCAGGGCTGTTTGGGGCGGAGCTCTCGGTTTTGGAATGGGAAGAGCCGTACGATACGGTGTTGCCCGAGGCCTTTTCTCGAATGAAGCAGGTATGGGTTCTACACCTCATGCCCACGCTGTTGCCGATGTTAAACATCCCGTAGAACAGGGTGTTCTTGGTATCGTTGCCGTATTTATCGACACATTCATCGTTTTAAACATCACTGTATTTACCGTTTTAAGCTCAGGCATTGTACAATTTGAAGGTGGAGAAGCCACAATGAAGGGAATTAAACTCGTTCAAGAAGCTTTCGCACAGCACTTGTTCGGATCCACATTCGGCTATCTTTTCATTGCTATCTGTCTTTTCTTCTTCGCTTTCTCAACCATCATCGGTTGGTACTACTTCGGAGAAACAAACATCAGATACTTGTTCGGAACAAAGGGACTTATTCCCTATCAGCTTCTGGTAATTATCTTCATCTTTGTCGGAAGCTTGCTTAAGATTGACTTGGTTTGGGAATTGACCGACTTCTTTAACGGAATCATGGTTATACCGAACCTTATAGCCTTGCTATTCTTAAGCGGAACCGTTGCTAAAGTCTTAAAAGACTATAACAAGGGCCTCCCCTACGACGCAAGTCAGTACAAATAAGCACTAAAAAAGGGCAGCTTAAGCTGCCCTTTATCTTTACTTTTATTTCCAAAACACAAGATATGCAAAAAGATTCACAAACTAACAAAAGACTTATTATCACAAATAACCCTAAGGTTAAAACCTTCTATGAAGAAGATAGAACGGGCTTAAAAAACCGCTATGAACTTAAATTTTTAGATTCCAGAGATGAAGTTTTTAAGACGGTAAGGGATTTAATACACTCCAACTGGAAGCTCTTAAACCATGCCATGGCAGGAAATATTCCGCTTCATAAGCACCCTTATAGAAGCATGGCCTTGGAACAGCAGGAAAAGCTTGATACAAATTCTCTTATTCTTTGGGAATCGGCAATGGAAAGGGTAAAAAGAGGCAAAACGCCGCCCTACCCCGATGATGTCTTGGAAGATTTCCAAGAATTGGACTATAACTTGTTTTCAGGCTCGGTAAAATTTTAAAAAAATCTTCCGACATTCATTTATAGGACGAAAACAATTTTGTGAATTTAGAAGAAGAGCCAAGAAGTGACATCATCTATTATTTTTGTTAAAATCATTACATGTATTTCCTGTTTTTCGGACTCCGTATAAGCCTTCCATGACTCATAAGTATAGTTTTTATTTATTCTTGAATGCAAGAGAAGGGCTTTTGCTTTTATTTCCTCTTCAGTCAACTGTGAATAGGTTTGTAAAACGTTAACAACAAAATATGTACTAAGACACTTAATTAGAGGATTTTTTGCCGAATCCGATACCTTAGTGAATAAAGCGGCACTTTTTTCATAATTTTTCATCATTTGAAGGGAAAGAGCCGAATAAAATACAATCCATTCACTTGCTGTTGTTTTTAAAACAGGTAAAGACGAACTAAATTCAAAAACATCTTGATAATTCCCGGAAATCATCTTAGCTGCTGCAAATTTAGGACCCAGCTTTGATATATATTTTGGTTTATTATCCTTTAAAAAGTCACAAAATTTATTCATGGAAGTAAAATCACCTAAAAGAAGGAGAGATTCCGCCAAAAGAAGCGAACTTTTATAGGTAATCCGTTTTTTTGTATAGATTTTTTTCTCCAGTAAGGAGGCCAAAGAAGACCAATCTTCGGATTCAATATATTTGATCAAAAGTCTATTTTTTAAGAACATTATATTTACAAACAAAATAAGAATTAAAAATACAGGCCCAAAAAACCAGTTAGCTTTCCAAAATTCCCGCATAAAAGAGCCGTCAGCATAAAATAGGGGGAGGAAAAAAACGGTAAACAATAATAAAATTAAGACGATATTAAATATGGTAAGTTGTAAAATAAATTGCCCTAAAAATAAATAAAAAAGGTTCATCTGAACCAAAAAACCATTATAATGAAATTAGGAAAAACAAAGATAATGGGGAACAGATGAACCAAAACAATGATACCATAAAAAGTAAAAAATGGAAACACCTTAGCGAAAAAGAAAGATATGCGATAGAAGCATTATTCAAAAGCGACCATAACGCAAGACAAATTGCACAGTCTTTAAATAGGGATAGAAGAACGATACAGAGGGAGATAAAAAGGGGAATGGTAATAAAAGTAACAGAAAATCCATATGTAAGCCGTAATCCAAAAGTTCCTGACTATCTTGAAAAAATAGTTTACTCGGCACGAAAAGGACAACAAAGAGCCGATAAAATGAAATTACTAAAAGGCCGTGGTTTAAAAATAGGTAAGGATAAAAAACTTTTACATTATTTGGAAACATGTATAGCGGATAATAAATTTTCTCCTGATGCTGCTATAGGACAAATAAAAGAACTAGGCTTACAGTTTCCGGTTATGATATGCACCAAAACTGTATACAATATGATAGACAGAGGGGATTTTTCTAGGCTTACAAACAAAGATTTACCTGTAAAACGCAATAAAACTAAACGAAAATATAAAAAAATAAGCAAAATTGCTAAAAACAACATAAAAGGACGCAGTATTGAACAAAGAAGTGAACAGATAAATAAAAGACAGGAAAAAGGACATTGGGAAATGGATTTGGTGGTAGGTAAAGGAAGATGCTGCTTACAAGTTATGACTGAAAGAGTTACTAGAAAAGAATTAATATTTAAAATCCCCGATAAAAAACAGGAAAGTATTAAAAAAAATATAGATATGCTTGAGATGAAATATAAAGATGAGTTTAAAGAAATATTTAAAAGCATAACCATGGATAACGGGACTGAATTTTTAGACCAAGAAGGCCTTGAAACCTCTTGTTTAAAAGAAGGAGAAAAAAGGACAACTTGTTATTATGCACATCCTTATAGTTCTTGGGAAAGAGGAAGCAATGAGAATGCTAATAAATTAATTAGACGCTTTATACCAAAAGGAGCAGATATAAGTAAATATAGTGACATACAAATAAAACAAGTAGAGAATTGGATAAATAATTATCCTAGACGGATGTTTGGCTATAAAACGGCCAATCAAATGTATACATGAATTTCATAAAAATGGTATTTTTTGGGCAATACCTCTTACAATTTATAGACGATATTAAATATAACAAATAGTACTTTTAATTTCATATAAAATCCTTTATAATAATATATATTGTATCATAGGAGAGAAAATAAGTGAATACCTACAATGCAGAACATATAAAAGATTTATCGTTTTTTAATAAAAATGTTTATTTGGATAAAAAGTTTTTGCTTTTAATTCCGGAAACACCTCTTACTGCCGAGCTAAAGGCTATTTTAAACGAATGGGATTTTTCTCTCCTTTATTCTGACGGAGAACCTTCAAGTTTTATGAGTGTAAGGACCGATACTGCCTCAGGCAAGGATGTTTTGGACTCAAGCAAGGAAAACGAAATAATTTCCGACAAACTGAAAAAACAAAAGGAAATTATGGAAGAAACTGAAAATAAATTCTGGGATTTTTTACGATTTACGGATAAAATTTTTACCGATTATACTATGAAAAAAATTTTGGAACCTCGTTTAGTTTTTGATAAAATAAAAGAATTATGCGATTTTGTAAAAAGCGACAAAAAAAATATCCTTCTAATAGAAATGCAGAAATACAGCTCTCCGACAAATTATCTTGTCATGCATTCTTTGCGGTCTTCAATTTTTGCCATAATTATAGGACTTCAGCTTAAAATGCCTCCTCATAGGCTCATAGAGCTTGGAGCTGCCTGCCTTTTACACGAAATAGGTATGTTCAGGCTTCCGCCTCAATACTATATGTATGATGCCCCCTTGAGCGAAGAAGGGAAAAAGGCCTTATTTACACATCCTGTCCTATAATATTTTAAAAACCTCTTCTTTTTCTTTGCCCATATGTTTGGGAGCTCTGGAGCATCACGAAAGAGAAAATGGGCATGGATACCCGAGAGGCCTGACAAAAGAAAAAATTTCAATGTACGGCAAAATAATAGCCGTTGCATGTTCGTATGAAGCTGCTACAGCTCCACGTCCTTATAAAGAAGCTCAAGATGCATCATCGGGTATTGTGGAGATGATAAAGAATACTAACGGACAATATGATGAAACCATTTTAAAAGCCCTGCTTTATTCTCTATCCTTTTATCCTGTCGGAATGTATGTTTATCTTTCTAACGGAAAAATAGCAAAGGTAATAGATGTCAATCCTGATGACCCCAGATTCCCTATTGTTCAAATCTACGGAAAAACAACTCCTACCGGAGATCCGGTTATTGTACAAACAAAATCAAATAACGTAACCATAAAAAGACAATTATCCAAAGAAGAGCTAAAAAGTATTGATCGAAATACTGTATAAAAAAGTAAATTTAGTTTATAATCATGAAAATAAGAGGTAAGTAAATGAAAAAAAATAAGATTTTGTATTCCATATTTTTGGTATTTATTGCAGTATTTAGCCTTTGGGGAAATGAAGGAACAAAACTTTTAGAAGACTATAAAACCGTTCTTATGCGAATCAGGTATTCAAAAACTTCAGGCTTTTGTCATGACGGCAAAACAGAAATCAGGGAAGAAAAGGTAAAGGGTTCCGAAAATTCTTTTTTTACCGAACAGAGAAATATCTATTTAAAGGTAAAAAACATAAAAGAAAACAAGGTATATTATACAAGATGCTTTGAGCTACAAGAAGATAACGGAAAATTAGCAGCTGCTCCAAATTATCAAATAGAACCGGCCGTCAAAATAACGGGACATTGGAATTTTTTCAAAATAGGGAAAAAATTAAATATAACGGTATGCAGCGGTGAAAAATGTAAAAATACTGAGATAACTCTTTATGAAATAAATGAAACACCTAAAAATATAAAAGACGGCATATTTTTTGAATTCGATGAATCAGAAAAAAAGGAAGCCATGAATTTTAGTATAAGTCTTAACGCAAAGCCGATGCCTATCATAGATATTAAAGAGGAAGAAGCAAAAATGAATGAAATATTAAAGAAAATGGAAAAATATTTTACGGCAGCTCAAATTAAAGAAAAAAAAGACGCTTTTTATAAAGCCTTGGCATCTTTAAAATAATTTCTATTTTAATATAACCCAAGTGGAACCGGTGCCGCCGTCTGCATTTTTAGGATGACCGCACTCGCCTGCCCTTTTATGTTTTTCAAGATAGGAACGGACAAAGGGGGCCAATACGGCACCTCCGCCGGAGTGGTTTCCCTTACCGTGAATAATTAAAATTTTTTTAAAGCCGCGGCGTATGGAATTTTCAAAAAAAACATTTAAAGCGGCTTCGGCTTCATCGCATGTCATCCCATGTAAGTCGATCTCATCTTCGCAGTGCATCTCTCTTAATGTCTTGCGCTGCCTTGCATAATCGACTGAGGTAAACTCTTCTTGAGCATCCTTATCTTCAACGCCGTAACGCCTTAACCACATTTCCATGGGATTTATCTTTTTCGAATTATCTTCTTTTATAATCGTTTTATAGTTCTTTTTATTTAAATGCTCGTCTTTTTTTATCTGCTTTTTTCCATAAGGTTTTCCCGTTATTTTATCCCACTCGTCCAAGATGTCTCCGAAATTTTTACTCATGTAAGCCTCCCATCTTCCTAATCCGTTATAATAAAGCCGTTCTTTTTTTGCCAGCCGCCGGTACCGTCTTTTTTTTCTATAAAAAACCATTCGGAAGTTTTTTGTTTTATGATAACGGTTTCACCAATTTCCAGGGAGCTTACAATGGTTCCGCTTGTTTCGGGTATATGATAAAGTAAATACGGCTCATCATAGTTTAGCGGCCTATAAACAGCTCTTTCATATTGCCGCGAATATAAAAAGATAAGGACGGAAATCAAACCAAGACTTAAAATTAAAAAAAGCTTAAATACGATATTCTTCTTTTTATACAAGAAAAAATAGCTTGATAGCAGCAATAAAATAAAAAATAAAAACCATAATATTTTTTTTAGGATTACAGACCTGACGGCAAAGCTTTCTTTTAAATTAAGTTCTTTTTCATATTCAAGTCTTTGATTTTTTATTTTTCCCGGAAAAAAACTGCCGGCTTCCTTTGTACGTAGCTCTGCAATAAGTAAAGCCTTTTCTTTTTTTTCTTCAAAATTTTCTTTATGATTTTTCAGCTTAGTTTGACCAAGTTCGTTTTTCTTAGTGTTTAAGGCAGGGCCCAAAGTTTCATAAGCTTTTTTTTCGTCGTCGCTTATTTTTTCTTGTCCAAGGCTTCCCTTTATTACATTTACCCTTTGCTCTCTAACATAAATTTTGCGGGAATCTTTTGATTCGGAGGCTATACTTATTTGCGCCACCGGAAGACCTATATCGCCGGCTTTAAGAGGCGTCCAAAAAAAATAAGAAACAGCCTTCCAACCTGTTTCATCAATAATCGTACGCTCTATTTTTGACATATCGGATTCTTTAATTCTGACGGCAGCTTCGAAAATGGAATCTTCAGGAGCCTGACAGTTTATATCCAAACCGGAAGTCCTGCCCTCAGTTTGAACATAATCATAAAAAAAACCCATTAAAACGATGAGATATTTTTTCCCCTGTATAATTTTTTTAACCGGAGAATACGAAACAGCATCCAATATTTTCCATTTAAACGTTGTATTCTTTGATAGGGCCGGAGGTTCCACCTGAATAGAAAACTTTTTAAGTTTAGTCTGATACTTTCCCAAAGACAAGTAAGGAATAAGTTCAAAGTTTCCTATTTTTTTTAGCTTATACCTATTTGTGATTAAAATACCGCCGTATAATGAATTTATACTTGAATCCAAAAATTCAAGAACCGAATTCTCATCCAAAATAATCAGTTTAGGTTCATCCGATGACCTAGAAGAATATTCATCCAATTTTATTTTTATTTCAAAAACGGAATCTATAAATAGTGGGCCTGAAGAAAAAGATAGTTCCGGATCCTTCTCTATTCCGGCATAGATAAGTCCCGGATGAAGAGAAAAAAGAAAAAAAAGAATCAATAATCGAATGCCTGAGGCTGCTTGTTTTCTTGCTCTTTCTTTTGCCATTGTTCTTTCTCCTTTTGCCGTATTAAATTTAAAATCGTCTTTTCCAATAAATCGGCTTCTTTATTTTCAATAACGGCAGCACTTTTAGAATTAGGAAGTTTTTCCTTTTGTTTTTTTTGATAACGCATACTAAGCTCGAAATTAATCTTAGCATCAACACTATCCGGTTTAAGTTCCAGAGATTTTTTAAAAAGCCTTACAGCCTTTTCATATTCATGATTTTTAAATGCTATTATTCCTTTTTGATAATAAATATAGGAATTCAAATTTTTATCCATATTTTCATTTATCTTTTCAAAACGGGAAAGAGCCGAAGCATCTTCATTTTGCATAAGGTAGATGGAGCCGATTGCAAAATCCGAATAGTCTTTTATTTTTACATCTTTAACCTCTTCACTCAGGTCTATCGATTTAAAAAAGTTTGATGCAGCCTTATTCCAATCATTTTGTTTCCATGCAATATATCCCGAAAGAAAATTAAGCCTAGCCCTATCAACTTTACTACAAGAGGATATCAAAAAAACAAGGATGCTTATACAGATTATTTTATTTATTTTTACCATAAAAGGATACTCCGCCTAAACATAAAAAAATAAAAGCAAGTAAAAGCATTTCAAAATTTCTTTTTACAGGCTCCTGTATATAAACCATTTTTTCAACTCCCTCTACACCGGCGTCTATTATTTTTAAGATACTTTCTATAGACCCCGAACTTAAAGCCGAGATATACGTACTTTCACCTCCGGCTATACTTGCAGCCTTTTTTAAAAAGGCTTCTTCCAATCTTGCATCCTTTAATTGGATATTTCCCTTTTCATCAAGAACTTTTATTTTAGTTTCTTCAAGAGTACCGAAGCCCACAATAATTAGGATTGCATCCGTCTTTTTTATTTTTTCTGCAGCATGTAAAAGAGAACCTGAGGTTTCCCCGCCGTCCGTGCATAAAACTATTATTTTTGAGTTTCCCCTGTTTTCTCCAAAAGAATCCAATGCCCGTAAAACGCCCGCTTCAAGGTTCGTGCCTGTAGAAGAAAGAATTAAGGGAGATAAGGCATTTATTGCAGAGGATAGGGCATTTTTTTCAAAGCTTAAAGGCACCGATAAAACGCCCTCACCCTTTGTAATTACAAGGCCCACTGCAGGCTCGGCTGAGGTTTTATGCATCTTTTCGAACAAGATTTTTAAAAACTGTCTTTGTACGGCAATACGGCTGGGCTGAATATCTTGAAGGCTCATACTTTTTGAAATATCGGAGACAAACATAACCGATACTCCCCTTCTCCTGACGGAAACTGGTTTGGAACCCCAAAGAGGACAGGCCAAGCCCAAAATCAAAAAAATCCATGCAGCAGAAAAAAACAAGGCTCTTATTTTAGCTTTTTTGATTATCTTTTTTGTATTTTCCAAGCCTGAATATGCTTTTTGTATTTTTTTTAGGTTTATATAAAAAATAAACCAAACAGGAAACAAAAATAGGATAAAAAACAGGTATACCGAATTTTCAAAACTTATCATAGATATACCCTCATAAAAATTCGGCGCAAAAGCCACACAAGCACAAAGGAAAAAATTGAAGCCGACAAAAAGTACACATATAAATTTCTTCGATAATCCGGGTAAAATTAGACTGCGCTGCAGGGACCTGCTTGGATATTGTGTTAAATATATTTTCAAGTATTTCGGGTGAAGAGGCAGAGGCATATTTTCCGTTTCCGTATTGAGCGATTTTTTTTAACTCAACCTCATCGAACTTGGAAAAAATAGATCCCGAGTAGGTTTTCCCCGTTTTTCGATCTGTGTACTCCAAGGTAGTATATCCCGAACTTCCTATTCCTATAACATAAAAGCCGATGTTTTTATTTACTAAAACTTCTGCCGCAGTTTTTGGATTGATTTCACCCGTATTATTTTCACCATCTGTAAGTAAAACAATGTATGAAGAGTTCAGCTTAGTCCTTGTCATATAGGCTGAAGAAACCGCAAGCCCCATGCCGATTGCAGTTCCATCTCCTAATTCTCCTATACTCAAAGAATCGAGGCGGGATAAAAACACCTTATGGTCGATCGTAGGAGGAAGAATGAGAGCTGCAGAACTTGAAAGAGCCGTCAGGCCGAAAGAATCTCCGGGATACTTTGCAACAAATTTTCTTATAATTTTTTTTGCGGCTGCGATCCTCGTTTCTCCGTTCATATCCTTTGCCGCCATAGAAGGGCTTATGTCCAGTAAAAACATAATGGAACTTCCGGCATCGGTATAGACCTGCTTGTTTTTAAAAACAATAGGTTCCGATAGGGCTATTATTAAAAAAATAATACCGCAATACCAAAAAAAATAGCATAAGAAATTCCCAAATTCCATAAGTTTATTTTTTTTTGGGAAAAAGCCCTTCCAATTAACCAAATTTAATTTTAGCTCCGGAATTGCAACAAGGCCGCTTTTTTTTAATATAAGAAACAAGAAAAAAAACAAAATCAATAAAAGCATAAGGGGATGGTTAAAGCTAATCATTTGTATCCGCCTTGTATTTTAATTTTTCTTTTTGAGCGGCATTTACGATTTTTTGAATTTCGGATTCTGCTATTTTCATAAGTTTAAGTGTTTGATTTAAAAAATAAATACTTTCCATTTCAAAGTTTATTTCTTTTAGATCCGCAGCCCCAAAACGGAGAGCTTGAAGTTTAAAAAAGATTTTTTCAAATTCAAAGTAAACTCCGTAGGTGCTTTCAAACTTTCGTTTAAGGCTTTCCAATATTTCCGAGTATGTAAGACAGTCGCCCTCACCCGATTTTAAAACCTTTTCCGATGAAGTCAAGCTGAAGCAATACCTTCTAAAAGCAAACTCGAATTTTTTTAACCAATCCTTTCTTTTTGTAATTCCTTCAAGGCTGTCGGAAGAAGAAACGGAAGACACTTGCCGCTTTAACTTTCGCAAAGATTTATTTAAGGCCTTAATTCTTATTCTTTGAGCCCTCGAAAAAGAATAAACAAAAAAATATTTTCTTACAGCAGAAAAAACCATTATGGAAGTAAAAATAAGTACACCGCTTACGGAAGCTATAAGATAAAGCAAATAACTGGTACCCGGAAGTAAAAGAGGAGGACGCGGAGGCTGTATGACCTCAACCTTTGCCGTTTCCAATATTGAAGAAATAAAAACTTGGGGCATTGAATCGTAAATACCGGCCTCAGCCAATGAAGGAAAAAATACGGAGCCTGTTTCCCATGGAGTAAAATTTATGGATATGTATTCTTTTGTTTTCTGTTTTTTAATTTGAATGGAAGTTATATCCATCATAGTATTTTGTTTTATTTTATCAATCTTAAAAGAGCCGGACATTAAAATAGAAGGATCAAAAGATTTCAAATCATCTATGGGGAATAAAAATTCTGCGGAGTCTCCTACAAAAACCTGTTGAGGAATTAAAATGCCTTCCATCCATCCGCTCCAAACTTAGCTAAATTATCTTTTAAAACACGTTGATTGTTTTGTTTAGATAAAAAGAATTCTCCCAATACCTTTACGGTATCCTCATTTACATCGAGCAAAACAGGATTTGCAAGGGAATGCTTACAGGTATTCTCCCATCTTGATATTTCTTCAGTAAAATTCTTTTTATATTCCATCTGAAAAGTCTTAGAGTCCGTAGGCAAGAGCATTTTAAAATCGGTTTCCGGGTCTTTAAATCTTATAGCTCCGGCTTCCGGCAAAAAATAATCCATAGATCCGCTTATCTTAAGGCAAACAACATCATGTTTTGCCGCCAAGAGCCCAAGCTCCTTTTCATAGCCCTCAACCTTAAAATCAGAAATGATTATTACTAATGACCTTGAACGTAAAATCTTGGAGGCGGCAGTCATCGCAGACGTAATCTGTGTTCCCCTTACAGGTTTTCGATTTTTGCAAAAGGCAAAATCTTCCATAGATTTTAATATGGTCAAAATATTCTCTTCTCCCGTTCTAGGAAGAAACAAGGGGCCTTTTTCTCCATCAAAAAAAAGGGCTCCGACCGGGGAAAACATATGCCTCCCTGCAAAGGCTAAGAGGGCTGCCGTTTCGACAGCTTTTTCCTTAGGGCTGATTTTATCGAGCCCCGGCTCCATCGAAAGTGAAAAATCTACACATATAAAAATGCTTAGATCCCTTTCTTCACGGTACATCTTAACAAAGGTCTTACCGCTCCGTGCCGTAAGGTTCCAATCTATAGAGCGCACATCATCTCCCGTTTCATATTCCCGCACCGAATCGAATTCTATCCCTTGCCCGCGAAAAGCCGAACTGAAGCCGCCTGAACGTAAGCCTTCGGAAATAGAAAGAGAAGAGATTTTGAGTTGTTTTGCTCTTTCTGCGATAAAACCTGTTTTCATAAGTATGTATTTTAGTATTAAAACGAGTTTTATTCAAGATAGGTAAAACGGCATGATGATTACAAAATTGATTTCCGTGCCATCGGGCTCTTGATTTTTTTAAAAAAAAGACCGAAAATATAAGATATGAAGAAAGGATTTATTATATTTTTATTTGTTGTATCTTTTTACTTTACAGAACAAGCCGCTTTTACCGATGAAAGTCTTATCGGCGAAAATGAACTATCACAAGTTTTGCCGGAGGTAAAGCCCGATAAAACAGGTTCGGAAAAGATAGAATTCGCGGAAAATCCTCAAGAGCTGCAAAAAAATGAGGACTTTGCCTTTCTCTCATTTTCGATTCTCACAAGAGAAAGGTCTGTAATGATCAGCTGGAAAGCAAAACCTGAGGGGAGAAACTTAATTCTTTACAGATCGACAACGGGCTTTTCATCAATAAGCTCTCTTGCCGAAGCCGTCCCTATTGCAAATATAACCGATGACGGACTTCCCTTTTTTGACTACCCTATTCCCGGAATTCCCTATTATTATGCCATTGCCGAAGAAAACGAAATCGCTTCAGGCAAAATTCAATTTATAAACGGAATAAATACAATCAACAGCCCTGTAGAAGTTTTCGCTTCTCCTGAAGAACAAGAGAAAAAAAATGTTGCAGTACAAAACCGCCCTATTCCTCTGCCTTTTTTAAATCCTGCAAAGCAAATAAAAAAAAGAACGGAATTCTTTTCATCTCAAACCGAAACCCTTATAAACGCTCTTACGGCGGAAAAAAGGGATTTCAGAGAATTTATTATTTCTTCGCAAAGACTGGAGCCCTATGTCTTTCCTGATGACAAAAGAACTCCTGACGGCGGTGAGGGCATGGAATTACAACGAATTCTAAACGATTATTTTTATACAAAAAACTGGCAAAAATGTAATGTTGAGCTGAACAATTTTTTAAGAATACGCAGGACCTCCAGAGTTTCCGCGAGAACGCATTTTTATATAGGACAGACCCTCTTTTTTCAAAACCTCTATGACAAGGCCCTATTGGAATTTTTAACTGCCCAAGACCTGTATCCGTCTCAGGCAAAAGAATGGGCGCATTATTGTCTTGTAGAGCTAGCGAATTGAATTAGTTCAGTTCTTCGCCGGCGAATTGAATTAATTCTTCGCCGGCGAATTTCCGCTAGCGAATTTTCCTAAGGAGTAAAAGCAATAAAGAATTTTTTTGATAGGAATTCGTATAATCTTCCGCAGCTTTTTCTTTTGTATTTTCGCTAACAAGAATTACCGAATCGCCGGCATTCATTCTATCATAGTAACCGTTTCTCTTTAAAATTCCCTCGGACAAATTTTCCTCCGACTTTGAAGGTTCAAAATAACCTAAGAGATCGGATGGATCAAAGACTATGCCCAGGCCTTCTTTTTCGATAACCAAGCGGTCCTTGCGTATAACGGCAATTTTTAAATCCTTAAAATCCGAATCATGTTTTCCTATGTCGATAACGGCCTCATTTTGATAGCGGTTTATAAGCTTGCCTACTATGGGCATTGCCTCATTGAGCATTGAAGAAAGCCGCCTTATGCCGTTCGAAAAACGGTCATTACCTGAACGGTAAACGGTAAATGTTTTTGCCGGAGAACCGGTTCGCGAAACATAAAGTTCCAATATGATTTGAATATCCCTTCTATTCTCTTTAAGTTTTATAATGCCGAAATAGTCTTCATTCGCCGTACGCGATTTTTTCGAAGCCTCCCTATAAGTTGCAGGCTTATCCGAATAAGAAGTTATTTTTATTCCGGGATTATAAGAAAAAATATCCGAGGTAAGAATTTGAGTTATACGCTCGGCTTCAGGATGTAAAACATTTGAGCTTTCCATGGCATAAAATAAACCTATGGATATGTGGGCCTTATCCAAATAAAGGGGATCTATACGCCACTTTGATTGAATGGAACTTAAAAGATGTTTTTCATAAGCTTCAACTGCATCATTTACCTTTGTATTGCTCTTTACTATGGACTGAATAAAGAGCATTTGTTCCAAATATCTTTCGGGGTAACCGAGACGGAGCAAAATACTGGCATAGGCCTCTCTGCTTTCAACATCATAAGGATATATCTTCAAAGTTCGCCTGTACTCATAGAGGGCTTGCTCAGTCATATTTCGGCGGAAAAATCCGAGAGCTTTTTGTGCGTGATATTTTGAAAGCTCCATACGGAAAGAATCTTCAAAATTCAAATTTTCTATGGCAAGCTCTTCTAAAAGGCAGCGCATTATTTCATCGTCGGCATCCAAGGAAAGCCCTACCTTAGCAGCATTTATGGCCTCACCGTATCTTGCAAGCTGCCTTAAACTCAAAGTTTTTAAGTACCAAGCATCTGCCCTGTCTCTTTTTTTTGAAATCCTCATATCGGAAATCTTTATAACTTCTTCGTAACGCTTTTGTGCATATAAGACTGATGCAAGCAGGGCATAGGCCTCATCATAATCTTCTTTTAATTTAAGAGCCGAATAAATACGCCCTTCGGCCTCTTCAAGTTTTCCGTCAAGGGAATGTAAATAGGCTGCAAAATAATGAACCTGAGGATTATCTCCATGGTATTTTAAGGCTCTGTTTATGTAATCTTCGGCCTGCTTAACATTTCCGGCCTCATAGCTTACGAGGGCTAAAGAAAGAAGAGCCTTTCTGTTTTCGCCCTGACGCTGAAGGTTTTGCTTATACATCTCGGAAGCAAGATAGAGCTTCCCTTGGGAAACCTCTATTTCAGCCAAGCCGAAACGGGCTTCGGGATTGTTGGGATATTTTTTTAAAACCCCATTAAAAAGGGTCTTTGCCGCATCTATCTTTCCAAGGCCGACCAAAATAAAACCGTGGAGGTTTTGCAAATCGGGATCATCTTTTTTATATTTTCGGGCTGACTCTACAAAGGATAAGGCTTGGTCATATTCGTCAAGAGCATAAAAGCATTCGGCTAAGCCCTGATATACCAAATTATAGGAAGGGTTTTCCTTTAAAGCGGATTGGTACATTTCAATAGCCCCGTACCAATCTTCATTAGCCTGATATTCCGCACCCTTTTGATATAAATCTGCAGGGTTGCAGAATAAATAGGCCGACAATAAAGAAATAAACATAAATCCGAAAAAAAGCTTTTTCATACATTCCCCTCCCGTAAAAAGAATAGTCATATCATATCATATTTTCGGTATTGTTGCAATAAACTTATACCGATGATTACGAGATAATCGAGGCCGGTTTTGTAAAGCCTGTTATGAGCAAAAGTTTGTAAGAAACACCTGCATACAAAAAAACCGCCCTCGAAGTCGGAGTTTTGTCCGGCTGGGGGGCGGTCGATTCAATTGTTAATTTGTAATGTGTAATTTGTAATTCGGCCGGCTCGGGCTATGCACTACGACTGACATAGACTATGCACTACGGCCGGCGTAGGTTATGCTCTACGGCTGTCGTAGACTATGCTCTACGGCTGTCGTAGACTATGCTCTACGGCTGTCGTAGACTATGCTCTACGGCTGTCGTAGACGAGGGGCTTTGCCTGCCGTAGAGCCGTTGTTATGCGGCCGGAGTGAGCGGTTTATCAAATTTGCCCGTTTTAAGGGTTTTGCTTTTTTGCGATGAACCGATTATCTTCGTTCGTACCTCGATGTAATACGTTCCTGCCGCCAAATCTGCGGGAATGATGGCCATAAGGCGGGCAGGTTTGTTTTCGGCGATGACGGAGGCACGGACGGGGTTTCCCGTTTCGGGGACGAAGAAGATGCCTTGAGAGGCGTCTTTGGCGTCGAACTTGAGGCGGCTTCCGGTAATTTGTACAATGCCGCCTTTGGTCAGCACTTCGTTCGTCTTGCCGGAAACGATGTCGGCAACTTCGGTTATGTAGGGGTCGGTGCCGGCGGCTTCGGTCTTTTCGCATTTGACCTTGGTTACAGCGTCGCGAAGGAGCGTACCTGCGGTCATGTTCAAGTTGACCGTGTGCCGTTTTTTGTCGAAGGCGTCGTTTGCCCCGTTGAATACGCCCGCAATAGTCAAAGCGGTGTTGAATAAAGGCGTGTTGAGCGCCGAACCGTCTTTGATAAGGCTTGCGCAGACTTCGCCGTAGACTTGCAGCGTGGCGGCTACGTCTGCACGCGTAATGGTGGTGCCCTTGTCCATCATAAGGTCGATAATCTCGTCAAGGGTGTACGAGCGCACGTCCTGCGCCTGCGCCATGTAGTCGTCCGGCGCAGGGGTGAGTAAGTTTTCGCGAAGCGAGTATTTCAGCATAGCTTCCTCCTAAAAATGTTTTTTAAGGGGAGGTATCCCCTTAGACCCCCAACTGTTTTTGGGGAGGAAGGACACCCCGACAGAACAGGTTTTCCTCGAAGCTCCGCTGGCAGAACCTTCCTCCCCAAACCCCTCCTTCCTTTTCCGTCTGCCAAAGGGGACACCCCTTTGGAAACCCCGTTTATAGGCGGGGTTCTTAGGGGCAGAGCCCCTAAGCGGTTCTTTTGAAGAAAGGTGGGGTCATAGGGGAGGAAAGGAACTTTTATCCGAAAAAGTGCCGTTCCTCCCCTAATTTGGATTGACGGGTCTCAATCCGTAAGACCTAATGTACGCCGCACAGGACGTGCGGTGGTTTAAGCGTACGATGTTTTAGGCGGTAAGCCTAAAACTCGCGGTTAGTAAATATACAAGGACGTACATTTACTAACCTGACATCCTGTTCGCCGCGGCTTGTTCTCTTAAATGTCGCTCGGTACAAAAACGCCATTTACTTTTTGCATCTTCCAGTGCTTTGCGTCTTTCGCATTGTCAAAGGCTTTTTTAAGGCTTTCAGGCTGGCTGAAGTCTGTGCAGTTGCCTTCGGTAACGTTTGTTCCTTTCATATAAAGTACAGCCGTTGCACTGTCGCTTGTCTCACGTATCGGCAAATCGTTAAGGAGCTTTGTGAAGGCATCGGCATTAAGCTTATTCTTCCAGCATTCCAGCTTTTTCAAAGCGGTGCAACCTTGCACGTCAAGGGCAGGAAGCTGATTGCTTGCACAGTCAAGCTCTTGCAAGGCGGTTAAGCCCTGCACGTCGAGGGCGGTAAGCTGATTACCTCCGCACTTCAGCTTTTGCAATTTGGTTAAGCCGTGCACGTCAAGGGCGGTAATCTTATTGCTGTTACAGTAAAGCTCTTGCAATGCCTTTAAGCCTGACACATCAAGGGCGGTAAGCTGATTTCTGGAGCAGTTAAGCTCTTGCAAAGAGGTTAAGCCTGAGGCGTCAAGGGTACTAAGCTCATTGCTGTTGCAGATAAGCTCTTTCAAAGCAGTGCAGTCTGACACGTTAAGGGCGGTAAGCTGATTGGTCTTGCAGTCCAGTTTTTGCAATGCGGTGCTGCCCCGCACATCAAGGACGGTGAGCATATTGCTGTTGCAGTAAAGCTCTTGCAATGCAGTGAGACCTTGCACGTCAAGCTCGGTAATAAAATTGAACCGGCAGTCAAGCTTTTGCAAGGCGGTACAGCCTGAGGTGTCAAGGGCGATGAGCGGTCTGTTACCTCCTGGCGTTTCTTCACCCCTACAGTCAAGCTCGGTGATGTTTCCTATGAGGGTAACCTTTGTACCTATTGCGGTGAGTGTGGTTTCCACATCGCTTGTAAGTTCTGTTACGGTGCAGCCTTCCACCTTCATTGCAGAGCCGTCTTTTGTCTTTGCCTTCACTTTTACGGTGAACTTACCGGGGCTCAAGGTGAGTTTGACAGAGTAGGGCTCAAAGCTCACCGTAATGGCGGCCGGCTTTGTTACGTTGCAGGCGTAGGTGTTTGACTTGTGGCCTAAAATGGCGTTGCCGTCCACTTTCCACTCTTTTACGCGATAGCCTTCGTCGGCTTTGGCAGTAAATATTACCCATTTGCCCTCTTCAACCTTGTCGCCTGAAGTGATTTCGCTTGTGCCGAGTATCGCTTTCAGCGTGCCGTTAGGCGGCGTGCCTTCTACGCTGAAAGTGACGGCGTGTTTGGGCGGTGCAGGCGGGGCTGGCGGCTCGGGCTTCTCGGCACTCGCCGGCTGTTTGCAGGCGGTAAACATAAGTGCGATGAGCAGCATAAAAGCGGCTCCCAAAAAGGCATGTGCCTTTATCTTTGAATTACATGTTTTCATAGTAATTCCTCCTATAAAATATTTGAAATATAGCCACCGCACAGGATGTGCGGTCACTGCCAACTGTATGCGAGTTTGCGGAGCAAACTCGGATTGAAAATCGGACAGGATGTCCGATTTTCATACCGCCGCAGCTCTTTGGAAATCTTTGTTTGTATGCCTTTCTGTTTACGGATGGGGTTTCCAAAGGGGTGTCCCCTTTGGCAGCGTTGAAAAGGAGATAGGGGGCCGTAGGGGGAAAGAGGGAAACTTGCGTCTGACAAGTGTCTCTCTTTCCCTCTACAAAAAGTCGGGGGTTTAAGGGGGACGCAGCCCCCTTTACTAAACCAAGGTTGTTTTGAGTAAAATTGTACTGTTGTGTGTGAAAATTTACGCGGGCAGATTGCGCGCTTATGCCGCTTGTTGCTTGTTGCTTGTTGCTTGTTGCTTGTCGCTTGTCGCTTGTCGCTTGTCGCTTGTCGCTTGTCGCTTGTCGCTTGTCGCTTGTCGCTTGTCGCTAAAAATTATGAGGTGCGTTTCGGCTTTGTCAAGTCCTTTTGCAAAACTTTTTGCACTTTTTTTGTGAGAATGTTTGTAGCTTCTGTCGGTGCGTTTATCTATCATCAATATACAGTATAGCACGGTTTTGTGATGGTTTCAAGTTTTTGGGGGAGATTTTTAGGATTTTTTTTAATTTAACCCCAGCAGGAGCGTAGAAACAATGCACCTATACTAGTTCTCAAAAGAGTTTTTATTTTTAACAATTTTAACGGTCTTAACCTTATGTCCGTCCATATCCTGAACAATAAAGTCAAAATCATTCCAAGCTGTTTTTTCATATTTGGCAGGTATTTTTCCGAAAAGATCGAACACAAAACCTCCCAAGGTTTCAAACTCGTCTACAGGTAAGTCATCGCTTTTGATGGTTTCGGCAAGGTCGTCCAGATCGACACGGGCATCGCAAAGCCAGACACCCGGGGCGATTTCGGTAATATCCTCACCCTCATTGTCAAATTCATCCTGTATATCGCCTACAATCTCTTCTATGATGTCTTCCATACATACAATGCCTGAAACACCGCCGTATTCATCAACAGCAACGGCAATATGAACATGGCGTCTTTTAAATTCGGCTAAAAGAGCGTCAATTCTTTTTGATTCAGGAACAAAAAATGCTCGGCGCACTATCTTATCAAGCTCAATTTTTTGATTCTTTGTCAAAAGTTTTATTATATCCTTAACATAAAGAATACCTATAACATTATCGATTGACTCATCATATACGGGAAAACGGGAGTGGCCGCTTTCCGATATCCTGTCTAAAATTTCATCGCTAGGCGTATCAAGGGCTAAAAAATCAACATCTATACGCGGAATCATAACCTCTTTTACAGCCGTATCGGATAAGTCGACAACGCCGCGGATCATATCCCTTTTTTCCTCGTTTAATCCTTCTTTTAGAATATTGTTTACATTACCCTTCTTTTTAAATAAGTCTATTATACCCATAACTATACCCGATAAATTTCCATATTTTTATATTGCATAAGCAATTCTTCTTGAAATTTAAGCATTTCTTGTTCCGGAGAATTATCCGAATGATCCATTCCGTTCAAATGCAAAATACCGTGCACAATCAGTCTTTTTAGCTCTTCATTTATGTCTACGTTAAATTCTTCGGCATTAAAGCGGAGACTGTCAAGGCTTATAACTATGTCTCCGGCCATAAACCTTGTTTCACCGGCCTCGTCAAAATATTCGTCACCCTGTTCAAAAGAAAGGACATCTGTCGGCGAATCGATATCCCTGTATTGTTTATTAAGGTTTTGAATAAAAGCATCATCACAAAACAACAAGGAGATATCCCAATTTTTCAAGTTTAAATCTTTTAGGACTTCAGATATAAAATTTTCAACTCTTACGGGGTCTATAGACCCCGGAGGTTCATCATTAAATGACACACTAATCGAATTAGACATTATGATTTTCCTTTTGAGGCTGTACCTGAGAAGCTTCAACCTCTAGTTTTTGACCGTTTTTATTCTGCGGCTTTGTTCCCTCATCATCATCAACATTCTTTTGATTCGGATATTCTATTCTGGAATGATAGTAACCGGCTAAAATTTTTACGAAAGCGGCCTTGATTATTCTGACTTCGCGGAAAGTAAGCTCAGAGTTATCAAGCTGACCTGACTTTATCTTTCCGGAAACAAGCTCATCTATAAATTTTTCCAGACGTGGAACCGAAGGTTTTTCCAAGGTACGGCATGCAGCCTCAACTATATCGGCCAGCATGACAACAGCAGATTCTTTTGAGCGCGGAGGTATTCCGGGATAACAAAAATCTTCGATATCTACATTGGGATCAAGTTCTTTTGCCTTTGCATAAAAATAGGATATACAGCTGTTTCCGTGATGCTCGGAGATTATATCTATAACCGGCTGAGGAAGCCGTAATTGCTTTGCTTTTTCAATACCTATTTTTACATGACTTCTTATTACCGTAGCCGAAAGGCGGGGATTTATATCCATGTGCTTATTATAATTTGTCTGATTTTCTACAAAGTATTCGCCCTGCTCCATCTTTCCTATATCGTGATAATAAGCTCCTACACGGGCTAAAATCGAATTTGCTCCTATCTCACGGCATGCACTTTCGGCCAAGGAAGCAACCATCATCGAATGATTATAAGTTCCCGCAACCGTTATGAGCATTTTTTTCATAATTGGAGAATTAAGGTCGGACAGTTCCATCAGTCTAAAACTTGTAGGAACATTCATCAAGGTTTCTAAAATCGGCAAAAAGCCCAAAACCAAAATACCGCTTATAAACCCGCTCCCCGCAGTGCTCAATAAAAGCACCGATTTATCGCTTGCAGAGCCCGGGAAAATAGCAAACATACAGAGTAAAATTATAGGCTGCACCAAGATTAAACCTAAGGCAGTCTTAATCAGATCCATCCTTCGGCCCTTAATATTTACCATACCGGCTCCGGCAAGACCTGAAAGGATAGCAAACATGGCCGGCTGAATTTTAAAACCTGTTGCACCGAAAACGGCAAGAGAAAAAACAAAAACGGCAAATACGGAAATTTTTCTTGAAATTAAAGCCGCGATAAGCATGGTCAAAAAAGTAACCGGCAATATGGGAACAATATCAAGAGGATATGCAAATATCGAAAGCCTTGAAAGAAAAAGAATTAAAATATATATCAAATCAAAGGAGATTAAAATAAGCAGATTGAATTTAACATCCAAACTTTCCCCGATAATTTTTTTAGAAAACAAAAATAGGCTGATTATAACAGATAAGGTTAAAAAAATTAGAGCAGCAGCAATCTGGCTAAAATCTATGTATCTTCCGTCCCCTGCGTAGGCTTTTAAACGTGTATAGGCATCTTCAGATATTATAAATCCTCTTTTTATAATCTTTTGATTTTTTTCTATATTTATTTTTACAGGAGTAACCTTTTTTAAGGCCTCATCTACTCTTTTTTCGGTTTCTTCGGTATCAAATAAAATATTAGGCTGGGCAAATGGAAGCACAATACTCAACACATAGGATTCAAGTTTTGACTTTTTTACATCGGAAAGGAAAGTTTTAATCCTATCTCTCACATTATAAAATAAAACAAGGTTCGCAAGAAATACGTTTGTAGACGACAGCTTTTGGTCTTGGCTTGTCCTTAGACTTATTTCGGCATCATTTAATTCTCCAAGGCCTGTAAGAGGCATCTCTATTATGCCTATATCGAAAAGCTGTTTTAACATATTGAGCGAAACAGAGGTAATCTCATAAAAATCAACAGCCTTATATATGCTTTCCAAATCATTTTCTGAAAGAAGAACGGGATATTTTTCCATAACCATAAATTTAAAAGCCGTAAAACTCTTTGCCGAATCTTTTAGACCTATTATATAACTCGCAAATTCGGAGTACTCTCTTATCATTTTTTCCGAAACCGAGTCATCCTTATAAAAAACCGCCCTGACGGAATGTTTAGCTGCAACTCTTCTTATTTCTGTAGCTTTTTCATCAATCACCTCAATATTACGGTTTGATATTACATCCCTGTCGGAAACCATTCCGACTTCAAAATCGGAAATAGTCAATTTGGAAAATCCCGAATTTTCATAAGCATTGAGATAAATCATTACAGCCAAAACCAAAAAGCTTACCGCAACCGCTGTAACAAAGGCCTTATTTCTTTTAAATATCACACTGAGAAAAGATATTTTTTGTTTAAATTTACTCTCTTTTTTATTCTTTATCATAGGCTTTAATTATTTTTTGAACGAGAGAATGGCGTACAACATCTTCCGGAGAAAACCGGACGATACCGATCCCTCGAATTTTCGATAAAAGATTTGCAGCATGTACCAAACCGGAATTTTTTGACGATGAAATATCGGATTGTGAAGGGTCTCCCGTTATAATGAGCTTGGAACCCTCTCCCATTCTCGTCAAAAACATCTTCATTTGCTCTTTGGTAGTATTTTGAGCTTCGTCCAAAATTACAACGGCGTTATGCAGGGTTCTGCCCCTCATATAGGCCAAGGGAGCCACCTCAACCATATTGGACTCCTCCATTTGGCGTATAAGCTCAAAAGGCATTAAGAGCTCTATAGAATCATAAAGAGGTCTCAAATAGGGAGTAATCTTTTGAACGAGGTCTCCCGGTAAAAAACCTAAACTCTCGCCGGCCTCTACAACAGGTCTTGTAAAAACAATCTTACGCATTTGGCGCGACATAAGCATTTGAAGGGCGCATGCAACAGCCAGATAGGTTTTTCCCGTACCGGCAGCACCAAGGCCGAAACTTATATCGTTATTACGGATAGAAGAGATGAATTCAAGCTGATGAGGATTTTTGGGGTATACGGAACGTGTTCCCCTCGGAATATGGATACAGCCTGAAGAAAGGTCCTGCTCATCGGAAACATTTATGGTAGATATAAGAGATTCGATATATTCCGATGAATTTTCGGACTTGATTTCCGATGAATTTACTGCCTTATCAACAACATGCTGAAATTTTTTGCAAATCTCATCATCGGCACTTAAAACACTTACCTCATTACCGCGGCAAACGACAGGAACCCCAAGATATTGCTCAAGAAAGCCCAAATTTCTGTCATTGGTACCGCAAAGAGCGGAAAGCACTTGTTCATCTTTTAACACTATTGTATATGCGTCTTCCAAATATAAACCTCTAGTAGTCTATTTTAAATGGAAAAAAGCAGTTCAGTCAAGGCCTTTAGGCCTTATTTAATACTTTTTCTTTCAATATTAGGTATAAACTACATAAAATTAGGTATAAAATACATAAATTCGCACAAAAAAAAAAGAGATACCGGATTTATCGGTATCTCTTTTAAACTACTCACCGTCTTTTTTGGTTTCAGTGCCGCTATCCGTACCGTCGTCGCTTTTCCACCAGTCGGTTGACGTTTCGGTTTGTTTTTTCATTGCCTCTTCGGATAAACCTGAATCCGATGGGGTTTTTGTAATAAGGGCCAATAAAAAGGTCGTTACAAAAAACAGGGCAACAACAACATAAGTAGCTCTTGTTAATACGTTGCTCGACTTTGAGCCGAAGGCCGAGTTGCTTCCGCCTGAAAAAAGGCCGCCCAAACTATCGCCTTCTTCATTTTGTAATAAAACTAAAAAGATAATAATCGCACAAATTATGACAAAAAGTACTAACAAAGCAATACCTAAACCACCCATAATCTAACTCCAAATTATAAAAATACGCCCTACAGAATACACTAAAAACGGAAAAGTTTCAATAGCTCTTATTAAATTTTTAGCGGACTTTTCTAAAAATAACTCGTTTTACTACAGTTGTCTTTGTTTTTCCTACAGAAGCGGCTTTTAGATCTTCAACTTCAAATCTTGAAAAAACATTAGTTCTTTTATATTCGGCGATAAATTCCATAATAATTTTTTCGCAGTCGGCTTCATTATAGGTATCGTTATTTTCCTCATAGGTAAGGTAAAACTCAACCTGATTTTCCAACCCGGGAACATCCATCTTTGTCAAATACATTACGGCAGATGGTCTGTCTTTAATTTCAATTTTCTGTGTTTTGGTTGTTACATTTGCCGCATTTTGGGCAAAAACAGCCAAAGCTAATAAAGCCATAATACTAATCGCAAAAAATTTCTTTTTCATCTTAATAACCCTCCAATTTAAGTTATTTCATTATACTGTAAAGCTAAACAACTATCACAGCTCTTAAGATACTAGCATTTTATTCTCATTTTTTCAAGTAGAAAACAAGTTTAATCAAGAGTTTAAAGTCTACTCGGAAAACAAGGCTATAGGCAAAAATGTTTCCGTTTTAAGACCGGCTCCGCCTATTAGGCCTCCGTCAATATTGGGCTTTTTTAAAAGACCGGCGGCATTTTCAGGTTTCATAGAGCCTCCGTACTGGATTATCATATCTTTAGCAGCCTTTTCTCCGTAAAGAACGGCTAAGGTCTTCCTTATTGAAGAATGGATGGCATCAGCATCCTCAGGGCTCGCATTTTTTCCCGTTCCTATTGCCCAAACAGGTTCATAAGCAATCGTTACCTTATCCAAATCTTTTGCAGAAACTTCTGTAAGCCCTTTTTTAATCTGCCTTTCGCATACGGCTTCGGCATGACCGGCTTCACGCTCTTCGAGAAGCTCTCCCACACAGAGGATAACTTCAAGACCGTGTTTTAATGCAAGTTTTACCTTTTTATTGATAAGATCATCTGTTTCCTTGTATATATGCCTTCTTTCGGAATGGCCTAAAATTACGGCTTGAACCCCTACATCCAAAAGCTGAAGAACGGAAACCTCCCCGGTATGAGCGCCCTTTTCTTCCAATCCCATATTTTGAGCACCCAGCAAGATATTGGAGCCTTTAAGCACGGACGCAACATCTTGCAGAAGAGTAAATGAAGGAGCTATCATGTACTTATTTTTTCCGTCTTTGAGGCCGGCCTTCATTTCTGTTGCAAGCTGCTTGGCTTCAGCCCTATTCATATTCATCTTCCAATTTGCCGCAATGTAAAACTTTTTCACTTCTCCTCCTATAAAAACTTTTTGCAGCAAATATAAATTTGCGAAAAAAGTTTTTTCAAGTAGTTTTGCAAAGGCAAAACTACATACAAATGATACGATGTTTTGTGCGAAGCACAAAACTCGAAGATAAACAGTGAGGCTGAATTCCTGCCGAACTGTTTATCGAACCTCCTATAATTGAAGCCAAAAGGCCTCATTCATATTAAACAGGTTATCCTTTTATGCCGGCGTTGTCAAGACTATAATTGAATTTTATGGTTTATTGTGGTAATATGCCTAGAATATGAGAGGTTCTTATGAAATCTAAAAAATATATAATAATTGTCTTTCTTGTTATATGTTTGATAATCAAAACAGTCCAAACAGCCTTCGCAACTGAAAATGAATCGGAATATGATATACCTTATGCAAAAATTTTTTATGAAAAGAATACGGATATTTATGATGCTATATATTTTTTGGCTATCGAAAACGGATTTTCTCCTCTTTCCTATAAAAAGCCGCAATCTGCAGCAGAGCTTTATAAAGCATTAAGCCTTATTGATAAAGAAAATTTAAGCAATATAGGCTTACAGGTATATGAAAATACAAGAAAAACTTTAGAGCAGCCTAATTATCTTCTTAAACAAGAAATACTTAAATTCAATATAAATGGAGAGCTTGCAATTCAGGGAAGAATTGCTCATAAAGTAAACGAATATACTCCATATATAGATAAATTTTTATCTTATAATGCGATGCCTGATCCTATTGCAATCCCCTTCGATTTTTTAATTTCAAATTATTTTTATACTTACTGTTATTTAAGTCTTAATAAGAATTTTGCAGCAAGTAAATTTTCAAATACTTTTTTAAATATTCCATTAAAAGACAAAGATATGGATTTTCATTTTCCAAAAAGAGCAGGCATAGCCGTAGGAGGTTCTTTTTTTAACATAAATATCGGTAGAGGCTCATTAAATTTAGGCAGGACCTTGGGCGGCAGCATGCTCATAGCAGATACGGCTGACCGTTTTGATTATTTTTCAGGAACTGTGTTCACAAAAAACTTAAAACTGGACGTAACGGTTTTGGAATTAAATCCCACCAGATTTTTATTTATGCATGAGGTAAGCTTTAGACCAATAAAGCAAATTTCAGTAACACTTCATGAAGGTGTTTTAATAAATTCTTTTTTTGATCCGCGCTTTTTAAACCCTGCAATGATTTTTCACAGCCATGCCGCATGGAAAGAAGATTATCTGCCCGGAACTACACCGGCATCTGAAAATGGAGCAGTAGGAAGCCAATTCGGGATTACGATAGATGCAGTTCCAATAAAAAGATTGAGAATATATGGGCAATTCGGAATGAATCAGTTTCAAACTCCATCAGAGCTCAAGGGCTTAAACGAAAAAAATTATACCCCGAATTCTTTAGGAGGTCTTTTCGGTCTTGAATATGTTTACCCTACAAAAATAGGTTATATCATATCTTCCGTTGAAGGCATTTACGCAAACCCATGGTATAATATTCTTTCAAATAAAAAAATAAGCTATTATCATGAACGGAAAGAAATATCTTCTTCGATTTTAGACTATAATAAGTCTCAAATATATACATGGATTTCAAATCCCTATGGGCCTGATACAATCACAGCCATAGCCCAGATTTCTCTTGTTAATCCAAAAAAACATTCGGCATCCCTTACTTACAGGCTTGTGTGCAAGGGCGAAAATGAAGACAACTTTTTTGATAAAGATAAAGAAAATCCTCCGGGTGTGTATTATCCGGAAGCTAAGGGGAACAACCATCCTGAATGGCTTAATTGGAGAAGTCCAAGCGGTAATCCTATCTTTTTTAACACTATCAGAATATCAGGATCATACCAAATATTGCATAATTTACTTGCACGGGGAAGCTTTGCATGGACAAATGCATCGGGAAAAATTAATGGAAATGCAATTGACTTTTCGGTATCTTTAAAATATAGCATACGTTGATTCAAAATTTTATGAAATCTAGGTCAAAAGACCTCATTCATATTAAACAGGTTATCCTTTTATGCCGGAGTTATCACGAAGGTTGTTTTCCTTTGCTTGACATTTTAGAAAAAATTCACTATTATTTACTGTAACTAATCTGTGTGAATTAACCTTAAAATTGTGGAGATAATAAAAAAAATGAAACATATAACTAAACTAATACTGTTGGCAGTATTGTTATTTGCAAGCTGCAAAAACCCTGCAGGAAATAGCTCCGTACCGTCTTCACCGCAGCAAGGCGGCGGATCAACGCCCGCACAAATAACGATAACCGTTGCGGGGGACGAACACGTTGTGCTTAAAGCGGAAAAGACGTTTATGGCGGATAAGGGCAACACATGGCACCAATTAAAGGCTCAAGCGGAGGACAGAATCGACCAGTATGCGGCAGGACGCGGACCCGATAAATGGAAACTTACCGATGCCTCAGGTCAGAATTTAACCGATGCATATCTTTTTAATACGAATACGACGGTTTTTATTGTAACCAAACCGACTTCAACGCCTCCTACGCCTAAGATTACGATAACGGTTAAGGGAGATCAAAACGTCGAATTGATTTCTTCCGCACCTAATTTTCCTACATTAGAAGTGGATAAGGGCAAAACGTGGGGTGAAATCGAATCATTTGCAAAAACCAAAATCAAAAAATATAAGCCGCATTATGAACTTAAAAACTGGCACCTTACAAATGCGTCGGGTACGGTTTTGAATGCCAGCTATATCACACCATTTAATGCTGATGCAACTGTCTTTATAGAAACAAAACCTGTCGATATAACGCTTACCATTACCGGTACCCATATTACCGCTAATCCGCCGCAGCTGAAATTCCCCAGAGGGACCAAATGGAATACTGTAACTAAAACCGCAGTAGAAGCATGTATTACTTATGATCCGGGTTTTAAATTAAAACAATGGATGCGCGATAATGGAGGCGTTAAAAGGCCGCTTGTAAATAATTTTCCGTTTTCAAAAGATACGACAATATACGCCGAAACTAAACGTGAAAAAATAACGATAACGGTAAAGGGCGACAGTCAGGTTCATATAAAACCGGATAATACTATTTCCGATATAACAAGCGGAACGCCATGGCAGGACATCAAGGTTTTGGCAAAGGCAAAAATAACCGGCTACGATACGGGGTTTGTATTTTCTGCATGGAAAAAGGGTGCGAGTGGAAACGAACTGCTTAACGGCGATACCTTTGAAGACGATACCGTTGTATATGTCGCGGCAAAGCCGGTTCCCGCTTCGGACGGCGTAAAGATAAATAGTGAAACCATTGTCGGTAAAGATCCCGGTTGTGAGTTTCCCGCAATTACCGGTACTTCATGGACAGGTGTTTTCCCTGCGGGCCGCACCGTCACTTTAAGTGAATATACAATGGGCAAATACGAAGTAACGGCGGAATTGTGGAATACGATATACGTATGGGCAAAAGATAGGGGCTATGAGTTTGATTATAACGGCAATACCCCAAACAGTGACAAACCTATATCGGGTGTAAGCTGGCGCGACTGCGTTGTATGGTGCAATGCATATACCGAAGCAAAATTCGGAAACACCGCGCAATGTGTCTACACTGATTCTCGAACTACTGGAATCGTAAAAAGTATCGGTGATGACGATGATGATTACATTGTGTGTGATTTGACAAAAAAAGGCTACCGTTTGCCGACCGAAGCCGAATGGGAGTTTGCCGCTCGTTATCAAGGTAGCAATGATGTCACAGATAGCATAAATGCAGAAAAATACGGCACTGTCTATCTAACCAATGTAAATTCGGCAAGCGGAGCAATACTGCCTATCGGTTTTGAAGGTATGACACTGCCTGCCGATAAGAGTTATGAAACCTTACGTGCAGAGACGGCACGAGTTGCGGTTTTCGACAAGTATTACAACGGCTCGGCTTTTGTAGACCAGCCTGATTCCGTAAATGGTGTATCTGACGTCGGAAAAAGAGCGGCGAACAAATTGGGCATTTACGATATGAGCGGCAACGTAGCCGAATGGTGCTGGGACAGGTATTCGGCAACACTATCTTCCGGTTCGGTAAATGATCCGACCGGTTCCACGTCATCTGCCGATACCAAACGCGTTTTACGCGGCGGCTTTTGGTCAAAAACTGCGGAAAAAGCTGTCTACGAATGTATGACCGGAAAGCGGGAGAATGATACCGCAAGTGCAGCATATCAGTCTATAGGTTTCCGCCTGGTATGGCAGGAGTAGTGCATTTTTATTGATATTACCGTAAAAAAACTATATAAACATACGGCAATGCCCCCAATTGTGATATAAAAGTTTATATGTTGACTTTTTACATGCTATTATAGTAAACTCGCATAACTTTATAGTTATACTAATGAGGAACGTAAATGATGAAAAAACGAATTTTTGTTATACTGTTTATCTTTTTTGGATTATCGGCTTTTTCTCAAGCTGCAGTGGACATCTTCGATCCAATATATGAAGATATAGGTATTTGGGAAAGGATCGGGCTTATTAATGATGCCCCTTCAATACGTCCATACCCATTACAAGAAATAAAAAGAATCTTAGACATCGTTATAGAAAAAGGAACTGAAAATCAGAAAAAAAAAGCAGGTCAATATAAACAACGCTTATTTGGAAAGATCTTCCATTTTGGAGGCATGACCGAATTCGGTATTCGTTCTCCTAATGGGAATAAAAACTTCGCCTTGGCCCCTTTTATGGAAATAAATCTTTCATTGAATGAAATACTAACAGCTTCTGCTCATGTGAATTTTAGCTTATTAAGCAGATTACCAAAAGATGAATCTTTGCCGGCCTTTCAATTTTCAAAAAAAGATATAATGCCTGATAACAGCGTAGTAGGCTCATTTACTTTATTACCTATGTTTAATTCAGGAGTTGCAATAGGCACACCGGAATACTATTTTAGTGCAGGTATGAGCCGAGCCTCATTTGGCCCCTTTGATGAAAATAATATTATAATCGGAGAACAAGCATTCCATGCAGGGCAATTTATTTTTGTAATCAATAAAGATAAATTTACATATAACCAGATTTTTTCTTCTATATCGGCATCAAACGATTTCGGAAAAGGTTATTTTCCCAGCAAATTTATTGCCGGACATTCGCTTAGCTTCCGCCCGCTCCCATGGATATCAATAGGTATATTAGATTTGATAACATATGGTAAAAGACTTGAACCCATATATTTTATCCCTTTTTCAGCTTTTTTCCTAGGCCAAAGTATTTATAAATTTCCCGATAATAGTTTATTAGGCCTAACTTTTGGAATAAAACCGATTCAGGGGTTAAAAATTGACCTTGTGTTACTTGCAGATGATTTAGGCTTTAATGAAATAATAAAATTTAAGAGTGCCAGATGGAGAATAGCCTCTCAACTAGGTATTTCTTATGCTATGCCCAAGGATCATTGGTTTAGTTTTGCAGATATAAACTACACCTTCATTGCCCCATACTGCTATACTCATACGCATGACTCAAATTATGCAAAGCCGAATTATGAAAATTACACTCATAACGGAGAACCTCTAGGAAGCAATCTTCCTCCAAACTCCGACCGAATAAAAGTTAAAGCTCAATTTAGGCCTTTAGAAGGTCTTGCAATAAATATATCAAACACCTTTATCCGCCATGCTAATACAACTGAAAGTATTACCGATATCAATATTTTAAAAGATTATCTTACAAAAAATTATGCAACTGATGGTTCTATTTTTAATCATCCTACAATAACAGGTGATTCTGGAGGAGAAACTACATGGAAAGATCATGCTTTCCTTTACTCCACACCATTCCTAACCCAGCAGACAATTCAATATGTCAATCAGCTTGGATTAGAAGGAGTTATTAACCTCCCGATTTTAAAATCAGGCGGTTTAATGCAGTTTAAACTGGGCTATACCTTTGAAACAAATATAAATCCGGGAGTGAATAACCATATTTATAAAAAATCAGGCAGTATTAATGACTCATCATCTAACGATGATGTTTTAGCTGAAGCCAACAGACAATTAAAAGCTTGGAGAGAACAAGCCGTCGGAAAAGAGTTTAATCACTACTTTAACATAGGCGTAAAAATCTCTTATTAAATATTATTTTGCGGTCTTTTGCCAAACCTTATTTTTAATTTTCCATGTGCATAGACCGCTTTTTTCTTCTTCAAATTCAACATCTGCATAGTACCGGCTGCGGCAGCTCAAAATTGAAAAAACAGGAAGGCGTGTTTTTTGCTTTAAGCTCTCAAGTTGTAAAAATACTGTTTTTGCCTCTTCACGTGCATCACCTAAGATAAAACCTCCGTTAACCTCAAAAGAATCGGGAGAATTACAAGGTCTTACAATTAGAGAGCCTGACAAAATCGGCGGATAGATTGTAAGACAGTCAAACTTTTTCTTTGTTTTAAAAAGAGGAATTGTCTTACGAAAAGGAAAAGACACAAGACTTTGAATCAATTTTTGTTCCTCATAGAGAACGGCCATTAAATTATCGGGTAAAAAAAGACAAGTTTCCGTCATACTTAAAAAGGTTTATTTTCAAAATCTTGAAAAAACGAAGCATTGTATTTACGCTCTACCCCTATGGAAGTGGGAGGACCGTAAAAAGGCATGATAATAAGATTATCTTCAAAACACATGAGCTTTGTTTTTAAAATATTGCGTAGAGTCCGCTCTGCATACATATTTGAAGTTTGACCAATCATTCCTGCAGATAAGGAGGTTCCGGTAAATACCATATTCTCAATTTGAAACATGTAAGAGTATGATGAGTGTGCAGGAATTGCAAAATATCTTACAGAATAACCGGCTACATCTATGCAGGCGTCTCCTCTCAGTGTATTTATTATTACATTTTCAGAAAAGCAGCTTCCGGCATAAACCTTTGGACTGTAAATTTTTAAAATCGTATTGAGTCCCATTTCATAGGGATGTTCAAGATCGTGAGTCAATAAAACGGCTTTAAGATTAAATTCGTTTTTTTCAATTTGATGTATCATCTTTTCGGTAATTTTTGCAGGGTCAATTATAACAGCCTCTTTTGTAATTTCATTTCCGATAAGATAGGTGTTTGCAAAAAATTGCGGCGAAAAATGAAGATAAACTTTCATACAAATTCATCTCCTTCCGTAAAAACCGCCTCGCGTGTATTGGATGACTTATAAGAAACGCCATCTTCTTTCGAATATAGAAACAAGGTCTTTTTAAGATTACAGTTTTGAAAATAAACGTTTTTTAAAAACGAAAACATAAAACGTGAGCTATATAAATCAGAATCGTTAAAGGAAACATCTTCCGCCCTGATTCCGTTAAAATTATTTTGCAGAAGCTCGGAATTTTTAAAATCAGTGCGGATAATTTTTGCCCCTCCGAATGAAGAAAACTGAATATCGGAATTTTGAAAATTACAAGAGTCTATTTCGCAAAAATCAAAAAAACACATTCTAAGGTGTAGGTTGCTGCAATTACAGTTTTTAAATTTGCTGTTTGAAAAAGTACATCCGGTAAAAGATTTTTTTGAAAAGTCTAAACCTTCAAATTCCAAACCGGATAAATTTAAACTGTTCAAAGAATCCGATTTTTTTAAAAGTTCGAGAAAATCTTCATATTCAGTTTTTTTATCAAAATTAAACATCAGCTCCTTCTTATTATCTTATTCTAAACTTAAAAAAACTCCTATTCAAGTAGTGAAGACTTTAGTTCGTACACCCTTATTCTATTATCCAAAAAATCGGATAGAACTATTTTTTTTCCGTCGGGAGAAACATCCAAGCCTGTAGGTTGATTACCGGCTTCAATGCTTTCAATACGGGTAAAGGTTTTTGTATCGATTATATCGAGACGGCCGAAGACATAACCCTTATACAAATATCCTTTATCGGGATTATTCGGCCCCCTGCATGAAACATAGAGAAGGCTTTTATCAGGCGAAAGCTGAATAGTATTCGGATTAAAAAACACCTTGATACTTGCAACAAGCTCATCCTTATCAGTAGAATAAACTTCAACAATATCATTTCTCATATCCGAAACGTAGATTAGCTTACGCTCATAGTCGGTAACAATGTGCCGCTTTGCCCCCTTTACCCCGCCCTCGTAAACGGTTTTATAATCGGCTAAAGATTTTTTTATAAGTTTACATTGAGAATTACCGGCCGAATCTTCAAATTGTGCACAGTAGATAAATTTCCCGTCCTGAGAAAATGCCATACCTCTCGGAACAGCCTTGGTTTTTATCTTTTTTTCTTCTTTATAAGAAGAAGGATCGATAACGCTTATATCCTGTGAGGTCCAATTACTCAAATAGACCTTATCAAGGCCGGCATTATAAGCCATTACCTTGCTCCATGTACCTGTAGATTTTATAGTTCTTTTATACTCAAAAGACGTAAGATCAAAGATATGAATTGAGGCTGTGGGCATTTGGCTGACCCATAATTCGTTTTTATGTTTTAGCACGAGAGATTCTACAAAGCCGAATTTTTCGGCATATTCTTTTGGAGGAGAAATCCGCTTCGCCTCTCCGGTTTCAATATCTATCAAATCAAACCCAGAACCGTCAAGAAGGGCTACAGCAACAGTTTTATCGTTTACGAAGGTAACGCTCTTAGGTTTCCTTCCCGTGGGAAAAACTTTAACTACATCGTATTTTGAATCTATGGGAGAAAGAACAACAAAGGCTTTTTTATTTTCTATCGATGTTAAATCCAAACTATGAGTACGGAAGCCTTCTTTTTTTATCACAAGTGAAGTTGTCGTATCATTTAGAGTAAAACTCAAATGCCCCAGAGTCTTATCGGAAGATATAAGTTTAGATTCAACTTTAAGTCCGTCAGCAAAGAATTCCGCATTTTTATACGGCTGAAGATTAAGATCAAAAGCAAAATCTGCAAAACACAACATGGCGGAAAGAAAAAAGCAAAATATACACAAAAACTTTTTCATAAAAAATGGAGAATAAATCGAAAATCTCATAAACCTTATTTTGCTTGTTTTATAAAGCTTTGTCAATGGGATTCAGCTTGACATTTTCTTTATTTTTTTATATATTATAATCATAATTTTGATATATCAAAATAGGAGATTTGAAATGACAAAAAAATTAATAGTCTTATGTTTAACAGGACTTACCATATTAAGTTCGGTGTTTTTCTCATGTTCTAAAACAGAAGCAACGAATGAAGCCAAGGATTCAGGTAAGATAAAAATTACTGCAACAATAGGCATGGTTGCCGACATAGCCAAAGTTGTCGGCGGAGATGAAGTTAATGTGCAAGCTCTTATGGGTGCGGGAGTAGATCCCCACCTTTACAGGGCAAGTGCAGGAGACATGGAAAAACTTCAAAAAGCCGATATTATTTTTTACAGCGGGCTTCATCTTGAAGCAAAGATGGGAGAGGTTTTGCAAAAAATATCTTCTACCCGCAAAACCGTAGCAGTTGCCGAAAGCATTCCCAAAGAATATTTATTACCCTTTGAGGAATCCGAATTCGATCCTCATGTTTGGTTTGATGTAAAGCTATGGAAATATGCAACGGAATCGGTATATAAAACCTTAGCGGAATTTGCTCCGCAAAAAAAAGAAGTCTTTAAAGAAAATTATGAATTCTATCTTGCAAGACTTAACGAACTTGATGAGTTTATTAAAAAGAGAGCTTCCGAAATTCCGCAAGAAAAAAGGGTTTTAGTTACAGCCCATGATGCCTTCAATTATTTCAGCAAAGCCTACGGCTTTGAAGTCAGGGGGCTGCAAGGCATAAGTACTGTAAGCGAAGCAGGAGCAAAGGACGTACAGGAGCTGGCAGATTTTATTACAAAAAGAAAACTTCCGGCCATCTTCGTTGAAAGCTCGGTTCCCGAAAAAAATGTAAAAGCCTTGCAGGAGGCCGTAAAAGCCAGAGGCTATGATGTTTCAATCGGAGGAGAGCTTTTTTCGGATGCTATGGGTGATGAAGGAAGCTTCGAAGGAACATATATAGGAATGCTCACCCATAATATAAACACGATAATAGATGCCTTAAAAAAATAAAAGATTTATTTTAAAAGGATGATTTTATGAATACAGGTGCAGAACATTTAAAAGAGAACTTAATTCCGGCTTTTTGTGTTGAAGACCTTACATTGGCTTACCGCGAAAAGCCTGTACTATGGGACATAGATGTATGCGTACCCCAAGGAGCAATGGAGGCTGTAGTCGGCCCCAATGGAGCCGGGAAATCTACCCTTCTTAAAGCAATGATGGGTATTCTTCCTATAGCATCGGGAGAAATAAAAATATTCGGAAAATCATATAAATCTCAAAGAAAAAGAATAGCCTACGTACCGCAAAGAAGTTCGGTAGATTGGGATTTTCCGACAACGGTCTTTGATGTCGTTTTAATGGGTTCATATGGAAATTTGGGATGGATAAAAAGGCCGGGACAAAAGGAAAAAAACGAAGCTATGTCAGCCTTGGAAAAGGTAGGAATGCTCGAATTTGCAAAACGTCAGATAAGCGAACTTTCAGGCGGACAACAGCAAAGAGTTTTTTTGGCAAGGGCACTTGTTCAAAATGCGGATCTTTATTTTATGGATGAGCCATTTCAAGGAGTTGATGCAGCTACCGAACAGGCTATTGTAAAACTTTTAAAAGAACTAAAGGAAAATGGGAAGACTCTTTTGGTAGTCCATCACGATCTTCAAACCGTAAAGGATTACTTTGATCGGGTTCTCTTATTGAATGTAAGATTAATAGCTGAGGGAAGTATTGAAGAAGTTTTTACCGAAGAAAACTTACGCAAAACTTATGGAGGCAGAATAGCCTATAATTCTGAAAAAAAATGAACGGAATAATAACTTTTTTTGCCGATTATACTTTGAGAAATGTTTTTTTGGGAACGATGCTTTTAGGCATAGGCTCAGGTGTGGTAGGAAGCTTTGCCGTCTTACGAAAACAAAGTTTACTTGGAGATGCGGTTGCACACGCTGCTCTCCCCGGAGTTGTAATAGCATTTTTACTTACAGGTTCTAAAATGACACTGCCTCTTTTACTGGGTGCAGGTCTTACGGGTCTTATAGGAACATTTTTTATAAACAACATCGTACATAACTCAAAAGTAGATACAGATGCAGCTCAAGGTATTGTCTTGGGTGTATTTTTAGGTCTAGGTTTTTTACTTTTAACCTATGTTCAAAAATTACCTGGAGCCGGAAAAAGCGGTCTTGACAAATTTATCTTCGGGCAAGCGGCAACCATAACACAGCAAGATGTTATAATCATTTTTATAGTCGAAGCATTTGTCCTTATAATCATTGCGCTCTTATGGAAAGAACTAAAACTATCTACATTTGATCCGGGATTTTCGCAATCAATAGGTTTTTCACCTAGAATACCGGAATTAATTTTAACGGCTTTAATCGTAATTACAATAGTTATAGGAATACAGTCGGTAGGTGTAATTTTAATGAGTGCTCTTTTACTTGCACCTGCTGCTGCAGCAAGACAATGGACGAATAGACTGAGCATAATGTGTCTCCTATCTGCTTTTTTTGGAGCAGCATCCGGAATGGGCGGAGCTGCAATTTCTTCTCAGGTTTCAAAAATGCCTACGGGCCCTGTAATAGTTTGTTTTTTAACAGGTTTTACATTGATTTCCATTTTATTTAGTCCTCATAGAGGAATTATTCAATCAAAGATAAAAAAGTTTTATATAAAAAACAAATTACGAAAAGAAACAAATATGAAAAGGAGATAGCTATATGAATATGGAAATAATATTAATTGCAATTATTGTCTCTGCCTCATGTGCTCTCTGCGGAGTATTTCTAGTCTTAAGGAGAATGTCTTTGATGGGTGATGCAATAAGCCATTCTATCATAATAGGAATCGTATTAGGCTTTTTTATAAGTAAAACCTTATCTTCAAGCATACCATTGATAGGAGCCGTTATAGCCGGAATGGCCTCGGTTATCTTTACCGAAGTCTTGCAAAAGACAAAACTTATAAAAAGCGATGCAGCCATAGGGCTTGTTTTTCCATTTTTATTCAGCCTTGGAGTTATCTTGGTTTCACTCTATGCAGGAAATGTTCATTTGGATACGGATTCGGTTTTATTGGGAGAATTAGCCTTTGCACCCTTTGACCGTATAAGTTTTTTTTCGGTTTCATTCCCAAAAAGCTTGGTTCAAATGATCTGTATTCTTTTATTCGATTTTGTTTTTATCGTAGCATTTTTTAAAGAATTAAAACTGACAACATTTGATCCTAACTTAGCAAAATCATTGGGCTTTTCACCTTCAATTATGCATTACGGTCTAATGTTTGCAGTGAGCCTTACCTGTGTGGGTGCATTTGATTCGGTTGGAGCCGTTTTAGTTACGGCCTTGATGATTGCACCTGCCGCTGCAGCCCTATTATTAACAAACAGTCTTTTTTATATGATAATAATTTCAATTGTTATTGCTTCGGCATCATCGATAAGCGGCTTTTACCTTGCAGTAAAAATAGATGGAAGTATATCCGGCTCAATGGCTGCAATGACAGGCGTCTTTTTTTTACTTGCCTACCTATTCTCTCCAAAAGACGGATTGATAAAACGAAGGGCCGAACAAAAAAATCTAAAAATAGATTTTGCCGTCAAAATGCTCATTGTTCATCTTCTGCACCATCAAGGTGAAGAAAATATGATCAGTGAGTGTAGAGAAGAACATTTATGTGAACACATTAACTGGACGGAAAAAAAGGCCCATGCAGTAGTATTTGCAGCAAAACGGCTGGGATATATAAACAAAGAAAACGGTTTACTTCTTTTGTCTCCATTAGGAAGACAGGAGGCGGAAAAATCAATAACAAATATTTAAGTGAAGTGAATTCTTAGGAGGAAGAGTGAAAATCTCGCAAATTACAACCGAAAATTATTTAAAAGCTATCGTCAAATTTTTGTCGGAAAGTGATAAAGAAAAAATTACCACCGGTGAACTTGCAAAACTATTACATGTTACTCCCGGTACGGCAACATCAATGGCAAAGAAACTTGAAAAAGAAGGATACATAGAATATCAAAACCGGATAGGATGCAGGCTAACCGAAAAAGGTAAAAAGTACGGTCTTAATATTTTAAGGAGGCATAGATTAATTGAAACCTTTTTATTTCAGACACTTAAAATGGACGGAAAAAACATTCATAATGAGGCAGAGAATTTAGAACATGCAGCCTCGGATCTTTTAATAGATAAAATAGACAAATATTTAGGACATCCTAAAAGGGATCCCCATGGAGCAATGATACCCAGAAAAAATCAAAAGGAATATACATGTACAGATTCAAGTTTAGATAAAGTAAAATACGGAATAGAATATTCGATATCAAGACTTACAGGCTCAGACGCTCAATTTGAATATTATAAAACAATAAATTTAAAATTAAATTCAAAAATCATACTTCAAAATAAAAATGAAGAAAGCGGTTTAGCCGAGATAATAATAGATGGGAATAAAATATCTTGTTCCACGATGATTTTAAAAAATATATTTGTCGAAAAAATTATTATTTAGGTTCATTTGATTTTTTTAAAATATCTTCCGCAGCTTTTTTCGCCTTATAAAATTTTTCTTTATTAAATTTGTATTTTTCTATAGGCTTCAATGATTCATCAATAATGCCCATCTTTATTTTTGTTTTTAAAATATTAAATACCGCATCATCAATTCTTTTAAGAAAATCGGACTCGTTTTTCATTTTTTTTGAAATTGCTTCTACAAGCTCTTTAAACTTAGGTTCGGAACACATAACCATATCACAACCGGCATCAAGAGCTAAAAGCACATTATCTGCTGTCGTGCGCCCATCTGTCTTAAGAGCTTTCATTGCCATATCATCAGTAATAATTAAACCTGAAAATTTTAATTCAGTACGCAAAAACTTTTCTATTCCCTTTTTTGAAAAACAAAAAGGTTTTTTATCTATAAAAGAAACTTCAGCATGTGAAATTAAAACAACCTCATCGGTACCATAAAGAACTCGGCGAAAAGGAGAAATAAAATCCTTATAAAAAATATTTTCATCAACATCAATAATGCTTTTTGAAAAGTGCGGATCTGTTTCTGCATTTCCGGGAAAATGTTTAACGGTAGAAAGCAATCCACCCTTTTTCATTCCGGAAATAAAAGCATCTGCATATTTTACTAAAACATCTTCATCATTGGAAAAAATACGATCATCCAAGAAACCGGCATCTTTGGATCTTTCTTTTTCAACAATCGGAGCTAAGTTTAAATGTATACCCAATAGGTGTATTTGTTCTGCCGTATGAGTATATAGAGCTAAAGCCCCTTCTTCCGTTAATGTTTCTGCTACTTCTCTTGGTGAAGGCAGGGGCGATCCTATTTTTCGAATTCGATAAACACGCCCGCCTTCAAAATCGGATGCAAAAAAAGGCGGTACAAACGTTTTTGATTTAGATAAATTTTGTATAGACTGCTTAACCGATTTTATATAAGAAGCACAAGCTTCAGGAGTATCCGAAAAATTATATCCGAATAAAATAAAAGCACCGGGTGTATAAGAATTAAAATAAGAGCTTAAATAAAGAGGAAAAGTTTTTTTCCCTTCAATACTCATCATTAAAACTTGAGCAGCCTTGTCTTCTATACTCATTTCCGAAATATAAGCTTTGATACTTTCATTATCACTAAAAAGAGCCGTATAAATAAAAAAACAATAAAAAAAAGCGGGTATAAAACGTTTCATAAATATTCCAAGGTTAAATAAGTTTTTGATTCTTCGCAACCTTAAAAAGTTTTGAGTTCCATAAATTATTTTGCATATACTTGTCACGTATATCGTTTTCACCTATCGCCAATACATTTTTTTGCATTGATTTAAAAGCCTTGCTTAGATAAGCAATAGTTTGAGAAGAATTTTCCCCGTATAACTTAACAGATAAATCATAACATAGATACATATATAAAGATGAATAAGGATCATTTTGATACAGGGATTCAACAGCCGATGCTTCCAGATTTGATAAAAGAATCTTACATTCTTCAATATCATACATCTTTGAAAAGTTAATTTTACAATTATAATAATTATAAAAAGCATCAAACATCTTTTTCCCAATAGACATGTTATATATATTGGACCAGATCAGATCTTCAGCAATACTAAAACCTGATTTTAAGTTTATAAAATCCGTTAGGCCGGAATTATTATATGCACTATAAATAGAAGATATATCCAAATCCATTTTTTCAAAGTCATTATTTAAAACAGGATAGAATAAAAAAGATTCAAGCAAAAATAATAATGCATCATCGGTATAATCGATATATTTTATTAAAATCTCTTGACCGTTTTTTATTTGTCCCATATAAATTAAAGAACGGCCATACCAAGATTTACATAATGGTTCTATTTTATCAAAATATAAATCAGCAAAATCCGATGCCATCCTAAAACTGTCTGCAGCCTTATTAAATTCTCCTATTTGCAAATAAACACGGCCTTTCATAAAAAGATATGGAATTTTCCAATCCTGTTCAAAATATTCATCAACGGCAGCAGCTAAACGATCTAAAAAAGTTATAGATTGCTTTAAGTTATTTTGTAAGAAATAAACGATACTAATATTAAATAATGCATCACAGATAAAAGATGTATCATGAGAATGCTCGGCATTATCAAGAGCATAAGAAAAATAAGTAATAGCATCGGATATTTTATTTTGCATTAAATTAAAGAAAGCAAGCAAAGAAAAAGCTCTATACTCTCCCGATTCCAATTTATTTTCTTGAAAAAAACCGATTGCAGTTTTTAAATATGCATAGGATTTTGCAGTACTATCATCTATATTTGCAATAATAGAATTTTGATAATATTTTAATGCGTCATAAAAAATTTCATTTTTATATTTCTTTAGATCTAAACCTTCAATAGAAGAGTCGGAATAATTATGAAATATTGAAGCAAGTAAAAAGTCGGGTTTACATTTAAAATTTAAAGAATCGAATATTTTTTCTGCATCGGAATTTGCATTTAAAATTCCTTTTTTATATTTAGCCCATAAATATTCGGTTATATTTGAATCTACCATGTTTTTGCTAAGATTAATACGTCTTTCAATAATTTCAGGTAAGCCATAAGGCACGGCATAGATATTATTCTCAACTAAAATAATTCCCATTGAATACATCCAAGCATAAACATCATCAAAAAAAGCCTTGCTTTTATTCAATGAAACTAAAAAATCTGTAATCTCATCATAGAAAAAATATTTACTTGAAACAAGAATAATATATATCAGCTGTAATAAATCATCAGGAATATTATATATTGAAGGTAAAGAAGAATCCAAAGCCTCTATTTCCATATATTTATTAACTGCATATATTTTTTCAGCTTCATCCAAATTTTTTTTATCGTTAAGATTATCTATTAAAACTTTTACAGATTTCCTTCCATTTTGTTTTTTTATATAATTTTTCAAGTATATTGCAGCATTTGTTAAAAAAGCATCAACAAAATATTGAGGCATATCCTTAGAAAATCTATGTTTTTTTAGATAAATATAAACATTTTTTGTAGCTAAAAAAGAAATTCTATCTTCATTACTCGTGACTTTTAAACAATCATTATCCAAAGGATTTGCCAAGATAAAATTATATATAGCCCAAAAATAATTATCATTCCGATGCAATATTATTGAAGCATTCTTATCGGCATTTTTATTAGAAGTTAAATTAATATTTTCAAAAAATTTAAATGCATTACATAACAAAATTGAAGAATCCGTTTCATTAAAATCAATATATTTAGAAAGTTTATTGGCGGCCTCTCTTGAAGCAAACATTCCCATCTCCGGTATTAATTGTTTTTTATACAAGGATAAAGATTCGAATAAAGCTTCATTTGAAACATCTTCTTCATAATAGTCGGTAATACATCTTACTTCGGAAATTTTATTTTTATATGAAATTAATATTTTATTTACATTATATAAAAATCTGGCAGTAGAAAAGGCATAAGCAATCGATTTTTTTTTAAATAAAAAATAAAATCCGCCTTGAACCTGTATAAACTCTGCTCCGTTTGATAAAGATTCTTCTTTTATTAAGTTAATAAAATCGGTAAGGATTTTCAAATTAATTTTACGCAATTGTCTTTCATATATTATTTCTAAAAAAACACTTAACATGTACTCATCCTTAATTAATTATAGTTATTAACTGCAATTGTTTTATTTTGACCGAATTTATAAGTAACAATATCATCGATATATGTTTCTTCCGCTTTTATATTTTCTTTTTCCCATAGCGCCCGTTTTTTTTCTTTTAATTTTGAAATCACTTTACGTTTTGATGCAGCCTCAATGTAAATCTTTCTTTTTCCTTCAATAATTTGTTCCGCAAGAACTAGTTTTTCTAATAATTCATCTTTTTTTTTATCTAAGAGTATAATATAATTTTGGGCATTATGAAGATCGGTTATATCAATTTTATCGGTCTCAGGATTAAATTCGGTACCTGTCTTTACTTTTAACTTAGCAATCTGCTTTAATTGCAGATCTATATAATCTTTATGAGCAATGGCATGAGCCAAGTCAATTTCTGCCTGATGTTCATAAAATTCGCGTAAGTTTAAAAGTTTTTCAAGCCGAAACTCAAACCTTTTCATTAATTAACCTCTCGATCCGGTTTATATAATGCGGAGGCCTCAGAACTTTGAGCATATTTTTTTATAGCCCCAACACCCAAACCTGCTTCATCAAATTCTTCGGGAGGAATATCTATACCCGTAATATCCGAAAGTTTTTGTAAAGTGTCTTTTAGTTTTGCAGGATCATCCACCTCTTGTGTTAAAAAATCATAAATACGCGGATAGTGATCGATAGCATCATCGATTGCTGCACTGCTTCCTTTTTGATAAGCACCGAGATTTATCATATCTTCGGATTCGGTATAGTCTTTTAATAATGTACGCATTCGTTTTGATGCATCCTTTGTGTTTGGTCCCGATACTCTGTTGGATAATCTGGAAATACTTTTTAAAACATTAACGGCAGGATATTGTCCTCTTTCGGCAAGATTTCTATCCAATACAATATGACCATCTAAAATACCTCGTACGGCATCCGAAATCGGCTCGTTCATATCGTCACCTTCAACTAATACGGTATAAAATCCTGTAATGGAACCTTTTTCGGAGGTACCGCTTCTTTCAAGGAGTTTAGGAAGCGAACTAAAAACACTGGGAGTATATCCGCGAGTTGCAGGAGGCTCTCCTATGGCAAGTCCTATCTCTCTTTGTGCCATAGCAAAGCGTGTTACGGAATCAAAAAGAAGCATAACATCTTTTCCTTGATCTCTAAAGTATTCTGCAATGGCCGTAGCGGTGTATGCTCCTCTTATTCTTGCAAGAGCACTTTGATCGGAGGTTGCACTTACAATTACCGAATGTTTTAAACCTTCAGGTCCCAGATCATGCTCAATAAAATCCAAAACTTCACGTCCGCGCTCTCCTATAAGAGCTATAACATTTACGTCGGCATTTGTGTTTCGAGCTATCATTCCAAGCAATGTAGATTTTCCGATACCGGTACCTGCAAAAATTCCAAGGCGCTGTCCGCGCCCCACAGCCAAAAGACTATCGATAGCACGGATGCCGGTAACGATTCTTTGTCTTATAGGCTTACGGGTCATAGCATCGGGAGGAGGAGCTACAACAGGATATCTTTTTGCCGAATATGGTTCAGGTTTACCGTCAGCAGATTTACACAAGGCATCTACAACACGGCCTAGTAGAACATTTCCGACAGGGACGGATAAAATTTCTCCGCTTGCAATAACAAGGTCACCTATTTTTACACCTTGAACATCGGTATAGCTCATCAGCTGAACGATAGTTCCGTTTAAGCCTACAACCTCAGCCTTTAATCCATCAGGATTATCATCCGTAATAATCTGGCAAAGTTCTCCTACGGAAGCCACAGGACCTTCACTTTCAATTAATTTATCATGAACACGGACTACACGTCCGGTAAATTTTATCGGATCGGTTTCTGAGACAGCATTGGTATATTTATCAAACAGATCTACCATATCGGCACCTTAAATATTTCCGGTCTTTATCTTTGTTTTAATGGGAGATATTTCCAAAATCTTTTGCTCAAGTTCGTTAAGCTGACTTGCTATACGTGCATCCACTGCTCCGAAGTCCGTTTCAATGATACATCCACCTTGATCAACAGTAGAATCTTCAACCACTGTAATATTTTTAATATTTTCTGCAGCGGATATAAAGTTTTGAATGTGCTCCGTAGTCATCTTAACATCAGCAAGATTAACGCGTATGACCACGTCGCCCCTGCCTTTTACTTTTCGCAAAGCATGAACAACATTGGAAACTACAACATTTCTCTGATTTTCGGAAATAACTTTAACGACCTTTCTTGTCATCAAAAGAACAAGATCCACTATTTGCTGCTCGGTTTCAGAAAGAATTTCTTGGCGCCTATCCATTGTCTTATTTATTATTGTATGAAGACGATCGGTTAGGCGTTGCACTTCAAGATTTCCTTCTTTAAAACCTTCTTCACGGCCGCGGTTAAAACCTTCTTTATAAGCATCACGGTTTACGGAATCTTTGTTTTTTTCGGAATCGGCTATTATATCTCTGGCTTTTTGCTCGGCTTCGGCTATAATATCTTCAGCATCTTTTTTTGCATTTTGAGCAATAACTTGAGCTTCATCTGTCTGCCTTTTTACCTCATCAAAGGCTGCATTTTGAGCATCTTCAATAATTTTATCGGCTTCAGCTTTAGCATCGGAAATCATTTTTTCTTTTTGCTTTTCCCATTCGAGTTTAAAATCCTCAGCTTCTTTTTTTAAATCTTCAACAGTCGGACCTTCATAAACCGGAACCTTTTCTTCAATAATTTCTTCAGGTTCTTCTTGAAAAGTTTTATTAAGCTGTAAAAACACTACATCGTTATTGTTTTTGTTTACCTCAAAGCCTCTAAAAATAGTCTTAGCCATAAGCAATTCTCCGTTTTATTTTATACCAATTCATCCTCTTCGGATCTGGCGATAACAATTTCACCCTTATCCTCCAAGTGTCTGATAATCGAAACAATCTTCTGCTGAGCTTCTTCAACATCTTTAACACGTATCGGTCCCATGTATTCCATTTCATCGCGGAGCATGGCACCGGCACGCTTAGACATATTTCTAAATATCTTATCTTGAACTTCGGCATCAACCTGTTTAAGAGCCTTAGCCATTTCATCGTTATTAACTTCGCGCAGAACCTTACTGATGGATCTATCGTCAAGCATAACAATGTCTTCGAATACGAACATCTTCTTCTTGATTTCTTCTGCCAAGTCGGGATCTTCGTCTTCAAGAGATTCGATAATGGATTTTTCAGAAGAACGGTCAACAAGGTTAAGAATCTCAACGATGCTGTCGACACCGCCCGCTGCAGTATAGTCTTCACTTGAAACAGTAGACAGTTTCTTTTCCAAAACGCGTTCAACTTCACGGAGAACATCGGGGGAAGTTGTATCCATGGTTGCAACGCGTCTTGCTACATCGCTTTGAATTTCATCGGGAAGATTTTGCAAAATCACCGATGCTTTTTGCGGTTCAAGGTAGGCAAGGATCAAAGCTATTGTCTGCGGATGCTCTTGCTGAATGAAGTTCAATAAGTGCGCAGGATCCGTTCTTCGAATAAAATCAAATGGACGAACTTGGAGAGAGCTCGTGAGTCTGTTTATTATTTCGATAGCTTTTTGGCTACCGAAAGTTTTTTCCAGAACATCCCTTGCATAGTCTATACCGCCTGTTGTTATAAAGTTTTGAGCAGTCATTAAATCCTGAAACTCTTGGAGAACGGCATCTTTTAATTCCGCTTCCACAGTTTCGGTTCTTGCAATCTCAAAAACTATTTTTTCGACTTCATCTTCACGAAGTCTTTCCATTATTTTAGCGGAGATTTCACCTCCGAGAGATACTAAGAATATTGCAGCCTTTTGTCTTCCGGTAAGAGAATTAATATCCTTACCCTTTTTTGAACTGCCTCTTTCTTTTGCAGGTGCTACAGCCATATTATTCCTCCATGAGCCAAGTTCTAATTAAGAGAGCAACATCTTCAGGATGTTCCCTAGCCATATTGATAGCATTTTCTTGAAGCTCCTGACGTCTTCGCTCTTCAACCGTCATTGAAACATCGGCATCAGCCATCTGCTGATCATACAACATCCTTTCACGTTCCAACTGTGCCTGACGAAGAAGTTCTTCTTCGCGGAGTCTTTTTCTTCTTTCAATCTCACGGCTTATGATTCTATACAATATAAAGAAGAGCAATATTAATGCTATTCCTGCTAACGAAAGTAAGAATATGGTTTGTCTTTGCAGAGCCTTAAAATATTCCTTATCTTCCAGTTCAAACTGAGATGTTCTATCAACCTTAACATTTACGACACTTACGGAATCTTTTCGGCTTGCATCAAATCCTATGGCATCTTTAATTATTTTTTCGGCCTGCTTTATTTCTTCAGCTGAAAGAGGTTTATATTCTCTTTCAATCACACCGTTTTTAATAATATATTTTCCGTTAACATCTTTTTTCTTTTCCCAAACACCGTCAATGTTTACCGATACGGTTCTTCTTCCCATTTTTGGAAGGAAGACTTCCTTTATCTGGCTTGAACTTACAAGATGGTTTTCCTTTGTGATGGTCTGAGTCGAGCGTCCCACTAAATTTCTTGTATCTTGATAAGAAGGAGGAGTTTGTCCCTCAGTTCCCACAGGCCCTTGAGGATTTATTCCGCTTCCTTCCCAGATAGTCGTTGCATTTTCCGAACTTACCGTAACCGATTGCACTACTTGAGAATCATCATAAGAAGTCTCGGGATTATCTTCTTTGATAACTGTAGGGCGAATTTCGGTTGTATCGGCAGAACGTTCAGACATATCCATATCAATTTTAACGTTTATATCTCTAACTCTGTCTTCACCGTATATTTTTTGTAAAGGAGTCAATATGTTGGCCCCGTATTGCCTTTCAAGTTTAGCAATAAACTTTTGCTGCTTTTCAATTAGAGTTAAGCGGTCGGCATCTTTCATGATTTCAAAATCGTTTAAAGGAATTCCGGAAGCATCGCTTATCGTAATATCTTCATTTTTTAATCCCGGAACCGCAAGCCTGAGCATCTTTTGAATACCTTCTATTTTCTTTCGATTGGTCGAAATATCGCTTCCGGGTGCAGGAGTAATAACAACAGTCGCAGTTGCAGGAAGTTGTTCCGATTCAAATAAGGCCTTTTCAGGTATTCTGACGACAACATTGGCATCATCAATATCGTCCAATGCTTTTAAGTGTCTCTTGACTTCCTCGGTAATTGCACGGCGTACATCAATCTCACGCTCAAAATCGGTACGCGAATAACGCTCAACATCGAAGAAGGCCCAAGGGCTTGTATTCTTAGGTATCAAATCTTCACGCAACAAGATAGTCCTCATCCTTCTAGCTGTTGCTTCATCGGCAACAGAGATTATCCCATCGGAAGAGATTGTAGTTTTTACATTTTCTTCATTAATGCGCAATATAATTCTATCACGCAGATCAACGTCGGTTATCGCCATGTCTATTACGGGTACCGATGTCGGTTTTGAAGACCATCTACCGAGAACGACAACCAGCACCAGAGCAAGTACAATTACCCCGATGATGATTCCTTTTTGGAGCTTTGTCCATTTCCCCCAAAGCGTCCCAAACTTTGTTTTTAGATTGTTAAACTTTTCGTTCATGTTTCCCCCCATGTACTGAACGAGCTTTGCAAGGCTTCAAATTAAAAGTCTTGCAGCCTATTTTTTATCTCGTTGTAGTAATATCATTCCAAGTTTTTACTAAACGGTCGATTATGGTTTGTGCTAATTTAAGCGACAAACTTGCTTCGGCCATTCCCATCGTTATATCATGAACATCGACCGATTCGGGATCGACAATCATTTGTTCTCCCAACTTGTCCATGTTTGTTTGCTTTGCATTCATGCTGTCGAATGCTTTTAAAATTGTCTGTTCAAAACTTGCAGCTTCTTTATTTGCAGCAAGCTCAATCATGTCGGTATTTGAAACCATTTTGGCTCTAAAATTATCGGTAACAACAGCATTAATTTTCGGAACATCCAAAAGCCCAGGTACCGAATTTACATTTGCAACATTTACAGCGTTTACCATTTTTTCCTCCCACTAAAATATTTTATCGTTCATTTTATCTTGCAATATCCAAGGCTCTTTGGAACATATCCTTTGCACCGTTTACAACGGCAAGGTTTGCCTCATAAGCCCTTGAAGCCGAAATTAAATCCACCATTTCCGTAACTATGTTTACATTAGGATACTCTACATATCCTTCCTTAGGGCCGTACTTTAAGGCCTTAGGATGGGTCGGATCATAAACCCAACGGGTATCGGAAGTATCTTTTTCTATCGAAAGAACCTTAACGCCCTCACCTACTCCCCTTTCTACATTTTGAGGAGTAAAAGGAGTCTGCCAGTCGATACCGCTTTTTCTTTGGCCGACTATTACACGGCTTCTTTTAAAAGGGCCGCCTTCTTGGGTTTCCAAGCTTGAAGCGTTTGCAATATTGTTTGATATTACATCGGTTCTAAGACGCTCTACACCCATTCCCGTAGCTGCAATATTTATACTCGTAAACAATCCCATATTTTTTCCTCCGATTCCTTATTCTACTTTAAAACCGATTGTACCTGATTGTACTGAAAACCTGCCATCATACTTAAAAGCTGATACTGCATTTGAATCTTCAATACCTTCATAGCTTCATCTTCAGGGTTTACATTATTTCCGTTTGCTTTTTCGGTAGTCAAATAATCCAAAACACGCACAGGCTCAACCGTTCTATAATCTATAGGCTCATTTGATTTTATATGCAAGGGATGAGTCGTTGCAAGCTGAAAAGCTCCTTTTACATTTTTTTCCGAATCAAAGGCTCTTTTTAACTCCGATTCAAAATTTACCTCAGTCCTCTTAAAATTAGGAACATCCGAATTTGCAAGGTTATTTGATGTAACGGTATAGCGTAAAGAGTTTACATCCAAGGCTCTGTGCAATATATCCGTTGTTCTTAAAAAACTATTAAAACCCATAATTCACTCCTAAGGATATTTTCGGCAAATTTTAAATACCCCTTAACCATATTATAGAATATATCGGGATAAATCCTGATCCTGTACTATATCTTTTAACCTTTCATCCACATAGGCTACATCTATTTTTACCGTTTCGCCTCCCATTTCGCTTGCATTAAACGAAATATCTTCTAAAAGCATTTCCATAATCGTATGGAGCCTTCTTGCTCCAATATTTTCGTTTTTGCTGTTTACATCTGCAGCCAAAAAACTCATTCTATCAATGGCTTCATCTAAAAATTCTATTTTTACGCCTTCGGTTTCCAAAAGCTCTGCATACTGTTTGGTCAAAGCATTTTTAGGTTCAAGGAGAATGCGTTTAAAATCTTCTGCATGCAAGGCTTCAAGCTCTACCCGCAAGGGGAAGCGTCCTTGAAATTCAGGGATTAAATCGCTCGGCTTTGATACGCTAAAAGCTCCCGCTGCTATAAAAAGAATGTGACGGGTATCTACAACGCCGTATTTAGTGGAAACCTTAGAGCCTTCAACTATGGGAAGAATATCGCGCTGAACACCCTCTCTTGAAACATCAGGTCCGCCTCCTCGATCCGAACGGGAAGCAACCTTATCGATTTCGTCAATAAATATAATTCCCATCTGCTCGACCCTTTGCTTTGCCTCATCAGTTACCTTATCATGATCTACCATTCGGTCAAGCTGTTCGGCCATTATAATTTCGCGGGCTTCTTTTACGCTTACGTTTTTGCGTTTCGATTTTGCTCCGCCCATAAGCATACTGGAAATATTCGACATTGCAGATTCAATATCTTCCATGTTTGAACCGCCTGCAAAAAATTCGAATGTGGGAGTTCCCATGGATGGAGAAATAGTAACCTCAACCATCTTATCTTCAAGTTTATTTTCGCGGAGCATTACGCGGAATTTTTCCCTTGTGCCGCTCATATCGTTTTCATTTTGAGCCTTATGCTCTTCCGCTTGAGCCGTAGAACTCACACTTGGAAGGCTTATCGTTGTTCCGCTAGAGGCTTGAGAAACATCTTGCGGCTGAGCAGAAGTTGCGGCAGTTTTCTTTTTATTTGAACCGGGCAAAAGCAAATCCAATAAAGATTCTTCGGTATTTTTTTCTGCTTGCTCTTTTAGTTTTTCCTGCATTTCGCTTTTAACCATTGTGTAGCCGACAGCCATCAAATCCCTGATCATAGATTCGACATCGCGGCCTACATAACCTACTTCAGTATACTTTGTAGCTTCTACCTTTAAAAAAGGAGCTCCCGACAATTTTGCAAGCCGTCTTGCAATTTCGGTTTTACCTACACCCGTAGGCCCTATCATCAAAATATTTTTAGGAGCTATTTCGTCTCTGATTTCTTCGGGAAGTTTGAGACGGCGCATTCTGTTACGAAGAGCAATAGCAACGGCTCTTTTCGCCTTGTTTTGTCCTATAATGTATTTATCCAGTTCTGCAACCGTTTGTTTAGGCGTCAAATCTTTTAATTCTTCGTTCATTATATTTCCTCCATAACTATCTTTCCGTTTGTGTAAATACATATCTTTCCTGCAATCTGTAAACTCTTTTCCGCAATTTCACGGGCGGAAAGATTTGTGTTTTGCATCAAAGCCAAAGCCGAAGCATAAGCATAATTTCCTCCGGAGCCTATTGCAAGTACATCTTCTTCGGGCTCTATAACATCTCCGTTTCCCGAAATTAAAAGAGTAGTCTTTGAGTCGGCTACAAGTAAGAGGGCCTGTAAGTTTTTGAGCATCTTATCGGTGCGCCAATCTTTTGCAAGCTCTACCGCAGCTCTAGTCAGGTCGCCTGAAAATTCTTTTACCCTGATTTCAAACTTTTCCAAAAGAGTAAAGGCATCGGCCGTTGCTCCGGCAAAGCCCGTTATAATTTTTCCGTCATAAATTTTTCTTACCTTTCGGGCATTTCCCTTCATAACTGTTTCGCCCATGGTTACCTGTCCGTCTCCGGCCATAACAATTTTCCCGTCTTTTCTTACCGCAATCACCGTAGTACTTCTTATTTTTTGACTCATCTAAAACTCCTATTCCGATAAACAGTGAGGCTGAATTTCTGCCGAACTGTTTATCATAACTCCTATTTATGAATGAGGATGAGCAGTCTTATATAAATTTTGAAGCTGCTCAGCCGTAATATGCGTATATCTTTGCGTGGTCGAAACACTTTCGTGTCCAAGCAATTCCTGTACAACCCTTATATCTGCTCCGCGTGTAATTAATGTCGATGCAAAACTATGTCTAAAAGCGTGGGGTGAAAGATGTTTTAATTCGGGAGATAACTGAACATATCTGTTTATTATATACCGAATTCCCCTGCTTGTTAAGGCTTGAGCCTTTTGATTTATAAAAAGAGCATCTCTAATTTTTCCCTTGCCGTCTTTTTGAACTTGGCCTTTAAACTTTTCAACCAAGTTAGCCCTTTCTTTTAAATACTCCCTCAAATATTCTTTTGCAAATTCCGCAAAAAATACCTTTCTTTCTTTTTTGCCTTTTCCGAAAACGATGGCATAAGAAAGCGTTTTATCCAAGTCTTTTATATCGAGCCCAGCTAATTCCGAAACACGGCAACCCGTAGAATAAAGAGAAGCAAATAAGGCAGCATCCCTTGTTTCCCAAAGAATACCGGCATTTGAAGGCAGCTTACAAAACTCTTGTGCCTGTTTAGGAAACATAAACACAGGAAGTTTTTGAGCAAGTTTTAAATTCCTTACAGAAGATATAGGATTTATTTTTGTCAGATTAAACCTTAAAGCATATTTGTAAAAACCTCGTAGCGTGGACATCATTCTGTTAATTGATGCCGGAGCAATTTTTTTATCTGCAAGTTCTGCAATAAAAATCCTGATGTCCGAAGCCTTTAACTCAAAAACATTTAAGTCAAGTTCTTTTAACCACTCTTCAAAAATAATCAAATCATTTTTATAAGAATCTATTGTTGCTTTTGTAAATTGCCTTACTCCCGCACTATAGGTGAGGTAGTTTTCAAATACTTCATTCATTGCTTCTGTCTACCTCCACATCTTCTACACCTTCTACTACACTGTGTAAATAATCGCAATTAGGATTAATACAAGCCTTATAGTTTCCGTTTTTCTTATCATACTTTTCTACCATAAACCAGCCGCATTTGGGACAAGAGGCATTGATAGGTTTAAAGTGTGAAATAAAATCACATTCGGGAAAATGTGTACATCCGTAAAATTCTTTTCCTCTCTTTTTGGATTTACGTGCGATTATATCTCCTCCGCAGCCTTCACGCGGACATTTTGCCAAAGGAATCGATTTTGTATTTTTACATTCAGGGAAAGCACTGCAAGCCAAAAACACTCCGAAGCGGCCAAGTTTTTTTACCATTTTGTTTCCGCATTTTTCGCAGACTATATCCGTAACTTCATCCAACGAACCTTTAATGCTTTCTACATTTTCCAAAGCGGTATCTACTTTTTCTTTAAATGAATCGTAAAAACTTTCCATCAATTTAGGCCATTCTATTTTATTTTCAGCTACTTCGTCCAAGCGGTTTTCCATTCCGGCAGTAAAGTTTACATCTATTATTTCGGAAAAATTTTTGACTAAAAGATTGTTGATAATTCTTCCCAGCTGAGTCGGAACAAGCTGTTTATTAGATCTTGTTACATAATAGCGTTCAAGCAAAACGGAAATAATAGGTGCATAGGTTGAAGGTCTTCCGATTCCTTTTTCTTCAAGCATTTTTACGATACTTGCATCCGTATAACGGGCAGGGCCTTGAGTAAAATGCTGTTCAGGTCTTAAACTTTCAATACTTATTTCATCTCCCACCTTCATAGATGGAAGAGAAGTTCCTTTTTCGTCTTTTGAAATTAATGTTTTTGTAACCGTGTAAAAACCTTTTTCGGTTATCTTTGTAGAAGCTGCACGGAAAACTGCATCCCCTACTTTTATTTCATAACTCGATGTTTTTGTCTTTGCATTTTTCATTTGACTTGAAACGAAACGTTCCCAAATCAAAGAATAAAGTCTTAACTGATCACGGGTTAAGAATTCTTTTAAATAAGAAGGACTATACTCAATGTATGTAGGACGAATCGCCTCGTGTGCATCCTGTGCTTTTTTTCCTGCTGCGTATACATTCGGTCCATCAGGTAATTCTTTAGGATGATTTTCATTAATCCATTTACGGACAGCATCTATTGCCGTATCGGAAATTCTCACAGAATCGGTACGCATATAGGTAATCAAACCGACTCTGGTAGAACCGACAGCAACACCTTCATACAGCTGCTGGGCTACCTGCATTGTCTTTTTCGATGTAAAACCTATTCTGTTTGCCGCAACCTGTTGTAATGTAGAAGTTGTAAACGGAGGGCGAGGCTTTATACTTTTTTCCGTTATCTTGATATCATCTACAAAAGCAGGCAAGGACTTCAACTCTTCGATAATTGCATCAACTTCTTTTTGATTTTTTAATTCAGGCTTATTATCCTTGTATTTTACAAGCTGAGCTTCAAAAGAAGTTTTATTGTATTTAAAATCGCCGTCAAGGGTCCAGTACTCATCAGGAATAAAATTTTCAACTTCTTCTTCCCGTTCACAGATTAAACGCAATGCAACGGATTGAACACGGCCTGCCGACAATCCGTTCTTTACTTTTTGCCAAAGAAGAGGAGATAGGTTATAACCGACCAGTCTATCCAAAACTCTTCTGGATTTTTGAGCATTAACTTTTCCCATATCTATATCCATGGGATTTTTTACGGCTTCTTGAATTGCATTGGGAGTAATTTCGTTAAAAACTATTCTTTTTATCGGAGAAGAACATTCCGGAAGCAAGGCTTCATGTAAATGAAAGGCAATAGCCTCCCCTTCTCTATCATTATCACTTGCAAGAAATACGCCTGAAGATTTTTTTGCTTCCTTTTTTAGTTCTTTTAAAATTTTAGCACGCCCTCTAACCGTTATATATTCGGGAGTAAAATTATGTTCTATATCGATTGCCAATCTGGATTTAGGCAAATCTATCAGATGCCCCATCGAAGCTCTTACGATATAATCGCTTCCTAAATATTTTTCAATCGTCTTAGCCTTTGCAGGTGACTCGACTATAACCAAGCAATGCTGTTTTGTTTTTTTTGCAGTACGTTTAGTTTTTTTTGTTTCATTCATCGTGTTTTCCATAAATCAATACCTCATAATCTATAAATTAGTAAACAGCATATTTTGCTGATTATTTCTTAAATTATTTTCCGTAGGATATTTCCAATCATGTAAAATATCATCTATGGATTTTATCGCAAATGCGCCTTGTTCGTAAAGGGCTTTACCGCCTTCATTTTGTAAAGAATTAAGAAGAAGGCCGCATACATAAACATCTCTGCCCTGCTCCAAGGCAAAATCTGCAGTAATAAGAGCACCCGATTTTTTTGGAGCTTCTACAATTAAAACGGAACGCGAAAGTCCCGAAATAATTCTATTTCTTTCGGGAAAGCGGTAGGACAACGGTTCCGTTCCCGGAGCATATTCACTTAAAATACAACCGCTAGATTCCAAAATATTTGCAGCAAGTTTTTTATTTGAACGGGGATAAATCATTTCAGGCCCGCAGGCCAATACTGCCAAGGTCTTACCTTCTCCTTCAAGACAGCCCTTATGAGAAAAACAATCTATACCGAAAGCCAATCCCGACACAACAGGAATATTTTTTTCGGCGCATTCTTTTCCCAAATTCAAGGCTTGTTCAATACCGTCCCCCGTAGGCCGCCTTGTTCCTACCATTGCAAGCATGGGCTGTTCAGGAGAAGGAAGAAGGCCTCTATAAAAAACGGTAAAGGGATGATCGGGAATCTCCCTAAGCTGCGGAGGAAAATCCGAATCATAAAAATAAAGCATCCTTATGCCGTATGAGCTCATAAGTTTTATACTTGAATCCGTAAGGGATTTCAGTAAATCTTTATCCCATTTTTTGGGCCTTACCTGCCTGCCGATAATTTCCGAAATATCTTTTAGAGAAAGCGACACAAGAGAAGATAAGGAATCAAGCTTTTCCGACAGAACAAGCTTTTCCCTTCCTTTGAGAAAATAGCAATGAGATAATCCTATGTACAAACTTTCTTTTTCGGATATCTTCACTTTCTATCTTCCTCCCGAACTCCTAATCTCCCTAATATTGCTTTCCGCTTTTGCTTTTTTTTCTGCGCTGCTTGAAATTTCGATAATGCGCTCATAAACGGCAATAGCTTTTTCATTTTCACCTGTCATATAATAAGCAGCCCCAAGTAAAAATAAATGATCTATAGGTTTCTTTTCCCATTCGGTAATTTTTTCTAAAATAGGAATTGCTTCGGCAGGACGATTTAATTCGAATATGTACAATACCGATAGAGCATAAACAGCCTTTGCATGTTTAGGATCTATTTCAAGAGCACGCTTATAAGCGGAAACGGCAAGATCAAAATATCTTTTTTTCTCGATGTCGGTTCCGGTCAATTCAAAATCTAAAGAATTTTTTGCCGTTAAACTTGCAGCAAGACCGGCCTGATAAAATAAATTTTGATTCTCCGGATAATACTCCAATGCAGATTGAAAAGCTTTTAATGCTTTTTTATACATTTTTTGATCCATATATCTTGATCCGAGTATTTTATACCAAATACCTATCCTTTCTTCTGCAATCATTATATCGTCAACTCTTTTTTCATATTTTCTTATAGCATCTTTTAATTCGGCCTCCGTATTCGGATTGCTGACACCTTCCTCCAATTCTTGAAGTCTACGAATACTTGTAACCTTATTACAACTTTCCAATATAAAAATCAGTGACAAAATAGCTATTACGGAACAAAATCTTTTTTTCATTTTATACCTCGCTCTAACTTTTTAGTATCAAAAAATTTATTATGATACATTTGTAACGACTTATCCTCGATATGCGTATAAACTTGAGTTGTAGAAATATCGGAATGCCCCAAAAGACATTGAACAGATCTCAAATCCGCTCCTCCGGCAAGTAAATGCGTAGCATAAGAATGTCTTAAAGTATGAACCTTAGTCTCAATACCGGAAAAATTTGAAAGTTCATTTATTCTTTTCCAAATTCCCTTTCTGGTTAAAACAGCTCCTCTGTTATTTAAAAATACGGAACCTGAAATCAAAGTATTTTCAGGATGCTTAGGTTTTAATAGTTCGGTACGGGCTTCAAGTATATATTGCTTAAGCCAATACTTGGCGGCACTGCCGAAAGGAACAATTCTTTCTTTATTGCCCTTTCCCGTAACCTTAATTAAATCTTCATCATAAAAAATATCTTCCATTTTTAAATTAACAATCTCGCTGACTCTAAGACCTGCAGAATAAATAAGCTCAAATAAAGCTCTGTCTCTTATATTATTAGGCGAATCCAAAGGAATTGCAGCAAAAAGGCTGTCTACTTCATCCGGAGATAAAACTCTGGGCAAGGTCTTTTCCCTTTTTGGTCTTTCGATACTCTCACTCGGATTATCTTTTCTAACTCCTTCGATAATTAAAAATCTAAAAAAGGAATTAAGAGCTGCAATATCCTTGGCTATGGTTTTAGCCATAATTCCGGACTCGGATCTATGCAAAATAAAATCAATACAGTCGGCTTCCGTTGCATTTTCAATTAAACTATCGGACATATGCTCTTGAAATAATTGCAAAGTATTAATATAGGTTTGAGCTGTTGCTTTGGAATGAGATTCTGCTGAAATTAAAAATCCGTAAAAAGCCCGAAGCTGTATCTTTGTCAGTTTATTTCCCTCCCTTACCTTAAAACATTTTGATTTCTGTAATATGCAGGAGTTTCCAAATCACTTTCCATAGGCGGAACAATAGAGCTAAAAGAAGGCTTTCTTTCTGCAACATAGATATCTTCATAATGTTTTTCGGAAGATGCCTCACTCCTATTTCTTAATCCAAGCCCGGAAAGGGTAGGAGGCGTTGTTTTATTAACCTTAGTCCACTCTCTTGAGGTCATAAAAGAATCATCTGTAAATACCAAGTTTTCTACATTATCACGAACAGGCTTCCTGTTAGATGCTGCATCATCAATAGGAAACTTATCGTTTGATCTAAAACCTGTTGCGATAAGCGTAACAACAACTTTGTTTTCTACGGAAGGATCGATGGTTGCACCGAAAAAAGTAGCCACATCAGGATCTGCTCCGGCATTAATGATATCCATAATCTCAGAAAGCTCATACATGGTTAGTTTTTCGCTTCCGCAAATATTTACCAAAAGATTTTTAGCACCTTCAACTCTGGCTTCTTCAAGTAAAGGATTGTTAAGCGCATTTGTTGCAGCATCAACGGCCCTATTTTGTCCTTCGCCTATACCTACACCCATATGAGCATTACCCTGCGCTTTCATTACGGCTTTAACATCGGCTAGATCGACATTAATTTCTCCATGTTGGTAAATTAAATCAGATATGCCTTGAACAGCCTGACGCAAAACATCATCAGCCTTTTTAAAAGCTTCCACAACAGGAGTTGAAGGATCTACCATATTCAATAAGTGCTGATTAGGAATAGTAATTACTGTGTCTACGGATTCTCTTAATTTCTTTATTCCTTCTTCTGCAAGGCTCATTCTTTTACGGCCTTCAAATGCAAACGGCTTTGTAACTACGGCAACGGTTAAAATCCCCTGCTCCTTAGCAATTTCGGCAATAATCGGAGCTGAGCCGGTACCTGTGCCCCCGCCCATGCCTGCCGTTATAAAAAGCATGTCTGCATCTTTTATTGCATTTGCAATTATTTCTCGATCTTCGATTGCAGCCTGCTCTCCTATTTCAGGGTCTCCTCCTGAACCCAAGCCCTTGGTAATCTTTGTTCCTATAGGTAATTTTAAAGGAGCATTTGAATGACGTAAAGCCTGTAAATCGGTATTTGCAACTATAAAGTCAACATACCTCATATTGCTGGACATCATCCTGTTTACGGCATTTGAACCGCCTCCTCCGGCGCCTATAACTTTTATTATAGCCGGAGTACCTGCATCGACAACCTCGTTATTTACCTTGTCTTCCATTACTTCATATAACATACCAATAACCCTCCCGTATGCAATTTTAAAATAATTCTTTTATAAAATTTTTTATTTTTGAAACAACAAGCCCCGAATTTTCTTTTCTGGAACTTGAAACCTTACCTATTTTATTTTGATCATCTAATCTATGCAATATTAATCCCAACACCGTAGCGAACTCCGGGCTTCGATATCGCCCTACAACTCCTCCTATAGTTGAAGGAATTCCCAGTCTGGCAGATTGCATACCGAATATTTCATCAGCTAATTCCGTTGTACCGTTTAGCAAGGCGCCGCCTCCGCATATTATAACAGAACCGCCAAGGCGGGAACCTTGCGTAAGGTCATCCACCTTATTTTTTACCATTACAAAAATTTCAGCCATGCGGGCTTGCAATATTTCGCAAATCTCACTTCTATAAATTTCTTCAGGCCCCCTACCTCCAAAAGCCGGAATTAAAACCTGCTCATCTCTTTCAACAAAAGGCATCCAGCAGCATCCGCTTGATATTTTTATTTTTTCCGCCGTATCAAACGGAATACTTTTTACTATTGCAAGATCATTGGTAACCTGTATTCCGCCTACAGGTAATGAGGCCGTAATTACAGGTCCTCCGTTTTGCATAACAACTATATCGGTAGTGCCTGCTCCGATATCTATTAAAATTGAACCAAGCTCTTGTTCATCATTTGTCATAACAGCTCTTACATCCGCCAAACCGTTATGCATTAAGCCGTCTATATTTAAATCGGCTCTTTGGACACAGTTGGGAATATTTTTCATAGAGGTTGCTACACCCGTTATTAAATGAACCTCGGCTTCAAGTCTTGTACCTATCATATTTAGCGGATCTTTGATTCCACGCTGCCTATCTACCGTATAAGACTGAGGTACAACATGAATTATTTCTCTATCTCCTGTAAACTCAACAGCCTGTGCAGAATTAATTACTGCATCTATATCGGAGCGGTCGATTTCCTTATTATTTTTACCCTTGTCTCTTATAGGAAAAACACCCTTAGAGTTGACTCCCTCTATATGAACTCCGCCCAAGCCGACAGTACAATGGGAAATATCTACACCGGACATAACCTCAGCCTCATCAACAGCCTTATTTATACCCTGAACGGTATTCTCAATATTAGTGACAATACCCCGATGTATGCCCGTCGATTCACTCATACCGATACCCGTTATCTGTAAATGCCCTTCGTCATTTTTTTCGGCAACAACAACTCGAATATTTTTACTTCCTATATCCAAACCTACGATTATATCATCACTCATCTTTAGCCTCTCTTTTTATATAAACGGCATTAGCACCACGTAGATCAATTCCAATAATATTTTTTTCTAAATTTATATCCTTAACTACATCCAGAATAAGGATCATATATTGTAAAGATTCTTCCGTCAAAAATTTATTGGTTATAACCGATAATCTGCTCTTTACAGGATAGAGAATCAAATCATAACCTCCATATTTTTTAGGTTGAATTTTTATTTCCGATATTTCATTTAATAAAACGGGATGTTTTTTTTGTAAAATATCCAACTGAACAAAAAGCTGAGAAAGTTTTTCGTTAACCTGCATACCTTCACGAGGACTTTTAAATGTAAGCCCTGTAATAATAGGCAAATTTGATTTAATAATAGGAGAACCTATCCTAAAAACCACGCCATAACCGTCAATTTCCATTGGAACGGTTCTTCCTTCAACTTCGGTAAAAGCCAAAGCAACAGCCTTTCTTTCAACTATTTTAATTGAAACCTTATCGGGAAATTTCTTTTCTACGGTAACGGATGCAATTCCGGGATATGATACAAGTTTTTTAGAAATCTCAGAGGAATCTATAGAAAGCCATTTAGTATTACTTTCGATTCCTGCTAGTTTTTTTACTTCTATCGAACTTAAATCGGAACAACCCGAAATATTTACTGCTGCTATAGAACTATAGGGTAAAATTATTGCATAATAAATAATCTCTCCCAATAAGAGCAAGACAAAACTAATAATAAGAAATCTAACTACTGCCGATTTAAGCTTTGATGATTTATTATCATTAATAACTTTTTCTTTAACATATGCATCATTCAAATATTCATTTTTTTTCCAAGTATACAAAATATCAGCCATCTATTTCTCCTTTTTATTCACATATCCTGATGCATTTAAAATTAGACCGCATAAAGAAAACGTAACTACCAATGATGATCCTCCCGATGAAAAAAAAGGAAGGGGTATTCCTGTGGCCGGAATCATTTTTGAAACAACAGCACAATTTACCAGTGACTGAGATAGTATACAACTTACAGCCCCAAAAGCTACATAAGCACCGAATCTGCTCCTACAACCAAAAGCTATCCTATAGCCGAAAAATGCAAAAAAGGCAAGTAATGCAATATAAAACACAACACCTATAAATCCCATTTCCTCAGCCCATACAACAAATATAAAATCGGAATATATTTCAGGTACACTTGCTATTTTACGCAGACCATTTCCTAATCCTTGCCCCCAAACTCCACCGCTTGTCAATGCATTAAGAGCAGCCTGTATTTGAAAACCTGAATCTAAAGGACTCCTTGAAGGATCCAAAAAAGATAGAACTCTTTCCATTCTATATTCTTTTGTTATAATCATCAAAATAAAGATTGGTGCAAAACTTACAAATCCTTTAATAAACCATAATATCGGAACACCTGCTATAAAGAACATCAAACCGGCTATAAAAAAGATAAACATCGAAGAAGAAAAGTCATTTTCCAAATATACCAAAAAAGCAAACAAAGATATTATAACAAAAGGCGTAATAATCGAAACTAAAGGCTGATCATAATTACCGTTTTTCTTGTCGAAAAAATTAGCTAAAAATAAAATTAAAGAAAGCTTTAAAAGCTCCGAAGGCTGAAACATAAAACCTGCAATATTTATCCATCGGGAAGCACCGTTTCTTTCTTCTCCGATTCCGGGAATAAACGGAAGCAGGCAAAAAATAAAAGTTGCAAGCATAATAAAAGGCAGCATTTTTCTTATTGTAGAAAAATCTACAAAGAGAAAAAACGTCATTGCAATGATACCTGCAATAAAATGCTTTATTTGCTTACCGACAAAATAAAGATGATTGTCAAAAAAACGTTGAGCATAATGAATAGAACCCGAATACAAGGTCGCAAAGCCGACACCGAAAAGGAGAAGAACCGACATTGCAAAAACAAAGTCATACTTTTCAGAGTGAATATTTTTCTTTGCAATAATATGTTTCACCATTTAAATCTCCCCTTCTTTTAAAACGGATTCCAGTCTTTCAAGTTCCATTGATCTTGAACCTTTTAATAAAACAAAATCATCTTTAGACAAATTTTCTTTAAGCTGTTCTTTTAATGCATCGAATTGATTTGTTTTAAACTTATATATTTTTTTTGAAGAAGAAACGTTCAAACCTTCAAAAGCGGAACAAATATCATCTCCAAAAAAGTATAAATTATCGGCATTTGATTTTAATGCATCTTCAATTATTTTTTTATGTTCATATTCGGATTCAGACCCTAGCTCAAGCATAGATGCCAAAACATAATGTTTTGCACATTCGGTATTTATAGAATCGCAAAACTCTATTGCACTTTTCATCGAGTCGGGATTTGCATTATAGCAATCCAAAAAATAGGTTACAAAGCCGTGCAAGACCTGCGATCTACCAAACAGAGGCCGCACGGCTTCTAAACCAGATTTAATTTCCTTAGCCGAAAAACCTTTTTTTTCCGCCAAGGCTATACATAAAAGAGCATTTTTTACATTATACACTCCGGGTAATGGGAATAAAATTTCTTCTCCTTTATAAAAAATTTTAGAACCTAATACACCGGCATCTTCAACCTTTTGTACCAATGAAGAATCATTATCCGATACGGTAAAAACCGAACCATGAGGAATATCTTTTAAGAAATCCGTAAATTCACATTCAGGAATAAAGCCTAAAGAATCATCATCAAAAAATGAAAAAATTTCTTTTTTTTCCTCAGCAATTGCCTGCTTTGTGCCGAGAATACCGATATGGGCAGTTCCTATGTTTGTAATTATAGCGGCGTTTGGTAAAAGAACGCTTGCTATTTCGGCTATTTCCCCCTTACGGTTCATGCCAAGCTCAAATATTCCGGCTTCATGTTCGGGCCGTACTTCAAAAACGGAAAGAGGTAAGCCTGTTTCGGAATTTAAATTACCCTTTGTCGATACGGTATTATATTTTTTAGAATATATCGAAGTCAAAATTTCTTTTGTAGTTGTTTTACCGCTCGATCCCGTAATACCTATCTTATAAAGATTGGGGAACTTTGATAAATAATATCTTGCAGCATCCTGCAAAGCTTTTAAATTATTTTTTACGGCAACGCATGAAGCATCATAGTTTTTACACAATGACAACAATGCAGTTTCATTTTCGTCAAGATAATCAAAGTCAACAACAAAAAAATTAGCTCCATTCTTTAAAGCAGACTCTATATAAATATGCCCGTCTTGATTTTCACCTCGTAAAGGAATAAAAAGAGAATTATTTTTTACATTACGGCTGTCTATTACTACAGAAGAAAAAGCTTTAGAGGAATTCGATTCATAAACAAGCCATGCACCGGTACTTGTAAGCAATTCATCAAGAGTCATAAGAGAATAGTCTAAATTCTTGCTTAAGTTTTCTCTAACCATCCTTATTCTCCTTTGAAATTGAAACCCTCAAAATCTCGGCCGACAAAGCTTTTCTCATTTTTAATTCTTCAACGGCAATTCTTTCAATACGCTCAGGCTTCGATAAAATAGAAATACCGGAAATTTTCTTTTTATTTTCATCAATAATCTTAGACTGTTCCTTATTATAATCAGCCAAATCCCTTTCAACACTTGTATAACGCGAAGACTGCAAAACCACCGCAAATAAAAAAAGAGGAATAAACAATGTGAAAAGCACAGCAAGTATTTTTTTCATTTTAACTCTCCCGATAATCAATTTTACGCACAACCCTAAGGCGTGCACTCCTCGACGGAGGATTAAGCCTTATTTCCTCATCAGAAGCCTTAACGGCTTTTTTTGTTAAAACCTCAGCTCTAGGCCTGCCCCCGCACTTACATATCGGCATATTTTCGGGACAGGTACAGCTTTTCCCTAATTCTTTAAAATAGAACTTTACAATTCTATCCTCAAGAGAATGAAAAGTAATAACTCCAAGCCGTCCGTTAGGAGCCAAAACCGAAAAAGAAGCCTCCAAAAGACGGGGCAGCCTATCAAGCTCTCCGTTCACGGCAATTCTAAGAGCTTGAAACGTTTTTGTTGCAGGATGAATTTTTCCATGCCTGTAATTTTGAGGAACAGCCTTGTAAATACAATCAGCCAATTCTTTTGCATTACTAAAAGCGGCCGCAGCCCTTTGCTCAACTATACGGGAAGCTATCTTTCTTGAGTAACGCTCCTCGCCGTAATTAAAAATCAAATCCGCCAAATCTTTTTCGTTATAAGAATTGACAATATCGGCGGCACTTAGCCTAAGCTCAGGATTAAGCCTCATATCCAATGGTTCGTCAGAAGAAAAAGAAAACCCCCTCCCCGATTTTACATAATGAAACATGGATATTCCCAAATCCAAAAGAATTAAATTTGGAGGAGCAGAGTCTTTCGGGTAATTTTTAAAAAACTCATCGGACCAGCCTAAGTGAAACCGGATGCGTTCACCGAAGGGTTTTAACCTTTCTTTTGCCCGTTCTTGAATAGAAACATCGGCATCAACGCCTATTGCATTCAGTTGAGGATATCTTTTTAAAAAAGCTTCAGTATGTCCGCCTTCTCCCAATGTTCCGTCTACAAAAAGATTATCGGAAGCATCGGGTTTTAAGAATTCGAGACATTCCTCAAGCAAGACCGATGTATGGACTGGCTGCATAAGACCTAAAAACCTATTTCACCCAAAGCTTCGGCAGCTTCAGAAAAATCCGGCTCACTCTCCTTTAAATATTTTTCATATTGCTTTAGGTCCCACAATTCAAAGCATTTACCGAGACCTAAAATAATGCAGTCTTTTTCGAGCCCTGCACACTCGCGGAGGCTCTGGGGAATAGATATACGGCCGTTTTTATCAACTTCAACTTCTTGTGCCGGAGCAATTAAGCGCCTCATAACCAACAAGGATTGAGCTTTAAATAGGGAAGTTTTCTTCATAATCTCATCCGAAAACTTTTTCCATTTATCCGCAGTAAAAATCCAAAGACAGTTACCTACACCTCTTGTAATAACCAAATTTGAATCGGGTAATTCTGCACGAATTTTAGCCGGAAACATAATTCTTCCTTTTTCGTCAAGAGTATTCTTATATTCTCCGGTCATTGCAAAATTACCCACTTTTTACTACTTTCTCCCACTTAACCCCATTTTATCATAAAAAATTAGAATGTCAAGCGGTTTATATCGGAAAAGTGTATTTTTTTTGTTTTTTTTAGTATTTTTTTTAAACTACTTGAAAAAAAACGTACTTTCTTCTATTATTTATCAAGATTTTAACGTTTTTATAGGAGAAGATTATGCAATATAAAAAATCGGATGTTTCCGACAATTATTTTGGAACCATCGTTCCTGATCCGTACCGATGGCTTGAAGACGATAATGCACCCGAAGTCATAGCTTGGGTTAAAGAAGAAAATAAAAAAACCGAAGATTTTTTATCCAAAATCTCTTTCAGAGGAGAGCTAAAAAAACGGCTCGAAGAAATTTGGGATTATGAAAAACGTTCAGGCCTTTTTAAGGCAGGAAATTTCTATTATTTTTTTAGAACGGAAGGTTTACAAAATCAAAGCATTATGTGCCGCCAAAGCGGAAACACAAAGGCGGAAAGCTCTCCTGAAGTCTTTTTTGATCCGAATAAGCTAAGCTCGGACGGAACTACGGCCTTAAAAAATCTTGCCTTTTCCAAGGATGGAAAATACATGGCCTACTCCGTATCGGGAAGCGGCTCCGACTGGGAAGAAATCTTTGTCTTTGATGCCGAAAAAAAAGCCGATACGGGAGAACACATCCACTGGGTAAAATTTTCCAATATTGCATGGTATAAGGACGGTTTTTTTTACAGCTCATACGATGCTCCCGATAAAGGAAAATCTTTAACCGAAAAAAATGAATTCCAAAAGCTCAAGTATCATAAACTTGGAACAAAAGAAAGCGATGACCTTCTTATTTTTGAGGACAAGGAGCATCCCCTGCGCTCTTTTTCCGCAAGCACAACTGAAGACGAGAAAACCCTCCTTCTTACTGCTTTTGAAGTCGGAAGTGAGGGCAATATGCTCTTTGTTGCGGATCTAAGCGAAGGCCTTCCTAAATGTTCACACTGCTTTAAACAATACAACACTCATTTTAATGACAGTGTCTGGCCCCTTGAAACCGAAAACGGCTTTTTATATTTATTAACCAATAAACAAGCTCCATTTTACCGAGTTGTAAAGACATCTTTAAACAATATAAGTGAAAAGTCCATAGATGAAGTAATCCCTCAAAAAGACTGCCTTTTATCAAGCGCGGCCCTTTGCGGAGGAAAACTTCTTACGGTTTACTTGAGGGATGTTCAGGATGAGGCCTTTATCTGCGGCCTTGACGGAAAAAATAGCACAAAAATAAATCTGCCTGCAAATGGAAGTATTTCTTTTTCAGGAACACGAAAAAATGAAGACTCTTTATTTTTCAATTTTACCTCTTATACAACTCCCAACAAAATCATACGCTATGATATAAAAACAAACAGTTTAACCGACTTTTTTGTTCCTGCCATTCCAATCAACACAGGAGATTTTAAATGCGAACAGGTCTTTTTTAAGAGCAAGGACGGAACAAAAATTCCTATGCACATTGTTTCAAAAAAAGATATTAAACTCGATGGAAGTAACCCTACGATTATGTATGGGTACGGAGGCTTTGCTATTTCTCTTCCGCCCGCCTTTTCTGCAGCCAGAATGGCCTTTTTGGAAAAAGGCGGCATCTTTGTCTGCGTAAATTTACGCGGCGGCCTTGAATACGGAGAAGCATGGCACTCAGCCGGAAAAAAGATGAAAAAACAAAACGTCTTCGACGATTTTATTGCAGCAGGAGAATATTTGATAGAACACAAATATACTTCAAGCAAAAAACTTGCAATTCAAGGAGGCTCAAACGGAGGCCTTTTAATAGGAGCCGTAACAAACCAACGCCCCGATCTTTTTGCCGTTGCAATCCCTCAGGTTGGAGTCTTGGACATGCTCCGCTACCAGCATTTTACCATAGGCTGGGCTTGGGTCGATGAATACGGAAGCAGCGAGGACAGTAAGGAGATGTTTGAATATCTTTATGCTTACTCTCCCCTCCATAACGTAAAAAAAGGCATCAATTATCCTTCCATTATGGTATGTACGGGAGACCATGACGACAGGGTTGTTCCTGCACACTCCTTTAAGTATGCCCAAGCTCTGCATGACACTTACAAGGGAGAAAACCCTATCCTCATCCGTATAACCGAAAAAGCGGGCCACGGAGCCGGCAAACCCACTGCAAAGATAATAGAAGAAACGGCGGATATCTACGCCTTTATCTTTAAGCAAACCGGTCATATAATCTAAACCGATCAAGAGAGCCTTTAATTTTTTTTAGGGCTCTCTAACTTTCTTCAGTTTTTTCAATTTCAGTTTTCCCGAACTTTTTTAACATAGGCTGAATTGCATAACTCAGCAAAAGAAGGGCGACGCCAAAAACCAAGGATGTAATAACCTTCGATAAAATATTCAAAGTATTTAAGTCAATAATAATCAGCTTTGCCGCAACAAAGATTATCAGCCCAAGCGAAATATAAACCATCTTAGCCCTTCCCTTCCGCAAATAATAAACAAAGGAAGCTATAGAATAAAAAGCCCAAAGAAGGGTTAAAATGCCTCCGTTTTTTACGGGGAGATAAATATCCACAAAGCTCAAAAAAACAAAGATAAGACTGATAACTGCAAAGTAAAGAATTTGAGGCAGTTTTAGTATCTTAAAAAAAGCAATCAATATAAGGGCATTTAAAATATTTATTACAACCGAAAGAACATCTATATTCCAAATTTTAATGAGGATTGCATCCTGATACGGCATATGGCTGTAAACAAATATGTAATAAAGAAATGCAACGGTAATCAAAAATATCCGGCCGACATTTAAACTTACCTTATCTTTATTAAGCTTATTTTTATAAAATTTATCCAAGGCTAAAATAAAAAGACCCGAAAGTAAAATTCCGTATCTAAACTGCTCTGCTGCAATAGAAAAATCGAAGAGTAGAATTTTCAACATTAAAATAAAAAAGCAAAGTCTGTAAAAAAATCGGGCATTTTCAGTTTTTTCTTTTATTAGAGAAAGACCGTAAACGGCAAAACTTAAAACTGCTTCAATTCCAAGAAAAAGATATACATAAGAGCGGTTCCATTTAAAAAAACAATTTAAAGTGTCTGCAAACGAAAATAAAAATAAAATAAAAATTCCTGCATCTACCGCCCGCTCATAGAACCATCCTTTTTTAAGTTTATGATGCATAAGGTTATAAACAACTATGAGGATAAGCGTAAGGCCTTGAGCAAAAATTTCCGTCCTCTTTATATCAAGTTTATACAAACTGAAGATCAAAAATATAAAAATATAGGCTTGAAAAACAAATCCTTGATAAGCCTTTTTAAATTTTTCTTTTTGTACAAAAACCGATAAGCCCATCGGAACAAGATAAAAAGCTCCTTGAAGGAAAAAGAAGAGCGGCGTAAGATTGTCAAAATCCCGTCCAAGTGAAATTATCGCCATTATATAAGCTGCAGCAAAAAGAATGTGAAGCAAAATAAAAACTTTTAATTCTTCTTTTTTGCGGAAAAGCCAAAATCCTAAAAAGGCCATACTTAATATAAGGACGGGCTGAATATCGTATGTAAACCTGTCCACTACAGTTACATAAAGCGAAACCAATGTCCCTGCAAGGTAGATAAGCCCCAAATTATCCATTCTTTTTTTCCGGAAAGCAAGATAGGCTAAAACTATGTAAAAAAATGAAAAAATAAGATAGGTACTGCTTTGAGGTGCAAATTTATAAACCGAAAGTTTATATGTTAAAAATAAGGAAAAGCCTAAATTTAAAACGGCAAAAGCAGGAGACAGAATTTTATCTCTTTTCTTTTCATCATCTTTTAAATAAAAATAAAGATCCGGAATGGTATGAACGGTCATCAATAAAAGAACAAGGCCGAAAAACAGAACCGCATCATCGACATTCAAAGCCGTGGTAAGTAAAAGACGGGTTAAAATTCCTAAAAATGAAATCAGCGAGATAAACTGCAAAAGCCTCCATCGCTTAAAAAAATAAACCGCCGATGAAAGGGTTGAAACGGCGAATACATAGAGCCCAAAGCCAGTCAAACCTAAAAAACCTAGATCCACGGCAAAGGGTATTATAAGGGAACCAAGCAAGCCGATTATGGATATTGATGAAGATGTGGTCATAATTGAAAGGGTGTAAGAAAAAGCCGTAATCAAGCTTAAAAATATAAAGGCGGAAAAATCCCCTAAAATACCGTACCTTAAATAGGCTGCGTAGGCAGTAATATAAAAGACGGCTATACCTCCCCCAAATAGAACCTGACTTAACACAAGCCGCGATTTCGCCGAGGTCCTAAAGCCGAAAAAGCAAAGAGCAGCACCAATCAAACCGCCTATAATCAAGGCGACCTCTTGCGTTATATATCCCTTGTCATAGCTTAATTTAAAGATAAAGCCCACCCCTATCAAAAGAAGGATAATCCCCAGCTTGCTTATAATAGATTCTATTGAAAATAATTTCTTAAAATACGGAGAAAAAGCCGCATGTTTTTCTTTAATTCCTTCTTGCTTTAAATCTTCTTTTGCCGCATCATTAACAGATTCCTTAACAAACGAATTATTTGTATTATCTTCATTTTTAGAACCTTCTCCGGCCTTAATCCATACTTGAGCCTCAGGCTCTGCATTTACAGCTTCCGCCTTTTCATTGACGGGGATAGAAGCCTCAGTTTCAGGAGAAACATTAGAATATACTTGAAATTTAAATTCCAAATCCGAAAGTTTACTTTTTAAATGAATAATTTCTTCTTCTTGCTTTTTTATTTTAAAAGCATTTTTGATAGGAAATATAAGAATATATAATATAAGAGCAATTACAATTACAAGAACTAATACCATAACCTAACTCCAGTCTTAAAGACATAAGAGTTAGATAATATCATTTTTTAAAAAATAAAGCAAGGAATCAACAACCCCGACACGAAGCATCGGGGTACAGTGCTCAATGTTTCGCACTGTATGTTCTCATAAGGTGGTTACAGTCGGCTTTAATACCCTTTGTTACGACGCAGAGCATCGGGGTATTAAAGCCTCCGCACGAATAAAAAAAGCCAGGCAGCATCCTACTTTCCCACTTGATCAGCAGTATCATCGGCGTAAGAGAGCTTGACTTCCGTGTTCGGGATGGGAACGGGTATTACCTCTCCACTATGGCCACCTGGCAATAATAAACAAATTAAGGACTTAAAACTTAAAATAAGTTTTAAGTGTACTAAAAAAGAGAACGAAGAAGAAAAGTTAATTTTTTTTATTTACCAGAAAAAAGAAACAATAATATGGTCAAGCCTCACGACTTATTAGTATTGGTCGGCTGAACACATTACTGTGCTTAGACCTCCAACCTATCAACCTTGTAGTGTGCAAGGAGTCTTTAGGAGGGTTAAACCCTCAGGGATACGTAGTCTTGAGGCGGGCTTCCCACTTAGATGCCTTCAGCGGTTATCCCTTCCGAACTTAGCTACCCGGCAATTACCCTTGGCAGGATAACCGGTACACCAGAGGTTCGTCCATTTCGGTCCTCTCGTACTAAAAACAGCTCCTCTCACGTATCCAACGCCCATAGCAGATAGGGACCGAACTGTCTCGCGACGTTCTGAACCCAGCTCACGTACCGCTTTAATTGGCGAACAGCCAAACCCTTGGGACCTGCTTCAGCCCCAGGATGCGATGAGCCGACATCGAGGTGCCAAACATTCCCGTCGATGTGAACTCTTGGGGAATATCAGCCTGTTATCCCCGGAGTACCTTTTATCCGTTAAGTGACGGCGCTTCCACTCGCTACCGCCAGATCATTAAGACCTACTTTCGTATCTGCTCGAGCTGTCACTCTCGCAGTTAAGCCTCCTTGTGCCTTTACACTCGCTGCGCCGATTTCCAACCGGCGTGAGGAGACCTTCGCGCACCTCCGTTACTCTTTAGGAGGCGACCGCCCCAGTCAAACCGCCTGCCTATCACTGTCCCGCTTCCGGTTTCACGGACAGCGGTTAGAAACCTGATTTATCAAGGGTGGTATTTCACTTTTCGGCTCCACCCAACCTAACGGTCAAGCTTCATAGCCTCCCACCTATTCTACACATGATAAACCAAGTCCCAATAATAAGTTGCGGTGAAGGTTCACGGGGTCTTTCCGTCTAACTATGGGTAACCGGCTTCTTTACCGGTATATAAATTTCACCGAGTCTCGCGTTGAGACAGTGCCCAGAATCGTTACACCATTCGTGCGGGTCGGAACTTACCCGACAAGGAATTTCGCTACCTTAGGACCGTTATAGTTACGGCCGCCGTTTACCGGGGCTTCAATTCAAAGCTTCACATTGCTGTTAACCTCTCCTCTTAACCTTCCGGCACCGGGCAGGTGTCACCACCTATACGTCCCATTGCTGGTTCGCAGATGGCTGTGTTTTTGATAAACAGTCGCCTGGGCCTGCTTTCTGCCACCCCCTCATCTTTAAAAAAAAGGAGGTCACACTTTTTCCGAAGTTACGTGTGCATTTTGCCGAATTCCTTAACGCGAGTTCTCTCGAGCGCCTTAGATTTCTCATCCCATCTACCTGTGTCGGTTTACGGTACGGTCTTTTATAACCTAACCTTAGACAGTATTTCCCGGCACCTTGATTACGCCCGCTTCGCTCCACCGTAGTTTCACTCGCTGTCGCAGCTTACCTTGAATAGCGGATTTGCCTGCTACTCTTTATAACGGCTCGCTTACTTTGACCGGCATCCGTTAGCCGGCCGGGTTTCACCTCATGCGTCCTGCCATCGAAATTATAAAAGGTATCGGAATATGAACCGATTTCCCATCGACTACGACCTTCGTCCTCGCCTTAGGGGCCGACTTACCCTGGGGAGATTACCTTTACCCAGGAAACCTTAGATTTTCGGCGGGGAGGGATCTCACCTCCCTTTTCGTTACTTATACCTGCATTCTCTCTTCCATCTCCTCCAGAATCCCTCGCGGGTATTCCTTCATCAGTTAATGGAATGCTCCCCTACCGCCTTATGCTCAAAAATGCATAAGACCCGTAGCTTCGGTATACTGCTTAGCCCCGTTACATTATCTGCGCATGGACACTCGACCAGTGAGCTGTTACGCACTCTTTAAAGGAATTGCTGCTTCTAAGCCAACCTCCTGGCTGTCTTTGTATCCACACTTCATTTCACACTCAAGCAGTATTTGGGGACCTTAGCTGACGGTCTGGGCTGTTTCCCTTTTGACTACGAACCTTAGCGCACGCAGTCTCACTCCCATACGTTGATTATCGGCATTCAGAGTTTAACTGGGTTTGGTAGGCTTTGACGCCCCCTAGTCCAACTAGTGCTTTACCTCCGATAATTTTGTATGAGGCTGTCCCTAAAGGCATTTCGGGGAGAACCAGCTATTTCCGGGTTTGATTAGCCTTTCACTCCTAGTCACAAGTCATCCATACCTTTTTTAACAGATTATAGTTCGGTCCTCCACAAGGTTTTACCCTTGCTTCAACCTGCTCATGACTAGATCACTCCGGCTTCGGGTCTACGACATGCAACTATTCGCCCTATTAAGACTCGGTTTCCCTTAGGCTCCGGAACTTCTATTCCTTAACCTCGCTGCATATCGTAACTCGCAGGCTCATTCTACAAAAGGCACGCTACCACCCTTAAAAGGGCTGTAACATCTTGTTGGTTTACGGTTTCAGGTTCTATTTCACTCCCCTTACTGGGGTTCTTTTCACCTTTCCCTCACGGTACTTGTTCACTATCGGTAGCTAAGTAGTATTTAGCCTTGGATCGTGGTCGACCCGGCTTCCGACAGGGTTTCTCGTGCCCCGCCGTACTCAGGTACTGCATCAACAAGTCCGATTTATTTCGCTTACGGGGGTTTCACCCTCTGCGCCAGGCTTTCCCAAAACCTTTCTGCTATAAATCGAATTTGTAACTTGTCGGTCCTACGCCGATGCAGCCCTTCAACTCCCTTTAAAGGGTTTAGGCTCCTCCAATTTCGCTCGCCGCTACTTTCGGAATCTCTTTTGATTTCTTTTCCTTGAGTTACTTAGATGGTTCAGTTCACTCAGTATCGCTTTACCTCTCTATTTTATTCAAGAGCGTAATGTCAGTATCACTACTAACGGGTTACCCCATTCGGCTATTTCCGTATCACAGGATGTGTGCTCCTACACGGAACTTTTCGCAGCTTACCACGGCCTTCTTCGCCTCTTAGCTCCATAGGCATTCGCCATAAACCTATTCTCGCTTGACCATATTATTGTCCCTTCTTTCTTTACACTTTTCGCTTAAAAAAGAAGTTTTGTATTTTTAGTTTTCTTTTACACTGTTATGTTTCAAACATTCCAGCGTCTTCATTCCCTTCCCTAGTTATGTCAAATATCTGTTCGCTCAGTTCTTTAAAAGAACTAAGTTATTGAGCCGATTTTTCAATCGGTATGGGCCTGATTAGAGTTGAACTAATGACCCCTTCCTTATCAGAGAAGTGCTCTAACCGACTGAGCTACAGGCCCTATAAAAAAAGAGTTTCAGGAAAGAACGAAAAGGAAGTATCAATTTGTCTTGTGTACTTCAAGACTAATATACATTGTATATTTTGTAGAAGGTTAAAACAACCTTCTACACTACCCTTTCTCTTAGAAAGGAGGTGATCCAGCCGCACCTTCCGGTACGGCTACCTTGTTACGACTTCACCCTCCTTACCAAACGTACCTTCGGCACCGTCCTCCCTTACGGGTTAGACTAGCGACTTCGGGTACCCTCGACTCGGATGGTGTGACGGGCGGTGTGTACAAGGCCCAGGAACGTATTCACCGCACCGTGCTGATGTGCGATTACTAGCGATTCCAACTTCATGAAGTCGAGTTTCAGACTTCAATCCGGACTACGATTGCTTTTTTGCGTTTTGCTTGACCTCGCGGTGTCGCTTCGATTTGTAGCAACCATTGTAGCACGTGTGTAGCCCTGGACGTAAGGGCCATGATGACTTGACGTCATCCCCACCTTCCTCCGATTTGTCATCGGCAGTTCCGCCAGAGTCCTCAGCTTTACCTGTTAGTAACTGGCAGTAGGGGTTGCGCTCGTTGCGGGACTTAACCCAACACCTCACGGCACGAGCTGACGACAGCCATGCAGCACCTGTCAAGAGCCGTATTGCTACGCTGCCATATCTCTATGTCATTGCTCTTGATGTCAAACCCAGGTAAGGTTTCTCGCGTATCATCGAATTAAACCACATGCTCCACCGCTTGTGTGGGCCCCCGTCAATTCCTTTGAGTTTCACCCTTGCGGGCATACTTCCCAGGCGGTACACTTAATGCGTTTGCGTCGGCACCGAAGCTCTTGCCCCGACACCTAGTGTACATCGTTTACTGTGCGGACTACCAGGGTATCTAATCCTGTTTGCTCCCCGCACCTTCGTATATCAGCGTCAATCATCGGCCAGAAACCCGCCTTCGCCACCGGTGTTCTTCCAAATATCTACAGATTCCACCCCTACACTTGGAATTCCGGTTTCCCCTCCGTGATTCAAGTCAAGCAGTACCCAATGCAGTTTACGAGTTGAGCTCGTAGATTTCACACCAGGCTTACCTAACCGCCTACATACCCTTTACGCCCAATAATTCCGAACAACGCTCGCCCCTTACGTGTTACCGCGGCTGCTGGCACGTAATTAGCCGGGGCTTATTCGCATGACTACCGTCATCAAAGAAGCATTCCCTCTTCTTCTTATTCTTCATCTGCAAAAGAATTTTACAACCTTTCGGCCTTCTTCATTCACACGGCGTCGCTCCGTCAGACTTTCGTCCATTGCGGAAGATTCTTAGCTGCTGCCTCCCGTAGGAGTTTGGGCCGTATCTCAGTCCCAATGTGTCCGTTCACCCTCTCAGGCCGGATACCCATCGTTGCCTTGGTGGGCCTTTACCTCACCAACCAGCTAATGGGACGCGGGCCCATCCTGAAGCGGAGCCGTAGCTCCTTTCCTCATTTACCTTTATGTAAATGAGCACATTCGGTATTATCTAATATTTCTACTAGCTATCCCCATCTTCAGGGCAGGTCACCCACGCGTTACTCACCAGTCCGCCACTCTAGGGGAGAGCAAGCTCTCCCTTACCGTTCGACTTGCATGCTTAAGACGCGCCGCCAGCGTTCGTTCTGAGCCAGGATCAAACTCTCCATCATTATTATTTCAAGCCGCCCTTAAAGAGCGGTTGATTTCTAATTTTAGTTTGTCCTTCATGTTAAGGAATTTGGTAAAGGCTAATCAGCTTAACCCTTACCGGTTTTTGATACTTTCCTTACCAAAAGCTTTACGCTTTGGCTATTTTTGTTCTTTCCCTTCCCTCTTAATTTCAAATATCATCCGCTAAAAACTTGTAAAAGTTATGTAGCGAGCAAAAAGGAGTATACAGTATTTTCTCACTTTTTGTCAAGAGCTTTTTAAAAGTTTTTTTTATTTTTTTTAACCTTTTTTGCAGCTTTTAAACTGCTAAACTTAAGAAGCCTTGCTTTCATTGAAAACGCAAGACTTGCAAAACTTTTCTAGTGTTTTCTTTGCTTTTCTAGGCACACCGTCTTAGCTGACGGTGTGAGCGAATATACCCCTTTCTCAAACTTTTGTCAAGTGCTTTTTGCAAGGTTTTTGCTAAAAAAAATAATTTTTTAGATCTGTTTTAAGATTACTGTATTAAAAAGGGCTTAACTCTATTTTTAGTACTCTCCACTATTGAGCACAATAGTAAAAAGGTGCTCTTTATCTTTATCCTTGTAAACAAAACTCATATTAAGCTTATCCTTCCTAAATTGCTCAATATTAGTCTGGGACTTAAATTCAGTGATAAGAGCTTCTCTGGTAGCAGCCTCAATTATATTCCACACCTCAGGCGTATTATTTTCTTTAACCATTTCGGTAAAAGAATAAACATATTGAAGAGTATGAGAGCTTTCAATATATTCAACTGCATCAAGTTGAATATTCTCATCTATCTTTGTCGGACACTGTTTGTTTAAAGCATCTGCTATAGCTTTGTAATTAGTTTTATATCCGCCTTTATCGCTGTCTTTAGAACAAGCAAAACAGAATACAAAACAGATCATTATTGCCGCTAAAAAACTTATTTTTTTGATTATTTTCATCTTAATTTCCTATCTAAGTTTCCTAAATTTTAAGTTAATTGTTTTTTAACTAATATTCCGTATGCTTAAAATCAAATACAAAAAGATCTTTACCTTCCATATCTTTAAAAACATAAACAAGCTTTACCTTGTCTTTTCTAAACATATCCAGCGCAGCCTGACCTTTTAACTTGGATAACATAGTATCCCTCATCATTCCGGCTGCAAGATCAGTAGCATTAGCGGGAAGATCGGATTTTTTTACGTTTATTATGCTGTAATTATAAATTAGAGCATTTTCTTTCCCTTTGTATTGAACGGAATCAAGCCTTGTTATTTCATCAAGCATTACGGGACACTGTTTTGTTGCGGCCTCTGCTACCAGCTCATATTTACTTAAATCGCCATTTGCTTGAGCGGGAGCATTTTTTTTCTCATTTGTTTTACATGAAAAAACAAACAAAACAGAGATGGTTAAAACCAAAAGAATAATCTTTCTACATATTTTCATTTTTTTCTCCTATGAACGTCATTTTATCACAATTAAAAAAAATATATAAGAGCTTAAAATAAATTAGATGTAAAAAGAATTCCGGAAACCACAACACTAAAACCGAACCTTGACGGCAATGTCTTACTATGATATAATCGATTGAAATTAAGAGTTCAGTATGGCTATATAAAAGCTGTGCTTTATAGGAGGATTTTATGATTATTGGTATTCCTAAGGAAATCATGCATGGAGAAGACCGTGTTGCCGCTACTCCGGAAACATGCGAGCTTTTGGTTAAGGACGGACACAAGGTTTTAGTGGAAAAAGGGGCCGGTGAAGGCGCCTATTTCCATGATCCGGAATATGAAAAGGCCGGAGCGGAAATAGTTTCCGATGTTAAAAAGCTTTTTTCCGATTCGGAAATAATTTTAAAGGTAAAAGAACCCCTTTATAATGATGCAATGGGCTGCCACGAAATAGATATGATGCACAAGGGTCAGTATCTTATCACATTTATTCACCCTGCAGCTCCGGTTAACCACGAAATGGTTAAAAATATGGCAAAAAAAGGCGTTGTTTCTTTAACCCTCGACGGAGTTCCTCGAATTTCAAGAGCACAAAACATGGATGCTCTTACTTCGATGAGTACCTGTGCAGGTTATAAAGGAATTTTAATTGCTGCAAATCTCTTGCCGCGATTTATCCCTCAAATTTTCTGTGCCGTAGGTATGATTAAACCTATGAATGTTTTAGTAGTCGGAACAGGTGTAGGAGGCTTACAGGCTCTCGCAACTGCCAAAAGACTTGGAGCAGTAACCTATGCAGCCGATATCCGGCCTGCAGCCCGTGAACAGGCTCAGTCCCTCGGTGCTAAGATTATCGACTTAGGCGTTCCCGAAAATGAAGCCATCGGAGAAGGCGGCTATGCCCTTCATCTTAAAAAAGAAACCCTCGAAAACGAAAGAAAGCTGCTTGCTCCTCATATTAAGGATATGGACATAATCTTCCTTTCGGCCCTTGTTCCGGGAAAACTCGCTCCGGTTATAATCACCGAAGAAATGGTAAAGACCATGAAACCCGGCTCGGTAATCGTTGATATTTCAATCGACCAAGGCGGAAACTGTGAGTTAACACCTCCGGGCGAAGTCGTAAAAAAACACAATGTTCACCTTGTAGGTATTAAAAACATCCCCGGACTTCTTCCCTCAAGCTCTACATGGATGTTTGCTCAAAATATTTGCAACCTTACCCGCTATCTTATCAAGGACGGAAAAATCGAGCTTGATAGAAACGATGACATTGTCAAAGGTATTCTTACCACTATTGACGGTGAAATCGTTCATAAGGGAGCCAGGGAGGCAATGGGCATATGAGTTTGGAATTGATACTGGTTCTTGTCTTTGTTGTAACGACCCTTATAGGCTACAAGCTGATCAAGAACGTACCAAGTCTTTTGCATACCCCTCTTATGTCGGGTATGAATGCCTTATCCGGCATTACCATTTTGGCTACAATGACCGCTACGGCATATGCAGTTACAACAGGCAGCAAGATTTTCGGCTGTATAGGCATCATTTGTGCAACAGTAAATGTAGTTGCCGGCTTCGGTCTTACGGACAGAATGCTTAAAATGTTTAAAACGGGCAATGAATCTAAAGAGGATACAAAATGACGGATACGGTTTATTATATTATTTGCGGAGTACTCAGCATTGGGGTTCTTTTAGGAATCAATATGATGAGTAAGGTTAAATCGGCAGTTAAGGGAAACCGTTTAAGTGCCCTTTGTATGCTCGCGGCCGTATGCGTAACCCTGTATAAGTATAATATATTCTCTGCAGGAATGATGTGGGCGGGGCTTGCAATAGGAGCGGCAATCGGTATTTACCTCACAATAAAGGTAGAAATGATTACCATGCCCCAAACGGTTGCCTTACTCAACGGCTTAGGCGGAGCAGCTTCGGCTGTTGCAGCCCTCTTAACTCTGGCAGCAGTTGATACTAAAGCAGGAATCTTTGCTATCGTTACGGGAGGGATAGCTTTAGCAGTTGGAGCTTTAACCTTTTCAGGCAGCTTAATAGCCGCAGGAAAGCTTCACAAGCTTCTCCCTCAAAAACCTACGGTTCTGCCTGCTCATCAGGCTTTGACCACACTCAGCTTTTTAGGAATGATAGCCTTCATCGTTCTCCTTCCTATTAAGCCGGAACTAATGATAATCATTTCGGTTGCAGGACTTGTAATAAGCCTGCTTTTCGGCATCTTCTTTGCTATACGCGTAGGCGGAGCGGACATGCCGATTACGATTTCTCTTTTAAATTCAACTTCCGGTGTTGCAGCCTCAATTGCAGGTATGGCAATAAGAGATATTCTCTTGGTATCGGTCGGAGGCATAGTCGGAGCTTCAGGGCTCCTGCTTACCCAGATCATGTGCAGGGCAATGAATAGAAGCCTCGTTTCAATTCTTTTTAGCAAGGCGGCTTCTCCGGCTAAATCGGCAAAGCCTGCACAGCCTGCGAGCCCTTCAGCATCTTCATCAAAAGAAGCATCAGAGGCAAAAGCTCAGCAAACGGGAGAAGCAAAACCTGCTCAACAAGAGCTTACGGCAACAGGACATGCCGATAAATCGCAGCTTACCTCATGGTTTAACGATGCTAAGGAAATAATCGTTATACCCGGCTACGGCATGGCTCTTTCACAAGCTCAAGGCTTGGTAAAACAGCTTGCAGATAAACTTGAATCTATGGGAAAAAATGTGCGTTTTGCCATTCACCCCGTTGCAGGAAGAATGCCCGGCCACATGAATGTACTCTTGTGCGAAGTTGATATTCCTTATGACAAGCTCTACGAAATGGAAACCATAAACCCGGACTTTGATAAAACGGATTTAGCCATAATCATCGGGGCAAGCGATGTAGTAAACCCCGCTGCAAACACGGCAGAAGGCACGCCCATCTACGGAATGCCGGTCTTGGCTGCAGAAAAAGCTAAAAAGCTAATCATCTGTAACTATGACCTCCAGCCCGGATATGCGGGAGTTCCCAATCCCTTGTATGAACCTAATCCCAACACCATGATGCTTTTAGGCGATGCAAAGGAAAGCATAAACACCATGCTCGACTCTCTTAGAACTAAGGGAAGCACTGCAGGAAGTTCTTCAGGCGGAGAATCCGCCAGTGCAGAAATGGAAGCAAGCCAAAAACAAGCCGGAGCGGAAGCTCAAATAGGCCCTTGGTTTAAGGAAGCAAAGGAAATAATCGTTATACCCGGCTACGGCATGGCTCTTTCACAGGCACAAGGCTTGGTAAAACAGCTTGCAGATAAACTTGAATCTATGGGAAAAAATGTGCGTTTTGCCATTCACCCCGTAGCAGGAAGAATGCCAGGCCATATGAATGTGCTCTTGTGTGAAGTTGATATTCCCTATGACAAGCTCTACGAAATGGAAGCTATAAATCCCGACTTTGATAAGGCGGATTTGGCTATAATCATAGGAGCAAGCGATGTTGTAAACCCCGCCGCAAACACGGCAGAAGGCACGCCCATCTATGGAATGCCGGTCTTGGCTGCAGAAAAAGCTAAAAAGCTAATCATCTGTAATTTTGACCTACAGCCAGGCTATGCAGGAGTTCCCAATCCCTTGTATGAACCTAATCCCAACACCATGATGCTCTTAGGCGATGCAAAGGATAGCTTAAACAAGATATTGGAAAATCTATAACTTTTAAGGGGCTTTTAAAAGCCCCTTTTTTTTGCAGCTTGACTATCTATTTCTTCCCATAAAACATTATTTTCATGCGGTACACAGTCTTGCACCCAATACCACCAAAAATAACCGCCTATAAAATTCTTTGTATATTTAGGCATACCATAATAATGGCGTATCATGCTAAGTTTTGTTTTTTTATCGGCGTTTTCATCAGTGCTTCCGCATTCCCCTATACCCAGCTTTGAGTTTGGAAAGATACTTTCCAAAACTGCAAAAATTTTCCACCAGTCAGGCTGAAAACCTTCATTATCGTCTTCGTAATAGCTTACCAAAAGATAATCTACATTATTTTTTATGCGGGAAGTCAGATAGGTTTTAAGCCAATCAATCATCTCAATTTTTTGCATTTTGGGGGCAAAAGCATAAGCGGTTAAAACAGTAATTCCCTCCTTTGATTTGATAAAGTCATAGGCTGCCGCTACCTTATCAGCAATCAGTTTAGGATTTTTGCCGAGCCAATCCTCTCCGTTAATTTCGTTTCCGATCTCCCACATAGCGGTGTATTTTCCAAGGACCTCATATGCCGTCTTAAAACGCTTTTTATACGAATAAACCGTTTTGTAAGATTTCATGTCATAAGAATCCACGGGACATGCCAATATGTAAGCAACCTTGCCGATTTTTTCAAAAATAGGAATATACATGGAAACGGGTTCATCCTTAGACATAACGATACGAACTGTGGGTTTTGTTTTCATGTTTTTTAGGGCATTTACCACAGCTTCAAGCTTAACGGTTTCGTACCACGAGTCATCTATGGTAATACCTAAAATAAAGTCTTGGTCTTGAAACCGTACCTTTGAACCTTGTTCTTGAGCAAATAGCATACCTGCAAAAATACAACTTAAAAAAAACAGGCAAAGTTTTTTATATTTAAACTTCATATCTTTTACCATCCGCAGCGTATTGTAAATTCTTCCATAACAAACCTGCCTTACATTATATTACTTATTTCAAATTTTTTCACCTGCGTCGGCTTTTTTAAATTCTCTTAATCTTTTTTTTGGAATACCGATAATCTATCACGAGGACTATTATGTTAAAAAAATACATAAGCTGTATATTATTTTTTATTTTTTTCGGGTTAGCTTTTGCGGATACGGCAGCCTTCGCTTGCTTTCAAAATAAAGATGCACACGAAAAATGCAGAAATATTACCGAAATTTTTGAAGACAACCTTTTTGACAAGTTTTTTGATGAGGGTTTTATTGCTACCAGTATTCCTATCAGCGAAGTAAAATCGGAAGAAGAAATTTCGCTTACATCAATAAAGGCTTTTTTTGAAGAAGGCCCGAATTATCTGATTATCTTTTATATGCAATACGGTACCGAACTCCTATTTAACGAAAAAAAACAATTAAAAGAAGCGGATTGGCAAAAAATGACCGTCCGTATGTTAGATTGTGCGAGCGAAAAAGAAATATACAAAAAAACCATCGATATCACTAAACTAAAAGAAAAAGACGTAGAAAAAAAGGCCGAAAAAATGGCTGATCAAATATCAAAAGAAATATTCGAGGCAATCAGCAGGAGATAAGGAGAGGGATTATGAACAAAAAAATTTTATTTTCATTGATATTCATTATATCGTTTTCATGTATATGGGCGGTTTGGGAAGGAAACGGAGGAATCGGCTCTTCTACCGATTTTCCGGCTGAAGGCTTATTTGTCAGAAGCGATATGTTTCCTAAACACACCCTTTTGGAAATAACAAACCTTGAAAAAAATGTTAAGGCAAGGGCCGTTGTTATAGGGCCGTCAGGAATTCCCGGTCTTCTGGCCAGCCTGTCACCCGAATTGGGAGAAAAGCTCGGAGTTCCGAGGGGAAAGGTTATCAGAATAAGGGTTCTTACGCCTAGTCCGGTAAATGAAGAAGGAGATGACGGTAAAAGTATTTCGGCCGCCGGCCCTGAGTCTCAAGACTTAGATAACAACCCTGCCCTATTTGTAGCATCTCATTCGGATTTACCGAATGCAAATCTCAAAAAAGAAGAAGCCGAATCCGTATCCGAAAATACAGGCTCAGACACAATTCTCTACGATGATCTTAAAAGTCCTATTGAAGATACACCCGCGGAAACGGCTGAAGATGTTCCTGTAGTAGAAGAAGTTCCTGATGTAGATGCTATAATTGATCCTGTAGTTGAAGAACCTGCCGAGCCTATTGTAGAGGAAACAGTTTTACCCGAAGAAGTTGCTCCTATTGAAACCGAAACCTATATGGAACCGGCAAAGGAAAATCCGCCTGTAACTGTAGACCCTATAATTGAACCTGCAGCAAAACCGGAAGATGCCCCTGCTCCTGTAACCGAAATATCGGAACCTCAAGAGCCTGAACAAGCTAAAGAAGAAATAAAGGATGTTGAAGTTGTAGATCCTGTAGTAGAACCTGTTAATGAAACTCCGGCTGAAAAAAAGGTTGACACAGTTGCCTCCGTTACCCCAAAAAATGAGCCTGTTGCAGATAAAAAAGAAGACCTTCCGGCTCCTGGTGGGGAGACATCGGTTGAAGAGACTCCGGCCGAAGAAGCCGAAGATTCAGGCACGTATGAAGAAACCGATTCGGATATATATACCGCAGTCGAAGAAAAGCCCGAAGAAGAATCCGCAGTTCCTGTAAATGAAATTAAGCCTGTTTCAAGCAAACTGGAAAAAGGCAAAACCTATGTTCAGATAGTAATCTATGACGATAAATACAACCGCGATGATGTTCTAAAAAAATACGGGAAAAAATATCCTATGGTAGTGGAAGAAAGGCTTGTAAAAAACAACACAAGATATACCATATTTGTAGGACCTTTAAAGCCTGATGAAACCGGTGCTGTTCTTGAGCGCTTTAAGCAGCTGGGCTTTAAAGATGCCTTTTTAAAGAAGGGAAGATAAAGTCCGGGAATTGATAGTACCCTGTCATTAAAGTGTGTAGTCGGTAATTAAACCGATTACACATTTTTTTTGCGAAGAACCGCATGCCATATTTTACCGGTTGGGCTATTCCAAAAAATCCATACGTATAATACTCATCTTCATAATCCCATCTCCATCCTTTGCAAGGAATCGATGCATTCCGCGGATACCGGGATTTTTCATGTCATCCAAGGATATATCCCTTGAGAGAGAATTTTTCTATATCATCAAAAACAATAAATTTAATCCTGCTAAAGTTTTACTACAAATGTTTTAAAACTTTGTCCCTCATGCAAAACGGGTAGCACAAAAACATCGGAGTTAAAAAATGTTTTTATGTTTTCATTTGTAATAAGCAAATCAATGCTGCCGAACAAAAAGTGGCCTTCCGAAAGCAATAAGCCCTTATCGGCAATGATCAGCATATTTTGTATGTGATGAGAATTTATGATTATTGTAGTTTTATTTTGGCGTGAAAGTTTTTTTAACGTTTTTAATACCCGGCCTTGATTATAAAAATCCAAATTGGATTCCGGCTCATCAAGAATCAAAATACGGGGCTTACAAACAAGAGCCTTTGCAATGTAGGCAAGCTGTAATTCTCCTCCGCTTATTTCATTACAAAAACGATTTTTTAAGAAGGCTATATCGAGTTCTTCCATAACGGCAAGGGATGCCTCATAATCTTTTTTTGACGGAGAAGCAAAGTACCCGTTTACGGAACTTCTTCCGAACGAAACAAAATCAAGGACCGTGTACGAAAAAGAAGGCACCTTTGCCTGAGGAACATAGCCTAAAAAGTTTGTCCGTTTTTCTAAAGGTTTTCCCATGATTAAAGAACACCCTGATGACCATGTAAGAATTCCCGCAAGACATTTTATAAAGGTGGTTTTTCCGATGCCGTTGCGTCCCATAACGGCAAGGATTTCACCCTCCTTTAAATAAAAAGAAACCGATTTAAAGACCGATTTTTTATTCTTGTAACTAAAAGATACATTTTTAACATCTATCATTCTTCATTCATTCCTTGTTTTTTAAAAATCCACAATAGAGCAAAAAGGGGAGCACCCAATAGGGCTGTGATAATTCCTATGGGTACTTCCGCAGCACTTACCGAACGGGCAAGATCATCGCAGATAAGCATAAAAAAAGCCCCGGACAATCCTGAAAGCGGAATGACATAACCATGATTAGCACCTATTATTTTCCGTGTAAAATGAGGAATAACTAAACCTACCCAGCCTATAATACCGCTTACCGTTACTGAAGATGAAATTAAAATTGTTGAAGCGATGATGATTGTTTTACGCAAGCGGAAAGGATTTATTCCGCTTGTTTTTGCCTCATCATCACCTAATGAAGCAATGTTTAATTTCCAGCGTAATAAAAATAAAACGAATGTACCCAGCACAAACGGAATAAAAATAAATTGAATATTCCGATAGGAACTTGAAGTAAAGCTGCCCATAAGCCAAAAGGTTATTGCAGGAAGGGTATCGTTCGGGTCAGCCGTAAATTTAAGGATCGAAATAAAGGATATAAACAATGAAGAAACGATAATACCGCTTAAAATTATCGACAACACGGATACATCTTTTTTGATTTTACAAAGAGCAAATACCAACAAGATACTTCCTAAACCTGCCAGGAAAGAAAGGCCGAAAACTCCTGCAACGGTTTTTCCGAACACAATAATGCCCAAAGCTGAACCAAACCCAGAAGCGGATGCCGTTCCCAAAACATCGGGACTTGCAAGCGGATTTTTCAGTACTGCCTGTAGACCTGTTCCCGCCATTGCAAGCGAAGAACCTACAATCATTGACAATAAGATACGGGGAATGCGGATGTCAAATAAAATATGCCGTTTCAAATCGATGGTTTCAATACGTTTATCTCCTATACAAATTGCATATATATCCTTGAAATCTATATTAAAACGTCCAATTAAACACGAAAAAAGGGCAGCAGTTATTATCATTAAAATAAGGACAATAACCGCCTGCCTATATTTAAGACCATGATCTTCCATTTTATTTTACGGGAGAAAGCATTTCATCAATGACCGCATCCGCAAGCTCCGTATCATAAACTTCTTTATAATAGGTTTTTATTTTTTTCTTAAATTCAAACTCACTATATTTTTCGGGTGCTATCTTTGTGAGCATCCATAAGGGCATTAGAGGCGAATCGGCACAAGGCATTCCCCAGCTAAAAGTGCCTTGCGGAATATCAAAAACTTTTTTATCTTTTACAGCCTTTATAAACGACCAATTCCTTGTATCCGTATTTTCTAAAATCATTTTTGCACTCGTATTGTTTTTACCGATTCTGATACTGTTTATAAAAATAATATCCGGATTCCACTCATTTATTTGCTCCATTGACACTTCAACCTGTCCTGCACCCTCGGCAAAACCGTCAAGTTCCGCAACATTTTCAATACCGGCCTTGCGTAAAAAATTTCCGCCGTAACTTTTATTTCCGCTTACCATAATTTTACCGCCGACAGTGCTGAAAATAAATAGCCCGCGTATGTTTTTTCCGTCTTTTAAAGTTGCCGAAAGAATTTCATTTGTTTTCTTCCATTGCTTTTCCATTTTATTGCCGTTATCGGTTTTAAAAATATCAGCTATCATTTTTTCCCATTTTTGCGTAAGGCTTTCACTATCCATGTCATTGATTTGCATATTAACCATAGGGATGCTTAAATTATCTAGGCCTTTTTTTTCAAATTCTCCGTAATAGAGAATAATCGTAGGTTCCAAGGCAGCAAGGCTTTCGGCATTAACGGAAAAATCATTGTTCAAAAAAGAGCTGTTTAAGTTTTTAGCATTCGGATTTACTGCCGCTAAAACTTTAGGATTTGAGGTTGAAAAAGTTCTCGGGTTTACACCTGCAACCGAATCCTTTAAGCCGGGAAAGGTTTGAAGCATTGAATAAACCGGCGGCGATAAGTTTACAATTATTACCTCGCCTTGCTTCTTTACATGAACCGTTTCCGTTTTATCCTTTGTTCCTCCGGCAAAAATACCGGCAGCCAAAACGGTATAGAAAACCGTCAACATAATTTTTTTATTCATATATACCTCCATGTATATGCAATTAAAAATGATGCTCAATCATTTCATTTGCCCTTATTAAAAATTGTTCTATTATGTGTCGTTTATCGGCATTAAGTGAAGATAAAAAATCAAAAAAGGCTTTGTCGTGTTCATCATGATACTGTTCATGAGCCTTAGCTGCTGCAAGACCTTTTTCGGTTAAAAAAAGTTTTTTAATTTTTTTATCCTTTTCACAATCTTCTTTTTTTATAAGATTCCGCTTCTCAAGTTTTAAAAGCGTTTTATGAATGACCGCCCGTGTTATTCCCATACTGCGTGCAATTTCGGAACTGAAAATACCGGGACTGTCCCCTATTTTTTTTATAATGTGAATTTCGCCTCGGTAAAAGTTCATGTCTTCTCCTTCAAAATTAAGGATTTTAGATTTACCGTTTGCTATTTTTTCTACAAGTGAAATATAAAGATCAATAAGGTTTTCGGTATTTTTCAATTTAGATTACTCCTTACATTTTTGATAAATAAAAAGAGGATAAAGATCATCGGCAGTTTTTTTTATTAAGCTGAAACCGACTTTTTGTAAAACGGCATCTAAATTTATATCTTTCTTTATAGGCCGCCCTGCTTTTAAATTTCCTAATAACCACCGTTTTTCAAATACGAGTCTTCGGCCTTTTTCGGCAAAAGAAGTATCGTAAACAAAAAGAAAGCCGTCTTTTTGCGTTGCCGTATATATTTTTTCTGCAAGGCTTTCAAGAGCATTTCCGGCAAAAGGAAAGATGCCGGAAGCGATTATTAAATCGTAATCATTCCGTATGTCGTCTTTTAGAAAATCGCCTTCTATTATTTTAACCGTATTTTTTAAGGAAATCTGTTTTATGTAATCATAGGCAATTTTTGCAACAACGGGACTTTCAAATAAGGTATAGGAAGCACAGGGGTATTGCTTCGCAATTACACCGAGCATGGCACCGGCTCCTCCGCCAAGGTCAAGTACGTTTTTAGGTCCTTTTTTACATGATGAGTTTACGGCGGCCAGCAAGGTTTGTTTTCTAAAAGTTAGAATTTCTTGGATATTAATTTGTGCCATTTCCGCAAAATCAAAAAACTTATTTTGAGAGAGCTTTTCAGTATTTTTTTCTTGATTAGAATCTATAAGTTCTTTTATGTTTACAAGGGCGGATAGTTTTTTCCTAAAAAGTAAAACTTCTCCTATGTATTCGGAACTTTTTTTAGATAAAAACCGAGCACTTTCTTCTGCAGGGAAAAACACTCTTCCTTCTTTGTATAAAAGCCCCTCGCCTAGCAAAACGTTCAAAAAATACTGCAAGGCAGTGCTGTTACAGCCGAGAACTTCGGAAAGAACTTCTACGGTTTTACCTCCCTCCAGCTTGGTGTAAATATCCAATTCTAGTGCCGAAAAGAAAATCTGAGCATCAAGTAGTGTATCCAATTTTGAATAAAATTTTAACGCCGTATTTTGTATGCCTAGCATACAACCAGTATAGCAAGTTTTAGTGTTTTTGTCAAGTTTTCAGATAAATTTTTATCAATAACCATTTTTTTTTCATTTCCTATTGACAGAAAAAATAAATAATGTTATCCTGTGCAAACTTAGCTATGGCTAACATCTTTCTTTTATAAGAAATATGGTTAAAACTTTTGTTTTGGAGGTTTTTATGAAAAACAAATTATTTATTATTTTGGGTTTCCTTTGTATGAGTACCCTGCTGTTTGCAGGAGGAAGCAAGGAAGGCAGTACGAAACAGGAAAAAGGCCGTGAAATGTACGGCTATATGGTTCCTGCATCCGTTCCTCAAAGGACTGCTGTAGGACAGGTTGTTCTATTACAGATGCTTGACATGCTTGATGTCGATATAGTTGCAAGACCTTCGACAAAACGGGAAATAAGTGCAAGGTATAAGGATAAAACGGAAATCGGTATGCCGATGCGCGTTGATCTTGAAAAGCTTAAGGAAGTAAACCCCGACTTTTATTTGGCAACCGGTGATAGGGGTGCACCTATTGCAGAACAATTAAAGGCTTTAAATATCCCTGCGGAGTTTTTGCAGACTACAACCTACACCGACATTTTAAATTCGATGAAGTACTTAGGTGAGGTTTACAACAAGCAAAAAGAAGCCGCAGCTTATGTAAAAGAAGTCGAAGATGTGGTTGCAAAGGTTAAAGCTGCCAATAAAAATAAAAAACCTCTTAAAGTTTTAATTATTGCGGGTTTTCCCAACAGTATGAGTATACATACGGAAGGTTCTTTTGTCGGCAGTTTAATAAAGGTCTTAGGTGCGGAAAATATCTGGAAGGACAATACGGTAAAAAATACTACGGTTCCTATGAATCTGGAGCTGGTAAAGGCTTCCAATCCCGATATTATTTTGCTTACCAGCCACGGTGATGCAAAAGATACTGCAAAAATGTACGAAAAAGAATTTCAAAGTGATTTTTGGCAAAAAATTGATGCCGTTAAAAATAAGAGATATTATAGTTTGGATACCCGAATATTCTTTATTGCAGGGTCCCCTTATATACCGGAAGCTCTGGAAACTTTAGGCAACTACTTTTATGGAAGTAAGTAGATGGTAATACAGGTGAAAAAAGCAGGTGTTTTTATTGTTTTATCTCTATTACTTATAGTTTTGTTTTTTTCATCTGTTGCATCGGGTTCGCTCAAATTTTCATTTGCACAAATTTGGGCGGCCCTGTGCGGCAGAGGGGAGCAGCTCGTTACCGATGTAATCTTTAATTTAAGGCTTCCGCGTGTCCTTGTTGCCCTTGTCGTCGGAATGAATCTTGCATCTGCCGGAGCTTTGATGCAGGCGGTTATGCAAAATCCTTTGGCGGATCCCGGTATTATCGGCGTTTCTGCAGGAGCCAGTGTCGCCGGGGTTATATTGATGCTCGCTCTTCCTCAGTATGCATACTTGGTACCGCCTGCGGCTTTTGTCGGGGCGATATTTGCAGCCTTTTTAATATATCTTTTAGCATGGAAAGACGGGTTTACTCCCGTACGAATTATTCTATCGGGAGTTGCAATCAATGCTCTTTTGGGAAGCCTTACCGGTTTGGTTACCATTTTATTTAGCGACAGGCTTCAGGGTGCGTTGATGTGGCTTAACGGAAGTTTGTCAGGAAAAACGTGGCGACATTTTCAAGTGCTTATTGTATACAGTATTCCGGCCCTGATACTTGCTCTTCTTTGTATTAGGGCAGCGAATGTCTTATTGCTGGGAGATGAAAAAGCAAAAAGTCTTGGGGTAAGTGTCAACCGCTGCCGTGTATTTCTTTCGATTATCGGGGCTTTTTTGGCAGGGATATCGACTTCGACTGTCGGAATCATCGGTTTTATAGGTTTGGTTATCCCCCATATCATGAGGATGCTGGTCGGCTCGGATTATAAGAGTCTATTACCGTTTTCAATGTTCAGCGGAGCAGTTTTGCTGCTCGGAGCGGATACTTTTGCCCGTACTATTGCTTCACCGATTGAATTGCCTGTAGGAATTGTAATGTCGATATTCGGAGCACCGTTTTTTCTGTACCTTTTGAGAAGTTCCGGTAAAAGGAAATAAGGAGGAACTTTTGTTATGACAGCTGTTTCTGCAAAAGACATTTCGTTAAGATACGATAAAAAAGATGTAGTAAAAAGTTTTTCTGCGGATTTTACGCAAGGAAAAATTATTTCGATAATAGGGCCTAACGGCTCCGGAAAATCAACCATTTTACGCAGTTTTGCCCGCCTTTTAAATACTGCATGCGGCCAAATATCCCTTTTCGATACCGATATCGCAACAGTATCAAAAAAGGAATTTGCAAAACGATTGGCAATTTTATTGCAGCACAATATCTCGCCCGAAGATATTACGGTAAAAAATCTGATATACTTCGGCAGATGTCCGCATAAAAAATGGTACCAGCAATTTGAAAAAAGTGATGAAGACATTTTACAACAAGTCCTTATCCAAACGGACTTAGTCGACTTTGCCGAAAAAAAAGTTTGCATGCTTTCAGGCGGCGAAAGACAGCGTGTCTGGCTTGCAATGGCATTGGCACAGCAGCCTCAGGTGCTACTGCTGGATGAGCCTACCACCTATTTGGATATAGGTTATCAGCTGGAACTTTTGGACCTTGTTTACGATTTAAATCGAAACACTAATCTTTCGATTATTATGGTATTGCACGATTTAAATCAGGCAGCACAATATAGCGATGAAATTATCGTATTAAAAGACGGCAAACTCTACAAAAAAGGGACACCGCAAGAAATTTTTACTTCAGAACTTATAAAACAAATTTACGGTATAGACTGTAAAGTTATTTATGACGAAGAGGAACATTTTCCGATCGTATTGCCTAAAAGAAAAGGCAAAATCTAAATCAAAAATCAATTAGGAGAATTATTTATGAAAATTTTATTGACTTATTCAAGTAAAACCGGGAACACCAAGGCTGTAGCAGAAGCCGTATTAAAAACTCTTCCTCAGGGAACCGATTTTTTTGCAGTGAGCGAAGTTAAAGACGTAAACAATTATGATGCGGTCATTGTAGGTTTTTGGATCGATAAAGGCCTTCCAAATGAAGAAGCATTAAATTTTATGGAAACGATTAAAAACAAAAAAACGGGCTATTTCTTTACATTGGGAGCCTATCCCGATTCTCCCCATGCGGAAGATTGCCATAAAAGCGCAAAAGATCTTTTAACAAAAAACGGAAATGAAGTGCTTGCAGGATTCGGCTGTCAAGGAAAAATAGATCCGGCTCTTACCGAAATGTTTAAATCCTTACCTAAAGATCATCCGCACTACATGAATGAAGAAAGAAGAAAACGCCATGAAGAGGCAGCAAAACATCCTGATAAAAAAGATTTTGAAAATGCAAAAAAAGCATTTGAAAATTTCGGAAGATAATTAAAATCTGCCGGTTAAAATTAACATAAGGAGCATTCTATAAATGACTGCAGAAGATATTTTAAATTGTTCATTTAAAGACCGCAAAAAATCTCATCACGATGCAGGAATGGGTTCCATGAAATATTCAAAAGGAATGAGGTCTTTGGAAAAAGCCCTTTCAGAACCCAATACACAAAACGGGAAAAAATCCATTTACATCCACGTACCCTATTGTAAAAAAATTTGCAACTTTTGCAGCATGAGGCGGACAATAAACCCGGTACCGGATGACTACGCCGCCCTTGTGATAAGGCAGATTGAAAATTACGGTAAGACGGAATATGTAAAAACCTCAAACATAAATTCGGTTTATTTCGGAGGCGGAACACCTACAACCCTGCCTGCAAAACAGCTTGCCGAAATACTTAAAGCTCTTCAAAAAAATTTTAACATAGCAAAAGATGCCGAAATTTCGATGGAGACTACCGTTTCTGAATTGGATGACGAAAAGCTTAAAATTCTTTTTGAAAACGGTTTAAACAGAATAAGTGCCGGTATTCAAACCTTTAATGATGAAGGACGAAAAACATTGGGCAGAATCGGAAACGGCGAAAATGCGGAAAATTTTTTGAGACGAGCTTTTAAAACCGGCTTTAAAAATGTCAACATCGATATTATTTATAATTATCCCGGTGAAACAAAGGAAATATTAAAGGAGGACTTACATAAGGCCTTTGCCTTAGATATTGCAGGTTTTTCTTTTTACTCTCTCATCGTAATGGATACTTCCAAGATAGGCCGCAGTGTCGATAAAGAAGAATATGCCGAAAAAACGCTTCATCAGGATGCAGAGTTCTTTTTGACCATTTTAGAAGAAAGCCGAAAAGCAGGTTACGATTTTTTAGAGATAACAAAACTTGTAAAACCCGGCAGAGACAACTACGAATATATCAGAAGCGGGCACCTAGGCGGCGATATTTTTCCTGTAGGAGCCGGAGCAGGAGGCTTCGTAAATAATACGGCCGTAATGAATCCCCTCGACAAAGAAAAATTTGCGGATCAAATTAACGGCTTTGATAAAACTTCGGGCATGTGGATAAGCGAAGATTACCGCAGAATAAAAAGATTTTCAGGACAGCTTCAAGAAGGATTGTTGGATTTAAGTTTTTTGACAAAAGAAGAGTCGGATAAAATCTATGATATGCTTACCGGATTGGAAAAAGAGACTTTGATCAAAAAAGATGAAGGCTCTAAAAATTATAAATTTACCGACAAGGGCTTTTTTTGGGGCAATAGTCTTGCAGCCGAACTTGGAAAAAGCATTTTTTAATAACAAAAAGAATTAAAGAAGAAAGCGGCATAAAGGCAATTCCCCCACCCTCTTGCCGTTTTGCCGTTTTTTTTGTATCTTATACCCACGATAATTACTAAATTAATATAGATTCTTAAGGAGAACTAAAATGGCTAAACAATTATTGTTTAATGAAGAGGCTAGAAAAAGCCTTCTCGCCGGTGTTGAACAAATTTCAAATGCAGTAAAGGTTACACTCGGCCCCAAGGGACGGAATGTTCTTATCGACAAGAGTTTCGGTGCCCCTACAGTTACAAAAGACGGTGTATCCGTAGCACGCGAAGTTGAACTTGAAAACAAATTTGAAAATATGGGTGCCCAGCTTTTAAAAGAAGTTGCAACAAAAACAAATGATGTTGCGGGTGACGGAACCACAACAGCTACCGTTCTTGCATACTCCATGGTAAAAGAAGGCTTAAAGGCCGTAGCTGCCGGAATGACTCCGCTTGAATTAAAACGCGGTATCGACAAGGCTGTAGCTATTGCCGTTGAAGATATTCAAAAAAATTCGAAAGAAATTAAGGGCTCGGAAGAAGTTGCCCACGTAGCATCCGTTTCTGCAAACAATGATGCGGAAATCGGTAAAATCATCGCCGACGCCATTGCCAAGGTAGGAAAGGACGGCGTTATCGATGTAGGCGAAGCCCAGACAATGGAAACCGTTACAGACTATGTAGAAGGTATGCAGTTCGATAGGGGATATATTTCTTCTTACTTTGTAACCGACAGAGACAGAATGGAAACCGTTTTTGAAAATCCCTACATTCTTATCTACGATAAATCAATTTCAACAATGAAGGACCTTCTCCCCCTCTTGGAGCAGGTAGCCCAGTCAGGCCGCCCTCTTTTAATCATCGCAGAAGATGTTGAAGGCGAGGCCCTCGCAACCTTGGTTGTAAACAGCCTCCGAGGTGCATTAAAGACATGTGCAGTTAAGGCCCCCGGTTTCGGCGACAGAAGAAAGGAAATGCTTGAAGACATAGCCGTTTTAACGGGCGGACAGGTTGTTTCGGAAGAATTAGGCTTTAAGCTTGAAGCAGCTCAAATTTCAATGCTGGGACAGGCAAAGAGCATAAAAATCGATAAAGACAACACTATGATTATCGATGGAGCCGGAAAATCAAAGGACATTAAAGACAGAGTTACCCAGATCAAGGCCCAGCTTGATGCAACCGATTCGGAGTACGACAGCGAAAAACTAAGAGAAAGATTGGCTAAGCTTTCAGGCGGCGTTGCCGTTATCAAGATCGGTGCCGTAACCGAAGTTGAAATGAAAGAGAAAAAGCACAGAGTTGAAGATGCTCTTTCGGCAACAAGAGCCGCTATCGAAGAAGGTATCGTTGCAGGAGGCGGTCTTGCAATGATTCAGGCCATTGCAGCCTTAGAAAAGGCCGATATGAGCTCTCTTACAGAGGACGAAAAAGTAGGCTTTAAGATCGTAAAACGAGCCCTCGAAGAACCGATCCGCCAAATTGCAGAAAATGCCGGTTTGGACGGAGCAGTTATTGCAGAAAAGGCTAAGGAAAAGAAGGGCGTAGGCTTCGATGCCGCTAAAATGGAATGGACGGATATGGTAAAAGCCGGTATCATCGACCCTGCCAAGGTTACCCGTTCCGCATTGCAGAACGCAGCTTCAATTGCAAGCCTATTGCTGACAACCGAATGTGCAATTACGGACATCCCTGAAAAACAGGCAGGTCCTGCAATGCCATCACCCGACATGGGCGGCATGGGAATGTATTAAAAGCTTAAGTAAACCGTATGCGGGAATGTACTAAATCTTTAGATTGCCGTATGCGGGCATGTATTAAAAGCTTAAGTTTACCGTATGCGCAGGCATGTATTAAACTTTTAGCTTACCGTATATAAGAAAATGAAGACCGTTATGATGTTTAACATAACGGTCTTTTTTTATATTCTTGTAAAATCATAAAAATTACCTTGCTATTTTTTTAAATATATATTACAATGCTTTTATGAGTGATGATATAATTTCAGAATTAGGGATAAATGCATCAAGCAAAGATACTGTTGAACTTGATTCTCTTACATTGGAAGCCTTAAAGAAAGGCCCTATAGATATATTTGATAATGTATACCTCGGTGAAACAAGACCGCATTCTCTTATCCTTTGTATAGATGTACGCGGCTTTAGCGATTTTATGTGTAATAACGAAGAAACGGTTGTTTTCGGTCTAATTAAATCTTTTACATCCAACTTCCTTTCCTGCCTTAATCAGTTTGGTTATAATTGTTCTTATTATAAACTGCTTGGAGACGGAGCCTTAGTTATATGGGATAAGTTGGATGGGGTTGCAATAAAAGAAGCCGTTACGGTTTTTACCACATATGTAGAATTTACAAGAGAAGAACTATTTAAACCCTACGGAAATCTGGCAATAGGAGGAGCTTTAGTCCTAGATAAGGTATACAAATATGAAATTTCGGCAGAAGCATCTCAATTAAAATATAGAGATTATGTAGGTTACGGCATCAATCTTGCATGCCGCCTTCAAAACCTTGCAGCAGGCGGAGAACTTATCGTAAGTAAAAAATTGGTTGACATCGGTGCAATATATGCAACAAAAAATACAAACCCTGAAGTAATGAAAAAACTCAGAGCCCTTAAAGGAGTTAAACCTGAAGACAGGGAAGCTATCTTTTTGTACAAGGATATAAATCCGAAAATTATTTCGATATTTAAAGTTTTAAGCTTAGATTTCTAAATTAGGACTTGACATAAATGTATATTTTTTATATACTCAAAGCTCTTACGGCGGTATAGCTCAGTTGGCAGAGCAAACGGCTCATATCCGTTAGGTCATAGGTTCAAGCCCTATTGCCGCTAGCTAAATTTAAAGGCACTCATTTGAGTGCCTTTTTTGTTTCCTAATTTTTAAAAACGCTAAAATCTTTCTATTTTTGAGACCAGAAAAGCATCTGCAAGAACTAAATAACACATTGCTTCGACAACCGGGACTATGCGAGGGAAAAGACAGATGTCGTGATTTCCTCCGACAGAAAGCATACATTTCTCCCCTCTTTTGTTAAAGGAGGATTGGTTCATTTTTATTGAAGGAACGGGCTTTACGGCAATTCTAAAATCTATTTGACAAGTGTTCTCATCTTTTCTTCCATTCTCATGGTTTAAATTTAAGGGATAGTCCATATTACAGGAAATACCGCCCAAAATACCGCCAGAATAATTTTTTGAAATGTCATTATTCTCGCTGCCTGTAATAGAAGCCGAGTAAAAGCCGCCCCCGATTTCTATCCCCTTAACGGCACCTATAGACATTAAGGCTTGAGACAAGACCGCATCAAGTTTGCCGAAAACAGGAGAACCGAGCCCCTCGGGAACATTTAAAACAGAACAGGATAAAATACAACCGGCCGAATCTCCATTAGAAGCCAAATTGCTTAACCTTTTAAAAATCGGCTCAGGCAGAGCATCATCTTCTTTAAGAGGAAGACCTGTTTTAAGTCCTGCAATTTCTTCGGCTCTTACCTGCACCTCAACGGGCTTTTTACCGATTTTGAAGGCAAAGGTTTCGAGGATTTCTTTTGCAACAGCTCCCCCGATGAGCCGGCCTATCGTCTCCCGTCCGGAAGATCGGCCGCCGCCTCGGTAATCCCTATGCCCGTATTTTACATCATAAGCATAACCGGCATGCCCCGGACGGTAAACATCTTTTAAGTTTTCATAATCCTTGGAGGAGGTTTCTTTATTTCTAACCAGAACGGCAATAGGGGTTCCCAGGGTCCTGCCTTCAAAAACGCCGGATAGAATTTCGCAAATGTCATCTTCATTCCGTCTTGTAGAAAAAGGACCTAAGGAGCCGGGTTTTCTGCGGTTAAGCTCTTTTTGAATATCATCGGCACAAAGGGGAATACCGGCAGGGCATCCGTCAATTACAGCCCCCACCCCTGCACTCCTGCTTTCTCCAAAAGTTGTCAAGGTAAAAAAACGCCCAAAAGAATTTGCCCCCATAGATTACTCCTATAAAAACTTTTTGCAGCAAATATCAGAGCCTTTCGGCTCTGTTCTGTAAGGAAATTTTTCATCGTATCCGCTAAAGCGGATAGCGAATCAATTTGCGAAAAAAGTTTTTTCAAGTGTGTGCCGAAAAGCACACACATATAATAATGCGAAGTTTTGTACTCATAAGTGCAAAACTCGGCAGATAAACAGTGAAGCTGAATTTCTGCTGAACTGTTTATCATACCTCCAAGTTTCAAAACTGCTTAATCTTTTTCGAATATAAGCTCATTTATCACGTGTTCTTTTTTTAAGCCTTTTTTTTCAAACTTTGTTGTAGGCCGCCAGCTTTGACTTGGAGCGAATTTTTCGTATTTGGATTTTAGATTTGGAGTTTCGCTCAACTGCTCAAAGGCATCCTCTGCATAATTTTCCCAATCCGTTACCATGTAAATATAGCCGCCCTTTTTTAATTTTTTTGAAAGCAAATCGGTTCGAGGCCTTCTTACAAGCCGTCTTTTGTGATTCCGCTTTTTTTGCCACGGGTCAGGAAAAAAAATATGAAAGCCGTCAACACATTCATCATTTATCATATTTTCTAAAACTTCAATTGCATCATGTTCGATAATCCGTAAATTATTCAATTTTTTTCCTTCTATTTCACCTAAAAGTTTTCCCACTCCGGCCTTAAAAACTTCTATACCGAGATAGTTTTTATCGGGATTATCCTCGGCAATTTGGGCAGTTGCAGTTCCCATGCCGAACCCGATTTCTATGATTACGGGATTATCGTTTTGAAAAAGAGTTTGAAAGTCGATTGGGCTTTCAGTATATGGAATACACCACTTTTGATAAAAAGCTTCGTAATTTCTTTTTTGGCCTTCGGTCATCCGCCCCGTCCGTAAAACAAAGGTTTTTATAGATCGAAAATGAGACGGTACAGCGGTATTTTGAGTAATTTCAGTACTATTCATCCTTTGATACTAATACAAACTATGGTACTTTGTCAAATAGGCTGTATCGCCTTGGGCATTTTGGGCCATACATTGAATATAACGGGTGTCCGGATATTTTTCGAGCAGGGAAGAAATAGAGTCTTCGAGTTTAGAACCTTCAGGTAAACCTTGAACAAAAAGCGGCTGCTTATCGGCCCCCAAAAGAATAAGAAAAAACGTTTTAAATGTAGAATTCTCGGAAGCTTCAATCCGCCATCGTCCGTCCTGAATCCGAAAGACAAAGGGAATAGATAAAAGCATTTCAGGCTCTTTTAAGGTAAGTTTTTTTATAGTCCTATTTCCCGACAAATCTTCCAGCACAATGGAATATTCTCCTATGGGAATTTGTCCGAACGGCGACGCTATCTTATTGGAACCGGCCCATAGAGTTTTCTCGGAATCCGAAGCTCTAAGCTGTGAGGAAGAAAAAAAGGAAGTATTTTCCCTGTTCAAAACCCATGTAAGCCCCGACTCCAAATGGACCAGCTGTATGGAAGAATAATCGTTACGTCCGTTTTCATCCTTGTACATTAAAAATACGGAAAGCCTTTCTTCAATTGTTCCGGCATCCGTTTCTATCTTTAAAATTTTTACGGAAAGTTCGGGTATCTCAGGCTTATCAAAGGAACATGAAAGTAAAAGAGCTGCAATAAAAAAAAACAAAGTTTTTTTTAGCCATTCTTTTTTTTTGCTTTTGTTCATTGAACCATCCGAATCTTCTTTATGTTAAAACATAAAGGACATATTCATTACGGTAAGATCCGTATCCTCAAAGCGGTTTGCGCTCGATTCAAAGCGGACATTTACCTTTTCACAAGCGTCATTTAAGTAAGAAATATAATACATTCCCAAATTTAAATCTTCGGAACCTTCAGGAAGGGCTCGATAAAAGTCAATTAAAGAATTTTTGTCGACATCTGCCATCTTTAAGTCATTTAAGTTTGCTCTGACGGCATCCGACTGTTCATTTTTACTGTAAAGGGTTATCTGAAGCTTGCCCTGTGTACCTATCGAGGCAACGCCTCCGCTTCCAAGTTTCCATGAAACAAATACCAGCTCTTGTTTTTTTTCAAGTTCGGCAACAAGACGGCGGCGTATTTCCGGATCAAAGAGAGCTTCTTGAGGGTCATCCAATTCAGGAAAAAGAATTAAGGCTTCTTTACGCAAATTCATGTTTTCCGCACTTAGGATCAACTCCATAAGCATCAAGGCTATGTACTCGGCTATCTTCGTTTTATCCATGTATTCGGTAAGGGAAGTCCGTATTGTTTTTAGAATCAGGTCAAAGTCTTTGTGCATCCTAAATTTAGTTATGATAAACCAAGTAAACGGACGCATCATGTTTAGAAATTTTTCGGCCAAAAAAAGCTGAATATTTTTTTCTTCGGGAGATAGAGCATTATTCTTTGTTATAAAAGAAAAAAGAGGTTTAACAATTTCCTGTTTTGCTTCATAAATCATTTCTTCGTTTTGCTGCAATACATTTGCCAAATACTTTTCATTTATGTGGGTTTTTTCATCAATTATACTTGCAGGGTTTTGTCTGTTCCATTTTTTTATAACGGGAGAGTTTAAGATTTGCTTAAAAATATAATCGTCATATTGTTTATATAAAACCGAATATACTATAAGCTTTGAAAGATCCATAACCTCCTGTCGCGAAGAAACGAATTCGGGTTTCGATATTTCAATCTTTGAGATATAATCCGCCAAAAGAAGGCGTTGAATGGTTTCAGGAATAAATTTTTCGAGAGAAATGCCGTATTCTTCGATATTTCCGGCAAGCTTAAATTTAAGGAGTTTCTTATTTCTTTTTATAAAGAATGTAGAACCTTCCTGAGTCAAAATAAGCTTTAATGGAAGGTCCAAAATTCTTTTTTTTTCACTTGCAGCCATAAATCTTCTCTCCCTATATTAAGTACGATCAACTACATCTTTAATTCTAATATAATTTTATGAAAAATTCTATAGGTTAATTAAAGGGATGAAAGTATCGATCGAATTTCCGCGGCTTTTGGATAATTCGGATTTTTATTCAATACGCCTTCCAAAATAAGCTTTGCATCAGCCTTTTTATTCAGGCTTATGTAAAGTTTACCCAGTTCATAATAAGCATCCCAGTTTTTAGTATCAACCTTTATAATCTGTTCATAAACGCTTACGGCATTTTCTTTTAGATCAGCAGAAATATAGGCCGCCGCCAAATTCTGCTTTGCCGTAATATTACGAGGCTGGGTTTTTACGGCATTGGAGTAATGATTAACCGACTTGGTGTAGTCTCCTTTTAAGCCGTATAACTTGCCCAAATTTGTGTTTACTTCAAAATTATTGGGCTCAAGCCTATAGGCTGCCAAAAGGTTATCTTCGGCTTCGCCGAATTTTCCCTCATCCAAGTACATACGCCCCAGATTTATTCTGGGCTTAGCATAGTTTTTATTTGTAGCCGCAGCCTGTGTATAATAATCATAGGCTTCAGATTTTCTTCCGTTTTTTTCCAAAGTTAAACCGTATGTATATAAAACTCTTGCATCAGAAGGCTTGAGCCTATAAGCTTTTTCGGCATTAGACAGGGCTTCGCCGTATTTTTCTAAATCAACCTGTACCGTTGCCAAGTTATAATAAGTTATGGCATCATCCTCTCCCAGAGTGATAGCTTCCTTAAAGTGCCGCTCGGCTAAATTATTTTGTCCCAAATCCGCATAAACTTGGGCCATTTCCCGTAATGCCGGAAGATTGGTCGGTTCATAAGAAATAGCCTTCTTATAGTTTTCTATAGCTTGATCAAATTTCCGTTGGGCTTTGCGTATACGGGCCATTTCCAAAAAGGCTTTTACGTAGTCGGGCTTTATCTTTACGGCTGAAGAAAAAGCGGAAAAAGCTTCATTTTCCAAACCTAATTTTCTGCAAGACATTCCCAAATTAAAAAAAGCATTATCGAATTTGGGATTGGATTTTACGCTTCTTTCAAAGGAAGTCTTTGCTTTTTGATAATGACCTCTTGCGTAATATTTTTTACCGAGTTCATAATTGTATAAATAATTATCGGGATCCAAACTTTGAGCCTTTTCCAACTCTACAAAGGCAACCTGAGGCTGTTTTTGTGCGTCTGCAATTTGAGAATAAACATAATGAGCTCTTGCATTTTGTCCGTCTGCATTTACGGATTTTTTTATGTATGAATCGGCATCCGAAAGAGCTTTCTCTGCATCTCCGGTTCCTTCACGAGCCGAAGCATAGTCGTTTAAAGCAGAAGCCATATCCAAATATTTTTTTGCAGTAAATGAAGTTTCAGAATCGGGCATTTTAGATGAAGCCTTTGAAAAACTACTAAGAGCAGAATTTAGATTTCCGTTTTTTAAGAAATTTACACCTTCTGAAACCAGGCGGTCCACCTCTTCCATTTGAGCTCTGGTCTTTGCATCGGCATTTTGCTTTGCAAGTCTTTCAGCTTCTTGAGCTTTTTGCGCATCTAAAGCAGCCTTCTTTTTGGCTTCTTCTTCGAGCCTCTTTTTTTCTCTTTCTGCATCAGCTGTCTTTTTTGCAGCCTCGTCTTTTGCTCTTTGTTCGGCTGCTAATTTTGCCTTGCGCTCCTGTTCAGCCTTAGCCTTACGCTCTGCTTCTTCTTTGGCTTTACGCTCCTGTTCGGCCTTTGCTTTGCGGTCTGCTTCAGCCTTGGCAGCAGCGATTTTTTTTGCTTCGTCTATCGACGCTTTTTTCTTTGCTTCAGCTTCTTTTAAGGCCTGTTGCTGCTTAATCAATTCTTCTTGCCGTTTTCTTGCTTCTTCAGCCCTTTTTAGAGCCTCTTCAGCCTTTCTTTTCTTTTCTTCTTCGGCAGCCTTTTTTTCCTTTTCGGAAGCAGCGGCAAGATTTTTGTTAATTTCCTCGGCTTTTTTAATGCTTTCCGCCTCTAAAAGCTCTCTCTCTTTTTCGGCTTCTTTTTTGGCCTGTTCAAGCTCAGCTTCTTTTTTAGCTATTTTTTCTTGAAGACGGGCAAGTTCTTCTTTTTCAGCCTCAATTTTAGCAAGGATCTGCGTATCGGCAGCAGCGGAATCAGAGGTCTTGTTTTTTGTAAAAAATAAGATGCCTACAACAACTAAAACGGCTATAAAAATACCCGCTAAAATACCTATTAAGAATTTTTGAAAATCAGTCAAGTTCGTTTTCCTCCGAATAATCTATTGTATTGTCGGCACCGGCCGATAAGGCATCTGCATTGTCAACCGAAGAAAGGTTGGCATTTACATCTTCCATAAGTTTTTTATACCTCGCCTCAGCAGCCAAACGTTCGGCCTCTTCGGCAGCCTTTTTTGCTTCAGCCAAGGCCCTCGCTCTTTCCGCTTCTTCGGCAAGGCCTTCCAAAAGCGATATCATTTTTTCTATTGAAGATCTTTGAAGCGTATCAGGTTTTAAGTTTAAATAAATTTTATAATCTTGTAAAGCACCCTCAAGTTTTTCCAGTTTTATCCGTGTATTGGCCCTGTTTAAAAAAGCCGGAGCATAGAGGCCGTTTGAAGAAATAGCCTCATTATAAGCCGACTCGGAAGCTTCAAACTGATTTTGTAAAAAATAAACATTACCTATATTGTAATAATATAAATGCCCGTTGAGGATATCCTTATCCTTACCTTGAGAAAGATAGGTTAAGGCCTCACTGTACTTCCCTACCCTAAAATAAGCAACACCAAGATAAAGATAAACCGATTTAGGGGTTCCGGCTTCCTGACTAGCCTTAAAAAGAGCCGAAACAGCCTCTTGAGGCTTATCAGCATACAAAAGTTTTTTGCCTTCTTCAAAATAATCTACGGCAAAAAGCAATGAAAAAAAAGATAAAAAAACAGCAAAAAAAATGCTTTTTTTTAATTTTAATCGATAAAAATGTGTTTTCATATTTGACATTCCCTCCTAAAAACTATACCATATAGATATGTCTTCATTAACGATTATTTTAATTGCAGCGATAAGTGCGATCCTTATTTTTCTTATTATTTTTTTGTTAAAATCGGTTCTTTTTCCCAAAAAAAGAGCAAGAATCGAAAAGAACTTAAAATCCGGAAAATACGGAGCCGCAATCAAGGATGCAAAATCAATACTCTCAAAAAATCCCAGAGATTCGGAAGCCCGATACCTTTTGGGCAAGGCCTACCTTGCAGACAAAAAAGCAGATCTAGCCTTTATAGAGTTTAAAACTCTAAACAAGACAGCGGTATTTAACAATCCTGCAACCGAAATCGAATTCAGAACCATTATAGCAGATTTATATTTAAAATTCCAGCAACCGGACGAGGCTTTAAAGGAATTTATGCTTTTAAATAAAAAAGATCCGAAAAATCCCAAGCCTTATTTTCAGGCCGGTCAAATTTATGAAAATAAAAACATGTCGGATCAGGCAATAGCTTATTTTCAAAAAGCTATAGAAGTTGACTCACGCTTTGCAGAAGCCTATGCTTCATTAGGCCTTTTACTTTTTAAAGCAAATCAGATTCCTGAGGCCGAAAAGGCGATTGCCACAGCCTTAAAATTAGCCCCCGATAACAGTGAAACCCTTTATTATCACGGAAGAATCTTAAAAAGCAAAAAAAACTACGCCCAAGCTCTTTCAGCCCTTGAAAAAGCGGCAAGAAAGCAGGAGATAAGAACAAAATGCTTTTTTGAAAGAGGATGCTGCTACTTGGAAACAAACAGCCTTGAAAAGGCCGAATTCGAATTCACTAGGGCGATAAAATCTTCAAAGCAGCCCTCGGCTCCTGAAGTTCTTTATTCGAGATATCTTTTAGCGGAATGTTACGAAAAACAAAGAGACATAGATAAGGCAATAGAGCAATGGGAAGCCATAAGCACAGTCAATCCTAAATTCAGGAACACGGCTCAAAAACTTGCCGAATATTCAGATCTTCGTACCAACGATCATATGAAAGAATATTTAACCCTCATCAAGGAAGATTTTTTCAAAATGTGCAGAGATATTACCGAACAGCACTTCGATTATCCGGTTCAAGCCTTAAAAGAAACAAAGATGGGCTGTACAATACTTGCAGTCGAAAAAGGTTCGGAACAATGGCTTAATACAAGAAAAAAACCTCAGCTTTTGATTTTTTCGAGGGATGGGCACACAATAACGGAATCCTTTTTACGATCCGTACATGAAGAGATGAAAAAACAAGCCGTTGTAACCTCTCACATTATAACATCCGGCACTTTTTCGCCTGATGCGGTAAAGTTTGCAGAAAACAGACCCTTTAACCTTATTGACAGACAAAAGCTTGAAAGAATAGTTGAAAAAGTAAAATTTACATTTTAGGAAACGTACAATGAAAAAAATTCTATGTATTTCGGACCAGATAGACCCTATGATTTACAGCAAAGACATAAAAGAAAAATACGGAGATGTAGATTTTATAATATCGGCAGGAGATTTACCGATCGACTACCTCGACTTTGTACAAACATCCTTAAATAAACCGCTTTATTTTGTTTTTGGAAGCCATCACTTAAAAGCCCTCACTCACTATCATCCCGAAATGGCAGAAAAGACAAAGGATGGAGAGGTAAATATATTTAAAAAGGGAAATACAAAAAAAAGCAATCAGGGAATCTATATAGGTTTTAAAAGCCTTAAGTATGAAAACATGATAATCGCCGGCGTTTCGGGTGCTAAAAAGCACAACGACGGTAAAAATCAATTTACGGAAAAACAAATGAAGCGAAAGCTTTCAAAAATGATTCCGGCATTATTTTTTAATAAGATAAAATACGGGCGCTATTTGGATATCTTAGTAACCCACTGTCCTCCATTGATTGAAGGTGAAAAAGAAGAAAACAAACAAGAATCTTTTGAGTGTTTTACCAAATTTATAAATTTTTTTAAACCTAAATATCTTATACATGGACAGGTTCACATATATGACCCTCAACAATCCCGCAGCACAAGGTATGGAGAAACCGAGATAATTAACGCATACAGCAGACATATTTTGGAGTTACACTAAAATTTACAAATTGTTACCATTATTTTCAAAATAAATCTTGACGATATTCCCTTTAGATGATAGAATTACTACAATGAAAGAAATTGATTCTCTTGATTTTTATGCATTGATTACTCTTTCGGTATTGACTATTTTATTATTATTATTTCTCATAAGAATTACGGCTATAAACAAAAAGAAAGCTAGAGAGGTATCAAGGCCCTTTGTTTTGTTGACATATTCGACCTTAGCCTCTGCGTTTATAATAAGCATAAGTGCTGCAGCCTCGGTATTTTTTAAAAGCTATATGATGTTAAATATAGGATTATCGGTTGTCCTCGTTGTTTTTACTGTCTGTATGGTCTTATCCGAAAAGATATACCTGAAAGATCAAGTAGAAAAAGTAAAAAGAGACAAGGCAAATGCAGATTATATTAAAAAATTACAAAATCTCCCCTCTGAAGAATCTTTACGTGCACGTAAACTTATAAACACAACCCGCCTTTTACTCCAAAAAACTAATGGATTAATCGCAGGAAAAAAAGATATCTCATCCGAAATGTTTCCATATATCACAGAGTCTTTTTTAACGGAGTTATCGGCTGACGGAGCCGTAGTCCTTGCAGTACAAAGTTTTGAAGAGGTCTTGGCTGTAAAGGCCTTGGCCGGAACCTTTCCTCCGCCTTATAAATTACCTGATGACCTTGCACGCAAAGAAGATCACGTATTTTCCAACTTTAAATATGCGCGGTTTGAGATGGGTGAGTCGATATTTACGGAAGTTGCCTCCAAAGGCAAAACCCTCTTTATTAAAGATTGTAAAGGCAGCCCCTTACTTCCTAACAATGGAAACGAAAAATTTTTACAGCACGGAAGCCTAATATTCTTCCCCCTAATGGTCAGCTCTGTTGTAGTTGGAGTGGCGGCCGTATCCCGTAGCCCGGATAAGGTTTCTTTTTCAGAAAATGAAGTCAAAATAGGAGAATACTTATCGGATTTTGCGGCAGAAATGATTAACCTTACTTTAAGTATATCCGAAGCTTCCGAACATGCTGAAATTGAAAATATAACCGATACGGTTGCAAAAATTCAAAAGATTCTTTTACCTAAAAACTTTAAAAAAGTTCCCGGCCTTGAAATAGGAGAATATTTTTTACAGGAGAGAGGTATCTGCAGCGACTATTATGACGTAATTGTTCAACAAAAAAGAGTATTTATCGTTCTTGCAGATGTTGCAGGTAAAAGTATTCAATCTGCAATTATTATGATTATGATTAGGGCAATTCTCTACCTTATAACAAACACCGATCAAAACATGGAATCTATTTTAGACTGGCTCAATAAGGGTATTACCGGCAAGATAGATATAGACCACTTTGCAAGTATTTCTCTTTTATCCTATGAACCCAAGACAAATACAATAGAATTCATAGGGGCAGGTAATCAGGCAATGATGATATGGAACAATGAAAAAAATAAAATCGAATTATTCCAGCAAAAAACGGACCCCATAGGAATAGACGTCCGTTCAACATATAAAAGTATAAAGGTTCCTTTAAAAAAAGGTGATGTAGCAGCACTTTATACGGACGGTATTATCGAAACGCTTAATGCCGCAGGCGAGCAGTATGGAACTACCAGACTCGCACAATTAATAGCCGATAATCATTCCCAAAATTCAAAGGATATCGTAAATAAAATAAAAAACGACATGACTTCGTTTATAGGAAAGGCCCAGACTCATGATGATCGCACTTTGCTGATTATTAAGGCTAGGTAATAGAGAGGTTGTTAAGGAGATTGTTATGGAACTAAAAATCCGAAAAAACAAAGAGGTTTACATTATTGACGTAAGCGGTGAAATGGACCTATACAATTCATACAGACTAAAAGAGCTTGTTATGAAGATGATCGAGCGTCAAATAAAATGTATGATTATAAATCTTGAAGATGTGGACTACATAGACTCTTCAGGAATAGGAGCATTGATTTATATCTGCTCTACCGTAAAAAAGATGAATCTGCGGCTATTTATAACCAATATTCACGGTTCAGTGAAAAAGGTTATAGAACTGACAAAGCTGATGGGCTATTTTCCCATAACGAACAGCTTGGAAGAAGCATTACAAAAAATGGAAAGCTAAAGCGGAGGACAGAAATATGACAGCTATAAAAGAACTTAAAGTTGATGAAAAAATCCCCTTATTCGATAAAACAGGGATGTTATATAAAGAATTTCCTTCTGATTTCAGACAAATCAGATATTTTACACTTTTGATAGTACAATCAGCCCCCTTAGAAATAAAGGGAATCAACCTCTTAGAACAGCAAATCAGCGAGATTATTAAAAATGCGGTAAAACACGGAAACAGATGTAATCCGTCCAAAAAAGTCAAGGTATGGTACGAATTCAGCTCTACCCACGCACATTTAATAGTTGAGGATGAAGGAGAAGGCTTTAAAGAAATCGACAAGTGGAACGAATTCAATAGAAAACGCTTGGAGTGTCTGCATAAGCAGGACTTTGCAAACCTTGGAGCCTATGTTTCTTTTAGAACAGCCCGAAGCGATGAATATGACGGAGGAAACGCCCTCTTTGCGGCCCTCGAATATTGGGACGGAGGTTTTATTTTTAACAAGAAGAAAAACGGCGTTGCGATGTTAAAAAAATATCCTCAAAAGAAACACGGTATTTCGCTGTAAGATTAAATTAAGACTCAAGTTTCGGATATCCATATTTGCTGGCGTGAGCTTTTTCATGTAAAAAACGTTTATCTTCTTCGTGGATGTTTTTTATTGTAAGGCAAAGAGCTCCGCAGCTTTCCCCTGTAGAATTTACATTAAGATTGGGAAGGAAAAAAGAAAATATTGACGAGCATTTAACTTTTCGGCGGCCTAATCCCATTTCCATTTGAGCCGAAATTTGAGCCGCAATTTCTTTAGCCTTTTCCTCAATACAAAAAATAAGTATAAATTCCGCATCAAGATATAAAAGACAGGGACTAAAATCAGGAGCACTATGTTTTATTGCTATATCGTAAAGACGATAGAAAAAAGCATCGGGGATTTTATCCGCATCTAGCTTCATTAAGCCGGAAATCTTGGAGCAAAGGCCAAAAAAGACTTCACTATCTTCATCGTCTACAACCGGAGGATAGGGAAAGCTAAGAGGAAAATCGCTTGAAATACCGGCTTTTAGTTTAAAACCTCCGGAATTCCACAATGAAATTTGACAGGTTTTAAGCTCATCATCATGTTTATAAAATTTATCTGAAAGCTTAAAAACAGTAATCCCCTCTTTTTGTTCGACTCGGCTAAAAAAATAAAGAGGGCGTTTTTTATGATTAAAAAAAACCTTTATATCATCGTTTACTTCAACCTCATCCGCTTTAAAGAAAATATAACCGTCTATAAGTTTATAAGAGGAAGAGTCTATTTTTACAAAGGTATTTTTGCATAAGATACTTAAAAGAGGCTTTTCTCTGACAAAGGTGTCGACAATATATTCATATTCGATTCTATTGAGAGCTTTGTTCATTTTTGTCTCCGATAATATCAAAAGAGTCCAAGTACCATTTCCCATCAATAAAAATAATGTAGACCTCAATAATAATATAAAATATTTTATCTTCTCTCCTGATATTGCATTTAAAAAGAGTCTTTATTTTTTTATCTGCCTTATTTTCAGGTCTGCCGTAAAAAACGGAAACTATGGGTTTAAAAGAATCCAGCCTGTAATTTATAAGATAAGGTAAAAAAGGCTTTTCTTTTGAACAAAGGCCTATATCCGCCTTGTTTTCTTTAAATTGTAAACTTACTTTATCCAAAAAATTCAACACGGATTTTTCAATACCGGTATAGTCCAAAACTCCAAGCCCGTCCAAAGAAGGAAATAAGCCTTCTTCTAAATTTATATCTCCATAGGAGCTCAAATTCTCCGTTTTTATCTCGTCTAAGGTAAAGGGCTCGGCCATAGGAGAAGCTGAGATTATTTCGGATACTGTCCAGTCGATATCCGAAAAATATTTTTTAGCCTCTTCCAGTACTGTGGAAAAGGAGGTTTCTTCCGCACCGCTTTCATTATAAAGACTAAAAAGAAATACAAAACTAAAGATAATCCGGTATTTTTTTAAATTCATATAATATTTATATCACATCTTATACTAACTAGACAATACCTTATCTTTGTGTTATAGTACATAGGGAAATTTTCCCTAATATCATTTTCTGTAGAACTAACAGATGGAGGACTTTTATGGATATTAAAAATTATCCTGCGGAACCTTTTAGAATAAAGGTTGTAGAGACTGTTAAGATGATCGATAAAGATCAAAGAGCAAAGGTTGCCAAGGAAGCCGGTTATAACACCTTCCTTATTAATTCGGAAGATGTTTATATCGACCTTCTTACCGACTCCGGAACAAACGCAATGAGCGATAAACAATGGGCCGGAATGATGATAGGAGATGAAGCCTATGCCGGAAGCCGCAACTTTCATCACTTGGAAGAAACGGTTCAAGAGATTTTCGGCTTTAAGCATCTTGTACCGACCCATCAAGGCCGCGGTGCCGAAAACCTTCTTTCAAGAATAGCAATTAAGCCCGGGCAGTATGTACCCGGAAACATGTACTTTACCACTACCAGATACCATCAAGAAGCAAACGGCGGTATCTTCGTGGATATCATAAACGATGATGCCCATGATGCAGGCAAAAATGTTCCTTTTAAGGGCGACATCGACTTGAACAAGCTTGAAAAACTTATAAAAGAAAAGGGCGCCGAAAATATTGCATACGTTTGTTTGGCTGTTACGGTAAACCTTGCAGGCGGTCAGCCCGTTTCTATGAAGAACATGAAAGCTGTCCGTGAGCTCACAAAAAAACACGGCATCAAGGTATTCTACGATGCAACCCGCTGTGTAGAAAACGCCTACTTTATCAAAGAACAAGAAGCCGGTTATGCCGACAAATCTATCAAAGAAATCGTAAGAGAAATGTTCAGCTATGCAGACGGATGTACCATGAGCGGTAAAAAAGACTGTATCGTAAACATCGGAGGCTTCCTCTGTATGAACGATGAAGAGCTTTTCCAAGCTGCAAAAGAATTCGTTGTTGTATTTGAAGGTATGCCTTCATACGGCGGTATGGCAGGACGCGATATGGAAGCTATGGCTATCGGTCTAAAAGAAGCCCTCCAGTTTGAATATATCGAACACCGAATCAAGCAGGTCCGCTATTTAGGCGACAAGCTCTTGGAAGCAGGAGTTCCTATTATCGAACCCGTAGGAGGACACGCAGTATTCCTCGATGCAAGACGCTTCTGCCCTCATCTTAAGCAAACCGAATTCCCTGCACAGGCCCTAGCTGCAGAGCTTTATATCGAATCGGGAGTTAGAAGTATGGAACGGGGTATCGTTTCTGCAGGACGCGATCCTAAGACTAGAGAAAACCATGTACCTAAGCTTGAAACAGTCCGCTTAACCATTCCGCGCCGTGTTTATACCTATAAACACATGGACATTGTAGCAGATGCAGTTATTAAGCTGTACAACCACAAGGAAGTTATAAAAGGATTAAAGTTCGTTTATGAACCTAAACAGCTCCGCTTCTTTACGGCACGCTTTGAGCATATCTAAACTCTCAAGGTAAACGAATCACGGTTTTACTTTGACAAAAACTAGGCTGTCCATCCTGCCTTTCCGCAAGAAAGGTATTAACAGCCTAGTTTTTTTATATTTACTGCGGCAGGTCTGACTAAATTATAATAATTAACATTTTGAAAATTAATACAACGTTTTTGAGAAAACTTATTAATTATAATTGACATATTTACGCCAATGGCGTATAATAAGATATGAGAATTATAGAAACGCCTGTTTTCACAAAACAAATAAATAGGCTACTGGACGAAGATACATATAAACAATTTAAAGAATATCTAGTATGTAATCCATTGAAAGGTAAATTGATTAAGGGTGGCGGCGGAATACGAAAAATAAGATGGAGCAAAAAGAATACTGGAAAAAGCGGCGGTATTAGGATTATTTATTTTATAAAAACTGAAACAAAGATATATTTGTTGTTTGCTTATTCAAAAAGTGATGCAGAGAGCATTACAAAAAAACAAATAAATATGTTGGCAAGTTTTATTAAAGGTTTATAAGGAGTTTTTATGTTTAAAAGGAAAAAAATGAGTGATGAGATGTTTGCCGAATTACTCCAAAGCGTAAAGGAAGCTGTTTTAATTGAAAAAGGAGAAATTCCCCCCTCCAGAGTTTTTGAAATAGAGCCTTTGGATATTGCCAAAATACGCAGTAAGACAAATAAAACACAAGAAGAATTTGCATCTATGCTTAATATCAGTATCGGCACCTTGCGAAACTGGGAGCAAGGCAGGCGTAAACCTGACGGGGCAGCCTTGTCTCTACTTAAAATTGTTTCGGCTAATCCTCAATATGTGGAAAGTGTGCTGCAGGGATAAAGGCTTATTCCGGTAAGTCCAAACAATTTTTTTAGGTTAGATTTAACGTGAGGCAATACGGCCCCCTTGCATTTTGTAGAACAATGTTCTATAATGTCTATAGAATATTATTCTATAAAAGAAGGAAGTGCCTATGCCTGAAAAAAACGAAAACAGAGAAAGTCGGCAAGAAGACAGAGAAAGCCGGCAAAATCAATTGATCGATGCGGCGACAACGCTGTTTTTTTCAAAAGGCTATACGAATACGTCTGTTCGGGATATTTTGGATGAGGCAAACGATAGGACGTCTTCACCGAGCGTTTTTTATTATTATTTTGAATCGAAGGAAGCAATTTACCGCGCCGTTTTGCGCCGGTACTCCGAGCGCTATGTAAAATCCGTACAGGATGCAATCGACACTCACAAAGACGACGCGCAATCGCTTATGGCTCAAGTAACAAGCCTGTTTTTAAAAACGGTACAAGACGACGCGCACGGAAAAGAAGCGGCCGCTTCGCCTGATAATCTTTTGTACTCATTAAAACTCAAAGAAGAGCTGACGCAAAAATTTGTTGAAGTTTGGGAACTGTTTATCCGCTCACTGGATTGGTACAAAGCGGACGCTGAAACGGTTCATAAAACGGCCGTTTTTATCGCCGGCGGCATCGGAGAAATGATGTACGATTTCGGCTATGTTCACGAAAAAAAAGAAGGCAGCGCCCGACGATTGATGGACTGCATGATTGACTTTTGTGCCGGCGTTTTGAACGCTCCGGCTGCACAAAAAGAAAAATACAGGAGGATTGTGTATGATAACCTTGCATGAACAGGTTGACATTAGCGCACCGTTCGAAAAACTGTGCGCATGGGCAGACAATTTCGAAGAGGAATTCGTCAAGTGGAGCCCGTATCATTTGGAATGCGAACTGTACGACGGAAACGTAAATACGGGCAGCAAAGTCCGCTTTTACGAAATCGTTATGGGGCTCGACTACGACGTAACCGGCACCATAGTAACGAGCGAACGCGACAACGACCATTTTCGGTTCGTATTTAAAAGCGACAAGGGAACCGCTTTTATCACATTTGAAGGAACGCGGACAAAAGACGGCTGCCGTTTTTCGCACACGGAATCGTTCGGTATAACTACGCCCGTCATCGGGCCGATTATGAACTTTTTGCTGTTCAAAATCATCTTCCGTAAAAAATGCAACTGGCAACTCATTCGCGACGATATGATTTTGGACAATAAATACCTGACCGAAATCCTTACCGAAGGCAAGTATCCGGAACGCATTCCCGTCGAACGCTTAAAAGCCGGAGCAAAATAAAAGTCCGCTTTCGGAGTGGGGCGAATTGCCTTGCCGATAAAACATTGCAGTTTTTTCTCCTTTCGGCAATACTTTTTATATCGGAGGATATATGAAAGTATTGGTTATAGGCAGTAACGGTGCTTATTCTAAAAATTTCCCTCTAATGCGGAAATTTTGCTTCAAAAGAGGCCAATACCTTCTCCGATGCCGGGCTGGCATCTATATCTACGATTAAATTCTTTTTAGTATAATAATCGATTAAAGGAGCGGTTTGACTTCTGTAAGTTTCAAGGCGTTTTTGGATTGCTTCAATTTTATCATCCGGACGGATCATCAGCTCTCCGGAACATGAATCGCAAACGCCTTCTTTTTTAGGTTTTACGAATTCGATATGAAAACTTTGACCGCATGAGGAACAAACCCTCCTTCCTGAAAGACGTTTGATAACCTCATCATCGCTTATATCGAAGTTGATAACGGAATCTATTTTTACGATGTTCTCTAGGGCATCGGCCTGAGCGATTGTACGCGGAAAACCGTCGAGGATAAAACCCTTTTTGGTGTCATCTTTTTCCAACCTTTCCTTTACGAGGGCTATTGTAAGATCATCGCTTACCAATGCCCCGGAATCAATGACAGCCTTAACTTTTTTTCCCAATTCCGTTTGATTCTTGATTGCAGCTCTAAAAAGATCTCCGGTCGAAATATGCGGAATCTTATACGATTTTGAAACCTCAAAAGCGAGGGTTCCCTTTCCTGCGCCCGGCGGGCCCAAAAAAATACAGTTCATTTTTCTCTTCCTTTTTAACAATATTCAATCAAAGTTCTTACATAAAGAAAAGCTCTTATATAAAGAACCTTAAAGTGCGTGTATTAGTCATCTTAGACAAATGACCGATTATATATGTTCCCACCATGGCGGTTAAGGCATCAATGGCGGCAGCTACCGAACCTATAAAAAAGGCCGCAGGCCGCAAAATTAAAAAGCCCGATTCAAAGCCTCGTCCGTATATCGCACAAACGGTAACAAGGGAAACATAGGTTCCTGTTATGGGGAAACGGCCTAAAAAAAACGAAAAAAGGGTAGAAATACCGACAAGCCAAAATCTATCCTCAAAGCTTATACCCAGACTGGAATAAGAGTTTAAAATTACGATAAAACTTATAGTAACAACCATCGCACTCCCTGCCCTGCCGAAAACCGAAAAAACAGGCAAGGATACCGAAGAAATTCTCCTTCTGACGCCCAAGCTCTCGTTTGAATGGCGCAATAAGACAGGTAAGGTTAAATTGGTATCGCCTGAAAAAAAGGCTGCACAAACAGGAGCGATTGAAGCATAGAGCACCTTGTAAGGATTTATATCCCTGCATATTATTTTTAAGATTATAGGGTATATAATTAAGGCTATTATAAAAAAATCTACCAATAAAAGCACAACCAAGCCGGTAAAAAATTTGGTAGAAAGCATAGCTTGAAACTTGATACACCAGTTCACGGATACTGCGATAAGCCCTATTGAAAACATGTCTACAAAAAAGGCCATAATAGCATAAGAAATTCGCGAAAGCGAATCAAAGAGGGTTAAAGCAGGCTTCGAAATATTTTTATCGACAGCACAGGCGGCTCCTGCAAAGCCGGCAAAGATACAAAGCGGAAGAATATAAAGGCCATCCATAAAGGCTTCAAATGCACTTGAAGGTAAGAGCCGTAAAAAAGACTCCATAACGCCCAAATTTTCGACAGCACTTGTCTCTTCAACGAAGATAGGAATTCTCGGCGGAGAGCTGATAGAGATAGAAATCAAACCTAAAAGGGCTGCCAGAAGGGATGAAAGAATAATAAAAACGGCAATATATATCGAAAGTTTTAGTAAGGAACGGCTTTCACGTAATTTAGATATACTTACAGTAAAACCGAAAAATAAAACGGGATATAAGGAATAACGGCCGAATTGAATAGCAATATTAGCGGCAAAATCAACAGCTGCATTAAAAAATGCACTATCGGAAGAAGAAAGAGCTGCAATTATAATACCTAGAACAGAACCTATAAGATATTTTATCCAAATTTTCATGATTCATTTTACAAAAAGAAAAAGATTCAGTCAATAGACTAAAAAGCTTCTCCCGTTTTTTGAACAAGGGAATCGATTATACTGCCCATATCTTCAAGACCATAAAGGGTAAAATAAACTTTCCAGAATTTAAAGGAGGAAGAATTAAGCATTTCTTCGGTAGGCACAAAATTATGGTCAAAGTATTTATCCGCTTTGTATGTTAGATTGGGATTTTTTTCGGCATAAACTACAAGGGTTTTAATATCATATCCGTCACCTGCTATCAAAGAATCAAAGAGCTGCTTCATTGATTTTTCATCAATCTTATTTTCAAAGCAAAAAAGATTTTTTAACTTACGATTTGAACCTACGACAAGATTCTCTATCTTGTTGCGGTAACAATAAAGCTCTTCAAGTTCCTTTAACGAAGGAAGATCCAAATCCTTTATTTCATTGGAGTCACAATACAGTTTTTGAAGTTTTGTGTTAAGAGCTATTAAAAGTTTATCAAGATTATTTTTTCCGCAATCCAAAAACTTGAGCTCCTTGTTTTGAAAAAGCGCCAAGTCGGTAAGTTTGTTGGCCCTGCAATTAAGCCGTTGTAATTTTATATTTTTAGTTAAATCAAGAGTGTTTAAACCGGAATTTTCACAATCCAGCTCTTTAAGCTCAATGTTTTTTGTAAGATCAAGCTTTTTTAAGCTTATCGAACTTATATCAAGGCATTCAAGTCGCGGAAAAACAGAAAAATCCATCTCCCGAATTGTTGTTTTGGCCAAATTGAGCTTTTTTAAGCCTTTTAACGAAGAAAAATCAGGCTTATTCATTTTCTTGTTTCCTTCAAGAATCAGATTTTCAAGAGCCTTACAATCTATAAATTCGATATTCTTTAAGCCCGAAAAAGAGATATCCAAGGACTTCAAAGCAGGCGCTTTAATTATTTTAACTCCGCTTAAAATTTCGGCATTATGAATTGTAAGCTCTTTTACATCACCCAATAGGGCAAGAGAATTTTTTGCTATAAATATTTCGTTTACGGAACCGTCGGCAGGAATTTCCGAAGGAACGGCACCTTCAATTTTGATATTTTCATCGGCTTTAAGGCTTAAATTGATTTTTTTATTTACAGCCTCAAATTCAAAAATAACGGAAGCCTCATTTAAGGCTTTTTGATATTGGGCATCAGCCGTTTTTGTCTTATCCTGCCCCGATTGAAGCCCATTATCTTTTTTTTCGGAATTAAGTCCGGCCTGAGAGCCGACCTCAGATTGAGCTTCCTTATTTTCAACCCCTACTTGTTCTTCCTTTTCGGAACACGAAAAAACAAAAAAACTAAAAATAACCAAAGCCGTAATTTTATATAAGGTCTTTAACATAGCCGGACTCTTTCAATAATAGTTACTTCATTATGTAGGTTTTAATCGGCGGGAAGCCGTTAAACTCTACAGAAGCATAACTGGATGTATAAGCACCGGTTGTAAGGAAGTATACCCTGTCTCCGGGCTTAAGGTTGGTAGGAAGACTGTACTTATAATCTTCATACATAATATCCATACTGTCGCATGTAGGACCGGCCAAAACGACCTCACCCCATTTTTTGCAGCCTTCATCCTTATCGGTAATGATCGGGTATTTTAAGGATTCGTTTAGGGTTTCAATAAGACCGTTAAAAAGACCCGTATCAAGATATACCCATCTAAAGAGGGCTGTGTTGTTTTTGCGCGAAATCATAACAACCTCGGTTACCAAGATACCGCTGTCGCCTACAAGGGAGCGGCCCGGTTCCAAAATAATGCGCGGACGCTCTTCACCGAAATCATCTTCCAAGTAGCGGCTAATTTCGGAAGCATACTCGCTTAGGTCGTTTGCAGGTGTAACATAAGAAGCGGGGAAACCTCCGCCCATGTTGACCATTTCGAGCTTAATTTCTTCTTCTTCCAAAGAGTCCATCAGGTATTTTGTCTTTGCAATGGCATCGTTCCACTGACCGATATCCCGCTGCTGGCTTCCTACGTGGAAAGAAATACCGTAAGGAATGAGGCCCGAATCTCTGGCCTGAATGCAAAGGTCATAGGCCATATCGGGATGACAGCCGAATTTTCTTGACAGAGGCCAGTCGGCACTGGTAGTGTTTTCAACAAGGATTCTCACATAAACTCTCGAACCGGGAGCAAATTGAGCTATATTTTTAAGGTCGTCCTTACTGTCCGTAGCGAACATTCTGACACCCTTTTCATAAAAATAGGCAATGTCCTTTGCCTTTTTTATGGTGTTTCCATAGCTGAGTCTTTCAGGGCTTACACCTAATTTTAGAACCTTGTCAAGTTCATAACGTGAAGCTATGTCAAAGCATGAACCCATCTCGTTTAGCATTGAAATAATTTCTTCATGCGGATTAGCCTTAATCGCATAAAAAATATCCGCATAGGGAAAATTTTCTCTTAACTTTTGATAATTTTTTTTGATTGTTTTTAGGTTGATAACAACACAGGGCGTTTCCAGATTTTCTGAAAAACTCATAAAGTGTTTCCACTCAGAATCGCTAATGTAATCCTTTCTTTCCATTAGGCCGACCTCCCAAAAAATAGTAATAATAGCTTACCTTATAAAGCTATTTTGCATAACTGTCAATAGTACTAAGGCATAAAAAGGGCTTTTTTTTAATATTTTCAATCCAAAAACAAAAAAACTTAATATTTTTCTATGATATATGTATTGAATATATTTCAATTTTATGGTACTATAACTATTAGAACATATATTATCCTTGTGTATTCGGAGTCGTTCAAGCGGCTCCTTTTTTGTATGCAAAAGGTATCTTGAGAGGAGATTGAAGTGGAATTCATTCAAAAAAAAGATATTCCGTACTTTAGCGAATGTGAACCTCTTGTCGAAGGGCTCGGCTTTAAACTGGTTGATCTGAATGTCCTTCACAAAAAAGACGTTTGGCAGGTTAAGGCGGTAATAAAATCGGAAAAAGGGGTCGGTATCAAAGACTGTACCTCTGTACATAGGACTCTTCAGCCCCGTATTGAAGCCCTCATAGGCTCGCAAGATGTAACTATGGAAGTAAGCTCTCCGGGAATAAACCGGCTTGTAAAGCGGGCGGTTGAGTTTTATGCCTTTGTAGGAGAAGAAGCCCAAATTTGGGATAACAGCATTACTGATTGGCGGCACGGAATTATAAAAGAAGTAAATTCCGAAGGCCTTGTTTTAAATTCTGATAATCAAGACATTCAAATTCCGTATCAGGATATAAAAAAAGCCAGATGTAATCTTTAAGAATAATTTTAGCTTTGTTAAGGAGATTTAATGAAATGTCTGAAGGAATAATTGAGGCAATTCGGGAATTTGCACAGGAAAAAGGAATTGATGACGATTTTGTTTTACACATTGTAGAGCAGGCTCTAAAAGCATCTTATAAAAAACAATTCGGAACAGATGCAAATGCCGTATTCAATGAAGAAACAGGAAAAATATACTCAAAGAAAATAATAACGGAAGATGCAAAAAATCCGGTTTTTGATATAAGTTTAGAAGAAGCAAAAAAATTAGCCCCCGCTTGCGAGGCAGGTGATGAACTTTTAGTTGAAGTCGATCCGAAAAACTTAGGCATTAATTCTGTCAAGGTCGGAATGCAAAGAGCAATCCAATGTATCAGAGAAATGCAAAAAGATACCCTTTATGCAGAATACAGTACAAAGGTAGGAGAAATCATAATCGGTTACTACCATCGGGAACGAAACGGAAACATCTATGTCGACTTAGGAAAGGTTGAGGGCTTGTTACCTAAAAAATATCAGTGTCCGGGAGATCACTTCGGAAGAAATGCGGCAGCCGGAGAAGAATCAAGAATAAAGGCCCTTGTACGGGAAGTAAAAAAACACCGCCAATCAAACGTAGTACAGCTGATCCTTTCAAGAACCGATGCGGAATTTGTAAGGCAGATACTGGAAGTGGAAGTGCCCGAAATTGAAAGCGGAATAGTAAAGATTCATAATATTGTACGGGAACCCGGTTATAGAACAAAGATAGCGGTTTCAACTGACAGAGATGATATAGATCCTGTAGGAGCCTGTGTCGGAGCAAAGGGAGCAAGAATTCAAGCAGTTATCGCAGAATTGGATGATGAAAAGATAGATATTCTGCCCTACTCTGAAGACCCTAAGGCCTATATAAAGAGTGCCCTTTCACCTGCAGAAGTCATGGATGTTATGATATTGGATGCGGAAAAAAGAAAGGCCCTTGCAATCGTTTCGGACTCCCAATTATCGTTGGCTATAGGAAAACACGGTTTAAACGTACGCCTTGCAAACCGTCTTGTAGACTGGAACATAGACGTAAAAACCGAAGAACAGTTTAAACAAATGGATATTTACACGGATGCCAGAAAGGCTGTCGAAAACTTATTCACTGATGAAACAAGTGATGAAGATGAAGAATATGAGGAAATTTCCAATGTTTCCGAACTTCCGGGAATTACCGAAGACATTCTGGCAGTATTACGTAATAACGAAATTGAAGATATACAAGACTTGATTAACATGGAAGATAATGAAATCAGGGCATTGGAAGGTCTTACTACAGAGATGGCTGATACTCTTCTTGACATTATAGCTAATGCCGTTGAAGTTGTAGAAGACGATGAAGATGAAAGCGATGAAGAAAGCGAGCCTGTTTCGGATGATGAGGGTGAAGTTGAAGAATTTGAATGCCCTGAATGCGGTCATAAAATAACAACAGATATGACAAAATGCCCCAATTGCGGAGTAGATCTTGCTTTTGAATATGAGGACGAAGAGTAGGAGTAATATGGATATAGAAAACACAAATAAGCCTGATGTAATTCTCAACAAAAAAAGCAGTAAAGCTGCAGATTCTAAACCTGAATCCGGCAAAACTGACTCTAAACGGAAAGTCGTTGTAAAGGTTTCAAAAACTTCGGCAGTAAAATCCAAGAAGCCTGAATCATCTTCGGAAGAATCTTCCGGCGGAAAAACATCCGGAAAACAGGTTATTTCCGTTAAAAAAGCTTCGTCTCAAAGTTCAAAACCTGCAGAAGCCTCTGTAAAAGAAAAAAAGCCGGATGAAAGGCTTGAAGAAACAAAGAAGACTGCTCCTCGCTTTGAAGATAAAAAGAGCGATGCGCCTTCCGCACAAAATGAAAAACGGAGCTTCGATTCGGCAAAAAAAGAAGAAAAACAGCCTGAAAGAAAAAAGCAGACTCCTTCTTCAATAGATTCAATAGATTTTGCAAGTAAGAGGCCCAATGTAAAGGCAGGTAACTTGGCGGACTCGGGCCGAAGAAATAACCGCGGACAGGGAAACCGCCCGCAAAGACCCGGAGGTCAGGGACAAGGTCAACCCGGACAAGGACGCCGGCGCGAAAGCAATTTTTCCGGAGCCCAAGCACGAGCCTATTCCGATGGAAAAAAGCAGGGATTTAGGACAGGACAAGGCGGACAACAGAGCAGACCAGGCGACAGACCTCAAAACAGGCCCGGATTCGGCGGACCAAGACCGGGAGCCGCTCCGGCACCGATTCCTGTCGAAAAAAACAAGGCTCAAACAAATAAAAAAGCCCACAAGGCAAAAAAAGAAATATACAACAAGAAAAACAAGGAAGAGGAATTTTTTGAAGAGCGCCTCTTAAATCAAAAGAAAAAACAAAAAGAAAAAATTCATAATATTCCTAAACAGATAGAAATAATGGAATCGATTTCCGTTTCCGAATTGGCCAAGAAGATGAACCTAAAAGCCTCGGAGCTTATCGGTAAACTCATGGGCATGGGAATGATGGTTACGATGAACCAGTCCATCGATGCCGATACGGCAACGATTCTTGCATCGGAATATGACTGTGATGTCAAGATTGTAAGCCTCTACGATGAAACGGTTATCGAAAGCAAGGAAGACGATTTATCCGAACTGCAACCGAGGCCTCCCGTTGTAACAATAATGGGACACGTTGACCACGGTAAGACAAAGACCCTTGATGCCATAAGAAGCTCTAATGTTATAGCGGGAGAATTCGGAGGCATTACTCAGCACATAGGTGCTTATACGGTAAATACCCACGGAGGCAAAATAACCTTCCTCGATACCCCCGGACACGAAGCCTTTACCATGATGCGTGCACGAGGAGCCGAAATTACGGACATCGTTGTTTTGGTGGTTGCAGCCGATGACGGCGTTATGCCTCAAACCATTGAAGCTATCAACCATGCACGCGATGCAAAGGTTCCCATAATAGTTGCAGTAAATAAGGTCGATAAGCCCGAAGCAAATGTTGACAAGGTAAAGACCCGCCTTTCGGAATTAGGCCTCATGCCTGAAGAATGGGGCGGAGACACCATGTTTGTCGAAATCTCGGCTCTAAAAAAATTGGGATTGGATAACCTCTTGGATACAATCCTTCTTCAAGCCGAAGTGCTTGAGCTAAAGGCTAATTATACATGCAATGCTGAAGGAAAAGTTATAGAATCCCGCATAGACCACGGAAGAGGCGTTGTTGCAACCATTATCGTTCAGCGCGGAACCTTGAGAACCGGAGACCCTTATGTTGCAGGTATTTATTCGGGCCGCGTAAGAGCCATCTTCAATGACAGGGGCGAAAAAATCGATGAAGCTACTCCGAGTATGCCCGTCGAAATCCTAGGTCTTGAAGGTATGCCGAATGCAGGCGACCCCTTCCAAGTTACCGATTCGGAGCGCATAGCACGTCAGATTTCCGACAAAAGGCAGGAGCTCAAACGCTTTGAAGATTCAAGAAACGTTAAGAAGGTTACCCTCGATAACCTCTATGAAACCATCCATGACGGAGAAATATTGGAGCTTAAAGTTATCATAAAGGGAGACGTTCAAGGTTCCGTAGAAGCCTTAAAGCAGTCTTTGGAAAAACTTTCCACACCCGAAATAAGGCTTAACGTAATACATGCTTCGGCAGGTGCTATCAATGATTCCGATGTTATGCTTGCAGCCGCAGACTCAAATGCCTTAATCATAGGCTTTAACGTACGCCCCACTCCTCAAGCCAAACTTTTGGCCGATCAGGAAAAGGTCGATATACGAAAATACACTGTCATATACAAGGCTGTTGAAGAAATTCAGCTTGCCATGGAAGGAATGCTTTCCCCCGATATTAAGGAACAGGTCATCGGTATGGTTGAAGTCAGAAATACATTTAAGGTTCCCAAAATCGGAAAAATTGCAGGCTGTTATGTTCTTGAAGGCGTCGTAAAGAGAAACTGTGCAGTCCATGTTATCAGAGACGGCATAGTCGTTCACTCCGGAAAATTATCTTCATTAAAGAGATTCAAAGACGATGCAAAAGAAGTTGCAGCAGGCTTTGAATGCGGTATCGGTATCGAAGACTTTAACGATATACAGGTTGATGACCAGTTAGAAATTATTGAAATGATTCAGGTTGCCCGAAAATTGAGCGACAGTGAAAAATACAAGGCTCCCGAAATCAAAGAAGAAGGAACCGAAACCGATGAGTGAGTTTAGGCTTGCAAGATTGGGCGAGCAGATAAGGGAAGAAATTTCGGCCCTTATTTGCTCCGGCAAAATAAAGGATCCGAGAGTTTCTTCTCTTCTTTCAATAAACAGGGTAATTGTTTCAGGTGATCTTGCCTATGCAAAGGTCTATGTCTCAAGCTTTTTAGATGAACATAAGACAAAGCAGGGAGTAAGAGGCTTGGAAAATGCTTCCGGCTTTATAAGAACCAGCCTTGCAAAAAAGCTTCATGTAAGACAGTGTCCCGAACTCACCTTTATATTCGATAAGAGTATAAAGGAAGGAATAGACATGGTAAACAAACTTGAAAGCCTTGAGTACTTTACCGATCCCGATGAAGATGAAGGAACCGCCGGCAGTTCGGAAGCCGATTAAGCCCTGCCTTAAAAATGGAATTAAATAAAAACCTTATCATCCCGTTTGCAAAACAGGCGGGACTTACAAGCTTTGCTTCAATGTCGGCGGTAAAAAAAGCCCTTTCTATAAAAAAGGTCGGCCACACTGGAACTCTGGATCTTTTTGCAGACGGCCTTTTGGTTCTTCTTACGGGACAATTAACCCGCCTCGCCGATATAATTTCAGCCGAAAAAAAGACCTACGAAGCATGGGTAGAATTCGGAACGGAAACGGATACCCTCGACCCTGAAGGCGAACCAGTTTTAACAGCCCCCCTTCCCTCTTACAAAAATTTAACGGAATCCATTCCCTCTTTTTTAGGGAAAATACTCCAAAGACCGCCCGAATTTTCTGCAATAAAAATAAACGGAAAAAGAGCTTCCGACAGAATACGCAGCGGCGAAAAGATAAAAATTACAGAGAGGGAAATAGAAATTTTTAAAATCGAACTTAAAGGGATAATTACAGATAGCGGTTTGGAATTTACAGAAAAGGATTTTACAAACATAAACGCCGAGCTAAAAATAAGATATGCCCATATAGTCGTGGAATGTTCAAAGGGAACCTACATCCGTTCCCTTGTAAGAGACCTTGCAAGGAAGGCATCTTCTTGTGCCTATGTTAGGGCCTTGAGGAGAACGGCAGTTGGAAACTTTAAGCTTGAAGATGCAGCAGGTTTTGCTCTTTTAAATGATTTTTCTGCAGCACCGGAAAATTTATTCTTAAAAGAAAAGAAAATTTTAGATGCAGCGGCCGGCAAAAAATTCTATGCACAAAGAGAAATTGATTTTTTGGAAATAACTGCAAAATCTATTATTTTTTCTCCTAAGACGGCAGAAAACTTAAAATTGCCTTACCTCTTTTTAGATAGAAAATATCTAAACGATTTTTATAACGGAAAGAAGATTAAATTCAATTGGTTTTTAAATACCGATGAAGTTTTAGAAAATATCACAGGCTCAGACTTAGAAAACAAAAAAATATGCGTCTTTTGCGGTGACTTGTGGATCGGAATTATAGGACTAAATAAAAACCGTCCGAAATATGAAACGGTGATAAAAAATTAAAGGTTTAAATTAAAATGAGCGTCTAAAATATCGCCGCTCATTTTAACTTGCGTTTGCTATTGGTACTGCAACTTACTGTATTGCATGTCTTCCTGAAGGAGAAGCCGAACAACGTATACCGTAGCTGGTTACAACCCTGTCTCCCAAAATTTTTGTCTCACGGCCGCAATGAATACAATGCGAACCATCGGGTATAATAGCATGTTTCTTTGATACGCTTGCAGGGCAATTATATCCGTTATCGTCGCTTTCCAAGTTAGGGCCTACAGGCCTGACATCTTTTCCGCAATATTTACATTTCATAAAAATAGCTCCTGAATTTGTTTTATTTATCTTATTTTCGGCATTATAACAGCCTTACATTAAAGACAGATTTTAGTATTTAGTTACAAAACACCATAATATCCGTAAATTAAGGCACGAATTAGAATTTACTCAATTTTATAGGTATCGTCAAGAGGATAAACAAAATACTATTGACCGATCATAAAACCAATGTTACAATATAGCTATAGTTATTATGAGGAGGAAAAATATATGAAAAAACGTATTATATTTTTTTTAATTTTGTTGGTGTCATTCCGGATTTTTGCAGATTACAAATCCGAATATGACAATCTGCTTTCGGCAAGAAATATAAAAGGGATTGCAGCTCTATTACCAAAATGGGAAAAGGCAGAGCCAAAAAATCCTGAACTCTACATTGCCTATTTTAATTATTACCTGCTTAAAGGTCAAAGATCTACACAGTCACTTGACACCTATAAGAAGGACAATACCAATTCATTGGCATTAGTGGATCAAAAAACAAATAAAATCGCGGGATATTTAAACAATAATATCTGGTATGAAAAAGAAGATGTCGATAAAGCCTTGTCATATTTGGAAAAAGGATTAAAATTCGGTAAAAACCGCTTGGATATGTATTTTGGAAGAATTCATATTTTAGGCGAAATAGGAGAATATGAAAAGCAATCACAGAAGATTATCGAAGTTCTAAAACTTGGAAAAGAGATAAATCATAAATGGCTTTGGAGCATGAATGAGGTAATTCCATCATCAGAAAGTGAACACTTTTTTCTAATTTCTATAAACGAGTATTATAAAAACTGGCTTCAAAAAAGCTCCCCTCAAACCTTAAATGCTGCAGAGAAAACAGGTGAAGCCCAATTGAAACTATATCCTAAAAATATCGAAGTGCATAACTATTTATCTTTAGCATACATCGGCCAAGGAAAATTTAAAGAGGCTTTAAATGTGCTATTAAAAGCCGATAAACTCGCAAATGAAGATTATGTAATTATCTTTAATATGGGAAGATGCTATGAAGCCCTAAAGCAATACGATAAGGCAAAAGAATGTTATCTCCGTATGAAAAAAAATCCCAACAAACAAGTTCAAGATATGGCAGACCAAAAACTTTCAGAGCTAAAAAAATTGACCAAATAGTTTACAAAAAAAACCGTGTAATCGGTACTAGGCAAAAACACCGATTACACGGTATCTAAACCCTTGAATTCCTATCAAAATATAATTAGAATATTTACAAAACCTTTTATGGGAGAAACAAAAATGCTCAAAACCGAAAAAGCCGGAATAGAAGAAGCAAAAACTATTTTAGATATCTATAACGACAGTAACAAGGTTTTCGGAGTTGTACCGGAACAAGACATAATTGAAACCTTTGAAAATATGATAAAAACCGAAAATACATATATTCTATATGAAGATAATCAGGCAATCGGATTTATATCACTTAAAGATAAAAATACTCATGGGCTTATTTCAGCCATATACATCAAACATAAAATACAAAGAAAAGGATACAGTAAATACATTTTAAATTTTATTGAGCAAGAAGCAAAACATATAGGTTTGGAATATCTTATACTGAAGGCTCTTAAAATGTTTGAATGGACAATAGAATTTTATAAAAAAAACAGCTTCACAATCTTTGATAAAAAAGAAGACGAGCTGCCGTTTATAACCGAATATATTCCGCCGGCAAAATGGGAAGTTATAATGATAAAAAGGATAATGACATGCAAATAAAAACAGATATTGAATTTTCAAAAGAAGAGGTTATCAATCTTTATGAAGAAGCCGGCTGGACGGCATATACAAAAAACAAAGATAAATTATGGCAAAGTATAACTTCATCACTAAAAATATATTCTGTTTTTGTTGACAACGAATTTGCAGCGATTGCACGAGTTTTAGGTGATGGAATAACAACCATTTTAATTCAAGACATAATTGTAAAACAAAAATATCAAAATAGAGGAATAGGCACGGCTCTTATAAAAACAATTGTAAAAGATTACAAATCGGTACGGCAAACTATTTTACTTTGTGATAATGATAAAAAGCTTATAGATTTTTACAAGAAAAACGGCTTAAAGAATATTCAAGATTATAACATATCTTGTTATGGAATATTAAAATAAAGGAACTTATCAGCTTATGAAAAATGTAGACTGCAATATAGAAAAAATGAATGAAAAATCTTATAATACTATAAAACGGGATATGATTAAAAATTTAGCCGAAACTTTCATTCAAACTAAAAAAACAAATGAATTAACAGCTATTAGTTTAGCAGAAAAAGAGCTCAACGGCATATTGACGGAAGGAGTAAAAACAAAGAATCATAATTTATATGTTGTTAAAAAGGACAGTCAAAAAATAGGCTATCTTTGGTATTTTATAATTACTCATAATAACGAAACATTTCCTTTTGTGATGGAAATAAACATAGATAAACAATATAGAAATAAAGGTTATGGGAAACAAACCATGCTGCTACTTGAAAAAGAAACTATCAATTTAGGTTATAACAAAATAAGGCTTCATGTACTTTTAAATAACACCACTGCTTATAATATGTATAAAAACTTAAACTATAAAACTATTAAAAAAATAGACGATGGAGAAATATTGGAAAAGGAACTAAATGGATGCCTCGCCGGTCATCTCTAAAAATCCGACAAGATTTTTAGAGATGACTTATAAAAAACATAAAGAGTATTTTTAATTATGAAAGAAAACATTAAACCCGATACAATTAAAGACCTTCTCAATTCACACCTTAAAAACGATAATTTTAAAACCCTTGAACCTATTCAACTGGAAGATCATACTTACACGGATTTATTTAAGGGAATAACCGGCGGCAATGAAACTTTTGCGGTAAAATTACGGCAGAAAACGGAGAGTATTAAAAATTCAATTAAATATTTAAATGCTTTAAATGACAGTGAAGACTTTATTTTTAAATATAAAAACCTCATTGAAACTGAAAATTACTATATTTTTATAAGTGAATGGCTTGAAGGTTGTCAGCCTATCAAAACCGATAGACATCTGATAAAAGATTTTTTTAAAAAACTTGCACATTTAAATTTAAACAACACATCTTCGAGCTCTTTTTCTTCAATGTATTTGGACGGGAAAAGCTATCCTTCAATTGAAGAGATGATAAATGCAGAAGCCATCCCCTATCTTGAAATATACATGGGTAAACATGATAAAAAAATTATTAAAAAAAATATTGAAAATTTAAACCTAGGCCTAGGCTGTATTATCCTTGAAGACATGAATACGGGAAATATGCTTAAAACAGAAAAGGGCCGCTTAAAAATAATTGATGCCGAACATATTACTTCCGGTTTAAATTTATATCAATTTGAACATATAAATATTTTAGGCTTAAATAAAAAAGAATGGTATAATATTACCGATGAAGCAAAAGAAGTTTTAAATGCATATTTTTCCGAAATAGGTGAAAGTAAAAACAAAGCTTTTTTACAAATAAAAGCCGTCGCAGTTTTAAGCTTTTTAAGAGAGCTTTATTTTCAAGTTTGGCAAAAACAAAAAATAGACTATTCCGAAAAAGATAGAATTTTTGATATAATATTAAACTGTGGGATTGAAGAGATTCTTTAAATCATGAGCATAAAATCAATTAGTCTTACCGATAAAATTATTTCTCAAAAGGAAGTAAAAGACTTTCTTCAAAAAGCTGATCTCAACCAAAGAGGAAGTCTTATCGGCTTATTCGATAAAAAAAAGATAATCGGAGCAGGCAGCCTTTACACAAATTCTTTTCATCCATACAGGGATTATATAAATATCCATATCGATAAAGATTACAGAAACAAAGGATTGGGGAGCCGGCTTTTAAAAGCCTTAAAAGAAAACTCGGCTAAAAAAAGATTTCAAGTTATGTGTTCTTCCGGTAAAGAGGAATTAATTCAATTTTTACTTAAAGAAGGTTTTGTTTTAGCCTGCAGGTCATATAGTTTTGATCTAAAAAAAGAAGCTCAAAATATTTTTTTGTCAAAGGAAACTTCTACTGAATTTAAAAATATGCAGATAAAACCTTTTATAAATTTAAATTCAAAAGAAAAAGAAGAATTCAAAAAAATATTTTACTTTAATTATGCCGACACACACAAAAGCATAAACCCGCTCAATAAAGATATATGTATAAAAGAATTTTCAAATGAAATTTTAGCCGATTGCGATGAAGAAATGTCCTCATGTTTAATTTCTAATAACGAAGTATCAGCCTATGTAATAGTTTACATGGAAAATCTTCCCGAAATCGGCTATCTTGGTGGAAAGATAATAGAAGAAATCGAAACCTATCTAAATTATTTTCAAGTTATAATCAATAATCTATTAAACGCTTATGAGCAAATTTATTTTGAAATAGATGATACCGATTATTATGCTTTTCCACTAATGACGGCCTTGCAAGTTAACTGTAAAGAATCGTATAATACTTATATCCTTGATTAAGATTTATCCCTCAAGTAATTTTTTTTCTACCTCATCGATTATAAAATCGGGAGTTGAAGCTCCGGCAGTTAAACCGACTACGGAATAAGAAAAAATCTCTTTCGGGATTTCAGAGGCATCTTCGATTAACCATGAAGGCTTTTTTGTGTCAACTGCGGTTTGAAAAAGCCTTTTTGTGTTTGCCGAATTTTTTCCGCCTATAACTAAAAGTGCATCAACTTCATAAGCCAATTTTTTTAAGGCAGCCTGCCTATCGTAGGTTGCAGGACAAATCGTATTGAATACCTTTAAATCGGAAATCCTTTTCTTCAAAGCCGAAGCTATTGCTTCATATTCCGAGTCCTTAATTGTCGTTTGAGCAATTAAAACGGCACTCCCGTTTGCACACAAAGAAGAAGGTAAATCTATTAAAGCGGCTTCTTCGGCATTTTGAACGATTAAGCATCTTCCTTCCGCATAACCTGCAATGCTTATAAGCTCTCCGTGGTTTTTATCTCCGGCTAAAATAACAAAGGCTTCTTCAGAATGTTTTTTTGCAAGAGCCTGACTTGCCTTTACTCTGGAGCATGTTGCATCTATCACCTTAGCCCCGCTTTTTTCCAGCTCATCTTTTTTTGATGGAGGAATACCGTGAGCCCTTATTACGATAACGGAATCTTTATAGTCTTCATCTTCGGTAAAATTTTCAGTGTCAATAGTTTTTACACCCATTTGTTTTAGCCGTAACATTGTAGAAGGATTATGAATCAAAGGGCCGAAGGTATAAAGGCCGGATTTATTTTCAGTATTTTCTTTTGCTAGTTTAAGAACCGTATCAACAGCTCTGCGTACTCCGGAACAATAACCTAAAACTTCCGCACGTTTTACAACCATAAAAACCGCCTGAACAAAATAATTTATTGTATGGTTTCATCAATAAAAATACGCGGAACTCTCTTGTTTATATCGCATGTCAGTTCATAAGGAATAGTTCCGGCAATCTTTGCAAGATCTTGGGCCGTATTATTTTTAGGATGTTCTTTTGAAACAGGACCGAAGATACAAACCTCATCCCATCTTTGAACCCATGGAGAAGCGCCTATATCTATCATACATTGATCCATACAAATGCGTCCGATGATCGGAAAAAAATCTTTTCCTATTCTCACTTTTAATCCGCTAAGAGAACGCATGAGCCCGTCCGCATAGCCTATAGGAAGGGTTGCAACAAATGTTTCTTTTTCGGCTGTCCAACATCTATCATAAGAAACGCTTGTATCCTTTTCAATTTTTTTGATAAGCACTACCTGTGTAACAAGCTCCATTACAGGCTTTAAATCTATTAAAGAATTTAGGGATGGAGAGGGTGCATAACCGTAGACCAAGATTCCCGGACGCACCATATCGAATTGGGCTTCGGGATATTGAAGAACAGCTCCTGAGTTTGCGGCATGAATTAATCCGGGATTAATCCCCGCTTTTTTTATTTCTTTTATTGAGTCCTTAAAAACAGAAATCTGTTTTTTTGTAAATTTAATATTTTTTTCATCGGTAGAATCGGAAACAGCGAAATGCGTACACACTCCTTTTAGCTCAAGATTTTCTGCACGGTCTATCTGTACCGCAAGTTTAACGGCTTCCATAGGCGAGCAGCCTATCCTGCGCATTCCGGTATCTATTTTAAGATGAACCCCGGCTTTTTTATTTAGTTTTTTTGCAAAACGGTTTAAATCGTTTATAAACTCCTCATCTATAACCAAGGGCTCAATATCGTATTTTAAAAGCTCAGGAATTTCTTCAAGCACGGGAAGACTTAAAGAAATAATCGGGGCTACAATACCGGCCTCTCTTAATTCGACAGCTTCCTGAATGGAGGCAACAGCCAAATAAGAAACGCCTGCCCTTATTGCTGCAACCGCAACCCTCACAGCCCCATGCCCATAGGCATCGGCCTTGACCGGAAGACAAATCTTTACATTTTTGTTAAGCCGCTTTTTTATTTCTTTAATGTTATATTGTAAGTTATCCAAATGGATAATAGCCTTTGTCGCTCTCATAAGAATATTTTATACATTTATAAAGTTTTATGCAAGACCGATGAAAAATGTACATCCGTGTACATTTTTCATCTTAGAGTTTTGCTAAAGCAAAACTCTCGAAGTATGGAACCACCGCCTTCCATGGCGGTTGGGGGTGTACATCCTTGTATATTATTTTTTACGGCTAAAAATACGGTAATTTATATCTTTAAAAACGGGATACTTACTTTCGCGTTCTGAAAGCCACTTTGCATCAGGCGAATCGGCTCCAAGGGCCTCATAGGCTGCCGTAAAAGAATTGACATGCTCTACAAAACGCCTTTCTGCAAAATCTTTAAGCTGCGGATCATTTATATAAAGGGGCCAATAAACGGACTGTAAAAGAAGCACCTCTCTCGCCGCAGCATTTAAAACGCGCTCTTTTAAGCTGCCGTCTGCAGGAAACATTTCGACAAGATCGATCATCCTCTCGGTAATCTTAACGATATATCTATACATCCAGTCGTTTTCTTTTGTTAAAAGTTCATCCGCATAACCTGACTTTAAAAAGGAAGAAAAAAACGGCTTAATAGTATAAAGCTGCTTAGACAAATTAGCGGCATCTGAAGGTAACATAGTTTCCAACTCTTCATTATCATTTATCAGCCTAAAAACCCGCTCAAGCCAGATAAGACCTTCACACCATTTTTTACCGAAAAAATCGGATGAGATAATCAAAAGGGAAAACGGTGATTCACCCCCCCCCGTTTCTTTAACGGCTCTTAAAGCCTCTGCACGAGAGTTTACATAGGATTCGGCATCTGCCAAAATTTGAGCATGAGCTTTTTGTATGTCATAAGGAGTTTCTTCTTCATCCCTTGACCAATACCTGAACCCTATTGCCCGCCTGCCCTTTGAAGTATCGAATACTGAAGCTAAATATTCTTCGGATTGTCTAAAGCCGACATCATTTTCCACATCAATATAAACCTTATTTTGAGGAAACCCGTTGAGCTCATCATAAATAGAATTACAAGCGGAAAGATCACAGGCTAAAAATTTTAACCCGTTTTTTGAAGCTGCTGCCGAAAAAACACCGGCAGGCGGAACCTTATCCGAAAGCAAAAAACCTTCCGAAGAAACAACCGTATAATCATAACCGTAACTTCTTATAATATCATCCAAACCGTCAAAATAAGCCATTGAAGGAATCCAAAAACCTGAGGGAACAGAGCTGAAATGCTTGCGGTAATTTATCTGCCCCATTTCTATCTGTGCAGCAATAGCTTCCGGCATACTCAAAAAAAACGGTAAAAAAGAATTGGTTGCAGTCGTTGCCAACAGCTCCACATAACCTTGACGGGCAAGATAATCAAACTGCTTTAAAACATTTCCTCCGCAATCTTCAAAGATACGCTTATCATCATTAAAACGCTTTAAGTTGTACTGAATAAGTTTTTTTGTCTCTGCACATTCTGCAAAGCATTCGAGTTCTTTTTTTGCAAACTCGATTTTGCGCTGAACATGTTGACGGTATCTATCCTGCAAAACCTTGTCGTCAAGCATATCGCATAGTGCGGGTTCAAAAACAACACCTATTTTAAACGGAATATTTTCTTTTTGTAAGTTAGAACACATTTTCAAGACAGGCAAATAAAGATAAGATAAAGCATCAAAAAGCCAATCCTCTTCTATAAGGCCCTGCTCAACTTCATTGCATACATACGGCAAATGAGCATCCAAAATAAAAATTAATTTATAATCTTTCAATTTTCGGCTCCTCTTTTCCCCTAAAGGCCTGACGATAATTTTTAAAATGCTGTTTTTTTAACTCGGAAATTCCTGAAAGATATACCGACGAGCTTACATCATTGTCAAGAACGCATAAATTATTAGGAATATTTTTCCGTCTAAGCCTTATAAGATTAGACTTTGCTAAAACGGAAACCTCTCCTTCAATTTTACGGGAGCATAATTCAACCCTTGTTACCGAATCTTCAAAAGAAAGATAAAAATATCTATTTCTATCCGCCTCTGCCACATCAATATCAAAATAATCGTATGATTCGGACAGATTATTTTCAGACAGCAAAAGAACCCTTAAAAAGAAAGAGTCAAAATCGGGATCATCCACTAAATTTAGAAATTCGGGCTTATAAAAATCCCAAAAAGCAAAGGCCCACATTGGGTCCCTGAGCAGCACATGAATTTCAGTCTTGTTGTAGGAAAGAGCCAAGCCGGCATTTCCTTTACCATCCATTTCATCATCTAAAAACAACTCATCATTGCTGACCTTTAAAAGCTTGCTATCAGATACATTAGAATCTTCGTCTATTTCAAGCAGTTCTTCAATTATTAGATTTCTGCATAGCCCTTTCGGTACAAATATGCCGTAATCATCGGCAATTTGTAAAAGCTCATCCGTAGAAACGGATTGTAAATAACTTTTTGATAAATTCACACATTTCCCCTAAATCAGCGGATTCCGCCGCCAACTACACTATTAAACTAGTCCATAATAATGCAAAAAAAAAGCCGTTATGTCAAGAGAAGTAAACTATAAAACAGCTTTTTAACGGCATCATGGTAAAATTATCGGCATTTATACTTGGTTTCTGAATATGTCAGAACTCATTGAAAAAAAACTCCTTTTATGGTATAAAATAATATATCAAGTTGAACCAAAATAAGCCGAAAATAAGGGGGGAGGCCCGCTCAAATGCCCAGTATAAAAGAGCTTGAAAAATTTAAAAATCAACTTCTCGCAATAGCAAACGAACCCGAAATTACGGCAAAATGGGGGGAAAGACGTGAAGATCTTCCTTTACCTAAAGAAGTGCCTCTTCCTGATGTAAATCTGGATGACTTATTAGGTTTTAAAGAAGAAGACAAAATTCCTCCTAAACAAGAACAGGATGATTCTTCGGAATTTGATGTGGCAGATATCTTTCCTGCAGAAAAAGATGAAAACGATGGCGCTTCCCAAGACTTTGACAACATGCTTTCCGGTTTGGATCTTGAAGGACCTGATTCATTGGATGACATAGACGGCTTAGATGATGACGGCTTTGATGTACCCGAAGCTCTGCTCTCCGGACTGGGGGATATGGTTGAAGATGCCAGAAGTGAAGATGCCGTAAATACGAATGATGGAACAGATGATATTTTCCCGGATTTTGATACGGACTTTGCAGTACAGGAGCCCGTTTCGGATAAAGCAAATAAACCCGACATAGAAAATATAGCCGATTTAGATGATTTTACTGATGAAATAGCACCCTTAGAAGATGCCGGCACGTCTTTCGAACCTGCCGATTTAGGCATAACCGCATCAAGCGATACCGATAATGATGTAGGCGAACTCGAAAGTATAGATTTTTCACCCGCGAATGAAGGTCTTGCAAGCATGGATTTTGCTCCTCTGTCCAATAATCCTGACAGCATAGATATGTCGCCGGAAATAGATGAGCTTGAGGGTCTAGACATATCACCTGAGAAAGACTCTCCGAAAACTTTCGATCTATCGTCTAAAGCTGATGAACTTGAAGACTCTGACCTATCGCCTGAAAGGGACAAACTTGAAGACCTTGACCTATCGCCTGAAACTGATGAACTTGAAGACCTTGACCTATCGCCCGAAGCTGATGAGCTTGAAGATCTTAACCTATCACCGGAAGACGAAGGCCTTGAAAGTATGGATATTTCTCCCATCACAGATACCCCCGACAGTATAGATCTGTCTTCTCCACAATCTGATAAAGGAGATTTTTCAAGCTTTTCAAAATCATCAGATCCGCAGGGACCCTCCTTTGACGAATCTTTGACGGGAGAAGACTTGCATGGTTTGGAAGAGCCGAGCCCTGCTCAAGAAAATATCTCACCGCCGGGAAGCGGCTTTACAGACATAGATATTCCCGAAATAGACGAGCACACAGCCTTTGCTATAGATGACAATGTTTTAAATACCGAAATGGGCGGAGGAATGGATGATTTTTCCGTTCCTGAAAGTTTTATCCAATTTTCGCCTGAGAAGAATTTTAAATTTTTTGAATCAAAAAAGCCTATAGACGAAGAAGAATATGAGGGAAAAATTCCCCTTTCAATTTCTGAAGATGATTATGACTACCTGATAGAAAGAGTTTCTTCATTCCCTCTCAATTTAAGAATAGAACTTGAAGACTATCTTGTAAATGTGGACGATTCCGAATTAAACAAGATGGAAATCGTTCATTTAATTGTAAATGATGTTTCTCTAAAAAAGATAGTAAGCAAATTAGAAGGTATCTTAGATAAATCCATTCCTATTCCGAGGGGATTCGATAAAAAATCCTATGAAGACTACGAAAAAGAAAAACGCAGCTTTAAGTACCGCTTTGTACATAAAATATTACCTGCAGCAATTTTAACCACTGTAGTCCTATGTTTTATATTTTCGATTTTTGTTCTTGTATGGCAATTTATATACAAACCGGTTGTAGCCGAAGGCTACTATAAAGAAGGAATGACCAGTATAGAATCGGGCCAATATGAAAGAGCTATCAAGCGCTTTGATGAGGCGGGAACTTATAAGAAAAAACGAAAATGGTATTTTAAATTTGCAAATGCCTTCCGTGAAAAAAAGCAGTTTCTATCCGCAGAAACAATTTATGAGCGGCTTTTATCCGACTTTAACCATGACCGCCAAGGCGGTATCGAATATGCAGATATGCTCAGTACCGATTTACGCAACTATGAAAAGGCCGAAAAGGTTCTCAAAAGGGGTGTATTAGACTATCATATAAATGACCAAGGCACTCTTCTAGCCTTAGGAGACGTTTATTTGGACTGGGCAGATGAAGATTCTACAAAGTATGAAGAGGCCAGAAAAACCTATGCAAGCCTTATAAACCTTTACGGATCCAAGGACGTATTTTCAGGAAGAATGATGCGTTACTTTATCCGCACGGACAATTTGGCCGAAGTTTTACCTTTAAAAAACTATTTTTTAAACAAAAAACTGCCCGATGAAGACCTCATCGAACTCAGCGGCTATCTTCTTGAAAAACGGTATGAGCCCAAACCTACCGATTCTGAAAATCTGATAGGCAAAATAGATGATTTGCGGGAACTATTGGAAAAATCTATAAAAAAACGGCCTGAAAGCCCTGAAGCCAATTATAATATGGGACGCTTCTTTTTACACAATCAAAAAAATGAAGCAGCAAAGGATTATCTTGTAAACGCAATAAACCTCTACGAAGACAGCATAAAAATGACGCCCAAACGTACTATCAGACAGATAGATGCAATGCGTCTTTACGGAGAGCTCATAGCAGGCGATAAGCTGTATAACGAAGCTCAAGAAATCTATGCAAAAGCCTTGTCCAAATACGAAGCTTACACAGCTCAAAAGGGCATTTATCCGTCCCCTGTTGTCGGAAAACTTTATGCAAACTATGGAGATATTTCTTATTTTATAGCCGGAGATTATGATGAAGCCTTGGATGCTTACGAACATGCAGTCCGTGAATTAAATAACAGTCCCTCAATTCAATACAAGATGGGCTATATCTATTATCAAAAAGAAAATTATTCGGATGCGATGAAGGCTATGACTCTGGCTTACAGCGAGAAACCCAACGATAAGAACCTTTTATACGGATTTGGAAATGTCCTATTTAAATATACCAATTATTTTGCAGCCCAAGCTTACTATGAAAGACTGATGGAATTACTGGAAGCCGAAAAAATAAGAAAGGGAATTATTTTTCCGCAAACCCGTGTTGACCATGCGGAATTTGTAGAAGACTATATGCACACTTCAAATAATCTTGCTGTAGTGCTTAACAGGATAGCCGTTCAAAACGGAGATTCCAACAAAAACGGAAGAGCCCTATCCTTGTTCGGAGAATCGACAAGGGCTTGGGACGCTCTAAACAGAAATCCGGAAACTATGATTCGGGCAAAAACGATAAACCTAGCTTATGCAAATATTCAAAACATGGTAAAACCGCGCTCTGCATTTGTACCGGAAATCTACAGCGATATACCTAAGACCCTTGAAAACGAAAAGATTCTACAACAAACGGAAGACAGATAGGCGGGAGCGAAAATAAAACGGAGAGAAATTATGATCAAAAAAACAAACTTATTTTTTTCCATCTTGCTTTTAATTTTTTTAAGTTTTAATATCTATACTCAAGAAGCGGCATCAAAACAAGAAATTGAACAAAAAACCGAAGAAACAAATGAGGCGAATCAAGCAGAAGTTTTAAAAAAGGTTCCATCAGACTTCGGTTTTTACATAGGTACGGAAATGGTATTTTCCAGTCTGAAAAAACACGCTGCTCCGCCCTTTGGCGTTGCTTTAAATCTAGGGGCCGAATACGAATATAAGGGAATAAAAATGTTAAGTATAGTTCCCTCCTTGGATTTTTCTCTTTTTCACTATGGTTTTTACAAAAAAAGGGCCTATATTTGCGAAATAGAACATAGGACGGCACTTACAATGAGCTTTTTACTTGATGTTCCTTTTTTAGCAAGACTTGACTTAAAAAGATGGACAATCAGCATGGGCGGAGGCCTTGCTTTTTTTATACGATTCGGCTTACTTGAACCCGGAATAAAACCTGATGCAGCCGGTTCTGATGGATTAACTACAGCAAAAGAAGTGCGGGAAATAAACCGGTATTTTTGGCAAAACGGACGCTTTATTTACCCCTCATTGCGCATTAAGGCCGAATATACCCTAACCTCAGGCTGGAAGGCAGGTGTACAACTTAAAGCTTACCTGCCATTTTCAAACCTTTGGGATAAACTCGTCAACAAGAGTTCAGACGGCTTAATAGTTCAGGCAGGTATTGTCTTACACCCTGCGGTCAAAAAATAGGTATTCGCAAAAAAAAACAAATTAAAGGGCATCTCTATTCCGAATCAATAGCAAAAGAATCGACCTTGTCTTTTAAGAATGAGATAAATTCATCTAAGGTCATAACCTTTTGACCGCCCTTTCTCATTCGGACAGCAACGGAATTATTGTCCATTTCGCTTTGGCCTACAATCAGCTGATAGATGACCTTTTCTTCTTGGTGTTTTCTGATTTTAGCATTCATTCTATCGGTTCCGGTGTCGGCTATAACCCTAAAGCCCTTTGCATCCAAGGCCTTTTGAACCTTTTGAGCGTATTCGTTAAAGGCGGGGGCTACGGGAACTATAACCGCCTGCACAGGAGCCAGCCAAGGAGGCATAATACCTGCACAGTTTTCTATTAAAATTCCTATAAACCTTTCGAGTGAGCCTAAAACAGCCCTATGAAGCATTACAGGATGATGCTTATTGTTGTCATCTCCAATGTACTCGGCATTTAGTCTTTCTGCCGACGGAAGCTGATAATCCAGCTGTATGGTTCCGCACTGCCATTCACGGCCGAGGGCATCGATTAAAGTAAACTCCAGCTTAGGCCCATAAAAAGCACCCTCGCCTTCTGCAATTTCATATTTGAGGCCGGCATCTGCACAAGCATCAGAGAGCGCCTTTTCCGCCCTGTCCCATGTAGCATCGTCCCCTACCCTCTGCTCTGGACGCGTAGAAAATTTAACAAGAATTTTATCTTCAGCAAAGCCGAAATCTGCATACATGCGCTTTAACAAGGCACAGAATTTTGAAACTTCGGAAGAAATTTGCTCTTCGGTACAAAAAATATGGGCATCATCTTGAACAAACCCGCGGATACGCATAATACCGTGTAAAGAACCCGAGGGCTCATTTCGGGTACAAGAACCGAATTCGGCTAAGCGCAAGGGTAAATCCTTGTAGCTTTTAATTCCCTGCTTAAATATTTCCACATGGCCAGGACAGTTCATCGGCTTTAAAGCAAAGAGGCGTTTTTCACTTTCGGTTATAAACATATTTTCTTTATACTTAGCCCAATGGCCCGACCTTTCCCACAAGGAGCGGGGCATAACAAAGGGTGTATGAACCTCAAGGTAGCCGTCTTCCTTTATGCGTTTTCTTACATAATTTTGTATGGTCAAATAAAGAGTCCAGCCTTTAGGATGCCAAAATATTTGCCCGGGATTTTCTTCATCTATATGAAATAGATTCATAGCCTTTCCGATCCTTCGGTGATCCCGCTTTTCGGCTTCTTCAAGCATAGCCAAGTACTCTTTTAAATCGTTGGGCTTTTCCCAAGCCGTACCGTAAATTCGGGTAAGCATGGGCCTTGTTTCATCTCCGCGCCAATATGCTCCGGCTATTTTCATAAGTTTAAACCCTTGAGCATTTATGTCGGCCATCGAGCATACATGGGGACCTCTGCAAAGGTCGGTAAATTCACCGGACTTATAAATACTTATCTCTTCGTCTGCAGGCAAATCCTTTATAAGTTCAATCTTAAAAGGCTGATCCTTAAACATTTCAAGAGCCTTTTCTCGGCTTATCACTTCCTTTTCAAAATTTGAACGGGTAGTTAGAATTTTACGCATTTCTTTTTCGATTGCGGGTAAGTCATCATTGTTTATGGGACGAGGCAGTTCAAAATCATAATAAAATCCGTAATCGATAGCCGGCCCGATCGCAACCTTTGTTCCCGGAAATAGATTAACAACGGCTTCAGCCATAACATGAGCAGTACTATGCCTCAGAGTACTTAATTTTTTTGATTTTTCTTGTAAAGTTGACATATTTTCCCCTATCTTATGCTTGACATATATTGTTAATTTTAACAAAAAGCTATATACTGTTATAGCTTAAAAGAAACATTATCATATCGACATTAGTATACTCTATTGATTAGTCTTGAGTCAATAGATTATAATTCATAAACTAATGGAAAAGAAAAAAAATGCCGACAATAGATTGAGGCTTTCTTAATCTAAAACGGAGGAATCTAAGGTGAAAAAAATTTTAATAAGTATTTTTTGCATTATTCAGTCTTTATTTATATTTGCTCAAAACATGACCGAGTCTGTTTCAAAGGCCGATGTTTCTATAAGATTTTATGACAGGCGTGTTTATTATCCCGGATCGGGAGCTTCCGAACCTATTTTTGTACAAATTTCAATTACAAACAATAAGTCGGAAACCCTTCGATTTAAACTTGCGGATGACAGGTCATTTAGCATAGATTTCGGGATTATAAACAGTAAAAACAGACAATTACAGCACACAGCAGAATGGATGAGGAAAAGAAATACTAACCGCCAAATTTATTTCCGCGAAATAACCTTGGAACCCGGAGAAACATATTCTTTTATCGAAAACATAAAAGATTATATCGAAATTAACGAGCCCGGAATCTTCCTTGTAAATTCTTTGTTTTTTCCCGAATTAAAACGGTATTCGGACAATTCGGAAGCACACGTAATTTCAAATAAGTTAAGCCTTGAAATAAAACCGGCACCTTCAGCCGCAGCCTTGGGTTCATTACCTGTTTCTCCGCTTTCAGGCGAGATATTACAGGCAAAACCCATTCCGCCGGATCAGGTAATAAGTTATCTTTTAACTGCCCGCCAAAAATCTCTATGGGAGCAATTTTTTCTCTATATGGATTTGGAAAAAATGATATCCAGAGATCCTTCCCGCAATCGAAGATTTAAGGCAGAATCAGAAGCCGGCAGAATGGAAATGGTTGAAGTGTACAAACACGAATTAAGTCAAGAAAGAGTCGACAAGGATATTGCCGTCATTCCGGTAGAATTTAAAATAGAACATACGGGCTACACAGACACAAAGGCAGAAGTCAAGGTAATAGAATGGTTTGAATACTCCAATTTCAGAGAAAAGAAACGCTTTACATATTTTTTAGCCTCAAAAGACGGTATATGGACCGTATATGATTATATAGTTGAGAACTTAGGAACGGAATAAGGATAAGTTTTAAAATGAAAGCATTATTGATTTCGGATTTACCTCGTTCAACTGATGATTTACAACCCCTTTTTTCCGAGTATAAATTTGACCTTATACATTACCGCTCTCCGCTAAAAGCCTTGGATAATATTGAAGAAATTAGTCCCAATATTGTACTTATCAATACCAGAGACTTCCCGCGTCATTGGAAGCCTATTACACAGCATATCCGATGGGATACTTCAAGGGAAGAAATACCGGTAATACTTTTGACTCCGTCCGATTTTTCGGCAGATGAAGCAGACAAAGCAATGTTTTTAGGAGTCCAAGGTATTATAAACTTAAAAGAAAACAATAATTTTAATGACGACGTCCTTAAAGAATTACGTATGATTTTTAACCGGTATAATTATAATCATATCAAAAATATTGAAAAGAGTGTTCAGTTTTTATTTACAAATCCTATAAATGAAACAATAATAACCGGAACGGTAAAAAACTTAACCGAGAACGATATAGTGTTCTTACCGGATATGCCTGCAAATGTAGGTAATTTAAATGCAGGCATGGTTCTCGATCAATGCTCCTTAAAAATAGAGCACAACTTTATAGTTCCAAATTGTAAAATAGTTTCAAATGACGGTGTTTTAAATTTAAAATTTGTGGATTTATCCGGTGAGGATAAAAAAACTATTACGGACTTCTTAAATTAAAAGCCCTCTGGAATAAAGCTCGTTTAATATTTTTTCCACAATTTTTTCAGGCGTTAGATTATCCGTGTCTATAATGAGATCTGCCTTTTCGTATTTTGTATTATCGATACCGTATAGCTCTTTGTATCTTCGTGTATCTTCCATATCCCGCAAATCGGTATCGGCCTTTATTTTTTCTATATCGCCGCCTTCCCTTTTTTGAATTCTTTTTGCGCGTACTTCTATAGAGGCTCTTAGATAAACTCTCAAATCAGCCGACTTTAAAAGCCAAATTGCCAATCTTGAACCCAAGACACAGGAGCTTGCTTCTGCAAGCTCAATCTGTTTTTTATCTACCGTTTTATCAAAAGAAAAATCTTCTTGGGCTCTTTTTAAAACCTCTTCAAAAGAGATATTAAGCTCCTTAGCAATATTTTTAAAAGTATAATTGATACATGGTAAATTTAAGGTCTTTGCAGTTAATGTAGAAACCGTAGTATTTCCGCAGCCGGAAGGGCCGGAAATTGCAATTCTCAGTTCCTTTCCTTCAGGGATTTTAAAAGCCGTCTTTTTCATATTTTCTCCGATAAAACCTACTCTACATTCCTGCTTTGTTCTCTTATGTTTTCAAGAGCATCTTTTACTTCGATAATAGACTGAGCCATTTCAATCATCTGATTTTTTGAACCTATAGTATTTATCTCCCTGTTTATTTCCTGACAGATAAAGTCGAGTTTTTTACCTATGGGCTCATTTTTTTTAAGCTCATGAGATAGAGAATTACAATGGGCTTCAAGCCTGACAATTTCTTCGTTGATTGTGTATTTAACAAGCATTACGGCAACTTCCTGCATAATGCGCTGTTCATTTATTTCGCTGCCTAAAAGTTCGGTAAATCTTTCTTTAATATTTTGACAAAAAATTTCTTCCATTTGAGGCGCATATTTTTTTATTACCTTCAATGAGGCATAAATCCTGTCCAGATTGCTTAAAATATCTTTTTTTAAGACATCTCCTTCATCAAGCCTTGTCTTATCGTATTTTATAAAGGTCTCTTCAAATATGGGAAGCAGGGTGTTTTCCCAAGCGGAAATATCTATATTTCTTTCTATAATGATTACACCGTCCTTTTCGGAAAATCGGTTTATATCTATTTCGGGGTTTATTCCTGCAGCCTCGGCCACCTCCCTCATAGCCTTTGCATAGGCCTTTGCAACCTTAGTATTGGTGAGGATATCGACATCTATATCCGCATCCTTTACATGGAGGGAAACTTCAACCTTTCCGCGGGCTATTTTTTCAGAAAAGAAAGCTCTAAAAACAGGCTCAAGGGCAGAAAGCCAAAAGGGAAAATTTAAATTTAAATCCAAATATCTTGAATTATAACTTTTTATTTCCAAACTTATAAAGGAATTAGGTTCGGTCTTTTCGGTAAGGGCATAGCCCGTCATACTTTTCATATATTTTTCCTTATTTTAACTAAGCTCTTTTAAAATCTCGGTACCCAGAACATAATTATCCCCCGCACCAATCGTAATAAAAATATCTCCCGGCTTTAATTTTTCTAAAACAAAGTTTTTTGCGTCCAATACCTCATTAAAGAAAAAGACGTTTTTATGATACTTTTTTGTGTGGTTAAAAAGGAGCTCTGCATCTACCTGCCCCTGATATTTTTCACGTGCCGAACTGAAAATCTTGTGCAAAATCACCATATCTGCATCTCCAAAACAAGAAGCAAATTCTTCCAAAAGAGCCTCAGTCCGAGTATATGTATGGGACATAAAATCTGCAATTATCCTTCTTTTCGGATAGAATTGGCGTAAGCCGCTTAAAAGAGATTTGATAGCTGTAGGATGATGGGCATAGTCATCATAAACCAAAATATCCTTAGATTCTACCTTACCGATTAACTCCGTACGCCTCTTTGCTCCGGCATAGGAAGATACGGCCTTTTTGATGGCAGAAACGTTGGCCATCGATATTTCGCCGTATTCTTCTTTTAAAAGGCTTACCGAAAGGGCTATTGCAGCAGCGGCATTTAAAGCATTATGTTTCCCCGGGATTTGCAGATAAAACTCTCCCGAAAAACCGGCAAGAGAAAAATAAAGCTTTTCATCCCTTACGCCTGAAACAGTCAGCTTATAATCTCCCGAAGCCTTTTCCCCATAGGGAATAAAGATAAGATCGGGCCTGCTCGAAAAACTTAAACGGGCAGCCTCGCAAGCTCCTTCATCATCTGCACAATAAAAGAGCTCGCTGAATTGGGGAAGCCTGTCTATATACTGCAAAAAGGCGGTTAAAATAGACTCATAGGTCGGATAATAATCTTGATGATCCGGTTCAATACCGGTTAAAATTATCTTTTTAGGATGAAAGTTTAAAAAATGTCTTTTATATTCGCATGTTTCGGCAACAAAGTATTTTGAACCGTTAAGCATTGTGCACGAATCACCGAAGCTCTTTATTACGCTTCCTGCTAATACCGAAACGGGAAGTTTTAATTCTTTTAATATAGAACCCGTAATCCCCGTTGTGCTGGTCTTTCCTTGGACACCTGCAATGCCGCAAGAATAGGAATGACGGGACAAGGCGCCTATTGCCTCGGGATAAGACATCTTTGGGAGGTCTTTTTGTTCTATAGCATACATTTCTTCATTATTATCGGGGGAGTAGGCTGCCGAATAGATAACAAGCCCTACATCATCAGGAATATTATCGGGAGAAAAGGGAGAAAAAATATCTATATTAAGTTTTTTTAAAGCATCATCAGTATAAAAATTTTCGGGTACATCGCTTCCTGAAACCACGGCTCCACGCGAAACCAAAATTTCCGCCAAAGCCGTCATTCCCGTACCCTTAATACCGATCATATAAATCTTAAAACCTTTTAAATTATCGGGTAGAATAACTTGACACATGCGTATATAATATTCTATATTCTGTTTTTTAGCAATAGGGCACAGCTTGGAACGCGTCATTGATGCGGAACCCAAGGCCCGGAGGTCTTATATGAATACAGAAGAATTCAGTAAATGGCTTGATGCCTTTATAAACTATGAAAGAAATGCGCATAAAGACGAAAACAATCTTAAAAAAATGCGGAAATTTGCCGATTTTTTCGGCAACCCTCAAGACGATTTTTTATCGATTCATATTGCAGGCTCAAAGGGAAAGGGGTCCGTTTCTACCATGATTGCTTCAATCTTAAAAGAAGCCGGAAAAAAAACAGGCCTTTACACCTCTCCCCATGTATCGGACTTTAGAGAGAGGATGACCCAAGCAGGAAGTTTTTTTGATGATGAAGCCTACTCTGCCTCTTATAAAAAAATCGTTGAAGGCTTTGGGGCTACACTCAAAAAGGAACCCGAAATAGATCCCGGCTGGTTTGAAATAGTTACGGTTACGGCCTTTTTGCTTTTTAGTATGCAAAAAACGGATTGGGCGGTTATCGAAACCGGTATGGGCGGAAGGCTTGATATGACAAATATCCTCAAACCTAGGGCCTGCGTTTTAACCCCTATTGAGCTTGAGCACACCCAGTACTTGGGAAATACTCTCGAAAAAATAGCTTTTGAAAAAGCGGGCATTATAAAACAAAACACTCCCGTCTTTTGCTGTAAACAGCCTGATGGGGTTCTGGCTGTCTTTAAAAAAAGAGCGGCTGAGCTGAATGCGGAATTTTTTTATATCCCCGACATCGTAAAAGAACCCGTAAATTACAGTCTTTCAAAAGCGGGCTTAAAAATAGATGTAGAATTCAAAAATTCGAATTACTTGAGCAACCTCTTTAAAAGACCTATAAGCTCAAACCTAAAACTCCTTGACCTGATTCAGGCGGAAAACGCAGCCCTCGCAGCCTGTACGGTAAAATATCTTTTCCCGGAAATGGATCAGGCGATTATAGAAAGAGGGCTTGCATCGGCATGGCTGCCCGCCCGCTTTGAGCTTCTTTCGGATAATCCTGAAATTATAATAGATGGCGCCCATACAAAAAACAGCATTGCCCTGTGCATGAGCACCTATACCGAGCTTGTAAAAGAAAAAGGAACTCTCATCTTTGCATGTGCCGAAGACAAAAACGTAAAGGACATGGTTCCTTTTTTTAAGGATAATTTTACAAAAATCATCGTTACAATTCCGGGAGCTTCAAAAAAAAGCAATCTCGAATTAAGCTATAAAATTTTCCAAGAAGGGCTCAAAGGTTCTTCCTGTATGGCAGAAAAAAATGCGGACTATGAAGCCGTAATAAAAAACGAGATAATCGAATGTAGAGAAAAAAAACAGCCCCTTTTGATTACAGGATCATTTTATCTGGCGGCTGAAGCAAAAAGGATACATAGTCTTTTGAGTCCTCAAGCTTAAAGTCTCTTTTAGGTTCCGGAAAGGAAATACCTACGGCGTAAAGCTGCAAGGGATAAGAATGATCTTCTATTTTTTCCTGCGGAAAATCTTTGAATTTTCCGTTGTATAAAGGGTCGCCGTAAATAGGCAGCCCTATGGAAGCAAGGTGAGCCCTTACCTGATGCCTAAAGCCTTGAGTTAAGGTACAGGTTACCCTCGGTACCGAATCATCTAAATTATTTATATCGATAATGTTGGTTGTATAAATTTTAGCTGTAGAAGAAAAATCTCTCATACCGTAAAAAACGGGAAGAACTTTTTTACCCTTTGGACCGAAGCTTCTAAACTGACTTGAAATTCTATATGGAAGGTTCAACCGTGAAAAATCGGCATTTAAATCCGACTCATTATCAATATCCGTAAAGGCGACATAGGTTTTCTTTATTAAATCGTTTCCTTGCATTAAATTTAAGGCATCATAGCTTTCTTGATTTTTTGCCATTAAAACCAAACCGCTTGTTGCCGTATCAAGCCTGTGAACAAGGCCTGCTTCAATATCTTTTTTTCCTTTTACCAACGCTGCTTCGGGGCATCTTTTTAAAAACCAAGAAACCAGAGTACCTTCTTCATCCTCTGAAAGAGGAGCCGTAGGCATTCCGCGAGGCTTATATAGAACGGCATAAGCCTCATTTTCAAAAATAACTTCAGCTTGAGAAGAGAATTTACAATCAATTAACATAGAGCCTCCCGTGTCAGTATTTGTTTAAAATCATTAGGTATAGGCGCCCTAAATTCTTTTTTTGAATTTACGGTATCAGGAATTATCAGCTTATAAGCATGGAGCATAAGCGGCATACCGGTCTTTTCAAGACCGGTCTTTTTGGCAAGACCTGTTTTCTTTTCACGACCCGTCTTTTTGTCAGGACCTGTCTTTTTTTTGCCGTAAACTTTGTCTCCGGCAACGGGACATCCCATAAACTTGGCATGTAAGCGGATTTGATGAGTTCTTCCTGTGTAAATTCTAAAAAGAACCAAGGACATTTTTCCGTCGGATTTCAAAACCTTATAGGCTGAAAGAGCTTTTTTTCCTTTTGACAAATCGGCAGAAACGCTAAATTTTTTTCTGTCGGAACTTGATCGAAAAACAGAAGTCTTTATCCTGCCCTTATTTTTAGGCGGAACGCCGTCAAGGACTGCAAGATAATATTTTTTTACCGCCCTTTTTTTAAAAAAAGATTTTAAAAGCTTTTCGGTTTTTAAATTCCTTGCAGTAATAATAAGCCCCGAAGTTTCCTTATCCAGACGGTGAACAATACCCATGCGATAAGGATCTAAAGAAAGTTTTTCAATATTCTTTACTTCGCCACTTAAAAGCTTATTAAGTTCTACGGCAAACTCATCCTTAATCCTAGAATCATAAAGCCTGTAATAATTTAAAGCATTTACAAGGGTGCCGTCCCAATTTCCGCCTGCCGGATGCGTTACCATGCCCCTTTCCTTGTTAATAACAATTATATTCTCGTCTTCATAAATTATATTAAGCGGAAGTTTTTGAGGATGAGCATATTCGGGGATCGGATTATCCCAAACAAGCTCAATAAGGTCTCCGTTTTGAACATTGCGGGAAAGCTTGGCTTTTTGCGAATTTACATAAAGAGATTTTAAGCCCGTCTTTAATTGAGAGCGGCTTAAGTTTTTCAAGGTTTCGGTACAATAAACATCAATCCTGCAAGGAGATACAAGACCGTCAACCTTAAATTTTTCGGATATAGATCTGCAAGGAACACTCTTATTGAGCGTCATCGGATTCCTCTGTTTTTGAAGTTTCGGTTTCTTCACTTTTATTTTCTTCAATGGGGATCAACAAAATTGCGGGCTCCTCATTTTTTTCCTCAAGTTTTTTTGCGTTAGCCCTTTTAATTGAACGGTAGGTTAAATCTATTATTGCAACCCCCAATGAAATACCAACAGCCGTTAAAAAAACACCCAGCTGTTCCTTTTCGGTAAGCTTTACCGCAATCTTGGCATCTTTAAGAGGCCATGGATTATAGGCAGGGTCCCCCTTATGCGCTATTGAGCGGCCTATGTCATAGGCCCAAAACGATAAAAGCGAAACAAAGGGCAGGGCACCAAAAGTTATAATTTCAAAACGGCGTAAATCCTTTTGCCATTGCTTAAACTCCTCGGCCCCATAGGGGTCCGGAGTTCTTGAAACCTTGGTGTCTTCAGCGTAAACCGGAAAAACGGAAAAAAGAGAAACAAAGAAAATTAAAAAAGCAATCTTTTTTGTATGCTTCATTTATTTTTGTCCAAATCTTTTTATAGATGCCCTATTATATCAGAAAGAAGCAAAAAGTCATATAGGGCAAGGGATTCGGCTCTTAAATTTCCGCTTAAGCCTGACCTTTCTAAAACAAGATCGATCTTATCGCCGTATCCGTTTGATTTCATCCACGAACCTAAATTGTTTTTTATATTTTTTCGGCGCGAAGAAAAAAGAGCCTTGACTATTTTGATAAAAAGTTTAAAGTTTTTATATTCTGCAAATTCTTTTTTTGCCTTAAACAAGACGGCAGCAGATTCTACATTGGGCTGAGGCCAAAAAGCTGAGGCAGGAATTGTCTTAACTATCTTACACTCATAAAACAAGGAGCAAAGTACCGAAAATGCCGTATAGTTTTTATTGCCAGGTCTTGCCGTAATTCTTTCGGCTGCTTCTTTTTGCACGGTAAATAGCATTGTATCAAAAACAACTCCGGCTTCTACCGTAGAAGCAATCAGATCAGAGGCAATGTTATACGGAAGATTACCGAAAAAAACATCGGGCTTCCCATGTTCTCTTAAATAAGGGAGCCAGTTTTTTTGAACATCACCCTCAACCAATCTAAAATTTTGTTTTGAATTTTCCAAAAAGAATTTCTTTAAAAGAGAGATAAAGCCCTTGTCGATTTCAAAGGCGGTAAGATGAACACCCTTTTCTAAAAGAAGATAGGTCATAGCCCCAAGCCCGGGGCCTACTTCCCAAACCCTTGTTCCCTTATCAAGATTTAAAAAGGAAATCAAGTTCTCGCGTGTCTTTTTATCGATCAAAAAATTTTGACCGAATTTTTTTTGCATGGCAAAACCCAGAGTCTCTAAAAGAGATTTGAGTTCCGCCGGAGAGTCATAATTCGGGAGACTTAAAAAAAAACCGGAGTTCATCGAACCCGTACCCTATTCGCACAAAAGAGCATAAACCTCCGCGGGGTCGGTTGAATTTAATAGGCTGCTTTTAAGTTCTTCATTACGCAGTTTTGCACTAAAATGGGAGATTGTCTGCAAATAATAATCGTGCTGATTGTTTGCAGCGGCAATCATAAAGACCAAACGCACGGGATTTCCGTCAACAGCGTCAAAGTCTAAAATATCCCTTTTAGAAATGCCTACAGCCATAACAAGGTCGGTAACTGAAGACAATCTTACATGGGGAATAGCGATTCCTCTTCCTACAGCGGTAGACATGAGAGCTTCTCTTTTTAAAATTGCATCTAAAAGCTCTGCAGAATTTTTTACCTGAGGAGCCTTAGCCAGAACCTCGGACATCATAACCAAAACATCATGCTTTGAAGCATAATCCAAAAGGACAACCCGATCGGGCGACAAGAAATTCTCGGTTACTATTTTATGCTGCTTAGGAACTGAAGTTTTTGAAGAGGCTAACCTTTCATCAACCCAGCTCTCAATGTCATCTTTTTTAAAACGCCAAACCGTCCCAATCTTTCCGGCAGGTATTTCACCTTTTTGAGCCCACTCGTAAACGGTTCTCTCGGAAACACGCAAATAACGGGCCACTTCTTCAATAGTTAAAATTTCGCTTGCCAATAATTTACCTCACTAAATATTTAAGCTCTCTCGACTAAACATATAAACTAAAAAAATGAGCTCAAGTATTCTGCATAAAATGTAAGAATATGTCAAGATATCGCAAAGTTTTTGGCAAAGATTTTTATCCGTTTTTTACGGCCCTTGCCAATTCCCGGCCTCTTTCTTTTAATATCCGCTTATCTTCATCGCTGAGCTTACCCTGCCATTCATGGGATTCGATATTGGTCCACTTAAATTTTTCTATTTTTTCCTCGTATTCTTTTTTGGCTCCTCCTACCCAGCCCCAACTTCCTATGCGGAACACCTTTTTATTGATAAAGTGCTTTCTTTCAAAGAGGTCAAGGATATGGGCCATAGGCGGGAACATCTTGTACTCATAGGTGGGCATTGCCAATAAAAGACCTGCAGAGCGGTAGGCCTCACCCAAAATAAAGGTAGCATCCGTGTCGGGAATTCTATAGATAGAATAAGGTACGCCTTCTTCATCTATGCCTTCAATAACCGCATCAAGACCGGCCTTGGTATACCCGTACATGGAGCCCCAAATAATACAGATGGTTTTTTCCAACCCGCTTCCGGTTCCGGTATTATAATCTGCAAATTTTTTATAAAGATTTACGATTCGTGAAGGATTTCCCCGCCAAAGCAGACCGTGACTCGGACAAATAAATTTAAGCTCAAGGGCGGCGAGTTTTTCTATTCCCTTGTTTACAAAGGTGCTAAAGCTGGCCACAATATTTGCATAGTACCTAAGGGCCTCATTTTCAAAAAATGTAAGTTCTTCTTCGGTATGCTGATCATCGAATATTTTTTCGCCTATACAACCGTATGAGCCGAAAGCATCGCAAGAAAATAAAATTTTATCGTCAGGGTCATAGGTCATCATTGTTTCGGGCCAGTGGATATTGGGAGTCTCATAAAATACAAGTTTTTTACCTCCGCCTAGGTCCAAAACCTCTCCGTCTTTTACGGCCCTTACCCCTTCATCTATCTTAAAAAAGTTTTTGACAAGGGCAACGCCTTTTGCAGAAGCCAAAATCTCGGCCTTAGGATTTTCTTCCTTCACAAGGCTTATAAGGTCTGCATGGTCAGGTTCAAGGTGGTTTAAAATTACATAGTCAAAAGAAGAAAATGAAAGCCCTATGGATTCAAGCTGCTTTCGGTAAGAGTCTACCGAGCCGTCCCAGTCTTTTACTATATCTATAAGGGCGGTTTTTTCTCCCTTTACAACATAAGAATTTATCGAAACGCCGTGGGGCAACAACCATATACCTTCAAAGCGTGCAGTTCTATCATGTATATCTGCATGAATACAATAAACGGATTCCGTAAGTTTTTTTGCTTCCATAAAATTGATACCTCCATAAAATAAAAGCTGCGAGTTACAGTAACCCGCAGCTTAAATATTATCATAAGAAACGCATTTGCTCAAGAGAACGAAGGCTGTTGTCATAAATTTTATAATAGACACTTTTTTTACCTCAGTTATTGTTTCACCTTTATTTTCCCGAATTTCACAGCAATTACAACTCCAATAAAGCCTGAAAAAACCGCTCCTACAATAAGAATTTTAGAAAAGCCCACATAGTCAATTACAATGCCGATTCCAATCGTTGTACCGATACCTACTAAACTTGCAAATCCGCTTACCAACGAAAAAACCGACGCATGAGCTTCACCTTTAATTACCTCGCTTAAATACCCGTAAAAAAGCGGAATAACGGCCCCCGTTCCTAAACCGTAAATAAACATTGCCGCCGTAAACGGCTGTAAAAATAAATATGTTTTTAAAAAAATAAGACTACTGCTGCTAACAGCCATGATACAAAACGAAACGGCAATCAATATAAAGCAAATTGTAAATATTTTTCTTTTAGCCGAAACAGTTCTAGCTTTACGGGCTGTGTACGAGGCAACGCCACCTCCTATAAGAGTGATCGATCGTAATAATGGAATATGCATATTTGTAAAAGATAAAGAATGAGCCATATTTTGCCAAATAAGAATATATATGGAAAAACAGGTATATAATGAAGCTAAAATTAAACCTGCCTGTAAAACGGATTGATTATGGAATAGCTCTTTTACGGACGATGCTAAATTTTGCTTTATCGTTGTATTTTGAGCCTTGTTATCAGGAAAAATAAAAAATGCTGCCCCCGATAAAATAAATAATCCTATTCCGGCAAAGATAAATAAGCGGTTAATACCTAAATCGATAAAACGAGCTATCAGTAAAATTGAAACAACGGAAAATATATTTATGCATGTTCGAGAAATAGAAAAGACTCGTACATTATTTTTTTCATTTTGTATCTTTTTATTTTCAGAAACAAGCCAGCCTTCAAGTGAACCCGATAAAAAAGCATCGCTTATCCCTGCAAAAAAAGCACCGAACAAAAAAAATAAAAAGTTTCTCGCAAATCCGTAACATAAATACTGCATACAAGAAAAAAAGAGACCTGCAGCAAAAGTTTTTTTGCGCCCAAAGCAATCAGCTAAAAGACCTGAAGGATATTCAAAAATAAAACCTACACCGAGAATAAGCGAAAATAAAATACTTATTTGAAAATACGAAAAGTTTTGACTTTTCAAATAAAGTGATATTACGCATGAATTTAACACAGTAAAAAAAATATTCGCCGCCTTCAAAAAAATAAACCATTTTTCATGTGTTTTAAATTTAGTCATAATTACATCCCCCTATATTGTAAATGAGCTTTTTGAATTCTGAAAAATCTCCTGCTCATCTATGCGCTATTTTTATACCATACTGTGAAGCATTTTTTTCATATTCCGTACCAGGATGAGGACATAAAATGTATGTAGACTTCCTTAAAAACACACAGTTGCATCAGGAAACGGTTAAAAAGCCTCAAATTTATCAGTTTATTATGTAAAAAACTGATAAGGCTCCTCTATTTTAAAAAACACAAAGCAAATTTAAGTCAATTTTTTAGAGGAGCCCATTACAAGAATCACTCACTATGCAAATGCTGAGAGTGTACCAGTTCCCCTATGTTCCTGAGTTTTTATCCCAGCATAACCACTGATTTGTAAAAACTTCCACTTCAGGGGTAATCCATTCTGTCATAATTTAAATTCCATTTTATCCCTTCTTAATCTCTTCGGCCTTTCGGCAGGCATGAAAGTGTCCCTTTCCTATGTCCATCAACGAAGGTTCTTCCATAGACGAACAGGACTCATCGGCATAGGGACATCTCGTATGGAAGCGGCAGCCTGAAGGCACATTTGCAGGAGAAGGAATTTCTCCCGAAATGGGGAGTTTTTTAATCACTTCAAGCATTCCGGGTTTAGGCTCGGGAACGGCTTCGATCAAGGCCTGAGTATAAGGATGCATGGGATTATCTATAACATCATCGGCATCCCCCATCTCTACGATGCGGCCGAGATACATAACCGCTATTCTGTCGGTAAAATACCTTGCCGTCGAAAGGTCGTGGGTAATATAGAGATAGGTAAGGCCTAACTTCCTTTGAACCTCCCTCATCATATGAAGAATTTCCGCACGGGTTGAAAGGTCGATCATCGAAACAGGCTCATCTGCAACTATAACCTCAGGATTTAGGATAAGGGTTCTGGCCGTAGCTATACGCTGCCTTTGACCGCCCGAAAGCATGTGAGGATAGCGTGTCATAAATTCCTCAGGCGGGTTGAGCTTTACCTCCGAAATAGCCTTGATGATTTTTTCATCGTTTTCTGCCCGAGTTCCCTTAATCTTATGAATAAGAAGAGGTTCCTCCATTACATCCCGAATTTTAAAACGGGGATTCATAGAAGCATAAGGGTCTTGGAAAATCATCTGAACACGGCGGCGGTAAAAGGCAGTCTTTTCCTTATCGCTGTTTGTAACATCTTCTCCATTATATAGGATTGTTCCCTCGGTAGGGGTATGAAGCTTCATCGCTATCTTCCCTATCGTAGTTTTACCTGAACCCGATTCCCCTATAAGGCCGAAGATTTCTCCCCTCCTCAGACGCAAGGTAACATCATCTACAGCCTTTATCTTTTTGGCTGTTCCCTTTGAAAGGCTTTGGACAAAACCTTGATGGGGCTCAAAATATTTTTTTATATTAATCAGTTCAAGAACATGGTCATTAGGATCTATCTTTTTTTCGTTATCGCTCATTTTACACACCTCCAGCATGCTACTTGATGTCCCGGTTCAACCTCAATAAGAGGAGGCTCAACTTCGAAGCACTTATCCATTGTACAATGACACCTCGGATTAAAGCGGCAGCCCTTGGGCGGAGAAATAAGGTCCGGCGGCGTTCCCGGAATATAGGAAAGCTCGCTCACCCTCTTTCTTAAAAGAGGTGTTGCCTGTAAAAGTTTTTGGGTATATGGGTGCAGGGGCTCCTTACCGTATATCTGCTCATTGGTTCCGAGCTCGGCAATTTTTCCCGCATACATAACACAAATCCTATCCGAAATCTCGGCTTCAAGAGACAGATCGTGGGTAATAAATATAAAGGAAAGCTTAAATTTCTTTTTTAGTTCCTTTAAAAGGTTTATAATCTGAGCTTGAACAATAACGTCGAGGGCAGTGGTGGGTTCATCCAGAATAACCAGTTTAGGCTTTAAGAATAAACCGCTTGCTATAACAACCCTCTGCTTCATTCCTCCGGAAAGCTCGTGGGGATAGCGGTTTAAAACTTCGGGCGGAAGGCCGACATAGCCCAGATACTCTTCCATTAGGTCTTGAGCTTCTTTATCGCTCATTTCCTTGTGCTCTCTCAATGTTTCAAGCATCTGTTTTCCGATTGTGTAAACCGGAGTTAAACTGTTCATCGCTCCTTGGAAGACCATCGAAATTTCCTGCCAGCGTACATTTTTTCTTATCTCTGAATCGGAGAGAGGAACAATGTCCCTTCCATTGATTATAATCTGAGAATTCTCCTCTACTCTTCCGGGAGGAGAAGGCATCTTAAGCAGAGCCATACCTGTAGTCGTTTTACCGCAGCCCGATTCTCCTACAAGACCCAGCGTTTCACCGGCATGAAGAGTAAAACTCACATCATCCAAGGCTTTTACAATACCTGCGGAGGTGTGATAGTACAATCTCAAGTTTTTTACATCAAGAACTACTTCTTTATTTTCCATATTAAAACCTCCTTACCTTGTCCTGAGTTTAGGATGCAGTATCTTATCCATTGCAAAACCTAGGAATGCAAATATCATACCCAAAAGGGCTATAAAAAGACCGGGAGGAATAATCCACCACCATAAACCGTTTAAGGTTGCGCCTGAGCTCTGTGCATCATGGAGAATTTGTCCCCAAGTTACAATAGAAGGATCTCCCAAACCTAAAAGCGAAAGAGAGGATTCAAAAATAATGGCTCCCGGAACCGAACTTGCCATAATAGCAAAAGAATACGGCAAAAGAAGAGGAGCGATGTGTTTTAGAATAATTCTCCATTTTCCGGCACCGAGGGCCTTTGCGGCTTCAATATAGGTTTCTTCCTTTATTTGTAAGGCCATTGAGCGGACGGTTTTTACCGAGCCTGTCCAGCCGAAAATAATAAGAGCAAGGATTATCATCCATATACTCGGTTTAAAAACTGCAGCCGATACAATCAATATAGGAATAATAGGAACGGATACGACTATTTCAAAGATAAACATCATAACCGTATCAACCCTTCCGCCGAAGTAGGCACTTATAATTCCGTACATAACGCCGACCAAAACGGAAATAATACTTGCAACAAGACCTATTAAAAGAGCCCATTTTAAACCGGCCATAACACCTGAAAATAAATCTCTCTTGTTTAGGTCGGTACCCAAAAGCCCCGAAACAGCTCCCGGAATTATAACACGAGGATTTTCAATCTTATTGGCAGAGTTGGATGCAACATCTTTGGGTATAACGAATTTAAAAACATATTCACCCTTTAAAGGCTTTTTATCCCTGTACATAGTCTTTGAAACTTCAGAGAACAACAATTGCACAGGATTTGCATTTCCCGATGTAGCAGATGCACCGTAAGCAGCCGTAAATTGCTGCATTGTTGATTTTGCATCGGTTAAAACCGTAAAGCGGCTGTGATAATCTTTTAAATTTCCTTTTTGAAAAACTCCGAGCTCAATACGTTTTCCGTCAGGGCGGATAACATCCATACTCATTATTACATCGCCGGTAAGTTCGGCTCTAAAAATAATGTTATTGGGGTTTTTATCGTAATTATAGTTATATTTAAAACTATAAACCTTAGCCTGACCGAAATGCTCCGATTCTTCTTCCGTAATTTCGGGCTCGGTAAACCAAACCGTCCTAGCCGATTTTTTTGTGCTGAACAATTCCGACCATACGGGAGGAGCGGAAGCAGGGTTATCTTCCCAATAAGAAATATTATGCCAATTATCGTTTGTTCCCTTAAAGGGCAAGACAATAGGTTCAAGTATAATCAAAATTACAAGTAAACCTAAAAGAACTATGGCAACTATGCCTATTTTTTCTTTTTTAAAATCATTCCAAAATTCTTTAAATCTATCAATAAAATTTTCCATTATTCCTTGCCTCCGACTTTTATACGCGGGTCTAAGAAACCGTAAACCAGATCAAGGATTATAAGACCTGCTTGATAAAGACCTGTTGTAATAGCCAAATCTCCCATTAAGACAGGTATATCGTTTTGCTGAACGGCAATCCAATAAAGCTGACCTAAACCGGGCCACGAAAAAATACCCTCATATATGATACTTCCCGACATTGAGGCCAAAAAGGAGAGCAAAATCATCGTTACCAATGGGGGTGCCGATGTCCTTAAGGTATGGCCGTGAAGCACCTTCTTTTCGGGGATACCGCGTGCCCTTGCACTCATTATAAAATCTTCCTGCAAGGTACCCAAAACAAGGTTTCGGATAACGTAAGCCGTACTCCAAAAGCCCAATAAAACCAAGGTAAGAATCGGAAGAGCAAGATGCTGCAGCCTATCAAATACAAACCGTATACCTTCCGGTACAGGGACAGAGTTTACACCTCCCGATGGAAACAGGGGAATTTTGTAAACAAACACAAATATTAAAAGCATGGCTAACCACCAGCTGGGCATACCGTAAATGATAAGAGTAATCAAACTTGTTACCTTATCCTGCCGGCTTCCCGGCTTTTGGGCTTTTTTTAAACCCAGGGCTAAACCAATCAGCGTATTAATCACAAAGGCTGTTGTAAAAAGTAAAAGGGTTCTGGGAATTGCTTCACCAAGTATTTTAATAACCTCTTGAGAACCCGTTAAGGATTTTATCGTTGTCGATTTACCGAAATCAAAAGTCAAAACCCTCTTTGCGTTGTGTAAAACACGTTCAACTAAGGGCCTGTCTAATTTATATTGTCTGATAAGGGTCAATTCTTGATCTTTACGCCATGCCATTATCTGTTCGGCAGTCATATTTTTTAGACCCTTTGCTTCAGCACGTACCATTTCCATTATCTGGCTGCGCTGAACCTTTTCATTTATCTGATTAAATAAAAAAGAAAAGATAAAAATAAGAATGGAATATATTACTACACCGCGTAAAATACGTTTAAGTGCATACCACTTGTACATAAAAGTCTCCTACAAAATTTAGGCTTTGAGCTCAAGGCACATTACTGCTAAAAAACTCAAAATGCCTCAAAGCCTTTTGGGCATCTCTAAAAAACCGGTTAGACTTTTAGAGATGCCCTGCTTCAAGGCATCTCGATTTAAATTACAATCTTAAAATCCTATTTAAGAATTGTAAAGCTTACCGAATTTGCTGAGGGCGTCTCATCGGAAATTGAGGTTAATACAACCATTATATATTCCACGCCTTTTTCAAGTCCGGCTAAGTCTGATGCAGGTACGGTAATAGTGAATTTACCGTCACCTATTGCTTTAGCATCATAAGTCTTCTCTCCGCCTGAAGGAAGCTGGAGACGTCCTTCAACCTTTCCCTTATCGAGAGGAACTCTTTCAACCTCAGGATAAGCATACTTGGAAACGGTTACCTCAAATACGGCATCCTTGTCTGCCGAAGGAGCTACAGGAGCCTTGACATACTGAATCTCGGTAAGATCTGTTTTAAACATATTCGGGAAGTAGTCGCTCTTATAAGGATACTTATCGAAGTTAGCCAATACGACGGAGCTTGTAACAGGATCTATTTTTTCGAACATTAAAGGACCTGTTGTAATATAAGCATTTCCGTATTTTTCGATAAAGGCTATAGAAGCCTTGTATCTCTTAATGGCGTAATCTTCATTTATAAAATCCTTTAAAGACACAGGAATATGCTTTGAAGCAACAAAATCTTCCAATTTAGCCTTGATATCTGCAAGACAATCGGGGTTTTTAACATTTGCTTCTACACCGCGCTCTCCGCCGTCTTTAGCAAAGTTATAAACCGTTCCGCTCTTTGAGCCGTGTACTACCATTTCTGCCAAGGCTTCATAAATTTCCCAAGGTACGTTTGTTCGTCGTCCGGGGTTAGCAGCCTTTACGCTTAAACCGCCTACAGTTATAGCTGTATCTCTTGGGATAGGAGCATGGAAGTAGTTACTGTATGTAGTTATGGATCCATCCTTATTAAATACTATACCTTTTGTGGTTTTAAGACTTGGAAGAGTTACACTGCTTAAAGGAGCATCATAGTAGAGGTCTCCCTCTCCGTCTTGAATAGCCCACTCATAAGCAAAGGCAAAGGCATACCTGACATCGTTAAGATCGACAGGTTCGCCGTGATGCCAGTAATAACCGTCTACGAGCTTACCTGTTGCAACAGTTGCAACACTTTGACCGGACTCTGCAGGAACCCATTTTTTTGAAGCTGTGTCATACATAACGGCTTCTGCAGGAACGGGAATATCACCGCCCATTGCAAGTTCATCATCGCCTTCCTCTGTCTTGTTGCCTGTGGGTACGAATTTGGGAGCGAATTTTGTATTTGCAACATCAACCGTTGACATAGCAAATTCCAATCGTCCTACGGCAGGGTTATCAAAGGAAGCTCTATCGGTAACGGCATTAAAAAAGGCAGTACTATAGGCATCACTAAAGCCCTGTCCGCCTACAGGATCCCATTCAGACATAAATAAGGAGCCTTGAGCTGAATACTGCAATACGCGCAAGACCCTCTTTCCTTTATAGGGGCCGTCTGTATCGGGCTTAACATCGGCACATCTTACGGTCCAGCCGTTAAAGCCGTCAGAGGTTCCATAGAAAAGACGTGAATTAAATCTTCCTCTGTTGGCTACATATAAATCGTTTTGAGAAACAACATAAACACGGACAGCTTCTCCCATTCCTATAGCACACATATCGGTTGTTTCGCTAAAGAATTCTTCGGCAGTCAAATACTGTCCGTAGGCAGCCTTTTTACCTAAAACATCTAATTTTTCGTTTGAATAATTCCAGAATTCGGCCTCTCCGCCCCCCGGCATGTAGCCGTAGAAGGGGCTGTACATCTGGCAAAGAGGAGTTTCCCATGTTACATAGAAACCGCCTGAACCCCATCCTTCAAGATACATAGTCCAATCATAGTTGGCAGGGTTTCCGCCGTAAACAAGACTTCCGGCTGTTTTTCTATCTCGTTCAAAACCTTCAACCGTAAGACCGGCTTTTTCGATTTGAGCATGAATATAGCGGGCTGCAGGAAGACGGCCTGTAGGATCGTCAACACGCATTATGGACTTGATTGTAACGGGCTTGCCCTTGTACATCCACTTTCCGTTTTCTTTTACAAGTTTTCCCTTGTTTTCGGCAAGTTGAGAAGCCTTTTGCATAGCTTCTTCAATCATGCTGATAGCTTTTTGCTCATCTCCGGTTTCGGTGATACCGAATTTGGAAGCCAAGATATTATAGCGGTATGCTCCGGGAAGACCTACGGTACAGGGAGTGTACATAGGAGAACCTTCACCCAAAAGAAGTTCATCTACCAATTTCTTTCGGTTGATTAACCAGTTAAAGGCATAGCGGACTTCCTTGATGGCAACGGGGTTAAACATTTCCTCTCCGGCTTCCGTCTTCCAAACATATGGAGCCTTGTTGGGGATAGGGTTAAATAGAAGAGACCAATAACCTGTAGGAACAGGATAAACATCTATCTTATCTCTGTCTTCATCGCTCAAACCCGACAAAAGTACGGGCGGAACAGAGGTAAACATAAGATCGGCTTTTCCCTCAATAACATCTTTTAAGGCAACGGTCTGATCGGTACTTACGGAGTAGATAACCTTATCTACATAGGTACCGTTCTTTACAGGGCTTTTGCCTCCTGCGGCAGTTCCGGCACCGCCTCCGCATGCAGTAAATACCAAAGCCACTGCAAGCATACATGCTAAAAACTTAACAAAACTTTTCATTAAATTCCTCCTGTTGTTTTTATGTGTTAAAAACACTACTTATTATTAAAACATACTATTGAGGATTTGTCAAATATTTTTTTTATTTTGTTTTTATTTTTTTTATTGACATTTTTTTGCCGTAATCTTTACATTTTTATCATTTTATGATATACTTTTCTTCGGTAATGCGTATATTACCGACAAAAATACTTGGAGGACACTATGAAAAAAATTGTGGTGCTGATTGTAACACTGGTGCTGGCTTTTTCCTTGATCGCATGCGGAGGAAACAGTGCAGCAACAACTAAAACAAACGAAAGGCCCTTCGTTGTAGCTTCTGCCGAATTTAACGGCGACTTTTACTCAGGCTGGACAAATTCGACCTATGACAACGATATCCGGAAGTTGATTTGGGCATTCGGTCTTATGAACGAAAATGCCAAGGGTCAAGTTGAAGATTCGCTTCTCGTTGCAGAAAAAAAGGTAAGCGATGACCTCAAAACATGGACATTTAAGCTTGTAAAAGGTGCAAAATTCCATAACGGTGAAGCTTTAACTGCAAAGGATGTAAAGTTTACCTATGACTTTTACATGGACACAAAAGCTTTAGGCGATACGGGCGGATCATCAACAATCAACGATTATGTTGAAAGTATTGAAATTGATGAAGCTGCAAATACCGTAACTTTCCATCTTAAAAAGGTCAGCTACACTGTTGACGTAGATGTATTCACTCCTTTTTACCTCTTTCCCGAAGAAACCTTCACAAAGGGTGCAAAGGAAGAAGGCATTACCGTACAGCAATATGTTAAAAAGAACATTTCAAAGCCCATCGGTTACGGTCCCTACAAGATGACCGAATACAAGGAAGGCGAATATGTTAAGTTGGAAGCCTTTAAAGACTACCTCGGTAAGGCACCTGCCATCAAAGAGGTTATCGTTAAGGTTGTTCCCAGCGAAACAGAACTTGACCAGCTCCTTCAGGGTGAAGTAGACATGCTGACAAGCCAAGGTCAAGCCGAAAAAATCGATCCCGTTAAAGATAAGCCCGGCTTTTCTTACACCAATTACTATAGACACGGAGGAGGAACAATCGCCCTCCACTGTAACTTCGGTCCCACTTCTCTTACGGAAGTACGCCAGGCCTTTGCCTATGTTCTTAACAGACCGAAAATCGTCGAACTTTTCTTAGGTCAATACGGTATTTCTTCCAACGGACCCTACTCCAAAAACGACTGGACATTGTGGGATGATGATGAAGAAAGCCTTATTGGAACAGCTGCCGTAGGTAAATTCGAAAGCACCTTGACAAGCTACGATATCTTAGATAAAGACGGAAAATTCGATGAAGCTGCAAATATTGCAAAAGCTCAAGAACTCCTTGATAAAGCAGCTGCAAGAACAGACGGAGATTATGCAAAACTTACAGGTAATGCAAAATCAGGTTACCTCTGGGAAGGCAAACCTCTTGAAATCAAGATTACTTACACACCTTTCTGGTCCGATACATATAACCTCGTATTCAATGATACTTATGTTTCAAAGCTCGGCTTTAAGATAAGTTTAACAGGTCTTGATTGGCCCGTAATGTACAGCCACTGGACAGGAGACACAAAAGAAGAAAGAACCTATCATGCTTTCGTAGGCGGTACAACTTATACACTCAAAGCCAATCCCAAATCCGACTACGCAACAAAGCTTATTAAACCTTGGGGACAGCCATCTATCAACAACGTAATGTTCTCGGGAGGTTCTTCTTATACCCCCTGCAGAATGGGATCAGCTGCTTGACGACATCGAAAATGCACATCCCGTAACAGGAAGAAATGAGTACAGGAAAAACTGGAGAAAATTCATAACCACTATAAATAAAGAACTTCCCGTTATCCCTGTTTACTCAAACAATTACTATGACCTCTTTACGGATAAATTGGAAAACTTCCATACCACAGCTTTGTGGAACTGGGCAAGAGCTTTACCCGAAGCAAATTGGAAAAAATAATTAATCCAATACTGATTGTTTAACTCAATCATAAGACCTCTTGTTTAATTTAAGCGGAGGTCTTATTTTTTACCTAAAGGAGATTTTATGGCAAATAATAATGTAAGCGGTTCAAAATCGCTGTTTGAAATCCTTTTTCCATATGTCCGGTATATATTCAAGCGTTTAGTATCGATAATTCCGGTATTAATAATCATGTCGGTTGCGATATTTATACTTATCAACCTGATGCCGGGAGATCCCATACTGGCAATGCTTGATCCCGAAAAGACCAAGGCTATGACGCCGGAAGAAAGAGCCCTATATATTGAAAACATGAGAAAATTTTTAGGATACGATAAGGGCCCTGTAGAAAGATATTTTTTATGGATGGGCGATACTTTTCGAGGAGAATTCGGTTATTCGATAAAATACAATAAACCCGTAAATGAGTTTATAGGAACATATATAAAACGGTCTTTTAGAATAAATATTTGGGGCTTTCTTTTAGCCTTTTTAATTTCGATTCCGGTAGGAATCACGGCAGCGGTAAAAAAGAACAGCCTTTTTGATAAAACCGTAACGGTTTTGACAATAATAGGAATATCACTGCCTTCGTTTTTCTTGGCATTACTTTTAATAATGATATTTGTTATCTTTATGAAAATTCTGCCGTTTTCCGGAATGTCGGATCCGAGAGGAATCCTGCCCAGCTGGCATTATATCATATTACCGGTTACGGTAGTTGTTCTTACCTCTCTTGTAGGCCTAATCAGGTATATAAGGTCCGCTATGATAGACATCTTAAAATCCGATTATATAAGAACGGCAAGGGCAAAAGGTCTTGCAGAAAAGGTAGTTATATACCGCCACGCCTTCCAAAACGCTTTAATACCGGTTGTTACCCTCATCGGTTTATCAATACCGGCTCTATTCGGCGGTTCCATAATAGTAGAGAAAATATTTGCTTATCCGGGAATGGGATTATTGATGAATTATTCATATAGTTTTAAAGACAGGGCGGTCTTACAGACAGTACTTTTGTTTTTTGGCTTTCTTACATTGTTGGGAAACATCTTTATAGATGTAGGATATATGGTCGTAGATCCGAGAATTCGGGAAGGAAAGGTTTAAATGGCTAAAGAAGAAGACAAAAATTTCAGTGAAAAAGACGAAGTTATTCTATCCCCTACACAGCAGATAAGAATTAAATTCAAAAATAACAGACTGGCTATGATAGGCTTTTATATGTTTGTTACAATAGTCCTCCTTGTTGTAGTAACTCATTTCTATACCAAATTCACAGGCTATGATTTTGCAAAAACCGATCCTACAATAAGAAATAATCCGCCTTCTTGGGCACACCCCTTCGGAACGGACAAATACGGACGGGACACCTTTATGAGGGTTCTCGAAGGAGGTTGGATTTCTTTACAGGTAGGCTTTTTATCTACATTTATGGCAATAACCATAGGCTTAACTATGGGTGCAATTGCTGGTTTCTTCAGCGGAATGGTGGATAATATCATTATGAGGATTATTGAAATACTTTCCTCATTCCCCTTCTTAGCGATTGCCTATACAATTTCTGCTATATTTAGGGAAGAAGCGCCTGAATTTAGGCTCTATGTAATAGTTATAATCCTAGGATTTTTAAGCTGGACAGGTTTAGCCCGATTGATAAGGGGACAAATCTTGGGTTTAAGAGAACAGGAATTTATTGTAGCTACAAGGGCTTTGGGTATAAAAAGACGGAACCAAATTTTACGCCATCTGGTACCCAATGTGTTGCCTACCGTTGTAGTATCTGCAACCCTCACTTTTGCATACTCAATTTTGAATGAAGCATTTTTATCATTCTTAAACCTATCAGTAACGGAACCTATCCCGACATGGGGAGCTCTTTTATCGAAGGCGGCCGAAAACAGCACCAGCCTTAGAACCTTTTGGTGGATTTGGGTATTTCCCGGAACAATGCTCTTTTTATTTATAATGAGTATAAATCTCATCGGTGAAGGGCTTAGGGATTCTATCGATCCGAAAGCCGAATATACCACCAAAAAACAAAGAAAAGAAGCAAGGGCAAGGCGAAAAGAAGAAAAAATCCTTGCAAAACAGGCTAAGCAAGCAGCAAAGGAGGCGGCTGTATGAAAAATCCTCTACTTGAAGTTAAAAATTTACATACATACTTTTTTACGAATAAGGGTACGGTAAAAGCCGTCCAAGGTGTAGATTTTACAATCGAAGCCGGTAAAACTTTGGGAATAGTAGGAGAATCGGGTTCAGGCAAATCCATTACAGCCTTTAGTATTCTCAACCTTCTCGAATATCCGGGTAAAATTGTTCAAGGAGAAATAAATTTCGGCGGAGTAAACCTTGTAAATTTAGACAAACATGAAATAAGAAAAATCAGGGGTAACGATATATCGATGATATTCCAAGAGCCTATGACCTCTCTTAACCCCGTTCACAGGGTAGGAAGACAGCTGAGCGAGCCTTTAATTCTTCATCAGCACATGTCAAAAAAAGAAGCATGGGCTGCCGCTATCGAGCTTTTGCGGGAAGTAAAAATCCCCAATCCGGAAAATGTAGTTTATAACTACCCCTTCCAGCTTTCGGGAGGAATGAGGCAGCGCGTAATGATAGCCATGGCCTTGGCTTGCGAGCCCCGCCTTTTGATAGCCGATGAGCCTACAACGGCCCTTGACGTTACAATACAGGCACAGATCTTTAAGTTGATGAACGATTTAAAGAAAAAACACAACACCGCCATCATGTTTATAACCCACGACTTGGGTGCCATTGCAGAATTGGCCGATGATGTTGCCGTAATGTACACGGGAGAAATCGTTGAAAGGGCTCCCGTAGATGTTATCTTTGATCGACAGACTCAATTTTCTCATCCTTATAAGGAAGGCTTGCTTGAATCAATCCCCCTCTTGGATGAAGAAGTAGAATATCTCGCTCAAATTCAAGGAAGTGTACCTCATCCTCTTAAACTTCCCAAGGGCTGTAGATTTTCGACAAGATGCGAATATGCAACCGAAAAATGCCGAAACGAAAAGCCCGAATTGGTTGAAGTAGAAGAAGGACACTTAATCAGATGCTTTTATCCGAAATCAGGAGGTAGACATGAGTAAGATATTATTGGAAACTCGAGGCCTTAAACAGTATTTTCCTACCGGCAAAACACGAAACGAGCGAAAGAACCTCAAAAGAACAGCAAACGAAGCAATAGATCTTTACAAAAAAACGTTTAATGCTGAAGCCGGCATAAATCAGCTTATTGATATGCATAAAAGCGGTAAGGACCTCGGCAAGGAGCTGACAGACCTAATTTTGGACTATGAAACCTATTCAGCCCTACACGGCCAAAACTTGTGCGTAATCGCCAATGACGGTATAGACCTCATTATCCATGAAGGAGAAACCGTAGGTCTTGTAGGAGAATCGGGCTGCGGAAAATCAACCTTAGGCCGCACAATCCTAAAACTTTACAAGCCCACAGCAGGCGAAATCTTTTTTGAGGGCGAAAACATTACAAATTACAGTGTAACTCAAATGATGCCCCTACGAAAAAAGATGCAGATTATCTTCCAAGACCCCTACTCCTCTCTTAATCCTAAGATGACTGTAGGACAGATCATAGGCGAGGCCCTGCTTGAGCATGGAATGTTCAACAAAAAAGACCCCGCATATGAAAAATATGTAAAAGAGATAATGAATACCTGCGGCTTGGCAGACTATATGATTTACAGATATCCTCATGAATTTTCAGGCGGCCAAAGACAGCGCATAGGTATAGCACGGGCCCTCGCATTAAAGCCTAAATTCATAGTATGCGATGAAGCCGTTTCGGCCTTGGACGTATCGATTCAGTCCCAGATCATAAACCTCCTCAATGACTTACAAAAAGAATTCCACCTATCCTATTTGTTTATTTCGCATGACCTATCGGTTGTAAAGCACATAAGCGATAGAATCGGTGTTATGTATTTGGGAAATATGGTCGAATTTACCGATAAACGCGAGATGTATGCCAATCCTCTTCATCCTTATACAAAAGTCCTTCTTTCAGCCATTCCTGAAACGGACTTACAGAAGATGAGAACAAAGAGGCGAATCTTATTGGAAGGAGACATTCCGTCCAATATCATCACGCCCACAGGCTGTAAATTCCATACAAGATGCCCCATTGCAAAGGATATATGCAAACGCGACGTTCCTCAATTTAAGGAAGAAAAGCCGGGACATTTTGTTGCATGCCACTTTAGCGGAGCGGAGCTGTAATGTTTTTTAGAGACCATGAGCATAGTTTAAAGTCAAAAAGGCGTCAAGCTATGGAAGAAAAGGAAGAATTGAATCATCTGCGGGAAGAAGCAAACCTTGAAAAAGGAGATGTGCCTGCCTTGATAATCGCAGCCCTTACAACCCTGCTGCCCATCGCAGCTATAATTGTATTAGTCTATTATCTGATATCAATGTTCGTCTTCGGCTAGAGCCTTAAACAAAAGGGATGTTCCTTTAAGGAGCATCCCTTTTTTCTCATCCTAACTTTAACAAAATAATCAAATTTACTATTGAAGGAGCGGCCTAGCCCGCTTCTCCGGTTTTTACCTTGTCAAGCTTCATTTCTTTTCCGGCAACCAAGAGCTTTTTGCCCTCAATTTTAGGAATATAATCTTCTATTAAGATGGGAGCTGCAAAGAAGGTGTCTGCATTTATCTCTGCCGGTTTTTGTGCGTAAAAGGCTTTTACGACCTCGGGGTCGGAAGAATCGGCATCGCCTTCAAGGATTACGGGCGTTCCGGGAGCAGCCCACGGGGCTTGAAGAAGCTCGACATGTTCTTTTTCTTCTTCATCATACCAGCTTGCCGCCAAAAGCATACCCTTCGACTCGATACCGCGCATTTTTCGTGGTTTTAGGTTGTCTGCAATTATGACGGTTTTTCCCAATATTTCGTCTTCCTTCAAAAAGGGTACAAGACCTGAAAGGATTGTTCTTTCTTCGCCGGAGCCGTCATCAAGCTTTTCGATGTAGAGCTTGTCGGCATCCGGATGCCTATCGACGGATATAATCTTGGCAGTTTTTAAGGCAATCTTTTTTGAAAAAAGCTCGGCCGGGGAGAGTTTAACTTCCGGCTTTGCAGAAGAAGCCGTATCGGATTTTGAAGCACCTCCGTCCTTGCAAGCTGAACAGCCTTCTTCCGATTTTTTTCTGTCCTTTTGACTACCCGAATAGCGTTCGCGATAGGCATCGATGACCTTGTTATCGAGAGTCTTAAAGATGATTACGGGGTTTTCTACCGTTTTAAGCCCTGCCCTTTCACCTAAATTTTTCCATGAAAGGAAGACTCCTTCCGGCTTATTAAATTGCGGGTCCTTACCGTCAAAGATATTTCCCGACCAAATCTTTTGTCCGAAAAAGCCTGCGGCCTGATCGGCGTATTGGGGCATGTAGGGATGAATTAAAATTAAAATATCCTTTATAAGATAGCAAAGCTCGGACATAAGGGCTTCGGCATATTCAGGATCGGTTTCACGCCTTTTCCAAGGCTCTCCATCTTGAAAGGCCTTGTTTGCAACTGAGGAGAGGGCAAAGGCTTCATGGAAGGAATCCCTAAGCTCGGCCCAGTCGGAAAGCTCCGTTATTTTTTTGAAGCTCGCAGAGGCGGCCTCCCTTAAAGATTTTACCATGCTCTTTATATCCTCCCGACCGGATTTTGCTCCGTCAACTTGAGGTATTTTACCCTCATAATAGCGGTGAACAAAAGTGGCAGTCCTGTTTACAAGATTGCAGAGGTTTCCGATAAGCTCGCTGTTGACCCTCTCCTGAAAATCCTTCCATGTAAACTGGGTGTCGTTCTTTTCGGGGCGGTTATAAAAGATGTAGAACCTCCACATATCGGCAGGGATACCGGATTCTTTGGCATCATTCCCGAAAACGCCCACTCCTTTCGACTTTGAGAATTTTCCGTTCTCGTAATTAAGGTACTCGGTGCCGGACATGTGAAAGAGTTTTGTCCAGTTTTTTCCGGAACCTATGAGAGAACAGGGGAAGATTACCGTATGGAAGGGAATATTATCTTTTCCGATAAACTGAAAAAGCTCTACATCATTTTGATCAAGCCACCATGTCTTCCAATCCTTTCCGGCAAGGTCTGCCCAGCACTTTGTTATCGAAATATAGCCGATTGGAGCGTCAAACCATACATAAAAAACCTTGTCTTCAAAGCCTTTTTTGGGCACGGGGATTCCCCATTTAAGGTCCCTTGTGATAGCCCTTTCTTGAAGGCCGTCCCTAAGCCAGCTTTTTGACATTTGAAGAGCATTGTTTGACCATCTTCCCTCCTCTGCTGTCTTAGGCATCCACTTTTCGTACTCCGGTACGATTTTGGGAAGGTTTATATAAAGATGGGTTGTAGAACGCACTTCGGGAGATGCCCCGCAAGAAGAACAACGGGGTTCTTTTAAATCGGTAGGATCTAAAAGTTTTCCGCAATGCTCGCACTGGTCGCCCCTTGCTCCGTCATAGGAACACGAAGGGCAGGTACCCAATACATAGCGGTCGGCCAAAAAGCGTTTACAGGATGGGCAGTAGAGCTGTTCTATAGTATGCTCGGTAATATAGCCGTTTTTATCGAGGTCATTAAAGATACCCTGAGTTATTTCGGTCTGCTGCGGTGTAGAAGTTCTTCCAAAATAGTCGAAGGCAATATTAAACCAATTGTATATTTCAGCATGAATTGCATGATAGAATGAGCATAGCTCTTCGGGGCTCTTTTTTTCTTCGAGAGCCTTTGTTTCGGTGGCGGTGCCGTATTCGTCGGTGCCGCAAATATAAAGGGTTTCATATTCTTTTAAGCGGCAAAAGCGCGCAAATACATCAGCGGATAATACTTGAATTAAATTTCCCAAGTGGGGAAAATTGTTTACATAGGGCAAAGCCGAGGTTACTAATTTTCGTTTCATGGAAATGATTATGGATTATTATCAAAAAAAAATCAACTACCCGCATTAGTCTGCGGTTAGTTTTAATCTGCGGAAAAACGGAAGAGGCAGGAATCGAACCTGCCATTGCGAATTATGCAACCTACGGTTTTGAAGACCGCGGGAGCCACCAGACCCCATCTGCTTCCGCAAGGACTATACACAAAATCAGCGCTTTTGTCTAGGGGTTCTCCTGATAATACTGTGCTTATACTAAACTCTCAATAAAACGGTACCTTCTGCATCCGAATATTTTGGATAGGTTATAATTTCCAGCCCCATTCCAAGGGAATCTAAATAATCGATTAATGTAGAAATCTTCAAATCTTTTCTTTTTTCAATTTTTGATACCGAAGATTGAGAAAAATTAGCCATCTCAGATTGTTTTATATTTTGCCCTTCTCGAAGCTGAGCCAGTCTTATCGCCATAATATCTTGTTCAGCTTTTATATAAGCTCTTTTTACTGATTCAGGATTCATTTTACTTTCCATTATTTTAATAGCATCTTTCATTTTCAAATCTCCCTCTCATGTGTCTCAATAATTTTTTCGGATTCCGCAATTAAATCCTTATAAAATTTATTTTGATTTTTTCCTTTTTTATCTCCTCCCATAAGAAGATAAGCATTTCTTTTTTTATCAAAATAATAAGCTACTCTTAAAATATGAGCTTCCGTCTTATTTCGTAATTCTTTAAGATTTTTGTATTTTTTTGATCCATGTAAAGTATCAGAATAGGGACGCGGTAGATTCGGTCCAAATTCTCTCAATAGAATTACTCTTTCCAACACAGCTTCTTTACTTTCGTCATCCAAAGTATCAAACCAAGTTTCATATTCCGGAGACATATCTACTTCCCACATAATTTAATTATATTCACTTAAGTGAATACTGTCAAGATTCCTCTTGATAATACTGTGCTTGGGCGTTCCATAATTTGCTGTAAAGGCCGTCTTCCGCTAAAAGTTCTTCGTGGCTGCCTTCTTGAACTATGCAGCCTTCGTCAAAGACCAAAATATGGGAACAAAACTTACAGGAAGAAAGGCGGTGCGAAATATACAGGGAGGTTTTGTTTTTTACAAGGCCGTCGAATTTGGAATAGATTTCGGCTTCTGCAATGGGGTCGAGGGCGGCGGTAGGTTCGTCCAAGATTATGAGGGGAGCATCTTTATAAAGGGCTCGGGCTATTGCAATCTTTTGCCCCTCCCCGCCTGAAATGTTTACGCCTTCATCATCGAAGTTTTTATAAAGATAAGTTTCTTCCGCATTTTTAAACTTAGAAAGATCGAGGCCGGTATTTTTTAAAACTTCCAAGACCTTGAGTTTATCGTAAGCCTCTCCGCCCGAAATGTTTTGGGCAAGGGGGAGAGCAAGTAGTTTAAAATCTTGAAAGACTACGGAAAAAAGATTTAGGTATTCTTTATAGTCATATTCTTTTATATTTTTTCCGTTAAAAAGAATTTCGCCTTCTACCGGGTCATAGAGGCGGCAGAGGAGTTTTACAAATGTAGTCTTACCGCTCCCGTTTTTACCGACTACGGCAAGCCGCTCGCCCTGCCTTAAAGTAAGGTTTAAATTCTTTAAAACGGTCTTTTCGGAATCGGGATAAGCAAAGGAAACGTTTTTAAATTCTATAAGAGGCTTATCAAGCGGTTGATAATTGACCGGAGCATTGTTCATACACATTCCGCTTTTTATATCCAAGAAGTCAAACACATCCTTTAAAAATTCCCTATTGTTTTTTGCCTCCCCTGCAACCGTAAATATTTCGGTGAGGGCAGAAGAAAGGGCTGTGATGCTTGCCGCATATTGCATGAGGTTTCCGGCGGGGAAAGCTCCTCCTAAAGCCTTTAGTCCCACAAAGCCGTAAATGATTATTAAAAGAGAGGTAGAAATAAAGGCCGATAAAAAGGCAAAAAAGCCCATCTCCTTTTTTGCATACTGTGACATCTTTCCGCCCGGTACAAAAATATTACTGGAAGATCTTATTATGTTACCCTGTCTTTGCTGGCCGTACATACGCACATCCATTGCTCGGTTTTTTTCGTTAAAGAGCCTAAAGAAAAAACTAAACACCCTGTTTCCTTCTGTGGCATCCTCCGAAACAATTGCCCAGTAGGAATCGGACATTGTTTGAAGCTTAGCAGGAATGAGAATTAAAAGTACAATACTAAAAAGAATTACAAAGATAAACAAAGGATTGTTTAAAAAGGCCAATTCGGGACTTTGAACCTTAAAACTAAAAAGGCTTATACTCAAGGCGAGCGAAGTAATAACTGAAGTAAGATGTGTAGAACACTTTGGATAGATCCAAAGGATTTTTTCCAAGCCCCAGCCTCCGTAATTTGTATTTTGCCACATCCTTGTATAAATCTCATTTGTTTTCGCGGATTCAACATCTTGAAAGTCCATGCTTAAAAACTTTTGAACATAGATATCTTGCAGTTTATAATCTACGCTCCGGCCTTCATAGTTTGCCCATCTTTTAAATAAGGAAGAAATAAGCATACAGACGGCCGTTAAAATAAGAGAGAGTAAAACCAAAGTTTTGATTTTTGATAAATCTCCTTTCCCCGAATAAATTAAAACAAGCTCGTTTATAATTCTTGCCGAAAAGAAAATACCTATAAAGGGCAAGAGGCTTGTAAAAACTTTTTCTCCAAGCACGGAAATAAAAAACAAAGGCGCCTTTTTGAAGAGAAGCAAAAAAGCCCGCCGATTCAAGCCCTTGTTATGTCTTTTTTTATTATATTCTTTTTCAGTTTTCATCAGATTTCCCCTAAACTTTCAGGCAATTCTTTATCCTGTTCTTCCTTATAATACTTGCTTTGTACTTCAAAAAGATGAGCGTACTCCCCGCCCTTTTTTAAAAGAGAATCATGGGTGCCTTCTTCGATTATTTTTCCGTCCTTTATAAAAATAATCCTGTCACAAAAGCGGGTGGAAGCAAGCCTGTGCGAAATAAAGATAGAAGTTTTGTCCTTCGATAAATCGTTATACTTAGTATAAAGCTCATGCTCAGCGATAGGATCCAAGGCTGCCGTCGGTTCATCCAATATTAAAAAGGGCCTGTCATTGTAAAGAGCCCTTGCAAGTAAGAGCTTTTGAGTTTCGCCGCCTGAAAGTTCTACGGCATCAAAGAAAATGTCCTTGCAAAGACGGGTTTCTTCTTTTTGGGGAAGAGTTTGAACCTTATCGTAAAGGCCTGAAAGTTTTAGCACCTCTTCAATCCTCTCCTTGTTAATGCCTTCTCGGCTTTGTGCAATGTTTACGGCAATACCGGTAGGCAAAATAGAAAACTCCTGAAAGACCGCACTAAAGCACTTATAGTATTCGCTTCGGTTAAATTCTTTTATATTTTTTCCGTTAAACAAAACCTCTCCTTGAGTAGGATCATAAAGCCCGGTAATCAATTTTACAAGGCTTGTTTTTCCTGCTCCGTTTAAGCCGACAATTGCAAGCTTTTCTTTGGGCTTCAAAGTCAAATTGAATCTATCCAAAACAGGAGTTCCGCCTTCCGAATATAAAAGGCATACATCTTTTAGCTCGATGAGGTTTTCTTTTTGTAGAGGAACTTTTTCACCTTTTTCAAATAGATAATCTTCTTTAAATTCAAAAAATTCTCTAAGGCGGGAAATATCCAGACTCTGTTTATGCAAAACGGAAAACCGATTTAAAATACCGCTCACCCATTGAGTAAAAGTTCCCGCTGCGGCAAAATAAAGAATAAATTGGGGAACGCTTATATTTTTTTGTAAGACAAGACTTATCAGCCAATAATAAATAAGACCGTTCCGCAAAAAAGTTAAAACAAGGTCTGCAAGGTCGGCAAAAAAATAACGCTTTTCTCCTTTGAGGTGAAAATTACTGTAAAGCCTTAAATGCTTTTCATATAATTCTTTAAGCCAAGCATCCATTCCGAAAAGGCGGATATCCTTTGCAAGCTGCTTATTTTTTCCGGTTTGGGTTATGTAGCGTAAATGATTTACATGTTTATTTTCTTCATCACGCCTCTTATACATCCAAGAGTTTACACTGTTGGTGATAAAAAAACTCACGCAGGTTGTCAAAATCGTAATTAAAATTATATTAAGGTTTAAGGAAGCAAGGATAACAAGATAGATGATAAAGCAAAGAAGGTATTGAAGAAGTTCCTGCAAGGTAGTCCAAACAGCTTCGGTTGATTTCGAGTTACCGTCGGTAACATCCATAGCCTTATTTTTCTTTGCTTCAAAATCCTTATTATCCAAGTTATTATAGGAAGTGTTCATCGCCTTACCGCCTATCATAAAAATAAGCTCACTCCTAACTCCAATCCGCCCGAATAGATGGTTCGTTTGCAGATAAGAGAGGAGCCCGCGTAAAAGCATTAAAGAAAAAGCAAAGGCAAAAATAGTTATTAAAAGATTTTTAATGGAAGCATTGCTTTGAATAAGGCTCAAAACGGCAGGCGCAAAAAATATCGAAATTAAATTATCTCCCGTATATAAAAGGGATTCCAGTAAAATCAAAACAGGCACAGACTTATATGTCCTAAAAGATGTTTTAAGCATAAACAAAACATTGCTTAAAATCCCGTATTTTATAGGTTCTTCTTTCTTTTCCTCTTTTTCCATAGGGAAAGATGATAACACAAATAAAGGGAAGTGTCAAAGGCAGATAATTTAACCGCAGAGGACGCAAAGGACGCTAAAATCTTTTTCTAATTTACTATTTTTTTCAAATAATAACTATAAATATCTTTGCGTAGACAACCTTTAAATTTCGCTCAGAACCTTTGTTTCCTAACTCAACCAAAGAATTGACCAGAAACTTTGTAACAATGCGGGATTCCAAAGGGCTGCAAGTCCTTTGGCAGCGCGAGGAAAAGGGATGGGGTCAAAGGGGAAGGGAAAAACCACCGCCCTGACTTGAAAAGCCCGTAAGGGAACGGGGGGTTGTCCCTTCCCCTTTTAGAGGTTATAATGAATGCAGAAGGCTTTAAAAACACTAAAGACAAAGAATTAAAGGAATTTTTAGAATATCTTAAAACAGGCAAAACAAAGAGTGAATTTACAAGGAGGATAGAAGAAATGATACAAACAGTAAAACAAAATGAACAGGCAAGGCAAGAATATAAATTAATGTCAACTTTTGAGATGGATATTAAGGATAGGGTTAAGCGGGAAACAGCAAAACTTATGAAAAACAGAGGTTATCCCATTTCCGAGATTTTGTTAATGACCGGACTTCCCGAATCAGAGATTGAGGAACTGTAAATTAGGGGAAGTACAGCCGGCGAAGCTTCAAGGCGTACAGCCAGCGAAGCTTCAAGGCTAAGACACTTTTTCGGAGAAAGGTGTTTCACCTTGAAACTGTTCAAAATTCTAAATATTAACTATCATCTCTTATTTTGGTGAAAACTGATCATTTTCAACTACAACAAATTAAATAGTTAATGCAACACCGCCACGAATGGCGGTGGTTCCATTCTTGCGATGTTTTGCCGTGAGGCAAAACTCGAAACTCAAAATCGGACACGGATGCAGCTGGTTCCATGCAGAAGCGACGTTTGAGGCTTCGCCTCAAACTCGACGATGAAAAATGTACAAGGACGTACATTTTTCATCAGGGGCACCAAGCCAGGCGGAAGCCAACATCTTCGTACCTGTTGTCGGGGCCGTTGCCGAGCCGTATACCGACGACACAGTACTCCGCGCCATAGCGCCAGCCGCCGCCGCGCAAAACACGGTAAGAGCCTGACGCAGCACCTTGAGGATCGGTAACAATACCGCCTTGCTTATAAGCAGCATCGTTTGATGCAGGGTCATCATTATGCCGATCAAAACACCATTCCCAGACATTCCCGCTCATATCATATAAACCGAGTGCATTCGCCCGCCTTTCTCCGACCGGATGAGTTTTATAGTCTGAATTACCACTATACCATGCAACGGCTTTTGTCTCATCCGCATTATTCCAGTCAGCTTTGGCTCCGCTTGCACTGTTTAGCTTAGTCAGCCATACCTCACTACCACTTTCGCCGTAGTCTGTCGCATTTGAATTTGTGTTGTCATTTTGCCGGCGGGCAGCATATTCCCACTCCGCTTCGGTCGGAAGTCTAAAGCCTTTTTTACTCATATCGGCATAGGCTGCATCACAATCAGCTGTTGCCGTTGCGTCTTTTAATACGGTAGGGTCGGTTTTGCTTTTGCGGTATACGCATTCGGTTTCGGAGCCTTTTGTCTTTTCCGTATACGCATTACACCACACTATGCAGTCCCGCCAGCTTACCATTGTTACAGGATGATTTTTGTTTGCTGTAGGAGGCTTGCCTATGTTTGCATAATTGGGATGATAACCTCCGCCGCCTGTGCCGTCCCAACCTTCAAGCCCTTTGTTTGCAAAGGTGTAGCCATTACTTTCTGCCCACTTACGCACTTGATACCATAACTCGTACGTTACCTCTGTTTTGCCCAGCTTATAGGGGCTCAGTTTTACCTTCCGGTCTTTAATAAATACGCCTTTCCAACGTTCGCCATTTCCTGGTAAGGTGTAGTCAGGGTCAACGCCTATTATTCCGTTTGCAGGCAGGGTTATTGTTACAAAGCCGTCGCCTGAGTTACCACCTCCGCCGGAACTGCCGGAGTTACCTGAGTTTCCTACTCCGGAGCTCCCGCCTCCTCCGCCGCCCGCGTTGTTGGGGCAGCCTGTAAAGACCAGTGCCAATATTGCGGCTGTGATGAGTGCCGCGGCTCCCTTAACTGTGAAGGCTTTTGCCTTCTTGTTATTTGGTTTAAACTTTATCATAGGTTCCTCCTGTCAAAGTTAATTTGTAATTTAACCGCCGAGCGGTCTTAACCACCGCCATCCGTGGCGGTTTTAAGGGAATCTTTATAAGGACATCCTTAATAATCCTTTGGTAAATTGAGCAAAGCTCAACTCTTGACATGCATTGTATTTATAACTGCTGTCGGTGTGTTTGTCTATCATTACGCTACAGTGTAACATGTTTCCACACAAATATCAACCTTATCGTAATATCAATTTTATCAAATTTGTAATATCCTAAAATTAAAAAAAAACGATTTTCTTTCGTTGACAAGCTCTAATTTTATCTCTATTATATAACCCAAGATTTAGTAGGGAACCTCAAAACGGAAAAAAGGATATGTACAAAAAAGACTTGGATCTTACCGAAGGCGTAATTTGGAAAACTTTGATAATATTTACTCTTCCCATTTTGGCAGGAAACTTTTTTCAGCATTTATATACGGCAGCCGATGCCGTCATTGTCGGGAAGTTTACAGGCAAGGAAGGGCTTGCGGCAATCGATTCCGTTTTAAGTTTATTAAAACTGCCGATAAATCTTTTCAGCGGACTTTCGGCGGGAGCAACGATTATTATCTCTCAATTATTCGGTGCAAAAAAAATCAGGGAACTCTTTTCTGCAATCCACACTTCAATAGGACTAACCCTTATTGCGGGCATAGGCCTTTCGATAATCGGAGTTCTTATTTCTCCCCTGCTTCTTTTTATGATGGGGGTTCCTCAAGATATTTTTGAGATGACATTGAGCTATGTCAGAATTTATTTTGCGGGAATGGGAGTCTCCCTTTTTTATAATATCGGTTCGGGAATTTTGCGTGCAATGGGAAATTCCAAAACACCCTTTTATGCCCTGATAGTTTCTTCAATATTAAACGTAATCTTAGACCTAATCTTTATAGGAATCTTTAAGTGGGGAATCGGAGGAGCAGCCCTTGCGACCGTGCTTTCACAGCTTATAAGCGCAGTAATAATTCTTTTTGCTCTCACCAAAAAAACGGGATACTGTCCATTGCTCATTAGCAAGATAAAAATTGACAGGTTTTCTTCTGCCAAGATCGCAAGGCTCGGACTTCCTATCGGCATACAGTCAGCCTTCTTCCCCATAGCCAATATGATAATTCAGGCGACTGTAAACGGTACGGGAACGGACAACATTGCGGCTTGGGCGCTTTGCGGCAAGCTGGACTTTTTAATTTGGATATTACTCGAAGCCATGACCACATCGGTTGCAACCTTTGTTGCTCAAAATTACGGTGCAAGAAAATATGACCGCATTACCGGAGTTGTGCGGATAGGGCTTATTATGTCCGGCATCATAATAGGAAGCATTTGTGTAATGCTTTATTTTTGGAATGTACCTTTGGGGAAACTTTTTATCAACTCAAAGGATTACGAGGTTCTTATAATAAGCGAAAAACTTATGCATATCCTTGCGCCCTTTTATTCGGTCTTCATCTTTACGGAAGTTTTTTCGGCGGCCATCCATGCAACGGGAGAAACTTTTAAGCCCATGTTAATAATCCTCCTCGGAGTTTGTGCCTCCCGCATTGCGTGGATATTTTTATTTGTTCCTATAAACCCTGTAATCGAAATGATTGTTCTAGCCTTCCCTATTTCATGGACTTTGACAAGCATTATATTTACGGTCTATTATTTTATCTACAGAAAAAAATTATATCAAGTTCGATAATAGCTTATTTTAATCACACCTTAAACTTTGCGATTTCCGAAGCAACCCCGGAAGCCGTTTCTTTATTCACTCTTGCAGTATCGCTTACTTCCTGAATATTCTTATTTACCTGCCCTACCCCAACCGACATCTCTGTCATCCTTTGAGTTATATTTTCCGAAAGGGAAGAAAGAGTTTTAAGCTCTTGTGAAATTTTTTCTATCTTTAAAAGCATTTCATCGGAACCCTCCTTTACAGCTTGGCTTACCTCTTCCATTCCGTGTATTTCGTGTAAGACCGCCTCTGCATCTTTAAGCTGCTCATTCATAGTTCTTATCATTCCGTCTTCATGGCGGTAAATAAAATCCATCATAGAACTTATCTTTTCAAACTGCTCGAAAACACGGGGACCGGCACCGTTTAGATTTTCGATTTTGCTTTTTAATTCTTCCAAAACCTTTGTAATATTTTTACCCTGCTCACCGGATTCTTCGGCAAGTTTTCTGATTTCATCGGCTACAACGGCAAAACCCTTTCCGGCTTCTCCGGCATGAGCAGCTTCAATTGCAGCATTCATTGCAAGAAGGTTTGTCTGACTTGCCGTATTTTGTATAACGGAAATTGCATCTAAAAGCCCCTCAGACTGCTCGGTTACGATTGCAGTAATATCTACGACGGATTTTACGGTTTCTTTTCCTTGATGGGTTGCCTGTTCAAGCTCTTTAATGGCTTTTAAATTATCTTGCGCTTTTCCTCTTACACCCTCAATATTTGAAACTATTTCTACTACAGCCTTTGTAGAAGACATAAAACTTTCAGTTTGAGTGTCGATATGAACATCAAGCTCTGAAATACCTTTGGATATTTCATCTACCTTGCTGACCGCATTTTCTACACTAGAGTTTTGAGTGAGAACCTGTCCTCTAACCCCTTCAATATTTGCCGTTATCTCATTTAAGGCGGCTGCGGATTCTACCATATTGGCAGATAAATTTTCGCATATTCCCTGCATCTTATCGGTATGCTTCCCAATATTTGCCAAGGAAGCACTAACTTTCTCTATTGCGTTATTTAAAACCGAGGTTATACTTCCAACTTCATCATTTGAAACATCAGCCCTTATGCTAAAATCTCCTTCAGCTATTTTATTAAATACGGAATTCATTTTGGCAAAACGTCCAAAAAAGACTCGCAATAAAAAAGAACTGAGTATCAACATAATTACCAAAATTGCAAACGACCATATAAAAGGTAAGCGTAAAATTAAAAGTATAGAGGGAACAAAATCCACCATAGGAGCAAAAAGCACAATTGAATAAGGGAAATTTTTTAATTGTTTTTTTGCAATAATGACCTTACCTAAATCTTTATCCATGCAATAATAAAGCTCGGAAATACCTTTAACCGGAATAAGACTGCCGGTAATAAGTTCTATCTTTTTTCCGATTAAGTCGGAGTTTGAGGATATTATAACCTCATCATCCTTTCCAATAAAGCCCAGCCAGGAATTATCACTGGGTATGGATTTTTTCATTTTTTCTACAGCCTTATCCAAATTAACGGCCACACCTGCAAGCCCTAAGGCTTCTCCTCTATTATTAACAACTTTATAATCAAACCAAAAATTTACGGTTCCTAAAGTTTTATTGTAGTCAATGTTATAAAAGATCTCTTCTTTTTTCTTTAAAATATCATAAAACCATGAATCAGCCGAATTATCTTTAGATAATTGGTCCCGCACAATATTTTTATTTTTATCAACTGCATAATAAGAACCGGTCAATCCCGAAGCGGCAAAACAGGTACTGAACTTTTCATCACTTGCCAAGCTTAACATCATGGTTTTGATATCTTCACCGACTTGTTCATCCTCTTCATAAGATTCAAACCACCTTATTAAATTATTCTGTCCTGCAAAACTTTTTGAAAGAACTAAACCGCTTTCAATATCTCTTTGCAGCTCCGAAAAGGAAGAGTCCAAAATATAATGAATATTTTTATAAAAAATACTTTCTATAAACGATCTTGTATAATAAATGGTTGAAGTTAAAGCTCCAAATACAACAATAACCAAGGTAAGCGTCAAAAATAAATTGACCGATGTCCTAATTTTCATTATAGCCCCAAAATAATTTTATTACTCATTGTAATATATTTTATCAAAATTATCTAGTAACTAAAGAAAAAATTGCAATGAAAATTCTTAATTAAGATTTCAAAAAGATATTGGCAACATCATTAAAATATATTATAATAAGGGTGTGAGCTTTTACGTAAAAAAAATTGCAGATAAATATCGTTCTCTCCTCATTTTTGCAGTCATAATGTGCTGTCTGCCTTTTTTTTCTTGTGTAAGCACAAAAAAAGCGGTTGCGGAAGATAAGCCCATAGGTTCTATAGAGCAAAATGGAGCAGGCTTAAAGCCTATAGGAGAAGGCACTATTCTTTCTCTCCCCGGAAAGGATGAACTTGCCGAAAAAAAGCTCGATTCAACCCTTGCAGCCCACATCGAAAAAGGCTCCCCTGCAAGCCTAAAAGAGGCGGTTCTTTTTATTCAAAATGACAGCAAGGGCCTCACAAACGAAAATAAACTTTACCTAAAAATAATTGCAGATATAATGTATCTTGTATATCCTTTAGAAACAAATGGAGTCAAACCGCCCCTCTATGCTGAAGATGAACCTTATTTACAGGCTCTAAAAGAGGTAAAATCCGGATTATATCCTGTTTCAACAAAAAAAGACGGCTTTTTAAGCCTTATAATTCCTACATTGGTTTTAACATATAACGATTTTTCCGACACAACGCTTGCACAATATTCCGAGGATATAGAATCAAGGCTTATGGAAGCTCAAAAGCTAAGACCTCAGTCAGTCCTGCCCCATTATCTTTTGGGTCTTTTAAAAGAAAAAAACAATAAATTGACAGAGGCCGTTGCCCTATACCAAAAAGCTTGGCAGCTTGACTCCTCTTGCTATCCTGCCGGTTTTAAATACGGGCACTTTGCTGCCGAATCAGGTAACGGAGCTGAAGCCTTAAAAATCGCCGATACGCTCAACTCCTCATACAAAGACAATACTGAAGTCAAACTCTTATATGCTCAAGCCCATATAGCAAAAAATGATTTAAACAAGGCTTCGGAAAATATCGTATCGGTTCTAAAAAAAGAACCTGAAAACATCTCTGCCCTTCTTTTACGGATAAGGATATTGATAGAACAAAAAGAGTACCTAAGGGCAAACTCTCTTTTGGATGCCTATTCAACCAAAAACAAAACTGCAAAAAACTATCTTCTATATAGAGCCCGTGTAACAAAAGAATGGAATAAAAATCTGATTCGGGCATCCGAATTTTTAACCGAAGCTTATAAATACTACCCTGAAGATTTTAATGTTCTTTTAGCATGTGCGGAAATTTGCTTTGAAGCCTCAACCAAAATAGACAATAAACCGGCAGACTTTTTTATCCGCAAGGTCTTGGAAGCTTATCCAAAAAATACGGCAGCCTTAGCCCTATTGGTAAAAAACGATATTAATAACGGAAAATGGGCACAGGCAGTAGAATCGGCTGAAGACTTAGCCGCGAAATACCCCAGCGATGCAAACAAAGAACTTCTATTAACCTCATACCTTGGTGCAGGTCAAACATCAAAGGCACTCAGCCTTGCAAAAAAGCTTTATGCAAATACAAAAAATCCTTCAAACTCCTTTATAAACCTCTACATGGAAGCTTTATATGCCGGAAAAGATTATCAAACCGTAAAGCAGGTAATAAATCAAAAAATAAAGGGAGCCGATTCGCAGCTTAAATCGATTTTGTATTACTATAATGCAAAATTAGAACAAGGGAATTCGGGTGAATATTTAAATTTTCTACAGTCAAGCCTCTTGTCAAACCCGCGAAACAAAGACTCCCTTTTTGCTATGTATGAATGGTATTTAAAAACAAAAGATTATAAAAAAGCAAAATATTATCTTGGTCAAGTATTGGCCTTAGATCCTTCAAATAAAAACCTCGTCAATTTATCGGAAAACCTGGATAAATTACTTGCCGATTAGCAAAAAAAAGTGTATTATATGAAACATAGAGTGATCTTATAACATCATTTAAGGAGTATGCAATGGATAAATATGTATGCGATTTGTGCGGATATGTGTATGATCCGGCTTTAGGCGATCCCGACGGCGGAATTGCTCCCGGAACCGCATTTGAAGATATACCTGATGATTGGGTATGCCCCCTTTGCGGAGTAGGAAAAGAAAGCTTTACAAAGGTGTGATGCTTTAAGGTATCAAAAACGGAGCCGGCTTTTAAAACAAGGCCGGCTTTATTCGTGCGGAGGGTTTAATACCCCGACGCTTGCGTCGTAACGAAGGGTATTAAAGCCGACTGCAACCACCTTATGAGAACATACAGTGCGAAACATTGAGTACTGTACCCCGACCTCGCGTCGGGGTTGTTGATTTATAAAAAAGTTTAATTTGGGAGAGAAGTTATGGAAATCAAAGATTTTATAAACACAATAGGTTATGACGGAAATTCTGCCATAGTAGATAAGGCAAGACTATCAAAAAATTCAAATAAAAATCTTGACCAACTTTTAGAAGCCGGAGCTTTTAGGGCTGCGGCAGCCTATGCCGTTTATACCGAATCCGATGAGGACCTTCAAAAGGTAGCTGATGAATATAATAAAATTTCCCATTCAAATTACAAAAAAGAACAAATCAAGAGGCTTTTCGGAGTCTCTAAGGTAGAAGTAAAAAAGAAATTAGTTTGGTAAGCAGCTTAACCTTTTAATTAATTTTATAATTAAGCAGAAAATAAAAAAGCCGTGCAGGGTACACCCAACCTTACACGGCTTTTTTTGTGATAGTTTTACGGGATTATTTTTCGCTCAAAAGCATGGTTTTAGCATCAAAAGAAGATCCGGTATCGGAAGCTCCGTTTCCGTGTTCCTTTAATGCCTTAATCCTTACAAAATCCCCGTCATTTTCAAGATAGAGAAGTACATCAATATCATCAATATACTTCTTCAAGCTCTCATCTATTTCAAACGAAGTAACATCTGCAGCAGCCGTATACCAAACGGCAACCCCCATTTCCTTGGCAAAGGCCTTCATGTCCTTCATTGCTTCGGGCAGAGCCTTTGCAAAGTTAAAGTCGTCAATCATAACTACTGACGGCTTTGAGCCTCCTTCGGACAAAGCCCTGATTGTCTTTAAAATCTGAGTAGTTCTAACCGTATCTTGGTTAAAGTTTAAAACAATTCTCTTTGAAAAGGCCTGAGCCTTTACCTCTTGAGCATCGCCGAGGTTCTTTTTCTTTGAGAGTTCATTAAACATATCGTTATACCAAGTTATGGCATAGTCTACATGCTGACTGAACGATATATGAACAACAGGTTTGTCCTGTAATAGTTTATCCAAACCGAACTGAACTAAAATAGATGTTTTTCCCACACCTTTTTTTGATGTAACAACACCTACCTCACCTGCTGCCAAGCCGCCGCCGAGAGCTTTTTCAAGTTTTCTCATCGGGCTTTTTTCAATCAAATCTTCTTTAAGCATTACAGAGCCTCCTTATTTTTTTTCTGCAAGCCGTTTAGCTTCGTATTCTTTTATCAGTTCTTCCGAAATACTTGCCGGAGCCTTGCCGTACTTGGCAAATTCCATAGAGTATTCCGCCTTTCCCTGTGTTGAAGAACGCAAGATGGTAGAAAACCCGAACATTTCGCTTAACGGAACTTCGGCATCTACACGGGTAAAGTTATCGTCTTCAGTTGATGAAATAATAATTCCGCGTCTTTGATTAATAAGACCGAAGATATTACCTTGGAATTCCTGAGGTCCTTCAATAGAAACCTTCATAATGGGCTCAAGAATTGCAGGTTTTGCAGCCTTGTAAGCCTCACGGAAGGCACCGATTGCAGCAGCTTGGAAGGCCATATCCGAGGAGTCTACCGGGTGGGACTGTCCGTCATTTATAGTAACCTTAGTTCCGACAATCGGGAATCCGATGAGGGTACCCCTCTTGATAGCTTCTTTAAAGCCCTTATCGCAAGAAGGTATAAATTCCGAAGGAATTGCTCCTCCCTTTATCTGATTGTCAAACTCATAATCCTGTTCGGTAATGGGTTCAATAAAGCCTGCAACACGGCCGAACTGACCGGAACCGCCTGTCTGCTTTTTGTGAGTATAGTTAAAGTCTGCCCTCTGGGTAATAGCTTCTCTGTAAGCAACCTGAGGCATACCTGTTTCAACATCACACTTATATTCTCTCTTCATTCGCTCGATATAAACTTCCAAGTGGAGCTCGCCCATACCCTGAATAATGGTCTGGTTTGATTCCTTGTCTACATAGCTTCTGAAAGTCGGGTCTTCTTTTGTAAAGCGGTTAAGAGCCTTGGACATTTGATCGGCAGCCTGCTTATCTTTCGGTGTAAGAGAAAGAGAGATAACGGGATCCGGAACATACATGGAGCTCATTGCATAATTTAAATTACCTCCGCAGAATGTATCTCCCGAAGCACAGTCAATACCGAAAAGAGCTACGATGTCACCGGGACCGCCTTCGTTAATATCTTCCATACTTGCAGAGTTCATTCGAACCAAGCGTCCTACCTTAAACTTCTTTTTGGCGCGGGTATTAAAAAGCTCCTCACCTTTCTTTAAAGTTCCTTGATAAACTCGGACATAAGTAAGCTGTCCGTATTTTCCGTCTTCAAGTTTAAAGCCTAGTGCAACGACGGGAGCATTTTCATCCGTACCGAGAACGACGGGCTTTTCATTTTCATCAATATCTAAAGCCGTATTTTCAATTTCTGTCGGATCGGGGAGATAATAACCTACGGCATCCAAAAGGGGCTGGATACCCTTATTTTTATAAGCTGAACCGAGGAAGACGGGAACAAACTGCTCTGCAAGGGTTCCCTTTCTTACGGCAGCTCTTATCATTTCTTCGGTTTCGGCACCTTCCAAAAAGGCTTCTGCCAATTCATCGGAGAACATGGTAGCGGCATCAATCATTTCTTCCCTGTATTTTTGGGCATCGGCTAAAAGATGCTGGGGGATTTCGGCCATGCGGATTTGGGTACCATTTTCGCCTTCAAAATACATAGCCTTCATGGTAACAAGGTCTACAACGCCTTCAAGCTTATCTTCCAAACCTATGGGAATCTGCATCATATAAGCATTGAGACCTAACTTTTCCCTAAGCTGCATTCTAACTTTAAACGGGTTAGCACCGGTTCTGTCGCACTTATTTACAAATGCAATTCGGGGAACATGGTAGCGTTTTAACTGTCTGTCAACAGTGATAGATTGGGACTGAACACCTCCGACAGAACAAAGAACCAAGATAGCTCCGTCCAAAACGCGTAAAGAACGCTCAACCTCAATCGTGAAGTCTACGTGCCCGGGAGTGTCAATTACGTTAACCGTATAATCCTTCCATTTAACCTGAGTTGAAGCTGACTGAATCGTGATACCTCGTTCCTTTTCAAGCTCCATATTATCCATCGTAGCACCCACACCGTCTTTTCCGCGGACCTCGTGTAAAGCATGAATTCTATCACAATAAAAAAGAATTCGTTCCGAAAGAGTTGTTTTACCGGAGTCAATGTGAGCACTAATACCGATATTTCTCATCTTAGAAATATCATTACCCATAATCAATACCTCATCTTTATAGATTTTTAGGAGCAAACTGCCGAGTTTCTCCTAAATGATTTTATAAAACCGAAAAGTCATAATACTTTTCAAGATACAAGACGTTACAGTATAATAAAAAAAAGAATAATATACAAGGGGGTCGATGAAAAATGTACATCCTCAGTCCTTTTTTAATCTTCATGGCGGATAAAATATTTACAAAAAAAGGGAGTCCGTATTCCGAACTCCCCTTTGAACTACCACCTGAAGTGTGCAAAAGCTTTGTTTGCTTCGGCCATTCTGTGAACTTCTTCCTTCTTTTTGAAGGCTGTTCCGGTGTTGTTGTATGCATCGATCAGCTCTGAAGCCAATCTTTCGGACATCTCATGACCGCTTCTTTTTCGAGCAGCGCCGATAATCCAGCGCATAGCCAAGGCTTCTCGCCTTCCCTCCGGAATGTCCATCGGAACCTGATAAGTGGCACCTCCGACTCGGCGGGATTTTACTTCAACAACAGGTTTTACGTTGTCCAAGGCCTTTGAAAAAACGGCCAATGGTTCTTCGCCGGTCTTTTCCTTGATTTTATCAAAAGAATCGTACATGATTTTTGTAGTAATGCTCTTTTTCCCTGAAAGCATCATTCTTCCGATAAAGCGGGTAACTACCACGCTATTGTACTTGCTGTCGGGAGCAACAGGGCGTCTTGCAGTAATTTTTCCTCTACCCATTTTTTACTCCTTAAGCCTTGGGCCTCTTGGCTCCGTACTTGGAGCGGCCTCGTTTTCTGTCTTCTACACCGAGAGCGTCTTTAGTACCGCGTATAATGTGATAGCGTACACCCGGGAGGTCCTTAACACGTCCGCCTCTTACGAGAACAACGGAGTGTTCCTGCAAGTTGTGTCCGATACCGGGAATATAAGCGGTTACTTCGATTCCGTTACTTAAACGAATACGGGCAACCTTTCTTAAGGCCGAGTTCGGTTTTTTAGGCGTAATCGTCTTAACGCTGGTGCAAACACCGCGCTTTTGGGGACAAGACTGCAAAGCAGGACTCTTTGTCTTAACTGCAGCAGATTTGCGTCCCTTTTTTATCAATTGATTAATTGTAGGCATAAGCCTTATCTCCTTAATTTATCCGCCAGCACTACGGAATATCAGAAAGTACAGTATAACATAAATTTTAAAAAAAAGTCAATGCCGTAAACAGGCGTTTTTAATTAAATCTCCCCGGAGGCTTCGGAGGATGCTTTTTTGCATAAATTGTCTTAAAAAGGTGCTTTAAACTTAAAATGGGACGTTTAAATAAAAGTCTCGGTCCTGCATACCTCATTACCTTTTTTATTTTTTCACGCATATCTCTTTTATAGCAATGCACAGGACAGACATTGCAAAAAGGTTTTTTTTCATCATTTTTTCGATAAATGCAGGTTTCAATCCTCTTTGATGCATATAAAAAAAGCTCATCAAGCTCCTCATCACTCATTTCTCTTCCTTTAAAAGAGCGGTACATATCTATCATAATAGCAATGAGCTTTTTTTCTTGTTCTTTTTTATCTTTGTTCAACACAACCCGCATCTGCTTTTATTGCCGATTTTTCATCATCCGGAAGAGTTTTTATCTTAAAGATAAATACGTAATATTTAGCCAAAAATACACAGGCTATTAAGATTCGGGCATAGGGCTTAGCCGAAAAATAAAAAGCGGCTGCAAGCATGATTGAGGCAAAGGAAAGTATGATAAGCTTGTTTTTTAAAGTCATACCCTTTTTTTCGTAAAAGCTTTGAATGTATTTTTTATGAAAAGATGTGCTCATAAACCATTGTTTTAGTCTTTCCGAGCCCTTAGCAAAGCATACGACTGTTACTAAAAAAAAGGGCGTTGTCGGTAAAATAGGCATAATAATACCTATAACTCCAAGGCCCAGACAAATAAAACCCAGCACAATCCAAAAAATATTTATTATCTTCATAATCCTCACACCTTTAGTTAGTCGTAATTTACGTTATTTTTTAATTTTTATCAAGTAATCAGGTTTGGAAGTTTTTTCAAGATGCCCGGCCCTAAGTCCGCGATTTTTTTAGTAAAAAGATACTTAAAATAGAGAATATAAAAATAGGCGTCCACGCTCCTGCAAGGGGCGAGATATATTCCCACTTGGCACTTAACATAGTAACCATTTCCGTAACGTAAAAAAGAGTTGCTATTCCCAAACTGAATAAGATACTCATCAGCAGGATATTCTTTTTAAATTTGCCGCCCAAAGAAATCGAAAAAAACAAGACTATAAAAATAGTAAACGGAAACGAAAAGCGCCTGTGATATTTTGAAAGAGCCTCATAATACGGAAGGCCGTTTTTTTTAAGGGCAGCAATAAATTCTTTTGCTTCCGAAATTCTCATTTCATCGACCGAGCTTAGATTTTTTTGAAAATTAGAAGGAGGCTCTGAAAGAATTATATTATCCGGAATATGGTTCAAACAGCTCACAATATTTTTTTCATCAAATCGGTAAACTTCAGCACTGTCAGTAGTCCAGCGGTCTTCATTCCAGACCATATGAGAGCTTTTAATAACCAACGATAAATTTCCATCCTCGTCACGGATTATTATGTAGGCATTTGCAAGAGTTTGATTTTCTGCATTAAAATAATCGGCCGTGTATACGATTTTTCCGAGTTCGGATAAAATTACCAAGTCTTGAGTATCCAAACTTTCTTCTTCTTGCAAAAGTTTTTTTGAAAGCTGCGTTTTTTCATAAAAATACTTTATAACCACATTGTCTTCAAAAAAAATCATCCCTACAGAAAAACAGAGCCCCAAAACCAAAAGAGGAAGGGTAAAACGGCCTAACGATATTCCCGCCGAAAATATCGATGTAAGTTCATTTTGTGCATATAAATTTCCCATGGTGTAAGAGCCGGCAAAAAGAATTGCCAAGGGCACGGAATAAGCAATACATTTAGGAATGTAGAGCCACATAACTTTTACAATATCTTTAAACTGTGCTCCATTTTGAAGATAGGCAACTATATTGGCAAATAAGTCTCCCAACTGTAAAAGCAAGACAAAAAAAAGCATTGCAACAACGAAGGTTGGTATAAAAAGTTTAAGCAAGTATCTTTGAAGCAGCCTCATTTTAACAACCTCTTTATTGCAATCACAGCCGTGCAGATTACCAACAAAACATTCGGAAACCACATTACAAGGGCTCCGTTTATATTTAGGCCAGATTCAAGGCAGAGCATTTGCCCTCCTATCAAAAAGGCCCAATAAGCAACTGAAATTAAAAGCCCCACTATAAAACCCGTACTCTGATCATAGGTCTTACCGGCACGGCTTATAGCAAAAGCCAACAATACAAAAAAGAAGGCACCGAAGGGAACAGAAAATTTACGGTGAAGCTCCATAATATAGATATTCAAAAGACGCGGACTTGTATCACCGGCTTCCTTTTTTTGCTTTATATCTTTTATTAGGTCATAAGAAGTCATCTTGTCGGGACCTGAACTTGAAATAAACTTAGGGGCAACATCCTTTGCAAGAACATTGTAGGTTATACTTTCCCCATAGACAACATCAAATTTAGATCTATTGTTTAAATCCAAATTTAAAAGACGGGGATTGAGCATTTCAAGCTGCATGATAATCGATCTGTCGTTGGATTTTTTTACATCGGTTTGAGATGAAGATAAAAATCTTTTCGCTCCTCTCTGACTTGAATCGATTATTAAAAGATCATGGATTGAATTATCCTTTATCAAGCCGGAAACAACTATTGAATTTTCATTACGCTTAACCGAATAAGACTCAAGTTCGAGGGCCGGAGTCGAAGAAGCAATATTGTAAAGCACCTCGTTAAATTTTATTGTCCCGCGCGGAATCAAAATATCGTTTGTTATAAACGAACCTACCGAAACAAAAACTCCTAAAGCAAAAACCGGAATCAAAATAAAGGAGGTCGAAATTCCTAGAGCATTCATCGAAATAAATTCATGGTCTGCCGAAAAGCGGCCTAAGCACATGAGTGTTCCTATCAAGGCTGCATATGGAGCTGTTGTAGCTATTATAAACGGAAGAGAATAAAACAAGAGCAATAAAACATCTTTTGTGGGAGCCTTTTTAGATAGGATTTCTTCTGCCATTAAAAGAATCTGATTTACAAAAAAAATAAAAAAGAAAAACAAAAAAGAAACTATAAAATATAAAAGGAGTTCTTTAAAAACATATACAAAGATTGTTTTATGATTAAATGACAGACCTCTCATAAACTACGCTCTTTTTAATCATGCTATTCCCGTAGAACCGTAGCCCCCTGCTCCGCGTTCGGTATTGGAAAGCTCATCCTTTTGAACAAAATCAGCCTGAATAGCTTGGGCAATAACGGCTTGGGCGATGCGGTCCCCGTTTTCTATTTTAAAGTCTTCATTTCCGAGATTTATTAAAAGAACGGCGAGCTCTCCGCGGTAGTCCGAATCTACAGTGCCGGGAGTGTTTAAGACGGTAATGCCGTGTTTTAGTGCAAGCCCCGATCGGGGACGCACTTGAAGCTCAATTCCCTTAGGTAATTCAACCGAAAGGCCTGTAGGAATTAAGCATCTTTGCATGGGTTTTAAGATAATAGGTTCTTCAATAAGGGCCCGCAAATCCGCTCCGGCAGATCCGCTTGTTTTGTATTCCGGTAAAAGGGCTCCTTCTTTTAACTTTGTAAAAACTTCCATTTACAATCTCCTAAAATCACCATGCGCAAAATTTAAAAGCATGGGCCGAGTGATCGGCTCCATGCTCCGTTTTATTTGGAACGATCTTCAAGAGCATCGACATAAGAAAGGTTGAGCCTTCCGAGCTTATCGATTTCCAAAAGTTTAACGGGTATTTCCTGTCCTTCTTTAAGCACATCCGAAACCTTTTCGACTCTGGAGCGTGAAAGTTTTGAAATATGGCAAAGACCTTCTTTTCCGGGAAGTATTTCAACAAAGGCACCGAAGTCCATAATCTTTTTTACGGTTCCGTCATAGACCATTCCGACTTCGGGATCGCTTGTGATGCCCTTAACAATACTCTTTGCGCCTTTAAGATCCGAAGTTCCGTCCTTGCCGTAAATGGTTACGGTACCGTCATTTTCGGTATTGATTGTTACATTATACTTATCCGAAATGGCTTTTACATTCTTTCCGCCGGGGCCGATTAGTGCACCGATCTTGTCTTCGGGTATTGTCATCATCTCAACCCTTGGAGCATATTGGGAAAGTTCCGCATTGGGAGCGGAAATACACTGGTTCATTATGCCGAGAATGTGCATTCTTCCTTCTTTGGCCTGTGCAAGGGCATTTTTCATAATTTCAGGCGAAACACCTGCAATCTTTATGTCCATCTGGAAGCCCGTAATTCCGTCGGCCGTACCTGCAACCTTAAAGTCCATATCGCCTAAGTGATCTTCTTCTCCAAGAATGTCGGAAAGAATAGCGTAGCGGTCGTTTCCTTCGGTGATAAGACCCATGGCAATACCGGCAACCGGCTTTTTCATGGGAACGCCTGCATGAAGCATAGAAAGGGTTCCCGAACATACGGTAGCCATCGAAGAAGAACCGTTTGATTCCAAGACCTCCGAAACAACACGGACCGTATAGGGGAATTTTTCCCTTTCGGGAACCATCGGATAAAGGGAGCGGTGTGCAAGGTTTCCGTGCCCGATTTCCCTTCGGCCCGTTCCGAGCCTTCCGACCTCTCCAACAGAGAAGGGCGGGAAATTATAGTGAAGAATAAAGTTTTCTCTTCTGTCGCCCTCGATGTCATCATATATCTGTTCGTCAAAGACTGTTCCTATAGTTACAACACCCAAGGACTGGGTTTCGCCTCGTGTAAAGACGGCCGAACCGTGGGGACGGGGAAGAACTCCGATTTCGCAAGTAATGGGACGAATGTCCTTAGTGCCTCTTCCGTCAACTCGCAAGCCCTTGTCCAAGATATTGGTTCTTAAAATATTATACTCCATCTCTTCAAAGAGGGCATTAAAAAGTTTAAGCTGAATTTCGTCTTCAAGCTGTTCGGCATATTTTTCGGCCAATTCTTTTTTTACCTTGTCCGATTCTTCGCGGCGTTCCATCTTTGTTGAAAGATAGAGGGTTTTACTTAAACGGGGGAAGGCTTCGTCATAAATTGCCTGTTTATTTTCAAGCTCGGCTTCAAGAGGAACGAGGGGAAGTTTTTCTTTTCCTGCAAGTTCGCGTAAATCTTCCTGCATCTTGCAAAGAGCCTTGATCATTTCATGGGCTTTTTCCAAGGCTGTGAGCATTACCTCTTCGGAAACCTCGTTAGCACCGCCTTCGACCATCGTAATGCCCTCTTTTGTTCCGGCAACTACAATTTCCATATCGGCCGTTTCAATTTGGCTAAATGTCGGGTTTATAATGTATTCGCCGTTTTTATAGGCGACACGGGCCGCTGCAACGGGGCCGTCAAATGGTATATCCGAAATATGAACGGCTGCAGAGCTTGCGATAACTGCAAGGATGTCGGGCGGGTTTATCATATCCGTTGAAATACATGTAGGAACCAGCTGAATTTCACGCCCGAATTCTTTGTTAAATAAGGGGCGCATGGGCCTGTCTATAAGACGGGAAACAAGGATTTCTTTATCCTTAGGTCTACCCTCTCTTTTTATAAAGCCTCCGGGGATTTTTCCGGCTGCATAATATTTTTCGTTATAATCAACCGTTAGGGGGACATAGTCTAAACCTTCCTGAGCCTGTCCCGATGCACAGATTGTAGCTAAAATTGCGGAACCGGCATATTCCGCATAAATAGAACCGTTGGCCTGTTTTGCCAAATAACCGGTTTCTAAAATTAAATCATGTTCGCCGATTTTATAAGTTACTCTTTTTCTCATCATTTTTTCTCTTTGAAAATCTCTTCTTTAAAATTACGTTAATTTTAAAACTCAATAAATAAAGATAAAGGCGCAAGGACAAGAATTCAGTCTTTCTGCCCCTGCACCTTATCAAACTACTTTCTAAGGTTAAGCTCTTTAAGAATAGTTCTATAACCTTCAATGTCTGTTCTGCGGTAGTATTTAAGCAAACTGCGTCTATGACCTACCATGCTGATCAAACCTCTTCGGCTGCCTGCATCTTTAGGATGATCCTTGCAGTGGTTTGTCAACTGGTTAATTTTTTCGGTCAATAAGGCAATCTGCACCTTTACATCGCCTGTGTCTTTTTCGCTTGCACCGAATTTCTTTACGATCGATGCTTTTTGTTCTTTAGTAACTGCCATTACTTACTCCTTACAAATAAATTCTATAGTGTCAAAATTATTAAGGTCTTTTAGATCAAAAGCTTTTGAATCCTTTTCAGGAAAACCCAAGAGCAGCCCGTCGTCATTTATAAGGCAATGAGCTTCTTGTTCTTGTCTGTCTGTTTTTTGAACCAAGACCCTATATTTCCCGCTTTGCGGAAGAATCTGCGATATATATGCCTTGGGAGCAAAAATGCTGTTTTTGTCCTTTACCTCCCACGGCAAACTTACGAAATCAAATAAAAAAGGATAACCCAAAAGCTCTTTTGCAAGGGAAAAATCCCCTAAACGTACAGCCTCCCTGATAGCACTGGAGCTAATCTTAAGGGAACCTCGATTCACGGGATCGATGGAATCAAAGCAAAAGCCTTTCTGAGGGGCGATTTTTTTTAAATCGTCGACCCCCAATCCTCGGCGATATCCGCAGAAAAAATCGCTGCCTACAGCCAAATACTTCATACGGATAGTCTTTATAAGAATATCAAAGAACGCAGTTCCTTCTATTTTAGCAAAACTTGCAGAAAAGTCAATAAGTACAATGAAATGAAAACCTAATTCCTGAAACTTTTTTAATCTTAGCCTGAGCGATGAAACATCACCCGAATAAGCCTTATTTTTTACTGCTGCCGGCGAGCGGAAAAAAGTAACAAGCCCCGGAACAAGGGCATTTTCGGCTGCATAGGTCAACACCTGCCGTAAAAGCTTATCATGGCCTTTATGGGGGCCGTCAAAACCGCCCACACTAATCGCTGTTTCTTTTCCTTCGGGGAAAAAATCCGAACCCGTTAAAACAGACTGAGCTGCTTCAACAAGCCCCTCCCACGAAATTATCTTAAAATCATCCATTACTACAGAGCGGATTATATCTTTTTTTCTATTTTGTTTCAAGAGGAGGACTTATACTTATTCCCGCTTTTGGGCTTAGATTGAAGTTTGAATATTTTTCTTGATTCCTATTGCAAAAGTCAAAAAAGTTTTATACTATAGATATATGAAAAAGACTATTTTAATTACCGGCGCTTCAGGCTCCATGGGCTCTGAAGTTTTAAAACAAATTGCCGAAACCGGAAAACACGATATTACCATAATCTTGCGAGAAAAAAAAGCCAATATACGCTTAGCTAAATCTTTAAAAAAAAGATATCCTGATATTTTAAAAATTATTTTCGGGGACTTATCAATCTTTGCCGACTGCGAAAGAGCCGTCGAAAATGCCGATTATATAATCCATTGTGCTGCGATAATTCCTCCCGTAATAGACCACAATCCCGATGCAGGCTATAAATCAAACTTTTTAGGCACCTTAAATTTGATAAATGCCGCAAAAAAAACGCCCCAAAAAGACAGAATAAAATTCATTCATATAGGAACTGTCGCTCAATACGGGAATAGAACTTTCAAACACCCATGGATAAGAACCGGGGACCCTTTAATAGGTTCAGCCTTTGACTTTTACGGGGCCACTAAGATTATGGCCGAGCGGGAAGTAATAGAATCGGGCCTAAAGTATTGGGTTTCATTGAGACAGTCGGGAGTTTTATACGATGATATTATGCTTAAAAACATGGATGACGGCCTTATGTTCCACACAGGCTGGAATACTCCGATAGAATGGGCAACAGCCCGCACCTCAGGCCTCATGCTTAAAAACCTCATCGAAAAAGATACAGGCGGCACCTTGCCCGAAGATTTTTGGAAGAGGGTCTATAATATAGGAAACGGAAAAGAAGCACGGGTTACCGGTTATGAAACCCTCGACCGAGGCTTTAAACTTATGGGCAGATCGGCAAAGGAGATTTTTAAGCCCCATTGGAATGCGGCCCGCAACTTTCACTGCGGCTGGTTCTATGATTCCCGTATTTTAAATGATTATCTTGACTTTCAATATGAAGGCTTTGAGGACTTTTTTAAAAAACTCGATAAAAAATTTTGGTATTTTAAGCTGGGAAAACCATTTCCGCGTCTTATTAGAAAATTTGCCATAGAACCTCTTTTAAAAACAAGCAATGCTCCTCTTTATTGGATTAAGCACAATTTTGAAGGCAGAATAAAGGCTTTTTTCGGCTCGAAAGAAGACTTTGAAAAAATCCCTCAAAACTGGAAAGAATATAAGCTTTTATCGGAAAACAAAAATCCGAAAACGGGAGAAATGCTGAACTATTCCGAATTAAAAGACGAAAAAAAAGCCGCTTCTTTTTTGCTGAATCACGGCTATGACGAATCAAAAAAAGAAAGCGAACTCGATATAAGCGATCTAAGGGAAGCTGCCCGTTTTAGGGGCGGCGAATGTTTAAGCACAGAAATGAAAAAGGGAGGCCTCTACACTCCGCTTGAGTGGAGCTGTGCTTACGGCCATAAATTTAAAGCGAGCCCCTTCCTCGTTCTAAAAACAGGCCACTGGTGCCCCGAATGTGCATGTCCTCCATGGAATTTTGATGAACAGGCAAAGAAAGTTCCTTTTTATGCCCAGATTTGGTATGACGATCACAGACCCGATGAAAACAATTTTTATGATAAGGACTGTTTTAGGGATATTTTAGCTTCTAATTCTGCAATCTCCTGAAACGGTTTTTATAAAAAGCCGCGGGCTGTCCGTTTTATAGACATCGTATATTTTCTTTTCGGCAGACGAGCCGGTAAAACTATTTTTATAATCGCCCGACGATGAATTAAAATCGCATGAAAAGCCGGTTATATCTTTTGGTAAATATATTGAAAAGTCTCCTGAAGTACTGCTAAATGTAGAATCGTTTTTAGGTGCGGATAAAAACCTTAATTTAAAATCTCCCGATACGGAAGTTCCGGCAAATCCGTAAATGAATGCTTCTCCTCTTATGTCGCCTGATTTTGTATTAAATTCAAATTGATTTTCAATCTTGGAATTTCTAAAAATCACATCACCGCTGACACTTTTAAAATGTAAATTCTTTAGTGTAATATCATAAATCCTAATATCCGAAGAAGTACTCTCTATAAAGGCACTTATTGTATTTTCAGCACTACCGTTTCCGGCATTCTCTGCAATATATAACTCGGCACTCGGTATGGAAATTTCGATTCTATGCGAATAATCCCAACCGAAAAAAAATCGTTTTTTTTCGGTTTCAAAAGCCTTAATAATGAGAGCATCTTTTTCTTTTTTTATTTCGGGAAGTTTTTTATTTTCTTCGATGCCGATAATTTTTACTATAATTTTATCATCGTTACTCGGAATAAATTTTATGTCTTCACTTATAAGCGATGCTTTTATAAAACGTATTTCGTTTATATCAAATTGCATTTCTTTTAACACGGAAGTATGTGGATTAAATTTTCCGTTTATAATGCCGAATCTCATAAAATCTTTATATCCTAACCGGTTAAATCTGCGTAATTCATTTGTAAAAAAAGCAATGACTGCAAAAGCCAAACAAAACCACGCAAGTGCCAAAATAATATTTTTTTTCATTTGCTTTCCTCATTTTTATAATTAGACCAAATAATAAGCAATTTTACGCCTTGCCAAACAGCTATGGCGGCAATAAAAATAAGCCATGAAATATGCCATGCGTGTGTGTAAAAACTTACGGCCAAATAAACGAGCGGAACTAATGTCCAATAAAATTTTTCAAGCGATGTTAAAAAATAGTTTTTATTAGGCCCGTAATTATCATGCGAAAATATTTTTTCTTCTTTTTTGAAATAAGATTGAACTTCACTTGGAGTACTCATATTTACATAAATTAAAATGGAGGTTGCAACAGCCGCCATAGAAAGCAGCAGCACAACACCAATATTGGCATAACGAGACGTTGATAGAAAAATAAGCACGGCAGGCGAAAGCATATACAGTGCTACGGCAATCGAGGTAAGAAAGCCTTTGCGTTTGCGTTCTTTATCGATTTTTTCGGTAATCTCTTTATCCGGTAAAACCGTTTTAATAAGTTCATCGACATCTCCAAGTCCTGCAATAGCAAACCCGTAAGCCTCATGTTCGGATTTGCCTTCTGCCAGCAATGCTTCAAACCTATCATTTAAGTTTGCCAAAATTTCATTCCGCAGCTCAATAGCTTTGCGGCTTTGAGGGACTCCTTCAAAAAGAAGCCCTACATAGTTTTTAATTTTTTCGTTCATTTTCTTCTCCTATGAAAACTTTTTGCAGCAAATAGCAATTTGCGAAAAAAGCGAGGTGCTATTTGTGCCGAGCTGTTTATCACATCTCCCTATAATTCAAGTAAACCGGAAATAGCAGCGGAAAATTCTTCCCAATCGTTTACATTTTCACGGTACAACTTTTTCCCCGTTTTTGTGATTGAATAATACCGCCTTCGGGCACCTGTATCGCCATCACCCCAATAGGAAGTTAAAAGTCCTGCCGCTTCCAACCGTCTAAAGGCAGTGTACAATGTTGCTTCGGTAAGTTGAAATAAGGATGAACTCTTTTGATGAATTTGTTTATTTATTTCATAACCGTAACTGTCCTTAGAATACAGCCGGCCTAAAATAAGCGTATCGGTAAGTCCGCGTAATATCTCCTGTTTGTTTAACATAAGTATATTATAACATAATATACATAACCTGTCAAGGTATCTAAAGTAAATTAGGCAATAAGAATTTTTATATCAGTTTTTTCTTTTTAAACCAGCAAAGTCCTAAAACAACGATGGCAATACTCAGTATTATAACCGTAATATAGCCGTACTCCCATGAAAGTTCAGGCATGTGGGTAAAATTCATACCGTACCAGCCTACTACAAGAGTCAGAGGAAGAAAGATTGTAGTTACAACCGTAAAGATTTTCATAATCTTATTGAGGTGTAGATCCAGCTGAGCTTGATAGGATTCCCGTAACTGATTTGAATACTCCCTTAAAATACGGATATTTGCTCCATAACGCTCTACCCTTTTGGAAAGCAGGTTTATGATTGTCAATTCTTCTTCGGTAAAAATTTCGTTTTCGTTTTCGGCCAGCTCCTGGCAAAAATCTTCCAACTGATCATAATAGCTAAAGAGGGTTAAAAGCTCATTGTTGATATTTGAAAGCTCCGATTCAAAGTTACTGTCTTCTTCTATTTTTTCCCAAACCCTCATTTCCAGTTCGGATATTTTTTTTCTAAAACGGTAGTAGACGCCGGCATGGGACTTGATAAGCTCTTTAAAAAAACGGTTAAGAATACGCGGAATGTTTCTTTCACGAACTATAGTTTGCTGTAAGGCAGCTTCAAAAGCTTTTTGAGCGGAGTAGTCCTTGTCGATAATTTCTATGGCCAAAAAAAGATTTTTTGATATATAAAGCCCTATCGTATCGCGGTCTTTAAAAATGTTTTCCATTTCGACTATATTTATAACGCCGAAACTGTAGTCTTCCCAAACACCCAGGGTATTTTGTTGGGAAAAATCGCTGCATTGCTCGATAAAAAGAGGATCTAGGCCTAAAAGCCCTTGAAGCTCGATGAGTTCTTTAAATCTTATATAGCCGGCAACAGGTCCCGTTATTTTTTCGGTCCGAGGATCAATCGGTGTCAATTCTGCATCTAATTTTACAAACATATCTTAGCTTATCATATTTTTTATATTATGGGAACCTATAAAAACTTCAGTTTTTTGAGGTTTTCCTTAATATCAATAATTTAACTCAAATTGGAATTTATTGCAGCCGCAATTTTTAAAAGTTGGGCTTTGGTATTTTGTGAAGGGTCTTCAAGAACGGCTTCAAATAGCTTTTGTAAGATTATGCCGAGCTTAGGGCCTGCAGGAATTCCGATTTCCATCAGCTCTCTGCCGCCGACGGCCAGATCTTTTAAACTCAGGGCAGAATCTTCGGCTATGACTTTTTCAAGCCTTTTTTTAAAGGCCGCCAAATTGCTTAAATCGGGAGCCTTTCCTGTCATGCCGAAACCGTCGGCCCTTCTTAAATCGAAGAGATTCGGAATATTTTCTACTCCGGCTCTGACTATAAAGCGGCGGACTGCAGCATCGGTCCAATCCTCCGTATAATGAAACATGTGAAGCCCCACCAGATGAGAAACCTCTTCAATTTCCTTGCTCGGGAATTTTAAACGCTGCATTATCTTTTTGGTAAGTTTTTCTGAAACTGCCTCATGCTTATAAAAGGTATAATCGCCGTATTCATTTTTTTCTCTGGTACTTACCTTTCCTATATCGTGGAAAAGGGCGGCCAATCGCACAATCGTATTATCTTGCGGAGCGGCATCGCAGCTTAAAAAGCTGTGGTCAAGCACATCGAAGGAGTGCATTCCTTTTTGCTCGACCCCGCGGCAATCCGAAAGCTCGGGCAAAAAGACTTTTAAAAGCCCCGTATCCTCCAAGAGCTTTAAAGAAATTATAGGATGCTCACTTAAAAGCATTTTAACGAATTCGTCCCGAAACCTTTCTATCGAAACTTTTTTGCAAACTTCAATACTTAAGGGAATCGCTTTTAATGTTTCCTCTTCTATCTTAAAGCCCAGCTGTGAAGCAAAGCGGATTGCCCTGATAGGCCTCAAGCCGTCTTCCCCAAAGCGGTCAAGGGGAGAGCCGACGGTTTTAATGGTTTTTGATTTTATCGATTTTACGCCCTCAAAAGGGTCAACAATGGAACCGTCCTTCAAAGAGACTGCTATTGCATTCATAGTGAAGTCTCTGCGGCTCAAATCTTCTTCGATTGAACGGACATAGTTAACGCTCTGAGGCCTCCGGCCGTCGGAATAATCGGCCTCGCAGCGGAAGGTGGTACATTCTATTTTTTCGCCCTTGTAAAGAATAGTAACCGTACCGTGGGCTATCCCCGTGGGAATCGTCTTACGGAAAAGGGCTTGAACTTCCTTGGGTTCGGCATCGGTAGCTATATCGTAATCCTTGCACGGCTTTCCTAAAAACCAGTCCCGCACAGCTCCGCCCACAAGGTAGGCCGAAAAACCGGCATTGAAAAAAACGGAAGCAATCTCACTCATTTTTTTTGAAACAGGATAGCGCATAGGAATAAAGTTTACACAAAAATTTAGGACCTGTCTATAGGCGTTTTTAAGCTACAGCGCTTCTATTTTTTCTCGGCTCAAGCCTGTACCTTCAGCTATTTTATCAATATCAACACCAAGTCTTTTAAAAGAGACAGCCACTTCCACTTTTGCTTGATATGAGCCTTCGGCTAAACCGGCAGACCGGCCTTCTGCCAAGCCCTCTCTCCTGGCTTCACTGCGTTCATCTTCCACATACATCCGGTATTTTTCGTCAGAGAGTTCTATTGCCATTCGCCTCTCTTCATCAGTTACCCTAAAGAGTGTTGCTTCTGCCATTTTTATACCCTCCTCTAATTTACACAATTCTTCCAACATTCCGCTTTTTTTGTCTTCTTCATAGTTGGCTAAAAATCTTATCCAAAAATCTTTTAAGCTATACTCATCCAATCTCTTTTTCATAGTATAACCTATTAGCTCGTTTAATTCAACATAAAGATATTGAATTATCGAGCTTTCAGGCATTCTTACAAGCTCTGCATTTTTAGGAACATCGCAGCCAAAAACGGAAAGACTTATTGCGTACAAAAAATCGTCCTCTTTGGGCTCCGTCTTTAAAAAGCGGGAAGCTAGGCGCATGAGGTACATTTGACTTCTGCGATGATAGTTTGTTTTCCAAAACTGCTGCATCTCAAGGTCTACAAGAAGACCGTTGTCGGTTCGAATCAAAAAATCGAGGCGGTAAGTTTCTCCCGAAGGCCTGTCCCGAATAAGCTCGGTGTTTATGATTTCTGCCTTGTTGATTTTACCGTAAGAATCTTCCAAAAAAGCGTTTAAAAAGCTTATCAGAGCCTTGTTTCCTTCTTCGCCTTTGGAAAACATCAACTTAAAAACCCAATCGGTTTTGGGGTTTAAAATAGATTGTTCATTTGACATAACTTTTCTCCTTAAAACAGCAAATTATTCTTGCCTGTCTTCACATAATTATAGGGTTCTAAGTTGAATAAATAGTAAAATTTTGAAAAAAGGATTGTTTATTTTATAGCGACGGGATATAGAAAAGTTTTTAAGAACTTGCATTTTTACATTTTATTCATTTTTTTTGAAACAGGATAGCGCATAGGGATTCACTCATACATCGAAGGAACTAAAAGGTTAAATTCCAAGATTGTCTTAGCATCGGGTATTGTGATTCTATATATACCCCTTTTCAACCTTTTGGTAAAATTTACTTTGGAAAGATCTATGTTTTTTATACAAAAGACATCATCTACATAGATTTTTTTTCCTCCGTATTCGGGAAAAATTTGAATAAACTTTTTCTGAAAAACATCCTTATCGATTTTTTTGATTTGAAAAACCGGAATCGAAAGGATTAGATTTTCTTTTTGAAACAACAAGATGTTTAGATCCAAATTTGCAGCAGAATATTTACGTATTTCGGAAGCCTCATTTAAAAGACTTCGAGACCCTTTTTTTAGGCTTTTTTCCAAAAGACCGCCTTTTTTATTCTCCAAAAGGACAGCCCTATGCTCAATAAAAAGAGAAATTAAAAGATGGTTTGATTCGGAATTTACTCCTGCGGGTGAAAAAAACGGGATCGGCTTTTTTGTCAGTGCCTCTTGAGAGGCCGATTCCAAATAGCCTTCAGCCTGAGTCTTATAAAATTCTTCGATAACCGCATTCGGAAGGATATTTTTTACGGTTTCAGAAAAAACTTGAGGAGGCAGAATCGATGAGCATAAAACAAAGAGGTATGACAGGTTTCCGTCGGTTTGAATATAGGCATCAATAACCACAGCTCTGGCTTCTACGCAGGCCAAAGAAATCCTCATACGCAATACCGCTCCTTGCTCGCTCATAAAATTCTCTTGTACGGCAAAAAATTTTAGGCCGTAAAGAAATTCCCTGCGCAAAAGCGAGTTGGTTAAAACCGAGGAATTGGAATTTTCATATTGTCTATATACGGAAACCATCGATAATTTTATCGGCAGTTTTTACACAAAGCATTATAAAAAAACTGCGCCCTGCCCTAAGGCAAGACGCAGGTAAGCTGGTGAACAGAGGTAGTTTTTTTATGCAGTTTTGATTTCGATTTGTTTTGGCTGGGTATCAGGTTTTCTCGGAATATTTACAACCAAAACACCGTTTTCAAATTTTGCAGAAACTTCATCGGAGTTTATATCCTCAGGCAAGGTAAAACGCCTCATAAAATGCCTTGAACTTCGCTCCTTTATGATGTACTCTGCTCCCTTATCTTCCTTTTCTTCTTTTTTGGAAGATGAGATTGTCATAAGCCTATCTTTTAAGCTGATTTCAACATCTTTTTCGCTGTAACCCGGAAGATCTACTTCCATAACATAGGCTTTTTCGGTTTCGCGGATATCGACACTCGGCATTCCGCAGCTTGCATTCTTGATCGGAGCAAAAACTCCAAAATTGGAACCCAAGCTCCTATCAAGGGCATCAAATACGCTGTCCGTAAAAGACGGACTAAAAAGACTTAAACTATTCATAAAGCACCTCCTGCTTATAAGTTACTATTTCAAGCTCAATGAGCGGCTCTGTGAGTCGGCTCTTTAAGCTGTCACTTATATACAAGCAATTTATATGCCAATCTATAAGAAAAGAGGCGGTTTTTGACACAATTTTATAATTTTATATTGGATATAGAATTATAAAATCGAAATAATTAAAATAAACAGATTTTTGATTTTTAAACACAGAAAACGTAAATGAAATCGCGACAAAAAGTACTATTGTGCCAAAATTTCATTTTAAATAGAGTTATTTTGACACAGTAGACTCTGAACACAGGTTTTCATAGGCCACTTTTGCTACAGACTGTTCAGCTTCTTTTTTTGTTTTACCCGAAAGAGGTCCATAAACCTTACCGTTTATTGAAACCGAGAACCAAAAAGTACGGTCATGGTCGGGTCCGCTAGCCTTTTTAAGCTCATACTTGGGAACCGTTTTAAATTTCTTTTGTACCAATTCCTGAAGGAGGGATTTATAGTCGCTTATAAACTTCTTTTCCAGGACCGAATGGATGGTAGATTCCAAAAGTCTTAGAACAAATTTTTGAGCCGCTTTAAAACCCGAATCAATATAGTAGGCACCGATAACGGCTTCAAGGGCATCGGCAAGGATGGCCTTTTTTTCTCTTCCGCCGGACATTTCTTCACCCCTTCCTAAAACCAAGTAATTACTTATATTCAGTTTAGAAGCAGTCTTTGAAAGAGCATCTTCGGAAACAGCGGAAGCCTTTATCTTTGCAAGCTCCCCCTCCGGCCTGTCTTCAAAAGACTTATAAAGATAGGAAGCCGCGACAAGTCCGAGTACGGAGTCCCCTAAAAACTCGAGGCGTTCATTATTTGCGTGGAAATTATTATGTTCGTTGGAAAAAGACCTGTGATGGAAAGCAAGATCAAGCAAGCGTAAATCTTTAAACTTCAATCCCGCTTGCTTTTGGAACTCAAGGAGCTCCTGCTTCCTCTTGGGCTCAAGACCGCTTTTTATCGGAAACAAAGAGCTGCTCCTTAAAACAAAACTTATTTTTGCTGAGATTTGATAAATTCATAGGCGTCGCGGACAGTTTCAAACTCATTAGCCTTTTCGTCCGGGATCTTAATACCCATATCCTCTTCGAGAGCATAAACAAGTTCATAGGTGTCAAGACTATCGGCACCTAAATCTTGTCGGAATGAAGAATCCAATGTAACCTTGTCTTCGTCGATTTCCAACTTTGCTGCAATTAATTGCTGAATCTTTTTGAATAAATCATCCATAAACTATCTCCTTTAGTCTAATTTATCGGGGTTAATAACCTGCTTGCCTTTATAAAACCCGCATTTGGGGCATACATGATGAGGCATAATCAAATTACCGCATCCGGAACACTCAACAAGATTTGGCGCTTGTAAACGCATATTAACACCGCGTCGGCGTCTTGTTCTAGCTTTTGATGTATTCGCTCTTGGTACAGCCATACTCAATCCTCCACTACAAAATATCTAAAATTAAAAAAGCGTATCTGCCGCACCATTATGCGGCCTTACCATACATTTAAGGGTTCATACTACACTAAAATGCATAAAAAGTCAATACAAAATTGAAAAGATGATAAAATATCGGTTTATACCAGATGTTTTTTCATTATCCTTATAGCCATATCGGGATCTTCGGTAGCCAAAAGCCCCATAGCCGATAGTATATACTCCTTATCAAGAAGGAACTGTGGATTTTTAGGTTTTAAGCTAAAAGGATCATCCTCACGGAATTTGCAGGCTTCCATAATTTCCTTATAATTGGGATTATAAACCAAAATTCCGCCCGTCCCTATTATATAACTCAGCCGGGTTAAATCCTTTCCCTCTTGCTGAAAGCTGGCACCGCAGCCCGTATAAACAGGGGTCAAAACTCCTACATGCCTGCCCATGGAAACATCGGCACAAACCTTGGCAACAGCACAATCAAAGGCAAGGTCTTTTGCGTTTTCAGAAATAAAATCGGTGTGCTCATTCCGTTTTTTGACTTCTTCTTCAATATTGTACTTATACTCTTTTGAAAGATAATGGCGAAGCCCATGGGGACCTTGAACATCAGCAACTGTCGGAAGGGAGTAACGCATCCCAAGGTCGCCTTCCACCGTGCGTTTTAAAAAGGCTTCAGGGAGACCATACAAAAAGACAGAGCCTTGTGTCGGATCTCCTTCAGCAGCAGAATGAACGTCGGTTGTAGCCCCGCCTATGTCCAAGATAACGAGATCTCCTAAACCGGCTTCATTGTCAGTACCCTCAGACAGGGTTTGGGCTGCCTTTAGGACGGCAGCAGGAGTCGGCATCAGGATATTATCTATATTATTTTCGACATGGGTCATGCCCTTTGCATGCACGATATTATTCATAAAGATACTGCGGATTGTTTCGCGGGCACTTTCAACATTGAGCTTGTTTATCTTCGGCATTACGTTCTCGGCCAGATGAAAATCTACCTTATCTTTGAAGATTTCGATTATTTCGTCTTCGGCGCTCTTGTTTCCTGCAACAACGACAGGAACCCGTACTCCGTAATCGGCAAGCATCTTTGCATTGTGGATTATACAGCGCGAATCGCCGCCGTTTGTACCTCCGGCCAATAGGATTATATCGGCATTTGAGTTTACGATCGCTTCAGCTTCACTCTTGTTGAGATTGTGGCTGTAAGTGTGAATTACCTTGGCTCCGGCACCGAGGGCAGCCCTTTTTGCTGCCTCGCTTGTAAGTTCAGGCACAAGGCCTATCGCTATAATCTTTAAGCCTCCTGCTGCGGAGGAGCAGGCAAGGCTTTTTACCACCGTATAATCCGTTCCTGTCTTTTTGTGCAATAGCTCAAGGGCATTATTATAGCCTATCATAACATCGGTTTCAACAGTCGTATAGGCCTTTGCCGTACCGATTATGTCTTCTTTTTCGATATCCACAAGGGTTATCTTTGTGTTCGTGCTTCCAAAGTCAACAAATAAATAACAGTTCATTTTAAGTAAATCTTAAAGTTCGATCTTAAGTCCTATGCGTGATCCGGAAAGTCGGCATGTAAATCTTTAATAGTCGTTTCAACCGGTGTTCCCGGCGGATAAACGTGATCAAAACCCATTGCGGTAAAACGTTTATGTACCTCATCAAAATTTTGTTTTCCTACAACTATGTTTCCGCCGACAAAAAGCTTAATTCCTTTTAAGCCTGCTTCATCGCATTTTTCGCGTAAACCTTTACAGTCCAGCTCTCCTTGACCGTAAAGAGAGGATACTAAAATCGCATCCGCATTCGTTTCAAGGGCAGCATTTATAAAATCTTCTTGGGGACTCAAAACGCCTATATTGGTTACTTCAAAACCGGCTTCGGTTAAAGAGTAATCCAAAATTTTATTACCGACAGCATGACAATCAGAGCCTATTACGCCCAATACAAGTTTAATTTTTCTTGCCATATTCCGCCTCCTAAAAAATTTATCGTGTTGAGGCCTAGTCTATTCTTAAAATGAAGATGTGTCAAGTACACTAAAAAGGCAAAGAGTACTTCTTGTAAAAAGTATCAAAATCGAGTATATTGTCTCTATGTCAGAAACCACAGACTGGGAAATAAAAAAATTTAACGAACTCTTTGATGACGAAATAAGGGTTTTGACCAGAAGAAGGGAAAATTCCAAAGATTGCTCCATCGAAGACCTGCAAGGCACCTTAGATGCTCTGTATATATTGGAAGGAAACAATATTGGCGGCCGCAGCAAGGTACATGAAATAGCTCTTTCCGCTTCAATTGCAGCCTATGAGAAATTTATAGAGGACTGGAAAAATGAAAAATAAGATTATCTTTACGCTCATCCTTATCGGCCTGATTTTTTCTTCTTGTTCGATAAAAAAGATGGCCTATAATTCGGCAGCCAATGCAATGGCTCCTCTTCCCGAAAAAAAAATAAAACCGGCGCCGGATGCCCCGAATCCCATTACGGCTTTAACCGGAGAAGATGATGTAGAGCTGGTCGGAGAGGTTTTTCCCGTTATTTTAAAGCTCTATGAGGGAATGCATATTGCAGACCCTGCACATAGGGGGCTTGCCATAATGACAGGCGAACTTTATATAATGTATTCAAATGTATTTGTAGAAGGTCCTGCCAACTATCTTTCGGATGACGAGTACGACAAAAAAGACAAGGCTTTTAATAGAGCAAAAAAGTTTTATAAAAGAGGTTATAATAAAATTCTTTCAGCCTTGGACACGGCCTATCCGGGATTTACCGAAGCCGTTAACTCCGATAATGAGGAAAAAATAGAAGCGATGATTAAAAAATGCAAGCCCTACGACGCGGAAGCCCTGCATTGGGCAGGAGCAGGTATTTTAGCTGCATTTTCCCTTGATCCCTTGGATGTTCAATGTTTACAAACAGTTCAAGGAGCAAGACTTATGCTCGAAAAGGTTTGCAGCCTTGATCCGGGCTATTCTGACGGGGCAACATGGGAAATTTTAGCAAAATTCTATGCATCCGCACCGGACAGCCTGGGCGGTAATATTGAAAAGGCCGAAAAGGCCTATAAAAAAGCTCTTGAGCTTTCTCAAGGAAAAAGTCCTTCAATATATGTAACCTATGCCCTCTCTTTTTGTGTACCTAAGCAGGACAGTAAGGGATTTGATGAAGCAATAGAAAAAGCTTTGGCAGTCAATCCCGAATCTGATCCGGATAATAAGCTGGTCATCAGCATTTCACAAAGATATGCGGAATGGCTAAAAGAAAATAAAGACATGTTTATATTGGGAGATATAGAATGAAGAAAAAATTATTGTTTGCTTTTTTTGTACTTGTAATGATTTCAGGCATCTTTGCTCAACAGAAGATTGTTTTAAAGATTGCAAGCAGTGCCCCCGCGAGGACTCCTTGGGATATTGAATTAAAAAAGCTGGCCCAAGAGTGGAACAAGATAACAAAGGGTCTTGTAAGCCTCAGGTTTATGGATATGACTGTACTCGGAGGAGAAAAAGCAGGGGTTGTAAAGATGAAGCCTTCACGTCCAGGACAAAGGCCGCAAATAGACGGAGCCATATTAAGTCCGGTAGGCTTAAATGAACTTGCGCCTAATGCTAAAATTTTCACCCTTTCCCTCCCCTTCTTAATACAGAATCAAGAAGAACTTGATCTGGTTTTAAGCAAATACGGATATGCCTTTGAAAACGAAATTCAAAAAAACGGATGCAAGCTTATAACATGGTCCAATGTAGGATGGCTTTCATTTTATACAAAGGATTCATATTCAAACCTTAACGAATTAAAAAAGATAAAAATGCTATGCTCAAACGACACAAAAGACTTTACCGATGTGCTAAAAATTTCAGGTTTTAATGTACTACCCGTAGACCCTGCAAAATTCACTCAAGAATTAAAGGCTTCGGCAGGAGCAAGGAGCTTCGCATCGGTTTCTATTCTTGCTTATACGCTAAGGCTGTACAAGGACGTATCCTACATGCTTGATGCCCGTATATGCCCTATAATGGCAGGCTTTGTTATGTCGGATGAATCTTGGGCTCTTATCCCTGATCAGTATAAACCTGCAATGCTGGAAGCAATGAATAAAACAACAAAAAATCTAAATGCAGCCCTTGAGGATATGGAAAAGGAATATGTGAAAGAAATGAAGCAAGGCGGTATAAAAATAATAAGCCTTAACCCTCAACAAAAAAAGGAATGGACAAAAGAATTCCAGGAAGATATGAAAAGAGTTCAAAAAACACTTCCTAATATCATCAATGCGGAAATATACGAAAAAATAACAAAACAGCTTGAAGCATACCGAAAATAAGTATATTATATTGAAATGAAAAAGTTAGTTAATGGTTTTATTTTAGCTCTTACGGCAGTACTGATTGTACTGCCTTTTGTAAGCCATATACTTGCAAGTTTAGGTGGAAATAGTTTAGAGTATGAGCGGTTGATTGTTCAGCTGGTCTTTGTTTTTGCCTGTCTTGCAGGTCTTATCACAACAATAGAAAAAAAACAACTGAATATAGAAGTTTTTACTTCCAAATTGAATAAAAAGCATCAATCAATTGTACATGTGACTTTATCCTGCGTAAATACAGCAATCCTTACAGCTATATTTTTATCCGTATTTCCAAACTACAATATGCTCTCTTCAGAAGATCATGTTTTGTATATTCCGATAAAAATTTTCTTCTCTGCACTCCCTCCGATGTACCTGATAATGCTTGCATTGGAAATAAAGAGAAACAAGTGCATAATTTCAAGCATAGCAGGTCTTTTAATAGGACTTTTAATAAGTACGGGCTCTATTTTGGGACTCTTAAATTTGATATTCGGTTCATGGTACCCTGAAATAAACGATTCAGGTCTTGCAATTCTTTTAAGCGGTATTTCCACCTCCGTGCAAACTTTTTCTGAAAATGCTATTTGGCTGATTGTATTAATTTTTACCGTATTCAGCCTTTTCGGTATGCCGCTTTATATTGTACTTTCAGGTCTGGCATATTTTGCCTTTATGACCACCGGAGGCTATGTAGAGAGCATACCCATGGAAACCTATAATATCTTAACGGATACCTCCATAGCTGCAATCCCGCTGTTTACGATTGCAGGCTATCTTTTGGCAGGAGGAAGTGCCGGAAAAAGGCTCTTGGATTTTGTTAAAAGCTCTGTCGGCTGTATAAGAGGCGGCGTTGTGATTGCAGCAGTATTGGTTGCAACATTTTTTACAACCTTCACGGGAGCATCTGGAGTAACCATATTAGCCTTGGGAGGGATTTTAGGCGTAATTTTAACAGGCTCAGGCTATTCGGAAGATGACTCGGAAGCCCTTATAACGGCATCAGGTTCCATAGGTCTCTTATTGCCTCCAAGCTTGGCCGTTATAGTCTATGGAGCAACTAACTTTATGACCGTAAACATATTTGACCTTTTTAAGGGGGCTGTCCTTCCCGGAATGCTATTGGCCTTGTCAATGATAGTCATAGGAGTTATAAGGGATAAAAAATCAAAAAGAATCAGGTTTTCAAGGGAGGCCCTTGCTCAAAGTTTTAAGGCAGGTTTTTTAGAGCTTCTTCTTCCCGTATTAATAGTGATTGTATATTTTGGAGGCTATTTTACCCTTTTTGAAACCGCAGCCTTTACGGTTTTATATTCGTTTGTGTTGGAAGTTTTAATAAGAAAGGACTTGAGCATAAAAAAAGCTATCGACGTTATTTTACAAAGTATACCGGTCGCAGGAGGAGTGCTCGTAATAATAGGAGCCGCAAAGGGGCTTGCCCTCTTTTTAGTCTATGCAGGAATCCCCCAAATACTCTCAGATCTTGCAATCACCTTTGTCGGTTCAAAAATTTTATTTCTGCTGCTGTTAAACATTGTGCTGTTGATAGTAGGCTGTATCATGGATTTATATTCGGCTATCTTGGTAGTATCGCCCCTTATAATTCCTGTTGCCGAAAGCTTCGGTATACATCCGGTACATACCGGAGTAATATTTTTAACTAACCTGGCTCTCGGCTTTTTGACACCGCCTATCGGAATGAACCTTTTTATAGCAAGTTATACATTTAAAAAGCCTGTAATAAAAATAGTAAAGAGCATATTGCCCTATCTGGCAGTTCAATTTGTCATATTGCTTTTAATTACGTACATTCCGTGGTTCAGCACTGTCTTTGTAGATTAAACCCGGCTCTTATATTTTACGGCTATTATTGCACCTAAAATCATTAAGTGTCTTGAAAGCTGAGAAAGATAATTTAACACGGACATTGTGCTTGTAAAGATATTGCCGTTGATAGAGCCGATAATATCGATTAAGACAATATTTACAATCCATAAGATCATAAAAACAAGCAAAATTACATTGGTTAAACGAATCTCTCCGGAAAAAAACTCTACAATCAAAAATACGCCGGCAATAAGTTCGGCTACAGCCAATGTGATTATAATAATCGTTGTTATTGTCTGGCTTCTAAAGACGGCATCCAAAAGAGCAATAGTCTGGCCTAATTCTCCTGCAGTTGAGCGGATTAAACCTAAAACACCTGCAACAATCAAAAAGAAAGCTAAAGCAATCTGAAGCACAACAAGACCTACAGTTCTTTTCATAAGAACCTCCCATAAAGTAAAAAATAAGATCTGTAAAACAGTCCTTCTTATTGTATCGGAATAAGGGGCTGCTTGCTATAGAGCAAAATCCGATTTTAACCGCTTACCCTTTTTACCTCAGCCTCTATAGTTCCCTTTGAAGGCTGAATTAACAGAGCTTCTCCTTCTTTAACTTGGGAAAAGGAGCAGATAGTTTTTCCTGTTTGGGCATTGCGGACAATGGAGTATCCCCTATCCAAAATACCCTGAGGGTTTGCCCCTTCCAAAATCTTGTTTAAAACTAAAAGTCTTTGCCTAAGATCCTTACATCGCTCCTGCATACCGGATAGGATTTCTTCCTTTGCATTGTCGAATCTTGCAAGAAGGGGCTGCTGAATGTTTCTAAAGCGCAGTTCCAAGGAATCGGGCTTAAAATTATTTAACATGAGCCTTATCCTTTCGATGCGGTTTTCAATATTTTGTGTAAGGTCTTCCCGATTTACGGCTATTGAGTACATAATATCGTTTAAAATGGGAGCGGCCAGCTCTGCGGCTGCAGAAGGAGTGGGTGCCCTCATGTCTGCGGCAAAATCGGATAGAGCCCAATCTATTTCGTGACCTACTGCAGATATGACAGGGGTTTTGCAGGCAGCTATTGCCCTGACAAGATCTTCATCCGAAAATGGAAGGAGGTCTTCCAAAGAGCCGCCTCCTCTTCCTATTATGATAAGGTCGCCTAAGTTTTTTTCATCGGCAATTTTTAACTGCCTGATTAAGACAGGTGCAGCCTCTTCCCCCTGAACGATTGCAGGAAGAACAACTATGCCTATTTTTTCGTTCCGTCTTTTTACTACATTTATAATATCCCGAACGGCAGCTCCCGTGGGACTTGTAATTACGGCAATTCGTTTCGGAAAATAAGGCAAAGGTTTCTTTCTTTCAGAATCAAAAAGCCCCTCTGCGGCAAGTTTTTTCTTGCGTTCTTCCAGCATTTTTAAGATATTTCCCTCGCCTGCAAGGCTCATCTCTTCTATTATAATCTGATAGGAACCGCGCTGCTCATATACCGAAATTGCCCCTTCAGCTTTTACGGTCATCCCGTCCTTGGGCACAAAGCTTAAAGAGCGGGTCTTTCCCTTAAACATTACAGCTTGAATCGAGGCCTTTTCATCTTTTAAAGTAAAATAAAGATGTCCCGCGGCCGAAGGACGGAAGTTGGAAATTTCTCCTTCAATCGAGACATATCCGAAGCCTGATTCCAAAAGCTCTTTTATCTGTAAAGTAATTTCATAAACGGAATAAGTTTGTGCCATCTTAATCTTTCCTCAAAGAAATTTCATTGACCTTTTTATAAAACTCTTCAAGTCTTTGAGAAATCATCCATGTGTAAACTTCTTCTTGAAGACCCGATAAAAGTTTTATACCTTCGCCGATAGTTTTGATTGTCCAAATATTAAACTTACCTTCTTTTACGGCTTCCTTAACCTCCTTAGATAAAAACAAATTGTTTTTATTGCTGACCGGAATCATAACGCCCTGAGTTCCGGTAAAACCCAATATTTTACACGTATTAAAAAAGCCTGCTATCTTTTCGGTTATGCCGCCGACAGGCTGCACCATACCGTGCTGGTTTAAACTTCCCGTAACGGCTATATCCTGCCTCATTTCAAAACCGCCTATTGCAGAAATAAGGGCCAAGAATTCGGCACAGGAAGCGGAGTCTCCGTCAATGTAGCTGTAGGACTGCTCAAAACAAATACTTGCAGAAATTGAAAGAGGAATATCCTTCGAAAATTTTTCCCGTAAAAGAGAGGTTATTATAAGGTGTGCCTTATCGTAGATTTCGCCCGAAAGGCCGGCTTCTCTTTCTATATTTATAATTCCGCCTGTACCGGGAGAGGCTTGGGCCGTAACAGAAACCGGTACACCGAAGGAATGATAACCCCGTTCCTCTACAGCGAGGCCGTTTATTTTTGCAAGCTTTCTGCCCGATACATCTATCAGTATTTCTCCCAAATGAACCATCTCGGCAAATTTTTCTTCAGGCAGAGAATGAAGATAACGTCTTTTTTCGATTGTGCCGTTTAATACGGCTGCACAAATGGTATCCTTTTTTTGCTGCTTTGCATTAAAATCGGCTTCGATGATAAGGTCGGAAATTTTAGTAAATTGAGCTGTAAGCAGGTGGCGGGAACCGGCAAGCTCCGAAGCATAGGAAATTAAGCGGCTGTATCCCGAATCATCGAAGTTAAGAGCTTTTTTTTCTTTACAAAGATACTCGGTCAAATGAATCAGAGAAGCTATATTTTTATCGTTTTTTTGCATAACCGAATCGAATTCCGCACAAACTTTAAAGAGTTTATAAAAGTCCGGATCTTCCTGATAAAGAATATCGTAGGTGTATTCTCCTCCGATTATGATTATCTTAAAATTTGCAGGAAGAGCTTCGGGTTTAAAAACGCTCGGACTATGGTTCCCGGAAGGAGGTATCTGCACTTCGATTTTTCCCGACTGCAAAACTCTTTTTAAATAAGACCACGAATCGTCCTCTTCAAGTAAATCGTGTAAACGCACTATAAGATAACCGCCGAAGGCTCTGTGGACAGCTCCCTCTCTTATGCGTAGGTGTCCGTTAATTTCGGGAGCATCCGAATCGGAATGAGATTCGATCGTGCCGAACAAATTAGTAAAACTCGGCAGGTTCTCATTTATTACATAATTTTTATCATTACTGTTTTCACAAATAAGATTGATAAGATAGCGCCCAAAAAAGTTTTTCTTTATTCTCGAAGATTTAAATTCCGAGCTGTAGATATTCATTCTGTTGATTAGATCTTCTTCGGTCTTTTTTAAAAATAAAAGAATCTTTTTATTATCTTCAATTTGTTTCGGGTTATCGTATTTTGTCGTATATGAATCTACCAGCTTCCTTAAAGGCTCAAGGGCTTCATCAATTATCGGCATAACGGAATCTTTTTGATGCTTTATCAGCTTTTCATCCATTTCAATTCTTTTATCCCGCAAGATAGAAAAAAGCTCGGACATTTCATCAAGAGAGGCGTAATATTTTTCGCGTAAGGCCGTCAATTCTTGCTCACTGAATTTTTTCCGGGCAGCCTTGGATTGAAGCTCGCTAAAGGATATTTCCTTTCCCTTTATTATAGGAATTAAATCCAATGACTGGTTGTTTTCATCCTTTATTTGCAATACCTTAAAACCGACATGCAGCATCTTGGATTCAAATTCCATCAAAAGAATATTTTCTTCATTATCGGTTTTAGTAACAATTTTTTTCTGCTCGGCCAAAAAGCCCTCCGATTTTAAAAGGGCCAGAGTCTGTGTATGAATATGCCCTACGGCTTTTTTTATCTTTTTGCGGAAAAGCCTTCCTTCACCGGCAGGGAAAAAAAGAGCGACAGGCTCAATCGGGCGGCTAAAGTTGTAAGCATAGGCTATATCTTGAAGTTTTGCAAAATTTGGTTTATAATTCTGCAAGAGAGATGATATAACGGTTCTTCGGCCTGTTCCGGGTGCACCCATAACAAAAATGTTATAGCCTTCACCCTCGATACCGAGGCCCAGTTCAATAGCCTTAAGAGCACGGTCTTGACCTACTATGGTTGAGTCGGCTCCGTTATTTTTTAATTCCCTTATCTTGGATTCGGGAAAAGAAAATTCCAGTTCATCAAGGTTTAATTTTTCTGCAGCACCGTCTGTCATGTAAGCTCCTTAAAATCGTACTTGTGAGGATTCTATGTCTGATTTTTTTGTCAGCGAAATACTTGTTTTAATTTTGTTGATTTTACCCTTAATTCGTCCGTTCTCAAAAGCTCTTAAAACAGCTGATGCAATTCCGCTTTTTCCCATTGCGTCTTTAATCGTCTTAATTCTTTCAATCATCGGCCAAGGTCTAATCTTCTCATTAATCCCCACAGCACTGATAGTAATAATCTGTATTATAACAGAATTTGCAAGATTTGTAATGTTTTTAAGGCAAGTTCCTAATAATTTTTACACAATTCCTTCGATTTTATTAAGAATTTTTGTCCTTATCTTGCTGAGCGGAGCTTTTTTTGCAGCTTTTTATTTTTCGCCGGAAAGGGAATATCCCGTTTTTACATCTATTGCCGAAAAAGAGAGGGTTTCTTTTATTGCCGATGAAAAAGAAAAAACGGCCGGAGTTTACTATAAACCGGAACCTTGCCGGAACGAAAAAGAAGCAATCATAATAGTTCCGCCCTTTCCAAATGAAGATGCCGGAACCTTCGATCGCTATCTTTTAAATGAAGGGTATAAGATTGCAAGCCTATCCCTTCCTAAAAAGACGGAATATAAATACAAGCTAAAAAATTCCGAAATCTTTTTTTCCGTCTTTGATTCCGTGTTTAATACAAAGACAGCAGAGACATCAAAAAAAGAAAGCAATGAAAACTTAGGTACAAGTCTATCCTCTCTTATTCGATTTTTTTGGGATACGGAACTCTTTTTAATAGGAGAAGGAGATCAAGTTCAAGACCTTTTAGACTACTATAACAAAAATCCGAATGCCTTTTCGGGTGCCTTTTTTATAATTTCCGAAGACACCCCTCTTCCTAAAGGCTTAAAGGAAGGTACATACACTGTTTTAAACGAAAAAGATTTAAAGTTTTCAGAAAACATCGCCCTTTTTCCTATTTGTATTTTTATTCAATCAAGGGAAAGTTTAACCGGCTTTGGAGACATAAGAGGAAACGACATTCTTGCAAGCCTCTTACTTGGATCTTCAAGAGATTTAGGCAGACAAGACCGAGTCAACACAATAAAGGCCTTTGAAAAATGGCTAAACTTAAGGGCAAGCCGTACAATAAAGTAATTTCAATTTTACTTATAAAAATATAATAATGATAATTTTTTTTGAGGTGGTTTTTTATGGATGATTTTGTTTCATGGGATGCAAGTTACGATTTAGGAATAGAATACGTAGATAAGCAGCACAGAAGATTGGTAGAGCTGATAAACGAGTTGTATCATGCATGTCTCGGCGAAAAAGGGGAATTAGAAGAAAAATTTAAACATGTGATGAAAGAACTTGTAGAATATGTAATGATTCATTTTAAAGATGAAGAAAAGATAATGGAAGAAATCAATTATCCGAACATTAAAGAACATAAACAGCATCATGAAAATTTTGTAAAGAAAATTTTACAATCCGTCAACGATTATCGCAACGGAAAACAATTTGTTCCAAATACATTTGTGCGTTTTTTAAGGGATTGGCTTTTTAATCATATCTTAATTTCGGATAAAGAATGGGCAAAATTCTATTTTGCAAATAAAAAGTAAACCGTTTTAATCTTTCTTTGAAGCCTTTGCGGTTAAATAAAAAAACCGCCTAAGCAAATTGCGCTTGGCGGCTTTTTGATTTATTTTTTGCCCTGCAATAATATTGCAAAGGGATTGTACTTTGTACCGTCATCATCTTTGCGGGAGCGGGGTTCACCCACCTTTCTATCGCCTCGATGTGCAGGAGATCTTTCTCCTCTTGCAGCGGGGCTTCTTTCTCCTCTTTCGGAAAGCTCCTTGCCTCCCTGTACCGTCGGAGATCCTGCAGCGGTTTTAACCGTAAGCGTTTTACCGTCCTTGGTTTTGACTACAAGTTTTTTTACCTCAGCCTTTTGCTTTGCGGTAAGACGGGATGTACCCCGGGCTTTGCCATCGGCACCGCCTTCTCCCGTTTTTCGGCTTAAAGAAATTCGGCGGCGGTCTTCGTCAAGTGAAATGATTTTACACTCTACAATGTCGCCGACCTTTACGGCCTCAAGCGGATCCGAGATAAAAGAATCGCTCATCTCCGAGATATGTAAAAGAGCCGTTTCCTTAATTCCCAAATCTACAAAGGCTCCGAAGTCTACTACATTTTTGATTTTTCCCTTTACGGTCATTCCGACTTTTAGGTCTTCAAATTGAAGAACACCTTGCTGCATGATGGGCTTAGGACAATCTTCGCGCGGATCACGGTTAGGCTTTTTTAATTCTTCGATAATATCGTTTATGGTCTGGTCTCCGATATTGTACTTGGTTTTTATTTCGCTTCGAAGCTCGCCTGAAACTTCTTCATTTTTATGAATTACATCGTAGATGATTTTTCCGGTTTCATAGTTTTCGGGATGAACCCAAGAATTGTCCAAGGGGTTCGAGCTTTCGGGGATTTTTAAAAAGCCGGCACACTGCTCAAATGATTTAGGCCCCATTCCACTTACCTTTTTTAATTGTTCCCTGTCGGTAAAAATCCCTTCGGCTTCACGGCGGGCTACAATTTTTTTTGCAAGAGAGGAGCTTACACCCGAAACGTATTTTAACAAAGAGGCACTTGCAGTGTTTAAGTTTACGCCTACATTATTTACTACGGAACCTACAACAGCATCAAGCTCTTCGCTTAATTTTTTTTGGTTTAAGTCGTGCTGGTATAAACCGACACCTATGGACTTGGGATCAATCTTTACAAGCTCTGCAAGAGGGTCCTGCAATCTTCTTCCGATTGAAATAGCCCCTCTTATCGTTAAATCCAAATCGGGGAATTCTTCGCGGGCGACATCGCCTGCAGAATAAACGGAAGCTCCGTCTTCATCGACTACAGTGAATAAAACATCGGGACAAGATTCTTTTATAACTGCAGACACTATTTCCTGCACCTCGTGGGAGCCAGTGCCGTTGCCTACAGCGATGAGCTGAACATTGTATTTTTTAACGGCTTCCAATACCAAGAATTTTGCTTCTTCAGCTTTATGCTGATAGATCACAAAGGAGCCCAGGTATTTTCCCGTTTCATCGAGAGCGGCACATTTAGTTCCCGTCCTTATACCCGGGTCAACTCCTAAAACCCTTGTGCCCTTGATGGGTTGGGTCATCAAAAGATGCTTTAAGTTTTCACTGAAAATATTTATACCGTGCTCGTCAGCGGTGTCGGCGAGGTCGCTTCTTATTTCTCTTAAAACTGCAGGAGCAAGCAAACGAACAAGTCCGTCGGCTATAGCTTCCTTATGGTAATCGTTATTAATGGTGTACTTATTTTGCAAAAGAGAAATTGCATCTTCGATGCTTACATCTATCTTTACCTCCAAAACCCCTTCCCTTTCTCCGCGGTTAATCGCAAGCACGCGGTGGGGTTTTATTTCGTTTAAGTTTTCGGAATAATTCCAGTACATCTGATAAACGGAAGTCTTTGCAGCCTCTTCATCACCGAGACCCTTAACTTCAAACTTTCCGGTTTTTATAAAATAATCATGAACGGCTTTGCGGTTTTCGGTATCTTGAGAAATTTCTTCGGCAATTATATCGGCAGCACCTTGGAGGGCATCTTCGACCGTGGGAACATTTAGCTCTTCCGTTTCGGCATCGGTTACAATAAATTCCTTAGCCTTTTCTTCAAGGGGAGCGGCTTCAAGCTCTTTCATCCAATCGGCTAGAGCTTGCAGACCTCTTTCAACGGCAAGCATACCGCGGGTTTTCTTTTTCTTTTTAAAGGGAAGCCAAATGTCTTCAAGCTCGGTAAGAGTTCCGGCCTTCATTATATTTTCATAAAGAGAATCGGTCAACTTTCCGGCAGCAAAAATCCCCCGCACAATTTCGAGGCGGCGGGTTTCCAAATTTGTATAAGATTTAAACAGGCGGTCTGAATCCCTGACTTGAACTTCATCAAGAGAACCGTGCATTTCTTTTCGATAACGGGAAATAAAGGGGATGGTGCATCCCTCATTGACCAAACTTATAACTGCAGAGACTTGAGCAACTTTTATGTTAAGTTCTTCTGCAATCTTCTTCATAATATCGGCCTCGTTTACACTGAGGCCTTCAATAAATTCATTTGTAAATTCCATAATACTGCGAGTATATACCATAAAAAAAAGAAAATCAAGGGCTTAAAATCAGGTATCGGATTTAAGCCTTTTACTTTATTTCGCCGCTTGTTACCGAAAAAACATTGTCTTCTTTTTTTGTCTGAACCTTTATATCTCCTATCGGATTCCACTGAACAAAAAATGTTACGGTAGGCACCAGTTCATAATATTTTCTTGACGCACCCGTACGCAACACAGGTTTTACGGAATATGAAAATTTCATTAGCCAATCTTTTAAATAGTGGGTCAAATCAAGGCTAAGAGATTTTAATTTAAATCCTGACTGCAATCTTGCATTTTCATCCCAAAAATAGAAAGAAGAAATCAGGTCCTTAAAAATATTTTTTTCACCGGGGATAACAATCGGAAGATTAAGCGAGTCTTGAAAATATCTTGCAATAACATCATTGCGGGAAACGGCACTAAAACTTATATCCAAAAATTCGTGTATTTTAAAAACGAGTTTAGGAGAAAATGAAAATGAAGAATCCGTTATTCTTATCAAATTAAAATTAAGAGACGAATTAAATGAAAATTCCAATTTAATTCTGTTTTTCCAAGCATAAATTTCAATAGGTTGTGATGAGTTGGAAAAATTTATATCCAACGATCTCGGAATAAATTTTTTATAAGGTAAAGCTGTCCACCCCGTACCCGAAATTAATTTATAAGGATTCTCATAATTCATTGCATAAACTGCCGACATATATTTCCATGAAAAAGAAGCGGCATATCTCTCACTTCGTTTTTCTTCAATATTATAAACATAGGATTGACTTAACGAAATATTATAAGGCAACGAAAAACTTAAACCGATATTGAGCGGATCCCAAAACCGTTTTTTTGCATTATTTTCTTTTTCAAATAGTCTTGTAGAAATATTAAGTTTGCCGTAAGGAAAAGCAAAGCTCCCTGCAAAGGAATAGGCTTCCAAAAGAGGATTTAAATTCATGGATGTGGTAATCAATTGGGTATAATTTTTAAAATTTATTCCAAAACCTGCAGATGCAACATGAGTTTTAATATATTCCTTGTCCCATTTTACAGGAACAGTTTTCCACTCGGGATTGGCAACTGTTCCGATAAATTTATTTTGAAGAAGGGTTTCCGAAATAGACCATTCAACAAAGGTTGGTTTAAATAAATCGTTGGAAATAAACGGACTAAGTTTTAAACTGTTCGAATTATTTATGCTATAAACATTTAATTTATAATTATTTAACTGAAGCCTATCAAGCTCCGTCTTTTTCTTATGCCATATATGTTTTTGATTATTGCCGTTTAATTCAATTGAATTTGATAGATTTAAAAAACCTTGATTATACGAAAGACGGCTGTCAATTTTAGCCTGTCCGCTTAATTTATAATAGGATGAATAAAAATCGGACCAGTTAATGTCAAAAGGCTTTTTCCAATCTTCATGATTAAAAACTATATCTTGAGATGCAAAGCCGTTTAGTTTATAGGTTAAATCATAGTTTATTAAATTCGAAAAACGATTGGTTTTTACACCGTCAATTTTATATGCAGGAAACAGATCAACGGAAAAAGCCGGAGCTTCATTCGTTGCTTTATCGTTTTTATCCTTGCCTGACTCTTCTTCAAAAGGATTTTTAATACCTGTTATGTTTTGTGTTTGTTTTCTTTCTTTTTTTTGAGACAGCATAGATGTTGAAAAAATAGTACCGCCAAGGCCGGCTCTTAATTCCGGTAAAATATTTTTAGGGTAATAAAATAATCTGTCCGGAGCATATAAAGCATCGTTTCCGCTAAGGCTTTCATTTTTCTTTGATTCAAAATTAAGTTTCCCTGAAAAAGCCTCAAGAGACATATAACTTATCCAAGGTTTTAATACGGAAAAGCTCGGATTGATCGAACCGTCTACCCTCCATGAATAAAAATTTTCCAATGTAGTATCTTCGGCAGCTGCCAGTTTATCCTTGTTTAAAAAATATTTAAACCAGTTCATATCTTCACTTCTGCCCATAAAATCTTTTTTAAAAAAAGGATCCGAAATAAACGGAAATAAAACCGAAACATTGAACGGGCTTTTTGTCATACTCATATTAAAGCTGAAATTATACCTGAAGGGTACGATTGCACCGAAAAGGTTTGCCTTATTTATAGCTTTTTCTTTACCGGGATCTCCATATTGACTAAACAGAAGGCCGGTTCTCGGATACAGGGTATAAGAAAAACCTAAAAATCCATGAAAATCAATTTGTTTTACGTATCCTTTTTTGGGAGTAAATTTTCCTTCAAGTCCTGTCAAATAACCCAGCCCCGAATAAGCATCCGCTATCAGTTTTAAATACGAACCTCCGGTATCGGAAGCCGGCTCATCCAATTTTTTAAAAAACAAACCTTCCAGCTTTTGTTTTTTTACCGTGTCGCTTTGCATAAAATTGGAAAACGAAGTAGCTTCATCGCTTTTAGGAGCAGGCTTACGCCCCAGAATATAGGTAGTAGTTTGAACAAAGGCTCCTTCCCTGTTTTTAAAACCGAAGACAGGGTGAAAAAGCATCTCATCTGAAGGATAATAAAAAAAGGGAAAGTACATGATAGGTACAACTCCGACAGATAAAAAACCGTTAAAAAAAGCCATTTCGTTTCCGGGTAAAATCCAAAGGCGGCTTGCCCGAATAGACCACAAGGGGTATTCTTCTTTACTTGTCGTAAGCAGGGCATCCTTAAAAGTTATGGCACCGCTTTCATTTCTTCCGGCAAGGCCGGTATGAATTCTAAAAGGGTCTTGATTTTTTTTTGCAGGAGCCTGCGATATAATTCCGTCAACAAAAACTCCTTCAAGTTTTTGAATATTAAAAATAAGAGCATCCCCTCTAAAACTCTCACCTTCATCGGATCCGATCTTTCGGGTATAAACAACATTTCCGATTGCAGTCAAGGTTTCACGGGTCTTGTTATGAATTATTTTATCGGCAGTAATTGTCGAAACGGAAGTTTCATCCGAAACGGAAATTGAAACAAAGCCTGTAAAAATAATCAGTTCATCTTTTTTTATATTCTTTTCTTTTGAAGAATCTGTTTCGGTTTTATTTCCAAGTTCGGAATTTTCAGCCTTATCTATATCGTCTTTAGAATCTGCGTTTGGAAGCTCTGTTATGGGAGCAGACGGGACCTTTACATATTCGGTAAGTTCTGCAGAGTTAATAGTAACCTTTATTTTCTTTCCGGTTTTTTCATCAGCCTGTAAAATATTTACCGAAAAGAGAAACATAAAAAAGATTAAACTCTGCAAAGCTTTTTTCATTATTCCGTCTTACCTGACTCTTTCAAGCATTTCCTTTATATAATATCCCGTATAGGATTTTTTTATCTTTGCTACTTCTTCAGGTGTTCCTTCCGCTATGATTTGCCCTCCGTTGGTTCCGCCTTCGGGGCCGAGGTCGATAATCTTATCGGCCTGTAAGATAACGTCAAGGTTGTGTTCAATCATAATGACGGTGTTTCCCTGATCTATGAGCCGATGAATAACCTGCATGAGCTGCTTGACATCTGCAAAGTGTAAGCCCGTTGTAGGCTCATCCAAAATGTAGAGGGTCTTGCCTGTAGAACGTTTGGCAAGTTCGTTTGCAAGTTTTACCCGCTGGGCTTCTCCGCCCGAAAGGGTAAGAGCCGACTGGCCTAACTTTATATAACCCAAACCGACCGATAAGAGGGTTTGAAGTTTTCGGGCAATGTGAGGAATGGGAGCAAAAAATTCCGAAGCTTCCTCGATGGTCATATCCAAAACATCGGCAATGTTTTTTCCCTTATAGCGGACATCGAGGGTTTCCTTGTTAAACCTTTTCCCTCGGCAAACATCACAGGCTATATAAACATCGGGCAAAAAGTTCATCTCGATTGTGAGGGTTCCGTCGCCCTGACAATGCTCGCACCTTCCGCCCCTTACGTTAAACGAAAAGCGCCCGGGCTTATAACCTCTCGCCTTAGATTCGGGAAGGCTTGCAAACAAGTCCCTTATCCCCGTAAAAACGCCTACATAGGTTGCAGGGTTTGAGCGGGGAGTTCTCCCGATGGGGCTTTGATCGATATTGATAACCTTGTCTATGTGCTCGAGGCCGCTCAGTTTTTTATAGGCCCCTTCGGGAATAGAGGAGCGCATAATCTTGTTTGAAACTGCCGGATACAGCACATCAGTTAAAAGGGTTGATTTTCCCGAGCCCGAAACTCCGGTAATACAGGTAAAAGCCCCTAAAGGAATTTTTATAGAAACATCTTTTAGATTATGCTCGCTCACCCCTGAAAGTTCCAAGACATTTCCGTTTCCCTTCCGCCTTTCTTTAGGAATATCCATTTTAAGCGTACCTGCAAGATATTGCCCCGTTAAACTGTTTTTTACTTTTGCAACTTCATCAGGCGTACCTTGGGCCGTTATGTTTCCCCCGTGAACGCCAGCCCCAGGGCCGAGGTCTACAATGTAGTCGGCCGTGCGGAGGGTTTGCTCGTCATGTTCTACAACGATGAGGGTATTCCCCAAATTACGCAAGTACAAAAGAGTATCAATCAGTCTCTGATTATCCCTTTGATGAAGCCCTATCGAAGGCTCGTCCAAAATATAAAGAACACCTATCAAGCTTGAACCTATCTGGGTCGCAAGCCTGATGCGTTGAGCCTCGCCGCCTGAAAGGGTTGCAGCCTTTCTTTCTAAGGTTAGGTAGTCAAGGCCGACGTTTTTCATAAATTCCAAGCGGGCCTTAATTTCTTTTAAAATCTGAAAGGCTATGTGTTCTTCCGTTTCGGTTAACTTCAATTTTTCAAAAAACTCGATAGAATCCCCGACGGAAAGACAGGTAAGGTCATGAATGTTTTTATTGCCCACCGTTACGGCCAGCACTTCGGGTTTAAGCCTCATTCCTCCGCAGGTTTTGCAGGGCTTTATCGACATAAACTTTTCATAATATTCTCTGATAGAAGCCGAGTAGGATTCGTTATATTTCCGGTTCATGTCGGCCATTATGCCCGGCCAAGGGCGGTTATAAGAATATTTCCCCGTTCCGCTTTTGGACGTATAAGAAAACTGGATCTTTGTATCGCCCGAACCTTCCCAAAGGAGTGTCTGTATTTTTTTGGGGAGCTTGTTCAAAGGCGTATCAAGAGAAAAATCGAATTGGGCAGCGAGGGCTTCAAAGCGCACCCTGTTCCATTCGGATTCGGGATTATACGGAACGAAAACGCCTTCATTAAACGAAAGGCTCTTATCGGGGGCTATCAGGTCTTGGTCAAAGTGCTGGGTCATTCCGAGTCCCGTACATTCGGGGCAGGCCCCTATCGGGTTATTAAAAGAAAAAAGGCGGGGCTGCAATTCGGGCATCGAAATGCCGCAATCAGAACAGGCATTTTTTTGCGAAAAGAAAACCTCGGTTACGGGAGAATCCTTATCGTCCTGTCTTGTAGCAAGCAGGGTTCCGCCGGAACTTTCCAAGGCCGTTTCCACCGATTCCGAAAGGCGTTTCCGCACATCCTTCGACAGCCGGATTCTGTCTACGATTATTTCGATTGTGTGTTTTTTTTGTTTATCGAGCTTTACCCCGTCTTCGAGGTTTACAAGAAGGCCATCTATGCGGGCACGCACAAAACCGGCAGCGATAGCATCGCTTACTATCTTTTGGTGTTCTCCCTTTTTTCCCTTTATAATGGGAGCGAGAATCTGAACGCGGGTTCCTTCCGGCCAGCTCATAATGGTATCTATAATCTGGTCAACCGTCTGCTCCTTAATCTCTTTTCCGCAAGAAGGACAGTGGGCATGGCCGGTACGGGCAAAAAGAAGGCGGTAGTAGTCATAAATTTCGGTTACCGTCCCGACCGTAGAGCGGGGGTTACGGTGCGTCGTTTTTTGTTCTATAGAAATAGCGGGAGAAAGGCCCTCGATGTAGTCCACATCGGGCTTATCCATTCTGCCTAAAAACTGACGGGCATAGGCCGAAAGGGATTCTACATAACGGCGCTGCCCCTCGGCAAAAATAGTGTCAAAGGCGAGGGAGCTTTTTCCCGATCCCGAAAGGCCGGATATAACGATGAGCCTATCGCGTGGAAGCTCTACATCAATGTTCTTTAAATTATGTTCACGGGCACCCTTTACAATGAGTTTATTTAAGTGTCCGCCTTGATTTTGGTTTTTCATAAGGAAAGCATTATACACAAAAAATAAGGTTTTGGGAATAAGTATCACATACTTAGAATTTCTAAAAATTTATACTAAGTACCGTGTAACTATTGAAACTTTTAAGTATTTATGTTGATACTTCATACATATTTTACAACTCACACATTCAAAATTATTTTAATTGAGGGAGAAACCTATATGAAAAAAAGAGGTTCAATAAGGAATAAGCTATTGATTATAGTCGGTGCTTTGATTTTTACGGCAGGCTTTACGCTGGGGGTTTTGGGAGTACGCACAGCACGAAAAACCGTATCCGAAAAGGTGGTAATTCACCTTAAAGATAAGGCAACCGACACGGCAGAAATTATTAATGGAAGAGTTACGGCTTTTTTCCAATTTTTGGAAGGAATAGCCCGTATGCCTATCTTAACCGATAAAAGTCTTTCATATACTGAAAAAGCAGCTATATTGGACAAAGAAGTTGTTTTTAATGAAAGATTGGAGGAGCTTAATCTGTATGATATTTCAGAAATAAGCACTGCAAATGACGACCAATTTATATCGATAAATAATAGTACCTGGTTTAAATCCGCTGCAAGCGGAAAACGGTTTGCGTCAGAGCCGATTTTATCCCATTCGCTTAATAAACTTGTTTTCGTCTTTGCGGTTCCTGTGTACGGCAAAGATAAGAATGTTGTTGCCGTATTAAACTGTACAATTGGAGCAGAGCATCTATCCAACGATATTGATGATATTATAGTCGGAGAAACAGGATATTGCTATATTTTAGGTATTACCGGAACAACAATAGCACACAAAAAGTTTGATTTGGTCAATTCTCAGGATAATATTTTAAATAATGCAAGATCAAACAAAGACTTTGCCTCTTTGGCAAAATTTACGCAACAAGCTTTAAACGGTACAAAAAGTGAAGTAGGATTTTATGAGTACAAGGGAGAATCCTATATAGCCTCTTACGCAAAGATTGGCAACACGGATTGGACTGTCATTATAAGGGCACCTATAAATCAATTTATGGGAAGTATTGATACTCTGCGCAACAAAATGCTGTTTATAGGCCTTAGTATTTTAGCAATAAGTTTGGCTATACTCTTCATTGTTTGCTATAATATGCTAAAGCCCATAAATGTTGTGGTGTCCGCACTCAAGGATATTGCCCAAGGAGAAGGCGATCTAACAGTCCGTCTGCCCTTGGTCGGAAATAATGAGGTAACTAACTTATCGGAATACTTTAATCAGACAATCGAAAAAATCGGCACATCAATTAAAATAGTCGGAGAAAACAGCGATGAGATGATAAACACAGGTTCGGAACTTGTAAGCAATATGACGGAAACAGCCAGTGCAGTACATGAGATAAGTGCAAATATCGATGGAGTAAAAAAACAGGCTCTTACACAAGCTGCCAGTGTCAGCGAAACGGCTGCTACCGTAGGAGAAATTATCCGGACAATCAAAAATCTTAACGGAAGTATTGAAAATCAGGCAGCAAGTGTTGCAGAGTCTTCTTCAGCAATTGAACAAATGGTAAGCAATATCGCTTCAATTACACAAACTTTGGATAAAACAAACGATGTTATAAAAACCCTTGCATCTGCCACTGCCGACGGAAAAGAAACTGTTGTCGGAGCAAACAGTGTAACACAACGCATAGCTGAAGAATCGGGCGGTCTTATGGAAGCAAGCAATGTTATTCAGCATATTGCAAGTCAGACAAACTTATTGGCAATGAATGCAGCTATTGAAGCCGCCCATGCAGGCGAGGCAGGAAAGGGCTTTGCCGTTGTAGCCGATGAAATACGCAAGCTGGCAGAAGAATCCAGTACTCAGGGAAAAACCATTACCTCAACCCTTAAAATACTTTCGGGAGAAATTGAAATGCTTTCGAATGCTGCAAAGACAACAGAGGATAAGTTTAACACTATCTTCAACTTGTCCGAGCAGGTAAAAACAATGAGCCAAAATGTAATGAATGCCATGCGGGAACAGGAAAACGGCAGCCGTGAAGTACTCACCGCAATCCGTGATATAAACATAGTAACAAACCAAGTAAATGACGGCTCTGCCGAGATGCTCAAAGGCGGTGAAAATGTTGCGATTGAAATGCAAAAGCTTGATGCTCTGACACGCGTTATAACTGACAGCATGAACGAAATGGCTGCAGGTGCAGTTCAGATAAGCAATGCAGTACAGGATGTAAGCGAGATTACCCAAAAGAATAAACGCAGCATAGACAGCCTATCTACAGAGGTAGGAAAGTTTAAGGTATAAAACTAATTTAACCGCAAGGAACACAAAGGACTTAAAGAATTTTTTAATGCTTTAATAATAACGCATTACTTCTGACTAGCTTAATTTTTAAATTTAACCCAAAACTTTTATTGTCATCTCGACTAAAAAGTAAGCTAGAAATTATGTAACAATGCGGGTTCTTAGTGATTGCAAGCCGGCGTAGCAATCCAAGCCCTAAGCGGTTCTTTTGAAGATAGGAGGGGTTATAGGGGAGGTCACAACCAACGAAGTTTCGAGGTCAAGAAATCTTTTATCCGAAAAAGTGTCTTTCCTCCCCTACACCTGAAAGTTCCAGATAGATTTGATCGGCGAGGCCGAAGCCTGCGTTTTTGGTCATGCTGCGGCCGAGCTCATCATACATCATGTCTTGGTACATCTTGCCTGCAAAAGATTCGTCTCCTGCAAGAGTTTTTCCCGTCAAGGTATTCCGCATAGAGTCGAGCATTATTTTTACAAAGTAGGATTCAAACTCAAGAGCTTGTTCGTAAAGCTTACTCGTCCTGTCAATCGAATATCTTGAATGAACCGTTTCGCCTGATTTTCCGAAGGAGGAGGCCATGCCCTGAACCTCCCTGTGAGTGTCGGCCGGAACGGGATTTTCTATCTTCATGGATTTTAAAATATCACCCGGGAGACGGGTATCAAAGAGGGCTTCCGAATTGCCTGTTTTTAAGCCTAAGACGGAAGCAGATCTTTCGCCCTGAATATTAGAAATAATAGAGGACGCTCTTTCAGAACCTCTCAGGGCTTCAAGCATTTGAGTAAAATTTTGCTGAGATTTTGCCGACGCAGGGACTTCACTTTTATTTATCAAAGAATTTTTTACATCTTCCCTGCCCGCTTGATTTGTTCCTATTTTGTTTACTTCCATTTCTTCCCTCCCAAGCCTTAACTAAAATTATCTTTAAGATTAACTAAAAACTATCGCTTTAAACTTACCGCAGTACCAAGCATATTGTCGCTTGTCTGGATAGCCTTCGAATTAAACTCATAAGCTCTTTGAGCCACAATCATGTTTACCATTTCGCTTACGGTTGAAACGTTTGACATTTCCAAAAACTTGTGCTCGGTTCTTCCGAAGCCGGTAAACCCTGGCCGCCCCGGAATAGCCGTGCCTGATGCAGGAGTCTGCCTAAAAAGGTTAGAACCCTCGGCTGAAAGACCTGCGTTGTTCTGGAAGCGGTAAAGCTCTATCTGGCCTACTTCGATCGGATCGTCTATATCGCCGACTTTAACGGTAACACGGCCGTCCCTGCTGACTGCAATAGTATTCTCCCGGTAACCTTCGGGGAAAATGATTTCGGGTAAAACGCGTAAACCGTTTGAAGTTACAAGCTGGCGGTCTGCATCAATCTTAAAAGAGCCGTCCCTTGTATAAGCATAGGTTCCGTCATATTGAAGAACCCTAAAAAAACCTTCACCCTGAATGGCTATATCGCTTGTGACTCCCGTATTTTGCAAGGAGCCTTGCTCAAATATTCTTTGGGTAGCGGCAAGCCTTGCACCGTGTCCCATCTGAACTCCTACCGGAGTAATCGTATCCTCTGTAGCAGGCGTACCCGCGGTTTTTACCGTCTGATAGATGAGGTCTTCAAATTCCGCTCTCTGCTTTTTAAAACCGCTTGTATTTACGTTTGCCAAGTTGTTTGCAACCGTGTCGATGTTTGCCTGTTGAGTGTTCATGCCTGTTGCGGCTGTCCATAAACTTCTAACCATAACTTATCCTACCTTTTAACCTTTATTTTTTTACTGCTTCGTTCCATAATTTGGCCATCATTGTATCTTCGGCCTGAATGGATTTTTGATTGGCCTCATAGGCCCTGTTTACTTCTATCATCCTAACCATTTCGTTTACGACATTTACATTGGAAGCTTCGATAAAGCCCTGCACTACAACGGGACGGGACGGTCCCTCGGCAGCAATAGCTTTTCCCGAAAGAGGTGTATCCAAATAAAAGCTTGATCCGTTTTTGCTTAAGTATCTGTCATTTTCAAATTCCACTATTTTTAAGCGGTCCAGATAAACTGAATCGCTTTCGGGCTCGGTAATCGGGCGTACGTAGATTTGTCCGTCTTGGTTGATCTTATATTCCATGTCCTGTAAAAAGATGCGGCCGTTTTCTCCCATAACGGGATAGCCTTCCTTAGTCATAAGGTAGCCTTCAACACCAATCATAAAATTTCCGTTTCGGGTATACTTTTCTCCATAAGGAGTTTCGACGGCAAAAAAGCCCTGTCCTTCCAAGGCTAAATCGGCGGGAGAGCTTGTCTGTTTTAAAGAGCCTTGTTCAAACTCGGTAAAAATCTCGTTAGTTTCAACGCCGAGCCCAAGTTTTCCTATGATGGGAGCTATGTCTGATGAACCGAAGGGATTTTTTATTACGCCATCATCATTCAGTCTTCTTAAAAGTAATTCTGGAAAAGACTTTTGAACTGAAACATCTCTTTTAAAACTGGTCGTATCCAAGTTAGCCAAATTGTTTGAAATAACATCCAACTGACGCTGTTGAGCAAGCATTCCGCTCGCCGCCGTATACCAACCTCTTACCATATAACCACCTCTTATATAAAAACTTTTTGCAGGAAGCAGCAGCTTCCGAAAAAAGTTTTTTCAAGTAGTTTTGCATTTTGCAAAACTACATACAATAAACGATGTTTTGTGCTTTGCACAAAACTCGCAGATAAACAGTGAGGCTGAATTTCTGCCGAACTGTTTATCATAGCTCTTGTATGATTTTCGGCATAGTAAAATTTTCTTTTAGAAAATAAGAAAACAATTTTTCTTAATATAAAATTTTGAACTTTTTTCTTAAGTCTTTTTTTAGTTCTCCGATAAATGAATTAAGCACAGCTTAAATTTTAATGTGCTTCCGTCTTCTGCGGAATGACAGAGGATCCGGAAATGACATATCGGCAGGGATGCCGCGGGAATTTTAAAATTGCCGAAAATCACCAAAGGAGTAGGAATATGATCATTAATCACAACATGAGCGCTATGTTTTCACAGAGGACATTGGGTCACACCAATTTGATGAACCAAAAAAACATAGAAAAACTTTCTTCAGGTTTACGTATTAACCGAGCGGGCGATGATGCATCCGGTTTGGCCGTATCAGAAAAAATGAGAAGCCAGATCCGCGGTTTGAACCAAGCAAGTGCCAACGCACAAAACGGCATTTCTTTTATTCAAGTTGCAGAAGCTTTCCTTCAGGAAACTACAGATGTTATCCAGAGAATCCGCGAACTCAGCGTTCAGTCTTCCAACGGTATTTACTCGGCAGAAGACAGATTGTACATTCAGGTTGAAGTATCTCAGCTCATCGCTGAAGTAGACCGAATTGCAAGCCACGCACAGTTCAACGGTATGAATATGCTTACCGGAAGATTTGCTCAAGAAACCGGAGAAAATACCGTAACTGCTTCTATGTGGTTCCACATCGGTGCCAACATGGATCAGAGAACAAGAGCTTACATTGGAACAATGACAGCTAAGGCTCTCGGCGTTCGCAATGTCGGAGATGAATCGATTATGACTATCGATACACCCGAAACAGCTAACCGCGCTATCGGTACCCTTGATGAGGCCATCAAGAAGATCAACAAGCAAAGAGCCGACCTTGGTGCATACCAGAACAGACTCGAACTTACCGTTGTAGGTATCAATATCGCAGCAGAAAACCTCCAAGCCTCCGAATCACGAATCCGTGACGTAGATATGGCTAAGGAGATGGTAGATTATACCAAAAACCAGATTCTCACACAGTCCGGTACAGCAATGCTTGCACAAGCAAATCAGGCAACTCAGAGTGTCATGACCTTGTTAAGGTAAGCTGTAAACAGTTTGACGGAAAAGCGGTTCTAAAAAGAACCGCTTTTTTTTATTTCTTCATATAAATTCGTCAACCGCAGATTTTTTCAAAAATCGAGGATTGATGAATTTCCGCACTTTTGCAACATCGGTGAAAAAGTGCATGCAATAGAATGAGTTTGCTTTATGCAAAGTCGCAGCGTTTTTAGACAATGCCAACTGCATTGTCTAAAATAAGCCTTGTTTATTTTTTTTATTTTTAGTATAGTAATTTTTAGTATAGTAAGACATAAAATTCAAGCTGAGTTTATAAAAATTTTAAAATGAAAAAAAGAAAATTAACCGATAAATGGCGGAAAATCATTACTATAGGCTTAATAATTTTTATTTTGTGTTTGAGCATCTTTCTCTATTTTTTTTGGGGACAGCCTCTTATAAAATTTCTTATGGATGCAGAAAAAGTACATGCCTATGTTGAATCTCATCCTTTTTCGAGCCGAATATTTTTTATGGCTGCCGTTTTTTTGCAAGTAGTAGTTGCGGTAATACCGGGAGGCCCCTTCGAAATAGGAGCAGGCTATGCTTTTGGAGCTGTAGAGGGAGCCTTAGTATCATTGGCAGGAATAGCAGCCGCAAGTATTTTAATTTTTTTATTTGTAAAAAAATTCGGCAAAGCGGCAATAGAAATTTTCTTTCCTCCGGAAAAAATAGAATCCGTAAAAATATTTAAAAACAAAAAAAGACTCCACCTCATAGTTTTTATAGTTTTTTTAATTCCGGGAACACCTAAAGACCTATTAACCTATATGGCAGGCCTTACACCTATACGTTTAAGCGAATGGCTCATACTAAGCACATTGGCTCGTTTTCCGGCTATATTGGCATCAACAATAGCAGGGACAAGTTTAGCACAAAAAAATACGGGACTTGCTCTTGCCGTCTTTTTTATAGGAAGCATCGCTGCCTTTGCAGGAGTTTTGATTTTTAACAAACTAAATAGCCGTAAAAAAAGCTAAGTTTCTTACGGCTATTAAAAACATCTAAAAAAAAATATCAGACCTTGGGAAAACCGTGTTTTTCGCCCCAACCGAAAGGATCGAGCCTCCATTCGGCAAGGCTCTTTTTATTTTCTTCACTTATATAGTTTTGCCTTACGGCCTCATCCAGCATAATATCGTAATTTAAAATAGTAACCGGAATACATGGAGGATTAAGTTCTGCAAAAGCTTTTTCGGCTTCTGCAAATCCGTAAGAAAAGATAGCAAAACAAAAAGGAACCTTTCCGTTTGCATTACGCACAGCCTCAACAGCCTTGATGGAGCTTCCTCCCGTCGAAATTAAATCTTCAACAACAAGTACGCTGGAACCTTTATAATCCGCATTAGCACCCAAACCTTCAATCTGATTTTTTAGGCCGTGATCTTTTCCGCCTGAGCGTACATAGGAAACGCTTTTTTGCAAGAAGTCTCCCAAACTTACGGAATGAGGAATTCCTGCCGTTGCAGTTCCTGCAAGCCATTCGGGGTCAAACTCAACCGCTTTTAAAAGCTCTGCGAAGGCTTCTGCTATTGTACGGCGCATCTCAGGCAGGGCTAAAAAACGGCGATTATCGTTATAAATGGGCATACGGTAGCCTGATGCCCAAGTAAAGGGTTCATTGGGAGAAAGCTTTAAGGCTCCCAATTCAAAAGCCGTTTTAGCCAAAAGCGGCCCATATTTTTTTTGAACCTCTGCAATTTTCTTTTCATCTTTGTACATAAGAGCTTCCTTTAAATAGTCTTATAGTATTCATAGATGGCCTGAGTTCCTTTTTCGGCATAACCTTCTTCATTCATCTTGTTAAAGAAATTTTGTGCAAGCTCCAAAACTGGAATGTGCAGTTTGAGTTCCTTTGCAACATTTAAGGTTATGTTTAAATCCTTTAAAAAGTGTTTAATATAAAAACCCGGAGCAAAATCTTTTTGAAGCATCTTAGGCCCGTTGTTTAAAATCTGCCAGCTTCCTGCAGCACCGCCCCCGATAGCCGAAAGCATTTTTTGAGGGTCAAGGCCTGCGGCCTCGGCATAACAGACAGCTTCAACAGTACCGAAAAGATTCGCGGCTACGGCTATTTGGTTTGCCATCTTAGTATGCTGCCCTGCCCCTGCACCGCCTTGAAGAGCCCAAGTTTTTCCCATACAGGCAAAAAAAGGTTCCAACTCTTTAAAGGCTTTTTCATCTCCGCCTGCCATAATCGAAAGGGTGCCGTTTTTTGCTCCTATGTCTCCGCCTGAAACGGGAGCGTCTACAGAAAAGCATTCTTTTTTCTTTGCCTCATCATAAATCTTTTTTGCCAAAATCGGACTTGAGGTCGTCATATCGGCAAAAATCGTTCCAGGCTTCGCGGTTTTTAATAAACCCTTTTCTCCGAAATATGTTTCTTCAACATCTTGCGGATAGCCGACAATGGTAAAAATGATTTTACAGTTGGGAGCAAGGCTTGCCGGGTCATCATACCAAACAGCACCCTTTGAAAGAATCTCTTCGGCGGATTTTTTTGTGCGCGTAAAAACGTGCATCTTAGCACCGGCCGCTCTTAATCTTTCAGCCATACTTTTTCCCATAACTCCAAGGCCTATAAAGCCTACATCACAATTTTCAACCTTCATGATTTAAATTCTCCTTATAAAAATCTTTTGCAGGAAGCAGCAGCTTCCGAAAAGTTATTTTTTCTTGTAACAAATCCAATAAAACATTCCGACAAAAAATGCTCCGCCTATTATGTTTCCGAGGGTAACGGGCATTAAATTCTTTATAAAAAATGCAGCCCAATTTATATTTGAAAGAGCCTCGGCGGAAAGGCCGGAAGTGGAAGCATAAGCCGGAACGCTTTTCGAGAAAATCCCTGCGGGGATATAGTACATGTTTGCAACACTGTGCTCAAACCCGGAAGTTATAAAAAGCCAAATCGGAAAAAAAGCGGCAAGCATCTTTCCGGTCATGTCCTTAGCACCATAGCAAAGCCAGACTGCAAGACAGACCAGCCAATTACACATGATGCCTAAAAAAACAGCCTGCACAAAAGAAAAGGAAACCTTGCCGTAAGCAATTTTTATCGTAATCCCACCCAAAAGGCTCGCATCGCTTGAAAGCTGTCCGCTTTGTACAATCAAAAAAGCAATAAAAACAGAACCTATAAGGTTCCCGATATAAACGGCAAGCCAGTTTTTAAGCATTGCAGTAAGGCTCACCTTTTTTTCTAAAACAGCTGCAATTATCAGGTTGTTGCCTGTAAAAAGCTCGGCTCCGGCAAGGAGTACCAAGATAAGGCCTACAGGAAAGATAAGCCCTGCAACGAATTTTCCAAGGCCGTAAGTTTCAGGCTTGGCAAAAAGTCCGAAAGCAGCCATATTGGAGCCTTCCGAAGCAAAGGCAATAAAAACCCCTGCCAAGAATCCTAAACAAAGCAGCTTCCACACCGGAGTTGAAGCCTTTGCAATACCCTTTTGCACCGTAACTTCCAAAATCTCGGCCGGATCACAATACATTTTTTCAGACATACACGCCTCCTTAATACCGCTATGCAGATTTTATTATTAATTTATAGTTTCTCGATTTCTTCACAGCTTAAACCTGTAGCTTTTGCGATTGCTTCTACGGCAAACCCCATTTCAGCTAAATTTTTAGCAGTTTCCAGTTTATTTTGGTAAACGCCCTGAGATATTCCCTCAGCAAAGGCTATTTCCCGTTCTTCAGCACGCTGCACAGCTATATCTGTTTCATAATCATATTCGGCTAGTAACATATTCAATACCTCCTTAGTCTTGCGTTTTAAATAATCACGCAATATATCATTTGCTATACATTCTTCAATCGCTTTTTGAAAACCGTTTTGAGGATCTGTTTTTTTCCATCTTCGTACCGTTTCTACAAATATTGTGTACTCATACATCGTTTTGCAGTTTTTAAGCAAGGGATGGTGATTTTGCTGATTTATGTTTATTATCTTAACGGTCAACTCAAGATTAGGTTTTACCGTCTTTTCTATAAAAGCATCTGATAGTTTTAATGTTTTATCGGAAGGATAGGTTTCATCCCCATTATAAAATACATAAAATTCGGGCGTCGGAATGTTTAAGAGTTTACGGCTGTATTTTTCTTTTGATTCAAATAGAGTTTCATAAAGGCGGCTTATGTATTCAAGGCAGCGTAAAGGCATATTTGGGTTTATAGTGGATTGATGCTCTACCAGCACTATGATTTTGTTATCAATAAGATATGACACATCATTATAGAATGTCATATAAAGGACCTGATCAAGCCTTACATTTTTCAGCTGTGCTGCAGCCGTAAGTTTGGTGCCGTGTAATGCATTATAAAGAGACAAAAAATTCTCTTTCGCCTTTTCATCTTCACTGAACAAATCAACAAAAACCGAATCCTTGTATTTTCTGTTTGAAATACTCATATCACACCTCTTTTTAATTGGTAATGAAATTACAAATTATCCACTACCAATTAACTCTCAATCCCCTTTACAAATCAAGTATATCATAGAACAGTAGATTTTTCAATTGTCATAGTGTTGAATCTAGTTTGGATTGGAGTACCGATTTTGATATCTTGACTTATTTTTTATAAAAGTATAGAATTATGTTTAAATAACGGTTTCGGTCTTGGTGCTCCTTTTAACTTAAGGAGTGAAAAGGGAATCAGGTGCAAGTCCTGAGCAGTCCGGCTGACGTAAGTGAGAGAGTTGTTTTTCAAAATGCCACTGGTTTATTCCGGGAAGGCGAAAATCAATGATGACCTCCGAGCCGTAAGACCTGCCAATGACTATGAGGGTAAAATACAAGTTTTACCCGTGCCGCACTCTGCTTGGACTCATGAGATGCAGCAAAATTTATCGTGTTAATCATATTTATTTCCTCTATTGCTCCTTGGGCTGTTTGAAGATTTTGTCAAGTTTTCTTCGTTTAGCCTTGAGTACATCCGATTGATACCCTTGGGTGTACATTTTGAGGAAACCTAAATCCCTTTGCGGACCGAAATCGTTTTTCTTTATTTAAATCAAAATTCAAATTTTCCCCCTGATAACTTTCAAAAATAAGGCTTTTAATGTATAATCATCATAAATTATTTTTAAGAAGGATTTTATGGCGAGTACATACGAAAAACTTTTAAGTACAATAACGGAAGCTGCACATACGGCTAATCTGTCAGAAGACGATTACATATCCCTTTTAAGCCCTGAACGAGAGATGCATGTTTCAATACCCGTAAAAATGGATAACGGAAAAATCAAGGTCTTTAGCGGATACAGGGTTCAACATTCTACATTAAGAGGCCCGGCAAAGGGGGGAATAAGATTTCACCAAGATGTAAACATCGATGAAGTACGATCCCTTTCTGCATGGATGACCTTTAAGTGTGCTGTTGCCGACATTCCCTATGGAGGCGGAAAAGGAGGCATTTGCGTAAATCCTTCAAAGCTTTCCCAAACGGAGCTTGAGAAGCTGACAAGAGGCTACACAAGGCGGATTGCATCTTTTATAGGCCCTAAGATAGATATACCTGCCCCGGATGTCGGAACAAATGCAAAGGTGATGGCTTGGATAGCGGACAGCTACAGTGAATATGCCGGAGAATTTAGCCCCGCGGTTGTTACGGGAAAACCTCTTCCTCTCGGCGGATCTAAAGGACGAGTAGAGGCCACAGGCCGCGGAGTTCTTTTTGCAACAAGGGAAATTTTAAAGAAACTCAATAAAACCTTAAAAGACCAAAGTGTAGTTATTCAAGGGCTTGGAAATGTCGGCGGCGTTACTGCAGATCTTTTTTATAAAGACGGAGCCAAGATAATTGCAATAAGCGATACAAGCAGTGCAATATACAATGAAAAAGGCTTAAATATTCCTCAAATACTCAAACATAAAAAAGAAGGAAAAAAACTCAATTCTTGTGAAGGCGATTTTAAAAGGCTAACCAATGAAGAGCTATTGGAGCTTAAAGCCGATATTTTAATTCCGGCGGCCCTCGAAAATCAAATTACCGAAAAAAATGCATCAAATATTAAGGCCTCTATAATCATCGAAGCAGCAAACGGCCCCGTCACCCCTGAAGCCGATCAAATCCTCGAAAAAAAGAATATTATAACTGTGCCCGATGTTCTTGCCAACTCGGGAGGTGTAATTGTTTCATACTTTGAATGGGTACAAAACCTGCAAGGTTTTTATTGGACGGAAGAAGAAGTCAACAAACGCCTTGAAGATAAGATGATTGAAGCCTTCAAACTGGTATGGGACGTAAAAGAAGCCTATAAGGTCAGCATGAGAAAGGCAGCCTATATTAAGGCCTTAAAAGAACTTGTAGAAACTCAAAAAGTTAAGGGAATTAACTAAACCGGCCCTTTTAAAGTTTGTCTATCAGCATCGAACACTTACCCGACGGAATCGGCAAGGTCTTCTTCTTTTCGTTTAGGATATTTATGGTAAAATAATAGAGCTTTTCGCTTTCCATGTGAATTTCCCAGCCCCTCTGGCTTTTGGACGAAAGAATGGTTATAAGGTTCCTTTTAAGGCTTAAATTTTCGATACCCATAACTTCAAGATTGGGGACAGTCCAATTTACCGTTTTGCGCGGAAGACTTATCGAAAGCCCTATAACGTTTTCTATCATCAGGCTGATTGTAGAAAGACCTACACCCAAAAGGTATTGTTTACGCGGAAAAGCAGGTTTTCCCTTCCATTGGGCAGGACCTTCTTTGACAGGAGAATAGGCCTCCCATAAAAAGCCCTGTTTTTTTGAATTGCCTGCGGGCGAAAGGGTTTCAAGCACATAGTAAAGGTGCCTTATAACGCACTCTCTTGCTATCTCCCAGCGGTTATATTTTTCCAAACCCTTTACGACAACAAAGTTCAAAATAGGAAAGACACTGCCGCATGCACCGTTTCCGTTTTCGTCATATTCAGGCTCATCGGCTGCAAGACTGGGAAAAGGATGATCAACCCCGAAAGTCTTAGGATTGGATAGGTGTTCTACCAGAAGGGCGGCCTTATCCTCATTTGGAATCTCGGCAAGCATCGGCCAAAAACCGGCAAGGGTTTTCTTCTTTATCTGCTTACCCTCAGCATCGAGATCATAATAAAAACCGTCTTCTTCATTCCACATCATGGAGTTGATTCTGGTTTTTACAGTAAAATACAACCTCTTATACTGAAAGTCTATTTCTTTGTCGTTTAGTATATCGCCCAAGGCAGACATATAAAGGGCATTTACGGCAAGAGCCGAATTAAAATCGGTCAAAAAAACGGACTCTTTTCGGGGCGTATTAGGCATATTTACTGTTTCAAGAGGACTTTTATAGAGACCGTTATCCGACTTAAACATTTTGTCAATCCAGTCCATGTATTTAATCAAAACAGGCATAATATCCTTTACACGCTTTTTGTTTCCCGTCTTATGATAAATATTGTACTCAGCCCATGCAAATAGGGGCATCCCCAGCCCTTCCGGATTATCCCTTTTTAAAACAGGTTCCTTTGTATCAAAATCATATCTATTACGTATGGCTCCGTTTTCTTCCTGCCTGTCATAAAAAAAGTCAAGAGCAGAATTCGGTGTATAATTCTTATTAGAATAAACAAAGAAAAAAGAAGAAAATATAGTTTCATATTGATTCAAAAAATTGCCGTCCGATTCGGGATAAATAAAAAAGCCCTCGGTACCCTGTTTGCCGTCGCCCGCCGAATGCCAAAAATCATGAACCCAAGCCCATGTTCTATCGTAAATGTCCACGAAATCTTGATCGTAAAAATGAACACGCGGAAAATCTCTTTTATTCACCTTAACTCCTTATTTTTTGTGCAAGACAATATATAGTATATCATATTTTTTCAAAAAAGGGTAGTTTTTTAGCAATATTTATAAAAAAAGTTTTGAATCTGAAAAAAGGCTTTCGTTTTATTAATTACCGGCACCGGAAGTTTCTTCTTTTTCCTCGGCAGAACCTGAATTTTCGGCTGAAGTACCATCCTCAGTGTCGGTTCCGCTTTCAGCACCCTCTTGGACAACAGGCACCACAGGAACAGGTTCAGGCGGGCGGCCCAAAAAGAGAACTATATCTTCATCATCCTTTTTATGCTTCATTTTTAACAAAAGAGTACGGGTTCTTTCATCATAAACATAGCCTGAAGAATTATAAATCTCAAATCTGGGATCCGTTCTAAAATCGATTTCATGGATTTGTATTCTATAAAATGGACGGATTCCCCTTATAATCATGTAATGGGTATCTCCCGTCTTAGCCGAAATTCTAAAACTGAATGTTTTTGCATCGTTTTTAAGCACATTTATATCGCGTGCAGATGTCCAAGCCCAAATACCGGGCTCAGCCTTTAAAGCCAAAGACTCTTCATGCGGATAATATGGATTATCCTTAATAGCAGCAGCATACAGTTTTTCGGCATGGAGAATTAGGGCATCATTGGCCATAAGCCCTAACTTCTTTGCCTTATCGCCTTGAATATCGAAAGATGCCGGTAAACTTGAAGAATTTCCTCCAAGAGAAAATATAGAAGAATACAGGGCCTGCCCTACAGCCTTCCATGTACCTTTATCGGGATATGAACTTCCATAGCGGATTAAAATAGAAGCTGCTCTTAAAGTTTTTTCGGTATCTATGGTCTTTTTATCGGAAGAAATATACAGTCCATCATCAATAGAAATCAAAGAATCTTTTAAAACCGTCTCATATTTCTCGGAATTTTCCATAAAAAGATTTTGTTTATTAGGAAAATAAAAAGCGTAATCCATTGCAGCTTCCAATAGGCCCGCGGCATAACAAGAGTTTAAATCCTCTTGCTTTGCATTGGAAGCTATCTTTTCCAAGGCGGAAATCAAATTTGCCCTTGAGTTGTTTATCAAAAAGGGAATAACAGACTCACTATCAAATACGGAAATTTCAGCCCTTGCTATGCTCGATTCAATACCGGATAACAGCTTTTTTTGGTAAGCAGCAAGGCTTTTATCGTTTTGTGCAAGATTACCATAAAACGTAGTCGATATATAGGTGCGTTTTTCTTTAGGCAAAAGAGAAGACGGAGCAGTGACAAGAGCCTTTTCATATTCTCCCTTAAAGGCTTTTTCGGCTATATATGCCGCTAAAAGCTCTTCGTTATAATTTCTTGACGAAATCACACTTGAAAAATAATCCAAAGCTTTTTCTCTAAATAATTGCTTAGTTTTATTGTATTCTTCCTCACTTGCAATCGGGATACGGCGGATAGAATCAAAGTCCAAACTTTCAGATTGGATATAGGTTTCATAAATGGCCGTTTTTTTTGAACTTGAAAGAATAAGATGAGGAAGCTCCGATGTATCATCTGAATTTCCAAAACCGTAACCGCCTCTAAAAATAAACCTATCTTTTCCATATCTTAAAAATATTTGCTCATCCTGTCTTTCAAGACGGGCCGATTGAGTCAATTTCCAAGGAAAATAAACCGTTTCTATCTCTGACGGCATAGAAACGGAAATTCTTACCGTTTCAACTGTTTCCGAAATGTATGAGGTAAAGTCTATCAAAACATCGTTAGAACAAATAACACTAAAGGAATCTTCGGTTTTTTTGTACTCTAAAACCTTTAGGCTAAGCTCTTCGTTATTGCTCGTTTTTGCAGTAATGGGAGTCTGATCCGTAATATAAAAATCCAAACCGTTTGCAACTATATGGAGAGGTAAAAGAGGAGTTCTATTTCCGGTTTCATCAACCTCATCCCGTCCGGAAACGGACATGGCTCCTATTGTATAATAAAAAGTCTTCCCTATGGTAAACTGAATGACAAAAATGCCGAAAATAATTAGTATATACAATATAGTTAATGCAATCATCCTACTTGATTTGTGCTTCATAATGTTATAGTTTATATAAACTAAGGAATAATTGCAATACTTATAAGGAGTTATTATGAAAATAACCAAGCAAATTTTGGTATGTTTTAGTTTTTTGATGGTCATATCCATCATTTTTTCGTGTAAGACAATCGAAAAAGCTGCAAAAAAAAATCCAAGAGAAGAATTTACCGATAAGCTTACCCAACTTTCGCAAAAGGGAGATTTGGAAGGCATTTTAAAATTGATAGATGAATCGGATCCTGAACTGACCAAAGATTTTAAGATACAATATCTAAAACTTTCCATCCTCATTTCTATGAGAAAAACACAGGAAGCGGAATCCTTTGCAAATGAACTTTCCAAGGACTATCCGGATAATACCGATATTCTTTATGCCCAAGTTATGCTAGCTCAAGCCGAAAACAATCTACAAAAAAAAGATCAATATTTGAAAAAAATATTGGCCATAAACCCAAAAGATTCACAGGCCTTAACAGAGCAGGGCTTGGATTTTTACTCGGCCAAAAGATACAATGATGCCAGAAGAAAATTTATTGAAGCCTACAAGGCTGACCCGAAATGCACGGAAGCCCTTATAGGTCTAGGCCGTATAAACTATCTTGAAGGAAAACTTGACCAAGCAGAATCGAATTTAACTACAGTATTGGAGCAGGAACCCAATAACAGCACAGCCCTTGCAGAACTTGCCCGTATAAAATCCGAAACAAACAGAATGTATCAAGCCCTTCAGGATATAAATAAAGCAGCGGAGCTTGAACCGAATAATCCCAGCCATTGGAATGACATAGGCTCTTACAATCTTACAATAGGCAGAAAAGAAGAAGCAAAAAAAGCTTATGACAAGGTTATAGAGCTTACTCCAGATTCCTACATAGCCTATATATACCGTGCCGGCATAAACGATGAGCTAGGCTATAAAGAAGAAGCCCTCAATGATTACATAAAGGTATGCAACCTTTATCCGCCTTATTATTTTGCACTGGAAGGAGCCGGTATCTTGCTTTGGGAAAAAGGAGACTGGCTAAACGCCGGCACGGCATTTTTAAAAGCCTTAAACAAGGCTCCGGCCTCTTATCAATATGCGCTTTTGTACGCAATAAGCCTCTATAAACAAAATAAAAAGCCGGATGCAAAAAAATTTATGCAAAACTATCTAAAATCCATCAATCGTACCGAAAAAGAAAACGAATACTTTTTATGCCGTCTTTTTATAGATTTTGCAGGCGACAGCGAGCTTATAAACAGGGCAACAGCAGAAACCGACATGGTAAAAAAAGGAAGACTGTTTTTTTATCTCGGAGAATTTTACAATCTGACCAAAAAATACACTCTTGCAGAAAAGTGCTATGTTCAAGTAATGTCTATAGAAAATCCTGCTTTTTTTGAATACCGTTTTGCGAAAAAAGCTATGGATGAATTTAACTCAAGCACAAAGAAATAGGCTAAAAATGCTTAAAGAAGAAAAAGCAAAGGTACGAAAACTTATAAAGGAATATTTTAAAAGCCCTAAAGTTAAAAGCCTGATACAAAAAACCGAAGAGCTTCAAAATACCGAAGAATATTGTAAGAATTTTTTAAATAAAATACCGAAATACGGCGAAGCCAAAACCGTTTTTGCTTATCATCCCATAAAAGAGGAATTCCCTACATTGGGGCTTTTAAGACAGGCAGCAAAGGACAAAAAGACTATAGCCCTCCCCCTCGTTTTAGGTAAGGATTTGGTATTCAAAAAAATGGAATTTAGAAACGGTAAGATAGAGCCCGTTCAAATCGGAACCTTCGGTATTATGGAGCCTGCCGAAGACGCCTTAAACCTCTTTCCTCAAACACAAGAAGAGAAAAAGACAGCTCCTTTGGAGCTTCCCCTTTTGATTTTGGTTCCCGGAAGAGCCTTTTCAAAAAGGGGAGAGCGGATGGGCAGAGGAGGCGGTTTTTACGATAGATTCTTTGAAAAACTTTTTAAAAGCATAAAAAAAGAAGATGTCTGCCTTGCCGGTCTTTGTTTTTCGGGACAAATTTTAGACACAATCCCCATGGGAGAATTTGACCGTCCTGTAGACCTCGTCGTAACGGAAGCGGAGGTTTATTCGTGCGGAGGTTAATTTTAGGCAGGGCAAATAGCTCCGCTTAAAATAAAATTTGATAAAATCATAAAAAATACGAATTTTCTATTGACATTTTATAAAAAATAGTGTAATATCCTAGCACTTCCTAATTGGAAACATTCCCCTGTAGCTCAGTAGGCAGAGCAAGTGGCTGTTAACCACTGGGTCCGTGGTTCGAACCCGCGCGGGGGAGCTATTCGAATGACGGCTGACCTTTCCAAGGTCAGCTGATTTTTTAAAGGTAGGTGCGATATGTCAAGAGTATGTGAAATTTGCGGAAAAGGCTCAATGTCAGGTAACTCTGTAAGTAAGTCCAAAATTCACACAAAAAGAGTTTGGAAGCCCAATTTGGTAAATGTAAAAACAGAAATCGGCGGCAGGACTCTAACCATTAAAATGTGTTCTCGATGCTTAAAAAGCGATTACGTTACAAAGAAAGTTTAGTTTTTTCTTAATTTACTCCTTTTTATTTAATTTCGAGTCTGCCGAAAAGCAGACTCGATTTTTTTTGCCTCGTTTTTCTATTGAAATTTACCTGTACCTATCACTCAAAGAATAAGCCCTCATTTGAAGAATTTTATTTTCATTTTTTGCTTTTAAACATTCTTTTTCAATATCGCCGTCAAACCACATATAACCGAACATGGGGTCATCAAGGTATTTTTGATACTTCATATTAAGCCATGCAGGGAAGCAAATCCACTTCCAAGCCATAACGTCTATTGTATCTTTGTAAAATGAAGGAATCATAAGGGCGTCCTCATCTACAATTTTTTCAATCCGGCGGTTTACAGCAGCTTTTTCTACATAGGTTAAAGAGCCTTTTTCATATTTTTCTAAAAGAAGATCCATTTCAGGATTTGAATAGCCGAAAAAATTATTAAAACTCTTTGATTTAGCAAATGAAGAATGAAAAAGACTGTAATTATCGGGAAGGCGGTAAGAATTAAGGCTGCCCCACCAAGCTTGGAAGTCTCTGTTTTCAAGCTTATCAAAGAGCTTGCCTCCCATTTGCCTAAATTCAAGCTTAAGGCCTGCAAGCAGGGCCTGAGCATATAGAAGCCCGAAAGCTTCATACAATGAAGGATCGTCATATAGAATAACAAAACTCAATTCTTTTCCTTCGGAATTAACCAAGATACCTGAAGAATTTACCCTATCATACCCAGCCCTTGAAAAAAGCTCACGGGCTTTTTTAGGATCAAAGGACGGTTTTTTTATCTCGGGATTATTAAATTCAGCGCTGCCCCATGTTTGACCTGAACCGATTGTGTGAAGCCTGACTCTTTTATCGGTATAGACCCTGCTGATCATCCCATCGATATCAACTGCATAATAAAGCCCCTTTCGTACAAACAGGTTATCGAGAGGAGGTACTTGTGTATTAAAAAATAAACCTGCCGGCCCTTGTACCGGAACATGACGGCCACGCCAAAGGTTTATAAAACCGTTTTGGACATCTGCAGAAGATTCGGCCTTGGCCCATTCTCCCGGATCGTCTATATGAATTACATCAAATAGACCGCGGGCAAATTTTGTAAAAGCAGGTCTTTTGTCGCCGGTAATTATCCTATAAAAAATCTCATCGAAATTAGCAATTGCCTTAAAATGAGGATAGGTTTGTGCCCACCAATTTTCAACTTTGGCAAAATGAAGCCCGTTATTATAGTTATACTTTTTAAGAATATAAGGCCCTGTAGTCGGTTCAACTATACGGTTATATTTTGCGACCCAGTCATCAGGAATTTGCCCCTTATAAAAATGCCTTGCGATGGGTTTAAAATTACTTATATCTAAAAGTTCCTGTTCAGTATAAATTTGATTATCCAGAACATGTACGGATAAACAAAAGTCGTTTATCTTTTTTACTTCAAGATTATTATGTTTTCTGTTTTTTGCAGGATCAACAATTTTTTTAGATTTACAAAATTCGTCAGCAAAGATCCAATCATCAGCCGTACAAGGCTCGCCGTCCGACCAGAAAATATTTTCGTTAAGCTTATAATACACAGTTTTAGAAGAAATATCGACAGCCCAGAATACGGCGGAACAGGGCATAAATTCAAAGGTTTCAAATGAGGTCCATAAAAGCGGCATTTGAGTATTAAAAAGCCTTACACAAAGCTCATCGGCGCCCGGCCCCATATAGCGGAAGGTATTCGGTATATCACCTAAAAAACCGTAAAAAATACCGCCTTTTTTTAAGGCCCTAGAAGAAAGGTCCTTAGGATAGGATGTATACCATTTTAAATCGGAAGGAGTTCCGGCAATTCGGAGGTCTTTAACTAAGACGGCCGGAGCGGAAAAATCAGGAAGATTTTCCATCTCGTCCTTTAAAATTTTATCGTAAGCATCGGAAGCCGGCTGATCAAGATAAGATACCGTTTTAGAACCGCATGAAACAAAAAAAAGAGTGCATAAAGCACAAATAAAAAAAAACTTAATTTTCAATTTTTATTACCAAAAATTAAAGGTGCCGTAAAAACGGCACCTCTTATAATATTTATATCAAATGGCAGGCACACATATGCCCATCTGCAACTTCTCTAAGTACAGGTTTTTCAACCGCGCACTTATCAATTTTCTTTGAGCAGTTTAAATGGAAAGGACAACCCGTAGGAAGATGTATAGGTGAAGGTATTTCACCTGTAAAAGGAATCCTTCTGCGTCTGTTATCGGGATCGGTATCGGGAATAGCCGCTATCAGAGCCTGAGTATAAGGATGTAAGGGGTCTTTATAAATATCCACCGAAGGAGCCATCTCCATAATAGAGCCCAAATACATAACTGCAACCCTATCCGACATGTGCTTAACGACATTCAAGCCGTGCGAAATAAACAAAAGGGTTAAATTCCTTTCTTTTTGCATATCCAATAAGAGGTTTAATACCTGAGATTGAACTGAAACGTCAAGAGCACTTACAGGCTCATCGCATACAACGACTTCAGGATCCAAAACAAGGGCTCTGGCTATAGCAATACGCTGACGCTGTCCGCCTGAAAATTCGTGGGGATATCGGTAATAAGCATCTTCCGGAAGACCTACATATTTTAAAAGCCCCATAACCTTTTCTTTTCTTTCGTGCGGAGCCATTTTTGTCTGGATAAGAAGGGGTTCTTCGATGATGTAACCGACATTCATTCTGGAATTCATAGAGTCGGCAGGATCTTGGAAAATCATCTGAACATTTCGGCGTACATCTCTTAGTTTTCTTTCAGGCAAACTTTCAATGCTCTTACCCTTATAAAGAACTTTTCCTGAAGTGGGCTTATAAAGACGCATCATAGCTCGGCAAAGAGTGCTCTTGCCGCATCCTGTCTCACCTACAAGACCAAGCGTTTCGCCGGGGTATACTTTTAGATTTACCCCATTTAAGGCATGAACAACATTTTTAGTATATTTTCCTTGAGAAAATTCTTGAACTAAATCAACTGCTTCAAAAATAGGTTGTCTTTCGGCCATTAGTCTAACTCCTTTGCTCTAAAGCATCTGATAAAATGTCCGGGTTCAAATTCCTCAAGCTGTGGAGTATTTGACCGGCAATAATCGGTTGCATAAGAACATCTTTCTGCAAAGCGGCAGGTGGCAGGATAAGCCCTTGGAGAGGGTACGGCACCTTTAATATATGGTAGATGCGTCTTAGGCTCAGAGTTCATCTTGGGCATGGACGCAATTAATCCTCTTGTGTAAGGATGACGCGGGTTTTTAAAAATAGTATTAACATCGGCGGTTTCAACAATCTGTCCCGCATACATAACCGCAACATCATCGCTGACTTCTGCAACAACACCCATATCATGTGTGATGTACAGAACGCTCATATTGTTTTTTTCTTGTAAGGCCTTTATAAGGGCCAAAATTTGGGCTTGAACGGTAACGTCCAAGGCCGTCGTCGGTTCATCTGCAATAAGCAGTTTAGGATGGCCTGCAAGGGCCATAGCAATCATAACACGCTGTCTCATTCCGCCTGAAAGCTGGAAAGGATAGTTTTTTAAACGCTGTTCGGCAGACGGCATTTCTACATCTTTTAAAACCTTCAAAACGTGTGTCTGTCTTTCGTCCTTTGCTATTTCGGGACGGTGAAGTTCAAAGACTTCTCCAATTTGCTTTTCAACAATGTGCACAGGGTTTAAAGCCGTCATAGGTTCTTGGAAGATCATCGCAATCTCTGCACCGCGTTTTTTATACATCTCATCGATGGGCAGATCCAAAATGTTTTGACCCTCAAAAAGAATTTTTCCATTGGTAACAATTCCGTATGGTTGAGGCAAAATACGCATAACCGAAGAAGCAGTTACGCTTTTTCCGCAGCCCGACTCCCCTACAAGGGATAGAGTCCTTCCTCGTTCCAATTTTAACGATACTCTGTCTATTACCTCTACAGGATCCCCTGCACCGCTTTTAAAAGCAACGGAAAGGTCCTCAATCGTGAGAAGGTTTTCTCCACTCATAAATACAACTCCGAATTCGGTGCAGAGGGCAATCCCCTGCACCTTAAGATTAATCTTGATTTGGAAGCTTTAAGCCGAAGTTTTAGTCCTGCTTTGCAGCCTCCAAACCTTATTGATTTTCATAATCCTATAGCAAAAATGTCATAGGATTATGAAACTTAGAAATTATTCCGTAATATAGCGGGCTGAAGGAGTCCAAACACGAGATTCAAAGGTTTTTCCTTCGGCTTTTGCCTTAAGAACTTCTTGGCGGATATCTTCATCAATCCACATATAACCCTTGTAATTCATGAAGTCTTCTTCATAATCAAGCTTTCTGTTACCCCAAGAAGGCATTCTCATCCACTTCCAAACACCGCTTCTCACGAAGTCGAGATAGTAATGGGGAATAACCAATGCTTCTTCGTGAACAAGGCGTTCAATCTTCTTGTTGTTTTCAGCCTTTTCTACCAAAGGAGGTCCGGATTCTTCAACTGCAAGGAGTTTTTCCATCTCGTCGCTCCACCAGCCGAAAGAGTTGTTTGTACTTACCTTTTCGGCATTAGCCTTTGAGAAGTACTGCCAATATGAGGGTTCATACCATGTGTTATAACCGCCCCACCATGCTTGATGTTTTTTATTAAGAAGGGTATTGAAAGCACCGCTTTCCATCATCTTAAGTTCAATTTCTACACCGGCTTTTTTAGCCTGTTCTTTAAGAATCGATAAGCGTTCTGTGTGGTTAGGAGCAGAATAAAGAAGCTCGAAAGAAACTCTTTCACCTTTTGCATTCTGTAAGATTCCGTCAGAACCTACAACAGTGTAGCCTGCTTCACCGAGCATTTTTCTTGCCGTATCGGGATTAAAATCGGGTTTTCGGATTGAGTGGTCGTTAAAGTCTACACCGCCCCAAATCTGTCCTAAACCGATGTTGTGGTTTCGCTTATATTCGCCGTAGAGAGCTTGATCGATCATGCCCTGAATGTCGATTGCATAGTACATAGCCTGGCGAACCTTCTTATTGCTGAACAATGGGAACTGTGTATTAAAGAATATACCCTGAACACCCTGTAAAGGAATATAGTTAGCCACCCATCGGTCAACATAACCTTTAGTAATGTTTTCGTTTGTAGCACATCTTCTCCATGTTGCAGGAATGTTCATATAAAAGTAGTCGAGCTCACCGTTCCAGAAATAGTTTTCAACCATATCCTGTCCGCCGGTGATAACCTTGTATTCGACTGTGTCGATATTACATCGGTTTTTCCAGTAAGGATATTCATGTGCCCACCAGTCCTTAACTTTTTCAACAACGAGCATTTCACCCTGAACGCATTTATCGGCATTTACGATATAAGGTCCTGTTGTAGGCTCAATTTTCCAGTTATATTCGTTGTACCAGCCTTTTTTAACTTCGCCGTTATGGAAGTGCTTGGGCCTGGGGAAAAAGTCTGTCTCAGTAATAAGAGATACCTTAGGCAGCTTGTCCGATTCCAAGTACTTAATTGAAATACAATAGTCATTAATTTTTTTAACTTCAAATTTACTGTAATTGTTATTGTACCAAGGATCTTCGATGTTGGGAGAACAAAAAGATTCCCAACAAAAGATAAAGTCATCTGCCGTACAGGGGACACCGTCAGACCACTTCATCTTTTCATTAAGTTTATAGTAAACAGTCTGATTATCTGCACCGAAAGCCCAATGAGTTGCAGCATAAGGCATAAACTCCTGTGTTTCAGCGTTTACATCTAATAAGGCGGCATTAACCCTCATCAAAGGTCTTGTAACCAAGTTTGATTCGGGGCCTACATATCTAAATGTTGTAGGATACTCAGTTAAAGAAAGATGTAAGGTTCCGCCCTTCTTTGTATCTTTTGACGATAAGTCTTTCGGATAACTTGTAATCCAAACTACTTCCTCAGGCATACCTGGAACCTTGAGGTCCTTGTCCTCTACAGGCGGTGAGGTAAAGTCGGGTACACCGGCTGCAGTTTCTTCTGCCATAATTGCTTCAGCCTTAGCGATGGGGCCTTTTCCTGCAGCTCCGCCGCCAACTCCGGTACCGCCGCAAGCGATCATTCCGAGAGCAACTGAAACCAAAAGAATTAACATAGTTAATCTTTTTAATGTTTTCATAGAATTCCTCCTAATAAAGAATTACATCTTATTTTTTTATATAATTAACCTAAAAGGCTATTTATATACCGTAAATCTGCGCGGGTCAAAGGCATCCCGCAAGCCTTCACCTATAAAGGTAATCATAACCAAAACAAGTACAAAACCTGCCACAGCCGAAGAAAGAATCCACGGAGCTTCCAAATAAGTGGCCGTTCCGACACTTAAAAGTTCTCCCCAGCTCGGTGTAGGAGGCTGTAAACCGTAACCCAAATAGTCAAGAGAGGTTAAAGCGCCTATATTTCCCGATATAACAAAAGGTAAGGATGTAACGATTAGAACTATAACGTTGGGCAGAATGTGTACGGTAATTATTCTCCAAGCACTGGCACCCATGGACTTTGCAGCCAAAATATAGTCTCTTTCTCTTTCTCTATAAGTCATAGCCCTCATACCCCAGGTTTTCCCCGTCCAACTGAAAGCTATATTTATTAAAACAAACATGGTAAATGTAGGCTTAAATATTGAAGCCAAAATCATAACCATATAAAGGTAGGGTATGCGCTCCCATATTTCTATAAATCTTTGAGAAATCGTATCAAAGGTACCTCCAAAGTAACCCATTGCAATACCGATGATAGTTCCGATAAAGTATGTTGCTGCAGCTACCAACAAGGCAAAGGACATAGCAATCCTGTAACCGTAAATAAGACGGGCAAAGATATCCCGCCCGATTCGGTCGGTGCCCAAAATATGGCGTGTCTTAAAAGAAGGAGCAAGGGGATGGAACATCTGTCCCTTATCGCCTTTTGCAAAACGTATAGTTAAAATCTTTCCGTTCCCAAGGTCAATTCTGTTATCCTTTGAACCGATTTTATGCCAAATATAGTCTGAAGCATTTACGGATTCATTCGGGTGAGAGCGTCCCACGGAAATGCCTACCCAATTCTTTGAAGCTGAAGGAAAGTCGGATAAGGGCTGCTTGGATGCAGCCGAATCGGCAAATTTAATCCAAGTATAGTCTTTTTCTGCCATTTTTATTCCGTTTATAACACCCACCGCTATCCATTTATAGTCTGCAGGGTCATCCATAGGCAATTTTTCCTTAGATGTAACGGCAATACCCATACTGGGAGTTCCGTCAAAGGTAAGAGCCAAAGGAGCGGCAGCAGTATCTGCCTCATAGGGGTTATAAGGAATCAGAGGAAGGAGAACCCAGCCTCTTTTTTCGGCCTTAATATGTTTTTTAAACTCTCTGTAATTTAATTCAAGTTCATTTTCGACTCTAAAACCGAAATCTTCGGCCAGAAGAGTCCTGCTATAGGTAGGGAAATAAAGCTTACCGTCAACCCACATCATAATGGGTCTGTTTGAAATAAACAACTCGGCAACAAGGGATAGAACATACAAAATGCTGATAAAAATAAGGGCATATTTAGCCTTTTTAATCTCTCCAAAGCGCTCAAAACGCTTTTTCATAAGGGGGTCTATTCTAAACCTGTTTCTAAATGCTCCCCAATATTCTTTTACAGTATCTAAAAAAGTTTTTGATTTTACATCATCACTCATATTATTCACCTAACCTTATTCGGGGATCTACCACCGAAAGAATAAAATCGCTTAAAATATTACCTATTAAACTCAAAAGAGAGGTCATTACCAAGGAGCCTAATACAACCGGATAATCGCGGTCAACAATGGCCCTAAATGAAAGAAGGCCCATGCCGTTTATATTGAATATTTTTTCGATAAGAAAGGCACCTGAAAAGAAAATCGTTATAAGACCGCCCAATCCGGCAGCAATAGGAATAATACTGTTTCTAAAGGCATGTTTCCACATGGCATCTTTAAAGGTTCGGCCCTTTGCAACAGCGGTTTTAATATAATCTGCAGCCATATTTTCCATGAGGTTGTTTTTCATAACCATTGTCGTAACGGCAAATGAACCTATGACATAGGCTATCATTGGCAAGAACATGTGCCAAACATTGTCTACAACTTTTTGGAAAAAATTCATATCCATGTAATTTCGTGAATAAAGTCCGCCCGAGGGGAACCAAGGAAGTGTAAAAGCAAAAATTTGCAATAAAATAATAGCAACAATGTAGCCCGGGAGAGCATAACCTATAAAGATGAATACCGAGGAAACGTTATCAAAAAGGCTTCGGTGTTTTAGGGCTTTTTTGATACCCAAAGGAATACATATAGAATAAATCAAAATAACCGAAATAATACCGAATCTTAAGGATATAGGGAATTTACTTACAATCATCTGAAATACCGGATCGTTATATTTTGTAGAACGTCCCATATCTCCCCTTAAAAGGCTTCCCATCCATTCGAGATAGGCAATCGGCCACGGCTTGTCAAAACCGTAAAAGGCAGCAAGTTCAGCCAAAGCCTCAGCGTTAAGGGGCTGAGAGTCCTGCTTGCTTGAACTTCCGCTTTTGCCTTCTTGGGCCAACATTCTCTGCATAATAGCCCTTTCAATCGGACCTCCGGGAACTATGCGGGTTACTGCAAAGACCACCAATGTTATACCTATAAAAGTAGGAATAATCAAAAGCAATCTTCGTACGAAATAGTTATTCATTATAAAGCTCCATAAAACCAAGATACTAACATACGACACATCCTAACCGAATTATATCAGGTTGATTATCTTACTAAGAGAGAATGGATGTGCATACTTAGACGTCCGTAATTTTAGCATAATGTTAAAAAAAAGTCTAGAGTTCAGGCAGCATTTTAGCATGGATTTCCAATTATTTATTGATAAAAATGTTGATTTGAAGACTTTAAGCAGGGGGGTTAGCCCTGCTTTCCAGCCTCCAAACCTCATTGATTTTTATAAATTATTCCGCAATATAGCGGGCTGAAGGAGTCCAAACACGTGGTTCAAAGGTTTTGCCTTCGGCTTTTGCCTTAAGCACCTCTTGGCGGATATCTTCATCAATCCACATATAGCCCCAATAATACATAAAGTCGGCATCAATATCTAGCCTTCTGTTACCCCAAGAAGGCATTCTTATCCACTTCCAAGCACCGCATCTCACAAAATCAGTGTAGTAGTTAGGTACAATCAATGCTTCTTCATGAACAAGGCGCTCAATCTTCTTGTTGTTTTCAGCCTTTTCTTCCAAGGGCGGTCCTGACTCTTCAAATGCAAGAAGTTTTTCCATCTCTTCACTCCACCATCCGAAAAAGTTGGTTGTATCTACCATTTCGGCATTAGCCTTTGAGAAGAGTTCCCAATATGAGGGCTCATAATCCGTGCTCAAGCCGCCCCACCAAGCCTGGTGTTTTTTATTAAGAACGGTATTAAAAGCTCCGCTTTCCATCATCTTGAGCTCAATTTCTACACCGGCTTTTTTAGCCTGTTCTTTAAGAATCGACAAGCGCTCTGTTAGACTAGGCCTTGAATACAAAAGTTCAAAAGAAACCCTTTCACCCTTCGAATTCTGTAAGATTCCGTCAGAACCTACAACAGTGTAACCGGCTTCTCCTAGCATTTTTCTTGCCGTATCGGGATTAAAATCGGGTTTTCGGATTGAATGGTCGTTAAAATCTATACCGCCCCAAACATTGCCTAAACCGATATTATGACTTCTCTTAAATTCTCCATAAAGAGCCTGATCGATCATGCCCTGAATGTCGATGGCATAATACATAGCCTGCCTAACTTTCTTGTTACTGAATAAAGGGAACTTGGTATTAAAGAAGATACCCTGAATACCTTTCAATGGTAAATAGTTAGCAACCCAGCGGTCTACATAACCTTTGGTAATGTTTTCGTTTGCAGCACATCTTCTCCATGTTGCAGGAATATTCATATCAAAGAGATCGAGTTCTCCGTTCCAGAAATACTTTTCAATTATGTCCTGTCCGCCGGTGATAACCTTGTATTCGACTGTATCAATATTACAGCGGTTTTTCCAGTTAGAATATTCATGAGCCCACCAGTTTTTAACTTTTTCAACAACCAGCATGTCGCCCTGAACGCATTTATCGGCATTTACAACATAAGGTCCCGTTGTAGGCTCAATCTTCCAGTTGTATTCGTTGTACCAGCCGTTTTTAACTTCGCCGTTATAAAAGTGCTTAGGTCTGGGACTAAAGTTTGCCTTACTAATAAGAGAAACCTTAGGCAGTTTGCTCGATTCCAAATACTTAACGGAAACACAGTAGTCATTAATTTTTTTAACCTTAAATTTATCATAATAGTTATTACACCAAGGATCATCCAGATCGCGAGAACATAGAGACTCCCAAACAAAGACAAAGTCATCTGCCGTACAGGGAACTCCGTCAGACCACTTCATATGCTCATTAAGTTTGTAGTAAACAGTCTGATTGTCGGCACCGAAAGCCCAGTGAGTTGCAGCATAGGGCATAAATTCCTGTGTTTCAGGGTTTACTTCCAAGAAGGCGGCATGAGGATTCATCAAATATGTTGTACTCAAGTTTGATTCAGGTCCTACATATCTAAATGTTGTAGGATATTCATCTAAAGAAAGATGTAAGGTTCCGCCCTTCTTTGTATCTTTTGATGATAAGTCTTTAGGATAACTTGTAATCCAAACTACTTCCTCAGGCAGACCTGAAACTTTGAGGTCCTTGTCCTCTACAGGCGGTGAAGTAAAGTCGGGTACACCGGCTGACATTTCTTCTGCCATAATTGCTTCAGCCTTAGCGATGGGCCCCTTTGCAGCAGCTCCGCCGTCAGCTCCGACACCGTCGCAAGCGATCATTCCGAAAGCAACCGAAACCAAAAGAATTAACATAGTTAATCTTTTTAATGTTTTCATAGAATTTCTCCTAATAAAGAATTATCTTATTTTTTTATATAATTAACATAAAAAAGGATAAAGTTCAAGAAGATTTATTTATATTTTTAATTATTTATTGATAAAAATCATCAATTTGATCAAGACTGACAAATGTCCCCTTTTTGCAGGTCAAGATATTTCCGCAAGAACATTCTCCGCAAATACCAACCCCGCACATCGTGTTCATTTCCAATGACATAAAAATCTGATTTTTACGCACACCCAATTTTAAAAGAATTTCGGAAGCTCGGCGCATAAAAATCATAGGCCCTACCAGATAGGCCGTAAAAAAGTCCTGCTTGCCCATCTTTTCGGCTTTTCCCTGAATCGGGAGGCCGGTATTCCCTTCAATATTGTCTTTTTGGAATTGGTTTAGCACCCTGCCGATAACGCCCTTGTCGGCCACTTTTTTATAGGCACCGCATTCAATAAGAATTTTTTCGATACCGTTGGGCTCCTTTTTTTTAATTTCTTCGGAAGTTCCCACATAGGTAGAGACTAAGGCTCCTTGCTTTTTTAAGCGTTTTGCAAGGGCAGGAAGGACTGCAATACCCGTACCGCCTGCAATTAAAAGGGCATTTTCGGTTTTAGGAGGTTTTATTCCTTTGCCGTAAAGGCCCCGCATATAGATTGTATCTCCTGCTTTTAGCTCAAAAAGAGCTTCCGTAAAGGGGCCGCGTTTTTTTATGATAAGGCTTATAGGATCGGCTTCCGCAAGGGAAAATGGCTTTTCGCCAACTCCGGGAATCCATAAGAAGACAAACTGCCCTGCTTCGAATTTACACTTTCCGTTTAGGGTAATTATAATGATATCTTCGCTTTCTTTTTCGATTTTGACGATGGTTTTAGCTTCGTATTCCAAGGCCCTTTTTTTACGCAAAAATGAGGAGGTTTTATCGGTTTCTTTGCCGCGTATGCAGTTTAGAGCATCCGAGGCAAGATTTTGAAAAAAAGGCTTTAAATCGTCTTGTTCAAGCATGCCGCAGGCAGAACCTATGCCTATTATATCGGCCCCGGCCCTAACGAGTTCTGCAGCTTGAGCACCCGTCATAACGCCTCCCATTCCGATTATAGGAATTTCTTCTCCTACAGCCTTCCGTATTTGCCCGATACATTCCAAAGCCCTTGGGAATACCCATGAGCCGCTCATACCGCCCTTTCCGCCGAGTTTATTTTGCAAGATGGGCTTTCCCGAATGGGGCTCAATGTAAACCTTGGGGCCTACGGTGTTGATAGCCGTTATGCCGTCTGCGCCGGCTTCAATTACGGCGGCAGCTATGGCTCCTATATCTTCTACATTGGGGGTAAGCTTTACAAAAATCGGCACGGCACAATCGGGGAGAGCTTTTTTTATGATTTTTACGTATTCGGAGGCAATCGCAGGGTCGCAGCCTATGGAAGCACCGAAGCCGGCCGAAGCATGGGGACATGAAAAGTTAAGCTCAAAGCAGTCGGCTAATTCTTCAAAGCCCTTTAAAAGGCTGATAAAATCTTCAGGGTTTGAGGCCGAAAGGGAAACATTTAAAATAGAATCGGTTTTCCATGAGGAGCGGAGCTCTTTTAGTTCTTTTACGGCCTGTTCCATTCCGCAGTTACGAAGACCGACGGAATTGCCGAAACAGCCCAATTCGGGTTCACAAAGGATGGGTTCTCTATTTCCCGGATTGGGCAGCACCTGAAAGCTCTTTGTGGTTACAAGGCCGAAGCCAAGCTCATCGGCACAATACCTTATCAAATTAGGCTTTGTAGAAAGAACACCCGACACGGTGGCAAGAACAGGTTCTATCCTTCCTTCCCTCGCTGCAAGCCCTGCATTTTTAATTTTTTGTATTATTTCTGCCTTACTTCTCATTCCCATTCCCTGCCGATTATCTTATCTATCGATATTCATATAAAAAACGATACCGACCTGATAAAATTTAACTTGAGTTTTTTTATCGGTATCAAGAATCTTTGTTTGGTAAAAATCCGCCTCACCGCCGCCTTTATAAAGGGGCTTGGTTTGCCACTGAGCCAAAAGCATTATATTATAATCTTTTTTAATATTAAAATTAATGATAGGCCCGAAGGTAGTTAGGAATAGGTTTTCACCCCATACTTTATTATCGAGCCCTTTGGGAGAAGCAAACAGTTTTTTTTCTACATCTATTTTCATTGCAATTAAATCTAAAAATATAGGCATCTTATATCCTATAAGATATGAAGCCTGATATTTCCATCCGTTACGGTTTTCTCCGGAATCGGCTTGATAAAGCCACGATGTTTCGGAATCTACACCGCTCATAGCCTTATAAAGCGCAGCTTGGTCTGTGCGGAAGACCACATGAGACCAGTCATTTGGAATTACGGCACCGAGGTCAAATTGAAAAGCCCCTCCAAAAGAAAAAGAATATATGGATTTACTGAAATTGAGCGGAATATAGTTTGATTTACCGGCATTATTTTTGTTTAAGGCAAGACCATACAGAGTCTTAATATTCCAACCTGATCCGACACGGGACTCGGTATAAAATTCCAAAAAAGCAATAGGCGTCCAAACAATGCCGAATTTTCCTTCAAAACTTATGGGACTCAATTCCGCCCCGATTTTAAAGTTGATATTATTATCTTTTGTCAAAGGATTATCAAACTGCATAAGCGGAACTTTAAAATTCTGAGTTACGCCTACCAAGGCTTGAGGCGGCCATGTAACAATAGCATTTATGGTTGTAGTATAGGCAACTTTTTTATTACTATGATGTTCTGAAGATTGACTTTTATGAGATTCTTCGTGGGCAGTCAAAGGTAAAAATAAAAACGAGCACAAAACGATACCGATAAAAAGTTTTTTCATAAAATGTAACTCCTATTTGTTAATCTTAAAGTTTTATGATTTTATCACATAGCAAGTATAGGGTCAAGATATTTTATAAAATCTTGTCAATCCATTTTAAAAGGCTTGCTTGACAGAATCGGAATTTACCATATAATATATCTATATGATACATTTAATTAAAGATATTTTAACCTCCGAACCGAAAGGCCAGGCAATCGATGTTTACGGCTGGGTTCGTACAAAGCGGGAAACCAAGAATTTGGTTTTTATCGAGATCAATGACGGCTCTTGTTTTGCCTCCATTCAGGCAACCTTTGACAGGGATACAGGTCTCGATAATAATACTGAAGCTCTTTTAAAAAAGGCCGGTACCGGAGTTTCGGTAAAGGTATCGGGCAATCTCGTTCCCTCCCCTGCGGCAGGGCAAAGAGTTGAGCTTCAGGCTAATAATATCCATATCTTCGGTGATGCTGATCAGGAAAAATATCCTTTACAAAAAAAGCGTCATAGCATGGAATTTTTAAGGGACATAGCTCACTTGAGGGCGCGTACCAATACCTTTGGAGCTGTTGCCCGTATGAGAAGCCAGATGGCCTATGCAATCCACACCTTTTTTCAGGAAAGAGGTTTTCAATATGTGCATACGCCGATTATTACCGGCTCGGACTGCGAGGGTGCAGGCGAAATGTTCCATGTTACAACCTTTGATATAGAAGAAACCGTAAAAAAAGCTCTAAAAGAAAAAAAGGATCCCGATTCTTTTAAAATAGATTATTCCCAAGACTTTTTCGGCAAGCAGGCTAACTTGACCGTTTCAGGCCAGCTTGAAGGAGAAACCTATGCGACAGCCCTTTCGCGCATTTACACATTCGGCCCGACTTTTAGAGCGGAAAACTCAAACACAAGCCGACACCTTGCAGAATTTTGGATGGTTGAGCCCGAAATGTCCTTTTTTACTATAAAAGAAAACATGGAGCTGGCAGAAGACTTTATCGTCTATCTTTTAAAATGGGCCTTGGAAAAATGCAAAGAGGATCTGGAATTTTTTGATTCAAGAATTAAAAAAGGGCTTATCGAGATGCTCAAAAATGTTGTAAACACGCCCTTTACGCGTCTTACTTACACGGAAGCTATAGCCGAACTTGAAAAGCACATTGACCGCTTTGAGTTTAAACCCTACTGGGGCTGCGACCTCCAGAGCGAGCATGAAAGGTTTTTAACCGAGGAAGTGTATAAAGGCCCCGTAATTGTTACAAACTATCCCAAGGAGATTAAGTCCTTCTATATGAAGTTAAACGAGGACGGAAAAACGGTGCGGGCAATGGACGTGCTTGTACCGGGCTTGGGCGAAATAATCGGGGGCTCGGAAAGGGAAGAAAACCTCGATATTTTACAAGGGCGAATTAAGGAATTGGGCTTAAGGGAAGAAGACTATTGGTGGTACCTCGACCTCCGCCGATACGGTACGGTTCCTCATTCGGGATTCGGACTCGGGTTTGAGCGCCTCCTCCTCTATGTTACAGGTATGGGAAACATAAGGGATGTTATCCCCTTCCCCAGAGCACCGAAATTAGCCGAGTTCTAATTTTTTAGTAAAAAATTTAAGACCTTAAAAAAATGAAGCACAGCACAAACGGAATTGTAAAATTTATTTTTGTTCTCCTTGGGGCTGTGCTTTTTTGTGTATTGGCTTTTGCAGGCTTTATTTTTTTCCATGTTTCGGAATTAAAAAAAGCACAGCCTTTTGAGATTTCACAAGAAGAAAAAACGGCAGCTCTTAAAACCTTTTACAGCCGGCATAAGATTAACTCCGACTTTCCGCCCCTTAATTCCATAGAAAATTTTTTGCCCGTAAAATCATCGTCTTCTAACATTGACCCATCGGCCAAAAAAATAGAATTACCTAAAATCGATGCCGAGTCCTACATTCTTATTCACGCAAACACCGGCACAATTTTAGCCGAATACAATGCCGATAAAATAATCCCTCCGGCCTCCCTTACAAAGCTGGTAACAATTTATACCATGCTTCAAAAGCCTGAGTTTAAAGATTTGGAAAAGGTTGTTTTTCCGCCTAAGGAGGCTTGGGCAATTTTTCTTCCAAAAGGAGCGGCTTGGATGGGCTTGGGAGAAAATCAAAGTTTAAGTATAGAAGAGCTGATAAGGGGAATGGCGGTTTGCTCGGGGAATGATGCAGCCCTTGCAGCTGCCCTGCTTACGGAAGGAAGTCTTAAAAAGTTTACGCTTAAAATGAATGAGGCCGTTAAAACGATGGGCTTAAAATCCACCCGCTTTGAAGATTCTTCGGGCTTAAGCGAAAAAAATCAAACCACGGCAAGGGACTTTGCCTTGTTTTCCCTCCATTATTTAAAACAATATCCTGAAAACTTAAAAAAATTTCATTCGGTAAATGAGATAAGCTATCCGCAAAAACATAATATTCTTATCAAAAAAAAATCCGCAGGTTTAAAGGAGTTTCAAATTAAGCCTGCCACCAATACCCTTCTAAAAAAAATAGAAGGCTGTGACGGTTTAAAAACAGGTTTTATTTACGAGTCCGGTTTTAATATTTCGCTTACGGCTCAAAAAAATGATGAGCGTTTTATTGCGGTTATCCTCGGCGGTCATGGCAAAAACTTTACCGAAGGAATTTTTAAGCGGGAGCAAAATTCCATCAAGCTTATGAATTTTGCATTTGACAATTTTAAAAGTTTTGATATAAGGGAGCACAACAAAATTAAAAGAAGTGTAAGAGTCCTAGGCTCAAACCTGAATGTAAAAACTTCCGCCTTTACACCTCTCCTCGCCGATGAGGACTTTTCGCAAGACTATCTTACGGTTTTTAAAAACGATGAGAGGCATATAGAACAAGTTATAATTTTACCCGATGTAATAAGGGCACCGCTTTTTGCAGGTCAGCAAATCGGCCGTATAGAATATAGAATTAAAGATTCAGACATTGTGCTAAAAACCATTCCGCTTATCTGCCCGCTCGATATAAAAGAAGGTTCATCTTTTAAAAAATTTATGGACGACTTTTATCAATTTTATAAAAAGTAGTAAATCTTTCAAATAATACATACAATATAATTGATGATAGACTATAAAAATTCGTCCAATACGGACAAACCCGATATGAGGGAAAGGCTTTTAGAGTACGGGCCTCAAAACTTAAGCGACTCCGATTTGGTGGCCATTCTTTTACGGACAGGCATTAAGGACAAGCCTGTAAAAGAATTGGCCGATGATATTATTCTGCACATCGATAGAGCAAGGCCTGAAAAAATTGAGGGCTATCTGCGTTCTATCCGCGGGATGGGAGATTCAAAGATTTCAACGGTTCTTGCTGCCATGGAATTGGGAAGGAGGTATTATGACAACAAGAACCGCACGATTTCACACCCGACCGATGTAGTTCCGCTTTTACAGCACTATGCAGATAGGGATAGGGAGCATTTTATCTGCGTCTCGTTAAACGGAGCAAACGAAATTATTGCAACCCGTGTTGTGAGCGTCGGCACTATCAATAGAACAATAGTGCATCCTCGTGAAGTGTATTCAGACCCTTTAAAGGACAGGGCTGCTGCAATAATTGCTGCCCATAATCATCCTTCGGGAAATCTGGAGCCCTCAAGTGAAGACATGGAATTGACAAAACGCATTTACGAGGCCGGAAAAATTTTAGGCATCAAGCTTTTGGATCACATAATCTTAGTCCCTAACGGAAATTTTTTCAGCTTTGTCCAAAGCGGAACGAGGTTTGATATTTAAAAGGCTACTTAATCAAAAAAGAGGCAGAGGCCGATCACTTCTTTACAACCTCCCTCTTTTAGAGCCGCTGCACAAAAGTTAAGGGTCGCGCCCGTGGTCATAACATCGTCTAAAATTATGAGCTTTTCGGGTAAGGCGGTTTTTAAATCTTCCGATTTTGAAAAAGATTTTTGCCTTGTTAAAAAAATCTTTCCTTTTAGATTGCTTGCACGCCTTTCGCGGGAAAGACTTTTTTGGGAAGCCCCGTCCATTCGTTTTAAACAACGCAAGATTGGAAGATTATAAATATGTTCCAAATAAAGGGACAAATCTTCTATTTGATCCCAGCCCTTGCTTTTAATCTTTTTAGGACGGGGCGGAACCGGCACCATCGGAACGTTTTGAAGTTCAGGCAGCCCTTCGACAAAGGAAGCAATGGCAGAAGCATAAATTTCCGCAAAGCCCCTCATGTTTTGATTTTTCCATAAGCGTAAAAGCTCTCCTCCCCTGCCCTTGTAAGGATAGATGGTGTAGACCTTTTTGAGAAAATCGGATTGAACTGAAAGCGGTTTTGCACAATCTTCCTTTTCGGTCTTTCCCCTCTCTTCTGTTTTTAGATTTTCTTTTTCTTTTAATTTAGCCCTGCAGTCCGTGCAAAACTCTTTTTCGGAAATCAAAATTTTTCCGCAAGATGAACAAAACTTTTCAGGATTTTGAAGCCGGAATAGAACAGGCTCGGTAATTTCTTTTTGTAAACATTTGCTGCACAGCGGAATACCCGTTCCCGTTTCTTCCCCGCAAAAGAAACAAACTTGCGGACAAATTATACGGGCATAAATATTCCGCAGATAAGTCAAAGCTCTTAGTTTAAATTTTTTTATCATGATAATACTCCTATTAGTATTATCATAATTTTATAAATCGTTTAGTAATTTTTAAAAAATAATTTATAAAAAGTTTACATTACTTCCATAAACGGAATGAGTACCAAGTTCATTGCATTTTGAAGCACTATCTTTGTTGCCCTTGCCAATTCCATTCTTGTATAAGAAAGATCGGCATTTTCGCCTGAAAGAATGGGGCAATCGCGGTAGAAGCGGCTGAATGCCTTTGAAAGCTCATAAAGATAGGCCGTAAGGGCACTCGGGTCTTTACGCAAGGCAGAGCGTTCAACCTGTTCGGGGAAGTCTTCTAAGGTCTTTAACAGTTCCCATTCGGATTCATTTGTCAAAAGGGAAGCATTGAGTTTTCCGTTCTTTAACTTTTCTTTGCCTTCGGCTGTTTCGGCCTTTCTTAAAATGGAAGAAATTCTGGCACCCATGTATTGAAGATAGGGGCCCGTGTTTCCGGTAAAGGAAAGGGACTCTTTAGGATTAAAAAGCATATCCTTTTTGGGGCTTACCTGTAAAAGAAAATAATGCAGGGCTCCGACGGCAATGTTCTCGGCTGCAACTGCGGCGTCACCCACTTCCTTTTCTCTTCCGTTTTCTTCAATCTTTTTTAAGGCTTCATCTTGAAGAGAATTGATAAGATCATCGGCATCCACAACCGTACCTTCGCGGCTTTTCATTTTTCCTTCAGGCAGGTTTACCATTCCGTAAGAAAGATGATAGAGGTCGTCAGCCCATTCGAAGCCGAGCTGTTTTAAAACATAAAAAAGCACCTTAAAGTGATATTCCTGTTCGTTTCCTACAACATAGATCATCTGATTAAAGGGCCAATCCTTGTGGCGGGAAATTGCCGTGCCTATGTCCTGCGTCATATAAAGAGAAGTTCCATCGCTTCTAAGCAATACTTTTTTATCGAGCTTGATGGGAGCGAGGTCAACCCAAACGGAACCGTCCTCTTCCTTATAAAAAACTCCGGCCTCCAAACCTTTTAATATCTGATCCTTTCCTTTTAAATAGGTTTCACTTTCAAAATAAAGTTTGTCGAAAGAGATGCCTGTTCTCTTATAGGTTTCCTTAATACCTTCTATCGCCCAAGCGTTCATCTTTTTCCAAAGCCCGATTAGTTCCTTGTTTTTTCCGGCTTCCCAATCCAAAAGCATCTGCTTTGCTTCGGCTTCTGCCTTTTCGGGATTTTCCTGACTGTATTTATGAAAAGCAACATACATGTCCCCGACAAAGCGGTCAGACTTTATATTTTCACTTTCGGGAGTTTTTCCTTCGCCGAATTTTTGATAGGCTATCATGGACTTACAGATATGAACGCCCCGATCGTTTATAATGTTTACCTTAAAAACATCGGCCCCACAAAATTTTAAAATACGCGAAATACTTTCACCCAAAGCATCATTACGCAGATGGCCGAGGTGGAGGGGCTTATTTGTATTCGGGCTCGAAAACTCAATCATAATTCTTTTACCGGAAAGAGAAGAAGTTTTTCCGTAGTTTTCTTTTTCCTTTAGAACCTTATCCAAAACATTCGAGGCTAGATCCCCTTTTGCAAGAAAGACATTTAAATAAGGCCCGATCGCCTTAGGCATTCCGTATTTTTTTATATCCTCGTTTTCTAAAAGACGGGCACAAACATCGGAAGCAATCTTTGCAGGAGAGGATTTAAAGCTCTTTGCAAAGGTAAAAAGAGGAAAGGCCACGTCCCCCATTTCGGGATTAGGAGGAGTTTCTATATTTATGTGTTCAGGTAAAATCTTATCGCATGTTTCGGGAGCTATCCCGTTTAAGGTGTCGGCAATAATTTTTTGCCACGTAGTTTTAATATCTTCCATAAGAGGCGTATTATAACAGATTTTTTGAAAGTTTTCAATCGGGCTGAGCAGTTAAATTGAACACTGATCAAATAAACCGCAGCGAGCGCCAAGCGTTGAGCTAACGCTCAACTTCGCAAAGGGATATTAAATGTCTGGCTATAAAATATCCTAAAAATTCTTTGCGTCCTTAGCGGGCTCCGCGGTTAAATTAAGCAGTAAAAAAATCAACGGTCGTTTTTTTTATTATTCATTTTTTCAACGGCAAAAGCATAAAGAGGCCCGCCAATCAACAAGGCTATGGGAATGGCCAGCAAATACCAGTCATATTCATAAAATTTTTGCACACGAAGATAATGAATAAGACTTAGTATTATTATAAATGATAGTGACCATAATAACCCTTTCTTAACATATAAAAAATATTTTTTCATCATTAAACTCCTCTTTTCCAAAACCATACTAAAATTTTAATAATTATGCAATAAGACGAATTTCTTGCGGTTAAATTAACCCCTCGATCAAATAAACCGCAGCGAACGCCAAGCGTTGAGCTAACGCTCAACTTCACAAAGGGAAAAGATTATTAAGAAAAACCGCAGGTTTGTCTTAATGACAATCCATACCTCTAAGTCAGGGGAGAAGAAAAACTTTTGCTCCATCAAAAGTTTGTCTTTTCCCCTAACTTTCTTATCTCTTCCAAACAGGTCTCTAAGGCATCCTTACCGGAGAGATTATAAATATCGGGAGCTATGCCGAATTCGTCTACACAATATCCTTCAGAATTTAAACCGTACAAGGGATCGAATTTTATAAGTAGTCCGCTTTTCGGAAGCATTATGTAAATCGGTGAATGTCGGCCGTTATGTCCTAAGCCCCCTGTATTAGAGCCTACAAGGGTCGCAAAACCTGAAGCCTTACACAAACCCGCAAGCCTATCAGCGGCCGAGGCTGTTTTTCCGCTTATCAATAACCAATATCTCCTATCCTTGGGCGGAGCATATCCGGGAGCCAGCTCTTGAAAACTGGCAGCATCTTCTTCATAAAGAGCCATAGTATTTTTTTTAGTGTTTGCATTTTTTATATTGGGCACTTCTTTTATATCTATTTGATTGTTTTTAAATGAGGGATTAAGCTCGGTATATTTATTTTTAGAGCATAAAAAATATATTCTTTGCCGGATATTTCTGCCAATATTATTATAACTCAAAATATCACTGTCATAACATTCAACGCTTCCCCCGCCGTTATGGGATACATCTATTATTATGTGTTTATATTTTTCGGTATCTAAGAAAAACTTTTTCATATCCTTTTTATACTGTATATACTCTTTTGCATAGCCTCTTTTCCTAAAAGAATCAATTCTTACATAAGCAATCTTTCCTTCTTCGATTATTTTTATATCGGCCTTAACCATTCTTGCATCGCTGCCGATTAAAGAATTAACGGAATACGAAGGCTTGACTCTATAAAAAGAGTTCATTAAATCTACATCGTATAACTTAAAATAGGAATCGGAAACAGTCATACCATATTCATGATCTCTCATAGATGCAGGATAAAGATGACCTGTAAAATAGCGGGAAGTGATATCTTCACAAAGTTTTGCATAAAAAGATATATATGAGTTTTGACTATATCTAGGAGATGAAGATTTTATTTCTTTGTAACCATCTTCTTTTATTTTTTTTAAATCGGCCCCTTTTCTTTCGCATACTTCGGTAAAAGGATATTCGTTATAAATAAAATCCCAAAAAGCTTCGTAATCGGTTTCGGACTCTTCAAGACTTATAAAACCTGATATTTTATACCGATTTTTTGAGATAACAATTGTACATATTACAAAGGCGGCTAAGAATAAACATTTTATAACTGTAAATATACGAGATTTTTTCACAAAGCGCTCCTAATTAAACAGGCTTAATATAATTGTATCATAGTTTTATAATAAGTCAAGTATTCGCATTGCGGTTAAATTACCCTCTAAATCGGCAAAAAAATTTTAACTTGAGGCAATGCGGACTCTTGCATAAAAACATCAAAAATGCTAAAATATCGCACAATTTAAATGAGGTGAAAAATGATTAGAGGCGGAGATATAGCTAAGGGCACGGTTTTGCTCAATAAGGGAACTCCCTATTTAGTTGTTGAGAGGGAATTTGTCAACCCCGGAAAGGGTGCGGCCTTTGCCCGTGTTAAAATGAAAAATCTGAGAGACGGTTCCGTTTTAATGCAGACTATTAAAACGGCAGACACCGTTGAAGATGCAGTAGTAGATACCCACAAGAGTCAGTATCAGTACAAGGACGGCGACCAGTTTATGTTCATGGATACGGAGAGTTTTGAATCCATTTCCGTACCTGCCGAAACAATAGGCGACAAGGAACATTATCTAAGAGAAGGCGATGAATACGATATTCTCATCTGGGAAAATGAACCTATCGATGTAAGGATTCCCACAAAGATGATTTTTATTGTAGAGCAAAGCGAAAACTATATAAAGGGAGATACCGTTTCGGGAGCAACAAAACCCATAGTTACCGAAACAGGTCTTGTAGTTCGTGTTCCCCTATTTATTAAACAGGGCGAAAAAATACTCGTAAACACCGAAACTAACGAATATCAGGAAAGAGTTAACAGCTAACCTTTACGGAAAAGGGCGGTAATTACGAGGCCAAGCCTTAATTACCGCCTTATCAAATGAAGCTTAAGCTACTACGGAAGCTGCTTCCGAAAGCTCATGAATATAGCCTGTGCGGACGCACATATCAAAAAGATCTTTTTCTATAAAATCTTCACTTACCTTTTGATACCCCTCTTTATCCATACAAATACGTAGGATGTATCCGGCATCGGTTTCTTGCAAAATAGAACAATATGAGGCATCGCCTTGAGTAGTTTTTATCGAATATAATTTCATACTTTCCCTCCGTATAGTACTATTTTCGGTATACAAAACGATATCTTTAGGATATAATGACTCCCATGTATACCGATGCCCACGTTCATATTTTAGATACGATAGAAGAATTAAATTCTCAAAATATAGAAAATCCGATTTTAAAGGCCTTTGATAAGGAGATATTTTTTTGTGCTTCTGCAAATGAGGCCGGCCGTTTTGAAGTTCAAGAAAAAATATGCAGGGAAAATTCCGAGCATTTTATTCTTTCTTTCGGCATACATCCTCAATGCCCGATAGAAGACGAGATACCATATTTAGAAAAACTTATAAACGAAAAAAGAATAGCCGCCATTGGGGAATGCGGATTCGACCTCTTTGACGAACACTATCGAAGCACATTAGAAGCTCAAAAAAAAGTATGGAAGGCCCAACTTGGTTTTGCCCAAAAATCGAATCTCCCCATAGTTGTACACTGCCGAAAAGGGATGCACCTCATATTCGATGATGTAAAAACTCTAAAAAAAATAAATGCGGTTATCTTTCACGGATGGGCGGGCTCCGTAACGGAAGCAAGGTCGTTTCTAAAAAAAGGAGTAAATGCCTATTTTTGTATCGGTAAGGGCATGCTCCGAGGACAAAAAGCTCAGCTTGAAACGGCTGCAACTTTAGAAAAGGATAGAATCTTAACCGAAACCGACGCCCCATACATGAGTCTAAAAGAAGAAAAATTTTCACTTCCTACGGATATAAAAAAAGTGTTTTCGGTTCTTGCAGAATTAAGGGCACAAACCGAGGGACTTTCAAACTATGATGAAAAAACTTATAAAAATTATACGGAGGAATTAAAAGATTCAATCTTTGAAAATTTTAAAAAAGCATATAATATCCGTTTTGACGGCAATTGATTTTTTTTTAATCTTATTCTAAAATAAACCCCATGAAACAATTTATAAAAATTTTTATGGGCGGAGATGTTTGCGGCAACTTAGGTCTTGAAACATTACAAAAACATTTACCCTTGATAATAAAAAAAGAAAAAATAGATTTCTGTGTAGTAAACGGAGAAAACACGGCCCACGGTGTGGGAATAAAAGATGATCAAACGGAAGTCTTTTTTAATGCAGGCGTTGATATTATAACCGGCGGAAATCATACTCTGGAAAGGTTTGAAATCCGTATGAATTTCGGCAAGGACAAAAGAGTTTTGCGACCTCATAATTTTCCATTTGCGCAAGGTTCAGGTCTCGCCATTATCGAAAAAAACGGAATCAAATACAGCGTAATAAATCTTCAAGGAAGAGAAAACATGAGGGCTATCGACTGTCCATTCCAGTCCATTGATTTTCTTTTCTCTTCGCAAAATGAAAATAATTTATCCGAGTCGATTAACATCATAGACTTTCATGCGGAATCCACAATGGAAAAAGAAGCTCTGGCCTTCTACGTTGACGGCAGGGTTTCTGTTTTTGCAGGAACTCATACTCATACCCAAACGGCGGACGAAAGAATCTTACCGAACGGCACAGCCTATATTACCGACCTCGGAATGATCGGCGCCAAGGAGTCCGTAATCGGAGGAAGTCCTTTTACCGCGATTACAAGAACAAAGAGTCAGGTACCTCAGCGTGTAGAAGTGCTTGAAGACGGCGTTGCAATATTTTGCGGTCTAATCGCAGAAATAGACATTGAAACAAAAAAAGCCGTTTCGATAAAAAGAATCCAGATCAGCTCATAAAGCATCATAGGTACGTTAAACAAATACTGAAACTTTTAAAAATCTACTTTTCCTGAAATTCCTGCATTTATGTTGAGTAAAAAAGAATTCGATGTTGTAGAAACCCCTTCCAATTCTGCAAATATTTTTATCTCGCCATGAGAACCTATCTTTGTAGATTGCAAATGCTTAAAAGAAAACTTATAGTTAAGTTTTGGTAAACTCTTATTTTGCGAGAACTCCACAGAAAGTCTTTCTTCCCTGCTGTCGGACAGAGGTATTTTTGAAAAAGTTTCTATTATCAAACGGGGAAGAGATGTTCCACCTTTGTAAGAAAAAATCAAGCTGAATTTTTCTTTCCATTCATCCGTTAAAAATTTTTGCATACCTATTTTTGAAGCCGTATATAAAAATTCGTTTTCAAAACCCAATCTATTATTTGAGTTAAAGAAAAAATAAAGGCTATGATTTGAATTAAAGTTAAATTTAAAAAAGTCTTTTCCAAACGAAAAGCCGAATTTATAAAGCCGGTTTAATTCATCTTCATCATAAAAATTAAACCAACTAAAATAACCGTATTTACCTGAAATATTTAAAGCCGTATACCTAAAAGAAAAATCAAGTCCGTATATATTGCTTTGTCCGGAATTTAATTGAGAAGATTGTACTAATCTTGATACAGCCGTACCGAATTCCAAGGGAGTATATACATCTTTAATAGTCCCGCTTATCAACCTTGAAAGGTTAAACCCGTAAGAATTAAAAAAGCTGTAAAATAAGTTTTTATTCTCGGTTTGAATCTGACTGTTTATTTTTTGGTCAAACATATCATAAAAAAAAGGTTTTGAAAAAAGCCAATATTGTTCGCCTAAACCCGTAAACAAAGAATTCAAATCCAAGGCATAGGATTCAAGTTTTTCAGCTTCTATAGTTTTTTTCTCTTTTGTAACTTTCCTTTTTATAATCGGTGAAAAAAACATTTTACCGGTATTAAATGGTATGGAAATTTCAATACCTGTTTCATCACCGGATCCTTTTTGCTTTTTATTTTGAAAATTCGTTTTTGAAAAGGCTTCAAAATTTAAACCCGATAACCTGATACCTGTTTTATCTTCTTCATTTGCAAAATAATTAAATAAAAATTTTATATCTGCGGTTCTGTTTTCAGCATTTTTTTCACCCGGCGAATACATATCGATTAAGCTTTTTTCCCATGCCTCATCATAAGATAAAGATGAAGGATTAAAAATAGTTTTATATTTTTGTCCCACGGAAAAATTTATCTGAGTATATATTGTTCCGAATTTTGCCTGAGGAATAATAGGTGCAATTGATGTAAATATTTTTTGAGACGTATAGTCTTTATTGTAATCAATAGCGGTAATATAATTTACATCTATATATTTTTGAAAATCTATTTTACATTCACGCCTTAATATAGAATCATATATGTTAACAAAAAAATCTTCTGAAGCACTAAAAAAATAAATCGGTATTATTACGGAATGACCGTAACTTTCAATAATATTCAATCCCGATTTTTTTGATAAAAAGTCAGCCTTTAAAGATATCAAGCCTGCCAATTTTATCTTCCAAATATCAAGAGCGGCATTAGTTTTTGTATGAAGATTTAAAGATGTTTTATTGCTTATAAAATTTTCTTCAAAATTAAACAAAAGATTAGAAAAAATAGGCACATCATTTTTAGAATATAAAGACCCGGCAAAACTATAATTAAAATATGCTTTGTTTTGAAAAGAGTAAATTTGTTCTCTTGCCTTTTTATTACGATCAACATCGGCTTCAAAGCCTAAGGCTGTTCCCGTTTTTATTTTTTGATTCTGATAATCTATACCGCTTGAAAGTTTATATATATCAATAGGATTAGTTTTATTCGTATTTTCCCAATCGCCGGAACCTGCAAAAAAGATATCCAAACCTTTAACCGGCTTCCAATGTGCTCCTGCTGCAAACCTTGTAGTACCGGAATCCGAATATGTCAAACCTTCCTTCCATTGAATTTCTATAATATCATTTGAAAAAACAGGTTCATTTATTGTCAAAGTATGATTAGATTCATTATAAGAAAAGTTAAATATCCTTATTTTATTTTTTAAAACACGAATACTTCCCGGAATAGCCGTATCCGGCAAAATAAAACCCGCCGTTGGCGTATAATTTTTACATAATATTTGTAAACTTAGATCGGTCTCATCGGAATTGTCAGGAAGATATATCTTATAATCCGTCTTGCGGAAAGGAAACATTTGTTGGGGATTAATAAAATCATAATCCTTGCTTGAATCCAAAACCTGAACAAATTGTAACTTTTGAAAACCGCTTAAAAAATTATCGGTTGTTTCTATATTCGCAGTAAAATCATTATTGACGCTCTGATTATGCGTATCAACAACGGATATGGAGGAATCGCCTTTGACTTGAGGTTCATTATACCGTGATGCAATTTCAAAAGGTGAAAATTTTTTCTCTTTTAAAATCAAACAATCTTTACCAAAAATAGTTTTTTTATAAGAATCTATTGTCGGATGTGTATTAATGAAATTGACTATTTCACTAACAGCAGGAATCGGCGGTGCGGAAAAATAATTTTTAACATTTTGCAAATGTAGATTAATTATGGCCGCAGGATTGCTCTCTAAATCAAAATAATTTATAGCCACTCCTTCGGGGTAAGATTTTTTCAACGATAAAACTTTTAAACGAGGGTCAATCGAAAATTCATCGGGACTTAACGGCCGCCATTGTGCTCCTGCAAAATCTTTAACAAAAACCAAGACGGGTTTTCCATATAGGCTATCTACAGGTATATAAAAATGTCTCGCTCTTTGCCAAGCATTAATCGAAATTTTATTTTCTATAACTTCCGTACTCCCGTAATATGTTTTTGAATTATATTCGGAGCTTTCATATCTTAGCATAACATCGGCATTCCATTTATCCCCTGCAAAAGTCCCCATGATACCCGGACTTATAAACTTACCGCCTCCCGTATTTATATACCCATAATTAAGCGGAAATTTTATATTACTATTACCTGCACGAATATGTTTTATAGGAGAATCTTCTTTTCCAAAATAACCTAAGGCTAAAGTACTTTTTTTATAATCATCTTTATAAAGAGTTTCAAAATAAAATGCATTGTTCAATAACAGCAATAACGATAAATTGGCTTTTTGTTTAAATACACCTTGAAAAGAATTTACTTTTGCATAACCGTCAAAAAATTCAAAGCTTGAAAGCCCTAAGAATTCAAGATCCCAAAATCCATCCAAAAAAAGAACCGTATTTTCTTTATTGAAATTTTTAAAATATTGACCGGCCTTATTTTCTCCTGTTCTATTCTTAATTAAATCAATACCGAAATCTACATTCGGGTTTTCATCATTTTCAAAACCGTGGACAAAGCTTAACAAAAAAATACAGAACGCAATTGAAAATATTTTTTTCATTCAAGGCCATCCTTATCTTTTTTTAAAAGACGCGCAGGCTTTAAAATATTCTTTCCCTCTTTTTTTGTAAGGGTATACATAGTTTCTTCAATCTTTCTTTTTTTTACATTCTTTTCGCTGTAAAATAATTCTGTTTGTGCTTCGGGAATATCGGATTCAATATTCATGATGCATAAGCCCAGCAGCCTTATGGGCGTTTTATTATCGAATTTTTTGTAAAAAAGCTCTCTTGCCCGCTCAAACAAATCCTGAGTATCGTTGACAACAGCTCCTGTCGATTGAACTGAAACAGTAGTAAAATCATTATAGCGTATTTTCACTGAAACGGTTTTCCCTTTTACCTTCTCATCAAATATTCTATACATAAGCTCAGATGCAAGATAAAACATAACATCATCTATCTCAGCATGAGAAAATAAATCATGCTCAAAAGTTCGCTCCGTACTTATCGAATGAGATTTGACATCATCGCTAAAAACGTCATAAAGCTCCCCCCGTACAGCCCGGAACAAAAAACTGCCGGAGGCATTTCCTAAAATACTTTGTAAAAGATGTTCGCTTGAATTAAATATTTGGGGCACGGTAGTCAAGCCGGCGGCAATAAGTCTTTCCCGCGTTTTTCCCCCTACGCCCCATACATCCTTTAAGGGAAGACTTTTCATAAAATCAATTTCTTCACCGGCCTTTACAATAAAAAGCCCGTCAGGCTTTGAGCGTCCGGATGCTATCTTTGCAATATATTTATTTTGAGCACAGCCCACAGAAACGGTTAAACCCGTTTCTTCTTTTATAGTCTTTTTTAATAGAAGTGCGGAATTTTTAGGAGTGCCGAATATTTTCTCCATTCCCGTCATATTTAAAAATGCTTCATCCACAGAAATTTGTTTTATTTCGGGAGTAAAATCTTTAAAAATAGACATAACTTCTTTTGATTTTTCATGATAACGATCCATGCGGCCTCTTAAAAATATACCGCTTGGACAAAGTTTTCTAGCTTGTAAAATAGGCATCGCTGAATGAACTCCAAATTTCCTGGCCTCATAGGAACAAGTTGAAACAACACCTCTTTCAGATTGACCGCCGACAATTACAGGTTTACCCATATACTCCGGATTATCAAGCTGTTCAACGGAAGCAAAAAAGGCATCGATATCAACATGAAAAAAAACTTTTTCTGTCGCCATCTTAAGACTCCGCTTTGGGCATCAAATCAAATTCTTTTATAACATGAAAAATGATTTTTTTATTCTTTAAATTATCGTTTAAAAATTCAAAATCAGGATTTAACGGGTTGTCATAAAACCATGCAAGAATTTGTACATGCAATACGGCATTTTTCTCTCCCGAAAATTTTATAGAAAAAGGTTCCGTTAAGTTAATAGGCGAAATAAATTCCGCATTTTTCCCTTCATTCGATTTTTTAAAATCCATATTTGCTTCATAAACAGGAAACCCGTCACTGCGGCTTATAATAACCTGTATAACTGCTGCTTTAATAAGCGGATTTATATTCACTTCGCCTATAATACGCTCAAGATAATTTTGTGTACCGGCCTGAACTTTTATAAAATCATCTTCCTTAATATCTGATAATCGATAAAGCTCGTTATCGTCATCTATTATTTCGGTTTTATTTTTTATATCGGAAATAAAAGAGATATATTGATGACCATTTTCAATATTATATAAAATAAATTCCTTTTTATTTTTTTGGTGCAAAAATGACGGATAAATTAAAATCAAACCAATAAAAACGCAGGTAAACAACGTTATCGACCCTATAATCTTAAGATGCATATATTTTATCTCAGGCCGTTCTTCTTTTAACTGCATAAGTAACCGTATAAACATTAACATATATGGTAGAATAAACATTGCAGCCAAAGTATTATTCGCATAAAATAAAATATCAATAAGATTGTCTTTAATAAATAGCACATCCCAAAAATAATAAACCAACAATAAGATATTTAAAATAAGGAAGAGTATTTGAGCGAATAGTCTTTTAAAATGATAAGAAAAAAAAGATAAAATATAAATTTCCAATACTATAATTGCCAATGATAAATCTACTCGCGAAAAAATAAATATATTAAAAAAACAAGCGATACTTGCCAAGTACCCATAGATAAAAATATTATTGGGCAGTTTTAAATATCTGTTTACATATGCAAATAAAGAGACTATTATAATGGAAAATAATATTTTTAATAAAATAGCCGTGACAGGCAGAAATTTAATAGAATCTTGAAAACCGAATTTAATAGAAAATAAAAGGGTTGTAAGATATTCCCCCATGTATAGGGCAAATAAACTAATTATAAAAAAGAAAACAGGAACCCGCCATAAAAGCAGAAGATCTCTTATATTCTTTTCTCTTCTTTTGTCAAATAAAAAACTGAATATAAAAATATAAAAAAGGCCTAATAAGGTTACTCCTATTACTAAAAGCACTAATGTTTTTTCACTTATAATTCTAAGACCGAAAAAATTTTTTATATTATAGTGTTTATCCCATTCCGATGAAATTCCTTGGGTGTAAGTATTTATTAAGGAGAGTAGAACCGGGCGTATATCGGCTCCATAAGATATTTTTATCGCAGGAATATCTTCTTTTAAATACTCTGCCAGCATATTATCACTGATAATACCAAGACGATAAAGGATAATATTATTATATTTAAAACCGACGGGAATATTCTGCTTTTGTAAAATATCCTGTAAATCTTTTAACATCCATGGAGGTGAAGTCTTTTTTACAGCCCCTACACTTAATACGGCTCTATCGGAAGGACCATCCGATAAAACGAACACAAGGCGTGATTTACTTTCATTTATTTTTGAAATAAGTTTTTTTGTATTTTGAGATTCTATTATATTGATACTTTCAGGCAGATCAGGAAAATCATTATCGGTAATTGCAATTATAACACGTATTTGGAGAGGTAATTCCTTTAGCTCTTTTGCAAAGGCTTCTAAAAGTTCTGTAGAAAAGGTTGACTCATTATTTTGGTTCCTTGCAACAGTAAAAACAATGACATTCTCACTTTTAGGGCCTAACTCATAAAGAGTATTTTCGGAATATACAGTCTGCAAGAAAAAAAATAATAAAATTAAAAAAAAAGTCCTTTTCAATTTATAATCCCTTATGAGTTTAAGTCTTTTTCGGATAAAATCTTTCCTGTCTTAAACCAAGTTTCTATTTTACGATAAGAATTATTTATGCGTCTTATTATTATATTGGCCTCAGCCTGCTTTGCAGGCGAGCTTTGAACATCGGGATGATGCCTTTTTATTAAACGCTTCCATGATCTTTTACATTCATCAAGAGGTACTCCCGATAAAACATTTAAAACGGCAAAATCTTCTATAAGTTCAGGAGGAACAGGAATTCTTAAAGCCTCTTTATTTACTTTAGGCGGCGGCCGCCTCTCCATCCGTCCTCCAATTGTACGGTAGCGTCCGGTTGATCTTTGAGCGGCCGCTTCAAAAGGATCGTCATCAGAGGTAAGAGCATCCCGTAAAATATTTCCCATATCATTATAATAGTTTTTACTCATATCTTATTTCCTTGTAAGAAAATCTTCCATTAGCAAGCCTTCACCGGACTTAACAGCTCTTTGTAAAACGGCTCTGATAAAACTATCGAACATCTCAGGAGCCTCCCCCGGCAATAAAATTTTTTCCGTTCTTAAAACGGCAATATCCTTATCGGTTATTACATCTCCCTTTTTTAAATCGTGAAGATAATGAATAGACCTATTTGTGCGTCCGTAGTTTTTACTTTCAGCCGGACTCAATTTTTTTTCTCCCGATCCGATAACTTCGTTTATAAGCTCAAGGGAATAGTTTAATTTTGTTAAGTCATCTATAATTTCATCATAAGTTTTTTTAGAAAAGGAATTTACGGCGGAACACATTTTTTTAAACATATCAGGCTCTAAGGCAACAGGATCATCCAAACCTTCTTCTTTACGGGAAAGACAGATATGCTTTTCTATTATAAAACCTCCCGATGCAAGCGTTAAGGCCGGAACTAAAATCGGATCTAAAGAATGATCGCTTACTCCGCATGCAATACCGAAGATACGGCTCAAGTTTTTTATTACCGAAACATTGTATTCCTTTTCGGGTGCGGGATAAGATGTAATACAGTGAAGCAAAGCCAGAGGCAAATCCTTATTTTCAGAACGTAAAAAACTGACAGCCTTTTCAATATCTTTTAAAAGAGAAACCCCGCTCGATAAAATCATAGGGATATTAAAACCAGCGCAGTATTTTAAAAGCTGTACATAATTAAGTTCTGGTGAAGCTATTTTTATAAAATCGGGTTTTAATGAAGCAAGTTCTTCAGCAGATCTAAATCCGAAGGGGCTGGCCGAAAACAAAAGTTTTTTTGATCGGCTGTATTCGGCAAGCTCTTTGTAAAAGCTTACAGGAAGTTCCAAACTTTTAAAACGTTCATAAAGAGGAATTTTCCCCGTAGGCAAATCCACATAGCCCGTGTTCGGATGAAGAATCTCATCGGCATAAACAATTTGAAATTTTACGGCCTTTGCTCCGGCTTCCGCAGCCGCATCTATTAAATTCCTTGCTTTTTGAATAGATCCGTTATGACTTGTTCCTATTTCGGCAATCGTAAGAGGATTTTCTACTGAAAAAATTTCCGAACCGAGTTTAAAGTATCCGTATTTCCCGCACATAATATGGAAAATATTACATCAAATCTTAAAAAAAAACAAGGGAGCCGATATGCTAAAATGCCGGCATATTAAAAAAACATTAAGAAAGCTTTATTTTTTCTCGACGGATAAAAATACCTTATTCGGCAGGCAGGCATTCCAATCACCGTGATTTTTTAATTTCGGAGCTGTTATACAGGTTTTATTCGAGCAAGTTGAGCTGACAACAAAGGCTTCATTGTTTTCAATTCTTATACTTACAGGCCCTGTTTCACCCTCAACAACAAAAGATATATCCGTATCCATAGGGTATATCCAATCTCCTTTTGGTGTCCGCACCGATAGATAAAGAGTAGAGCTGTCTGCCGAATATATAAAAAGAGCTGTCGAAGTTATAAATACAATAATTACAGCAAGTATTATAACATCAAGAAGCCTAATTCTTTTAAAAAACTTTTTCATATTTTAGCCTTTTAGCAGTTTTTTTGGTCATGCGCCTACGGTTCAAAAAGCCGGAAAGTCCTTTTTGGAAAAATTCAAGAAGCTCTTTTTTATTATTCATAGTTATGGAATATCCCATTTGAATTTGTGAGAGCGGATCCGAAAAGTCATGAGAAACTGTGTCGGTATCAATATCAAGGATATGGGTTGGAGTATTGCATACACTATAATCGGATCTTATCGCAGCCACTTCCAAACATCTTGTTAAAACTGAAATTGAAGAATCCAGATCATCATTATTTATCGTCTTAAAAGTCCCAAGCGTTACAGCCAAGATATTTTTAAAACCTTTCTCCTTGGCAATCCAAACAGGCGTATTGTTTTTTACACAACCGTCTACAAAAAGTTTTCCGTTATAATTAAACGGAGCAAAAAAACCGGGATAGGAGTATGAAGCTCTCATCGCATCAGCCAAAAAGCCCTTATCAAAAACTACTTCATTCCCTTCACATAAATCGGTTGCATTACAATAGAAAGGAATCTTAAGCTGATCAAAGGTTTGATAACAGGAAAGTTTTTTAAAAAGAGTTAAGCTCCGTTCACCGGAGTCTGCTCCCTGATGAGAAATTAAATTGTTTAAACTTGCACCTATTTGTAAAAACCTTGTCAGCTTAGTCAGCCCAAAACCCAAATGCGATACATCAAGATAATCGGTCAATTCAAAATTTTTTGAAAAGAAAGAAATCATCTCATCTACGGTCATGCCTGAAGCATAGAGCCCGCCGATAATTGCACCTATAGAACATCCGACAATACAATCAGGAAGCGGATATTTCAATTCTTCAAGAGCTTTAAACATTCCTATGTAGGCAAGGCCCTTTGCGCCTCCGCCCGATAAAACCAATGCCCATTTCATAATATAATTATATCTATATTTTAAAATTTATACTAGAGGAACCTTTATAATAAAGCGGCAATCTTATCGGGATAGTCCGTTATAATCGAATCCAAACCTGTGCTTAAAACTTGGTCATAGTCCGTTTGGATTGAGCCGAACCAAGCATTGACCCTAAGACCTTCATTATGAAGCTCATCTACGAATTCTTTTGTAAGCCTATATGCAGGGGGATGATAACATTCTACGCCGTACTTCTTTAAATACGCGGCCGGGTGCAAATCCCAAGAATCAACCAAAAAACCGCATACAAGAGAAGAATCTATCTTTTTCATTCTCAAAACACTTTCATGATTAAAAGAAGAAATAATACATTTGTCTTGCAGATTATATTTTTTTAAAAGAGCATATACCTTTTTTTCTATTCCAGGATATTCAAAGACACCTGTCTTTAATTCGATGTTGGAAATAATATCCTTATTCTTTATAAAATCAAAATACTCCTCAAGAGAAGGAATCTTTTCATCCAAATGTTTTATTCCGCTTACAGCTTCCGAACTTTTAAAATTTGCTGCGGCATTTATCTTTTTTAAATCTGCAAAGGAAAAATCTTTTACAAGACCTGAAGCATTACAGGTTCTATCCAATGCTTCATCATGAATGATAACGGGCACACCGTCGGAAGAAAGATGAACATCAAACTCTATACCGTCAACACCTAATTCTACTGCTTTAGAAAAAGCAAGCATCGTGTTTTCAGGATACTTACTTCTGAAACCTCTGTGGGCAAAATTAAGAACCTTATTCATACTACCAACCTCCCGAGGCGCCGCCGCCGCCGAAGCTACCGCCTCCTCCTGAAAATCCTCCGCCTGACGATCTTCCCATCGAACCGCCGAAAAAGGAACCTCTTGAAGATGATCTTCCGCTAAAAGAACGCCCCGCTCTGCCGCTTCGGGAAAGCAAGTAGAATATCCAAAAAAGCCCGCCCGGAGAAAATTTTGAAATCATAAGATAGACAAAAAGAAAAAACAATAAGGCTTGCGGGAATCCGCCTTCATCATCTTCATCTGAGACAGCGATTTCTTTTAGGAGACTTTCATCTTCTGAGGCATAAGCCGCCATGGCCTTAATCCCGTCATAGATTCCTTCACCGTAATTACCCGAACGGAATTGAGGAGCGATAAAGTTTCGGATGATTTGACCGCTTCTTGAATCTGTCAAGTTTTGTTCAAGACCGTAACCTACTTCAATACGAAGCTTTTTATCCTTAACTGCAACCACCAAAAGAGCTCCTGAGTCTTTTTCTTTATCACCCAACTTCCATTCTTCGGCAACCTGCATAGAATAATCTTCGATAGACTCTCCCTCTAAAGACGGAATTATCAGAACCGCTATTTGCACTTTAGACTTTTGATCCAAATCCAAAAGAAAATTTTCTATTTTTTCGAATTCACTCCTCGAAAGAATTCCGGCCTTGTCAACCACAGGGCCGGAAAGCGAAGGAACGGCTAAGCCGAAAAAATTAAAATTATAAAAGATAAAAAAACATAAAACAATTATCTTTTTTAAGATTTTATCTTTTTGCATACTCTTTAAAAGTTGACTTTAGGAGCGGTCGATGCTTGATCATCAGCCTTAAAATAAGCCTTTTCTCTAAAGCCGTTCATATTTGCAATAATGGAACGCGGGAATTGTCTTATATAAACATTGTATGATTGAACGGCTTCGTTATATCTTTTGCGTTCAACGGCAATACGGTTTTCCGTTCCTTCAAGCTGGGTTTGTAAATCCATAAAGTTTTGATTTGCCTTAAGTTCAGGATAGTTTTCGGTAATAACCAACAAACGCTGTAAGGCTGCACCAAGTTCGCTTTGAGCCTGTTGAAATTTTTCAAATGATTCCGGATTATTTAAAACCTCATCGGAAACCTGCATAACACCGCCGGCCTTTGACCTTGCTTCTGCGATATCCGTAAACACCTTAGCTTCATGGCTTGCATAGCCCTTTACAGTATTTACCAAGTTAGGAATTAAATCAAAACGTCTTTGATAAACATTTTCTACCTGACTCCATGCAGACTTTACACCTTCTTCTGCTTTGACAATAGAATTATATGTTCCTACAAAAAAATTATATAAGCTGAAAGCTAAAACAAGAACAACAGCCAAAATAATTAATCCGATTTTTAAACCCTTACCCATAACGCCTCCATAAATGCTAAAATAAGTTATATTTAATTTAACAAATTACGGATAAAAAAACAAGCCCTTGAGTTTTTCAGTTTATTTTTTTCTAACGGAAGGCGCTGCAATAAAAAATATAAGGGCAACAATGTAAGGAACAGACAATAGAATACCCGATGGAATTTTAACGGTACCCTGCATGATATTTACAGCGTATTCAGCTGAAGAAAAAAGCAAAACGGCGAGGGTACATAAAAGAGGATTTTTATTTCCCAGAAAGATTGCAGCTAAGGCAGTCCATCCTCTTCCCGAGCTTATATTAGGAGTATAGGCGGCAAGACGGAACACAAGAGTCGATCCTGCACAAGCTGAAAAAAAACCTGCGATGGTCCATGAAAATATTTTATAATTATTGGGATTTATTCCGTGAGCAATTAATACGTCGGGTGCCTCACCTGAATATTTTAAGCTGATTCCTTTGGAGCTGTATTTTAAGAGCACAAAGATTACAATGGCCAAAATTAAGCCTGCAAAAAACGGATTAAGGTTATTTATAGGAACAAGATGGGAGGATGCTTCAAAGTCTTCAAAGGAAAGTACTCCGCCTTTTTTTAAAAAGAGTTCCGATGCCCAAGGCACAAAGCCGGCTGCAAAGAGGTTTAAAGAAAGGCCGGTTAAAAAAGAGTTTGCCCTTGTTTTAACGGTAAACAATGCAAGCAAATAAAGAATAAGAGAAGTTAAAAGAACGGAAACTATAAAACCCAAAAAGGGATTGCCGCTTATTATAGTTATAAGAGCACAAAAAAATGCAGACAAGATAACGGCGCCTTCCATAAAAACGGCAAGGGATCCTGCATATTCGGTAAGAAGAGCTCCCAAAACCAAAAACAAAAGAGGAGCCGACATTTTTAAGATGACTAATGCGGCTTCAATCATATTCCCTTCCTTTTTAAAAGAAGCGTCTTTATCCGTGAAATATTTTTACTTAATCCTAAAGTAAAGCGTAGGCTCAACAGGTTTGCAGAAATAAAAAGAAAAACTACAGCCTGTAAAAATACAGCCGTATCAAAAACCAATGAGCCGGACATTACTGCGGCATCGGAAGCGCTTTGTATCCATGAGTATAAGAAGGCGGCAGGAATAATTGCAAAGAAACTATTTTTTGCAATTAAGGCTATCGCAAGGGCAGCCCATCCCATTCCTGAAGAAAAAGAAAGATGACAAATATACCAAGTTCCTGTAATTGCAAAAAATCCGGTTAAGCCGTGAAGCCCTGCAGAAATTCCCATTCCTGCAAGAGGCGGAGCATAAACCGAAAAACCTGCAAACTTGGAAAACTCGGGAGCCGTTCCCGAAAGCCGCAAGCGGTAACCCCACTTTGTTTTAGCAAAAAAAAGAATAAAAAACAAAACCAAAATAATCGAAAACACAAAGGAAATATTTAATGACGACGGCGGTAAAAAACTTTTAAGCTCAAAGCTTTCTGCTATTGGAGGCAGGGCAAGTAAATTTCCCGATGTATCCCGCAGAGGATTGCCGATAAGATAGTTTACGACAGGCAATATAGCTGCAGAAATTAAAAAAGAAGTTAAAAGCTCATCGGCATTAAATTTAATTTTTAAAAATCCTGAAACAAGACCGATTAAGCCCGAAGCAAAAAAAACGATTAAGCCCGTAAGAACAAGTTGTACTACGGACTCCGTCCAAGTATTTTGTAAAAGTATTCCGGTTAAAAGTCCTGCAAAATATATTTGCCCCTCTCCGCCCAAATTAAAGCAGCCGCATTTAAAAGCAAATAAAGAACCTGAAGCTGCAAACAACAAAAGAGAAGTTTTGTTCAGCATGTTTCCAAAATACCAAACGGAAGAAAAAGGTTTTAAAAAAAATTCGGATAAGGCTTCTTTAGGATTTTGAGAACCCAGAGAAATAAAGATAATTATTACCAGAGTGCCGAGAAAAAACGCAGCTCCCGAACTTAAAAATTTATACCTTCTCAATTTTCTTTTCCTAAAAAATAAACGGCATCAAAAGCGTTTTTATAAGAAGCCGTATCAAATTCTTTTGTTAATATTATAATGGTTCTACCCTGCTCGGCAAGAGCCCTAAATTTATTCATAAGAAGCTCCGTGCTCAAAAGATCTAAACCCCATGCAGGTTCTGCAGCTATTATGATTTCAGGATTTTCAGCAAGACAGCGGGACAATATCAGACGCTGGAGCTGTCCGCCTGAAAGCGTACCCGCTAAACGGTTTTTATCGGCAGCTATATTTTCAGTCTTCAATAACGATAAAATAAATTCATCGGAATTTTTTTTATCAAAAAAATTATTTTTAAAGCGGTAACAATTTAAAACTTCTTCGATTGAAAGATTTACATCAGCACCGCGTAAATTTCTATCCGAGGGAATAAAGCCAATTTTATTTTTTAAAAGAAGGGATGGAGTTATTTTTTCGCAGCTAAAAACTTTTTTTTCCGTTTCAGGATTTTCAATTACTATGTTTCCGGTATGGTACCTTTTATTTATAGCGTTATTCTTACCCATAGCCATTCCTGAAAGAATATCCTCCAAGTATTCGATAGCGCTGTTAGGAAAGCCTACAAGTCCGGTAATCTTTCCGCGTTCAGCTTTAACCTGAAAATTTTTTATTTCGGAACCGAATCCCGAATTAAAAGAAATACAAAATTCAAAACCGCAACCGGAATCCGATTTGTTTTCTTCCATATTCTTATCATGGGATTTTTCTTTTTCGCTCTTTAAAAATTTATCTCCTGAAAATATTTGTTTTTTTATAAAAAGCTCGGCTTCATCATCGGTTCCCAAATCTTCAGTTAAAAAAGAGCCCTGCATTTTTCCGTTTTTTAAAACCGAAATCCTATCTGCAAAGTTTAGGGCTTCTTCGACCTTATGAGTAATTAAAATAATGCCTATTTTTTCTTCCGCACATGTTTTTTTTAATACCGAAAAAAAAGTTTGCCGCTCTTTATCCGTAAAAACGGAAGCAGGTTCATCTAAAATTAAAAATTTCGGATTAGTATAAAGAGCCGAAAACATTGCAGTATAAAATCTTTTATCTGCAGATAGATTTTTTATTTTGGCATTTAAATCCAAATCTAAATTCCATTTGGATTTTAAAGTTTCTATTTTTTGTTTTTCGGAATGAAGATTTATAAGCGATAAGAAACCTCCGTGTTTTGTTCCTATCATTATGTTTTCAAAAACGCTTGCATTTGCGGCAAGGCGGGGACGCTGATGAACAATCGCAACGCCGGCATTTAAAGCATCATTCGGGGAATTAAAATTAAAAACCTTATTCGCTATTTTTATTGAACCCTTTGTCGGAGAAAGAAGCCCCGAAAAAATATTTACCAAAGTAGATTTTCCGGCTCCGTTTTCTCCGAGAAGGGCATGAATTTCGGAAGTGTAAAATTCTATGTTAACATCAGTTAAAGCGGCATTTTTATAGATCTCGCCGGTTTGATTATTTTCCGTTTCATAAATCTTATAAATACCGCTTAACTCGGCCGTAGTCTTTTTCACTTCACAAAATCCGATTTTAAAATTTATTTTACCGACAAGTCCAAAGAACCGTCAACTATTTTCTTTAAAATTTCATCTTGTTGTTTTCTGATTTCTTCGGGAACTGTTTGAATATAAATCTCATCATCCGAAACAAAATTTACATAACCTTCTTTGATACCTAGGGTAGAAGCTGTTCCTTCCTGTAATTTTCCGTCGATGAAGTTTAAAATTTGCTCGTATGCAAGTTTTTTTTGTTTCATTTCGGAACTTGAAATTACATAGCCTTTCGCTTTTGCATAACCGTTATCATCAAACCATGAAACATAAAAGCCCAACTCCTTGGCAGCCGCAAGAACTCCTTGATTTGCACCGCCCGAAATAGGCATAATTACATCCGCCCCGTTTTTATACATTGCACGGGCAAGCTCGGCTCCCTTTGCTGCATCATACCAGTTTCCTACAATTTTAAAATCGACTGTAAATTCGGGATCGACGGCCTTAGCTCCTTCAATAAAAGCAGGCAAAATTATATTCATCATTGCAGGATATTCTTGTCCTGCTATGAGTCCGATTTTCTTTTCGGGATTTGCAAATTCCATCTTGCTTAAACTTACCAAGGCAGAAATATGTCCCGCTATATAAGCTTGCTCTCTTTGATTGTATCTAAAGGTAGTAATCATAGGATTCCCTTCGGCATAGGCATCCAAGAGCAAAAATTTTTGATTGGGGAATTGTTTGGAAATAGGAGCTGCGATGCCGGGCATAGCGGGATTGGAAGAAACAATCAAATCATATTTTCCGTCCACGGCCAGAGAAGTAAGTTTTGTTCCCCATTCCGCCTGATTGGTTCCGGCTTCTAAAATCTTTAAACTTACTTTTTTGCCGTTTCCGATTGCAGAAGCAACGGCTTCTTCTACGCCGGAAGACAACATATCATAGACAGGACTTTCAGCCCTGACACCGGGAACAAAAACCGCAATAGCGATTTCTTTTTCTTTTTGCATATTTTCAGTTTTTGCACATGAAAAAACAGCTAAAAGAAAAGAAACAAATAAAATAAAATTAATAATCTTTCTCATGGCTGACAATATAGCAAAAAAAAGAGGAGAATGCAAGATGGGAAGATTATTTTTATAATCCGTTTACCTACGCCCTCAAATATAAATATAAGATCTTTATCATTGTAAATATCAAAATACACACCTTTCCTATCAGGCATCCGTAAATGCCTTAAAAGTTTTTGACTTGTATGTCCATAGTTCTCCGTAAGGTTTCAATCGCTGTCCGAAAGAGATAGTTGAACTGTGAATAAATGCAAAGTTTTGTTTTCATTTTATCATTTATCTCAACTCAATAATTTTTTGTAAAAATATTGTCAAATTGTATATTCGATTTTATACAACAATTTAATAAAATATTTTACGTGTCTCTTCCTTTATAAAATTACCATTGATATCATATAAGTCAGAAGTATATGTATCAACAACTTCTAACATATAATTTATTTTCATAAAATAATGTCTTTTACCTTCATGCGTTATATGGAACCATATCATAAAATTAGGATCATCAGGTCTGCTTACATCACTTATAAAGTGCAAAGTAATATTATCAACTTCATAGTAATGACAGGATATTACTCCACGTTTTGGAGGTTGTTGATACACAAGATAATATATAGTTTCAAGAATATCACGAAAATCAGGATCATAATTAACTTCTGACCATCCATTCGACTTCATATATTTTTTAAAATTTTCATATTTTTTTCTTTGGGAAAATGTAGAGCATGAAACCATCATAAATCCTAACACAACAATCAATAGTAAACTAATTTTCTTTTTCACTTTTTTATCTCCCATATTATTTATATCTGTAACCATCGATAACACCATCATTATCGATAAAAATATACAATCCCCATATAATAAAAATCCGGCAAGGCTTTGATAAACCGTGCCGGTTAAAAGTCTAGTATCCTTTTATTTTTTTATCAGGTTTGCAAAGGTTGCCATGCCGGCATAGCGGGCGTTGTAGCCGAGCTCATCTTCGATCCTCATAAGCTGGTTATACTTTGCGATGCGGTCACTGCGGCTCATTGAACCGGTTTTAATTTGTCCGGTCTCAAGGGCGACGGCCAAGTCTGCAATAAATGCATCTTCGGTCTCGCCTGAGCGGTGCGAAATAACGGCAGTGTAGCCTGCCTTTTGAGCCATTCTTACGGCATCGATTGTTTCGGTAACGGTTCCGATTTGGTTGAGCTTTATCAAAATAGAATTGCAGGCTCCTTCTTCAATACCGCGGGCAAGCCGTTTTGTGTTTGTTACAAAAAAGTCGTCGCCCACAATCTGAATCTGATTTCCCAATTCCTTTGTCATCTTTGCATAGCCTTCCCAATCGTTTTGATCGAGCGGGTCTTCAATAGAAACAATCGGATATTTGCTTATCCAATCCTTAAAAAGGTCAACCATCTCATCGGCATTTAAAATTTTAGAAGGTGCCGACTTCCAGAACTTGTAGCCCTTTCTATCTCCTGCATCAAAGAGCTCGGAAGAAGCGCAGTCCAAAGCTATCACCACATCCTTTCCGGGTTTGTAGCCTGCTTTTTCGATAGCCTTCATTATATAATCCAAGGCTTGAACATTTTCGATATTGGGAGCAAAACCGCCCTCATCGCCTACAGCCGTAACATGGCCTTCCTTCTTTAGAATATCCTTTAAGGCATGGAAAACCTCGGCAGTCATTCTTATGCCTTCACGGATTGACGGAGCACCGACGGGCATAATCATATACTCCTGAAAATCTATCTTGTTGTCGGAGTGGCGGCCGCCGTTTATGATATTCGCCATGGGAACTGGCATCTGCATTGCATGAACGCCTCCCAAATAGCGGTAAAGCGGCAAACCTAAACTGTCGGCAGCGGCACGGGCTACAGCCATCGAAACACCGAGCATAGCATTTGCTCCGAGCTTGGATTTATTTTCGGTGCCGTCAAGATTTATAAGCATATTATCTATTTCGGCCTGATCCAAAGCATCAGCCCCGTCAAGTTCTTCGGCAATAACCGTATTAACTTGGTCAACAGCCTTTAAAACACCCTTTCCCATGTAGCGGCTTTTATCGCCGTCCCTCATTTCCAAAGCTTCATATTCTCCCGTAGAAGCCCCCGAAGGAACACAGGCCCGGCCGTAGCTAAAATCGCTTAACTGAACCTCAACTTCTACAGTAGGATTTCCCCGCGAATCCAAAATCTCGCGGCCTTCAATATAAATAATATCAGACATATTAACCCCCTTAAGATAAGCCGATATTTAATTTTACTCTTATTCCAAAATAAAATCAAGGTCGAAAATGTTTATTCAAATCCAAGTTTTTTACACACAATTCATGATATCCCTCACCGTTTTCAAAAGAAAAGGGGGTGAAAATCCGAGGTCAAATAAAAAAAATATTCTCTTACAAAATTGCTGCAAGTGTGATATAATACAACCAATGAGGAAACAGTTATGAGTACTTCAAACAGAAAATACAAAGATTCAGTATTTGTAGACCTTTTTAGTGAAGACGAAAGGGCTAAGGAGAATTTTTTATCTCTTTACAATGCTTTGCATGGTACAAATCTACCGATGTCTTGTCCTGTAGAAAATATAAGGCTCGATAATGTTATGTATATGAACATAATAAACGATGTTTCCTGCCTTGTAGATGGTAAAATTATTATTCTTGCTGAACACCAGTCTACAATAAACGAGAATATGCCAAGCCAAGGAATATACTTCCGTGTACATTCCTTGGCTTCGAGTTTTAGGCTTACAGCCTAAAACATCGTGTACTTGCGGCTTCTGCGGTGTCCGTGCCATAGTGCCGTAACCTTAATTAAAGAAGACCGGGTTCTTAGGGCGGAGCCATAAGCAGTGCGGGAAGAAGAGAGAGGGTTTTAGGGAGAGAGAGGAAACCTTGCTCTGAACGAGGTGTCCTCTCTCTCCCTAATAGAACGGCTTTAAAAATGCAATAAAAATATGTATAGAAAAAGGGATCTTAAAAGAATACTTAATGAGAAAATCACGGGAGGTAATAAACATGTTAGTAGCAGAATATGATTATGATACGGACATTGCAGTACAAAGGGAAGAAAGTCTAAGAATTGGTATAGAACAAGGAATACGGCAAGGCTTTTCTGATGGAGCATACCAAAAAGCCATCGAAACAGCTAAGGCTTTTAAGCAGTTTGGATTTGATATTGATAAAATAGCTGAAGGAACCGGCTTAAGCCGTGAAGAAATCGAAAAACTGTAACAAAGTGCAAATGTCAAAGTATGAGGTTCAAATGCTGTGGGCATTTTTTGCAATTTTGCATTCTTAACCTTGCAATTTTTAAAAATATAGTGTATCCTTATTCTGTGATCAAACTTATTCTGTGATCAAATTTAAGCTTTTAGGCTTTATATAAAAAGGAGTTTTTATGGGATTTACAACGGATAAAATCAGAACCATCGCCGTTGCCGGACACGGACAATCGGGCAAAACCAGTCTTGTGGAACACTTGCTCTATGTTTCTGGCCTTATCGCTAAGGCAGAATCGGTAGACTCGGGAAAAACCGTGACGGACTACAGTCAGGAAGAAATCGATCGAAAAATATCTATTTACTCAACCTTAGTTAATTTACAAAAAGACGATAAGCTCATAAATATTTGGGACACTCCCGGAGCTTCTGATTTTATCGGTGAGGTAATAGCTGCTTTCCGCTCATCCGAAGCAGCCCTCATAGTTTTGGACGGAAGATCGGGCGTACAAATTGAAACAATCAAGTACTGGCGCGACCTTGACAGAAGAAACAAGCCCCGCCTTGTTTTTGCAAACAAGATGGACGAAGCCAGAGCCGACTTCGATAACTGTATAGCCGATGTTAAAAAGCAGTTTCAGGTAGATGTCTTCCCTGTAAGCTTTCCCATGGGAACTGGAGATAATTTTAAGGGCGTTGTAGACGTTCTTCACGGCAAGGCCTATAAAATCGAGGGCGAAAAAGAAATCGAAACGGAAATCCCTGCAGAATATCAGGATAAATACAAGGACGCTCTGGAGGTTTTGGCCGGAGCTGCCGCCGAAGGCGATGAAGAACTACTCGTAAAATTTATAGATGAAGGAGAACTCTCTCCTGAAGAAATAAGCCGAGGTCTTACCCTCGCTATGGCCGATAATAGAATTGTTCCTCTTTTTGCAGGCTCTGCAATAAATAATTCAGGCCTTAATTCTCTTTTACGCTTTATAAGCGAAATTCTTCCCTCTCCTGAAGGAGCCCTGGAAAGAGGAGTTACAAAGGAAGGAGAAGAAATTTCCGTTAAACTGGATCCTTCAGCCCCTCTTTCGGCCATTGTAGTAAAAACCTCCAACGACCAATTTTCAGGTAGACTTTCCTATGTGAAAGTTATTACGGGAACTCTCTCAGCCGATTCCGAGGTCTACAATCTTAGAGAAGAAAAAAAGGAAAGAGTCGGTAAAATTTATAAGACATTGGGTAAAAAACTTACGGAAGTAAAAGAAATTGCAGCAGGCGATATAGGCGTTTTGGTAAAGCTTACAAGCACAAAGACAAACGATACCTTAGCAGCCTCAGCCGATGTAATACCCTTTGTAAGGCTTAGAACTCCCGAACCCATCTATTCGTTGGCGGTTTCCGCAATCGACAAAAAGAATGACGATAAGGTCAGCGAGCAGCTGTTTAAGGCCTGTGAAGAAGACATGACTCTCTCCTTTGCCTTCAATGCCGAAACAAAGCAAAACGTTCTATCGGGCATGGGCGATTTACATACAAGCATAGTTTTGGATAAGGTTAAAAATCAATCCAAGATAGAAATTCAAACCTCCATTCCCCGAATTGCCTATAGAGAAACGATTCAGCGTAAATCTCAAGCCGAATACACGCATAAAAAGCAGTCGGGCGGCCACGGACAATTCGGCAGGGTTGTTTTGGCAATCGAACCCCTCCCCAGAGGCGAAAAATACAAATTTACCAATGCGGTTTTCGGAGGAGCTATCTCCAAGGGCTACATACCCGGCGTTGAAAAGGGTGTTATTGAGGCTATGGAAAAAGGCGTTTCTGCAGGCTACCCCGTAGTAGATGTTGCCGTAACCGTTCTTGACGGTAAAGAACACCCCGTAGACTCATCGGAAATGGCCTTTAAGATTGCAGCCCGAAATGCCTTTAAGGATGCAATGAGAAATGCAGGCCCGATCCTTCTTGAGCCCATTATGAACCTAACCGTATTTGTCGAAAACTCATATCTCGGAGATATAATGAGCGACCTTTCTTCACGCCGAGGCAGAATCCTAGGCCAGTCCTCTCCCGCCAGCGGCATTGAAGAAATCAGGGCACAGGTTCCCCACAAAGAGCTTTTGCGCTATGCAATAGACCTCCGCTCGATGACAAGCGGTACGGGTTCTTTTGAAATGTCCTTCGACCACTATGATCCGATTTCCGGTAAGATTGCCGATGAGATAATAGCCGAAGCCAAGGCCTTTATGGAAGAACAAGAAGAATAGGCTAAAGCCTAAATAAAAAAACTCCACGCCGGACAATCCGGTGTGGAGTTTTTTTTTATTTAAATGCGGCATTTTAACTTGCTGCATACCGAAAGCGAAGAGCGGAAACCTGTTGACATGATAGTGGATTGGTAAAGGGAGCACAATCAAATCAACAACTCCAATACTCTGCCTCGAAGTTGTTGATTTGAAAAACTTGATACTGTTTAAAGCCATTGACATTCGGCCGGCAGCATTACCGGCATAAAACTCTATTACAATACGTTCTGCACCACAAAACACATTTTGCCTATTCGGTTTCACCGCTTTACCGCCACGGACGGCGGTGGTTACATTCTTGCGATGTTTTGCCGAAAGGCAAAACTCGAAACTCAAAATCGGACAAGGACGTCCGATTTTGAGTACCTCTCCGGCAAAATGTGTGAACTCAAGGCCGGCAAGCCAAGCGGAAGCCAAGATAGAAGCTCCAGTAGTCAGGACTGTAGTAGCCCCGTACGCCTACAGTGCAGTAGTGCGCGTAGAAGTACCAACTGCCGCCGCGTAGGACGCGGTAAGAACCCGACGCACCACCCTGAGGATCGGTAACTGTGTTAGCCTCTATATCGTCGTACCAATCAAAACACCATTCCCAGACATTACCGCTCATATCGTGTAAACCGAGTGCATTCGCTCTCCTTTCTCCGACCGGATGAGTTTTTCCTCCTGAATTACCACTATACCACGCAACCGCTCCTGTTTCCGCAGCATCATTCCAGTCAGCTTTCGCTCCGCTTGCACTGTTTAATTTGGTAAGGTACACATCGCTGTATTGCACCGCATTTGTTGTATCGCTTCCCTGCCGGCGAGCCGCATATTCCCACTCGGCTTCTGTCGGAAGTCTAAAGCCTTTTTTACCCATCTCAGCATACGCTGCATCACAATCAGCTGTTGCCGTCGCGTCTTTTAATACAACCGTATGATCGTCCTTTTTGCGGTATACGCATTCGGTATCGGCTTTACCTTCAGCCTTCATTTGAGTATACGCATTACACCACACAATGCAGTCCCTCCAGCTTATAGTCGTTACAGGCTCATCGTCAGTTCCGCTTCCGTCTTTACCTTTTACTCCCGGATTGGCAAATGTATATCCATGACCAGTCGCCCAGTCGTAAACTTCTTTCCACAGTTTATAGGTTACCTCTGTTTTGCCGAGCTTGTAGGGGCTTAATTTTACCTTACGGTCTTTAATAAATACGCCTTTCCACCAAGCTTCACTTCCGGGTAAGGCGTAGTTAGGGGCAACGCCTACAATGCCGTTTGCAGGAGGGGTTATTTTTATAAAGCCATCGCCTGTGTCTTCAACAGAACCTACATTGGGCGGCGAACCGCCTCCGCCCGCATTATTCGGGCAGCCGGTCATTCCAAATAGCGCTATAGGCGCCACCAACGCGGCTATGATGAGCGCCGCGGCTCTTTTCAGTGCACAGAGCCTGCCGCTTGAAGCGGCTGAGCTCTTGTTCAAATTTAATTTTATCATATATTTTCTCCTAAAAAATGATATGCTGTTTATAAAGGAAAAATCCATTAATTCTGAATAAGGTCTTCACCGTACAGTAAACCGGTCATTCCCCGCTCGGGGAAGGGGGGCTTCCCTGTACGGGGAATGAACCCTTCCCTTAGCGGGGAAAATGCCTTTCCTAAAACTTCCTATGCCTTTGCCTTGCAAGGATAGCCATATACTATTTCGCGTATTTGCAAAAGAGTTTTATTGCCAGTGCTGAATTTAGTCCGCACCATTACTTCTACCTTTCCTTCCGGTACTTCTTTAGGCACGCGGGCGATGATTTGGCTAGGGTTATTAACCGAAAGCCGGCGGTTAGTCTTGTATTCGGTGCCGTCTGCGGCTTTAAAAAACACGCCTTGAGCCGGATCGGTTTCGTCTACCTTGATTTTGCTTCCCTCGATTATAATATCATCGCCGATTGTGAGAGAACCGTCTTTTAAGCCCGTTGCAGTATCGGTTATTTCGGTAATGCGGGCAGTTTCTTCTTTTGCACCCAGCACTTTAACACCAATTGCATCAAGGGTTGTGCGTAAATCCGCAGTCGGGATTAGGTCGACGGTACGCTTGTGTATTTTTTCATCGTAAGAAGAATTTTCCGTCTCCCATACACCCGATACACGCGGGCTAATTTGTACAAGACCGTCCATAAAACTCAAACCTTCTTGGATAAGGTCTTTTACAGCCTTATCCCTCATGTTGAGAATGTTGATAATTGTTTCCTTGCTGAATTCCGAGCGTTCTTTGGTGATCATTTCCGCAATGTCCTCATTTCTCTGCGTAGCAGCATGTGCATGAACATCCGCTATGCAGTCCCTGTCGTTGTCCTTGGTCAAGGTGTTGGGGCGTAAGTGCACTTCCTAATGACTTTTTTAATTTAACCGCGGAGCACGCCAAGGACGCAAAGAGATTTAAGGGAGTCTTTGTAAGGACATCCTTAATAATCCTCTGCGAAGTTGAGCGAAGCTCAACGCTTTGCGTGCCTTGCGGTGTAATATAAAAAACGCATAAAAGCGTACTACGGCCCTTATGCGGTACTTTATGTCAAGAGCTTTTTCAAAACTTTTTGTAATTTTTTTGTGAGAATGTTTATAACTGCCGGCGATGCGTTTCCATATCATTGGTGTTTAGTATACACGGTTTTGCTGCATATTGCAAGGCCCATTTCAAACATCTTTCCATCTTATAAAGATATGGGAACCTCTAAAAAACTGAAGCTCTTAGAGGTTCCTTTTTATAACTACCTACTTCTTAAAACGCTTTACTTTTTTGGTAGTAGTCATTTCCAAGGGTTCGGATAGATAAGTTGTCTTTGTAATCCGCTGATAAGGTAAAAGCTTTTTATTTACGGTTTCGATGATGGCATCGATTTCTTTTTGAACGGCTGCATCGCCTTCGCCTGTGCCGCGTGTCATATTGAGCTTTTTATAAAGTTCATCGGCAGGATAAACAAGAGCTTCGACTTCTTCGCCTTCTTCAGCCTGATAGCCTGCAGCGGTAATCTGTTCAATCTCGTTATAATAAAGCTGGAACATATTTTCGATTTCTTCGGGAAAGACGTTTTTTCCTCCGGCAGTAACTATGAGGTTTTTAGCCCTTCCGCAGAGGTAGAGATAACCCTCATCGTCAAGCCAGCCGAGGTCTCCTGTCTTTAACCAGCCGTCGGGAGAAAGAACTTCGGCTGTTTCTTCGGGCATATTGTAATAGCCCTGCATAACCATCGGCCCCTTTACGGCAACCTCACCTATTCCCTTTTCATCAGGATCGAGAATCTTCATTTCCATACAAGAAATAAAGTACTGTCCGACACTGGCGATTTTAAAGTGTTCTTTCGGATTAAGAGCAATAATGGGAGAGGTTTCGGTCAAACCGTAACCTTGAACAAAGTCGATACCGAATTCGTTATAAGCCCTGCATACGTTGGGCGCAAGGGGGCCGCCTCCGCATATGGCGATACGGACATTTCCTAAACTGGCCTTATCCAAGATGCCGTGGAAGAGCTTGCTTCCTATATTAACCTTAAAGACCTTTTTAAAGAAGTAAGAGATACCCATCAAGGTCTTGATAATACCGAAAACTACAATACCTTTTGCCTTAATGCCCTTAAAAATACCTGCAAGAAGCTTGTTAAATAAGAGCGGAACACCTAAAAGCATTGTGATTTTTCCGGCTTTAAGCTCGGCAAGCATTTTTGATACGGCAAGGGTCTTACCGAATACCAATTCGGCACCGACCGAGAGGGCTTCGATAAATACCGCAAGCATCGTATAAGAGTGATGAAGCGGTAAAAGAGCATAGAATACGTCCGTATGGTAAATGTTAAGGTTGGACTGGGCTATATAGCAGTCCGAAACAAAGTTTTTGTGACTGAGCATAACCCCCTTGGGATTTCCTGTCGTACCTGAGGTAAAAAGAATTGCAGCCGTATCGTTTTCTTGAGCCTTTGCAAGCTCAGGACTTCCGGCCGGCTTTAGATTATAAACATAAATTTCAGGATGTTTTTTACTTAAAGAATAAAGAGAACCTATATAACTCTCGGTTTTTGCTTTTTCTGCAAAAAAGTCAAACTTTTCTTCATCCACAAAAAATAATTTAGGTTTCGCCGTTTTTAAAAGAGTTTCAATCTCTTCATTATGAAGACCATAGTCTATCGGAATTATTATTCCTCCTGCAAAAAGGCTTGCCAAGTATACGACAGCCCATTCCGGGGAGTTTTTGCCTGAAACGGCAACATGAGTTCCCTTCGTAACACCGTTTTCGGTCATCCAATAAGCCAAGTCTTTTACTACTTTTAGACTTTCCGAATAAGAAAGGGTAACACGATCCGGTTCAAAGACCGTAAAACAATTCCTGTCAGGGTACCGTTCCGCAGTAATTTCAAACATTTCGGGGAGGGTCGGCCATTCGCCTTTAAACTTTGAGCCTCTCCATTCATCTAAAAATGCCCAGGGCTTTTTATTAAGATTTGCCATAAGATCTTCCTTTTATAAATAAATTTAGCTAAATTCTCTTATAGTTAGACCCGATAAGAGATAGGAGGTTGCAGAATTTATGAAAAAAATATTTATTTTTGTTCTTTTAAGCTTTTTTTTAAACGGATGTATGACTTTTGGAGCTCAGCCGCCCGAATCTCCGCGTCTCGATTTTATAAATGCTGCATATAAATACCTAAAAACTCCATATAAATATGCAGGCACTACTAAGGCCGGAATGGATTGTTCAGGTTTTGTATATAGGGCAGCTCTTGACGCTCTCGAAATTAGCGTTCCCAGAAGCACAAAGGGTCTTGCAGACTTTGCTAAACGGATCTCGGACAAAGAAGTTCAACCCGGCGATCTTTTATTTTTTTATACCGTGGGAAACAAAGTATCACACGTAGGAATTTACATAGGTAACAGGGAATTCATCCATTCCGCTTCGCAGGGTAAACATACCGGTGTAATAATTTCTTCCCTTGATGAAAAATATTGGAAAGACACGTACCGCTTTGCCGGCCGTATTTTGGATCCGGAAGATATTTTTAACGAATAAGGTTCAAAAATAAAGGCCTATAATTCGATATTAAAAACATTCAAGATTATTATCAGCTGCATTCCTTTGACTGGCTCAAGGTCGATATTGAATTCCTGTGTCAAGGATTTGGGTTTTATTTTAAGTTTTCTTATTATTGAAAACTCTTCCTTTGCCAAAAGTTTTCCCTTAGGTCTTTTGTAATCCGAAAAATCATAGACAACTTTGGTTATTATACGGCCCTCAATGACTTGAACTACAACCTTTCCGTCTTCATTCGTAAGATGTTTTTCCTCAGTCCCATCCGAAAAAAAGACAGTACATGGAAGGTCCTTAAAAGAGATTTGAGCCTTGTCGGTAAGCTGTATATAAGCTCCTTCAATTTTAGGCTGAATTTGCTTTGTCTTGCATGACAAAAAGCAAAGCATTAAAACTACAAAAACAAGCAACTTTTTCATTCTATTCTAAAATTCCTTTGATCCTCATTTGTTCAAATACGCTGTCCTCTCCTAAAAAGTGAGCAAGGCCTGCAAACACAAAGGTTGTTCCGCCTTTATTAAGATATTCTTCAAATTTGTCAGCCCAAACAATATTTCGATCTTTTAAAAGAGCATCTTGAGATATACCGTCGCTCATATCCAAAAGAGAACCTATAAAATCTTTTAATTCCTCGGTATTGTTTTCCAAATAAAGCTTTTTTAACTTTGTAAGCCAGTCAATGGCTTTATCCGTATTTTGTAATTCGTTTATAGTTTCTTTAAGAGCCTTTAACTGTTCTTCAAAAGTTCCCGAAGATAAGAGATCCAGCTGTTCGTCGATACTTTCAAGGGCTTCAATTTTTTTCTTACCGGCGCGGTTTAAAAGATGCATATCTATACCGTTTTGAGGATCTAATCCGGCCTTTGTATACAGTACTTGATTTAAAGCGATTGTAAGAATCCATGGATTAAATTTAAATAGAGGAACGGCAATGTTTTCTCCCAATTCTTGTTTAACAACGTTTATTTTATCTTCGGACAAAAAATTAGACAAATCTTTTTCGGGACTAATATTAAAATGTTGAAGCATCTTAATTTGTAATTTTTCCTGAACCATTTCCATTTCTTTTTTGCCGCCCAATTCACTGACCCGTATATCGGCCTTATCGAAGGCTTCCAGTATCTTATCTTCCAATGGATAAAAATCCTTGTCTGCAACATGGATTGTACCCAAAACATAGATTGAAGCATCTCCTTTTTTTACTTCCCAAAACATCCTTTCAGGATGTTTTATTAAAACGGCTTTCGATTCACCGTCAGCCTGCGAATTTGAATCCTTTGTTTTACAAGAGACTAAAAAAGAAAAAATAAGCAAAAAAGCCAAAGCGGCTGTCAAGATTTTTTTAAGGTTTTTCATATATTCTCCAATTTAATTAGATTATTTTATAACGATTATTTTATAATTTACAGTATATAAAAAATTTTAAAAAAATGCTATACTGCAAAACACTTATGAATGATTTTATTGCACTATGCGCCGTAGGTGCAGAACCTGTACTTACAAGGGAACTAAAACTTTTAGGTTTTAAACCTTACAATAGGTTACCCGGAAGGGTATTTTTTACTTCAGCCGAAGCCGAACCTCTTTTAGTTTTTTTTAAGGCAAATTATTTTTTACGCACAGCCGACAGGGTTTTTATGCTTATAAATACCGCAAAGGCCGAAAATTTTGATGATCTTTTTGATTTGGTCTTTTCGATAGACTGGCATAACTATTTTCCTCGTGATGCCCGAATTACAATCGACAAGGTGCGTACCTATAAGTCAAAGCTTTCTTCGGAACATGCCGTTCAATCCATCGTCCACAAGGCTGTTTGCGACAAGCTCTGCAAAAAATGGAATATGCATTCCCTGCCCGAAACCGGAACCCGTTTTATGATCCGCATTTATATAGAAAACAACAATGTCTATGTCTGTCTGGACTTATCCGGGGAACCTCTTTATAGAAGGGGTTACCGTTTAAGCGGAGGGGCCGCCCCTATGAGAGAAACCTTGGCAGCCGTCTTAATTCAGCTAATGCAGTGGAAAAGAAAAATCCCCCTCCACGATGCTTTTTGCGGCTCCGGGACTATTCCGATTGAAGCCGCTTGGTATGCCTATAACATTCCGCCCGGGATTGCCCGTCACTTTGCCTTTGAAAACTTCATTTGTTTTGAAAAAGAAAAAATAGAAGCCGTTTTAAAGGAAGAAAAAGAAAGGGCAGCCTCGGAGGTACGCACCGACTGCCTTGCAAGGATAACGGGCTCGGATATTTCGGAAGAAGCAGTTTCTCTTTCAAAGGCCAATGCCGAAAGGGCCTGCATCATCGCAGGAAGGGAACTCCATGCAGCAGGCATTACCCATCACATAGAGCGTCCCGACTTTATCCAATCGGACTTTTCGGAACTGGAAGCCCCATACGAAAGCGGCATCCTTTTATCGAATCCGCCCTACGGCGAAAGGCTCGGAAGCGAGGAAGAAGCTTTTGAGCTTTATAAACGGATGGCCGAAATACCTCAACACTTTCCGGACTGGAAGCTGGGCTTTATCACAAGCAAAAAAGAATTCGAAAAAATATTCTGCAAGCAAAATAAGGATGCCGTCTTAAAAAAACACAGCCTGCGAGGCGGCAATATGGAAACCGTCTTGTACATTATGGAGTAAAATCCGGTTTAGCTTACAAAAAAGGGCTGCTTTTCAGCAGCCCTAATTTAATCGCATGGAACCAATTTTTATATAAAGCGCGTTTATGCGACGTAAATTGTTTACGCAACGTAAACGGCAAGTTTTTGTTTTTCGGCAGGCTTTTTAAGCTGCTGCAGGGCTTTTTTTTCAATCTGGCGTATTCTTTCTTTTGTAAGATTAAAGATAAGCCCCACCTCTTTTAACGAAAGAGGAGCATAACCGCCAAGCCCAAAACGATAACGGATTATTTCCGCTTCCCTATCGTCAAGGTTTTTCAGAAGCTCGTTTACTTCATCTCTAAGGCTCATATCCATTGCGTAGTCTTCAGGCATTTGGTGAGTTTCGTCCTGTAAAAAGTCGTTTACACTGGAGCTTCCGGGCTCATCAAAAACGGGAGCATCTATGGAAATAGGCTCTCTGGCAGCATTCATAATTGTGTGAACCATAGAATTGTCCATATTTAAGATACCTGCAATCTCATTGAGTTCCTTAGTTTCGTTTCCCGAAAAGTCGATTTCTTTTTTAGCCTTTTCTATTTGAACAAGCTCGTTTGCCCTGTTTAAGGGAAGGCGTATCATCCTTGATTTTTCGCAAATAGCTTTTAAGATAGATTGTTTAATCCACCAAACAGCGTAAGAAATAAATTTATAACCCTTTGAAACATCGAATCTTTCGGCGGCATTCATCAAACCTATGTTTCCTTCGCTGATAAGATCCATAAGGGGAAGCCCTTGGTTTTGATATTTTTTTGCTACATTTACAACAAAGCGGAGGTTTGAATTTACCAACATATTTTTGGCATCTTCATCTCCCTTTTCGGCGAGTTTAGCATATTTTATTTCTTCCTCAGCTGTTAAAAGCGGTATCTGATTGATTTCTTTTAAATAAGTAGCCAACGAGTTCATTTCTGCATCATAATTATTTTTTGTCCTGTTATACATAACTTAACTCCTTGTATAAAACTGGGAAGTCTTTTTGACCTCCGGTATATACAAGCAAAAACTATGCTAAAAGCCGAATATTCAAAAAAATATTTTTAAACCATCAAAAAAAAGGACTTAAAACTATAAGTTTATATTAGATATAGACTTATAAAATTTAACATCCGGCACCGAAAATGAGCAAAACCTATTGCCTTTTTAGCTCTTTTTTCTTATATTTTATGGTATTCGGGACTTATGTATTGAAATGACACAACCCGAAATAAAACACAAAAAAGAGTGCCAAAAAGGCACAAATACTGCTTTTTGTGTTCTTTTAATTTTTCAGGAGGTCTTTTGATGAAAGTTAAACCCTTAGGAGACAGAGTTTTAGTAAAACCGGATGCCGTAGAAACAAAAACTGCCGGCGGAATCATCATTCCCGACACAGCTCAAGAAAAAACACAAAGAGGTGTTGTTGTAGCTGTAGGTGACGACAAAGAAAAGATTAAGGTTTCAGTCGGTCAAAAAGTTATTCACGACAAATATGCCGGAACTCAAATTCAAATTGACGGTGTAGATCATTTGATTTTAAAATCAAATGATTTGGTTGCTGTTGTAGAATAAGGTTTAGCGTTTTTATCTTACAGATAAAAGCTGATTAAAAAACGGCGGGTTTTAAACAAAACCTGCCGTTTTTTTACTTGAAAGAGCTTTATTTTACCAATGCCATCGTATCCTTAGCAATCATAAGTTCTTCATTTGTAGGAATGATAAGAACCTTGACCTTTGATGAGGCCTTGCTTGCATCGGTAAGTTTTCCTCTTACCTTGTTTTTCTCGGAATCGAGTTCAACACCGAGGAATTCCAAACCGTGACAGATTTTTTCTCTAAGCTCGATAGAGTTTTCACCTATACCGGCTGTAAATACCAGAGCATCCACTCCGCCGAGCTGGGCGGCATAAGAAGCTATGTATTTTCTAACCCTGTTGCAGAATACATCCAAGGCAAGCTGAGCCCTCTTGTTTCCTTCTTTTGCAGCGGTTTCAATATCACGGAAGTCGCTGCTTACACCCGAAATACCCAAAACGCCGGATTTTTTGTTTAAAACATTGCTCATATCATCGGCTGAAAGTTTTTCCTTGTTCATAATAAAGGGAAGAATTGCAGGGTCTAGGTCTCCTGAGCGGGTTCCCATGACTAAACCTTCAAGGGGGGTAAGTCCCATCGAGGTATCTACACATTTTCCGCCCTTGATAGCGGCCAAGCTGGAACCGTTTCCTAAGTGGCAGGTAATAACCTTAAAATCGGCCGAATTATTTTTGAGGGTTTCGGAGGCTTTTTCCGAAACAAAGCGGTGTGATGTTCCGTGGAAACCGTAGCGGCGTATCTTATATTTTTCGTAATACTCGTAGGGAAGAGCATAGATATAGTTTTCTGCCGGCATTGTTTGATGGAAGGCCGTATCAAAAACCGCAACCATCGGAGTTTTCGGCATAAGAGCCTTACAAGCCTCGATTCCCATAATATTTGCAGGGTTGTGTAAGGGAGCAAGGTCGATACATTCTTTGATACCGGCCATTACCCTGTCATCCAAAAGAACGGACTTATTGAATTCTTCTCCGCCGTGAACAACTCTGTGACCTACAGCCGTAATCTCATCCATGGATTTTACTACACCGTGATTTTTATCGATGAGGGCTTCCAAAACAAGCTGAATGGCCCTTTTGTGGTCATTCATTTTTTCTTCAATTAAAACGGCATCCATTCCTTTTTTTTCGTGTTTAATACGTGAACCTTCAATACCGATTCTTTCGACAAGGCCTTTTACCAAAACATCTTCGTTAGTCATATCAATTAGCTGATACTTTAAAGAAGAGCTTCCGCAGTTGATAACCAATATCTTCATTATATATCTCCTTAAAAATGTGAAGTGATCTTACTTTGTATAATACCCTAAAATATAAGAAAAGTCTATCGATATAAAGGCTTGTTTTTTAATAATTTTTAGATTATAATTGAACTTGCCGATTTTATGTAAAATAAAGAAAAGAGGAAAGCCATGGTCGAAAAAGAAAAAAATAAATCTGCATTTATAGTTTTTTTACAAAAAAATCTTAATTTTATAATAGCAATAGTTGTATTTTTAATTTTTACCGCCTTTAGTTTTATTAAATTTGGAAGAAATATAGAAAATCAAGTCTACGATGCCATGCTAAAACTTAAGCCCGAAATCAAGGAAAAAAGCGAAATTCTCCTTTTAAATGTCGATGACTTTTCTATAGAACAAATCGGCTCTTGGCCTTGGTCAAGGGACGTCTTAGCCGATGTTTTAATCCGCTTAAAAGAATCAGGCGGTAAGGCGGCGGTTTTCGATATTGAGTACCTGTCTGCAGGAAGGATGGGAGCAAATAATACTTATGTAGAACATGAATTGCCGAAAGAATATACAGCCGTGCGTCAGGAATTCGGAGAATATATAAAAGAATTTTCGGATGCGGTGGCCGGTAAAAACATTCCGCTTTCCGAAGTAAAAACAATAGGACAGGATATGTCCGACTATTTTAAATCAAGAATTGATGAACTTTCCGATTCAATTAAACAAAATGTTTTTAGAGATAATGATGCCTACATGGGAGCTGCTGTAGGCTTTTTTGAAAATGCTTTTTTAACCATAAATGCGGTAAATATAAACATAGGCGGCGAAACAAAGGAACTAAAAGATTTTGCCTACAATAATTTTTTGTTTACCAATGTAGAAGATAAAACAGGGCTTTTTAAAAAGGAAACATTAGCAAACCGCAAGGCGGCAAATGAAGAATACGGAATGGCTCCGACGATTATGCCCATACTGCAATACGCAAGAGGAGCAGGTTTTCCGAACGTGGTTATAGACGAAGACGGTGTACGCCGCCGCATTTCTCTTTTAACCGAATACGAAGGAAGGTACGTAGGCCAGCTGGTCTTTACTCCCATTCTTCACATCCTTGAACCCGAAAAAATTATCCGGTCGGGAAGGAAGCTGATTTTAAAAAATGCCAAAGATCCGTCCGATTTGGAAAAAAGAAAAGACCTTACAATTCCTCTGGATGAAGAAGGAAACCTTTTAATAAACTGGCTAAAAAAACGCTTTGCCGACACTGAAAATCCGGAAAACGGCAGCTTTAAAAGCTTATCGGTTTATGCCCTAACCTACGCCGACATAATGGAAAAGAATTTAATTTCACTTTTAGAAGCTATAAAAGATTTGCAAATCAGAACTGCAGACGGCTATCTTTCTTATCACAATGCGGTTAGTTCTTTAGAAAGTGAATACTCAAGGCTTGACCAATGGAAAAAAGAACTTCTAAATAAGGACAAGCAGGATTTTAAAGAATACTTTGCGGCCCGTAATTCCTTTTTTGATAATTACAGTAAATTTTTAAGCGGAAACTTCGATAAAGAAATACACAGCCTTTTTGCAAAAATAAAAGAGCAGAGCGGCTCAAACCAATATGACGATATAGATGCCTATGTTACCGAACTTTTTAAAAATGCAAAAGAAGAATATAAAAACTATTCGGAACATATAAACTATATAAACGGCTTTTGCAACAATGCCTTTGCAATAATAGGATACAGCGGTGTAGGTACCTCCGATTTAGGTGTAAACCCTTTTTGGAAATCTTATCCCAATGTAGGTACCCATGCCAATATTTATAACACAATTATGAATGAGGACTTTATAAGACCTCTTCCAAAATGGGTTTCAATAATACTTGCCTTTGTAATAGCAATATTTACAGCCTTTATGATGAAAAAGATAGAAAGAGGATTTATAAAGGTTCTTCTTGGAATCGTTTTATTGAGCTTAACTCTTTCTATAGGAATTCTTTTATTCGTATTCGGGAAAATATACTTACAGCTATTTCTTCCGGTTATAACGGTGGTCATAAGTTTTATAGTTATCCTTTTACTAAACTTTATTTTCAGCGAAAAAGAAAAGGGCTTTTTAAGAAAGGCCTTCGGTGTTTATCTTTCGGACGATGTTGTAAATGAAATTATTGCCGACCCCGACAAGCTCACTCTCGGAGGAGAACAAAAAAGAATTACGGCTCTGTTTACCGATATAAAATCTTTTTCTACCCTTTCGGAAAAAATTACGCCCGAACACTTGGTTTCGGTTTTAAACGTTTACCTCACACAAATGAGCGATTTAATTCTACAAGAAAAAGGCACGATTGACAAATACATAGGAGACGCCATCGTTTCTTTTTTCGGAGCACCGATAGATTTGCCCGACCATGCTTACAGGGCATGTCTTGCGGCCATCAGAATGAAACAGGCTGAAGCCGAACTAAATAAACAGCTTTATGATGCAGGCGACATTCCCATGCCCATCTTTACACGCATAGGAATAAATACCGGCGAAATGGTTGTCGGAAACATGGGCACCGAAAAAAAAATGAACTACACAATTATGGGAAATGACGTAAACCTTGCAGCCCGTCTTGAAGGCGTAAACAAAAAATATGGCACATGGATTTTAGCTTCAGAATCTACATGGAGCGAAACAAATGATGCCTTCCTTGGCCGCCGCCTCGACCGCGTAAGGGTTGTGGGTATCAATACCCCTGTTCAGCTTTACAATGTTATGGCAGTCAAATCCGAAGCCTCTGCGGAAATGGTACAGCTCGTAGGCATATTTGAAAACGCAATAGATTTTTACCGCCAAAGAGAATATCAAAAAGCCCTTAATCTTTTTAACAAGTGTTTGGAAGTCTCTCCCGATGACGAGCCTTCAAAGATGTATGTTGAAAGAATGAAGATGCTTCTTGCAGATGCTGAAACGGCGGCAACACACAGCGATATTGTAAACATGACAAGTAAATAAATCTCTTTAAAAAGATTCAAATTCAAATAAATTCTATTTTTTTTTATAAGGGAAAAAAAATGAAAGAAAAATTATTAAGTTTTTTTTACATTGTTTGCGGAGTTTTGATGATAGCATCAGGTATTCATTTTTTCTTGCTGCCTTCAAAATTATCCTTGGGCGGGGCTACAGGAATGGCCTTGGTATTGTCAAAATACCTTCCGCTTTCTACAGGAGCCTTACTTGTTGTAGTAAACATTTTTCTGTTTGCTCTCGGCTTTTTAATCATCGGAAACAAATTCGGCCTTAAAACGGTTTGTGCGAGCCTTGGGCTTTCAGGAGCCGTATGGCTTTTGGAAATCTTTGTTCCATTGCAGGGGCCGATTGTAAGCGACAAATTCTTACAGCTGGTAATTGCCGTCATCCTTTACGGGGGAGGCGTAGGCATAGTTTTAAATCAGTATGCATCAACCGGAGGAAGCGATATCTTTGCAATGATTCTGCAAAAATATTTCGGTCTCGACTTGGGAAAGGGCTGCTTAATTACGGACTTTACCATTACAGTTTTTGCGGGCTTTGCTTACGGCCCGGAAATAGCCTTGTTTTCGTTGGTGGGTGTAATCATAAACGGGCTCGTAATCGACTCCACAATCGACGGCCTTAACATGAGTAAATACTGCGTTATAAATACGGATAAGCCCGATGAGCTTTGCCGATTTATGGTGGAACTAGGCCGCTCTGCAAATGTATATAAGGCAACGGGGGCTTACACAAGAGCCGAACGCTCGGTCATTCAAACCGTTATGAGCCGCAGGGACTTTGTAAAGTTAAAAAGCTATCTTGCCGCAAACGATCCTAAAGCCTTTATGGTTGTAACAAACGCCCACTCCGTATTCGGCTGGCATTGGAGAAGGATAGGCGAATAAAATCAGCTTAAAACAAGAAAAGTACAATCTTAAAAGGTACTGGATTATTTTTGCAAAAGCTGATATATTGTTCCCATTCATCAATAGCATCTTAAGGAGTTAAAACTATGCTTAAAGAAATTCGCGGAAAGAGCGCAAAAAACTTGCGCGGAAGAAGCTTTCTAAAATTGTTGGATTTTACTACAGACGAAATCCGCTATTTACTTGACCTTTCAAAAAATTTTAAAGACATGAAAAGGGCCGGAATTCCTCACAGATACCTAGAAGGAAAAAACATCGTTCTTCTTTTTGAAAAAACCTCTACAAGAACACGATGCTCTTTTGAAGTTGCAGGTTATGACCTTGGAATGGGCGTTACCTACCTTGATCCCAATTCTTCACAGATGGGACATAAAGAATCTATCGAAGACACAGCCCGTGTTTTAGGAAGAATGTATGACGGCATCGAGTACAGAGGCTTCAGCCAAGAGCTTGTAGAAACATTGGCCGAATATTCAGGCGTTCCCGTATGGAACGGATTAACCGATCTCTTCCACCCGACTCAAATGCTTGCAGACCTTCTTACAATCGAAGAAAACTTCGGTTATTTGAAGGGGCTTAAATTTACGTACATGGGAGATGCCCGAAACAATGTAGCCAACTCCCTCATGATAGCCTGCGTAAAAATGGGGATGCACTTTACAGCATGTTCGCCCAAGCACCTTTTCCCCACTGAAGACTTGGTAGCCGAAGCAAAGAAAATCGCAGCCCAAACAGGCGGAAGCGTAACCCTTACCGAAAATGTAAACGAAGGCACAAAGGGTGCTCATGTTCTTTATACCGACATTTGGGTATCTATGGGAGAACCCGACAGCGTATGGGAAGAACGCATTAAGCTCTTAAAGCCCTATCAGGTAAACAAGGCTGCTATGGACAATGCAGACAAGGATGCAATCTTCTTGCACTGCCTCCCCTCCTTCCATGACCTAAAGACAACTAAGGGTCAGGAGATTCACAAAAAGTTCGGTCTTCCCGAAATGGAAGTTACAAACGAGGTTTTTGAATCTCATAAATCAGTTGTTTTTGATGAAGCCGAAAACCGCATGCATACAATTAAGGCTGTTATGTATGCCACAATGTGCTAATCTTTTTTATATTTGCTAACCTGAGACTCTTTCTAAAAACTTTAGGAAGAGTCTTTAATTTTTTTGGAGGGAAGCCTTGTGATTCTTGAACTTAAAAACATTTCAAAAACTTATCCTTCGGGACGAAGGGCCTTACAAAGCATTTCTTTTAAAATAGAAGAAGGAGAAATTCTTGCAATAATAGGCCTATCGGGAGCCGGAAAATCTACAATGCTTAGATGTATAAACCGCTTGGTTGAGCCGGATGAAGGAGAAGTTATTTTTTTAGGAGAAAAAATAAACAAGCTTAAAGGAAAAAAATTAAGACAATACCGCTCAAAGATAGGAATGATTTTTCAAAATTATAATCTGGTCGAGCGTCTTAATGCAGTTGAAAATGTTTTGCATGGCTGCCTCGGCTCAATCCCTTCTTACCGCGGGGCACTAGGCCTTTATACCGAAGAAGAAAAAGAAAAAGCCTTTGCTCTTTTACAAACCGTAGGCATGGAAGAATTTGCCTTTCAAAGATGCAGCGAATTAAGCGGAGGTCAAAAACAAAGAATAGGCATTGCAAGAGCCTTAATGCAAAACCCGAAGCTTTTATTATGCGATGAGCCCATAGCCTCCCTTGACCCGCAGTCGGCAGAAACGGTTTTAAATTATATAAAAGAATTTGCAGTAAACAAAAACATCGCCTGTCTTATAAGTTTACACCAAATGGAAGCGGCAAAAAAATATGCCGACAGAATCATCGCTCTCAATAACGGGAAAATAGTTTTTGACGGAAGACCCGATTCCTTAAACGATGAAGTCTTGCACAAAGAAATTTTTACAAGCGTTTCTATGGACAGCGGAGAAAAAGTTCTATGAAGTTCGATTTAAAAATTTACTCTGATGACAAAAAAAAGAAAAGACATTATCATAAAAAAGAAACTTCATACTCTTGGGAAAAAAGACAAATCTTTTTTGCGAAGAAAAAACTAAAGGCAATTATTATTCTTTTAAGTCTTATTTTAATATATTATTTTGCATCAAATATAACCGGCTTTAAAGACCTTAAAGCAATTTTTAAATTTCCCCTTGCAATAGCTTGGCTTATAAAAAACTTTATACCCGACAATGAAAGTTTAAAACATATTTCGATTATAATAAAAACCTTAGGAGAAACCTGTGTAATAGCGGCCTCGGCAACTACCGCAGCGGCTTTTTTTGCCCTTATCTTAGCCCTCCTCGGTTCTCAAACCACAGGAATAAATAAGCCCTTTAAAATAATCCTTACCCTTATAGCTTCGTTTTTAAGAAACATTCCGCTGGTAGCTTGGGCAATGCTTTTATTGTTTTCGTTTAAACAAAATAATTTTACCGGTTTTTTAGCCCTCTTTATAATTACCTTGGGTCATCTGGTAAGGGTTTTTAAGGAAATGATAGAAGAAACGAGCGAAGAATCTTTTACGGCGTTACGGGCTGCAGGCGTTCCGTATTTTCCGGCCCTCTTTAATGCCGTATTCCCAAGCATAGCACCCGGCCTTGTTTCGTGGCTCTTATACACGGTAGAAACAAATGTAAGGGACTCGGCTCTGATAGGAATTCTAACCGGAACGGGAATAGGTTTTTTATTTAACCTTTATTTTAAAAGTTTCCGTTATAACAGTGCAGGCTTAATTATTTTATGCCTTGTAATCATAGTTTTACTTATCGATATTCTTTCAAACAAAATAAGGCGGATTCTTTTATGATTGGAACAACAAACAAAATAAAAATAAGAAAATTCTCAAAGCAAAGATTATTAATTTTATTTGTTCTTATTTTTTTATCCTGCCTTACAATTATAAGTTTATTTCAAATGGAAAAGCCCGACTATGGAATTCAAAAGGCTTTTTTGCAATTTACGGAATATTCAAAGGATTTATTTTTTCACCCTAAACTCTCGCAAAAATATTCTTATGCGGAAATATTTTTTTCTCTTTTGGTAAGTTTAAGCCTTGCCCTTTTAACCACCGTGTTCGGAGTAGTGCTTGCTTTCTTTTTAGGGATAGCCGCCTCGGAAAATCTTTCAAACAAGTATCTTGTAAAAATCATAAGAACGGCAATGTCCCTTATCCGCTCCGTGCCTACAATTATTTGGGTTTTAATATTTTCGGTAGTTGCAAACATAGGAGCAGAGGCCGCCATCCTCGGTATGAGCTTTCACAGCACAGCCTATCTCGTAAAGGGCTTTTCGGAAAGCTTTGACGGCATAGACAAAAAAACGATTGAGGCCTTAAAAGCCTGCGGGGCAAGCTACATCGAAATTATAAGTCAGGCAGTTCTCCCCGCTTCGATAAACAATCTAATCTCGTGGAGCTTTTTCAGATTTGAAATTAACTTCGGAAATGCGGTTGCCGTAGGAGCTGCGGCAGGAGCCGGCGGAATAGGTTACGAGCTTTTTATGGCAGGTTCCTTAAACTTTAATATGAGTGAAGTCGGCTTTATATCCTATCTTATTTTCGGAACGGCTATTATTTTGGAAATATCTTCGACAAGGATAAGAAACAGGATTAGACATTAGGCTTTTAAATTTAAAGAGGCAGGAAAAATCAAAAGAGTTTTTTTCTCCTGCCACGCTAAACATTCCGTTAAAACTTTTAAACAAAAGAACTACTTGGCGTTGTTCTCTGCAATTTTTACAACAAGCTCAATTCCCTTTTCGATTGATTTTGTGGGAATGAGCTCGAAGCGGCCGTGAAAATTATAACCGCCTGCAAAAAGGTTCGGACAGGGAAGCCCCATAAAAGAAAGGCGGGCTCCGTCAGTCCCTCCCCTGACCGGGACTATATGGGGTTCAATACCGACATCAGTCATAGATTTTTTTGCAAGCTCAATTATTTCCATGTGCGGTTCGATTTTTTCTTTCATGTTGTAATAGGAATCTTTTATTTCCATCTTGATTATGTTGCCGTATTTTTTATTTAAAAAATTGACAGCAGTCTTCATAAGTTCTTTTTTGTGAAGGAAGCTTTCCATAAAGTGATCGCGGATAATATAAGACATCTTTGTAAAATCAACGCTCCCTTCAATGGAAGTTAAATGAATAAAACCTTCATAGCCTTCGGTATATTCCGGCTTTTGTTCTTCGGGAAGCATGTTCTCCAATTCTCTTGCTGCAGAAAGAGAATTAACCATCATATTTTTTGCAGAACCCGGATGCACATTCTTTCCTTGAATTTCTATCTTAACGCTTGCGGCATTAAAGTTTTCGTATTCGAGTTCACCCAAGGGGCCGCCGTCTACGGTATAGGCAAAGTCCGCTCCGAAGTTTTTTACATCAAAAAGATCGGCACCTCTTCCGATTTCCTCATCGGGAGTAAAACCGATTTTTATTTCGCCGTGTTTAATTTCGGGATGTGCCAAAAGATATTCTATAGCGCCCATGATGATTGTAATACCGGCCTTATCGTCTGCACCCAAGAGGGTTGTTCCATCGGTTGTAATAATCTCCTGACCTTCAAGCTCTTTTAAGAAGGGAAAATCTTTGACGGTCATGGTGTACTCATCGTTGAGTTTAATATCCCCGCCCTTGTACACAAAAACTTTCGGATTTACGCACTTGCCGTCCAAATCGGGAGCCGTATCCATGTGGGCTATAAAACCGATTGCGGGAACTTTTTTATCGGTATTAGCAGGAATGGCCGAATAAACATAACCGTGCTTATCCTGCTCGGCCTTTAAACCCATATCGGTCAATTCTTTTACAAGGTATTTTCCCAACTCAAGCTGCCCGGGAGTACTGGGACAACATTCATTTTCTTCGTTGGACTTAGTGTCCATCGAAATGTATTTTTGAAATCTTTTAAGATAATCCATAATGTCTCCTGTAAAAATATTATAGTTTACGATGAACAGCCTAACACTTTTGCAGCCTTGTGTAAAGTGGGGAAAAATTTCCACACCGTCTTTTGACACAAAGTATCTAAAGTGCTTGACAATCCGTTTTTGTTTGTATATATTTTTTTATCAAATAAGTGACGGCACCGTCATCTTGACAAAACCGTTAAGATTGTATAACATATAGTATGTTTACTATGGCTAATTTTTTAGGATAAAAATAATTAAATGGAGGATTCTCTATGAATGATAAACAAAACCGGCCGGCACAGCAAAATACTGAACGAGACCCGGCAAAGCAGCAGGCGGAACGAAACCCTGCAAAACAGAAAACCATCAAGCGACTTTTAAGCTACGCGGGAAAAAGCAGAGGGCTTTTGCCACTGTCGCTTATGCTTTCAGGCTTGAGTGCCCTTGTGAGCTTTGTGCCGTACATTATGGTGTTCTTTGTAATGCGCGATGTAATTGCCGCCGCCGTAGCAAAAGAAGCGGTAAACGCCGCCTCCCTTACACGCTACGGACTGTGGGCAGTCGGCTCCGCGGCGGCGGGCTTTGTGCTGTATTATGCAGCGCTCATGCTTTCGCATGCGACGGCATTTACCATTCAGGAAAACCTTTCGATACGGATGGCCGAAGCGCTGGCGGAACTTCCCATCGGATGGCATATCACGCACGTAAGCGGCAAGGTGCGCAAGGTGTTTGAAAAAAACGTCAATCAACTTGAAACGCTGATAGCTCATAACCTGCCCGATACGGCACAGAACATGGTGTCTCCTTTTGCGATACTCGCGCTCATGTTGGTATTCGATTGGCGGCTCGGACTTATTTCCCTATTGCCGCTTGTGCTTGCTTTCGTGCTGCAAGCGGTTTTAATGCAAATCAGTTCAAATTCCGGCTTTATGCAAAAGTACGAAAATGCACTTGAGCAGATGAACAATGCGGGCACTGAATACGTACGCGGCATTTCAGTTATCAAAACCTTTAATCAGTCCGTGTATTATTTCAAAAACTTTTACACTTCGATTATGAACTACAAAGAATTTGTGTATAAATATTCGCTGTCGTGGGAAAACGGCTATTCGATTTTCCTCGCACTCGTTAAAGCGGGCTTTCTATTCCTGCTGCCTGCCGCTCTGTTGATAGCGGGCAGTGCGACGCTCGATCCTCGCTTTTTTTACAGTTTTGTGTTTTATCTTGCCTTTGCACCGGTTACCTACACCATGCTGATGAAAGTTATGTATGCAAATTCATTCAATCAGCGCTCAAACGATGCGCTCAACCGTATTGAAGATATCTTGCAAGCGCCGCTGACCAAAGAACCGGAAAAGTCCGTATTGCCCGAAAAATACGATATAGAATTTAGAGACGTAGTGTTTTCTTATAAAACGGAAACGGCGGGATCTGCGGAAACGGACACAGGGAACAAGGGCCGCGCCACAGTGAACGGCATCAGTTTGCATATTCCCGAACATTCGCTTACCGCTCTTGTCGGACCTTCAGGTGGAGGCAAAACGACCCTCGTCAATTTGCTCGGCCGCTTTTGGGAAATTGATTCAGGGGAAATCAGTATCGGCGGTGTCGATATCCGCGACATTAAAACAAGCGACCTTTTGCACACCGTCGGCTTTGTGTTTCAAGAAAATAAGCTCTTTAAAGAAAGTATTTTTGAAAACATCCGCTACGGCAAAAAAGACGCAAGCCGAGAAGAAGTGATGGAAGCCCTCCGTAAAGCTGAGTGCATGGACATCATTGAAAAACTGCCTGCCGGTATCGACACCGTGTACGGAACTAAGGGCACATACGTATCAGGCGGAGAAGCACAGAGGCTTGCCATTGCCCGCGCCCTCTTGCAGGACGCACCGATTATCGTGCTGGACGAAGCAACCGCCTTTGCCGACGCCGAAAACGAACACAAAATCAAAAAGACATTCGACGTGCTGCTCAAAGATAAAACCGTCATCATGATCGCCCACCGCCTCTCTTCGGTTGTAAACGCCGATAAAATCTGTGTCATCAACGAGGGCAAAATTGAAGAAGAAGGCACGCACAATGAACTGCTTGAGCGCAAAGGTCTTTATGCCGGTATGTGGGAAAATTTCCAAAAAGGCATCGAGTGGAAGGTATAGATAATTTGGGGAGGTTTTTATGTTAAAAAGATTTTTTGCTTTATCTGATGCGGGAACGCGTAATTTACGTTCGTCGATTACGCTCGGGGTTATTATCAATTTATTTTTGATGGTGCCGCTGGGACTTTCGCTGTATGTGCTGCAGTATTTTTTGGCGCGCATCATGCAACAAGGTTTTCAAGTACCGAATGTGTGGGCGGTGTCTGCAGCCGCTCTTGCGATTATTGTTGTACTGTTCATCCTCGAAAAACTGAAGTACGGCAGGATGTACAACGGTGCATATGAAGAAGCGGCGAATGTGCGTATTTCGCTTGCAGAATCGCTTAGAAAGCTCCCGCTGTCCTACTTCGGCAGGCAGGATTTGTCGTATTTAACCTCGACTCTTTTGAACGATGTTACGACGATTGAAGAAGCGCTTTCCAATGTCGTGCCGGAGATGTTCAGCGGTATTATTTCGATTTTGATTGCAGCCGGTCTTCTTGCCCTTTTGGATTGGCGGATGACCATTGCGTTGTTTGTTTGTGCCTTTGCAGGATTTTTTATCGTCGTCGGCTGCCGCAGGCTTTCGGAAAGAAAGATGAAAAGCGTCATAGTCCGCAAAGATTCGATATACGATTCCCTCCAGCAGATGATCGAGAACGTCAAAGTATTGAAGTCTTCCGATAAAAAAGCGGAGTATGTACAGAAGCTCAAAACCGATATTACCGAAGCGACAGGAGCTGCGCTCAAATCGGAAGCGTCGATCGGAGCGCTTATGTTCGGTGTGGCGATGTTTATCCGCTTCGGCTTTCCGCTGGTTATTTCCTATGGGGCGTTTTTGCTGGTGCAGGGGCAAATTGAACTGTTGACATATATCGTCTTTTTGCTGGTCTCCTGCCGTATCTTCGATCCGCTGACAACGGTGTTTATGCTGCTCGCAGAATTCTTTTATACGCTGATTGCAGTTGAACGGAAGCAGGCGATTGTCAATTATCCGGCGCAGACGGGAAGCGAAACATTCAATCCTAACGGTTACGACATTTCCTATGATAATGTTTCATTCTCGTATAATGAATCGATCAGAAAAGGTGCAGGCGGCATAGGCGGGAGCTCCGACGATAATTCAATGGCAGACAGTACAGCAAACAATACCGAAGAAGATACGGTCAGAGGAATAAGCTTTACCGCAAAGCAGGGCGAAATTACCGCCCTCGTCGGGCACTCAGGCTGCGGAAAGTCCACAATTGCCCGCTTGGCTGCACGCTTCTGGGATGCCTCATCGGGCACGGTCAGAATCGGCGGTGTCGATGTTTCCACGGTGGAACCTGAAACTCTGCTCGGAGCTTTTTCAATTGTGTTTCAAGATGTCGTACTCTTCAATGACACGGTATACAACAATATTTTAATCGGCAATCGAAACGCTACAAGAGAACAAGTGCTTGCTGCCGCAAAAGCCGCACAGTGCGATTCGTTCATCGAAAAACTACCGCAAGGCTATGACACGGAAATCGGCGAAAACGGCTATACCCTTTCAGGCGGAGAACGCCAGCGGCTTTCCATCGCACGAGCTCTTTTAAAGGACGCGCCGATTATCCTCTTGGATGAAGCAACTGCCGCCCTCGATCCCGAAAATGAAACGCTCATCCAGCATGCCATCAGCACGCTGATAAAAAATAAAACCGTTATCGTCATCGCTCACAGACTGCGAACGGTAGAAACTGCCGACAAGATTATAGTGCTTAACAAGGGAACCATTGCCGAAACAGGTACCCACTCCGAGTTGATGGAAAAGGACGGTATTTACCGGGAGATGTATCGGCTGCAAAGAGAAAGCGATCAATGGTCGGCATAACTTACAAATATGCGGGCATCTGTTCCGCCTATTTGCAAGTTGAGTAGATTACTCCCTCTATTTACGTCGCCGGATGTGTCAGTACCGACATGGAGGTCGGTGGTTCTAAGCAGCAGCGATGTTTTTGCGCGCTCCTAGCATCTGTTCCGCCTATTTGTAAGTTAAGAATATTCTCCTTTATTAATAAAAAATATCTAAACTATTGACAATATTGGTTCCGATATATTATACTCTTTTGTAAGATTAAGCTTACAATATTTTAGAGACATCGGAGTAGTTATGTTTAAGATACAAAAGGAAGCCGAAGAGATTTTTAAATCTATCAGGCTTAAAAGAATGTTCGGAGGTTTCTTTTTACTTTCGGATGAGTTTTTGACGGTCGTGCCGGGATACTACATAGGTCTTGCCGTAGATGAATTAAAAAATGCTACTATGACACAAAGTGCCCTTATTGCGTATGTGGTAAAAATAATTTTTTTCACCTGTATGGGATATTTTTTTTCTTCCATGTTTATGTTTTTTATTCACAATTCGGGAAACAGGGCGGCTTATCTTTTTAGAAAAAAAATAATTTCGTCGGTTTTAAAAAAGACTCCGCCGTTTTTTAAAAAATATACTTCAGGCGATATTTTGGCTCGCACCTCAAATGATGTCACAGCCGTAGAAAATTATTTTGCTAACGGTTTTATAATGCTGATGGATTCCTTTGCCTATCCTGGAGCTGCAATTTTTATGATGTCGGTTTTAATTTCATGGAAGTTAACCCTTGCAGTTGTCCTCCCAATACCGCTTATAACTATTATTTATTTTTCTTTAGGTAAAGCAATAAAAGATAGAACGGGTAAAACCTATGCGGAATTTTCCAAGGTCAACCAAGGTATTTTGGAGCTCGCTGAAGGAATAAAACTTATACGCTGTTACGTGAATGAGCAAGTCAGGTTAAAAAAACTTTCTTCCATTGTTAAAAATTATTTTTCGGTTCTTTATGCACAAGTTAAACTAACCTCTATTTTGCAGCCATGTACAGCCTTTATTACAAATCTTTGTATCATAATAGCCTTTTGCTACGGCGGTTACCTTGTACACATAGGAGAAATTACTTCAGGGAATCTTGTTTCGTTTTTTGTTTTTGTCGGAATGATTGCATGGAGCGGAATGGCAAGCGGCTTTTACTTACAAATTCAGAAGTCGGCAGATGCAGCGATCGACAGAATAAACGCTCTTATAAGAGATAACAATGAATTTCCGCCCATGGAAAACAAAGAGAAAATTGAAAGAATAGAAAAAATTTCTTTTAAAAATTTCAGCTTTGCATATTCCGATTCCGAAAAGAAAGTTTTACAGGATATTTCCTTTGAAATTTCACAAGGAGAAATTTTAGGAATTACCGGAAAAACCGGTTCGGGTAAAACAAGTTTGATAAAACAATTTTTCAGCCTCTATCCTCAAAATGAAAATATCTTCATAAATAATATTCCCTTAAAAAATTGCGATATTTTTTCTTTTAGAAACAAGACCGCTTATGTAAGTCAGCGTCCTCAACTTTTATCGGGAACCGTTTGTGAAAACTTATGCTTTTATGAAAAAGAAGTTGAAAAAGAAAAAATGCTAAAAGCTTTGGAAGCCGCTGACGTAAAAAGAGACATCGAAAAACTTACAAACGGGATCGATACAAAAATAGGAGAAAAAGGTGTTATGCTTTCAGGAGGGCAAAGGCAACGAATTGCCCTTGCCCGTGCTCTTCTTAAAGAACCGGAAGTTTTGATTTTGGATGATGCCATTTCTGCCGTCGATGCGGACACTGAAGTTAAGATAATCGAAAACCTAAAAAAATCTTCTTCATTTAATATCTGTATTATATCGGCACACCGTCTTTCGGCTGTTCAGCATGCAGACAAAATAATTGTGCTGGATGACGGTAAAATTATTCAGCAAGGAACGCACGAAAAACTTATAAAAGAAGGCGGCTGGTATGCGGAGCAGTTTGAATACCAGCACAGCCATTCTGCGGAACTTATGCAAGCTGAAGATGCAGACCTACAAATTGACGGAGGAAAAAAAGATGAAAGATAAGACCAATAAACTCAAAGTAAATTATAGATTTTTTCTCTCGTACCTAAAATACTGCAAGACTTATGTCTTAGCAGCCTTTGTTGTAGTAGGAATTTTTATTGCATCTTCAGCCTATCTTCCTACAATTACGGCAAGCGTTATAAATGCCGACCTTGTAAATATGCCCGGCTTAAAAAATTTTTTAATTAAACATGCCCTTTTGTTTTTGGGGACTGCCCTTTTATTTTTTTTATCGATGTATGTAAAAACATTGCTTTTTAGAAAAATTGCAAATACCGCCTGTGAACATATTCAAATGGATATGGCCGGTCATCTTTTAAATTTAAAGATGAAACATTTTGATGAAATGACTTCGGGAAATATAATGAGCCGTTTTTCTTCCGATGTAAATGCAGTAGGCGATTTATACTTTTTGGTTTTGGGCGAGGTATTTAGTGTAATTTTATTATGTATAGTTTTATATATCCGTTTGGCACTTATGAGTTCCTATCTTTTTGGGGCTAGTTTTGCCTATCTGCCGGTTGTTTATTTTCTTGCTCGGTATTATTTAAAAAAGAGCGACAAGCCGACACGGGATTATAGAAATTCAATCGGAGAATTAAACGGATTTTTTAACGAAAGCATTAATTCTATTGAAACCGTGCAAGCTTTTTGTGCAGAGGAAAAAATAGAAAAAGAGTTCGATAAATTTAATCTCCCGGCATATACTTCAAAACGAAAAATGGTTTTACTCTCGGGGCTTTTTTCTTGGAATATTATTGCAAGAATTAGAACCTTAATTTACGCCGCCCTTTTGGGAGTGTTCGGATATCTGTATTTTCAGGGAGCTCATTTTCTTGTCGGTACTCTTGTAATCGTTATAAGTTATAATAAGGAAATAACCGATGTCTTTTTAAAATTATTTATGCAGATAAATATTTACAAAAACGCTTTTGTTGCGGCGGGAAGAGTTTCGGAGATAATCAATTTTGAACATGAAAGAACAAACGGCACTCCTCATTCTCCCATGGGAGATATAAAATTTTCAAACACTCAATTTGAATACAAAGAAGGCATTCCAATTTTAAAAGGACTTGATTTTAATGCGGAAGACGGGATGACCATAGCCTTTGTCGGAAAGACCGGCTGCGGAAAATCTACGATTATGAATTTGATTTTAGGTTTTTATGAAAATTCCGGCGGTAAGGTTTTAATTGACGGGCAGGATATACGCTCTCTTGAATTAAAAACCCTGCGTTCCAAAATTGCAGTGGTCTTGCAGGAACCCTATCTTTTTAGCGGAACGATTTTTGACAACATAAATTTAAACGATCCTCTTATAAATAGAGAATCTTGCGAAAAAGCTTTAAAGGCTGTAGGCGGCACAAATCTTATAGAACATTCGAAAAAAGGTTTGGATGCTGAAGTGAACGAAAACGGAAAAAACTTTTCGGAAGGAGAGAGGCAGATTATCTGTTTTGCCCGTGCCATGGTAAGAGATCCTAAAATTCTAATCTTAGATGAGGCTACGGCAAACATTGATACCGAAACCGAAAAACTTATAAATGCAGGTATTGAAGTTTTAAAGAAGGGACGCACCACACTTATAATCGCACACCGTCTTTCTACAGTAAAAAATGCCGATATAATAAATGTAATCGATGACGGCAAATTATTGGAATCGGGAACTCATGAAGAACTTATTGCCCTAAATTCCAAATACGCCGAATGGTACAGACTGCAAAAGTAGGAATAAGTTTTCTGAAAATGTAAGCTATAGCTTAAAATTTATTTTTATTGTATACTAGGGCATTTCTAAAAACTGAAGTTTTTAGAAATGCCCACTAATGATTGGAGTGTTAAATTATGCAAAAAAGTTATTACGCTTTTTTAAACCATACTAATTCTGATATCGTAAAAAAAGATAATCCGTATCCGCATTTTAAAACCTATGCATTTTCTTCCGAAATAGGAAGAGGCTATTCTGCTATTTATGATGTAGGCTCTTATGCACATATTTGTATTGCCGATCATCTTTACTATGAGGATTTTAAATATACGGTACCATCGGATGAAGGTATTTATCTTCAGCAATATGATTCTATTGCTTCCGACAAAAAATATCCTGCAGGAAGGGTATATGCCGGAATGCAATACATTCAACATTACACTAAAGTCAAAGCGGTTCAGTATGTTATAAAAAAGGAAACCCCTGCATGTATTATCGGGCTTCAATTAAACCCCGAATATTACGGTGCATATTTAAAAAACACTTTCGGCATTACGGAAGAAAATTTTTGCACAAAAATTTCTCTTTTGCCGAAAGAAAACTATATCCCTGAAATTTCTTTTATATTGAATCAGATACGGAAATTCTCAGGAACCGAAGTGAGTGCAAAACTTTTTTTTAAAAGCAAAGTTGATGAAATAGCAGCCCTTCTTTTACGAAGAACCGAAAACATACAAAAAGCGGAACACTCCGTTTTTTCAGCCGACCATGCAGCTATTATGCAAACGATTGAGTTCATAAATAAAAACTTACACAAAAGACTTCCGCTTGAAACGCTTGCAAAAATGTCGTATATGAGCCCCTCAAAATTTAAATATGTTTTTAAAGCTGTTACCGGTTTTCCGCTTACCGATTATCTTGTTAATAAAAAGATGGAAAAGGCCTGCTCCCTGCTTTTAAATACTAATATGTATGTTGCAAACATCGCCCAAAATCTTGGCTACCGCAGCACCGGCTATTTTTCCGCCTGCTTTGAAAAGTACACAGGGATGCTTCCGAATGAATATAGAAAGAGGTGAAAGATTAGTTTTCTTCGGTGTAATACGGTTTGTAGAATTTACCTTTTGTGTCCGTACCTTGTTCGATGTTTTGAGTTTTATTTTCTTCTAAGTTTTGGTGTTTCAGAATCAGGTCTGTTTTTAGGCTCATCGATTTTTAGTAGTAAAGGCATAGGAAAATCGACCCCAACAAGTAATGCTTCTCCTTCGCCAAGTATGGGTAAAAATGATAGAACATTTCTATTTGCAGAAGAAGCGGCATTCTCCACCGCTTTTTTATCCAAATCATTAATCAGGCGATGAACAATAAAAGTTCCCATTTGGCTTAATGTTCCAACAGGAATGTCTCTCGGCATTTGTGTAGATAAACAGAGAAATAAGCCGTATTTACGAGCCTCTTTAGCAATCAAATCAAATGCATCAAGTGAGTGTATCTCAAAAAATTCATCTTTCACACCTTTATTTAAAAATTGATGTGCCTCATCTAAAAATAATACAACAGGATTTTTTACGAAGTCTTTACTTCTTGCTTTCTGTAACAGATATGTTGCCAAGGCATTCGAAACAATCTCTTTAGCAGAAAAAGATGATGGAATATCTTCAAAGCTGATCCGTAATATTCCGCCTGTTGATGAAGATAAAAAGTCATCTATAATATTAATTATTGAAGAAATATTTCCTGGTATATTATTAAATCCGAGTAATTTTTTAAAAATATCTGTATTCAGAAGATCTGTTATACGTGCAATAAGAGAAGTCTGATAATCGTATGTTTTAGCATCATAATCACCCCATTTTGTTTGATCCTTATTATAATTTGCTCCTTGATACACACATTCTTCTTTTATTTGCTGGACTAATAAATTAATATCAAAATTGCATAAATTGTTTTCTATATCTTTAATATATGTTTCATAAGCAGCTTTATAAATAGATTTAAGAGTATTAGTTTTTACATATGTACTATTTTCTCCTTGTAAGTGTTTTATTTTTAAAGACCTAATCGCTTCTAATAGAATAGGTCGTTGTGATTGCCCTGTCGGTCTTAATAAATAGAATAAATCAGGAATAGACAGTTCTTGATATGGAAAATAAGAATCCACACCTAAAATATATGAATTATTTGTTAGATTTTTATATTCTCCTGTTGCATCGATCAAAATGACTTTATTATTTGTATATTCAGTTATTCCTTCTATTAGTTTTGCTACTGTCCAGCTCTTTCCTCCACCTGTAGTACCGATAACAGCGCAATGACGTCCGAATAAAGAATCCAAAGAGACATTACAGAGAGCATCATTTGCAGTGAGTTTTCCTATTGGTGCATATACGGCATCTATATTGTTCTCTTTTTTGCCGAATTCCTTAATATATTTTGAAATCTGCTCATCAGAACAGGCATATACTTTTGCTCCTATATGAGGATAATTGGAGACGGTTTTCTGTGTTTTATTTGGTTCAAATAGATTAAATGTTAAAAGCAATTCCGCCTTACCGGATGGATGAAATAATGTTGTATCATCGTATATTGCTTTTTCGTTTATTTCTTTTCGTTCACTATCCGGTAAATTTAATTCAGTAATACGTGCAAGGAAGCCGTATTCTTCTCCTTCAATTACGATAAACTTACCGACATTTCCACCTGTAAAATTTAATCCTTCATGATAGAATGTATGTAATAAATTAGAAGAAGGAAAATGAATCTTTACATATTGAGCTGTAATTTCATTGATATATCCTAGAAAATAGTTATGATTAAACGGTTTCATTTTTATCACCTTCGTATTTTTCGGAATACGTTTCATTTTCTGGATAATTATTAGAAAAATTTTTAAATGAATCAAATATAATTGTCACATTTCTTTTAATTATTTTATGTTCATCGTCCTCAAAAAAATCTTTTAGGCCTTCTCTATCAATTGTTCCATCTTCAGTACCGCTATAATTAATAATCACTAATTGAAAACTGGGGTTTTGATTTACTGCTTCTAAAATTACATTTTGGATATGTTTATCTTTAAAGCCGAAACCAATAACGATTAATAAAATATTTTCTTTCCGTAGCGCTTGTTGGAATCTTGACATCATTTCAAAATAAGGTTGTTCGTAGGAACTCTCATACTTATTTGAAGCCGGATAAATAATTAAAGGCTGCTCTGGGTTTGCAGTTTGTATAATTTTTCCCCCTGTTTTCTCCCAATTCAAGGAACCGTGTAATTTATATAAATGAAAAACTCTTGAAACAAAACTGTCTTCTTGTTTTAATCTTGTTCTTTCCCTATTTACAATATCATAATCAAAATATCGTCCTGAAAATTCTCTTGGTTCGGTAAATGAAAAACCGTCTATAATTACAAAGCCTCCGGTTTGGGCGGCTTGTTCAAATAGGGTGTCATAATTCGTAGTAAATAGCTGAATCCGTGAATCACTTGATTTCCGGGCAGTAATTTTATCTAAAAAAAGTTTATGAGGAGCCCCTTCCTGTAACGTTAATGTACAAGCTTCCGCTATTTTCTTTTCAAGAGCAGTAATTTTATCTGAAAATGCTTCATTTGAGCTATTAAGTTTTTTATATAAGATAATATGAGATAATAAATTTTCAATATCTTTATGCTTATAGAAATCTCTTTCCTTTAAATCCGTTATATCATTTATAAAAGCAGCAATTTCATCTTTGCAATATTCCCAAAGTCCGTCACGTATTTTGCCACGCTTCGTTTCATCAGCTCCATTATCCAAAGAGGTTCCTGCTGCAGATAATATGACAATATTCTGAAAATGTCTTTTAAAAAAATTATTATAAAACTTGAGTTTTTCTTTATTAGCCTGTTCGATTGGAGTGGAGATATTGGTTATCAATTCAAGTCCATCAGTATTATTATCTGTAGAAGAGATAACTTGATCGTCCACATAACAATGTTCATCATCATACGCTATTGTTTTATCTTTTCGAATGACTATTTCTTTCATTTGTTTTCTCCATACTAAAATCTTATGATTTTACCTTCAATAACATCGTCCATCATCTTAATGGCTTCTTGTTCTTTTAAGTAAGCCTGATAACGAAGAGCATTGGCTTGTAATACCATATTGTTTATCTCTTGTTGTTTCAATTCATTTTTTAGTAGTGGTACTTTGATTTTTGACACACTATTGTTATCAATCATATCAATTACTGAACCATAAATTTCTTTTTTAATTAAAACTTGACCATAATCTGAATTTAAAAAACAATATAAGTAACCTGCAATATCATTATTAATAGGGATCACCTTAATAATATTTTGTGAAACAGCCCATCTCTCCCAATGTTTAGGAACAATTTGTACTTTTCCAATAGTACCTCTATCTGAAATAAGTATATAGTTTTCAAAAACTTCTAACTCTTGTTTAATTCTATTATCATGTTTCGTTTTAGATAAATATTTTTCGACTTGAGGATTAAGTTGGGTAATATCTCGTCCTCCTAAAAAAGGAATTCCATTATTTTTATCTACATAAATTCTTTTAAATACTCCTGCTAAAATTATGTTTTTCGAAATATCGTCAATAGTTACTATCTCTTTACTATATTTTGTCATTACTTTTTCTACTAAATGTATGAGTGGTACATGATACGAACAATCCAATCTCAAATCCAAACTGCTCAGCCGAGTAGTGTAATTACGCAGGTCAACGGTTTTATCAAAATAGGTTGGCTTTAGCTCTTCTATCGGCGGTAGTTGTAACTCTTGATAAAGCATTTTTTCTGCATTTTCAATAAGGTCATTTGATTGATCCCGTAAATTAAATGAGGTAATAATTAAGTCATGTATATCCTGTTTTATACTTTCTGGTGCATCGGGAATAATGATATTTTTTAAGTGTTCAGGTTCTATTTCATCAATGACAGCACCAAAGGTATTTGCTTTAATAAGCGTTTTACCAATTGTTGTTTTCAAATAAGAATAAATATATCCGCCAAAAGCAATAGGTTCAATTCTTATTGCATGTTCGCTAACTAATAGTTTTGATAATGTTTTATTAACAAACGTAACATTACCTATAGTACCTGAACGAGAAAGCAGTATACACCCCTCTTTAACAGAAAATTGAGAAGATTCACTTTTTATTAGAAACTTAACTGGTCTAGGATTAATATCTAACATTTCTGAACTTCCTATAAAGCCTTGCGAACCTATTACAGTTCGACTAACATAATTACGTTTTTTACGATTTCCGTAAAACGCTTCTTTCACTAATCCATCGTCTCCCCAAAGATGTACATATCCGTATAGACAATGCTCTACTTTTGATTTTGCTGCTTTAGCATTAAGGTTAAAAGCGCTTGCTTCAAGACGGAGTTTATTATATTGAACTTCAGATAAAGAAACAGAAGTGTATTGTAATGATGTAGGAGAAAGCGGATTTTCAATCGGGGTTTCTTCATAAAACCTGTTTACAGCTAAGTTATCGGCTACCATGTAATGCCTTCCTGCTTTTTCCATTTAGCAAAAACATCGGCAACCAAAACGGTCTGATCATTTACGCCTTTTACCTGCCGTGTTTCTCTGCGGTATACTACATTTCCTTCCGAATCTTTTTCGGCAATAGTTTCTTCTTTCTCTAGCATAATAAGATTACCTTTTTCGTCCCGCTTAAAAATAGTATTGCCGCGCTTGTCGTGTCCGATATGGTCTATCATGGTCATAAATATGCTGTAATCAATTATCTGTCCGTTCTTTTCTTCTTCGTCAATTTCTTTTTGTGTTTTCTTTTGAAGAAAGAGAATCGAACATTGAGTTCCGTTACGCGGCTGAAATGCATCGGCATGCAAGTCTATACTTGCAATAATGCGTGTTTTACAAATCAACCACTGACGGATATACTCCAATCCGGGAGCGCCGAGAATGCTGTCGGGCAGCACGATTGCACAACGCCCTCCCTCTTTGAGCAATTGCAATATGCGTTCGATAAATAATTGCTCGGGCGGTACGCTACTTTGCAAGCGTGCGGTTTTATGCCAGTTACCTTTTTCATCTTTTTGCCAGATATGTCCTAAATCAAATTGCCCCAATATCTGGGTATCCTGTATGGGAATCTTGGAACCGAAGGGCGGATTTGTAACAATCACATCGAAAAGACCGATTGTTTTATGGTTGAGAATAGTTTTAGAATCTACTTCGAGCGCTGTTGCCAGATATTTTTTTGTTTCTTCTGCCCATTCTTGCGGCGGAAGCAAGGTATTGAGTTGTACAATATTACCGCTGCCGTCATTATTCATCACCATATTCATTTTAGTAGCTTTTACAAGGTCAGGATTAATATCAAAGCCGAAGAAGTTTTTTGCAGCTGTTTCTGAAATCTTCTCATTGTAAGCCTTTAGAATATCATGATTCCATTTTGCTTTTTTGCCATACTGTTCTATAAACCGTTTTTGCAGGCGTTCAATTACTTTATTCATTGCTGTAACTACAAACCCGCCCGTACCGCAGCTGCTATCCAAAACTTTTTCGGTATCTTGAGGGTTAATCATGTCAACTGCCATTTTCATTACATTGCGCGGAGTAAAAAACTCTCCGCGGTCACCCCGTAAGTTTGCTCCCACAATTTCTTCATACGCTTTTCCTTTAATATCGATGTTCGTATTGAGTAAGGCATATTTTTGGAGTTCTGCTACAAGAAAAGTAAGTGTACGCGGCGTAAGTTTTATGCTGTCATTCTGATCAAATATCTGAGCATGTTTCTTTTTTACAGCTTCAAATATTTTCTCAATCCGTTTATACACGGTCGCTTGACCATCTTTATAATTCCGCTCTTTTGAAGTTGTATAGAACTCAATGGGATCAAGAACATTGTGTTCGTCATGAATTTTACAAAAAATAACTTTTAAAAATTCAAAAAAAGCTGGTTGTTTTTGGAGTCCTTCATATACATAAATAATATTATGACAAGTACGGAAAGTAAACAAGAGATTATCATCAAAAGCCTTTTTTAATGTATTGCGGTTGGGTCTTTCATTTTCATCAGCGCTTCCATCTGCTGAAGGAATATCATTATATTCATCCCATACAAACGAGCCTTTTTCGTCAATAGTTTTTCTGTAAACGGTTTTATGCAGTCCATTTGTCCACATACCCCACTCACAGTTGCTGCAAGAAGACATATAGCTTTTTAACTGTTCAATACCGTTGTCTTTATCTGTCGGTTTTACAGATTCCTTTTTACACTCAATAATGAGAGAAACATGTTGTTGGTCTTTTTTTTCATCGGCAGTGGTGCCATCAGGAAAAATAACAATATCAGCGCGTTTCCTGCCTGATCCCATTCGTATTGAATATTCAATAGCTATGCGGTTTTTTGCATATTTATGCTCATTTACTAATCGTTTTTCAACTGTTTGACGTACATACTCTTCAGGAGTATCGTTTCGAATTGTTCCGTCTACATAGTCACGTATTTTCCCTTCAGGAATAATTATTATCTTTTCCATAATATGTCAAATCTTATCCTAGAATAAAATGCCCAATTTAGTGCATTATACCCGTTTTATGCAAAAAAACAAAGAGGGTATGATGTGCGATTTTGACAGTAAGACAGAAATACCGGTTTTTATCGATGCATTTACAAACAAAGAACGGCCGTCAGTTTTTAGAATCTTCCCACAATTTTCTATATAAACCTTCTTTTATCAGCTCCTCGTGTGTGCCGCACTGGGCGATGTGCCCGTTTTCGATAACCAAAATTTGGCCGGCGTTGCGGAGGCTTGCCAGCTTGTGGGCAATCATGATGACGGTTTTATCTTTGAGCAGTTCCTGTAAGGCTGCTTGTATTTTGGCTTCGTTTTCGGCATCGACATTGGCGGTAACCTCGTCCAAGAGCACAATCGGGGCGTTTTTAAGAAAGGCACGGGCAATCGAAATGCGCTGTTTTTCTCCACCCGAAAGCCGCAAGCCCGCCTCTCCGATAACCGTGTCGTAGCCCTTTTCACTTTGCATAATAAAATCGGTGCAGCCCGTACGCTCAGCCGCCTGATACACTTCCTCCAAAGAAGCGTCTTCCCGACCGAGTCTGATATTATTCAATATCGTGTCGTTAAACAAAAACACATCCTGAAACACAAAGCTGATATTGTGCAAAAGGTTTTCGTAATTGAGTTCTTTAATATCGGTGCCGCCGATACTGATGCGCCCCTTTTTTATATCCCAAAAACGGGCAAGCAGATTCACAATAGTCGTCTTGCCGCTTCCCGAAAGACCTGCAAGAGCGGTTACCGTTTTTTCGGGAACTGAAAGGCTGATATTGTGCAGCACCTCTTTTTCGGCGTAGGCAAAAGAAACATCTTCAAATTGAATATCGAAGGCGTGCTGTTTTTGAGGATCGAGCAGCAGGTTCCCTGAAAGGTTTTGCATTTCCGGAACCGCTTTGATGGCATTCATACGGTCGATTGACTGCTGAGTCATTTTAGAAAAGATACTGAAAATCCCCATCGCTTCAATACCGCTAAACAAACTGAAAGAGGCGGTCATCAGCAAAAAGATTTGTGCAAAAGAAAGTGTTCCCCGTAAAAAAAGCAGGGCGGAAGAAAAAACTATTCCCGCCGTAACAAGCCGTAAGCAAAACTGAAAAAGAGAGACGACAGGAATATGAGCGAGTTCCGCGCGGACGGAAAAATCCCGTAAATTCTTTACCGCTTCAGCCGTTTTTGAAAACCGCTTTTCCGCCATGTTGTATATTTTAAGCACATGGAGTCCGTTGATAAATTCAACAATATCAGCGGTAACTTTTCCGATAAAGTCCTGCCGGTTTATTTTTAATCTGTCCTGCAATGTAGATAATTTTCTGTACATGTACCATACCGGAATAAACAAAAAAGCGGTGAGCAAAAAGATGCGGTAATCGAAGACAAGCAAGACAGTAAGTCCGATAGCAAAAACAGGAATACCCACAGCGATTTTTTCGATAACGACCATGCCTTCAATTTCCAAAAACGCCGCATCGGAAGTAATGGTCGAAACCAAGTCGCCCGTGTTTTTTTCATTGAGAAAGCCGAGCGATACCTTTCGTAATCGTGTTCCTAAGTTTTTACGCTCGCGGCACATTGCCTTATAACCTGCCCCGCCGCGGAAATAGAGCGTAAAGTAACGCAGTACAATTCTAATAAAAACCGCTGCCGCCATAATGCCGATGTACCGATACATAGTACGGACATCAAGCGTTCCCGAAGCGGCGGGATTAAAAAGCGGTATGTCGTTTACGATTTTAAAGGCGATGATAAAAGGTATCATTATAAAAAAACCGTCGATAAAACTTAATACAACGGAAAAAACAATTTCCTTTTTTTGATTTTGCATAAGAGCCAAAAAAGCCTTCACCGTTTTTAGCATGGATCCTCCTACAGGTTACTCCAATTTTAATTATTCTCCCGCCCGGCGTCCATACAATAAACGAAACATTGTCTACCGGCGATATCTTTTGGCTGAAAACGAAGACGGGGGAACAGCCACGGAAATCAATACGGTTAAATAATAAAACCGCGAAACCCGCAAGGAACGCCAAGGTAAATTAAAGAATATGTCATCAAAACACCATCAAAACTCCTTCAGGCGTGCTTTTTGCACGTCGAGGATTGTTTTTTTGAAGCAACGCAGAAGATGCCCGTATATTTTTAAAAGAAACATTGAAACTTATAAAAAACCGTGCTATACTGTACACTAATGACAGAAAAACACACTGATAACACCAAATACAAACATTCTCACCAAAAGAATGCAAAAAGTATGCATAAGCACTTGACACGCAGCAGTGTGCCTGACACAATTTTTAGCAACAAGCAACAAGCAACAAGCAACAAGCAACAAGCAACAAGCAACAAGCAACAAGCAACATAAAAACCCGCTCCGCTCAAACAAATTCACAATTAAATACAAATTTTCTCACAGCACCCCGCACGCACAAGAGCAAATCCCCATCCTTGTGCGTTTTTTAAATTACACATTCAATAAAACCGCAAGCGGTTAAATTAAAAAATATAAGGAGGCTTATAAATGCTAAAGTATTCACTACGAGAAAACTTACTGACGCCTGCACCCGATGATTACATGGCGCAAGTTACTGATGTGCGCTCGTACACTCTTGACGAGATTATCGACCTGATGATGGAAAAAGGTACCACGCTCACGCGTGCGGATGTGGCGGCAACCTTGCAAGTCTACGGAGAGGTAGTAAGTGCCATTATCAAAGACGGCTCGGCTGTTAACACACCGCTTATGAACACCTCGATGAGTATATCGGGCGTATTTGACGGAGCAAACGACAGCTTCGACAAAAAACGGCACACGGTCAACTTGAACATAACCGCAGGTACGCTCCTTCGCGATGCGGTTACCAAAGTCAAGTGCGAAAAAACCGAAGGAGTAAGCACCGACCCCTACATTACCGAAGTAACCGACATCGTATCGGGCAAGGTAAACGAAGTACTCACTAAAGGCGGGGTCGTACAGCTGGTAGGAAGCCGCCTCAAATTCGATGCCAAAGATACCGCCCAAGGCATTTTCTTTGTGCCGGAAACGGGAAATCCCGTGCGTGCCGCCGTCATCGCCGAAAACAAGCCCGCCCGACTTATGGCAATCATTCCGGCCGACTTGGCGGCCGGCACCTACTACATCGAAGTACGGACAAAGTATGCCAATGCGACAAAACAGCTTAAAACGCTGAAAGTCGGTAGATTTGCCAAACCTCTTACCATTACATAGGGTGCGAAAAACTTATTGCAGAGTAAGCCGGACTTACCGCATAAGGTAATCTCGGCTTACCGCGTAGGGTAAGTCAAACTTACTGCGTAAGGTAAGCAGGGCTTACCGCATAAGGTAACTGTAGAAACAGGTCCTACGGATTGGGACTAATTCAATCCAAAAAACAGAATACCCCGAAGCCTTGAATTCGACGGTTTCTTAGGGCAGAGCCCTAAGCAGCGCGGGAGAGAGAGGGGTGGAGAGAGAACCCTGCTCTGACTTGAAAAGCCCGTAAGGGAACGGGGTGCTCTCTCCCCCTAATTAAGGAGGTTTTCAAGATGAAAACAAGTAATTCAAACAACAAAGCATTTGCTTTGAAAACGAAGGGAGCCGCGGCGCTCATCACAGCCGCAGTTTTAACGCTGGCACTGCTTTTTACCGCCTGTCCGAACAATGCGGGCGGAGGCGGAACGCCCACGCCCAAACACGCCGTAACCTTTAGCGTAGAAGGCGGAAACGGCACGCTTAAAGCTGAAGTTGACGGCACTGAAATCAATTCGGGCGATAAGGTAGAACAGGGTAAAACGATTGTCTTTACGGCGACACCTGATTCGGGCTTTCATGTAAAAGGCTGGACGCTTGACGGCAAGCCCGTTGCCGAAGCTGGCATAAACACGGAGTACAAGCTCACTGTAACCAAGCCTGCAATAGTCAAAGTGAGCTTTGAAAGCAACGGCACAACGCCTCCACCGCCGACCAAATACACGGTAACGCTCAATCAGACTGAACACGGCAAAGTAAAAGCATCGCCTGCAATCCCTCAAGACGGAAAGGTAGATGAAAACACTGTAATCACCTTCACGGCAAAGGCTGACGACGGCTATAAGGTAGACAAGTGGACGGTAACACCCGCCGAAGCACTACAAACAGGAACAGGAGCTGACGAAAGCGAGACAGCAGAGGTCAAAATCACAGCCGACACAACGGTCAGCGTGAGCTTTATTAAAAAAACCTACGCCATCACTTTTAGCGTGGAAGGTGGCATTGGTGGCACGCTTGAAGCAAAAGTTGACGGAAAAGAAATCAGCTCAGGCGACATGGTTGAACACGGCAAAGAGGTAAATTTCACACCTAAAGCGGAGAAAGGCTATAGGCTGAAAAACTGGACGCTTGACGGCGAGAACATAGGTGGCACAGCGTATTTCACGCTCGGAGTAAGCAAACCTGCAACAGTTACCGTGAGCTTTGAAGTTACCTCTGTCAGAGGCGGAGCTGTACTCATATTGAGCCCAGACAAGCTCAACATCAAAGTTAAGGCTAAGACGGCGGACGGTTCTGCTATAACAGTGGAAGGTTGCAACGAGGAAACGCTTGCAAGCAACACAGAAACCACACTCACCGCAACAGGCACAACAGTCATCCTTAAAGGCAAAATCACCGAGCTTGATGTTAGCGGTGCTTACGGCAATAAGCAACCACTCGTTGCCCTCAATGTGCAAGGCTTAATCTATTTGCAAACGCTTGGCTGTGAGTACAATCAGCTCACTGAGCTCAACGTGGAAGGTTGCACTTCTTTGAAAGGGCTTGGCTGTGGAGATAATAAGCTCACAAGCCTTAACTTGCGAGGCTTAACCTCTTTGCAAACGCTTTTCTGCGGAAGCAATCAGCTCACCAGCCTTAACGTGCAAGACTTAACCGCATTGCAAAGGCTTTACTGCCCCGGCAACCAGCTTAACGCCCAAGCGATGACAAAGCTATTGAAAGGATTGCCTTCTCGTGCAGCAAGCGATGATGCAAGGGCGGTGCTTTACACTGAGGAGACGGACAAGACCGAAGGCAACTGCAAAGACTTCACCAATCCGCCTGAATTGAAAGCCGCCTTTGATGAGGCAAAGACAAACAAGCACTGGAAGCTACAGAAAATAGATGCAAGCGAAAGCAATGTAGACCTTTAAGATTACACCCCAGCAACGACTGGGGGTCTCGGGGGCAAGCCCAAAATCCGCAAAGCGGACTTTGGGCGGCGAGTTTCGGCAGACCTGCTGAAACATCGCACTCTGAAACCAGCGGCGGACAGGACATCCGCCCAAAACAAACCGTACGAGTTTGCGCTTGTCGCAAACTCGTACGGTTTGTTTTGGCGACTGCCAAGCGCTTAAGGGCGTTGTACTCAAGTACAAAAACGGTAATTACAACTACACTTTCGAGCACTGCAAAAAGTTAGAGGACGGCGGTATAAAGGTTCCGCTGCGTACTATGATGACTACACCGCTGAGGATGCTCTTAATGCAATGAAAGTTCCCGGCGACGATGCTAACGCAAAAAAGGCTAAGTTTGCCCCATACACACCCTAAGGTAAATCGGTTCATTGCCCCTCGCGGCAAAACTTAACCAGCCCGCCCTTTAACGCGGTATCGCCCCCTCAAGTTGGAGGAAACTTCGGCTTGGGGCGTTTTTTTTGATAAGAGCTATCCCAAAAACAAAGCTATTTTCCGCTCAAGAGTTCTTCTACAATGTCATCATCGCTCATACAGTGTATATCCGAAATTCCTTCGCTTCATATAAGATTGAACCGTCTATCCCTTTCCCCACAGCTTTGCATACAGCGGTGATTGCTCCAACAATTCCGTATGTGTACCTTGAGCCTCTACCCGTCCATTTTCCATAACGATGATTGAATCGCTTTCTTTGACGGTGGAAAGGTTGTGGTCTATCGTGATGACGGTTTTATTTTTGCACAGTTCCTGTAATGAAAGCTGAAGCTGCCGGCGATTTTCCGCATCGGTGTGAGTGGTTGCTTCATCTAAGATAAGCACCGGTGCATTACGCAAAATTGCACGGGCAATGATAATGCGCTGCCGCTGCCCGCCGGACAATTTTGTTCCTTCATTACCTGCATAAGTGTTCCAGCCCTTTTCAAGCCGTTCGATAAAATCCGAACACTGTGCAAGACGGGCAGCTTCTTTTACTTCTTCATCGGAGGCGGCGGGCTTACCCATTCGGATATTTTCCAAAATACTCATATTGAATAAAAAAGTGTCCTGCGTAACATAGTTGACATGTTCCATTAATTGCGCAAGAGTCATATCTTTGTAATCGATTCCGCCGATTGTGATAAAACCCTTTGAAACATCCCAAAAGCGGGCAATCAAATTGGCTATTGTTGACTTACCCGAACCGGAGTGCCCGACAATCGCCGTCTTTTTCCCCTCTTTAAAAGTGAGAGATACATCGTGAAGCACATTCCCCTTAGGAGCATTGTTCTCATTGCCGGTTTTATCGGCAGCCGTAATTTCATTGTATGAAAAGCACACATTATGAAACACAATTTCGTTATTCGGAATATGCTGAGCAGCTGCTGCGGCAGTTTCTTCCAATTCGGGAGCGGACAGCACTTCTTCAATCAGCTTTTTACCGTTTCTTATGTGATAAAAGTTGTCCATAAATTCGGTGAACTTTAAAAGCGAAACTCCCAAGCCCTCTGCAATGATGACGGCAAAAAGGTAGAGCGGCGCTTCAATCAAACCGGAAGTAAAGAGCAGTCCGCCGACTGAAAGCACGCTTACCGTAATCGACGACAAAAGTACAAAGGCCGGAGCGCTTACAAAATACATTTTATTGTACAGCTTTAAGGTTGACTTTTCGTAATTGTCGATGGAATCTTCAAACTGAGAATAGGCCTTTGCTTCGGTGCCGAATATTTTGATTTCCTTGTTTCCGCGGATATATTCGATAACCCTGCCGTTCATGTTTTCGAGGGCGGCATAATAGGTGTTTGCAAAATCGTTCATAATGCCGATATACATCGGAAGATAAAAAACCAAGGTTGCTGCAGCGGGTACCAAAACGGCAAGGGCAAGCCGCCAATCCGCTGCAAAAAGCATCGCAGTAATGCTTAAAGGAATGAGGATATTCGAGGTGGTTTCAGGCAGTGCGTGTGCAAGCGGAAATTCAAGCCGTTCAATACTGTCGATGAGCATTCCGTGAAAATAGCCGGCGCCCTTGTTCCGCGTAAAACCCAGCGGCATCTTTATCATCTTTTCGGTAAGAGCAAGCCTTATTTTTTCCAAAACGGAAAAGGCTGTCTTGTGCGAAATCGCCGTCGATATGCTGTGCAGCACCAGTTGAAAAGCAAAGGCTGCAATGATGACGCCTACATAAGCCGACACTTCTGCAAGGGAAGTTCCGCCTTTTGCCAAACGCATAAGAAGACGGTGCACCGTGATATACGGCACCATCCCGCAGCCGCCCCCCAGCACCGCAAGACTTACGGACACCGTATACGCAGTAATATTCGGCACAATAAAATCTTTAAATCGCATGGTTTGTTTATATATCTTTTTGAAGAAGCTGTCTGTAAAACCGGTAAAAGTTTGTCCGATAGCGATATATTTTGTCTGAAAACGAAGGCGGGGAAACAACCACGGAAATCAACGCGGTTAAATTAAAAAACAGCTCTTACAAAATTGAGGTAATTGTGGTATAATACAAACCAGGAGGGGGTGCCGATGAAAAAAAGCTTTGACGAACTGACCATTGCAGACGATTTTATGTTTTGCAAGGTAATGCAGGACGAAGGTATTTGTAAAGAGTTTCTCGAAATGGTCTTGGCAGATAAAATCGGGAAAATTACCTATCTGTCGTCCCAAGATGCCGTCTTTACCGGCTCGGAATCCAAATCAGTACGCCTCGATCTGCTTGTAAAGGACGAAGCCGGCAAATCTTACGACATCGAAATACAAGTGGCGAACGAACATAATATCCCCAAGCGTATGCGTTATTATCAGGCAGCAATCGACATCGCATTCTTAGACAAGGGTACTCACTACAAAGCCTTGAACGAAAGCTATATTATTTTCGTTTGTCTTTTCGACGCTATCGGGAAAGGCAAGCCGCTCTACACATTTGAAAATATGTGCCTTGAAGACCGGCAAACACCCTTACGAGACGGAACAAAAAAGGTTATAATCAATGCGGAAGCATTCGGCAAAGCCGAAGATGCGGAACTCAAAGGCTTTTTGGAATACCTCAAGACAGGTACAATCAACACGGAATATACAGGGAGGATAGAAACAATGATACAGGCAGTAAAACACAACGAACAGGCACGCAAGGAATACCGCTTTATGTCGGGCTTTGAAATGGACGCACGGGAAGAAGGCATACAACAAGGTAAATCGCTCGGTATTGCTGAAGGTTCCCGTCAAAAAGCTCTTGAAACGGCAAAGATATTAAAACAGCTCGGTGATTCCGTAAAAAAGATAATGCAAGCGACCGGCCTAACTCAAGAAGAAGTGGAAAACATTTGAGACGCCTGCTATCTTGAGGCAATTTTGAATAGCCTTTTTGCAAATACCCGGAGTAGATGTACAATAAAACCGCCAAGCCCGCAAGGAACGCCAAGGAAAATGAAAGAATATGTCATCAAAACATCATTAAAAATTCCTTTGCGCTCTTAGCGCCCCCTGCGGTTAAATAAAAAAAACTTTCCCAAAACATTGAAATCCGCACAAAACCGTGCTATACTGTACAGTAATGACAGATAAACACACCGCCAGCAGCTACAACCATTCTCAAACAAAAACGCATAAAAGTTTAGCAAAGTACTTGACACGCGGCAGTGTGCCTGACACAATTTTTAGCGACAAGCGACAAGCGACAAGCGACAAGCGACAAGCGACAAGCGACAAGCGACAAGCGACAAGCGACAAGCGACAAGCGACAAGCGACAAGCGACAAGCGACAAGCAACAAGCAACAAGCAACAAGCAACAAGCAACAAAGCGGCATAAGCGCGCAATCTGCCCGCGTAAATTTTCACACACAACAATACAATTTTACTCAAAACAACCTTGGTTTAGTAAAGGGGGCACCCCCCTTAAACCCCCAGCTTTTTGTAGGGGGAAAGAGAGACACTTGTCAGACGCAAGTTTCCCTCTTTCCCCCTACGACCCCCTATCTCCTTTTCAACGCTGCCAAAGGGGACACCCCTTTGGAAACCCCATCCGTAAACAGAAAGGCATACAAACAAAGATTTCCAAAGAGCTGCGGCGGTATGAAAATCGGACATCCTGTCCGATTTTCAACCCGAGTTTGCTCCGCAAACTCGCATACAGTTGGCAGTGACCGCACATCCTGTGCGGTGGCTATATTTCAAATATTTTATAGGAGGAATTACTATGAAAACATGTAATTCAAAGATAAAGGCACCTGCCTTTTTGGGAGCAGCTCTCATGCTGCTCATCGCACTTATATTTACAGCCTGCCCGCAAAGGGCAAAACCTAAGGCAGAGGAGCCGCCTCCGGGACCGCAAAAGGTAACCTTTAGTGTAGAAGGCACACCTGCAAACGGCGAGCTTAAAGCAATGGCCGGCAGTACCGAAATTACTTCGGGCAGCAAGGTTCCGTACGGCACAACCGTAACCTTTACCGCAACGGTAACAGCTGCCGAGCATTACGCCGATGAATGGACTATTAAAGGCGGTTCGTTTAAAACAGGAGGCAAGGACGGCGATACTACCGCAACGGTACAAATTACCGGCGAAACGGAGGTAAAGGTAAACTTTAGCCGGTATAAAAGCGTTGCATTCGGCACAGACGGCGCAGACTTGGCTGCTTATCTAAACAGCGGTACACCGGCAGCCGACGGCATCTATTACATCAAAGTAACCGGTCTTCAGGCGGAACACTTAAAAGGAAATCTCGATATGCACGAATCGAGTCTGCTTGCAAAAATACTGCAAGCTCAGCCGGCTAAAAAAGTTGCGCTTAAGTTCGGTAAACTGCCCGCCGTTACTGATATAAACAGCTGCTTTAGAGACTGCAAAAACCTTGTGAGCGCGGCGGCAATACCCAAAGGCGTTACAACTATGGAAGACTGCTTTAGAGAGTGCAAAAAACTTACCCAAGCGCCTATGCTTCCTGCAGGCGTTACAAATCTGCGTGACTGCTTTTTCAACTGCGAAGGCTTAACCCAAGCGCCTGAAATACCCGAAAGCGTTACAAATATGAATAGCTGCTTTAACGGCTGCAAAAACCTTACACAGATTTCCCCTTTTCCTGCAAACGCAAAGGTTACAAATATGAATGGCTGCTTTGTCGAGTGCGAAAACCTTACACAAGTTCCCTCTCTTCCTGCTTCCGTTACGGATATAACCAACTGTTTTAGTAAGTGCAAAAACCTTACACAGGCGCCCGAAATTCCTGCTTCCGTTACGCAGATGACCGGCTGCTTTTACGAATGCGTAAAGCTTACAAAAGCTCCTTCTACAATACCTAAAGGCGTTACAACTATGCACTCTTGCTTTTTCAACTGCAGAAAGCTTACAAAGGCTCCCGTCATTCCTAAAAGCGTTACGTATATGAAATACTGCTTTAAATTTTGCGGAGAACTTACAGAGGTTACGCTAGAATGTAATTACGGCGGCAGTAACGACTTTAAGGAGGCTTTCTTTTCCTGCGATAAGCTGACCGCAGGCACCATAAAGGTTCCGGCGGACCAGGTTGATGCATATAAAGCCGGCGCCGACGATATGGGCACACAGCCAGACAGGTTTGTTGCCGCACCATAGCTAGCGGATACGCACCGTACATCCTGTACGGCATACATTAGGTCTTACGGATTGAGACCCGTCAATCCAAATTAGGGGAGGAACGGCACTTTTTCGGATAAAAGTTTCCTTTCCTCCCCTATGACCCCACCTTTCTTCAAAAGAACCGCTTAGGGGCTCTGCCCCTAAGAACCCCGCCTATAAACGGGGTTTCCAAAGGGGTGTCCCCTTTGGCAGCGCGGGAAGGAGAGAGAGGGTTTTAGGGAGAGAGAGGAAACCTTGCTCTGAACGAGGTGTCCTCTCTCTCCCTAAGAAAACCGAGGGGTCTAAGGGGATACTTCCCCTTAAAAAACATTTTTAGGAGGAAACTATGCTAAAATATTCTTTACGCGAAAACTTACTCACGCCTGCGCCGGACGACTACATGGCGCAGGCGCAGGACGTGCGCTCGTACACGCTTGACGAGATTATCGACCTTATGATGGACAAGGGCACCACCATTACGCGTGCAGACGTAGCCGCCACGCTGCAAGTCTACGGCGAAGTCTGCGCAAGCCTTATCAAAGACGGTTCGGCGCTCAACACGCCTTTATTCAACACCGCTTTGACTATTGCGGGCGTATTCAACGGGGCAAACGACGCCTTCGACAAAAAACGGCACACGGTCAACTTGAACATGACCGCAGGTACGCTCCTTCGCGACGCTGTAACCAAGGTCAAATGCGAAAAGACCGAAGCCGCCGGCACCGACCCCTACATAACCGAAGTTACCGACATCGTTTCCGGCAAAACGAACGAAGTGCTGACCAAAGGCGGCATTGTACAAATTACCGGAAGCCGCCTCAAGTTCGACGCCAAAGACGCCTCTCAAGGCATTTTCTTTGTGCCGGAAACGGGAAACCCCGTCCGTGCCTCCGTCATCGCCGAAAACAAACCCGCCCGCCTTATGGCCATCATTCCCGCAGATTTGGCGGCAGGAACGTATTACATCGAGGTACGAACGAAGATAATCGGTTCATCGCAAAAAAGCAAAACCCTTAAAACGGGCAAATTTGATAAACCGCTCACTCCGGCCGCATAACAACGGCTCTACGGCAGGCAAAGCCCCTCGTCTACGTCAGCCGTAGAGCATAGTCTACGACAGCCGTAGAGCATAACCTACGCCGGCCGTAGTGCATAGTCTATGTCAGTCGTAGTGCATAGCCCGAGCCGGCCGAATTACAAATTACAAATTACACATTACACATTACACATTACCAATTACCAATTGAGTTACACATTACCAATTAAATCGACCGCTCTCAAGTTGGAGAAAGCTCCGGCTTCGGGGGCGGTTTTTTTGTGTCCGGGTGTTTCTTACAAACTTTTGCTCATAACCGGCTTTACAAAACCTGCCTCGACTATCTCGTAATCATCTACGGTTTTACCGCTCCTTAAAATGCCGTTTTAAGATGAGCTTTCCGATATAGACGCCTGCAATACCGAAAACGATAGCGGATACTATGCCGATGACGGCGAAGGTTCCGGTAAAATATTTCACATATTCAAGTATCTCTTCCCGGCTCATTCCCATTTCCTGCCACTTTGCCAATTCCCGTTCCAAAAAGAAAAGGAAAGGGAACACGCCTCCGGTAAAATATGCAGCCTGCGTAAGTCCGTGACCGATACCGACCGAAAGCGTTTTGAACCTTGTTTTTGTAATAATCACATCGGCTATCAAACCTGCAATGACAACAAAAATCAGACAGTTAATACTTCCCATTCCGGTCAGCGTAAAAAGCGCAACGCCTAAACCTGCAAGCAGCGTCAACACGCCGAATCTCCGAACAGTCTTTACAACAAAAAGAACAATAGGCCCCATCAAAAGTCCCGTCATACCGGGCGCAAACACATGCATAACGGGGATAGTAACGGCTGTCAACATTCCGACCCCATAAATAACGGCTGCATAAATTGCTGCCATTAAACCGATTAAAACAAAATAACTGATTTTCCAGTGATTGGTTTTTGTTTCCATACCTTTATAACCTCTCTTTAAGAACAAACCTGTTCAGAAACTTCAGTTTCTGAACAGGTTACCTTGTAATGCGATGTTCTAAATCGTACTATTTGTGCGATTTAGAACTCGTCGACCTGTTCGACAACAAAGTTATCGAACAGGTCTAATATATTCCAACTGCATCGTGCCGTTCAATTGAAAATCTTCCTTTATTTGTCCGTCTTCCAAAAGAACCGCTCTATTGCAGGTGTTTAAAATGAACTCATAATCATGCGTGATAATAACAGAGGCGTTTGTCTTGCCCGTTATCGAATCGATTAACGCACAGACATTTTGCATACTACCGTAATCCAAACCGCTTGTCGGTTCGTCAAAAATAGTGAGCCGCTTCTTTTGCAAAAATGATGCGGCGACTACCAAGCGCTGTTTTTGTCCCATCGACAGTGTTGTCGGGTGTTGTTCTCGCAAGGCCGAAAGACTGAGCTTTTCAAGCACTGTTTGTATTCGGTTTTCTTTGTCGGGCAGTGCTTCGTTACCGAGCAGTAAATCATCATAGACGCTGCACCCGAAAAGCTGAAAGTCTACATTTTGCATCACATATCCGACGGTCTTACTGCGCACCCTTGCAGGGAATGCTCTTCCGTCCAGCAAAACAGTACCGCTCTGTTCCTTTTTTAATCCGCACAGGATTTTCCCCAGCGTTGTTTTTCCGCATCCGTTTTTACCGATTAAAGCGACCTTGTCTCCGGGATATATTGAAAGATGTATTCCTTTTAAAACCTCAGTGTTTTTCCGATAGCCAAAATGAATATCGTGCAGTACAACCAAGGCTTCGTCTGTATGTTGCCGCTGCGTAACGGGCAGCGTATTGCTGTTGTTTTGAAATAAATGCAAACAGCGAAGACCTTGTTTGTGGAGCTCATCATTACCGATAGTGCGTAACGAATCTTTTTCATATTCCCGTACTATGGTTCCGTTTTCCATTACGATGAGCCGGTCGCAGAGTTCCGCCAAATAATGCAGCCGGTGTTCGATGATGAGTATCGTGTAACCTTTTGATTTTAGCTGTGCAAGTATTTGTGTAAGCAATTCGACGGATTGATAATCGAGATTGGAAGACGGCTCGTCCATCAGTACAACGCGCGTGTCCAACATTAAAACCGAAGCGATTGCAATTTTTTGTTTTTCACCTCCGGAGAGTTCCGAAAGCTTTCTGTTCAAAAGCGGTTCCAGCGATAACAGTTTTGTAACACGGTACAGCCGCTCTTGTATTTCCTCTTTTTCTATACCGCAATTTTCGCATGGGTACACAAGATCGGAAAGCACATCGGTTGTAAAAAACTGGCTTTCAGGATTTTGAAAAACGGACGCTGCAATGTTTGATATATCGCATATACGCATCGACGAAAGAACTTTGCCGTTTAATGTAAGACTTCCGGTTATTTCTCCTTCATAAAAACGGGGACACAGTCCGTTCATACAGCGGAAGACAGTTGTTTTTCCGCAGCCGCTTTTTCCGGTAATAACAACCAATTCTCCTTTTTTTACGGACAGAGATATATGTTGAATTGCCTGTGCCGCAGCATCGTTATATTTGTAGCTTACATCATTCAGATTGATCATACGCGAGACTCTCATTCAAAATAATTTTGCGTACATACTTGCCGTCAACACTGTGATTGCAGCAAGCGAAAACACGGCATCTACCGGCCGGAGTTTGACATCAAAGTACGATGTTTTTTTACCGGTGTTTTCAATGCCCTTAACCAATGCTGCACAGGAAAGTTCTTCCGCTGTCTTGAAACTTTTAAACAGCATCGGAACAAGCACAAATTCCATCGTCCGTATCGGATGGAGAATAGCCGCACATTTTGAAGTGTATAGACCTTTCAGTTTCATCGCATCGATAATAACCAGAAAATCATCTTTTATTGCAGGAAAATAACGGAACATTACCGCTATGCTGAGGATAACGCCTCGCGGCAGCCTCATACATTCGAGCGCCATTGTAATTTCCGAAATATTTTTTTGCTTTTGAATTACCGTTCCCAGCAGCATAAAGGGAATAATCCGCTGCACGATAAAAGCGAGTATTCCTATAACGGAAAAGGCCGCGGATTGAAACATCGGAAAATGCAAATGCAAAATCAGTTGATAATAGGAAAAAAGTACTGCAAACAAAACAGTGTAGCACAATAAGACACCGTATAATCCCGTTATGACCGGCACAGCAGCCGCAACGATAAAAGAGCAGAGCGTTACCTCCGCCTTTCCGGAAATCAGCATAAAAACCATAATCACTATGTCTAAAAAAAGAAGCGTTCTAACATCAACGGTGGTTTTAATCTTTTGCATATAGTAAAACTTTCCCTTATTTGTATGAAGATTTTACAATAGCGAGAGGTTTTTGTCTTAAAAACAGCTAAAAGATTGGCTAAGATTGACGGCTTTTGGCTTGAATTTTCATCGTTTCTTATACAAAAGTTTCTGCTTATAAAAACATTTCCGCCTTACCGAAAAAAATATGTTGTGATTGTATCGCAGACCGGAACCGCGTAGATCGCTCTTCCCTACATCGAAAACTTTTTTTTCATTTGGCTGAAGATATCGGCGATGCGTTCTTCTTCGGCTTGGGCATCGGGCTCGTGGTATTCGACAAGGTCGGCAGGAATCTCATCCAAAAAAGGAGACGGAGCACATTCGGTTATGCCGCCCTGTTTCCGTCTTTGCCTGCAGCTTGTGATAAAAAGTTTTTGCTGGGCTCTGGTGATGGCCACATAGAAAAGGCGGCGCTCTTCTTCGACATCTCCGTCATTTTCTTCTACACTCCTTGCATGGGGAATAAGGCCGTCTTCCGCTCCCGCAATAAAAACCACAGGAAACTCCAAGCCCTTTGAAGAATGAATGGTCATAATGTTTACTTCGCCTTTTTCTTCTTCAGTATCATCGCGGGTTAAAAGGGTAATGCGGTTAAGATAATCGTAAAGGCTTCCGTCCCAATTGTCGGGATTGTTTTCCCAATCGTCCATCGAGTGCAAAAAACTTTCGATATTCATCATTTTAAATTGAGCAGCCTTTTCACTTTTTTGGTATTCGGCGATAAGGTATTCGTTATAGGCGATGTCGTCCAAAAGTTTTCTAACCTTTTGAGCAAGACCCTTCCCCGAAAGAAGCTGAGTGCGGTGTGCGCTTATAAGCTCGGCAAATTCTTTTAAATCCTCGATGCTCTTTCCCCTCATATCCTCAGGCGGGTTTTCAAGAAGAAGGCGGATTGCTGTCCGCATCGAACAGGAATTTTCCGTTGCAAGAGCGGAGAGGGTTTCAAGAGTTTTTTTGCCTATGCCTCGCCTCGGTGTGTTGATAATGCGCAGAAGGTTTACATCATCGTCGGGGTTTGCAACAACACGCAGATAGCTTATAAGATCTTTTATTTCTTTACGCTGAAAAAAACTTGTACCCCCCGACATTCTATACGGAATGTTTACTTCCAAAAAGGATTCTTCCAATGGACGGCTTAAACTGTTGGCACGGATTAAAACTCCGAAGTCGGAATACTTAAAACCTTCTCTTTGCTTTAAGCTTAAAATCATGTCCGAAATAAAATCGGCTTCCGCTGCTTCGTTTTCGGGAATAAAAATTTCGATGGGGCGGCCCGAATCTTTTTCTGACCAAAGAGCTTTTACCTTGCGGTTTACGTTATGAGAAATTACACCGTTTGCAGCGGCCAAAATTGTCCCTGTTGAACGGTAGTTTTGTTCAAGTTTTATTTCAATCATTTCGGGAAAGTCTTTTTCAAAATTGCGGATATTTTCAAAACTGGCACCTCGCCAAGAATAAATAGATTGATCGTCATCGCCTACTACGCAGATATTTTTGTCGGCGATGAGCTTCATAAAATTATATTGCTGTGTGCTGGTATCCTGAAATTCGTCAACCATTATATACCGGTATCTTTCGCGGTACTCCGCCAAGACTTCGGGATGTTCTTTAAATATTTTTATGGGAAGCATTATAAGGTCGTCAAAGTCTACTGCATTATAAAGTTTAAGCCCCTCCTGATATTCTTTATAAAGAGCCTTGTACGAATCATGCTCGTTTGTCCAATCCTTTCTTCCCATTTTGATATTGGAAAAAAGAATGCCTACCTTATAAACATCCAAGGCATCTGCCGAGAATTTAAGTTCTCTTCCACATTCTTTAATCAGCTGATTGCGGTCGGTTTCGTCATAAATACTGAAATTACTTCTCCAGCCTATTTTGTCTATATGAGAACGCAGAACCTTAACTCCAAAAGCGTGAAAGGTGCTGACAGTCAGGTTTTGAAGTTTTTTGCCGGTAAGCTCTTTTATCCGATCCGCCATTTCCTTGGCAGCCTTATTGGTAAAGGTAAGAGCCAAAATCTGAGACTGGGGAATCCCCTTGTCGAGCATGTGTGCAATTCTAAAAGTGATAACGCGTGTTTTCCCCGAACCTGCTCCCGCTATTATAAGAACGGGCCCGTTAATCGTAGTAACGGCTTTAAACTGTTCGGGATTAAGACCTTCAGTAAATTCATTCATAGGAGAGGTGAGTATATCAAAAAACGAGGAATTTGGCAAGGAGCGGTAGGTTAAACAGCTTGTTACAAAAGTTTTTCAGCATTGACATGTCCGAGGCTTTAAAGTATTATTATAAAGAAAAAGAAACTTATATAAAGGAGTTTTTATGAATAAAGTCAAACTAATCGGTATTGTAAAAGCTGCCGTGATAACAGCTCTTTTGGTTATTTGTATCGGCTGCCAATCTTTTTCCGGTTCGGACGAAGTCATTAAAGGAAACGGAAAGATAGAAACTAAATCATTCCCAGAAAGCGATTTTAATGCTGTTTGCATCAAGGGCGGCTGGACTGCCGATATAAGGTATAGCGAAACCTTTTCCATTCAAATTGAAACGGATGAAAATATTTTCCCCTATTTGGATATATCACTTACAGGTACCACTCTTAACATCGGTTTTAAGTCTGGATACAGATACGGCATATCACCGACTCGCCGTAAAGTCTTTATTACAATGCCTTCTTTAATAAAGTTGCAGACGTTCGGTTCACTTACCAGTACCATTTCATCATTCAATATGCCTAAAGATTCAATGTCGATAGATATCGCAGGCAGCAGTAATATTACTGCACGCGATATTATGGTAAACACTCTAAAAGTGGACGTATCCGGCTCAGCTGATTTTTCCGCAACGGGAAAAGCCGAAAATATGATAGCGGATATCTCCGGTTCAGGGGATATAAAAACAACCGATTTTGAAACCGAAAAGGCGGATATTTCAATTTCAGGCTCCTGTTCTGCAAAAGTATGGGTTACACGGCATTTAAAAGCCGATATCCGCGGCTCCGGTTCCTTCCGTTATAAGGGTAATCCTGCAATTGAAATAAAAAGCTCAGGCAGCGGCCGTATATCTTCTCTTTAAAAAGTTATAATAATTTATAGTTGTAATAAATATTTTTTATAAAAAACAAGTATTTGGAGACAAACATGTGCTTAATATGCAAAAGAATTGAAATGATAAAAAATGGAAATAATCCGTATTATGTAAAAGAACTTGAAACCGGTTATGTAGTTATTGGTGATCATCAACATTTTAAAGGGTATACTTTATTTCTTTGCAAAGAACATAAGACCGAAATATTTCAGCTTGAAAATAATTTTAAAATGAAGTTCTTAGAAGAAATGTCAATTATAGCTGAAGCGGTTTATAAAGCTTTCCATGCTGAAAAAATGAATTACGAATTATTAGGAAATGGCGATACTCATTTACATTGGCATTTATTCCCAAGAATAAACGGAGATTTAGAAGGACATGGGCTTCATGGTAAGGGGCCTGTATGGTGGTACCCAATAGATAAAATGTATGATGCTGCAAACCGTCCTACATCAGAAGAATTATATGATATGAAAGTAAAACTATTAGAACATCTTAAAAAAGCTTAATCATTTTTTTATAAATATACTAAATAAAATATACCGTAAATCATTATAATTTATACATGCTTGAAAATTATTCTCATCAATTGTTCTTAAGTTAATCATTGAATCTTACTATATATTCAAAACATGTATCTATCAAGACGAGGTTTTATCGTCCGCATGAAAACTTAAAGCACTTCGCAAGTTGAACATACTTACATCATCGATTTTCATTCGTAATATATTTATGATACTGTATTTTCCCCTTACTCATGTATATAATGGTATCAGCGACTTCTGCGGTAAACTCGATGTCATGTGTGATGACAATAATAGTTTTTCCTTTTTCTGCAAGATACCGGAACAAATCAGCAATGATTTTCATGTGGAACCCATCAAGCCCGCTGGTAGGCTCATCAAAGACAATAATATCCCGTCCGCTCAGATAAGCTATTCCAATAAGCAATCTTTGTTTTTGCCCTCCTGAAAGAACCTGAGGATTTGTATCAAGGGAAATTTTTAAATGTAGTTCATCAAGGCAAGCTTTTATTTTTTCATCGGTAAGCCTTTTATTTCCGATTTGAAATTCGTTTCTTATGGAGTAACCGTATAGCTGATAATCTATGTCCTGTCCTACAAAAAAGGTTCTTTGTAATCGCTCTTTTTTCTTTACCGGTGCCGTATCGATATACATACCGCCTTCCGTTTGCTTGTATAAACCGGTAATGATTTTGCAAAGACTGCTTTTCCCAGCCCCGTTTTCTCCTACAATAACATGAACCTTTCCGCTTTCTAAATTGAGGTCAACAGTTTCTAATATGCGATAACAATTTTTTATATAAACAATCCCTTTGCAAGCAGCGAAAGAATTATCCCCATTAACCTTTTTATCTACATTTATTTTAGGTAAATTAAATTGCCTCAGTCCAAGGTTTCTCAAATCAAAATTATTTAAAGAATGTATTTCATGCTTTGACATGTCTTTTATAATTTGTCCGTCTTTCATTATAATTAAGCGATCTATTAATTTTTTTAAATAATGTAAACGGTGTTCGGAAATAACAACCGTACAGCCTTTTTCTTTGACTCTTTTTAAAAATTCGGCTAATCCGCTTGTCGCCGCACTATCTAAATTCGCAGAGGGTTCATCTAACACGAAGCCTTTAGGTTGTGTACAAAATACGGAGCCTATTGCAACTTTTTGCTTTTCTCCGCTTGAAAGATACATCATATCAGTATCTAAAATCTTTTCTATTTCGAGCTCCCTTGCGGCTTCTTCAAGCTTATTCTTCATCAAAACCCTATCTTCACAAGCATTTTCCATAGCAATGACTAATTCATCTTTCACTTTTCTTGCTAAAAATTGACTTCGCGGATCTTGAAACACAGAGCCCCAATATTTTGAAAGCTCACCAATGCTCATATTCTTGGCATCTTTACCATATAACTCATATCTTCCCTGTACCGTACCGGAATAAAAATGCGGGCACAGTCCGTTTAATACACGTATAAGGGTCGTTTTTCCGCAGCCTGAAAGACCGGTAATGACAACAAACTCACCTTGATTGACTTTTATATTTATATTATTCAAAATCTGTGTTCTACCGTCATAGGAAAAAGAATAATTTTGCAGTTCTACCGCCATTTCCAACCCCATTTTATTTCTATAATTTTTAGGCAGATAAAACCGGCTAATAACATTACCAATGCAACGCTATCCTTTTTTGTCCACCGAACTTCCGAAAAACTGACAATAGCATTGTTCACCTCAATTCCGCGAGTAAGTGCTGCCGCTGTTATTTCATCCGAAATACGCACGGTTCTGATAAGCAGCGGTATCAATGTTAAATAAAAATTTTTTGGTGAGTGAAAAACCGTGTTTAATAGCGATATTCCTATTCCCCTAAACTTTAAGGCACCTCGTATCGCTTTTAATTCATACTTAATCGTGGGTAAAAATCGTAATAACACAATAACTGAAATACCGAACCCTTTCGGTAAATGCAGCCGATGAAAAACTTCGAGAAGCATTCCCGGAGGTCTATCCGAAATTCCCGACACAAGAGAAAGCGGGATTAAAAGATGCCTTGTAACGGCTGCGAATAGCCATAAGGTTTGAAGTTTTGTTATTCCGACCGTAAGGTGAGAAAACAAAAAGAGCAGCAAAAAAATTAAAACAAAGGTGAATGCCTTTTTGTATTCTCTTTGAACTAAAATAAAAACTATGGAAACAGCAAACGCTGCTATAAAAGTAATTTCATTTTTATAGGTCAAAACGGCTATACTGCCGGCAACGGCAAGAAAGAGGTTTACTCTTATATCGGGAATATATTTTTTGTTTTCTGCCGGCATACCTTATTTTTCTACCATTCCGCCGGAAATAAAATATCTATTCAATACTCGATACCCGATTTGCGTACCCGCAATGGAGCCGATAGCAGTAAGAAGCATACCGATGCCTATATTTTCAGCACTATAAACTGCGAATATCGAATCAATATATTCTTGTGTCAATCCATTTGCCTGTAATCCTGCAATCATCGCATCTTTTTGCAAAAAAATAAGCACATTGGGAGCCAGCATTATTATCAAACCGAATAGTGCATACGCAATAGTTGCTTTTATTTTATTCTTATAGCCGTTGTTCCACAGGATAAGTTCCATAACCAAGCCTGCACCGGCTATCATTGCACTGATGATAATCATACTGTTTACAAAAAAATAGTACACGGCAAAAATAAACGAGAATATAAAAGCCGTTCCCAATTTAGGAGCCTTTGCTATCATCAAACAATAAATGATGCCGCACAATACCCCATCGATTCCGCCTACAAACCAAATAACAAATTTTAGATTTGTTATAAACGGCATTAATACTACCGTTTGTATGCCGATCATAATGGCGGTAAGCAATGTAATAAGGACAATATCCTTTAATCCGATTTTCTTATTCATTTGTATTCCTCCCGAAGCTCTATAATGAAATTTTCCATTCTTTTGATTTATTTTGTAGATGCCATAGCCGTGCGTACAGGCCTTGCTTCTCCAACAGTTCGGAGTGCCTGCCTTCTTCCACAATGCGGCCCTTATCCAATACGATAATCTTGTCGGCGTTCTTTATGGTTTTTAAGCGATGGGCAATCATGATGACGGTTTTATCTTTAACCAGGTTTGATATAGCTTTTTGAACCAATACTTCATTTTTTGAGTCTAAGCTCGCTGTAGGTTCATCAAGTAATAAAATCGGTGCGTTTTTAAGAATTGCTCTGGCAATTGAAATCCTTTGCTTTTCACCGCCCGATAAGGTGGAACCGCCCTCACCTACAATGGTGTTATATCCTTCAGGCAGTTTTTCTATAAACTCATGACAGCCTGCTAATTTTGAAGCGCGAATCATATCTTCTTCCGTTGCGTTTTTGTTTCCGAACATAATGTTTTCTCTTATGGTGTCATGGAAAAGATAGACCTCTTGCAGTACCATTGAAATATGTTTAAGCCAGTGATCGGGGTTTATTTCATTGAGTGAAACACCGCCGATTTTTATACTTCCCGAGTTTACATCCCAAAACCGTGCGATAAGTTTTAATATGGTGGATTTTCCTCCGCCGCTCGGCCCCACAATGGCGGTAAGCGAGTTTTTCTTAAAAGTGCAGGATATATCATCAATAACATTTTTCCCTTGTAAATATGAAAAACTCGTATGCGCAAACTCAATATCGCCCAAATCTTTTACTTGTATTGACTTTTCACCGCTTAATTCTTTTTTCTTCATAGCATTGTCGATTCTTGTTGCACTGACATACTGCATTCTAAGAACGGCGGTGTACCGAATCCATGTAAGAAGCGGACTTATAATTTTGGTGCCGATAATAATGATACTTAAAAATTCGGTTAAGCCTATTTCGCCGCCGACAATAAGATAGGTTCCGGCAAAACACATAAGCGGAAGCCCTGCCCGAGCAAAGGTTAAGGCAAAACCTAAAAAGGAGCCGCCCAATGTTTCTCCCCTTATGCTGATATCTTTTAGGTTTTTGTAGGCATCTTCAAGTTTGGAAAAACCCTTTCCTATTTGATTGTAGCTCCTAAGTATTTTCATACCGGAAAGATATTCATTGAGCGCTTCTGCAGTATTATCTTTTGCCGCTCTTGAGCTCACAATTAAATTTCCCAATACCTTAAAAGAAATTAAAATAATAATCGCAGAAATCGGGAGTGCAATATAAAAGGCAAGTGCCATTTTCCAATTAAACCAAAACATAAAAACCGACGTTAAGATGCAGGAAAAAACAACACCGAACAATCCCGTAAAAGAGCCGACCATACCCTGCTCAATCGCTAAAAAATCTCCGGTAAATGTATTGATAAGTTCTCCGGAACGGGTTTTAGAAAAAAAACCGAGCGGTAATCTTTTTATTTTTTGAATAAAGTCTTTTTTGTTCTGTGCAGAGTTACGGGCACCGGGAAGAAAGGTTTTTAAAAAGGTAACCGTACTGACCGTCAACTGCAAAAGGAAAAACCCTGCAAGCCAGAGGGCTATATTCCAATATCCCTTATCAAAGATGATTGAAGGATTGTTAAAATATGTAATAAAAAGATTAATTGCAAAATAAACCGCTACTGCCGGAAAACCGACGGTAAAGCCTTCCAAAAAATACCATATCACCGGTTCCGTCATTTGTTTGGGATGCCCCATTGTAAATTTTCTTATCAGTTCTTTCATTACAGTTCACCTCCCTTGCTTGCTATTTCCCATGTTTCCGCTTCAAACTGTAAATCCCACAGCATTTTATATGCTCCGTCTTTTTCCATAAGGCTTTTGTGCGTGCCCTCTTCTATAATTTTTCCTTCTCTTAAAACGATAATCTTATCCGCATCCATAATGCTTTTCAGCCGGTGCGCAATGACAATGACCGTTTTATCTTTGATAAGATTTCTAATTGCTTCCTGTATCAAGTTTTCATTTTCCGCATCGGTATAGGCCAAGGCTTCGTCCAAAATAACTATTTTAGAATCTTTTAAAAAAGCCCGTGCTATCGAAATTCGTTGAGCTTCTCCGCCTGACAGCTTTATATTCCCCGAACCGATTAGGGTGTCATATTTATCGGGAAGGTTCATAATAAAATCGTGGCATCTCGCCTTTTTCGCCGCTTCGATTATCGTTTCATCGGAGCAGTTTTTATTCATCGAAATATTGTTTCGTACCGTATCCGAAAAGATATGGGTGTCTTGGAAAACAAAGGCGATTTTTTCCATTAAGTCTTCCGTATCAAAGCTCTTTATATCCTTTCCTCCGATCTTTATACTTCCTTCATGCACATCCCAAAAGCGCAAAAGCAGTTGCCCTATGGTGGATTTTCCGCTTCCCGATTCTCCGACCAAAGCAGTCATTTCATTTTCGTTGCAAGTAAATGAAACGGTATCAAGAGCTTGCTTCCGTAAGGGGTCTGCCTCACTTTGATACGAAAATGAAACCGAATCAAAATGCACTGATGCCCCCTTTTCTTTTTCTTCATTGTTTTTTGCTTTAAAAACGGGCTCATTTAAAATACCGTCTATCTGCGCAAGACCTGCTTTTGCAAAATTGATTTGATTTGCATAATCTATACAGGTTAAAAGCGGGTCGTACAGTGCAGGCACGATAATCAATGCCATAATAACCGATAAAACCGTATCTCCTGCAGGATTTTTAAAAATCAAAAAACCGCCGATCGGAACGACAAAGCTAAGAAGAGATAGGATAATACTTTTATACATGCTCATAAAAAAAGCGGATCTTTTATAATTGGTTATTTCCCAGTCAAGACATCCGTCAAGGCTGTGCTCCAAATTTTTTGATATGCCGCCTGCCCGTCCAAACAGTTTTACTTCCGCCATTCCTTTTACATACTCTGAAAAATGACCGGTAATATCGGCTGAAAGTTTCATATAGTTTGCATATCTTTCTTTTGCTTTTTCTCCGCCAAAAATTAAAGCCTGAAAGAAAAAGGCAAGCACCAACGAAATGAGCACCGTAATTGCCATAAGCCAATTAAGATAGGCAATTCCTAATAAGAGTAACACCAGCACAACAAAGGAACCCGTCAAATCAGGCAACATGTGAGCGATAACCCCTTCTAATTTTTCGATATTTTCATCCATTATTTTTTGAATGGAGCCGCTTGTGTTTTTGGAAAAAAAACCGAGCGGTAATTTTCCTAAATGTTCCATCAGCTTAATTCGATACCTATATAAAATTTTAAACGCCACCCTATGGCAGCCCAAACTGCCTAAAAATGAAAAAATTAAATTACATAAAACGGCAGCACCTGCAACCATTATCCAAAAGAAAACACCGTCCCTTTCTCCGCCGGTTAAAAATATTTTGCCTATAAAATATACCGATATATATGGAACGGCATTGCATAACATTCCTACCGTAGATAAAAAAATGCTTGCAATAAGAAACGGTTTTCCTTCATTTGAATAATAAAAAACACTGTCGAATATTCCTTTTGATTTTTTATTCATAAAATGCTCCATTTCAAAAAACCCGGTTAGTCATCACTAACTTATTTTACTACCTTATTCTAGCTGTCATAAGAATTTTTGTCAATAAAAATTTCTTCAAATAAGAAAGAAAATATAAAAATACTTGACTTTTTAAGTCAAATATACTATTATAATCTTCAAATAGAACAGAAAAACTTTAAAAAGAGAAGAGGTAAACATGCGTACGGTTGAAGATTATTGGGAGGACTTTGAACATTTCGGCTTTATCAAGCATTTAAAAGATGGAAGAAGGGATTATATATTGGATGAAGAAAAAGGCTCAGGCGGTTTTTCCATCTTGGGAGATACCGAAACGGCTGTGGTGACTATTTCCGATTGTACACTGTACCGGCCTCTTGTTATCAAGGCGGATAATGTAAATGAAAGAATTATCGAACTTGGGCAATATTACACCGGGCTCGCCTCCTATTATGAAAAAAAAGAAAAGTCTTGCGAATTTGAATACGGGCTTAATGCCTATGTCAATACTTTTAGTTTTTACGGATATAAGAGGATTGAACCTCATGTACGGTTTATCAATATAGGTTTCGGCTTTCGGGAAAAGTTTTTTTCTTCTTTACCTATCACATTGGAAGAGGATTTTTTTGAAAGAGCAGCATGCGTACTTAATCCCGAGCCGATTGTCATTCCGAAAATAACCGCGATTTGCAACAGCCTTAAAGAATGTACATTGGAAGGAGGAGCTTTAAAGCTCTATATTCAAGGTAAATGTTTGGAAGTTTTTTCTCTTCTATACGATTATATTTATAAAGCAAAACCGGCAATAAATGTGCACCTTTCTCAAAAAGACAAGGCCGTCCTTAAAGAAGTAAAAACTTTTATAGAAGAACACTTTGCGGATCATGTTACGATTGCCGAACTTGCCAAAAAGTTTGCCATCAATCAGCAAAAACTGGTAACCGGTTTTAAAGATTGTTTTAACGCAACGATAAACGGATACACTCAAAAAATAAGAATGACAAAGGCCCTCGAACTCCTTTATGATGATACCTTATCCATTATAGAAATAGCACAAGCGGTCGGTTATTACGGAGACGGCTATTTTCAAAAAGCCTTTAAGGAAACCTACGGCATTACGCCAAGCCGGATGCGGAGGGATTTGTAATTTGATTTTTATACATACTAGCCCCCATAGGCGGAATAGATTTTCATTCCCTTTTTCCATACTACTGCACAGAAAACAGCAAGCAGCGTTATCCAGCCTAAACTTTTACATAAGGAAATAAAAGCGGTGCATAGAGGAACATCATCGAGTAAAAGACTTACCGGAACATGGGAAATAAAGGCAAAGGGTAAGTTCTTTAAAAGACTAAACACCGATTCGGGTAAAAGGACAAGCGGGAAAATAATACCGGCGGAAATATTTTTAAGTACCCGTATCGATGTATAGAGTGAAGAAACACGCGAAAAATAAAAACTATAGAGTGCTATCAAAAAATCGATAAAAAAATTGATGAGATAACCTGCGATCAAAAAGAGCACAAAAAATAAAGCCTTCCATAATGATAGTGTAAACACAAAATATCTTTGCAGTAAAAAATATAAAACCGTGATCGGAACCGCATTCATAACAATGAAAATAAAACGATGAGGCAAATCGGAAGCAAGTTGATACAGCGCATAATTATACGGTTTTATAAGATACTGATTGAGTGTGCCGAGCCTTATATCATCGGAAATTTTAAATACGGAAACCGTTGAAGTAATATTGTAGGTTATCAAAGTCAAAAAGTAATACGATACTATACCGTCTGCTTTAAAAGGCATATCTTTACTTTGATAACTGACGGCAATCCATAACAATACATTAACTGTAAAAGGAAAGAGTGAAAATAAAAATCCGGAAATAAAATTAACTCTATATTCCAATTGATTTGCCAAACTTATTTTAAAAACTTTGTAATATGCATTCATAGTATGGACTCACTCGATGTATACAATCTTCTGATAACATCTTCCATCGAAATATTTTCAATGGTAATATCGCTTAACTCTTCAATAAAATCATTGGAAATATTTTTTAATATATCCAAACTCGCAGTTGAGTCCGCAGAAATTTTAACCGTATCTTCTGCAGTTTTTTCTGCAAAAAAATTACCTTTTTCTTGCAAGGTTTTTATAATTTTATCCGCTTTCAATAATTTTAATTTTAATATAAAATATTTTTTATTTAAAAATTCATTTTTAAAGTTAATAAAAGAATCGGAATATATTTTTTCTCCCTTATTTATTAAAATCAATTCCGTACAAAGGGAAACAATATCGTTAAAATTATGACTTGTCAGTATGAGACTTGCATGATATTTATTGCAATAATGTTTTAGAAAATCCCTTATATTATATTGCGTAATTATATCAAGCCCTATCGTCGGTTCATCAAGAAAAATAAGTTTCGGTTTGTGAATTAAAGCCGCTATCAATTCCATTTTCATTCTCTCTCCTAAAGACAGTCTTCTCACCTGAACATTCACCTGTTTTTGTACACCGAGTATTTCAATCATTGTGTAAAGCGTTTTTTTATAATCGGCATCTTCAACTTCATAAATGGTTTTATTAAGTTCAAAGGAATCAACGGCAGGCAAATCCCACCAGAGCTGACTCTTGTTTCCCATCACCATTGAAATTTGCCTGAGGTATTCTTTTTTCTTTTCAAAAGGATTGTGCTGTAAGACGGTAAGGCTTCCTTTCGTCGGCAATATCAAACCGGATAACATTTTAAGTGTTGTCGTTTTGCCTGCACCGTTTAAACCGATTAAACCCGTTATCGAACCTTGAGCAATTTCAAAGGAAAGATTTTTAACCGCAGATTTATATAGTTTTTTACGTTTAAACAAATTTTTGATACTGCCTTTAAGTCCTGCATCTTTTTGATAATATGCATAACTTTTGCAGATATTTTCTGCAACAATAATTTTTTCGTTACTAGCTGCCTGATCCGACATAACGCCTTACTCCTTTTTTAAAAATAAAATTCGATAATAAAAAAAATATAAAACTTGCTGCAAAAGAATAGAGAATATAACTCACAGATAAGTCCTTAACGGCAAACAAAATAGGAAAATTAAAACATACAAACAGCGGAATGGCAAAGATAAGAATTTTTTGAAGCAGCTGCGGATATATCTGCATAGGTTTATTTCCGATGGTAATCAGCTCGGAACCTATGCCCATAACAATATCCATCCGCATAAACCAAAAAGCCAAACTCATCAATATAAACATAATCGAATAAATCAAAAAAAAGCCGTTCATCGAAAGTAAAATATACAGTAATAATTTTAAAGGAGTCATCCGTATATTCAGTTTTATAAAACAATATGTCAAACCGGTAATATTTATGATAATATTTTTTATCTGCGGAATATCAAACTCATTAAATGAAATAGTAAAACGCTGATTCAATGGTTTTAATAATATAAAATCCAAGGTGCCGGTATTAATCATTTCGGGCAATCTTTTTAATCCAGGCACTATCAAAAAAGTAAAAACGGAATCCATAAGTCCGCCTTGAAAGGTCAGCATCAACATTCGGTACTTATCCCAGCTGTTTACCGTTTCGGTATGAATAAAAATCGTATCGATAAAAACGAGATACATAAAAAGCCATACAAGTTCAAAGGTTCCGCCGCTTATAAAATTGAACTTATATTCCATTAAGTTCATAAGAGAACCTTTAAAATAGGCTTTTAATATTAAAAGATATTTTTTCATCGCACTGTATCCGTCCAAAAATAATCCATACCTAATACATTATCACAGGACAGCGACAGCTATATGTCGTAATTAGATAAAAAAGTTCCAGCGGTTTTTATAAGCTCTTCTTTATAATCTTTTGGAGAAACTACGGTTACAGCATCTCCGAAGCTAAGGAGTAAGGCCTTCCACAGCCGTTCTTTTGCAGGAACATGAATATGGGTTTTATATTTTTGTGAAGAAAGTTTTTCGATAACGGAGTCGGGAAAATACTCTTCGATGAGCGGAATTTCTTTTTCGGAAAAAATGATTTCTATATCGATGCAAGTTTTATAATACGCTAGCTCGGCTTCTTTCATCTTTTGTTGTATATCGCCGTGTTTTATAAAAGATCTTTCTTTTGCGAGGACTAGGTTTTGCATCCGAGCAACCTTAAAGGTTCGATACTCTTTTGTTTCTTTAAGGTATGCAAACAAATACCATGCATACCATTTATAATGAATTGCAAGGGGCTCCGCACAAACATGCGAACTTTTTCCTTCGGAATTGCGGTAATCGAAAACGATATAGTTCTTACCGCCGATGGCTTTTTCCAAAAGCATATTGGAATCTTGCACCTTTTTATTTTCTTTTGTAACGCTAAAATCCCAAAAAACTTTTTGCCCGCCCTCCTTTTCGATAATGGCATTATATTTTTCGATTAAAGAATTGAGCTTGTCATTTGTATATGAAGTTGCAAGACTTTCCAAAGCGCTTATAATAATTTGCTGTTCGCTGTTTTTGATGTTGATGTTTTTTATTTTATAATTTTCCAAAACGGCATAGCCGCCGTATCTTCCGCCCAAAGTATATACGGGTATACCGGCTTCGGCTATGCTTACCATATCACGCTGAATAGTCCTGACCGACACATCAAAATACTCTGCCAAATATTTTGCGGAAACCTTTTCATGGTTCAATAAGTATATAATTATTTCGAGAATCCGTTCAAGTTTCATTTTCTAAATATATAAATTTTATACGCCCAGAATATAAGAAAAACACACAGTTGTCAATATACCGTTTCTAAAACTTAAGTCCCTTAATCCAATCTGCTATAATCGGCTCCAAGGTTTTTATGTCGAAGCCTAATTTTAATACTTGAACTCTCTGTTCTGAGATGCCCCAATTTTGGTAGGGGTTATCGTAGTTTTGATCAAAGAAATCGTAGATATAGTTCTCGGCATCGTTTTGCTCATTACCGAACATTGAAATCTTTTGAACGGCGGACTTTTCGAGCACCTTCCTGATTGAAGGCCTTATCCCTTCAAAAAAAAGACCTTTATGAATTTGATATTTATCTCCCCTCATAGTCTTAATCATTTCCGATATTGAACCTGAAGGATTCATCTCAAGTTTAGGCCTTTCAAAATGAGCCTCCGATTTTGATTCTTCTTTTGGAACTTCTACAAGGTTTTCTTTTTTTATGCTATCGTTTTTAAGTTCTTCATTTTTAAGTTTGTTTTTTTCAAGTTTCGACTTTTTAAGTTTATCCGTTTTTTTGTCGGGTAAAGATTCTTTGTTTTGTGATTTATTTTCTAAATTTAATTCTTCCGTTTTAGCTTTCTTTGTTTCAAAAACAGCATCTTTTTGAACCGGTTTTTTAAGATCTACATTTTCAGCTTTTTTACTGGAAGTCTTTTTTTCTTTTTTGGGTTTTACTTTTTTTTCTAAAACAGCCTCTGCATCGGAAACATCATCAATAAGTTCTTCTTTCTTTTTTACAGGTTCTATCGAAACTTTTACCCTAGCCCATTCCCGTTGAAGATAAAGATCGCCGCTTATGCTGTAGTAATAACCGTTTACTAAATTCAACAGGACTGCTTGTAAGATTTCTTCATCCCTCCAGCTTCTAAATCTTCCGATTTTTACGGCCTGAAAAATATTAAAGTTATTGGTCCTATATTTCCGGCTGTACAATAAAACGATATTTTCAAATCCGCCGTCAGCATAAACAGGCCAATACTTTAAAGTGTAAGCAATAACTTGATCTTCAACCCGTTTAATATCGGGAGAAATAATTATTGAATCTACTTGCTCTTTTGTAAAAATAATCTTAGAAAAGTCAAGGGTAGTGGGAGGCCTGTAGGCAGCCCGTTCTCTTTTTTGGCGGGATAATATTTCATCCTGTTCATCTCTATAAGCTTTTACCGATGAAAGGGTATCGGTTACATAGAGGCGGATAAGCTCTGCCGATTTTTTCATTGCAACCTGTTTAAACCCTATGATGTCGGCATAGCGTGCATATTTTTCGGTAAACGAAATAGAAGCAAATCTATCGGAAGAAACCGCCGATACTATTTTTTCACATTCTTGAATAACATTGTAGACATCATTTGTATCGAGATTGGCTATCTTTTCGGTAATAAACCCTATAACCTGCTTAATCTGCATTATAGTTTTTTGGGCAAGGTTGATTAAATTTTCAGTAAGCAATTCCTGAAACCTATGCGATCTCCGTCTATACGAAGACATCAGTTCATACCGCATAGAATCATCCGGATATTTACGCTTTAATTTTCCATTGTACAATAAAAGAGCTTCATTCAAATGCCCTGTTTTTCTCAGTTCAAAATACCTTTCAATATCAAGATCTTCCGAAAGGCTCACCTGAGGATATTCTTGTTTTAAGACTTGTTTTTCAAGTTCCGTTATTTCCATAAAAAGCCGCCGATTTTAGTCAAAAATCATAGCTTAATAATATAGCAAAAAAAGAAAAAAAACAAGTATGAAAGCACCATCAAGAAATTTAGGCGATTTTAAATCGGCAAGAATTCAAGTCTTTACACCGGAACAATACTTTATGCCAAAATAATCTAAAATCTTATATTCAAAGCAAGCCCTACTCCCTCAGGACTAATGACAGGAACAGGAGTAAATGAAACCTTAGGTATCTTTTTTATTAACACATCATTTAAGGTTTGATTATACCTTTTTACATATAAGCTCGCTGTAATTAATGAAGCAATACGGTTAACAAGCATAATACTTCCGGCTGAATAGGCCACATAACTGAATATCTTCATTCTCCTATCAATATTGGCTATAGATGCCAGAGGGTCTGAACTAGTGGTGGAAAATAGATCTACCAAATTAATAAATTGCATAGTAAGCATAGATAATACCGATAAACCGTCGATAGCGGCATGAATGCCTCCGCCCAGCATATCTCCGCAAGCAAAATTACCGCTGCCGAACCCTACAAATCCATTTAACAAAAGAGGCACAGCCAAGTCTTTTTGGTATTTTTTTTGAATCAATAAAATTTGCTCATTATTTAATTTTTGAGAATATTCAGAGATTAAATCTTTGTTTTTAAAAAGGTTTTTACTTATAAGTTGATTCACAGTTAAATAATAAGAAAAACTTTCATCATCTTCCTTAGTTTGTTTCACAGTCTCTTCGGAATACAAATAAAAACCTATAAGCAAAAGCACTGTAACCATAAACATCTTTTTCATAACACTACCTCCGGTTATAGTATAATTCTAAGCCAGCCCTAAGATTTTGTCAAGCCTACGAAAATAAATCTGACAAAAATACGATCAAAAAAGTTATCCCTAGAATAATTTTATATTGACTATCTAATTTCAAGAAATCTAGGCGATTTTAAATCGGCAAGAGTTCAAGTCTTTACGCCGGAACAATTCTTTATAAAAGTATCAAACTCTTAAATCGACTGAAAGAGGAGGTTCATATTTTGACGGCTCTCCATAGCGGACAAAAACTGAAGCCGTATCCGAATCGAAAAAGCCTGTTTCCGTTAAGCAGGAAGTAAAAAGCTTTTCCAAATCCGTTTTTTCTTTTTGGGAAAGCTCGATGTCTTCACACATAAATGTAAACTCTTTATCCTGCAAAGAAAAAATCCAAGATTCGTCTTCGCCGGAACTTTTAAAATTGCAGCGAAGTACCAGAGACTTAAGTTTTTTTAAACTTATATCCAATAGAAGAGCCAACGAGCCTGAGGCCTTGGAAGAATCAAATTCTCTGTCAAAGGGGAGGATTATCCAATGAAGCCCCTCACCTTTTAAGTGATTTATCATCTCCAAAACTTCATCATCATTTTTTTCACTGCCGCCTCCGAAAATAGCTTCATAGATTTGCGAAAAAAGCTCATCAGAAAGTTCAATGCCCTTGCTTTCGATAAGAGAGGCGGCAAAGGCGCTTTTTTCCTTTTCTTTTAAAGAGTCTCGGTCTGATGCCTTACCTGCCGTTTTTTTGTGCAAAAAGTTAAAAATGCGGTTTATCGATTTTTCATCAAGGCGGCTTTCTATCGCCGTAAAAAAGGCAAGAATACTTGAAGTCAATTCGTTTTGCGGAAGTCCAAGTTTAGAAAAGATGTCCTTTGAAGAAGAAGCGTCATCTCCTTTTTCGGGAATGAGAAGAACTCTATCAGAATCGATGACAACTCTCATTTTAAGACTGTCGCCTTCCTTTAGGCTTCCTGAAACATTTCCCTCAAAAATATTTCCGTTAAAAAAAATACGGGCTGCCCCGTCCGTCTTTAAGCTTAAAATTTTAGCGTTTACAATATCGCCGTTTTTTAAGCTCATCGAACCTGAGGCAGCCCGTCTTGAGGCGGTAAAAAAAACTTTTGTACCGTCCGTATAAATCACAAATTTTTTGCCGATTTAAAAGTTTAAACTCGAAATTTATGAGTTCTTTTTGGTGATAAGGGTCTTAATCTTAGCAGCCTTACCTACCTTATCCCTGATATAGTAAAGTTTAGCTCGGCGTACCTTTCCTGGGCGTACAACTTCAACCTTAGCAATTCGAGGTGAATGAAGGGGGAAAACTCGTTCAACCCCTACACCGTAAGAATTTTTTCGTACGGTAAATGTTCTTCCGATTCCGGAATTTTTAAAACAGATTACCAAGCCCTCATAAACCTGAATTCGCTCGGTCTTTCCTTCAACGATTTTAAAGTGAACTTTAACCGTATCTCCTACACGGAAAACGGGAGGGTTTTCAGCCTTTTGCTGAGCTTCAATTTTCATAATCAGATCACTCATTTTCAAACTCCTTAAGTATTTTTTCTGCATCCTTTGTCCACATCCCGCAATTTCTTGCCTTTTCGATAAGATCGGGCCTCGTTTTAAGCGTTTTTTCGATACGCTTTTTTAGCCTCCACTTATGGATATTTAGATGGTGTCCTGAAAGGAGCACTTCGGGAACCTCTTTTCCCTTAAAATTTCTTGGTCTTGTATATTGCGGGTACTCAAGCAAAAATCCTGAAAAACTTTCTTCTTCAAGCGACTCGCCGGAAATAACTCCGTCTATCAGGCGGTAAACCGCATCGATTATCACTAGGGCTGCAAGCTCGCCTGAGGACATAACATAGTCGCCGACCGAGATTTCATCATCAACATATTCATCGATTATTCTCTGATCGATTCCTTCATATCGTCCGCAGACAAAGACGAGAGCTTCTTCTGACGAAAGCTCTTTTGCCAACTCTTGACTAAAAGGCCTCCCTGACGGGGTAACATATATTACCCGTTTTGAAGAAGCATTAACCGAGTCCAATGCTAGGCTCAAAGGTTCCGGTAAGAGTAACATTCCGGCCCCTCCGCCGTAAACGATGTCATCGCATGAGCGGTGCTTGTCGAAAGCAAAGTCTCTGATGTTTACCAAGTTGCAGCTAATAATTCCCTTTTCTACAGCCTTGGCCATAATCGAAGTTTTAAAAAAAGCTTCGGGTATTTCAGGGAATAAGGTCAGCACATCGAATCTCATTCAAGAATCCAGCGGTGCATGAGCTCCACGGTTTTGGCTTTTAAGTCGATTTTTCCGATAAATTCCTTATTAAAGGGAACATAAAAGCTCGATTCCGCAGCAGCCTCGGAGGTTTTGCCGGCTATTTCTAAGAGGTAACCGCCTCCGCCTTCTGCTACACTTGTTATTTTTCCAACAAGAGTTCCTTCGCATACAAGATTACAATTACAAAGATCATGGACATAAACTTCGCCCTCATCAAGGGGGGCGGCCTTGTCCCTAGGAATAAACAATTCCGAACCCGTCAAACACTTGGCGGCTTCGGGGTTGTCTATCCCCTTAAATTTTACAAGAGCATCGGCCTTTCTTAAATTAACTTCTTCAATTTCAAACCAGCCGTCTTTATATTTTTGCTCTCTTAATTTTTCCTTAAGAATACTTAAAAAAACTCTGTCAAAACCTAAAAAATGCTCGTATTCTCCGGAAAAACTTTCAACTTTTACAAACCCTTCGATCCCGAAGGTACCGCGGATTCGTCCTGTTGCAAGCAAATCCATTATTAGTCTACAATTTCAAGCGAATAACGCTTTCCCGACTTTCCTGCACTTGCGCTCAGCAAGGTTCTGATCGACTTTGCGATTCTTCCCTGCTTTCCGATTACCTTGCCGATGTCGCCTGAGGCTACTTTAAGCTCAATGACCGTCCCTTTTTCGTTTTCACTTTCCGATACCGTTACGGCGGAAGGATCGTCAACGAGGGATTTGGCAATGTATTCTATTAAATCTTTTTGCATTTTGTTTTCCTTTTCACCTGTCAAGTGATTTTACACTTATAGAGTGAATTCTTTTTTGTTAAGTAAGCGTCTAACTGTGTCGGTAGGCTGTGCACCTTTTCCCAACCAGTTTCTAACCTTATCGGCATCAAAAGAAATCTGTTTTTCTGCCGTTTCGATCGGATGATAAATGCCGACTTCATCGATGGTTTTGCCGTTTCGGGGTTCTCTTACATCCTGAACAACAATTCGATAATAAGGGCGTTTTTTAGTTCCGAGTCTTTTTAGTCTGATTTTTACCACGTAAACCTCCCGGGATTAACCCAAAATTTCAATATAAAACCCGTGTTTCAATGAAAATACGAGTAAGAAAGCATAATACTATAAAGAAGAGAATTAGTCAATAGGGAATTTTAAGGATTTGTCTGCTTTCGGATATCCACTAAATCGGCTCCGTCTATCATGGTTTCGGTAAATTTTCCCATATTTTGCATGGTAAAGACAGCTCCTTCAAGCATCTTAAACAAGAGAGGACAGCCGCTTCCTTCTCCTAAACGCATTTTCATACTTAAGACTGGCTCGATTCCAAGCTCAGAAGTACATATCTTAGCTCCCCTTTCTTCCGACTTATGAGAAGCAAAAAGGTAATCCCTTACGCGAGGATTTAAGTTTACGGCACAGAGGGCTGCAAGGCTCGAAATATAGCCGTCGATTACGGCAGGAATTCCGCGGGCGGCAAGGCCTATGTAACAACCGCACATTGCCGCAATATCAAAGCCCCCGACTTTCGAAATACAATCGATTGAATCGCCTTTTTTGGGGGCGTTTATTTCGATAGCTTTTTTTACGGTCTTAATCTTGAGCTCATACATAGCCTCTGTCGTAGAAGCCCCGCGGCCGACAGTCAGTTCAGGCTCTACTCCGCAAAGGCCTGAAAGCACAGCCGCCGTTGTGGTAGTATTGCAAATACCCAGCTCCCCTATTCCTGCAATATCGAAGCCTTCATCAGCTATTTCAAAGGCCGCCTCTATTCCGGTTTCAATCATGCGGATACAGTCTTCCCTGCTCATCGCAGGGCCTTGGGCTATGTTTTCCGTACCTAATTTTATCTTTTTATTGATAACATCTTTCCGTTCACTTGTTTTTATCATTCCGACATCGTAAACCCTAATACCGCTTTCTGCCCATTTTGAAATTGTTCCCAAACCTGTTTTTCCCGTGTGCATAATCTCGGCAAGCAAGAAGGTGGTTATCTGGGGCTGGGAGGTAATTTTTTCTGCATAAACTCCGTTATCCGCACAAAAGACAGCCGTTATTTTTTTATCGATTTTTAAATTGTCAAAGCCCTTGATTTTTGCAAGCCTTACCGTCATCTCTTCAAGAGCCCCCAAAGAACCCGGCGGATGAGCAAGGCTGTCCCAAAAAAGCTTGGCCTTTTTTCCTTCTTCTTCCGAAACGGATTTAATCGAATTCAATGTGTTTTCTAAAATATTCATAAAGTTCTCTCTCGCATAAAAAGTTTTTTAGGCTGTTTTAATTTTTATTGACAAACTCCGTAATGGCTAAAAGTAAATCCTTTGAAATCGGATAAGACGGATCTATATAAGTTTTCATTTGTTCCTGAGGAGAATTAATTTCTTTTAAGGTATGAGTCATCTTTTCGATAATTTTTAATTCTATACCCTCTTTTGCAGAGCTTAAAAGCTTTGAATCTTCAACTCCTACCTGAATGTCACTTCCGCCCTGAATAACCAAAACAGGTATTTTCAATTGAGCAATTTCTTTTTTGGGTTCATACTTAAACCAAGAAATCAAATAGGGCTGAACCGATTTTCTAAATAAGCTGTTTAAAACAAGCGGAACATTTTCTTCCATTTTACCGCTTTTTAGTTTTTCTATAATCTGTTTGGAAGAGTTTATCAAAGCCTTAGGATTAGCGGGATTTTTTTCGATTTGTTCCAAAATAAGGTCTGCAGAATTTTTTCCTACCCCTGCAATCGAAATAAAACCGTCAACTTTTTCAGTCTTTGCACAAAGAATGGAAACCAGAGAACCTTCACTATGGCCTATTAAAAAAATCTTTTTAAATTTTTTAAGACTTTTTAGATGAGAAATTATAGCCTTTAAATCTTGAACATTTGTTTCAAATCTAATGTCTTCTTCTTTAAATTGAGCCGGAAGACTTTTACCGGCACCGCGCTTATCATATCGAAAAGAAGCTATTCCGTTTTCGGCTAGTCCCTCTGCTAAGAGTTTATAAGTATCGGCTCTTAGATTAAAGCCGCTGTTTCCGTCTCGGTCTATAGGCCCTGAACCGGGAACTATGATACAAACGGAGACGGCTTTTTCTGCCTTAGGAAAAAGCAAAGTCCCCGCAAGAACAGTTTCCTCAGCTTTTATTTCCAAATCAGCCCCATATAGACTAAGAGCTGAAAATAAAAATAACACAGCTGTTATGAATCTAAAATTTTTAAACCTAAACATATTGAAAATCCTCCCGGTATTTAAAAAAATCTTAAACCGATTTCGCATACGAATACATTCTTATCGTTTCAAATTCCTTAAAATGTTTATTTTCTTCTTCTAGGTAATATACTAACGCAAAACGGAAATATTTGTCAAGATTTTATAGTAAATCTAACACAAAAACAAGTATCTGAAAAACTCGGAATGAAAAATGTATACAGCTATCAGCGTTTGGAAAAAAAATCAAATCCGTCTTTACAAATGATAAAAAAAATAACCTCAATTTTTCCTGCAATAAAACTTGAAATGCTTTTTTAGTTTTTATCTATACCTGCAATTATATTTAAAAGGCTTGATTTTCCGCAGCCCGATGGCCCCAAAATAAAACTTATTTTTCCGGAATAAAAGCACACCTACCCCAACAACCCTTTAATCTCTTCAGAAGTTAAGGGACGGTGTTTGCCGGAGGGAAGGTCTGATAGGTGCACGCAGCCTATTCTGACCCGCGTCAGTTTTTTTATTTTGATATTAAAGAATTTTAAGACTCGGCGGATTTCGCGGTTTTTGCCTTCAATCAAAACTATACGCATTTTGTTTTTGGATATGCGTTCTGCCAAAAGAGCCTTATAAAAAACGCCTTCGATACGCACCCCTCTTAAAAATTTTTGGAGGATTTCATCTGGGTATTCAAAGACGGTTATTACCTCATATTCTTTTTCAATTTCGGAAGAAGGATGCTCAACCTTTGCGGAAAAATCTCCGTCATTTGTAAAAAGGATGACTCCTCCCGAAAGCATATCCAAGCGGCCTATATTGTAAAGCCTCTCGGTATAGGTATCTTTTAAAAGGGAGGCGGCGATGGGTCTGTCTTTTTCATCGGCCAATGAACAAACATAGCCTTCGGGTTTATTCAATAGAATATACCGTTTTTCGGCCTCGGGGAAAATTTGTTTTCCGTCAAGACAGATTTTTTCTTTACCCGAAACTTTTGTACCGAGTTCGGTTACTATTTTACCGTCAACGCTTACCCTTCCGTTTAAGATGAGATTTTCAGAGGCTCGTCTTGAAGCAACTCCGCAGCGGGCTAAATAAACTTGAAGTCTTATTTCGTCTATCATAAAAACTAAAAAATTCTCTTAATCGAAGGTTCTCTTATCGAGCAAGCTCGAACCGTTCTCTTTCGGTTTCATCGAGTTTAGGCAGGTCGGCAATACTGTTAAGCCTGAAGATTTTTAAAAATTCCTTTGTGGTACCGAACATTGCAGGCTTACCGGGGACATCTTTTTTGCCGACTTCTTTTATAAGGTCCTTTTCAATAAGGAGGCGAATCATATTGTCGGCGGAAACGCCGCGGATAGCTTCAATCTCGGCCCTTGTTACCGGCTGGGAATAAGCGATTATAGAAAGGGTTTCCATTGCGGCACGGGAAAGGCGGCCTTCATTTTTTTTGCCGTAGCGGTCTTTTAAATGTTCCCACAAATCTTTTTTCGGCATTATCACCCAGCCGCCCATCATTTTGGCAAGTTCGATTCCGCTTTGGGGAGAAGCATAGGATTCCTGCAAAGCCTTGATGGCATCACCCACGATTTCCGGCGAAAGCCCTGAAATTTTACAAAGAGCTTCATCGGTTAAAGGGTCGCCTTCCAAATAGAGGATAGCTTCAACCAAGGAGATTTCTTTTTCCAAATTATAATTCTGAACCATTATCCTGCTCCCACGGGCGTATTTTTATATCGCCGAACATTCTGTTTTGCCAGATGCTTGCCATCTTAAATTTAACGGCTTCTAAAATTGCCATAAAGGCACAGACCACATCCATTAAATTACCTTTGCGCACAATCAAGTCGGTAAACATACACTCACCCTTCTTTTCCAAAAATTCGTTCATAAGGGTAATCTTCTCGTTTACCGAAACTTCTTCATAAAGGTCTAAGATGTGTTCGGCCTTATAATTGGACATTAGCTGAGAAAAGGTTTTTAAAAGATCCCAAGTATCGACCCGCTCCCAAAGTTCTTCTTCTCCAAAAGGCAGGGCATGCTGAATCTTTTTTCTTTCAAAAAACCATTCCGCTTCGCTTTCTTTTTCTTCCATCAATTCGGAAAGTTTTTTATACTTTTGATATTCGATGAGCTTATCGACCAGCTCGGAACGCGGGTCTTCGATGTCTTCATCATCAACCGAAACCTCAACCGGCAAAAGCATTCTGCTTTTTATATAAATTAAATTAGCGGCCATCGAATAAAAATCGACAAGGTTATCCAAATCGGGTTCAATTGCATAATCAAGGTATTCCAGATATTGCTCGGTTATTTCTGCAATCGGAATATCGTAGATATTTACCTCGTTTTTATTTATCAAAAAAAGAAGAAGGTCTAAGGGGCCTTCAAAATTATGCACCCTAAATTCCGTATTGGAATAACTTACTTCCTGCGTATCAATCTGACTTAAAGCTTGTGTACTCATTATGCCGCTCCTCTTTTATTGTTCGGCATTTTTTTAAAAAACTCAAATTTTTAAAACTTAAAAAAGACTGTCGTCAGCCGGAAGGCCTACAGTTTCAGTTTTTTTTGTCTTTGAAGCAGCAGATTTTTCTTCGGCAGCATCATCCGCTTCTTCTTTTTTAGCTTTGGAAGCTGCGTCCTTTGAGACTTCTTCTTTTTTAAGAGCTTCTACGGCCTTTTCTTGGGCTTCTTTTTGTTCCTTTGTTTTTTCTACAAAACTTGAAACAAAGGGCCTGCCCGGGAAAAGTTTTTCTCTCAATTCTTTTTCAATCTTCTGAGCTATGTCTATGTTTTCTTCCAAGAATTTTACGGCATTGGGCCTGCCTTGCCCGATTTTATCGTCCCCATAAGAATACCATGAGCCACTCTTGCCTATTATCTCTTGTTTTACGGCAGAATCCAAGAGGCTTCCATATGGACAAACTCCTTTCCCGAAAAGGATTTCCATTTCTACCTTTCTAAAAGGAGGAGCAACCTTGTTTTTTACAACCTTTACGCGTATTTTATTTCCCCATGCTTCATCCTCGTCCTTACCGAGAGTTTCAATTTTCCGCACATCCAATCTGACGGAGGCGTAAAATTTAAGGGCATTTCCTCCCGTTGTTGTTTCGGGGCTTCCGAACATAACGCCTATCTTCATTCGGATTTGGTTGATAAAGATTATCATACAGTTGGACTTGCCTATAATAGCAGTGAGTTTTCTCAAGGCTTGGCTCATCAAGCGGGCCTGTAAACCCATATGAGAGTCTCCCATTTCTCCGGCAATTTCTGCCTGAGGCGTTAGGGCTGCGACCGAGTCAATTACTATTATGTCCACTGCTCCGGAGCGTACAAGGCTTTCTGCTATTTCAAGGGCCTGTTCTCCGGTATCGGGTTGTGAAACCCAAAGCTCATCAATGTTTACTCCCAAGGCTTTTGCATATTGGGGATCCAAGGCATGTTCGGCATCGATAAAGGCGGCTATGCCTCCCTGTTTTTGTGCCTCGGCGACGGCATGAAGAGCTATCGTAGTCTTACCCGAAGATTCGGGGCCGAATATTTCGATAATTCTGCCGCGGGGATAACCGCCGATTCCCAGAGCTTCATCCAAAAGAATGCTTCCCGAAGGAATAATTTCTATGTTTCCGATAGCGGAATTATTCCCCAACTTCATCAAAGAGCCTTGCCCGAATTGTTTTTCGATTTGAAGGCGGGCAGCCTCCAGAGCCTTTAACTTATCATCCGGGTTTCCAACTGCCGGTGTTTCATTTTTTGCTTTTGCCACAATATTCTCCTATAAAAAGTTTTCTTGTTCTACTAATATTGTATAAATAAAAAAGATTCTTTCTCCTTTTTTTAAAAAAAAGTTTTAATTTTTTGACCAAATGCGGCCAATATGAAGAACCGCTAAAGGATTATTTATTATATAGAATTTTTAGGCAAAAAGCAAGAAGCCTTTATTGTTTTGCTACAGAAAAAAAAAGCTCCGGCCGCCCAAAAGACAGCCGGAACTTTAAATTATTTTATTTATTTTAATTCATAGATATTTATTGATTTTACATTCGGGGTTCTTCCATCCTCCGATTTAGGAATCTTTATCTCGCCCGATCTAATCTTGTTTAAGATTTCTTCCTTGCCCTTGACATCGGGATCAAAGCCTATAATCTTCCAGTTATTGTTTGTTACAGGTTTAATAACACCCTTTGAAACTTCCTTAACATATTTTACTATCAAGTCTCTTATACGTCCTGCATCCTGCATTTTCATATAGGAGTCGTAATAAACATCTTTTTCGCTTATAAGACCAAGTTTTGTCAAAGTTCCGAAACGGTAGTTATTTACAGCCAACTTGTACGTCTTTTTCGGATCGATGGGCTTTCCTTTTATCCTTGCATTTTTAATCCTGTTTTCAGGTGCTTGAGAGATATCAATATCATAGGTCAAACCCTCAAACATATCGTAATTATAGCTTCGGATCTTAGGATCAAAAGAAATTGTTACATCACCTTTTTTGGTAGTATTATAATAGGAAGCTGACCATTCCATATATTTTAAAAGGTTCTCACCGGTTATATTTACTCCCATCAAGGTATTTGCATACTTATAAATAAAGGCTACATCTTTTTTCTTAAAAAGACCGGCCTTTAAATTCATATCCGAACGGAAGGCCGCAGCAGACGATACATCGGCCTTGGTATAATACAGCTGAACGGTATTTATAAGGTCTATTAGGGCAGTATCCTCCAACTGTATTGTAGGCATTGTAGTAACCTTATCCTCGCCCGTAATATAATCGACACGCTTTATAAAATCCTCGGTTATATTCCCTATTACGGTATTTGCATCGCTTAAAGAAGTTTGATGAACAAATTTGAATTCTTCTTCCATCGGTTTATTAGGCAGAACATTTTTTGTTTCTCGGTTCTCAGCCTTTACCGAAACGACCTTCCACTTGTCCTTTTCTTTTTTAACTTTTATCTCTCCGACAGCCAAGGCCCAACCATAGGCACCGGGCTCTATTATCCATGTCTTATCTCCGTCCGCGCCGTCAACTATACTTGCATACCTTGCATGTTCATGGCCTCCGAAAATTATATCGAATTCGGGGATTTGTTTGGCAATTTCGATAACTCCGCCTGTAGAACCGTATTCGGCATTTCGGCCTAAGTGAAAGGCGCCTACCAAAACATCATATTGACCTTTTAAAGAATCAACGGTACGGCGGGCAGCATCCAAGGGCTCTTCAAAGGTTAGCCCTTTGAAGTGAGAGGGAGAAGAAGATTCCCACATCGGAATATGGGGCGGAATAAGACCTACAACAGCGACCCTAACCCCTTCAACTTCCAATAACTGGTAAGGCAAAACAAAAAAGCTCTTATCCTTTTCATTCCTGATATTTGCGCTCAAAACTGCCCCATTAAAATTGCGGATATTACGTGTAAGAAATTCTTTTTCAAAATTGAATTCGTGATTACCTAAAACCCAAATATCATAGTTCATGTAGTTCAGAGCCTGAATCATTGGGTGGGTTTCCAAATCGTTAAAAAGCTCGGCATTGTTATCCTGAACGGTATCGCCTACATCAATGAGAACAGTGTTTGGATTTTCCTTTCTTAGCTCTTGAGCCAAGGTAAATGTTTTTGAAAAACCCGCACCCGGTACCTCTTCGCAAACGGCATATTCAAAAGGATAAAGTCTGCCGTGAACATCTCCGGTTACACCGAAGGTCAAGGTTACATTGTCCTTTCCCGCTTCACCCTTTCTAATTACTGCATGAGTTAACTTAACCTCATCCGACTGCTTGCCTGTTGCAAGCATTTCCCTCTTTGACCTTATACCGCTTTCTTTTACACGGGTCTCCAAACACGATGTAAAAGAAAAAATAACAAAGACGGAAATCAAAATAAACGTCAATCGTTTTTTCATAGGTTCTCCTCCCATAAAAACTTTTTTCGAGAAGTCTTGCCTTTGCAAAACTACATACAACCACGATAAACAGTTGGGATAAATTTCTACCGAACTGTTTATCATACCTCCCTGCTTATTTACGCGGAAGCATTGCCGCAAAAAATGCCGTACACGGAACAGATGTTATTATGCCCATGCTGCCGGCAAGCCCTTGTACAATATGTATTACAATTTTTGGTATATTTATAAATTGCCTTAAACTCATGCCATATCCCCAGATCATCATTATCAGGGGTAGAGATGTTCCTGCAAAGGCCAGAATAAGAGTATTACTCATAGTTCCGGTTATATCCTTTCCTACATTTAGGCCTGATTTAAATAATTTCTTTTTTTCGATTGTAGGATCTATTGTTAATATTTCGTGCATTGAAGAGGAGACGGACATACTTACATCCATTACAGCCCCAAGAGAAGCAATTAAAATAGAAATAAAAAGAAGCCCGTTTAATTTTAGATTATAATCAGGGGCAATATTCAAAAGCTGTTCTCCTCCTTCCATATTCACACCTGAAAGATTTGCCGTATAGGAAACTATTATCGAAATAAGCCCTGCTATACTTATTCCGCAAATGGTACCGAGTATTGCCGCATAGGTCTTACGGGAAAAACCGCTTACCAAAATAAAACTTACGAAAGTAACTACCGAAACAAGTAAAATGGAAATAGGAATAGGTGCAAAGCCCGCAAATAAAGCAGGAACTAAAAGGCTCACAATAACGGTACATGTAAAAACCAAACCCAGTAAAGACTTAAGCCCCTGCCTTTTGCCGAGAAAAATTAAAGAAAGAGCAAAGAGCAAGACTAAGATATAAATATGGGTATCCCGTTTTTGATTGTACAACCAAATACTTTCTTTTCCGTCTTGAACCCTGATTGTAAAGACAGCCTTTAAATCCTTATAGGCCCTTGTATTATGCAGAGCACTTAAAGTATTATATGTCTCATAAACATTATTTTTTTTACTGCCATCCAAAATTTTCACTGAAATTTTTTGTATTCCTCGATAACGTCCGGTAACTATGGGATCCTCAGTAAGATCTTCTTCTAGGACATCTTGAACCACTCCTACAGCAAACTCTTGACTAAACATAGGCCTTTGCCCTAAGCTGTCCCGAATTTGAGGCATAAATATAAATAAAAGGATAGTAATTAAAAATATAATTACCGCAAAGATTTTATCACGCATACTCCGATAAAATTATACTATGGGTATGTGCATCTGTCAATGATTAATAATTTATTTATTTAGCTTTCCAATTTTTGTTTTGCCTTTTTAGGCCAGTCGGAATCATTTAGAAGAGCCCGTCCTACACCGATTAGATCGGCTTTTTCTTCCTGTAGAATTTTTTCGGCAGCTTCGGGGCTTACAATTCCTCCGGTGAGAATTACAGGCGCTCCTACTTTTTCTTTTACGGCTTGAGTTATACGGCTAAACCATCCTTCTTCTTCAAGTTCGGGATTAGTATATCCGCAAAAACCTCCCGAAATATCAAGTAAGTCAACTCCGGCTTTTTTAAAAAGAAGGCAAGCCTCTACTGAATCTTCAAGAGAACTTCCTCCGGAAATATAATCACAGGCCCCCAAACGGACTGCAATTAAAAAATCGGGGCCGGTTATTTTACGAATGGCCTCTATAATTTCTATATGAAGTTTTGTTCTGCCTTCAATGGAAGATCCGTTATATTTGTCTGTGCGTTTATTCATAATAGGTGAAAAAAACTGGTTCAATAAATAGCCGTGGGCAGAATGTATTTCCACGCCGTCAAGGCCGGCTTCCTTCGCACGCCTTGCGGCCTGAACAAAATCGTTTATAACCTTATTTATATCATCCTGCGTCATCGCACGAGGCAGTTCATAATCAGGAGCTTTACGCGGAATCATAACGGAACTTGAACTTAACACATCATATCCTGTTATTTTATGTCTTGCAGCAGCTCCTGCATGGGAAATCTGGGCTATTACCTTCGCTCCGTTTTTATGCAAAACGGAAGCCAGTTTTTTAAAACCTTCTATTGTAGAATCATCTGAAATAGAAAGCTGACCGGCACTGGCCTTTCCTTGGGGACTTACATAAGAGTGTTCTATTATTACAAGCCCGATATAAGAACCTTTCGTTTTTTCATCATAATAATCGCAAAGGGCTTGGCTCACAATTCCGCCGGCATCAGCCTTTTCGGAAGCCATAGGAGGCATTACCAATTTTGTGTTAAGCTCTATATTTTTAATTTTAAAACTAGAAAACAATAAAGACATTTTAAAGCCTCCCTAAAATTATATTCGGTATTCTATCATAGTTTTGAAAGAATTGTAAGGCCTTTTACTCCGAACGCTGATATACAAGCGTAATAATCAGAAAAATAAGGGCTATGATAGGCAAACCAAAAACTATAAGAGATACATACCGCGGTGTCAAACAAACAAAAAAGGCAATTTGAAGTTTGAAGATATATCTAAGAGTTTCCATCAAGATGTAAGATAAAAACGGACAAAGGGGTGAAAATAAAAATAAGCGTTTATTTAACCGCCTACCCGGCGAAACTCTAAACCGCCAAGCCAATATAAGCACAAGTAAAGAAACTATCAATAATAAAAGGGGTTCAGTCAAGCGGTATAGCACCTCGCTCAAATAGGCTTCTTTTTTTAAACCGTACTTTTCAGCTATCAAACTAAAATAGTACAAATCCGATATCTTCATAGCCGAGGGTCCGCTTATAGACTTTTCAATTAAAATAAAATCGGTCATGGTCATGGGGAGCAAAATATTATGAGCATTTTCCCTTGGGATTTCTCCGGACAAAACCTTGGGATAAACGGTATTTTCTTCAGAATATCTATCAACCGAACAAATCTGAAGCATTAACCTGTTTTTTCCTTCATCGTCTACAACTTCTATAAGTTTTGCATAAGGAATAATTATAGACCATTTTTCGGCATTGGATATTCCTAAACGTGTATATAAAACATTCATAAGATATATTTCATTACGTAAAGTGGAGCTTCCATGAGAGATTCCGTGTATTTTTATTACGGCACACTCATGGCTATGCTCTCCGACAGTAAAACTTATGTCCCCCCTCATTATAAAGTTGGGAATATTTTTAAGCTCGTCGGTAAAAAAGACATTTTTTTCAAGCTCAACCCTAGATAGATTTAAAAACCGTTCAACCTCAGGATCTTTTTTATCGGGATTTGAAGCCCGCATAGATGAATCAATTTGCAAAAAGGAATAATAAGCCTTTATATAATCTCCTCTCTGTAAAGTTTCATAGGCAGCCTTTTTACTTTTATATAAGGCAATGGAGGGAGCATCTTTATATGAAGCCAAACCTTTTTCTACCTCGGCCCAAGCCCGCACCGCAAGATTTTCGGCATCAATTTTTAAAGGATTGCCATCCTGAAAAGTTTGCATAGCGAGTTTTGCATAATAGTGAGCCGTATAAAAATCAAATGCAAGAGCAGCCATTTCCGCTCTTTTTAAGGCCGCCTCGGCAGTCATGCTTATATTATCTTCCTCTGAAATATTTTTCCTTAAAACGGAATCGGTCTTATCAAGAGAAAGTTTTTCTCCGGCAATCTTAATCATCTCGTTTAGTTTCATGGCATCTTCCGACTGAGGCCATATGCTTAAAGCCCTATCGATATGATCTCCGGCTTGGCTATAATCATTCCTGTCATAGGCTTCTTTTGCAAGTTTAGTATATTCTTTATGTGTAAGAGCTTGATAAACGGATCGCGATTGGTATTCCATTAAAATAGGCTTAACGGCCTCGGCCAAAACCACATAGAAAGATAAAACAGCAAGAGAAAAAATAAAAAAATGCTGAATAAAGCGAATCATAGCGGATGACCGCCTCTGCATTTTTGCCGGTCCGAATTTCCCGAAAATAATAGGATAAGCAAAGATTAATGCAGACGTATAGATAAAGGGAAAATAAAAAATAAACAATAATATCGATTCACGAATCTTCCATGAGAATAAAGATACCGGCAGAACGGTTTCTTTTATAGGCATAAAAAAAACATAAGCAAAGGAAGCAATCAGACCAAGTAAAAAATGAACAAAAAGGTAAGGGAAAAATTTTGAAATTTTATGCATCAATATCCGCCTCGCTAAAGTCTCCTAAATTATCGGGAATAAATGTCTCAAATTCTTCTTTTATTTTTTCGCCTTTTTTAGGCTTAACGGGTTTCGGCATTTTAATTTTAGGAGCCTTAGACTTCTTTACTTTAGGGGCCTTTATTTTTTGTTTTTTAATCTTTTGTTTTTTAGGCATTTTTTTTGCACGCCTTACAAGCAGCAACATCATTGTATAAATATAGATTAATAATGCTGCAAGACAAAACAAAATAGGCCTTATCCAAAACTTCGGAATTGCAAAAGTAAGCACATCCTCTATGCTCAGGATAAAGTCATCAGTCCGTATATAACTATAAGCATAAAGTATTAAGATTAATAAAAGCGGTAAAAAAGTAAAATTGACTATCTTCCATTCCGTTATTGTTGTAAATACCCAAAGTGAAAATATAAGCAAAAAAATCGAGCCCGAAAAAATAAGATAGGATGTGTAAGAAGCTTTATACTGTTCATATATATCATGAACAAAGGGGCGGACTATGCTGCCTGCTGCCTGTACAAAGACAGGCCGTTCTATAAAAGTTTCCAGGTGCTTATCATCAATTGATACCTTTTCTTTTGAGTTAAAAGCCTGATTGATTTTTTCTCCCTGAGAGTATACAAGCGGAATAATTAAAGCAAAAAATAAAGCAAATGTTATAATCAAGGCTAAAAAAGAAAGGCCCCGCTTTTCGGAATGCCTCATCATAAAAACATAGACTGCGAATATCGAAATAATACAGGCTATGGGAAGTATCAGATAAAGGCAATGTAAAAAGGAAGAGAAAAATATGCCCGATACATCTCCATACATCAGCGACTGCCAAATTCCAACCGGTATAGAAAATGCTAAAACAGCCAAGACAAAATTTAAGATAAACACTAAAGGTACAAGCAGCCAATTTTTCATATAATGTTTATTTTATCATAAAACAGGCGATATAACAAGATACAAGTAACTCAAATATAAAATTACAGACCAACTTTCTGTCAGCTTAACAGCCTCAGCGGGGCTTCTTTTTTATTATTTTTTTTACCCTTGATTTTTCCCCGTCTTTCTTTTCAGCACTTTGGCCTTTGGAAGCACGAGGCTTTGCAGGCTTATCGCTTTTTTCGGCAGCTTTTTTTGCATCGCTAACCTTCTTCGCCTTAGCCTTTGCTTTTTCCTTTCTGTTTTTTTCGATAAATTCTATACATTTATCCAGCCCCTGCAAAAAAGGCCTCATTTCATCTTCAAATACGACAACGGCATGGCGGTCAAAGCCAAGCCCCTCGGAAACCTTGCTTTCGACAACCTGTAAAAAAACGTCGCCCTTTGTATTTTCTTTAACATTAAAAAAATAAGTCCGGTTTTCCGCCGAAACCTGAGTTGTAAAAAGTTCACCTCTAATTCCCATAATTTTCTCCAATAAAAACAATAATAATTCTTTTTAAACTATGCGCCTAAATCGGCACGCCTTACCATCTCACCCTGCCATTCAACCAAGTATTTTTCATCTTCAAGCGACAAACCTTTTATATCGGCCATTATTCTGAATATGGGTTCCGTTCCAGAACCCCTCATCCAGATAAAACCTAAAGGCTCATCTTTTGAATTATAAAATTGAATCTTAAGGCCGCCCTTACCCGAAACGGAAAAGTCTTTAAGGTCTTCAGTCTGCTTTGTTCCGTTATTTGAAAAACTGCGGAATCTTACAATACCGAATCTGCTTTTAAGTTCATCTTTCTTTTTAGCCCATTCTTCTTCAAATATCTTTTGGTACCTGCCCTTTAGAACGGAATGATCCTCAGTACGGATTTTTAAAATAGCTCTTTTTTCTCCGGTGGGAGTTGTTGTATATTGCGGCAAGGTTTTTAAAATATCGGTCAAGGTAAAATCGGGTTTATATTTATCCATTTGTTTTGACTTTTCGCACCAAATATGGAAAAGCCCTTTTTTTATAAACTCCGTTTTTATTAAAAGGAGCTTTAAAATTGCAAAAATAGTATTTATCGGATCCCTTACCTTTGCAGGGTGAGTAATGTTTCCTCCGTTTGAACCCTCTCCTAAAATTCTAACATCATAATTTTTTCCCTGCAATTCGGCGGCTAGATTAACCACATTAGCCTCGCCTACTTCAGCTCTAAAAATCTCGGCACCAAAACAGGCTGCAGCTTCTTCAATCCGCAAGGATGTAGGACCGTTTACAACAATAGCGGGCTTTTTATTACCTCGCTTACAATAGAAAGAATAAGCCGTCTCTGCAATCACCGAAAGAGCAAATACTTCTTGAGCTTCAAGAGGAACAGCCTTATTAAGCTCCTCATTCCAATAGATAATATTTCCTCTGTCGCCGTCACAATCAGGCATATAACCTAAAAAGCAGTTTTTATCCAACGGGCTTGCATCCGGATCCAAGTGAAGATGTTCCATTTTTTTTGCACAAAAATCCAGATTAGCTCCTTCAGGCAATATCCCGTGTACGATATTTCCGGGTACTTCGTCTATACCGATTAATGCTATTTCATTGTCCGTAAAAAACTGTCTGTCAATGGATGCAGCTCTTGCACTTCCGTTAAAATCGGCAACTATAGAAATAGGATGACCTTCTTTTTTTGCAGCATTAACTGCCTGTTTTATTTTATCAAAAAATTTATTTTGTGTTTTAGGGTCAGCCGAATTTGTAATTACAGCCTTAGAATAATTATAATAAGCATCCAAGGCTTCTTTTTTTACATAGACTGTCTGCTTTCTTATATCTTGCATTTTTTTTAAATTATAATCATGCAGGAATTTTAAAGCAGTATCTTCGGCATCATCGGCTTTAAGCCTCTCTTTAAACATGTTGATTAAGGTTTTAGCTTGATCTCCGTCAAGAACGCCCCCTGAGTCCAAGCCGAATTTAAGACCGTTATGTCCTATCGGGTTATGACTGGCGGAAATATAAGCAAAGGCCGCACCTATCGATCTTGCATAAGCCATGATTTCGGGAGCAGCCGTACAACCTACAACCTTTAAATCATAAGAAGTTGAAATAAGAGTTTTTATAAACACTTCTTCGATAGCAACGCCTGTAGGCCGGCTGTCCCTACCGATTACTATCGTCTTTATTTTAGGAAAATTTGTCTTTAAAAATTCAGCGAAGGCCATGGCCGCATGGCACAATAATATGGAATCTTCATATTTTATATCAGGATTTATATCTTCCTCTTTGCCAGAGTCGGCAAAAACCTTCCTCCATCCTGAGGCGGATAATATCATTTTGGATAATTCAGCATTTATACTTATGCTGTTGTTTGTGTCTTTCAATTAACAATACCTCTTGTTTTACCCTAAGAATTTTTTAAGTTATTTTTTCTCGCAGTACTATTGTATCTACTTCTTCTATTTTTTGAAAGTCTTCGGTCATCTTGGAAATATCCAGCCTCTTAGGAACATTTATAAAAAGAACGACCTTAGAATGTTCCTTGGACGATTTTGACGAGCGGACATTTGTAGATACAATGGATGCAGAGTAATCCGATAAAACATTTATTATCTCCGTCATTGGAGGTTTATTTCCGTGAAAATATATTTCTAAAAATTTATTTTGTCTTACAGGGAAAATTTTAAGCTCAAGCCTGTTTACAAGTGAAAGAGTCACTAAAGAAATAACGGTCATCACTATTCCGGCCGTATATAGTCCGCTTCCTATAGCCAAGCCTATTCCGGCAATTACCCATATTGAAGCCGCTGTTGTGAGCCCCTTTACATTGGCCCCTATCTTCAAAATAGCTCCGGCACCTAAAAAACCCATGCCCGAAACAACCTGAGCGGCGATCCTGGCCGTATCGCCCTTACCGCTCATTTGAGGAAGCCATATGGATATCAGCATCATCCCGCATGCTCCCACACAAATTAAGATATGAGTGCGTAAGCCCGCTACCTGCCTTTTACCGGAACGCTCCATACCTATACAACAACCTGCTAAAAAGCTTAAAAGTAAACGAATAATAATTATTTTGTCTGTTAAAGCTCCGGCATCCATAAAAAATCCTTATGACGGTCATTGTAGGTTTTGAAGTTTTGCCCTGAGGGGGACTTGAACCCCCATGCCGTTAAGCACTAGTACCTGAAACTAGCGTGTCTACCAATTCCACCATCGGGGCAAACGAAGGTTTATTATAGCAAAAAAGGCGGAGAGTGTCAATTATATTGAATTTAATAATTTTAAGGTCTAATTTTTTTCTTTTGTTTCAGCTTTCGGACATACTCTTTTTCTCCCTCATTTAAAGCTTCAAATGAATCATAAGCTCGCCCGTCTTTTGCGTATGGAATTACTGCAACTACATAATTACCGGCAAGGGGTTTATGTTTTATAAGGGGGCCTGAAAGTTTTATCATATGCAAAGGAAGAGTTCTATTCCATATAGCGACAGATTCATCATAATTCAGTTTTACCGTTTCACTATCTTCAAAATCAAGCTCAAAACATACATCAACTATTGCATTATTAGCAAGTTTACCCATATACCTTGTATGCAATTTATAGTTATTGTCAGATACTTTTATAATTTTCAATACTTTATATCTATCCCACATTTCCTGTACATATAAAGATTCATTATCATAAACATCAATTTGAATAAGAGTTCTAAATGTATCTGTAATACCCGGACCCCAAGAAAATTCGGTCTCGACCCAAAATAGAAATCCTTTTCGGTCTTTTTCCATATATGTACCAAGAATATTTTCAATATCATGCTCTGAAACATTGTAATTATTTGCATATTTTATATATGGCAATTTTTCGCAATATACTTCAAAAACAATAAGACATATAAATACAAAATATAAAATATTTTTTTTCATTTTATCACACCAATAATTATTCTTTTTGGCTTAAACTTCCGTCCGAGAAAGGTAATTAAACCCAGCGAATAAAGGTTAAGTTTTGGTTCTAATATTTTTCTAATACATCATTAAACTGTGGAAAGACAATCCGACAGAACAGCTTTGCCTTGAAGCTGCATTGGTTGTAGTCCATTCCCAAAATTTATTATAGTTTCTCTATCTCTTCTTTGCTAAGACCGGTCATTTGTATGATAAAGTCAACTTCACAATTTGCTTTTTTCATAAGATTTGCCGTTTCGAGAGCTTTTTGGTGAGCACCTTTATCAATACCTTGGCGATAACCTTCACTTATACATGATGCTCTATCGTGTTCATATTTCATACGGGAATCATAAAGCCATTTATCTCTAGGACTCATTTCCATTACAGAAATAGCGGTATTTGCTTTTGCCATCATCGGCGATTCTTGTGCCAGCATATTATGCACCTCCCTGTCATCAGTTTCGATAAATTTCAGCCAGTTTAATAAGCGTTTAGTTTTATTATTTTTATATTGACCTTCCTTTAAGAGCCTTGCCTTTTCAAGGTTCAATATATGAATCTCAAGTTTTGAAACTAAAGGCTCTTTTGTGTCTTGTTCTAAAACAAGATATTTGTTGTGCAAACGCTTATTTTTATTAAAGCCTTTTCCTATCAAATTTATTGTAATACACTTTGGCAGTTTTGTATAGTCTTGACCTTGTTTTATGTTTTCATTGTACATCTTAGACCAATAATATAAGGTTCTTTCAGGAAAATCAAAATGCCAGTTGTTTTGAATTTCAATATCGACAAAGGTTCCGTCGTTTAGTCTTAACTTGATATCCAAAATACCTAGCTTTTCACTTAAAAGCTCTTTCTGAAACTCCTTATCCAAAAGTTCCAAGCCCGCGATTGTTTCAGGCGGAATGTCTAGGATACATTCCAGCAAGTCCTGTAGAACATCTTTGTTTTCCTCTACTCCGAAGACTCGTTTAAAAGCATAGTCATTGCGGAGGGTTATTTTAAATAGTTTTTCCATAGCAAACTCCATGACAAATTATTTATAAAGAGAAATTTTCCCCCTTTCATAATTATTATAGAAATTGTTTGCAATAAATAGCAAAATTTTAATCCTAATAAATCTGTTGACCTAAGCTAAAAATTATTGTATAGTCAAAACATGAACAAAGCATTAAAAATATTACAGGAGAGGGGCTTTATTCAGCAATGTACCGATTTGAAAGCCCTTTCCGATAGAATGGACAAGGGGCAAATCGCCTTTTACACAGGAACCGACCCGACAGGGCCCAGCTTGCACATAGGGCACATGGTTCCGATTTTTGCCCTAAAGCATTTATGCCGTGAGGGGCACAAGGGTGTCGTTTTAGTCGGCGGAGGTACTTCGCGAATAGGAGACCCGTCGGGCAAAACAGAAATGCGTAAGATGCTTTCTTATGATGAACTCGATAAAAATGCAGTCTCAATTCAAAACCAGATTGAAAAATTTTTAGCGGAAGATATTAAGAATGTCCGCTTTGTCAACAACAAGGATTGGCTTGCCGATTTAAATTACATCGATTTTTTACGCGATATAGGTTCTCACTTTTCGGTCAACAAAATGCTCAGCTTTGAAGCCTACAAAAAAAGAATGGAAACGGGGCTTTCCTTTTTGGAATTCAATTATCAGCTTTTGCAAAGCTACGACTTTTTAATGCTCAATCAAAACTACAATGTCGAACTACAAATAGGCGGTGATGACCAGTGGGGAAACATGGTTGCAGGGAGCGACCTTATCCGCAGAAAGGGAGGAGGTGAAGTTTTTGCCCTCACCTTCCCTCTGGTTACAAGAGCCGACGGTCAAAAAATGGGAAAGAGCGAAAAGGGTGCTCTGTTCTTGGATCCGACCCTTGTTTCTCCCTACGATTTTTTCCAATATTGGAGAAACACAGCCGATGCCGATGTCGAAAAGTTTATGCTGCTTTTTACATTCCTCTCTATAGAAGAAATAAAAGCTGCTTGTGCAGGAGACATAAACAAGGCTAAAGAAAGATTAGCCTTTGAAGTTACAGCCCTTATTCACGGAAAAGAAGAAGCGGAAAAAGCCTTGGAAGGAGCAAGGGCGGCTTTTTCGGGCGGAGGAAATAAGGATGCCATGCCCACGGCAAATTTGAGTCTTTCAAAATTAAATGAGGGCATCGGTATTATTGACCTCTTTGCCGAAGCAGGACTTGCCTCCACCAAAAGCGATGCCCGCCGTCTTGTCGAGCAGGGAGGAGCCTTTATAAACGAAGAAAAAATTTCGGACATCAAGGCTATAATCGGAAAAGAAAAACTCGACAAGGACAACGAGATGATTTTGCGTGCCGGTAAAAAACGCTTTATGAGGATAATTTTCAGCTAAAAGGATTACTCTCTAAAAACCGATGTTTTTAGAGACTCTATAAAATCCGATGCTTTTAGCGAGGCTCTCAATAATTTCTGAGCGAATCTATCTCTTCGGCGGAAAGCTCGCGGTATTCTCCGGTCTTCAAGGTCTCATCTAAGACTATTGAACCGACTGCAATACGGCGCAGGTAACAAAGTTCGTTCCCTGCGCTTAAGCACATTTTTTTAACTTGATGGAATTTTCCTTCGGTTATGTGCATTAAAAATCCGCTTCTAAAAGAACCGGTTTTGTTTTCACATTTTTCGAATTTTGCAGGAAGACACTTATAACCATTTTTTAACACAATTCCTTTTTCAAACTCTTCACAGTAATTTTTAAACTCTTCATCGGAGGGCTCTCGGCTTAATTCCAGATAATAAGTCTTTACCGTTCCCGACTTAGGCGAGGTAATCTTGTGGGTAATCTCGCCGTCATCGGTAATAATCAAAAGGCCTTCGGTGTCTATATCCAGCCGGCCGATAGGGAACAGCGCCATCCTGTCAAAGGGAGCTTTTATATAATCCATTACGGTTTTGTGTACGGGATCACTTGTCGAAGTTACACAGCCTTGAGGCTTATTAAACATAAGATAAACATTTGTCCTCAACACAAGAGGCTCCCCGTCTATAGTTATTTTATTTAGGTCAGTGTCTAAAATAAAGGAAGGCGAAACAATACGCACCCCGTCGACGCAGCAGTTTTTTTTGCGTATCATTTTTTTTACATCACTTCGGGAGCCTAGGCCGCTAAGGGCCAATATTCTATCCAAACGGGTTTTCAAGGTTTTTCAAAGCTCCTTAAAGGGCCGCTCCCTAAGGAGCCGCAAGCTTCTTTATTTAAATCTTTACCTAAAATAGAATCGATAAAATTTTTTATTCCATTCTCCTTGTCTCTAAGGAGGGCGGTAATACAGGGGCGGCCTATTAAAACTTCTTCAACGCCTAAAGAAGAAGCAGCTATAAAATCTTCTCTTTTACGTAAGCCGCCGTCAGCCCAAACCTCGCCTGAATATTTTTTTATCTCTTTTAAATGAGAGTGAACAAATGAGGCAACGCTCCCCCTATCGGTTTCGATACGGCCGCCGTGATTTGAAATGATGGCAATGTCGGGTTTTAGCTCCTTCACAACTTCAATATCATAGGAGGTAAAAATACCCTTAACGGCAAATGGGAGCTTGGCATATTTTTTTAAAGCAGCCAAATCTTTTGCGCTCTTTTTTTCAAGGTGAACAAGATTCCGCATAGTTACAATATTATAAGCATCCGTATCTACCCCGATAATTTCCGCCGACTCCAGTGAGGCCTCAATTCTTTCAAAAAGCTTCATCTGCGGATATGGTTTTAAAAAGACCGCTCCCTTTTTTTTAACATCCCTTAAGGCTTCGATCCCTGAAAAAAGTTTTAAGTCGGGATAGCCGTCCCCTATGCTTAAAGCCAGGCCGGCCTTAACCGATGCCCTTATAAGGTCAAAATAAAACTGCCTTTCGTCCTCATAGCCGACATTTTCTACGGCTCCCGTCATAGGAGTAAGGCGGAGCCTCGGCAGAGGATAGGAATCAGATGTATAATAATTTTTCCACTCGGCACAGTTTAAAATAAAATTAGCACTTTCAAAGACACCTCCCATTCCGGGAAGCTCTCCTATGCAGGCTTTTCCGTTACATTCCTTACATAATCGGCACTTATATTTTTTGTTCACACTCATTTTATTTTCTCATTTTATTTTTGACGATAAAACCAAAAGTTTTTCTTTAATATAAATTTCGGCTTGAACCTTTTTTGCATTGCCCGATTCATTTTGAGAAGAAAACCTAAGCTCTCCTCCCGTATAAATACCGGTCTGCAGCGAAGACGATAATTTGTTTCCCTTATCATCTAAAAAAATAAAGTTTACTCTTACCAGGGCTCCGTCTTTTTCTTCACTCTCTTTTAAACTTTCTAAAAATTTAGTATTTTCACTCAAACGCAAATTTGCCAAGGCCCTATCTTGGTAAATAAAGGACTTTAGCTCAGTTTTTATTCCATAAATACGGCCGCTATTTCTGTCGGAACGGGTAATAAAAAAGGCTATGTTAATACTTACAAGAACAACTATAACAAAAAACACCGACCTTAAGCCCCGGTTTTCGGTTACACTTTTTATAAAACTTCTTTTTCTTACAAAATCAGGATCGTGTAATTGTCTTACCTTTTCTGAGGCATTTTTAATTCTTTCTTCCCTATTATAGCGGGTAAAAACTTCACGCGGAGAAGAATCCCTTGTTTCAAATAAATCATCACTCATTATTTATCCCCGATAATTTTATCGGCACGCCACCATACAATTAAGGCCTTGTCTTCTCGGGCAAGAATGGCCGAAATAATTCCCTTAGAGGAAACATGGAAAGTATTATAAAATGTTTCATCGTTTGAAACAATCAAATCTTTTTTATATTTTTTTTGAGATTTTAAATTCATCATTTGAAGTGCATAGCCTTTAGTGGTAGGAGTCAACAAGTAACACCAATTACTTTCCGTAATGCCCATCATTTCATAAACCTTTTTAAAAGTAAAAGTTTCGGTTCCCGATGTTTCAATTTCCTCATAAGCATCTATATCCATTTTTTTATCATACTTACCTGTTTTAATATTTAAAAAATACAAACAGCTTTTATCGTAACTTACCCCAAGGTTTGCCCTAGTCGCGGCATCCTTTTCTTCAACATAGTAATCAATTTTAATGTATAAATAAAGATCATTAAAGTCGGGAATTATCTTATCTATCGAAGAAAATATTTTATTGGAACCTTCATAAGGGCCGGGTACTGCATTAAAAAAGATGGGTATCTTATACAGCAAGTCACCCTTGCTGTTATACCAATAAATTTTTAAACTCGTCTGTGTTCGGCAAACAACTATTATATCGTTTGAAGAATTCGTATGGATACCTTCAATAGACGGAAAAGGCGTTCCGCCAAAACCTTCCTGTCCCAGATAATCTATAAAAGTTCCGTTTTCGTCGAAATGCAGGATTATATCCCTTAAGGCTAAATTTTCCTCATGATCGTACTCGATTCTTTCATCCAAAACGGAATCTACAACAAAGAGATGCTTGGAAGAGTTTACGGTTAAAAGAGCAGGATGATTAAAGGGATATTTTATGGCTCCTCTTGTAGTTGCCTTAACATCCTGAGAATCGTTTTGCATAAAGGAAGGTTCCATGTTTGACTCGGGGTTATAAAAAAAGGTAAGTAAGTCCCCGAATGACGAAAGCTTTAAAATTTTTTGTCCGCCCGAATTAACTATGTAAAATATACCTTCTTTCATCAAAATCTGTGTATCAGGACGTGAATAAGTACTGTTTAAATTAAAAAGATTGAGCTCATTTTCAAAAAGCCCGTAATTAAGGCTGAACTTTTCTTCTCTCTCAAGCTCTAAAGACGTTTCGCGTCTACAGCCGAATAAAAGGCCGACAAAAACCACAAGCAATATTTTTTTTATATTTTTCATCTTAATTTAATCCCCTAAATTTGTAAATTCATTTTGGAATATCCTCCGATATAACCTCTTCTCATTCTTTGAGCACTCCTACGGCTTATCGGAAAATAATTTTTAAATTTCCATGAAAGAACAAGGGCCAAAAGATTTTTTTCCAAGATTTCTTTTAAGGCGCCGATATCATTCTTATCGGAAACACAACAAAGGGCTCCGCTTTCATTTACCAAAACGCAAGAGCGGTTTTTTAAAGCATCTACAATTTCCGTGCTCATCTCTTCAGCCCGGTTCTCAAAAAATGGAAACAAAAAAACATTTTCGCCGGCAATCTGAGCAAAATCATCCAAAAAAGCCGGTATGCAGTTGTCTATGTTCATTTTTTTTGAAACAAAAAGAGCTGCCGGCAGAGAGCTTTGCTCTATAAAGTTAATATCCGGATAGGTATCATATATATGTCTATGTAAATCGGCTTGAAAATCAAAAAGGCCTTCAGTTATATTTCCGGATTTTATATCCATCTTGCAAATGGTAATATCGGTATTTTTATCGTAAACGGTGCATGAGTCGCCTTCACGGCAGCTTGCGTAAAAATTAATCAAGGGCTGTAAGGCTTTTCTTTCATATCGCCGGTAAGCAAGGGCCAGGGCCGGAACTTCAGCAAAAATCAAATTACGGCAAAGGTCTTCCAGAGCCTCGGCTTGGGCAAAGGCTTCCGCCGCATCAGCACCGAAACAGACAGCACCATGTTGGGCCATTATTATTGCTCCGGCAGGTTTTGTTAAACATTTTACAATATGGCGGGCTATTCTTTTTGTGCCCGCTGGAGCATACCTTGCAACAGGTACGGCTTCCCCTAAGACGGAATGAAGCTCCTCATTTTCAACAGGTATGGAAGAAAAACATCCTGAAACAGCAGAGGCAAATTTCTGATGTGTATGGATTATAAACTTTATATTTTGGTCGGCCTTGTAAAGGCTTGCATGAACAAAACGTTCTGAAGAGGGTTTGACAGGTCCGGAACTTTCAGGCCTATTTATTTTAAGAACAACTATATGTTCAGGCTTTAAATTCTCATAACCATAGCCGGAAGGGGTAATAGCAAAAGTATCGGCATCTATACGGGCGCTTACATTTCCCCATGTACGTACCGTCAGACCGGACGTTAAAAGCCTCTTTCCCGTCTCTATTATGATACTTTTTGCTTCATCAAGGGTCATCAGCTCTAGCTCACAACCTCGTTGATCTCTCTTAATATAGCATTAAAATCTATGGGCTTCCTAAAGAAAGAGTCGGCACCCAAATCTTTCATCTGCTTTTCTAAAGATTCGTCATCCAGTCCTGTAATAACAATTATATAAGGCTGCCCAAAAAAAGGATCGGTCTTTATTTTTTTGCATATTTCCTTGCCGTTGACTCCTGGAAGGTCTATATCCAAAATCACAAAGCCGGGTTTATACTTTACAAGTTGAGCGCCTGCATCAAAGCCGTCAAGGGATTTATATACAGTCAAGTTAGGAAGATTTTTGTTTAAAAATGAAGATATAGCCTCATTTAAAACAGCATCATCATCTATAACTATGATAGAATTCCAATGAGCATCATCCAATGAATCCTGCAGCTCAGGAGGAATTTTCATTCCTCTTTCTTTTATAAAAAGGAGCAGGTCTTCATAATATACCCTATATTGGCCGCCCGGTGTATTAAAAGCTTTTAAATAACCGTTTCTAATCCAGTTAATGGCAGTCTGATTTACAACTCCGCAGATATTTGCAACTTCAAGAGCGGAGTACATTTTAACTCGTCTTCTACTTTCGCTTTTTCCCATAGTATAACAATTAAACAAACCTCAAAAAGAGTCGGTAATGTTTTCAAGTCCCTCCAAACATATATTCACAGTGCTAACGGAAAAGCCCAGTCTATACATTTTACGCATTAACCGAGACTTATCCACCCTATTTATCAGTTGTTTTTCCAAAGCCTCTCGGCAAATATCTTCTTCCGAATGCTCCGAAAAAAACTCATTAAGCACATCTTCCACAATTTTAAAGCTTACTCCTCTTTGAGCAAGCTCGGAGGCCAATCTATTACGGCCTTCTTTTTTACTTATAACTCTGGTATTAAGCCAAGCTCTGGCAAACCGCTCATCATCAAGCAAACCTATCCCCATAAGATAGTCGAGTGCCGGATTAATCTCAAAAGCTAAAAAGCCTTTTTTTTTGAGCTTCAATTCCAACTGAAAACGGGAATGCTCAGCTCTGTATAAATAGGCCGAAGCGGTACACTCAGCCTCATAAATTCTTACTGCATTAAGCAGTGCCTCAAGCGATTCATCGCTTATAGGACAACCGCACTCACCAACAAGGCCGTCAAAATCATCTTCATCAAAATAATCAGGCCGTGTTACAAAAGACACCCCTTCAGAATTGATGATTTTCACCAAATCTGAAGAAGTGCTGCATATATCCGCAATAGAAAAAGGATTAACGTTTGCTGAACTGGAATCTTCGTCTTGCACCGCGCTGACCGAATTTTTTTCGTTCAACCATTCGTGAATCACGTGTAAGCAATCCGTTAGCCTTTAAAGATGCATGATTTGATGCATCTACTTGGGCTAAAGCTCTTGCAATTCCGTGAGAGCACGCACCGGCTTGGCCTGTAAGACCTCCGCCTCGTACAGTGATTATAATATCATACTTAGATTCACCCGCAGTAACCATTAATGGTTCTTTTGCTTTTTGGACTTGTTCCGGAGTGGCAAAGTACTCGTTAATATCCTTATCATTGACCATTAACTGACCTTTTCCATCCCGAATGTATACTCGCGCCACTGAAGTTTTTCGTCGGCCTGTTCCCATTCCAATATTTTTCACTTTACGCTCCTTATACTTCAACCGCTATGGGGTTCTGTGCTTGGTGAGGATGTTCGGGGCCTGCATAGACCTTAACATTCGTTAAAAGCTTTCTTCCAAGGGGGCCCTTAGGAAGCATACCTTTAATTGCAATCATCAAGGGCTCAGCCGGTTTTTTAGCGATTAAGCCGTTAAAGTTGATGGACTTTAAACCGCCTACATAACCGGAGTGAGTATAGTACATCTTATCCTTAGCCTTATTTCCTGTTACGGCTACTTTTTCGGCATTAATAATAACGACATAATCACCGATTTCCTGATGAGGTGCAAAACCTACCTTGTGCTTTCCTCTCAGCATAGCTGCAGTCTTAGCAGCAACGCGTCCAAGCGGCTTCCCGGCGGCATCAATAACGTACCAAGAGCGCGGCGCTTCATGTTCTTTTAAAAAAATAGTTTTCATTTAATGTATACCTTCTACAAACAATATATGCAGATAATGTGGGTTCTGATATTATAACTAAATATGGAATAAGTGTCAATAACTTAAGGCGATGACAATTATTCGGCTTTATTTTCGGCAGCCTTCATAGCTGCTTCTTCTTTTCTTGCATCTTGCTTGTCTTTAATATCGGCAATTCCTATAAATACGGAAATAAGGCCGACAAAAGCTGCAAAAATAGGTAAACCGCCTCTTAAAAATAAGAGAATATCCTGTCCCCAAGCCAAGCCCATGGGGAGGGCTGCAATAACCGTAAAAGCGATTAAAACAATACCAATAATAAGTGCTAGCATTTAAAGCCTCCTAATATGAATTTATTATTACATATTTAAACACTTTCGTCAACCGGAGTGTTCGTACTCAAAAAATAAGCGAAATAAGGTTTTTAGAGATAGCCTATAAATCGTTAAAAATTTAAATATAAAATCTTGCATTATTTACAATACTGATGTAAACTATTTATAGGACAAAATTAAAAGTTATAGTACATAATCAAAAGTGTATTTTTTAGGAGGAAAAAATGAAGGATAAAGAATTGGTTGTTGCAAAACCCGCCGTAAAAAAAGAATTAGTTATGCAAAAAAGTGTATCGGAAGATAAGATTTTTTCAATAGGTAAAAAACTTCTTATTCTTTTCGCTTCGATTGTTGTTATTTCCGTATCTACACAGGGAATAATAGGAGCCGTCATGTCAAAAAGAGCAATCCTTGAAAAAGTAGAGGTACATTTGAAAGACAAGGCCACAGACACTGCCGATCTGATCGATTCAATGGTCAACTCTTTTTTGAATTTTGTTTCGAGTGCTTCCAGAGCATCCGAGTTAAGAGATATAGACGCACCCTACTCAGACAAGATAGCCTATTTAAAAAAAGAAGCGGCTTTTAATCCCAGAATAATAGAGTTTTCAATAACGGATACAAATGGGAAATGTCACGCACTTGACGGACGGATATTTGATGTAAATGATAGAGAATGGTTTAAAAGAGCTTTAACAGGAGAACAATTCGTAAGCGAGCCGTACGGTTCAAAAACCGATGGAACACTAGTAAATACCATTTCAGTTCCCATATACGACTATGAAAATAACATAATCGGTGTACTCGCAGCAGATACACCCGGAACAAAGCTTTCAGAAGACATAGACCATATCACAGTAGGAAGAACCGGCTACTGTTTTATCTTAGGTAAAACAGGAAATGCCATAGCCCACCGCAACAGAGCGCTGGTTCTGAATCAAGATAATTTTCAAGAAAATGCCAAAACAAATCCTGCATTGGTATCACTTGCAAATTTTGCAAAACAGGCAATGCAGTCAAACAAACCTTCCATAGGTTATTATACATTTAACGGAGAAAAAAATATCGGTTCATATGCCATTATGCAGTCAACCGGCTGGATGGTAATAGTAAGGGCTCCTGTAAACGATTTTTTGGACACCGTAGAAAGCCTGCAACACGTAATGATCTTAACCGGATTTACACTTTTGGGTGTCGCCCTAGTATCGACATTTTTTCTAACACGCAGAATGATCTTGCCCCTGCAAAAAGTTGTTCTGGCTTTAAAAGATATTTCCCAAGGCGAAGGAGATTTAACGGTAAGGCTGCCTGTAACAAGCAATTATGAAGTTACCCTTTTGTCAAAATATTTTAACCAGACTATTGAGAAGATAGGCAATTCCATTAAATCAGTAGAAACAAATACAAATACCATGCAGTTTATCGGAGATGAACTTGCAAGCAATATGACCGAAACGGCAAGCGCCGTAGAAGAGATCAACTCAAATATCGATAACATAAAAGATCAGGCCTTAACTCAGGCTGCAAGCGTAACCGAAACGGCAGCAACAGTTGAGGAAATCATACGCACAATAAAACAGCTTAACAACAGTATAGAAACACAGGCAGCAAGCGTTGCCGAATCCTCTTCATCTATTGAACAAATGGTTGCAAATATTGCATCGATTACACAAACATTGGGTAAGAGCGATAATATCATAAGGGAACTGGCCGATGCTACAGCAGAGGGAAAAGGCAAGGTTTCTACGGCAAGTGAGGTAACCCAAAAAATAGCCGAAGAATCGGGAAGTTTGATGGAGGCTTCCAATGTTATACAGCATATTGCAAGCCAAACAAACCTCTTGGCGATGAATGCGGCAATTGAGGCGGCACACGCAGGAGAAGCCGGAAAAGGTTTTGCAGTAGTAGCGGACGAAATAAGGAAGCTTGCAGAAGAATCAAGTGCCCAAGGAAAGACCATCACCTCTACACTTAAAAACCTTTCGGGCGAGATAGAGCTCTTGGCTGAATCGGCTAGAAGCGTTGAAGGAAAATTTAACTCAATTTTCACCCTTGCAGAAAACGTAAAAGAGATGAGTAACAGCATCATGGAAGCAATGAGTGAACAGGAAAACGGCAGCAAAGAAGTCTTAACTGCAATCCGAAATATCAACACTGTAACGCAGGAGGTCAAACAAGGTTCATCGGAGATGTTAAAAGGAGGAGAAGGTATAGCTCAGGAAATGAGCAAACTTGATGAGCTTACCCGTACAATTACCAACCGCATGAACGAAATGGCATCAGGAGCATTACAAATAAATAATGCAGTTCAAGAAGTTCAAGGTATAACCCAAAAGAATAAAAAAAGCATAGAAGGCTTGGCTGGTGAGGTAATGAAATTTAAGGTTTAGCATAAAATTAAAAATCATCAAGTAAGAAAGTTATGAGTTTGCCCCATCCTTAAAAAATTAAGGATGGGTATTTTTTTAACCTATTTTCCCGGAAGGGGATTATAACTTACATTGTAGTCATAAACATCTATCTGTTCATGTTTTTTTACAAAGGCAACTATCTTGTAAGTGAGAGGCGTAAATATAACTTCGATAAAAGTTTTAAAAAGATAGTTTGAAAAAGCCATTATAATAAGAATATCTATGCTGTAAAGGCCTAAAAAAGAAACGGCAACAAAAACGGAACTGTCCAAAAATTCTCCAACCAATGTCGAGCTTATAGTTCTAAGCCATAAGTACTTGCCCTTTGTTATTACTTTTAACTTAGACAAAACAACCGAGTTGGAATACTCTCCAATAAAATAACCGAAAAGGCTGCCGGCGCAAATGCGGGGCATCTGTAAAAGAATGTTATCAAAGTCTTTTTGAAATATCCACTCAGCCTCGGCAGGAAGAACGCTTATAAGCCAGATATTGAGGCTCATAATGAGAAGCATAAAAAAACCGGTCCAGATAACCTTTCTTGAAGCCTTATAACCATAGACTTCAGCCAAAACATCTCCAAAAATATAAGAAAAAGGAAAAAGAAGAGTGCCTCCGTCAAAAACGAAGGGCCCAAGCTGTACCATCTTTGCCGCAAGAATATTCGACAAAACCAAAATGCCTACAAAGAGTCCGGAAATTACCGGCAAGAAATTCGTTTTCTTAATGGAGTCCGTTTCAAGGGCTCCTTGATTTAACTGTGAATTTTCCATGACCGCGATACTAACACAAAGAGGAAAAAAAGGGAATAAGGTTTCAACCGATTTATTTTAAGAAGCCAGAGGCGGAGTTTCAGGATCAGTATCAGGTTCAAATTCCGGATTGTTGGAATATCGTTCAAGCATGAGAATTTTAGAAATTGCAGCAGGTAAAGCCTCCCGAAGCGGAAGGGTATGAGACGCCTGTTCAGTCATAAAACACAATATCCGTGAAGAAAAATCGCTCATAACCGGAGGCAGTGTACCAAAAACATTGAGCAAATCTTCTTGTGAGTATTGTTTAATGGTTGAAGCAGAAAGATTTTTATCCATGGAAACCAGATATTTGCACGGACGCCAGCGCACGGTTCGGTCTTTGCCGTGATCTCCGGAATAACCGAAAAGACGGCATATTAAACAACGGCCGTCATATACGGTACAATGATAAGGATTATCTATATCGAATAGGAGGCATCCGTTTTTTTTATCTAAAACATTTTCATTAAAACGGCCTTCCAGTATTTGCAAGGCCCGTTCTCTTTGATGAAAGAGAAGCCAAGATGCAAGATAAAGAGCCTCAATCTCATAAACATCCGGTTCAAAATGAACACAGCAGGCTCCGCACCCGTCTATACACTTAATAGGACATTTTGACATCCACTCCTTCTCGGCTTCTTCAATTTCTTTATAGACCTTGTCCAAAAGCAAAATCATTTCGGCTGTTTTTGTTCCTTTAAAACTTTCGACTTCTTTTTCCATTTTTATCTAAGCCTTATGCCTTTCAAAAAGTTTAAGATAATATTCCGTATCTTTTTTTGATTCAATAATTAAGGCGTTATCTTCTACGCTTCCCAAAACAGCTTTTCTTTCTTCAGAATTCCGGTAAGTTATATCCCTAAAATGATTATTATAATCCTTATTTTTTGTATAGAATATTTGTTCTTCAATATATTTTCTTATTGTTGCAGCTTTTTCCAAGAGTCTATTCCAAAGGACCTTATCTATCTTTTCGACATTCATAAGCTCGCAAAGAACAGCATAAGCGTTTTCAGCCTTATCATGGCAATAAGAATCATGGGCATAATCATAAGATTTATGAATATCTTGCCAAGTGTTAAGTTTACCGGCCTTTATGTCTTCTTTAATTGAATTGAGTTTTTTTTCGGGGATTAACTGACCGCCCATATTTACCCAGTTAAAATCAAAATCTTTTGAAAGTTTAAACTCTTCAATACTCATTCCAATCTTATCCAAACCCTTATCAAAATACTCGGCTAAAGTTGTAACCCCATACCATATCAGCATGTCCCGATAAGCCTCATAAGATTCTACCGCCTTGATTATCTTTACCCTGCGTTTAGACCTTTCGATATTTTCACCCTTTACAAAAAGATTCTTTGCCTCATCTTTTTTATCCCTTATAATTTCATCTATGCTTAAAGCTTTATTTCCGGCCTCAATCCAAGCTGCGCATATCCATTTTTCAAGAAGAGTGCGGGCATTTAAAATTTCGCCAGCTGTATCGGGAGCAAGATAGGCGGTTTCAATATGCTGGGTCTTTGTTATTCTCTTATCCCGTTTTAAGAATTTTTTATTGTTGCGTTCAAGAGCGTACATATTGTACATCCAATAATAGGCAGGCATAATTTCAAGCCTATCCTCATGCGGATCATTTAAAACCAAACTAAAAGGAAAAGGAATATCAAGCTCTGCCGGATAATTCGCCTTTGCCAAAATAACAAATGAAGCAAAACGGCAATTATGTTTTAGAGTTGAAGAAAGCCCCGGCCAAAATCCCCGGCCTGCTATAATCTCGCCATCGTTTCCTCTTGTGTTGTGATTGGAACCTACAGTAGCCCCTGCAGCCATATTGGACTGCCCCTGAATCATCGCTGCAACCAAAAAAGAATTATTGTGATGCTGCTCATGGTACGGGAAGATAAGAGCATTGAGAACTTCACAGCAGGAAATGGTAGAGTTATCTCCAACTATGGAATGAATAAGCCGTGTACCGTATTTTAATTCGCAGTTATTGCCGAGAACAAAACGCACTGCCTTTACTCCATAAAACACTCTGGAACCAAAGCCTATTATACCGTTTACAAGCTCTACTCCCTCCCCTATCTGCGAGGGCTCTTCAGCCGTTGATTTTACGGTTAAGTTTTTAAGCTTATTTGCTCCCTTCACATATACCGAAGAACCGAAATTAACATCCTTTATGATACGGCAGCTCTTTATTGCGGAATCGGAACCAACCTCACCGTAATAACCTCTGCTTGAATCTTTAGAATTTTGAGTTATTTCTTCACACTTTTTTATAAGCTTGTCATCATCCCTATACCTTGCCCATAAAAATGCATCAGCCGTAATCATATCATAAAAGGGGTAAACCTCCCTTCCGCCGGCTTCATTGACCGTGTCTATCGTTACCCTAACCTGTTCATCTTCTCCGTCTTTTACTAAACCTTCTCCGAATTTTGAATGGTTGGTCGTACACATCTCATCAATGCGGCTTAAAATAACCCTGTCTCCTATTATATAATGTGAAAGATAGGCACAATAATGAATTGCACAGTTTTCCCCTATATCGCAGGAAATAATCTTGCTGTTTGTAATCCCGACCGGAACCGTAAAATCATGATATTTTAAGTAAAAATTTTGAGTTGAAGCAATTCGAACCAAACCGGCAAAAAGACTGTTTGTTATTAAATCGGTGTCAAAGGGATCTTCAACCAAGACCATCGACCAATCAGTACTGGAATTTCCGTTTTTTATCAGACGCTCAATTTCATCCGAATTCAATTGACGGTATTTACGATTTTGATGATTAGTTTGATTAAATCTTATATAATACTCGTCTTTACCGTTCGGTAAATATTTACCATCAATAAAATCATAGCCGAAATCTTCGGCTTTTATTATTTGCATTTTAGCCATAGGATTCTCCAAATTAAGCGTTTGTAAAAACACAAAGATTAAGTTAACGTTACAAAATAACTATAAGGACATCTCTCGGCGAAGCCGGTGAGCATCGCTTACCGGCTAATAAAAATGGGCTTTAGAGCCCGGCTTTAAAGCCGGTTATTTTCCATGTGGTAAAAACGGAATCAAAGATTGAGCAACCGCATGAATAGGCATTGTCTGTACAATTATTTTTCCGGGACCGGTAACTTTTGTGTTAAATAAACCCTCTCCGCCGAAAAGGATATTTTTTACACCCTTTATCATCTCTACTTCCATCTTACAGGTTTCTTCCATTGCTGCAAGATATCCCGTATCCAAAAGCATTGTTTCACCGGCACCCAAAGTATACTCTACTGCAGAACCGTCAATTTCAAGAAAAACCGTTCCATTTCCTGAAAGTTTTTGCATTATAAAACCTTCGCCTCCGAAAAAGCCTGCTCCCAGTTTTTTCTGAAAATGAATCGAAAGGTCAACACCTTCAGTTGAAGCTAAAAAAGCGGTTTTTTGTGCAATCAGGGAAGAGCCCGAAGTGATTTCAAATGCTTTTATAGCACCGGGGAACCTTGAGGCAAAAGAGATTTCTCCATCGGTATTTGCCGTGTATTTATTTAAGAATAAACTTTCTCCCGAAAACATCCTTCCGAGGGCTTTACCTACTCCGCCGGCAGATGTTTCCATAGAAATCCCTGAACTCATCCATGCCATTCCGCCGGATTGAGTTATCATTTTCTCCCCTGCTCTAAGTTTACAAACAACGGCAGGAAAAGCATCTCCAATAATTTTGTATTCCATAAAAAAACTCCTTAAAAAAGATTAAGATAAGAATACCTGCAAAAATTCACATTTTTGCAGGCTTTCATAAACCTCTAAAACGGCTCCAAGCGGAGCCGTATAAAACTACTTGGATTTTTTTGCAGTCTTCTTCTTGGCAGAAGAAGCTTTTTTAGCTGATGCAGGCTTTGCCTTTACAGCTTTTTTTTCGGGTGCCTGCTTTTTTGCGGCCGATTTAGGTACTGCAGAAGAAGGCTTTCTCGAAACATGAGCTTTAGGCTCAAGCTTTATCCCGGCTTTTTCCGCATTCTCCAACTCAGCCTGTGCAATCGAAAGGAGGGCAATAGGTACGGAATATGACGAACATGAAACATAGTCCAGTCCGGCATCCATACAGAAGCGTACGTTTTCGGGACGGGCACCGTGTTCACCGCAAAGACCGAGATGCAAATCGGGTCTGGTAAGTTTTCCTCGCTGAATTGCAATTTCGATTAAGTCCCTTACCCTGCTGTCAAGCACGGCAAATGGGTTTCCGTCGATAAGGTCGTACATGGTGTAGTCCGGCATAAAGCTGTTAAAATCGTCGCGTGAAAGGCCTAAAGTAGTCTGAGTCAAGTCATTTGTTCCAAAAGAGAAGAACTGTGCATACTTTGCAATTTCATCGGCACTTAGGGCAGAAGCCGGAAGCTCGATCATAGTTCCAACCTTGTAATCAAGGTCTCCGCCTTTTACGGCAGCCTTAACCTCGTCGGCAATAGCATCAATACCTAAATAAGTATGGCCCTCAATCTTCTTTCCGTAAATAATTTGCTTTAATTCTCTAAAGTTCATTATAAGAGGAATCATAATTTCAGGTTTTACATCTACTTTTTCTTTTTTAAGCTTGTATGCGGCTTCAAAAATAGCCCTTATCTGCATAGCATAAATTTCAGGATAGCTTATGGCAATTCGGCAGCCCCTGTGACCAAGCATAGGGTTGATTTCGGAAAGTTTTTCGATTTCCGCAGTTAAATCCTTTTTGCTTACTTTCTTCTTTTGAGCCGTCAAGTATTTTACAAAGCCGTCAAGCTCAAGGTCATTATGAGGCAGGAATTCGTGGAGAGGAGCATCCAACAATCGGATAGTAACCTCTTTGCCGTTCATAGTCTTAAAGATTCCGTAGAAATCTTCCGTTTGTACTTTTTGAAGTTTATCAAGAACCTTTTTCCTTTCAGCTTCACTTGGAGCTAAAATCATTTCGCGGAAGGTATTTATTCTCTTTTCATTAAAGAACATGTGTTCGGTTCGGCAAAGACCTATACCCTCAGCACCGAAATCCAAAGCAAGCTGAGCATCACGAGGACTGTCGGCATTGGCTCTTACATGGAAATTGGACAGGAAGCTTTTTGCAAGGCCTATAAAGTCCAAAAGACCTGATGTTTCGGGATCGGGTTCAATCAGTTTTGCTTCACCGAAATAAACCGTAGAGTCTCCGTAATAAGGAACATTGAGCGTAATATAATCGCCTTCATTTATTGTAACACCTTCAATAACGGCCTTGTTTCCGCTTATTTTCATATCGGGGCGTACAAGAGATATTTTACCGTACTGTCGGGCAACAACGGAAGCATGGGCCGAATAGCCGCCTTCGTTCGATATAACACCTGTAGAAACCTCTATGCCCTTTACGTCTCCTGCATAGGTTGCAGGCATACATAGAATGCATCTTGTGTCCAACCCCTGAAGTTTTGCAGCTCTTTGAGCTTCGATAAGGGAATCGGCAGTAAAATAGACTCTGCCCACTGCGGCTCCCGGAGCACCGGCTATACCGCCCTTTGATGATTTCATACCCTTTGTACTCATGATGTCTATAACGGGGTGGAGAATCTCATTCAACTGACCGGGTTTAACGGCACGCACAACATATTCGGCATCTACTATCTTTCTGTTGTATAAATCCAGCAAAATCTGAACCATCGAGATGGTGCTCTTAGCTTCAACCGATTTTTGTTCGATAAGCCAGAGTCTTCCGGCCTCGATTGTAAATCGAATATTGCGGATATCCTTTGTATAATCTTCAAGCTGCCATGCAATCTGCTGGAGATGCTTTAGGTATTCAGGCTTGATGGAGTTAATATCTTTACCTTCGGCATTTACCTCATTGAATTTTTCGGCAAAGAACTGACCCTGTAATTTCTTCTCACCATTTACAATATTTCGGCTAAAGAAAGAACCGGAATATGAGTCTTTACTGTAATTTCCATAAACCATGGGCTGAATCAAAAGAGCCACATCATGATCCGAATCTTCTTCAAGGGTTAAAAGACGGGCGATAAGGCGGATTGACTCTTCAAGCTGAACTTTACAATCATCAAAAAAATGTTTAGGTAAAAACTTGGAATATTTATCCATGATGGCTCCCGGTTTTAAACCGATTTTACCCATCTTCATTGATTCTTTTATGTCATGCAAGGCTTTTTCCAAATCTTTAACTTTTTGTTCATTTTTTTCCAACTCTTCGATTTTTAGCACAACTGTTAAAATTCCGTTAAGCAAAAACAGAACTTCATTTGCAGCAAAATCTTCGCCTACATTCTCTTGAAATCCTATTACAGTATCCTTGGTAAGACCGAAGTTATGCAGGGTGGGATAGCTTGTAATAAGCATATTGGGCGAAATAACTAATTTTAAAAGCAATGGAGAGCCGGCGTCGCCGTATGTTTTTTTTACTTCTGAGCCGAATTTGCTTAAATAGGGAGAAATTTCGGAATATATCTTTATATCGCCCAGATCCTGCGCCACAGAAGCATCAATTATAATACCCGGCAAGATTGGAAGCTTTAGTTCTGCAAATTCGTTTGCCTGTCTTCCTCGGATACCCAATAAATTCTTGTCAACTTTTTTACCGACGATTTCTTTACTATTAAAAAAGTGTATATTGTTTGAAATTTTCATTTTTTACTCCTTAAAATAGATTTAATACGGTATCCGGAGATCCGCGCAAAAATGCTTCAAACATGGGACTGGCTCCCTGCCTAAAATATTTTGACAACTTTGAAAGGTCGTTTATTTCTGCTGCAGAAACGGCAAATTGGATTGTACTTCCGTGTTTAACCTTTCCCCACTTAAATAAGGTATTTATATCTACAATACGCTCTCCGTCATAGTATACCATAACTTCGGCATCTTGGTATTTTGCAGTATAACTTCGTATAATTCTCTTCCATGCTTCAACATTTCCATTATGGAAGAGCTCATTTGAAACAGGAACAGAAACAAGCTGCGACATCTTTTTGGGTCCTGTGGCCACGGCAGATGGGCGCTCCAAATGTGAAGGAACGGAACTTGCCTGAACCTTAACAGGAGCTGAAGCAGCCTTAATTTTTTTACCGGGCTTTTTGGTAACAGCCTTTTTAACTTTTACAGGAGCAGCTTTTTTCGGTTCAACATATACAAAGGGCCCTGCTTTTACGGATGCAGGAACCGAGCAAGTTTTCTTTTCAAATAGTTTATGAATAGCAGAAATAACGGAATCGGCAAGACCGGCATCAACAGAGCCCCTGTCTTGTTTTCCGACAAATATTAGGAGAAGCTCATTTTTTCTAAATCCCTGAATAACTTGGGCAGCAGCAGGATTTTTCGGGTTTATAACGATAAAACCCAAATCCGGATGATCATAGCCGAAAACCAAATCAATACCGGACCATTTGGCAACCTCAGCAACAAAAGAGGAGGCATCATCCAAAATAAATTTCAAATTTTCAGATACAACTTTATAATTCCATTTATCAAGCAGAGAAACCGAAAGAATGGACCTAACCTGCTCCGGCTTTATCGTCTGTTCTCTTATCATAAGATTTATCTTGTCCGCAATATTTTCTTTGGGATCACAATCCTCTAAAATTTCTATAACAGACTGAATATGTTTAACGGAAACATTAAAATCAGTCTTTTTAGCAAGCGGAACAAAAAAATTAGTCATATTAACCATAATTACTCCTTTTTTTAAACAAAAGCCCCCGAAACGGGGTTGTTCCAGGGGCTTAATTTTGAATCAGTTAAGCTCTAAAATCCTAATTAAATTTCTTTAATTCCTGACTTAGCCTTTCGTCGGCCTCGTCCTGCATCAACAGAGCCTGTCTTTCTTGCCTTAGAGGCACTCTTTTTGGGTCCTCTGCGTTTAGCCGGAGAGCTTACAGACTCGGCTGCAGGAGCTGCAATGGCGGGAGTGCTGTTCAGCATATCGATAAACTGAGAGCGGCCTGCAGCTCCACTGGCTTTGGGATCATCATCTTCGGCAGCAGCAAAGCTCTGTGCAATGTCGGCACGAACTGTGGATCGTCGGCGGCTGAACGAAGCAAATGCTGCGTCGGCAAAGCCCTTTGATACACCGTGCAAGAATTCGTTGAGCACGTTGGCCATTCCGTCCAATGTAGCCTTCTTTCTCTTGATAGATGTAATATCGATATCAAGCAAGAGACCGGGTTGGATATGGAAGGGATTGATTAAATAATCGAATTTGTTGAATTCTGCTTCTATGAACGAAAGTCTGTCTTCGATAACGCGTCTTTCGATAGGATATTGATAATCATACAAATCCTTCATTCTCTTGCGCATGATAATAAGCTTCTTGCGGAGCTTGTCTTTTTCGTAGACATAGGTTCTGTTCATCTTTTCAACTTCAGTTTCCGGAGCTTTAACAAAGGAGATTTCATCCCAAACCTTAGCGGTATCTTCGTATACGGGCTCACCGGACGGATCCTTGTACTTTCGTTTGATGAATTTCCTGTAATTTGCAGCCAAATCGTTAAAGTCTGTGATTTTGGTCATAAACTTGGATTTGTCGTATGTAGTGCGTACTACATCCCACAAGTGCTGAATTTCAGTTTCGAAAGAGCTCATCATTACTTCATAAGCCTGTCGCTCTGCGAGCAACTGAGCATTGTCATAATACTTGAGGCGGATTTGATACCTTTCATCAGGAAGGTTGGCGATATCGGTGTCATCATATTCTCGCAAGATAAGCTCACGGGCATTCTTTAAGTTTTCGATATACTGATATCCCATCTTTGAGGTATCAAGGATTGAGGTAATCGAGTTGATAGCCGTATTAAATCCGCGGTTTCTGATGTTTTCAAGGTCGATGATCTTTTTAATGTTTTCTCTGATATTAAGCTGATCAAAGGTCTCAGGATCGATTTCAGCTCTTAAGTTATTGATTCTTTCCATGAGTTTCTTTGATACTACATCGTATCTCTTGCTCTTGGGATTCTCAACATCATCATCAGTAATACCATCTACCTTATCGATTTTTGCGAAAATGATTTCGCCGTCAGACAATTCATCCAATCCCTGATCAATTCTCTTGTCCTTTATCTTCTCAATTTCCTTGTCAATTACATCCATATAGTGATTTGACAAGAGGTCTTTGATAAGATATTCGACTGTTGATTGATATTGGAAGATCGGGCTGATAAGTTCCGTATCAAGAATGTTTACGGAAAGCTTAACATCGGTTACAGTCTTTGGTTTGTAGAGGTTGTCTTTAAATGCACACTTTACGATTGAGTATGCGTTTTCACCTCGAACGAAGGCACCTACGTCCGTCTTCTGCCTTAACAATGAGTTTGTTAAGGTTTCCAAATCATTAACACCGCGCTGTACGTGACCCTGTAAGTGTCCGTACATGTTTACAATCGATTTTTCGATTTCGCCTGTGTTAAACTTGTCAGCACCGCCAACTGCATCAAGAAGGGTAGCGATTTCTTTCGGAGTATAGCGGTCTAAAACCTTCATTTCTTCCCGATCGATAAATCCTCGTACCTTTTTGAGCATTTCATCTTCAGCCGTTACCATGTATCGGTTGAACATGTTCTGGTAGTTCTGGTTAAAGTAGTTATACAGCTTTTCCTTAACGCCGCCCATTACGTCCAATCTTTCAAGGACTTCTTTGGGAAGCTTTGTGGTCAAGTGGTGTAACACTTTATTTGTTTCTTCTTCAATCAGCTGATTAACTTCTTTCTGCTGATCTCGATAGTCTTGAGCCAATGAGTTTCTCGAACCGACAGCACTGGGCTTCTCGGGATGGAATACATTCGGGCTCTGTGGTAGATCTAAATTTGCCATTCCTAACTCTCCTTACTTTTAGCAATTTTGTTAATTACAATATATATCACTATTATATAATTATAAACATATTTTGCATAATGTAAAGAGTTTTTATTTAAAGTTGATGATTTTTTTTCAAATATGTTGTATAATACTGTATATAAAGCATAAAAAAGGAGTATTTATGAAAATTAAAAAGGTTATTTTTATATTTTTGCTTTTAGCGGGAGTTTTATTTAATTTAAATTCAGGCGAAAGAACAATGCCTGTTGACATGATTATTATGATTGACAAGTCATTATCCATGGAGGATCCGGGAAAATTTGAGAGCTTAAAACGATGGGTTCTTGATGAATTGATAGACCAAATTATCATCACCGGCGATTGGATAAGCATTTATCAGTTTTATGAAAGTCCCGAACATTTGATTTCAATTGAAATAAAGAGCAAAGAAGACACCGACAAGATAATTAAAACGGTAAATAAAATAAGCCCGAACGGAAGGTTTACCGATGTAGGAAGGGCTCTCGATAAAATACAGGAAGCCGTAAACCAAAGAGGCGAAAACGGAAGGTATAAGGTTCTTTTTATGTTGACGGACCTTGAACAAGATGCTCCTATGACATCCAAATACAGCGGGAAACAAAAAAAGTTTTCAAGTCCTTATTTAGTTGAATCAAGAATTATAAAACACGATAATTGGTATGAAATTACGGTTGATATGGGACTTGAAGACAGGGTTGTAAAAACAAGCAAGGCTCTTTTTTCCGATATAATAAAAAATAACGATAAAGAAAGGGTTCAATCCGACGAAAACAAAGCCTTAATCAAAAAAGATAATCCGTAACCATTAGTAACCATAATTACGGATAAGGATTTAAACAAAGTATGTTCAAACGCATAATGTATATTATTTCGGCTCTTATTGTTTTGGCTGTATTAAGCTTTTTAATTTATTTAAAGTTTATACGGTCAAATACAAAAGGTGAAGAAAAAATTGTTACACAAACAATAATCCCCATAGTTTCTTCACAAATAGACAACAAAGATAAAAAAAACGAAAATTATTCAGCGAATACTGAAACAAGAATATTTTTGGAGTTATTCAATGATGAAACCTTTGTTGATGCTATTTCGGATGATTTAAATGAAGACGGTGTAGAAGACCAAATTATTGCCGTAAAAAAACTATTGGATCCTTTTTTATACCTGATTATTTCAATTCAAAACCCGATAACTCAAAAATGGGAGAGGGTTGAAGAAATAAGAACAACGATAACACAACCTAAGTCTCTTACATTCTACATTATGAATTTGACGCAAGATCCCAAATCCCTTATTTATTCCGGAATGACATCGGATAATAGGCAGGTCTTATCCATACATACTATCAAAAAGGACAAAGGCGGAAATGTTGAGCTTGCCCAAATAGCCGACTTACATGCGGATATGCAGATTCAGATCAAAGAAATTGAAACTCAAGACGAAGTCCCTGTTAGCCTATCTTCATATCGTATATACACTTACGACTCCGACCCGGCGGCCCCCAACACTCTAAACCAAATTGAGACCGAATATACATGGAATGTGAAGACAAAAAAATATGAAGAAGGTTTAAAAAAGACAATTCCGGGTGAAAAAATAGAAATTCAGCTTTTAAGAAAACTTCAAAGCGGAAATATGGAATCCTTTATAGACTTTTTGTCCGGATTATGGTTTCAAGAAGAAGGGAATAAAGAAACAGGCAGAAGTGTTTATTTTGATAAAAACGACAGTCATATTATTTTTAATTTAGACAATGTTGAAGAAATCTATGAAATAAAAACAACCTTGCCTCGAAGGTACGGTTTATTTTTTACAACAAACAATAAGTCGATTCCGAATATAATAAGAAGAGTCGAAATTGAAATTAAAGGGCTTGATGAAATACAGGTGCGTGTAATAGAAGACGTTTTAAGAATTAAATTCGGAACTGCATCTCTTTGGAACGGAAAGTATAAAAAAAATACAAATTTACTTTTAAATAACACAAACGAAAAAGAAAGCAATGCGGAAAAAGCAAAAAGAATTTTATCAAAATCTTCAAATCAGTGGAAATCGGCAAATAACGTTTTTTTAGACCTTTTAGGAAATTCTTATACACTTCAACAATCTGAAGATATTGAAAAAGGTTATTTTAACATATTGGAAATAAACGAAAAAATCATAATGCAAATGAAATCCGAAAAAGATACAACTAAATTTTATCTGCTTGAAATAAGTGAAAAGAAAAATATGCAGCGGATGGTTTTAACAAAAATTAAGTTGAGTATAAATGATGCAATACCTACAGGTGATGAACCCATTGTCTTTGAAAGAGAATGAGTATCGGCCCTTTTGACAATGAGAGTAAAAATCATTATAATAAATTCAGAGTATTTAAGTTTTTTGGAGATTAAATTATGAAAATAAGGTTTTTGCTTTTTATAGTTTTAATTGTGAATATATCGTTAATTTCGTGCGGTATAGAAGTAGAAGTTGAAGATGTTAAAGGCTCAAGACTTGAATATTTAAATTCCGATTCAAATAAAGATTCTATATTGGTAATTGATGTCAGGCCCTATGATAAATATAAGCAAGGTCATCTTTTACACGCTATAAATATACCTTTAAACGAAATAAAAAACCGCCTAAGAGAAATAACCGATTGGAAAGACAAACCGGTATATGTATATTCCGAAACTAACGATGAAAGTTTTAAAGCAGCAGAGATATTGGTAGGAAACAGATTTTCTCAAATTTATAACGCAGAAGGAGTTAATCAATATAATTATAAAACCGTCACTTATAACTCTGTAAGGGGAATAGTTTTTGAAGAGATGCTAAAAGACCCCGATGCTTTAATCCTTGACTGCAGAACCAAATCGTTTTATGACATAGGACACATAGAAGGAGCCATATCGTTCCCCATATTTGAAATAGAAAATAATCTTGACAAAATACCGGACAAAAATAAAAAATTGCTTTTATATTGTAATGTAGGTACGGCATCTTCAAGAGCAGCCTATGAACTGTCAAATCTGGGCTACACGAAAATCTATAACTCTATTGACGGAGTTGCCGAATATCCTTTTAAGCTTGTAAGAGAAGAAGAAGATAAAAATTAATTTTATATAAGGTGCAAAATGTATTGCCCTAAAATGATTTTATCCTCTTGAAAGTTTCATTACTTATGTATAAAATACAGGTATGGGTATAAAATCATTTAAAGGCGGAGTGCATCCGCCCGAGCGAAAGGCGGTCTCACCTAGCGACAGCGTCATTAGGGTATTACCGTCAAATAAATCAGTTTGGATTCCTATTACGCAGGGAGGCATGCCTAATACACCTCTTGTAAGCGTAGGGGATTTGGTTGCCAGAGGGCAAAAGATAGCCGAAACCGATAAATTTATGTCGGCCCCCGTCCATTCTTCCGTTTCAGGAAAGGTAAAAAAGATAGAACCTCATCTTGTAACCGGAAATACGGAAAATCTTTGTTTTTTAATCGAAATCGATGAAGAAAATAGGGAAGAATTTATGCCTCCCCTTGACCCTTTTACATGCACAAAGGAAGAAGCTCTTAAAAGAGTACGGGATGCGGGCATTACGGGCATGGGAGGAGCATCATTTCCTACTCATGTAAAATTAAGCCCTCCTCCCGATGCAAAAATCGAGTATGTAATCGCAAACGGAGCGGAATGTGAACCCTATCTTTGCACGGATGCTGCCACAATTTTTAACGATTCGGATAGCATTGTCGACGGCCTTGCCATCACTATGCGCATAGTAGGCGCAAAACAAGGAATTATAGCCCTTGAAGACAATAAAAAAGATTTGGTTCCGGTTTTGGAAAAGGCTATTTCAAAAATCAAAGCAAATCCGATTGCCGCAGGTGCTTACGATATAAGCGTTCAACTTTGTAAAACAAAATATCCGCAAGGCGGAGAAAAAACTCTTACGGATGCAGTCGTAAACAGGGAAATCCCTTCAGGAGGCCTTCCCTTCCAAATAGGCTGCGTTATCCAAAACGTAGGAACCTTAAAAGCCATTTCAGAAGCCTTCCGTTTGGGTAAACCCCTTATCGACAGAGCCTTAACCATAGGCGGCGGGGCCTGCGAAAAGCCCTTAAACGTAATAGCCCCTATAGGAACCTGCGTCGGGGACCTTATTCCAAGCGTAGTTTCCCTTAAACCGGGAGTCGTAAAAATAATCTCAGGCGGCCCGATGATGGGCTTTGCCATGAAAAATGCAGACTTCCCTATTCAAAAAAATACCTCAGGTGTACTTTTTTTGACAAAGGAAGAAATTTCCTTAGAAGAAGAAAGCCCATGTATAGGTTGCGGTAAGTGTATTGACGTATGCAGCTGTCACCTTTCTCCCGTTTTAATCGTTAGAGCATTAAATGCCGGAAATACCGAAGAAGCTATCCGCTGCGGTCTTTTAGACTGTGTAGAATGCGGAACCTGCGCTTATACCTGCCCTGCCCGCATTAAACTCGTTCAAAGAGTTAAGATTGGTAAGCAGATAGCAAGGGAAGAAAAGCAAAAAAGAGATGCCAAAGCTGCAGCGAAGGCCGCAGCAGCAGAAAAAAAAGCAGCTGAAGCTCAAAAACAAGAGCCTGAGGCTAAAAAAACCGAAGAAGGAGGCAAATAATGGCAGAATCCGATAAAAACGAAATTTTTATGTCTCCGGCTCCCCATGTTGTAACACCGGTCAAGACTCAAACCTTAATGCTGGATGTAATTATAGCCCTGCTGCCTTTAACAGCCTATGGAATCTATCTTTTTTCGATACCTGCATTAGTTAGAATCATAGTTTCGGTTCTTTGCTGTGTAGGATTTGAAAGCTTATTTAGAAAAATATGCAGGCTGGATATAAGAGTAAAAGACCTTTCAGCCGTTATTACAGGCCTTCTGCTTGCCCTTGTAATTCCGCCGAATCTTCCGATATGGATGCTTATCCTAGGCTGTTTTTTTGCAATAGTTGTAGCCAAGGAATTTTTCGGGGGACTTGGTGCAAACGTATTTAACCCTGCCTTGGTAGGAAGAGCCTTTATGTTTGCAAGCTTTTCGGGAGCAATGACCAGCTGGATACAACCCGGAAACTCCATCTTTGATGCTGTGAGCACTGCGACGCCTTTAAAGCTCATAAACGCAAAGGAAGGCATTGCACTGAGTGCATCCGAAATAGCCAAAACTTTAAATTTGAGTTCAAGCACTGACCTTTATACTCAGCTTATTTTGGGAAACCATGCGGGCTGTATAGGCGAAACAAGCATACTCCTGATTTTTTTAGGTTTTGCATATCTTCTATTTAAAAAGGTCATCGACTGGAGAACGCCCGTTACTATGATGGCAACAGCAGTCATAATTACCTCAATCGCAGGTATAAACCCTATTTTAACCCTGACTTCGGGAGGTTTAGCCTTCGGAGCCGTCTTTATGGCAACCGATTATGTAACAAGCCCCGTAACGCCAAAAGGTAAACTCCTTTTCGGTGCAGGCTGCGGCCTTATAACCGGCCTTATCCGCTTATTTTCAGGTATGCCCGAAGGTGTTATGTACAGTATTCTTATAATGAATGCCGTAGTTCCGTTTTTGAACAAAATTATACCCGTAAAATACGGCTATGTAAAACCGCCCAAAAAGAACAAGGAGGCTGCAAAATGAAACAGATGATAAAGTTAGCCCTTACCCTTTCGGCTTATGCGGTTATAGCATGCTTAGCCCTTGCGGCAGTTTACAACTTTACGGCTCCGCGAATTGCTGAAGTAAAGATAGAAAAGACAAACAGGGCATTAAAAGCCGTTTTTCCTGAAGCTGAAGACTTTAAAGAAATAAGTGCGGAAATCCCCGAAGGCTTAAATAAAACCACGTTTTTAAATGCTTATACGGCAATAAAAAACGGAAAAACCGTAGGCCTTACCATAACCGCTAAGGGGCCCACCTATGCAAGTGCAACCATATTGATAGCCATGGACCTAAGCAAGACAATACGCAAGATAGAATTCTTAGAGCTTACCGATACACCCAGCTTAGGAAGCAAGGCTGCGGACGAGCCCTTTGCCGGACAGTTTAACGGAAAGGCTCTTGATTCGGCCTTTGAAGTAAATGCCGATATAAATGCAATCGGAGGAGCTACAATAACCTCGAGGGGTGTTGCAGCCATCGTGAAAGATGCTTCCGTTACGGCAATAGAATATATGGCCAAAAATAACTTGGAGGAGGAAAAATAAATGAAAAACTTAAATATTTTCACAAACGGAATTATCCGAAACAATCCCCTTTTGGTTTTAATGATAGGCCTCTGTTCTTCTCTGGCTGTTACAACAAATATCCTAAACGGCCTTGGAATGGGACTTGCAATGACCTTTGTTATCGTTATGAGCGAGTTAATCATAAGTATTTTTAGAAAACTAATTCCTCAGGACATAAGAATTCCGGTTTTTATCATAGTAATAGCCTCTTTTACGACCATTGTAGACCTATTGATGCAGGCCTATACCCCTGCCCTAGCGGATGCAATGGGACTTTTTATTAAGCTGATCGTTGTAAACTGTATTATTATGGGAAGAGTCGAATCCTTTGCTTCAAAAGAAAGCCCCGGAAAATCCGTTTTAGACGCTCTGGGAATGGGAGTCGGCTATACGATAGTTCTTGTGCTTATTTCGGCTATAAGAGAAATCTTAGGCTCGGGATCCTTGGCTGGAAACGTCTTTATACCCGAAGCCTATCATATACGCTTTTTTGCAAATGCACCCGGCGGCTTTTTTGTATTCGGTATTATGATTTCGATAAACCTCTTTGCAAAAAAGCTTTTAGAAAGACCTAAGAAAAAAATTCAAAGTTCGCCTGCTCCGCAAACCGAGCCGGAAGCTAAAAAAGAGGAGGAGTAAAAAATGCCCGAAACACTTAGTATTTTTCTTTCTGCAATCCTTGTAAAAAACGTAGTTTTAATGCGCTTTTTAGCCCTTTGCCCCTTTATAGGAATGTCCTCCGACGTAAAAAAATCGGTAGGCATGGGCTGGGCCGTACTCTTCGTTACTCTTTTGGCCACAGCCGTAACCTATCCCATATACAATTACGTATTGATAGGAAACCTCGAATTCCTTCAGACCCTTATCTTTATCTTGGTAATTGCAAGCTTGGTTCAGCTGGTAGAATTCTATCTAAAAAAAGCGGCTCCTGCCCTTTACAGCTCGATGGGGGTTTATTTGGCCCTGATTACGACAAACTGTGCAATCCTTGCAGTTACAATCGATGCCATTGATGAAGGCTATACCTTTGTACAAGCCCTTGTTCATGCTGCAGGTTCAGCTTTCGGCTTTATGATTTCGCTCTTGCTTTTGGCAGGCTTAAGACAAAGAATAGATAATGCCCCTGTTCCGAAATTCTTAAAAGGAACGCCCATTCTCTTTATTGCTGCAGCCCTTCTATCCATGGCATTTGAAGGTTTCAAAGGACTGATTTAACCGCTGAAAAATGTACGTCCTTGTACATTTTTCAGCTTCGAGTATTTTTGCTTCGCAAAAAACTCGTAAGTTTAAACCACCGGCATCCGTGCCGGTCGTGAAATGTACGTCCAGAGTACATTTTTCAGCTTCGAGTATTTTTGCTTCGCAAAAAACTCGTAAGTTTAAACCACCGGCATCCGTGCCGGTTGTGAAATTTACGCCCTTTTATATTTTTCAGAGCCTCACGGTCGGCAAGCCACACGGAAGCCGAGAGCGTCGCCCTTCCCATAAGGGGTGCTGTAGTTTCGAAGACCTACAGTGCAGAACTTCGCCTCACAGTTCCAACGGCCGCCGCGTACAACACGGCCGGGGCCCGACGTAGCACCTTGAGGATCAGAAACCTCTCCTGCTACTATGCTGGCATACCAATCAAAACACAATTCCAAGACATTTCCTGACATGTCATGTAAACCGAGAGCATTCTTCCGTTTTTTTCCTACAGGATTGGTTTTACTACCTGAATTACCAGAATACCATGCAACCTCTCCCGTTTCAGCCGTGTCCCACTTGTCTGTTGCTCCGCTTGCACTGTACAGTTTGGTCAGCCATACATCGCCGTATTGAACCGCATTTGTTTCTACACTTCCCTGCCAGCGGGCAGCATACTCCCATTCGGCTTCGGTTGGAAGGCGAAAGCCTCTTTTCTTCATATCGGCATAGGCAGCATCGCAAGCAGCCCCGGCTGAGTCCCTTGAGTCTTTTAATACGGTAGAATCGCTTTTGCGGTATACGCATTCATTTTCATCCATCTTCATTTCCGTATAAGCATTACACCACACAATGCAGTCCCGCCAGCTTACTTTAGTTACAGGTTGTTCTTTGTCATTTCCGGTTCCGGAACTGCCTTTTGTCCCCGGATGAGCAAACTGATACCCTTTTCCAGTAGCCCAATCATAGACTTCTTTCCAAAGTTTATAGGTTACCTCTGTCTTGCCCAGCTTGTAGGGGCTTAATTTTACTTTGCGGCCGGCAATAAATACGCCCTTCCACTTAGCTTCATTTCCGGGTAAGGTAGCGGGGTCAGGCTCAACGCCTGCGATGCCGTTTGCAGGCGGGATTATTTTTACAAAGTCGCCTGCATCTTCAAAAGAGCCTAGATCAGGCTTTACTGTATCATCCTCAACCAACATCTTTTTTAAAAAAGGGTTTGTACAAGATAAAACCGATACCAAAAGTACCGCTAAAAATATAACTAAAGTCTTTTTCATATTCTAAATCCTCCGCTTATTCCGGCGGCCCATATTACAGGATAACCGCCTCTTATGTAGGGCTCTATAAAAAAGTTTTTTACTGTAAAACGGTAGCCGAACGCCGCTTCCCCCAAACCGAACACAAAGGGTTTTGAAGCCTTGCGGTTCCAGCCTAAGGAAAGGCCTCCTTCCGCTTGGAAAAAAAAGCCCGAATCTACTTTTTTTAATTTTTCAAAGTCATAAAAATTCCAACGGAACAAAAGCGCCGTATCAAGCAAACTATATCTTTTAAATCCAGTCGAATACAAAAGCTTTGCTCCGGCCGAAAACCTGCCGACCTTTACCCAATCAGGCAGAACAACCATTCCGTAAAGCCCCGTGCCCAAGGCACAGTCTTTCGGCACATTCATATTTCCTTCAAGCAAAAGCCCCAAAGACCAATGAAGCCGGTCTTTTTGCATCTTAGGCTCCTCATTCGTTTCTTGAGCAAAAAGAAATAAACCTCTTAAAAATACCATAACAAAGAGTGCTGCTTTTATGCAATTCTTTTTCATACTATAAATATATCAAACAAAAAAACTTAAAGTCAAGGGTCAAAATATCAATTTTGTTAAATTTGTAGAATAATTAGTTTAAGTATAAAAAACTATCAATCAAATTAGTCACATAAATTCGTCACAAATTTTTTATAATTTACTCTTTTTTTCAAATAACTCTTATAAACATAATGGGGAGAGGGAATTTAAAAAATTAATAGGAGAAAAGAAGTGGTAAAAAGATTTGAAGATTTAACATTGCAAGACGATTTCATGTTTTGTAAGATAAAAATATATCTTTACACGATGGAACAAAAAAGGTTACAATAAACGCAGAAGCCTTTAATGATACTAAAAATAAGGAATTAAAGGAATTTTTAGAATACCTTAAAACAGGTAAAGCAAAGAGTAAATTTACAAGGAGGATAGACGCTATGATACAAACAATAAAAAATAATGAACAAGCAAGACAGGAATACAGATTAATGTCTACTTTTGAAATGGATGCTATTGGATAGAGGAGCTTATAAAACTAAGAGAGAAACAGCTATACTTATGAAACAGCGAGGCTATCCAACTTCTGAAATTTTGTTAATGACAGGCCTTCCCGAATCAGAAATAGAAAAACTGTAATTTTTTACTTTAACATAGTAGATGTTTATCGTAATTATACCGCACTTACAGCATTTTTGTAGGGGAACGCATTGCCTTGAATTCCATATTCTGATATAATCCTCAATACATCAGAATAAGGAGCTTAGAATATGAAAAAAGCGGAAGCGTTGATGAAATTCATCGACAAAAGCCCATCGGTTTACCATGCAATAAAAAATGCAGGCGAATTTTTAGAAGCAAAGGGCTTTGTTCATTTAAACAGAGAAGACACATTTGAGTTAAAGCCTCAAGGAAGATATTTTGTAACAAATAATGGAAGCGCTTTAATAGCATGGCAGATGCCTAAGTCGGGCAATGCCGAAAACGGTTTTAGGATTGTAGGAAGCCACAGCGATTCTCCTACTTTCCGAATAAAGCCCAATCCCGAAATTAAAGTAAACAATCACTATCTAAAACTAAACACAGAAGGTTACGGAGGGGTAATCCTTTCAACATGGTTTGATAGGCCCCTTTCGGCTGCAGGAAGGGTTATCATAAAAACCGGCGATCTTTTAAAACCCGAAGTAAAACTTATCAACTTTGATAAAAACCTTTTGACAATTCCGAGCCTTGCCATTCACATGAATAGGGAAATAAATGACGGCTATAAATTTAACAAGCAAAAAGACACCCTCCCGCTAATCGCTTTAATAAACGAAAAACTTGAAGAAAAAGGCTTTTTGATGAACCTTATCGCCGAAGAAGCCGGAGTAACGGTTGACAAGATTTTGGACTTTGACCTCTACCTCTATGACAGACAGCCCGGCTGCTTTATCGGAGCAAACGATGAGTTCTTTTCTGTAGGAAGAATAGATAACCTTGGAATGGCCTGTGCCTCCATCGATGCCCTAGGCGATGCCCTCCCTTCAAATTTTGTGCAGGTTGCCGCTATCTTTGACAACGAAGAAGTCGGCTCAAGGACAGCCCAAGGAGCGGGCAGCCCCTTCCTCCACGATACATTGCAAAGAATAATCGTAAGCACCTCAAAGGGAAATGCTTTTGAAGAATTGCAAAAAGCCTTGGCTAAATCCTTTTTAATCTCTGCGGATCAGGCACATGCCCTTCATCCCAACTATACGGAAAAAAACGATATTACAAACTTCCCGCTTATGAACAAGGGGCCCGCAATTAAGGTAGCTGCTTCCATGAGCTATACTACAGACGGCATATCGGCTGCAATCTTTAGGGATATCTGTGCAAGGGCAAAGGTTCCCTGTCAAAACTTCGTAAACCGCTCCGATATGGCCGGCGGCTCGACGATAGGCCCGATTTCCGTTTCTAACCTTAACATAAAGAGTGTCGATATCGGAAACCCCATCCTGGGTATGCATTCGGTGCGTGAATTGGGAGGCACCGAAGATCAGGAATATATTACAAAGGCCTTTGCAGAATTTTACAAATAAGAGTTTTACAAGAAAATGTATAGATTTTCCGATTATGATGTAATCGTCGTAGGTGCAGGACATGCAGGCATTGAAGCCGCCCTAGCTTCCGCCAGAATGGGGGAAGCTGTCCTGCTGATTACCCAGACTCTCGACAGCGCGGGCCGCCTTTCATGCAATCCTTCGATAGGCGGCATCTCCAAGGGAAACATAGTCCGCGAGATAGACGCTCTCGGCGGCGAAATGGGGAAACTTGCAGATGCCTCGATGATTCAGTACAGGCTTTTAAACAAGAGCCGAGGGCCGGCAGTTCAGGCGCCGAGGGTTCAAGCCGACAAATTTCTTTATTCTCAACTGGCAAAGCACGCAATAGAGCTTGAAAAGAACCTCCATGTTTTTCAGGACACCGTTATCGATATAGTTTCCTCAAACACAAATGAATCGGGTTATGTAGAAAAGGGATGCATTCAGTATGTAAAGACGGAAAGAGGTAGGGAATTTTCGGCTAAGGCGGTAGTCCTTGCGACCGGCACCTTTATGGAAGGCAAGATTTACATAGGCGAATACGAATCTCCCGACGGAAGGCTTGGCGAAAGAGCAGCCATAGGCCTCGGCCCCGCCCTTGCAAAGAAGGGCTTTACCGTGGGCAGACTTAAAACGGGAACGCCCATGCGTATCCTCCGCCGCTCCTTCGATTCTTCCCTTACCGAAGAGCAGGAAGCCGATGAGATTATGCGTCCCTTTTCTTTTGCAAATGCGGAAATACACAGGCCCTATGCAAAATGCTATATAACTCATACCAATCAGGAAACCCACAATATAATAAGGGAGAACCTTCACAGGGCAGCCCTTTTTTCGGGCAAAATTACAGGAACGGGAGCCCGCTACTGCCCCTCCATCGAAGATAAAATTAAAAAATTCCCCGAGCGGGACCGCCACCATGTCTACATAGAACCGGAAGGCTTAAACACGGAAGAGCTTTATATAAACGGGCTTTCTTCCTCTCTTCCCGAAGACGTGCAGGACAGAATGATAAGAACCATTCCTTGCTTTAAGGAGGTAATAATTACACGTCCTGCCTATGCCGTAGACTATGCCTATGTTTCGCCGATCCAGCTTTCATCGGATCTTCAGACACGGCGGATTGAAGGCCTCTTTTTGGCAGGGCAGATAAACGGAACCTCGGGTTATGAAGAAGCCGGAGGCCAGGGCATAATCGCCGGTATAAACGCAGCCCTTTTTTCACGCTCTCTAAAATTTAAAGATGAAAAATATATTCCCTTTGTGCTAAAGAGGGATGAGGCCTACATAGGTGTTATGATAGACGACCTTGTAACTCAGGGAGTGGATGAGCCTTACCGAATGTTTACGGCCCGTGCAGAATACAGGCTGAACCTCAGGCATGACACGGCCGATGAAAGGCTCACGGAAAGGGCTTATCAAATAGGGCTTCAAACCAAGGAGGCTTCTGACCGCCTAAAGGAAAAACTTTTAACCAGAGAAAGAATAATATCGCTATGGAAGGATATAAAGATTACGAGGGAACTCATTGCAAAAAATCCCGAACTTAAAAACCATATCGGGAAGAGCCTTGCCGATGCCCTCCATGACCCTCAAGTTTCCCTTGAATGTATATGCTCAATAGATGAAAATTCCAAGGATTACAGCGCAGAACTTTTGGAATCGGCCGAGCTTGAAATAAGGTATGAACACTACATCGCCGTTCAAAACAGGAAGATAGCCAAGGTGAAACGTATGGAAAACACTAAAATTCCGGCCGACTTTGACTATGATGCAGTTTCCGGCCTTTCTACCGAGTCGAGAACCCGCCTAAAAGAAATACGCCCCGAAACCATAGGGCAGGCAAGCCGAATTAGGGGGATTAGGCCTTCGGATATTATGTTGTTATCCATACTCTTATAAATAATTTAGGGGAAAGGACAAACCCCCGTTCAGAGCAGGGGTTTTTCCCTTCCCCTATAACCCCATCCCTTTTCCTCGCGCTGCTTAGGGCTATGCCCTAAGAACCCGGACTATTGTGCAATGTTTAAATACGTTCTTTAGTTAAGTATTAAAAACAAATGATTTAAGCAAATTTAAAGGTTGGGATATGCAAAGTAGTATAAAAATATATTCTGCAAAAAGCACGACTGCGGGTGTTTTTTGTTCGTGCCTTGTATCTGCCTCGCCTATTTACAAGAGGCTGATTCAAAAATTGCCAAAGGACTTGCCGCCCTTTGGAATCCGGCATTGTTACGAAGTTTTCGGTTTATTCTTTAGACAAGGTAAAAAAAATGGATTGGGATAAATTTAAAGGGGCTGCCGTAAATAGCCTAACTTTTAAGACAGCCCGTGGGATTAAAAATCAGTTGTTTTAAACTTCAACAACTGTAGCATCAGGTGCATTTTTGCGCACGGATTCTATGCCGCTTAAACAACCGGCTTTTGATTCATAAGCTTCACCTACAGCAATTACTTCACCGTTTCCTGCTTTTAATCTAAAGCGGAATTTGTTTGATTTGTCTTTGTAAATTTCAAATTTTCCTGCCATAATAGACTCCTTATAATTATGTTACTGTTATTGTATCCAATATTTACGGATTTGTACAGTCTGCGTCGATTAATAATTTTCTTGCCGTTGTTTCTTCATCGTAGGGCATGGTTCTATCTTTAAAGATGATGGAGTTTTCGTGTCCCTTTCCCAAAAGGAGGACTGCATCGTTTTTGTCGGCAAGACTGAAAGCTTTTTTGATTGCAGAGGGGCGGTCGGGGATTATAAAGAGTTCTTCTCCGCGTTTTTTTTCGGGACAGCCCGCGGCTATCATTTCCAAAAGTTCAAGAGAGTCCTCCCCGCGAGGGTCTTCGTCTGCAAGAATTACAATATCGGAATATAGGGCTGCAATCCTTCCCTGTTCGGGTCTCTTTTTTACATCTCTTTCTCCGCCTGAACCGAAAAGACTTATAACCTTCCCTCCCGATTTTTTTATGCGTTCTTTTATTGAAGGAAAAATTGTCATAAAGGAAGAAGGGGTGTGAGCATAATCGATAAGCACTTCAAAATCCTGTCCCTCATCTATCAGCATCATTCTTCCCTTTACAGGTTTTACAAGAGGAAGTTTTTCGATTATGCACGCGATATCAAGGCCCGTAATTCTTTGTACTGCCAAGACCGAGGCGAGAATATTTTTTACATTAAAGATTCCTGCAAGTTTTAATTCGCACCCGTATTCTTTTTTTGAGGAAAAATCGCAAAGCGTAAATTTAATTCCGCTTGAAGACTCTTCAATATTCTTTGCAAAAAGGCCTTCATATTCTTCAATTTTTTTTAGGTCTTTAAGCTCGGTGCTAAAAGGGTAGACATTTTTTTGAGTTGCTTCCATAAAATAAGGAGCGGACGGGTCTTCATAGTTTACTATTCCGAATATGGGAAATCCTTTTCCCTGATTTTTATCCAGAGCTCTAAAAAGGTTTGCCTTGTCATATCGGTACTGCTCAATGGTTCCATGAAATTCCAAGTGCTCCTGAGTTACATTCATAAAAACACCTGCATCAAAAATCACATCTTCAAGACGGGCAGTCCTAGGGGAAAGACCGTGCGACGAGGCTTCAACTACGGCATAGCTGCAGCCTGAATCCCTCATTTGAGCCAGACGCAGCTGAACGACATTAGATTCGGGAGTAGTCTGATGTTCCGGGTTCGGAATTACATTTCCGTCTATGGAATATTCGACGGTAGAAAAAAAGCCGGCTTTTTTCCCGCAAAGGTTTAAAAGCTGAAAGATAAAAGAAACAGTGCTGCTCTTCCCTTCGGTTCCGGTAACACCTATTACGCCTAGTGTCCTTGACGGTTCATCATAAAGAAGGGCAGAAACCTTGGACATGGTTTTGCGCACATCGTTCACCTGAACAAAACAAATTTCATCACAAGAATGATTATTTAAATCTCCCTCATAAAAAATACAGACGGCTCCGTTTTCGATTGCAGAATTTATAAATTTTTTCCCGTCGGTATGAATCCCGGGCAGAGCAAAAAAGGCGGACCCTTTTTTTAAGTCCGTCTTATCGTCATAACTGTAAGCCCTAACCTTACGTGAATCATACTCTACAGAATTGATAAGAGATTTATCGTTTCCAAAACAATTTACAACTTCAATAGCTTTGATGCATTCCGCAATCGATTTTGTGTATTCCATGTTAAAAAGTATAATTGATAAAATAAAAATTATCAAGTAATATTGATATAAGACATAATTCATGCTATAATTATTCGTTTAATTTGTTTTATTCAATTATGGTAATTATACATTTAATTTTGCGGAGGTAAGGATATAAAAAACAAGTTATTTGCACTTTGGCTCTTTGCAATCTTTATTTTGTTAAGTTCATGTGAAAATCTTTTTTTAGGTAAACCCAAAAATGTTCATATTGTAAATGAAATTCTAACTGAACTTAACAGAGTGAGAAGTGACCCTAAAAAATATGCAGAAGAGGAGCTTAAGCCCCGACTGAAATATTTTGACGGAAAACTCTATAAAGTTCCGGGACAAATTCCTTTACAAACAAATGAGGGGGCACCGGCAGTACAAGAATGTATTGATGTTTTGATAAATACAAACCCCATGGAAACTTTAGCGCTTGAAAACGGCCTGTGTCTTTCTGCCCAGTGGCTTGCCGATGACCAGGCTAATACGGGAAAAATAGGTCATAACGGCAGCGATGGGTCTTCTCCGTTTGACCGTATGAACCGTTATGGAAAGTGGCTTATAAAGGCAGGTGAAAACTGTGCATACGGCACTAAAACGGGGAAAGAAATTGTAGCACAGCTTTTAATCGACGATGGAGTTATGAACCGTGGACACCGCAAAAATATTCTCAACCCGATATTTAAGAAGGTAGGTATCGGTTATAACGATGAGGGCAAAGCCCCCTACGGTGCCGTAAGCGTTATGGACTTTGCAGGGGGCTATGTTTCAAAATAGGCTTTAAGCTTCTTTGCCGACGAGGCACATCCATTCGGCTTCGGCGGCAAGGGTGTCTCCTACATAAGCCTTTCCTGCCTGTTTAATCATTCGGGGAGATACACGTAAATTTGTAACCTCCATTCTAACCTTGTCGCCGGGCTTAACCTGAGATCGGAATTTAACCTTATCGACTGTAGCCAAGAAAAATAAAGAGCCTTCTTCAAAAATCTTTTGAAAACTCAAAGCAGCTCCTCCGGCCTGTGCCATTGTTTCTACAAGGATAACTCCCGGCACAACAGGGTATTCGGGGAAGTGCCCCTTAAAAAAGAATTCGTCTTGGGTAAAGACGTGTTCGCTCACACTACCGTTTTCGTCAGCGCTGATAATCTCGTCCACAAACAAAAAAGGCTTTCTGTGGGGGATTAAGCTTTCAATATCTTTTGTAACACTCATATATTTCTCCTTATCTTCCATAAAAATAATATCTTAATATGGCAATCAATATTTGTAATACCTCAATTTTACACAAAATACCAAGATTAAACAAGGACTACAAGGAAACGTATCGACTTTAAAGGATTTAATCAAGATTGGTATTTTTCCGTTATCTATTTTGTAGGATTTTTTGTATGTCAAATTCATGAACTGAAGAAAACTGATTGATGGTAAAAGTTTGGCCTGATATTACAGTAATTACGGCATCGAGTAAAACATATTTAGATTTCATTTTGGAACAGTTATCGGAATAATAACACTGCTCGATGTTTCCTTTTCATATCCGAATTTTGCATTATGATAATTACCCCTGCTTGACATTTTCAGCTCTTTTTAGTAACATTGTTATTGATTAGTAGAAGGGTTATGAAAAATATGGATAACAATACGGAAAAGATATTCGCCGATAAGGATGAGCTAAACACACGGACAAAAATTTTGCATGCGGCAAAGCAGGAATTTTTGAACAAGGAGTTTGCAGATACTAACGTGCGCGCCATCGCCGAAAAGGCAGGGGTTACGACAGGGGCGCTATATAACCTTTTTGATAACAAAGACGGCATATTCGAAGCTCTTGTGAGCGGCGTGTTCGACGAATTCTTAGACATAGTAGCGCATCGCGATGTATTCGACGCTGAAAATTTCGGTATGAAAACAAGCGATCTTTCAGCAATTATCGAACTATCGCAACGCCGGTTCTTAAAAATGGTGGATTTTTTTTACGATAATTGGGATGCGATGAAACTGATTGTCTGCTGTTCGAAGGGAAGCTCCTATGAGCGCATTTTTGATAAAGCAATCGATTTAATCGACCGTAAAACACTTCAATGGCTGAAACAAGACGGCGTTAAACTGTCGCGTCGCATACGGTTTTTTATTCACGTCATGGTAACGATCAGCTTTGAAAATTTAAAAGAGATTTTTTATCATAACTTAAAAAAAACAGAAGCAGTGGATTATGTGCTCGATTTTAACGTATACCATTGCGCCGGCTGGAAACAATATTGGATGGAACAAGTAAAGGGTAATGGATAATTTGTAGTTGGTAATGAAACTATTATTCCGACGATTAATTCCGTGAATAAGCCTTTTGCAAATAGACGGTGCAGATACGATGCATGAGCAAAAATTACCCGCAGGTGTGTTGAAAAGCGTACCTCCGTGTACACTTTTCAACGACGAGTTTTTCTAACGAAAAACTTGCTACTGCTTGGCACTACCGCCATCCGTGGCGGTTCTGATACGGTGATTATGTATATTTTAGCAACGTCATAGAGGTTGCTTATGATAAATGGAATAAACATTTTTGAAAATAGGTGGAGCAGATGCCCGCATATTTTCAAAAAATAAAGGAGGTGTCACTGTGGACACATACAAAAGATTATTGAAATATACACCTGAAAAAAAACACTGCGTGTATATTTCCATTATTTGCTCCGCTTTAGGCGTTGCTTGCCAAATGGGAGCATTTTGGTACTTATGGAAGTTTTTGTACGCCTTTTTGGTTACAAAAAGCGTTACGGACGGATCGTTTTATGCAACGGTGATTGTAGCTCTTATGCTCGGCTACTCGGTTGTGTATTTCGCGTCCCTATGGGCATCGCATGTCTTGGGTTTCCGTCTTGAATCGAATTTACGAAAAGAGGCAATCAAACATTTGATGAATGCATCCTTTGCTTTTTTCGATATAAACAATTCGGGAAAGATTCGCAAAATCATCGACGACAACGCGCAGGAAACGCACATGATTGTCGCTCACCTTATTCCCGACAACGTAGCCGCCCTTCTTACTCCGATTTTAATGTTCGTCATTGTTTTTATGGTAGACATAAAACTAGGTATCTTGCTTAGCATTATCGCGATAATCGGCGGTGTGCAGATGATGTTTATGATGGGCAATAAGAACTTTATGCAGAAATACATGGCAGCCTTGGAAAGGATGAACAGCGAAGCGGTGGAGTACGTACGCGGTATGCAGGTTGTAAAAATCTTTAATAGCACGGTAGAATCCTTCAAATCGTTTTACACGGCAATTATCGACTATTCCGATTTGGCATACAAGTACACGCTCAGCTGCCGAAGCCCTTATGTTATGTTTCAAGTGCTGTTCAATTTGTTTGCCGCCTTTACAATCCCTGCAGCAATTTATTATATGAATAAGGGTGCGGACGGAAATCTCATCATCGCAAAAATAGTATTTTATGTATGTTTTACAGGAATTCTCTTTGCTTCTTTTATGCGTGTTATGTATGTCGGCATGTACAACTTTCAGGCGAAGAGCGTTGTAGACAAACTGGAAAATCTTTTTACCGAAATGAGCAAGGATAACATAACCCACGGAACTGAAGAAAAATTCGACAACTTCGGTATTGAATTTAAAAATGTTTCGTTCGGTTACAATGAAGAAAAGATTTTGAAAAACGTGAGCTTTAAACTTGAACCGAATAAAACCTATGCACTCGTAGGATCATCGGGCGGAGGAAAGAGTACAATAGCAAAACTTATCTCAGGTTTTTATAGAATAAATGAAGGCGAAATTCTAATCGGCGGAAAAAATATTGCCTCGTACTCCAAAAACGCCTTAATGAAAAATATCGCCTTTGTGTTCCAAACATCTAAACTTTTTAAAACCAGTATTTTTGAAAATGTTAAAATGGGAAATAAGGATGCAAGCGATGAAGAAGTGATGAACGCACTCCGCCTTGCCAGATGTGAAGACATCTTGGATAAGTTTAAAGATAGAGAACACACTTTAATCGGCTCAAAAGGCGTACATTTATCCGGCGGAGAAATCCAGCGTATTGCAATCGCCAGAGCCATTTTAAAAAATGCGGACATCATTATTTTGGACGAAGCTTCAGCTGCCGCCGACCCTGAAAACGAATACGAGATTCAGCAGGCCTTTTCCAATCTGATGAAAAACAAAACGGTAATCATGATTGCTCACCGCTTAAGCTCGATTAAAAATGTCGATGAAATTTTGGTTGTCGAAGACGGAAACATAATAGAACGAGGCAGCGATAAAGAGCTTATGGAAAAAGGCGGAAAGTACAGCAAGCTGCAGAAACTGTATTCTAAGGCAAACGAGTGGAGAGTGTAAAATGAAAAAGAAATTACAAAAATTATTTGCAGTTACCGAGCATGGTGCTCGGGATTTGGTTACGGCTTCGGTATGGTCGGTGTTTTCTAACATCGCCTATATCCTGCCGATGTTTTTGATTATGTTTTTTTTGCAGGGCTACTTTGAAGGCTCGCTCAAAAGTGCTTACTTTTATACAGGCCTTATTGCGGCCATTGCGGTGGTAATGTACATTCTTTTACATGTAAATTATAACACGCTGTACACGGTAACTTTTAAAGAATGTAAGGAGCTGCGAATCGAAATTGCAAACCGCTTAAAAGCATTGCCGCTTGCATATTTTTCCAAACACGATATTTCCGATTTGTCGCAAGCCGTTATGGCGGATGTCGCAACTCTTGAACACGCATTGAGCCACGCCATTCCGCAAACAATAGGACTGGTAATTTATCTTTTAATTATCGGCACAATGATGATTATAGCCCATCCGGCCTTGGGGCTTTGTGTCTTTGCACCGATAGTAGTGAGCTTTATCCTGCTTATTTTATCAAAGAAGATTCAAGTGCGGGAAACCACAAGAGACTTCCACAAACAAAGACAACGTTCCGAGTTTTTCCAAGAAGCGATTGAGCTTCAACAGGAAATTAAAAGCTACGGCCGCACGGATACGGTTGCAGAAAAATTAAACCGCAATGTCGATGAAGCTGAAAAACTTCACCTATCGGTTGAAGCCCATCAAGCGATTCCGCTCAATATCGCACTTGCAGCACTAAAGTTTTCTGTCGGGATAACGGTCTTTTTCGGTTTAAAAATGTACTTAGCCGGAACCGCCTCTCTTCTGTACTTTATCGGCTATGTCATTGCCGCCTCGCGCATTATCGATGCAGTTGCAGCTGTCGAAGCAAACCTTGCAGAGATTATGTACATTGATTCACGCGTTAAGCGTATCAATGAGCTGCGAGAAACCGAAGTACAGGAAGGCTCTCCCGCAAACTTACAAAAATACGGCATCGAATTTAAAGATGTTGAGTTTTCTTATAATGACGGGCAAAAAATTATCGACGGCATTTCTTTTACGGCCGAACAAAATCAGGTTACGGCTCTTGTCGGTCCTTCGGGCTGCGGAAAGACAACCGTACTCCGTTTGGCCTCTCGTCTCTATGATTACAACAAGGGACAGATTCTCATCGATGGAAAGGACATTGCAAAAATCGACACGGACAGTCTTTTTGAAAAGATTTCGATTGTATTCCAAGATGTAGGTTTATTCAACACATCGATTATGGAAAATATCCGCGTCGGAAATAAAAATGCTACTGATGAAGAAGTAAAGGAAGCCGCCCGTCTTGCAAACTGTACCGAGTTTATCGAAGCCCTGCCCGAAAGCTGGAATACCTTTGTCGGAGAAAACGGCAGCCGTCTTTCAGGCGGAGAACGCCAGCGTCTTTCGATTGCCCGCGCCTTCTTAAAAAACGCCCCCATCATTATATTGGACGAAATCAGTGCATCCCTCGATGTCGAAAACGAAATGAAAATTCAGGAAAGTTTAAATAAACTTATCAAGGATAAAACAGTTATCATCATTTCGCACAGATTAAAGTCCATCGAAAATGCAGATAAAATTATTGTCATGAACGAAGGCAAAATAGAAGCGGAAGGCAAACACGCGGATCTTTTGCAAAAATCCGAATTGTACAAAAACATGATTGATAAGTCTACAGCCACGGAAAAATGGGTGTATTAGTTTAATCGGTTAATATTTAATTCGTAATGGATAATTACAATAAGACTGTAATTATCCATTACTCCAACCATCAAGCTCCTATCTTCCAGAGGGAAGAGGCTTTTTCTTTGATCCTTTCGTTAAGCTGATGGGTTACGATAAAAACTTTTTTATCATCTAGACTTAAAATAATGTCTTCGACTCTTTCTATATTTTGAGCATCTATATTTGCAAAGGGTTCGTCGAAAATTACTACAGGCGTATCCCTCAAGAGGGTGCGCACAAAGCTTAAACGCTTTAACTCACCGCCTGAAAATTTGTTTTCGATGTGGGTAAAGTCCATATTTAAGGCTTCCGTATTTGCGAATTTTTCCAAACCCAATTTTTCCATTAAGTCGAATATTTTTTCTTCTGCAATATCTTCGCCTAATGTTAAATTGTTTTTTAAGGTATCATCAAAGAAAACGGCTTCTTGGGCTAAAAACGAAATAAGATCTGACCTGTTTTTTATGGAATGAATATTTTTTCCATCCAATACTATGTTTCCGCCTTTAGGTTTTAATAGACCTAAAAGAATTTTCATCGCAGTAGATTTTCCGCTTCCACTTTCTCCGTAAATGATATGTATACCCTTGTCGGTAAATTTTTTATTTACATTTTGAAGAACAGGCAGCTCACTGTAAGCATAACTTACATCATTAAACGATATATCGCCCGAAGAAATATCGGCTTCAATCTTTTTTTCTTCCGGTTCCTTAACTATCAAGGTCTTATAACCTTCAAAAATAACCTTACTCATAATAAAGCGGTTCACATACATAGAGATATAATAAACTTGAGACCTTAGCTGTACAACCAAGCCGTTAGCCATCATAAACTCCGCTATGCTTAATTCATTTTTATTAATCATATAAACGCCGTAAAAAGCAACTGCAATTATACTTAATTGAGATGCAAAAAATGAAAGACTCTGTGATGCAACATTTGCTGCTGAAACCGAAAATTGTTTTTTTGCCAGCTTTTCTACCGATTTATTTAAGAGGTTTTGAAAACGGACTTCACTTCCGTAATTTTTTATTACCTCAAAGCCTTTTAACCAATCGGAAAATTCTCCCATGTGCTCATTTACGCTTTCTATGGATTCGGATTGAGTTTTATCCAAGAGCTTTTTAAAAACTTGAGGAATAATCGAAGTAATAAAAATAAAAAAGAGCCCCGCAATAGCCAATTTTATATTAACATATAAAAATAAGGCAGAAGCAAAAACCGTTTCCATAAGAATCTGTCCCATCCCATAGAAGGACTGATAGTATATTCCGTCGAGAGAAGGAAGCTGTTGTTGATAATAAGAAATTTTCTTCCCTTCTTCAATATTATAGAATTCTTCATAGTCGGCTTTTACCCAAGAATGAAAAAGACCTTGCCGTAAAAGTTTCAAACGGTTTGTTTTAAACCTGCCGAAAAAATAAGAATAAAGCCCGTGCGCTCCTCCCCTCACCAGTATTGCAACAAAATATGCAGATACAAAGATAATTATTTTTTCAATATCCTTGCTTACGGCAGAATCGGCTATTTTTCCGCTTAGCCATGAAAAAGCCGTAACGGCGGCTGTCGAAAAAATTAAAAATAGAAGAGCCAAAAATATAAACGATTTTTCAAGATTAGACAGCTTCTTCATATAATCTCCTTTCAATTGTATCAAATTTATAAATTCGATCAAACATTTTTTTTGTTTCTGCATCTGCAATGTGCGAAATAATTATTACGGTAGAATCCTTTATACCGAAAATTAATTTTTTTACCCGTTCAATATTTTCATCATCGATATTGGCAAGAGGTTCATCGAATATCATTATCGGGCGTTTATGCAAAACAGCTCTTGCAATACTTATGCGCTTTTTTTCTCCGCCTGAAAAACCGTAAGTTTCCCCTATGACGGTTTCCTTTAAATATTTATCTTGCGTGTACTTATTTAAACCTAAGGAATCAAGAACCTCTTTTACTCTTTCTTCGCTTATGTCTTTATCTAAAAACAAATTATCCAAGAGATTCATTTTAAAGATATAGGCTTCTTGTTGCTGAATCGAAATTATATCGGCAATATTTTTTATTTTTTTCGGAGCAGCTCCGCCTATTGTAAGCGAACCGGAATCCGGAGCATACATTCCCAAAAGGAGCCGCATTATCGTAGACTTTCCTGAACCCGATTCTCCTAGGATCAAAATTTTTTCGTTTTGCTTAAATGTAAAATCGGTATTATTTAAAACCTTCTTTTCATTATATGAAAACGATAAGCCTACAGCATCAATGTTAAATCCGTTTAAGTTTCCTATTTCGCCTGTTTCCGTTTTAGCATCTATAAATTCAATCATTGCATCACGGACAGGACGGGAAGAAAAGAAAGTCTTTAATAAGTTCGCTGTCCAATACATGGGCCTGGACAGAATTGCGATTAGGCTCATTATGGTATAAAATTCTCCGATAGAAAAAATACCCTTATAAACATAATATGCACAATAAGCCGTCATAAGCAAATTAACGATAGCCGATACAAAAAAACTTACCCCTATCTCAAGACAACTTACATTTATGGAATCCATTTGTTTTTTTCTTAAAAATTCGTTTATCTTATCGTATCTGAAAATTATATATTGCTCACAAGAAAAAACTTTTATAATATCAATTCCTTTTAACCAAGTTCTCACAGCTGAAAAATGTTTTTCGACTGCCTCCATCTTTTCTTTTGAAACCTTAGCCAAAATCTTTTTTAAAACAGTCGGAACAATAAGAGGAATCATTAATAAGAGAACGGTAACAATGGCCGCCTGTATATTTATTGTCAAAAGGGTTATTACCGTTACCGAGAATATCAAGACACTGTCGGCCAAAGCCGTCCAAACATAAAAATACTGAGTACGTATCACATCTATCTTATCCGTATAATCGGCACTTATTTTTCCTTCAGGGATGTTGATATATTCTCCTATCGTTTTTTTAAGAAGGGCATCAAAATAAGTTTTCCGTAAATCGGCCTCGGCAGTTACCACAAGTTTCGATTTTACAAGACTGTAAAGATAAGAAAATAAAGAAGCAAAGACCATCGCTCCTAAACACAAGAGCATCAAGGTATAAAGAGAATAAGCGGTTTTCCCTAAGGCCGTATCAAGAAGCTGCCCCTTCCATAGTTGAAACTTCATCGTAAAAAACAAATCGATTCCGCTTAAAACAAAAAAAAGCACAAAATATACTTTTCGTTTTATGATAAACCTAAACAATTAAGGCCTCCTTTCGTAAGCATAAGCTAACATTTAGAATTATAACAGCTTATCTGACTATTGTCAAGAATTGATTTGAGAATAGAAAAAACTATTGACAAAGACAGCTAAATTCCGCATTATATGATTTAGGAATTTTTACAATATGGAAAATGAAAAGCAAAAAGAATTTATTTTAAACGGAAACTTGTGGAAGGTTATTTTTGATCTTTCATGGCCTGCCGTTATTGCAATGATTTTACTGGGAGCAAACAATGTACTGGACGGAATCTTTGTCGGACATTTTGCCGAAGAAGGAGCTTTTGCGGGTATCTCGGTAGCCCTGCCTCCAATCATAACGATAATAGGTTTAGGTATTCTCATAGGCTCGGGAGCCGGAACTTTGTTAAGTATTGCAATCGGTGCGGAAGATAAAAATATTCAAAAAAAGATTTTAGGCAATGTCAATTTTTTGACACTTATAATAAGTGTAATCGTAATGACTTTAGGATTTTTTTTTCGGAGCAAACTCTTTTTTTAATGGGCGGAAGAGGCAATGCCCTAATACATGGAGGCAAATACTACCGCACCATTTTATGGGGCACTCCGATTTGGATATATGCCATTGCTCTTAATAACCTCATCCGTTCCGAAGGAAAAATGAAAACCGCAGCGGCAATTATGGGGATAAGCCTGATTGTAAATGGATGTGCAAATTATACACTCATGGTGATTTTTAGTTTCGGCATAAAAGGTGCCGCCATAGGAACAAATATCGGTATGGCGGTACAAGCTATCATCAGTACCGTTTATTTTGCAAAAAAGAAAATCGATTCTCCTGTTTCCATATTTACAATCAGAATGGACGGAGAAATTATATCTAAGATTATTTCGATGGGGTTGGCGAGTTTTATAATGCAGTTTATGGGAACTATTCAAATGCTTTTAGTTTTAAATGTATTAAACCACTACGGTTCACAGGATGACATTGCCTTTTACGGAATCATTACCCGCATCTTTTCATTTATACTACAGCCGATAGGGGGCTTCATGATTGCCCTCTCTCCCATGATAGGAATAAATTTCGGAGCAGATAAAACGGAACGTCTTATTTCAGCTTTTAAGAGATTTGTATTTGCAGCCCTTATTTTGATAGCTCCATTATGGATTTTAATACTTATCTTCCCTCAAACATCGGTTTCCTTGATGATGAAAAATCCGCACTTAAGCATTCACAATATTTCCTATTTTAGGATTTACATGGCTCTCCTTCCGGTTATGCCCCTAGTCTTCTTTGCCCTAGCTTTTTTTCCTGCCGTCAACAAAGGAAAGCTCAGTTCAATATTGGGGATTTTACAGCAAATCGTGTTTTACATTCCGATAATGTTGATCCTTCCTATATTTATCGGTATCGCAGGGATCTATTATGGTACATTCCTCATTGAAATGCTGAGTGCAATACCCATATCTATTTTGATAATACGGGAATTCAGACTTTTGAGATCGGGCATAACAAAATGGCAAAAAAAATTGAAATGACCAGGCTTGTAGACATTTCTAAAAACATAAGCAATAATATGAATGCGATCAATCAAAAATCAAATCTTATTGCAAGCGAGATAGACAGAGCTATGAACATGACCGAAGAGAACAAGCAGGCCGTTTCTAAAATATTTTCATATCTGGAGAGACTGGTTATATAAAATTTTACCGGCTTGAGGAGGAAAAACATGACTAAACAATTTATTTTAACCAACGAGCAAAGAAAATATCTGGGTTTAAATCCGATTGAAGAGCACTGGGAAGTAATGGATATAAAAGGCACCCTCTATTACTTTGATGGCGATGTTATCAAAAAAGAAATATCGGCATCGGACTGTGAAGGCGAGGCTTTTTACTATAAGGAAAATGAGCTTAATATTGAAACCGCCGAAAACAGAACCATTGTACTTCCTAAAACGGCAAAAGGAAAACCGAAAAAATTAAACTTTACAGCAACTCAATCATTTAGAGGAATAGGCTTATATTTTTCATTTGGAAGCAGATATGTTTGCATAGGAAACTACACCACACAAAAAACATATTATTCCGAAAGGTTAGAAGAAAGCAAGGCTTCGGCTCTCAATTCTTGGATTGAAAAATGGATAAAGGAAACATCGAAAGAAGATTTAGCAGATTTGGAAAATTTTAAAAATGAAAAAAGAGAGCATCAAAAATATAAGGAAGGGGATATCTTTGCTTTTAAAATAGGAAGACGCCAATACGGCTTCGGTAAAATTTTAATCGATATTGTTAAATTAAGAAAAACACCCGAATTTAAAAAGAATAAAAACTACGGTCTTAACAATTTGATGGGCACAGCTTTAATTGTAAAGGTCTATCATAAAATAAGCGACAGCATCAACATTGATCTTGATGAATTGGAAAAAAACTTATCCCTCCCTGCTCAGCCCCTTATGGATAACAATATCTATTACGGCGAATATAAAATTATCGGAAACAAAAAAGTTACGTATCAAGACTTAAATGATGCTCCGATATCGACAAGCGAGAGTATAAATTATCAAGATAGAGATATTGCCTATCTTCAATACGGCTTGATATATAAAGAAATGTCTTTAAAAGAATATGCTCTATACGAGGATGAAGACTGGTATCATAAAAATTACAGAGCGGAATTAATAGGTTGTTTCTTGGAGATAGACAAATTGGAAGAATGTATAAAAGCAAAATCAAACACTCCATTTTATCCCGCAGCCGGCGGCAGCTTAAATAATCCGGCAAACAAAAAAGATAAGAATGCAATTTTCAAAGTCTTCGGTTTGGACGGCGATCTTGATTATGAAGGGAATTTAAAGCTGTCACATGAAAACTAACCACCCTACTCCCGATAATATTGAATTTAAAGAGGTTACTCCCGATAATTGGAGAATAATCAATTCTCTTTCCATAAAAGAAGAACAAAAAAATTTTGCAGCCTCAAACGTTACAATCCTTGCAAGAGCCTTTGTTTACAGAAAAGAAAATGCAAAAGTTTTTGCCGTATATCATTCGGATAAACCCATAGGTCTTATAATGCAGCGGGATTGGATTGACGGTGAAAAAATTGTCTGTATCATGGATCAATTTATGATAGATAAAAAAAGTCAAGGAAGAGGTTTAGGAAAAGCAGCTTTACAAAAATGGCTTTCAATGATAGAAGCCGAGAAAAAATATTCATGTATTCAGCTTTGCTATGTTGAAGGAGATATAGCTGCAAAACGCCTCTATGAAAATTTCGGCTTTTATGAAATCGACAAAGACGAAGATGAGATTATAATGCAGAAGGATTTATAAATAAAAATTAGTTTATACAATACTTATTCACAGCGATTGACAGAATAGATATTTTATGCTAAGGTCAGCTTATGATAGATTTTTTGAGTTTATATTTTTTAAAAAAATTCTCATTAAATGCTTTAGATAAAGAATTGATTATTCCTGACACACTACTTGAAATCGAGTTTTTCGGTAATAATATATTTTTAGGTACACAGCTTCCTCTTTTAACACAAAAAAAATTAAAACAGATGGGGTATACCGGGAAATTTTAGCATATAAAAAATATAGATAAGATGGAGAGATAAAATGAAAACATTGGAAGCAATACAAGCAGAAATTAAAGCTCTAGGCGATGTTGATTTATTTGGAACAAAAAAAGAGGTAACCTGCTTACCGGAAATAATGAAGGATTCTGAACATATTCTTTATCTTACTTCCGGTTTGATGGATGGAACCACATGGCTGATTGTTTGCACAGAAGAAAGAATAATCCTTTTAGATAAAGGAATGTTCTTTGGTATGAAGCAAACTGAAATGTCTTTGGATAAAATCAATTCAATATCATATAATAAGGGTTTGTTGTTTGGTTCAATTGAAATTTGGCATGGTGGAGCAAGAATGATAATTGAAAACTGTACTAAAGAATCAGTAAAACCTTTTGTTGATGCTGTCAATAATGCAATAGAAAACAGAAAGACTAGATCATCGGAAGCGAATGTTCAAAAAGCTGTACAAAATGGATCATCAACTATTGATATTGCAGATCAGCTAGAACGGCTTATTAGTATGGTTGAAAAAGGATTTCTTTCACAAGAAGAATTTGAAACTCAAAAACAGAAATTACTTAATAGTTAATATTCAAAAATATTTTTAATAATATGAACCGACCGGAGTTGATGAAATAGGAATGATGCCTTTTGTTTTATATGAAGCATACCGTAGTGTAAAAGGTAAGTAAAAATTAAAGCGAGCACATGAATTTCTGTGCCCGCTTTAATATGCAAATAAAACGAATCATTTCATAGGAGCAGTCCCATAAAAATCCGGCTAATTCTTTTTACAGGATTAGCCGAAAAATTTTAGCAGTTAAAAGATTAAGGCGAAACAGCAAACAGCTTTTCCGCCAAACCTACACCGCTTTTAGATAAAAATCCGTTTCCGCAAATAATAATCTCATTATCTTTTTGACTGAATAAATCCCTTACTGCATCGATTTGAGGATCGTGCTGAGACTGTACTACAAGCGAAACCGAAAGCTTTTTTAAGCTTTTGTTTACTTCCGCAGAAGGAGTAAACCGCAGGCACAGAGGCGGAGCATCGGCAGGTACCAAATGTGCCGATATGCCCGTATCCCGTTCATCAATCAAACTTATAAGATTTTCAAGACTGAGCATCTTATTACTGCGATGTACCCGACCATAAAATGATTCTCCCGTTTTATCAAAACGGTTCTTGTACAACACCATACTAACCCGGTGCTCGGGAGTTTGAAAATTTATCATTTAAAATTCTCCTTAATTAAAAGATAAAAGAGCAATGAGCTATAAAATTTCTTAATACATATTCACAGTGATTGACAGAATAGATATTTTATGCTAAGGTCAGCTTATGATAGATTTTTTAAATTTATATTTTTTAAAAAATTTCTCATCAAATGCTTTAGATAAAGAATTGATTATTCCTGACACACTACTTGAAATCGAGTTTTTCGGTAATAATATATTTTTAGGTACACAGCTTCCTCTTTTAACACAAAAAAAATTAAAACAGATGGGGTATACCGGGAAATTTTAGCATATAAAAAATATAGATAAGATGGAGAGATAAAATGAAAACATTGGAAGCAATACAAGCAGAAATTAAAGCTCTAGGCGATGTTGATTTATTTGGAACAAAAAAAGAGATAAACTGCTTACCGGAAATAATGAAGGATTCTGAACATATTCTTTATCTTACTTCCGGTTTGATGGATAGAACCACATGGCTGATTGTTTGCACAGAAGAAAGAATAATCCTTTTAGATAAAGGAATGTTCTTTGGTATGAAGCAAACTGAAATGTCTTTGGATAAAATCAATTCAATATCATATAATAAGGGTTTGTTGTTTGGTTCAATTGAAATTTGGCATGGTGGAGCAAGAATGATAATTGAAAACTGTACTAAAGAATCAGTAAAACCTTTTGTTGATGCTGTCAATAATGCAATAGAAAACAGAAAGACTAGATCATCGGAAGCGAATGTTCAAAAAGCTGTACAAAATGGATCATCAACTATTGATATTGCAGATCAGCTAGAACGGCTTATTAGTATGGTTGAAAAAGGATTTCTTTCACAAGAAGAATTTGAAACTCAAAAACAGAAATTACTTAATAGTTAATATTCAAAAATATTTTTAATAATATGAACCGACCGGAGTTGATGAAATAGGAATGATGCCTTTTGTTTTATATGAAGCATACCGTAGTGTAAAAGGTAAGTAAAAATTAAAGCGAGCACATGAATTTCTGTGCCCGCTTTAATATGCAAATAAAACGAATCATTTCATAGGAGCAGTCCCATAAAAATCCGGCTAATTCTTTTTACAGGATTAGCCGAAAAATTTTAGCAGTTAAAAGATTAAGGCGAAACAGCAAACAGCTTTTCCGCCAAACCTACACCGCTTTTAGATAAAAATCCGTTTCCGCAAATAATAATCTCATTATCTTTTTGACTGAATAAATCCCTTACTGCATCGATTTGAGGATCGTGCTGAGACTGTACTACAAGCGAAACCGAAAGCTTTTTTAAGCTTTTGTTTACTTCCGCAGAAGGAGTAAACCGCAGGCACAGAGGCGGAGCATCGGCAGGTACCAAATGTGCCGATATGCCCGTATCCCGTTCATCAATCAAACTTATAAGATTTTCAAGACTGAGCATCTTATTACTGCGATGTACCCGACCATAAAATGATTCTCCCGTTTTATCAAAACGGTTCTTGTACAACACCATACTAACCCGGTGCTCGGGAGTTTGAAAATTTATCATTTAAAATTCTCCTTAATTAAAAGATAAAAGAGCAATGAGCTATAAAATTTCTTAATACTTATTCACAGCGATTGACAGAATAGATATTTTATGCTAAGGTCAGCTTATGATAGATTTTTTGAGTTTATATTTTTTAAAAAAATTCTCATTAAATGCTTTAGATAAAGAATTGATTATTCCTGACACACTACTTGAAATCGAGTTTTTCGGTAATAATATATTTTTAGGTACACAGCTTCCTCTATTAACACAAAAAAAATTAAAACAGATGGGGTATACCGGGAAATTTTAGCATATAAAAAATATAGATAAGATGGAGAGATAAAATGAAAACATTGGAAGCAATACAAGCAGAAATTAAAGCTCTAGGCGATGTTGATTTATTTGGAACAAAAAAAGAGATAAACTGCTTACCGGAAATAATGAAGGATTCTGAACATATTCTTTATCTTACTTCCGGTTTGATGGATGGAACCACATGGCTGATTGTTTGCACAGAAGAAAGAATAATCCTTTTAGATAAAGGAATGTTCTTTGGTATGAAGCAAACTGAAATGTCTTTGGATAAAATCAATTCAATATCATATAATAAAGGTTTGTTGTTGGGTTCAATTGAAATTTGGCATGGTGGAGCAAGAATGATAATTGAAAACTGTACTAAAGAATCAGTAAAACCTTTTGTTGATGCTGTCAATAATGCAATAGAAAACAGAAAGACTAGATCATCGGAAGCGAATGTTCAAAAAGCTGTACAAAATGGATCATCAACTATTGATATTGCAGATCAGCTAGAACGGCTTATTAGTATGGTTGAAAAAGGATTTCTTTCACAAGAAGAATTTGAAACTCAAAAACAGAAATTGCTTAATAGTTAATATTCAAAAATATTTTTAATAATATGAACCGACCGAGCCGGACAGTTTTAGCAGTTAAAAGATTAAGGCGGAAACAGCAAAAAGCTTTTCCCTCACGCAATAGTCTTGTTGTTCTTCATAAAATCCAATTTGACTTTTTATCTCCCTTATGTTAAAATACACTTATGCAAGTAATTGAAGGAACATACAACAAAGCTAGTGTAATGATCGATTCAATCGATTCCGAAACCGAAAAACAAATTAAAACCTTTCTCAATCATAAGGCCTTTGAAGGCACAAATATAGCAATAATGCCGGACTGCCATGCGGGCAAGGGAGCCGTTATTGGTTTTACAATGAATATAGATAAATATATAATTCCAAACATTGTGGGAGTAGATATCGGCTGCGGGATTCTTTCAGCTCGGCTTAATATAAAAAATCCGGATCTTGCAGAACTGGACAGCTTTATCAAAAAAAATATTCCTCATGGAAAAGCCGTTCATAGGAACATAAAAATAGACAATAAAGAATTTGAAGAAGAAATTATAGAAGAATCAAAAAAGGTTCATATGGATGAGGACAGAGCTTTAAAAAGTATAGGGACTTTAGGAGGCGGAAATCATTTTATAGAGCTTGGAAAAGATTCTCAAGGAAGATTATGGCTCACGGTTCATTCGGGAAGCAGAAATTTAGGACTTCAGATTGCCGTCTTTTATCAAAAAAAAGCACAGCAGCTTTTAGATGAACAAAAACTCCTCACACCTGAAGATAAAAATTTGGAATACTTATTTACAGAAAGTGATGAGGGAAAAGCTTATCTAAGAGCAACCTATTTTGCTCAAAAATATGCAAAAGAAAACCGAAAAAAAATGATAGAATTAATCTTACAATTTTTAAATGCTGAAATTGAAGAAACTGTAGAATCGGTTCATAATTTTATAGGTGAGGACGGCATCATCCGAAAAGGAGCAACTTCAGCCGGATTAAATGAAAGGCTTATTATTCCTTTTAACATGCGTGACGGATTTGCATTTTGTGAAGGAAAAGGGAATAATGACTACAACCAATCGGCACCTCATGGAGCGGGAAGAATTATGTCCCGCTCCAAAGCATTTAATGAACTTTCACTAAAAGACTTTCAGAAGGAAATGAAAAGTGCCGGAATATTTACAACAACTGCAACAAAAAATACCTTAGATGAAGCGCCCTCCGCTTATAAAAATAAAAATCTAATTCTAAAACACATTAAGCCGACTGCCGATGTAAAAGATTTTGTAAAACCTATATATAACTTCAAAGCGCCTAATTAGAATAACCCTACAACTCCATAATCTTAATTACCTTCGCTCTATGTATTGCAGGTTTCTAATTACATTACATAATTCTTTTCCATATGAACTGAGAGAGCCGTAGTTATTAATCAAATTCATAGAATTTTTTTCATTCATCAATTCCGGAAAAAATCTTTTATATTGCCCTGATTCATATAAAAATCCGGGATCAAAATCTGTAGGTTTTGCTTCAGGCGCACCGCTATAATATCTTGCCGTAAAATTTTTAGACAATTTATTTGTTTCAGTGCTAAAATAACGCAGCTCTGTTTTTCTCCACGTTCTAATATCGTATAGGACAAAATCATTTTGAGCATAAACGGTAACAAGCTGACTTTGTTCCATTATTATACCGTTATATACAACTCCGTTTATAGTCTTTGATACGTTTTTATTTACAGGATATACAGGTCCGTATATCTCTTTAACCTTTCCATAGTTATCGGAAGGAATCAGAGCTAAATCTGCATCTCGAATATCAATAAGATTAAATATAGAATTAATACCGCCTCTGATAAAAGTTATTTCTATAATTTCTGGCCCTGAGTTTGCAGAAACAAGTTCGGAAGTTATTGCTCTCCGTATTCTATCCTCATCAGTATAATTATTATCCGGCTTCACAATAGCAAGTCTAACTGTAAGCTTACGGTTTACTTCTGCAATTTCTCTTGAAGCTATACCCGGAATTATTTTTTCCGCTTTTTTAAAAGAGGCTTTTGCATGGCGGAAAGCGGTATAATCTTTTAGCTTTAGGTTATAAGAACCTTCTTCAATATAAAAATAAGCAGCCTTTTCTTTTGCAAGCCGGCTTTTTTCCAAAGAGCCCCTATATCCCGAAATCCATGAATTTGCAAGCATATAGTATTCCGATGCTTGAAGAAGATTGTCGGGTTTATTTGTATAAGCCAGAGCTTCGGCCGCATTATAAGCCGTCTCTGCACCCAGCGAATCTATCTCATTATCCAGATGGTGGGAATATTTTTTTGCACGTTTTAAATTAGCTAATGCCTTAGAAATATTTTTAGGATCGTTCCCTGATATCTGCACAATGCGTAAAGCCTCATTGTAAAGAGCTTCCGTTGCTCTAGTATAAGCTGTATCCTTTAAATTGCTGTAATCTCTTGTCTCAAAAACAGCAAATTCTCTCTTTCCCCTTAAGCCTTCGGGATACATTCTTTGAAGAGTAGAAATACGGCTATAAAGCAGCATCCAATCGGAAATATTATCTGCAATATCGGCATAATATATATCGTTTCTTTCAGCCTTGCTAATCATATCCATAATCGATCGCTCAGCCTTAGAGACCTCGGTGTTATAAACCCGTATATAATCATCAGATACATTGCCGCCAATAAGGAGGTCGGCAGCAGATACAGCCCTTTGAACGGGAGTAGAACCGTGAATATACATACTCGCACAGCCTGTCAACAAAACAAACAGACTCACCAAAATTAAAAATAAAGAACATATTTTAGTAGTTTTCATATATACATTATATTAAAAAAAAGAGTATTAGTATACTACCGTTGAAAATCGGACATCCGTGTCAGATTTTCTACTTCGACATACCCGTGTAATTCATAATTTGTAAATAAAAAAAGGACTATATATAAATCTCAAATAAAATCTATAAAAGAATTTAGAAAATTTTAGTTGTAACCATTGACATTACATCTAAAAAAGCTTATACTATAGATGTAACAATAATAGTTACAACTATAGTATTAAAACATTGGAGGTTCTAATGAAAAAGATTGCAATTATTGGAGCAAATGGAAAACAAGGTCATTGTCTTACAAATGAAGCTGTAATGAGGGGCTTTGATGTAACTGCCATCATCCGACAGCCTTGTGCTAAAAACAAAAAGGCAAAGGTTCTACAAAAAGATTTATTTGATCTAAAACCTGAAGATTTGACAGGTTTTGATGCAGTTATCGATGCCTTTGGAGCGTGGACACCTGAAACCTTTGACCGGCACATCACTTCGTTAAGGCATTTATGTGATTGCGTAAAAAATACTAAAATCCGTCTTTTAATAGTCGGAGGAGCGGGTTGCCTCTACACAGATAAGGAGCACAAAACAATCTTACTTAATGCTCCCAATTTCCCTGAAGAATTCCGTCCTTTAGCACAGGCAGAAACGGATGCGTTTCTTGAATTAAAGGAAAGAAAAGATGTTTTGTGGACTTATTTATCACCGCCCTTAGATTTTAAAGCAGAAGGTAAACGTACCGGAAAATATAAACTTGCAGGTAAAGATCTCCCATTCAACTCGAATGGAGAGAGCACAATAAGCTATGCCGATTACGCCATCGCTATGATTGATGAAGTAGAAAATGGAAAATTCATTCAAGATAATTTTTCGGTTGTAAGTTTATAAAATAACGATTCAATAGCCGTCCTATTGTGAGTGTCTAAAAACATTAATTTGACCTATTGTATCTTATATAGTTTTAGTATAAGATGAAAAAGATATTCGGTTAGGACGGCTTATGCAAATAGGAACAAAATTTTCGGTTTCAATTCATATCCTACTCTGCGTTGAATTCTTTAAAGATAAGTATAAGGTAACGAGCGATTTTCTTGCCGAAAGTGTAAAGACAAATCCCGTAGTTATACGCAAACTTATGAGTGCATTAAAAAATGCAGGCCTTATAGAAATTACTCAGGGGACAGGCGGTATTGCACTAAAAAAAAAGGCAGCTCAAATCACCTTCCTCGATATCTTTAATGCAGTAGAATCAATAAAGGACGGAAAACTATTTAAAATACATGACACACCGCCGAATGAATGTCCTGTTGCACAAAAAATAAATTTCTTGCTTGACGGCTATTTTTTGGATGCTCAAGCCACCCTCGAAAAAAAATTAAATTCATTTACACTGCAAAGTATTTTAAACAAGATTAAAGACATTCAAATATCTTAATTGAGGCAAGTAACAGTTAATTTTAAGGAGCAACAAGATGCCGGACTGGATTAAATATCGAATACCTAAAAAACTTTCGGATAATAAAAATAAAAACATTAAAATCGAAGAATTTAATGAGTCTAAACATAAAGATATTATTCCTCAAATATATGCCGATGCCTTTTGCGATAAGGCATGGGAAAGTGATTGGTATAAAATAGATCTTTTTAATCCCGCCTCTTGTTTTATTGCAAAATATAATGAAGAGTACGCAGGTTTTATTATTTCTTTTATAAAAGAAAATTCGGCTTATATCAGTGTTATTGCGGTTCTAAAAAAATATCAAAAATGCGGAATCGGAATATCTCTTATAAATAGAGTTATAAATTATTTTAAAAATCAAGATTTGGAAATTTATCTTGATGTCGAATCAAAAAATAAAACGGCAATAAATTGGTACAACAAGCGCGGATTTATTCAAATTATCGAATCAACAATGACCATGGAGTAACCTATAAAAATGGAAGTCTTAATCTTGATTTAAATCCTGAGGGCGATTGGATATAATCCCCGTTACTCCTTTTTTGATAAGGACCTCGGCTTTTTCTTTATCGTCAACAGTCCAACACCAAGATTCTTTATCTTTCTTTTTCGTAAAGCATTTATAAGAAGGCTTTAAAATATCCGGCCTACAAAATAAAAGCCCCCTGCCCTTTTTTAAAAAAAAGAGATTATCGGGATGATTATCGTATATCAACGCCGTAGGAATATCCGAACATATCTTTGAAAAATATCTTATAGCAAATGGATTAAAAGAAGAAACCAAAAACCGGTGAGGATTGTCGGGTAAAATTTTTAAAATATCCTTTAAAACCTGATAAGTTTTTTCTACAACTCCCTTATATTTTAAGTTATCTATTTTTATTTCTATATCGACATAGATATCGGAGCCTAGAAGTTTTAGGACATCATAAAGTAAAGGAATTTTTTCGCCTTCATATTCTTTTGAAAACCAAATACCGAAGTCATATTTTTGTAATTCTTCCCAAGATAAATCTTCCACTTTTAGATCAGGAGCCTCAATAATTTTTCCGTTTTCATAAATTCTTCCTGTACGCTTAATTGAGGAATCATGAATAACCACAAGTTCTTCGGTTTTGGTTAAATGCACATCCAGCTCCACGCCTGGAATCCCCAGCTCTACAGCCTTTTTAAATGACGCAATCGTATTTTCAGGAGCTAAACTTGAAACTCCTCGATGACCAAAAAGAAGAGGTCTTTTTGCATTAGGCAAAATTTCTTTATGCATATTCCTTTTCCTCATAAATTAAATAATCTTTATTTTTACTATAGCTATTATAGCAAATATAGTTTATACTGTTAAGGTATTAAATAAATATTGGAGAAGCTATGAAACAAAAAGAAGGATTTAGAAAATACCTTCCGATAACTTTTTTAATCGGAGCAGGTTTTTTTACGATGGGACTCATGGATCCATTGTATGACAGTTATGTAACGATTTTTTTAAGCCGTTATATTCCTTTTAAATGGCTTGTCGGAATATTGATGTCTATCGATAATATTCTGGCAATATTATTAATCCCCATCGTTTCGGCATGGTCGGATAGAACCCGTACAAAAATAGGAAGACGAATGCCGTGGATTATAATTTTGCTTCCATTGTCGGCAATTACTTTTAGCTTTATTCCATATGCAGCAAAAAATTCTTTGGCGGCATTGATAATTATTCTTGCCCTTCTGAATTTATTTAAGCAATCGGTGCGTGGCCCCGTAATCGCCTTAATGCCGGACATTGTTCCTGCCGAGTTCCGCTCTCAAGGGAACGGAGTCATAAATACTATGGGAAACATTGCAGCAATAGTGGGAACCTTATTTTTAGCCCGTCTAATGGATGTAGATACTGTCCTTCCAATTATAGGGCATACAAAGGATGTCCTTTCATTTCCGGCAGCGGGTCTTTTAGTTATTCTTGCAACCCTAATGCTCTTTCTTTTTGTAAAAGAAAAAAATGTTCCGCCGCCAGATTCTTCTGAAAATGAAGAAGAAAAAAAAGTGCCGTTTATACAGGCAATGAAAACCGTATTGGCAGGTAGAAAAATCGAAGACGAGGAAAAGCCAGATAAGAGTGCTCTATTTGTTCTTGTTTCGCTTTTCTTATGGTTCCTAGGCTATCAGGGAATGCTGCCATACATCGCGGAGTACAGTATAAAACATTTCGGTGTATCGACAGGACAGGGAGCCTTTGCCGCAGGAATGGTAGGAATAGCCTCAGCCCTATCAGCCATTCCAATGGGCTATGCTGCAAGTAAGTGGGGACGAAAAAGAATGATAAGAATCGCATTGGTAGTTGTTGCGAGTTTGTGTTTGGCTCAATTTTTCTTAATCGAAATTGCAGGTATCTTAGGCCTTGCAGAAGGACAAATAAAATACCTGTTTTGGGGCTTAATGTTTGTATTCGGTATTTTTTGGATCTGTATAATAGCCAACTCCTTCCCCATGCTTTGGCAGATGGCGGGCTTTTCACACATAGGACTTTACACAGGCTTATACTATACATTTTCTCAAGGAGCTGCAATACTGGCCCCCTTCCTTGCAGGTCTTATAATCGACTTTGCAGGGCACAGAGCAGTCTTTGTATACTGTGCATGTTTTTTCCTCCTCGCATGGCTTATGATGGGAAAGGTTACCCGCGGAGAAAAGTACGATAAGGCAGAATAATTTTTTTACGAGGCACAATCGGCAGGTTTAGTTACACTTCAATCCGAAAGTCTGTATAACCTCTAGCCCTTACCTCTTCTGAATTTAGGCTTTCAACACGGGCATAAGGATGCTCGTGCTTGAGAGCATAAAGGAATTCTCCCAAAGTACCGGTATCGGCTTCGGCAATAATTTCAACAGAGTAATCGGCATGGTTTCGAACCCGTCCCTTTACATTGAGGCTCTTTGCAAGAGAACGGGTCCAATACCTGAATCCCACACCTTGAACCCTTCCTTTGACTATAACATGAAGAGCTCTCAAAGTTTCCTTATCCATTGATACTCCGGAAACCGAGGGCTTCGGCAGTATCCATAGGCTTAATCCCAATACTCTCTGCAAAGGCTATTGCATTCCTGCAGCCCAAAATAGTATGCTCGGGGAAATGAGCATCAGAATTACAGATAATCTTTGCCCCCATATCTGAAGCAAGTTCCCAAAATTGCCTAACCGGATAAATAAACTCATCGCGTCCGGCACGTACAATTTTTCTTTTAAAAGTACCGTAGCCGTTTATTTCTATAGGCACATCAAGATCAATTGCCGCCTGAATCAAGGTCTTTGAACAGGCCAGATGGTCTGAATCTATATTTGAAACATCAGCTAAAAAAAGATCGGGATGGGCTAAAAAATTATAAAGACCTGATGACATTCCTTCAATCGTAAAATCAATGTAACCGAAAAGCTCCTTTTTTGTAAGGGTCGGCGCATATTCCAAGCGGCCGTCTACATCATACCAGTGAGAACCCAAAACCAAAAAATCCGACTTCAGTTCCTCCCGCAAAAAATCCTTGTACCAGCTCTTATAGCGGGGATGCCATTCGCACTCAAAACCGAAATATACGGGAAAAGGCGCATCAATGGCAGCTTCTTCTACCATGCTCTTATAGAGGTTTACCTCATATTCCCCCATACGGCAATAATCCCACGAAGAATCGGGATAGGGACAATGGTCTGAAAAACCTAAGGCTGAACAGCCGGCCTTAATCGCTTCTTTTACATAATCGATCGGCTTCCCTTCAGCATGTTTACACAAATAAGTATGGGTGTGAAAATTGCTTATCAAATTATTCGTTTTCATCGGCCTTAATTTTATTTATTATAGAAGCCTTTGTCAATCGGCGAAACTATATACAAAAATATGGAATTTTGTGAAAAAATGCTTGAAAAAAAATGAATCCCATGCTACAGTTAAGCTTTAAAGATAAGATTAATGAATGATAATAAAAAAATCAGCCAAAAGCTCTGGGCGCAAAACAAGTATTTGGTTTTAAGCAAGTCTCAAAAAATTTATAAGGATATAAGAGAGCTTTTAAAAAAAGAAGACATAGCCCCTGATGAAGTGCAGCTCCTAATTGATCAAGCCATTAAACTTGAAGAAAACCCAAAAGAAGTAATCAATTCCCTTCAGCACATATGGGGCTATTTTAAAAATTGCGCAGAAAAAAACGCAAAAGAAAAATTTTTAAATATGATTGAACTATATAAATATGGAAAAATAAATAAAAAAGAAATTTTAATCTATCTTTTAACCTTGCTAAAAAAATATCCTAATAAATATTTAGAAGATTCAAATATTTTTAAGGAAGAGGAAAGTTAACATGAGACTATGGCATCAAAACCTGATAAACAGATTACCCGCACAACAGCTATTGGGGCAGCACAGAGAATGCTGTGCATTGCGAGGAAACGGCTGGGGCAAAAAGCATTCTGTTGTGGACTATGTATTTTTATACTCACCCTACAAACTTTTTCAATATCACGAACTGGTAATGGAAGAGATGAACAAAAGAGGGTATAAGGTTTCGGAAGAATGGTTAGATAAAAACTATCGAGGCAAAAAATGTCCTCCATACGCCGACCTAAAGAAAATAAAAAAGACAAGTCCTATTTACAAGGAGCATGATGAAAAATATATGCAGGAATGTATTACTAATCTCCGTGAAAAAAATATAGAGATATAAAAAACGCCCGCATCCAAGGCGGGCGTTGTGCAAAAAAGGCTTAAAAATTTATTCGGCTGATGCTTCAGCGGGTTTTTCTGCAGGGGCTTCTGCAGCCTTTTTATTCTTAATGTTTGCTCTGCATATTTTGCAGATCTTTGTTTTTGCACCGTTAATCTCTTGTTCGTACAAAACTTTGATTCCGGTTTTGTTACATACGGGGCATACCCCACGTCCGCGGTTTTGCTCTGCGCGGATTCCCTTACCTCTATGAGCCTTTGACACGGTTGTACCTCCGATTTGATGAACTATCTACTACCTGATCGGTATTTTTTTTGTGTTCTGATTCACCCTTTGACGATTTAAAACCTGCTTCTTTTTTGGAAGTCTTTTTGTCATCGGATTTTTTTGAATCATCTTTTTTCTTTGTATCCTTTTCCTTTTTTTCAAAGTCATAGTCTACAAGTTCCAAGATAGCAACATCAGCTGCATCGCCTTCACGGAAGCCGATTTTTAAGATACGGGTGTAACCGCCGTTTCTGTCTTTCATTCTAGGACCGATATCGCTGAATAGTTTTTTTACAATATCATCATCCCAGATATACTTTGCAGCATGACGCCTGTTGTTGAATGTATCAACCTTTGAGCGTGTAATCAATTTTTCCGCAGTTCGGCGTACTTCCATCGCTTTTTGTTTTGTTGTCGTAATCCGCTCGTACTTAAATAGCGATGTAACCATATTTCGGTGCAAAGCACGGCGATGTGCAGTTGTACGCGAAAGCGGATTAAAGCCGTTCTTATACTTCATCTGTTTCTTCCTTCTGTCTTGATACTTTTATCGTATTTTTTAGATGACTGTAATCAGTCATACCCAAGCGCAAATTGTATTCCGCCAATTTAGCATGAATTTCATTTAAAGTCATTCTGCCGACATTGCGCATACTTTCGATCTCATCTTCCGACTTCTGAGCCAGTTCGCCGAGAGTTTTAATACCGGCCGAGTCCAAGCAATTTTTAGCCCGAACGGAAAAATCTAGAGTATTAATCGAAGTTGCTAAAAGCTGTTTAATTACCGCTTCTTCATTATCATCTTCATCTTCACCGAGATAATCATTTTCGTTAAAATTAATAAAGATGGAAAAATGATCTTTTGCAATTTTTGCAGCTTCGCCCAAAACATCTTCAGGTCTGACCGTACTGTCAGTCCAAATTTCAAGAATGAGCTTATCGTAATCGTTTCTTTGTCCTACTCTGCAAGGCTCAATAGCATAGCTTACCTTTAAAACAGGACCGTAGATTGCGTCCATCGGAATAGTTCCGACAATTTCAATGTATTTTTCATTAACTTCTGCCGGTACATAACCTCGGCCGAAATCTACTTGAACATCAAACGAAACATTAGCACCCTTCATAAGTTCCATAACATGAAAAGGTTCGCCTAAAATTTCAAGCTGTCCTTCAACGGCAAAATCTTTGCTGGTTATCGACGCAGGCCCCTTAAATTCAAAATGAAAGTCACCTTGTTCCGACTCATCCGATAAACGGAGGCGGATCTGCTTTAGTTTATTTAAAATTTCCAGCGTATCTTCGGAGACGTTCGGAATATTTTCAAACTCACTTGAAATTGTGTGGGGTACGCCGTCGGCATCATGCGAGGTTATAAGCACTGCCGATATGGCATAACCTTGAATTGAGGACAATAAAATTCTCCTCAAACAATTTCCGATTGTTGTTCCAAAACCGGTCTCAAAAGGGGATGCCGTAAACTTACCATAGCTTTCGGTTGATTCTTGCTGAGCAAATTCCAAGCCTTTCGGCTTCTTAAATCCTTTTAAAAGATTTTTACGGGCCATTCACGTCTCCTTATATTCGGCGCGTCTTCTTGGGACGGCAGCCGTTGTGCGGAATGGGAGTTACATCGCTGATTGAGCGAACCTTTAATCCCATTGTTCCAAGCGTTCTGATAGCCGATTCGCGGCCGACTCCGGGACCTTTTACAAAAACATGAACCTCATGCAAGCCGTAGGGCTGGCACTTTTGTACAGCTGTTTCTGCAACGGTCTGAGCCGCAAAGGGTGTCGATTTTTTGGCACCGGCAAAGCCTAAGCCGCCTGAAGATGCCCATGAAAGAACATTTCCCTTTAAGTCGGTTATCGTAATAATTGTGTTATTAAAGGTTGCTTGAATATAAACATTGCCTTCATATATGCTTTTCTTTTCTTTTCTTTTCTTTACAGTAGCCATGTTTTAATTACCTCCAACCACGATTATTTCTTCTTACCGGCAACGGTCTTCTTCTTACCCTTGCGTGTTCTGGCATTTGTCCTAGTTCTCTGTCCGCGTACCGGGAGACCCTTTCTGTGTCTTTGACCGCGGTAGCATCCGATATCCTGAAGACGCTTGATATTTAAAGCCACTTCGGTTCGAAGGCGGCCTTCTACCTTGTACTCTCTGTCAATCACTTCACGGATTGCAGCTAACTCGGCTTCATCCAAATCATTCATTTTTTTCATCGGATCAACCTTTGTAGCTTCACAAATTTTGTTTGCCGATGAAGTCGAAATTCCATAAATGTATGTTAATGAAACATTAACATGTTTGTTAGGGAGGTCAACTCCCGCAATACGAGCCATTATCCAGTGTCCTCCGTTAACCTTGTCTCTGTTTATGCTTAGGATTTGTACAGATTATCCGTACTATTCCGTTGCGCTTAATAACCTTACATTTATCACAAATAGGTTTTACACTTGTTCTAACCTTCATATTCACTCCTTCAAAGAATGTATTTTATATCATTCTTAAAAAAAATTCTATAGGTTCCTTGATCTAATCTTGCCTTTTTTAAGCAAGCCGTCATGATGGTGCATTTTAAGCAGAGCTTCAACTTGGCTCATTGTATCCAAGTCAACACCAACCAAAATAAGCAATGAAGTTCCTCCCATCAACATAGAAATATTTCTGGGGAAACTAAATGCCCATTGAATTACAGTAGGAAGTACTGCAATCGCAGCCAAATAAAGCGAACCGGGCAATATCAATCTGTTTAAAATCTTCTGCAAATATTCTTCGGTTTTGTCGGTTCTAATTCCCGGAATCGAGCCGCCGTTTTCCCTTATTTGTTTTGCTATTTCCGTGGGATTAAGTGCAACCTGTGTGTAAAAGTAAGCAAAGAAAATAATCAAAACAACATACAGAACGTTATACCCCCAGCCGTCCGAGCGCAAAAATCTTGCAACTGAAGCCAACCAAGAAACATTCGAGCCCCACATCTGCGAAAGCATGAGGGGAAAGGTCAAAAACGATGAAGCAAAAATGATGGGAATAACACCCGAGGGGTTAATCTTAAACGGAATATAGGTATTCTGTCCGCCATACATTTTTCGGCCGATAACGCGCTTTGCATAATGAACCGGTATTTTGCGCTGGCCTTGTTGTTCGTAAACAACCAAGGCTATAATTCCTACAAACATCGCAAAAGCAATAATTACAAAAACAAGGTTTAATTCGTTATTGCTTACAAGCTTGATCAATTCCCAAACAGCCTGAGGAAGACGGGCAACGATACCTGCAAAAATCAACATCGAAATACCGTTTCCGATACCTCTTGCAGTTATCTGTTCACCCATCCAAACGGTAATCATAGTACCTGTCGTTACCGTAACCATCGTAATAAACAAGTGCAAAACAGGACTTGAAATTACAACAGCACCGGGTATTGCTCTGGCCCATGTACCTACAGCGGAAGATTGAAGAAGGGCAACAAAGACGGTAACTATTCTTGTCCAAACCTGAATCTTTTTGCGTCCTCCGTCTTCTTCCGCTATTTTTTTAAGGCGCGGGAAAATAATCATGGCAAGCTGCATCAATATCTGAGTCGAAATATAGGGCATTACACCGAGCATAAATACCGAAAAGTTCGAAAACGCTCCTCCGACAAAGAAGTCCATGTGATCTGCAAAAGCATTTCCCTGGCCTTGTCGGAAATATATTGTAAGAGCCCCAGGATCGATACCGGGGATGGTGAGTACCGAACCTAAGCGGAAAACTGCTAAAACTATGATCGTAAAGAAAATACGGCTTCGTAAATCCTTTATTTTGAACATATTTGCAAATACATTATTAGCCATTTTTTACCGCCTTTTATGCTTCAGACTGAACTATTGTTCCGCCTGCCTTTTCTATTTTTTCCTTAGCAGATGCCGAAATTCTATCGACATCAACCGTCAATTTTTTTGTTATATCTCCTGTTCCCAAAACTTTAACATAAAGAGAACCTTTTCGGAGAAGACCTTTTTGCATTAAGGATTCTTTGTTGACAGTCTCACCATCGCTGTACTTTGTTTCGAGCATGGCAAGGTTTACAACATAGAATTCCTTTTTAAAAGGATAGTTTGAAAATCCTTTTTTTGCAACACGGCGGTACAAGGGCATCTGACCGCCTTCAAAGCCGGCATAAACCTTGCCGCCTGAACGGGCTTGCTGTCCCTTATGTCCCTTTCCGGAAGTTTTTCCCCAACCGGAAGAAGAACCGCGTCCTACAATCTTCTTTTTATGAGTTGCTCCTGCAGGAACAGTTAAATTAAATTCGGACATTAGTTTAACTCCTTAACTTCAACCAAGTGAGCAACGCGTTTTACCATACCTAATACGGCAGGATTTGCATCATGCTCAACTGTGGAATTAAGCTTTTTTAATCCCAAAGAGCGGATAGTCGAACAAACCGGCTGCTTTTGACCGATTGTACTTTTTACTAATTTTACACTAATTCTCTTTGCCATTTACTTACCCCCATACATCCAAAAGGGTTTTTCCGCGGCTCTTAGCAATTTTTTTGCCGTCCATCAAAAGACTTGCGGCATCAAAGGTTGCCTTAACTACGTTTACTGCGGAGCTTGATCCCAATGACTTTGAAAGCAAGTCGGTTGCACCGGCAGCTTCCATAATAGCACGGATTGTACCGCCTGCGATAATTCCCGTACCGGAACAAGCAGGGCGCAAAAGAACCGACGAACCCTTGAACTTGCCTTGAACCTCATGAGGAATCGTGCCGTTTTTAAGCGGAAAGGTTACCATATTGGCTTTTGCCTTTTCGATACTCTTTCGAATAGCATCGCTTACGTCATTTGCCTTACCGAAACCGTATCCTACTCGTCCTTTTTGATCGCCGACAACAGTTAGAGCAGAAAAGGAGAACCTGCGTCCGCCCTTTACAACCTTAGCTGTTCGGTTCAATTTAACAAGCTTTTCAACATATTCTTTATCGGTATGCTGGTTATCCCGTTTTGATTCTTTTTGATGACTCATAACCTCTCCTAAAACTTAATTCCTGTTTTTCTTGCACCGTCGGCAACGGCCTTTACAACACCGTGGTAAAGATATCCGTTCCTGTCAAAAACAACAGTGTCAATATTTTTTTCCTTGAGGCGCTTGCCGATTTCTTCACCGACCTTTGCCCCAGATTCAACATTAACCTTAAGCGATCGAAGAGCTTCTTCCATTGTAGAAACGGCAGCCAATGTCTTGCCCTCTACATCGTCAATAACCTGAACCGAAATGCGCTTATTGCTTCGGAACACGGTCATGCGCGGACGTTCTGCAGTACCGAAAATAGACTTTCGAATGTGCATCTTTCGCTTAAATCTTTTTCTATCTTTATCATTACGTTTTTTGTCCATAATACTACCCTTACTTTACACCGGACTTACCGACTTTTCGTTTGATGATTTCGTCTTCGTAACGAATTCCCTTGCCCTTATAGGGTTCAGGGCCTCTCAACTTTCGTACCTGTGAAGCAAACTGTCCGACCGCTTCTTTTGAAGCTCCCGAAATAATAACTTTCAGCTGGTCAACCTTTACTTCAATTCCTTCGGGAATAATAACGGAAAAGTCGTTTGAATAACCCAAAGCCATTACAAGGAGTTTGCCTTGAACTTCGGCTCTGTAACCTACACCATTGATTACCAAGGTCTTTGTAAAGCCTGTGCTTACGCCGGTTACCATGTTGTTAAGAAGACTTCGGTATAAACCGTGATAAGCCCTTGTCTGAAGTTCATCATCTTTTCTTGTTACAAGAACATGATCGCCTTCAATCTTAAAATCAACAGCCTCAGTGTGATAATCTTGTGAAAGTTTTCCCTTGGGGCCTTCAACGGTAAAGATACCGTTTGCAACGTTCACTTTTACACCTGCAGGAATAGCAACAGGCATTTTTCCAACTCTTGACATATTGCTCCTCCTACCAAACCTTGCAAATAAGCTCGCCGCCTACTTGGCTTTCGCCGGCTGCTTTTCCGGTAATGATACCCTTTGAAGTCGATACAATAAGAGTACCGTAGCCGTTAAAAACCCTCGGTAAGCTCTTATAACCTAAATATACTCGGCGGCCGGGTGTGGAAACTCTTTCGATTCCGTGAATAACCGAAGATTCTTTATCATCGTATTTTAGGAATACGCGGATATTGCCGGCACCTTCCTGGGTCATTTTTTTAAAGTTTTTAATATACCCTTCCGATTTAAGAATACTGATAATTTCCCACTTCATTTTTGAAGAAGGAACATCAACCGATTCGTGACCGGCTGAAGCAGCATTTCTAATTTTAGTAAGCATATCTGCTATTGGATCTGAAACACTCATTATCGTTCCTCCTACCAACTTGACTTTGTAACGCCGGGGATTTGCCCTTCGCTTGCCAATTTTCTAAAACAAACACGGCACATTTTGAACTTTCGCAGATAACCTCTGGGGCGTCCGCAAACCTTGCATCTGTTATACTGCCGTGTCGGATACTTCGCTTTTCTGTTAGCTTGATTAATTTTTGCAACTGTAGCCATGAAATCCTCTCTTACTTCCTAAAGGGCATACCAAACTTTGCAAGAAGCGATCTTGCCTCTTGATCAGTCTCGGCAGAAGTTACTACGTTCACATTCAATCCTGAAATGCGTTCGATTTTATCGAAGTCGATTTCGGGGAAGATGATCTGCTCGGTAATACCCACTGAATAGTTTCCGCGACCGTCAAAACCGTTCGGGTTAACTCCGCGGAAATCCTTAACACGCGGCAAAGCAACATTAATAAAGCGGTCTAAGAATTCATACATTCTAGCACCGCGCAAAGTTACCATTGCCCCAATCTCATTTCCCTCACGAAGTTTAAAGTTTGCTATACTCTTTCTTGCCTTTGTTTTCACAGCTTTTTGACCGGTGATTGTTTCAAGGTCAGTTACTGCAGCATCAAGTAGTTTCCTATTCGTGAGAGCTACACCAACGCCCATGCTTACTACGACTTTTTTAAGCCGAGGAATTTGCATAACGGAACTGTAGTTAAATTCCTTTTTAAGCTCGGGCATGATTTGTTCTGTATAGACTTTCTTAAGCCGAGGTACGTAATTACTCATTATAACGCTTCTCCACACTTACGGCAAATTCTTATTTTTTTGCCGTCCTTTATTTCATATGCAATACGGGTCTTTCCGCATTTTTTGCATATAACCATAACATTGGATGCAGATATCGGAGCTTCAATTTCTACAATTCCGCCCTGATCCTGCTGGCTTCTTTTGCGCATGGCTTTTTTGATCATATTAAGCCCGCCGACGATAACCTTGTTATCTTCCTGCAAGACCTTTACGACTTCGCCCCGCTTGCCCCTTTCCTTGCCTGCAATAATTTCAACACTATCATTGCGGCGAATCTTCATCTTTCCTGCCATAAACTCTCCTTAAAGAACTTCCGGAGCAAGAGAAACTATCTTCATGAAATCATGATCACGAAGCTCTCTGGCTACAGGGCCGAAAATACGTTTTCCCTTAGGGTTTTTATTATCGTCAACAATTACGCAAGCGTTATCGTCAAAACGAATATAAGTTCCGTCGGGACGGCGGTATTCTTTTGAAACACGCACAATAACGGCTTTTTCTACCGTACCTTTTTTAATAACCGATGTGGGCAAGGCTTCTTTTACTGCCACAACGATTATATCCCCAATACCTGCGTATCTGCGTTTTGATCCGCCGATAACCTTAATACATTCGACGAGTTTAGCGCCTGAGTTATCGGCAACGTTTAATCTTGTTTCAACCTGTATCATTTACCTTAACTCCTTGCCTTACTTAGCCCGCTCAATAACTTCAGTAAGCATCCAAGCCTTATCCTTACTGATGGGCTTATGCTCTACAATTCTTACGGTATCGCCGATGTGAGCTGTATTCTCTTCATCGTGAGCCTTGTATTTTTTACTGCTCGATACGTATTTTTTGTAAAGCTTATGAAGCTTTTTGGTTCGGACTTCAACGACGATGGTTTTATTCATCTTGTCGCTTGTTACGATTCCGACAAACTCGCGCTTCCCGATTTTTTTTGTATTTTCTGTTGTTTCCACGGGTTAAGCTCCTAATTTGCACCTTCTCCGGCCAATTCTTTTTGGCGGATAAAGGTATTTAACATCGCTATTTCACGACGCATACTTCTCTTTTCAAGCGGGTTGTCCAAATGGCCTACCACAGCTTGAAATCTCAAATCCATGTATTTTTGCTTTAGATCATTGCGTTTTGAAACAAGTTCCTTATATGACATTTCTCTGTACTTTGACTTATTTTTCATTTTAAACGCTCCTTAGTCGGCCTGAATCTGCTCGGCAAACCTTGTCTTAAAGGGAAGTTTGCTTCCTGCCAAGGTCATAGCTTGTTCGGCCAAATTCTTATCAACACCGGCTAATTCAAAAATAATAGTTCCGGGTTTTACAACCGCTACCCAGTATTCGGGGGCTCCTTTTCCGCCGCCCATTCGAACTTCAGCGGGTTTCTTTGAATAGGGTTTATCCGGAAAAACTCGAATCCACAATTTTCCGCCTCGCTTAATCTTACGATTTAAAGCAACACGGGCAGCTTCAATTTGTCTGTTTGTAAGCAAAAAAGGCTCAAGAGAAACTAAGGCGTAATCGCCGAAATCGATGTTGTTGCATCGTGTAGCTTCGCCCTTGATTCTACCGCGCTGAACCTTTCTATGTTTTACACGTTTGGGACTGAATGCCATAATTATTGCCTCCCTGCTTGAGCGGGCTTTTCAGTGCGGGGTCTTCTTTGCTTTTTGAGCAAGGCACCTGCATCTTCTTTTTGTTCTCCGCCAAACATCATTCCGCTGTAAAGCCATACCTTAACACCTATCTTTCCATAGGTTGTATCCGCTTCAGCAAAACCGTAGTCTATATCTGCCCGAAGTGTGTGAAGAGGAACGCGTCCTTCCTTCATTTCTTCGGTTCGCGACATTTCAGCACCGCCTAAGCGTCCTGAAATTCTAATCTTTATACCTTGAGCACCGGACCGCATCGTATTAAAACAAGCCTGCTTTAATACCTTTCGGAAAGAAGCTCTTCCGGCAAGCTGGCGTGCAACGTTTTGAGCAACTAAAGCAGCCCTTAATTCGGCTCTCTTTACTTCCTTAATTTTGATTTGCACTTTTTTGCCGAGCTTTTTCTGTATAATAGCTCCGATATTTTCGATATTGGCACCTTTTACACCGATTATAACGCCGGGACGAGCCGTGTGAATCATAATCGTAATCCTTTGGGGATGACGGATGATTTCAACTTCGGCAATGTCGGCATTTTTACATTCAGGGATTTCCTGAATCATAGCTCGAATCTTTAAATCCTCAAGCAACAAGTCGGCATAATTTCGGGGGCCTGCATACCAGCGAGACGACCAAGTTTTGTTTATACCAAGTCTTAATCCTGTAGGGTTTACTTTCTGTCCCATATCTACTCTCCTGCTCTCTCGTCAACGACAACTGTGATATGACACATTCGCTTTAAGAGAATGTCCGCACGGCCCTTGCCGCGACACCAAATTCTTTTTAGCCTGGGCCCTTCGTCAATCATAATTTCCTTAACAAAGAGCATATCTTCATCAAGCTGCTTATTTTTGTAAAGAGCATTTGAGGCAGCCGATTTCATAGTCTGAGAAATTAAGCCGGCTCCCTTTTGAGGCATATTTTCCAAAATAGCCATTGCTTCCGGATAAGGCTTGTTCTTTACGACGTTTGCCACCGGTCTTACCTTGGTAGGTGATGCAATAAGAAATTTCGTTGTTGCTCGATATCCTGTTCTTTCAGTCATCTTCATTCACCTATTTTCCAACCTTCTTGTCAGAGTTTGCATGCTTGCGGAATGTGCGCGTAGGAGCAAACTCTCCAAGTTTATGTCCAACAAGATTCTCGGTTATATAAACCGGAATCCACGTCTTGCCGTTATGTACCGAAATAGTGTTACCGACCATTTCAGGTATAATTGTAGAACAGCGGGAATAAGTCTTAATCGGTTTCTTCTTACCCGATCTGTTCATCTCGTTTACATTCTTAAAAAGACTCTTTGCAATAAAAGGTCCTTTTTTAACTGATCTTGACACTTGTGCAGCCCCCTAATTCTTCTTCTTTCGTCTTGAGACAATGAAGCTATCCGAAGGATTGCGCTTCTTGCGGGTCTTATAACCCTTACAAGGCTGTCCCCAAGGAGTAACGGGATGTCGTCCCTTTCCTCGTCCTTCACCACCGCCGAGGGGGTGATCAATCGGGTTCATAGCCATACCGCGAACGGTGGGTCTGATTCCAAGCCATCTTGATCGACCGGCTTTGCCAAGACTTGTATTCATGTGATCTTCATTGCCGACTTCGCCTATTGTTGCATAACATTTTTTGTTTACCAAGCGAGTTTCTCCGGAAGGCAATCTTATGGTAACATATTCGCCTTCTTTTGCAGCAACCAATGCGCCGGCACCTGCCGAACGCGCCATTTGTCCGCCTCTTCCGATCGTAAGCTCAATATTATGCACGGTAAAGCCGACGGGAATTGCTTCCAAAGGAAGAGCATTTGCAACATCCAATGTAGCCATTTCGCCGCTCATAATCTTTTGACCGATTTTTAAGCCTTTGGGAGCGATAATGTATCGTTTTTCTCCGTCAGCGTAAAAAATCAATGCAATATTTGCACTGCGGTTAGGATCATACTCGATTGTCCTTACAGTGCCCGGAATACCATATTTGTTTCGCTTAAAATCGATTTGTCGGTATTTCTGTTTATGTCCGCCGCCTTGGCCTCGAACTGAAATGCGTCCTCTTGAATCGCGTCCTGCTCTGTTCTTTTTGCCTGTAGTCAAAGACTTTTCAGGCTTTTGAGCTGTAATTTCATCTTTTCGCAAATCAATTCGTCCGCGCAATCCGGGCGTCATCGGCTTATATTCTTTTAGAGCCATTTTGCTATCCCCTTAGCATAAGCACATTAAGGCTTACGCACCTTCAAAAATCTTAATTGTCTCGCCCTTAGCAAGCTTTACGGTTGCCTTTTTCCAAGATGAAGTTTTACCTTCCTTGTAGCGGAGACGCTTAGTCTTTCCTCGAACATTAACAACAGTACAATCGGTAACTTTTACATTGAACAATCTTCGTACTGCTTCCTTTATCTGAATCTTGGTAGCCTTAGGCGCTACTTTGAAAACATATTTGCCCTGCTCGCGAAGTTCTGTGCTTTTTTCCGTAAGAACAGGCGCGATAAGTATATCATTGTATTCCATTATTATTCGGCCTCCTTACATCCGTAAAATTCAGAAAGATTTTTTGCGGCAGATTCAAGCATGATAACTTTTCGGCCGTAGAATAAATCGTGAGCTCGAAGGCGGTTATATGCCAAGAATGAAAGATGCGGAATATTGCGTCCTGCTCTTTTTACCAAAGAATCATCGTCCTTTAGAATAATAACAGCGCGCTCGCCCTTTGCAAAGTTATTTAAAATCTTTACAAGGTCGCGGGTTTTTCCGCTTTCTACCGTAAAATCTTCTACAACCACTAACCTGTCGTTTTGAGCTTTAAGGCTCAAAATTGACTTCATTGCCAATCTTTTTGCTTTTTTAGGCATAGAATAGCTGAAATCTCTCGGTTTAGGTCCAAAAATAGTTCCTCCTCCGACTAAAAGAGGAGATTTTTTATCACCGCGTCGTGCACGTCCTGTACCTTTTTGGCTGTAAGGCTTGGAATTTGAACCGTGAACCTCAGCTCTGCCCTTTGTACAAGCCGTTCCGACTCGTTTATTGGCTAGTTCATTATTGATGGCGTAGTAAATAACATCATCATTTACGGGAAGACCGAACACCTTGTCATCAAGATTAATTGTCCTCAATTCTTTACCATCGACTGAATAGACTTTCTTTTCCATGTCTTCTACCGTCCTTATTTAGCCCGCTTTACTGCGGATTTTAAGAATACAGTTGCATCCTTTTTACCCGGAACAGAACCGCGAACCATTATAACACCCAATTCAGGATCAATCTTTACGATTTGCAAATTTTGAACGGTAACCTTGTCAAAACCCATTCTTCCGGGCATTGTCGTATTTTTAAAAGAACGACCCGGAGTTGTACAGTGTCCCGTCGAACCTGCTTCACGGTGGAACTTAGAACCATGGCTTGCTCTACCGCCTCCATAGCCCCATCGCTTCATAACACCCTGAAAACCTTTACCTTTTGAAATTGCCGTAATGTCTAAATACGGAACCTTTTCAAAAACCTCTACACCGAGCTTATCACCTACTGCGACTTCTTTGTCAAAATCACGGAATTCCTTTAAAAGTTTTAAAGGCTTGAGGTCTCCGCTGAACTGTCCTGCATAGGGTTTGCTGGTGTGCTTTTCTTTGAGTCCACCCAAACCGAGCACTACTGAAGAGTATCCGAACTTTTCCTTGTCCTTTAGTGCAACAACGGTATTGGGTTCTACCTGAATAACCGTAACCGGCATAAGGTGACCGACTTCATTGAAGATTTGGGTCATGCCGATTTTTTTTCCAATCAGTCCAATCATTTAAATTCTCCTAAGGTACGCACCCCTGATTAAAGGCCGTCTACCATTGATTTGATTAAATCTTATTGTTTAATTTCTACATCAACACCGGCTGAAAGCTCCAATGCCAATAAAGCATTCATAACTTCTGCCGAAGGTTCGATAATATCGATTAACCTTTTGTGTGTCCGCATTTCAAACTGCTCACGCGACTTTTTATTTACGTGAGGCGAGCGAAGCACCGTAAACTTGTTAATCCGAGTGGGAAGCGGAATAGGACCGCAAACCTTTGCACCTGCTTTTTGAACAGCCTGTACAATAGCCTTTGAACTCTGATCAACCAACTCTACATCGAATCCGCGAAGCTTTACGCGAATCTTTTCCTTTGTCATCATTTCCTCCGAAAAAATGCAAACGGCACTTACAAAAAGCGCAAGCGCCGTTTTTTTGCATCATTTATTCGATAATGTTAGTTACCTGACCCGAAGCAATAGTTCGTCCGCCTTCGCGAATAGCGAGTTTAAGACCTTGATCCATAGCTATGGGGTGAATAAGTTCACCGATAATCTTTGTATTATCGCCGGGCTTAACCATGTCTGTTCCTTCAGGAAGGTTTACAGTTCCGGTAATATCGGTTGTTCTAAAATAGAACTGAGGTCTGTAACCTGAGAAGAAGGGACTGTGTCGTCCGCCTTCCTCTTTTGAAAGAACGTAAATCTGAGCTTCAAATTTGGTGTGAGGATGAATTGAACCGGGCTTGGCAAGAACCTGTCCGCGCTCAACTTCTTTCTTTTCAATACCTCGCAAGAGAAGACCTACGTTGTCTCCTGCTTCACCTTCATCAAGAAGCTTGTTGAACATTTCGATACCGGTAACAACGGTTTTCTTTGTGGGCTTAATACCTACAATTTCAACTTCTTCGTTCATCTTGATAACACCGCGTTCGATTCTTCCCGTAACAACGGTACCGCGTCCCTGAATTGTGAAGATATCTTCAATGGGAAGAAGGAAGGGCTTATCCGAATCGCGGACAGGATCCTTAAAGTATTCATCCATTGTTTTAAGAAGCTCCTCAATGCAAGCCGTATCTTCAGCAGTTGCACCCTCTTGAAGAGCCTTAAAAGCAGAACCCTTGATAATGGGTGTGTCTTCGGGGAAACCGTAAGATGTCAAGGTCTCTCTAACTTCTTCTTCTACCAATTCTACAAGTTCGGGATCATCAACAAGGTCAACCTTATTAAGGAAGACGATGATTGAAGGTACACCTACCTGACGGGCAAGAAGCAAGTGTTCTTTTGTCTGGGGCATAACCGAGTCCGGAGCAGAAACTACAAGAATAGCACCGTCCATCTGAGCAGCACCGGTGATCATGTTTTTAACATAGTCAGCGTGGCCGGGGCAGTCGATGTGTGCATAGTGTCTCTTATCGGACTGATATTCCAAGTGTCGGGTATTGATAGTAATACCGCGCTCTTTTTCTTCCGGAGCATTGTCGATCTCGTCATATTTTAGAAGCTTATCACCATACTTCTTTGCACAATACGTAGTGATCGCTGCCGAAAGAGTGGTCTTACCATGGTCAACGTGACCGATGGTACCAACATTCATGTGAACTTTCGTTCTGTTAAATTTTTCCTTTGCCATGAGATCCTCCTAAAAGACGTAGGCAAGTCTAATATTTCCCGCATTAAAAATGACGAGATTAAAAAGTTAACCGGTCTTTCGTAACCGAAAAACAAGCTTAACAAAGAAACAAACCGGAGAAACATAAGACAGTGATTAAAATCAGATAAGATTTAAGCATTTTCTTTAAAAGAAAAAAGCTTTTTATCCACCGCCCATAGGTTTTCGGACAGCATTCGGACCCACCTGATCACCTGTAAACCGTAACTCCGATGACTGGTTTGGCATCCTGCGAAGTTTTAAAGATTTCTTTCCTTATTTGCTTAAACAAGGACGGCATCCGCCTGCCTAAAAGGCTTTACGGCAATGCAAAACTTCTAAAGAATACCGATTTAAAGCCCTTTTTAGGCCATAAATCATAATTTCAATATCAGCGTTCCTTATACCATAAAGAATAAAAAATGTCAATAGGAAAATTTGTTTTATTTATCAAAAAAAAGAGCGGCGAACCTAAAAAGCGCGCCGCCCTAATTACCCATATTAACGTTTAATAAGGATATTCTACATAGAACCAATCCAAGTCAACATTCTTGGGTGGGGTACCGATAGGGTGAGCGACGAGATTGCAGCCCATCTCCTGCCCCCATGCATTGCCTTTTGACTTTGCATCGGCGGGAGTATCGTCAAAACCGGCGCCTTCGTGGCTGTCGTTCGTTGAAGCATTGTTGGGACTTCTTGCCGTATCGTCGATATCTACACCGTTAGAATTGAGGGGAGTCCTGTCAATTTTTAAGGCATAGTTGCCGCCTTGGAAGACACCCCCTTTCATAAAGCCGGTAATCAGCACATAGTATTTTGCGCCTGTCTCGGCCTCAAAATAGGTGGTATCAAGCTGATCTTGGTCATAGTTCACAATGGGCGTAGGATTGGTGCCAAGATTCAAATTGCCGCTTGCATCCGCTTTATAAACCACAATTTTAGTATCGGTGTCATCACCACCACTGTTATAGTGCAGGTTTGGTACGGTCGAAACCCATACGATTTTTTTGTTATACTGCAAGGTAATAGTTTTATTTGAGTCTGTCGCCGTAAAGGTTTCTTTTTGTGCATCACCTAAAAAGGCACCGTAAACGGAATAGCTTCTGCCCTTTATTAGACCCTTAAAGGCGGGAGGATTGGACTCATCACCTGCGACATAGGCCAAAGGAGCATGTGTTTCCTCATCGACAAGCGTAATTTTACAAGGGACAATGTCATTGCTATGCCCGTCATTGTTTTTAACCTCAACTTTTACTTCCGCTTCGGTATAAATATCGTTTGCAGGAGGAATATTGCCGTCCTTTATAGCCTTTGCCGCCTTATATACGTTTACTCGGCCATGGCCCAAGCTGTCGGTAAAGCCTGTTGCTCCATCAACTTTATCCGCCGTTTTTTCAAGCAGAGCCTTAATTTGATAAGGAGTCAAATCATGAGCTTCAGTGAAGGAAAGAAGATAGGCGATTGTACCTGTTACAAAGGGGGTTGCCATTGAGGTACCGCTCATCGTTTCATAGCTGTCGTCGCCGTATATGCCGCAGGATTTAATACCGTCGCCAGGGGCGGAAACACTTATCCATGCACCGGAATTGCTGAAATGAATTTTTTTGTCTTTGCCGTTGGTAGCTCCAACCGCCAATACGCCCGGGAAGGCTGCAGGATAGGCTGCCGTGTAACGGCCTTCGTTACCCATAGCAATTACCGGGAGTATATTGTGTTTTACTGCATTGGTTAAAACCGCAAATGCAAATTCGGAGCCGTAAGAGCCTCCCAAGCTCATGTTTACGGGAACCGTTTTTTGGGTAATTTGAAAATCGGTAGTTTGCAGATAGCTGGGCAAAGCAGCAATCTCCGCCGGACTTCTATCAGCCTTAGCTTTACGCAAAATCTCAACAATGTTTGTAAGATCGAGCAGGGCGCCGTAAACCGACCATGTGTCTCCACCGAATTGGCCATTTAAACCGGCATTGAGCGATTGGTACGAAATAAGCTTTGTGTTTTTCCATGCGACACCGGCGATACCGATATTATTATTGCCGCGGGCAGCGATAGTACCAGAACAGTGCGTACCGTGCGCTCCCTTATCCCAGTTTAGTCCGATAGGAATTTCGGTAAACGGATGACCTGGGGTGATGGCGGTACCGTTTTCTGCAGTAACACAGGATTTCGCATACAGCACTATCGAATCCCCATTTTCATCTTTAAAATCTTTATGCTTCATATTAATGCCGGTGTCGATGATGCCTGCAACAACAGTCTCGGTACCGTAACCTATTTCACTGTAGGCTTTCAGTGCCTCGGTTATCGAAAGCCCGTAATCGGCATTATTTGCCTCAGGGTCGTCCAAATAATTTCCTTTTGTTAGATCGTAAGTTTCTGCATTGAAAGGGTCTACAGGGCCATCGTTTTGATTCGGAGCCTTGCTTCCGTCCGGTTCTACAACCTTATAATCGTGTTCTACCGAAAGAACTCCCTCTATCGAAGCCGCGCGCAGTAGATTCTTTTTATTATTTCCTTCCTTATTAAGATACCAGTAAGTAAAACCCGTATCTGTAAGGGAAATCTTTCCTTTAACAATAAAACCTTTTTTTTCAAAAAGAGTCTTGTCAAAGCCGTCTTTTGTCTTAACGATAAAATAACCGTCAACTATATCCTTGTCGTCGGGCTTATAATTTGCACCATTCGGTAATTCAACCGACGATGAATTTCCTAATCCTCCCGTATACCCGTTTAAAACTGCTCCATTATCTTTATTACCGATAACGGCAGTATTCATACCGAAATTACAGGAAGAAACAATCAAAACTATTGTCATTAAAAAGAATAATATTTTTTTCTTCATCTTAAAGACCTCCTTATTCAATTACAAAGGTAAATCTGCCGTTTACGGCGTTGGAGCCGCTTGAGCTGTTATTTCCCATTGTGCGAGATTGATTTGAATCATACATTTTAACAATCCTAAGAGCCCTGTCATCTCTTAAACTGATCGCACTCTTTCCCCAGTCCTGAATATCCCACTGATAGTTTACACCCGATTGGTATTCCATCGGGGTACCGGCAGCTACGTTAAATTGTGCTATCTTTACAAATTTATCGGTAATTGTGATAATGCCTGTGGAAGAGTCAACGGTTATAAGGTCTTCAAGTTTGTTGATATTGTAATAGGTCTGCAATGGTGTTGCGAGCTGCTTTTTATATGAAAAGCGCTTAACACCTGAACCGAACCCTATAGTATCAATCAGTAAATCGGGGCCGGTAGTAGTATTAGCACCGCCTATACCGACAGTAACACCATCAAAGACATAGCGGAATTTTGAACCGAAAACAGGTTGTCCCTGTCCGTCGAGGATCAATAGGCCTAAGTCGCACCAATCGGCTTCTTCCTTGGTCAGCAGCTTTTTATTGCTTATTGTGCACGAATACGACATGTTTGCAGCATCGGCCGCCGAAATCTTTTTACGGTTTTCAGGAGCTTTAAGGGAATAGGTGAAGGCTTCCATAACCTTGCCCGTAAATACGGGAGACTCAAGTGTATCCGTTGCAGTAAACGCTTTAATTGTATACACGTACTCTTTACCTTCTTCAAGTTCTGAAGATGTATCAAAACCTTGATGTGCGCCCCAGCCGGGGTTTGTTTCGGTTTTAGGCTCATCGTAGTGAGTTCTGCTTACAAATTTAGGGGTATCGGTGCTGCCCTTTTCTTTTCGGAATACATCAAAGCCCATAATAGGAACGGAAGTAGTCGGAGTGGTTTTATCTACAACGCCGAAGACGAAGACCGCCATATATGAAGAATTGTGTCCTTCAACGGGGTTTAAAGCCTGCGGCATCACTTCGTGTCCGCTGTCTAACTGCACAAGTCCCTGTCCGGGTTCGGTTGAGAATGTATTGTTTGTAAAGGGAACCCTTTCTATTATCATAAAAGCACTTCCAAATTTAGCATTCGAAAGGGGAGCTGCTGCCGAGGTTTTACTGAATTTTACGGGGATGCGTTTTTCGACCCTGTTGTTTGCAACGTCGTAGCCTACTATTATAAGCTCTGTTTTGTCGTCAGGCATTGCCGCATGTTCTATATCAAAAACGTATTTCGATGTAAAAATACCGTCACCGGGAGTATTATCGGGAGTGTAAACCCCATCAATACCTTCATAACTTGTCGGCATCATACCGAAACCGAGTTTTGCACCGAAACCGTTCCACGCAACATCTTCCACTGCACCCACTTTAGAGGTGAATTCTACATAAACTTTTTTTTCAGCGTTTCCGATGTCATAATTGTCCGTTATATCAACACCGGATGCATTTTCAATTGTTACCTTGTCGATATGGGGGGGGGTAACATCTCTTGTTATTTGCCCGTGCGCAAATTGGAGCATCATAACTCCTTTGAGGCCCTCTTCGGGTACATAATAGTCCTGCAGCCTAGAGCCCGCCCATGTACCTTTTTTGCCTAAAAGAACAAAGTCATACTTCTTTTTAGGGCTTACCTTTGCAGTAACTTTTCCTTTCCTGACAGTAAGCTGATTAGTAACCTGTTTGCCATCAGAATCAAAAACTACCAGCTTTGTTCCATCCACTACAGTGCCGCTTACCGAATCCGAAACGGTAATTTCAACACTCACGGCATCAGCCGGAATGGGATACGGATCCTTTTCGGGTTCACTTGCCGACTTTTGCTGCGGACAAGAACCGAATAAAAACGCCAATAAAAGGATACACCATAACGCCGCAGCGTTCCATCTTTTTTTTGACATACTCGTCCTCCTATAAATTTATTAAATTATAGATTTTAAAAATCTAATTTGCCGTTTTTAGCATCCCCATTGATTTCAATAAAAATCTCGGTATCCGGTTCGGCATCTACCGAAACTATTACATAAGGGCGGGTAAAAGCCTGCGTAACCATATCCTTAGGTCCGGGACTTTTTACCTCAAAAACCAAATTGATGATCTTCCCTGTCTTTATTGCAGAAACAGGCACAATGGAATATCCGCCCGTATTAAAAGGTCCTGCGGCAGCAATAACAACCGCTTTCTTCGAAAAATCTATCACCGGTGCTTTTAAGGAATTTCCATACAAAACGGAATAAAGGGTCTGCAAATCTTCTTGGCTTTTGACAATAGATGGTAAACCGGTTTTAAAATTATTCCCTTGAGTCAAAATTTCATAAGCAGCCTGCATAGACTCCGGCGGACTGCTCAAAATTTCAGGATTTTTAAAAGAAGAACCCAGATTTCCTTCCGCCCCTTTATCAGGCACAGTAGGGACTTTGTCATCAGGCACGGAATGGAATTCCCCGGCGGGTTGTTTAGGAAGCGTTTTACAACCTAAAAAAGTTACACAACAGATAAATAATAAAATTACACAAAACCTCATAGTACTTAAGTATATCATATTAATTGGATTTAGCAAGACTTATTTTTATAAATTTTGTAAATTTTCGAAAAAAAACAAAAAAAATGCCGGCTTGACATTAATTTACAAAAGTTTTAGAATTACTTCACAATTTTCAAACCATACAGGTGCCGAGATTCGGTTAAAAGGGAAGCACGGTGTAATTCCGTCACGGTCCCGCCGCTGTAAGAGAATAGTCTTTTTAAAATATGTCACTCGGGAAATCGGGGAAGGCTTAAAAAGATGATGAAGCTCGAAGTCAGAATACCTGCCTGTAAAGGACTAAGCCTTGTGCTTTACGAGCGATAAAGTACGGGACACTTAAGGAACTTATAACATCTTTGTTTTCTCTATAACTTAATAAGATCCCAAAAGTATCTTTGTACCCGCTGCATAAACTTATACCTTTTAGTTTGAAGGCGTAAAATAAACACACTATTTTGGGGGAAGATATGAAAAAGATTTTTTTTCACTCAATGCTGCTATTATTGGCAGTTTCAGTTTTTTTAGGATGCAGTCCTAAGGAAGATCAATCACAAAATTCGGGCAAAACAATGCCTAAAACGGAAGGAGCCCATTATCCTGTAACAATTACTACATATAATTATGCGGGGGAACCTGTAGACCTTACATTTGAAAAAGCCCCGGAAAAGGTTGCAGCCTTTTACCAAAGCCCTATCGAAACAATGCTCGCTCTCGGTCTTTCCGATAAGCTTATTCTTGCAGTCGGACTTGATGATCCGGTTAAAGACGAGTTTAAAGAAGCTTTCAGCAAAGTAAACTATCGCGATAAGCGTCCTGAGAAAGAAGAAATTATCGACATGGAACCGGATTTTATTTTTGCATGGACATCATTATTCGGTGAAAAGCGTTATGGAGACGTAAAATTCTGGCATGACAGAGGTACAAAAACCTATATTTGGCAAAACTCAGGTTTAAAAAAAGAAGATGCTCTCGAAAACGAATATCAGGATATTCTAAATATAGGTAAAATTTTCAATGTAGAAGACAAGGCTCAAGAAATTGTCGATAAGATGAAAACTGAAATTGCCGCAGCAAAAAAACACGTCGAAGGCAAAACAAAGGTAAAGGCCATAATAATTGAAGTAGAAAAAGAAGGCCAGTACCGTGTTTATGGGGAAAGAACTATCGGCGGGCAAATTGCAATGCAGGTCGGTGCCGATCTTGTAGGTAAGGATAAAAAAGGAATAGGCAAGGAAGAATTAATCGAGCTTAATCCCGATGTTATCTTTACGGTTTACTTCGGCGACTATATTGAAAAAGACCAATCTATAGAAATGCTCACAAAAGATAATGCTTTACAAAGCATAGCAGCACTTCAAAACAAAAAAGTTTTTCCGATTAATTTAAGCGAAGTTTATGCCAGCGGCATAAGAACCTATGACGGAATAAAGACAATTATCTCAGGTTTATATCCTGACCTATAATATGCAAAACAATAAAAACAAGGTGCTGAAAATAGTTTTTCTATCTTCAGCACTTCTTTTTCTTTTGGCGGGACTTTTAATTTCCATAGTTCTATCGGTAGGATTCGGAGCCGTACGCATAGCTCCCGCCGAAATCTTAAAAATCGCTCAATTTAAAATCTTAGGTGCCGGAAGCCTTGAAGGAATTAAAAAGTCGGCTATCGACATAGTTTGGATTGTCCGTATGCCTAGGATACTTTTAGCCTGTCTTACCGGAATGGGCTTAGCCGTAACCGGAGTTGTCATGCAGGCAATAGTACAAAACTCATTGGCAGACCCTTATATATTGGGCATTTCGTCGGGAGCTTCTCTCGGGGCAACCCTTGCAATCGCTTTGGGCGTGGGTGCGAAACTGGGGCCTAATTATGTGGGCCTGTGCGCCTGCTTTTCAGCCTTTGGAACAGCCTTAATCGTAATAAATGCCGCCAACATAAAAGGCAGAGCCAATTCCGCAAAATTACTTATGGCAGGTATTGCCATAAGCACGATTTTTTCAGCCTTTTCTTCGTTTATAGTCTTTACTACAAAAAACCGGGAAGCTATAAGAAGCATTACCTTTTGGCTTATGGGAGGCTTCGGCGGAGCAAAGTGGGAAAACCTAGGACTCCTTGCAGGAGTGATATTTTTAGGAATCTTCTTTTTTATGACGCAATACCGTACCCTTAACCTGATGCTCCTCGGAGACAGCGTATCAATTACTTTAGGAAAGGACTTGCATATTTACCGCCAAGTCTATCTTTTGATATGTTCCGCCATTGTAGGTTTTTTAGTATACAACGCAGGAATAATCGGCTTTATAGGCTTAATAATTCCGCATATTTCAAGGATATTTTGGGGAACAAATCATAAAAACATAATTCCGTCATCCGTATTGATAGGAGCCATAATTCTTATATGGGCAGACGTACTGGCACGCTCCGTTTCCAGCCTAGGTGAAATACCCGTAGGAGTTGTAATCTCTCTTATAGGTTCGCCGGTATTTTTATATTTATTGATAAATAAAGAATACGGGTTTGGGGGTAAAGCATAATGGTTCTCGACATCAGCTCTCTTTCATTTAACTTCGGAAGCAAAAATATTTTAGCCGATATTGACCTTTCAATTAAAGATAACGGAATTGTAGGCATAATCGGTCCCAACGGTTCGGGAAAAAGCACCCTGCTCAAATGTATATACCGAGTTCTTAAACCCAAAACCGGCACCATATTTATCGACGGTAAGAACATAAATGACTATCAGTTTAAAGAAACGGCAAAAAAGATGGCTGTAGTTGCCCAGCATAATGACACCCATTTTGACTTTAACGTGCTTGAGATGGTTTTAATCGGCCGCTCGCCTCATAAAAAATTTATGGAGAGGGATTCAGCCGAGGATATCGAACTGGCGTACAAGGCTCTTGAACAAGTGAATATGAAAGATTTTGCCGACCGCAATTTTTCAAGCCTGTCGGGTGGAGAAAAGCAAAGAATTATTTTAGCCCGTGCCTTAGTACAAAACACGGATTGCCTCATCCTCGACGAGCCTACAAATCATCTGGACATAAAACATCAGCTGCACTTTATGAGCCTTGCAAAAGATTTAAAAATAACCGTTATATCGGCAATCCATGATCTTAACATAGCTGCAATGTATTGCGATAAAATATACGCTTTAAAAGAAGGACAAATTATCGCCTCAGGCAGTGTAAATGAGGTTATCACAGAAGAAGTAATTAAGACCTTATATGATGTGGAGGCCAAAATCATTTATGATGAAGAAAAAAAGCCCCATGTAATATTTAAAAACATTTAACCGGCTTTTTTCTTTAATAACCAAACCTATACACTTTTTTTTACGAATATGATACACTGGCACCCTTATTTTACATAAAAGGAGACTTTATGCGCGCTTTTTTTAAGCTCTCTCCGGTCTTATTACTTGCAGGTTTGATGATGATTTCAAACATAGAATCTTTTTCAAATGCCTTGGGATTTAAGCTGGACATTTTAATCATAGCCCCTATAGCCGTAATCTATGCTTCCATAGTCGCTATGATAACCGAAAAATTCAAATTCAACGATATTTTAAACTCTGCCGTAGACAATGTTAAGGAAATGCAGCTGGTATTTTTTATCCTTATGTTTGCCTATGCGATGGCCGATGCCTTTATGTCTACAGGAGTCGGAGCCTCGATTATAACTTTAAGCCTAAACATAGGCATTTCCGCCAGAACAGTAGCCCTTGTTGCCTTTTTGGTTTCCTCCGTATTGTCGGTTGCTACGGGAACCTCATGGGGAACCTTTGCAGCCTGTGCTCCTATCTTCTTGTGGATGACCCATATTTTAAACGGAAACTTGGTTTTAAGCATTGCAGCTATTGCAGGCGGCTCATGCTTCGGCGATAACCTCGGTCTTATCTCGGACACAACGGTCGTAAGCTCAGGCATTCACAGGGTTGAAGTTACTCACCGTATGAAAAATCAGGGGCTTTGGTCTCTGGTGTGTTTGATTATAGCCGGAGGCTTATTTTTAATTGCAGGCTTAAGCCTCCCGGGAGATGCCGTAAGTCCGCAAAAAGCCATCGAAGCCATTCCCCAAGAAGTTTGGACAAAATTAGCTGAAGAAAAACCGGTCGCAGTTGACCTTCTCAATCAGGTACAGCACGGAGTCCCCGTTTACATGGTAATTCCGCTCATTCTGGTCATAGGGATTGCCTTAAAAGGCTACTCTACCCTCCTTTGCCTTGGAGCAGGTATAGTTTCATGCTTTATCTTAGGCCGCTTTGCAGGAACGGTTTCAGGCCTTCTTGCCTTTTTTGACATAGTGTATAACGGCTTTGTCGGTGCCGGCTCGTGGGTTATCATAATGATGATGTGGGTCGCAGCCTTCGGCGGAATCATGTCGAAGATGGATGCCTTTAGGCCTCTATCAAACCTTGCCGTAAAACTTTCCCGAAATGTAAGACAGCTGATGTTCTGGAACGGTATTATCTCTTTATTAGGAAACGCAGCCCTTGCCGACGAGATGGCGCAAATAGTTACCGTCGGCCCGATTATCAGAGACATCACGGAAGAAAATGTAGAAGGCGATGAAAAAGACCTTTATTCTTTAAAATTGAGAAACGCAACCTTCTCCTCAGCCCTAGGCATCTTCGGATCCCAGCTGATTCCTTGGCATGTTTATTTAAGCTTTTTTATAGGAATTGCAGGCACAGTCTATCCTCTTTACCAATTCAGTCAGACCCAGATAATAAAGTATAACTTTATGGCCCATATCTCGGTCATAACCATTCTATTATTTACCCTGTTCGGTATCGACAGAATCTTCCCCAAATTCGGCATCGCAAGCGAACCGAAAGTAAGGTTAAAGAAAAAATAAGAGCAAAAAAAGCTGCACTGAGGGTAAAACACAGTGCAGCTTTTTTAATTAAAAATTATTTTTTATCAATAGAGGTCATGGCAGCTCGAACGAGTTCCGCATTTTCACCGTACCGTTTTTTTATTATGGGTACTACTACATCATAGTTATCATGTTTTTTTACATCAACAATTTCATACTCCATACCGCCCTTCCTCTTGTACTCCAAGTGCCCCAAATAATAATACTTAAAATCAGGCTGTACTTTTATTTTTACAGCAAAAGGTAAAAAGAACCTAAAAGCAGTTCCCTTAAAAAAGTTATATGTGCAAAAAGTTAAAACTATCTCACCGGACCTGGGAACGGGAACTTTTATTGAAATAATTTCCTCAACATCCGATACAGCAGTAGGTTTATCAAGCTTATCGTCTCCTTCACAATATAAGGATATTGAATCACCAGGATCATTGCTGACAGGTCTGCCGGTCTCATTGATTATTAAATCAGACATGGGCATTGAGGGAATACTCAGATACTCCTTAAAAAACTCTCTGTTAACCGAAGGTCTAATCTCCACCGAAAAAACCAAAACAACCTCATTTCTTCCTGGTTTGGAATAATTTTGTGCAAAAGCAGCACAACTCAACAAAAAAATAAATATTATACTAATTGCTTTTTTCATTTTGAAGCTCCTCAATTCTTTTCTCTATAACGGTTTCCCAAGAAGTACCTTTGTAATATGCTTTAATACCCTCTAAAGCAGAAAGTTCATTTTTAGCAGAATCCTTTTCCATATCTTTTTTATATCCCGATTTTGTGCGGATATAAGAACCTATGTATTGCAGCCCCGGCTTTTTACATGAAAACCACAGAGTACTTGATTCGGGCCAGCCTAAAAACGGCCAAAACTGATAGACTGTTGTGTGGGTATAATTTCCATAAAACCTCATTATAGAATATCTTGAAAACATAAGTCTCAAATTTACTCCGGGCTCCATCGGATAAAAGGACATAACCGAACCTTGAAAATAAATAGGTAAAAAGATTAACGGCTCTTTTTCAGGATTCATCTGAATGTACTCCTGATAATCTTTAGCGGTATTATTAACCGGTAAATGCAATGGAGCATCTTCAACATCCATATGACCGAACATCAATGTATGAGTTTCAGGCGGTCCGAATTCTTTTTTGTTCAACGTCTTTCCATTAACATAGCCGCCGATACTGGAGCATGAAGAAAAGAGAACCAAGGATAAAGATAACAACAAAAAAATATATTTTTTGTTTAGTTTAAATTTTATCATAAATACCTCCGTAAAATTTAAAATGAATATCCAATACTTACACCAAATCCGTGTAAAAACATTCTATCTTTGTTAAATTTTGCATATCTTCCGGCATAAGCAGCCCCAATCATAAGTTTTTTACCATTAATATCAAAAACAAATCTTATACCCGGAGAGATTTTTACATGAAGACCAATAAAATCAGAGCTAAACATCGGAGTTCCCAATCCAACTCCTGTTTGTAAATAAGGCATTATAGTAACCTTATTATTTACAGAGATAGGAAGATTCGGTTCAATAAACGCTAAAACTGAACCTGCAATCGAATCAAAGAAACTAAAAAATCCGGAATCTTTAAATTCAGACTCTTTAAATTTTGACCGCTTATTAGGAAATTTATGGCGTTGATTTATATTTAGCATAACGCCAAAACCAAAAAACCTATAATTCCAAATTGACCCAATCGAGCCTCCGGAATATAAACCATAAGGAGAGAAAATACCATTATATTCAATAAAGGGCATACTATTATAAGGCGATGCAAAAAGGATTGCTGAAGAGTTTCCAGATTTTTTTTCTCTATTTTTCTTCTTTTCTTGTTTATTTTTGGAAGCTTCACCAACTTTTTCATCGGTAAGTTCATTATTTAGTGAAAAATCGGATATCCTCCAGTTTTTATTTTCAACTATCCAAAGTGAATATAATTTATCTTCGTTATTATTTTTAAATACTATGTATTTTCCTCCGGCATTTTTTGAATCAGACATGTTTTCTACCGAAGAGAATGTTTTATAATCATTTATATCTTTTTCAAGATTATATGCAACCGCAAATTTTAACGAATCGATAGGAAAAGAAAATATTATTCTTTCTATAAGAGCATCCCGTACATAGGAAGGTCCCCTGAGAAGAGCATCCTTTAGTTTATCCAGTCCATTTTTTTTGGCATAGTCAGTACTTATAAAAGAAGCAAGCGTATAGATGCGCCTTAGTCTATCTTCAACTTCTTTTTCATCGGAAAGTGTTTCTTTGGGATACGAAGCCTGCTCCAAAAAGACGGCTTCAGCTTTTTTTAACATTTTCTCGGTTTCAGCAGCATTTAAATTAGAAAAACCCAATTTAAAAAAAGAATTTACCGTAGAAAAAGGTATTGCAAAGTTTGTAGTTTCCCGTTTGCGGGCTTTTGCTTTATTCACACCGATTACTTCATATTCTTCTGCACCATTTTTAGATGTTACCAAAAGAGGCCCGCCTGAATTTCCTGCATCTATCGGAGCCGAATGCTGTAAAAAAAAGCTGTCTTTCGGATAGAGCGGATCATCAAATTTGATTTTTTTATTGGTTAATGTTCCTTTTCCCAATTGCCATGATGGTTTACCGCCTAATCCGGGATAGCCTGCAGACCATACATCTATACCTTCACGCAAAGCACCTTGATAAAGACCTAAGCCTTTTTTTATCCCTGCATCTGCCGGAATTTCGGCAATAGCAAGGTCATCCTCAGCACTGTTTGCAATAATCTTGCAGTTTTCAACTTTTTTTATGGTTTTACCATCCGCATCCATCATTTCTATAGAAACAGAATCGGCATATGCACAAACATGATTGTTTGTAACAACATAACTTTTTCCATTAAAGATATAAATAAAACCGGATCCGAATGAGTTATCTTTTTCAACTCTTAGCTTAAATATTTCTGCAAAATCTGCATAGCCCATATCTTCTAAAGTATCTGCAGCTTCGTTCACACAATCAACAACATCTTCTTTGTAGTTAGGCCTTACAATGCAAACATAGTCTCGCAAGTCGGCAAAACACAAAAAATTCAAAACAGAAAAACAAAGAAATATAAATATCTTTTTCACACTTGACCTCCTATAAAACAAAAAAAGCGGTGCAGCTACAAAAATGCTCCATTTTAAGGAATGGTGTCATTCTTGTATTACCACACCGCCGACTAACACGAAAGAAGCCTACGGTGTAAAACGCATAAGCTCCGAAAGGCATTACAGGAATTTGCAGCCTTTATTTCGGTATTCCGAAACTTCCGCGATAATAGCATCGACGTCCATAACCATTTCCATCATGCCTACCTGCGCTTCATAGACCGCAGGGTCTATTTGGCTCTTAATTTCCGGTTCTGCCACGTGATAGCACAAGAGTCCCAACGAGACTCCAGCCAACGGACCTGCAAAAGTCGGGTCGCCTACTGTAACAGTTTCGCAGGCTAAACCTGAAGATTCGGCTTCTGCACCGCCCAAAAGAACAATTACATTCTCAGGACCGTATTTTTCAGCTAAATCTTTGACTCGCTTTTGGTTTTCCAAGTCCATTGCTCCTGCGCTTGTTCAGACAAAGCATTCGGTTGCAGCATATACAACCTCAGCACCTGCCGATTCTGCACAGAGCTTAATAGCCTCCCCGGGAACGCCGTCTCTGTCACCAATGATGATGACTTTTTTAGTTTTCAAATCAACCATAGCATCCTCCTAGGATAAATTTTTTAAGGCAGGATAACCTGCCTCACGGTTTATTAAACCGTATCTTTAAAAAGCCGTTAAGAAAACTTATCGTCTTTTTTCCGGCTTAAAAGATTAACACTTACGTTAGATGTATTTTTTTACCATATCTTCGATTTGATTAATTGTCAAATCGCTTCCGGTAACGCCGTCTTTTCGCACTCCATCAATATAGATGAGCATTGTAGGAAGACCTAAAACCTGCTCTTTCATGGCAACGCGTCTTGCACCATCAATATTGAATGAGCAAAATTTTGCCTTTCCGGCATGGCGTTCTGCCATTGCGTGAACATCCGGCATTAATTGTTTACAGGGAACGCATCCGTCCGACCAAAAATCTACAAAGGTTACGCCCTTTGACTGATGAACTTCTTGTTCAAAATTTTCTTTTGTCAATTCAATCATTTTTTTCTCCTATAAAAACTTTTTGCAGGAAACCTCAGTTTCCGAAAAAAGTTTTTTCAAGCGGTTTGTTTACAAACCGCATATAATAATGCGATGTTTTGTACCTTTGGTACAAAACTCGATAGATAAACAGTGAGGCAGAATTCCTGCCGAACTGTTTATCGTATCTCCTATAGGTTTATTTTTTCATAGCCATTTTGGCTTTGATATCGTCGATGTAGTGGCCTGCCCAGATACCGGCAAGAGCACCGTCGGCTGCAGCTGTAACAACCTGACGTGATTCTTTTTGAATAACGTCGCCTACGCCGTAAATACCGGGTACGTTTGTTTCCATCTTTCCGTTTGTGAGGATGTAGCCGTTTTCATCAAGATCAACCAAGCCCTGAATAAAGGCGGTTTGAGGATTGTGTCCGATAAATACGAATACGCCTTCGGTATCGAATTTGGAGGTTTCGCCTGTTTTTGTATCTTTTAAGATAACGCTGTCTACAAGGCCGTCTCCGCAAACTTCTTCAACAACGGCATTCCATTTAAAGGCCATTTTGGGGTTGGCAAAGGCTTTTTCCTGAATGGATTTTGCAGCTCTAAGTTCATCCCTTCGGTGAATGATAGTTACCTTGTCGGCAAATTTTGTAAGATACATAGCTTCTTCAACAGCAGAGTCTCCGCCGCCGATAACTACGATTTCGCACTCTTCAAAGAAGGCACCGTCGCATGTTGCGCAGTATGAAACACCCTTTCCCCAGTGTTCTTTTTCGCCCTTACAGCCAAGCTCTCTGGCACTTGCACCTGTTGCAACAACAACAGCCAAGCATTCATACTTTACGCCGTCACTTCCGTGAACAATGCGGGTAGGTGAATTGGGAACAAGTTCGATTTTTTCGGCCCTTGCTCTTTTGAATTCAACGCCGAATTTTTCTGCATGTTTTTTAAAGGCTTCGGTCAGAGCAGGACCTGAAGATTCGGGGAAACCGGGGTAGTTTTCGATTTCTTCAGTGATATAGCACTGTCCGCCTTGATTGGGCTTTTCTTCAAGAATAACCGTCTTTAATTTTGAACGGGCTGCATAAATTCCTGCGGCCATACCGCCGGGACCGCCTCCAATTATAACCAAATCATATTTTTCTGACATAAAGTCCTCCTAAATATCTCTGGTTTAATATACCAATTTTTTCTATTTTAATCAAGATGTACATCTAAACTATGGAAGAACTTAGATAGATTCAAATTCCTTTCACTTGAAAAGACCCGATAAATCGTATATATTAGCAATGAGATACTAATAATAAACTAAGGAGAAAGGCAAAAATCCCCTTAAAAGAAATGAATAAAAAACTTTTTTTTGTCATTTTAATCATATTTTTTTTCTCAAGGCCTTTTTATGCTCAAAAAGTCAGCGAAAAAAAGGATATTGCCGTCTTTGCAACTTCCTATTACGGCCGGCATATTTCAAACGATTTCATTGAAATGATTGATGAAGCGGTTATGAATGTTTTTTTTAACCTTGAACGTTTTAATATAATAGGCTTGGAATACAGACTTGCCTCAACAGATGTAGATATATTTATTGCGATTATAAACCGCTCGCGAGAAGAAAACACAGAACTGCCCGAATCCGTTTTAATGGGCCTGGAAGCCTTTACAAAAGCAGACTGGGAAAAAACAGTCAATTCTTATTATGTAGTGATGCCTGTAATTACAGATTATTCAGTTTCGATGGAACGATATGATGATTTGTTTTTGGGAGAAACGGACGGATATAGGGTAGAAATTGCTTTGGAATTCTACATATATTCTTCAAAAGAAGATTTAAGAGAAAAAATTGATATAAAAATAAGCTCTATTGACAAAACCTATGAGAAAGCATACAACACGGCACTTAAAAGTCTATCGAAAAAATTAGATCTTGAGCTGCGTAAGATCGAAGCATTTACCATAAAAACAGGCATAATCAAGGCAGAAAAAGGAACCGTTCACTTTGAACTCGGTAAAAAAATGGGCGTAAAACTTGGAGATGAATATGTTGTTTTAAGTGAAGACGGAAGAAGAGAAATAGGCTTAATTGTTGTTACCGAAACGGAAAGTGATTTTTCGAAAGGATTAATACTTTATTCGAAAAAGCCATTAAATTTAGGGGATGCTATTAAAGAGGTCCCTCACGGGCCTTTCGAATACAGGGCCTATGCCCTGGGTGAGTTCGGCCTTTTCTTTGCCGAAAGAGGTTTATATGACGGAGGCGGAACATTCGGCATTAATGTTTCGGGAACAAGAGGGTTTTACCGCTTTAGACCCTGCTTCGGAGTCGAGATGACATTTGACTCTCAAAGTCCTAAAATCCTTTCTATAGGAGCACCTATAACCATATTCGGAGGTGCAGAAATAGGAAATACATATCTTAGGCGTTTACAAATCTTGCCTACAATTCAATTTTATTATACAATGATTGTAACCGATTCTAAAAAAAGTATTCCGATTCCTGCAGGAGCCGGGCTTAAAGCCTTTGTACATACAAGTTTTCTTGTAACAAAGAATTTTAAAATAGGAGGCGACGTGGGCGTAAAAACGGGAGCAACCTTTTATAACGGGATAGGAGGAATCCTAAGATTTATCGCCGGAATCGGCTTTACAATAAAATTATAATTTTTATGGGAGAAATACAATGAAAAAAAATTTACTTTTTTTGTTTTTAACTGCATCTTTCTTCTTTTTTTCCTGTGCAAGCCTTGAAGATGCCTTAGACGTAAAGAAGCCTGCTTATAAGGAAACAAAAGAATATACTTCAATGGGAGAGGCTTCTTCCTTTTTGCAGGCTATAAATAAGGCAAAAGTTGGAGCGATCAGGCAAGGAGTCATAGATATCATCGGTTCAGAAGCCGAAAAAAACAACTATGAACGAATTGAAGAAGAACTTTACAATACCGAATATCCGAATAAGTATGTAGTAAACGAAAAAATGGACGTACTACAAAAATCAAAAAACGGAGGAGTATACATAATTAAAATTAAAATCCCCGTAAAAATGAATGAGGTTTCATCAGCTCTTTCTAAAGCAGGTATTTTTTATCAAAAAAATTCAAGCAATAAAACTATGGATGATATAGTTTTCGGAAACGGCAAGACTCAAGAAAGTTTTAATGCTGCACAAAAACCTAAGGATGCAGACCTTATTTTAAAAGAAGCCCAAGCTTCTGCCGAAGGCAAAAAAAATCTTCAATTTTTAAATAATTATATCGAAAATATGACCTACATGGTTTTTGATGCCGAAGAATCAGACGCCGACAGATTTTTACTTAAAGCCGCAGTAGAAACGGGAAATGCCTTTCTTTTAAAGCAGGGGTATAGAGCAATAGACTCAAAAGAGGTCGAAAAGCTAAAAAAAGATAATGCCCTCATTTACCAAGAAAGCACCGATGAAGGAATGTCGGCCATTCAGTTAATAGCCCAAAAGTTAAATGCAGATGTATATATGGAAATTGACGCGGTAACCGAAGGCGGTTATGAAACAAGCGGTTATTACGGCTCGGCAAAAATCACCTTAAAAATATTCAATCCGTCTACAGGAGAGTTACTCGGTTCTGTTCCATACACAAGCCAAAAAACTTTCAGCCGAGTAAGCAGCTATGATGCCCAGTCGAACGCGATTCAATCCGCAGTAAACAAGGCCCTGCCCATGGCTGTCGATCAGGCAAAGATTCTTTTAGCCAAAGCCTATTCACGAGGTATAAGATATGAGATTATCATAAACGAAACACCTGACAGCAAGAGCATGGCACGTTTTAGAAAAGCTTTAAGCCAAAACCTCAATGATATAAAAACTTTATATCAGTCCTCAGCTCAAACAAAATATGCAGTTTCATTTTTCGGAACTATTGATGACCTCGAAGCCGCTATTTACGAGATTGCAGATTCGGTTCCGGGTTTTGAAAATATAAAATTGGTAATGCTAAGGGGTAAGGCCTTAACATTTAAATCGGGCTTTTAAATTGGACGTAGATTACGCCCAATTTTAAAAATATATTTGCATTATTTTAGGAGGCAAGATATGAAAAAAGCAATTAAGATTATGTTCCTTGCAGCAGTCGCAGTTATAGCCTTAGCAGGCTGTGCAAACAAATTAAAGCCGCTTGGAACAGTATCGAGCAAGGTTAAAAAACCTGAAATGCTCGACCACAAAAACCTTAAATGGGATAAGCCTGTTCCCGGCTGGGTTGCAGAAGAACCAAATGTCATCGAAAAAACTGATGACTATAAGGGTAAGGATGTTTATCTTTTTAAATTTGAGTCGCCCAGATCAAAGAGCTTGGAGGGAGCCGAGCTGTGGACAAGAGATTTTTCGGTCCCTTCCGAAATGGCCAGAATGATTAAGGTAAGAGTAGAAAGCAAGGCAGCCGCTGCTGCTGCAGGCGATAAGGATAAGATTGAAGGTTATCTTGAAGATATAGTCAAAACGATTACCTCGACAAAACTTTCCGGCTTTAAAAAAGAAACCGATTATTGGGTTCAGATGAGATACTTTGATGCCGATGGAAATCCTGATGGAGATGACTATACCTATTTAGTTTTATACAGCATCTCCAAAAAAACATTGGATAAACTCATCCAAAACGCAATCAGCGGAGCAGATGAAGATAAGCCTAAGACCGAAGAAGAGAGAACTGTACGTCAAAGAGTAAAAGAAGCTCTTTCAGAAGGTCTGTAAATCTTTTAAAAATACGGAAGAAAGAAAGGCCTTTATTAAAAGCTATAAAATTTCTTTCTTCCGTTTATCGCTTAAAAATCATCTATAAATAAACACAAAGACTATGCAGAAAAAACAACTATTAAAAAAAATACTTTTACCGATTTTAACTTTAGCTTTATTCTCATGTGCAAGTTATAAAAACAAAACCGAAGAACAGGTACCTGCTTGGATAGAAAAGGTGCCGGCAAGCGATGCAAATTACGAATACTTTACAGCCTCAGGAACAAATAAAAATTTTACCCTTGCAGAGGCGGACGCAAAAAATAATCTTATAAACGAAATAATACGGTATTTAGGAGTTTCAATAAAAACCGAAACGACAACAATAGCCTTAGGCTCCGTCGAAAGCCTTGAAAAAATATTAAAATCGGAAATTTCTCAGTCTTCGGCTGCTAATATAGAAAAATTAAAAATCAAAAACCGCTATACCCAAAAAAGCAAAGACAGCCTTACCGTTTATCTTTTGGCCGAATACGATAAAAATGAACTCCGTAAAGAAAGAAACCGCTTATTAAAAATTGCGGAAGAAAAAATTTTATCTGTAAGCGAACCCGAAAAAAAAGCTGATGAATTTTTTAAGAGTAAAAAATATTATTCTGCAGCCCTTTATTACGCTAAGGCTGCCTCTGCCGCATTGAGTTCCGGCATAGAAAACGGGGATATAAAATTTAAACAAAATATTTCAAATGCAAAAGAAAGTTTAAAAAAGATTAAGCTTAATTTGCAAGAAGACAGCCTTGAAGATTCTTTAAACGAAACTTTAATTCCCATAAACATCGGAACAACTGAAGAAAATGTTCCCTTATTAGTCAGCTACAAAACAAAGGTAAAGAATAGTACCACCATCATAATTGAAGGAATTGAAACAGATCAAAACGGAACCGCAAATTTTATTTTACATGATGAAAAAATTGAACCCAAAGCCCGCATAAGAATAGAGTTGGATATTTCCGAAATAAAACAAATACTCGGCTCTAAAGATTTTGATGAATATCAAGAAGCCGTTAAGGAGCTTCAGCAAATTATTTTTAAACAGGTGATAAATTTTGAATTTAAAAAACCGGAAAATAAAATAAAAAAGGGAAAAGAACAAAAAGGAACCGTTTCACTTTTTATCGAACAAACTGACAGTAAAAACTCAATCGTTGGAGAAAAAATCTCCGATATTTTAAAAGATATGAATTTTAAAACCATATTCGCAAAAAACGAAAACCAGTCCACAGATTTTTTTATTTATGCAAGGATAGAAACTGATGAAGCTTCAAAAGCTGCCGATGGATTTTTAGTGCGGCTTAATGCAGATATAGAAATAAAAAATCTGAACACACAAGAAATTCTTTATAAAAAAAATATAAGCAAAAGGGGTGCTGGTTTTACCGAAAGCGAAGCTCAGAGATCGGCTTCAATTGCTATAGCAAAGGCAATAGCCTTAGCCTTTAGCAGAATCGTCGACGAATAATAGAGCAGCTGACAAAGTTCTATATTTATTGTATACTTATATTCATAAACATGTTTTTTTAAGGAGAAACAATTGACGAGTCCTGTTTGGCTTTTTATGGGTCCTGAAATCGGAGAAAGAAATACAGCCGTTGACACGGTATTAAAAACCCTTTCAAAACAATACGGTGATATTGAAACACATACCGTCTATGCAGGAGATACGGGCATGGGAGATATAATTTCTCTCCTGCAAAACGCATCTCTTTTTTCTTCTGCAAAACTTCTTATATTAAAATCCGCAGAGCTTATAAAAAAGAAAGAGGATATAGACCTGCTTACCGACTGGATTCAATCGGTTTCAAAAAAAGAAAATACAAGCGATTCTTTTTTAATTTTAATTTCCGATGAAACATCAATTGCAAAAAAAATAAGCGATACCGTTCCTAAAACTCAGCAAAAAATATTTTGGGAGCTCTTTGAAAATAAAAAACAAGAATGGGTGCGTTCATTTCTTTTTAGGGAGGGCATTGAGATTGAAGATGAGGCAGTCGATGAGCTTTTGGAATTGGTAGAAAACAATACCGATGCTTTAAAAACGGCCTGTTCTCATTTAGTGCTCTATTTTCAAAAAGGTTCACATATAGACCAAGAGAATATCGAAAAACTTTTTGCACACAATAAAGAAGAAACACCCTTCAGCCTTTTTAATGCCTTAACAATGGGAAGCCTTGAAACAGCCTTGTCCATAAGCCAAAAGATAATACTTTCAAAAAATTCTTCGCCGGTTCAGATTATTGCAGGCTTAAGCTACTGCTTTAGACGCTTACAGGACTGGCATAAAATACATAGAGATAATGAATACTTGGATGATTTTGCTTTGAAACGTTTCGGTTTCTCGGGAAAAACCGCATTAGCACAATACAAAAGAGCTGCAAAACTATGGAATGAGGTTCAGTGCGTAAAAATAATCGCTCTTTTATCGGAAACGGATTTAGAGTTACGATCCTTAGGCACGGGCCTTCAAAATATAGTTATGGATATGTGCTTATATGAAATAGCTTGCAAATCCGGAAATAAAATAGAAAAATATACCGCAGATAATATTTAAAAGTCTTAGGTTAGGTTGTATAAATTATCCTCAAGTAAATTATAAAAACAAGAATTGTGAAACTCCGAAGAAAATTGTTCAGGAGTAAAAATCTGTTTTGCTTTTTGCATAATCACCGGAACATCAGATTGAGAAAGAGGCAGAGTTCTTCCTAAAAGCAAGTTATCAAATTCCTTATTTCTTATAAGTTCATCCGATGCAAAAAACAATCTCATATCGGATAATATATTTTTTTGAATGAGAATTAAAAATAAAAATGAAGCCGTATCACTTCCTATATATCCCGGAGTGCCCAGCCTTGTATAAAAACTTTTTGTCCATGTCTCGTTGGGAATTCTAATTCGGCTGATAATAAACTTTTCTTCTCTCTTTTCGGCATAGCTTTTATCAATGTATTTTGCAAACGGCACCCATTCAATATTTTCAGCAGTTCTGATTTCCAACTTTGCATCAAGGGCGAGCATCGGCAAAAAAGTGCCTGAAAGCGGATTCGCCGTTGCTATGTTGCCGCCTATTGTTGCAAGAGAGCGTATGGCATTGTTTGCTATCTTTTCGATAGAATAATATAAGGAAGGAGGAATATTTTTTTTACCCAAATCCAAAATTTCATTTAATGTAACGGCAGCACCGAATTCGAAATAACGCTCGGTTTTTGAAATAACTTTTAATTCAGGTAAAAAATTTAAATCCAAAATATGTTCAGGTAAATAGATCATCTCATCAGTCTGATGATTTAAAAAACCTGTTGCGCCGGCAATAGGTTTTATATTTGAAATATTTTTTAAAATAGTCTGCATTTCCTGCATGTAGCGAGCTCTATAGACAATGCTATTTTTAGTTAATTCAGTCATAAGTTCTATTTTCTCCGTTGATTTTTACTTATTTTTTCAATAGCCGAAAATAAATCTTCAAAGCTTGTACACCGGCACATTGTACTCGAATAATATTTTCTTATACTGTCTTCGGCATCAGGAGCATCAATATCTATATTGGAATTTAAAATTGCATATGTAAAAAATATTTTTCCTGCATCGCAAAAGCCGCACATTTCAACACCGGCTTGATCAAAGCCTGCTGCAATTATTTTATATTCTTCGGTTGTTTTAAAATACTCCAAGGTTATTATATTTTTTCCTTCAACATTAAAAACGGGAATAAAACATGCAGGTACGGGTTTATCGTTCATTAAAACAGTACACGACCCGCACTGACCGCTTAAGCATGAACTTTTTAAGCTTAAAAGATTAAACTCTCTTCTTAGCACCGATAAAAGTCTTTCATTTGCAGGAGCATCAATCTGAACTGCGGTTTTATTTAAATTAAAACTAATCTTCATCTACAGCCTCACTTTTTGTAACGGCATTAAAAATATCTTCAGTAAAAACAGGTAAAAAATCAATACGCTTGTGGTTAATCATAATTTGGTTCAGTGCAGAAATATACGCTGCAGGTACAAGGCTCTCGGCTAACTCTCCCAAACCTCGAGTTTTTAATTCGCTGTCTAAAACAAAATCTCTTATGGGAGGAATAGCTCCTGTTGCAATTATTTTATAATTGGAAGGGAGCAAATTATTTTCTCTAATGTCTTCTACGGAAATATTTGAAACTGCATTTGCAATTGTCTTATGAATATTTCTATGTACCATTTTTTTTGAATATATTTTTCCGGGATCACAAGCAAACCAAATACCCCTTACAATAATTTGATAGGTACTAGGATCAAGTTCAAGCTCAATAACACAGGCACCGGGAGTTTCAGAAATAAAAGGATTGCCCATTAAAGTTTCGTTATCCCAATCTTTAGAACGCGGCAGTTTGTAGGTTTTACTTACGGTAATTGGAAGAGGTTTTCTAAATCTTTGATTTTTTATTCCCGTACAGCATTTTTCAATAAGGTCGGGTAAGATACTTATACCGCAAGAAGCAGTTGCAGCACCGGTAGGAATCATCTCATCGGTTGAAGTGCCTAAAAAAATAATTTGGTTGTCTTCAACTTCCAATTCTTTTGCAATCTGTTTTTTTAAAATACGCTTTAATCCCTCCGAGGTAGGTTCTGCCTTAACCAATACCTTATCGTCTTTCGTTAAAGTTATTTCTGCACTATAATTCATTCCCGATTTTACAAGAATATGTAAACCGTTATATTGACAACCTACGGAAACTCCTATACCTCTCCAGTTTCCGTCATAACGATTTTTACGTCCCTTATTCATTAACCTATAAGCATAAAATTTTCTATAAAAATCGCTGGTGTTACAAACAGCCTTTAAGATATTTTCAAAAACAAAATCTTCTTCTTTTTTTATTCCCGTAATTGTTTTTTGACCTACTTTCAAATTATTTTGAAGTCTAAATTGAATCGGACATAAATCCAGTTGCTCTACTATTTCGCTTATATGTTTTTCCAGCGCAGAGCTTACATAAGAGTCGCCCCAACCTGAAAATAAGCCCGTCAAACCTTTTTCAGTCTTTATTGCAACAGCACTAATCATATAAACAGGCAAATGATAAATACCGGCAGCAGTTACCACCATTTGCTTAAGCATCTGAGTTATAAAGGGATTAAATGAACCGGCGTCCACAATTATCGAAACATCCATAGCCGTAATTTTTCCCAATTCGGAAACGGATGTTTTATGTTGAATCATAACAATGGGAGTCTTTATTGTATATAAAAAATCTTCTTGACGTGAAAATTCAATTACTATATTTTTTTTTGTCAAAAAAGATGCGACAGAAACTTGTGCAGCAAGTAGAGCAGGAAACCAAATTCTTCCGTCAAGGGATTCGGCTTCTGCATGTGAAACTACATTTATCTTTTCTTTAGGTACATCCAAAACATTACAAACAGAAGTTAAAACCTGATAGGGCCATTGAGTTGCAAGATGAATTTCAAGTCTGTCATCAACCCAATTTGTTTTAACGCAAGCTGTTTCCGCATGATAATGATATCTTTGCTTAAAAGAAAAAGTAGAATAAACTACTTGTGAACTTTTTTCAAAAACCTCTTCAGCGTTTCCCGAACTTAAACTTTCCCGAGAGACTATAGGATAGTCAAAATAATTTTTTTCTTCTTCTTCAAAAGTAAATTGAGCTTTGGGGCGTGAAAGATACTGGGTTTTGATTTGAAAAAGGCTTGAAAGCTCTAAAAGCTTTTTTTTATCGGGACCCGTCAAAATCCCTACAGCTTGGCCTGCATATTCTATTTTTTCATCGGCAAAAACAGGCACTTCTGTTTTTAAAAAACCTATTGAATTTTTTCCCACAATATCCTTTGCAGAAAAAAAAGAAAAGCCTTCAGGCAAATCGGGAATTTCTATATCTATAATTTTAGCATCTACATCAGAAGAACGTATAAGACATGCCCATTCCTGATTTTCAAATTCCAAATCTGAAACAAAAGTTTTATCCATAAATTAACGCCTATTCAATTTTGCAAGTTTAATTACCGTTTCGATAACATAATCGGAATCGTCTTCACTCATTGAAGGATAAAAGGGCAAACTCAAACTTTGCAAATATTTTTTATTCGATTCCGGAAAATCGGAACTATTTAAACCGTATCTTTCTTTTATATAAGACATTTCAAAATGAGGTATAAAGTGCATCGAAATACCCAAACCTTTTTCTTGTAAGGCTTGACCAAACTCGTCTCTTCCTATTTTTAAAGCTTCAAGGTTAAGCCGTAAAATATAAAGATGCCAAGCATTTCCTTCTCCATCGGGAGGAAGAATAAAAGAATCGTTCCCTGCAAATGCTGCATTATATTTTTGGGCAATTTTTTTACGCTGCTCAAAAAAAGTTTTAGCCTTTTTAAGCTGCACCCTTCCTATTGCAGAAAGAATATCGGGTAGGTTACATTTCCAGCCCTCAGCCGTAACATCGTACTTCCATGAAGCCTTTGTGTCGGTGTACCTGTCCCAGATTGTGCGGTTTATACCGTGGGAACGCATAAGTTTTACACGCTCTGCGATTTTTTCATCGTTGGTACAAATCATTCCGCCCTCGCCTGTCGTAATCGTCTTTGTTGCATAAAAAGAAAAAACGCCGCAGGTACCGAGAGTTCCGGCATAACCTTCTTTAGTCTTTGAAGGAAAAGCATGAGCCGCATCTTCTATCACGGCAACGGAATATTTTTTTGCAAGGTCATTTATCGCCTTCATATTACAAACATTTCCCGCAATATGAATCGGAACAATGGCCTTTACACTCTTATCTTTTTTTAATATAGTTTCGATTTTTTCGGGGTCTATACTGTAAGAATCTTTTTCGATATCGGCATAAACTACATCGCCGCCTAAGTGCAGGGCAGAGGTTGCAGTCGAAATAAAGGTATATGGACTTGTCAAGATTTTGGTTCCGCTCTTTATACCGCAGGCATCCATTGCAAGCATGAGCCCGCTTGAAGCCGAGTTGACGGCAAGGGCTGTCTTACTTCCCGTAAAGGAAGCAAATTCTTTTTCAAACTCAAGGGTTTCCTTTCCCGTAGTAAGCCATCCGGAGCGGAGTACCCTCATCAAAGCTTTTTCTTCTTCTTCAGAAAAGGAAGGAGTAAAAAAAGGAATTGTTTTTTTAGCCTGAACATCTTGCATACATTTTAGTCCTTTGCCGTATAAAATCAACAATAAAGTATACTAAAATTTTAATAATTATGCAATAAGACGAATTTCTTGCGGTTAAATTAAACACCGATCGAAATAAACCGCAGTGAACGCCAAGCGTTGAGCTAACGCTCAACTTCGCAAAGGGAAAAGATTATTAAGAAAAACCGCAGGTTTGTCTTAATGACAATCCATACCTCTAACTTAGGGGAGATTTTTAAGAGGGGGAGCTAAAAAATGTTCCCCTCTTAAATGGCGTTTTGAAAAGATGAGGGGTTATAGGGGAGAAGAAAAACTTTTGCTCCATCAAAAGTTTGTCCTCTCCCCTAATTTTCTTATCTCTTCCAAGCAGGTCTCTAAGGCATCTTTTCCAGGCAAATTATAAATATCGGGAGCGGTACCGAATTCGGCATTTGATGTACCATCTTCGTTAAGCCCATATCCATAATCATATCTTATTACCAAGCCGCTATTGGGCAGAACCATTCTTTGAGGTCCGATAAAAGGGCTATTCAAACCTGAACCTCCCGTGTTCTCACCTATAATAGTTGCAAATCCGCTTTGCTTACAAATATAGGCAAAACTATCTGAAGCAGAAAAAGAACCTCCATTTACAAGAAGCCAAAACTTTTTATCTTTACACGGTTTATAATAATTTAACGGACAATATATGATTATATTTTCAAAAACAAAAGCTTTATCATTTCTCAAAGTACCGCAATTTTTTACTCCTTTAATATTTTTTTTAGATATTAATTTTATGTAAGTTGTTTTAAATATATCCTCTATATGGAGTTTTGTATATTTATTATCATTATATAAAACATATTGTTTAATTTTTAAATTCTTTCCGCCTGTATTCGGTTGAATGATAATAGTGTAGTTATCTAAATATCCTCCGCCGTTATCACGGATATCAATTATTATATGTTTATAGCTGGCTGTATTTCTAAGAAAATTCCATATATCTATAGCATATTGCTTATAGTGCTGCCGATCTAGCGTATAAAATGAATCTATTTTAAGATACACTATTTTTTCGGGTTCAACTATTTTATAAGAAATATAAGAAGGTCTTAGTTTAAAAAAATCTTTTTCATCTTGCGTTGCTCCCAATCTTTTATAAAAACTATTTATAATAAGGCGGTATTTACGCAATTTTTCAGTATTTTGCTCAAACTCTCGAATGTAAGAATCATAACTCATTACTAAAAGATGACCTATATTCTTACCAGATGTTATTTCTGTACATAAATTTTTATAAAAATCATAATACTCTCTTTCAGTACTTAAATTTGATAGTTTTTTATAGTTTTCTTCCTGTATCATTTTTAAATTTGCACCAACTCGTTCACAAACCTCTTTAAAAGGATAACCGTTATAAATAAAATCCCAAAAATATTTATAATCAGCCTCTTTATTATTTTGTGATAATCGAGTATCAAATACCATATCATTATTTTTAGACACTATAATAGCTGCTATTATAAATGAAATGATAATAATAAATTTAATAATTTTAATTAGTAATTTTTTCTTCGTCATCATATTATTTATATTTATAAAAAGGACTAACATAACTAATAAAAGTCATGCAGTCCTTTCGTTGAATCATATTACCTTACTGATTGGAATACGAATTACCTCAAGTCTTTTAAAAAGGCCTTACTTTAAGTGTACCATACTTTTGCAATATGTCAAGAAGAAAAACTTTTGCTCCATCAAAAGTTTTTCTTCTCCCCTAATTTTTTTATTTATCAATTCCTTTTTAGCTGACTTTCAATTAAATGTATTTCAGCCAAGCAAGTCTCTAAAGCATCTTTATCGGGGAGATTTTTTATATGAGGAGATGTTCCCGTCTCACTGTTACATGAACCGTCAGGATTAAAACCGTAGCCCATATCGCTTTGAATGAGCATATGACTTTGAGGAAGTTTTAAGTAAAGGCGGTTTGGTAAAAGATTGAGACCCTCACCTCCAGTGTTTTCACCGACTACTGTAGCAAAATTTATATAGGCATCATTTTTACATTTTGCAAAATATGCAAACTGATCTCCAGCTGAAATAGTGTCAGGGCCTATCAATATCCATACTCTGCCTTGGAAATTTATTCTTTCTTCAGAAGGCCTTATAGTACGGACATAATCAATATATGAATCAAATTCTTTTCTATCTTCCTTATTTAAATTAGCAAAATCACTATCATCTATATTGTCCTTTGTTCCGAAAGGCTTATCAAAAAAATTATCTTCAAGTATTTTATAAAATTTATTTTTGCTGTTATAAGCAATTGGAATAAAATATTCAATAGGCTCTTTAATAAGAGGAGCAACTATGTACTTGCGCCATAGATAGGAATGACCGCCTGAATTTTCACGCAAATCTATAATAAGATGTTTATATCCTTCAAAAGATTTTAATATACCGGTTAAATTTTGAATATAAGCATCATGAGCTCCATAGGGTGAAAAACTTTTTATATTGAGATAAGCTATTGCTTTATCTTCAATTATTCGGCTTTCAAGCATTGCGGCATTTGCCTCGTCAAAGCTGCGTTTATCTACAGGTATCTCGACTCCATATTTTTTTTCTAAGCCTCCGAGCTTATCTTGTTTTAGAGATTGAACCATATTCATTACAGCTTTTTCATAAAAACGGTTTACTTCATCATCTGTATCGTAAATACGTGTGTTTTGAACTTTTCTTGTTTTAGTATCTGTTTGATTAGGGTCATAAATGCTTAGATGCCCTATCTGTCTATTGCCTGTTATTCTATTAAACATACCGAGATAAAATAAACAATACTCATATTCATTTCTAGGTTCGTTAAGACGATTCAAATACTCTTCCTTAATAGTTTGTAAATCGGCTCCGGCTCTGATACATACATTTTTAAAAGGATAACCGTTTTCAACGAAGTCCCAAACATAATCAAAATCATCTTGCATCTTCTGTTTAGGCATAAAAGTATCTTTATATAAAGCATATTCCTTTTGATATGGAATATAATAAATAAAGATAACGCAAGCTGCAATTCCGGCAAGAACTAAAACTGTGATGAGTGTAGATAATGTTCTTTTATTCATATAAAACCTTTTTTTATAGACCTATAAGCAAATAAATTCAATATTATTTTCTATAAAAAAGTATAGCATACTTTATTTATTTGTCAACTAATGTTTATAAATATGTTTTTATTTATTTTTAATAAACCGCAGCGAACGCAAAGGGAAAAGATTATTAAGAAAAACCGTAGGTTTGTCTTAATGACAATCCATACCTCTAACTTAGGGGAGATTTTTAAGAGGGGAGCTAAAAAATGTTCCCCTCTTAAATGGCGTTTTGAAAAGATGAGGGGTTATAGGGGAGAAGAAAAACTTTTGCTCCATCAAAAGTTTGTCCTCTCCCCTAATTTGTCTTTTCCCCTAATTTTCTTATAGTTTCCAAACAAGTTCCAAGGGCACTTTTGCCGGGGAGATTATAAATATCGGGAGCAGTACCAAACTCATCCGTGCAATAACCGTCATCGGTTAAACCATACATAAAATCAAACTTTATCAATAAACCGCTGTTGGGAAGAACGATGTACATAGGCGATTTACCGTTTGTTCCGGAACCTCCCGTATTAGTTCCGACAACTGTTGCAAAGCCGATTTTTTTACAGATATAAGTAAAACGATCGGCTTCAGAATATACGCCGCTATCTACAAGAAGCCAAAATTTTTTATCTTCACAAGGCTTGTATCCGTTAATAGGACGAGCTTGAATTATCTCTTCCAATCTATAGGCCTTATCGTTTTTTACAGTACTGCAATTTTCTATATAAGGAACTTCATGCCGATTTATTTTTTCTGGTTTATAATTTTTAAAAAACATATCCAAATAAGTATTCGTATATTTATTTTCGTTATAAAGTCCGTAAGAAATTACATTTATATCTTTGTTTATATTGGGAGATATTATTGCTTCATAGTTGTCAGAATGCCCGCCTCCATTATTTTGTATATCTATTATTATGTGCTTATAATTTGCAGTTTCAATAAAAAAATCTTCCAAGGTTTTTAGATACTCTTGTTTTTCTTCTACTTCTGTTGTAAGAAAAGATTTAATTTCTATATATGCAATATAATCGGTCTCAATAATCTGCATAAATGGCTTTGAATATTTGCGCGTTCCTATTAATGGAGAAATTCTATTGCTAAAATTACCGATATTTTTCTCACTGAGAACTTCTGCTTGATGTATATGAAAATAAAAAACATCTATCAAACCCCGCTTATTAATTAATGAAGTCTGAGCGGCATCATTTTTAAATATTTTTTCATAATCAAAATAATCTGAAGGGTAAAGATGACCTATATATCTATTTCCGGTAATTTTTCTGCATAAATCTTTGTAAAAAAAATAATATCCATACTGCATCATGGGATCCGCTAAATATCTATATCCTGTCTGTTTTATTTGTTCTAAATTAACTCCTTTGCGTTCACATACTTCGGTAAATGGATAGCCCTTATAAATGAAATTCCAAAAATATTCATAGTCGGCCTTCATTTTTTCGGCAGAAATAAAACCCGATATTATATCATTTTTTTTCGATACATTAAGAGCTATTACAACAAACACGGAAACAAAAATAAATATTATAAGGCTGATTATTAATTTTTTCATATTAATTTTTTTGATCATTTGACGAAATTTTATTTTTATTATCTCATAGATGAACAAAAAATTATGCACTTTTTATTACTCCTTTTTATAAATTAATAATTTATTTTCTTCCAAAACCTTGCGCATTTTTTCTTTGTTACGGAAGTTGTCTTTGTGTTCTTCACTATAAAAACAAAACGGATAAAGGGTATTTAAAATTTCGTTTAAATTTTTAGAATCGAATTCTTTTTTATCACACAGACGCATGATTTTTTCATAATCAGTTTTTTCAAGATATTCGGTTGATGCCCAAAGAGGTTCTTCCAAACGCTCCCCCTCTCTGGGGCCGATTATTTCTATCTTAATATCCTTCTCAGGTTCAAAGCCCATGTAGCTTATCAACTGCTTCGCCGTCTCATAAATATTGACTGGTTCTCCCATATCGAGAAGATAGGACTCCCCCGATTTTCCGACACCTCCCGTCTGCAATACTAATGAACAAGCCTCGGGAATCGTCATAAAAAAGCGGATCATCTTTTTATCGGTTACGGTTACGGGGCCTCCGTTTTGTATCTGCTCTACAAAAAGCGGAAAGATAGACCCCCTCGAACCTAAAACATTTCCGAAGCGGACAAACATGTAGGCCGAATCTTTTTTTTCTTTTACGGTTTCGGCAGCCTGCAATACCAATTTTTCGCTTAATAGTTTTGAAACACCGTAAACCGAAACAGGCTCAACAGCCTTATCCGTCGAAATTAAAACAAAACGTTTTACTCCGAATTCGATACAGGCATCCAAAAGATTTTTTGTTCCGAAAACATTGTTTTCGATAACCGCAACAGGATTTTCTTCCATCAAAGGAACATGTTTATAAGCTGCCGTATGAAAAACCGCATCGCATTTTAATTGCTTAATGATGTAGCGCATGTACTCGCGGTCTTTTAACTCTCCTATAACCGGAACAATTGTAGCCTTGTCGCCGACACCGCCTGCCTGCAATATTTTAAGCTCTTTATAAATTTGGTAAATGGAATTTTCTCCATGACCGAAAAGATAGAGGCGTTCGGCACCGCCCGATAAAAGCTGCCGGCAGAGTTCGCTTCCGATAGAACCTCCGGCGCCGGTAATTAGAACTCGCTTTCCGCGTAGATAAGCCAAACTCTTTTTTAAAGAAATGGTAACGGGGGTTCGGGTAAGTAAATCCTGCGGATCTATTTCGCGGGCTTGTACCAAATGGGCTGAACCGTCAATGATTTGCGAAATTGCGGGCAGAAGTTTTATTTTTGAAAAACCGGCCGATTTTAAAAGCTCATATATTTCACGCAAACGCTCGGAGCGCATGCTGGGAATTGCAATCAGAGCCTCATCCCCTGCATCTATCCTTATCAGATGAACCGTTTCACTTATAGGCCCGAATACCGGAATCCCGTCAATCTTAGTTCCGATTTTTTTGGGGTCATCGTCTAAGAATGCGGCAACCTTACCGAATATGTTTTTTTCAGAAATTTCATGTGCAATCATAGTTCCGGCCAGACCTGCGCCTACTATATATATAGAAGTTTTTTGTTTAATAGGACGATTCATCTTTTTTCTTCCTTATTTAGTATTTCAAATCCTAAGTCTATAGAAAAAGCTGTTTGACACATATCCAGACAAACGGTAGCTCTTCCCTTCCTCTTATTTACTCTTACAATATAACCTTCAAGCCCGCTCAAAGGTCCTTCGATAACTTTTATTCTATCATTTTCATCAAATACAACTTGTGAAATTTTTGCAAGGCCTCCGAAGGAAATAAATTGATTAAGAATTTCAAAATCCCTTCCTTCTAAAAACTTCGGTTCTTGATTATTAGGTAAAAATCTATAAAAGCCCTTACATTTTCTAAGATGTTGATACAAGTCTTTGGAAATTTCATCAGTACCTATAAACAAATATCCTGCAAAAACAGGCAACTGTTTTTCCGTTACCTTACCGGCCTTTCTTATCTTTAAAATCCTCTGAGGAAAAACTATAGAATAAGAAAGCTCATCAAATTTATTTTTAAATTCCGCATCTTCAATAAAATTCTTTTCTTTGCCTGTACTTACCTGAACTACATAATAATCCATACACAAACAATTATATCATAAAACCTTCATTGAATCAACTTACCCAGACGCAAGCGTCGGGGTATTAAAGCCTCCGCACGAATAAAGTACTCGCCTTTAATTTATTTTGCCCTAAAATAAAACCATTAAAAGGATTACTTGTTTTTTTAAATCTCCTGTGCTATATTCTTTTTTAGAATTTAAAATCATTATTAAATGAGGAAAATAATGGAAGAAGAAAAAAACTCGGCATTAATTTTTAGAATAGCCTTGGCGGCAGGAGAGCTTCTAATAAAAAACGGAGCAGAGATGCATAGAACGGAAGAAACTATTTTAAGAATATGCTCTTCACACGGTATTACCGGTCTTGCCGTTTTTATAACTCCGACAGTAATATTAATAGGAAATGACAAGAAGGAAGGCTCAACTTATATTAAAAACATAAAAGTCAGAGGCAGCAATATACACAAAATTTCCTTGGTCAACGAATTTTCAAGAAACTTTACTCAAGGTAAAATTTCTGAAAATGAAGCCCTTGAGATTTTAAAAAATATTGATGCAGAAAAAAATTATCCGTATTGGCTTGTATTAACCACCTCCGGAATAGGCTGCGGTCTTTTTTCTGTTTTGCTCGGCGGAACATTAAATGATTTTATAGTTACTTTTATTGCCACCTTTGCAGCCGTTTTTTTAAATGATAGAATTACGCAGTTTTCCAAAACGGTATTTTTAGGAAACTTTATAGCGGGCTTTTTTGTCGGTATAATAACAATTCTTTTTTATCATATAGGCTTTGTAAAAAATCTTGACATGATAATAGTTGGAGCCGTTTTATCCCTTGTACCAGGGGTAGCCTTTACATCAGGTATACGGGATTTCATTTTGGGAGACTTAGTTTCCGGAATTGCCCGTACCAGTGAGGCCGTACTCATAGCCGTTGCAATAGCCTTCGGTATAGGTTCTGTTCTTTTCAGTTATTCTCTTTTGGGAGGAATATAATGCCGCTTTACATACATACGATCGCATCATTTATCGCAAGTTTTTGTTTTTGTTTTTTGTTTTCGGTTCCGAAAAGGAATACCTATTTAAGTGCTCTATGCGGAAGTGTCTCTTGGACAATCCTCATATTTTTTCAGAGCATCGGCATAAATTATATATTTGCAACCTTGGCAGGAGCATTGGCCGTAGGCCTCCTGGCAGATTTATTTGCGGTACTCCAAAAAACACCGGTTACATGTTTTATAGTTATAGGCACGATTCCTTTAGTTCCCGGATTTAAGGTTTATAAGACCATGCTTTTTTTTGTTACCGACAAATTGGAAAAAGGAGTGAGCGAGGGCGTTCAAGCCGCTTTTATCGCAATAGCGATATCCGTAGGTTTAATTATTTCTGCATCGGTAACCCGCCTTATCAAGGCTCTTAAGAAAAAAACGACGGAGAAAAAAAAATAAATAAATTTTATCAAATCTCTTGTTTTTTATAAAAAAAAGAAGTACATTTTTTTCGAGAGGAATTAGATATGAAGAATAAAAACATTTTATTCCACTTGAGTTTTTTAATGATGATAGTTTTATTTCTATCATGTACAAAGGCTCAGGCAGAACAAAAATTACCCATTGGAGGAAAAGGAATGATTAAAGAAATATATCTTGCAGGCGGCTGCTTCTGGGGCGTTGAAGGATATTTTCGCCAAATTCCCGGTGTTAAAGAAACGGACACGGGTTATGCAAACGGAAAAAACGATTCTGCAAACTACAAGGGATTACATCAGAGCGATCATGCCGAGACTGTTAAGATAGTTTATGATTCTTCGGTAGTAAGTTTACAGGAATTATTGGCTCATTATTTTAGAATAATAGACCCCACATCTTTAAACAAACAGGGAAACGATGCAGGCCGTCAATACAGAACAGGTATTTATTATGTAGATGATTCTATGATTAAAGAAATAAATAGTTTTGTAAAGTTTATGCAAAAAAAATATTCGAGGCCCATTGTTGTTGAGGTAGAAAAACTTAAGCATTTTATTCTTGCAGAAGACTATCATCAAGACTATCTTCAAAAAAATCCCGGAGGATATTGCCACATAGACTTAACCCTTGCTTTAAAACCTCTTTATGATGAAAGTAAATTTAAAGTACCGTCAAAAGAAGAATTAAAAAAATCCTTAAAACCGATACAGTTTTCGGTTACACAAGAAAAGGCAACGGAAAGCCCCTTTACAAGCGAATATGATAAATTCGATGCTGAAGGAATTTATGTTGATATTACCACAGGGAAACCTCTTTTTTCTTCATTAAATAAATATGATGCAGGCTGCGGATGGCCATCATTTACAAAGGCTATTACAACACAGGCCCTTCAATATTTGGAAGACAAAAGCCTCGGCATGAACAGAACTGAAGTCGTATCAAAAACAGGCGGAGCTCACCTAGGCCACGTCTTTGATGACGGCCCTGCCGATGCAGGAGGCTTACGCTATTGCATTAACGGTGCGGCCTTACGCTTTATCCCCTACGATAAAATGGAAAAAGAAGGCTACGGCGATTATCTTCCCTATGTAAAACCTACGGGGAATTTTTAACATCGCCTATAAAACTTAATTTATAAACTCCACAGGTTCGGTACGGGTTTTAGGTTCGGGATGTTCTGCAGGATAACCGATAGCCGATATTCCGCAGACTACGTGATTTTTAGGAATATTAAAAGAATCTAAAACCCGTCTTATCTCCGGTGAATTGCATTTTTCTCTCAACTGATTTATCCAAACGGAACCCAATCCCAAAGCATGAGCCGCAAGATAGATATTCTCAATTGCAACCGAAGAATCACAATAACCGAAACGGTCATCTTCTTCAAAGCTGATGAGTATCAAAGCATCACAATCATAAATTCTATAATTCGGAATATCGAGTACGGAAGAAACAGCCCTTGCAAGTTCCTGTATCTTTTCCCGATTATGCACAACAGTGAATTTCCTCATCTGTCTGTTTTTACCTGTCGGAGAAGCCTTGGCACATTCTACAATTGTTTTAAGTTTTTCGTCTTCGACCCTCTCAGCCGTAAACTTACGGACACTCACACGCGTAAGCATGTTCTTAATAATCTCATTCATCTCCTACCTCCTAAGATATATCTCATAAAAATATCTTTTAAATTTCAGCCAACTTAGGTTCCATAAAAATAGACACAGCCCAATAGCATAAGAAAAATCTAAAGGACTTGTTTGTAACCATATCGACATCCATTATAACACTTAAAAGCAAAGCAGAGTTTACTCCTAAAAATTTTTCTGCCAAATCCAAAAACCATTTTATAAATTCGGTATCATTTGAAGCCTCGCTTATAAATGTTAAAATTATCTTTTTAAATTCAAGATCCGATTTTTTTCTTTTTGCAAAAGCTTCATCAAGCATGTCGGTAAAAATCGACCCCGTATCTCGCGCCTCGTTTTTAAATCTATCATAAGCAAAATAAAAACCGCCTTCAACCTTCATCATTGAAGCCAAACTTAAATAGGCCTCATCTTCTACCAAAGAAGGAAGACCTTCCCTGCGAAGTAAGTCGATTATAAACGGAATGGAATTTACCGATCTGTAAGTTTCCATCGCTTTAATTCCGGAAAGCAATATTTTAGGATTTTTTGTTTCGGATAAAATTTGTGAAATCTTAAATTGCGAAGCTTCATCTTTAAGATGAGCAAGGGCAATCATCGCCTCCCCTGACAAAAGATAATCTTTACTTTCAAGAGCTTTCCGCAAAGGTTCAACAGCTTGATGCACATTAAAATGAGCAAGAGTTTTTGCAGCAAGAGCGGCCGTAGTAAATTCTCCCTTATTCAATTCTTCTAAAAGAGTTTCTCTATTTTTTGCAGAAAGTTTTTCTAAAGAATTCAAAGCCTCCATTGCAGAGTACCTGATAGAAAAACGCGGAGACCTCATATACTGATTTAACTTATCGGCCGATTCTTGAGAAGCCGTTGCCGTAAGCTCGTGCAAAATTTTTTCTTCGGTCTGGAGACTCTCACTTGAATCAAGTTTATACAAAAGGTTTAAGGCCTTCATATCACGCGGAGAAAAAATAACTGCAAGAGCATCTTTTACAAGCCGGCCTCCAAGGTTCAAAAGCCTAATCTGAAAAATCATTCCGAAAAGAATACAGATTACTACTCCCGAAAAAAACAAACGATACATACTTAAGTTGGAAAGCCCTGAAGTTTGAAGCATATCCAAAATACGGCCTCCCAAGATTGAACCCAAGGCTCCCGTAATACCCATCACAAAAAAATTGAGCATACTTAAATCCATCAAGGACTTTGACGGCACTATCCCAAAAAAGTAAGCTTGCGATGCATCCATTTGAGCGGAAAAGCCCATATTTGTTATCATTGAAAATACAATCAAAAAGATAAAGGCAATCAAGTACATTTCTCTGGCAGGTGCTATAATTGCAGGGATCAAGGCTGCCGCACTAAGAGCCGTAAAAATAACATACATCGGCTTTGCCCCCATCCTGTCTATCAAGAGGCGCATTAAAAGTCCAACCAAAAGAGAGCCCATGGTTGAAGCAAGAGAAAAAATTATTACCAAATTATCGGGGATAGAATAAACGGCCTTACCGTAAACAATTATAAAGGGACGGGCTAAACTTATTCCGAATTGAATTATAAAAAACGAAAAAATATAGAGCTTAAAATTTTTATCGCCAAAGGCTTCTTTTGAAGCCGAGAAAAAAGAACCCTTTTGAAGATTTTGATTTCCCCTCTTTAGCTTTCTTATTTCCTTTTGACTTCTTCCCTCTGCCCTAGCTTCTTTCACAGCCTCCATTCTTCTTTCAAAATCGGGATCCGGAAGTTTAAGCAAAAGAGCAGATGCAGCAAATCCCGTAATAATTCCTATAATTGCAGTTATATTATATGTAGAAACTATATCGATTCCAAACCTTGGAGAAAACCATAAAAAGACGGTTAAAAATATTATGGCTGCGAGCGCGGCCGTATTGTTTGTCAATGATATTTTAACTATATAAGAATTCCGGTCCTTGCCGGGAGCCAAAAGACTTATGACAGGATTATTCGCAACTATGCCGGCTCCTCTAAAAAAATTAAAAAGAGCTACCGCAAGTAAAAGCATAAAGATGGCAGCTTCATTTTCGTCTCTAAAATAAAAGAATGGAATAAACAAGATAGGTAAAAGCGAGGCGTTGCGCAAAAACCAAGTATAGGCAAAGGTCTTTACGATAGTAAAACGACGAGCCATAAGCTTTCCTAAAGGAATTGTAAAATAGCACATGTACATGAAGGCTGTAAGCAAACCTATAACGGTGCTGTTGGCTTTTAAAGCAAGAGCATAAAGAGTAATTGTGTTTCCGGTAACGAGTGCAAACGAAAATGAATTGATTCCATTGTATGCATTAAAAACACTGCGTCCCTGTTTGATTCTAAAGTTCGATAATTGTTCTTCCATTAATGTTATTTTAATCTATTTTTTTAAAACAAACAAGTATTCCGAAACATGAATATTTCTCTTGTTAAGATTTCGGCTCCCCCGAAAAGTATTATATTTTATTTCGACGGTTTTTAATTCTCCGTATTTCTGTAACATATTTGTCATCTCTTCAAAAGAAATAAAACCTTCCGAGTTGTAGGAGATGACGGCATACCTTGCATCAAGAGAAGAGATAATTTCTTCCATAGATTTTAGAGCAAGATAAGGTTTATTAAAAACGGAACGATTCCATCCTTGGGTAATTCCGCTGACGGGACTTATATGAACATCAAGTTTATTTTTAAGAATTAAATTAAGCATAAAATAATTTGAACCATAGGGGTGCTGATTATAAGGAGGGTCGATATAAACCATATCAACATTCTTTATTTCTTTTGAAAGAAGAACTGCATCCTTAGTAAAAATTTCAAGTTCGGAATTAAAATTACTAAAGACCGGTTCTTTTAATTCTACTTCGCCCAATATTCTTGTTAAGGCATTTTTTCCGCTGGCACCGAAACAGCCTATCCCCGTATTCTTATCCTTATAAAAGCCCTTAAATACACCGCTCGTATTTACGTGAATTGAAGCTTCGGTAATTAATGGAGCTAAAAAAAATTTTTTTAAATTTTCTTCTCTAACAATTTTATCGATAAGATTTCTGTATGTGTCGATTAAAAGAGCATTCTTATGTGTATAAAAAACTCTTTCTCCTTTTTCGATTTTGTTGTCATCCTTAGGAGCATAGTTTTCGTTAATTATGCCGGGAGTTTTTTTCTTTAAAGAAGAAGATATAATTTCATCTCGTAATTCATTACAAAGTTTTTTAGGATATTCTTCTTTGTTTGTAAGATAGCAGGAGTTTATCACAAATGAATAATTTTCCAAATCATTAACGATTATTTTTGAAGCATATTTTTTTAACATGCGGGCAACTATACCGGAACCAGAAAAAATATCCGCACAGATAAGTTTTTCCTTGTTTAAGCACTTCGAAATAAGTTTTACCTCTTCTTCTATTTTATCTATCAAAGATCTTTTATTTCCGAGGTATGTAATTATCTGTGTGGTAAGAAAGTCCTTATTTTCTTCTCGCTGCTCTTTCATCGATTTAATGCTTCCTTAAACTAAAGAAAGCTCATACTACTATAAAGATGAGAAACTTACAAGAAGATAAAAAAAATTGATATAAGCAAATTCATCATGTTAAAACTATAGACAAATCTTACAAAACAAGTTACAATCAATTATAAGTTATTAAAATATCAATTTTATTAACCTAAAAATCAAATTAGGAGGTCGCTCTGATGATAGCTTTATATGTTGCTCTGGTAGTAGCGGTTATTATTTTGTTTTCGATAGCCGTTGTAGTTCCGGAACAAGAAAGTTATGTTATTGAAAGGCTTGGAAAATATTCGCGGACTCTTACTGCGGGTTTCCATATCTTAACCCCATTTATCGACAGGATTGCTTATAAGCAAAATCTAAAGGAAGAAGCCTTGGACGTAGATCCTCAAGTTTGTATCACGGCCGATAACGTTCAGGTACAGGTTGACGGAATTCTTTATCTAAAAATATTCGATCCGGTTAAGGCAAGCTATGGAATCGATAATTACCGCTATGCAGTCGCCCAGCTTGCAAAAACAACTATGCGAAGCGAAATAGGAAAACTGGAACTTGATAAAACTTTTTGCGGAAGAGAAGGCTTAAACGACAATATAGTAAAGGCCCTCGATGAAGCTTCCGACAACTGGGGCATAAAGGTTACCCGCTACGAAATACGGGATATTACGCCTACCCGCACAATCCTCGAAGCCATGGAAAGGCAGATGAGGGCCGAAAGAGAAAAGCGGGCTAATATTCTTTCGAGTGAAGGAAAACAGCAGTCCCGAATAAATATTTCTTTGGGTAAAAAGAAAGAAGCTATAAACAAGGCTATGGGCGAAAAGCAGCGAAGAATCAATCTTGCCGAAGGCCGCTCAAAGGCTATAGAGATAACGAGTAATGCGACAGCCGAAGGCTTGCGTTTAATTGCAGATGCGCTTTCTCAACCGGGAGGAAGAACGGCTATGGGCATCCGTCTTGCCGAAAACTATATTCAAAGGTTCGAGCATATTATTAAAAAATCAAATGTTTCGGTTTACCCCGAAAACATTGCAGGCCTTGCAGCCTTTAGCGATATCATTAAAAATGCAGGAAAAGAAGTGAAGGTCATACAGGGAGGTCAAAATGCTTAATTTTATAATCCCGATTGTTATTGCGGCAATCATTGCCATAGTTTTTATTGTTGCTCTTTTTAGAAGCATTCGAATTGTTCCGCATAAGGTTGCCCTGATTGTAGAACGCTTAGGCAAGTATCACACAACCTTGGATGCCGGTTTTCATATTCTATTTCCGTTTTTGGATAGAGTAAAGTATAAGCAAAATCTAAAGGAACAGGCCATAGATGTTCCCGCCCAAGACTGTTTTACCAAGGACAACGTTCAGGTACGCATTGACGGAATCCTCTATCTTCAAGTCTTTGATCCGATTAAGGCAAGCTACGGTATACGCGATTACCGCTATGCAACTATTTTGCTTGCACAGACGACCATGCGCTCTGTAGTAGGACAGCTGGATTTGGATGACACCTTTGAAGCAAGGGAACAGATAAATGCTCAGGTTGTAAAAGCCGTAGATGAAGCTTCGGATCCTTGGGGCGTAAAAGTTACCCGTTACGAAATTCAGAACATAAGAGTTTCCGATTCTATTATGGATGCCATGGAAAACCAGATGAAGGCCGAAAGAGAAAAACGAGCAGAAATAGCCCACTCGGTCGGAGAGATGGAAACGGTTATCAACCTTTCAAGAGCGGCTTATGAAGAAGCCGTAAACATAAGCGAAGGTGAAAAAGAAAGAATGATAAATGAGGCGGAAGGTCAGGCCCGCGAAATTGTTGCCGTTGCCGAAGCCACTGCCGACGGTATTAAAAAAATTGCAGCTTCTACCCAAATTCAAGGCGGTATGGAAGCTGCAAAACTCACCGTTTCGCAAGAATGGATAAACGCTTTAAGTTCTATAGATGAAAATACAAAGATAATTATGTCCGCAGATTTTACAGACATAAAAAAGATGACCATCGACATGGCCGAAGAAATAATCCAATAATTTTTATGCACTGCAAAACTTTTGCAGTGCATTTTTTTCTTATTCCGGCTTAATTCCCTTGCCTTTCAAATTCTCGACACACTCAAGATAGTAGTTATCATCGTGTTCGGCATAGATGGGTTTCCCTACTTTAACAGCCTTCAAATTATCATAGCCGATAGCTTATTGACATGAAAAGTAAATTATGTTATATTTATACTATAAATCATACAAATCATACTTTATGTTTGGAGGTGAGAAAATGGGTTATCCAAAAGGAAAATATGCTTGGACGGTTAAGGTTGGAGAGAAAGGGCAGTTTGTTATACCTAAAGAAGCCCGTGATGTTTTCAACATTAATCCCGGTGATACCTTGATTGTTTTGGGAGATATAAATCAAGGCATTGCCATTCCGCCTAAAAATATGTTCACAAGTATTATTGACAATATTTTCGGAGGTAATGTACCAAAGGAGGACGAAGAATGAGTGCCATTGTAGCTGCACAGCTTACAAAAAAATACGGCGGTATAACTGCTGTAGATAATCTTAATTTAACTGTTGAGCAGGGTGAATTATTTGCCTTACTCGGTGTGAACGGAGCCGGAAAAACCACAACAATTAAAATGCTTTCTTGTCTAATAAAACCCACGAGCGGTGATGCCTTGTTGCTTGGCAACAGTATTATTTCAGCATCCCATGCAATAAAGAAAAAAATAAATATTTCTCCTCAGGAAACGGCGGTAGCCGCTAATTTGTCGGTTCTAGAGAACTTGGAACTTATTGCGGGAATCTACGGACAAGACAGTAAAACAGCAAAGAAAAATGCTTACGAGATAGCTCAAAAGTTCAAATTGGAAAATGAATTGAACAAAAAAGCAAAACACTTATCGGGAGGTATGCAGAGGCGCCTTTCTATTGCAATGGCACTGATTTCAGATCCGCAGATTTTATTTCTCGATGAACCTACCCTGGGGCTTGATGTATTGGCTCGCCGTGAGTTATGGGCATCCATTAAAGAGTTAAAAGGAAAAGTGACAATTATACTCACAACTCATTACATGGATGAAGTTGAAACGCTGTCCGACCGTGTCGGAATAATGTCAAAAGGCAAGTTAAAAGCGATGGGTACGGTACAGGAATTAACTATGCAAACAGATACTGTCAAGCTGGAGGACGCTTTTGTTATACTTTCCGGAGGTGTGTTATGAGGATACTTTTATTTGCAAGAAGAAATACAAAAGAAGTTTTGCGTGATCCCATAAATTTCTTTTTCGGTTTGGGATTTCCTATCATATTGTTGATTCTTCTATCCATTATTAATGCTGCCATTCCGCCTGAAGCCGAAAATCCTATGTTTGAAATAAGGAATCTTGCACCCGGCTTAGCGATGTTTGGGAGCGTATTTATGGCATTATTCTCCGGTATGCTGCTATCAAAAGACCGTACTTCATCTTTTTTAATGCGCCTGTTTACTTCTCCTATGACTTCCGTAGATTTTATCTTGGGATACACTTTACCTATGCTGGCTATGACAATAGTGCAGGCGGCGATAACCTTATTGGCGGCGGGAGCTTTTGGTCTTGAAATAACTATTAACTTCCTGTTTGCGGTGATTGTGACAGCTTTAACCTCTCTACTATTCGTGGGAACAGGCCTGCTCTTCGGCAGTCTTATGAATGATAAAGCAGTCGGAGGAGTTTGCGGAGCCTTGTTAACAAATGTCGCCGGATGGTTATCCGGAGTATTTATTCCGATTGATTTAATAGGCGGAGCTTTTAAAAAAATAACAAATATCCTGCCATTTTATCATAGTGCGGAAGCAATAAAATCAACCTTAAGCGGTAATTTCGGTCATGCCCTTTCTCATCTGACTGTTGTAATGATCTATACAATAGTCATCTTCGTTCTTGCTATTATTGTCTTTCAACGTAGGATGAACGGTGAGAAAGTATAAAATAGTTTATTGACATGAAAAGTAAATTAGCTTATATTTATATTATAAATCACACAAATTATACTTTAAAGATGGATTATCCAAAAGGAAAATATGTTTAACCTAAGAAAAGTTTATTTTATTCTTTTTACATTAATTTTTATATCTTCTTGTTCAAAACAAAATCCCGAATTTACAGGAAAATATTTAACCTACACAAATACGGAAGCAGGTTATGAAATCGATTACCCTTCAGAAATTTTAAGACCTATAGACGGCGCTCCTGCAGAACAAGTATTTACGAGTAATGACGGAGAGGTGAGTTTATCGGTTTCCGTTTCGGACTTAAAAGATTTAAGCCCCGAGTTTATTTTTAAAACTGCTGACCTTTACGAAAAAAAAGAAGCGGAAAAATTTACGGTAAGCGATAAAAATATGGGCCGTGACGGCTTTATTTTAAAAGGCTATTCAAAGGACAAGATGTTTTTTTGTCAGGCCCTTGCTATAAATGAAAAGTTTTATATAATCAGATTTGAATATAACAAAAAAGAGTATGATACATATAGGGATATTTTAACTCATATAATAGATTCTTTTGAGCTGACTTCGGCATCAGTTTCTCAAGAAGGGATTGAAGATGAAAAATCTTATGATGAGGGGAACCTCATTTCCTTTGCTTTTTCTTTTTTATCGAATGTGTATTGGGAAAATAACTTTAATCTTCTTTTAAAAAATTCAAGCCCAAAATTAGCCGATTTTGTTCACCCTGATTACGGCATAAGGCGTTTTTATAATCCCGGTGCAGCTCCACTTCTTTTTTCGGCAGAGGATGGTTTCGGCTTTGATGAAAGCGCCGATTTTTCTACCAAACCCTCGGCCAATAAATTCGGAGGCTCCATCCCCTTTTATAATAGAATGCCTGACGGCGGTTTTTGTGAAGAGTCTAAAGATAAAGACGGCGTATATTGTGCCATTGTCAAAGAAATCCCCGAGGCCGTCGATCCTGCAAGTTTTGAAAGCGATGAAATAAAGAACTTAAAAATAAACTTACCAAAAAACTATAAGGCAATCTTAAAAATAGTTGTCTTAGACGACGGCTTCATAAAAAAGACCTTTTACTTTTTCGATATTGCCGATAATTGGTTTTTGCTCTTTGTAGATGACTGTGATTGTTCGGCTTAAGGGTAGAAAGATTTAAAAAAGGGCTGTAAATTTTTCTTTAAAAATGATATAATAATCATGACATGGAGGGGTAAGTATATGCTGGAAACTGTAAAAGGTTATTACAATGGAACTCAAATAGTTTTAGATTCTCCTGTAAAACTCCGGCAAGGTCAGGAGGTGGTTATAACTTATAGAGTTTTTAAGTCTAATTTAAGACAAACATCTAAAATAAATCTTATAAAATCTCTAGTCGGTGCAATTCCCTATACAGGAAAATCCCTTGATGATTACAGGAAAGAGAGATTAAAAAAATATGAAAGTCCTAATTGATACAAATGTCATACTGGATGTGTTATTAAATAGAGCTTCATTTGTACAAGATGCTATTGCTGTATTAGAACTTACATGTGGGAATATTCAGGCATATGTTTCTGCATCGGCGATTACGGATATTTACTATATAGCTTATAAAGAATTGAGGGACAAAATCAGAGTTAAAAACCTTATAAAAACTCTTCTACAGATTATAACAGTGGCAGGTATTTCCGATAAGGAAATTATGTCAGCAATCGACTCAGATTGGGCTGATTTTGAAGATTCTTTACAAAATGCAGTAGCTGAATCGCATGATTGTAGTATGATTATTACCAGAAATATATCTGATTTTAATGGTTCGAATTTACAAATAATTTCTCCAAAAGACTTTATAGTCCAATTTACTCATTAATCATATCAAAAAACTTTCTTAAATTTCTTGACTTTCATTCAAAAAGTTTTTATCTTAGGTTTGTAAGAGCCTTGAAACAATTCATAAAGGTGTTGATAAAGGTAGATTACAATTATTTTTTGGAGGCCAAAAATGAATATCATAGTTGAAGATTCTGCTAGAGACAAAATTAAAGCAAAAAACGCGGATACGGTTCACTGTATGCTTAATATGTGTGCTTCGTGAGGAGGGACAACTTTAGATCCGGCCGTGTATGTCGGAATGCCGCGAAATATCGATCACTTCAATAAATTTGAAAATAACGGAATTACCGTTTATGTTAAAAAGGGAACTCCCTCCGTTAACGGAACCTTAACGATTACAGTCGGAGCATTTTTATGGTTCGAAAAGCTGATGGTTGAAGGAATGATTTAAACAAGAAAGCCGATAAGATAAAAATCTTACCGGCTTTTTTTATTGCTGAGCAAATTCTATCTTGCTTTGCGACCTTCCTAATTTTGAAAAGTAAGTTCCAACAGTAAAATAAAGAAATAAGAATAAAAAGAGCATTCCGATATTTTTCCAATCAATCGATAAATTAACTTGAGTAAATTCGTTTGCCATTATATAATAATAGGTCGGGAAAAGGCGGGAGATATTTACAATAAAATCCGGAAGCAATTCTTGTTCAACAAAGATACCCGAAATAAAGGCTAATGAAAGAGGAAGAACAGTGCCGACTATACCCATAACAGAGCCTTTTTTTAAAAAAGAATTAAGCATAAAAGTTAAACTTAAAATAACAGCCGTGTACATTAAGGCATTAAATGTATATAATAAAAGAGGGATTTTTTCCAATCTCGTTATATTTGTAATAATAGCAAAACCTATCAATATTGAAAGAATAAAAATTACTATCGTTAATTGAGCCAAAAAGTTTTCACAAACAAAGCGAAAAGTCGATACCGGAGAAACATTATTCCGCATTTTTAAGCGTTCGTTATTTAACTCGAACATCGCCCAGCCTACAGAATTAAGAACAACCGAAAAAACTATCCAGCCTAAAAAGTTAAAAAATATTTTAAACCAAATATTTACCGAAGTATTCTCCTGAAAACTAATCTTATTCACCTTTGTGTTTACTTTAAGAGCTTTTTCGATTCTCTGAAAATCGAAATATCCTTGAGTCTTTTTTACACTTGAAGCAAATGTTAAATATGTATTAAGCTGTAAATCCATATAAAAGCCCGACTTTTTTCTGTCATCTTTAAAAGTTATAAGGGCCTTTTTACCGTTCATTACATTTTCTTCCATATGTTTATTTATAATAATCCCAGCATGTATTCTTTGCAGAGAAATATCTTTTTTTAACTCGCGTAAAATTTCTTCATCGGTCTTGCCTTTTTCGTCTATAATAATAACATCATGTTTTGACTTCAAATAGGAAATTAAATGTTTCGATAGTTCGGAGCCGTCCCTATCGATTATATTTACGGTTAAAGGTGTTTCTGCGAATTCGCTTACCTGAGAATTTTGAGACTTTAATGTCATAAAACTGATGAACAAAAAAATAACAACATAAATAATAGTACTTATTACTTTTGTACAAATTAATCTTAAAAAGTTTTTATAAACTATCATATTGCACCTTCCTTGAGTTAATAAATGAAAGAGATAAAAGAATTACGATACCTATTGTGTAGACAATAAAAAATAACGGTACCGCATTATATTCACCCAAAATATTTATGTTGTAAAGATTGGTAGTAAAAATAGCTATAGGATTTATTGTCCCTAAAATCGGTATTGCTTTTTCAATGGACATTTTTACCTCAGGTCCCATCATACCGGATAGAAAGGCTAAAAAAAGACTTGTAAAAACACATATCATATTTTTTGACCGAATATCTCCAATAGATGTTGAGCCTATAAATAAGCCGAGAGCTGCTCCAAAAAAATTCGCATATATCAAGAGTAAAAGAGTAATTTTAAAATCGGTAATAAAGGGTATCTTTAAAACAAAGAGCACAAAGGAAATATATATGAGATTGGCTGTAAGGTTAAAGATAATGTAAAATATAATTCCTGCAAGATAAGAATAAAAGCGTTTAATGGGAGTTGTACAAATTCTTGCTCCGATTTTTGAAATATTACCCTGTATTTTTACGGCTATATCTATCGAGCCGAACATTGTATAAATCGAAACCATTGCCAAAAGAGAATAGAACAATATAATGCTTAAACTCATTTTTTCGTTTTTACTTTCGACATAGTTTTTACCATATTCAAAAGAATTCATTGGAATATTAAGGGCTTTGATTTGTTTTATTTGATCCAGCACGGTTTTTGTTATTGTCTGAGATAATCCGTCTTCGCTCAGCCTCAAAGATTGATCGGCTTCAACAAAGGCTTTTATTTTTTTTGTACGAAGCATCTCATTTGCCGATGTCTCATCTATTATTTTTGTATTGAACATCCCTGTAAATTTAAGCGGATAATAAACAGGATTGTCTTTTTCAATTCCTATTTCTATTTTACCGGTATCGGAATTACCTACGGCCGAAAATATCGTAAAGAACAGTCCAGCCATAAGAATAGGATATAAAAGAGTCCAAAACATTCCGTCTAAAGAATAAAACATTCCGATACTATAATATTTTATTTCGCGTAAAAAGAATTTCATCAGTCTCTTAACTCCTTTCCCGTAAGCTCCAAGAAAATATCGTTTAAGCTGGGTAACTCCGAATATAATTTGGTATAAGCCAAACTATTATTATTGATAAATAAAATAAGTTCGTTTAAGTTGTTAATCGAATTTTCAAAACTGATTAAAAACTCGTTTCCGTTTTTGGTAACTTCCAGAACATGAGGGATTTTTTTTAGTTCTTCTTGCAGGTTATCCTTAGTTTCAACAAATTCAACAACCATTTTTTCGCTTGTGCGGATCAGCTTGTGCAATTCTTCTAAGGTGCCGTTTGCTATATCTCTTCCCTCATCCATGATAATGATTCTATCGCAAAGCTCTTCCACTTCTTCAAGATAATGGGTAGTATACACGATGGTGCTTCCTCTTTTTGCCAGTTCCTTTATTCCTGAAAGAATAAAGTTTCGGCTTTGGGCATCGACGGCAACTGTGGGCTCATCCAAAAAAATCAGCTCAGGTTTATGTGCTATGCCGCATGCAATATTGAGCCGGCGGAGAAGGCCTCCTGAAAGTTTTTTTGCACGGAATGAAGCATAATTGTTTAAGCCTACAAAATCGATTGCTTCATCTACCAGCTTTTTTCTTTCTTGAGTATTGTTTACATAGAGGCCGCAAAAATAATCTATGTTTTGTTTTACGGTAAAATCATAGAAAACCGAAACCTCTTGAGGAACAAGGCCTATTCTTTTTTTTATGTGCAGGGCGTTAGGTTTCATTTCTTCGCCGAAAATGATGATTTCACCCTTGCCGTGTTTTAAAAGGGAAAGCATACAGTTTATGGCTGTAGTTTTTCCGCATCCGTTAGGGCCCAAAAGGCCCAGAATCTCGCCTTCTTTAACTTCCATATTAAAGTGATCAAGTGCCGTTTTTTCATTGTACCGTTTTACAAGATTTTTTACCGTTAAAATCATAACTTCCTCCGATATCTTTTATAGATAATTATACCTTTTTTTTGGAATTTTAAAACTGAAAATTGTCATATTTTTTGGAGTTTAAATATGACATTTGTCATAGGAAAAAGTTTAAACTTTTTTTAAAGAAGGGTTAAAAATTAAAAATGGGTAATCAACAACCCCGACGCAAGCGTCGGGGTATTAAACCCTCCGCACGAATAAGCGGCTTACTCATTACCTATCAGGAATTACAAATTAATTAAAGCTCTTCCGCCATGCGGCAGGGTTGCCTGGGCCGACCCATTTATTAAGCTGGAATCCGTTTTGAAGGCTTAAAGTGATAAACTTTTTTGCTCTTCTTACGGCTTCGTATGGTTCAAGACCTATGCCTAAACCTGCAGCGATGGCAGCAGCTGTTGTGCAGCCTGCTCCATGTGTCCATCTTGTATCGATGAGCCCGCCTTCCACTTTTAAAAATTGCTTGCCGTCATAAAAAATATCTATAGCCGATTGTTCCTCATTCAACTTGGCACCGCCCTTTATAAAGACATAGGGAACACCCATTCCGTGAATAATCTTACAGGCTTCTTTTATTTCTTCGATTGTAGAAGGTGTCGGCATTTTTGCAATCTGTCCCGCTTCAAAAAGATTCGGCGTAATAACTCTCGCTAAAGGCAAAAGTTTTTTTATAATGAGATTATTAAGCTCGGGGTTTAAGGCAAGGTCTCCGCCCTTACATACCATTACAGGGTCCAGTACATAATTTTCTACATTATATTTTTTTAAGTATTCGGCAGAAAGCTCAACTGCATAATTTGTTGCAAGCATTCCCGTTTTTGCAGCGTTAACGCCTATGCCCTTAAAAATTGTTTCAAGCTGGGCTCTTATGGTTTGCTCGTCGAGAGGGAAAACTTCATGTCCCCACTCTTTATCGGGATTCATCGTTGCAATTACCGTAACGGCAGCCATTCCATATACACCGTACTCCTGAAATGTTTTTAAGTCGGCTTCCAAGCCGGCCCCTCCGGATGCATCCGATCCGGCAATTGTTGCAAGTTTTATCATAGTAATCTCCTATCTCCTAGTGGGTGGAATTATAACATTTTTTTTGAAGTTTGTCTTGAGGCTAAGAAATTCAATTATCCTTCTTTAAATTCAAAAACCTTATCGCAAAGAGCAAAAGATTTTTTGCGGTGGGTTATAAAAAGGATAATTGAATGAGGGAAAGCCTTACGCAATGCTTCGATAGACTGCGTTTCCCTTATTTCATCAAGGCCCGAAAGGGCTTCATCTAATATGATAATTTTAGGTTCTTCTTTAAGGGCAAAAAACCTTAACAACACCACCCTTTGTTTTTGTCCCAACGAAATATTTGTTCCTTCAGTTTCCAAATTAGTTTCAAGCGAAAGATTATCGCTTTCATCAAAAATAGAATCAAAGACTTCTTTTGTAATATGAGCATCTTCGGTAAGTTCGGCATTTTCTTTAACCGTACCTTGAAAAATTATAGACTTATCGTTTATGTAAAAAATATTTCCGTTAAGAGAATCGGGGTTTAAGGTTTTGACATCCTTACCTCCGATATAAGCGGCAGCCGTTTCGGAATATAAAAGTCCTGAAAGAATTTTTAAGGCAGTACTTTTACCTAAACCTGATGGGGCGGAAATACCGTAAAGACCCGCCGATGAAATATCTACATCGGTTTTAATGTTTATGTCCTTACTTTCAAAAGAATGTTTTATATCCTTTAATAAAATGGAATTAAAGTTTTCAGCTTTATTGTGCCCTGCCAAATCGGCGGCAAATTCTTTTTTTATCTCATCAACCAGTTTCTTTTTTTCGTTAGAATTTAAAATTGCCATACGCAGGTCGGCAAGATTTTGTACCGGTTCAATGAAATGTCCTACATACATATAAAACGAAATTATAGCACCCAATGTAGTTTTTCCGTATTTCATTAGTATAAAACCGGCGACTAAATTTACAAGAGGTAAAGAGGTGTACAAAAATCCGTTTATGTCCCGATAAAGCCGCTGATAAAATTCTTCCGATTTTTCCACCTTTAACATATCTCTTCTTACCTTTGTTAAGGATGTTTTTATTTTCTTTTCGGCAGAAAAAATTTTTATATCCGAAAAACCTTTTAAGGCTTCACCTAAATGCAAAAGAAATTTTTCGGAGGCTAAAGAACTTTCTTTCGAATACTTCATAATGTTTTTTCTTACAAAGCAGCCTATAAGATATATCAGCGGAATAAAAAGAGAAGTTAAAAGTAAGAGCTGCCAATTTAAATATAAAAGAACACAAACAGCCACTACAAACATCATAATATTATTGACAAGCATTACAGGGCTTACCCCATAAAGAGAACCCAATTTATAAGGTTCATTGGCTATACGGTTTAAAAGTTTTTCATTATTAAATGTGCCGGCTAAATTAGACTTTGCACTTAAAAACTCGTCAAGAAGAATTTCGGTTTCTGCAGCAGCAACAATATTTTTTGCCGTATTAAAATTATAGTTCCAAACAAAATTAAAAATTTTTTGAACAAAGATAATGATAAAACAAATTATTATGGTTCTAAATACTTCGGGTGAAAACCCCTTGTTTAAGTCATCTATTATTTTCCCTAAAAGCAATGGAATCGCAGCAGAACATGCAAGCGGAATAATTGAAAGTAAGACAATTTTAGCATGTAATTTAAAATAAGATTTTTTATACAACATAGACAGCTCCTGTTATATTATATTATATTATATAGTGTTGTCAAGCTCATTTTTAAAGTATTCCCAGCCTCTCAACCGATTCTATTATGCCGCCGCCGATGATATAATTGCCGGCATAAAAAACTGCGGCTTGTCCTTCGGCGACGGCTTTTTCAGGCTCTATAAATTCTACCTTAAATTTCCCTGTATGTTTAAAGTCCTCATTTTTAAGCGGAATCAATTTTGCCTTTTTCTTTTGTTGGCGGTATCGTGTTTTTACCTCAATATCGATTTCTTTATCTATTGTTTTTTTTGAGATTATATTTACATCTGAGGCGGTGAGACTTTCAGCAAAGAGTTCTTCATCCTTGCCTACGGTAACCGTGTTCGCCTTTGCATCTTTTTTTACAACATAGACGGGATAACCCATTGCGATTGCAAGACCGCGCCTTTGACCTATGGTATAATATTGAAGCCCTTTGTGGCGGCCTATTTCATTTCCCATTGTATCAACAAATTTTCCCTCTTTAAAAGAATCCGCAGCAAGGGCGTTTATTACCCTTGTATAATCGTCATCTGGAACAAAACAGATGTCTTGGCTGTCGGGGCGGTGAGCATTTATAAGGCCTGCATCTTCGGCTATGCTTCTCACTTTTTCTTTGGTAAAATCACCTAAAGGAAAAATAGAACGGGAAAGCTGTTCTTGAGTAAGAAGGGCTAAAAAATAGCTTTGGTCTTTTTGAGCATCCTCAGCCTGCCTTAGTAAAAATCTTTCCTCGCCTTCAATTTCGGTTTTTTCTATTTTTGCATAATGGCCTGTTGCAATTTTATCGAAGCCGTCCTTTAAGGCTTGTTCCAAAAAAAGACCGAATTTTATTTTGCTGTTACATATAAAGCAGGGATTCGGCGTTCTTCCTTGTTTATACTCTTCTACAAAATAGTCGATGATTTCAGCCTTAAAAGTTTCCCTCATATCGTATACAATGTGCTTTATACCGAGCTTGGCTGCAACTTTTTTTGCATCGTCAATATCATCAGTCTGCTCTTTATAAATGCCTGATAGTTTCGGTAAAAGCTGCATCGTAAGGCCTGTAACATCATAACCTTGATCTATCAATAGTTTTGCCGCAACAGCGGAATCAACGCCTCCGCTCAAACCCACAAGCACCTTCATCAAGTTTAAAATCCTCTTAAAATTTCTTCGGGGTTTAAAATCATGGCACATCCCAGTTCGGCTAAATCCCTTTCAAGGGCAATACGGTTTTCGATTTTTTTTATGCTTGTAATTTCGGCTGTTTTTGCAGAACCGATTATCCTTCTGTTTAACTCGGTACCGCAAAAAGAAACGGCATCAATTTTTATTTTTTCGATGTAGTTGTCAATAAAAATTTCGTTTTGATAAACAGGATCCTTTATATTTTTAATAAGAAAATCTTTTGCAAAGATATGGAAGAATTTAAATAGATTGTTTTTTGCATTTTCAAGCCAAGATAAAAAGTCAGTTCTTTGCTTTTCTTCATCAACAAAAAGAGGCGAATATTTTGCATAGCCTTGAGCAAAAATAAAATGAGCAAGGACATTCCCAAGATCATAGGCTATTGGGCCGTAAAAAGCAAATTCGGGATCGATTATTTTTATCTTTATTTCTTCATTTTCATTTTTTACAAAGATAGAACCCGAATGCAGATCCCCATGAATAAGCCCTTGAGGATAGTTATTGAATTTTTCTTTTAAGGCTGCAACCCTTGCAATGAGATCTGAATCTTCATAGAACTTTTTTTTAAGCCAGTCGGCATTTTCGGGGAGCAAAATATTTCTTTGCCTTACATCCTTATAAGGATGAGTAAAAACCAAGTCTTCAGTAATCTTACAAAGATCGGGATTATAAAATTTGGCTGCTGCTTTAAATTTTTTTTGATAAGCTAAAACCAAATCTGTGGAAGGCAGGCTTGCGTCTACGATAAACCGAACAATCAGCTTTTCGATTCCGTAAAATATTTTTCCGGCCATTAATTCCGTTCTTAAATTAGAATAAGAACCGATGTCTTCCATTATGATTGCAGCCATAACCGGATCGGCATAAATTATTTTCGGAGAAAAACCGGGAGCACATTCGTTATACAGTTTTAAAACTTCAGCTTCACGGATGCTCCTATCCGGGTTTAAATATCCGTCGGGACGCACCCTTGTTTGAACATCAGCTTGTTTTAAAATAAGAGATTTTTTTGTGTTCGTGTCAAAAATGCGATAGACATAGTTTATATTTCCGTCCCCTATTTCTTCGCAAACTAAATTTTCATTCGAATCAAAAAAATTACTGTGCTCAAAGACGTAATCGATTATATCATCGCCTTCCATTTTGTAATGGGAACTAAACCGCATTCTGCCTCCGTTTTAATAATGCAGCCCTATTCCGATAAAAATTTCGGAAACAGGTTTACCGTCACGTTTTGCATAACCGTCTTTATTTTTTATTTCTCTTAAATCATGTCCGTAACTTATTCGTGCATAAATACTGCGCATTTTTATCGGATACATTATTATTTCAAAGCCACCCGAATACCAGCCGTGTTTTGGATTGTAATAGGTATCGGTATTTTTATCATGAACCAAGGCCATATCAAAAAACGGTGTTATGTGCAGCTCAAAGCCGAAGAAACGAGTCCATTCAACTCCGGTAATTTCTTCCCATTTAAAAACGCCTATTTTTATAGGTACATCAAAATTAAAACTAAAAGCTGTATCCGTTTCAATTCTCTTATTTAAAATACCCCGCAAAATTTTTCCGGTATGCTCGCTTGATGTTTTTCCGAATAGATTGTAAAAAAAATCGAACCTGCCGTATAAACCTACTCGCTCTAAAAAAGAATAAAAGCCCTTCGTTTGCAAATTAAAAGAAACATCTACATTACCTTTTTTATAAGTGTTATATTTATAGCTATTATCAATATTTACCGTAAAGCCTTGTCTAAAATTATTTATCCAGTTTACCTTGCCCATTCCAAAACTATGTGACCAATTAATATTTAGACCTTTTTTTTCTTCATTGGTCATTTCTTTAAATTTCCAATTACCGTCTATACCAAAATAAGGAGTCCATGTGATTGTGCCCAATGTTTGATCTTTATATATATCAAATACCAGTGATGTATAAAATCCGTTTGTAAGATAATAGTCTTTTTCCGACGGAGAAGCAGAGACCTTTATATCTTGAGTTATCCCCGCCGCTAAAGTGAGCCAATCGACACCTAACTTATATGAAGCACTTAAGCCTGTGCCGAAATCAAAGCCGAATTTTTTATCTTCATCTATACTAATTTCCGCATTAGTGGTCCAAAGAAATTTAACCGGATTAATATGGAAAGGCAATGCAAATCCGGTACCAAACTCAAAAGAAGATTTGCCTTCATTATTTCTGTTATATATTAAATCCATTGTAAGCGGCTCAAGCGAACCTAAAAAATTAAAATCCTTTAATTTAAGCTTAAACTGAAGTCCGCGGTTTGAATCAAAACTCGGATAAGGCAAGGCTATAATATTCCATGTATCTTTAACATATATTTTAAGCTTTACCGGAGTAATATTATTCTGAGGCTCCAAAAAATCGAAAGTAATTTCATAGCTTTCAATTGTTCTCATGTTATGGAATTCGGTATTAAGCTCTGCAATATATGCGTCGAATTCTTCACGTGAAAAAAATATTCGTTTTTTATCTATTGGTATTTTTGATGATAATGGCCGTTCTTTGGTAAAGCCTTTTATATTGTATTCAACACTTTCAATCTTATAAGCCGGAGTATCCATCTGTTTTTCGGCTTCTAACTTTTCATCAGTGTTTTGAGTATAAAGATTAATTACAAAAAAGCAGCATAGTGCAGCCATTAAAAAAAATCGTTTGTACATTTTATTCCACCATAAATTCTATCTTTTTAATTTGGAATCGTCTTCAATTATTTTTTGAGCATTTGATTCCATATAAGATTTGACCGAATCCGCTATTTCTTTATCATAAAGTGAAAAAATTCTTGCAGCAAGGAGAGCCGCATTTTTAGGCTCCAGCACCAAGGCCGGCGAAATACCAGAGGGCATCCTAAGAGAAGAATAAATGTCTGCTCCTGCAAAGCTGTCGGATGGAGGAGGACAAGCAATTGTAGCCCCCTTTACAAAACCGTCCACAAAGCCGGAAAGAGCATTGCTTCTTCCTGCAATAGTAATATAAAGTTTCGGCCTATCAAGAGCCTCATATTCTTTTAGCATAGAAACAACATGCTCCGCAGTTTTATGGGCCGAGCCTATTCTTATAGCATACTCGATTCCAAAGCTCTTTAACTCCGAAGCTATTTTTTCTGCATGGCCCATATCCGAAGATGAACCCATAAGTATTATTACAAGAGGTCTCACATTAAGCCTGCCTTTTTTAAGTTCTTTACTATGCGATCTTCAACCGGATATTCTCCCGGAACAAATTTAGATTTTGTCAATTTTTCGTAAGCAGTAATATAAAGCTGAATAGCCTCATTCCAGACATTTTCATCGAGTTCGGGGATTTCTCCGTCGCCTCGGTAACCCTTTGCTGCATAGGCCATTCTCACAAATTCCTTGTCAAAGTTTTCGGGTTCCTTTCCTTCCTTCAATCTTTGTTCGTAAGTATCGAGTTTCCAATAGCGTGAAGAATCGGGGGTATGAACCTCATCTATTAAAAGAATATTATTATCCTTATCTACACCGAATTCGTATTTTGTATCAACTAAAATCAAGCCCGCTTCTTTTGCACTTTTTTGACCGCGCGCAAAAAGGGCAAGGGCTGCTTTTTGTACAAAGCCCCATTCTTCTTTTGACAGATAGCCTTGCGAAACAACCTCATCGCAGGTAAGTCTTTCATCATGGCCTGTAGGACCGCCCTTTGTAGTGGGAGTTATAATCGGCTTGAGTAAGGCCTGATTTTTTTTCAAGCCTTCAGGAAAATCATATCCGTATATATTTCTTTCACCTAAAGAATATCTGTACCAAAGAGCCGTAGATGTTACGCCTGTGATATAGCCCCTTACGATGACCTCTATCGGAAGAGGTTTTACTTCAGTTACGATAATGCAGTTAGGATCCGGACAAGATATTATATGATTTTTGATTATATCCTTGGTATTTTCAAACCACCAAAGCGAAAGCTGGTTTAAAACCTGTCCTTTGTATGGAAGGGCTGTAAGAACCCTGTCAAAGGCAGAAATTCTGTCTGTAGTTACAATCAAGCGTTTCCCTTCTTCGGGTGAGTACCAATCCCTTACCTTTCCGGTTTGTTTTGAAGGGAGAGGTAAATTAGATTCTCTAAAAGCTGCATTTCGTGAAATCATTTTAAACTCCTCAGGTCAATTTATATCGACCAAGTATATATGAAGATTTAGAAATTTTCAAGTATTCACATATATTTCTAAATTTTCCGATAGAAGAAAAAAAGAATTTTGTCTATAATAATGAAGACTTCAATTTAGCTGAAACGGGGTAGAATTATGAAAAAAATAGCGATAGTGGCGGGAGGCTCAAGCGGTATAGGTCTTGAAATTACAAAGGCCCTGGTTCTAAAAGATTATTTTGTTTACACCATGAGCCGCAGAGAATTTTTAAGTTTGCCTCAAGAAAAGAGTAAGCACATCAGCCTTGATATTACGGATGAAGAAAATCTTACAAAAGCCTTTTCCGATATTTGGAAAAAGGAAGGTCGGATTGATTTAGCCGTATGTGCATCCGGATTCGGTATTTCCGGTGCTGTGGAATTTACAAGCCTTGAAGAAGCAAAAAAACAAATGGATGTAAACTTTTTCGGAGCCTTTTTATTTATAAAGACAGCCGCCTCGTATATGCGCCCCCAATCTTTTGGAAAGATATTTGTGATCAGCTCTATAGCCGGAGAAATTGCCATTCCGTTTCAGGGTTTTTACTCGGCATCAAAGGCAGCCCTTGGCAAGCTCTTAGAAGCTTTTAGAGCGGAACTTCAGCCATTCGGTGTTGACTGTGCCCTAATCATGCCCGGAGATGTTGCCACCCCCTTCACGGCCGCAAGAAATAAATCAAATCTTGGGGATGATGTTTACAATGGAAGAATTTCAAAAAGTGTTTCTAAAATGGAAAAAGACGAGCAAAAGGGGATGAATCCTGAAAAGTTAGGAAAATTCGTCGCCTGCCTCGCTGAAAAGCGAAAAGTCGGATTTTTTTATCCTTACAACTGGACTTACTCCTTCTTGCTGCTTTTATACAGAATTTTACCCCGCAGCCTCGCTCTTTTTATCGTCAAAAAACTATATGCCTAATAAAGATGCTATCAAGGCCCGATGAGTGAATCTCCGTAAAGGAGCTTTTACGTCTTAGGCCTTGACAGCGATTAATTATTTAAAATGCCATTACTTTTTCTTCAATAAGAACCTCCTCCTTTGCCTGTGTTTTTTCGCCTGCATTTTTAAAGATAGGCTTAAACTCTACATGTTCTGCAACAACCTTTACCTTGCTGTAGTTTTTTCCATCGGTACCGACCCATCTATCCTGCTTAATTCTGCCTACAACGCGGACTCCCCTGCCCTTAGCCCCGTTTTGTTCACATAATTTTGCAAGACTTGCCCATGACTCTACATCAAAATAAGAAGTTTCCTGCACAAAGGCATCGTCTTTTTTGTAGTTTCTATTTGAAGCAATAGAAAAAGTACAGATGTCTGTTCCGTTTGCCGTAGTTTTTAAAACAGGGTCCCTAACCATGTTTCCTTCAATAATGAGTGAATTTAATGATTTCATTTTATACCTCCAAAAATCACAAAAATAACGTCACCTTGAACACTTGTTCAATAAGATTTCGAAAGATTGGGCCGGCGCCGCTCCCTTGCCTTCATCTAATTATAGGCTTGTAAACGCAATTTTTAGTAAAATTTTTAAAAAAAAGTTTATAAAATTTTAAAAAAAAAGTTTTTTTTAAAAGCTGACCTCTTATTGACTGAATATGTAAAAATATGATATTGTATTTTCCTATATTTATATTTTAAATTACTTTAAAAAGGATGGGTTTTATGAATTTTATGCCTTTATTGCAAGGAACCGCTCCGGGCGGTTTCGGCTCCTTCGGTTTTTTAATACCGATGCTCTTGGTATTCGTTATTTTTTATTTTTTGCTTATCCGCCCGCAGAAAAAAGAACAGCAAAAAACCGAAAAGATGATTTCTCAGCTTCAAAAGGGGGATAAGATCATCACTATCGGCGGTATTCACGGTGTTGTGAGCTCAACAAAAGAAAAGACAATTATCATAAAAGTTGATGACAACTGCAAGATTGAAATTAACCGTTCTGCAGTAGGGGCCGTTTTAAAAGATGAGCCTCCAAAGCCTGATTTCGGAGGAGAAGGCGAAAAGAAAAAATCTCTATTCGGAAAAAAGGCCGATGACTCCGCAAATGACGATACAGTTTCACAAAACGAGTCAAAATAAAACAATTTGCGGTTTTATTATTAAAACCGCAAAGGGAGATAAATAATGAGCAAAAGATTTAGGTTTATCGTTGTTCTTCTTGTCATCGCCTTGTGCTTTGTTTTCTTACACCCTACCCTTAAATGGTATTTTTGGACAAATCAAGAAGATAAGGCATTAGCCTTGGCATCAAGAGAAAAGATTAAAGATTATTCCGAAAACATGGCAAGAGCTGATGTTGATAAGCTTATAGAAATGGCTGCTTCGAACTCAACAGAGCCTCTTTCGGAAAAATATGCCCCTATTATTAAAGAAGCTAAGAACCGTAGAAAGGCCTTAGGTATGGAAATCCCTTCTCAATGGACGGCTCAAGATGTTGCTGCAAGCTTTAAGCTTTCATCAAAAGAAAAGTTTATACCCATAGCCCAGTCTATTTTAGAAACTGCGTATAGGGATTCCATTTTAGGCATAAAAAACTATCAAACAAATGCCGTTAAACTGGGTCTTGACTTATCGGGCGGTATGTTGGTTATTATCAAAGCCGACTTGGATGCTGCAATTTCTGCCGATGGAGCAAGCAGCGATACAATAGCCGACTCAAAGAAGGCTGCCATGACTTTGGCCATGGACACCCTCCGAAGCCGAATAGATAAATTCGGTCTTACGGATCCTGTTATCCGCCGTCAGGGTGAAGACAGAATCTACATTGAAATGCCGGGAGCTGCCGATGCAGATAAGATAAACTCCATTATCATGGGCCGAGGTATTTTAGCCTTCCATATAGTGGATGATGAGGCGACTCAGGCATTTAGAGAATATTACCGAAACAATCCGGGAAAAACCTTTGATGCCGATTACAATCTTTTAAACCCCGAAATTATTCCTGAAGACTGTATGGTGCTGGGTGTATATCACAAGGATGCCTACGGTATAGATGAAAGAGACGATAGAGAACCCTTCCTTGTCGTAAAAAAGCAGGCAGGCCTTGAAGGAAAACACCTCGTAAGTGTTGACACTTCGACAGATCAAAGATCCAATAACCCCCTCGTAAACTTTTCTCTTGATGCTGAAGGAGCAAAGATATTTGCAGAATTAACTACAAACAATGTCGGAAAAAGGCTTGCCATAGTTTCGGACAACAAGATAAAGTCTGCTCCTAACCTCAAAGAGCCTATCACCGGAGGTTCGGGAAGCATAAGCGGAATGTCTGCAACAGAAGCAAACAACCTTAAAACCGTTTTACGGACTGCATGGCTAAATGTTCCTCTCCAGCTTGAAACACAGCAGGTTGTAGGAGCCAGCTTAGGAGACGAAAAAATTAATGAAGGTATTAAGGCCTTGCAATGGGGCTTAATTGCAGTTTTGGTTTTTATGCTTGTATTCTATAAGGAAGCAGGAATCAATGCCTGTATTGCTCAAATTTTAAACCTTTATATCATGTTCAGTATTCTTTCAGCCTTCAATTTAACTCTTACCTTGCCCAGTATTGCGGGTATGATTTTAACTATTGGTATGGCTGTAGATGCTAACGTTGTTGTTTTTGAAAGAATAAAAGAAGAACTAAGGCTTGGTAAAACAAGGGAAGCCTCCATAAACGCAGGCTTTGAACATGCCTTTTCTGCAATTATGGACTCAAACATTACAACATTCATTGCAGCCTTCTTTTTATCAATTCTCGGAACCGGACCGATAAAGGGCTTTGCATACAGCTTAGCCATAGGTGTTGTTTCTTCAGTATTTACCGCTTTGTTTGTTTCAAGATTAATTTTTGACTTTGGAACTCAAACATTAAAATTGGAGAAGATTCATATCAGCTGGAGGAAGTTATAAAATGAAAAAAATAATCAGTTTTTCGAAATTTTTCGTTCCGTGCATTATTTTAAGTATAGGGCTTATAGCCTTCGGAATTATAGGCTACTTTACCAAAGGAATAAATTTCGGTATTGACTTTCAGGCCGGTTTTATCGAAAAGGTAAAAATAGCCCCTACGGCAGTAGAACTTTCCTATGAAGGACCTTTAACGGTTTCCTTTTCTCAAGGTATATCCGACATTTCGATTACTACCACCTCTCTGGATGGAGAAAACAAATCTTATGTCTTTAAGTTTGCCGATAATCCGACTCTTAAAGATTTCGCTGACGGCCTTGCCTCTATTGATGGTTTAAAGGTAAAAGTTACCGCTTCGGGAAATGTGCTTCTTAAAAACTTGTTTTCCAATTCGGAATCTTCTTCCCGTCTTTCGGCTAATGTGTTTAGACTTCACCATTTGGAAAAAGGTCTTAAACCGATAAATACCGATGAGGTCCGCCATGCACTTTCTTCAATACCCTCAGTTTCGGTCCAACAACTGGGAACGCCTGAAGACAGATATTTTCAGATAAGACTTGCCGATGACGGAAAATATGAAGATGCAAACAAAGAATTACGCTCGATTATAAACACTGCCTTAAATGCAGCCTACGGAATCGAAAACATTGCAGTTATAAGTACGGACTTTGTAGGTTCCCGTTTTTCTTCTTCGTTGGCACAGCAGGCAATATTGCTAGTAGGCGGCGCCTTGGTCTTAATCTTTGTTTATGCGATGTTCCGCTTTCAGTGGAATTTTTCGCTCGCAGCAATTATTGCTCTGCTCCACGATACGCTCATAATGATTATGTTTATCTCGTGGACACAGATGGAATTTAATTCTACGACAATAGCGGCCATTCTTACGATTATAGGTTATTCCATAAACGATACAATCGTTATCTTTGACCGTATCCGCGAAAAGATTCATCTTGAACCTAAGCTGGAATGCAAGGAAATTTTAGACAAAGCCCTAACTGAGGTATTTACCCGAACAATTATTACAACCCTTACAACGATGGTTGCGGTTGTAGCACTGTATTTGTTTACCACCGATTCGATGAAGGATTTTGCCTTAGCCTTAATTGTAGGTCTTATAAGCGGAACCTATTCGTCAATCTATGTTGCATCTTATTTTATCGCTCTTACCTCCAAGGGTAAAAAAGCCGGAGAGATGATTACCAGAGGCAAAAAAGCCCCGGGTGAACTTTCAGGAGCGGTTATCTAACAAGATAGAATAAATTTCAGAAGAGAGAGAATTTTAAGTCAAGCGGTCGGTTAAAAAATCGGCCGCTTTTTTTATGCGTTTTGAGCTATTTTTTTTAAGGCCTCGGCAGCTTGCTTGACTTCTTCAAAGGTATTAAAAGAAGAAAAACTAAAGCGGACAATGCCCTGCTCTTCGGTTCCGAAAGCCTTGTGTACCAAGGGAGCACAGTGGGCTCCTGGTCGGCTTGCGATACCGAAGTCTTCATCGAGAGCACGGCTTATTTCTCCCGAGGGAATATCTCCTATGTTTATACCTACAACAGCCCCCGTTTTTTCGCTCCAAGGATTTCCGTATATTTTAAGATTAGGAATAGTTTTTATTTTCTCGATAAAAAGCAATTTTAAATCGGCCAATTTCTTTTGAATGGAAGTAATTCCTGTTTCTAAAACATAGGAAGCCCCTGCATTTAAGCCCATAAAGGACGGAACATTCATGGTACCCACTTCAAAGATGTCGGGCATCTCTGAGGGGTGAGTCTTATCAAAAGAGTGAACTCCGCTTCCTCCCGAAAAAACAGGAGCAAACTCGAAATTTCCGTTTACGATAATACCGCCCGTACCCTGAGGCCCGTAGAGCCCTTTGTGGCCGGTAAAACAAAAAATGCTTTGCCCGTATTTTGATACGTCTATAGGAATTGTACCCGCACTTTGAGAAGCATCTACAATTAAGATTAGACCGTGTTTTTTGCATATGGAATGAACATAGTCCAAGTCACAGATTGAACCTATCACGTTTGAGCAGTGGTTTACGATAATGGCTTTAGTGTTTGATTTGACCTCTTTTTCGATGAGCTCATAGCACAAAAAGCCGTCTTGGATAGGAATAATTGAAAGTTCGGCTCCTTCTTTTTCGAGCTGATAAAGAGGGCGCAAGACCGAGTTATGTTCAAGAACGGTAGTTATGATGTGAGTATTTTCTTTGCCTGAAAAAAGGCTTTTTATTACGAGGTTTAAGGCAGATGTAGCATTTTGACAAAGAGCAACATTTAAGGGATTTTTTATATTAAAAAGCTTTGCCAAAGTTTGCCTTGTTTTAAAAAGCTCTGCGAGGGCTGCATGTGCCGTACTATGAGCTCCTCTCCCCGGATTTCCGAATTGATGTGAAGCAATCCCCCTAAATACCTCTTGGGCCACGCTTTCAGGCTTTTGAAGGGTGGTTGCGCTATTGTCAAGATAGATCATATTTTTCCACAAACCTCTTATTTGTTTCTATTTTTAAAAGATAAGTTCCCGTGTAAGGAATTTCGGCCTCGGTTAAAAGGCGGGAGGCTTCTTTTATGCCTTCTTCATTTACCCGTAGAACCAAACCGCAGCCCGCAGAAATTTCAGGCGGAAGAGGAATAAGTCTCGCCTCAGTCAGGCCCTCGATTGCACTTGAAGCCGAAGAAGAAAAATCTCCCGAAGTTTCCAATGCTTCAGCATCGGAAACTTCACCTGAAGCTATAACTGCGTCAGCAGTTACAGCTTCAGCGGCTATCGCATGATGAGAAGACGAAAACGAAAAAACTCCGTAGGTTTTCAAATCTTTCTTCCGTTACTCTTTTTTTTGCTACACTTTGGTAAACTATGGGCGGACTACAAAGTGGGTGCGCATAATTTCGGTAATGCGGTACATATTTGTAGGGCTTCCTACCTTGAGCTTTTCTTTAAGCCCGTAAAAGTCCAGACACAAGCCGCAAGACAGAACTTCGCAGCCTTGAGAGGCAAGAGCCTTTAAGTCGTTTACGGTTTTTTCGTTTTCGGTTGTAAGCTTTACACCCGAATTATAGCATACAACGAACTTGGGAAGCACATCCTGTTCCGTGAGGGCATAGATAAAACCTTCTAAAAGCTTTTTGCCGAAGCCTTCATCTCCCGAACCCATCTGATCCGAGTTTATAACAACAGCATATTCAGTATTCGAAGTTTGAGGAACGGCAACAGGATTTAGATTTACACCGTCTTTTGCCTTTAAAAGAACTGTAAACTCTTTTTCAGAAATCTTGTTTACCTCAACCCCTATGCCGAGCTGAGCCGCCATCTTTGAAAGGTTTTGAGTTGCAACCTCATTATCAACCTTGACCGAGATATTTTCTTTACCCGTATTTTCCCTGACAGCCTTTTTTGCCATAATAACGGGAATAGGACAAGCCTGTCCCATAGCATTTACTTCTATCATAACAACCTCACAATATATTAAATTTTTAGATATATTATCATAAATGCTTATAATTAGTCAATGATGAGAATTATCAACATTATTTTATTTTGTGAATGTTAAATATCTTTACTTAAATCGGCAATAGTTGTTTTGTTAAGCGAATCCTTCATTGCTTTTTGGGCATCATCCAATTTAGCATCAAGCACAAGATGAATTTTGCTTCCCACAGGACATTTCGGATTCGGCTTAGGATGAAAATTAAAAATATCCCGTTCTTCATCGCCCTCATTGATTGCGTTGTAAACATCGAGAAGCGTTATTTTATCTGCGGCTTGAGCCAAGTGCGACCCGCCGACCCCTGCGGCAGTTTCCACAAGTCCCGCTTTTTGTAACTGAAGCAAAATTTTTCTTATGATAACGGCATTTACACCTGTGCTTGCAGAAATAAAATCCGAAGTAACGCGCATATCTTTTTCAAAATACCGGATACACAAAAGAGTATGTACTGCTGCCGTAAAACGAACACTTATTTTCATATTTCCAATTATACCATTTTCTTCAAGACTTCGCCAATATCGTCATTGATACAGATAGATTGCTTTTCTATTTTGGGCGGCACAACGGCTTCTCCAAAATTGATGCAGGCATAACTAGCATTCGGATTTTCTTCAGTCATTTGCCAAAACGGATACTTTATGATTCCGGGTGTGTTTACGCCAACGCCGAGCTCAAGGAACAAAACTTTTCCGTCGCCTTCCTGTTCACCGTTTTTTATTATATTCCGAGTTTGCAAAAACTTTTCATATTGTTTTGATGCCTTGTACCAACCTTTATCCGTTACAAAAGTGTGGTCTGCCCTAAGATTCATGCTCATCGGCTTTCCGCAAACAGGACAACGGGGAACAAGTTCTGTCGGAACTTTCATTTCATCACGAAATTCCCACATTGCCCGGATTTGTTTTTCATTGTCATAAGTTTTTTCATGACACGGCTCGCTGCATTGAAACAATCCGTAGTCGCCCTGCGTGTAAAATAGCCGGTTCTTGTCAAAGCCGGCTTTTTGAAAGCAATGGTCTACATTTGTTGTGATCACAAAATAATCCTTGTCCTTCACAAGCGAAAACAAATCTTTATAAACCTGTTTCGGCGGATCCATATAGCGGTTTATCATAATATAACGGCTCCAATATGCCCAATGCTCTTCGAGCGATTCAAAAGGAGTGAACCCTCCGGAATACATATCATGAAAACCGTATTTTACTGCAAAATCTGAAAAATATTTTTCAAACCGTTCTCCGGAATAAGTAAATCCTGCCGAAGTGGAAAGCCCGCTTCCGGCACCGATGACAATTGTTTCCGCTTCTGAAAGAACCTGTTTTAATTTCTTAATCTTCTCTGTCATACAAAAGCCTCTCATAAATTTCTTCATCTTTTTCAGTGAACACATTAAACACAACCTTCATCCCGCCGGCAGGACCTGTCACGTTCGGGCTTGAACCGGATTTCTCGTTTTTTTCTTTCCATTCCCTGACGGCAGCAACCGCGATTTGTGCCGCCTCCTCCTGCGGAAAACCGAAAACGCCTGTTGAAATACAGCAAAACGCTATCGACCTAAGGCCCTTATCATGCGCCAAATCAAGACAAGATTTATAGCATGAAGAAAGCAAATCGCAATCAGTTTGAGTAGGATGTCCGTCCGCAATCGGACCTACAGTATGAAGCACAAACTTACACGGCAGATTAAACGCAGGAGTGATTTTTGCTTGTCCAGTCGGCTCTTCATGCCCTTGTTTTTTTATAATCGAATCGCAGGCGGCACGGAGCCTTATTCCTGCAAAGGTGTGTATGCAGTTGTCGATACAGGAGTGGCACGGCTGCCAGCAGCCTGTCATTCCGCTATTCGCTGCATTTACGATTGCATCAACTTTGAGTGTAGTGATGTCGCCTCGCCAAATGTAAAGATCATCACAGGCCGGAACCAAATCCGTTATGTCGGTAATTCCGCACAATTTAATTTCTTCCTGCAAATACTCATCTTCAATATGCAAAAACTCTTCACTCGCAGGAACGGCATGACGCACATTTACAAGTGAGCGAAGAAGATATTTTTGCTCTGTTTCACTTTCAGGAATCTGCACTCCTCTATATTGTGAATTTTCTGCGAGAAGATATTCAATCAAAAAACGCCTCCGCTCTGTCTGTGTCATAATTCACCTTCTTTCGGGCATCTCTTGCCCGGTGTCTGTGTAAGTTATTCGAATCGTTGTTCTAATTAACTTACATCTATAATATACAACAAATCGTTTGTAACGTCAATAGAACTTCTGATTTTTTTTATTTTCCTATCTCATTTTTTAATTCATTTTCTAATTCCTCAATGCTATGATGATGACCATGTTTTGAATCAGAAATAAAGTGATTATGTAAATGAGAATGGGCTATTGTATGGGTGTGCGTTATGCCGTCATGTGTATGCGTAAATGTATGCCTATGTCCGTGCAAATGTTCTTTAATTAATGTGTCATACACTATAAAAACAGTGCCTATAATCATTACAACTAACGCCGATATATACTTAATTGATATGCTCTCTTTTAATAATATAAAGGCCAAAAATGTTCCTATAAATGGCGCAAGCGAATAATATGCACTTGTTTTAGCTGCACCCAAATATTTTTGAGCACGAATGTATGTAAAAATACTTAATCCGTAGGCTACAAATCCTAACAATAATGCGAAAGGAATATATTTAAGAGCAAAACCGGTTTTACCGGAAACAAGAGCTACAATTATCGAACCAAAGCCTGAACAAAGTCCTTTTATTGTTACAATCTGATATGTACTTTTATTTGATATTCTGCGGGTACAATTATTTTCCAATCCCCAGCAAATTGTTGCTCCAAGGACAAACAAAGAGCCTATGGAAAAATTTAATCCTTCAATATTTTCAAACGAAAGAATTATACTTGAAGCAGTAATAAAAAGAATTGCAAGCCATAATCTCCATGTCACTTTTTCCTTAAATATAATCAATGCAATTAATGCTGTAGCTACTATTTCAAAATTTCCAAGCAAAGACGCATTTGATGAAGTTCCGTATTTCACCCCAAGCATTAACAAAATTGGAGCGACAATATCAAGACCAATCATTCCCAAAGTGTACGGTAAATCAGTTTTACCAAGCCGTTCAGATTTTTGCTCTTTTTTAAAACTGAATAAATACAAAATCCCTACACCAAGTCCCGCTCCAATATAAAGAAGTCCGGCCATAAATACAGGTGAAATATTTTGAAGGAGTATTTTGGAACAAGGAACATTCAATGCATAAAAAGCTGCTGCAGCAACTGCATAAATAATTGCGATTATATTTTTATTCATTTTCAATTAAAACCTTCCTAAATTATTATATTTATAGTTTTATATACTTCAGTTGATTTCATTTTTTTCCTTATATTCTATCATTTCTTTATTCAAAAATACATTTGCATAATATTCATATTCTCTTATTTCCGGATGTTTTTGAAAATCAATATATGGAGCTTTACAATAGGGACATCTAAAAGGATTGTAAAATTTAAATCGTTCATATCCTTTTTTTTCTAATTGAGAATCAATTCTTTTTACCGATTCTTCTGAAATATTTTTACATAACTGACCAGGCATATCTTCAATTGCATCATATGGTACCATTAAAGTTTCGCTGCCATCATCTGAATAAAAATACTGGAAATAACCATTTCCTGCATGGTAACTATGAATATTAAAACTTTTTTTACATTCATCGCAGATGCAGCATAATCTGAAATTTGAAGGAGTTATAAATCCCGAAAAATGTAAGCCTCTGCTGAATAATCCCATTCCCTTATTTTCCGGATTATCATTATTATATGCATTTAATAAAACCGGCTGAAATCTTATTCCGTCTATCTGATTAATTTTCTTTTTTGTTTTAAATGGACTATCATCAATTTCGCCATCGATCACCAGACCAAAATTATTTAAGATCCGGATGCCTAAATGAAGAAATTTCAGACTTGAAAAATTACTTTTATTTCCGGATTCAATTAGATAATTTGCTATACATTTATTATCTTTAAAAATTATTAATTCATTACTTACCTGTTCCATTGTTGTTTTCACATTAACAACTTCAACTAATTCTTTTGACGATATTTTTGAATTATTAATTTCTTTTTCTAATTCAGAGAAATCAATATTTATTTTATTTTTATTTATTGTAATTACTTTTTTTTCTAACATTTTTTCCTGCTACACGCGCCCCAGTGAGGGTTGTCCACATAACATTCACTTAAGCCGCAACAAAGCTTGTCCTCAATGTCAGGTTGAAGCGGGTGTTAGATGCTTTTACATAACACCTGCATATTTTTCTACTATCGTGTTCTGTAATAATTGTGAAAAATTTACATTATTTTTTTCTGCAAGCGTATTCACCCATTTTGGAAGCGTTATATTCTTTCTTACACATTTGCTTGAATATTTTTCACTATACGAATCCATATCTAAAATAAGCATATTTATAAAACTTTTATTATCAGGTAGTTTTATTTTTGTAGGTTCACTTGCTTTTGGAACAGCATTTCCTTCCTCGATTTCCGTTAATATCCACCCTGATGCCGCATCTATTCCCATCTCTATCGCTTCTATAAGAGAAAAACCTCCGGAAACACAGCCTTGCAAATCGGGAAATTCTATACTATAACTATTATCTTCTTCACAATATGTTATTATTGCCGGATATGCTAATTTCATTTTATATTCCTCCATATATCCTTATTTCAATCCTGCCTGCTTTAGAATCGCTTTCACGGTTCCTATGGGTATATCTCCTTTATGATTTGGGACCGTAACTTTTCCGGATTTTACAGTATGTTTATATTGATTATGAGAACCTTTTGCTGTTACAAAATACCAACCATCCGCCTTTAGTATTTTTTCTATTTCTTTTACTGTCATTTTATATCCAATCATATTATACGCATTATGCGTATAATTATCAAGCAGTTATTATAATAAAATACAGCATTTTTACTAAAACTAAGCTATTAATTCGGGTTTTAAGCTTTAATTTATAAAAATATATCCTATTTTTAAAAGTTACAGTTAATTGCCCGAAAGGTATTCGTCTAATTAACGCTTAACCTGCATTTGCGGCTTGTCCTTGTTGTTAGTGTTAAAACTGTGTTATGCTTATATTTACGCTATCAATTTATCTTCCAAATGGTATAGTAAAAATAAGATGTTTTTCTATCTATAAGAATTATATTTCAATCATAAACTTTCAGATAAATCAAGTTTACAATTTCAAAAATTGTTATGACGAATAACCAATTCCAAGTATTTTCTTTTTCTCCTCGATTTGTTTTGCTCGTTCCTTAATATGTCTGAGAGTCGGTATTGGACGGTTGGTTACTTTGACTTCTTCCTCTTCAAGTTCATCAATTTTACCAGCATCCTTTGCAGCCATCGCTTTTATGATGTCTACGATGTCATCGATCTGTTCCACGCCGATAGCCACCCCACCTGTTACATTTGCAATCCATGAGAAAAATTCCGGATGATCAAGACGTGAAACACGATGGGTGAAATCTCCAATTTCAACCTCATACAAAGAAGCAAGACGACGATAATCAATATGGGAAGAACAATAGACAGTATTTATCGTAATTTGCTTTTGATAAAGCGACCTTACTATTTCAAAATAACTATGTTGATAAGGACATTCCGTTTCCTCATGAGGTCTTGCGTCTCCAAAAAGAACGATAGATTTAGAATTAATTTCATTCCAATTCATTTCAAAGGCATCATGCAGCGCATCTTCTACTGCTTCGTCTGCGTCTCCGCCATTTCCATCCGATGTATAAGAAATAAAATTCTGCAACTCCTCAACATTCACCGTAAGAGACTGAACTTTAGTGATATAACTATCTCCACTTCCATGGTCAAGGTAAAAAATTATACCAATACGAAGATGGGGAATAAGTTGAAATAATGTTGTACATATTTCCGTAAATTTAGTTTTTAATATAGCATGATAAGAACTCATTGAACCTGTCAAGTCTCCCATTAAGACCAAATCCAATCCCTTATGTGCCTGCTGTTCTTTGTGCATCTGCTGTTTTATTGTATCATTTTTAAGAACGGCATTTACCGTACTTTGTTTTTTTACTTTATTAAGGTCGAATGACTTTAATGGCTTTTTCCCTTCCTGCTTTTTTGCCATACTACCGCTTGGAGCTTTAAGTGCAGGCAGATTAAGTTTGTTTCCCGATTTAGAATCTGTTGTATTTTTCATTGTATCTCCTTATGCTGCTTGATGCGAATTCCTATTTTCAAGATATGTGCTGTCATATTCAGTGCGCCTGCCTGAATCAGAAAGCTCTTCCCATATCCTATTCAAGTGAGTTGTTATTTCTGTATATTCTGCTAGATCTTCATCTGAAGCCGCATCGGGATGATATTTTTTTGCCATCTTCCGATACTGTTTTTTTAAATCGTTTTCATTAAGCTGAGTGTAATCAAAAGAACAGTCATAATCATTCTCAAATAAGAATTCATAGTAATCTTCCCATTCAGAATCACTTTCATCTGAAGCATTCTCTTCACTACTTTCTGAAGAATCTGCATATTCGTTTAAGATATTGATAATATCAGAATATCCCTTGCAATAACTCAGACCCTCGACTGTATTTCGATAACATTCCGCAAAGAAAAATGACTTGAAATTTTTATCGGCTTCAAGAATACATGTTTCTATTTTCTCAAGCCAGACTGAAAAATCAAGCCCCGTTGATTCTGTGTGTTCTTTTACCGCTTCATACTGGCTTTTCAATTCTTCGTTTACACTGCTGATTTCATCAATTGGAATTGAAAAACCTTTAAATGTACCGCTTGCATACTTTTCATCAAGTTCCTTAAATTTCTGCAAATTTTCTTCAAGCGTTTTCATTGCCATACGGATAGTTTCTTTGACAACAATTTTTGCTTTTTTTCCGTCTTCGCTATCGTCAAAGGCAATATTGTCCATCGTTTCTGTCATTGCTTCCATGTCAGCGAGTCTTCGATCATACTCTTTGATTTTTTCGTTCAAATTATTTTCTATTTCAGCTCGTTCTGTTTCCCAGTGCTCTTTTTCCACTTCAAAAGCTTTAAGAATTGTTTTTTCTGTAGAAGAAAAATTTCTCTCCTTTGTCTCGACATCAAAAAGACGTCTTGAAATATCTTCTTCCAAACTCTTGCATTTTTCCTCTCGAGAATCCAAGTCTTTCAGTTTATCCTCAAATTCGCGTTTTTGCTCGTCTGCAGATTTTTGTCTTTCGATATATTCATCTTTTTTTTCAGTATACTCTTTTTCTGCTTTTTCTGCTTTTGCAACACGTTCTTTCATTGAAATTCGTTCGTCTTTGATATTCTGACGTTCAGATTCCAAGTCTGTATCTTTTTTAGCAACACGCTGCTCATCTTTTTTTACGGATTCGCTACGGATGTGAATCGACATCTCTTCTTTTCTGTTCGCTTCCGCACGGTTTTTCAAATCCTCTTCCCATGAACTTAGTTGAGTTTGCTTTATTTGAAGTTGTTCTTGAAGCCTTTGATTTTCATCTAGTTTTTTCTGGAATTCTGCAACCTGTTTATTAAACGTATCTATTTTTTGCTGTAGTTCTTGTTCACTTTCCAATGACTGCTGCAATACATCTATCGATTGTTTATTGATAGCCGCACTTTTATCAAGATTCCTTTCAGTTTTCTTGATACGCTTTTCCTGTTCTCTCTTGATGCGATTTTCTTTTTGCGATTTTTCATATTCATTACGAGCAAACTCTTCAGCTCGTTTCTTATTGTTCCAAAAATCAAGATGCATGGTTTCCTTCCTTCAGATATCCTATTTTCTATTAAAAAGTATCGTATTATTTAAAAAAATTATACTTTTATAAAATAATCATATCAGCAATATGTTAGCAAATTATTTTTTTGTATTGTCAAATGATAAAAGATTTATTCACATAATCTTTCAAATAATGCTTTAAAATTATTTTCTGTTTCTTCAGATACCGATTCTTCATTAAATAATATTTTTTTCTTAAATAAAGACGATGTAGAAGCATGTTTATCTTTTAATCCAAATTTTTCCATGTCTTCGCTTGAAAATAAGGATTCAATTGTCTTGAATGAATAATTCTGAATTTTTTCTAAAGAAATAACTTCCAACTCAGAATTTTCATTGATGCTCTCCATGATCTTCCCGGCATTATCACCATCTACCAACAAAATAGGATCGTTTTTTCTTATTTCAATGAGGCGTTTACTAATTTGCATATTTTCTTCTTTTGATTTACCTAATCCGTTAATCGGAATAAATACCAATTCTTCCTTTTTTAATTTGTTTTTAAATGCCGTCAAATAATTATAATCAGTTATACCTTCAACAAAAATTATTTTTTTATCAGGATTACAGATTACGTGATTTTCAACAGTCAATGAATTTTTAATTGGAAGTAAAGAATCAGGATCATCAGTATTGACTGCTGCAAAATTATTTGTAATTGAAGTGATATTGTCATTATTTTCTATTATCCTAAGTTCATCGAGATAATCTAAATCTATTAAAAAAGGGGAATGAGTAGCAATAATGATAGAAATATCATTACGTATTGCAAATTCTTTTAGAAATTGTCTTAATTCTCTTTGTCCTTTAGGATGTAAATGAGTTGCAGGTTCATCCATAATGATAATATCACCAGTATTTAGTTCAATACTATTTAATAATCCAAAATAAAGATTGAAAAACCATTTAAAACCGGTTGATTGATAATCTAAAAATAATGATTGTTCATTCCTAAATATTGAAAAATAAATTGTTTCACTTTCTAAATCTATATTAAATGAGTATTTATTATTTTCAAGATAATATAATTTATTAAAATCAGATGAAATTTTTGCTAATTTTTTGTTTAATTTCTTTTCTAATTGCTTTAATACGCCTTTGTTATTTTTTTGTTCTTCAAAAACTTCATATGCCTTTAAAATTTCTTCCGGCTTAGTATTAATTGAATTAAGTAATTTACTAAAAAAGAAATTGTTTTCTATTTCATCAGGACTGCATGATAAATGATCATTACTAATTATTCTTTCTTTATAATATGATATTTTACTATTAAAATCATAATTAAATTCTTTTCTAAAGTTTGTTTCAAGAATTCTCAATGGATCAGAGTCATTTTCTTTATAGTTTATATACTCATCATAAAGTGTTGAATTATCTTGTAAGTACGCGATAAAATCATTATCATTACGACGAAAAGATATAACACCATACTTATAATTATGAGTATAATTATTTACTAGTTTATCTAACAACGAAAAAGATTTTAATACAATCTTGTCAAATTCAGGTTTTGTTAATTCCTCAAAATTAACAGATTCCATTATTTGCCGGAACTCACTACTCGAGAGATAGTCTTCTTCATAGTTTGCAATTACTTCTAATTCATCCAATATATTTTCTTGGTTAAGATATTCAAATTCAATGCAATTGGAATCTTCGTTTTCTTTTGGATAATTTGCTTGTCTTTTCCCATCCATAGTTTTTTTTAAAGAATACTCCTTATCACCTTTATCATTTTTGTAAGATAAGGTTAGACTCGGCTCTCTACATTCTTCTTCCATAAACAAATCAGAAACATCTCTTGTGCTAATTTCAGAATTACTATATATATCTAAAGCCTCTAAAACATTAGTTTTTCCTGAATTGTTTGCTCCAATAAGTATTATTAAATCTCCTATTTCATTTTTCTTTAAAGAGTGACTAAGCACCAGCCTTTCAGTGTTTGGCTTTTTATTTTTAAAACCAATATTTCTAAATGCTTCAATTCTTAATGCCTTTTCCATTTGTTATTTCTCCTTATGTTTATTATCTATGATATTACGAATTTCATCGTAAGGTTTTAATAATTCAATTTCTTCTTTACTCAGATTCCTTTTTCTCAATAAAGGATATATTTTAATAAAATACTCACAAATGTCATTATAATCACTTTTTTTAACCAGTAATTCTAAAAACTTCGATTTACTTGAATCCGGCTCGGATATGATAAGTTTTTTGACTTGCATAAATAGACTTACATCAGTCTCCGTTCCTAATTCTTTTTCATCTACCAAATTAGTTAATATATAGTTTATTGACGATTTCTTTCCTACAAGAGGATTTTCATCTATATATTTTAATAAGGATAAAACATGATTATTTATTGATTGATAGTCTTTTTTATCGTATAAATCAATGAATTTATAAAGAGTAGGCCTGGAAATTTTTAAGTATTCAGCTAAATCTGTTAGCTTAAAATCAATTTCTTTCAATCTTTCTCTTATCATGTAAAACAATATACACTATTTTACATATTTTGTAAAGAGGTTTTAAGATTATTTTTTATAAAAATACGGTAGTTTGTACATTTAAGAAAACATCATACCGCTCGTCTATCTTTTTTTCTTCGTCAATGCACCCCTAAAGGCTATATCCAAAACTTCTTCAACATGGCTTACGGGGTAGAACTTAATGCCCTTTTTAATGTATTCGGGGATTTCGTCCAAGTCCCTTGTGTTAGCCTGAGGAATGATGACTTCCTTTATACCGTTGCGGCGGGCGGCGATTGTTTTTTCTTTTAGGCCGCCTATGGCAAGAACCTGCCCTGTAAGCGAAAGCTCTCCGGTCATTGCAAGTTTAGGCTTGATGGTTTTCCCTGAAAAAAGAGATAAAAGAGCTGTGGCCATAGTGATACCGGCAGACGGTCCGTCTTTGGGGGTAGCTCCCTCCGGCAGGTGAAGGTGAATTATATTTTTTTCGAACCAGTCCGGTTTTTTTATTTTTTGGTCTACGGCAAACATTCGAGTCCATGAAAGGGCTATGCCTGCGGATTCTTTCATAACATTTCCGGCTTGGCCTGTGAGTTTAAAGCCGCCCTTTCCAAGCATAGATGCAGTTTCTATCAAAAGAGTATCTCCGCCCATAGATGTCCATGCAAGACCTATCGAGGTACCGGGAACGTCGGCCTTTTTAATATCGTCATCGCGGAAGATAACCTTGCCAAGCATCTTTTCAATGTCGGCCTTTGTTACGATCAGCTTTTCGTCTTCTTTTCTTTTGCCGTTTACAATTTCGGTTGCAACCTTGCGGTGAATCTTATCCAGCTTCTTTTCAAAGTTGCGCACTCCGGCTTCCCTTGCATAAGAGTTGGCAATGTAAAGGAGCATATCCTGACTGTAGACTACCTGATTCTTTTTAAGGCCGTGCTTTTCAAGGCTTTTGGGAATAAGGTGTTTTTTTGCTATCTGCACCTTTTCGGAATCAATGTAGCCGGAAAGCTTTATTACCTCGGCCCTGTCCAAAAGAGGGCGGGGAATGGAATCGAGGGTGTTTGCCGTGAGGATAAAAACTATGTTGGAAAGGTCGAAGGGCAAATCCAAATAGTGGTCTCTAAAGTTTATGTTTTGCTCGGGGTCTAAAACTTCGAGAAGGGCACTTGAAGGGTCTCCCTGATAGCTTTGGCCCATCTTATCGACCTCGTCTATCATAAAAACGGGAGAATTGGTTTTTACTATCTTTAAGCCCTGAAGGATTTTACCGGGCATGGCTCCTATGTAGGTTCTTCGGTGCCCCTTTATTTCGGCCTCATCCCTCATGCCTCCGACTGAAAATCTAAAGAAGGGCTTAGACATAGCTCTGGCTATGGACATTCCGACACTCGTTTTACCTACACCGGGCGGGCCCAACAAAAGAATAATCGAACCCTTTGTATCCTTCTTTAATTTACGAACGGAAAGGTATTCTATTATTCGGGTCTTTACGTCTTCAAGCCCGTAGTGATCCTTGTTTAAAATCTTTTGAGCTTTTGCAATATCGTATTCTTCGGGTTCCGAATTTTTCCACGGAAGGGAAAGAATGGTTTCCAAATAATTGCGAGTAACTATGTATTCGGAAGAATAGGGGTCGAGCATCTTAAATTTTTCAAACTCGGAGTCCACCACTTCTTTTACCTCTCCGGTAAACTGAAACTCTTCTATCCTCTTTGCAAAATTTTCTTCTTCATTGGTCTTAGGATCCGTGGTCAGCCCCAATTCTTCTTTGATGGATTTAAGTTCTTCCCTTAAAAAATAGTCGCGTTGATTTTTTTCGACACGCATGTTAAGGTCATCCTGTATCTTGCGCTGAACCTGTAAAAGTTCTTGTTCTTTTTTAATGTGAACAAAGACCTCTTCCATTCTCTTTTTTACGTTTAAGGTTTCAAGAATCTTTTGTTGATCTTCTTTTTGAATGTTTAAGATACTTGCAATAAAGTCGGCTATTTTTCCGGGATGGTCAATATTGATCATATTGAGCCTCATCTCTTCGGAGAACAATGGATTGTTTTCAGAAAGCTGCTTCATCTCGCTTATGAGGGCTCTGGTAAGGGCTTCCACCTCGTGGCTTTTTTCTTCTTCATCATCCAGATATTGAACGGCTACGACTATGGGATTTGTATCGTTTACGGTTTTGCGTATCTTAAAGCGTTTTTGAGTGGCTATAAAAACGTTGATCCCGCCGTCGGGCAGATTTATCTTACGCACGACTTTTGCGGCACAGCCTACCTTGTACAAGTCCTTGGCTTGAGGGTTTTCTATATTGTTTTTAAGAAGGGTAAGCCCTATAAAACCGTCGCCGGCATAGGCATCTTCGATTGACTTTATGTCTTCGGGGGCATTAATTAAAAGCGGCGTAAAAATGCCGGGAAAAATCGGCCTGCCGCTCAAAGGAACAATGTTTAACTTTTGAGGTAGCAAGCTTTCTATCGGAACAATTTCTTTTTTATCACTCATTCTTTAAATATCTCAATAATTTAAAAAAAAGTCAATCGGAAAAGCGATTATTAAATGATAATCGTTTTCAACAAGGTATCCAACAAGGTTTTGCCGATGGGGCACACCAAAACAAACTTGAAACTGCTAGAAACTTAACAGAAATGGGTTTTGCCGTGGAAGTTATCGCAAAAGCTACAGGATTAAGTATTGAAGAAAGACCCTATAAAAGAAGGCACATTTTTATTCCTTTATCTCATCTAAGCTTATCCTGAATTCCTCTAGGAGCTTTTCTCTTATCGTTTCATCGTCAATGCGGTTAAAAACCGGTTTAAAGGCGGCTTCGATTATAAGCTTTTTGGCGCTCAGCTCGTCAAAACCGCGGGTCATAAGATAGTAAAGCTTGTCCTTGTTTACCGCCTCAAAGCTCGCAGCGTGTTCTCCTATAACGTCATCCTCATCGCAAAAGATTGTCGGAATTGTAGCACCCACAGTGGTCTTATCGAGCATAATCGTGTTATCCGAAAACTTTGCAATGGATTTTGAGCAGCCCCTGTTTAAAAAGATATTGCCCCGGAACATCTTGTGAGCCTTGTTTTTTAAGGCACCCTTTGCGGTAATTGCACCGAGAGAATTTTTCCCGTTGATGATAAAATTTTGCTCCAAGTCGATGCGTCTGGTCTTATCTGCAAAGTAGAGGGGGTATATTTGAACCTCGGCCCATTCCTCAGGCATATAGGTAGAAGTTGAAGCTCCGTTTATCTTTGCCCCAAGCTGAATATCGTAAAGGGTTACTTGGGCCTTCTCCATCGCAAAGATTTTTACGGTTTCAAAGTTAATGCCGCAATGGCTCAAGTTTTGTACCTTTATAAATTCTACTTGAGAGTTTTTTTCGGCAACTATGCTTAGTAGGCCGTTTCTAAAAAGATCAGCCTTTGAGCAATCGTAGGCCTTTACATCATGATAAAAAAAGATCTTAGCCCTTGCCCCTTCTTCAATTACAATAAGATTTTGGTCATAAAGAACATTATTGTTCTGATCCATTGTAAAATTGATTAGAACATTCGCAGCCTGTTCATTATCCGCGCACTTTTTTACTTTTAAGTAAATACCGGAATTTCTTTTATCCTTTACTTCTTGAACATAATTGTCTCCGAGGCCGCAATTTTTTTCGCGTTTTGTCTTAGTAAAATCAAAGAATTTTTCTATATCTTTTGAAGGGGCTGTTTTTAAAAATTGCTCAATCGGCATTTGTTCTATATTTTCAGCTTCAGCCCGGCCGTTGGCCTTGCAGGTTAAATTGCAAAAAGGCTTTGAAGGGATATCCGTTTTTGTGTAATCAAGCCGTTTAAAATAAGTTCTGTCACTCATATCTATCCTATAGTTCCTTCCAATTCGATTGTAATAAGATTGTTCAATTCAACGGCATATTCCAGAGGCAGTTCCTTGGAGATAGGTTCGACAAAGCCCTTGATGATAAGGGATTTTGCAGCAGCCTCATCCAAACCTCTTTGCATAAGGTAGAACACCATTGATTCGCTTATCCTTCCGATTTTGGCCTCATGGCCTATATCTACATCATCGATATGGGATTCTATAATCGGAATCGTATCGGAGCGGGATTTATCGTCAAGCATTAGGGATTCGCATTCGGCCGCAGCCTTAGCCCCGGTTGCATTTGCTCCTATGTATAAAAGACCTCGGTAGTTTGCTTCCCCTCCGTTTTTTGCGATGGAACGGGAGCGCATTTCCGAAACGGTGTTTTTTCCGATGTGAACGGTCTTAGTTCCCGTGTCAAGGCACTGCCCTTCCGAAGCGAAAGTAACCCCTGTAAACTCCGAACGGGAGCGGTCGCCTTTTAAGATGCTCATAGGATAAAGCATTGTAACCCTTGAACCGAATGAACCCGAAACCCATTCAATAGCTCCGTCTTCTTCGACTATGGCCCTCTTAGTGTTTAAGTTATATAGGTTTCGCGACCAGTTTTCGATTGTCGAGTAACGCAGGGTTGCTTTTTTTCCTACATAGAGCTCGACAGCCCCTGCATGCAAAGCATTTTTATAGTATTTGGGGGCACTGCATCCTTCAATAAAATGGAGGTAGGCTCCTTCTTCTACAATTATAAGAGTATGCTCAAACTGTCCCGACTGTTGGGCATTTAGTCTAAAATAGGATTGAAGCGGAAGCTCGACCCTTACACCCTTGGGAACATACACAAAGGAGCCGCCCGACCAAACGGCGCCGTGGAGGGCTGCAAATTTATGGTCATTCGGCTTTATAAGCTGCATAAAATGCTTTTTTACTATATCTTCGTACTTGTGAACGGCCGTTTCCATATCCAAGTAGACTACGCCCTGTTTTTCTAAGTCTTCTTTTAGGCTGTGATAAACGACTTCCGAATCGTACTGGGCACCCACTCCTGCGAGGGAACTGCGTTCCGCTTCCGGTATACCCAGCCTGTCAAAGGTCTTTTTTATTTCTTCCGGAACGTCATCCCAAGTCTCTGCCAAGGGCTTTGTGTCGGAAACAATGTAGTGGATTATCTCTTGAATATCCAAATCGGAAATATCGGCTCCCCAGTCAGGCATGGGCCGAGCATTAAAGTATGCAAGGGATTTAAGGCGTAAGTCCAGCATCCACTCAGGCTCATCTTTACGTGCAGATATTTTTTTTACGACTTCTTCGTTTAAGCCGAGCCCCGTCGAATATTTATAATCGATGCTGTCCTTTATGTCATAGACTCCGCGTTCTATATCCGAAACAAAGGTACGCTTTCTTTCTTGAAAGAGGGTTGTCTCCTCCGGTGCTTTATCTGTGTTTTGGTTTATGGCTTTACTCATAGGCATTCTTTTATGTTTTCGTACCCGTTCTTTTCGATATATTCTACCAGTTCCAGACGGCCTGTTTTGACAATAGTGCCGTCAACAAGAATGTGTACAAAATCGGGCTTTATATAGTCTAAAACTTTATTATGATGGGTAATAATTAAAATTCCCATATCGGGGGTGCGTATTTTGGAAACGCCTTCAAAGACTATCTTTGTAGCGTCAATATCCAGCCCCGAATCCGTTTCATCGAGGATTGCGAGCTTGGGGTTTAAAATAGCAAGCTGTAAGATTTCGTTTTTCTTTTTTTCTCCGCCCGAAAAACCGACATTTAGGCTGCGGTTTGCGTATGCAGGATTAATTTTAAGCTGTTTCATTGTGTCCGATAAAAGCTTGTGAAATTTTATCGCAGGTGTTTTTTCACCCGTTACGGCTTCTTTTGAAGCGCGCAAAAACTCTTCTACTTTTAAGCCCGGCACCTCTTCAGGTATCTGAAAAGAAAGAAATATACCTTTACGGGCTCTTTCGTAGACGGGAACATCGTTTATAAGTTCATCTTCAAAATAAATCTTTCCCTTATCGATATTGTATCGAGGATTTCCTACTATGGCAGCCGCCAAGGTGGACTTTCCTGCTCCGTTTGGCCCCATGACCACATGAACCTCGCCCTTGTTTATACTCAAATTAAGGTTTTTAAGAATCTGCTTCTCGTCAACCGACATTTGAAGTCCCTGTATATCTAATAGTTTCATCATGACTCCTATAATCTCCTGTATAATATAACAATTTGAAAATTAATATTCAATAAGAAAGACGTATAAACTTTGCACTCATTTTTCATTTTTCATAATGTGACTTAGTCTCTTGAAAAAATATAAAATTTATGGTAAGCTTGTTTATCGGGACTGTTCATTTCCATTATACGCAGTATGCTTCTAAAATCATATTTTCTTTTTGTAATAGACTTGAATAATCCCTAATACTTTTATAAGGACGGTTTTTATGAGCCAAGAAAAAAAACTTGTAATGATCGACGGTAATACTGCTGCCGGTCACGTTGCCCACGCCTTAAGCGAGGTAATTGCCATTTACCCGATCACACCGTCAAGTCCGATGGGTGAGGTTGCTGATGAATATTCAGCCCGCGGAAGAGAAAATATTTGGGGTACTGTCCCCGATGTTGTTGAGCTTCAATCCGAAGGAGGTGCTGCAGGTGCCGTACACGGAGCCTTGACCACAGGAGCTCTCTCTTCAACTTTTACAGCATCTCAGGGCTTGCTCTTAATGATTCCGAACATGTACAAAATAGCCGGCGAGTTGACCAGCACTGTTTTCCACATTGCTGCCCGAGCCGTAGCTTGCAGTGCTCTTTCAATCTTCGGAGATCATCAGGACGTAATGGCCTGCCGCCAGACAGGTTGGGCTATGTTGGCATCCAACTCGGTTCAGGAAGTTATGGACCTTGCCATTATTTCTCATGCAGCCACATTGGAAGCAAGAGTTCCCTTCCTCCACTTCTTTGACGGATTTAGAACTTCTCACGAAATTCAAAAAATTGAAGAAGTTTCTTATGACATTATGCGCCAAATGGTAAGCGATGAGCTTGTTCGAGCTCACCGAAAACGCGGTTTAACCCCTGAAAAGCCCGAACTCCGCGGAACAGCTCAAAACCCCGATATTTACTTCCAAGGCAGAGAAGCCGTAAATAAATACTATCTTGCTACTCCCGAAATTGTTCAAAAACAAATGGATAAGTATGCAAAACTTACAGGAAGACAATATCATCTTTATGACTACTACGGAGCAAAGGATGCCGAGCAAATCATAATCCTCATGGGTTCAGGTGCGGATACTGTTGAAGAAACGGTAGACGAACTTAATTCCAAGGGCGGAAAATACGGTGTTATTAAAGTAAGGCTTTACAGGCCCTTCAGCGCTGAGCACTTTGTAAAGGCTATTCCGACCACAGTGAAAGGAATTGCAGTTCTCGACAGATGTAAGGAAGCAGGCTCTTTAGGTGAACCCCTCTACGAAGATGTCAGAACAGCCATCGGCGAAATGCAGGCTGCAAAAAAATGCCCCTTTACTCATTATCCCGTTATCATCGGCGGACGCTACGGTCTCGGTTCAAAAGAATTTACACCGGCAATGGTTAAGGGTGTATTCGACAACCTTGAAGGCGAAAAGAAGACCAACTTCTCCGTAGGTATCGAAGATGATGTTACACACACCAGCATCAAATATGACCCCAACTTTAAACTTGAAGATAAGGACATGCATCAGGCTATGTTCTTCGGTTTGGGTTCAGACGGTACCGTAGGTGCCAATAAAAACTCTATTAAGATTATCGGTGAAGCCACAGACAATAAGGCACAAGCCTACTTCTCCTATGACAGTAAAAAGTCGGGCGGTTTTACGATTTCTCACTTGAGATTCGGAAAACACGCAATCCGAAAGCCCTACTTAATTACAAATGCGGACTTCGTTGCATGCCATAAGTTCAGCTATCTTGAAACCTATGATATGCTCCACAGCCTTAAAAAAGGCGGAACCTTCCTTTTGAACGCTCCTTACGGAAAGAATGAAATATGGGACAATATGCCCATCGAAGTTCAAAAGCAGATTATCGAAAAAGAAGCTAAATTCTATGTAATCGATGCTATTAAGATTGCAGAAAAAGCCGGAATGGGTAACCGAATTAACGTTGTTATGCAGACCGCCTTTTTCAAAATCTTCGGAATCTTGCCTGAAGCCGAAGCCGTAGATCTAATCAAAAAATTCATTGAAAAGTCCTACGGAAAAAAAGGTCCGGAAATCGTTCAAAAGAATATTACGACAATAGATATGGCTCTTGAGGGAGTTGAAAAGGTTGATTATCCCAAGACAGCAACAAGCAAGCTCAAGATGCACCCTGCAATCGCAGGCGATGCTCCCGAATTCGTAAAGAATGTTTTGGGCAAGGTTGCCATCCAAAAAGGTGATGATATAAAGGTCAGCGAAATGCCTGAAGACGGTACCTTCCCGACCGCTACCACTCAATACGAAAAGAGAGCTATCGCAGAACATATTCCGATCTGGAAGAGCGACATCTGTATTCAGTGCGGTCAGTGTGTCATGGTTTGTCCCCATGCCTGTATCCGAATGAAGGCTTATGACAGCTCACTTTTGGCAAAGGCACCCCAGGGCTTTAAATCCTGCGATTATAAGGGCAAGGAATTTGAAGGAGCTAAATTTACAATTCAAGTTTCATCGGAAGATTGTACAGGCTGCGGTCTTTGCGTTCAGCAGTGTCCTGCAAAGTCCAAGGAAAATCCCGAAATTAAAGCCATCAATATGGAAAACTTTGTTGAACACAGAAAGCAGGAAGTTGCAAACTGGAACTTCTTCTTTAACGATATTCCTGAGCCTGATGTAAAGAAGCTTAATTTGAGCGTTCCCAAGGGCATCGGTATGAAGAGACCTCTTTTCGAGTTCTCAGGTGCATGTGCAGGCTGCGGTGAAACACCTTATGTAAAGCTTCTTTCACAGCTTTTCGGAGACAGAGCCGTTATTGCAAACGCAACAGGCTGTTCTTCAATTTATGGAGGAAACCTGCCCACAACACCCTATGCAAAACGATGTGACGGAAGAGGCCCGGCTTGGTCTAACTCCTTGTTTGAGGATGCAGCGGAATTCGGTTACGGTATGAGGTTGACAAGCGATAAGCTCGCCGTTTATGCCCGCGAAGTTGCCGCTAAGGCAAAGGCAAAAGGTATTGCAGCCGGCGTAATCGACAAGATTCTCAATAACGCTCAAGAAGATGATGCAGCTATTGAAGACCAGAGAGCCTTTGTTGCAGAGCTTAAAAAAGAGTTAGCAGGTTCAAAAGACGAATTGGCTAAGGAATTGGATTCTTTAACCGACCACTTTATCAAACGCTCAGTTTGGATCCTCGGAGGAGACGGATGGGCTTACGATATCGGATACGGCGGATTAGATCACGTTCTTGCTTCAGGTAAAAACATCAATGTTCTTGTAATGGATACTGAAGTTTACTCGAATACCGGCGGACAGATGTCAAAAGCTACACCTATCGGTGCAGTTGCAAAATTTGCCGCTTCAGGTAAGGAAGTAAGCAAAAAAGACTTGGGTATGATGGCCATGAGCTACGGCTATGTCTATGTCGCTCATATTTCTATGGGTGCAAACATGAGTCAGGTAATCAAGGCCTTCCGCGAAGCCGAAAGCTATGACGGACCTTCGATTATCATCGCTTACAGTCATTGTATCAACCATGGTATCAACATGACAAAGGGTATGACAAACCAAAAAGAAGCTGTTTCTTGCGGTTTATGGCCCTTGTACAGATACGATCCGAGACTTGTCGAGCAGGGTAAAAACCCCTTCCAGCTTGACAGCAAGGAACCGGACTTTAATCTTGCAGACTTTATGTACAAAGAAGTCCGCTTCAAGACCTTAAAGAATGCCGATCCTGCAAGAGCTCAAATGCTCTTGGATAAGGCTGTTGCTAAGGCTAAGAGGCAGTGGCAGGAATACAAGTATTTGGCTGATAGACCCTTCTAAAACTTAAGGAGGAGAGGAAAACTTTTTCGGATAAAAGTTTTCCTCCCCCCCTCTCCTTTCAAAAGAACCGCTTAGGGGCTTTTTTTAAATTTTACTTATCCAAGATAGTTATTTCGACACGTCTGTTTTTAGCCATATTTTCAGGTGAATTATTGGCAGCGACGGGCCGGCGGGCACCGAAACCTCGGGTATATACGTGTTCTCTTTTTTGAACGCCCAACTCTATAAGATAATTAGCTACGGCAGCAGCCCTTTCTTCGGAGAGCTTTTGTCTTTCTTCTTCGGTACCTGCTAAGGCCGTATGTCCGGAGATCAAAAATTCCCTATCGGGAAATTTTAAAAGAATTTCGCCTATTTTTTTTAATTTTTCTTTTTCACTTTCTCGTAAAATTGCAGAGTTGGGCAAAAACTGGATATTTTCAATGCTGATTGTTAGGCCTTCATCGGTTTTTTCAATAGTGGTATTTTCAAGATTTAGGTCCTCAACACTCTTTTTTATTTCTTCTTCAGCGGCTGTATCAATCTTTTTTACTTCAATAACCTTAGCCCTTGCAGTCCCTATAAAGTCATAAGTGTAACCTGAATAAAGGAGCATTTTAATGCTAAATTCTTCATTATAGCAATAGAGATTACCTCTTTCTTCATCCCAATATAGGTTTTGTCTCGATTTTCCTAAAATTTTGACAGGCACGTCTATTTTTCCCTTATAATTTTTAAGAACATTTTGAGGAACAACGTGGTTTAAGTCATAACTTGCAGTTATGTGGCGGTAGATTTGACCGTCTATTTCTGCAAGTCCTATGTATTGATATTCAACTTTGAACGGAAAGGTGAAAGGTTTTTCAATGCCGAATGCATCCCTAAAATCATGGGCTTCGAAGCCTTCGCCGGTCCAAGTATCGCCGGGTTTAACAGGATGCTTTGGAAATGTCGGCACATTCCGTACCACAGGCATAAAATATTCATCGCCTATAGAGTAAAAACCGGCATCATCCCTCCTAAAAATACTCGGGTAATTTCGAGACCAGTCGAAGGTTTTGTTGGAATTTTGCTCGCTGGTCATAAACATACACGAAAAGAGGGCTGAAGCGGTTTTATCGCCTTCTCCGGTTTCTATATCCGAGACTTCTACCTCAATTCTATTGATAATTTGGGCTTTATGATGAAATTTTCCGTTTACATAGACCTTTTCATCTACAACGGAGTGAATCTTATATGCATCATCGTCAATAAATTTAAATTTAAAGAGAAATTCGGCATCTTTCTCACCCTCTTGAGCAAAAAGGAGAGAAAAAAGCAAAACAAACACGAACAAGACAAGTTTTTTTAAAATATTATTCTTAAAAATACGGCATTTCACACTTTCTTATCGGTATTTTTAGAATAAACCTTTAGGAACACTTTTTTACAAAAAAAATGCTCTTTTTACATAAAAATGTAAAAATTTTTCTTAAATTTTTACATTTTTATGTAACCAAAAGCCCCTAAATAGTTTTGTTTAGTGTATGTTGAACGACAACAAACAATTCAATATACCTCCTTTGCAGTTTCCCGACAGGTTTTTCTCCTCCTTTTGCCTGTCGGGTTTTTTATTTTCTTGATAACTTATTTCAAAAATTACTATATTTTATATATAATTATTGACATTATATATAATTATATATAAAATATAGGTATAAATTAGGAGGTTTTATGGCTCAAATAAATGTCAACATAAGAATGGATTCCGAAGTAAAACAAGAGGCTGAACAGCTTTTTGACAGTTTAGGCATGAATATGACAACTGCATTTAATATTTTCATTCGTCAATCATTGAGAATCGGCGGTATACCATTTAAAATTATAAGTGATGAAAGAGGTTTTTATAATAAATATAATCAAAAAAAACTACATGCTGCTGCTAAACGAATGAATGAAGGGAAATATATAGTGCATGATATAGTGGAATAGGCTAATGATTAAAGCATGGGATGAAGATGCATGGATAGATTATGTCTATTGGCAAACAGAAGATAAAAAAACACTAAAAAGAATCAATATGTTGATTAAAGATATTGAAAGGAATGGTCACAATGGTTTAGGCAGCCCTGAGCCATTAAAGGGAAATCTGTCAGGATTCTGGAGCCGCAGAATAGATAAAAAAAATAGATTGGTTTATAGAATAGTCGATAATGTGATACAAATAATTCAGTGTAGAACACATTATGGTGAAAAATGATAAAAGAAGCTTCAATAAAATTAAATGATTACCAATCTTCTCGAATTTGTTTGCATAATGAATTTTGCTTGATTTTTCATACAATATCTTATATAATATACTTGGAGGTATGGTATGGCAATTTTACAAGTCCGTGATATGGATGATCGTTTATATGACAGATTAAAATTCGCAGCAAAACGAGATAACCGATCAGTCAGTCAGCAAGTTATCACAATTTTACAAGATTATTTTACTTCTGCTCCCGTAAAAACAAAAAATGCTACAGAGGAATTTTTAAAACTTGCAGGCTCATGGGAAGATTTAAGAAGCGCAGAAGAAATTATCGATGATATAAGAGATTCCCGTATCAATTCAACAAGATTTGAGGTTTTAGATGGCATATTTGATTGATACTGATATAATAATTTTTGCACTCCGAGGCGACAAGACCGTACTGGCAAAATTTGAAGAAAACAAGCATATTCCTATTTCTATTTCGATGATTACTTATGCAGAACTTGTCTTTGGTGCAAAGCGGTCTCAGAATGAACATAAGAATATGATAAAGGTAAATCATATTCGCGAAATTTATCCCATCGAAGAATTAAATGCTGATGTCATGGAAGTATTTGCCGACATAAAGGCAAAGCTGTATGCAAAGGCAATAAGAATAGAAGATATGGATTTATTTATTGCAGCAACGGCAATTTACAACGATTTGACTTTAGTAACAAATAACACAAAGCATTTTGAGAATATTCCATTATTGAAATTGGAAAACTGGAAAAAGAATGTTCAATAAAATTAAATGATTATCCATACTATACGTAACCGCATTTCGATTAATCCTCGTAATGTCCGCGCAGGAAAGAATTTCCAAAGTATTTTTGCTCACTCGGTATACAAGCCTGCTCACTTCATCAAACCATATTTTTTTCATTCGCCCGTTTCGATCTTTTGTACAGGTTAGCTTGAAACCTAGTGTTTTTTGTGATATGATTAAAGCAAGGAGATATGATAAACAGTTCGGCAGGAATTCAACCTCACTGTTTATCTACCGAGTTTTGTACTTTGAGTACAAAACATCGTATTATTATATGTATGTGCTTTTATAGCACACACTTGAAAAAACTTTTTTCATGATTTGATAATCCTTGCAAAAAGTTTTTATGGGGGAGGAATTATGTCTTATGATATATTAATTGAGCAAATACGAACTCTACCGGAACAACTTTTGATGTCTGTTTCTGTATTTATTAAGTTTCTCCAATCGGAGCAAAATAGTGTTTTAACTAGGCATACAGAAGTCAAAAGCAAGCAAGCATTTTTTGATTTGGCAGGAAAAATTCAATTAGATTGTAATGCCGTTACTGAACTACGGGAAAAAAGTCTTGTATGATTTTAGTAGATACAAATATAATAATAGATTTTTGGAACAAACCAACAGCCAAAGTAAAGAAAATTTTTGAGAAAAACGATATAGCAATTTGCGGTGTTATTAAAACAGAACTTTTACGAGGAAGTAATTCCGATTCGCAATTTTTACATATCGAAACAGCACTAAACGGTTTTTATTACTTAGATTTTATTGAGAATGATTGGATTGAGCTTGCAAAACAATTTATTACCTTCAAAGAAACAGGTCTTACAGTTCCATTTCAAGATGCTATAATTGCATATCTTGGAATAAAATATGATTGCAAAATATGGACAAATGATAAACATTTTAAGCTTATGCAGGCTGCTATTCCCAAACTAAAATTATATGAAGAAATTCAGGAAGAATGTTAGGCAGGAGGTCATATCTGTAGTGGTCGTTTTCCTGAATTTTTAAGAGTTTAACTATGCGCTCGGAAAGACTTTTTGAAATCGTATTTATCCTTCTCAATCGGAAGCAGACAACTGCACAAGAACTTGCAAAAAAATTCGGCGTATCGGTTCGTACTATTTACCGCGACATGGATATTTTAAGCAGTGCAGGAATCCCCGTGTATACGATGCAGGGTACCGGCGGAGGTATTTTTATCGATGAAAGCTACACAATCAATAAATCAATTTTGACAAAAGGAGAGCAGGAGAAAATACTGCTTGCTTTGCAATGCCTTTCACCAATCGATGAGATACACACCGAATCTATCTTAAACCGCTTATCTGCAATCTTTCAAAAAAATGCCGATTGGATCAGGATTGATTATTCCCGCTGGGACAACAAAAACGATCATCACCTTTTTAAAACGCTTAAAGATGCAATTTTAGAAAGAAGAGCCGTCAAGCTGGAATATCTCAGCTCATACGGAGAAAAAACGGAACGAACCGTCTACCCCTTACGTCTTTTGTATAAATCGAAGGCTTGGTATGCCGAATGCTATTGTACAGAAAAAAACGCATGCAGACTTTTTAGATTAACCCGTATACTTTCTATTATAAAGACCTTAAAAACATTTAACCGTGCAGACCTGCTCGGCAAAATACCTGACGATAAAAAAGCGGCACCGCCTCCCCTTACAAACATTAAATTAAAATGCACTGCTAAAACCGCCTACAGACTCTACGATGAATTTCCTCCTGAACTTATCGCAAAAAATTCCGACGGCTCATATACCCTGAATGCAGCTCTCCCCTTTGATTCGTGGGTCTGCGGTTTTATCTTGTCGCTCGGCACCGAAGTAGAAATCCTTGAACCGGAAAACTTAAAAACCGAAATCGCCCAACTTGCAGAAAAAATTATGAAAAAGCATAGAAAAGTTTAAATTCTTTTTAAAACCTGACACATTCTGACAGGTTGATGTGCTATAATGAGTTTACATATTTTTATGGGAGAAACCTATGCCGAGACCTACAACAAAAGAAGATTTGATTTTTGCTTCAAATGAGCAGTTTGAAAAACTGTGGAACTTAATTGACGGTATGACCGAAAAAGAAAGAACTGCCGATATAAATCCGAACGAGCGCGATAAAAATCTACGCGATGTAATTGTTCATCTTTATGAATGGCACTGCCTTTTATTGAATTGGATAAAGTCCAACACGCAAGGAAAACCGGCAGCCTTTTTGCCTGAACCTTACAACTGGAAAACTTATCCTGAAATGAATGTTGAGTTTTGGAAAAAACATCAAGGCACCCCTTATGCCGACGCCGAAAAAATGCTTAAAAAAACTCATAAAGAAGTTATGAAACTAATCGAAACTTTTTCCAATGATGAACTTTTTTCAAAAAAATATTTTGACTGGACCGGTACAACCACTCTCGGAAGTTACTGTGTGTCTGCAACTTCCAGTCATTATGACTGGGCAATCAAGGATATAAAAAAAGCATTGAAAAAATATCGGGGAAAATAGTATCCAGCAAAGGCCGCTCCCAAATGGAACAGCCTTTGTCCTATCGGATAATTTTATTATACTTATTTAAAGTAATCTTATAAAAAAACAAATATAAAATCAGGGTAAATCCTCCGGTTAAAAGCAGGGCGGCAAAAAAGACTGCCGTATTAAAAAGTCCGAAGACCAATAGGAGCCGGCTGAACAATGGAGAAGCAAAAAAGCAGTGAACTATAGAAACCAAAACAGGCAGCACAAAGAGCCAGACAAGCTGGGAGTGTGAAGCTTTTTTGATTAAAGAAGAGTCCATTCCTATTTTTAGCATTATTTGATAGCGTTTTCTATCTTCTACACCTTCAGCAATCTGTTTGAAGTACATAATTAGGATGAGCCATATTAAAAACATAAGACTTAAAAAGCCTCCTAAAAATAAAAAGCTTCCGTCAAATTCTCTTCTGTCTTTATAAGACTGAAATTTATTATCATAAAAAAAATCTGCCTCCGAAGACTTTGCCAATTTTTTTATGTCTTGAATGTAGTTTGGAGGAATAGTTTTAAGATTATCGGCGGAAGTATTCCAAAACAAGGATTCTTCAAGTGCAAGCAGTTTTTTATTTTTAAACCGAGCCCTTGCGTTTTCTTTTAATGCGTTTAACTCATTTTTAATAAGCTCAAGACTTTCAGAATTTTTAGCTATCAGATTTATATAAGGAAAGGGAGAATACGGAATATAGGGCGAGTTATTCATTATAGAAACAAATTCGCTTTCAAGTTTTTTTAGTTTAAATTCTTTTTGCCCTATCTGTAAGGGTTTTTTGTAGTCAATCTTCTTATTAGAAAAAATAAAAAACTCATCATCACTCATACTTGCAGCGTCAGTCAATAATTTTTTATAGAGTTTATCAGGGAAAATATTTTTAATATCTTCAAAACTGCACAACATAATCTGAACATTGTTGCGGGAAAAATATGAATCATCATTTTCATAAAGAGTATTATCGTTTATATTTGAAATTCCATAAAAATATCTTACATATAAAAAATCATTTGTTTCCATATTATACTTTAAGCCTATCTCTTTTATGTCCGCAATTAAGCTTTCTTTATTTTGTAATTCTACATTGTCTTTTTTAAAGAGCCTATTCAATTGATGATTTCGTATAAAGGCCTTTGATATGATTTTCTCGCTTACCATATAAATACTTGTTACTGAAGCCAGGGTAAGTAAGATCATCGTAAGCAAAATACAAATGCTTGCCAAACCTTTTGCATGCTGACCCATTCTATAAATCATTCCAGAAACGGAAATAAATTTTGCAGGCCTGTAATAGGATTTACGTTTTTTCATTTTATTTAAAATAAAAATGGTAATACTTTCAAAAAAGAAAAAGGTGCCGGCAATCACAAGAAGAACGGCAGGTAAAAATGTTTTTAAGGCAGCTATGGGATTAAGACTTAAAACTGAAAGGGTATAACCGCTTCCGATAAAAAGAATAGCAAGGAATGTCTTTAAGCGTAAATATTTCGATCTTTTTTCTCCGCTCTTTGATTCGGTTAAAAGCTGAATGGGATTTAAAAGACTTATCTTCTTTAAATTATAAAGATAATTTATTGTAAAAAAACAAAAGAATACTATACTCGCAGGTTTTAAAAAGCTAAAGGAAAGACTGTAGTTTATTTTTGAAGGAATACCGCTTACCTTAAACAAAATTAAAAAGCATAATTTTCCGAAAAGAACGGAGCCGATTGCTCCAAAGACTAAACTCAAAAAATAACAGGCTAGGAATTCAAAAAATAAAACTCCTGCAATATGCTTTTTTTCGAGTCCCAAAACGGTATACAATCCTATTTCTTTCACTCTGTTTTTAATCAAAAATTTATTTCCGTAAAAGATAAAAATCATTGAAAAGAAACCTACTATTATCACACCGAAATTCATCAAGGTAATTAAACCGGCTGAATTTTGACTAAAGGCTTCTTTTGAAAGCGTATACATAATCGAGAACATCATTATCGAAAGTGAGCAGGCAAAAATGTAGGGAATATAAGTTTCTGCTCCCGTAGAAATATTTTTTTTGGCAAGCTGAAAATAAAAATTAAATTTCATAAAGTTTCCTCTCTGTACCTTATTCCTTTTACGAATCCATTCTGTTCATCATAAAAAGCCCTTCGTTGATTCTTTCCCTAAAGACAGCCTGTCCCATATCGCCTTTATATATTTCGTAATAAATATTTCCGTCACGCAAAAACAAAACACGCTTTGCATAACTTGCCGCCCGTGCACTATGGGTTACCATTATGATGGTCTGCCCTGCCTCATTCATTTGAGAAAAAGTTTCTAAAAGCATATCCGATGATTTTGAATCAAGAGCACCTGTAGGTTCATCGGCCAAGATGAGTTGAGGTTTTGTAATAAAAGCCCTTGCAGCCGCAGCCCTTTGACATTGCCCGCCTGAAATCTCATAAGGGTATTTTTCGAGAATATCTGAAATCCTCAAAGCTTCAGCAAGAGGAAGAAGTCTTTTATTCATCTCATCAATAGGATAATTTGAGAGCACAAGAGGAAGTAATATATTATCCTTTACGGAAAACTGATCCAAGAGATTATAATCTTGAAACACAAAGCCTAATTTATTACGTCTAAAAGCAGAAATGTCTTTGCCCTTTATTTTGGATATGGGTTCTCCTTTTAAAAATATCTCACCGGAAGAAGGTTTATCCAAGGTTGCAAGTAAATTAAGCAAGGTCGTTTTCCCCGAACCGGATTCTCCCATAATAGCCGTAAATTCATTTTTCTTTACCGAAAAACTTACATCGCGCAAGGCAACCGTTCCCTGTTTTGAAAATCGGGACTTGTAAATTTTTTGAATATTTTTAACATCAAGTAATGTTTCCATAAAACACCTCTATAAAACTCCATAAGATTTAAACAATTTTATCAAAAAATTTAAAATCCTGCATTGACGGAGCCTTACATTTTGTTTTTTTGACTTACATTTTTGTAAGGATTAAACCTGTTCAACAACGGGGTTATCGAATAGGTCTATTGAGGTTTCCGTTCCGAGTTTAACCTCTGCTCTAGTCCATTCACCTTGAAGAGAGTTTATTGTAAGAGTGCAGCCGAGCCTTTCGGATATTTCCCGAGCAAGGTAGAGGCCGAGGCCTGTAGCTTTTTCGCTGAGACGGCCGTTTAAACCGGAGTATCCCTTATCGAAGATTTTGGGGAGGTCTGAAGGGCTTATTCCGATTCCATTGTCTTCAATTACAAGGATTGAAGGATTTTGATTTTCAATATAGATGCTTAAAATTCCTCTTTTGCCGTCTATGCCGCAATATTTTAGGCTGTTGGAAATTATCTGCTCAATCATCAATTCAAAAAGAACTTGATCGCTTATAATGTTTAGATCACAAGGTTTATAATTAAGCTCTATATTTTTATAAATAAAAATACTTCTGTATTTACGGAAGATGTTTTGCAAAACTTCATTTAAATTAAACTTAATAAAGTCCAAATCCCTATCAGGACTTTGGAGCTTTAAATAATGCAATGCCATTTGGGTATAATTATCTATACTTAAAAGAGCTCTTTTTATTTCAAATACTTCATCTTTTGAAGAATTCATATTTTGCAATAAAATATTTATAGAAGTAATAGGAGTTTTTATTTGATGAATCCAAAGAGAAAAATAATCGTTTTGATCGATAAGTATTTTCCGGTTATTATAAATAGAAGCTTCTCTTTCCAAGATTATTTTTTTTATCTTTTTTAACGAAATAATTTGCGATAAAGAAAGATCAAGCCTGTTTTCAAACTTTTCATCATCAGAGCTTTCCGAATTTACTTCATATTGCTCCACGAGGTCAAAATAGTTTTTTATTTTACGATAGTAAAAAATAAATTTTAATATAAAGAAGATAATCAAAATGGAAATACTTAATGAGCTTATATAAGATACGAGACCCCTTTCGGCATTACTTAAATATAAGATAAGCACTTGTAAGAAGATTAAAAGAAACGGAACAAATATAAATAAAAAATTATCTTTAAAAAAACTTTTTATAATTATGCTTAATTTTAATTTACCGGTTTCCGTGATGTTCATTTAGTTTATATCCCAAACCTTTTTTGTTTTCGATAAAATTAAAAAGCCCTGCGTTTTCCAGCTTTTTACGCAAGCGGGTTATATTTACCGAAAGAGTATTATCGTCCACAAACTGATTATTTTGCCAGAGCACATCCATAATTTTTTCTCTCGAAACAAATTCGCCTTGAGCCAAATAAAGACATTTTAAGATTTTAATTTCATTTGCAGTCAGCAAGGTTGTCTTATTATTATACACAAGAGTGAGTGTGCTCAAATTTAAAACGGTCCCGGCAAAACCGATTTCATTCATCGAAGCGGTAAATTGGTATGTCCGCCTGATAACGGCCTGTATCTTTGCAATGGTTATATCCATATCAAAGGGTTTTTCGATATAATCATCGCCGCCCATTTGCATAGCCATTACAATATCCATCTTATCGTTACGGGAAGATAAAAATATAATAGGGACTTGAGACTTATTCCTGATTTCGGAACACCAATGATAACCGTTAAATGCCGGAAGCCCTATATCCATTATTACCAAAGAGGGTTTATAGTCTTCAAACTCCTCCAAGATATTGCTGAAATTTTTTGCACAGCGTACATTAAAGTTCCATTGCTCCAAATTATTTTTTAAAACCGAGGCTATAGTATTATCATCTTCTACAATCAAAATTTTTATAAGCTGTTTCATTTTTTATCCTGAATTATAAAAACCAGTATAGCATATTAGGATATTTAATGTAAATATAAAAAGCCGCCCTAAACATTAAAGTTTAAGACGGCTTTAAGAATTTACTTTTTAATAAATTTATAAACCTTAACTCGGTCTAAAATTATTTACCAAGCTCCTGCATTACATAAGCTACAAAAAGAGCAGTACCTTTGTAAAACTGCGATTCATCTAAGGCAAATTTGGGATTGTGGTGAGGCCAGACTTTTCCTTCAATGGGGGATGGAGTCGATAAGAAGATAAATGAACCCGGAACTTTTTCTAAGTACCATGCAAAATCTTCTCCTCCCATGACCGGCCGCTGCATAAGCTTAACATCATTCGGGAAAAGCTCCTTGGCGGCTCCCATAGCCTTATCCGTAACTTTCGCATCGTTTATAAGAGGAGGCGGCTGTCTAAAGAATTGGTATTCAATTGAACCTCTAAAAGCTTTTGCAATATTGGAGGCAACTTCTTCAATCCGTTTCGCTATCAATTCCCTCGTCTCATTTGTTACGGCCCGTACGGTTCCTTCAAGATAAGCTTCAGGCGGAATTATATTGAATGCCGAGCCTGAATGGAATTGTCCAACCGTTATTACAGCCGGCTCCGTAGGATGTACCTCTCGGCCTAAGATTTCCTGTATTGCAACAACTATGTGAGACCCGATTACAACGGGGTCTACTGAAAGTGATGGATAAGCTCCGTGAGCTCCTACGCCCTTAACCTTAATTGAAAATTTATCCATACAGGCCATCATCGAGCCCTTTGAAAAAAGGAATTCGCCGGGTTTTGCTTCATCGCTTATACAGCCTACATGAAGACCGATGATTTCTTTTACGTCATCAAGGATTCTTTTTTCACAGATGTCTACAGAGCCTGTTCCCAGTTCTTCCGCAGGTTGGAAGATAAGCTTAACGGTTCCTTTAAAACTGCCCTTTAAATCGTTTAGTACCTTTGCAGCCCCAAGCAATATCGAAGTATGAGCATCATGACCGCAAGCGTGCATAAAGGAATTCTTAGAAGCAAAGTCAAGCCCGGTAGCTTCGCAAACAGGAAGGGCATCCATGTCTGCACGCAGAGCAATAACATCTCCTTTTTCTGCACCGTGAATATAACCTATAACGGCACTTTTTGCCGCATTTCTGTCATACTTAATCCCGAACTCATCCAATTTTTTACATACAAAATCTATTGTATTAGGAAGTTCAAAGCCAACCTCAGGATTTTGATGCAAATGGCGGCGCCAAGAAATTATGTCTTTTTCTATTTCTTTTACCTTTTTTAATATATCCACTTTTCCCTCCCTTAAGCTTGCGCTTCAGTCTTAGGCTTCTTATAAGTTAAAAAACCGAAAGCTACCGTTCCGAATACACAAGCCGGAATCATTATATATACCGGTATTTTGATAATGTTTAATAAAGACATGGCCAAGATAAAAGCAAAGATGCCGTATTTTATATTTTTAACGGCAAACATTCCAAACATAGCACCGAAGATTGCAGGCGAAACATAGGCAAAGGCTTCCAATACTTTTTTGGGGAAGATGTTCATTAAGGCAGCTCCTCCTACAGCGGCAATAGTTACAATTATAAGATTGGTAACTATCGACCCTGCAATACCGAGGGTAGAAACTATTTCGGCTTTCTTTGTGCCTGGTTCCACACCGACAGCTTCTTGCGTAACGGCCGAAGTAGGTAAACGTACATTTCCAATATTACCTGAAAGGAAAGACATATAAGTTCCGGGTAAGCCGAGTATGGGGAAATAACTGATAGGTTCAACAATAGAATAGATTGCATATACGGATGCTGCCAAGCCCCAACCTGTCAATATATCCTGTGTTGACGGCTTTACTCCATAAACGACCCAAACAAGAATGGAAGGCAGAAAGCAAAGAACCAAGGATAATAGGTTTGTAAACCTTCCATACCTTATTATAGGTTTTGTAAAAGTTTTTTCATATAATTCGTCACTCATTTAGCTTCTCCTTATTTTAAAATTAAGTCTTTAAATACCATTGCAATTACCATTGCAAGAATCATAACTATTCCTAAGCTGTATTCTTTTAATTTAGGATATTTGTTGCCGAGTTTTTCAAATACAACCATTAGAAGAGCTGCAGATACGGCAGCAGCAACAGCCGGATAATTTTTCCCTTTTACCGATCTAAGAGCTTTTGTTATTTCATTACTGCATAAAAAGCCGAAGGCTCCGCTCATAGCTGTAACCATTAAAATAGCCAGCTTGGCAGGATCCCCTTTCGATATTTTTTTTGATAAGCTATTAAGCTTATCGGAAAATAAACCTGTCATAAAAAGCCACGCACTTCCGTTTAAAGCCATAACCCACGTTGCATTTGCAAAATTTATTAAGCCGTAATCGGGGCTTGATAAGTCAATGCCTTGAGCTTGAGCTGCCATCTGTGCCGCTGCGAGTTCCGTTGAGGCTGCACCTATAATCGAAAGGCGCATCCACGCAAGAGGGCCGCCTATTACCGACATTAGGCCCAGCATTACAATAAAAACGCCCAAAACCGGTCCGATAGAAGATGTCATACCGATACGGAAAGACTTCCGCACATCGGCATCACTTAAGCCGACGATTTTAGCAGCGTCCTTTGCTTTTTTGCTAAAAATTATAGCTTGAAACAATACCGTAATCAATAACGGAAAAGCTGAAAGCCATAAAACCCAAGAGTTCGCAACATTCAAATAACTGTCCATAGATTTCCTCCGAAATTTTATTTTTAAGACAACTCTTATAGGGGATATTCTATCATGCTTTTTTAAATTTGTCCAAACAAAAATGTAAAAAAAAAAAAAATTAAAAATAATCTTAATACAAAATAAAAGTCCGTTTTATTAAATAAATTCCCTACTTGAAAAACTCCCAAAAATATGCTAAGTTTAAAAACATTATGACGGAAAAACCGTATAATCTATTTCAAGTTGTACAACACAACAGGAGGAAAAAATGAGTATTTCACTCGCATTGTATGCCGTGCTCGGAGGCGGGATTGTTGCCCTGGCTTATGCACTTGTAAGAACCTTATGGATTTATAAACAAAAGGTTTCAGATCAGGCTTTAAAAGAAATTGGAGGCCATATAGCTGACGGAGCTATGGCTTTTTTAAGAAGGGAATATATAACTCTTCTTCCTTTCATTGCCATAGTTGCAGTTTTTCTAGCAATAGGAAATAAAGGAGCTCTGAAGTTCCAATCTCTTTCATTCTTGCTTGGTGCTCTTGCTTCAATGTCAGCCGGTTACATAGGTATGCGTGTTGCAACACAGGCCAACTCACGCACAACACAGGCTGCTAAGGATCATGGCCTAAACGGAGCCTTAAAAGTAGCGTTTTCAGGCGGAAGCGTTATGGGAATGAGCGTCGTAGGCCTTGCATTTATAGGTCTTTTTATCGTTCTTATTCTATCTACTTCAATATTAGGAACTACGGAAAACGTACTTAAAGATATTATTTTACCTCTAGCTACAGCTTTTTCACTCGGAGCCTCGTCTATTGCTCTGTTCTCACGTGTAGGCGGCGGTATTTATACAAAGGCTGCCGACGTAGGAGCCGACCTTGTAGGAAAGGTTGAAGCAGGCATCCCCGAAGATGACCCCCGAAACCCTGCTACTATTGCAGACAACGTAGGAGATAACGTAGGTGACGTTGCAGGTATGGGTGCCGACCTCTTTGAGTCCTTTGTAGGCTCATTGGTAGGAGCCATGATTTTAGGTCTAATAGTAGACACACCGGATTCTTCTTTAAAATTAAGGATGATGCTTTTACCTCTGCTCATTTCGGTTGTAGGTCTTGCAGCTTCCTTAATCGGAACATTCTTTGTAAGGGCAAAGCCGGGCTCAAACCCTCAAAAGGCCCTCAATACGGGAACCTTCGGCGCCGCTCTTATTGCAACAATTTTCGTTTTCTTTACCGTAAAATTTGTTATGGGAACCGAAACATTTAACGGAACTCAAGGTTATTTACACGTCTTTGCTTCTACTGTGATAGGTCTTGCTGCAGGCGTTTTAATCGGTATCATTACCGAATTCTACACAGGTACGGGAAAAAAGCCCGTTAAGGGAATCGTAGATGCTTGTGAAACAGGGGCTGCAACCACAATTATTTCAGGTTTAGCCGTAGGTATGAGAAGTGCCTTCCCCGTTATGATTTTAATCGGAGCTTCAATCTTTTCAAGCTTTATGCTTGCAGGCCTTTACGGTGTAGGTATAGCTGCTGTAGGTATGTTGGTAACCCTAGGAATCCAGCTTGCAGTTGACGCTTACGGCCCAATAGCCGACAATGCAGGCGGTCTTGCCGAGATGGCAAACTTCCCCAAAGATGTCCGCAATATTACCGACAGCCTCGATGCCGTAGGAAATACAACAGCCGCTATCGGTAAGGGTTTTGCTATCGGATCAGCTGCCTTAACAGCCATAATCCTCTTTACCTCATTTAAAGAGCAGGCCGGCGTAGCAAGCGTAGATATCACAAATATCAATGTTCTTGTAGGAGTTCTCTTAGGAGGAGTATTCCCCTTCTTGTTCTCGGCTCTAACAATGTCGGCTGTAGGAAAGGCTGCGCATAAGATGATCGAAGAGGTACGCCGCCAGTTTAAGCAGCACCCCGGCATCTTGGAAAATACCGAAAAGCCCGATTATAAGAGATGTGTAGACATCAGTACTCAGGCCGCTTTAAAAGAAATGGTTATCCCTGGTATTGCCGCAATTATTACACCCATCCTTGTAGGCTTTGCAGGAGGCCCCGCAATGTTAATCGGTCTTTTGACAGGAGTAACGGTATCGGGCGTTGTATTGGCAGTCTTTATGTCCAACGCAGGCGGTGCATGGGATAATGCAAAGAAGATGATTGAAGGCGGAATAGCAGGCGGAAAAGGCTCACCTTCTCACAAGGCCGCTGTTGTAGGCGACACTGTAGGAGACCCCTTCAAAGATACTTCCGGCCCCTCCATCAACATATTGATTAAGCTTATGTCAATGGTTTCATTGGTTATAGCCCCGATGTTAAAAATATACTGGGGATAAGTTATTGAATTTCCGGTAAACGGAAATCCGATAAACACAAAAAAAGACGGCGTAATAATTGCGCCGTCTTTTTTTTATCAGTGTTGTTGATTTCTCCCGTAAAATTTATTATAAAAAACGCTTTAAAGATCCAGCTTTAAATCTCCGTCCTTAATCCAATTTATTTTTCTTAAAATAAAAGTAAAAAATAATGTTAAAACAGCCGGCAAGATAAAATGTAAAAGAAGAATAGCAAAATATGTGTTCAAACCGCCCCTTCCTATAGATTCCATTGCCGTGATAGTTCCTATTTGACCGACAAGGCCGCAGGTTCCCATTCCTGAACCGAGGGGTATGTTTTCCATTTTAAAAATAATGGTAGCCAAGGGGCCTAAAACAGCCGCCGTCAAGGTAGGGGGAATCCATATCTTAGGATTTTTGATAATATTGGGCATATGGAGCATACTGGTTCCTATGCCGACAGCAAAACTCCCTCCAAGGCCGTTATCCCGATAGCTCATAACCGCGAAACCTATCATTTGAGCGGCGCAGCCGACGGTTGCAGCTCCTCCTGCAAGCCCCGCAAAAGAAAGCATCATACAGATGGCAGCACTGCTTATAGGCAGGGTAAGAATGACACCGACCAGCACCGAAACCGTAACCCCCATCCAAAACGGCTGGAGGGTAGTAGCGTCCATAATGATTTTTCCGAGCCATGTCATAAAAGAGGACATTCCCGGCCCTACCAGGGCGGCAATTATAGTACCGGAAATAATAGTTACCATTGGGGTAACTATAAGATCTATCTTTGTTTCGCGGGATACGGCCTTTCCCAGCTCGGTGCTGATTATGGTTGCGATAAAGGCTCCTACAGGCCCGCCAAGCTTGTTGCCTGCAAAACCTACTATAGTTGCCGAAAAAAGCACAAAGGTGTGGGCTTTTAAAGTATGGGCTATTGCTATACCGATTGCAGCTCCCGTCATATCTCGGCAAATCGGCCAGACGGTTTTAGTTAAAAAGGGAATATTAAGTTTAAGCCCTATGCTGTTTAAAATCGTACCTACCAAGAGAGAAGAAAAAAGGCCCATGGCCATCGCACTCATAGCATCAATAAAATAACGCCTAGCCGATATTTCTATATTCTTCTTAGTCAAAAAGTTTTTAAAAGAGTTGTTCATTTAAAATGCTCCCGGAAAATATTTAACGGAAAAAAATAATGGAGAATATGGGAATCGAACCCACGACCTATTGATTGCGAACCAATCGCTCTACCAACTGAGCTAATTCCCCAAAGCTGTAAATAAGATTCTCACAAACAACGTTCTGTAATGTTACATCAAATGAAAAAAAAAAGCAATCAGGTATCTTGCTTTTTTCAAATTTTTTACGTAGAATAATAGCTATGAAAAGAAATCTATATTTTTTATTCCTTATTACGAGTTTCCTTACCTTTACCTTGTCATGTGAAACATTTAATGCAGCTACCGGCAAAAAAACATTAAAAGAACAAGACAGTATTTCGGTTCCTTTCGATCAATACCTGACAGAAAGGGTTTGGCGCTTGGCAGGCTGCTATTTTGAAAACGGTCTTTATGTACAGCTTGATGCAAATTTGACAAGCCCCCGTATTAATTTTTTTTATAACGGAAAGTTTCAAGCCACAACAGGTATAACAAACTATGAAGGAACATGGAAGCATAAAAAAAATAGTTCTTTTAAATTTCAAATAACCGGAAAAAAACTTATAGACCCTTCAAATACGATAGGTAAATCCTTTGACTCTTCTTTTGAAAAGAATTTAATAAATACCGACAGGATTGAAATAACTAAAAATGAAATAAAATTTTATGCTAAAGAAGGCGAGCTTTTACTCCGGTTTATAAGACTGTAAGATAGCTTTTGCTAAAGGTTTTACACAAAAAAAAACCGTCCTTTCGGACGGCTTTTTTATTAATTTTTAAGCAAATTCTTTACCGTAACGGTTTATAGCAGCAGCCATATTATCAAGACTTACCTGCTCCATAACTCCGCCCATTTCCCATGCAACCCTAGGCATACCGTATACAACTGAAGAGCCTTCATCTTGCCCTATTGTACGGGAACCTTCGGTGTAAAGCTTTGTAATATTCTCGGCACCATCCTTCCCCATACCGGTCATGATTATTCCGAGAGCATGGTTTTGGTATTCCTTTGCAACAGATCCAAACAGAACATCAACGCTGGGCTTATGGCCGCTTTGAGGCTCCGTATCTATAACCTTTGCAACTGCGGCAAGAGATCGTTTTTCTACAACCAGATGTTTTCCGCCGGGAGCGATAAGAATACGGCCGGGCTTTATAAGATCGCCGTCTTCAGCTTCCTTTACCTCAAGAGGACAAATTTTGTCCAAACTCAAAGCAAATTCCTTTGTAAAGCCCGGGGGCATGTGCTGAACCACAACTATCGGTTGCGGAAGATCTTTATCGATAGATGCAAAAACTTGGCGTAAAGCATTCGGCCCGCCGGTTGAAATACCTATAGCAATAATCTGAATATTTCCATGTTCTCGTTGAGGTGTAGGTTTCTCTTCTTTTTGAGGCTCAGCCGCTGTCATAGGCTTAGGGATAGTACTCTTAAACGGCTCAGAGAAAGAGTTCGTTGTATCTGTACTTCTTGTACCTGTTTCAATTTGATGACGGCGGCCGTAGGCAAGCAGCATCTTGGAAAGAGTTTCCGAAACGGTATTAAGATTGGCAGATTCCGAACCGGAAGGCTTTGTGATAAAATCGCAAGCTCCAAGTTCCAAACAATCCATAGTAACCTTAGCTCCTTCCTTTGCAATACTGGACAAGATTACTACAGGAATTTTTATGTTTTGCTTTTTAAGCTCTCTTAAAAATTCGATACCGTTCATTTCGGGCATTTCCAAGTCCAAAACGATAACATCCGGAGCCACACGCTCAAGTTTTTGAAGGGCAAAACGGCCGTTCATTGCCTTATCGGCTATTTTTAGGCCGGGAGTAGCATCAACAATCTTCCCTATAAGGTTTCTCATCAATGCAGAATCGTCTACTATTAAGACACGAATATCTTCCATAAAAAAACTCCTTTAGAAGAATTATATAAAACCTTTAAAATCAAAACCCCTTTTGATAAAAACAAGCCCAATCCGTTTTTAAAAACTTAAATTGAGTTTCCATACCAAAGAGAGATTCGGAATGACCTATAAATAAAAAAGATTTAGGCGACATAGCACGCCAAAACCTATCAATAACCTCTTTTTGAACAGGCTCGTCAAAATAGATCAAAACATTTCGGCAAAACACAAGATCAAAGTCGGTATGTTTTGAGTCATGTTTTAAGTTATGATAGTCAAAATTCACCATTTGCATTATATCTTTTTTTACCTGATAACCGTCATTTAGCTTATCAAAATAAAGCTTCAAATAATCTTCAGGTATTCCTGTAACTCTGGATTCCTGGTAAAAGCCGGTCTTACCGACAAGAAGACATTTTAAGGATAAGTCGGAGGCTGTAATCTCGGCAGTAAATCCTATCGGAAGGTGTTTTTTCATAACCATAGCTATGGTATAAGGCTCCTCCCCTGTTGAACATCCGGCGCTCCATATTTTAAGTTTATTCTTTCCTTCAGCTTTTTTTACCTTTACAAGCTCAGGTATAACGTAATTTTCCAATGCATCAAAATGAGGCTGATTTCTAAAAAACCTTGTAAGGTTTGTTGTAACGGAGTCTAAAAGGATCTTTTGCTCTTCCGAATCCTTCATAAGCATCGCATAATAATCAGACACCTTTTCAAGTTTCTTATCCCTAAGTTTTTCTTTTAACCTGCTTTCCAAAATAGACCTATTAGTATCGGAAAAAGTAATACCGCTTGCGGTATATATTAAATCGCTGAACATACGGAATTCTTGATCAGTTAAAAAATCTGCCATACTCTAGGCTCCTGTAATCCTTAAATTTATTTTTTAAATCTTTCACATAGTCTATGTCTTATACGATATTATGTCAATCGGCAGTCAAAGGCTTTTGACTAAGATTAAAAAAGATAGTATAATAAACTATGAATTTTAAGGAAGCTCAAACTTTTATTATAGCCTCCATTCTTGCTATTATATCATTTTCTTGTAGTTTAAACTATAGTAAAGAGGCACAAAATTTTGAAAAAAAACCGAATTTTGTATTTAAAAATGCAGTTTTGGATCAATATGAAGAAAATTCCTTAAATTTGCGTATAAATTTTATGGAATTAGAGATTTATGATTCGGATAGAATATGGGCCGGGAAAAATCTGCGTTTCTTTAAAATAGATAAAAAATCGTTTGAAAAAGGCAATCCGGAGGCAGAACTCAAGGGACGAGCCGGGATTATCAAAATAAACGAAAAAAACAATCAGTACTTTTTGGGGCAAAAGGTTTTTTTTGAAGATTTAAAAGAAGGCCTGATGATTTCCGGAGATGCATTTTTTTGGAACAAAAATGAAAATCTCCTATATGGAGTAGAAGACGGTTCGGTAAAGGTAAAAAGAGGTGATGAGCTTTACATAAGCGGATCGGGGTTTATAGCAAACACTCTTTCGAAAGAATTCGAATTTTTAAATTCGATAGAAGGTAAGATTCAGACTAAAAATGAGGAGAATGAAAATGAAGAAAATTCAAACCGAAATTCGGAATCACAAGAGCCTTAAACTTCTTGCGGCATATCTTCTCATATTCCTTTTTTTAATTGATATTAATGCTCAAACATCAACAATAAGTTTTAAAGCCGATAAAGTAACAGCCTCGGTATCTGAAAATAAAAAATCGACCAATTTAATAGGAAATGCCGAAGTAAAGGTAGACAGCTTAACCATATCGGCAGACCGTATCGAAATTTTCGGAAAAGACTATAGATATGTAAATGCAACAGGTTCGGTCAAGGGTGAGGATGACGAAAAAGGGTACAGCTTTAAGGCCGATTTAATCAATTTTGACAGAAAAACCGATACGGTTACTATGTTCGGGAAACTGGAGCTTAAGGACACAAAAAATGATGTCAGTATTAATGCCGAAAATATTGAATATAAAAAGAAGCAAGAAATAATTATCATGCGCTTTAATGTAAAGATAATAAATAAAGATATAAACTGTAATTCAATGTTTGCTTTTTATAATAGAAAAGAATCAAAGGTAGAATTAACAGGCAGTCCCGTCGTAAAAAAAGGAAAGGACGAATTTAGGGCCGGAAAGATTTCCGTTAATTTGGATACGGAAGATATAACCCTTGACGGACGAGTCAGAGGTTCCGTCGAGCAGGGAAAAGACGAACCCCAAGCTGAAACCAAACAGGAACAAAATCAAGAGGAAAAACCAAATGTTTAACGAAAAAAGTATTTTAAAAGTTGAAGGATTAAACAAATTTTTTAGAAAAAAACATGCGGTAAAGGATGTCGGGTTTTCGATGTATCAGGGCGAAATTGTAGGCCTGCTGGGCCCTAACGGAGCAGGAAAAACAACCACATTCTACATGATTGTAGGTTTTTATAAACCGAATTCCGGCAACATATATTTGGACGGAAATAGTATAACAAACCTGCCAATGTATAAAAGAGCCCACGCAGGAATTTCATATTTACCGCAAGAAGCTTCGGTTTTTAGAAAACTCACCGTAGAACAAAATATCTATGCGATTTTAGAAACACGCAAAGACCTCTCCAAAGAGCAAAAAATGGAAAGGCTTGAATTTCTTCTTGAAGAATTCGGAATTACAGCAAACAGAAAACAACAAGCCTATACCCTCTCCGGAGGAGAAAGAAGGCGAACCGAAATAGCCAGAGCTCTAGCCATTGAACCTAAGTTTTTGCTTTTGGATGAACCATTTGCCGGAATCGACCCGATTGCAGTACATGACATTAAAAGCATAGTCCGTATTTTAGCCGATCAGGGCATAGGAATTTTGATAACAGACCACAATGTCAGGGACACCTTGGAGATAACCGACAGGGCATACATAATCGGCAGCGGAGAAATTGTAGAACAAGGCTCACGGGACGAAATTCTAAATTCCGAAATTGCCCGAAAAATATATCTTGGCCAAGAGTTTAGAATGTAATTGGAGATGAAATGATAGATTTAATCGTTTTTTTAGGCAACTACGGAAAAAAATATGAAAATACAAGGCATAATGCAGCTTGGGTTTTATGCGATTCAATAGAGATAGGCTCAAATGCCGTATGGCAGGGTAAATTTAAGGGACAATATGCAAAGCTGCCTTCTTCTATGACGGCCGGCAGAGCTGTACATCTATTAAAACCCGAAACCTATATGAACCTATCAGGAGAAAGCGTAATAGCAGCTTCCTCCTTTTTTAGACTAAAGCCTGAAAATATTTTAATAGTGCATGATGAACTTGAATTAAAACCAGGCATTCTCAGCTTTAAGTGGTCGGGAGGCCTCGGCGGACACAACGGATTACGCTCCATAAAATCGGTTTTAAATACGGCAGATTTTTTCCGCCTAAGGATAGGCATAGGCCGGCCCGATTTTTCTTCTCAAGGAGGAGATGCTTCCCCCGATATTTCAGGCTATGTGCTTTCCCGTTTTGCACAATCCGAATTGGATGTCCTAAAAAGCCAAACACCTCAAGCCGACTCTTTTTTTAAAGAATTATTGGAAGCTGATGAGCCTCAAACTCTTATAAAAAAATGGGCTAAAGTATTGCCTTCTCAAAGTTAAACTCTTACTTAAGATTTTTTTTATTTTTCCGAAACTAAAATGAGGATGAGTATGAAAAAATCACTATTCTTATTAATTTTTATTAGTCTTTTTTTGATGACAGCTTTTTCGGAAAAGAGTATTGAGCCCGAAGTTTATCAAAAACTCGTAGAGTCTATTGTACGTATTGAAGCTCCTAAAATTAAGGACGGACATATAATCTTTACTTCAACCGCTAGGCGCCATGTAGGTATAGCCTTTTCTCATGAAGACTACAAGCATATTCATTCTTTTCGAAAACTACCCCAAAGCGAACTGTATGAAGGCAAGGAGCCCATCTTATTCTATATTCTCCCGATTCCTGATGAGTTAACGGAAATAAAATATAGGCTTGTAATAGACGGACTTTGGTCATCGGATCCGGTAAATATGAACACAGCCTTCGATAACATACACAGCATGAGTGTTTCACGTATTGAAGTTCCTTACAAAAAAGAGTATAAAACCGAGGTAAGCAATAAAAGCTTGGTAAAATTTACATATTTAGGAGAACCTAAAAAAATTATAAGGCTTGCCGGCTCCTTTAATAATTGGGATCCCTTTATGTACGATCTTATAGAGGTTTCTCCGGGACGATATGAGTTGAATTTAAATTTACCTTCGGGGACTTGGCTATATGCTTACTTTTCAGGCGGAAGCCAGCTGCCGGATAATACAAATAAGAATTATGTATATACGGCCGATGGACGGATCGCTTCGGTTATAACCGTTAATTAAAGTTTTTATAGGAGATATGATAAACAGTTCGGAAGGAATTCAGCCTCACTGTTTATCTGCCGAGTTTGCCTTTCAGGCAAACATCGCATTATTGTATGCAGTTTGTAAACAAACTGCGTGAAAAAACTTTTTTCAGGATTTGATAATCCTTGCAAAAAGTTTTTATAGGAGTTACGTATGCACGAATATATTATACAAGGCGGATTTCCCGTAAAGGGGACAATAAAAGCAAGCGGAAATAAAAATGCAGCCCTGCCATGTATTGCGGCCGCCATCCTTTCGGAAGAACCCATTATCCTCAAAAACATTCCCGAAATTGAGGATGTTTTTGTAATGCTTCAAGTTTTTGAAGCTCTGGGAGGGCACTACGAAAAAATAGAAAAAAACGCATTTAAGCTCCAAATAGAAAAGGTAAAAGCAAGCAAGATACCTGAGGATCTTGCGACAAAGATAAGGGCTTCCATTTTATTTGCAGGTCCGCTTTTGGCAAGAACAGGCAAGGCTGTTTTGCCCCCTCCGGGAGGAGACGTTATCGGAAGGCGCCGTCTCGATACACACTTTTTAGCCCTGACGGAATTGGGCGCCAGAGTCGAAACCGATCAAAATTTTTCTTTTATTGCACACAAGCTGATGGGAGAAGACATATTCTTGGATGAGGCCTCCGTTACGGCAACGGAAAATGCCATCATGGCTGCCAGCCTTGCAGAAGGAACTACCATCATTTCAAACGCAGCAAGCGAGCCCCATGTTCAAGAGCTTTGTAAGATGTTAAATAAGATGGGAGCAAAAATCAGCGGAGTAGGCTCCAATATACTGACTATTGAAGGTGTTAAAAAATTGAACGGTACGGAACACCGCATCGGCCCTGACTATATGGAAATAGGTTCTTTTATCGGTCTTGCAGCCGTTACCCGCGGCCAGCTTAAAATTACCGATGTAGAACCTAGAGATATGAGACCCCTGCGTGTAGCCTTCGGCAAGTTGGGCATAGGCTGGTCTTTAGAAGGAACCACCCTTACCGTTCCCGACAAGCAAAAGATGCAGGTAAACTGTGACCTCGGTGGAATGATACCAAAGATTGATGATGCCCCGTGGCCGGGTTTTCCGCCTGATCTTACGAGCATAATGACCGTAATAGCAACTCAGGTAGAAGGTACGGTTTTAATCCACGAAAAAATGTTTGAATCCAGAATGTTCTTTGTAGATAAGCTAATCGGAATGGGAGCCCGCATTACCCTGTGCGATCCTCACCGTGCAGTCATTTCGGGCCCAAGCTCCCTCCACGGAAGCGAATTGGTTTCCCCCGATGTAAGAGCCGGCATGGCCATGGTAATAGCCGCCTGCTGTGCCCGGGGAGAAAGCATTATCCGGAATGTCTACCAGATAGAAAGAGGTTATGAGCACCTGATCGAAAGGCTCAAATCCATAGGCGTAAAAATAGAGCTTAAAGAAAAATAGAAAGCATTATTGTTTTCTATATAATTTTATATATAAGAGCTATTGACCATCCTTGTTTTTTTTTGTAAATTGTTTCCCGTCTGTTATCTTTAATCGCAAGTGTGCTGCTATCTTTATAAAAAGATTTTATTCTGTAAGTATATAAAACTTTAGCTTACAGAATAAAAGATTAACCTGCTCTCAAATTAAGCACATTTCAATTATTGAATCTTTTATAATATTTAGGAGGGTAAATTTATGAATGAAATCAAGGGTAAAAAAGTCTCCAAAGTTCAAGGAATACACAGATATTCAATTTTAACAATAAGAAAAAAAATAATGATTGCCTTAATTTCGGTTCTATCCGTATTTTTGGTTCTTACAAGTATAGTCCTTGTAAAAAAACTAAGTGGAACTTCAAAACGAAACGCTGTTGTAAAATTATATGATTCCAGTAAAAACCTCGGTTTCTTTGTAGAAACGGTTATCAAGAATGTATACGATACAAATAAAACCTTAGCAAAAACATTTGAATCCTTCCAAGATATTCCGCCGGAAAACAGAAGATCTTATTTCAATAGTTTACAAAAAGAAATTTTAAGAGATTCGGAAAAATTTATAGATGTATGGACTGTTTGGGAACCTAATGCCCTCGATAAGCTTGATTACAAATTTAAAAATACTGAAGGCCATGATAATAGCGGGAGATTTATTCCATACTGGACAAAGGTCAACGGTAAAATTTCAATGGTCCCCTTAACTGAATATGTAAGCAGTTTTTGGTATGAAAAACCTAAGACATCGCAGCATGGTATCTTGATTGAGCCTAATAAATATGAACTCCAAGGAAACATGATTTATGTTGCAGGTACTGCAATTCCAATACGCGACAAAACGGGGAAATCCTTAGGAGTTGTAGGAATTGACTACTCCCTTGATTATATGCAGGAAAAACTTTCACAAGAAGTTTTCTTTAAATCCGGCTATGCAATTCTCATTTCGGCTAAAGGCACTGTTCTTGCACATAAAAATAAAAACCTAATATCAAAAACACTTCCCGAATTTGAAAACAAAGAAATAGCAACTTACTTTTTTGATGCAAAGAGATCTCTTACTCCATTTTTAATTGAAACTCAAGTAAATGGAAATAAGCATCTTGAAGTATTTACGCCTGTCAAGATAGGCCGTACGAATGAAGTATGGTTTGTAGGTACTTCAATACCGGAAAAAGAAATCTATGAAGAAAGTACAAATTTAATTAAACTTGTTTCCATAATTTTATTGGCAGGTTTTATTGCATCAATAATCATTCTAACATTTATAATAAACGGAATCACCAAGAGGATTTCAAGCGTAGTTAAGGCTCTCAGAAATATTGCTCAAGGAGACGGAGACTTGACAGCCCGCTTAACAGGAAAGGGTAAGGATGAAATTGCAGACCTATCTCATTCCTTTAATCAAACAATAGAAAAAATAGGTTTTACGGTAAGGAATGTTGCAAACAGTACTTTGGATATGCAAAAGACAGGTGAAACTCTTGCAGTAAATGTTTTTGAAACCGCAAGTTCAATAAGCCAAATAAGCAAAAATATTTTAAGGGTAAAAGACCAAGCCGAATCTCAATCGGCAAGTGTGAGCGAAGCTACTGCAAATGTCGAACAAATTCTTCAAACAATAAAACAGTTAGACGGCCGTATTGAAAGTCAAGCTGCAAATGTTGTGCAATCTTCTTCCGCAATTGAAGAAATGGTTGCGAATATTTCTTCAGTAACAAAAATATTGGATCAAAGCGATTCGACAATTAAAGAGTTGGCTGATGCAACAGTCTACGGTAAGGATGCTCTCCACCTTTCAAATTCGGTTACACAAAAAATTGCAGAAGAATCAGGCAGCTTGATTGAAGCTTCAAATGTAATTCAGCACATTGCAAGTCAAACAAACCTGTTGGCCATGAATGCGGCAATTGAAGCTGCCCATGCCGGAGAAGCAGGAAGAGGCTTTGCAGTAGTTGCGGATGAAATCAGAAAATTAGCCGAAGAATCAAGTCTTCAAGGAAAATCAATATCATCTGCTCTTAAAAAATTCTCAGAGGAAATTTCCATATTAGCATCTTCTTCAAAAACCGTAGAAGAAAAATTTAATGCAATTTTTAGTCTTGCTGAAAATGTCAAATCGATGAGTAACAGCGTAATGACTGCAATGAGAGCTCAAGAGAGCGGAAGCCATAAAGTTCTATCTGCAATTCATGATATAAACAACATAACTGTAGATGTTCAAACAGGCTCCGGAGAAATGCTTAAGGCAGGAGAAGATGCCGTCAAAGAAATGAACAGGCTTGAGGGTTTGACACAGATCATAAATAGCAGCATCCAAGAGATGTCGGCAGGCACAAGTCAAATACAAACCTCCTGTTCCGAAGTAAAGGGTATTTCACAAAAAATAAAATGAATATTGAAGCCTTGGCACAAGAAGTCGGCAAATTCAAAATATAAATTAGAGCTTTAAGTTTTCAGAGCCAAATGCTCTGAAAACTTTTCTCCTTATGATTTTAAAATTTTAACCTCTTCCTATTATACCGAATTTGTGATATTCTGTATTCTTAGCTTAACAAAAGGCTCGGTTTACAATATGCTTAACTTTATTTTAAAGAGAATTTTATACGGTATTCTTACAATGTTCATAGTTGCAAGTATTACCTTTTTTTTAGTGCATATTATTCCGGGCAATCCCATTGAAACCATAGCAGAAAATTTACCTGAAGAAAGACGGAACGAGCTTTATTCTCAATACGGATACGACAAATCTCTTTTTACTCAATATATGATTTTTTGGAAAAACCTTTTGATTAAAGGAGACTTAGGAACCTCGCTTTATTACCGAGGAAGGCTTGTTACCGATGTAATAAAAACCCACGCACCTATTTCGGCAAGACTGGGCCTCCAAGCCTTATTTTTCGGCGTTTCAGTAGGTTTGAGTTTAGGCATATTATCAGCCGCTAAGCGCGGAAAAAAATTCGATTATGCCGTTATACTAATCGCAGTTATAGGAATATCCATTCCCAATTTTGTTCTGGGACAGATGCTGCAATACTTTTTCGGCATCAAACACAACCTGCTTCCGATTACAGGCTGGGGCAGTTTTAAATATACAGTCCTCCCTTCTTTAGCCTTGGCCATAGGTCCGATTGCAAAATACTCCCGCTATATGCGTTCCAATTATTTGGATATTATAAACCAAGATTATATTTTAACTGCAAGAGCAAAAGGAGCTTCAAAGGTAAGAATTATAAAAAGCCATATTTTACGAAACGCTTTTTTACCGATCATAACTATGCTCGGTCCTCAAATAGCTTTTACCTTCACAGGCACTTTTATAATCGAAAATATTTTTTCGGTTCCCGGCCTGGGTTCCTATTTTGTACGTTCAATTTCAGAAAGAGATTATACGATGGTAATGGGTCAAACTATTTTTATTTCTTTTCTATATGTAGCATCTCTAATTATAGTAGACATAGCTTATAACCTGCTCGATCCGAGAATTAAGGTGCAAGCAAAAAATGAGGTTCTTTAAAAATGAACGAGAAAAAAATTGCAAGCTATGATGAGCCGGCTAAGAAACTAAATTTAAGTCCATCGGATTTTGAACCCGTTATAAGAACAAAAAAGACGCTTCAAACAACAAGAGTCAGTATAGGCTTTTGGGAAGATGTAAGGCGGAGGTTTAAAAAAAGCAAAAGAGCTCTTTTTTCTTGTGCAGTCTTGGGATTAATTATTTTAATATGTTCATTCGGCCCGATTTTAAGCGGCATGTCAATCGATGACGGAAACTTAAAAGAAAAAAATTTAAGTCCCTCGTTTTCTCATTTTTTTGGAACGGATGAATTGGGGCGTGATATATTTACAAGGGTCTGTAAGGGCGGCAGGGTTTCTCTTATAATTGCAATTATAGGAGCTGCAATCGACATGAGCATAGGTTTAATTTATGGAGGTATTTCAGCATACTCAGGCGGAAGAACCGATACTATAATGATGCGCATAGTCGAAATACTTTCAAGTATTCCTTATTTAATTACCGCTATTTTAATTTCTCTTATTTTCGGTAAAGGAATTTTTTCGATTATCATCGCAATGACAATTACAGGCTGGTGTTTTACTGCTCGGCTTGTGCGGGGGCAGGTCTTACAGATAAAAAATCAGGATTTTATTTTAGCGGCACAGGCCTTGGGCACGGGCTCATTTAAAATCATAATAAAGCATTTACTTCCCAACACTGTGAGCATTATGATAATCGCCTTAACCTTTGATATTCCTTCATTTATTTTTGGAGAAGCCTTTTTATCTTATATCGGCTTAGGAATTCAGCCGCCATATACCAGCTGGGGAGTGTTGGCATCCGAAGCCCAAAAGACAATGCTTTTTTATCCTTATCAATTATTTTTTCCTGCCCTTTTTATAAGTCTGACAATTTTATCGTTGCAGATTATCGGCGATGCTTTACGGGATGCAATGGATCCGTATTTAAGGAAGTACAAATGAAACCTATTTTACAAGTTAAAGATTTGGCTGTTACTTTTAAAACTTATGCGGGAACAATCCATGCCGTAAACGGTATCTCTTTTAATCTATACGAGGATGAAACTCTTGTACTTGTCGGAGAGTCCGGCTGCGGAAAAAGTGTTACGGCTCATTCAATTTTAAAACTCCTTCCCGGAAAAAAAACACGCATACACGAAAAATCCCAAATTATTTTTGAAGATAAAAATATCTTGGAATATTCCGAAGAAGAAATGCATCACATAAGAGGAAATGAAATATCCATGATTTTTCAAGACCCCCTGACATATTTAAATCCCACGATGCCCATAGGCAAACAGGTTATGGAAAGTATTTTAATTCATCAAAGGTTGAGCAAAAAAGAAGCCTTAGAGCGAACCGTAAAAATTTTAGAGCTGGCTCAAATTCCTGACCCCGAAAAAAGGCTCAGGCAATATCCTCACGAATTTTCAGGAGGCATGAGGCAGAGGGTTTTAATCTCGATAGCCCTTGCAAGCAATCCTAAAATTTTAATTGCCGACGAACCTACAACGGCACTGGATGTTACAATTCAAGCCGAGATATTGGAACTTATACAAAAAATTCAAAAAGAAACAAAGACGGCCGTAATGCTCATCACGCATGACCTCGGAGTTGCAGCCGAAATTGCTGACCGCATTCAGGTTATGTATGCCGGAAAAATTATCGAACGCGGAAGAGCCGAAGATATTTTTAAAAATGCACAACACCCGTATACGAAGGCTCTGCTTGCAGCCGTTCCCTCAATAGATCAATTAAAAGAAAATAAGCTTTATTCACTCGAGGGCAATCATCCCGATATGCTTTCTATTTCAGACGGCTGTGCTTTTGCCAACAGATGCGAAAAATGTATGAAAGTTTGCCTTAGGCATAAACCTCCCGAAATGCAGATAAGTGATGAACACTTTACTTCCTGCTGGCTTCAACATGAATTTGCAAAAGGAAAAAACAATGGCTGATACTCTTTTAGAAGTTTACAATTTAAAAAAATATTTTACTCTGGGCCGTAAAGAAATTTTACATGCAGTGGATGATGTAAGCTTCACGATAAACCGAGGAGAAACGGTAGGCATTGTAGGCGAATCGGGCTGCGGCAAAACCACTTTAGGGAGAACTGTCCTCGGCCTTTACCGCCCTACTGCCGGAAAAATAATTTTTGACGGAACCGAAATCGGATCGGCCTCAAAAAAAGAACTACACGCTTTTAAAAAGAGGGCGCAAATAATTTTGCAAGATCCTTTTGCTTCTTTTAATCCCCGTATGACAATTTCGCAAATTATTTCGGAGGGGATGGAAGCTCACAATTTATATAAAACAAAAAAAGAAAGGGAGAATAGCGTATACTCTCTTCTTGAAACCGTAGGCCTTGTGCCTGAACATGCCAATAGATTTCCACATGAATTTTCGGGAGGGCAAAGACAAAGAATAGGAATTGCAAGAGCCCTGGCAGTGGAGCCCGACTTCATAGTCTGTGATGAGCCTATTTCTTCCCTCGATGTTTCGATTCAAGCTCAAATAATAAATTTGTTGATAAGGCTTCAAAAAGAATTTAAAATGACCTATTTATTTATTGCCCATGATTTATCTATAGTAAAATATATTTCCGATAAGGTCGGCGTTATGTATTCGGGAAAACTTGTGGAATTCGCAAAAAGTGCCGACCTATATAAAAATCCGCTTCATCCTTATTCTCAAGCCTTAATTTCTGCAATCCCAAGTACCGATATAGATTCTCCTATGTCGGCACGGCGTATTCATATCCACGGAGAAATAAGCAGTGCAATCAATCCCCCTCAAGGCTGCCGTTTTTACAAACGCTGCCCAAAGGCTTTTGAAAAGTGTAAATCGATTCCGCCGGAATTAATCGAAACGGAAGAAGGGCATTTTACTGCCTGCCATTTAATCAATCCTCTATTATAAAACCTAAATTAGTTACAACCCTACGCAAACCGAAATTTGAAATTGAAGGAACTTCAACAAAAAAGTTACTTTCTTTTTTTATTATTAAAGAGCTGGAACCTCCTCCGTCTAAATGTATAGCATCTTGGGCACCGAGTTTTTTCATAAAAAAATGAGCTTGATCATAAGTTATACCCCTGCTCTTTTTTTTATTTTCACCTTCTGCAAAAAAAAGATATAAAGTTTTTCCTCCATCTGCAAGACCAACACAGGTTCTTGAATTTTCTTTTTTACTGATATTTGTTATTATAGGCTTTCCGTCTTTTAAGATTATTCTGTTCCCGCTTACGGCATATTCAATATCAGCTTTAATGTCTTCCGTATTTTGGGACTCTATTATAAAGGCAGAATTATCATCTAAAAAGCATAGCGCCCCATATTTAGGAAAAGGCTTAGATAAATTTATTTTTTTATCGATATGAATTCCAAGCGGCTCTCCTCTTAAAGAAAATGAAAAAGATATTACATTAAAAAATGTGGCATTCAAGGCTATTACAGTATTATGCCTTCGAGCGAAACTTAAAGTTGTTTCTCTTTTTACCATACCTTTGCTGTTAAAGAGTGCAGGTTCCGTTACAACTATTTTTAATTTAGGATTAGTCAGATCTATTTTTACGGCATGTACAATGAGAGGATAGTCTTCATATTTAATATGTGAAAGAAAAATTCCTTCAGTCAACTTTTCCCAAACAAAATTTTTTTCCGAATTTTCTATAAAAGAAAATTCAGGACTGTTTTTGGGGTAAAAAGTTTGACAAGAACAAAATAAAAAAATAATAAAAATAAAATACATTAAAAATTTATTGCATTTAGAATTTGAATACATAAATATCTCCGGTAAACATCATTCTACAATTAAACTTTATAATATTCAACTCCTTTTTAAGATTGATTTTATTATTTTATTTTGATATAATAAAAAAATGAATAACGGTAATAGAATAAAACTTGTAAGAATTGCCTCCTTAATTTCTCTTATAGGAAACATAATAATATGTATCGCAAAACTTGTAATAGGAATTTATGCAAACAGTCTTTCAGTAATCGGCGACGGAATTGACTCTGCTACAGATGTTGCCATTTCTATTATGACCCTTGCAGTAAGTTTTATAATAGGAAGACCTTCGGATAAGGAACACCCATGGGGCCATCAGCGGGCAGAAACTATGGCTTCTTTAATTTTAGCCTTTATAATTATGATAGCCGGATTTCAGTTATGTATCACGGCAGGGGGAAAACTCATAAATGTTTATAAAGGAACCGTAACTATTCTGATGCCTCATATACTTGCAGTTATCGTTACGGTATCTTCAATTGCAGTAAAACTTCTTTTAGCCCTAAACCAGTATATTATAGGAAAAAAAACCGGCAGCATGATGATTCAAGCCAATGCAAAAAATATGACAAATGACGTAATCCTTTCTGCTTCGGTTTTAGCAGGTCTTGCAATTTCCCGCTTTTTTAAAGCTCCTATTTTCGATGCTGTTACAGCCCTCCTCGTAAGTCTTTGGATTATGAAATCGGGTATAGACCTTTTTATGGAACTGAATGTTGAATTAATGGACGGAAATACAAACGATATTTTATATAAACAATTATTTGAGGCTGTAAATTCCGTTGAAGGGGCTCATAATCCTCACCGCGCAAGAATAAGAAGGATGGCAAATCTTTTAGATATAGATTTGGATATTGAGGTCGATGCCGAAATGAGTATCTGCGAAGGCCACAGCATTGCGGAAAAGGTAACTTCAGCAATTAAAGAAAAAATAGAAAATGTTTATGATGTAATGGTACATATTGAACCATATGGGATTCATAACCATGAAGAGGAAGGCTTCGGTTTATCCGAAAAAGATATAAACAACTAATTAAGTTTTGCTTTCTCTTTTTTCCAAAGATCAATAAATTCCAGCATATATTGCTGAATATCGCCGAACCATTCTTTTTGAAATTTACAAGCTTCAACTCCCAAATACCGATAGTGCCAGCTCTCCCATTTATAGCCTGTAATATGCTCCATATCTTTAGGATAGGATAGGGACCAGCCGTATTTCCACGCATTTTTAAACATCCATTTTCCTTCAGCAGTATCGGCATAAGAATCATCAATACTGCCTAAATCGATTACGGTACCCAGTTGATGCTGACTTGCTCCGGGCGGTGCAGAAAAAAACTGAACATCTTTTTTACCATACACATTTACATATTTTGAAAAAAGATTTGCCTGATAGATATAAGAACGATAGCCCGAACTTATCATTATTTCTATCCCTTCTTTTTTTGCAGCTTCTGCTAATTTTTGCAAGGGACGCTCCGCAATTTTTGCAAGATAGATATCGTAGCGCTCTAAAAGATACTTTCTATCTTTTACATCATAAAGCAATATAATATTTTTAGGTTCATAGGACTTATCAAGAAAATTAAGCTTATCTACCAAAATCAATTCATCTTCTTTTTCATTTTTCAAAACAACATTTAAGTCCTTAAAAAAAATCTCACGATTATTGTTTATTTTATTAAAAATTTGCTTAGGAAATCTTTTTGAAATATACGTATATACTTTTTTATATATATCTTCATCAGAGATTTTATCATTTGGATAAATAGAAACCATAAATGCAAAAAAGAGAAACAGAGAAAAAATCTTCTTTGGAGTAAAATACATATTTTAAAACAAATTAAAACTTTTTATATCTCATCAATGGAATGGATAATATTAAACACATCGGAAAAACCTGTTGAATCCAGAGCCATTTTGACATCCTTAGCCGGATTCAATATATACATCTTGTGTCCGTTATCCTCACTATCGTTATGAGCAGACATAAGCACTCCAATTCCCGACGACGACAATGATGTTACCTTTGATAGATCCAAAATTGTATCATGATCTTTAATTGCCGAATATACTTTTTTTTCAAAATCACCGGATGTATATAAATTAACAGAGCCTTCTATAGACAATAATAAGCATCCGGATACTTCCGATTCATTAATAATTAAATTCTCCATAAAACTTCCTTATATATGTTTAAATGTCATAATAGTAATATCATCTTCAATTTCATAAGCAATATAATCCAAGAATGTTTTATATATTGCATTAGAAATCTCTTTAGCAGACTTAGTTCTATTTACTGCAATTAAACGGCTTACTCTATCATTTCCGAATTTATCGCCTTTTAAGTTCTTGGAATCCAACAAACCGTCAGTCGTAAATACTATAATATCATTACGGTTCATTGTGATTTTTCGGACCTTTAAAAAGGGGCGTATATTTTTTACGAAACCTAATACCCTTCCCTCTCCCTGTATTTCGATAACATTTTTATAAGAATCAATATACATGGACATGAGGGGAATACCGCAGTTAAGATAATATATTGTTGTGGTTTTAAAATCTATAATACCGAAAAGCCCTGCAAGGAACGTTCCCTTTGGCAAATTTTCCTTTATAAACGTATTTATTTTTATTACAAGCTCTTTAAAATCAGGTGTTTCTGAAAGGTATGTGTGAAGAACAGACTTCAAAATAACCATTGACATACTTGCACTCAAGCCTTTACCGGAAACGTCTCCTATCAAAAATAAATACCTATCTTCAGACAATCTAATAAAGTCGGTAAAATCGCCTCCCAATTGATGAGCCGAAAAAGCGACCGAATCCACATCAATAACTTTTTTTTCGACAATATCTATGTTTTTTTGAATTGAACCGATAATTTGATCGGACATTTCTATTTCTCTATCAAGAATAAGAACTATATCCTGTTTTGCAATATTTCTTAAATAGTAAACAACTAAAAAGAAGTAAGAATAAAGACTACTTAAAACATCAAAATCATATGTAGTATAAGCCTCTTTTCTTTTTTTAGAAGAAATGGAAATAACACCTATCAATTTTTGCCCCTCACGTACACAAATCAATATTTCTGCATACATCCGGTTCATAAAGCCTATCAATTCACTTCTTACATCGGAAAAAACGGGGTTTGTCAAAACTTGAGATCTCATTATAACCTGAATATTTTCATTCAATAAAAAGTTAAAAATAGGTTGAGCGGCATCAAAAGTAGAAGTTACATTCAGCGTCGAATAAACAGGTTCCAATATTTCATTTTCACCGGCAATCAAAATATTGATAGAGTCGGCATTTAGCTGATCCAATAAAATATTAGAAAAATCTTCCATAACTTTTTCACGGCCTTTCGTATAGTCAACTTGTTGCAATTTTTCTTCTATGGCCTTCGCATATTCGGAAGTATCACCCAAAAGCCATTTAAATCTTTGAGAAACGAAATTCCTAATAGCAAGGAAAATAAGAGCTCCTACGATCAACAAAACAACCTGAAGATAAAAATTACGGACATAGGTAAGAACCCATGAAGCCCAATAACCTGTTACTGCGGCAAACACTAAGATAAAAACCAAAAACCTCAATAAGGCAAGGAACAGCTGTTTTCTATCATATACCATTGAGGTTGAAAATCCGAATGAAGCAAAGAAGAGCAAAAGCAGATATCCAAAAGGTGTTATAGCTATTGCCCATGAAAAAATAGTAGAAAGATAATATACAAAGCTCCAAATAATTACGCTAAAAAGAAGGGCCAGAAAATAAATTATCATCTGCTGCCTGTAAATTATACTTTCTTCCTTAAAAACTTTATATATAGAAATCAACATCGCCAAAACAGGTACAACCAAAAGGACTATCCTTTCAAAAATATCTGAGGCAGGATTTCCCGCTATCATAACCGATGTGAATTTAAAACCTGATAGAGGATTCCAAAAGAAACCTTTTACAAAGAAAATTACAAATGCTGCAATCCCTAAATGTAAAATACCATTAAACACTGTAAAAGAAACATTCTTCTTACGCTCAAAATAAGGCATTTTAACAGTAAACTGCAAGGTAAAAAATGAAATCGAAACCATCCCTATCATGAAAATTTTAGATATAATAAAAACCACACCGGAAAAATTAAAATATAATGCTAATATTAAGGTCAAAAAAAGCAAGGTCGTTATTACCGTCATTCCGGCAACCATAAAAAGGCTTCTTGCATAAGGCTCTTCTTTAAAAATAAGACTTATAGCCAATATTGTTAAAACAACAAGAAAAAAGAATTCAAAAACAATCAGCCCCATACCTTACCCCTTAACCTTAGCACACATTATAGTAATGTCGTCTCTCATGGGCTGATTACCTGCATGAGCATAAGCCATACCGGCAACTTTTTGCACTATATCATCTGCACTATATTGAACAAAGGATTTTATAGATTCCATGTACATATCGGTCTCAGCTAATTCAACACCTTCATTATTCATAGCCTCGGGAACACCGTCAGTCATCATCAAAATAACATCACCTCGATAAAGAGGTCTTTCATGAACTTCTATTTTATCGAAGTCAATAATACCTACAATACTGCAAGTAGATTCAAGAACCTTTACCTTGTAGCCGTCCGGAGATTCAGTAAGAATCATCGGATCTTCCATCGAGGCATTAACATATTTTATAGTCATTTTTTCGGTATCAACTAAACCTAAAAATAAAACCGTATACTTATCCAAAAGGCCCATTCTTTTTATGGCGCTGTCTACCGCCAAAACAAGAGCAGGAAGGTCTTCTTTATTTTTTGCTATTTTGATTGTATTTACAACAATACCCATAACCAATGCAGCCGAAAGGCCCTTACCGGAGACATCCCCTACAACTAGGAGGGTTTTATGCTCATCGATTTTTATGGCATCGTAATAGTCTCCTGATACGTTTACAAGAGGTTTAAAATAAGCAGCCAACTCAAGCATAGGCATCTCAGGGAGCTTTTGAGGTAAGAAGGCTTTTTGTGTGTTGGCAACCATGTTCCATTCTTGGCTTAATTCCGAAAAGTATAAAAGCTGTTCAAGAGTAGTAACCCTGTTTTGATAACTCAAAAATTCCGAAAACAGTGTATTAAAAATCTCAGGTTCCACCTCGTTAAAATATCCGCAAATAATAAAAAATTGTATTTTTTCTAAGATTACAGCAGCAATACGGGCATCTTTAAGTTTGCATCCCTGCATATCTGCATTAAAAAAATAAACTCCGGGCTTGTATTCTACTGTAATTTCATGCAGAGAAGAAAAAGTTTCAGGAGAGGAAATAAATCTTGAAGAACTATTATATAATACAATATTTTCTATGGTATCTACAAGCATTACCGAACAGTCACCCGAATACTCAAGCTCATTCTGTACGGTATCTATTAAATTTTCTATAGTGTAACAAAACCGAATTTTTTTCAAAAATTCCGCAAAAACCTTAGTTTTAGGCTTATCATACGCCCTACTTTCTATTTTCTTATAAAAGCTGCGTATAAGCGAATCCGCAAAGATTGCAACAATAACAAAAACCAAGGATCCTATGATAAAACGGTGAATCTGTGTTATCTCAGGAATTATTTCCAATCGGCTCAAAGCCAGAGTCATATCATTAGCCGAATAAAATTTACCTAAAAACAAAAATCTCGGGCTGACAAATATCAAGAAGAGAGCAAAAACACTCCCCATCCCAACACTTATTAGAATATTTGAAAGTAATTTACGTAATTTTATCATTATGATTTTCTCCAGCTTAAAGGGTATTATATCATAAAATAAAATAAAAATAAAGTGTAAAGTAAAAATTTTTAAGGTAAATCTTTTAAAGGGATAAGATTAGGATTTTCATTTTCACCTTCAATCGCTGAAATTTCTTGCAAAAGTTTTTTGGAATTTGATGACAATTTTGAAGGAATTTGCACTTGAATTTGAATATAAAGATCGCCCTTTCGGCCTATTCCCGTAGGAACACCTTCGCCTCGAATCCTTAAAAGTTTTCCGTTTTGTGTTCCGGCCGGAATTTTTAGTCTCAATGTTTTTTCATCGAGAGATTTGATGTTTATTTCCCCGCCCAAGGCTGCCTGAGTCATTGATATGGGAACAGCACAGTAGAGGTCTATTCCATTACGTTCAAAATAAGGATGAGCTTGAACAAAGATAAATACAAAGAGGTCGCCGTAGTCTCCGCCGGCCTGACCGGCATTTCCTTGACTGGGAATCGTAATCCGTTTTCCGTTTTCGACACCGGCAGGAATGGTAACGATTATGCGCTGTTTCTTACGTTCTAAGCCGTTTCCTCCGCATTTTTTACATGGTTTTTCGATTATGGAGCCTTCGCCGCCGCAGGTAGGACATGGTCTCGATATGGAAAAGAAACCGGTACTTTGGCGCACCTGTCCCGTACCCTTACAATCAGGACACATCCTTTTTGAGCTTCCGCTTTCGCTGCCTGTTCCATGACATTCGGAGCATTTTTCATTGCGGGTATAACTGAGTTCGGCTTTTTTACCGTAAACGGCATCAACAAAAGAAATTTGAAGATCATAGCGCAGGTTAGAACCGCGAACAGGACCTGCATGGCGGCCGCCGAAACCTGACGAGCGGGAAGAAAACCCTCCTCCGAATAGATTTTCAAAAATATCCGAAAAGCTTCCGCCGAAAATGTCTTCAAAACCTTGGAAGGCGGAAGGATCATAGCCTCCGCCGCCCGACATTCCGTCTACACCTGCATGGCCGAATTGGTCATACATGCTGCGCTTTTTTTCGTCGATAAGAATTTCATAAGCTTCGGTTGCTTCTTTAAATTTTTCTTCAGCAGCCTTATCCCCTTGGTTTTTATCGGGATGATATTTGATTGCTAATTTTCGATATGCTTTTTTGATGTCATCGTTTGAGGCTTTTTTATCTACGCCCAAAACCTCATAATAGTCTCTTTTAGATGCCGGCACTAAAAACTCCCAGTGTAAAAATTTTGGAACCTCTAAAAACATCAGTTTCTAGAGGTTCCTGTTTATTAAGTCTTAAAATTTATTTATCATTATCATCATTTACGACTTCATAGTCAACATCATCGGCTGTGCCGGTTTTGGGACCTGAAGTACCGTAATCGGTTCCCGCTTGAGCACCCTGAGAGCTGCCTGCATTAGGATCGGCTCCTGCTTGAGCGCCCTGCTGCTTGTACATTTCTTCTGCAATCTTGTAGGCAGCCTGCTGGAGGTTTTCGGTCTTTGCCTTAATGTCAGCCGTATTATCGGAATTAAGAGCCTGTCTTAAATCGGCTATTGCAGCTTCAATTTTTTGCTTATCGGCAGCACCGATCTTATCTCCCATTTCTTTGAGAGTTTTTTCGGTTTGATAAATAAGAGAATCGGCATTATTTTTTGCTTCAACCTTTTCTTTTTCGAGCTTATCGTTTTCGGCATTGGCTTCAGCTTCTTTTACCATTCTGTCGATTTCGCTCTCGCTTAAGCCGCTCGAGCTTTCGATTCGGATATGCTGTTCTTTTCCGGTTCCGAGGTCTTTTGCCGAAACGTGAACAATACCGTTGGCGTCAATATCGAAGGTAACTTCAATCTGCGGAACTCCGCGCGGTGCGGGAGGAATACCTACGAGGTCAAAATTGCCGAGGGTTCTGTTTTGGCTGGCCATACCGCGTTCTCCCTGCAATACATGGATAGAAACGGCAGTCTGTCCGTCGGCGGCTGTCGAGAAGACCTGACTCTTCCTTGTCGGAATCGTAGTATTTCGGTTGATAAGGGGTGTAAATACGCCTCCCATCGTTTCGATACCCAAAGAAAGAGGAGTAACGTCCAAAAGAAGAACATCTTTAACATCTCCGCCCAAGATACCGCCCTGAATAGCGGCACCCATTGCTACGGCTTCATCGGGGTTTACGCTCTTAGAACCTTCTTTACCGAAAATTTCTTTTATAATCTGCAAAACTTTAGGCATTCGCGTCGAACCGCCGACCAAAAGAATATCATCGATTTTATCGGGAGTTATACCCGCATCTTTTAAGGCTTTTCGGCAAGGCTCCTTTGTTCTTTCAAAGAGGTCTTCCGTCATTTGCTCAAACTTTGCCCTGGATAAGCTCTTTTGTAAGTGCTTAGGCCCGTTTGCATCGGCTGTAATAAAGGGTAAGTTTACCTCCGTATTTGCAACCGAAGAAAGTTCAATCTTTGCCTTTTCAGCGGCTTCGCGTAAACGCTGTAAGGCCATTCTGTCTTTAGATAGGTCAATGCCCGTATCTTTTTTAAACTCGTCAACAAGCCAGTTTACTATTCTGTTATCAAAATCATCACCGCCGAGGTGGGTATCTCCGTTTGTGGATTTTACTTCAAAAACGCCGTCACCCAATTCAAGAATAGAAATATCGAAGGTTCCTCCTCCAAGGTCGTATACGGCGATTGTTTTTTCTTTTTTAGAATCCTTGTTAAAACCGAAGGCCAAGGAAGCGGCTGTCGGCTCGTTTATGATTCGCTTTACTTCCAAGCCGGCAATCTTTCCGGCATCCTTTGTTGCCTGTCTTTGCGCATCATTAAAATAAGCAGGAACTGTTATAACGGCCTCGGTTACACTTTCGCCCAGATAGTCCTCGGCTGTTTTTTTCATTTTTTGCAGAATAAAGGCGGAAATTTCCTGTGTGGAATAAAGTTTTCCGTCAATGTCGATTCGTACATCTTCTCCCTGAGGTACGATTTTGTAGGGAACGCGTTTTAATTCGTCTGTGAGCTCGCTATATCGATGCCCGATAAAGCGCTTTACCGAATAAACGGTTCTTTCAGGGTTGGTAATCATTTGGTTTTTTGCAGGCTGGCCTACAACCCTTTCATCTTTTGAGGTAAAGCCTACAATGGACGGAGTCGTTCTTCCGCCTTCAGAGTTCGGTATAACAACGGGCTCACCGCCTTCCATTACCGATACGCAAGAGTTTGTTGTTCCTAAGTCAATTCCAATAATCTTTCCCATTTTCAATATCTCCTATAAACCTAATTTTCGTTTTTTTTATCGGCGGCTTCGCTTTCTTCCGCCTTTTTTTCATCCTGCTTTTCGGCAGGCATTAGTACCATTACCTTCGAGTGACGAATCACTCTTTCTTTTAGCTTGTAGCCTTTTTGAAGTTCTTCCCCTACAACAGCCTCTTTTACATCGGGAGACTGAATCATTGAAACGGCTTCGTGAAGATTGGGGTCGAAGGCTTCTCCCTTTGCAGGATAATAGCTAAGCCCGTACTTTGAGCTCAACATAGAAACCATCTGGTTCTTTATCATCACAACGCCTTCTACAAAGGCATTGTTTGAGGCCTCTCCGCCTTGAGTTTTGCCGGCATCAATAGCTCTGTCAAAATCATCAAGCACCTGCACAAGATCCAAAAGCAGATTGCCGTTTGCATAGTCTATTGCTTCCTGCTTTTCCCTAATCATGCGTTTGCGGTAATTTTCAAAATCCGCAGCCTTTCGTAAATACTGATCCTGCCAGTCCCTGCAAATAGTTTCAAGCTCTTCTATCCGCTTTTCAGGACTTAACACATCATCATTTTTTTCAGGTTTTTCTTCACACTTGCCGCCGGTAGAACTGTTTTGCTCTGCTTTGTCTTCTTGAGGGTTTTCTTTTGAAGTTTTGCAACCGCATCCGGCTCCTTGTTCATCTTTCACAGCAGACTCATCTTTAGGCTGAAGGTCTTTTTCAAGGTCTTCCTTTTCCGCCTGTTTTTTGTCGGCCTGCTTTTCATGATTTTTGCTCATTTGAACTCCAACTATCCTATATCTTATAAGAAGATACTAATAGAAAAAAAAATGGTCAAGAGTTTTTGAAAAATCGTGGTAGAAAATTTACAAAATATTGCGGTATTGGAGGTTACCATATATAAAAAACGCCGGTTATTCCCGCATAAGAATAACCGGCATTAAAAAGTACACGGATGTACATTTTTAAGCGGATCTATGGCCGGCAAGCCAAGCGGATGCCAAGATAGTAGAGCCTGTAGATAGGCCTGAAGCTGAACTGAAAGACTACATCGCAGTAGTCCACGAAGCTGTCCCAGCCGCCGCCGCGATAAACACGGTTAGAGCCTGACGCGGCACCTGTATAGTCCGCTCCCGACGAAGCCGGCAAAGTACCATACCAATCCCAGCACCATTCAAATACATTCCCACTCATGTCATATAAGCCGTAGCCGTTAGGAGACCTTTTCTTTACCTCATGGGTTTTAGATCCGCTGTTTGAACGGTACCAAGCATAGTTTTTAAGTTCAGCCTCGGTATTTGTTCCTGCCCATTTATAATCCTTTCCTCCCTTAGCTGCCCATTCCCATTCCGCCTCCGTTGGAAGTCTAAAACCGCTTTTATTCATATCAAGCTCAGCCCCATTCCAATCTGAATTATTAGTAGTAGGAATTTGATCAAAGCTAAGATTTGCAAAATCAACGGGAGTTCCTCCAACCTTTACCGTATAGCAGGGGTCAAGCCCCAGTTTTATACTGAGTTTATTACAAAAAGCTATTGCATGATACCAGTTTACCCTTTCTACAGGCCGCTTTCCCTGTGTTTCGCCTACAGCAGGTTCTTTGCCGGAGCTTCCATCAAACCAGCTCGGGTTATTGCCCATCACCTCCTGCCACAGCTCCTGCGTTACCTCTGTCTCCCCTATAAGATAGGCACTTAAACTTATGGTATGAGGCTTATTGTAACCGTAATCATTATGTCCCAAGGGCGCATCCTTTACAGCGGCTATACCTTTCATAGTAAATCCGACTGCACCTACAGTATAAGTCTTATCAATGGGAGCAGCCTCTTGGCGTGAAACTACAATATCTTTAGTCCATGCCTCGTATTTACCCTCCACGGCAGCTATTGATAAGTTTACTGTGTTTTCGCCTACATTAAGAGTACCGTTAGTTATACTTACCGGTATTGTTTCGCCCGTTACCAATCCGTAATCAAAACTGGCAGATACATCACCGGCCGTAACCTCAGTCTTACTGTTATCGACAATTATTCGGCCCGATATTGCATTCTTACCAAAGATTGTAAGTGATTTAAGAATCAGAGGATGAGTTTTTTTCTTAAAAGTAACTTTTACCGTTGTATTTGCTGTAATTTTTACCTTTACACTTATGCTTCCATCTTCGCCGCCTGAAACTACTTGTCCGCCAGAAACCTCCCACTTGTCAACTTCATGGGTCGAAAGATTTGCTGGAGCTGCAGTAAATGTAATCTCGCTATCCTTTAAGGCCTTACCGTCTTGCAAGGCAGGATTTGCTGTAAGGCTTCCGCCTTCATGCACAAGACTTACAGTGTAGTAGACAGGCTTTTCTTTAAAAGTAACCTTTACCGTAGTATTTGCTGTAATCTTTACCTTTACGCTTGTATCTCCAGGGTTACCGCCTGAAATCTTTGTTCCGCCTGTAATCTCCCACTTATCAACTTCATGGGTCGAAGTATTTGCAGGGCTTGCTGTAAAGGTAATCTCGCTGTCCTTTAAGGCTTTGCCGTCTTGGATTGCTGGATTCGCTGTAAGGGTACCGCCTTCATGTACAAGACTTACAGTGTAGTAGACAGGCTTAGACTCTTCCTTTACTTTTTGCGGACAACCTGTAAATAAGAGGCCCGCAACAAACAACAATGCAGTAATTGATACTGCCCGATTTAAGACCTTAGTCTTAAGTTTAAAATTAGTTTTTTTCATAGCTAATTTTCTCCTTTAAATAATAAATTCTATTTTGCATTTTATAGTTGCTATAATAAAAAATATTATAACAGCTGCAAAAATAATGCCGTAAAATAATAAAAGAGTTTTTGAAAAAGTCGAACATATCCAACTATTTTTACCGCTGTTAAATACAGAAGCATTCATATCAAAATCTGTATTATCCTCTTTTCTTACTTTATTGTATAAAGCCCTATACATTCTTTCTTGACTGAGGAAAAATCCGTCCAAGGCCCAAAGTCCGATAATTAGAATAAATACAGGAAAAAAATACAAAAACCTTATTTCTTGTTTCGACAACAAGGTTATACCTGCTGTAGCAATGGCAATAGCCCATCCTTTTATCATAAATGAACACTTTGCCATACGAGTTATAACTCCCTGTATAAACTCCAAATGTTTTTCTTTAGCATTGCTCATGGGTTTTTAATAAAACCTCCTCTTTTATTTTTAACTATATCCAGTAATTTATCTAAAGCTTTTGTACCTTTAATATTTTTTCCTTTGCAAGTATCAAGCCATGTCTCTAAATCATTAAAAGTAAAATTTCGAAAATTAGAAAAATCCGTATCAAAAAACACTTGAACGCTTTCATTATATTTTTCTGTACTGTGTATAATATTACTAATGGATATTTCACTGTATATCCATGGAGACAAAGTTTGATGGTTATTGTTTATAGTAGAATTTTTACTTTTTATAAAAAACAAGGCTTTACACCTGTTAATCATTTTAAATAAAGCAACATTTAAAATAGCAGAACTTTTAATAATATTATCAGTCCAACAACTATTATCTCCTTTATCTGTCAGCAAGGATGCTAATAAATGATAATGTTCCCAAACATCAGCGTCAATAAAACATTCTAGATCAAATGTTGTTTCTATCAAATTTTTTAATGCACGAGCAATCTCTAAATCATTGTGAGAGTGTGATATAAAAATATCAGCTCTAATTTCTGGAAACCATTCTTTCTCTATATCTGCTGAACTTATTTGGAAATTTTCACCATCACCTTTTAATATTTTATTGAATTTAGCTATTAATCTGCTCATATCTTCATTCACTTTATTAGGTTCTTTGGGATCTGTATTTTTTAAAAATTTTACTAATGATAATGACTTATCCGTCATTATATCTAATAAAAATTTTTCTTTCATTCTAAACCATTCCTTTCCCTCACTTAGAGGGTTATAATTTTTGAGTTTTAAACTCAACTATAAATCCACACTTATCCCAAAGGATAAGAACTCCCGTCTTTTCAATTTATCTTGTATGTTAATCGTTCATTTCCAAATCATAGCTGTTTCCCTCCTTTTAAATGGGATAAATTTATACAAAAAACCGCAGAACCGAATAAATTCAGCCCTGCGGTTTTTAGATTGAGAAAAATAAGTATTAGCAGTTTTAATTAGAGATATTTTACTTAATAGAAAAATTGGGGGGGGGGGGGGGGGGTAAACTTAGGCTAACATTTTTCGGCATAACACCGGCACACAAAAAATTGCAATGAGAAAAATTGAATTTTAAGCCTAGATAATATTCCGCAATCATACCTACTATTATATTGCAAAATATAAAAAAATCAAGTCTTTTTGGACTTTTTTAACGGTATAGATACAAAGTGTGCAAAGGAATTTTTAAGAATCTTAATAACGCCGGTTATTCCAACATAAGAATAACCGGCATTAAAAAGTTCAAGGTTGCTTTTTGCCTGACCCATTTTGCGAATCCGGCTTTTCTAAGTAGGTCGAAACCAGACCTTAGCGTCTTTTGTGCATATTATCCCCTACAGAGATCGAATCCATCTTTAGGGTAAGCGTTTGTCCGCCGGCCGTTATTTTATAAGTTTCACCTACTTTTAAACCTTTTGAACTTACAACAATAGACTGAAAATCTTTGTCCTGATTCGTCTTTAATATAACAGCACCTGAACTATCGCTTACTATTACTTCGCCTTTTACGGTCTTTGAAAAATTTGCGATAAAGGAAGCTTGAGTCGATTTATCGGAAAAACCTTGTACCATACCTCGGCTTCCCGATGCGATAAATTCGCCGCCGCTTATTAAGGCCGTTAAATCATAATCAAGGGCTGCATCACCATCCGATACGGGGCCCAATATATTTACCTTTCCGCCTGACACATATACCGAGCCGTTTGAGTCAATCCCATCGGCTTGAGAATTTATGGTTATCTCTCCTCCCGTAATATTAACATAAGTACTTGCAGCAGATTCCGATAAAACGGGCGGGCCTTTTTTTTCGGTTTTCTTTGAAGAATTATCAGTCAAAGCAGTTCCCGACAATTTTGCCTCAATCTCTTCTTTGTCGCTGTATGAAGCATTCAGTCCGTCATCGGATGAAACCACCATAATTTTTCCGCCGTTTATATTGATTGTAAGAGCCTCCATGCCTTCATCGGCTTTTGCAATATTGATATAGCCTCCGTCGATTGTGATATCATTTATTGCATCGAGGGCTTCACTTGCAGCGTTGATGGTAAATTCTCCGTTTTTAATATAAATATTTCCCGATTCTGCATTTTCTTCGTTTTCACTATGAATGCCATCCTTACCGGCTGTCAAAGTAAATTTTCCGTCTGCAATGCTTACATTGTCGCATCCTTTAAGAGCATGTTTTGATGCGGAAACGGTGAAAGAGCCGCCTGTTACACGTAAATCTTTTTTTGAAACAATTCCGCTTCCATACTTGCTTTCAATATTCAGCTCTCCCGTTCCGTTTAGGGTCAAATCCGTTTGCGAAAAAATTGCGGCATTTGTTTTACCGGCATCCGAATCGGCGAATTTTCCGCTTACATTAAGCTTATTTTTACTTCCCTTTGCAAGGGTAATAAGAATTTTTCCGGCTTTTTTTGCATATATTACCGGCATAGAAGAATTCAAAACATCCGCATTATCAAGGATGAGGTGTACTTCATCATTATCGGGGGCATCGATAATGAACTGCCCATCCTCTAATGATCCTGAGATGATGTATTGTCCTCCCGCATTTATTGTTACCGTATTTCCGTTTACGGTCAAACCTTTAGCCGAGATACCCGATAATGCCGACAAGTTTACACGTACAACCTTAGAAGATCCGTATTCCGTTTTAAAATCTTTGTCCGAAAACAGTTTTGAAGTATCCCTCGGGACCGGAGTCTTTAGGTTCACCTCCATCCGCCCAATCGGAAATCTATCTTCCGATCGGCAGTTTAAAAGACTTAATGCCAAAAAAACCGAACATACCGTTTTTACCAATTTTTTGTTAATTTTCATGTTTCTAACCTCCGAAAATTTATTTTTCAACTTACAATTCACTTTTCAACTTACGTTGACTAGAGTTTAATTATACATAAACGCACTACAATCTCCTTTCAGGTATAACAACCGGATAGCCCGCAGCGTTAAAGATTTTAGCTTCAATATTGTAAATGCTCAAAATATTTTGAGGATTCAGTACCTCTTCGGGACTGCCTTGTGCAAAAATTTTACCTTCTTTCATCGCAAAAAGGTAGTTGCCGTAACGGGCTGCTTGATTTAAGTCGTGAAGAACTAAGACTACCGTAACACCCGTTTCCTTGTTTAGGCGGTTTACAAGCTCTAAGAATTCTATTTGATGAGCCAGATCCAAATAGGTGGTCGGCTCATCAAACAAAAGGATGTCCGGCTCTTGGGCAAGGGCCATAGCGATCCAAGCTCTTTGTCGTTCGCCGCCGGACAGTGTTTCCAAGGTTTTGTCCCGCAAGGCAAATGTATTTGTAAGCTTCATAACTTCTTCTATTATCTTTTTATCGGAAGCTTCAAAGCCCTCAAACCATTTTTTATGGGGATAACGGCCGAAGTAAACCAATTCTTCGATGCTCATATCGTCCAGAGTTTTATTTTGCTGTAATAGTATAGAAACTTTTTGGGCGAGTTTTTTGGAATCCATTTTTGAGATGTCTTTTTCTTCGATAAAGATTTTGCCGGAAACGGGTTTTATAATTCCTGCGATGCTTTTTAAAATGGTGGACTTTCCCGAAGCGTTGGGCCCGATTATCGAAACCACTTGCCCTTTTTTTACCCTTAGGTTTAAATTTTGAACAACAGGTTTGTCGCCGTAGGAAAGGCTTAAATCCTCTATCCTAAGCATGTCCATATTTTAAAACCTCTTTTTTAAATTCTTCAAATTCGTTAATGCCCTCTTCTTTTCCTCGCCCGAGAATTAAGGCTTTTATATTTAGAGCTTCACAGGCGGCGAGTTTTTCCCTTGTGCCTCCGGCATCCCCGCTGTCCTTCATCACAATATAGGAGGCTCCGTATTCTTTAAACATAGCTTCATTTAAATTTTGAGAAAAGGGGCCTGTCATGGCAATTATGTCCTGAGTTGCAACTCCTGCATTTTTACATTTTTCGATACTGTCCGCCGTAGGTAAAATTCTATATACAAAGCGGTTTGAGGAGCGGAAGGCTTCAAAGTCCGAAACGGTTTTGGAACCTGTCGTAAAAAAAACCGTAGAAGATTTTAATTCTTTTAAAAATGAGCAAAGGCCTTCCATATCCGCAAAAGTGTAAAAGCTATTTTGCTCTAAGTCCGTTGAAGATTGCGAAGTTCCGCGGGTAAAGCGTAAATATTTTATGTTCAAGTTTTGTGCGGTTTTTTTTGCGTTTTGAGAAACTATTAGGGCATAAGGATGGCTTAAATCGGCAATGAGGCTTATTTTTTCTTCAATACAAAATTGTTCCATTTGAAGAGCATCCATTCTGCCGATTTTAAGTTTATGATTTTTAAAAAAGTCCCGGCTTTCTTCCGTTGCAACGCTCATTATATAGGGCTCATTTTTTGCTTTTAAAAAATCTGCAAGGCTTCCGGCTTCGGTGGTTCCGCCTATAATCCAGATCATTTAATCTTATATCCTCGCGGAGTAATTATTTTTCCGTTTTTAATGTAGGTGTTGCTGTTGCCTATTATTATTAGGCTGAACATGTCGATTTCATCGTAATTTATTTTTTGAAGCTCGGTAACGGTAATTTTTTCGTTATTACGGCAGGCATTTTTTACTATGCCTACAGGTGTTTCGGGAGCCCTGAATTTTAAGATTATATTTACGGCTTCTTCGATATAATCGGAACGAGTTTTGGATTTTGGATTGTAGAGGGCAATTACAAAGTCGCCCTCCGCCGCTAAGCCGACTCTTTTTTTTATAACCTCGTAATCGGTGAGCCTGTCGGAAAGGCTGATAAGAGCCGTATCGTGCATTAAGGGAGCACCCAGCCTTGAAGCTGCAGCAAAGGCGGCGGAAATACCCGAAATTATTTCGACATTTAAATCGGGAGCAAGCTCCAAGATGGGGCCTGCCATTCCGTAAAGGCCGGCATCTCCGGTGCTTATAATGCTTACAGTTTTTCCTTCTTTTACCTTTGAAACTGCATACTTACATCTTTCAATTTCGCCGGTCATTCCCGTTTGAAAAATCTCTTTGCCTTCGATAAAGGGTTTTATATATTCAATGTAGCCTGAATAGCCTACGATTATTTCGGATTGCTTTAAGGCCTCGGCCGCCTGAGCCGACATATATTCCGCCCCGCCGGGGCCTATACCTACAACAAATAGTTTACTCAATTTTATTTCCTCGCTTGTAACTCATTTTATAAAAGAGTTTCGGTTTTCCAGTCTTTTATGGTACGTTCTTTTTCATCAAAGGATGAACCTATTAGCACAATCTTTTTACCGCTTGATTTAAAAGGAGCTGTATAGCCTTTTTCTTTTATCTGTGCTACCGCATCTGCCGAGCTTCCGTTTCCGTCAAGTTTAAATTCGAAGATATAAACCGTATCTTTTGTATGAACAAGACAGTCAGCTCTTCCGGTTGCACAGTGTATCTCTGTTTCAACAAATTGCCCCATCAGCTTAAAAATCAAATAAACGGCAGTCTGATAGTTTTGCTCTCTAAGCTTTAACTTTTCTTTGGGAAGATTATCGTAAGGAATACCGGCAATTATGGACTTCATTCTTTCCATAAAGCCGTCCACATTTCCTGCCTTTACATCTTCAACAAAACGCCAAACGGAAGAAGCTGTTTGATCTGTACGCAAAGATGTGTAACCCGGCAAAAGGTTTTTAAGAAAACCGTAACGGACTTCATCATTAGGAAAGCCTAATCTGTAAAGGGCCGCTTCTCTTATATATTCTTTAATTGTTAAATATCCTGCTTGAAATAAAATCGGAAGAGGATTTTTTGTGTCGGCTCGGTAATCGGCTAGACCGGCTTCATCAAGCTCAACATTTCCGTCTAGGTCGGGAATATTATAGTGAACATCTTTTAGGTAGTTTACCAAGAAGGTCGGAGTGCCCGTAGCAAACCAATAGCTGCCGGCATTGTTTGCCGAAAAAACATTTAAAACACTGAATGGGTTATAGACGCTTTCTCCTACACCGGCAAACAAGTAGCCGTCATATCGTTTCTTTAAAAGTTCTACACAAGATTCATAGTTTATCTTTTCTTTTTCTGCTAAAGCCTCAATTTCTGGCTTAAAAGTAAAGTGCAGTTCTTTTTCGGTAATACCGCAAATTGAAGAGAAAGATTCGTGTAGACTTATATCCTGCAAATTATTTAAATCGCTAAAAATACTTATCTTACTGAATTTTGTTACGCCCGTTAAAAACGAAAAGCGGATATATTGGTCGCAAGTTTTTAGAACCGAATAAAAAGATTTAAGAGTGCTGCGGAATTCTTCGTTTAGGGTTTCATTTACATACATTGTCTGTAAGAGGGGTTTATCATACTCGTCTACAAGGATAACTACCTGTTTGCCGGTCTTTTCATAAGCAGCCTTTATCAAATTTTGAAAGCGGTCGGGCAGGTCAAGTCCCGTACTTTCATATATTTTTTCATATTCCTGCAAAAAGGAATTTAGTCTATTTAAAAGACCTTCCTTTGTATCGTAAATGCCTGTGTTAAAATCCAAATAAAGGACAGGGTATTCAGTCCAAGGCTCCGAGCCTTCCGACCCGGCCCTTTCTTCTTCCGCCTTTTCAATATATAGGCCTTTAAAAAGGTCTCTCTTTCCCAAAAAATAGGCTGCAAGTGTAGAAAGGAAAAGGCTTTTTCCAAAACGGCGCGGACGGCTTAAAAAATAGGGGGACGAGGTTAAAATCAGTCTAAAAAGATGCTCCGTTTTATCAACATAAAGATATTTATCTGTTCTAAGTTTTTCAAAACTTTGAATGCCGATAGGCAGCTTTCTGTAAAGATTCATTATGAGCCTCCTTAGCCTTTGTTTTTTATAATTATATAACAAAAACCCCTTATGTACAAGCCGAGATAAAATTGCTATCTTGAAAGTATGCTATTTTGAATGTATAATATACAAGAGGGTAATTTATGGAATATGAAGGTAGAATTTGCAGGCCTCCTATGGAGCGTTCTTCTTTTATGCTTCCCGTAATAGTAGGCTGCTCATATAATAAGTGTAAGTTTTGTAATTTATTCCGCAACATAAAATATAGAGACTTATCTCTTTCAGAAATCGAAGAGGAGCTTATACGCGTAAAAAATTTAAACGGGAACCTTTCAAAAATTTTTTTAGGAGACGGAAGTGCCTTCAATTTAAAAACGGAACATCTTTTAAAAATATTGAATTTAATCCATAAGTATTTTCCCGATTGTAATTGCATAAACATGGATGCGACAATCACAGGCATTTTACAAAAAACCGATACCGAGTTGGAAACCCTATATACACAGGGCATTAGAACTCTTTATATAGGAGTAGAAAGCGGCTTGGACGATGTTCTTTTATTTATGAATAAGGATCACACAAGGGCTGAGGCCGAAAGGGCCGTATCTAAAATACAAAAGCACGGCTATTCTTTCGGAGCCCACATTATGACGGGTATCGCCGGAAAAGGCAGAAGCATTGAAAATGCAGAAGCAACGGCAGAATTTTTAAACAAGACAAAACCAATCCGCGTCATAAATTTTTCAATGTTTCTCCACAAAGAAGTTCCGCTTTATAAAGATATAAAGGCGGGAAAATATGAGGCTGCCAGCGAGATGGAAAACCTTAAAGAAGAAAAAAGATTGATCGAGCTTTTAGGTAATGAGGATAAGCCTATTTTTTATGACGGCTTCCACGATTATCTGGAGTTTAGGGTAAGAGGAACTCTTCCAAAAGACAGGGAGAAGATGCTTAAAAGTATTCAAAACAAAATCGAAAACTATAAACCTATACAAAACGATTATGCTTTTGTAAACGGAGAATGTACTCCTTCCCTCGAAAAAGCTGACGGCTCAGGCAAAATCTGGAAAACTGCCTAGACGGAACTTTTAACAAAGCTCCTAATTTCCCAATCCTTAATCCGTAACGGAGCGGAGCCATTTACCCGACCTGATACGCCAAAGCCCCAGAAGAGCCTTAAAAGGTTCTTCGCTAAAAAGGCAAATATAAATTCCCCATGCCGGAATAGAGGTGTAAACCGACAAAGAATATGCCAGAGGAATGGAAACACACCACATAACTGCCGTGTCGCAGATTATACCGAAACGGGTATCGCCTCCTGCCCTTATTATGCCCACAAGCATACACATGTTAAACGCTTTTAAGGGATAACAGCAGGCTAAAATTATAAAAAGCTTCATAACGGTCTGCAAAACAACTGTTTCTACATTGAAAAAAATAGGAGTCAAGTACGAAATAGGAATTAGCATAGCACCGACAAAAACGGCAACAAAGGGCACAAAGATTGAAACCTTTGCCGCATAAGTTTTTGCCTCATCGTAATTTCTCTCTCCGATTTTTTTTCCTATTAAGACGCTGACTCCGTTTCCGAAGCCTATAAAAATAACCCATGTCAGCATCGAAACCGTGTTTGTAATATTGTAGGCGGCATAGGCAAAGGTGCCGATTCCTGCAAATATCTTATGATGAAAGGTAATACCTAAAGACCACAAAGATTCGTTTATTAAAACCGGCATAACTATCGCAAAGTATTGTCTTATAAATTTAAAATCAAAGTCAAAATGATTTTTGAGTTTTCCGAGTATGGGATATTTCTTTTTCTTTGTTACGGAAAAAAGAATGATAAGCTCGGCGACTCTGGAAGCCACTGTTGCAATAGCTGCCCCCTTAACTCCGAGTGCGGGGAAGCCCAACAAACCGAAAATCAAAATAGCATTCAGTATAAGGTTTACAAAAAGTGAAACGAGCGTTGCACCAACCGCTACCCTTACCTTTTCTATAGAACGGAGGGTAATCATAAAAATAAAGTTTACCGCAAAGGGCAAAAAGCAAAATGCCGAAACGCTGAGGTAGTCTACCCCCTTTTCGATTACGGCCGCATCTTTTGAATAGAGGGATAAAATTTCTTTCGGAAAAATAGTGCAGGCCAGTGTAAAGAGGGTACTGAAAAAAACGGCAACGATGAGAGAAACGGAAAAGGTTTTTTGTAAACCCTTAAAATCTTTTTTGCCCCAAAATTGAGCGGTAAAGACCATGCCGCCCGACCCTATGCCGTACAAAATCAAGTTCAATAAAAAAAACAACTGATTGCCAAGTCCCACAGCTGCAAGTTCAATAGTGCCTAAACGGCCTATCATTATTGTGTCTAAAATATTTACAAAGGAGCTTATAAAATTTTGCAATATTATAGGCACGGCAATTATAAATAAGTTTTTTAAAAAAGATTTATCCGAAAATACCGATTTTAAATTTACAACCGGTTTTGAATTTACAGTCATGAGTTTCCAAGCTCCTCCCTATTAAAAATCTAAAATTTCATTTCGATGCTTTATTCCTAAAAGAGATAAATTCTTTTCAAGGCTGATACTTTTATCATAATTATCTTTTAGATCAATCAAAAATCTGTTCATCGAAAAGTGCTGATAAAGATAAATTGGCGGTTCTTTTTTATCCGCATATAAATTCTTCATCTCATTTGCATAGGCATAAAATAAGCCGCCTGGCTTAAGCTCGCTGTAGCCCACAAGCCAAATTGGGCAGCCCAGTTTTTTTTGAAGCTCAGCCGTTTTTTGGGCCGTAAAGATTTGAGACTCTTCATAGAATTTTTTAAAAGAACCGTCCGCATCTTTTTTTAAAATATAATCCAGCTGCTTTGTCTTTGCCGTATGAATGGGCGTTTTGTTTAGGATGATAACATTTTTTCTAAAATCGATTCCGAACGAGGGATTTTTTTTAAAGAAGTTATCCGCAATCTTTCCTGCAAGGCCCACAAGATATTTTTGATTTTTATGCAGCTGCTCATTTTTCCCCGGATTATCGCCTATAACGATGAGCTTAATTTCATCATTTTGGTTAATCGAATCCCAAGAGTGATTATACACAATCGGAGTTTCTACAGGATATGGAGGCGTTTTACCCGCTAAAGCCGCTTCTTCTTGAAGCACGGTCAAGCCTTCCTTAAAAAATGAAGCATTCTCTTTTTTAAAAGATTGTGCGGCACAGTTTTCTAAAGAAGGTTCCTTATATTTATATCCTAAAATATCAAGGTAATGCATACATTCGTTTTTATACTCGCTTTTAAATTTACAAAAAGCATTCCATTTATCTTTTTCCATCGGCAGGATATTCTATCAGATTATCTATATTTTTGAAAAGAGCCGTCTTATTCTTTATTCTTCCGCAACCGAAACGGTTACGCCCTCGTGTTTAAACTTATCTAAAATTATTTTGCCGCCGAGCAGGAAGGCGGAAGGGGCTGAAACATTATAAACTCCGACTGTCTTTTTTACAAACTCGGACTTTTCAAAATCGTCTTCTATTTTTTCTATTTGACTTTTAGAAAAAAAGACGGAACTTATTTTTAATTCTTTTGCAAATTCAAGCAAGCCTTTTTCGTTTTGTTTTAAGTCTATCGAAGCTATCGCTTTAACGGCTATTAAATCCTTGTTTATTGAATCGAGGGCTTTTTTTACAGCCTCGGCAACGGTTTCTTTATCTACTCCTTTTTTTAAGCCTATCCCTAAATTTAAATTTTTAGGCACCAAGTGCACGATGGGCAAAGGCCGGCTTAAAGCCGATACGGTTTCTCTTTTTTTATTTGAAACGATGATAAGACCTTCGAGTTTTTTTTCTTCGGTTAAAGCCTTTAAATGAGAATTAAAATCTTTTTCGTGTAAAATAAAAAGATGAGGATAATTTATCGGCGGAGCCTTATCTTCGGAATCAACAACCCCGACGCAAGCGTCGGGGTATGTTGTTCTCATAAGGTGGTTGCAGTCGGCTTTAATACCCTTTGTTACAACGCAGGGCGTCGGGGTATTAAACCCTCCGCACGAATAAAAGCCTATAGCTTTTCCGTCTACCATGAGGGAGGTAATTACCTTTGCATCTTCCATAGATAAAATAGCATAATTGTTTTTTTGAGCAAACAAGTCGACGGCTTCTATGTTTCGGCCGTCGGAAGCCGTTGTAATTACACTCACTGCCCCAAGAGCCTTTGCAATTCTTTCGGTGAGAGCATTGGCTCCTCCTAAATGTCCCGACAAAAGCGAAATTACAAAACGCCCCAAATCATCGATTACAAGAACCGCAGGGTCTTGGGTTTTATCCTTTATGTAATCCTTTATCATGCGGACGGCAATACCGGTAGAAGAAATAAAAATAAGGGCATCCCGATTTTTAAAATCATCGGGAATAAGGGAGCGGATTCCTCCGGCTGTTTTTGCATTATAAAAATGCTCGATTATAAAATCATCTTCCAAGCCTGATAATTTCTCGCCCAATAAATTTCCTTTTTCGGTAAAGGAATAAACTGCTATCTTTTTCATTTTTCCGCTTTTCTAAATTCGTGAGAAAATTCGGGATTGTAAAGCTGAGACCTTTTATAATCACCCGCAATAAAATTCCCTACCAAGATTTGGGCGGTTTTGTTTATACCGGCCTTCTTCACTTTTTGAGCAATATCGCCGAGGGTGCCTATTATTATTTCTTGATCTTCCCAAGTTGCCTTGTAAATTACCGCAGCAGGAGTAGCTTCATCCTTATAGCCTTTAAGAAGTTCTGCAACTACATTTTCTATATTTTGCACCGACAAAAAAATCGCCATCGAGGCTTTGTGTTCGGCAAGAGCCGCCAGCTTTTCCTCCTGAGGAACAGGGGTGCGGCCTTCCATGCGGGTTAAGATAATTGTCTGGCTTACATCGGGAAGGGTGAACTCTTTTTTGATTGCCGCCGCCGCCGCCGTACAAGAGCTCACGCCCGGGATAACCTCATAGTCGATCCTGAGTTTATCAAGCTCATCCATCTGTTCCCTGACAGCCCCATAGATTGAAGGGTCGCCGGTGTGAAGCCTCACAATCTGCGCATTGCGGTTTTCCTCCATAATCTTGATAACTTCTTCAAGAGTCATTGAAGCCGAATTATAAGTTTTACAGTTGGGCTTTGCAAACGTGAGATGCTCCGCTGAAACCAAAGAGCCTGCATAAATAATTATATCGGCTTTTTCAATCAGCTTACGCCCTTTTATCGTAATTAAATCCGGATCCCCCGGACCTGCCCCTACAAAATAAACCATACTATTCCTTTTTTGTTTTTATAAGAATTATTCTACTATTCTTTAAAGGGCTGTGTCAAGGTTATGTAATTTTTTATAAGAGAATTTCTAAAACTCGATTTTTAGAGGGCATCAACAGCACCTTCTACCCATTTCTTTAATCTGTATGCCGAATCTATAGCATATTTTGTATCATTATCGTCTACATAAACCTCTTGCGGATATCGGCTTCTAACACTATAAGGATTGAGAATTGCACATATTTTCAAAATATCAATCGGAACATCGATGCTGTTTTTTATCAATTTCGCCAGTACAAGTAAATCATGTGTCTTTTGAATTTCTTCATTTAGCCCTATAAGCAAACCTTTTAAAAATTTTTCTGAAGCTTGCTGACAATGATAACAGATAATAGTTAAAGGCCTGGGATGCATATTTTCATATAGATGTTTTGCACAAGCAAAATCCATGTTTGCAAAATCAAACCATTCTTTGACTGCTTCATCATTCATAAATAACAACTCCATCCTGTGCAACAACTCTTTCAAGTGTGGGCATTTTACTTCTTTTTTCAAATACCGCAGCAGTATTAACAACAATATCAACAGGCTTTGTATCCATATCTATCAGAGATAAATAGGCTTTCTGCGCCGAATGTAATACATTCTTAGTATCATCAGGCATTATAAGATAAAAATCGTAATCACTGTCTTCAGTAAAAGAGTCTTTAGCATATGATCCGAATAATATTATTTTTTGAGGTTTAACAGCTTCTAAAAATCTATCTCGAATTTCAAAGATTTCCTTATTTATCATAATACTTCCCCATTTAGATGATTCTAACATAATATTATAAAATTTTCAATTCATTTTCTTCTAATACCTAAAAAAACGTTAAGCTTAAAAACCCCTTACATAAATATTAAAAATCATGTATAATGAAGCATTATGGGAAAAACATTTGTTTTTGTAAACCAAAAGGGCGGGGTCGGGAAGACGACTTCCGTAATTAATTTGGGTGCTTACATTGCACTGGCAGGAAAAAAGACTCTTCTAATAGATTTTGACCCTCAAGGGAATATGTCTTCCGGCGTCGGCATTCAAAAAAAGAGGCCGACCATTTATGATGCCCTTGCCCAAAAGACCTCAATAAAAAATACCATCTACCCTACTACGGTAAAAAATTTATCGGCAATCCCTGCTTCAATAGATCTTTCAGGTGCAACTGTAGAGCTTGTAGAAGAAGCCGACAGGGAATTCTATCTTAAAAATATTATCGAAAGCATAAAAAACGAGTACGACTATATTTTAATCGACTGTCCTCCGTCTTTGGGTATCTTAACTTTAAACGGGCTCACGGCAGCCGATCAAGTGTACATACCGCTCCAATGCGAATATTTTGCCCTTGAAGGCTTAACCCTCCTTTTGCAGACAGTTCAAAGGGTACAGCAAAGTCTCAATCCTTCCCTTGAAATAGGCGGAATATTTTTTACCATGTTTGATTCAAGAACCAATCTTGCTCAAGAGGTTGTACAGCAGGTATCATCATATTTTAAAGACAAGGTTTTTTCGACTATTATTCCGCGGAATGTAAGATTATCCGAAGCCCCCTCACATGGAATTCCGATTTGCAATTATGATGCAAAATGTACGGGAGCAAGGAGTTACGAAAAACTTGCAGATGAGGTACTGAACCGTGGCTAAAAAATCGGCATTAGGAAGGGGCCTCAATGCCCTCTTGGAAGAACAACCGGCAAATCATGTAATTCAGGAATCGCTTAATATTTCCGAAGACTCAATTATCAATATTGACCCTAAACTGCTGCAACCGAATCCGTATCAGCCTCGAAAAACCTTTGATGAAGAAAAAATAAACGAGCTTGCAGAATCAATAAAAGAACACGGAATAATTCAGCCGATTGTGGCCGAAAAACATGAGGACAAGGGTTATTTTATAATAGCCGGAGAAAGGCGCACAAGAGCCGCCATCAGCTTAGGTTTGGAAACGGTTCCGGTAATCCTACGCAGCTTTGAAGAAAAAAAGAAACTGGAAGTAGCTCTTATCGAAAACATTCAGAGGGAAGACCTAAACGCAATCGATGAGGCCCTTGCCTACCAAGAAATTATGGAACTGGCAGCCATAAACCAAGAAGAACTTGCAAAGAGGGTCGGCAAAAGCAGGTCGGCAATTACAAACAGTTTAAGAATATTAAAGCTGCCGGAAGAAATGAAAGATGCTTTGCGGGTAAATAAAATAACGGCTGGTCATGCACGTTCTCTACTATCCATAGTAAATCCTGCCGATCAAAAAATTCTTTTTTCGAGAATTTTAGAATCGGAACTATCGGTACGCGAAGCCGAGTCAATGGCAGCCGATCTTAATTCTGGAATCGGACGCATAACAAAAAAACAAAAAAAAGAAACGCAATCGCTTTCTACCGATGATTTTGAATTAAGAGATATTGAACAGCAGTTTATAAACTCATTAGGGACAAAGGTTCAAATAAAGGGAAACTTAAAAAAAGGAGTTGTCGAAATATCATACTTTTCAAAAGATGATTTGGACATGCTATATAAAAAAATAAACTCGTAAAACCGAGGAACTTGGAGGATGATATGGCAAAAAAAGCAAGCGAAACAAAAACTACAAAAAAGGCTAAGACCCCGGCAAAAACCGCTGCAAAGAAAACGGCAAAGGCTCCGGCTAAAAAAACTATTTCCGCCTATAAACAATCGGCAGCCGAAAAAAAACTAGTTACCGAATTAGCGGAACTCACAAAGCAAATGGATGCTGAAGGCCTCTTGTTTTTAATAGAACAGGCTCGTGTTCACTTATATAATATGCAGGTGGAAGCTCTTGAAGAAGACCTGCAGGAAATACAAGAAAAAAGAGCAAAAACCGGCAGCGTAAAAAAAACGCAGCCTAAAAAAGATTTTAGGATTGAAAGAGCAAGCGACGGTTCCGTTTACCACATAATAAGCGGCGGAAAATGGAAGCTGATAAATGCGGATGAACTCTTCAGTATTTTAAAAATCGTAAATGCAAAACTGGATGAGAATGAAATAAGACTCAACCTTATTCACTGGTTCTTCAAAGAGAGAGGAGATTTTGTAGGCGATTTAGGACTTGCCGACACCCACGATCCCCGCTGGCTGGAACTTATAAAACTTTTAAAAACAAATTTTAAGATAAAGATATAATGAGCTCTCAATTTAAAGACCTAAAAAAAACTCTTGACAAGCTGGTAGTAAAATACGAAAAGCCGGCCTTTATACCTGCCGATCCTATAAGTATTCCGCACCGTTTTTCTAAAAAAGAGGATATAGAAATTGCAGGCTTTTTTGTTTCTATTTTTGCATGGGGAAATAGAACCGCCATCTTAAAAAGTGCGGATAAACTGATGGCTCTCTTACAAAATCAGCCTCACGCATTTTTAACTCAAAGCACATCGGCTCAACTAAAAATAATAAACACTTTTTATCACCGCACCCTAAACGGAGGAGACAGCCTCGCCATAGCAAAGGCTATAAGACGCATTTATTTATCGGGCTCAAATTTTGAAGAATTATTTAAATCTAAAAATCAAGATGAGCCTTTGATAAGCAGGATGAGCCGATTTAGAAAAGAATTTATCAAAAACATGGATCCGCATAATACAAAGCATATAGCCGATATGGAAGGCGGTTCTGCAGCAAAAAGACTGAACATGTTTTTACGCTGGATGGTAAGGTCTAAGGATAAGGGGGTCGATTTCGGTTTATGGAAAAGCGTTAAACCGTCTGAGCTCTATCTCCCTTTGGATGTTCACTGTGCCCGAAGAGGAAGAGCTCTAGGCCTTTTAACCCGCAAACAAAATGACCGCAAAGCCGTAGAAGAAATAACGGAACGCCTTAAAGAATTTTGTCCCGAAGATCCTACAAAATACGACTTTGCTCTTTTTGCCCCCGAAGTCGAAAAAGCCTTAACAGAAAGAAATTACCTCCACAGGAATTCGGGATAGTAGCCTTCTTTTACCTTATTTTCAAGCTCTTTTTTTACAATTTCTCTGTCATCGGGATAGGTCATTCCGAACCATCTTTCGGTGGTAGTATAAACCTTAACCTTACCTAAGCCCTTTTTCATCATTGCTCCTACACCTTCAGGCAAAAGACATTCGGCTTTTTCGCTTTCTGCATATTTATGGATAAAGTCTTTAAAATACTCATTCATAAAATCGAAAATTTTAGGAGAGAAGCCGAATAGGTTCATCGAGACGGTTTCCTTACCTGAAAATTCAACTTCCTTTCCCTCATGCTCGGAAACAATCTTTTCGACTGAACCTTCTTTTTTGTACGCAATATCCTTATGCTCGGTTATTCCGATAAGGTAACCGTTTCCTACTTGGCAGACCCCCCTTGAAACGGAACCGGAGCGGCTCAAGGTTTTATCCAAGATATAACCGACCATAGCGTGTTCCGTAGAATCATTTGACAGGGTTGAAAGATGGGTTGCTATCGTTTTATAAGCCGAGCGGCCGTAGTAGTCATCGGCATTTATAACCGCAAAAGGCTCATTTATCTTTAACTCCGCAGACAAAATAGCATGAGCAGTTCCCCAAGGTTTTTTCCGATTAACGGCCCTTTTTATTTGCTCATCGGTTAAAAACCCGTCCATAGATTGGAATACATAATCGGCATTGCAATTCCGTGCAATCCTATTAAAAAAGCGCTCTCTAAAATCGTTTTCAATATCTTCCCTAATTATAAAGACAACCTTTCCAAAGCCGTTATTCATCGCGTCATAAACGGCATAGTCTAATAAGGTTTCATCATGCCTTCCGACAGCAGCTATTTGTTTTACTCCTCCATATCGGCTGCCCATCCCGGCAGCTAGAACTAAAAGAGTTGGTTTCATAAATACACCTCCCATAAAAACTTTTTACAGCAAATATAAATTTGCGAAAAAAGTTAGGTTAAAATCCAACCTGTCCCATAATATCATATAATTAAAATAAATAAAAGATATTTCCAAATTTTCCCCAACAGTTGACATTACTATCAAAAAAATACTAAAATGCTTCTCATAAAATTATAAAGCGAGAAAACTATGGCTATTATAATAAAAACAACGGGGAAGGCTATCCCCAAAAAAATAATGCACAACAGCGATTTTCCCGCTTCTTTAGATACTTCGGATGAATGGATCAGAAGCCACACAGGGATAGGAAGCCGCTATATAGCTTCCCAAGAAGATACAAGTGCATCCCTCGGTGCCGAGGCCTGTAAGCAGGTCTTGGCAAATGAAAATCTAAATCCTCAGGATATAGACTTAATTATCTGTGCTACCGCCACGGCAGAATACCAAGGCTTTCCGTCGAATGCCTGTCTTATCCAAAAAGAACTGGGTGCAAAAAATGCGGCATGTTTTGACCTGTCGGCAGCGTGTTCAGGCTTTTTATACGCAATAGATACGGCAGCAGCCCTCATGGAAAGGCACGGCCGTCGTTATGCCCTTGTCTGCGGCACCGAAGTTTTAAGCAAAATAATCGATTGGCAAGACCGTTCTACCTGCGTACTATTTGGAGACGGAGCCGGGGCAGCCCTCCTTGAAAACACCTTTGATAATTCAAAGAGAGGCATAGGCTCGGTAATTTTAGGTTCTGACGGAACAGGCTATGAAGCTCTTTATATGGGAGATTATCTAAAAATGAACGGAAGAACCGTCTACAATTTTGCAGTCGGCGTTATAACCGAAACCGTAAAAAGTCTTCTTCAAAAAGAAAACATCAATATGGAAGATGTAGACTTAGTTGTATGCCACCAAGCCAACAAGCGTATTTTAGAAGCCGCCGCAAAAAGGCTTAACACCGATATGAGCAAATTCGCATGTAATATGGAAAACTATGGAAACACTTCGGCCGCCTCCATTCCGATAACCCTCGATGATTTGAGGCTTCAAGGAAAATTGACTGAAGGAACAACAATAATTACGGCAGGCTTTGGGGCCGGGCTCACTTGGGGCGGTGCCGTAATAAGGTTCTAGAATAAATATGGTAAAGAGAGGATTATGATGAACAGTATATTTTTATTTTCGGGGCAGGGAGCCCAATTTAAGGGAATGGCTCAAGATATTGTTGACGAATACGGAGCCGCAAAGGACCTAATAAAAAAAATCGGCGATATAACCGGAGAGGATATTGATGCCCTTTTACGGAACACCGAAAACGAAGAGCTTTCAAGAAGCGATAAGAGCCAGTTGGCTATAATTGCGGTTGAGACGGCTATTCTTGCCGTTTTAAAAGAAAAAGGAATCAGCCCTAAGGCTATTGCAGGTTTCAGTCTGGGCGAGTTTTCAGCTCTCTATGCTTCCGGTATTTTAAGCTTTGAAGATATGATTCGCATCGTACAAAAACGAGGGGCTATTATGCAGGCAGCCTGCGATAAGATTGCAGCAAAGGCAACAGAGGGCTCCGGTGCCCTAGGCATGTCGGCTATTTTAAAACTTGAGCCCGAAAAAGTTCTGGAGCTATTAAAGCCCTATTCCGACCCCAAAAGCGGCATAGTATTTGCTGCCAATATGAATAGTCCCGTTCAAACCGTTATTTCGGGAACGGCGGAGGGCTTAAGCCTTGCAGAAGACTTGTGCAAGGAAGCCGGAGCAAAAAGATGCGTCCGCCTTGCGGTTGCGGGCCCCTTCCACTCACCCCTAATGGAAGAAGCGGCAAAAGAATTTGAAGAAGTCTTAAAAAGTTTTGACTTTAAAGCCCCTCAAATCCCTGTATTTTCAAACGTTACGGGCAAGCAAGTAAAATCGGGAGAAGAAGCAAAAGCAAACGCAGTCCTTCACCTTACCCATCCCGTCCTATGGACGAGCGAAGAAAGGGAAATCGCTTCTTTAAGCGGAAGCTTAAAACCCTGCCGTCTCTTAGAAGTAGGCCCGGGAAACACCCTGTGCAATCTTTGGAGAGACAGCGGTTTTGCATCGGATGAACTCGCATGTTCACCGACAGGAACTTTGGAACAGCTAAATAAGATTATATAATAGGAAAGGTACAAGTATGATGTTATTAAAAGGAAAAAAGGCATTGGTAACAGGCTCTTCGAGAGGAATCGGAAAAGAGGTTGTTAGAAGATTCATTGAAGAGGGAGCCGAAGTTTGGGGCTTATGTACAAAACCTTCTGCAAGCAAGGCGGAAATGGAGGCTTTTGCAAAAGGAAAAGGAAGCGTATTTCATGAAATATACGCTGACTGCGGCAATGCGGAAGGCCTTACCGAAACAGTAAAAAAAGCCCTCGAAGAATCGGGCGGCTTTGATGTACTTGTAAATAACGCAGGTATTACAAGAGACGGCCTTTCATTTAGGATGAAGCTTTCCGACTGGGAAGACGTTTTACGCGTAAACTTAACAGGCGTTTTTGTCGCCTCGCAAATTGTTTCTTCCGATATGATTAGAAAAAGAGCCGGCTCGATTATCAATATGACAAGTATCGTAGGCCTTCACGGTCAAGGCGGACAGGTCAACTATTCCGCAAGCAAGGCTGGCCTTATAGGTTTTACAAAGAGCCTTGCAAAAGAAACGGCAGGAAGAGGAGTACGCGTAAACGCCATCGCCCCCGGCTATATCGAAACCGATATGACAGCCGCCGTAAACGAAGAAATGCGGAAGGCATGGATCGAGGGCATTCCCTTAAAAAGAGCAGGACTGCCCCTAGACATAGCAAACGCCGCAGTCTTTTTGGCTTCGGACTTATCGCTTTATATAACCGCCCAAGTCCTAGGAGTCGACGGCGGACTGGGAGCATAGGCTGTTCCAGCCATAGAGCATAGTATACACCGGACAAAGTATATAAATTTCTATGCAGAAAGACTAAAATATGCTATAATACACTAAGTTAAAAAGTCGGAGGTGTTTTGTGAAATATCTCTTTTCCGGGCATGTTTTTAAGCGTATGGCCGAGCGTGTTTTTTCACCTGATACGATAAAAAATATTATAAAAAATGGTGTTATAATAAAAGAATATCCGGATGATACTCCATATCCAAGCCGACTTATTCTTGGATATGATGGTAATAGACCAATTCATGTTGTTTCGGCTTATGATCAAAATGATGATATAGAATATATTATCACGGTTTATGAACCTAATACACAGTTATGGACTTCTGATTTCACAAAGAGGAGGGATTGATATGAAATGTCCAATTTGCAAGTTTGGAGAAATGAAAGAAGGCACTACACAAGTTGTACTTACCCGCGGCAATGCAACGGTTATTTTCCGCAGTGTTCCGGCAAAAATTTGTGATGACTGTGGAGAATATTACCTTGATGAACAGACAGCTCAAGATATTTATAATCGTGCAGATAACTGTTTTACATCAGGACAGGAAGTTGCAATTATGGAATATAAGCAGTTAATTTCTGCATAGTGTTGCTCGACTTTGATAACAGTATATGATGCAGCCAAATTCTGAAATTAAAAGGGAAAGATTCTAGAGAAACTATAAACAGCTCGGCAGAAACTCCGCCTCGCTGTTATCTTAGAGTTTTGTGCAAAGCATAAAACATCATAATTATTGGAGGTATGATATGATTGTAAAACCTATGGTTAGGAACAATATTTGTCTAAACGCTCATCCGCAAGGATGTAAAAAAGGCGTTGAGGATCAAATAGAGTACACAAAAAAGAGAATTACCGCTGAGGTAAAAGCCGGAGCAAAAGCCCCTAAAAACGTGCTGGTTCTCGGCTGCTCGAACGGTTACGGACTTGCAAGCCGAATAACGGCAGCATTCGGCTATGGGGCCGCCACTATCGGCGTTTCCTTTGAAAAGGCCGGAAGCGAAACAAAGTACGGCACACCCGGCTGGTACAACAACCTGGCCTTTGACGAGGCTGCCAAAAGGGAAGGCCTTTATTCCGTAACTATAGATGGAGACGCCTTTTCCGATGAAATCAAGGCACAAGTAATCGAAGAAGCCAAAAAGCAAGGAATTAAATTCGATCTTATAGTTTACAGCTTGGCAAGCCCTGTAAGAACCGATCCCGACACAGGCATAATGCACAAATCCGTCTTAAAACCCTTCGGCAAAACCTTTACGGGTAAGACGGTCGATCCCTTTACGGGAGAACTAAAAGAAATTTCCGCCGAACCTGCAAACGATGAAGAAGCTGCTGCTACAGTTAAGGTTATGGGAGGAGAAGACTGGGAACGCTGGATAAACCGGCTTTCAAAGGAAGGTCTTTTAGAAGAAGGCTGCATTACCCTAGCCTATTCCTATATCGGCCCGGAAGCTACACAGGCACTCTACCGAAAGGGCACCATAGGAAAGGCGAAAGAACACCTTGAAGCAACAGCCCACCGCCTAAACAAAGAAAACCCGTCAATACGGGCCTTTGTTTCGGTAAACAAGGGCTTGGTAACAAGGGCAAGTGCGGTAATCCCCGTAATTCCCCTATATCTCGCTTCCTTGTTTAAGGTTATGAAAGAAAAAGGAAACCACGAAGGCTGTATCGAGCAAATTACCCGCCTTTATGCAGAGAGACTCTACCGTAAAGACGGCACAATTCCCGTCGATGAAGAAAACAGAATCCGTATCGACGACTGGGAGCTTGAAGAAGACGTTCAAAAGGCAGTTTCAGCTTTAATGGAAAAAGTAACCGGCGAAAATGCCGAAAGCCTAACCGACCTTGCCGGCTACCGCCACGACTTTTTAGCCTCAAACGGCTTTGATGTCGAAGGCATCAACTACGATGCCGAAGTAGAAAGGTTCGACAGGATTTAATTGAGGTAATGGCAAAAAAAGCTAAAACGGATATTCGATCTTCGGCGGCGGAATATTTGACTTTTGTTGCAGCGGGCGGCAAAAGCGCTGAAAGTATCGAAATACGGTATGAAGATGAAAATATTTGGCTGACTCAAAAAATGATGGCTGTTTTGTATGATACATCGGTGTCAACGATTAACGAGCATATCAAAAATATTTTTGCAGACTATGAATTACAGGAAGAAGCAACTATTCGGAATTTCCGAATAGTTCAAACTGAAGGCGATAGAAGTATAACCCGTTCGATAAAACACTACGGATTGCAAATGATTATTGCCGTAGGCTTTAAAGTTAATTCTGAGCGGGCGGTGCAATTTAGAAAGTGGGTCAACCGTATTACAAAAGAGTACACAATCAAAGGCTGGGTCATGGATTCGGAGCGGCTGAAAAAAGGCTCTTTTCTTACGGACAAATATTTTGAAGAACAGCTGGAGCGGGTTAGAGAAATCAGGGCAAGCGAACGCAAGTTCTATCAAAAGATTACCGACCTGTATGCAACCGCTTTAGACTACGATAAAACAGCCGCTGCTACTAAAAGGTTTTATGCAACGGTACAAAACAAAATGCATTTTGCCATCCACGGACATACGGCTGCGGAGCTTATTTATGAGCGTGCCGACAGTACGCAACCGCACATGGGACTGACTACATGGCAGGATGCTCCCGAAGGCAAAATTAAAAAATCCGATGTTATTATTGCAAAAAACTATTTAAGCGAGACAGAACTTTCGCAGTTAAACCGGATGGTAACTTCATATCTCGACTTTGCAGAAAATATGGCGTTACGGAAGATTCCGCTTACCATGCAAGATTGGGAAACACGGCTTACCGGTTTTATCGAAATGTTCGAATACGGACTTTTAAAAGATGCAGGAAAGGTATCTGCAGAAATTGCAAAACTTCATGCCGAATCCGAATTTGAAAAATACCGCATCATTCAGGATAAGACCTTTGTTTCCGATTTTGACAAATACTTAGCGGAATTGGAAAATACCATTAGCGGATAATTATAAAATATGGAAGATTATAATAAAGAGTTTAAAATCGATATTCCTAAAAAGCAAAGTGCACTTAAAGCTGAAATCATCTCTTTTTTAAATAGCACCAGTGGCGAAATTTATTTAGGAGTTGATGACAGCGGAACTATACATTATGATCTTATAAACGAAAAAAAGAAAGTATGGGAAGAAATACTTTCAAATTGGATTGTAAACGCTTTTAATCCCGATGTAACAAACTTAATATATATCTATCCAAACGAAACTCCCTTTAGAATCAAAATTTTTAAGGGAAAAGAAAGACCTTATTTTTATAAAGACGGAGAAGGCTTTAATACAAAAGGTGTATATGTCAGAGTCGGCAGTACAAAAAGACTTGCAAGCTTTGATGAAATCCAAAGAATGATACGGCAGCATAATCAGCATGATTACGAGCGTTTGTTATGCCATCGGGATGATTTAACCTTTAATTATGTAGAAAATAGATTTAAAGAAAAAGGAGTTCTCTTTGACAAATATGCTCTATCTCTCATCGATAAAGATGATAAATACAACAATGCCGCATTGTTATTGAGCGACCAAAATCCCACTATCAGTAAATTTGCAGTTTTTCAAGGTACTACGGTAAATGTCTTTTTAGATAAAAAAGAATTTACAGGTTCCATCTTAAAACAATTAGATGACATTCTCTATTTTGCCAATTTATCAAACCGAAAAAAAATCACCATTACCGGAAAACCTGAACGGGATGAATATTTAGATATTCCTGAAAGAGCTCTCAGAGAAGCTATCGTAAATTGTTATTGTCATAGAGATTGGACCTTAAGCGGAGATATAAAAATAGAATTTTACGACGATAGGGTTCAAATTTTTTCTCCCGGCAGCTTGCCTGACGGATTGACATTGGAAAACATAAAAATGGGCATGGTTGCAAAAAGAAATAAAATTATCGTAGATACTCTGGATAAGGCAGATGTCATCGAAAATTATGCTTCCGGAGTACGCAGAATATTTGAAGATTATGCACATTTTAAAAAACAACCCGAATATTATATTTCCGATAACGGGGTAATAGTTACCTTATTCAATCGAAATTATGATATCCAAAATGACGGTCAAAATGACGGTCAAAATGACGGTCAAAATGACGGTCAAAATGACGGTCAAAAAATAAGCACAAAAGATAGACTGGAAAAGATAATAAAATATATAGAAAGCGATAGTGCTATAACAGCAGATAGGCTTAAAGACCTTTTAAATGTATCTAAACGGACTATAGAGAGGGATATTGAAAAACTAAGAAAAGATAACAAGATTGAATATGTCGGCAGTGCCAAGGACGGCCGGTGGATTGTAAAAACAAAGAATTAGACATTTATATATGGGGGATTTTAATAACACTTATGAAAAAATTTTTAATGATAACGATTACAGTATGTTTATTAGCAGGCGGTGTAAATGCCTTTGCCTATGGAATCAATAGCTTTACGGTTTATGATGCACAAGATAATATTGTACACAAGATAACCGCCAAGAGCGAAGTCAATGCGTTATATCTGCTTTTTCAAGAATCTTTGCAGATAGCAGCTGACGAAGCTTTGTTTACGGAATTACCTAAAGACGCACAAGTGTTATACCGTTATGTTCTTTCATATAATTACGGTGATGATGAGCAGTATTTCAGTTTTATAGTATATAAAAATTATCCTCTTTGCCGGATTCCCCAATTACAGGAAAAGGAGGATATCCCAAAAGAATTAACATGGAAACTTTTTAAATACGCATACGAAATCGCCGGCAAGCCTGCTGAGGTGAAAAAACAGCTTTCTTATTCTGCGAAAAATTCTTATATCCGCATATATGATGATAAGGGCTCTCTTTTACTATTTATTGCAGGGGAAAAAATTCTGGATATGTTCGACACATTGTTTGGAAAAGATATCGCCGAAATCGAAATCGAAGAAAGAAATTTGAAAAGCCTTTTTACCGCCGAAAGCATTCATGATGGCCGAGAAGTCATTGTGCATTATTCATTTATGGATGATGACAAAATTATGAAGCTGTATCTTTACAAAGACACAAAAGAAATGAATATAACAACCGATACCGGAGTTCTAAAAGTAAACCTTTCAGAAGAAGCGTATAGAATTTTAAGCAGCCCTAAAAGCTTTCAAAAAGAATTCGAAAAAAGAAGATGATAAAAAATGAAGTTTATGGATAGTTGGTAATGAATAATGTAATTATACAATACCAATTAAAGGACTGAACATTTATGAAAAAATTTTTAACGGTATTATTTTTAACAGGATTGTTGACAGCGGGTATCACAGCAGCGGAAAATCCTGCAAAAACCGCAGGTGCAGGAAGAGCAATACTCGGTATAAACGACAACCAAAAAAGGATAGTCGTGACGGCGGTAACGGCTGACGGTTCCGCAATACAGATTGAAGGTTGTACGGTTACGAAATTACCGAGCGGCGAAAAAACGGTGCTCACGGCAACGGGACCAAAGGTTATCCTTAAAGGCGCTATTACCGAGCTGGATTGCCGCAGTAATCAGCTTAGCACACTCGATGTTTGCAACTTAACTGTATTACAAGAACTGGACTGCGCCTTTAATCGGCTTACCTCACTCAATGTACATAGCTTAACTGCATTACACAAGCTGGACTGTGGAGGCAACCGGCTTACAGAGCTTAACGTACAGGGGTTAACAGCTTTACAAAAATTATTCTGCGATGACAATCTGCTTACCTCGCTTGATGTCAGCGGTGTAACCGCTTTGCAAAGCTTGAGCTGCGGAGAGAATCTACTGACCTCGCTCGACGTATCGGGTTTAACCGGTTTACGGGAACTGTACTGCAACCGCAATCATCTGTCTTCGCTTGATGTACAGAGTTTAACCGCTTTGCAGGATTTGTTCTGCAACGCCAATAAACTTACTTCGCTTAACGTACAAGACCTAAAAGTGTTACAGAGACTGCACTGTAACAGCAACCGGCTTACTTTACTCAATGTTCGGGATTTAAGTGCTTTACAGGAACTGGACTGCGTAGGTAATGAACTTACCTCGCTTGATGTACATGGCGTAACCGCCTTATGGGAACTGGAATGCAGCAAAAACATGCTTACTTTGCTCGATGTACAAGGATTACCGGCTTTAAAGATACTGAGCTGTACTGTCAATGAGCTTACCTCACTCAAAGTACGGGACTTACCGGCCTTGGAAAAACTGGACTGTTCCGTAAATCAACTTACCTCAATCGATATACTAGAGTTAACCGCTTTAAAGGAACTGGACTGTTCCACAAATCAACTTACCTCACTAGACGTACGGAACTTAGCAGCTTTGGAGGAATTGGATTGCAGGGACAATAAACTTACCTCGCTTGATGTGCGGGGATTGAATACATTACAGAAATTGTACTGTTCCGAAAATGAACTCACCTCACTCGAAATACAGGGCTTAAAGACTTTGCAGAAACTGAACTGTTACAAAAACAAGCTTACCTCACTCAATGTACAGGGGCTGACCGCTTTACAGTGGCTGAATTGCGGGTATAATGAACTTACAACACTTAACCTAAAAGGCTTACACGCATTGCGTGACCTGGAGTGCTTTAAGAATAATCTTCCTGAACTCGATGTACAGGACATAAACACCTTACAAAGACTGAACTGTTATCATAATAAACTTTCTACTCTTGAACTATCAACATTACATGGTTTACAGGAACTGTGCTGCTATGATAACCTTTTTAACGAAAAAAACCTTATCCGGATACTAACCGCCCTGCCCGATAGGAAACAAAAAAAAGAAGGCAGAGCTTTGATATATGGTAAAAAAAATGATCCAAGGGAAGGAACTATAACGGATTTTTCTTCTTCCGCCGAATTAAAAGCTGCTTTTGAAGCTGCAAAAGCAAAAAACTGGAGATTCTATAAACGGGATACAGTTGGAAATGAGGAAGAGGTTTAAGATGCTTAAAAATGGATTTTTATAAGGGATAGACACTCTGCCTGTATAAATGATAAAATGTCGGCCTTTACGGTTAAATAAATAAAACTTTAAGGAGATTTTATGAAAGAAGATTTTATTTTGAAAGTGATAGAAAAGTTTGAAAAAGGCGATACTGTGGTTTTGCAGATAAAGCAGGACGACTGTGAGCTTATCTTAAAAAAAGAAGGAGCCTTTCCTAAAAAGGAAGCTGTCATTCAGTCAGGTGCGTGCGGAGGAGTGCAGACCGCCTATACTATGCCATATCCGGCGATACCGGCAGGATTTCAATCCGGCCTTTCGGCGGGCATCCAGACAGCTCCGGCAGGAACAACCGGACAAGCGGCAGCGCCTCAGGCAGCAAGTCCTGCTGCAGAATCTCCTGCTCAAGCATCACCCGCAGCTTCATCGGCTCAAAACCTACTTGAAGTAAAAAGCCCCATTGTAGGAACCTTTTACAGGGCACCGTCTCCCGATTCTCCGCCCTATGTTGAAAAAGGCAGCTCGGTAAAAAAAGGACAGCCCCTTTGTGTGCTTGAGGCTATGAAGATGATGAATACCCTCGAATGTGAATATGACGGAGTTATAGAGGAAATCTTAGTTTCAAACGGAGACCTTGTAGAATTCGATCAGGTCTTGTTTAAGATAAAGGCTAAGTAGGAAGGTTCCTATGATTAAAAAAATACTTATCGCCAACAGAGGCGAGATAGCCGTGAGGGTTATCCGCTCCTGCCGCGAAATGGGAATAAAAACCGTCGCCGTTTACTCTACGGCTGACAAGGACTGCCTCCATGTGCTTTTAGCTGATGAGGCAGTCTGCATAGGCCCGCCCCCTTCGGCTAAAAGCTATCTTAACAAAGAAGCTCTTATCACGGCAGCCCTTTGCACTTCCTGTGAGGCAGTGCATCCGGGGGTAGGCTTTTTATCGGAAAATGCAGGTTTTGCCCGCGAGGTAGAAAATGCAGGGCTCTTTTGGATAGGGCCAAAACCCGACACAATCGAAATGCTCGGCGATAAGGTCCGTGCCCGCGAAACAGCCGTAAAAAGCGGACTTCCCGTAACCCCCGGCTCGGACGGAGCTATAAAAGAATTGGACGAAGCCAAAAAAACTGCCGAAAAATGCGGCTATCCCGTCATCATCAAGGCAGCCTCAGGCGGCGGCGGAAAGGGAATGCGCATCGTCTATAAAGAATCGGAATTAGCCGAAAACCTAAAAATTGTTTCCGCCGAAGCCGAAGCCAATTTTGCCGACGGCACCGTTTATATCGAAAAATATCTGGTAGACCCGCGCCATGTAGAGCTTCAAATTCTAGGCAATGGTAAAGGAGCCGTTTCCGTTTTGGGTGAAAGGGATTGCTCGGTTCAAAAAAATCATCAAAAGTTGATAGAAGAAAGTCCCTCTCCGGCCGTAAGCGAGGAAATGCGGGAAGCCATGTGTAAGGGGGCTGTCAGCCTTTTTTCTTCCCTTAAATACCGCGGGGCGGGAACAATCGAGTTCCTCGTATCAGGCAATAATTTCTACTTTATGGAAGTAAACGCCCGAATTCAGGTAGAGCATCCCGTTTCGGAGATGATTACCGGCACCGATATAATTGCAGAACAAATCCGTGTTTGTACAGGGGAAAACATGAAGTTTGCCCAAGGGATTTTGCCTACTAAAGGCTGGGCTATCGAGGCTAGAATAAACGCCCGCTCTCCCGGACTTATAAAAAATTTAAGGGTTCCCGGAGGAAACGGAGTGCGTTTTGACAGCTTTTTATATCAAGGCTATTCGGTAGTTCCGTTTTATGACTCGATGACGGCTAAACTCATCGTTCACGGGGCTGACAGGGCCAATGCCATTCAAAAGCTGCTTTGCGCTCTAGATGAGCTTAAAATTGAAGGCATTACCTGCAATATCGAAGAGCAAAAGATTATACTTAACTCAAAAAAGTTCAAATCGGGTGTTTTCGGTACGGGGCTCTATGAAGAGCTTTTTGGAAATAAGTAAGGAGAGTTGATAAACAGTTCGGCAGAAATTCAGCCTCACTGTTTATCTGACGAGTTTTGTGCTTTGCACAAAACATCGCATTATTGATTGCCGTTTCTCACAGGTGTTGCGAAACGGCGTAAAAAGTCAAATCGAAAATTGATATTTTCTCATTGACTTCTTATAGGAGACTTAAATGGATTGTCCTAGTTGTAAAGTATCATACGATGAAGAGGTTTTTACAGATAACCTGATGGTTTGTCCTCATTGCAATTGCCATTTACGCATAGAACCGAGGCAGAGGATTACCTATCTGACCGATGAAAATTCGTTTCAAGAGCTGTATCCGAACCTCAAAACATGTAACCCCATCGAAATGGAAGGTTATGAAGAAAAGATTTCGGCTGCCGAAGAAAAAGCGTCCTTAAACGAAGCCGTTATTACAGGTTCTTGTAAGATTAAAGGAAGAGATGCCCTCTTAGCCCTCATGTCCTTTCACTTTATGGGAGGTTCTATGGGCTCCGTTGTAGGCGAAAAGATTTCGCGGCTTATGCTAAAGGGAGCAACCGAAAGGATACCTGTAATTATCTATGCGACTTCAGGCGGAGCACGAATGCAGGAAGGGCTTTTTTCGCTGATGCAGATGGCCAAAACTTCGAGTGCGGCCGCCGAGTTGGATGAAAAAGGAGTTCCTCTTTTTATAATGCTTTGCGACCCGACCACGGGAGGTGTTACTGCAAGTTTTGCAATGCTAGGCGATATAACAGCTGCGGAACCGGGAGCCCTTATAGGCTTTGCAGGCCCCAGAGTTATCGAAGGCACTATCCGCCAGCAGCTGCCCGAAGGATTTCAGCGGGCGGAATTTCAGTTGGAAAAGGGCTTTGTGGACTGTATAGTGCCGCGCCAAGAGCAAAGGCAGTTTTTTGCCCGCATGATTGACGCTCACAGCCTCGGCCTTAAAGAAGCCCCTAAAAAGAAAAAGGCCTAAAGTTTTTATAGGAGAAATCTATGAGCAATAAGGATCAAACGAATCTATTAAATAACCTAAAGGATATAGCCCAAAAAGCGGGGCTTGATATAAGCGAGGAGCTTGCAAAAATAAACGCAAAACTTGAAAGCTCAACAGCTCTTTCCAAAACATGGGAAAGGGTAGAACTCGCCCGCCACAGCGACAGGCCCAGAACCTTGGACTACATCAACTTGATTTTCGATAATTTTACCGAGCTTCACGGCGATAGATTTTTCGGCGATGACCCTGCCATGATAGGCGGAATAGGCTTTATCGACGGAATGCCGGTTACGGTAATAGGTACCCAAAAGGGAAGAAACTTACGCGAAACCATCGACAGGAACGGAGGTATGGCAAACCCTGAAGGCTACCGCAAAGCCATGCGCCTTGCAAAACAGGCCGAAAAATTTAAACGGCCGATTATTACCTTTATCGACACTCAAGGGGCCTACCCCGGCCTTGGTGCTGAAGAAAGAGGAATCGGAGAAGCCATCGCCTTTAACTTGAGGGAATTCAGCCGCCTAAAAACGCCCATAATCTGCATAATCATAGGCGAAGGAGGCTCCGGCGGAGCCCTCGGCATAGGAGTCGGAGACAAAATTTACATGCTTGAAAACGCCATCTTCTCGGTTATATCCCCGGAAGGATGCGCTTCAATTCTATTGAGGGATTCAAGCAGGGCAAAAGATGCAGCCGCCATGCTTAAAATTACCAGCCAAGAAGTTCTTGATCTAAAGGTAATTAACGGCATCATCCCCGAACCCGAAAAAGGAGCTCACACCGATCCCAAAAAAACAGCCGATGCTATAAAGGAGCAAATCCTAAAGGATTTAGCCGACCTTACAAAACGCGACCCCGCCGTCTTGGTAAAATACCGAAGCAAAAAGATAAGAAGCATAGGAAAGTATTCGGAATAAACCCTATAGTTCATTTTTTTAATTTTATTAAAAAACCCGTATCGGAATCTTAGTTTCCAATACGGGTTTTATTGCAAGTAAGCCTGTTTACTTGTTAATATAAATTACTTAGCCGCATTTTCAATCATTTCAATGTTTTCATCATTTGAAATAATCTCAAGAGCCTTCATAATGTCGTTATAAAGAATACGGTCTTCGGTAACCTTGGAGATATGCTTTCGAATAAGCTTCATCATCTCTCCTGTTCCCTTGCCGTATTTTTTGATGCCGCGTAAATCGCAGGCTTGAGCAGCCGTAAGCCACTCAATAGCAAGAACATGGCGTACGTTTTTAACGATTTCGGTTATTTTTCGGGCAGCGGTTGTTCCCATACTTACGTGGTCCTCTTTGTTTCCTGATGAGGTAATGGAGTCAACGCTTGCAGGATGAGCCAATACCTTGTTTTCCGAAACAAGGGAAGCTGCCGTATATTGAGGAATCATAAAGCCTGAATTTACTCCGCCGTTTTCTATTAAGAAGGCAGGAAGGCCTCCGTTTAACTGCGGGTTTACAAGGCGTTCGATTCGGCGCTCGCTTATGTTTGCAAGCTCGCTGACGGCAATCCCCAAGAAGTCCATAGTAATCGCAATGGGCTGACCGTGGAAGTTTCCGCCTGAAATAACATCATGATTATCAGGGAAGACGAGCGGATTATCGGTTACGGCATTGATTTCTATCTCTAAAACCTTGCGCACATAGGCAATAGCATCGGCACTTGCTCCGTGAACTTGCGGAACGCACCTGAGCGTATAGGGGTCTTGAACGTCATTTTCTCTTGTATTGATAGATGAACTGCCCTTTAACATTTTGAGGATAAAGGCTGCCGTATCAATTTGACCCTTGTGCGGGCGGGATTTATGGATTCTGGGGTCGAGGGCTGCGGTAATTCCCCTAAAGGCTTCGAATACTAAGGAAGCGCCCATGTTTGCAGCCTTGAGAAGCTGTTCTGCATCGTGCAGGGCTAAGGCTCCGATACCGGACATTACGGGTGTACCGTTAATTATACCGAGTCCGTCTTTTCCCGAAAGGACAACAGGCTTTAAACCGGCTTTTGCAAGAGCTGCCTTTCCTTCCATCAGCTTGCCTTCATAATAGGCCTTTCCCTCTCCTATCATTACGAGAGCAATATGAGCGAGGTTTGCCAAGTCACCGCTTGCACCTAAGGACCCTTTTTCGGGTACATAGGGCGTTACTCCCTTGTTTAACATATCTACAAGAATATCCGGAACAGCCGGAGTTACTCCCGAAAAACCGCTCGCATGAGTGTTAAGCCTTAAAAGCATTATGGCCCTAACTATGTCTTCGGGAAAGGGATTGCCGACACCGCAGGCATGGCTCAATATTAAGTTCCTCTGCAGAGCACCGTTTTGATCCTTGGTAATGGTTACGGTGGATAATTCTCCAAAGCCGGTCGAAATGCCGTAAGTAGGTTTACCGCTTTTTACGATGTCATCTACAATTTTCTTTGAATCCTTGATTCTTTTTTTTGCATCTGCGGACAGCTTTACTTCAGCTCCGTGGCGGGCAACAGCTACAACGTCTTCTATCGTCAAACTGCTGCCGGTTACTGTTACAGGTTTTACCTTCATTTTTTGCTCCTTATATTTTTATTTTGAATAAGCTATTTCATAAGTGTAAATTCTGCAATTACAGGATGATGATCCGAAACTTCAAAATTTAAACCGGCAGTTTTTACTCCGATAATTTCAACATTGGGAGAGCATATAAACCCATCTATTATTGTCGTGTAATTTTCTCCTTTAACGTAGGGCTTTTCCAAAAGTCGGACTGTAGGCGTAGAGCTATCAAAGCCCCACTTCCATTCCTTGCCTATAAAATCTGCAGGTAAATATTCTATCCATTCAAGAAATTCATCAGATGTAGTATAAGGGATAAAACGATTTTTTTCTACACCCGGAAAAAGAGAGTTCCAATCCCCTCCGGCAATTACCCAATGTCCTTCATTATACAATTTTAAGGCAAGGTTTTGTAAAAATTCCATTTCCTGTTTTCTTAATACACCGTCTGCATCGTAAGCCGAAAGATGCAGATTGATTATATAGAGATTCTTATTCGGAACATCGGTTTTAATTTCAGAAACCAGAAGACAGCGCTTTAAGTTGACGGTTTTTAAGGGCCATGAAAAAGTTCCGGAAAGCTGAAGCCTCTCCGCTTTTTGTATTCCATATTTACTTAAAGTAAAAACACCGCTTTTTACTCTTCCCAAGGGATTTAAAACGGGAGCCGGCACAATGACGGCATCATAGTTTGCTGCAAAAACGGAATCATAATCGGCAAAAAAATCGGATAAGGTTTTTTTTTGGTTTACATAAAAGCTGCGTCTTGATTTTACATCGATTTCTTGTAAAAGATTAAAACCGCAATCTTCTTTTTTAAGTAAAGCTTTTACTTTTTCGAGGTTATCTAATACAGCCTCCTTGCTTCGGGCTGTTACGTTTTTTCCGCCGTCATAGAAAAAATCGTTTTGAGCATCAAGGCCGCAATAGCCTATGTTCCAGTTTAAGACCTTTAAAACCTCATCAGTCTGTAAAATCATTTTTTTTGCATTTACATTTATATCGGCTTTTTCGACAGCCTTAGGACGGTATTCTGCTATGGTAACAAAAAGAAAAAAAGCGGCTGTTAAAAGAAGTAAAATCGCTAAGACCGTCAAAGGAAGAAAAAGAAACAATCTTCGTGCTCTCATTTTGAGTTCCACCTTATATTAGAATTATTCTCCGCATAAAAGATTATACCGCAAAAAACCAAATTGTTCAATTACGGAAGTTAAACATTCAAAAACCTTTTCCCAAAGCAAAGCGGAACTTAAAAAATAAAATTTTTTTAAGAATAAAAACCTTGAACTATTGAGAAATATTGTGTATAATATGGGGATGACTATTTATACGGATTTACTACACTTGTTGCGGATGTTTTCTTTACGTAGAAACAATGCTCAAGTGACCTTACAACCTTTTCAAGATTATCTCCACCGCTACGCACGGCATTTTTTACAGCAAAAACAGGATTTGGCTGTTCTTCTTGAAATTTCTCTCGAAACTCTTTTAAGTGAACTAAAAAAAATACAAGATGAAGGGGATATCGAAATAACAACGGATAAGTCCAATACAACCATTATATTTGTTCCATATTTCCATGTAGACAATATATCCAGACAATATGCACATCTCGAGCAGCACCCCGACATTCCTTTTCCTCTTTTATCCGATCTACCTAGGAATTTTCCGGGAAAACTCTTAAAAACAATAAGCGTTTCAGATGATCTGGCTGAGTTAAACCCCGAATCAAGGGAAAATTCTTTTTTATATGCCTTAAACTACAATGGAGACATCCCTGCCCTCGTTTTCCCCGGCTCTTACACAACCGAAAAACTCTTAAATTTAGCCTTAGGTAAGATTAAACTTTTTCTATCAAAAGATGAAAGCAGGGATTATATGCAAAAAAGGCTCATGGTGGCTAATCCCGGTAAGGAATTTACGGTTAAAACATTTATCACAAAAATTATGGCACATAGTGTTAACAGCTTTCAAAATGTTAAAGAATCCGGCGATAACTATATATTATGGGGACAGTTATGCGCCTTCATAAAACAGGAATTTGCCAAAAAGAATGAAAAGCTGCCTGATGAGATAGCTTTATTACAGGCGGCCGGAATCTTGGAATATTTAAATAACTATTACAGAAATAAGGCTCAAAAAGACGTCCAAACGGACACTGCTTTAAAAAACCTCCTTCTAGCTTTTCAGAAGGCGCCTTATTATTTTACAATGAAGCAGATAACACAATTTACCGATTCCAGAGGGGTCCCACTGCTTGGGCAATACTCTGAGGAAACCTTACAGAATTTTATGAAGGAAAAAGCCAGCTCCTCGGAAAAGTATATAATTCCGGATATTCTTACCTTTACAAATTCTTCAAATGATAGATTCTATTTGCTTACCGAAAAGGTTGTTCCTCTTTTGATATCCCTCATTAATGAAGCAAGAAAACCGGTTAGAGAGCTATGTATAAGAAAATGGCATGAGATGTTAATGAATTTTGAGCAAGATGACTCAATGAAAAATGATACGGCTTTTAACGAATTATTAAAAGAAATAACCGCTCATTCGGCACCGAATCTATACGGACTTTTAAATGCTCCGTTTATTTTATCAATCATCGCAGATCCCCGCTTAAATGAAATTCAAGCCATGGAAATAAACAGAATTTTTCCGGCAGGTAAGCCTGCAGCATATAGCGAAATTTTAATGCTGAACCGGCATGAAATTTTAAGCGATACAAAAATACTTCTTCCATTCTGGTATACGATTCCTATAATTTCTACAATAATTGCATTTTTTAAACGAAAGAAAAAGACACCTCAGCCTGTACAGCCCGAAAAAAAAGAGACTCCTTATAAAAAGCCGAAGCTAAAATTAAAGGATGCTGCAGAAAAAATAAGCGCCGAATTTATTCCTCAAGGAATGACAATTGATCAGGCTCTAGAAAAAAACTTGGATGAGTGGAATCAAACTTTGGGGCATCCTGCAAGAGAGAATCTGACAGAGGACGTAAATGCATTAATCAGAGATTATTTAAGGGGCATAAATAGAACGCTTTCCTTTTCCAGCTTTACTGCCGACAGGGTCAGAAGTCTGGCTAAAACTCTGCTGGAGTCTTCCAGCCTTTTAAAAATAAAGGAGAGAAAGGCTTTACAGAACTATGCAGAACTTTACATCGTAAAATTGGTATCGCAGTATTCTTAATTTATGTTGAGTCTTATAACTACAACCAACACGATTTTTTTAAGCATCCTCCTTCAAGCATTTCCTTTTATGCTTTTGGGGATAGTTATATCTTCAATACTGCATGTTTTTATTTCGGGTAATTTTATCGTTAAAGTTTTTCCGAGCAGACACGGCCTTGGATTTTTAACTGCCATATTCGGCGGACTTGTTTTTCCGGTATGTGAATGTGCTTCGGTTCCCGTTCTTTCCGGGCTTGTAAAAAAAGGAGTTATCATGCCTATTGCGGTAACCTTTATGCTTGCAGCTCCTATTTTAAATCCTATTTCAATAATGGCTACCCTATATGCATTCCCTGAATCTCCGATGATTGCGGTATATAGGATAATCTTAGGTATAGTAACGGCCGCCTCAATAGGGATATTGCTTTTGTTCTATCCTAAAAACGAATATTTGAAGGAAGACATAGAGAACGATAATCATTGTTCTTGCGGTTGCAACTGCGAGGACTCCTGCAGCGCATCTCATGGTTCCGGACAAAGATCCTTTATTGAAAATATAAAGGAAATGTTCTTGCACAGCGGAACGGAATTTTTTAATGTCGGTCCTTATTTTATATTGGGAGCCTTATTTACTTCCATAATAAGAGCCGGAGTACCAAGTAATTTTTTTATGCAATTTAATGAATCCCATTCTTTGAGCGGAATCTTAATTATGATGTTTTTTGCCTTTATTTTTTCTGCATGTTCAACATCGGATGCCTTTATTGCCCGAAGCTTTTATGGAACTTTTTCACTCTTTTCAATTATGGGCTTTCTCGTATACGGCCCCATGATGGATATAAAAAATATCTTCATGCTTTTATCTATTTTTAAAAAACGGTTTGTAATAGAATTGACCATAATCATAACTATTATGAATATCATTTTTATAAGTGCAATGAGTTTTCTAATCAAGATATGAAAAAAATATTTTTAAGTGTTTTTATTGAAAAAATTATACGCTCCTTATTGTTATTGATAGGGTCTTTTATTTTTATCTATGCAGTAGTCTCACAAAAAGCGCTGCTATATGTTCATATCCGGCACATCGGTATAATTATTTTTTCGGCTATTGTATTTTTTATAATAGGGATTCTTACAATGAGGGATGCCTTTTATTTTCCATATCACACACATTCAAAAAGAAAAAACCCCTTGTACTTAATAATTTTTTTACTGCCAATTTTGTTTGCGCTCCTTATTCCCTACAAAGCTTTAACTTCGGACTCTCTTGCATTTAACGGAGATATTTTTTTATTTCAAAAGCAAAAAGAAGAGGCCGGTTATAATTTCAATTTTAGACCGAGCAGACTTTTAGAATTGGAAGACGGCTTTGTGGTTATGGATGATGAAACCTTCGGACGCTGGCTGCCTGAACTTTATCTGAATTTGGACTCATGGGTAAATAAGAAGATAAAAATCGAAGGCAGTGTTTGGAAAAATCCTGAAGTTTTAAGTGAAAACGAATTCGCTATAGGAAGAATGTTGATGGTTTGCTGTGCAGCCGATATGCAGCCGGCAGGTCTTATAGCTCAATGGTTTAAGGCCAATGAGCTAAAAGAGGACGATTGGGTACGCGTTACAGGAACAATTTCAAAAATAGAATATGAAGGCAGTTTCGAACCTCTAATCATAGTCGATAATATAGAATTTATTCCGCGTCCTGCCTTAGAATATGTCTATCCTTTTTAAAGAATTTTCCGATAATTGTTTTATTTAAATCCCTTTAGACCAGTCCGTTTCTTTATCCATTTTTATTAAAACGGATTTTGTAATTTCTGCAATAGATTCTTTTGCATTAGCCTTTCTATTTTTAAAAATACATTTATGGGCAAGAACATAGGGAGCGATTATTTCAATATCCGTATCTTCAACCCAGTTTCGCCCATTAGAAAGAGCCATAGTTTTTGCGAGATGCAAAAACTGCAAAGAAGCCCTAGGAGAAGCTCCCAATTCAATGTCGGAATGTTCTCTTGTTTTATTGCAAATATCTATTATAGCTTTTTGTAAGGCCTTGTGACAGTAAACTCTTTCTTGCTCGTCACGGGATGTAATTATATTGCCTGTAGTGATGACTGGATAAAGTTTTGAAAGTGTCGACACACCTGGGTTACCGTCAAGGATTTCAAGAGCAGACTCATCATCCGGATAACCTATAGAAATAGAGACCATAAACCTATCAAGCTGAGCCGGAGGCAATGGATAAGTTCCTAATGTTTCTACAGGGTTTTGAGTGGCAGCCGTAAAAAAAGTCTCGGGCAATTTGTAAGTTTGTTTTCCGACAGTAACCTGTTTTTCTTCCATAACCTCAAGAAGTGCGGCCTGAACTTTGGGGGGAGTTCTATTTAATTCGTCAGCCAAAAAAATGTCGCAAAAAACGGGACCCTTTATAAATTCAAAACTTTGAGTTTGTGCATTAAAAACATCAACGCCGGTAATATCATAGGGAAGTAAGTCCGGGGTACATTGAATCCTTTTAAACTCGGCAGGATCGCCGTAGTCTTTTTTTATTAATTTAGCTAGGGCTTTTACCATTGTTGTTTTTCCGACTCCGGGAACATCATCTATAAGAACATTACCTCCGGTCAAAAACGCCGCAACAAAAAGGCGAATAACCTCATCCTTTCCTTTTATTACTAAACCGATATTTCTTATAAGCTCATCTATTATATTTTTCGTATTCATATCAAACAGTATAACCGAAAATATAATTTTGTCTATATCAAAAGCCTTATAACTTGAAAGTAAAAATATCCTTTACAAAAATATTAACGGAATTTTTAAATCCGTTTTTATCTAACTTTTCAATCGGAAAATTCTTGCTGTAAAGAGTATATCCGTTTTTATCGGCTAATTTAAAAGTAAGACTTTTATTGGAATATGTCAGCTGAAGAGAAAATTTAGAATTATCGTCTTCTATAAAACGGGATGATAGTATTAATTTTTTCATTTTCTTTGCACTGATTTTTATATTTTCAATTTTGTCTATTTCTACGGTTATTTTTACAGGTAACTTTATATCATATTCCAAAAAGACGGCAGGATTTAAATCAAAAAGAGATTCCAAGTAAAGATAATAGAGCTGTGAAGAATGTTTTTTTGCAATTTTACTTCCTTGGGCATACAAGTCCGCAAGACTATGTTTTTCCCATTCCAAATCCATTTTTGAAATACCTTCATTGAGTAGTTTTAAATCGGCCTCCAGAATTGCCCGGTCGGCAAGATAGGCACCGGCACTTTGCGGAATAAACATAGTTTCTATAGATTCGGCTTTTTTAAGATATTTTAAAGCCTTTTTCCCTTTTCCTTTAAAGGCATTATAATAGTAAGTGTTTGTATAAAGATTATTTGTATTGCCGCTTAAATCTCCTGTACTGTTTTTCTTATATTCCTTTGCAACTTTTAAAGAGTATAATCTAAAAACAGCATCATAATATGTATATTTTAATTTATAATTTATTTTATTGCTGAAATTTTTTATCCAACCTAAAAAGCCTGATTTTAGTTCGGTTTTTTCAAAATTATATTTTCGTATGTATAATGATTTTTTAATTTTATACAGATTGGTTTTAAATTCGTTTACACTCAAACCGTAATTTGAAATCCATGCTTCACTGGTGTTTTGAAGCTGATTTAAAATATACTGTTCGGCCTTTTCAATATGACCCGTTTTTAAATATAAACTTATAATGTTTAAGGCTGAAAGAGGAGTATCATCATCAGCGGATGCTGAAAGATATGCAGATAGGGCCTGTGAAAAATTATTTCTTCTTTCTTCAAGTTCGCCCAATATCATATAACTCGAACTACGTTCTTTCATATTTAAAGCAGCTCTTGCATCCTCTATTGCATTATCAAATCGATAAAATTGACTCTCTAAAATAGACCTATTATAATAATAAACGGAACCCGAATATGTTCTATTAACTTGTTCAGCGCCCTTTATTGCCTTTGTATAAAACTCTTTCGATCTCTCATAATCAAACATTTCATTGTACAATGTGCCCAAAGAATTATAAACCGATAAGTCCTCGCCATAACGCTTTATATTATCCAATAAAAAGCGTATCCCTTCCTCAGGCCTATGACATTTAAAACATAGCCAGCCGTAATTTGAAGCCGCAAAGCGGTCATAAGGGATAAGACGTAAATAATTTTTAATATACATCAAGGCTTCTTCATATTTATTTAAGGAGGATGCACAACCGGAAATATAAAATAAGATACTGCTGTTTTCAGGATTAATTTCCAAACCCTTCTTTAATATTTTATATGCAGGTTTATATAATTCCTTATTATGATAAATTTCTCCCAATTTTAAAAATAAACTGTCATTTTGAGGATATTTTTTTATTCCATCCTGTAAAAGAGACAAGGCCAACTCCCAATTTTCAGCTTCCACTGCCTTTTCGGCCTCAACAACAATAGTTTCCGCACTTTCTGCAAATACAAAACACGATATAAGGCAAAAAGCCAGCAAGACAATAATCTTTTTTGTTTTGTTTTTTAAAAGATTTTTGGCAACCTCTGCATCATCTATTGTACATTCCGGTGCAAATTTTGCTTTTTGAATTAGAGTATTCATTTCTATTTTCTCTTCAGTGCTCCGTTTTCTTTTTTTAAATAACTTACCGGCTGTAAGCACAATTCTTCTGTTATTCTTAGAAAATTTTAATATAAGATGAGGCCGAGCCTTGTAAATTACAAATATTATAATCAAAAGAATAATTATAATAAATCTGAAAAAAGATATGTTATCTTTAAAAAATTGTTTTATATAAGTACCTATGTTTAAAACATCATCTTCCCTTTCGGTAATTTCCGTAATTTTTATTTCACTGCGTTTTTCAAGAATCTCACTTAAAAGAGAATTAAATTCCTCTCCTCCCGCATTCATACCAAAATTAATATTTTCTCCTTCCGCAAGCTGAGAAGTCGTAGGATCGAAACTAACCCAGCCTATGTACGGAAAAAAAACTTCAACCCATGCGTGAGCCATGTTTGCCCGAACCGGATAATAATTCATAACTTCAGATTCGGGCTGAACAAAAAATCCTACCGCCACTCGGGACGGAATTCCTATACTTCTAAGCATAAGAGCATAAGAAAAAGCAAAATAAGTACAGTATCCTTTTTTTGTTTCAGTCAAAAAATATTTTAATTGATTACCATCAGGAGCTTTCCCGGGTTTTAGAGAATACCGAAAATCCCCATCCGTAAAATAAAATTGAAGAGCTAAAATTTTATCCAAATAATCGGGAATATCGCCGGTTATATCCTCAGCTGTTTGATGCACAAGTTTAAAACTTTCATCATCAATTTTAGTATAAAAATCCAAATCTACTTTCGACATTCCCTCATCTTCATCTCCTGATGGAAATGCCTCGCCGTAAAGATCCGATGCAAAATCAAATATTGCATCGCTGAAAACCTTATATCCTCCGTTAAATTTTGAACTATCCCAAATCTCATAAGGAATTACCTGTGTCGGATAATCCATAGCTATGAAGGACGACGGTGATAGATTTACAAAAAAATACTCTTGTGCAACTTTTTCACGCATAGAAAAGGCTCTATGCAAAATATCTTTTCGACCCTTAGGCAGAGAAATAATTTGAGCTTTTTCGGATGGAGCTTTTTTTTCATAAAACCCTTTTGCAGAATCCCAGCCTGAAAGATACATCCTCCTCAACATATTGTGAGAAAAATCATTATCAAAATGAGCAACCAAAATAAGGTCATCGCTCATTTTAATTTCACTTTGCAATTTTAAATAATCGGAAAAATCAAATCTAAAAAGAGTAGGCTGCAATAAACCTCCATGATTAACCGATGAGGATTCATTGTAGGTTTTTAATACAAAGGTCATTATAAAAGTAAAGAACAATAAAAAAAACAAAAAAAATGTAAAAACCTTTTTTTCAAAATTAAAAGATAAAAAAAGACGGATTATTTCGACTGCAGAAAAGCTAAGCGAAAATAAAACCGCATATATCGGGTATTCAAAAACGGACATCGAAAAATTTCCTTGAGTCCAAAAAAGAAGAGCAAAAATACTAAAAAAAACTATAGGTTCATAACGACGGTACTTTTCATTTTTATAAAAATTAATAGTAGAAGTAGAAATAAAAACAGTTTGTAATATCAAAAAAGGGAAAATAACACCCAGCCTTAAATATAGGATATCGAAAGGTTCGGCTGAAATAATTTTAAATAAAAATAAAAGCAAAAACAAAAAAATAATCAAACTTAAGCATATCAAAATAATAGATGCCGATAGTTTTATCTGTTTTTTTTGGAACTGATAACACAAAAATATTACAATAATAGCCCAGACAGGAAGAATAAAATGGGGTAAAATTTCAAACAAGTATAATGAAGGAATAATACTTAGCATTAGCAATGAGAGTATACGTAAAAGAAAATTAAGCTTATATCGAGTAAGCATAAAATCCTCCAGTCTTCAATTCGTGTTTTAGAATCTCAATTTTTTCGTTCATTTCTTTTGACAAGCGGTTATATTTTTTTTGAGACGAAGTATAAAACAAAAAAGAATGTAAAATATTTTTAGGTTCGGTAATTATACTTTCCGGTCCGGTATAAAAAACACATTCTTTTTTATGATCTGAAAAGATTCCAAAAAGTTTATCTAAAATTTTCTTGCTTGATTGTACGGGCATAAAAAAATAGAGCAAGCAAGTTTTTTTGTTTTCCCCATCAATAAAAAAATTCCTCTTTAATTTAGGTTCAGCCTCGCTTGATTTTTTTTGAACCCTAATTTGCGGAATGGAAAAAAATCTTTTTATCGATTCTTCCACATCTCTATCATCCGAGTAAACGCTCCCCGTTTCATAAGAGTTTTTTTCGTTATCATAAAAACGAATATTAAAACTTATTCCTTTTTGATGTAAATAAAAAGCTATCGACGTACTCAAATTAATAAACTCATCGAATTTCTTTTTATAAAATTCAATATCGTTATTTACAATCGGACTTTCAACATATATTGTAAAAAAACTTCTTGGAGGAGGAACAAAATCTCCCTGTTTTATACTAAGTTCCTGAGTGTGAGCATACAGCTTCCAATTAAGTTTTCTTATATCATCACCAGGAAAATAAGGGCGGGAATCATAAAGTTCATCAGTCCGTCTCAAGTTTATAGTATGAGCTGATGTTTCATTTAAAATTTCGGGAATCGCAAAGCTTTTTATTTCTGTCAACATCGGATAAATAAAAAGTTGAGGTATGGATTTTTCTTTTTTTAACAATCGAAATGAAAAAAATCCTGCAAGATCGGAAATTTCGATATACTCTTTTTCCAAAAAAAATCTACCTCTTTCTTCTTTTGGCAGAGGAAAATGGGCCGCAAACCTTTTAAGTTTAATATTAAATTTTAAACTTCTGCTTTTTTTATTTTTTAAATCCGATAAAAACTCAAAACCGTAAAATACAATAACCCCCGGTAAAATAATCGAAAAAAGTTTTTTCCCTTTTCGGACTCTTGAGGGTAGAATGGAAATATTTTCATTTTTTAATTCTACCAATAAATCCGTTTTCTTCCATAACAAGACGGAAAGACTAATAAAAATTAAGGAAAGCACAACATAAAGGCATAAGCAAACGCCGCAAACAATTGCAAACAATTCGCCTCGAATAGCGGCTCCCGTCAACAAGAGAATTGAAAATATAATATAAATAGTTCCGGAAACCGTAAACTTAAAAACCTTCATCAACGGCATATTATCATTTTTAAAAGAAAAAATCAATAAAAAAAGCCAGGCAGCATCCTACTTTCCCACTTGATCAGCAGTATCATCGGCGTAAGAGAGCTTGACTTCCGTGTTCGGGATGGGAACGGGTATTACCTCTCCACTATGGCCACCTGGCAATAATAAACAAATTAAGGACTTAAAACTTAAAATAAGTTTTAAGTGTACTAAAAAAGAGAACGAAGAAGAAAAGTTAATTTTTTTTATTTACCAGAAAAAAGAAACAATAATATGGTCAAGCCTCACGACTTATTAGTATTGGTCGGCTGAACACATTACTGTGCTTAGACCTCCAACCTATCAACCTTGTAGTGTGCAAGGAGTCTTTAGGAGGGTTAAACCCTCAGGGATACGTAGTCTTGAGGCGGGCTTCCCACTTAGATGCCTTCAGCGGTTATCCCTTCCGAACTTAGCTACCCGGCAATTACCCTTGGCAGGATAACCGGTACACCAGAGGTTCGTCCATTTCGGTCCTCTCGTACTAAAAACAGCTCCTCTCACGTATCCAACGCCCATAGCAGATAGGGACCGAACTGTCTCGCGACGTTCTGAACCCAGCTCACGTACCGCTTTAATTGGCGAACAGCCAAACCCTTGGGACCTGCTTCAGCCCCAGGATGCGATGAGCCGACATCGAGGTGCCAAACATTCCCGTCGATGTGAACTCTTGGGGAATATCAGCCTGTTATCCCCGGAGTACCTTTTATCCGTTAAGTGACGGCGCTTCCACTCGCTACCGCCAGATCATTAAGACCTACTTTCGTATCTGCTCGAGCTGTCACTCTCGCAGTTAAGCCTCCTTGTGCCTTTACACTCGCTGCGCCGATTTCCAACCGGCGTGAGGAGACCTTCGCGCACCTCCGTTACTCTTTAGGAGGCGACCGCCCCAGTCAAACCGCCTGCCTATCACTGTCCCGCTTCCGGTTTCACGGACAGCGGTTAGAAACCTGATTTATCAAGGGTGGTATTTCACTTTTCGGCTCCACCCAACCTAACGGTCAAGCTTCATAGCCTCCCACCTATTCTACACATGATAAACCAAGTCCCAATAATAAGTTGCGGTGAAGGTTCACGGGGTCTTTCCGTCTAACTATGGGTAACCGGCTTCTTTACCGGTATATAAATTTCACCGAGTCTCGCGTTGAGACAGTGCCCAGAATCGTTACACCATTCGTGCGGGTCGGAACTTACCCGACAAGGAATTTCGCTACCTTAGGACCGTTATAGTTACGGCCGCCGTTTACCGGGGCTTCAATTCAAAGCTTCACATTGCTGTTAACCTCTCCTCTTAACCTTCCGGCACCGGGCAGGTGTCACCACCTATACGTCCCATTGCTGGTTCGCAGATGGCTGTGTTTTTGATAAACAGTCGCCTGGGCCTGCTTTCTGCCACCCCCTCATCTTTAAAAAAAAGGAGGTCACACTTTTTCCGAAGTTACGTGTGCATTTTGCCGAATTCCTTAACGCGAGTTCTCTCGAGCGCCTTAGATTTCTCATCCCATCTACCTGTGTCGGTTTACGGTACGGTCTTTTATAACCTAACCTTAGACAGTATTTCCCGGCACCTTGATTACGCCCGCTTCGCTCCACCGTAGTTTCACTCGCTGTCGCAGCTTACCTTGGACGACGGATTTACCTATCATCCTTTATAACGGCTCGCTTACTTTGACCGGCATCCGTTAGCCGGCCGGGTTTCACCTCATGCGTCCTGCCATCGAAATTATAAAAGGTATCGGAATATGAACCGATTTCCCATCGACTACGACCTTCGTCCTCGCCTTAGGGGCCGACTTACCCTGGGGAGATTACCTTTACCCAGGAAACCTTAGATTTTCGGCGGGGAGGGATCTCACCTCCCTTTTCGTTACTTATACCTGCATTCTCTCTTCCATCTCCTCCAGAATCCCTCGCGGGTATTCCTTCATCAGTTAATGGAATGCTCCCCTACCGCCTTATGCTCAAAAATGCATAAGACCCGTAGCTTCGGTATACTGCTTAGCCCCGTTACATTATCTGCGCATGGACACTCGACCAGTGAGCTGTTACGCACTCTTTAAAGGAATTGCTGCTTCTAAGCCAACCTCCTGGCTGTCTTTGTATCCACACTTCATTTCACACTCAAGCAGTATTTGGGGACCTTAGCTGACGGTCTGGGCTGTTTCCCTTTTGACTACGAACCTTAGCGCACGCAGTCTCACTCCCATACGTTGATTATCGGCATTCAGAGTTTAACTGGGTTTGGTAGGCTTTGACGCCCCCTAGTCCAACTAGTGCTTTACCTCCGATAATTTTGTATGAGGCTGTCCCTAAAGGCATTTCGGGGAGAACCAGCTATTTCCGGGTTTGATTAGCCTTTCACTCCTAGTCACAAGTCATCCATACCTTTTTTAACAGATTATAGTTCGGTCCTCCACAAGGTTTTACCCTTGCTTCAACCTGCTCATGACTAGATCACTCCGGCTTCGGGTCTACGACATGCAACTATTCGCCCTATTAAGACTCGGTTTCCCTTAGGCTCCGGAACTTCTATTCCTTAACCTCGCTGCATATCGTAACTCGCAGGCTCATTCTACAAAAGGCACGCTACCACCCTTAAAAGGGCTGTAACATCTTGTTGGTTTACGGTTTCAGGTTCTATTTCACTCCCCTTACTGGGGTTCTTTTCACCTTTCCCTCACGGTACTTGTTCACTATCGGTAGCTAAGTAGTATTTAGCCTTGGATCGTGGTCGACCCGGCTTCCGACAGGGTTTCTCGTGCCCCGCCGTACTCAGGTACTGCATCAACAAGTCCGATTTATTTCGCTTACGGGGGTTTCACCCTCTGCGCCAGGCTTTCCCAAAACCTTTCTGCTATAAATCGAATTTGTAACTTGTCGGTCCTACGCCGATGCAGCCCTTCAACTCCCTTTAAAGGGTTTAGGCTCCTCCAATTTCGCTCGCCGCTACTTTCGGAATCTCTTTTGATTTCTTTTCCTTGAGTTACTTAGATGGTTCAGTTCACTCAGTATCGCTTTACCTCTCTATTTTATTCAAGAGCGTAATGTCAGTATCACTACTAACGGGTTACCCCATTCGGCTATTTCCGTATCACAGGATGTGTGCTCCTACACGGAACTTTTCGCAGCTTACCACGGCCTTCTTCGCCTCTTAGCTCCATAGGCATTCGCCATAAACCTATTCTCGCTTGACCATATTATTGTCCCTTCTTTCTTTACACTTTTCGCTTAAAAAAGAAGTTTTGTATTTTTAGTTTTCTTTTACACTGGTATGTTTCAAACATTCCAGCGTCTTCATTCCCTTCCCTAGTTATGTCAAATATCTGTTCGCCTTTTCTTAGCGATTGGGCGAATAAAAACCTTGTCGTTAAACAAGGTTTTATGGAGATAAGGGGATTCGAACCCCTGACCTACGGCTTGCAAAGCCGCCGCTCTAGCCAGCTGAGCTATATCCCCTCAGTTGTTTTATAAAAAAAAGAGTTTCAGGAAAGAACGAAAAGGAAGTATCAATTTGTCTTGTGTACTTCAAGACTAATATACATTGTATATTTTTATAGAAGGTTAAAAAACCTTCTATACTACCCTTTCTCTTAGAAAGGAGGTGATCCAGCCGCACCTTCCGGTACGGCTACCTTGTTACGACTTCACCCTCCTTACCAAACGTACCTTCGGCACCGTCCTCCCTTACGGGTTAGACTAGCGACTTCGGGTACCCTCGACTCGGATGGTGTGACGGGCGGTGTGTACAAGGCCCAGGAACGTATTCACCGCACCGTGCTGATGTGCGATTACTAGCGATTCCAACTTCATGAAGTCGAGTTTCAGACTTCAATCCGGACTACGATTGCTTTTTTGCGTTTTGCTTGACCTCGCGGTGTCGCTTCGATTTGTAGCAACCATTGTAGCACGTGTGTAGCCCTGGACGTAAGGGCCATGATGACTTGACGTCATCCCCACCTTCCTCCGATTTGTCATCGGCAGTTCCGCCAGAGTCCTCAGCTTTACCTGTTAGTAACTGGCAGTAGGGGTTGCGCTCGTTGCGGGACTTAACCCAACACCTCACGGCACGAGCTGACGACAGCCATGCAGCACCTGTCAAGAGCCGTATTGCTACGCTGCCATATCTCTATGTCATTGCTCTTGATGTCAAACCCAGGTAAGGTTTCTCGCGTATCATCGAATTAAACCACATGCTCCACCGCTTGTGTGGGCCCCCGTCAATTCCTTTGAGTTTCACCCTTGCGGGCATACTTCCCAGGCGGTACACTTAATGCGTTTGCGTCGGCACCGAAGCTCTTGCCCCGACACCTAGTGTACATCGTTTACTGTGCGGACTACCAGGGTATCTAATCCTGTTTGCTCCCCGCACCTTCGTATATCAGCGTCAATCATCGGCCAGAAACCCGCCTTCGCCACCGGTGTTCTTCCAAATATCTACAGATTCCACCCCTACACTTGGAATTCCGGTTTCCCCTCCGTGATTCAAGTCAAGCAGTACCCAATGCAGTTTACGAGTTGAGCTCGTAGATTTCACACCAGGCTTACCTAACCGCCTACATACCCTTTACGCCCAATAATTCCGAACAACGCTCGCCCCTTACGTGTTACCGCGGCTGCTGGCACGTAATTAGCCGGGGCTTATTCGCATGACTACCGTCATCAAAGAAGCATTCCCTCTTCTTCTTATTCTTCATCTGCAAAAGAATTTTACAACCTTTCGGCCTTCTTCATTCACACGGCGTCGCTCCGTCAGACTTTCGTCCATTGCGGAAGATTCTTAGCTGCTGCCTCCCGTAGGAGTTTGGGCCGTATCTCAGTCCCAATGTGTCCGTTCACCCTCTCAGGCCGGATACCCATCGTTGCCTTGGTGGGCCTTTACCTCACCAACCAGCTAATGGGACGCGGGCCCATCCTGAAGCGGAGCCGTAGCTCCTTTCCTCATTTACCTTTATGTAAATGAGCACATTCGGTATTATCTAATATTTCTACTAGCTATCCCCATCTTCAGGGCAGGTCACCCACGCGTTACTCACCAGTCCGCCACTCTAGGGGAGAGCAAGCTCTCCCTTACCGTTCGACTTGCATGCTTAAGACGCGCCGCCAGCGTTCGTTCTGAGCCAGGATCAAACTCTCCATCATTATTATTTCAAGCCGCCCTTAAAGAGCGGTTGATTTCTAATTTTAGTTTGTCCCTTACTTATTATTGTTAAGGAATTTGGTAAAGGCTAATCAGCTTAACCCTTACCGGTTTTTGATACTTTCCTTACCAAAAGCTTTACGCTTTGGCTATTTTTGTTCTTTCCCTTCCCTCTTAATTTCAAATATCATCCGCTAAAAACTCGTAAAAGTTATGTAGCGAGCAAAAAGGAGTATACAGTATTTTCTCACTTTTTGTCAAGAGCTTTTTAAAAGTTTTTTTATTTTTTTTAACCTTTTTTGCAGCTTTTAAACTGCCAAACTTAAGAAGTCTTGCCTTCATTGAAAATGCAAGACTTGCAAAACTTTTCCGGTATTTTCTTCGCTTTTCTAGGCACACCGTCTTAGCCGACGGTGAGTGTGAATATACCCCTTTCTCAAACTTTTGTCAAGTACTTTTGGTAAGGTTTTTGCAAGTTTTCTGCCGATAAACTCTCCATTTTCCCGACCTTTTTTTGGTGTATTGCTTACCTTCCTTTGCCCTACTTAACATCCTTTTGTATTTATGATATTATGCCATTTACTTATGGAAAAGAACAATAATAAAATATCAAAAGAAGTCTTCTCGACTCTTTTGTATCTTTCCCGCCTTTCTTTAGGTGAACAGGAAGAAGCCCGCTTATCGGGACAGGTAAATAACTTGGTCGGTTATTTTGAAATCTTGGATAAATTTGCGGACAGCAGTTTGGATTCTTCGATGTATGCCAAACACAGCGAAACGGACTTACGCTCCTCCGAAGTAAAAGAAGGCCTTGCTCAAAGCGACCTTAAAAAAATGACTTCGGAATATATGGATAATTATTTTAGAGTTCCAAAAGTTTTGGGCTCAGGAGCCTAAGGAGATAAAATTTCATGATAACTGATTTGACATTTACACAGCTGCGCGACAAATTAAAAAATAAAGAACTTTCTTCCCTTCAAATTCTTAAAGCATTTAAGGATGAGTATGAAAAAGATTTAAAGCATCCCCTCCCATTGAACGGGTTTGTAGAATTTTTTGAAGATGCAGAAGAACATGCAAAAAAGGCGGATGAGCTTATAGCTCAAGGCGTTTCCTTTGATGAAAAACCTCTTTTGGGCTTGCCCATCGCAGTAAAAGACAACATCTCAATGGCAGGAAAGCTTTGTACCTGCTGCAGCCGCTCATTACAAGGCTACTATGCTCCATACAATGCAACGGTAATAGACCGCTTATTGGAAGCGGGAGCCGTTTTAATGGGAAGAATAAATATGGATGAACTCGCTATGGGTTCTTCAACCGAATTTTCATGCTACGGACCGTCAAGGAATCCCGTTGACAGGGAAAGAACTCCGGGCGGAAGCTCAGGAGGTTCGGCAGCCGTAGTTGCAGGAAATCAGGCTCCCTTTTCTTTAGGAACTGAAACGGGAGGCTCGGTTCGTCTTCCGGCTTCTTATTGCGGAATTTACGGCCTTAAACCGACATATGGTCTTTTTAGCAGATACGGGGTAGTCGCCTTCAGCTCTTCCCTCGACCAAGTAGGCCTTTTCGGAAAAGAAGCCGCCGACATAGCTCTCGGTCTCGCCGTTATGGCAGGAAAGGACGAAAAGGATGAAACTTCGGAAGAAGCCGATTTTTCTTCATTATTAAAACTATCTGCCTACTCAAAAGAAGAAATAGCCTCATTAAAGATTGCAATCCCCAAGGAATTCTTAAATACCCAAGGCTTAGATCCGGAAGTAAAACAGGTCTTTGACGAACTCTGCGCTTGGCTTACCAAAAACGGAGCAAAACTTGAAGAAGTTTCCATACCTGTTTTAGAGGCTTCCATTCCGACATATTATACACTTGCAATCTCGGAAGCAGCAAGCAATCTTTCCCGCATAGACGGAATAAGATTCGGGCTCCGCAAAGATGCAGGCAAGGGAAACGATGAGCTTTATATTCAAACAAGAAGCGAAGGCTTCGGCCCCGAAGTTAAAAGACGAATTATAACCGGCAACTATGTTCTTTCAAAAGAATTTTCAGGAGATTGTTATGAAAAAAGCTTGAATGTAAGAGCAAAAATAGCTCAGGGAGTAAATGAGGTTTTACAAAAATACGACTTTATAATCTGCCCTACGGCTCCGGCCCCGGCCTTTAAGCTTAACGAAAAAGTAGACGATCCTATCGCCATGTACCTTTCGGACCTTTTTACAACCTTTGTAAACCTTGCCCGTATTCCGTCCCTTTCGGTTCCGGCAGGAAAAACAAAGGCAGGTCTTCCGGTAGGCATTCAGTTTTGCGGAAAGAAATTTTCTGAAGACCGTATCTTAAAACTTGCAAAGGCCTGGGAGGAAGATCATGCTTAAACACGGCAATTTAGAATACGAAATAATTATAGGCTGCGAAATACACTGCCAGCTTTTAACGAAGACAAAGGCTTTTTGTTCTTGCGAAAACCGTTACGGCGGAATTCCAAACACGAGGGTCTGCCCCTGCTGTCTCGGTCTCCCCGGAGCGCTTCCCAGAGTAAGCAAGGAATATGTAGAATTCGGAATTAAGGCCGGACACGCCCTCGGCTGCAGGATAAATAATTTTTCCAAATTCGACAGAAAGCATTATTTTTATCCCGACCTTGTAAAGGGTTATCAGATAACTCAATTTTATACACCTCTATGCGAAGAAGGTGAAGTCGAGGTGAACCTTGCTTCTCAAAATGAAGAGCCGAAATTCAAAAAGATAAGAATTGAGAGAATCCATTTGGAAGAAGATGTAGGCAAAAGCCTTCACATAGAAGGCTCGCACAGTTATATTGACTTTAACCGCTCAGGCGTTCCTCTAATAGAAATTGTTTCAAAGCCGGATATGTCTACGCCCGATGAGGCTGCGAAATATATGCAGACAATCAGAGAGATTTTAAAATTTATCGGCGTTACCGACGGAAACATGGAAGAAGGAGCCCTGCGCTGCGATGCAAATGTCAATCTAAAAATCATCGACAACGGTGTAGAATTTAGAACTCCTATTTCCGAAATAAAAAATATGAACTCCTTTAAGGCTGTAAAGGATGCCTGCACCTATGAGGTTTCCCGTCAACTGGAAGAATACAACAGCAAGGACCGTATCGCTTTTAAGACGGGCTTTAAACGCACCATGGGCTGGGACGAACCTTCGGGGCAGACCGTAGTACAGCGTACAAAAACAATAGCGGAAGATTACCGCTTTATGCCCGAACCGGATTTAAGAGCCTTGGAGTTGAGCGATAAGTTTATCAAAGAGGTAAGTGATTCGGTCGGAGAATTACCGGAAGCAAAACGGCTCCGTTTTAAAAAAGAATACCACTTGTCGGAATTCGATGTTCAAACCCTGACCTCTGAAAGAGAGCTGGCGGAATGGTTTGAAGAGGCGGCAAAAAAATCTTCTTCTCCCAAAAAATGTGCCAACTGGATATTGGCGGAAGTTCTGGCTGTTTTAAACGAAACAAACTCTTCTCTTTCGGATTTAAAATTCGGACCTGAAGCTATAGCCGAGCTTGTAAATGTTATTGAAGAAGGAAAGATAACAAGCAAGCAGGCCAAAGATGTTTTTGCCGAGATGTTAGCTTGCGGTAAAAAGCCTTCTGCCATAATAGCCGAAAAAGGTATGGAACAGGTAAGCGATTCTTCCTTTATCGAAAAAATTGTAGAAGAAGTTTTTGCCGAAAACGCCGAAGCCGTTCAAGATTGGAAAAACGGAAAAACCAATGTTGCAGGCTGGCTTATGGGACAGGTTATGAAAAAATCAGGCGGCAAGGCCAACCCAAAACAAGCGGCTGACCTTGTGAATAAAAGACTGACACAGTAAACTTACAGCCATTTTTTTATTATTTCGGTAAAATCGGAAATCATTAAATTGAAATCATAATTCGGTGTTTTCTTTTTTTGTTTTTCTGAAATGGTTTTAAGAGCAAGTAAAAAATACTCTGCCAGTTTTTCTTTTTGCTGATGATGTGTTAATAAGCTGAATTCTTTTTCAAAATGAATGACTACCTCTATCTTGCCCGTATCTGCTTTAAAAGGCCCGTATTGAAATCGGGGACGCAAGTAATATCCGTTTTCGGAAATTTCTTCTTTTGTGTATAATTTCTGTAATTCTTTTGCGGCTTCTTGACTTGATAATTTGCGTCCCGATTCATCGATGACATAGTTTGTTTTACAATGAGCATTATCATAATAGCTGAAAGCACATTTCAATAAAATACAATTTACAGCTTTGCCGTATTTTTCGGGACGCATCTTTTTATTTAATTCGTCCTGAAGTTTTTCCTCAATACTTTCTATAACCGGTTTGGAATTTTCATAACAGTTGGATATTGTACGCACAATCCAAACAGGATTTTTAGGAATCCAATTGCGTTGACTTTCAATTTTTATGTCTTCTATATTTTCGGTTACGGGGTAATCCCAACACATCGGTTGCTTCTGGTCTTTGCAGTCGGGAGCGGGATAATAGGAGGTTCTGCCCTGCTCCATTGTAAAGCCCGTTTTTCTTTTTGACCATATTGCCTCGACAAAACGGAGCTCTCCGAATCTGTTGCAAAAAAAGGTACGGGGATTACCATTAAAAAACACACCTCTTGACGCTTCCAAAGGTTCATGATTTCCCCAACCGATTACGGCAAGACATTCGCAAAGCCGCACCGCCTTGTTCCACTCCGATACGCTTTTATAATCCGCATATTTTAAAAATTCCGCAAAAAGTTTTTCACGCAGTTTTTCAATGAAGTTTTGAGAATGTAAAAAATTTTCCAGTTCCGATAAGTCGTTAATTGCATAAATTTCATTCATATCCGTTTTCCGTCTAATTTCCAATATTTAATTCTTGTATCGCCGCCGCATTTTTTGCAGCGAGAATTTTTAGATGCCGAAAAACCGATTCCGCTTTGTTCCGCAAGTTTTATAATCCGCTCTCTTTCTTCAACCAAGTTCGGAATATCCGGTATGAGGCAAGCGGAAATCAATTCTTCCGTTTTGTTTTGTAAAACAGCCTCTTTTACCATTTTAGGTAAAAGAAGTGAAGCCAAATATGAATCCGTTTCTCTTTTGTGTATTTGTGAAAAACCGCAAGACTCACACTGAATGCCGGTTATGATTTTCCGTGTCCGGCTTTCTGCGAATATTTTTTCAATATTGATTTTTTTTCCTGCTTTTATTATATTTGCAATTCCGTAAGAAAGGCATTTAAGATATTCCATCAACTCATTTGCCCATGGTTCAGCCTCGTCGTTTATAGTATGATTATTTACCTTGCAAATCCAAATATCATTTATACTGCCCATTCCTCCGTAAGCCCCAAGATGATGCTCAACGCTGCCTGTGCTTAAGTATTCTTCAATATCGGTTTCAATCCATTTTCGCCAAGTACAGGACGTTTCGGTAAACAATTGTTTTAAAGCTTGCAATGCATAAATATAGTATCTATCATTTTCCAGCTTATAATCTTTTTTATTCGGTAAGCTTGACATTGTTCTTCTTTACTAACACTCCTTTTAAATCTTGGCTTTGGAAGTACCACCGCTTTTGTATACGCCAAAGTTCTTCCAAAGACGAGATGCCCATTTGTTTAACAGCAATCCCAATACAGCCATACCTTATCGAAGTTTCTGTTTTTTAAATCGTCTTTATTGATAAAAAAATGAGCTGTGCCGGTATCCCCGAACATAATCTTATCATCGCTATCGATTTGCAAAAGCGAAACATCATTTTTATGTTCTTGCCCGTAATCGCGCGGATCGGTCTGCGTAAAATATGAATAACCTCCTATCTTGTGTCCAGTGCCGTAAAATAAATCATCAAATGCTTCTTTTTGTGCAGGTTCAAGCGTATCATAAAGATCCCACGGGCTTTTTCCGTTGAACATACAGCTGCACCGGAAATCTTCGGTACCGCCGTATTCTTCCGTTTCTTTAAACTGCAAACGGTGCTCGCACCATATCGGGCAGTCTTCGTACAAATCTTCAGTTAAGAACGGAAAATCAGTTTGAGAGGGCGCGTCCGTATGCTCGTGGAAAAGTATTTTTATTTCTTCGCAATCGTACCACCCATCTGCCGAAACGAAAAACTGCAAAATACCTTTTTCCGGATAATCGGGTATATGCGGAATTTCCGAAAAATTTAATTGCGCCCATAAAATAAGCGGCTTGCCATCCTTGTCTTTCGGATAGTCCGTACCGACAGGCAAATAAGGGGTTCCCAAAAACTTGGAACTTTTTATATCCGTTGTTTCACCGTCGTTTAGGGCTGTCGCAAGAATTTCGACAGAGCGCTGCCTGTATTTTTGTAAAGCGGTTTCGTATTCTTTCAGAAAATCGGGAATTTGTTTCATGATTATACTCCTTATAGTTAATTTATCCGATTTTTCCCTCTCGTAACTGTAACGATAGAGGAGATTATTTCTTTCCTAATACATCTGTTAATTTTAACTTCCAATCTGTGTCCCATTTATTTTCGATTGCTTTTGAGTAATTCTTTATATGATAGTAATCATCAACGTTTTTATGGTAAAGAAAGCAATTATCAACACTACTAATTATCCATTTCAAAATCTCAATTTCCTTGACATTTAATTTATTGAATAAGACATAATTGATAAGTTCCTTTATTTTATCAGTATCAAAATATTGCTCTTCAAACAATTTATAACAAAAAGTATCTTCTACATCATCATCTTTATTTTTTATAATCAGACTATTGTACTCGATACCCTGTTCCATTTTTTGCTTTTTTAGTCTTTTTTTCATTTAAACTACCATTAAGATTTATTACCGCTTTTGATTTATTATTACTATCACCCCATACAATGTTGGGTTTTCTCCCGTCAATCCTATCGGGTCTTGTGATATATAAGAACCTGTACTCAGGTCATAATACCTAAACCTATTGTATACTAAATCCGTTTCATTGTCAAAGTATTGTCTTTGATAGTGGCGCCCGCTTATTATTTTAATATCTTCCCCGAAAAATCTATTTCAAATCCTTGACCGCAGGAATATGCTTTTATGGTAGTATCGGGATGCTCAAGGTCTTTTATGTAGTAATATTTACAAGGAACGATTTCTTTCCCTTCCGCAGACAAAACGCCCCATTTATTGTTGTAACGCATAAAGATAAGGTCATAGAACAAGAATCTTTTTACGGCTTCGTACTTACACGGCGCTACGAGGTTTCCTTGATCGTCCATAATGCCCCATTTGCCGTTTTCGCTTACTTCAGCTAACCCGCCCCGAAAATCTTCGGCTTTCTCATAACGGGGCAGACTTAATATCTTCCCTTTGTTGTCTATATAGCCCGTAAGCCCGTTGAGCACCACCGTATAAACCTTTTCTTTATCTTTTAAAGAATGAACGGCATCGTATTCCAGAGGCACTATTATTTCGTTTTCCCCGCTTACAACCCCTGTTTTGCTCTCTCTTTTTGCTATGTATTGATTATTTCGGCAACATGTTAAGCGATCGTATATTATAGGCACGGTGAGTTTACCTTCTTTATTAACGGCACCCCATTTATTATCTTTTTTAACTTCAGTGTAGTCCATAACAGGATAGCTGCTAAAAAACGCATTGGCATCATCATATATAAACGGTACTATCGTTTTATTATCCTTATCAACAAAGCCCCATCTGCCCTTGCTTTCTACCGCATACAAACGCGTAGGAAAATGCAATGATGAGTGAGGCCGCTTTATGCTGTCATACACAAAGGGGATAACCGTTTTTCCTTTATAGTTGAGAGCTCCCCATTTGCCGTTTTCTTTTGCCCATATAATCTTGTCAGGATAGGTAAAATAATCCATCTCATCATATTGTAACGGAGTAATCGATGTGTTTTTTTCATCAACCAATCCGTATTTATTTCCATCTTTACTGACAATAAAGATTCCCTGCAAATAGCGATAGTATACTTCTTTATAATTATGTTTCCATGTAAGATGCTCCGTCATATCAGGAGGAGTTGCACTCATAAAAGAAAAGTCCTGATACCATGGCCCCTCACTATCTTGTACAAAAATATTAAAATCTTCCGGTTCTTGTGCCGTCATACCCATACCTAATAAAAGTATTAATAATAAAATAATCCGTTTTAGATTATCTTTTATCTTCCGCTCTTTAATTGCTTCCATTCATCATACCGTTTGTTTATGCCTCTCTTTTAGCGACGCTTTTTTTATTTTTATTTAAACACACCATAGACAAAAATTCCGCCGACAACAGCAAAGAAAACGCCGCCTACAAAACCTATTATGCGGGCAACAGGACGGCCCAAATAACGGCTTATCTGTCCCATTCCCCATTTACTTTGATAGTGTGCGTCCGGCGCATACAGCCAATCCCAATCTCGCACGGCGCCTATAATGAGGCAAACTCCGAAAATAAAAATAACAACTGCTATTATTTTTTTGAAAATAGCAGGATTATTTTTTATCCATTGCTCAATACGCTCGTCCATAGTTTGTCTCCTCCTGTCCCATTTTTTTAAAGATTATTGAATAATTTCTAAACCATGTAAATATGCAAATTTGATTAAACTTGCACCGTAAAAGTCCTCAAAATGGAAATCGATGTTTTCTTTTGGAATTTCTTTTAATGAGTTATAAAACGAAATATATTTTTTCTTTAACTTATCTTCTTTGATGACTTTATTAAAATATCTTTCAGCCGGCTCTTTACCGCCAAAATAGTAGATATAGTAGAGCAAAGCATACCCTTTTAATGAGCCGTTTAAAATTCTTTCAATATTTTTATTTGTATCTTCAAAGTCTGCAAATAAAGGCATAATGTGTTTATGTAATAATCCCGTAATTTGCGTTACGGTATCTTTATAGCTTGCACCGGCCAACTGCCACCAAGCGCCCGCTTTTCTTCCGGCTAAAGAACTAAGCTCTCCGCCGTAAATAATTCCCTCACTGGTTATGCCTGCTTTTTTCATAGCCTTTGAATAAATGTTGATATGCGGGATAAACTCAACACTAGATTCACAGTTGTATCTATTGGCTTGAAAATATATTTCAAAAATAATGTCTTTGTTATTTGCAATTTTTCGTAAAGTCTTTCCTTTACCTAGCACTTTAAAGTCAGGGAAATTGCGTGCTATTTCTTGCCACGCTTTTTCGCAAAGTTCTCTTGGTTTCATAACTTCCTCCTAAAAACTCATTTCCAAAATTCTAATATTTCAAAATCTTCACATTTTAATAAATGGAAACCAAAACATTTTGACCTGCTTGGGCTGCTTCGTTATAAAAATCTTTAAGTCCGGCAAATGCACATTTAAGTTCATCTATAACTTCTTCTTTTTCATCTTCATAACCCCAGATATTCGGATACAGTTTATTTTCCTTACATTTTTGCATACTGAAGTTTTCCAAAAGAGAATCAATATCGGTTTCATTTAATTTTTTCACGATTAATGGTATGGTTTCCTTTTTTGTATATCCGATAAAATCTTCGCATCCTTCGAAAGAATCTACTCCGACAATTGCTTCACTAAGCGGGTTACCCTCTATCGGCTCTCCTGCTGAAACACCGGTAAGTACAAAATGTAAAACGTCCCACATTTTATCCATGTCGAATAAAATACAGTCTTCGGCTTCTTGCAGTTCTTCCGTAAAATCCGCAATGTCTTTTTCGGTCATAAGTTTTTTTAAGTCCCTATCACTTATGAGTTGATAGTTCGCAATCATTCCCATATCAAATTCTCCTTAGCTGTTATCCAAATTATCATTCTTGTGAATACTCTTGTCTTTTGTACTCCATTATTAAGATAATGTCAATCGAGACTACACGCCAATCCGAATGGGGCTATTTCTATATTACTATCAAATACATACCCATACAGAGTAGGATTACCACCCGCCAATATTCCGCCAAAGGCGGAGAACAGAAAGCAAAAAAACGCCTCGATTGAAGCGTTTGTGAATTATATAATTTCACCCATTTCTAAGAATATCACATTTTCATAATTTTGATTTTTACAAAACTCTTTTACTCGTTCTGTACACAATAAAAAACCAGAGTTTGTAAGGGTAAAGAAGTCAAAGTCGCCGATTACATTGGAACTGAAAAATAATCCTTTGCCTTGCTCTCTTGAAATAATGACATCGCCTCTTAAATCTGCAACTCCTATTATTTCTTCTATCCCCCGTTCACTCCTTATTATCGTACTTTGAGGAAGACAGTCGAAACTTATCGGACTAAAAAAAGCGGTTAAGGGAATAGCTTCCTTGGGTAGCCATTTTAAACGTTTGATGTTTTTTGCGTTTAACTCTTTATCTGTTTTATTGTATCTCAATTCCACACTTTTCAGCTCTTTGAAATTTTCTTTTAGCAATTTAAAAATCGAGTTCTTACAGACATTTATCGCATAGCAAAAAACAAAATCACCAATTTTATCTCCACCGCTACACCAATCGTCCCACCAAACATCCAAAACATCAACTTCTTTAATGTTTTGTTTATTACTTGGTCGAAGAATGGCAAAACTATCTTTTCCCGCATAGCTCGTTATATTATATATTTTCATTTTTTACACTTCGGTTTATATTTATCTATTCCATTGTGTGATGTAAATGTGTAGCAGATAATCCAAAAATATCAAACCACGTATTGGTATCTTTGACGTAGGCATAAAAATTACTTTCCCCACTTAACAATCTTATCGGGTCTTGACTTATGTATGCTCCTGTACTTGGGGCATAGTACCTAACCTATTGTATACTAATTCCGTCTCGGTATCAAGATATTGCCCTTGATATAGAAACGATATGAAAATCTCGTCAACTTTTCTTTTTCAATGATTGTGATACAGAGTCTATTATTTCTTTTATTCTTTGAGATGAAAGTATTCCAATACCTCTTTTCTCTATTTCTTCTAATTCTTCGATAATTGCTTTAAAAGAGTGAAGTATTTGATTCAGCTTGTTAATATCCCCAAAAATTTCAATGTAGACATAAGTTTTAGCAATTATTCTTATTTCGAAATCTATCCAATCTTCATCATTGTCTCTGCCCAAAGGCTCGCTTGCTTTTAAAAAATCGCCATAATTACTTATATCAGCCCTTAAAATCCAGCCAGGATTATCTAACATACCAATAGAAATACCCTGCTCGTGTTCCCAGTCGCCGTCAATTTGAGTTTTTGTCCAGTCTTGTAACCAATCTACTATACTGCGCATATCCTATCCTTTACAACTATTTCTATTTTTAAATCGTTCATTATTTGGAAATTCATCATCAGTAGGTTCTCAAACATCCCCATTTTTTAAATTTACGTGAAGAGTAGGGATTTTTTTTCCTTACCTAATTTATTATAGGTAGTTTACCCTGTTCCATCAACTCCACACCATCGAAACGCTTGTAATTATATACTAATTCTATTTCGGTATCAAGATATTGCCCTTAACAACACTAGTAAAATCTGAAAATTGAGATACATTTTTAAGAAATAAATCCTCATAGTGAACTTTCGTATTTTTGATGCGTATAAATCCAAAACCTGTATCATCATGAGGATAAGCAATAAATCCTAATTCATCAAACACAAAAAAACAATGTCCGTCAATTCCTTCATCCATCATCATTAATAAAGAGAACATAGATATAATATCATAATCCGTAGTTAGAAATTTTTTGAATCCTGAAGATAAACAATTATCATTATCGTAAATAGAAGCGCTAATTGTTTCTATATATCCAAAATCAATTAAATATTTTTCTATGTATTTTATGTAATTGTTTATGTTGCTGTTATTTAGATTATATTCTTTTATTTTGAAAATATTAGAAACTATGATTATATTATTTGTATGTTTTCTAAAAAAATGCATAAAATAATCGACTATTTTATTTGCGCGAAAAATAGTAAAAGGCTTATTTCTTTTGCAATATCCTTTCCAGCCTTTACTGTCGGTATAAGAATTCAAATTTACCCATTCTTGAATATTAAAATTTGAGTTATCCATTATCGTGTTCATCTATCTACTTTTATCCCATCAGTTTTTGATAATACTTCTCCAATTGTTTTATATTCCGTGCTCTTTTTAAAGAATCGGCATCATTTTTATCCGTATAGGTCAGCCATTTATTATATAAGTCATATAAAATTTTCTGTCCGGTTTCGGTTAAATCGAGATTCGTATATAAGAGTTTTATAATTCGGCCTTCTCTGTCTACAGGATTTTCCTTTATCAGCTTTTTTTCATAGGCAAAATTAAGAAATGTAAGATTTTCTTCATATAGTGTATAAATGGTTTCGGGATAGCCTCTATAACTTTGAAATATAAATCCTATATCAATGACAACTTCTTTTAGAAAATATAATTCATGATAGACATAATGTATGATTTTTTCAAGGTTCTCCTTATCTTCAAGATTTGTAACTTCAATAAATTGATAATACTTCCAATTAAATAAATTTACCGGTTTAAAACAAGGCAATATATTTTCAGTTTTTTCAAAAGTTGGTGCATAAAGGACATAAAACTTTTCCTGATACAGCACTCCGATTCGTTTCCCTGACACAAGTACAATATACTCTTCAAAAATGGCTTCCAGTGAAAAATTATTTATTCCCTTGCATTGTTTTTCCATATACTGAGCAAATTTTTTAGCGGTCATTTATTTCCTCTCTCCTAATCCGAACATAAGTAATATCCGGTTTTACTTTATCAAATTATACATGATTTTACGGTATTTTTCTATATAGTAAAAATATAAAAACAACTACTCTAATATATAGAAAAAACAGCTTTAAAATGATATAATATAAACAATATTTAATTGGTGAAGGGCTTTTACATGGCAAAAGAAACAAATACTTTAAAAAAATTTTTAGACAGCGAAATCTATTCGGAGCTGATTCGGCTTACGGACCCGGCAAGTATTGAAGAAAAAATCAAGGATATTGAAATTTCCCGATTACATGATAGATTAAAACAACGTCAATTTCTATTGGAAGGTTTTACTTGTAAATTATCTACCGAAGAAGAACTGGCCGAATGGTATTTGCATCTAATCAAAGAAAATAAAAGCGATATTGTTCTTTGGACAAAAGAATTTTGGAAGTACAGTAATGATACGCCGGATGAATATCCTGACGGCGAATTTGCTCCGGAAGAAGAACTTGATGAAGATGAAAAATCAAAACTTATTTCAGTCGGCAAATATACAAAGTCATGTTTAGCCATGTATATGCTGGAATTCGATATATTAAAAAATCATCCTGAAATTTTAGCAGATTATTATAAAAGACTGCGTATTCCGGATGCGGTCAAATATGCAAGAGAAATGAAAAAACTCTTTTCCCGAATATTCGGGGAAAGTTAAGCTTTTTTCAAGATTTGCTAATCCTTGCAAAAAGTTTTTATGGGAGGTATTAAATGGCACGATACGAACTTGGTGCAATTTACGAAATAGATGCAGGCGAAAAATCCTATTATGCCCGCCTTTTAAATTGCGATTTATACGGAGTATTCGCCCCCCTTTCCGGTGAAATATCAGAAGAAGCATTTGAGGATACACCGTACCGCCTGTATATTTCTACCGGCAGCTATGCAGTAAAACGAGGCTTTTGGAAAAAGCTTTTTCCTTCGCCCGATAAAACGGATATTGAACGCTGGAGCCGTCCTCTGCATTTAGTTGTATTTACACCTTGGGATATTGAGGGTGCACTCAACCGCCGAACTTCATTTGACAAATACGGCCATACTGAAATAGTTGATGAAAAAACATATATTCGATGCCTTAAACAGGGCTTTATTTCAATCATTCAACCTATGTACGAAAAAGTCCCGCAGTTCCTCAATAATTATTACGATGATTGGCCCGCAAGTGAAATTTACAGCGACGTTCTAACAGGAATCGGCACGTCAGAACATCAACAAAAACAAATGAGCAATTTAAAGAAAATAGGATTTGATGTTTCGAAATATTAAAATAGGAGAAATAAAATGCTTACACTGAAAGAATTGATTAAAAATCAAAAAAATTTTAATGAAAGCTTCTTTGCAGAAGTGTCGGATAAACTATGGAAAATCGGAGAAATAGAAGAAATTAAAAATCAAACCGATGAGGATTTATTTCTTTTTCATATCGCCGTTAACATCATAGGAAACTGGAAGGGGGATGGTTGGTGGGAATTTATCTGTAATTATCCGCAGCTTATCCGGTATGTCCCCGACACATTGGCAGCATTAAAATTATCCGATATGAAAACGGCCTTTGAAAACGTGATAAAATGTTTCCCTGAAAATACGGTTTTTGAATATTCCAGCACCTATGTAGATACGGTCAATTTTCTTCAAAATGTCAGATTCAAAATAAGCGATACATATTTAAATTCGATTCCCGCAGATAAGAGAAAAGAAATGTCCGAGGCTTTGCATAAAAGCATTGATGACCTTGAATCCTTGACGGATAAACGCTGGGCTTATGATGCAAAAGATGAAGGTTGGTCGGATGTAATTGATTTTATCGAAGAAAAGAAATAACGGAGGAGATGATAATGCACTATATCGGAGAATTAACAACAGACGGTTACGGAATGGCTATTATTCCTATTGATTTGCTTACGGGATATCTTGCTTCAAAAAAATGCAGGGCGAAGAAGCTTTTAAGTTATCTGCAAAAGAACTTCGATCTTTTTCTGGAGATTGTAGAAAAAGGCAAGCTTGTCCCATTTTATCGAATCAATTCTTTTGAATATCATATATTCGCCTCTATAAATGAAGAAGCTGTCATACCTAAAGGATTTAAAGAAGTATGCAGATTTGAAAAATTTTATCTTGAAGTGGGGGATTTAAATAAGATATGTTTTTCCTGCTTCGATGATTTGGACTATGATTTTGAAAATATTAAAAAAAATATTACAGAGCACACGGAATATATTAAAACCGGTCCGAAAGAAATTATGGAGCCGTATAATTACCGTTTAGGTTTTGATATACCCAAAGGAAAATATGAATTCGACCTCATAGGCTTGGAAAAAATCGAGAAAACTGAAAGAGAAAGCAAAAACTACGGCTATGCCTTTGTGTTCAAAAAGAATGAAAATGCAGTAAATAATAATGTGACAAAATGTGATAATGAAGACGATACTTATAAATTTAATGTACCGAGGGAGGAAAATATATGAATCAATTTCAGTTTAAAAGAGAGGTAATACTATGAAAGAAAAAAAATCAAATGTAGATGACAAGATTCTCAAACAGGATATGAGTCAAACTGCCGACCGTCCGGGTATGGTTTTTATGATTCATCTACTTATGGAAGAAAAATGTGAAATGCCCGAAAAAGAGCATATACATAAAATTATGTGTGAACATTTAGGCGAAACGGATTGCTTTTGTTATGACGGTAATATGGCAGGTTTTGCTCCTAAAAAATATTCCGCGCACTATGAAAAAGAAAAACTAAATGTGCCTCCGCAGCTCATTATTATGAACTGTTCTGAAATTGAAAAACCGATTATGGATAATGTTTCAGCAACACAATTATGGAATTGCCCGAACGGCGGCGAAATTCTGGAAACTTGTAAATATCAAGTAATGGCAACGGATATGTTGGCCGCCGGTTTAAATTATAAAGAAAGAGCGGAAATGCTGGTAAATTATGTTGAAGCATTAGTAAACATATATCCGGCTTGCAAGGCAGTAGTTTTTGAAACATCTAAAAAAATGCTGACCAGAGAAGATATTCTAAACTGTACTTTGCCCAAAGAAATGCGCTTCCTCCATTATGCAGTCAACATCCGTTTTTTTAATATTCAAGGGACAAACGATATGCTGGTCGATTCGCTCGGTATGAGTACCTTATTTCTGCCTGATGTTCAATATCATTTTCACGGCTTGAACCCGAATGACGTTGTAAACCACGCATATAATGTTTTATCCTACATTTATGATAATAATAATCCGATAGAAGACGGAAATACAATAGCGGGTCTTACGGACGGCAATATGGATTCAGATATCAAATGGAAGGTGCAATACGAAGATTCTCTCATACAGCCGATAAGAGAAGTCATAGACATTAATATGGGCGAATACGCTTCGGGAAACAGATAAACAAGGATTTAATTATGATAACGATCGGAAACATCGGAAGATTTGAATCTATACCGCAAATTTTAAACGATGTACTAAATGAAAATATTTCTGCATTGGAAGAACATCTATTAAACGGGTGGAAGCTTAATAAAGCAATCAAAGTTGGCAAATACACCGAGCTCTCTCCTTTGGATTTTGCATTGATAATGGAAAAGTTTCAATCTATAAAATGGCTGACGGAAAAAGGAGCAAACCTTAATGCAAAGGAGCATCCAAGTTTTCTTCTAGCAGTGAGATATTGTAATGAAGAGGTAATAAGGTTTCTTGTTTCCCATGGTGCAAAGATAGATGTAGTAAACAATGTAGGTTCGGAAGCATTTTTAGAAGCATACTATGGCAAACGCTTTGACAATTTTTCGATTATACAAGAACTTGGACATACCGCAGCTAAATACGGCGGACAGCTCTTGCGTCACGCGGTTTCTGACCGTAATTATAAAATTCTGGAATTTCTAATTGAACACGGAGCAGATATTAATTACAATAAGTCCGACATGGTATATTCCAATCAACCGACTCCGTTGTGTGTAGCAGCAAGATATGTTGATTTGGAAATGTGTAAATTTTTAGTGAAGCATGGAGCGGATGTTACGATTGCCGAAAAAGACGGAATGCGTCCATATAGCATAGCCTTGGAAAAAGGCGATGAGGAAATGGCAGAATATTTTAAATCATTAGAGCCTTCCGAGTTTCATCAAACACAAAATAAATTGGATGAATTAAAACCGTATAAATTGCCAAAGAAAATAATTGAATTTTTAACCGGTGAAAACCTACACTTCGATTTAGCGGATTCCGACTTTGGATATATTGACTTCTTCAAACTGATTGATACTATTCCGTTTAAATTCGGCCGACAAAAATTATTAAGACTTTCCCGCTCTCTCGGAGATTACAGTCATATTTATATTGTATGGAATCCGAAAACAAAAAAGATTGCAAGCTATGATATGGAGCATGAAGAGCTCATCGATTTGGCAGCCTTTGATGATTTTATAGAAAATATGACAAAGTATATGAACCGGATTTTTGAATAATGACCGATAATGAGATTGATAAAAATATATCTGAAAAGGAGAATATAAGGAGACTATGGACAAAAGAATAATTGATAGAATCACTAAACTGGGCGGCAAATCGGCCTTTGAAAGCGAGAACTTGCTACGAAATATGGAAAGCATTAGCCTATCTAAGAGTTATCTTATGCAGGACTTTAGCGATTACTTAGAAGATGATTTACTCGATAGAATAAAGGCAGAAGGGATATTACCTGAATCGGAAATCCCATATCCAAGGGTACAATACAAAACTGAGAAATTTACTCCTTTCACAAAAGGAACAGCCGACTATGATGAATACTCCGGGTTTATACATAAAGAATATGTAAGCTCAGTCATTCCTTGTAATGATTTAGAGTTTTTAATTATTGGCGAATCCAACTCTTATCCCAATTATTACTTTATATGTCTAAGCGATAAAGATATTAGCAATCCCAAAGTATACACTACAGATCACGAAGTATTCTTTAGAGAGATTGAAGAATTGGGGCGTTTCTCTGATTTTCTTGATTTATTCGTATCTGAAGATGAGTATAAAGTAGAAATCAACAAGCTGAGAGAATAGAAAGGCTATAAGAACAATTATGTGCAAACATTGAGATGATATAGATATAGCTTAAAAAACTAGCACAAAATTAAATAATACGGTATAATAATTTACAGGATTGCTGTATGAATGAAAAACAATTTTCTACCCCTTACGGAGTAATTCATTATTGGAAAAATTCTTTTGATACCGGAAAAAAAACACTTGTATTTTTACCGGGATTAACTGCAACGCATATTCTATTTGATAAGCAAATTGACTTTTTTCAAGATAAATACAATGTATTAATTTGGGATGCGTCGGGACATGGAAATTCAAAACCATTTGAATTGAAATTCTCAATGGAAGATAAAGCTCGATATCTGCACGGTATTTTGGAAACGGAGAATATAATTAAACCAATATTGATTGGGCAGTCGATGGGAGGCTATGTATCTCAGATGTTTATGGAATTATATCCCGGAGAGACAAGAGGTTTTATTTCCATTGATTCATGCAGTCTTAAGCGAGAAACAGTTACATGGTTTGATATCGGGATAATGCGGCATGTAGAGCCGATTTATCGTATGTACAAATGGGATAAGTTAATAAAAGCCGGAACCAATGGTTGTGCAGAAAGCGAGTACGGCCGAGCTCTTATGAAGGAAATGATGATGACCTTCGATAAAGATTGGTATTGTAAAGTCGCGGGGCATGGCTTCAAGATTTTAGCAGATGCTTTAAATTCAAAACGCAGATATGATATAGATTGCCCTGCAATTCTTCTTTGCGGAACTAAAGACAAGGCAGGTTCTGCTAAACGATATGATAAGAAGTGGGCAAAATTGACCGGCTTACCTCTTATATGGATAGAAGGGGCCGGACATAATTCAAATACGGATAAACCGGAAGAAGTTAATCAAATTATAGAAAATTTTGTTGACGGTTTGCAATAGACTAGAATAATTTAAGTCAAGCAAATTAAACTTATTGAGGTACAAATGGCATCAAGTAAAGAATATTTGGATTTTATTTTGGATCAGTTATCCGAATTGGAAGACATAAGCTATAGAGCGATGATGGGAGAATATATTTTATACTACAAAGGTAAGATTGTCGGCGGTATTTATGATGACAGATTACTTGTTAAACCTGTAAAATCGGCGATAGCCTATATGCCGAATGCCGGCTATGAGCTGCCGTATGACGGTGCAAAAGAAATGCTCTTAGTTGATGATGTAGACAGCAAAGATTTTTTAACAGGTTTATTCAAAGCTATGTTTGATGAACTGCCTGCCCCAAAACCTAAAAGGAGACGATAGATTGGGGAGATTAATTTTTATTTTGCTGCTTTCCGTTTCAGGACTTATTTTTTTAGCGGTTATCTTCGGAATGTATATTTATATGAAACGAACCGTATCGGGCGGAAAATCACTGATGGAAGAACCTGTAAACAAACAGACAGATACTACAAAAATGAGGTTCAGCGAGTTTTTGGTATATGCATCTGTCATACTTGGGGCTGTATTATTTGCCTTACAGGTGATAAAAAAGGGAGGCTCAGGATTTTCTAATTTGGCAACAGCTATCCTCCTGCCTCCGGTTATGGCCCTTTTTAATGCACGAAAGCGTACCGGAAGAAGTATTTTTATATTTATGGCTGTCGCAATATTTTCACTTTATATGTTTTTGGTATATATCATAATCAGCGTTCCGGTAAGGGCTCCGGTTTTTACGATTAACAACACAAAGATTAAGATGGCTCATACAACTGTTGCCAATATAGTTGCAGACGGATTCGACATATATGTAAAACAGGATAATCCTTCCGGCAGAGATTATAAAAAACTACTTTCTTGTGGTGTTTTTAAAAAATATCCTGTCGATGGAAGTATTCTCGTTGAAAAGGGATTCCGAAGAAATAATACTGCTATACCTTATGCTAATTATCTTCTTGTAAAAAACGGCTTTGTAATTGGGAGCATCGGTCTTTACGGTCATAAAAAGAATGATACGGTATTGGAGGACTGTAAAATCATTCATTTAAAACTTGATGAATACTGCATTTCCGATGCAAGAGCAAATTCAATTCGTTATTGTCTTGATGATGTTGAGCTGCTCGTTCCATTGCAACAAGAAACATTGCAAAAAACATTCGATAAAAAACTGTGGTTAGTACCGCCAAGAAATACGAGAGACATAACTCAGCTGCACTACGGCATTAAATGGTCAACCGGAAGCGATCATCTCTTTTGGAATGAATACTTTGCTTATATTCATTTTAATGAAAACAATGATATGACCGGATTTGAGATTTCAACCGAAATAGCACGTGATTGGAATGAATGAAAAGTGTGAAGGACTACTCTTCATTATAATGAAGGATGTACATCCGGCATAGATTATGATCTTTGTCTGCCGGTTTATATAAGACAGTTTATATGCCTTTTGAATTGATAGTGAAATAATTTAATATTTTTTACTACTGTCGTAATCGCAAGAGCCGTCGGCATGGCGGGGCCAGGTGATTTTAGATTCATCGTATTTTCCCGTTTTTAAGAATTTTTCAAATTCCCTTTTTGTTTGTTCATCAGTTCGTATAAAAGTTTGTATAAGTGTTTTATTATCGGGTAAATAAAACGAAAAATAATCACCGTCAACTTTTAGATAAAAAATAAAATTTTCACCCTCATTCGGTAATTCATTATTTCTAATTCCGGTTTTCTGATTATGATCAGAATAATAATAGTGCCCAACTATTAATTTATATGTATCGTTATTTTTTTGTATATTAGTAATTTCTCCATCAAAAATTGTAAAATAATTATTAAAAGAAAATTGAATATTTGTTATATATGTATTATTCTGATAGAAAGTACAACATTCTTTCCAATCTCTATAGTCATCATCATTTTTTTCTTTTTCAACAGTTGTACTATAACAATCGTATATTATATTTATATTTCTCTTTTTTAATCCTTGAAAATAATCATCTATAAAATAAACATTTCCGGGTTTCGTTAGTATATCCGCATCAAAAATATCATCTGTTATTTCAGGAATTAAATCATTAGCTCTAATCTTTAATCCTTCATATTCATTTATCAATTCCGCATAATAATCATATTCATTTTTTCCATTATTAAGATATTCAAATAAATATTGTGATATTTGTATTTTTTTATTTTTTTCTATCGTTTCGATAATACTAAAACTATGATCATAAATATTAGTACTTTTTGATGTCTTTACTATTTGTTGCGAAAAACACTCCAGAAGAATAAATGATACATACAAAATACATAAATTTTTTTTCATTTTAATTACCTCCGCCATAGGATCCCAATTTATCAATATGATTAAATGGGTTATAATTGAGTATTTACCAGAGTCTTATTGTTGATTCCATAAGCATTGCATAATAAAAAAAATAGAAAAAGCCTAATTATTTTTCTTTTCATATAAAATCTCCTGTTGTTTTAATAATGTTCCGGCGACAGTATTTATGCAAATTCAATATCGCTCACAAGCCGCGCCGTATTTTTTTTCTTACGGTATGATAAGCGATTCGAAAGATGCAAAAATTACAACCTGCATGCCAAACGTAATCCGAGACTACCTGCATGAAAATCGGGAGTATAAAATAGCCTGATCGGCAGCGCTGCGTTATATATATCGATATCTATACCGCCGCCCCGAAAGACACGGCAGGAGTCGGGAATATCGTCAATGTCAACGATACCTGCTTCTACAAGCGAGTCAGGCAAAAAATCTTTGAAGCGGTCCCAGCACCATTCCCACACGTTGCCGCTCATATCATAGAGCCCGTATCCGTTCGGTTTCAGTTTTTTTACTTCATGGGTTCGGTTTTCACTATTCCCATCATGCCACATATATCGATCGACTTCTTCTTCGTCATCGGAGCCTGCCCATCGGCTTTCAACGCCGCCTTTTGCTGCCCATTCCCATTCGGCCTCCGACGGCAAGCGGAATCCGTTTTTGCTTATATCCACGGTTACGGCATCCCATGCCTTTATAATTCGATCCTTTTGAGGCATATATTCATCCTCAGAAGGAATTTTATCAAACGGAAGTGAGGCAAAGTCTATCGGTTTTCCTTTAACCGTTACCGTATAACAGGGTTCAAGGCCGAGCTTCAAACTGAGCTTGTTGCAAAAGGCGATTGCCTGATACCAGTTTATCATTTCTACCGGCCGTTTTTTTTGTTCTTCGCCGCCGGCAGGTTTTGTTTCTTCGTCATTACCGTTAAAACCACTCGGGTTATTGCCCATCACCGCCTGCCACAACTCCTGCGTTACCTCCGTTTCGCCGATCCGGTAGGTCGGTAAGCTGACCGTATGTGCAGGGTTTACGTCGTATTCTCCATATCCGAGGGTACCGTCCGTTACGGCGGGAATGGCGATCATCGTAAACGATACGCCGTTTACCGTATACGTCTTACCGGCAAGCGGTATGTCTGCATTTTCGGCATTTACACCGGCGCTGCCGCCTGTCATTGCAATAAGTGCCGCTCCTAAAAATAATGTTTTATTCAATTTTCTTTCCTCTGAACATATCTATAATTTATATTTCGGTTTTATAATACTGCTTTACCACAGTCTCCTTTCCCAAAATTACCTTCAACATTTTTGTAGAATATTCTGCATTTTTCTTTTGTAAAAGCTTGGATAATTCCGTCGGTTGCCCATAAAAGAGGATGTTGAAAATTCCTTTCTCCAAATTCAATATCACTTCGATAAAATGTATTTGAATTTAATTTTTTCTCATCTTCAACTGTCATTCGGTACGGCCATGGATGGTGATGCCCGAAACTTCTTTTGCAAACACTGCAACTTCCATTATCCAAGATGCCGTAAGAAACTTTACCCTGATATTCGATACGCACCGACTTTGACCGTACAATATCAAAGTGCATTGTATACAAAAATTTGCAAACATAGTATCCATACGATTTTTCAAACGGAACAAATTCAATTCCTTGCATATTATATGTATGATATATATCATAAAACCGCTGACTTGCGATAGATACACCATCTAAAGTACCAAAGAAAAATTTCTTTTTTCGTATTTTAACTATCTTTGCCGCTTGTAAAATTGCTTCATCACGGTTTAATACCATCTTACATGCTTCACAATAGTCTATTTTTATTTTATCGCCCATGTCTAAATACAGATTCCGTTCGTCACTGTCGCCATATATGCTGCAATAGTTTATTATCAACGTTTTCCTCCATAAGTTTTTTAGCTTAATTCATATAAATACTCGCTTTTCTATCTTTTTATATCATAACTTTAACGCTGCGATAAGTTCTTCTGCATCCGTATCTCCTGTTTCGACAAAACCGAATGAGCTATATAGTTTACGTGCAACTTGATTTTCAGGTTCATAAGACAACCAACAATATTCAGCTTTTCCGCAAGGAAAAGTTTTAACAAAATCTAGAGCCAATTTAACTGCTTCTTTTCCAAATCCATTGTTTTGATACGCTTTATCAATCATCAGCCGCCAAAGATTATAATTTCCTTTTGCTATTTCAGGTGCATCGATCCAATAGTCATGAACATCAAAACCGATCATCAAAAATCCGACCGGTGTTGCATTGTCATATATCCCGAATGGAAATGCATAACCATTTGCGGTGATTGTAATGTAGGCTTCAATGATGCTTATATCGTTGGCAGCAACAAAGCTTTTCTGTGTTTCCGATACCCGCAGTTTCAGAATATCCCAAATGTTTTTCCCGTTTACTTTTTCCAAATGAAGCATAATATATCCTTTTTGACTTAAATTTATTCTGCAATATTAATTCCTTTCTCGATAAGTTTTTTCTTTGTTTTTTCGGAAATATAAATAACTGTGCCGTCAATAAGTTTTAAGTTTGGAAACTGTGCCAACTCCTCATCGGAAATAGATTTAATATCAAATAGATCATCCTCACCGTCCCATTGCGGAATAAGCTGCATATTAATTTCATTTCCGCCATCAAGAAACAGCTGTGTTACCTTTGGGGCCAATTCAGCCGGAATTTCCAATTGCTGAAACCAGCTTTTTACTTCAGGTATCATTTTATCGTAGTAATCATCGGGATCTATTTCTTTTTTTGCATAATCATTGCAAAAATCATATACATCAAATTTCGGTTTAAGCAGTTCTTGTTTGTACATCAGCTCTTGGATAACAGCAAGTTTAAAATTGAAGTTTGTAAATGTCAGTACTTTACCTTCTGCCTTTGGCTGTTTCCATTTACCGCTTGACACCCTCGGCGGTTTATACCAAAAACTTATATCCCGTATAGGTTCAGGTTCGGCTCGCACCAAATCAGCTATCTCATCGGTTTTTGTTTTTTTCAAACGCTCCTGAAAAGATATTGCAGCCAGAACCGAGTTTAATTTACTCGACAATGAGCAATTTATTTCCCAATTTTCCACTTTCATTTCTAAAAATATATAAGCATCTCTCAATGTTTTTTGAGGTATAGCTTCCAAAATAGTTTTACCGTTTATCGTAAAAATGCCGGGAAACACCTGTTTGGGATTTACATCGAAAAACGAAAATTTTACTTTTTTCTCCCATTCCTTATCTTCACATATTCTTATGTCTAGTTCGCTGATACGTCCTTTGGAAACAAAACTCTTTATTCCTATATTATCCCAGATATATATTTCCTCTAAATCATCTTTACTTATTGTTCCATCAGGCGGCTTACGCAATACTTTTCTATATTCACCGAATTTCTCCGCAAGAATATCTATTGATAGGTTTTCAATAAACTCATCATTAATATGCAAACCGTTTTTAGTTAAATTGATATGAAGTTTCTGTTGCGGCATGGCCGGTTGTTTATCCTGTTTGTTCGATTCCTTGCTTTTTATAATACTCATTTTATATCTCCTTACCATATAATATTTCTTTAATAGCTCTTATGTCAAGTTTATACCATGTTTTATTAACATACATAAGTGCATCCCATAATTGGATTTTTACTTCACTGTCATCACTATATCGTATTACTATTCTTAACTGCGGTGCAGTCATCTTAAACATCTTTCCGTCATTACTTTCATCATCATATTTTGCAGTATTTAAAATATCCGTTATTGCTTTTATATCATCATGCTTAATTGTTCGTAAGGCTGTATCCGTATTATCGGAAAACTGCATTGACACAATACCGTCAGGGTTTATAATACATTGTTTTGAAATAGTCATAACTCGATCCTCTTCATCGGCAGATAGTGTAAAAGAAGTTAATATAAATATACAAAATGCAATTACTTGTTTCATTTTTCCCTTTATTACAGAGTGTTCACAATTTCAATCGTATTCTCAGATTGAAGCAGGCTGAACAGTTGTTTATAAGCACTTATGATTTTTTCTCTATTTTCTTTATCTGACAAACCTAAAATATAGCAATCGCTATTTGTGTCGATAAGATATAATACCTTGTCACTCATCGAAGCAAGCCTACGGAAAACTTCTGGCGGTTCAAATTCCGTATCTTTATCCAAGTGGAGCATATTCGCTTTTATCTTTTTTGCTAATAGATTGTAACCGTATACAATATCTCCCACATCCGCCTTCCAATCGAACATTGCCAAATAGTTCAAATCTATAAAATCGTTTATCAAAGAGACACAAATATTTTCTTGCTCCAATGCTGTATGGTATATTTTCTTGGCTTTTTGCGGAGATATGCCGAGTAATTTACAAAGCGATAAAAAAGTTTGTTCCGTATCGGCAGGTAAGCTTTTGTTCCGGCAAGCAAGTTTTTCTTTTTTCTCCCAAATACGTCTGTCTTCTTCTTCAAGCATTTTTATTTGCAGTTGTTCGTATTGCGTTAAAACCGTTTTTATATTCTCAATGATTTTTTTATCAAAAATAGGCTTGTTCTTTCCTATAAAATTGAACCACTCTTGTCCCTCATCGCCTGTGATGTCATAATCATAAGAAACAATTTCACAACGATCTCCGATTCTCACAACGGCAAAGATTTCATCTTCACAATAATCAACCATACAGATACTTTCGGGTATAAATGCTCTATGGCCGCCATTTTCGTAAAAGCGATTGGTGTATTTTGAGCTTTTGAGTGAAATACAATCAAAAATATTTTGTGCTTTAATTTGTGTCTCTATCATTTCTTGAGCCTGACTCGAAAACTTTGCGTTGTTTTCCAATATCTGCCGAAAGAGTTGTATATCAAATGCCGACCCGCCTATGAGTTTTTCGTCTTTGTAGTACACCCATGACACAGTTCGGCCGATATTTTTTCCGTTCATATTCCATTCCTTTTTTTATTCGTGCGGAGGGTTTAATACCCCGACGCTTGCGTCGGGGTTGTTGATTTATGAATTCACATTGCATAATGCTATTTCTTTTAGTCCTCTATCGTAAAACGAGGTAAGGCATATTTCGCCTGAGATGTTTTCGAGCCTGTGTTTGGACATTCCTCTTGGAAAGGTAATATCGGAATATTCACGTGTGTTGAGTGAAAAAACTTTTTGCTTGCCTTTCCAATCATCGGTTTTAAAAAGAGGAGTCATTATCACATATTGAGAATCAGTAAAGCATCCGTTGATGCCGCCTTTTTTACCGTCTTTTTTTAAGTCATCTGATTCGATAAGTTTTTTGATTACTTTCCCATCTTCGGAAATACTTGCAAGAGCATAATAATTCATTCCCCATTTATTAACCGATGTTTGGCTGTCGCCCGGAATAAAGGCATAGATTTCTTTATCCGATATTTTAATGCTGTCTATTTTAGGAGCGTCTACGCATCTGTCATCTTGATGTGTAAATGCTTTTTTATCTATTGTAGAAAAACATTTCCATTCGGCAGATTTTGTAGCAGCATCAAATTCCAAAAGAGCAAAATATCTTGCGTCCCCGCAATAAACTTCATTTTCAAAGCAAACGGGAATCGTTTGGCTGTCGGATATATTTTGAAAACACCTCTGTTGAGCTTTTTCCGGTACAATGCTTCCTCTTAGCCGTGAATTATTTTTTATCGGAATTATTTCCGGAGAGGAATGAATGCCGGAGTAATACCGCACTTCTTTTGCCGAAATGATGAGTCCGAAACTTATACCATATCGAAAAAGCACAGGATAATCTCTGCCTGATGTTTCCGCATATTCAATCGGAATCTTTTTTATGCCATCGACAGAAAGCACAAGGAGGTAAAATTTACCCCAATCGCTCTTCTCGCCTGTAGTCAGAATTATAGCAGTTCCATCCGGCAACAAAACAGAGCCATGCACAAACGAAAGCTCACTATCCAATTCCCATTTTTTCAATAAACTTAATTTTAGGTTATTCATATTTTATCTCCTTATTTGTTTCAATATACTTAATCCTATTTGTTTCAATATACTTAATCCTTTCAGCCGATATTCTTCACCAATTAATCCTCATTTTTTCATATCCTATTGTATCATTTTTCCTTATCCTTTTTAAGGGGGAAAGATGAAAAGCTGACAGTAGAAAAAATACCTTAAAAAGAGTATAATGGTATCAAATATGTAATGAAATGAGAATTGTGAACGGAGAGATGATAAATGGCAATAGACGGTGTAAAAATTATAGACAGTGATGACGGGTATGACATTTACAATACCATAGTCGAACGATATAAAGACGGCGAAAATATCGACACAATAATTGAAGACGTTTTAAATGACGAGGAAAACTTCTGCATAGATCCATTTTACACGGAAATTTACTGGACTGCATTTGCCTATTCTTTATGGAAGGTAGGGCATTTACCGGAAGAGATAAAGAATAAAGCGTTAGAAATAATTGCAAAAGGTGCTGATGATTTCTGGCTTGAAATTGACGGCAAAGCTCTGAAGCAAAGGCAGAAAGAGCTTGATAAACTGGCTGTTCAGTTACAAAGTGAAAATCCTAAACCGATTAAAGTACCGAAGGCAAAAATTAAACGGGACCCGTATTTTAAAGTAGGAGAAGTGCTTGCAGTTAAATTTGAAAATGAGTACGGCGCAGTTTTTGTTTCAGATGTTGATCAGAGCCCAAGAAAAATAGAATATCATTTGGCTTGCACGCGCTTGTTACAAAAAGATAAACCGACTATGGATGATTTTTTGAACAGCGAAATTGCTTGTAAAAAGCAAAACACAAAATATGCTCTGGATACGGATTGCTGGTTTAATCACAAAGACTTAGGACTTCTATTAGATAAACTTGAAAAGATAGGCGAAGTCGTTTTCGAGGATTATGCTCTGTGGTCATTGTCGCCTGCTCATACGCTGGAAAATATATATGAAGAAATTACCGCCGATAAGGAAGTCTGGCATCTTCGCTTTATGGAAACGTATCATTTGATAAAAGAAATTAAGTAACAGGAACCTGATGTTCATCCGACTGAATATTTCCGTCAAAAAGTTTTATACATCGATCCGTACTTGCTCCGATTCCCGGGTCGTGAGTAACAATAACAATTGTCGTTCCGCTTTCATTTATTTTTTTAAAGAGGCTAAGAACCTGTGCTCCTGTTTTACTGTCCAAAGCACCGGTCGGTTCATCGGCCAAGATAATGTGCGGTTTTGTTACCATCGCACGAGCAATGGCAACACGCTGCTTTTGGCCGCCGGAAAGTTCGTTAGGCCCGTGGGAAAGTCTATCGCCCATATCTACAAGCTCCAAAGCTTCTTTTGCAAGTACAATGCGTTTTGTTCTTTCCACACCCTGATAGCGTAACGGAAGCATAACGTTTTCTAGAACCGTCATATTTGGAAGCAAATGATACTGCTGAAACACAAAGCCGATCGTTTTATTACGCAGCATGGCAAGTTCTTTTTCCGTCATCTTTGCCGTTTCTTTTCCGCCGATTTCCAATATACCGCTTGTCGGCCGGTCAAGACAGCCTATCATATTCATGCAGGTAGACTTTCCCGAACCTGACGGCCCCATTATCGAAACAAATTCTCCCTGATCTATACTGAAGCTTATGCCTCGCAGGGCATGTACGACGCTTTCACCCATTTCATATAATTTTGTAACGTTTTCCATACGGATAATAGTTTCGCCCATTTTTACATCTCCTTTTATTTAACTCTTACTTAAAAATCGCACAGCAGATTTGCGAGCCTTTTCTATTTTTACCGAATCTTTATTTTCAACAGCTATAGACGATATCCATTTTTTACCGAATAAACTCTGCGCCGACTCTATCATTACGCCGCATGCAAAAAGGTCTTTTTCTGCAGCGATTGCTTGTCTAAAAACATCTTTTACTTTCGGAAGTATTGTTTGACTATGCAGTCTGTTACAGGATAATTGCCATAGCCCCGAAGCCGACCATGCGCGGCAAAGACTATCCTCGTCGTGAAGCATTCTATCATTAAAAATACCGATCTCTTGCGCTGTCCCAATCCACCCGACAGCTATCAGCACTTTGCGCCTCAGAACACAGTCCTTCGTATTTATATGCGAGACAAGTATCGGCACAAGACGATTGCATGCAGCCGTATAAAAATCTCGATGTTTCGACCTCACAAGAATTTCGGCAATGAGATAGGCGGTGAACACCCGTATTTTTTCAGTTGAAGCTTTGTTTATAGCCGCAAAAAGAAAATCAATCCCCACTAAATCGTGTTTATCGAAACTGTTATCCAAATGCAACGGATCATCTCGCTCCCAGTCTTCGCAAATCAATTCGTAATGATAAGCGAGCTCATTGCTTCCGCCTAAATCGGCTATAAAACCGATACATTCGCTAAGAGGAAAACCGGTTCTTTGTAACTCGGCATACTTTTTTTGTAAATCTTCTTTTGTAAGATTTTGACGGCGTAACCGTTCCGCTTCAAGTTCTTGTAAAATTTTTTCCGTTGAATTCGGCATTAGTCTATTCCTTTTTTAAAACCATGAAGAAAGTATTTTTGCTCTTACCGCAAATTCCGTATCTCTTAATTTAACAAATTCTTCCCGATATATTTTTAATACCTCAAAAGAATAATGATAAAAACTGTAAAAAAGATCATCAGGAAAAACATTTTCATCTTCATATCGAAGGCAATCATCATCTTCATTATAAACTTCAGACCATAGATATTCTTCCTTTAACATATCTTCAAAAAAAGGTAAGGGAGCCGCATGCTCCAATTCATCTCCTTCACAAAAACTCTCAGCTATTACGGCAAAAACTTCCAGTAGTTCTTCTACAATGTAGTGCGCATTCTTATTTGTACCGCTCTGAGTTAAAGCTTGCATAAAAATTCTTGTAAGAAATATAAGAGCAAACGGAGTTGCATACCACAAAGTACTTTGATGTTCAATATTTATTGCTATTTCATACAATGCATTTTCTATTTTATCCGTATCCTGCATCTTTTCCAATATTTCAAAATATTGAGGAAATAATGTTGCTCTTCCATAAGTTGTAGGAAGCCGATGCCAAGGTACATCTTCTATTTTTAAATTATGAATATAAGAATTGTTTTTCATACAATATCACTCCCTGTGTATTTATGATATTATGTTTTTTGCATAATTCAATAGTTACTTCAAATTTATTTAATTTTTAGTTTTATCTTTTGCCACGCCGTCTATAAGGCGTGAAAAATCTATTGCGTTTTTTGAATTAATTACGGGTTTTCCGGTTTCTTTTTCTATTTCTTTTCGTGTATTTCCTGCGATGCTTCCGCCGCGCCGTGCCGTTTTTTTATTTTCTTCAAGCCCCTTAGGATTAGTAGTATTGGTTAATTCAGTAACGGTAGCCTCTGCAAGCATATTAAGAACAAGCTCAAGTGTCGACATATTGTCTCTTAGGCTTTCTTTTTTGAGGTTCTTAAAATCCTTATATTGTCTAACGGTCATACCGCTCCATGCTTTAGATATTTCGTTTGTCAAAATAGCATATTCCCTGCCTTCTTTTACGCCATGGTCTTGCCATGTATCGGTAAGTTCCTTTCTTACCTGAATAGCTTGCAGGCGCTGATTTATCCATTCCCTAGTATAGCCTTTTTTAAGATAGGTTTCTAAAGCTCTATCAATTGTCAATTCCGGATCTATGATTTCATCAACTCTTTCTTTCCCTACCTCGGCGAGCCACATCTTAAAGGGTTCCGCCTTAGGTGACGGAATAGATTGGATAATTCTAAATATGCCTTGCATATCGGCTGTATCGGTTTTATACATTTTCCCATCTTTGGGAGATTTCATTTTCAGTTGGTTACAGATTGTAACCAACTCATTTCCTTCATCTTTCAACCTTTTTTTTAAAACCTTCCAATAATTATTGGGATTAGGACTATCCGTTAAGGCTCCCACAACATCCACAACACTAAAATACCACTCTTCTTTTTCGTTATCCCAAACGGAGCGTATTTTATTATCTTCAAATAACTTTACTTCGTTATCCACGATATCGTCCTCCTTAGCATCCGCCGCTTTTACAGCTTATATTTTTCAATCAGCTCCATCAGCACAGACGCGGTATCAATTTCTTGTGAAAGTAAATCGTCAAACTCTTCTTCAAGCTCATCTTGTCTGTCACAAATCCATGATAAAAATTCTTTTGATTTTTCATAGTTTTGATGAATAAAATAATATTCACCTAAAATATATTTTGCAGATGTAACACTTGCAAGATCATCATCGAGTTCGATTACTTTATTTAAAGTCTCCAATGCTTCATCATATAATTTTTTATTTAATTGAAGCATACCCTTTTTTAGATATAATTCTCCATTCATCTTTTTACCCCTATAAAAACTTTTTGCAAGGATTATTAAATCCTGAAAAAAGTTTTTTCAAATGTGTGCTGGAAAGCACACATATATAATAATACGATGTTTGCCTGAAAGGCAAACTCGAAGATAAACAGTGAGGCTGAATTTCTGCCGAACTGTTTATCGCACCTCCTTATATTTATTCTATCATTTTTCAACCGCTTTTGTAAGTGCTGTAATTATATTGTCCAGTGTTTCAGATACGGAATTAAAGCCGGCTTTTTTTGCAGCCTTAGGAGTTTTTTCCAATGAAAATGATACGGCTTCTTTTAAAGCTTCTGCATCTTTTAGTGAAATAAGATTTTCCTTCGCCACAGCATTCCCAAAAGAGTCTGTAATAATTTTATCATCATTCAAAAGTGAATAACAATTGCGAATCATTATGCCGATATGAGAAAGTGTTATATAATCCCGTTTTTTCTGCATAAGCTCTATGATTACAGGCCAAACTTCGGAAGTTTTCTTTAAATACCAAAGCAGGCTTGCTGCAGCTTGCCGTACAGAGGCATCCTGATGCACTAAAAACAATTTTCCGAGCTCACAAGCCTTTATTTTGAATTCTGTGTTTTCTTTTTTTGAGATAAAGTTTTGAGAATCTTTTACCAAATAAGCTAAATCAATATAACGCTCACAATATGTTTTAATCAAAAATAAATATTCCCATAACAGTTTCGGATCTTTTTCTGATTTTACTATTTTAAAAAGCTTTGTGTAATTCTTAGTTTCAGAAAACCAATCCCTTATCGGATAAGTATTTTTTGTACCCGTTTCCAAACAAGAGGCTTGTCTTAAAAACTTTATCCCTTTTGTTTTCATGCTAATATCGCTGCTTTGCGCTTGCAGCAATGCTTCATCTAATGCTTCTTTTGAATACTTTGCCATATTCTTAACTAATTCCTCTTAAACTTTTAAGAACAATTTCTTTAAACAGCTCGCCATCAAAATTATATCCGGCTGCTTTAAGTTTTTCTTCAATAATTCCGCCTAACTGTATCAACGAGTTTTCCATGAATAGAATAAACTTTCTATCCACTGGAAGAACAGGTTCTAACGACCAATAGTTTTTATCGATACAAAACTCTGTCGTATATTCTGTCTTTGCACGGAAATATCGGGTTGCAGTAATACCCGTTTTATCGCAATAAGAAGAAACATCTCCGCTGATATATACGTTGATTTTTATTCTATCTAGCCCTTCAAAAAATATTTTTTTAAAATGCTCTTTCAAGGAGTTTCTCATTTTTATTATCAATGAATGAACAATTTTCCACCATCAACCTCAACCGTAATTTCACCGCCGATTACCGTACTCAAAATAACTTCCATATTGCTGTCTCCTCATATTTATTCTATCATCTTTTAGCAATTTTGTAAGTGTACTATTCTTTTATATTGTTACCTTCATTGCAAGATTATCAAAAACGCTGTCAAAAAAATAAAGAGAAAAAATAACAATAATGGGAATGATGATAAGTTCAATGTAGTATAGTTTAGCCGAAACTGTATTTTGTTGAAAAATTTTTATTTTTCTTGTGAGCTGACTAATAGCTAAAAAAATGCTTGTTATTATAAACGATACTAAAAATCTATAGCCCTCGATAACAATATCAAAAGAAAATTTGAGAGTTCCGGTAAAAACTCCTGTCTTTGGGAAATAGTACCCGATGATATACACCGCAATATTCAGTATGATGTAGTTCAAAAAAGTTTTAAGATATTTATTTTCAATTTTCGAAAACAAATCTGGAAGCCCGCCCCAAAGAGGAGCCGAATCATTATATCTTCTTTGTTTTATCAGTGTGAAAAATCTTGTGATTAACACTATATCGGCTGTAAAAATTAAAAGAGTAAAAATTACCATTACTGTTGTAGTTACAATTTTATTCATGTTAATTTCTAAAGATATGCGGAAAATTTACTGTGAACACTTCCTGTTCTTTGGGAGAAAGATTCTCGAAATCTTTATTTATCCTTGCGAATATCTTTTTTGCAAGTTCATTTTCCGATGCAAATCTCGCAAGATACTCAACTATTAAAGAACCCGCTTCCGGTTTGTTTTTCGAACTTTTGATTGTCTTAACCCCATACTCAGCTGCATAAGGAACAGCTTTACCGTCTGGTTTGTGATTGAAGGCAACAACGGCATACCATTTTGCTTTGAAATCCTTATTTAACAAGAGGCTCGCCAAATATTCATTTTCAGAACCATCGGCTAAGTAAGCAATCGTTAAAACGCTTGCACCCTGCACATCTAAATTTTTATAAGTGCTAACTTCTTTTAAATATTGAATTGCTTTCTGCGTTCCTAGCATACGCAGAGCTAAAACAGCCCAATAGATTTCGTATTTATTACGCTTCATTTTAAGGCACTTAATCATTGTCTCTTCGGTGAAAGGTATTTTTTCATTATGAAAATATTCCGAAATTGCCCCCGTGTCATCTGTGTCATCTAATGTCCAATTTGGAAAAAGCGTTGTCTTCATTTATTTTTTCCCCCTTCAGTCATTATTTTATGCAGCTCTTTTATGTCTCTCATATTTTTAAAACTGTCAACTAAGGCTATATTGCCTATTAATTTTATAATATTTTATCATTTTTTTAATTATATCACAGTTTCCGTTCTTTGATAAGTCTATCCAAATATAATTTATCTACGCTGATCCATTCAATGCTTTCTTTCCCATTCTTATAATTGCGATATTCGAATATCATTTCATCTCTTGTTTGAAATAATGCATTCACAGCCCAATTTTTTTCTAAATCATCTATTTTACAATCAATAATAAGCTCATCAATTAATTCAAGTGCGGATAAATCAAATACATAGCACTTCCCTTCAGTGGTACAAAATATTCCGAACCTATCATTGATTTTCTGTACATTGGATAATGAATCTTCTTTAAATAAAGAATATGTCTTTTCAGCAATCGGTGTAAAATCCGAGGAAGAAATTTTAAAAAAAAACGAACTGTAAAAATCAGCAAGCAAAGCATATTTATCGAAGCTAAACATATAAGATAAATTTTTAGGAAACTTATATATTATTTTCAGCTCATTATTGTTTAATTCTATGCAATAATCTTGGGAGCCGTCCTGTCCTGCTGTAAAAGATACTATTATACGATTTTCTTCATTTAAACTTGTAAAAGCTATATCTGAATCGCTCAATTCATCTTCCATTTTTATAGAAGCAATTTTGTTTGCAGCTTTATCAAATGCTATTATGTTTACACAATTTTCGTCCAGTCGTTTTGACGCCCAAATAATCTTATTTGCATGAGGAGATTGATAGATAATGTCAGCTTCCCAGTTTATCATTTTTTCAATCTCGGCACTTAGTTTTCTGTTGATGTCCTCTAAAAAACAAGGATTGCTTTTAGTATAATATTTAACATAAATCACAGTTTATTCTTTCCTTAAAAATAATGTTTTAATTTTTTATCGGGGTTGTTGATTTGAAAAACATGAAAAAGTATTAGGCAATGCATTTTCATAGACAAAACGACTCAAATCATTTTCAATAAATAAGTTAAATGATTTATTTATAATATGTATTTGATTTTTCCCTATATCATGAAAATATACAGAAGTTTCATATGGTCTGATATATAACTCATCCCCATCACTATTCAACCACAATTCCCCAATTTTAATATATTCCTCCCGTAATTCTAACATATCAAAATCAATAAGAATACCTTCCATTTTTAATTGCGAAATACAATAAAAAAATGTAATAACATCACTATGTAATAATTTATAAAAGAATGATGAGGTTAATTTCTCTTCGGTTAAATTATTTTCCACAACATCATCTTTCAGTAAGTGTTTTTTTATTACGGCAAACAAGTTAGGGTAACTTTGCTTCAATTTGGTAAATTTCAAGTCAAAATCAATAATATCAACTTTGTCATAGTTCAAGGAGATAGCATCTATTTGCTTTCTCCATCCTTCCATATAATTGACTTGTGAATTTTCGTTATAAAATTGATTTATAGATTTTAAGTATTCACGAGCCGCATTTTGCGATATTAGTGCGGCACCCATTAAACCTTGTGACATCTTAGGTTTTATCTTTAAATACCACCGTGGCGACAAAAATTGTTTTGCAGATTTTTCATTTTGTTTCCACCAATCAATCCATTCTTCGGGTAGGAATACTCCTTCAGATAAATGTTTTAGTCCGTTTATTATATTATTCGTTTCCATAATGACTTCTACCGTCAGATTTTCACTTATAAAATCTCCAAGGTATCAATACAATTTTGGATATTTCAAAAGAGGTTTGTCTTGATTTATTTTATTTCTACATTTTTTATCAAGGTTTGTTTATTATAATCTTTTCCCGAGATTTTTTCTGTAATTTCGCCTATTGTAATATTGTCATCTACTTTTATTTCGCATGTAAATAAGACGGTATTTTCCCATTTTATATTTGCTTCAATAAATATTTTATAGATGCCTTTTTCTACCGGTTCCCCGTTTTCATTTTTGATATCCCATTGCAATTGAATCTTTCCGGATTTAGGAGTCGCACTGCTTATTCCATCTATGTCGGCATCTTTTACGGCTTTTCTCCATGAAGGCAAACTTTCAGGTCTTTTTTTCCAACCTTTTCCTGCTGTAAAATCGGTAACAAATAAATTTTTTACGAGCATTCCGTTTTCGTTTTCGACCCATACGGCAAATTGATTACTCGCAAGCCTTAATTTTTTGCTAAAATCAAAACTTATGCTTATGGTATTTTTCTGGATATTCAGTTCCCCTGCAGATATATTTACAGAAAAGGCTGTAAATATAATTAAAATAGTCAATATTATTTTTCTCATGTTACACCTACCTTATTCCATTTTGTTTATTATACATCAATAAGCGGAATTTTGCAAGCCTAGTAATTAAACATATTAACTTTCCCAATCAATGGATATGATTTTTGCATCTTCACCGAATTTTACGCAGAGTATTTCATCGCTTTCATCAGGCGCAATCATAAAATCCATTGTGATGTGCGGCTTTTCACTGTCAATCCATAAGCCTACATTCGTTATCTCCATTTTACTTACAAACTCGGTAATATCACTCGGTAAATCTTCCAGTCCGCATTCTTCAATATGAAAGTCGATATAGTAACTGTCATCGTTTAAATATGCTATAAGTGCTTTTCTTGCTTCTTTTATTTTATCGTCTATATTCGCAAGAAACTGTGCATAAAGGTCGAGTATGCCGGTAGACAGTTCTACATTTTTGTCGAGCCAAAGCCATGTGTCTATCCCCTGAATCTCTTTTTCCCAAATTACTTCCACATCGTCTGTTGCCGCAAGATTCAACTGACCGAAATATTGATGTTCCATTTTTTTCATAGTTTCACCTCCAATAAAAACTTCTTATAGGTATATCAAAAGATTAGACTTTTGTCTATGGACACAGGTACTGATAAATATTATACTATTCAATGACTACATGGAGGTTTATACGATGCTGCCGGAAAAAGAATGGATTGAAAAATATGAAAAAGTGAAGGAGCTGCTTGTATCTCCTGTGCATTACGGTAACTTATTTTCTCAAGATGAAGTACAGGGGAAAAAGTTATTTATATTGCCGATGGGAACCGTGCATTTTCCTACGGGAAATATTTTGGTGCGTGATCCGCTTGTCTACCTTAACAAAAGCGAGGAGCCGTATCTGCAAAAAGTACCTACAGGAATTTTTCCATTAGAAACTTTAGTTGCCGAAATAGAAGAAGACCATTACCGATATGTTGCAACACGGGTAAGGTTCTCCGATGAAAAGGCTGCCGTGTATCGTGAAGCCTTGATTGGTAATGAAGATTTGGATGACGTCAATGAAGAAAGTTTTTTCGGGTTTAATGTCGATGCAGGACTTGCAACGGTTGTCGATGTAAAAGCACGGGATGCCTATTGCGATTTTGAAAGCCGTTGGGTAAATGAAAACCCCGGCAAAAATATATACGACGATTATTTTGCAAAAGAATTCGAAAAGAGTTATGCTGCAAATCCACGCTTTCAACGCGATGGCGGGGACTGGATTAACTACCCCTTAGAAGGAACGGACTTGACCGTTCCCATGATACAAAGCGGTTTCGGTGACGGACAATATCCGGTATATTTCGGCTACGATAAAAACGATGCCATCTGTGAGCTTGTCATCGAATATATTTTCGTCGGATAAAAATAGCGATGCAGTAAAAAGGATTATGTATCCATCGAAATATCGAACCAATCGCTTTCTTCGGAAATAAGCCATTCAAGTCCGCGCCTTCGTTCCATTAAAACATCGGGATTTAAGTCTTTGATTTCCGTTTCGGGGCAGAGCCGCTTTTCTTCCGTTGCCCAGTGGTAACGGTAGTGAAGATCGAGCATATCCAGTATTTCTTCTATTCCGCGGAACCTGCACTGTGCTTTAAACGCAGTTTTCCCATCGGCATCGCCGACCAGTTTTATCGCTCGTTCCACATCACAGATGTCATTCGGATACGAAATATCTTCGACCAAGCCCAAAGCCCACAGAAGCGACCAATAAGCTTCATAAGTCCAGCATACATCGATGACATCCTGTTCGCTGTATGTTCCGTCAAAAAGCCGTTTTTCTTTTTCCAAAAGGCAACCCGATACTTCATATTTTTCAAGCAAACTTAAAAAAAGCTCCTTCGATTCTTCATACCCTTGCTCATTATGAATATCTTCAGCCAACTGAATCGACAAAAGACAAGCGATGGCTCTGTCACAGATTTCCTCAGAGCTTTTAAGCTTCGCCTCTTTTGATGATTCCCGCAAGGGCAGTTCTTCCATACAGGCAATTCCCATCCCCTTTATTTTTGCATTCGATTTTTCACGCCGATCTTCAGGTTTTATGTACATAATAATTCTCCTATAAAAACTTTTTGCAGCAAATATCAATTTGCGAAAAAAGTTTTTTCAAGTGTGTGCCGAAAAGCACACACATATAATAATGCGATGTTTTGTGCAAAGCACAAAACTCGCCAGATAAACAGTGAGGCTGAATTTCTGCCGAACTGTTTATCATATCTCCTTTATTTACCGGTACTATTATATCAAAAAATAAGATTGTTGATAACCCGTAGAAAAAACACCATTGAAAATGGTATAATATCAGCAAACATTTAGAGAGATTTCATAGAATAAAGGAGATGCAAAATGAAGATATTACAGACAGAGATTGGCAAAGCATATGCGAATGTAGTCGGAAAAACGAAAGAAGGTACGCCTGTATATTCTATATTGAGTGTGCCTTATGCACGAGCAGAAAGATTTGAATATGCTAAAATTCTTGATAAACAAGACTATTCACCGGATATGATAATTAATCGTAAAGAAACAGTATGTTTTCCACAAAGGAAATATCCTCTGTTTTTTAATATTTTTATGAAGCACCATATGTTACGACCGGAATTTCAACCGTTAAAAGATACTCAAACGGAAAATGCATTTGTAGTAAATATATGGGCACCCGAGAATTTTACGGAAAGAAAACCGGTAGTTGTATTTTTACATGGCGGAGGCGAAGGGTCGGGAACAGTTCCAATATACACAATGGAACATATTGCCGAACAAGGTGTTGTAGCAGTTACAATTACTTATCGAATAGGAAATTTCGGATATATGCCTGTTTTCGATAAGGGAGAAATAAAAGCTTCTCTTGCTTATCTTGATCAGCAAACAGCTTTAAATTGGATTTATAATACTATAAGTTCTTTCGGCGGGGATAATACAAATATTACGCTTATGGGGCATTGCGGCGGTGCGGTTGCAGCGCTGTATCATTATTTAAATCCTGTAAGTAATAAACTGTTTCATAAATTAATCCTATGTGCAGGGAATGTCCCGATATTGTCGGAATTTGATTTTGCAAAAAACGAATATGCAAAAATGCTGTCAAAAAATCATCTTAAAGGACTTGAAGAACTAAAAAAACTGTCAACCAAAAAATTGATGAAACTAAAAGGAGGACAGAATGATATTGTTGACGGTATATTCTTTGCAGAGCACCCAATGAAATTATTAGAGCGTGGAGAATTCCCTTGTATGCCAGTTTTGATAGGATCTAACAAAGATGAATTTTCTATGATTGAATTACCTATGTTTTATAAGGCTCTCGGAATTACAAAGAAAAAGAAAAATTTAAAAGATGTTCTTTTAAAAAAATACGGTGAGTTTGCAGAAACGCTCGAATCCGAATTTAAATCGGAAGCAAATGGAATTGTAGATTTACAGATTCAAATAATGGAATTGCTGATCTTTCATTCAAGCGCATTGTTTCTTATGGAAACGTTAAGCAAAAAATGCCCTGTATACGGCTATAGAATGAACTATATCCCTCATTTGTATAACGGACTGCGAGGTTCGTATCATGGGGCGGAGCTGGCATTTTTCTTTGGAACCATAGATAAAATGAATATACCCATTACCGATGAAAATAGAAAAGCAGTTATTTCAATTCAGAAGGACTGGATAGAATTCATAAGGACGGGAAAAATGAAAGACCGGACTCTTTTTAATGAAACAGGAAAAATTACGGAATATGATAAAGATATTAGAACTATACCGTTTCCGCATGCACATCTTATTCATCACATTCAAAATAGCGGCATTGCCGATAAGCTACGAAAAGAATATATCCGCAACCGTAGATAATCAATATACTCCGGTGCAGAGCATAAACGAGGAACATCAGTGGTTAAATCCTCCGAGCAAATAAAATTGGGAACAAAAAAGTTAGGAGAAAGTTATGCAGCTAATCGATAAAATTAAAGAAATTGAAAAGTATATATGTGAGCATTTTGAAGAATGGGATTTGGATGATCCTGTCGAAGAAGGATATCTGGACGACTATCAGGAAATTTCCGGAGCTTCAGAGGAAGAGATATCGGCCTTTGAGAAGAAGTTCGGTATAACTTTGCCGGAAGACTTCAAAGAACTTTACCGATATAAAAATGGAAGTAAATATTTAAGCATTTTTCCCTGCGTTATAGATGAAATAGAAATGCCGTTTAATCTGATGAGCTTACAGACTGTAACAAAAACAAAAGAACATTTTCAAAATAGAGATGCGCTCTTATCGGAATTTACGGATTATTTTACAAACGAAGATATTGAAAATATGAAGGACAGCAGGATTAAACCCTATCTCTTTAATAAAAAATGGATTCCCTTTGCAGAGTACTGTGACAGCTGCTTTTTGATGTTGGATTTTGATCCGGATACAACGGGAAAAGAAGGTCAGATTATCTGCTATATCCATGATCCTGATAAAGTGGTTTATGCAGCACCGAGTATTACGGAATTGGTTGATGGGATAATTGCAGAAATTGATTAAACTTATTTTCAAAAATTAGGTTGTTCTCTCAGTGCATTATTTTCACAAAAGAGATACAACAAAGAAATACGGAAGAGAAACGATATGAAGTATATGGATTGGGATAATATGCATACAAGATTGGAGGCGCTATATATTTTGGATAATGCTTTGACGGACCCGTCGGAAGACGACTTGCGATTGGTAAGAAAGAAGAAACTCGACTCGAATCTCAAATATGTTATTGATAACGGAGCAGGAGATTCGTTATCTGTAATCTTTACGGAAACAGTGGTGTTGGTAAAAGGCTTTGCACATGAAAACAGTCTGAACCAATTTGCTGCCGACGAATGGAATCAAAGTATTATAGACAAGATGTACGAAGGGCTTGACGAGAAATTGATAAATCTTTTTTCAGTAGACGAAAGGGCGGAAACAACATTTTTCATTTGGTATGATGGGGCAGTTCATCAAAATCAAACAGATGAACATGATGGAGGTTACTGGCTATTGGGATATGCTTTCGATAAGTATGAAAGATTTCGAGAATTTGTTACAGAATATTACTCTATGAAATTCGATGATAATTTGTTGAGAAAACTATATACGGATTCCGTTTTATCAGATTTTGAATTATCGGAATTGATTGCAGGATGAATAGATGTATTTTACGAATCGTTCAGAGAGATGAGAGGAGAAGCTGAAAATGTATCTATGAACTATACGTGCAAAAACGAACCGACGCCGTAGGGCGATTATGGTGAGCTTTTAAAAGATGCATTGTAAATAGTCGGAGCAATTGGAGGTTGCGAAGGATATATGAGCGTAGCAATGAATTTTTGGATAGCCATACCGGTAGATGATTTCTTTCGGTATAGCAATGACATAATGAAAAAATACGGCGTATCCGCTTATGTGGAAGTAATTGACAATAAGTCCGGAAATCGGAACGTGTATACTTATCGGGAAGACAGGCCTAATGTATTTACCGAATATTTCTTTGAAGAAAGTTATCATTCTTTTTATTTTTCATGTTATCCGTTTGATGATGAAAAAAGTTCTATTCCGTTTGGCGCCTTTTATACACCTGAAATAGCTCCTTTTACAATCGAAGGCAACGGCGGATATGAAACGGAGAGTACACGAGAACAAATATATTTAAGACAAATTGATAAGCGGCCTGATAAAAACATCAAAAAATTTTATTCGGCTTTACAGCAGAAATTAAAAACTCTGCCGGGTATACAAAACGGCTGTGTAATGGGAAAATACGAATATAAAAACCGCTATTTTTTGCCGTCATCAAAGATAATTATTCCCAATAATCCGCATAATAAAAACATAAAAGGAACGTGGGAGGACTATTATCTTAATTATCAGTATAATAAATGAAACAGAAACGACGGATGATATTGTGAAATGGTTACAAGGAATTTTCAAATAAATCAGCATTGAATGACATATACTATTAGTGAAAGGGAGATAACAAATGCTAAAGATCGGAAAAAATTATACGTTTGAAGATGACTGGAACGGAAGACAGAGCTGTCTGATGTATTTTAAAGAAGATGGATCTGCATCATGGTCAGTGCGGATATGCTGAACCCTATGAACAGGAAAAATTTGAAATCGACAGTTGGATACCTGTTATTGAATCGGTTAAGGACTGGGAAAAATTCGGATTATAAGGAAGCAGTACAGAGAGCGAAAAAATGGATAATATTAATTTATTACACCTAAAACAAAGGCTTGATTCGATAGACTGGAGCGGTAATTTTGAACAAGCGGACAAAGAACATTATGAGACTCTGGACAGTCTGTGTGAATACATCGAGGTAGAACTTGGCAGAAATCCAAAATCCGAAACGATAGATAATGCTCTATTACTCCTTGCAGAAAACATAGGCTGTGCCGAAGATTTTACAAGATACGAAGAAAACTTTGTAAACAAGCTTGCAGACAAGGGGCTGCTGACCAAAGAACGGACTAAATTATTTTACAATAATACAAGCAGAAGACAAGGATAGAACTTTATTGTAGGAGAGAAAATTATGCAGGTAAAATTAGATAAAATTTCAGAGTGGACGACGACAGGATTCGAGCTAAGCAACGGCGCCTATCAATATGCTCCCATCAATGCAAAAAATCATTTTGCACGAGGAAAAGACGAATTCGTTATCTGGGGCAGCGGCGATGACGGCACGAGCTACGGTATCGTTTGGATAAAGGCGGGGCAATGGTCATTCATTCCGTCTCCCGCACAAAAGAAAAGCTGGAATAAGCCCGTTTTGTTAGATACAGGTTCCGACATTTTAATTATTAGCGGAGAAGACAAAAAAGCCTGGTGGGTGTCGTCTCCCGAGCAGAAGCCGTGCGAAGTAGTAAGTGAAAACCTGTGTGCCGCAGAGAATATCACGGAGATTTCCACACTTGGCGAAAAGGGGGTTTATCCGATTATTTGCCGTGTCGACGGAGAAGTCTTTGCCGCAAATAGTTTTACCTTCTTACACTATGACAATGAGACGCATACGCTTCACTGGGAGAAGCAGCTCACCCCTGTGTTTACAAATGAAAAAGTCCGAAGCAATTTTATGCAATCCTTGGGACGGGCAGAGGGTATCCATCACAAAATGGATTTTAGTTACTCCTATCCCCAGATAGGCAGCCTTATGATAAAAGATAATTCGATTTATGCCTTCGTGGAAGCGGATACGGTAAATCCTTGCCGCTTATCACAATTTAAGTATTATTGGTATTTCGAACTCACCCAAGACGGTATCTACAAGAGGAAAATATGGGGAAAGGAAAAATTGGAAAAGCTTGCACAAAAGCATGGCGTGAGAGGAAAATTCAGCGCCCAAAAAGAATATCTGATTCTATCCCCGATTTTCAAGACCGATGAATGGAAAGGAAACCAAAAACTGTTGAGATTGTCTGACCTGGAGCTTCTCGATATTACATTCCCAAGGGGATATTCCAAATTCAGGATTATGGATATTTGGGATAATCACGTATTTATCAGCGACGAGGTAGACCATATCGCCCTTTGCAGAATGGTGGAGTAGACGATTCACGAGAGGAGGTAATGACAATGAACGAGGAAATTTTAAATACGGTTTATAGTGCATCTCTGGAATTTGGAGAAAATTTCCACAAACCGATAATTGACATTGTTGCAGAACTTTATCCGTATATTCCCGATGACGAGAAAACCGCTATTGCCGATTATATCGGACAAACGAGAGACGCCATCGAGCAGTATTTTTATGACAAATACGATTACAAAAACGAAACAGCGAATAAAGAGTTACAACATCAAGGCAAGCAGTGGATCGAAAAGAAATATTGTTGGATGAATAGTGAAAACGTCAATCGTGCGGCAGCTCAAGGAATGTATTATGCTTGGCACGGCTGATGACTATGACTATAATACAGCAAAAATAAGAAACACAAGAATATAGTATTATACAAAATAATGGATATTATAACTCAAGAACGGAGGTTGATATTATTATGGGAATTCTAAATAACATATTTGGCAAGAAAAATGAAAAAACAGAAAACAAAGGACAACTTATCCTGTCTATGCCGATGTTCAAAGGCGATAGAGGGTATTCTCTGGATAAGGTCATACAGGATTTAAAATCATATTGGGGACTTAAGGTCGATGAGATAGAGGGAGACGATAATACCGCCACATTTAAAATCGACGAGGAACTTGCGGCTCTTGCATTGATACCTGCACCGATACCTGCTGAGGAATTCGAATCCATATACAACTATTCTTACCTTTGGAAAGATGCCGAAAAAGAGATACAAGAGCATACCCAACATGCAATCGTATCGCTTTTGGGTAGCAATACACCGGCAGTCGAGAGATACTCTCTACTGTCCAAAGTGAATGCTTCTATTCTGAGGACTTGTGAAACTGCAATAGGGATATATCAAGGCGCCTCGACGCTGCTGCTTCCAAAGAATCTTTATATAGATTTTGCAGACCTCTTGTTGGATGATATGCTGCCAATTCAGCTTTGGGTGTATATAGGTATTATCAACAGCGATGAGAAAAGCAGCGTTTATACTTATGGAATGAAAGAGTTCGGTAAATCTGAGATAGAAATAATAGATGCAAAAATGAAGGGCAGCGAACTATACGATTTTCTACTACCTGTCCTTGACTATGTTTTACGGCAGGATGTAACACTGCAACACGGAGAAACCATAGGATTTACCGAAGAACAGAAAATCAAAATCACAGAGTCGAAAGCGGTTTATTTGGACGGTAACTCGTTGAAATTAGAATTATAAATCGTATCAAAGAGGCATACTAAGGGAATGACAGCGAATTATCAGTATACAAACGATGTAACAGGCAAAAGAATGGATTGAAGTACTATGAAAAAAAATCAAATGGAGACGACAAGATTCTCAAACAGGATATGAGTCAAACTGCCGACCGTCCGGGCATGGTTTTTATGATTCATTTACTTATGGAAGAAAAATGCGGAATGCCCGAACGGCAGCGAAATTCTGGAAACTTGTAAATATCAAGCGATGACAGAGAAGATTCATTTTACATTTATGAACACGAACCGATGGTTTCATACAAATTAAAAATTCTTGAAATAAGGAATAGCAAGATTCATATCCAATGCAGCGGAATATTAATAGTGGACGGATATGCTGAACTCTATGAACAGGAAAAATTCGGATTATAGAAAAAAGATTTTATGGAGAAGAATTAAAATGGATAAACTACAATATATCAGAGAAAATGAACAGTTAAATATTCTGCTTATGAATGAATGTGATATTTATTTTTATAAGGAAACAGGAGATACTCAGTTTTTGGAAAATAATGAAGAATACTCTCTTGGATGTAAGTCATTTGCACAAGATGGCAGCGGAGGAGAATATGTTTTTCTTGAAGACGGAAGTATAGGCTTTATCGGAAGTGAAGGTGAAGTTGGGCGAGCGGCAGAAAGCTTAGATGAGTTATTGACATTTTTAATCCATACCGGCTGTATTTCTGATTTTAGTTGTAAACATATTTATAAAAATAAAGAGCTATTAAAAACTTATTGTAATGGATATATATCAAAAATAAGGGAGAGATATAAGGCTCAAAATAAGGATTGGGACAAGGTGCGAAGCGATATTGCAAACAGTCTGTCGCTTGTTTTTTCTCCTGATAAATTAGAGAATGTTACAATGAAATTTTATAAAGCAGCAACAAGAGAACCGATATTTTCCTGTAAGTATCTTGACGGTAAAGAAGAGTATATTTGTGATTCTATACTTTCGGATATTGTAGGAGTATGGACAATGGAGCTTGTGGGGATGAGCAGAGAAGAGATTGAAAATTACAATCAACAACCCCGATGCAAGCGTCGGGGTAAGGCAATAAACGATTAACAGACAAACTATTAGATATGTAAGAATTTTGGAGGAACTATGAACGAGATTGAGAAATATAGGATATTGAGTGCTGGAAAAGCTTTTGGTCACCGTGCCCAAATTGCTTTGGTGTTGCTTGATAGCAGCACAGCCTATGAAGAACTTAAAGAGGAAGCGGCACAAACTTCAGTTGCCGGAAGTTACGGTTGTACCGGAGGTTTTCCATCCGAAATACTTGAAAGAATAATAACAGAATTGATATGCCGCGATACACGTAATAGTTGGTATCTGCCAGACAATGTAAAATTTTGGGACAGGCGTTTCGGCAGTCTGTTTGAGACCAAGTTTTTTTGCTATGATGATGATGTAGAAACTTGGAGTAAGATACTTTACAAATTCTTTGTAAAACTCAAGTGGATGCCGAAAAGAGAAGATTATACTTCAACAAAAAGCTATAATAATGTTTGGGGATATTTTGCAGAACTTTTAGCGGTTGTAAAACAAAATAATCATCCCGAATTTGATAAGTATTATGAAATTGCAATCAAAAACGGAATGGATGCAGTGATTTTGGAAAGAAAATTAAAAGAGCTGTCTGAAATAAAACAGTCCTTTATCGGAGTTTAAATCAAGTAGTGAACTGACTGTTATGTGAATATGGGAGAATAATTATGAATTACTATAACTGGAATGCAAAATGGGCAGTAAATTCTATTACAGAGTTAAAAGATTATACAGGAGAAGAAATTTTAAAATTATATTGCTACGGATTATCTGAAGAAAAATATCCCTTAAAAAAAGACAGAGACAACATTTTAAAAAGCTGGATAGATTATTTTAATAATACAAAAACAAACATTAAGAAGCTTTTAGTAACAGGTATTGTAAATCAGAAGTTATTGGAAGCGATATGTAATCAAACATCACTTGAAGAACTCGTTATATTTCAGGGCAATTTCTCGGACATACAGTGTATTGCAAAATTAAAAAACTTAAAGGCTCTTTCAATATATGCTTCATCAAGAGTAAAAAGTTTGCAGCCCATAGGCGAAATACAAAATTTAGAAGTGCTTATATTATCTAACTTCACCGGCGTAACGGATTATTCGCCGTTGGGCAAATTAAAAAATCTTAAACAACTGGGAATTCATAGTTCTATGGAAAATATAATTAAAGTAGATTCTTTTGCTTTTTTAAAAAGTTTGAAGAATATTAAAAATCTTCATACAACAGGATTTAGGCTATTGAACGGAGATTATTCGCCCGTTTTAGAACTTGAAAAATTAGAATTTCTATCTGTTAATATGCCTGCTTATGACTACAAAATATGGAATGATAGGTTTGCAGAAAAGTTTAAAAATATTCCACAAAATGACCATGTTCGTTAGTTCATACTGTAATAAAATTTTATTTATAAGATATATTAAGGAGTGATAAATTGAGCACTTATGCAATGAAAGAAAAAACTTTGGTTACTCTTAAAGATGAAATATCTTTGGAATATCCGTTTTCTGATGACATGCCTATGGTTTACTTAGGCGAGATAGCTAATATGCCGGAACATGGAATTTTTATAGGTCAATCCGGAAGATGTTATTTTGGGTATCATATTTCAAATTTTAGAGAATTAAGCGAAGAAGAAGTATAAATATGTAATGACAATATATTGACATCGCACGAAATAATGAATATACTTAAGAATGGGGTGATATTATGGCAACAACAAATTTGAATATCAGAACAGATAAAGAAATGAAGGAGCGAGCAGAAGCTATTTTTTTTGAGTTAGGGCTTAATATGACAACGGCTATCAATATATTTTTAAGAACAACTATTAGAGAAAATGGAATCCCGTTTGCTTTGAAATTAGATATTCCCAATGCAATTACAGCGTCGGCAATAGAAGAAGGTAGAAAAATTGCTTATGATGATACCGTAAAAAAATATTCAAATATAGACGATTTGCGGAAAGCACTGGAAATATGAAATACGAAATAAAATTTACAAACCAATTTAAGAAAGATATTAAACTTGCAAAAAAACAGAATAAAAACTTAGATAAGTTATTGAAAGTTATTGATTTACTTTCAAATGGAGAAAAACTTGAAGCTAAGTATAGAGATCATGATTTATCAGGAAACTATAAGGGAGCAAGAGAATGTCACATAGAACCGGATTGGCTTTTAGTATATGAAATTAGAAATGATGTACTCGTACTTATGCTTTATAGACTTGGCTCACATTCAGAGCTTTTTAAAAAATAAGACAGAAAATATTTGGAGAAGTTTACAATGAATAATCAGATGGATTTTGATGAGTGTGTAAATGATGCTGAGAATGGATGAATATAAGGATGATTTAAGTTTTTTGAATAGTATGAAAGAGTATAAACTTAGAGGTTATAACCGGATTAAAAGATTTATTATTGACATGATTATATTTTTGCTAAGAGATGCAATACCGATATGTGGAGCGGTTATGGCAATGTCGGCAGTTATCGGAACTGTGAGTTGGTTAGTTGTAGATAATATGATATTATTGCTATTTTTGGCTGTAATTGCATTATTTATTTTAATGTCTGTTCAATATTTGATTTCTAAAATAATTAGTGTACAGGCTGAAAAATTATATGGAAGACAAGAGTTGTATTTGATTAATAATAGCTTGTATTTTACTAAAGATGTAAGAATCCGTTTTAACCGTAAAATCAGTTGTATTAAATTTCTTGAAATCTATCAGGTAAAGAAAACAAAGTTTTATTGGGAGCTTGATTGCAGTTGCAATAAAAATGAAAAATACTGTAATGCAAGAGAAGATATTGAGCTTGCTTTGGAAAAATTGAGGCAGGATAAAGAAAAATTAATGACAGTAAAAGAAATACTATTAATCAAAAGGCAATATGATAACCAAACCGAGAAAGTTATAGAAGATGTGTTTAATAACCACAAATCAAAATTATAAATATTTTAAAATTATTTGGGATTGATTGGAGGACTTAATGGAATTAATTGAATACATGCGGCTAAGAAATAAAATGACACAAAAAGAATGGGAAGACTCTTTTGAGAAAAAGGAAAAAGAGATTATTGTTCTAAGACACGAAGGCGGCGGCGGAAGTTTGAGAAACGGTTTTTGGGACTGGGCTGCTTATTTCTTAGCTTATGTGGACTGTGAAACAGGTGAACTGCATAAAGAAGAAGGGCGTATAGTATTTCCTGTCACAGATAAAGAAAATTTGCCATATCAATTTGAAGACGAAACCATTTACAAATTAAAGGTGCGTGCAAAGCTTCCTGAGGAAGTTCCAAACGGTGTACTACCGACAAAAAAACATTTTTTAGTTGTGGAAGTTCTTGAAAAAAATGCGGCTTGTAAGGAATTGGAAGAAATACTTGCAGAGTATAGAAAACCTATAATTTTACAAGATGATATATTAGGTGAACTGATTTATGATAAACAAATTAAAAGTTTTCAAGGAAGTATTATTTGGCAGGATAGAAAAATAAATATTATATTAGATGTAGATAAGGATAATAAATCAGGAATAACAAAGGCTAAAAAAGCTCTGAAAACAATGGTCTCAGAACAGGCAAAATGGGATGCAGACCTGCGTAGTTTTGCTGCAAAAAAGCTTACTAAACTCGCCTGCGAATGGGCAGAATCTGATGATGAAACTTCTGAAATTACAGAAGAAAGTTTTGTAAAAAGAATTAGCCTCAGTTCAATTTGTATGACATCAGGCGGTTCATTTTCTGCCTATTTTGATGATGACGACCTTTTCTTCGGGCATTGTATAACAGTATGCGGAAGCTTAAAGAAGGGGATTGTGTCAGCCGATATGGAAGGGTAAGAAAATATAAGGAGAAGAACAATGGCAAAAAAAAGAGTGACCCTACCTAAAAATTTTGATGAACTGATTACAGCAGGAGATGTTGAAGCTCTTAAAGCCGTCTATGATAAATGTGAGCTTACCGCTCATGACGGCAGATACAGCTTAAATACGGCGCTTCATTATGGCGGTGTTCCTGATGAACTTGTGATCTGGCTCGTTGAACAGGGCTTAGATGTAAATACACTCGATTATTATGGGCGTACGCCATTATATAAACATGCCACTCTGGGCAGAGATACTGTAAAACTGCTGTATGAATTAGGAGGAGATATACAAAAACCTGATACATATGGAAGTACACCTCTGCATACGGCAGCGGGGTTTTTCCGCCCTAAGATAGTGAGTTTTTTGATTGAAAAAGGTGCAGATGTTAATGCAAAAGATGATATGGGACGAACTCCGCTAGCCGAAGCCCTTGCTACTTGCAGGAATATTAATATTGCACAGGCGGCAGAAATTGCAGAAATGTTAATAAAGGCAGGTGCTAAGGTAACGACTGAAATGGCTGAAAGAGTCGAAATAATCGGTAAGGATTTTGAATTTCACAGAGAAAACTTTAATAAAGACTCTCTGGCTGAAACAGAAGAGGGGCTTAAAAAACTCTATACACTGTTTGATGTAAAGCCTGCTCCAAAACGCAAGACACATGACGGCGTTTCTCCCATTATTGTAAAGACGGGTTCTTGGAGGGAACAATACGATGAACTTTGGGAGATGCTGATTCCTTCAAGCGGAGCTGCAAAAACAGTACAGGGCGAAGTTATCCGTATAACAGGCAGGGTGCAGGATGAGCTATATAGAAACGGCGGAGTAAACTGGGATAAAGATTATAGAAATATGCTTAATTCTCTGCCAAATCATTTTGCTTCAGGCACACCGCTTTCTGAGGAAGAACTGAAAGAGACCAAAGAGCTTATTTCAAATATCCGTGCAAACGGTGAGGATGAAGAAGTTATAACAGAGCGTTTGCGTGAACTTTCGGTTCTCTGGGTATTGTTAAATCCTACTCCTATTCTTTTAGGAAAAACAAATTATAACAGATGATTGAGAATATAAACTTATAAAAATAGTTCTTTGAGGCGGCAAAATGAGAGGGAAACCTCATACAAGTATTTTTTGTTCTCTTATAAATAAGCAATAGGAAAAGATGGAATAAGCCGTATTATCTTATTGAAAAACAAGAGAAAGAAAACAACTTTGATGCGAACATAAAAGGAGAATGTATATGAATATTTTTAAACCAATAGTCATTTTATTATGTATTGTGTGCAGTGTAATTTTTTTAAATGCCTGTTCTCATATTAAAGAAGATAGTGAAATGATAATCAAATATTTGGATAATAGATTTGGTAAGGATGCATATACCATTAAGAAAGATAAATATTATCGCCGCTGGCTTGTGACATTAAATGAATATCCCGATCTCATCATTTTTTATACTGTTTCCCGTGATCCTCTTTCCATGACATCACCATCTATAAAAACGAATTTTGATGAGATTTTCGGCGAGTATATCATTGAGGAATACAAAAAAAATTATGAACTTGGTAATGATGAGATTTTTTGGGAAATCCCTATAAATTTTATATACTATACGAAAGTACATTCACTTGAAGAATTGAAAGTTCCTTATGATAGAGCGATGGAATTTATTGCATTCGTTTCTGAAAAACATCCGATGCTTATTGATGAGAGATTACTAAACATACGAATGGATATTGACGGCATCAAACTGAAAGGTGCAGCTGATGATGATAGCATGATATATCAAGATATTTCTGAAGTAAAAAAAAATGGGCTTAACATAAAATCCTATGAAGATATTTGTAAAGAATTGAAACCGCAATTAAAAACGCATTCGGATAATCCGAATGGATTTACATTTCATGCAGATATTGGAAAGTCTTTTATTTTAGGCAGTGATACATTTGAAGATTGTTTCTTTAAAAATCTTATTGTAAAGCAAGGAACGATTGAAGAATTAAAAAACATCATTTTGCAACCGTGGGAAATAAGTAAGGCTTATGTTTTTAAAAGTGATAATCAATATGAGTTTACAAATATAACTTTACAAGCTAAAAACTTATCGGATTCACCATGTTCTTTGCTTGAGGCAACGATTGTCAAAGCAATTATAGATGATGCAAAAGAAATATATATTGAGCCGGTATGGATTGATCTTGTTTTTGATAAGCGCAGAGAATGGAAAGAACCTTATGAAATATTGGGAATTTCTCCTCCAAAAACAGAGCAAGAAAATATAGAAGGTGTGCAATATAAAAATATTAAGATTTTATTTGAAATGAATCAATATTACAAAGAAGTTAAAAGGATTACATTAACCTTTCTATAAGTAAGCAAAACTAAATAAGCAGCACTTGTTAAGGAATGTATTAGAATTGTAAACGGAGAGATGATAAATGGCAATAGACGGTGTAAAAATTATAGACAGTGACGATGGGTGTGATAATGATTACTGAATGGATAGAAAGAATAAAACGAAAACACAATTGTAAAGCACATTTTGAAAGTGATAGTTTTCAAATGAAAGACTGTATCGTAGTTCCGGTCCATCTGATTCCGGAGGAGATTTATGATAATCAAGAGTTTGATTTCTATGTCAAAACAAAATATGATGTTTACCTGCTCCGTATTATAAATAATGAAACTAAGAGCGGGATTATTTATCCGGCAAAACTTAATGGTATTATATATATTATAAGCAATTTACCTATTAGCAAAAACAATATAACCGAATCTATTCAAAAAACTCTAAATCGATTAAAGGAATATGGTTTTCCAAATTTAAAAAACTCAAAATGCAACATCGCATTTCAAATAGAGTGATAAATTGAGTGCTTACATAATTAAAGAAAAAACTTTGGGTACTCTTAAAGATGAAATGCTTAGGGCAATTAGGAAATCTGACAGCAGAAAAGCATCTTAAACATGATATAATTCTCAATATAAAATAATTATGAGAAGAAGATATCTTTACTAAAATTTTTTATTCTGTTACTCTGAAGAAAGGAGGCGATAATTTGTATCATTCAAGATGGAAAAACAATCATTATTCAGCGGGGTTTTCTTATGGAAGCCGCTTGTATAAAAATAATGTAAAAATTGATTTTGCAAAGTTTTTAACTGATGAGAAAATGAAATATGGCAAAGAAGTTTTTAGTATTTATCATGAATATTATTCTGAAATCATAGAAGAAATTCAAGGTTTTGCAGATGGACAGAACTATGATTTTGATAAAGTATTTTCTTTTCTTGTAGGAATGTATGTATTTACTTATGATACACATTGTTCTATGATTGCATTTTCAAATAGTAATGGAATATATTTTGCCAGAAACAGTGATTTTATGATTGAAGTTAAAAAATTGTCTGACAGTGCTTATTACAAACTTAATAAGGGATATTCCTTTATTGGAAATACGACAGCAATGATCGAAATGGAGGATGGAATAAATGAAAAGGGATTAGCTTGCGGACTTACCTTTGTATATCCTACGGTAAAAGATGTAGGATTCAATGCGGGGTTTCTAGTAAGGTATATTTTGGAAAAATGTGAAACAATAGAAGAAGTAAAAAGCTTTTTAAAGAAAATTCCGATAGGATCTTCACAAAATATCATTGCAATAGATAGGTATGGGACAGTTCTATCTGCTGAACTGAATGCAAGATGTCAGGATATAAAAATAGGAAACAGGGCTCTTAAAACAAATCATTTTGTATCAAATAAATTAAAATCCTACAAATATGATGGAAAAGACGATATTTATTCTCATAAAAGATATAAAACTTTAGAAAGCCAAAAATTTGATGAATACACAATAGATAATGTATTTGCTTTAATGAGAGGAGAACGAGGTTTTTTATGTCAATATAATAGAAAAAATGGATTTGATACAATATGGTCATCTGTATACGATATAAAAAATAAGGTGATTTATAGATGTGAGGGGAATCCAGATAGAAAAAAATATCAGATAGATAAGAGGATGAGTAATTTGTAAACATATGAAAATGGAATTACTCAGGATTTTGGAGTATGGGATTCTCCGGATGAATTGTTGAAACATCATCATCAGGAAGTGTCAGGAATAAAAGCCTTTGCTTACAAACATTTAGGAAGGCATTTGATGAACTGCAATGTAAAGAAAATAAGAGCGGGAGCTACTCTCTGACGTTTGATTTGACTTAATAAATAGAATGGAATATGATATAATTTTATTCAAATCAATTTGAATAAAATTAATTTGAATTAAACTATTAATGAGGATATACATATGTTCATTGGAAGAGAAAAAGAATTATCATATCTAAATGAATTTTATCAAAAACCCGGAGTCGGAATGACTGTTATATACGGGCGCAGACGTATCGGTAAATCTACCCTTATTTCGGAATTTGTGAAAGATAAAAGGGTAATTTTTTATACAGCAACCAAAGTGGGCAAAGAAAGAAATCTGGAGTTATTCTCAAAACAGGTAACGGATGTATTTTTAGCCGGTATTGAAGATAGAAGCTTTCGTACAATCAGGTTACATGATTCTTTGCAGGATGAAAAGACAGTATTAGTATCACTTGACGAGATGTATCAATAGTCAGTGCTTGTACGAAATAAAGCGTTAGAGATAATTGAAACAGGAGTTGTAAATTATGAGAAGAATAACATTTCAATGCAATAAATATTCACCCGGTGTATTGTATATTATGGTGTTATTCGGAGTAACTCTTGGGCTTTTGACTTTTTATGCATTTCTTGTATTTTCCGGTATTGAAAAAGGACCGGAACATGGACCGGTATATTTCAGAGAACATCCCATGCATGCTGTTTATTTGATATTCGGTTTAATTCCTATTGCTATGTCGCTGCCGGCATGGATTGCCGCAAAATGTTGGAGCAGCAAGGAGGAAGAAGCACAGCTTGAACTATATGAAGATCATGCCGTTTTATATTGGAAAAATAAAGAATTACACATCAAAAAGGAAATGTTAAATATTAAGATTCCCAAACCGCAGCCTTATTGGTATAAAACTTACATATTAAAAATACCAAGACACAGAATAGTTTTGGTCGGCTCCGTAAAAGAAACAAAAGAAAAGAGAAGAAGGCAGCTTTCTTTGGATATTGCGATAGAGGAGCTGTCAGCTTACAAAAAAATGAAAAGCCGTGTACATAATGTAGACAGAATGCAGAAATATTAACTCTTTTAAAATACACCCTATCGGGTATATAATTGCTTTTGATTAAATAATTATACCTTTTAGGGTGTATTTTAGTGCTAATTGCTTGACATTATACCCTAAAGGGTGTATATTACTCTTATAATAACTTCAAAAGAGGCAATATGAATAGGATAGCGGAATTCATTAAGGCCAGCAGAAAATCTGCCGGTTTGACGCAGGAAGATTTTGCGATTAGAGCCGGTCTTGGACTTCGCTTTGTCCGTGAATTGGAGCAAGGAAAAGAAACCGTACGCATGGATAAAGTGAATGTTGCACTGGCGATGTTCGGGATGGAGGCCGTCCCTGGCAAAAAGGAATAAATATAAATGAAAAACATATTCAGAACTGCGGATGTCTATGTATATAATAACTTTGCCGGAAAACTGAGCGAGACTGATGAAGGATATTCTTTTTCTTACGATAAAACCTATATAGCAAGAGCAGATAATCATCCGGTTTCATTGACACTTCCGATACGTGAAGAACCTTATAAATCAAAAACATTATTTTCTTTTTTTGACGGGCTGATTCCTGAAGGCTGGCTTCTTGATATTGTAAGCCGTAATTGGAAGATAGATCCTAAGGACAGATTTGCATTGCTTTTAGTTGCTTGTAAAGACCCTATCGGAAATGTCAGTATCAGAGAGGAAAAGATATGAACTGTCTGTGTTGCGGAAAGCCGATAAAAGACAATAGCGGAAATAGCGGCTGGCATAAAACATGTATAAAAAAATTTTTCACAACAGCCGTTATTCCGGAAATTGAAATAACAGACTCAGTGCTGGAAGAATTTGCAAAAGAGAGCACCAATAAAGGCTATACTATTCCGGGTGTTCAGAAAAAACTTTCATTACATCTTTCAAAGGATGTTTATCCCAGATTGACTGTTGTGAATTACCCGACGGGATATATTTTAAAACCTCAAGTAAAAGAATTTCGTGCATTACCTGAGGCTGAACATCTTGTTATGTCTATGGCAGATAAAGCTAAGATTAGAACAGTTCCTCACGCTCTTGTAAAAAGCAAAGACTCTTATGCGTATATTACAAAAAGAATCGATCGTGTTTTTTCAAAAGATTCTAATGTAAAGCTGATTGCTATGGAAGATTTTTGTCAGCTTGATTTAAGATTGACTCAAGATAAATATAAAGGATCTGACGAACGGTGCGGAAATATAATTAAAAAGTATTCCTCCCGTTCAGGTTTTGATATGACCGAACTATTTTATCGGCTGGTATTTTCGTTTATTGTTGGAAATTCCGATATGCATTTAAAGAATTTTTCCTTGATTGAATCGGAATCGGGCTCAGGAGAATATCATCTTTCCCCTGCATATGATTTGCTTCCGGTAAATATAATTATGCCTGAAGACAAAGAAGAATTTGCTCTGCCGATAAATGGGAAAAAAAGAAATATTCATCGTAAAGATTTTCTTATCTTTGCAGCCGGTTGTGGAATAGCAAAACTTGCAGCGGAGAAAATGATCGAACAATTAATATCTATGGTGCCTATATTCATTGAAATGTGCTGTAATTCTCTAATGCCTCAAGATATGAAAGAAGCCTTTATAGAATTAGTCGATAAAAGAGTATCAGCTCTGAGGATATATTAAGAGTTTACAAACATTGCTTTTCACTATGCTGTTTAATATGTTCATATCGGTTTTATGTTATATTTTTATGGTATATAATATACTTTATTATCGGAATTCCGGAATGAAACCGTCATAGCTATCCTCGTAATTATCGAATCATTTATAACCTACTGCTAGAAAAACACCATTAAAAATGATACAATCCTCAATACAAAATAACTTTGAGAAAAAATATGGAAAAACAAGCGCTTTTAAATCAATGGCTGCATGAGCAAGAAATAGCTCATATTAAAGGTTGGGATTTCTCTCACATTAGAGGAAGGTATAAAGAAGAGGACGATCTTCCATGGGATTTTGGAAAAATCATAAAATCTTATCTGAGTGATACCGATTATTTATTGGATATGGAAACAGGCGGCGGAGAATTTCTTTTATCTTTTATGGCCAATGCTAAACACACTGCTGCAATTGAAGGCTATGAACCAAACATCAAAATATGTGAAGAAAGGCTTCTTCCTTTAGGGATAAATTTTAAAGCATGTGACGGCGGAGATATCCTTCCTTTTGAAGATAATTACTTTGACATTATTACTAACAGACACGGTAAATACAATGTAAATGAAATTAAAAGAACTCTTAAAAAAGGAGGAGTATTTCTTACACAGCAAGTAGGTGCTGAAAATGACAGAGACCTGGTAGAGCTTTTAATTGGCAATATTGACATTCCGTTTCCGGAAGCTTATTTGAATATTGCAAGACAGGAATTTGCAGATAACGGATTTGATATTATAGAAGAAGCTGAAGTCTATAGGCCGATAGAGTTTTATGACGTAGGTGCACTTGTCTGGTTTGCGAAAATCATTGATTGGGAATTTCCCGGTTTTGAAGTGGAGAAATATCAGAAGAACCTTTTTAAAGCGCAGGAAATTCTTGAGAAAGAAGGTGTAATTAAGGGAAGGATTCATAGATATTATTTTGCGGCAGCTGCATTATAATAACGGCGCCTTTTCTTTCTCCGCTTTCGGCAGAGACTGAACCGCCTAGCACTTGCATAATACTTTTAACGATAGAAAGCCCCAATTCTGTGTGCAAAACCGGATTGAATCTTTTAATAAATTGTATTATCTTTAAATATAAAGTTCTCTTTTTGTTAGGTTGCTTAGTTTATTCGTACGGAGAGTTTAATACCCGCCGTTTTTTGGCAACGCTCTGCGTCAGGGTTGTTGATTAAAGAGCTTAAAATGAAAAAAAATGTTTACCGGCAAAAAACTTTATCTTGTTTTTTATTTTATTTTTTGATAGAATAAGGACAATAAAATATTTGGAGCTATTTAAATGACAGACAATGTGGAAAAAATACTTAACCGTTTCTTTTTTAAAAATGTAAACGGTATTTGGACAGGAAATATAGGCAATAATAAATTTCTTATTAGGCAAGATAAATCAACCAATCAAGAACTTGTTCTTAAAACCTCTTGTGCCGTAAGCGGATCAAAGGGAGACCTATTCGCTTTTTTAGATGAGCAAAAAAAGATGGGAAAAATAAAAACCTTTAATATGGATGAAGATTTGTTATCCTTGACCTATACTTGCAATAACAACGATTCAGAGTTTGAATTTTTCTTAAAAGATCTTTCCGATATTTTAACAAAGTTAGAATCACACGATGTTTGCTTTTCATGTAATAAAATACGGGAAACAAATGCTTATAAAATCAAAAACGTTCCAACATTTTTATGCTCAGAATGTGTAGATAATTTTAAAACTAAGATGGAAAAAGTAAACAATGAACCGAATAATTATTTGACCGGAGCCTTGTGCTGTATTATAGGAGCCTTAATCGGCTCTTTAGCTTGGATCTTAATAGGCTATTTCGGTTTTTATGCATCCATTGCAGGATATTTTATAGCCTACTCTGCATTTTACGGTTATAATTTTGGAAAAGGAAAGGCAACCAAAACAGGTGCTATAATAAATATCATTGCGATAGTTTTTGCTCTGCTTTTTGCCGAATACATAGGTTTATTTTTAGCCGTCCAAAAAGAGGTCAGCTTAGATTTTGTATCCTTTGTAAAATTCTCTCCGGTATTTTTTGCCGATCCGGTCTTTATAAAATCCATCCTTCCCAGCTTAGGTCTCGGCTTTTTGTTTGCCGGCTTAGGTTCTTATAGAATCATCAAGGATATGTTTACAAAGGCAAATGAACTTTCAGACATCTCTATAGAAAGAATTTGATAAGTTTACAAGAGTATCACATTGAATAAAACCGCTTCGCTTAATAAACCGATTTGTACAATCTTGTCAATATGTTTTCAAGCTTTTTGCCGTAATTCGGGTCTGCAGCCCAAGTTCCGGCAAGCCCGTAAATTGTAGGAACCTTCCCCTTAGGATTAACATATTTGTATCGCGGATCAGCCTGAGGGCGGACAAGGGGCTTAGCCGTAGCATAGGCCTTTAAGTGCTGAACATGGGCCAAAACTCCCGTCTTCTCACTTGGAAAACTTTCTCCTTTTTTCCCGTCCCCGATTGAACCAAGTCCGCAAAAATTATTCATCTCCTCGCTTACCAGACCTCCGAAACGCAAAAACCCCGTTTCCAAACACATTTGCGAAAAAGCAATATCCGAATTTATTCCTTCCGTCTCAGCTTCTTCTATATAAAATTGAGCCAGCCGTTTTACCTTCGCCCTATCAGCCTTGGGATTTTGGCTCATAAAAAAAACGGTTAAATCCTCAGCCGAGCATCTGCCTCGGCTTTCTATTAAATGAGGAGGCCGTACAAAAAAACTCAAACAAGAAAAAAATAAAAACGATAAACCAAAAATAAAGATATAAAAAATCCGCTTTCTCATAGCTATAGTTTCGGAGAAAATACATCGTACTTGAATTTTCTATTGACCAAGTTTCTTTTTAATGATATTATACCACCCCTGTAAAAGTTTTTATGGAAGAAAAAAATGATTAAGGTTCAAAATATTTGCAAAACATACAAGGTCGCAAAAAGAAATAAGGGCTTAAAAGAAGCAGCAAAGGCTCTTTTTAAGAGGGACTATGAATATGTAAAAGCTTTAAATGATATTTCTTTTACGATTAACGAAGGAGAAACCGTAGGTTACATCGGACCGAACGGAGCCGGAAAGAGTTCTACCATAAAGGTGCTATGCGGAATCCTTACTCCCGATTCGGGAACTTGCGAAATTGCAGGCCTTGTTCCATGGAAAAAGCGAGTGGAATATGTAAAAAACATCGGTGTAGTTTTCGGGCAAAGAACTCAGCTGTGGTGGGATATTCCCGTTATAGATTCCTTTGAGCTTTTAAAGGATATTTATTCTGTGCCTCAAAATCTTTTTCAAAACAATTTGGAAGAGCTGATCAATCTTTTAGAATTAAAAGAAATTGTCAAAACACCAGCCCGTCAGCTTTCTTTAGGCCAAAGGATGAAGTGCGAAATTGCAGCCTCTCTTTTACATAGTCCCAAAATTCTTTTTTTGGATGAGCCTACAATCGGGCTTGATGCTCTTTCAAAATTGACGGTAAGAAAATTTATTTCGGAACTGAACAAAAAAAATAAAACGACTATTATTTTAACAACCCACGACATGCAGGATATCGAAGCAATTACCGAGCGTATTATTTTAATAGACAAAGGACGGATTCTTTTAGACGGCACATTAAAGGACATTAAAAAGGATTCCTTATCTTTGGATGAAAGCCTTGCCGAATTTTATAAAAAAAATTGTTAAAGGGCTGTACGGCTTATGAAAAAATATCTTTCTTTTTTTAAAATACGCTTTATCGCAAACTTACAATACAGGGTAGCAGCTCTTGCCGGTATCTCAACTCAATTTGCATGGGGAACTTTAAATATCATTTTATTTAAGGCCTTTTATGAATCCTCGCCGGAAAATTTTCCTATGGGCTTTTCTGCTTTTGTTTCCTATATTTGGATGCAACAGGCTTTCTTAGCGTTTTTTGCAATGTGGACATTTGAAAGTGATATAACCGATTCGATTGTTTCGGGCTCCATCGCATATCAAATGTCTAAACCGATAAACATATACAATCTTTGGTTTACCCGCTCGGTTGCATTAAGACTTGCAAGAGGTCTTTTAAGATGTTTTCCGGTTTTAATAATTGCCTCAATTTTACCTCAGCCTTACCGTTTGATAATGCCCGATCTTCTTACTTTTTTTATATTTATAACTTCTATGATATTGGGACTTTGCACGGCAGCAGCCTTTACCTGCCTGATATACGTGCTTTGTTTTTTTACTGTTTCTCCCAAAGGGCTTCAAATAGTATTTTTCTCGGCCTCCGAGATGCTCATGGGACAGATAATCCCTATTCCTTTTTTCCCTGAAACAATAAAAAAGATTTTAGAATTTTCTCCTTTTACGGGAATTCAAAATATTCCTTTAAGAATTTTTTCTTACGATATTTTACCTGCCGATGCAGGCAAAAAAATACTCTTACAAGTCTTCTGGCTCCTCGTTTTATTTTTATCGGGAAAATTTATTGCAAAGGCTGCAGAAAAAAAGCTGATAGTGCAAGGAGGCTAAATTAAAATTTAGGATAATTATGAAAGGCGTAAAACTTTATTTTAAATATCTGGGAATTCTTTTAAAAAGCACAATGCAATACAAGGCTTCATTTTTTTTATCCTGCTTGGGGCAATTCCTTTTAACATGTAACAGCGCGGCAGCTCTTTATTTTTTATTTGCACGCTTTCAGTCCATAAAAGGTTTTTCCTTTGCCGAAGTTGTTTTTTGCTATTCAATAATGCAGTTAAGTTTTGCCATTACCGAAAGCTATGCAAGAGGCTTTGATTCATTTTCTGCATTGATTATAACCGGAGACTTTGACAGAATTCTTTTGCGTCCCCGAAATCTACCCCTTCAAGTACTGGGAAGTAAATTTGAATTTTCAAGGATAGGAAGATTGCTCATAGCCGTCGTTTTATTTTTTTACGGCATAAGATTCGGAAATATCGATTGGTCTTTTTTAAAGGTGTTTACAATTATATCAATGCTCTTAGGAGGCATAGCGGTATTCTCCGGGCTCTTTTTAATCTATGCAGCTATTTCTTTTTTTACCATACAAAGTCTTGAGTTTATGAATATCTTTACCGATGGGGCTAGAGAATTTGCCTCATACCCTGTTTCAATATACGGAAATAAAATTTTACGCTTTTGCACATTTATAATTCCTTATGCCCTTTTTCAATATTATCCGCTTTTGTTCTTATTCGATAAATGCAAAAATCCTACCCTCGCCTTTTTACCTCTTCTTTCATTTTTGTTTTTGATTCCTGCTTATCTTTTTTGGCGGTTCGGAGTTTCAAAATATAAGTCTACAGGCTCGTAAAAACACATCAACATTAAATCTCTATTTTATAAATTTACTCTATTATAATATTTTTCATTTATTTATTACATAAACATCTAGTAAAAATACAAAAATTAGTGTACAATCGCGTCTGCCAAATCTTAATGTACATTCAATAAAAATCAATTATAAATAGTTTTTAAAATAACATTTGAAAGGAACTCTAAATATGGTAGGTGAAAAAAATTATCGGAAGGAGGGAAGACGGTTTTCTATTTTAAGAAAATTGGTTTTCTTTTTTGGTATGTTAATCCTGATAGGAGGATTTACAATGGGAGCCTCTGCTTTATTTGTAGCAAAAAAGGCCTTATTGGGAAAAATTGAAGAAGCTCTACTAATGAAGGCAGAGGATACGGCCGAAATTGTCGACAGCAGGGCGAATTCCATGTTATATTTTTTGGAAGGCCTTGCGCGTATTCCGGCACTGCGCGATTCCAAACTCACTTTTTTTGAAAAAGTAAAGGCATTACAAAAAGATGCAGAGCGGAATAAAACGATAGAATACTTTGGAGTTTCCGATAAAAACGGTATAAGATATTCTTCTGACGGAACTTCCATTTTTGTCGGTGATAGGGACTGGTATAAGGAGGCTATTAAAGGCAGAAATTTTATTTCTGAGCCTCTTATAAGCCGTACAACTGGTGAACTTCAAATTATATTTTCCGTACCTATTTATGATGATGAACACAATATTTTAGGCGTGTTTAGTGCCGTTGTTAACGGCTTAGATCTTAACAATCTAATCGACGACATCGTAATAGGAGAAACGGGCGGCTGCTATATTATCGATGCTTCAGGAACAACGATTGCCGACAAGGACATAGAACTGGTTAAAAACCAAGAGAACAGCATTAAAAAAGCTGTATCCGACCCTGAACTTAAAAGCATTGCCGATTTTGAACAAAAAGTCTTAGCATCTTCTGAAGCCGGTTTAGCTAGATTTGTATATGAAGGACAAAAAGAAATTGCCGCTTATTCTCCTATGAAAACTAAAAACTGGAAAGTAATAATCAGTGCTCCTGTTCATGAACTTACCGGCAGTCTAAGGCCTTTAAAAATCACAATCAGAATTATAGGCATTACCATATTGATTATATCTATTATACTTACAGCTATTATCGCCCTTACAATAGTAAAGCCCATTACATCAACAGTTCAGGCTCTTAAAAATATTGCAGATGGGGATGGAGATTTAAGGGTACGCTTACCTATCAAACGAAATGATGAAATAACCGATTTATCAAAATACTTTAACAAAACAATTGAAAAAATCGGGAACTCAATCAAAACGGTAGGTTCCGAAAGTCAGGAGATGGAACATATAGGAAATGAGCTTGCAAGTAATATGACGGAAACGGCAAGTGCTATCCATCAAATAAGCACAAACATAGAAGGAGTAAAACAACAAGCTCTTACACAGGCAGCGAGCGTTACCGAGACCTCAGCGACTATCGAACAGATTATTAAAACTATCGCACAATTAAACGGCATGATAGAATCTCAAGCTGCCAGTGTAGCCGAATCTTCATCGGCAATAGAGCAAATGGTAGGAAACATAAGCTCCATAACCCAGACCCTTGCAAGAACAGATGATGCAATCAAAAATCTTGCCGGAGCTACAGCTGAAGGAAAAGAAACTCTTTCATTATCAAATACCGTAACTCAAAAAATTTCGGAGGAATCCGGCGGCCTTTTAGAAGCTTCAAGCGTTATCCAACATATAGCAAGTCAAACAAACCTTCTTGCTATGAATGCAGCGATTGAAGCAGCTCATGCCGGAGAAGCCGGAAAAGGCTTTGCCGTTGTTGCCGACGAAATTCGAAAACTTGCAGAAGAATCAAGCTCACAAGGAAAAACAATAACTTCAACCTTAAAGGTTTTAAGCAAAGAAATTGAAAACCTTTCATCTTCTTCAAAATTGGCTGAAGAAAAATTTGACAGCATCTTTGCCTTATCGGAGCAAGTAAAAAAGATGAGTGAGACTCTTATGCTTGCAATGAAAGAGCAAGAAAACGGAGGCCGTGAAGTCTTGACGGCAATTCATAATATCAATTTAATAACTTCTCAGGTAAATGACGGCTCAGCCGAAATGCTCGAGGGAGGAAAAAACATTGCCGTTGAAATGCAAAAACTTGATGACCTTACAAGAGTTATCACTGCAAGCATGAATGAAATGGCAGCAGGTGCACTCCAAATAAATGAAGCTACTCAAGAAGTCAATATTATTTCGCAAAAAAATAAAGAAAATATCGGCAATCTCGTAAACGAGGTTGAAAGATTTAAAGTCTAAACATTTTTAATACCCCGACGCTCTGCGCCGGGGTTGTTGATTCCTCTTTTTTTATTCTCCCCTCTTCTCCTTAAAATATTTTAAAAGTTTTAAGTGTAAATTATTTCTTCTTTGCCTCATATTCGGGAAGGCCGATAAAATATGCCCCTTGTTTTTTTCGGCAATAAGTTTAAGTTGTTCCTGTACTTTTTCATAAGCGGAATATCCGTCTTGTTTTAGTTTTTCACGCAGAAGATTAAAACTTTCTGCAATATTGCTTTCACTTATTTTTTCATGTATATCAAGCGATTCAAGATGTGTATAAAAATTCTCTGTCAAATTTTTAATATGTAAGAGCGCATCATGGAGACCGATCAGAGCCTTAAGCGTAAAAATAAAATCACCAATAAAAATAAAAAGCAAGGCTTTTGAAATAATCAGAATAAATAAATCCGGTATTTGATTTACATATTTTGAAATAAAAGGATTTACTATATACATTAAAGCAAGCCCCAATATTCCAAAAAGCGTCGAATTAAGGGCACAAACCCTTCCGTTAATATTCAGTTTGTGTTTTGAATAATCCCACCAAAGGGTATCAAATAAATATTCCAAAATAAAACTTGCAGCATATTCAAGAGAACTTGTTAAAAGCACGGCGGCAAAGAACAAAACTATAGGATAAGGGATTAAATTTTTTAGCGAAAAAATTAAAATCAAAGCCCCAAAACCGTATATGGGACATACAGGTCCGTAAAGCATTCCTCGGTTTAATACAAACTTCCTTTGTAAAAGCGAGCAATAGACTACTTCACAAAACCATCCGATAAAACTGTAAATAGTAAAATATAAAATCAAATAATCCAATGCCATATTAGTATTTTACTATAAATAAAAAAAAATAACTATTAAAATTTGAAAATATGTTGACAAATGATATTATATATAGTACCATATAAACATGGCTAGTGTTGAAAAAATAATTGAAAAAATGAAAAATCAACCAAATGGTATAAGAATTCAAGAGGCTGACAAAGTTCTTGAGTATATAGGCTATAGGTTTGACCGTCAAAAAGGTTCTCATCGGCACTATATAAATGCTCAAGGGGATGTTATAACCGTGAAATCTGAAAACCCATTAAAAGCATGCTATGTAAAAGATATTTTAAAAAGAATGTAGGAGGTACTTATGCAAATAAAGGATTATTTAAATTTACCGTATTCAATTATCACAAAAAAAATACACGATGAGAGCGGCGTATATTATTATGCACAAGTTAAAGAGCTTGATGGTTGTCAAAGTTCAGGTGAAACATTAGAAGAAGTGTATACAAATATATATGAAGCAATGGAAGGCTGGATAGAAGCAAAACTTGAAAACGGTTTCACAATACCTATGCCTCAAGACGAAAATAATTATAGCGGAAAGTTTCTTTTAAGACTTCCTAAATCTTTACACAAAGAACTAGCTTTAAATGCAGAACATGAAGGCGTTTCCTTAAACCAATACGTTCTTTATAGACTTTCTTAAAATTTAAGGGAATGACCGGCATCATTTGCCTTCTACTCTTAAAATTAAGTTATCCTGTTTTAAGGCCTTACGCAATGAAGGTGTTCCGCCTGTAGATACTGAAATTTTAAGCACACTTTCTATTTTTATGTTTTTAAAAATTTCCAATTCTTTTTTGTTTGCGGGGAAACAAAATTCCTTTCCGTTTATTTCCAAAACCTCATCTTGGGATAAGGGCTTTTTTCTGGCGAGGCTGATTGTCCAGAAATTTGTTTTGTGTAAGTCTTTTGAAGTTTTTAGATTAAGTTCAAGCTCCGTACAAATAAAATGAGAAGAGTAATAATCTTTTCCCGTAAAGCGGTAAAGTTTTTTTGTAAATGGAATTTCGTTTTTTTCTCCGCTTAGTTCTAAAATACTATCTTGAGGAAGATCTAAATTTAATTTTTTACAAAGTTTTTTTGCACACCCTTGAGAAGGCGCTTTTGATTTAAAAAAGCTGCCTAGTTTCTTTAAGACTTCAGCTTCAAATGCGACCACGGAGCCGTCACCCTTAGGACCGATATTCAAAAGGTAATTACCTCCCATGGCTCTTACCCTTATAAGGCTTTCTATAAGCTCTTGGGCTTTTTTATTTTTATTGCCCCGTCTTTGCCATGAACGGTAGCCCCATGTTTCATGGTAAATTGAAGCAGGGGTTTGCCAAGGAACATTTAAACTTTTATCAGGAAATTTATTATCCCCCATTGTACAAAAATCCCCGCAGTCATTCCATATGCGGCCGTTTATCATCATGCCAGGTTGAAGCTTTTGAGCAAGGGCTCTTACTTCTTCACTTTGCTTTTTTGTCGGGTAGCCCATATCCATCCAAAGCTCGCAAAGCGGACCGTAATTTGTAAACAATTCTTTCAGCTGTTCAATATTAACTTTTTGATGCTTGGGCGGAATTTTATCGCTGTTATGATCGCTTATAGGAAGAGCATATTCGCAGTTCCAATCTATCCAAGAAAAATAAAGCCCGAACTTTAAACCGTTTTTTTTACATGCTTGAGAAAGCTCTGCAATAAGGTCCCTTTTTGCAGGAGCCTTCACCGAATTATAATCTGTAGTCTTTGTGTCAAAAAGACAAAAGCCGTCATGGTGCTTTGCCGTGATAATAATGTATTTCATTCCTGCGGCTTTTGCAAGAGCACATATTTTTTCTGCATCGAAATTCTTACAGGTAAATTTATTTTGTAAGGCCTTATATTCTTCTTTAGGAATTTTACCGTGACTTAAAATCTGTTCACTGTAACCGCGCTTTACCGATTCACCCTTCCAAACGCCTCCGCATAAAGAATAAAGCCCATAATGAATAAACATTCCAAAACCTAATTTTTGCCACTGTGTAATTTTATCCGGTTTCATAATATTGAGTATATAGGATAGAATAAGAGATTTCAAGTGAGCAAAAATAGACTTAAAACAACAAAAATTTAACATCCGCGTAACATCCGTTACCGACTTCTATTCATAAAATGCTTATAATTTACTCAAACCTTTGAAAAATAGGAGAATACTATGGACACTATGTTTTGTTTTCAATGTCAGGAGACATTTAAAAATTCAGGCTGCGTAAGGGTCGGAGTATGCGGGAAAAACCCCTTAGTTGCAGGATTACAGGACTTTCTCATCTGGGGAACAAAAAAGCTTTCCGAGGTGACAAGTTATATGAGGGAAAACGGGATTAAGGTTGAAAAAGAAATTAACCACATCGTAAGCACAAACCTTTTTGTTACAATAACCAATGCAAATTTTGATGAAAAAGCAATTAACAACAGAATAAATATTACTCTTAAAGCAATCCATGATTTGCATAGTTCTTTAAATCGCCCCCTTGATCCGGAGATTGAAGTGTATATTGATTCGGATATACCGAAAAGACTGGGCAAGGCCATTACAATAGGCGTTTTGCAGACAAAAGATCCCGATAAGCGCTCCTTAAAAGAACTTATTATCTATGGTCTAAAGGGGCTATGTGCCTATGTAAAACATGCTAACGCCTTAGGCTATGAAGATGAAGAAGTTGATGCCTTTATTCAAAAAACGCTTTCAATGCTCATAGATGAAAAATTGAGTGTTGATGAACTTATTTCTCTTACCTTAAAGACAGGAGAAGCCGGAGTTAAGGGAATGGCTCTGCTGGATAGCGCCAACACAGGCAGCTACGGTAACCCCGAAATAACCGAAGTTTCGATAGGTGTAAGAAATAATCCGGGCATCCTTGTATCTGGGCATGATCTAAAAGATATCGAAATGCTTCTTGAGCAAACTGAGGGTACAGGCGTTGATGTTTATACTCACTCCGAAATGCTCCCTGCAAATTATTATCCGAAACTAAAAAAATATAAGCATCTTGCAGGTAATTACGGTAATTCGTGGGCCAAACAGGTTTCCGAATTTGAAAGTTTTAACGGCCCAATCCTTATGACAACCAACTGTATAATTCCTTCAAAGGCTTCCTACGTATCAAGAATGTACACGACAAACGCAGCAGGACATCCCGGCTGTGTTCATATCGAAGCCGATGAAAACGGACATAAGGACTTTTCCGAAATTATAAAAAAAGCAAAGTCATGTCCTCCCCCAAAAGAAATTGAAAGCGGAAAGATTATAGGCGGCTTCGCTCACGCCCAAGTTTTTGCTCTTGCCGACAAAATTGTCGAAAGCGTAAAAAACGGAGATATTAGAAAATTCATAGTAATGGGCGGCTGCGACGGCAGACACACAACAAGATCTTATTATACGGGTTTTGCGGAAGCTCTTCCAAAAAATACCGTCATCCTGACGGCAGGCTGTGCAAAATACAGGTATAATAAACTAAATCTTGGAGATATAAACGGAATTCCAAGGGTATTGGATGCAGGACAATGCAATGATTCTTATTCCCTTGCCCTTATAGCTCTTAAATTGAAGGAAATATTTAACCTAAGCGATATTAATGATTTACCTATAATTTTTAATATAGCATGGTACGAACAAAAAGCCGTTATAGTACTCTTGGCCCTATTGTTCTTAGGCGTAAAAAACATACACCTTGGGCCTACTATTCCCGGCTTCCTTTCACCCAACGTAAAGGATGTTTTAATAAGCAAATTCGGATTATCGGGAATCTCTTCAATAGAAGATGATATAAAACATTTTTTCGGTTAGAAACATAACCGGGAGGACAGGCTAAGGGCTTTTATTGATAAGCCCTTAGCTAAAGTCTTCGAGTTTATCAAGGTTGACAATGATGGTATCTTTTTCGATTTTTAAAAGCCCATCTTTTTGCATGCTCATAAGCTCGCGGGATAAAGATGGCCGAGGAACCGCTAAGTATTCGGCCATAGCCTCCCTGTTTAGGTTTAGCTCAACCTTTGAACTTCCTTCAGCCTGCTGCAATAAATAGAGGGCTATTTTTTGACGAAGACTGAATGAAGAAAAGATAAGAAGCTTTTGGTTTAAAAAATAAGCCTTATGAGCTAAAATATTTAATAGGTTCTTTAGAACCTTAAAATGAGTTTCGGAGTACGCTCCGGCACCAAAGACCCCTTCTATGGGGAGACAAAGAATTTCGGCATCGCTAATTACACGGCATGAGTAATCGTAGATAGCCGAATCCAAAAGAGCATATACTTCGGCAAAAACCGTACCGGGGTTTTCAAAGCGGTTTACAATAAGCCGCTTTCCATCGGCAGTGTTTTTTTCGATTTGAACGATACCCGATTTTAAAACAAAGAAAAAAGCGGGAGTATCGCCCTCAAAAAAGATAAAGGCATCTTTTTTATAGTTGAGGGTTTTAGCCTTGGTATTTTTTAAATATTTTTCCGCTTCTTGAGCGGGTATATTTTTAAAAATAGGATTCATACTTTTAATTTCGGGTTATTTTGATTTTAACTTGATTATAGATCGGAGGATTATAATGAATAAATATTTTAATATGGATGAAAGTGTTTTTGATATTACCGAACGCTTTCCTGAAACGATAAGATACTTGGCAGAAAAAGGTTTTACCCCTCTTACCAATCCCCTTATGCGCAAAATAATGGGGAAAAAGATTAGTCTTGAAAAAGCCCTTTTAACGAAGAGTCTTGATATCGGCTTGTGCGAAAAAGAGCTTATTGAAGTTATCGAACAAAATAAAAATATCGGTTTTGCCGAAATAGATTTAAGCTTAGAAAAGAAAGACGCACAAAACACCGGTTATGATGACGGCAAAAAAAATATAAGGATTGAGGGAGTTCTTCCATGTCCTATAAGAATCCCCCTGCTTGAAGCCTTTAAAGAATTTCATTCCAAGTATATTGAAGAAAATAAAAATGAGCTTGAAAAACAAAACTATAAAATCAGCTATGATCTTCGTTCCGCAAACCTCGGAATCGACTGGATAATAAAAGAAGCTCAAACAGGAAAAAAGGAAAACCTCCCCGATATTCTCCTTTCTGCAGGGTTTGAGCTTTTTTTCGACAAAAAACTAATGGGCTCCTTTATCGAGAACAAAGATTTTCACTGTTCAATCGAAAAAATGAATAAGGACTTTTGCAACGATTATATCGACCTTAGAGACGGCAAAAAAAACTATGCAATTATCGGAGTAGTTCCCGCAGTAATGATTGTAAACACCGAACTGTTAAGAGGAAGAAAAATGCCCGAAACTTGGGCAGACCTCCTCTTACCCGAATTTGAAAATTCTGCGGCAATTCCATTTAGCGATTTGGACTTGTTTAATTCGGTAATCCTAAATATTTACAGCCGTTTCGGAGATGAAGGTATAAAAAAATTGGGCAGGGCTTGCCGCACCTCTCTTCATCCGGCACAAATGGTAAAGGGAAAAGCGTCTCTGGTTTTAAAAAATCCTAAATCCGTTGTAAATGAACCTCCTGCCGTAAACATAAGCCCCTACTTTTTTTCAAAGATGATAAAAGAAGATTCGGCATTAAAAACGGTTTGGCCCAAAGACGGGGCTATAGCGGCTCCGATTTTTATGCTTGTAAAAAAAGAAAATGAGGCTTTGACAAAGGCCTTTGCGGATTTCTTCCTTTCAGAAAAAACCGGAAGGGTGTTTTCCGAAAGCGGTTTTTTTCCGTCAACGAATCCCGATGTAGATAACCGTTTAGGAGAGGATAAAAAATTTTCTTGGGTAGGTTGGGACTTTATTTATCAAAACGATATAGGTTCTCTTTTGGAAAAAATCAAAACCGATTTTGAAACAGCTGCCGGAAAAATTTAAGGTCTGTGTAACATCTGTTACAGACTTCGTCACATAGATTTGTTATATTATATTTATGAACTTAATAATATTTTCAGGCCCGCCATCGTCGGGCAAAACAAGCGTAATCTTAAAAACAATAGATGCCTTAAAAAAACAAAATATAAAAACGGGGGCAGTAAAATTCGACTGCCTTTATACTGATGATGACCTTCTATATCAAAAGGCCGGAGTTCCCGTCCAAAAAGGAATCTCCGGCTCCCTATGTCCCGACCACTTCTTTGTGTCAAACATAGAGGAGGCCGTGCAATGGGGAATCAAGGAAGGGCTTGACCTTTTGGTAAGCGAGTCCGCAGGGCTTTGTAACCGCTGTTCCCCCTATATAAAAAATATTTTAGGTATCTGTGTAATCGATAACCTGTCGGGGATAAATACGCCAAAAAAAATAGGCCCTCTTTTAAAGTCAGCCGACATCGTAGTTATCACAAAGGGAGACATCGTTTCTCAAGCTGAACGCGAAGTTTTTGCGGCAAGGGTAAATGCCGTAAATCCTAGGGCGGTCATCATGCATGTAAACGGTCTTACGGGCCAAGGAGCCTTTGAGCTCAGCACCCTTTTAACGGATAAGGCCGAAGATATTTCTACGGTACAAGGAATGGAACTCCGCTTTCCCATGCCTGCCGCCCTTTGCTCTTATTGTTTGGGTGAAACAAGAATAGGAGAAAACTTCCAGATGGGAAATATCCGCAAGATGAAAATTGCCGAAGAACAGGGGAGAAAAAATGAACAATGAATTTTATTTAAATGATGAAAATACAGAAGTTAAAAAACTTTCTGAAAAATCGATTCAAGATATTTTAAGCGAATACCCTTTTATCGAAGATTTCATCAAGGAAAACCGCTTGATTGAAATAGGTATTTTAAAAAACAAGGAGCAGACTCTAAAAGATTTTTTACAATCGCTTTCCGATGAAGTTTGTGAAGAAGAAGCAATAAACAGAGAAGAACTTTACTCTGCATTTTTTGAATACATAATTCAAATGAAGTCTTTCCTTAATTTGGAAAATGCAAACGAGGTTCACAACCTCACAATTCTTCCCGGAACAAACAAGTCAGGCGAAACCGAAAACTTTGATGAGCTTACCCTTTATACCTCTCAAATTATTTCGATTGTAGGCCCGACAGGGTCCGGAAAATCAAGGCTCCTTGCCGATATCGAGTGGACTGCTCAAAAGGATACTCCTACAAACCGCAGCATTTTAATTAACGGTAAAACACCCGATAAGACAATCCGTTTTTCGGTAAACAATAAACTTGTGGCTCAGCTCTCTCAAAATATGAACTTTGTAATGGATTTATCCGTCAAAGAATTTATCGAGCTCCATGCGGAAAGCCGTCTTATCCAAAACAAGGAAGATGCGGTAAAAAATATCATAGAGGCGGCAAACAATCTTGCGGGAGAAAAATTTAATTTGGATACGCCGATAACGGCCTTGAGCGGAGGACAGTCGAGAGCTCTTATGATTGCAGATACGGCTATACTAAGCTCCTCTCCCATCGTTCTCATAGACGAAATAGAAAATGCAGGTATTGACCGCAAAAAAGCCTTGGAACTCTTGGTTTCAAAGGAAAAAATTGTTTTAATGGCCACACATGATCCGGCTCTGGCCCTCTATGCGGATAAGCGGATAGTTATCAAAAACGGAGGAATAGCATCCGTTATAGAAACTTCAAAAAAAGAAAAAGAAATCCTTGCCGAGCTTGAAATTATGGATGCAAAAATTCAAAATATGAGAACAAGGTTAAGGGCAGGAGAAGAGCTCTAGGATGGAATTTTCTGAATTCGAAATTAAGAAGCTGTAACTTAGGGTCAGGTATAGCCATGCATCCTGAGCCTTTCAGAAAAAGCTAACAGCTGACCTTCAAATAAATCGACAATGGATTTAACGGCTGTTTGTTGGTAAGCAAGGTTTGGGTCGAAATGGAGGATCATTATAATATCTTACCTTCAATTTCATCAATTTTTTGTTTATATTTGGCAATATCTCTTCTAATCTTTTTACAGAAATCATGATCAAAGGTAATTCCATCTGTTTTATATTCAAAAAATTCTCGTCCTGTTTTCTCATCTTTTTTAAGAATAGCATGAGCAAATTTATTACGAATCGTTATTATCTCGTCTTTATATTGTTTGCTAAAATCATCAATATGGCTGTACTTTAATATTTCTCCTAATACAATTCGTTTATAGTCTGCACTATATAAAAATGGATCCTTACAAATATGTGAAAATTTCTTTTTATTAATTAAATCCATTTTATTACTAAATTGCTCTCTCAATTTGTTTAAAATTAGTTCTTCAATTTTCGTGCATTGTTCTGTATGCCTATCACTATTCATATAGGCTTGAATAATGGAGTCTATTTGGGCATCCAAAGAACTTGTTTCATGCATAATCATACCACGCATAGCAATGATATGTTGAAATTTCTTAATTGTAAATCCTATTAACCGCAAGGTTTCATCTGTAACAGATCTGTGATGGGGTTTGCCACTAATAGTTGATGTTTGTAAAAATGATATCCTGTCTATTCTATCTGGAGTTTTCCATTCTTTTTGAGCTGTATAAAATAGAATTTCTGTAAAAATATTTTTATTTCTAATATCGGTAATAAGATCTGCCCCATTTTTTCCGTCTTCAATATTATAATCCATAAGAATTAAATCATATTTATCAGATAAGTATTGCAGAAATTCATTTACTTTAGATACAGTTCTGATATATGGAATGAAACCTTCACCTTCGAGGTATTTATTTATTTCATCAATAAAACCATCTTCTTGAAATTCATCTATTGCATCATCAAGCCATAATATATTATACGTTATTTTCATATAACTATCCTAAATGTAACATTATGATTATTATTTGTTGATATATCAATTTTTCCATGAAGTCTTTCAACAATAGATTTTATATTAAACAAGCCTATTCCAGAGCCATCTGTAGTTGTGAATCCCAATTCAAATATTCTTGGAATGTTAGTCTCAGGAATCATCTTACCATCATTTTGAATTAGGAGTTCTATTTTATTTTCATATTTTTTTATCGTAAATTTTATATTTTTTGCTTCTGCTTTTTCTGCATTCTGAATAAAATTATCAATTAATGTTGTTATTTCAAGAGGTCGAAAAGACATGATATATATTTCAATTTCTTTGTTAATACAAATATTTAACTTAGTTGATAAAGTAGGTTCTTCTGGAAGATAAATTTCTTGAATATACTCTTGAATAAACTGTATAATATTTCTAGTTATTTCACTGGCTTTTAGATCAAAATTGGCATTTGTAACAAATTTAGATAATGATTCTATTTTCCCTGACTCTAATGAAATTATAGAAATATATTTTCGTATTTTGTCGTCGATTTTTATTTTATTTTCTGCAATATAAGATAACAAATGCTTTATGTTTGTTCTTATTCTACCTGAAGAATGATTAATTTGATGCTGAAGTCCAAGTATCTGTTCTTTTTCTCGACCTATGATAGAACGTTGAAATATTCCTTGTTTTCTTTCCTTTTCTAACTCTTTTTCTGTTACGTTTTTCTCTTCTTCAAGTTTTTTTCTTTTTTTTTCTTCTTCTTCTTTTTGATATTCAGCCTCTTTGCGTTTAATCTCTTCTTCTCGTCGCTTAAGCTCTATTTCTTTTGCCTGCATTTCTGCTATCATCTTTGCATGCTTTGCTTCTTCTTCTCGTTTTTCTGCCTGTATTTTTGCAGCTTCAGCTTTTTTTACTTTTTCTTCTGCTAAAATCCTTCTTTGTTCTTCTTCGTATGCTTTATATTCAGCAGTCTCTTTATCTTTTTGTAATTCTGAAATACGTCTTTTTGCATCTTCTATAGAAATAAGTAAATCGGCATTATCTGTGTCTTCTGCGATCTTTTCAAGGTCATTTATAAATTGAGGTTTGATTGAGCTAATACTATCATGGCTAGATACAATATTTGCGAGCTCTGCATTGTAATATAGAATTTCTATGTTTTTATCTTTCGTAAGGGTCTTTATCAGTTGAACAAAATCAATTTTACTTCCAATATTTGATGTCAATATATAGTCAGGCTGCTCTTTATCTTTATCTATTTCTAACAATTCCTTACGTTTTTGTAATGCTTCTACTTCTGTTGCAAAATAGTCTCTACGCAAAAAAGCTTCCCCCCATAAAACACCCGCAACGTATCGTTCTAAACGACGATGAGTAATTTCAAATAACTTAAAAAGTTGATTCGATGTTTCCGTCTCTATTACACCCCCGTCTCGACTGGAAACTTCTTTTAATTCATCAATTTCATTAGTTAGGACGTCAACCCTACCGAATAAATCTCGAGTTCCTAGAAAACGGCTATGTCCTTGTTGGGCTCTGTAATCTAATCCCCAACTATCATCTCCAGTGTTTCCAAACGGCATAATTCTAAAATTATTACGAAATAAAAAGACTGAACCATAATTAACAGGTTCGACTCCCATTAGTTTTGTGAAATTCATTTTTGCTGATCTATTTAAAAAATACAAATCTATTTTAACTTCACTTAGTTTATTATAATTTTTATTATTTTCTTGAATTTTATACATATCTACACCGCGATCAGAAAGAGCTGTATATATTTTGTTATTATGTAATTGTACACTTATTTGTGTTGTTTTTAAATTTAGGATTGTTGATATACTATTTTTTATTATACCATTGACAATATCTCTTTCAAAACCGCCTTTTTCTCTCATAGCTTGATCATTTTCTTTTTCTCTGTCGCAGATAATTTCAATTGAAAAATCATTTTTTTCTGAAAATGGATTGATAAGTTTCTCTAATGAACGTTTAAGATCTTGTAACCGTTTTCTATTCCATGGAATTTTTTCATCGTTTAAATCGGTAATTTCAAGGATTGTTCCATTCTTTGCATTCAAAGGAAATGCTATTTTTTGATTCAATTTTGCATATTTTACATTTATATGGACAAATTCCTTTTTTTGGTCAGCCTCAAAATCATTCCAATTTATTACTATTTGCTCTGCGGTTGATGATTTAGAAGTTTTAGTTATAAGTGTTAAATACTTCCCCAATCTATCACAGGAGAACCTTCCTATGCCTTTGGCACCGGCATAGTATCGTTTAATTTTATCTCTATATGATTTTTGTTTATTTATATTTTGATCCTCTGTTCCATCTTTTTTGGCAGAATAACCAAGGAATAACCATTTATTTTTTAAATCATCAAAAGTCATTCCTTTCCCATTATCTGCTATAATAATTTTATCGTCAGAGAATGTTATTTCAACCTTAGTTGCATAGGCATCATAAGAATTCTTCACTAATTCGAAAACGGCAGTATAATCATTCGTAATTAAATCTTTACCAACAAGATTTTTCAAAGCTGAGCTTATTTTAAATTGCATCTCTTCCATACTTCCAGCATATCCTTTAATACTAAACCTGCTAATTCTGCAAATAGAGGTGGAATTGCGTTACCAATCTGCGAATATCGAGGAACTTCTATTTTACGCATACTACCTCCTGTGGTATATTTTTCTTTAATTTCATACCAGTCAGGAAAAGATTGAATACGTGCACATTCACGTACTGTCATAATTCTTGGTTCACTATAGTGCAAATAATCATCGGGATGACTGGTGATGGTGGGCGAAGCAGAATTAGGATCTAAAATGGTTAAACTTCTCTGTTTTATATTTAATTTTGACTTTATAATTTCATCAACCCGTTTACCTCGATGCTGATTGCTGTTTAAGAGTTTTTTAAAGCATTCCTCTTTTAACAGAGAGTGCTTTGCGAAACTATGACTATCCGGAATATTATGTTCTTGTGCATAATTTCCACGTAGTAATTTTTGATATCCTGATTCAACCTTACCGTATTTTCCTGACATAAATCCCTTTCTATCAGGTGTAGGTATTTGTCCATTTGAACGTAATAAATCTGAAATAGCTTCTTTTACTGTAATATTGGCTGGAATACCTTTTTTTAATAAAAACTCAGATTTTTTTGATTCCAGTAATTCCTTAAAATTACTTTGCGTATTTTTTATAGCTTTACTACCGATTAATATAAATCTATTCCTTCTCTGTGGTATACCATATTCAGAGAAATCTATAATATATGCTTCTATCTTGTAATTTAAATCAATAAGAGCATCAATAACTTTTTTTGAATACGGTATAGAAGCCTCATCTATTTTTTTTTCAAAGGCATAAGTAAAGCCTTTTACATTCTCAAAAAGAATCATCTTCGGCTCAATTAACTTAATAAATTCAATATATGAGAATACCAAATTATTTCTTACATCTTCTTTGACCCTCTTACCAGCAGTAGAAAAACCTTGACATGGTGGTCCTCCTACAACTAGATCAATTTTACCTCTAAACTCATTCAATTGATTCTTATAATTTTTTAATATTTCATTTATATCATGAGGAGTTTGTGGTAGCCATTTAGGCCAATTAAAATGTTGTTTATTTTGTATTAAGTTAGCTTTTAATGTTTCAAAAGCAAACTTATTTTTCTCAATAGCAAAAACACCTTGCCATCCAGATAGATACAATCCAAGAGATAGACCACCGCAACCTGCAAATAAATCAATAACAGTATAGTGTTTATTCTTTTTCATAATCCCTGAACCATCCTAAACGCCATATCAGCATCGCATATTTGCAGCAAGCTTTTTGTCGGATACAGACGAATCATACTTTATTTACCCCACAGTACATACTATAGTAACATGAATCTAGTATAAAATTCAAGGGATCGCATTGCCTCAAGTTAAATCTAACCGAAAAAAAAGCTGTTCATCACGTAAAAATCTAACCTAAAATAGAAGCCCTAAGGAAGGGCAAAATGGGGTTAGATATGAAAATGAAAAAGAAGCTGACCGAGGAAACGGCTAAACGGTACTGCACTGCAGGAAAGAAACAAAAGACGAAAATCCTCGATGAGTTTGTTGCAACTATCAAGTACAACCGAAAATATGCAATTCATATTCTGAAAAATAGTGCATACGTAAAAGTAACACACTTTAACAACGCTGCCAAAAAAAGTGTGCAGATCATTAAAAAGACACGAAAAAAGCGAAACTATGAAAAATACTACGGTCAAGACGTACAAGAGCAAGTCATCCGGCTGTGGATTTTTTCGATGTACTTGTGTTCAAAACGGCTCGTGCCGTTTATACGTGATAATATCGATTACTTTGCTCAAAAGTTCGGCTATTCTGAACAACTTAAAGCAAAACTCGCTCGCATATCAAGTGCAACGGTCGGTAGGATTCTCAAGCCTGAAATTCCAAAATATTCTATCCGAGGTATTTCAACAACACGGCCTGCAAAGAATCTTAATAAGCTCATTCCAATCCGCACCTTTTTCGACTGGGATGAACGCAAACCGGGCTTTTTTGAGGTTGACACTGTCGCAAACTGTGGTATAAGTACTAAAGGACAGTATATTTGCACACTTACCCTCACTGATGTTCATTCAGGATGGACGGAAAATAGAGCCCTTTTAAACAAAGCTCACCGATGGGTAAAAGAAGCGATAGAGGATGTGAAAATAAACTTACCGTTTCAGATGAAAGGTATTGATAGCGACAACGGAAGCGAGTTTAAGAATATACAGCTTTTGCAATGGTGTAACACGAATAATGTTATCTTCACTCGAAGCCGATCGTGTAAAAAAAATGATAATTGTTTTGTGGAACAGAAAAATGACAGTGTAGTAAGACGCATTGTCGGTTACTACCGATTTGAGGGAGAGAAGGCACGAAGCGTTATGGCTGACCTTTATGAGCAATATAACATGCTTGTAAACTTCTTTTTTCCTTCAATGAAGATTATTTCAAAGCATAGGGTAGACGCAAAGGTCATAAAGAAATATGATGAAGCTAAGACACCGTATCGTAGGCTTATGGAAAGCTCTGATATAAGCGATGCTGAAAAAGATGAGCTGCGGCGTAGGAAGGACAGTTTAGACTTACAACAGCTGATTGATAAAACGCAAGAGCTGCAGAGCAAACTTATTTCAATGACTCACAGGTGGTCTACATGGCTACGGTTAGATTTTTACTTGAGTAACGCAAATCATTTCGGTTAGATTTTTACGTGAGTAAATACGGGGATGTTCACACCGAAATTACTTTTTTACGCATTACACCACTCGAGTTATAATATTCTATTTATTTTTGTACATCATAGGCCGATACATAATTTGTACACAATATGCCCGATATATCAGCTGCCGTTTTATCATATTTAGAAACACTTTCCCGCAAAGACCTTGTCGGGTTGATACATTCCTTTGCCGTGAGACATGAAGATATTCGGCTTGTCCTTGAAGAAAAAAGCGGCACGGAAAATGTAAAAGATCAAGACAATACCGTCTCTGCATACAGCCCACGAATGCCGCAAAAGGTGCTTACGGCGAAAGCGGATATACTCCCGTTGCCGCACAGTCTTGTCAATCGGAACAGTACGGCACAGGAAAAAATAAATTTGTATACATCGTTATTTATCGGCCGACAAGATGTATTTGCCCTGAGATGGTACAATGCAAAATCAAACAAAAGCGGTTATTCTCCGGTTTGCGAAAACAAATGGAAAACAGGAAAATGCGATATGAAAAAATATGCCTGTGCATCCTGCCCGTTTAAGCTTCCCGTGCCGCTTTCCGACCGATACATTTTTAATCACCTAGCTGGAAAAGATATCGCCTGCCGCGATGCTATCGGTTTATACCCGCTTATGGAAGGAGACGTATGCCGATTTCTCGCCTTTGACTTTGATTCACACACGGGAAGTTCCGATGCATGGAAAAAAGATGCTACCTCTGTCCGTAAAACGTGCGCGGCGTTTTCTATTCCCGTTTCGGTTGAAATATCACGTTCGGGAAAAGGAGCTCATTTTTGGATTTTTTTTGGTGAAAGCATTAGTGCAAAGCGGGCTCGCAACTTAGGCGTGTTGATTTTACAGGCTGCGATGAATGAGCAGCATTCTCTGTCGTTTGAATCACTCGACCGTATGTTCCCTAATCAGGATTCAATACCAAAAGGCGGCTACGGCAATTTAATAGCTTTGCCGCTGCAAGGACAAGCAGTAAAAAATAAATGTTCCGTTTTCGTAGATGAAGATTTTATTCCGTTCGACGATCAGTGGAACTATTTAAGTTCCATTAAAAAATTATCGGCAAAGATCTAGACATATGCTGCAGCGAAATTACAAAAGTAGTGCATGGCTTTTTGCCGAATGATTGTGATACCGAAAACGTGTTGAAATCCGGCGCTGCATATAAAGATTTCGGATCGCCGCAAAATATCCGGCTTACACAAAAGGATTTTTCTTCGGCTGTACATATTACGCTTTCAAATCAAATAGAAATTACAAAAACCGGAATCTCGGAGCGGGCTCTGGGAATTTTTCGGAGGACGGCGGTTTTCTTAAATCCTGAGTATTTTAGAAACCTTCAAATGCGGCTCCCGCTGTATAACATCCCGCGTTACATCGATTGTTCCGGCGAGAGTGAAAACGCTTTGCTCTTGCCGCGCGGCAATATCGTACAGATTCAAAAATTATTAAACGATTGCAATGCACCTTACGAAATCAATGACAAACGGGAACAGGGGATTAGCATTAAAGTCGATTTTAGTGAGAAACTGTATGCGGAGCAAAAGGATGCTTTGCAAGCGATGCTCGAATCGGACATCGGTATTTTATCCGCCGGAACTGGTTTCGGAAAAACGGTAACTGCTGCCGCACTCATTGCGGAAAGGAAAACGAATACGATCATTCTTGTGCAAACGCACACACTTTTGGAGCAGTGGAAAAAAGCCATCAAGCGGTTTTTAAATTGCGAAGCGGGAACGATCGCTGCAGGAAAAGATACGTCGACAGGAATTATCGACATCGCAATTATTAAATCACTGACGGAGAAGAAATCGGATTCGGTAAAACCGCGCCGCCATATTTATGGTATGCTTATCGTCGATGAATGCCACCACGTTTCAGCCTTCGGAACGGAAAATCTTGTAAAAAGTTTTCGTGCAAAATACGTATACGGGCTGACTGCAACACCGGTGCGTCGCGATGGTAGGCAAAAAATTATCTTTATGCAATGCGGGCAGATTCTTTATGCGACTACTACGAAACAGATGAATCGCGTGCAAAACTTTGAGCATTATTTTGTTCCACGTTTTACGAATTTTCATATCTCCGCGGAAAATATAGAGACTTCAAAATCGGTAATAAAAAATTATTATTCTGAAATGATACAATCCGAGCCGCGGAATTTATTAATCGTTTCCGATGTAAAAGCCGCCGTAAAAGCAGGACGAACACCGCTTGCTCTTTCTGACAGGATTGAACATTTAAAATTGTTAAAAGAAAAACTGAAGGACGCAGCTCGCAATGTCATCGTGATTACCGGAAAAGGAACGCAAAAGCAAAAAAAAGAACAGTTGGAAATACTCAACAAAGTTCCCGCATCCGAGTCGCTTATCGTACTCGCGACGGGAAAGTATGCCGGAGAAGGTTTTGACAATCCTAGGCTCGACACGCTTATGCTTGCAATGCCGTTCAGCTGGAAGGGAACGCTTGCACAATATTGCGGCCGCTTGCACAGAAATTTTGCAGGAAAAGAAGAAGTTCTGATTTTCGACTATGTCGATTTTCGTCTTTCGGTTTTCGACAGAATGTACCGGAATCGGCTTAAAGGCTATAAACAGCTCGGCTATACAATAAAGCCGGTTTCCGATTCGGAAAAAAAAGAAAAATCGCCGTCAAAGCTGTATTCCGCCGGCGGCTATAAAACCGATTTTATTCAAGACTGCATGAATGCAAAAAAATCAATTGTCGTTTGTTCGCCGTATCTTTCCAAAACGGAAGTGCAAAAATTTGTACCACTCGTGCCGAAAATTATTTCAACCGGATGTAGAATTTTTATTACGACAAAGCTGCATAAAGATGAAGGACGGCAAAAAAAACAACAGCAGTATATTGATATGCTCGAAGCGGCCGGGGCTGCGGTTTCGGCAAAAGAAAATATCACACAAAGGTTAGCCGTTTTTGATGAAAAAATTTTATGGTACGGCAGTATTAATTTTCTCGGATATTTGGAAGCTGATGACTGCAGCATCCGTATCTGTAATTTGGAAATCGCGTCAGCTGTCGAAGTCGAAATGGAAATGTTATAACTAATTTGCTTAACTATTGGATAGGACAGATTGAGAAACTGTAGATTAGGGGGTACAAGCGAACCGGCGGAGAGCTTCAAGGCTAAAAACCCTTGTTATTCTCTCAAGACTTCACCCTTTTTTAGAAAAATTAAAAGAAAAGCACATTGATCCGAAACGGAAGATTTTCACTCGGGAACCTTCGGCTTTATCATTTCTCTTCCAGCGTTCTTCGCCGCCCCACTGGATCTTGTTTCTTTCAAAATATAAGACCATCCATTCAATAATATATCACATAAAATTTTAAAAAGTCTACAAAAAGTTTAAACTTTTTGCGGCGGGAGGGTATTTAATAACTTCAAAATCGCAGCTAAAATTGCTCTTTATGCGTTTTTTAATTTTTCCCAAAGTTCTGAAATTTTTTCGATGATTATTTTTTTTTCTACCTTGCCAGAAATATAGGCATCGGAAAGTTTTTTTAGCTCAGGTAAATCTTCTTTAAAGATTTCAAACTTTGACAGAGGCAGGGCCTTTGCATCATACTCAATGCAAAGGCTTCCTGTCCTCTCATTCCTTTCAATTTTGCTGACCGCCTTATGAGAAGAGGCGGCCTTTTCAAAAGCTTCAAAAATATCCTTATCTTTTATCATCTCGCCCCTGAGCCTTATATGCCCGGGAAAAAAACTTGAAACAGTCATTACTTCCTCCGATTAAATAGATTCGGCAAAGGACGATTCATAGCTTCTCATTGCAGACATACCTATGGCAACCGTCGAACCGTTATGGACTAAGGCCGCTGTAGCCGGAGGAATTGAGCCCGCAAGTTCCCCTGCAATAAGGGCTGAGTTAATGCCGATAATCGCTTTATTGTTTACATTGATTCTTTTGATCAAGCCCGTTGCTATACGCCTTAAAATGGGTAAGGCCCTTAGGCCGTCATCCGGCAAAAGAATGTCGGCGGTTTCTCCTGCTATCGAAGAAGCCTGCCCCATTGCAATTCCTACATCCGCTTCCGACAGGGCAGGAGAATCATTTATCCCATCGCCTATCATAACGATTTTTTTACCCTCCGCTTTTAACTCTTTAATAAAATCGGCCTTTGTATCGGGAAGAGCTTGAGCATGATAACGGTCGATACCCGTCTTTTCGGCTATACTGCGTGCGGTTTGGGGGCCGTCCCCTGTCAGCATAATTATGTTTTTTATTCCCAGTTTGTGAAGTTCTGAAACAACTTCTTTTGCCTCGGGGCGAACAGGATCTTCTATCGCAATGATACCGGCAAGTTCTTTTCCTATCGATAAGTATAACTGGGAACAGCCGCTCTTCGACAAATCTTCAATAGCTTTTTCGGCTTCTTCCGTTTTTGGAATACCCTCATCATCGAATATAAAATGAGCGCTTCCTATACGCAGCTCCTCTCCTTTTAAGGTAGATTTAAGGCCATGGGCTAAAATATAGGAAACCTTCGTATGTTCTTCTCTGTGTTTAATTCCCCTGTTTTCGGCTTCCCGTACAACGGCCCTTGCAAGCGAATGGGGAAAATGCTCTTCAAGACAGGCCGCTATTTTTAATACGGCTTTTTCCGGCCTGCCGCCGAAGGTAATTATCTTTTTAACCGAGGGCTGGGATTCCGTAAGAGTTCCCGTCTTATCGAATACGATTGTATCGGCTCGGGCAAAGTCTTCTAAAAACTTTCCGCCCTTTACGGTAATACCGTGCTCTGCACAGTTTTTCATAGCTGAAAGCACGCAGACAGGAGCAGATAACTTCATCGCACAAGAATAGTCAACAAGAAGAGTCGAGGCAGCCTTTGCAAAGTTACCTGTAAAGGCGTAGGTCAAGCCTGCAAGTAAAAAGTTATAAAAGACAAGTTTATCCGCAGTTCTTTCGGATTTGATTTGTGAAGCCGCCTTTAACGATTGAGAGCGGTCAATCATATCGGCTATTTTGCTCACTCTGGTTTCCCGTCCGCAAGCCTTTACGCATACATGGATTTCCCCCTCTTCAACGACGGTAGAAGCAAAAACAGTATCTCCCGAAACCTTGTGCACGGGAAGGCCTTCTCCCGTCATTGAAGCCTGATTAACAGAAGCCTCGCCCGATACGACTGTTCCATCTGCAGGAATAACCGACCCTATCCTAAGAATAACCGTATCTCCGGCTTGAAGAAGATTGGCGGAAATTTCAGTTTCATTTCCGTCTTTTAGAACATGAACAGTTTCTTTTGTATTCAAAAAACTGCGGGTTAAATTTTCATAGGACTTCCGGCGGGTATACTCTTCCAAGATTTCACCCATTTCAAGCATCATCGCGATGGTTCCGGCTGTGTTTAGGTCTCCCGTCGCATAAGAAAGCGAAAGAGCCGTTGCATCTAAGGTTTCGGCACAAAAAGGCCTGCCCCCTTTCAAGGCTCTCATTCCGCCTTTTACACGGGGCATAATTGAAAAGAGAGCCAATATCCTGCGGACAGGAATAGGTAAGAGTCTGCGGATAAAAAACTCCGCAAGCAGCATCCCCAGAGAAACCGTTAAACTTTCGCTCACTATAGGTTCCTCTACATTTTCTAACAGTTCTTCGTTTTCAAAGTAAGAAGAATTTAGAGCTTTTATATAAGAAAGAGCTTCGTCTTCGCTTATCCCCGAATATTCAATTAAGATGCTTCCTGAAACAGGATTTACACTTATCGATCTTATGCCTTCTTGCAAAGACACAAGAGTCTCTACAAGAACGGCTTGTTTGCGGCTTAAACCTCTCCGGCTATATCTTAAACGCAAACGCCCAGGGAGGCGGTGAGCAATATAAAAATTCATAAAGATTTTATTGGTAAGAGATCAAATTATTTTGCTTCTGCGGCTTCTTTATTATATGCCGCTTCTGCCATTATATCTTGAGCGTCTTCTTTTACGGTTTCAACAAAGGCTGCAGCTTCGTCTTTTAATTTTAGGCCGGCCCCAACTACCTTGGCACAAGCCTTTTTAAAATTAGCATTTCTGGCTAAAAGAACTGCGGCTCCGCCTGCAACAACACCGAGTGCAAATGCTCCCCATCTGGTCATATATACCTCCAATAATCCTATCTTTGTAGGGCGTATTTTATCATTTTTTTATTATAGTTACAAGCAGTATCAATTTTTTAAAAAGCTTGACATTCCTCCAATACTTGTATAAATTATGCTTTTAAGGAATTATTGAAATGAAAAATAGCATATCAGTTTTTTTACTTGTTGTTGCAGCCCTTGTTTTACTGGCAGGCTGCCCGCAAAAAATAAACAATAAAAAAATACCGGCCTTTACTGTAACGTTTGATGTACAAGGACGCGGAAAAACACCGGCGGCTTTAACCATACCAAAAGACAGCTTATTGACTGCCGCTCAAACCCCACCCCTCGAATTTTCGGGCTGGGAATTCGGCGGATGGTATAAAGAGGCGGCAGACACTACTCCGTGGAACAATGCTTCCGACACGGTTACCGAAAACACGACGCTGTATGCCAAATGGACAAAACTCACCGTCCCTGCCGTACAGGATTTATGGCAAAGTAAAACAGCCCCCTACTTTAACGACTATTACCGCATACCCGCCCTTGCGATAACAAACGACGGAACCCTGCTTGCCGTAACCGATTTACGCTACACTGAAAACACCGATTTGGGTTTCAATCACGGTATTGATTTATTGATTAAACGCTCGGAAGATAACGGCAAAACATGGTCGGCCGATACCAATATCACAAATATACCGGCCGGTGATAAGAACGGCTACGGAGATACTGCCATCGTGGCCGACCGCGAATCGAATGATGTGCTCATATTGTGTGTGCACGGAACAAAAAAATATCAAAATGGTAACTATTCAACGACAGATCCAAATGCATACCTGCATGTTATTCAATTTGTATCCCGCGACGGGGGCAAAACCTTTCCCGATTCGGGGAAAAAAGATATTTCCAATACGATTTTCGGGTTTAATTCCTCGTGGAAAAGTTTGTTTTTCGGTTCGGGTAGAATTATGCAGTCGCGCTACATTAAAACCGGCAGTCATTACCGCATTTACTCGGCTCTGTTAAGCCGGGGTTACGGCAATGCCGTCGTATATTCCGATGACTTCGGTTCTACATGGAAGGTGTTGGGAGATGCAGCTTCTTCTCCTATCTTCGGTGGAGATGAAGCAAAGGTAGAAGAACTGCCGGACGGCAGCGTTCTCCTTTCCAGCCGGAACACAAACGCAGGCGGAAGATTGATAAATATTTTTACGTATAGCAATCCCGATACGGGTGCGGGAAGTTGGAGCTCAAAACAATTTGTGAATCTCGGAAGTGGAAGCGGTACAAACGGGGAAATTCTTATCTTAAAGGCTCGTAAAACCGATACAAAAGACCCGGTTTATCTTGCCTTCCAATCACTTCCCGACGGTCCGGGACGTTCAAAGGTTACCATTCATTGGCGGGAATTGACGAACACCGCGATAAGCATAAACGATTTTATTTCGGCTTCCGCATGGAACAGCCACAGCTACTTGGTGCAAACCGGAGACAGCGCCTATTCGACTATGGATGTACAACGTGACGGCGGTATCGGCTTTTTATACGAAAGAAATACACGCGGGCTTGAGTACGACATAGCCTACAAAAACCTGCCTATCGATGTCATCACAAACGGCGCTTATGAGGCTATTTTCCTCGGTACGGGTTCAAAGCAGTGTCCCTACACCGATTTGGAAGGCAAGCCCGTTGATCCAAGCGTAAAAGAATATTACAAAAACGAAAAACTGCACTGGAAAGAGTAACTGCCTGATTGTTATAAGGGGGCTGTGCCCCCGCTGAAGGATGTACGCCGCACATGATGTGCGGTGGTTATCTAGTATGAGCACTTTGAACTTACCGAATTTCTCGACTAAATTTTGATAATATTACCGTCTATTCACTCTCTTTTTCAAAAAGTTTAGGAGCCTTCTCCTCAGCGATTATCGCATCGAATTCTTCGTTTTCTATGGTTTCCTTTTCTAAAAGGGTTGTTGCTATCTTTTCCAAAAGATGCTTTTTTTCGTTCAGCATTTTTATAACACCCTCATATCGGGTATTGATTATCTTTGCGATTTCTTCGTCGATGTATTGCTGGGTTGTTTCGGCATATTCACGCACCAACCTAGGTTCATTATCGCCAAGATATCCGGCACCCCGTTTACTCAAGGCGACGTTTTTAAATTTAGAGCTCATACCGTAATCGGTTATAAGGCTTCGGGCAATATCGGTGGCACGGGTTAAATCGTTTGCAGCTCCGGTAGAAACCATATTGAATTTTACTTGTTCGGCGGCACGGCCTCCTAAAAGAACATCTATTTCGGCCAAAAGCTGTTTTTCGGTAACGATATGTTTATCGTCTTCGGGAATATGGAAGGTATAGCCCAAAGTCGAGGTTCCGCGGGGAACTATGGTTACCTTATGGACCTTATCGGCTCCATCGGTAAAGCTGCCTACGATGGCATGACCTGTTTCATGATAGGCTATTACTTTTCTTTCTTCTTCGCGGATTACGCGGGATTTTTTCTGTAAGCCTATCATTGCCTTTTCAACGGCTTCATCCAAGTCAGTCATAATGACGGTCTTTCTTTTACTTCTGACAGCCAAAAGAGCGGCCTCATTTATAATATTTGCAAGGTCGGCACCTGAACAGCCGGCTGTAATGCGGGCTATCGAAGCCAAATCGGCCGAAGCATCGAGTTTTACATTTTCTGCATGAAGCTTGAGAATCTGCTCTCTTCCCTTTACATCGGGGCGGTCAACCACAACCTGTCTGTCAAAGCGGCCGGGTCTTAGCAAGGCCGGATCCAAAACATCGGGGCGGTTGGTGGCAGCCAAAAGAATCAAGCCCGTCTTATTGTCAAAGCCGTCCATTTCAACCAAAAGCTGGTTCAAAGTTTGTTCCCGCTCATCATTTGAGCTGTAAGAATTATGACGCGATTTTCCGATAGCATCCAATTCGTCTATAAAGATAATACAGGGAGCTTTTTCACGGGCCTGCCTGAATAGGTCACGCACACGGGAAGCTCCTACGCCGACAAACATTTCAACAAAGTCCGAGCCGCTTATTCTAAAGAAGGGAACCCCTGCTTCACCTGCAACGGCTCGCGCAAGAAGGGTTTTTCCCGTTCCGGGAGGGCCTACCAAAAGAACACCTCGCGGAATCTTTCCGCCTATTTCGGTATATTTTTGAGGATATTTTAAGAAGTCTACAACTTCCATTAATTCTTCTTTAGCTTCATCGACGCCTGCGACGTCCTTAAAGCGGGTTTCAACCTTTCCCTCGTCTATTGCAGCACTTCTAGCCTGCCCGGGAGAAAAAATACTTCCGCCCAAACCGCCCATCCCCTTGGTCATCCGTCTCATGATGGCACGCCAAACAAGGAATATCAAAAGGAAGGGGAGAACCCACTGTAAAAGAAGCTCAACAATATAGCTTCTTTCCTTAGGCTTTACATGATAAACCACATGATGGTCATCTAAAAGCTGTAAAAACTCCGAGGTGTATATCCCGACTGTTACATATTCATTAGTATTTTTTTGTACCGACAAAAATGAAAATAAGGAGGTATTTGAAGAATCATCATCCTGTATGCTGGTATAACCGGTAAAATAAACAGGGCCGAGAACAACCTTTTTTATCTGTCCCGTTGTAATTCTATCCTTAAATTCCGAAAAAGGAATCAGGGCGGAACTATTGAGCACCATTAACTGATTGATTAAGATAAAAATAATAACTACAAGCGGTGCTAAAAGCCATAAAGAAAAAAACGGCTTCTTGGGTGATTTTTTATCGTCTCCATCGGAATCCGGCCCGAAATTAAAAAAGTTAAAGGGATCGTTTTGGTTTTTATCGTCATTATCTTTACTCATACATTCTCCAATAATATCTCTAATTTATTTTACTATAATACATAAAAAATAAGAAAAAGTCGATAGGAAGGCAAATTTATATTTTAATTAAGGAAAACGTTTTTATAGAAAAATTCCCCCTTCATAATTATTGTACGAAAAGTTTGCAATAAATAGCAAAATTCTATTGATTTCAAACTCAATTAGAGAATTGACCTTTCTTCTGTTTTAATCTCGACTTAAAGAATAAAATAGAAACTTTTTAATAATGCCGGATTCCAAAGGGCGGCAAGCCCTTTGGCAGCGCGAGTACAACCAGCGTAGCTTCGAGGTAAAAGAGAGGGGGTTATAGGGGGAGAGAAAACCCTGCTCTGACTTGAAAAGCCCGTAAGGGAACGGGGTGTTCTCTCCCCCTAAACCATTGTATTGACAAAAAGATAAGACGGCTATATAATTAACAAATTTTGTCGAGGGAGCCCCATTATGAAAAAAAAAGAAAAAAAACGCATATTTTCCATAAATAACTTTTATAAACATCCCGTATCAATGCTTATAACAATTCTTGCAATAACCTTGTTTTTCGCTCTTCAAATAATAAGATTAAATTTTGATAATAACAACTTCCGTTTTATTCCTAAAAATGATCCTTCCAGAATCAGTGCAAAAAAAATTGCCGACATTTTCGGGGAAGATGTGCCGATTTTGATAGGTATAGAACGCCGTTTTTCTACCATCATAGACAAAGAATTTTTAGATGCAGTGAGACAACTGGATGAAAAGCTAAAAGAAATCGAATTGGTAAAAAACACGACTTTGATAACAAATACAACTCATATAGACATAGGCGAAAAGGGAATTGTAAGCGAGCCCATTATTCCGCCGGACTTTTCGGGCACTGAAGAAGAAATTAAGGCTGTTAAACATAAGCTTCGCAACTGGGATATGTATGAACGGAGCCTTGTTTCCGAAGATTTACATGCAACCCAAATCTTTGTTTTTCTTAATGTAACGAATGAAGAAAGCGGTTCTCCCGAAACCATTGCGGCCTGCCGTAAAATTATGAAACTGACAGAATCTTGGAATTTTCCCGATTCTAAAATTTACCTGACGGGAACACCCATTTTTAACGAGATAGTAAATGAAGCAACTGCCCATGACTTAAGCTTTTTAGTTCCTCTGGTTATCATTGTCGTTTTAGGCGTCTTATTTCTTTCTTTTAAAAGGTTTACCGGTGTATTTTTACCTCTTTTGACGGTTATATGCTCCGTAATCTGGTCACTTGGAGCAATGGCTCTTTTTAACGTTCCCTTGTCGATTCTTTCTACAATTTTACCGATTATTTTAATTGCAGTCGGTTCGGCATACGGCATCCATGTTATAAACCATTATTATGACGAGGTCGTACAAGATGATTCCATCTCAAAGGAAGAACATAAAGAACAGGTTGTTAAGGCCCTAAGCGAGGTTATAAGGCCGGTTTTTTTGGCCGCCCTCACAACCTTCGCAGGCTTTGTTTCCTTTTGTTTTACCTCCGTCGTCCCCATCTTCGAATTCGGTATCTTTTCGAGCTTTGGCGTTGCTTCAGCATTTTTAATATCCATAACCTTAATTCCCGGCATATTGATATTAAGAGGGCCCAAAAAACCGTCAATGCGTTGGGCATCAAAAAAAGATAACACCAGCCGTTTGGATCGCGGCATTGCAAGTACCTTTGTAATCATTGCAGAACATTCCCGCTCGGTAATTCTTTTTGTCGGCCTCATAGTAGTTTTTTCCATATTAGGAGTAAAAAAACTCGTTATCGATAATGTTTTAATGGAATACTTTGATAAAGATGTCGCAGTAATTCAATCCGATAGTTTTATGCGTAAACACTTCGGCGGTTCAAAAGTGCTTGAAATGGTAATTAAGGCTAAAGACGGTTCCGATATTTTACGTCCGGATATTTTAAAAGCTATCGATGATCTTTCTTCTTTTTTGGAAGAAGAAATCGAAGATGTAGGCAAGGTTACCTCCATTGTTCCCCTAATTAAGCGTTTAAATCAGGTGTATAATGCCGATGAATCCCCTGAAGAAATTTCTAAAGGAAGTCAAGGAGCCGGCGAAGATATAAATGAAACAGAACCTTCAGACGATTTCGGAGACTTCGGAAATTTTGAAGAAGAATCCGATGACGCCGATATTCAACTTGCAAAAAACACGTCTAAACCTAAAAAGCAATACAGCCAAGAAGAAATTATGGCTATACTGAACGAAGCTGCGGAAGAAAGGGCCAAAAAAAATCTTCCTGCAGAAAAACTCGTTTACGAATTCGGGAAAAAGGTAAACTACAAAGGACTTGCCTACTATGAAATTCCAACCGATCCTAAAAAATACGGCAGAAATTCTCAAGAAGAACTTTCGGCCATAATGCAAAACTATCTTATCCTTTTAGGAAAAAACACTGAAGGCTTTTTAGATAATAATACAAATCCCAAAACATTAAAAGTGAATATTCAGCTCCGAACCGTCGGACAGCAGGATACCGACAAGGTTCTGGAAGAAATTAACGAATTTGTACGCCTTAAATTCCCCAAGGATGTAATAGCTGAAACAGGCGGCTTTGTACTGGTCGAAAAGACCTTAAACAAGCTCGTAGTAGAATCCCAATTGATTTCGGTTGGTGTTTCTCTTCTTATAGTATTTTTGATTCTTTCAATATATTATAGGTCAGCCTTTGCAGGCCTTTTTGGAATTATTCCGCTCGCCCTCTCTATCTTGATTAACTTCGGTATCATGGGCAGATTAGGTATAAAACTAAACATAGGAACTGCAATGGTTGCAAGCTTTGCAATAGGAATAGGAGTTGATTATACAATTCACCTTTTGGCAGCCTATCATAAATGCTTTTTAAAAACACAGGGCAGCGGCCAATTTTTGTATCTAACCTTCTTGGGCTCGGGAAAAGCAATCTTATTCAATGCCGTATCCGTAGGAGCAGGTTTTGCAGTTTTAATGCTCTCAAAATTTAATATGCTTTCAGAGCTGGGCTTTTTAATTGCCCTGATAATGATAACCAGCTCCCTCGGCAGCTTGACTATTCTTCCGGTTTTATTAAATTTAATGAAACCAAAGTTTATAAGAAAACTTTTACCTGTAGATATAAAGGAAATCAAAAACGAACATCCTTTTAATGAAGTAAAAGATACGGAGGAAGTATGAAAAAAATTACTTTAAGTTTAATTTTTGCTATCGGATTTTGCAGTTTAATCTTTGCCCAAAGTGCAGAAGAAATTGTAGCTAAAACAAAGACAAAAAACACGGCATCTTCACTTGGCTCGGAATCAAGTTTGGATATGCAGTCAGGCGGAAAAACCCTTTCAACATTAGAGATTAGACAATATTCTTCTTTAGACAAAAACGGTTTACAGAGAATGTTTGTCGAAATAAAGAATCCCCCGTCTTATAAGGGCTCAAGATTTTTAATGATTGAAAAAGCCGACGGCTCCACGGACCAGAAAATGTATTTGGCCCAAACAAAAAAGGTGCAAAAAATATCGGCTCAAGGAAGTGCCGATGAGTCATTTATGGGTTCGGACTTTTCAAATAACGATATTTCGTTTATGGAAAGGGACACAAAGCTCGATAATTTTAAAATCTTAGGTGAAGAAGAATATGAAGGAAAATCCGTCTATCTTATAGAGTCTACCCCTAAGGATAAAAATTATACATATTCAAAAACCATAATGCGGATCACAAAGGATAAAAATCTTTTACTCAAGGCCGAATTTTATCAAGGTTCTCAGCTCGTAAAGATTCTTGAGCTTTACGATTATAAGGAAGTAAACGGAATAATGACAGCCCATAAAACAAAACTGTCCACCGTCAAAACAAATACTTCAACCATAATCACAATAAAAAAAATAGAATACGGTATGAAGATTCCCGAGTATGTTTTTACACAAAAATACTTGGAAACAGGCAAAAAATAAATTATTTAGAAATTAAGGGAGACCTTAAACTAAAATTTAGTTAAGGTCTCCTATAAGGTATTTTACAAAATGAAAAAGTTTTTTTTTACGTTAGTTTTTATCCTTTCTATAAGTTCCTTGATTTTTAGCGAAGATAACAACTTAGGAGATTTCGGTTTTGATAATGAGGAAAGCGGAACCGAATCAAGTGTATTCAGTATAGATTTCGGCGGTGCTTTTTATGCGGGCACAGAGGTCTTCTTTGGTGCTCTTAAAAAGCCTGAAAACTTTAAACCGCCCTTCCCTCTTTGGGGCAGCCTCCATTTAGAAGCAAAGTCGCCCCTTGCCGAAGCCTATGCCTCGGTAAACTTAAACGCCAAAACTCTTGCGATCGGAATGGGTGAAACAGCCGAATTCTTTCCCAATCCTCTTTTTCCTGCATGGATTGACGAAGCCTATGTACAAGCCCTCACCGGCCCTGTAGTTTTCGGCGGAGGAATCAAAAAAATAAACTGGGGAAGAGCTAATTTTTTAAGTGTTTTGGATATTGTAAACCCCAAGGACTACAGCAAGCCCTACGAATTCTATCCCGAAAAAATTAAAAAAGCTTCTCCGATTTTTTTTCTTTCGGCCTATCTGCCAAAAGAAATGAAGCTTGAGCTTGTATATCTTCCGGTTTTTGAAGCCGATGAATTTGCTCTCGACGGGCGATGGGGAAAAAACACCTTTGCAAACATTACGCAAGCTCTGCCCTCTTCTGCCAATAAGGCCTTAGTTGAAGCAAAGAAAAAACTTTTTTTAAAAGGCCAAAAGACAAACACCTTTGACTATGCCCAAGGAGGCTTGCGTTATAGCCTGACAATAGACGGTAAACACGACCTGGGCTTTCAGTATTTTACGGGCTTTTTACATGAGCCTAATTTTCAATCGAGCCATAAGCCTTCCGCCCCCACCGAAGCGGAATTCAAACAGGTCTTTGAAAATGCTCAGCTTATATACAACCGCTATCATCAAATCGGTGCCGATTATGAAGCGATGTTCGGACAGTTTACAGTACAGGCCGAATTTGCTGCAAACATAAGCGCTGACTTAAAAGGAAACAATCCCGATATATACAACCCAAACCTTGCATGGAATTTGGGCTTTTTATACGCTCTTCCTAAAAATATAAACTTGAGACTTCAAGCTGCCGAAACCGTAAGGCTTTTAAATTCGGGAATAAATCAAGATAAACTCAACCTCGACACGGAAAAAGGAAACCCTATAACAGATACCCGCCTCCTTTTCTCCATCTCTCAAACCTTGGTACGAGGCTCCCTTGAATGGAAGCTCAATGCTCTTGTAGGAATAGAAGATGCGGATTTTATGATAAACCCCGAACTTTTATGGCTGATAGGCACAATCGACTTCGACCTAGGTCTCGGCTTTTTCGGCGGCAAAAAAAGCGGTAAATTAGGCCGGCACCAAAACAATCATTTTATAAAAATGAGCATCGGGTATGAGTTTTAGAAAATTTTATAAATTGTAGTATTTTATCTGGAAATATGTTAAAATGATTTTATGGGAGGTGTGATAAACAGTTCGGCAGAAATTCTGCCTCGCTGTTTGTCTTCGAGTTTTGTGCTTTGCACAAAACATCGTGTTATTATGGGAGTAAACTATGCCATATATCGCTTTGGAAAAAAAGATAAATAACTTAACTTTAGAACAGCAACAGTCTGTTTATGATTATGTAAATTTCCTTTTATATCAAAATACAGCTGCAAAAAATCAAAAAAATATACGCAGAAAACCCGGAGGCCTTGAAGGTAAATTCTATATGGCGGAAGATTTTGATAAAACTCCGGAATGTTTTAAGGACTATGTTTGATGTACCTGCTGGATACGCATACATTGCTATGGTTTTTAAGAGATTCTCCACAACTATCAAAAAAAGCTTTAGAGATAATTACTACAGAAAATAAAGTTTATGTCAGTATTGCCTCATTATGGGAAATAGCAATAAAAAAAAGTATAGGTAAACTTGAATTTGAACACTCTATAGAAAAAATCGCTGAATTATGCCATGAGAAGGATATTTTAATATTACAAATTCAACCCAAATACTTTGATAAAATAATAAAGCTGCCAAATATTCATAACGATCCTTTTGATCGTTTGATCATTTCTCAGGCAATAATTGAAAATTTGGTAATTATTACAAAAGATACAATCATTCCTAAATATAGTGTAAAAACTATTTGGTAGCTAAAAATATCCAATAGCTTGCTTCGCCTTGCTTTATTCTATTATTTTTTGTATATTTTGTGAAGTATTTATTAAGATAATGGGAGGTCATTATGTTGGTTAAAGAAGAAGTCGAAAAAGGCATAGCCTTGATAAGGCCGTATTTGCAGGCTGACGGAGGCGATATAGAGCTTGATTCGGTTGATGAAGCCGGAAAAGTTTATGTTAAATTAAAGGGAGCCTGCGGCTCATGTCCTATGGCTATCTACACTCTTAAAATGGGTGTTGAAGAACAGCTTAAGGACATGTTCCCAGAAGTTACCGAGGTAGTCGCAGTTTAAAATTTTAGAGCGGTTAAGCTATTATTGCCTCTAAGGCAATTTCCATCATGGTTTTAAAGGTAGTTTGCCGCTCTTCGGCACTAGTCTGCTCGTGAGTGACTACATTATCCGAAATAGTTAAAACAGCTAAGGCTTGACGCTTATACTTTGCAGCCAGAGTATAAAGCTCTGCAGCTTCCATCTCTACGGCTAAAACCCCGTAAGCAGCCCACATCTTCCATGTTTCAAGGTCATCATAAAAAACATCAGAGCTGGCAATCGAGCCTACTAAGGGTTTAATTCCCATTTTTTGAGCATGATCATAGGCATTTTTCAGCAAGCTCCAATCGGCGGTAGGAGCATAATGACAACCCCTAAAACGGTGCGTGTTAATACCCGAATCGGTAGAGGCCGACATAGCTAAAACTACATCCCGCAAGCCCATATCCTTTTGCAAGGCTCCGGCCGTTCCGATACGGATAGCCCTTTGTACGCCATACTCGTTAAACAGCTCATTTGCATAGATCGAAAAAGAAGGCTGCCCCATTCCAGTTCCCTGAACCGAAACCCTTACACCCTTGTAGGTTCCCGTAAAGCCCAACATACCTCTAACCTTGTTATAACATTGGGGATTTTCCAAAAAATTGTTTGCAACAAATTCCGCCCGTAAAGGATCCCCCGGTAAAAGAATTTTATCGGCAATTTCCCCTTTCTTTGCAGCTATATGAACACTCATCTTTACCTCCAATATATCTACGATAATATAAGTATACCCTATTCAAAACTAAAGTGCAAGACAAAAATCTTATTATGTAAAAACCTCGGTAAAATATGGCAGAAAACCGTATAATATGTAAAAAAATGCAATTTTTTTCATTAAAACTATTGACATTTATTTTAAAATTAAGTATATTATCTTCACACACAGAAGATACACACTATTATTCTATTCACAAGCAGCCCTTTCTCCTCCTTTTCGGGCTGCTTTCTTTTTATAAAAACGAATATTCCTAAGCTCAAAAGTTAAAGATAAAAATATTGACAAAAAAAAATCTTTTAGGTATACTTTTACCGTAAGTCGGAGAAACAAGGAGGGCATATGCAAAAAATTAAAGCTTTTTTTCATCAACAAAATCTAAGACGAAGAGCGGCAAGATTGGCAGGACGAATCGAAATTGTTCTATCTTTTGCAATGCTTATTGGAATTTTAATTCTTTCAATTGAAATCTTCTTTGACTTAAAAGAGATGATTTTCGCATTTATTTACGACAAAAAAGTTCCTTCATTCTCCGAATTCTTATCATTGATATTTTCTCTTGTAATAGGTCTTGAATTTGTAAACATGCTTATAAAACACACACCGGGAAGTGCTCTTGAGGTTGTGCTTTATACTATTGCAAGAAAGATTATTGCCGATCACGGAAGTATGCTTGATGCACTTTTAGGCGTTGTAGCCATTGCAGCCTTATTTGCCGTAAAAAAATACCTAAACGAAGGCGGAGAGTACGGAGCCGGAAATGAATGTGATTATATCGTAAACGGCGGAACAAGTATCCATGAGATAAATCACAGGCTGGATTCGGATTTTGATGAGGCATACGGAAACACGGTTGCCGGCTATTTATTTAACTATCTTAAACAACAGGGCCGCTCACCTCACCTCGGTTTGGAAGCCGACATAGGAGAATATAAATTCATAATCCACGAAATGGATAATGACCTGATAAGGTATATTAAAATTCTTCCTATAAATGAACATAAAAATTAAGTTTTGATTGAGTCCGGCTATTTATGAGAGCAGACCTCCATCAAACAGGGTAAGCCTTCAAGCTAATTATTCGGGTTCAAATAAATTACTTCGGATTCATGCAAGTGAGGAAATGAGACCTGTTTACGGTCGTTCGTATGACCATTGAACAATATGGTGATACTGTCATTGGATGTAATAAATACAACATGAGATTCTTTTATAAGACATATAAAACCGCCCTCACTTGCAGCAGAATAATTTGTTGAATAAAATATTTTTTTTTGCTGCATATAGTCGGTTATTCCGCTGCTGGTATATCGGGGACTTCCTGTCCTGATCCAAATCATACTTTCAGGATACCAAGCAGCTGTCGGCGAAATTCCGCCTGCATAGATACACTGAGAAACATAGTTTGCACAATCATTATCATATGTCTTGTATTCGGGATTCCAAACCGAAATATCACTCGACATATTTAAGGGATTAGATGTGTATTTATTTGCATAGATGACGGCAGCTGCATTATTGTAATCAATCTTTTTTGAATTTGTATTAACGTGATATTTTATAAAATCAAAACCGTTTTGCATAAGAACCTCAGGCTCCGGAGGTTTTAAAGAAAAAGCATCTATTTTTGTATGATAGGTTGCTATTTCAATTTTTATATTTTCAAAATTATCTTTTTCGGTAAATGTGATCTTAAAAATATTGTTTTCAATTTGAGTTTTACCTATATACTTTTTTAATTCCGTAGTTCTTTTGTTGTATTGATTCAAAGCTTTTTTATTATCTTTAAAATATTCAACAGCCTTTTTCATTCCGGCAACAAAGGGAAGCTGATAAACCGAATTAAACTTCAACTTTTTTTCTATCGAAACAAAATAAAATCTTTCATTTGAACCATAGACCTCATCATCAGGCATATAATCGTAAACGGAAACGTCCGAAATATCATAATATTCCGAGTATAAACTATCGGCATATTTTTTAAAAAAAATCTCTTCTTTTGAATTTTCCTGTTTAGGTTTTGACTTTATGCTTACATCATGTTTACTTGAACCTGATTTTCCTTCTTTAAATTCTTTTATTATAGGATACAGTTTAAAAATTACAACTATCCAAAGTAAAATTATAAAGAGAACAAAAATAAGTTTCGCTTTTTTTACTTTTTTTTCCATGAAAGAAAACTAAATTACTCTTCTTCTTTTTTATCAAGTACCTGAAATGTTTTCATAGAGGCATCGAGCATTTCTACAATTTCAGATTCAATATCATGGGATAGGGTAGCCGCACATACATAAAGAATGCTGTTGTGCTTAAACAAATAAAAATAATGTTTTGCAATGCCTTTCCCTTCAGGCAGTTCTATAATTATTTTTCGGGATTCCAAATTATAATTATTTTCAAATTTTTCTTGCGTTATTACTGTATAAGCGGAGGCTGGGTCATCGGACTCTTTTTGACCGGATAAATACTCACTGACTACTTCCTCCATTGAACCGGAAACTTCTTCGGAAACAAAAATCATATTTTGATTTTGCCCCTTTACCGAATCGCCGTATATTATCTTATATTTCAGCCCGGGATAAGTCATTGTTTCCCAACCGTCAGGCATTTCAAAGGTAAAATCCTTAAAGTCATCCATATAATAATCTTGAGATGACAGATAAGAAATCAGTATAAAAATAAAAAAAAGTATCGATAATTTTTTTTTCATAAAACGGCTCCTAATATAAAACCCACCTTAAAAACTATACAAAAGATGAGGAAAAATGTCAAGGTTTATCTTTAACCGTTTAAATAACATGGTTAAAAAATACAGCCCGGTTTTAAAATGATACCCTACTTTAACTTATCCCTGCTTTGCGGTATAATTGCACCCGTTCTAAACATTTATGGAGGTTTTTATGGATATTTTAGATAAACTGAGGGGCGGCGTCATTATGGACGTAACCAACCCAGAACAGGCCAAGATTGCAGAAAATGCAGGAGCCGTTGCAGTCATGGCCCTCGAAAGAATTCCGGCCGATATAAGAGCAGCAGGCGGGGTCTCAAGAATGAGCGATCCTAAGATGATTAAAGAAATCATAAAGGCCGTAAAAATTCCCGTTATGGCAAAGGTCAGAATCGGCCACTTTGTAGAAGCTTCAATTTTGGAAGCCATCGGTATCGATTTTATTGATGAGTCCGAAGTTCTGTCTCCTGCAGACGAGGTTTACCATGTAGATAAAAACAAATTCAAGGTGCCCTTTGTCTGCGGCGCCCGAAATTTGGGAGAGGCATTAAGAAGGATTCAAGAAGGCGCAAAGATGATCCGCACAAAGGGTGAGGCCGGGACCGGAGACGTTATTCAGGCTGTAAAACACATGCGCCAAATCCAAAGCGAAATGAGGCAGCTGACATGCCTTCGCGAAGATGAGCTCTATGTCGCTGCAAAGAATTTCCAAGTACCTTATGCCCTTGTAGAATATGTGCATAAGCACGGGAAGCTCCCCGTTCCGAACTTTTCGGCAGGAGGAGTTGCAACCCCCGCAGATGCAGCCTTGATGGTTCACCTCGGTGCTGACGGCGTTTTTGTTGGAAGCGGTATTTTTAAATCGGGCGATCCTGCAAAAAGAGCTGCCGCCATCGTAAAGGCCGTAAAGAATTACGATAATCCTGCAATCTTAGCAGAGGTTTCAGAAAACCTCGGCCCGGCCATGGTAGGAATCAACGAAGAAGAAATAAAAGTTATAATGAGCGAAAGAGGCGTGTAAGCCGCTTTTCTCAATCTTAAACAAAAAAGAAGGTGTTTTAACGAGCTTCTAGACTCATTAAAACACCTCTTTTTGTTTTATATCTATTTTTATAAAATGCGGACTCCTGCAGCACTTTTAAATTCAAAAAATTCGGGACTGCCTCCGGTTTTTTCAAAATACCTTTTATGTACCTCAAGATAAAATTCGTCAAGAGCATCTTTTTTTACCAAGGCCAAAATATAGCAGCCTTCCGTATTCCCGACTAACTTTGCTCCTCGGCATCCTCTTTGAATAATGGCAGTTTCAAAAAGAATATTTTGTTCGGTACTCATAAGCTCAAAATCATCTCTCATCGAAATATGGGATTCACAAAGGAGTTTCCCCAAAAGATCCATGTCTCCCTTCTCTAAAGCTATTACCGCCTTAGAGGTTCTTGCGTTTTCGGTAATACAGTGTTTTACCCTCCGCATAATTGTTTTATCCAAAAAACTAGGTTGATAGTACGTATAATCAGCCTCGGTTATTTCGCAAAGATGATCCAAGTCTAATTTGTTTTGTAAAATACGCAAGCCCTCTTCACACTCCATGTAGCGGATATTGGAAGATGCCCTATAAGCTTCACTATTTGAGCGGGTACCTATTATGACTATTCCATATTCTCTTAAATTTAAGGGCAGGCTTAAAAAAGAAAGATCCCTAGAGTCAAACAAATTAAGAGCATCTTGTTTTGCCGAAAAAGAAGATATTTGATTTGACAGCCCTCTCTTTGTGTTTAAGATTTCATGTTCGGCTTCCAGACAGAGCGAGGCTATAGTTTTAAAGCTTTCTTTAAGTTTAAATATAGATAAAAGCCCGGTACAAAAGCCCGCTTCAAAGGCCGGTAATGATGTCTGTCCTGTTTTAAAGCGTAACTTATCGAAGACCATTATATCAAACCCGCTTAAAGGATTTTCAAAATGCTTATTAATTTTTTGTGCCGTTAAAAGAATAATATTGAATATGGAGCTTGCAAAACCTTCTTTCCTGCTGTCCGGATTTTGATTTTTTCCGGCTTGTCCGCTTATAAGACCTTCAAATTTTTTATTTAAAACCAAATCCGTCAAAGAAATTTTATCCGAGTTATTTTTTTTAATAAAAAAATAAATAGATTTATCGCAGCATAAATTTAAAACATTTCCGCCGTTATAATCCAACTCTTCGCCCATGAGGGTCAAACTAAGAGGAGAGGCTATTAAAATTCCTTCTTCCGGCGAAGCGCCATAAACCCCCTCAAAAAGCTTTTTAAGTTCAAGTTTTAATTCGGCTTCGTCCATGTTTTCCAAATTTTTTATATCCGCATTAAAGTTCATACAACACCTCTATTCATTATCGGCAGGCAGCTCATTAAAACAAAAGCCATTGTCTTTTTTTAAAAAAAATATTATTCTCATATCCATGGCAAACCCCAAACTTTTTAGAACAATCGACAGGGCTGTTTTTGATTATAAGATGATAGAAGAAGGAGACCGAATTTTACTTGCTGCTTCAGGCGGAAAAGATTCTACGGCATTAGCCGAGTATTTTTCGATGCGCTTAAAACGCCCCTCGCCTAGATTTGAAGTTCATGCTATGCACATAGCAACCGATGTAGCACCGCCCCTTTCTCCTGATTTAATAAAAATGTTTGCAAACTGGAATATCCCGCTCACAATAAAAACCGTTTCCGTCTTGGGAAGGTTAAAACCTAATGAAAAGATGAATTGCTGGTGGTGCTCAACTCAAAGGCGAACCGAGCTAAATAAGTTTGCCATGGAAGAAGGCTTTAATAAGATAGCCTTGGGTCATCACTTGGATGATATTTTGGAAACCCTTTTGATGAACTCTTTAGAAAAGGGCATCTTGTCTACAATGCCCCCCGTCTTAAAATTCGAAAAATATCCCGTTACTATGATAAGGCCGCTCTGCCTTGCAGACCTCCCTATGATTATCCGCCATTCGGAGCAGGCCGGCTATATATGCTCGACCTGCACCTGCAACTTTCAAGAAAACTCCGCCCGCAAAACAGCCCGCTCAAGACTCGACCGCTTGACAGGCGGCTCCTACAAGCTCAAGATAAACCTTTTTAATTCTCTAAAGAATATCTTGCCTGAATATCTGCCGTGAGCCTTACCTTATATCTTCCCTTAATAGAGGCATGCTCATACAGCGGGGGCCGCCGCGGCCGCGGGAAAGTTCACCGCAGGGCATTTCGAGGACTTTTAAGCCCTTCTTGTTTAAGATTTCGTTTGTAACATCGTTTCTTTCATAAACGACTATTGTGCCCGGGCTTATGCAGAGAGTATTGGAACCGTCATTCCACTGTTCGCGCTCGGCTGCAATCTTGTCCCCTCCGGCACATTGGATGAGCTCAACCTTTCCGGCTCCCGTATATTTTTCAAGAACTTTTTCCAAGGTAGAATCAATCTGCTTTACATTGAGTTCTCCCTTTTTTGTTCCTCTTGTAATTTCAAAGACTCTTAAAGGTCCTAGAATTCCGGGGTGAATGGTAAACTTGTCAAAGTCTATTTGAGTAAAGACCGTGTCCAAGTGCATAAAGGCCCTGATTGCAGGGATTTGAAAGGCAAGGACGGTTTTTATAGGAGATGTTTCATTATCAAAGATATTGTTTGCTATAGAATCGATAGCGTTGGCAGATGTCCTCTGCGAAAGTCCTATCGCCAAAACATCTTTACCGATATTTAAGATATCTCCGCCTTCAATGCTGGGAGCATCATAGCGGTTGTAGAATCTATTTACCTTTCCGGCATATTCGGGATGATGCTCAAAGATATACTCCCCGTAAATAGTTTCACGGCATCTTGTTACCGAGTACATTTTATTTAAGCTGACTCCGTTTCCTATACATGCAAAGGGGTCGCGGGTAAAGTAGAGGTTGGGCATGGGATTTATAAGCATAGAGCCCGAATCCAAAACGTAGTGCGAAAGCGAATGTGTATTCTTAAAGGGTATCTCGTTTGCGTTTACGCCTTCCATTGTTTTTAGGATAAGCTCTTTCGGATCCTTGATTGCATTAAGAAAATCATAGATCATTTTTTGATAATATTCGGAATAGATATCAGCTTCGTTAATATACTGCTTTATAAATTTTTCGCGGATTTCCGCACTTTGAGAAACAGCCTCAGCCGCCAAGTCTTCAAGATATACAACATCCACTCCGTTTTTTGATAGAATATCGGCAAAAGCATCGTGTTCTTTTTGGGCCATTTTTAAAAACGGAATATCGTCAAACAATAGTTCATCGAGTTTATCCGGGGTAAGATTTAAAAGTTCCTTTCCGGGGCGGTGCAGGAGCACCTTTTTTAGTTTTCCTATTTCGTTTGTAACATTTATGACAGCCATGTAATTCTCCTAAAGTTTAATAATCCGAATGATTGTACAGGATAAAGATAAAGAATTCAATAGGGGAAATTCAAATACCTAAGGTCGAATTGTCATGCGTACTTTACACTTAAGCCTTTGTCAATTTCGAGACTTTATGCTATAATATTAAACATAAAAAAGGGAGAAACCTATGAATTATTTTTACCTATTATTTTTACTTCTTGTATTTCCCTTAGTTTTGCTGCTAAGGGCTCTCACATTTAAACCTAAAAAACCGAATAAACTTATCGTAGAAGATATCGATATGGACTTTGAGAAAGCTATAAGCCGGTTTGCAGGGATGATAAAGATTCCTACGGTATCTCACGCCGATGTCAGTCTTGAAGACCCGTCAGTTTTTAAGAAATTCCAAGACTATTTAAACGATGCCTACCCTCTTGTTACAAAAACCTGCCCGCGCCGAATCTTAGGACCTAAAGGACTCCTTTATCATTGGAAGGGCAAGAGCTCCGAAAAGGCTTCGGTTTTTATGGCCCATTATGATGTAGTCCCCGTAAATCGGGAGGGCTGGAGCCGAGATCCCTTCGGGGCTGAAATTATAGATAATGTACTCTGGGGACGCGGTACCTTGGATACTAAGTGTACCCTTTGCGGTGTAATGGAAGCTGCCGAGTATCTTCTTTCAAAAGGTTTTGTACCCGAACACGATATCTATCTTTCTTTTTCAGGGGATGAAGAACCGCACGGCCCAAGCTGCCCTGCAATAGTCGAAGAGCTTAAAAAAGAAAATATAAATGTGGAGTTTGTTCTTGATGAGGGAGGGGCCGTAGTTGAAGGCATTTTCCCCGGCATCAAAGAAAGGTTTGCCGTAATAGGTATAGGAGAAAAGGGACAGATGGATGTGGAGCTTTCGATGGAAAGTAAGGGCGGACACGCTTCAACTCCTCCTAAGCACACGATTGTAGGTAAATTAGCTCAAGCTGTATGCAATATCGAAAACAACCCCCTCCCCATGCATGTAACACCTCCGGTTTCGGCTATGTTCGATGTGCTCGGCCGTCATGCAGGCCTTGGAATGAGATTAGTCTTTGCAAACCTAAAAGTTTTTTATCCTCTATTTAACATGCTTACCAAAAAAACAGGAGGAGAATTAAACGCCATGCTCCGCACCACAACAGCCGTAACAAAGATGGCCGGCTCCGATGCCTTTAATGTTATCCCGCCTAAAGCCAGCATAGGTATCAATATCCGCTATTTAGCCGAAGACGGAAGAGAGAACATTATTTCTCATTTTAAAAGAGTGATAAAAAACGAAGCTGTAAAAATCGAGGTAAAATATGATGAAGAACCCAGCCGTTATTCAAAAATAGATAGCCCCGAATTCGAGCTTTTAAGCGATGCAATCAGACAAACTTGGGAAAAGACATTAGTAACTCCCTATCTGATGATGGCCTGTTCGGATTCCCGCCATTACTCAAAAATATCGGATAAGGTCTATAGGTTTTCTGCGATGCACTTAACAAAAGAAGAAAGAGGCTTAATTCACGGCAATGACGAAAGAATACGCTTGGACGAGTTTAAAAGAACTCTCGCATTTTTTGTACGAATAATGAATAAATTTTAACTTGACTGTAGACAAAAATAGTAGTATCTTTAATATATTATACATATATAAGGCGGTAAATATTATGAACGAAAAAATTACAAAGGCTTTAAACGAGCAGATTAACAAGGAAATGGAATCGGCTTATTTATATTTAGGAATGGCTGTACATTTTGAAGCTGAGGCTCTTACAGGTTTTGCCCATTGGATGCAGGAGCAAGCTAAGGAAGAAATGGAACATGCTCTTAAGATATACAGATACTTGTTTGAGATAGGAGCAAAGCCTGTTTTGGGAGCCATCGGTGCCCAAAGTACCGAATACGGAAAACCGATAGATGTTATCAAAAAGGTTTTAGAACACGAAAAATTTGTAACCGCTTCTATCACAAGCCTTTACGAGTTGGCTCTAGCCGAAAAAGATTATAAAACTCAAAGCTTCTTAACTTGGTTTATCAATGAACAGGTTGAAGAAGAAGCCAATGTTACGGCTATCTTGGATAAGTTTAAATACATCGATAACAATACAGGTCTTATGATTTTGGATAAGGAACTAGGCAAAAGAGCTTAAATTTAAAGACGTAAAAAAAACGGCCCTTGGAGGCCGTTTTTTTTCTAACAATTTACTTGCCGGTAACTATTGCTATACCGCTGCTTGCACCTATCCTTGAACAGCCCAAACCGATATAGGTTTCCGCGTCTTCACGAGTGCGCACCCCGCCTGAAGCTTTTATCTTCGTATCTTTTTTTAAGTATTTTTTAAATAGTTTTATATCTTCAACCGAAGCCCCACGGGAGCCGTAGCCTGTCGAGGTCTTTATAAAATCCGCCCCGGCCTTTTCGATAATTGCACAAATATCCGCAATATTTTTTTCTTCAAGATAACAGGTTTCGACAATTACTTTAAGAAGAACATTCTTTTCATGGCAGGCCTTTGTTATGGCACTCACTTCATTTTGAGTATATTCCAAATCTCCTTCTAAAAGTTTCCCTACATTTATAACCATGTCTATCTCTTCAGCACCGGCTCCAATTGCCTTTTTAGCCTCTTCTACTTTTACCTCCGTTGAAGATGCCCCGAAGGGAAAAGAAATAACGCTGCACACCTTTACATCGGAACCTTTCAGCTCCTTTCTCACCAATGAAACATTGCAAGGATTTACACAAACGGAAGCAAAATGATACTCTTTTGCTTCATTACAAATTTTGATTATATCCTTTTCGGAAGCTGTCGGTTTAAGAAGGGTGTGATCTATATATTTATTTAATTCCATATTTAAACTCCTCATTTAAAAATAATATATATTTTGTCTTTTGTCCAGCTATGAACGCCTTATTCGATTTGTTCTATCAGGCTATTGATCTTTCCTATACAGGCAGAAGCAAATCCCTTATCAGGCAACTGAGATGCAATTATTCTAAGATAGCCCAAAACATCCTTTAAAGTTTTATCCGTAGAAGTTTTAGGGTCTATTGTTTTTTTCAAAGCACCTTTTACATTTAAGAGAATCATCCTGCGTTTTAACCCGACCTCTCCGGACAATTTATTTATAACATATTCCATTTGAATACGCTCATTACTTATAAGAAAATCTTTTAATTCGATAGAAGGAAGATTATCCATCAAGTCACGCAAATAGACAAAGAGATTAACTATTTCATAACCCTCGATAATATCCAACTCTTCTTCAAATTGAGGTGATTCTTTTAAGCTGTGAGGCAGAAGTGAAAGATACGGTTTATCGGAAAGTTTATTTACAATTTCATCAACAGAATCGGAAGTATCCAAATCATCATCAAAGGAAGAAGGAATAAGGGAGTCGGGAGCCGTACCCGCAGGGTCTAAAAAATCCTCATCATCAGAGCTTAAATTTGTTTCTTTGGACAAAGGCACATTTGAGCTGGCAGGCAGATCATCAATTAACTCATTTTCATTATTTAATTCATCTTCATTACTTAAAGAATCTTCAGCACTTAGATCCATCTCATCAAGACTTGGCCTATCCGAATCTTGAGGCGTTTTTTTATCTGCCGGTCTTTCAGGCAGAGGGCTAGAGGCGTCTCTTGATTCCGGTACTGCTTCCAATTCCGGTTCCATTTCAATTCCTTCATCTTCCGAACCAAAGCTGTCAGCTGTGTCAGGCTTTGCTGCCGAAAAGGGCATATCGGCTGTGTCGGACTTTCCGGATTTTGCGGCAGAGCTAAGATCTTGGGGATAATCCGATTCCGGTATACTTGATTGCTGCTGCGGCTGAGCTTGATAAGAAGCCGGTTCATTTGGAGGTGCTTGATACGGCGGAGATTGAAGAGGAGCCGATTCACTTGAAGGAGATTGATATGGCTTAGATTGGGAAGGAGCAAAGTCCTTTGTAGGTGTTGTTTCTTTTGCAGGAGCATCTCCTTTTGATGAAGTATCTTGAAGTTGTAGCTCTTCTTCAGGTATATCATTCTTTCGATTCCTATTGGGCCCCGGCTTGCCCAGCTCAAGAGGATCATACTCGGCCCCTATGTCCGGACTATCGTCAATGGGTGCATCAACATAGACCAAATTATCTAAAGAATCTTCATCTTCTCCTCGATCAAAAACTTCATCATCAGCCAATTCCATTAAATCATCAAAAGGCATCTCTAAATCAGGCATATCTTCAAAGCTTTCGCTAAGAGTTATTTCATCATCATCTTCAAAATTTACCGCTCCCAAATCTTCTAAATCCGGTTCAGGGCTTATATCAAGTTCTTCTTGAGGAGGGCGCAGCTTATCAAGATTTTTATTCAGAATACCGTCATCGCCGTAAGACTTAACGGCATCTTCATATAACTGAACGGACTTGGACAAGCTGCCTATATCGTCATTTTCTATTTTATCGGTTTGAATATCAACGATTTTATTTGCAAGACGAACAGCTTCAACAGTATTGCCTTCATTTTTGTTCAGCTCTAAAATTGCCGCAAGAGCTTCGGTATTATTTGCATCATTTTTTATTATTTTATTATATTCATGCTTGGCTAAATCATATCTTTTCATTTGTTCATAAGCCTTTCCTAATTTTAACCTTGCAGGAATTTCTTGAGGTTTTTCATTTAGATATTTGATGAGTTCATTTGCCGCTTCTTTATATTTATCGTTATGAAAATACAAATCAGCCAATTCGGCCCTCATATTTATTTCACTCGGAGATAACTGAAGTAAGTGTTCAAAAATAAGCTCTGCTTTTTTTGTATCCCCTAATACCGAATAAAGCTTACCCTGCATTTTAAGAACATCTTTATCGCCCTTAATTTCTTTACTTAAATGATTTAAGATTTCTTTAGCCTTTGCATAATCTTCAAGCATCAAGCAAACTTCTGCCGTGCTCAATAGTAGTTCTTTATTATTAGGATATTTCTCTTTATTATTTATCAAAATATTATAAGCATCAAAATATCTTTTTTGTGCTTTAAGCATATTGGCATATCCGAGTACTGCAGGCAAAAAGTTTCCATTTATAGAAACGGCTTTTTTATAAAAATCTTCGGCATCTTTATCTTCATGAATTTTTTCATAAAGCTTAGCTAATTTTGTAAAATTTTCTTCCGATTGACCTGTTGACCCTATAATCATTTTATAGGTTTCAATCGCCTTTCCGAGTTCTTCCATTTCTACATAACAATCGGCAATAGCCGCAAGAGCCTCATACCAATTAGGTTTTGTTTTCATGGCAGTTTGATATGAATTAATCGCCTCTTTATAATGCTTTTCTTCTTTATACAACTCTGCAAGATTAAAATTCAAAAAAGGATGATTGGGATCTACTTTTAAGCCTATCTTATAAGTTTCAAGAGCTTTAGAGTAATCTTTGCATAAAAAATATACACTTCCTAAATGGTTATATGCAAGGGCATCATCCGGTTTTATATCCAATACATCGGTAAAACATTGTATTGCATGTTTGTAATCGCCGTTTTGTTTATATGTATTGCCTAGATTATAAAGAGTTGTTTCATTTTTGCTGTCTATAGCCTTTGCCTTTTCCAAGATAACTATCGACTCATTAAACATGTTAAGACGGCGATAGATAACGCCCATATTGTTTAGAATATCTGAATTATTGGGATTAAGAGAATTTAGTTCTTTGTATATTTCCAAGCCCTTTTTCATATCGCCGGATCGGATATAGAGTTTTCCCAAAAGATTTTTTAATTGATAATACTCATCAGGTGTATTTTTTTGTTTTTTTAATTGATTTAATAAAATTTTTTCTGCAAAAGCATAGTCACGAGATAAAATAGCTGCATTAGCCTGCTCAATTATAATGTTCAAATTACTCGACATTCTTTCCTTCCTTTTTACTTTGCAGAGGCCGAGCCCACACCTCTTTTGATGTATCACCGGCATGTTCTCCATTCTCTTCATCATAAGCGGCTATTGCAAAAAAGTATATTTTGCCGTTTTTTAAATTTTCTATTTTATAACTTATCACATTTCCTACATCAATCGGAGAACCTTCAACGAAATATTCACCTTTTTTATTTCCAAAATAAATAAGATAACCCTTTACATCAGTATCTATAGAAGGAGACCAAAATAATTCAACCGATGAATCTCCTGCCCTTGCAATAAGCTTTGAAGGAGGAAGAGGAAGATTATCTTTTTCATACTCCAAAGAAAATGAATGAATAAGGGGAGATTTAAGCCCTTCCGCATCCGGATAAATATTACAGGCAATCTGAAAAAAACGGCCCGAAATATTTTTTATCTCTTCATTCGGTCTGATACTCTTCCATTCAGGATAGGTTCCGTTCCAATTAAAAGGACTATCGGCGGCTCTGATAAAAAATTCCGCATCGGTTTGTTCAGGTTTATCATATAAGGCTTTTAAGACACGAGGCTGCGATTTATTTCCTCCGGTGTCGATTATATTTGTTTCTATACGGCCTCCGTCTTGAGGGTACTTTTCAAACAAGGAAGATATTTCCCAAGGCATTCCGAATTGGGAAAAAAAGTTTGTTACTTTTAGTTCATCGATTAAACCGGAATAGTTTAAGCCTATAAGTACGTCCGATGAAGTACCCAGTGCAGAATACAACACCTGATTGCTCTCTCTTCCCGTCTCGGTCATATAAACAATGGCTTCGGACTTACCGTTCATCCTATATTCCAAAAGACCGGTAGTTTCATCATAAGTAATAAGATGATGACTCCAAATTTCGGGGATTATGTTTGACTTTCCTGAAAGTCTGACATCCAGTCCCTTATTGTTTTTGTCCTGCCAAATATTTAAAAAAGACCATTCGAGCTTATTGTTAAAAATACTTGCCGCAATATTTTGATACATTGTTTTTCTGCCCTCGACCAAGGAAGTCCACCAGCGTAAAATCGTACTTCCGCTTTCCGTTGTCTGAGGACATAACCAGAATTCTATTGTAAAAGATTTTAGAATTTTAGCGCCTGCAAAAAAAGAAGTCTTTGATGGTTTTAATGTCAAACTTTCATTATTGGAATTATAATGAAAAAGAGCCGCACCTTCTCCGATTTTTGCCTTTTCAGCACCAAGATGGATAATCGATGAATTAGCTACAGTATAATTTCCGGTTTCTTCAATCGTATCCTTAAAATCGAAGCTAAGGTACATATCCGTAGTTTCGGTAATATTATGAGAAGCGGATGTCAATCCCAAAGACTGAAAGCCGAATTTCCCGTTTCTTTGTTCTATATTGCGGGAATAAAAAAGATTATTCCAACCCAATTTTCCGCCGAAATTCAGTACCGCATCTTCAGAAAAAGCGGAAATTAAGAGAAGATTAAAAAATATAAGGCTCACAACAGAGCTTTTTCGTAAATTCAGTTTAAATTTATACATAATCTGCATTTATTATCGGCAAAAAAGCCCTGTAGGTCAATAAAATAACCGCGTTTTTATAGATTTAGAATATTTTTCGGCAATAATTGAATCAACAAACCTCCGCACGAATAAAAAACCGGCCTAAATTAAGCTTTAACTGCCTAATTATCCGGCCGGTTTGGTTTAAAACTAAAAAGACAAAATCTTTTCTAAATTGAAATGTTTAGTTAGCTTTTTTCTGTGTAAGTTTCATTATAACGTAAAAAACGGCTCCGACTACAAGACCGCCTAAACCGAATAAAATCTTGTCCCAGCTTGAATTATATAAAAGCCAAAGGCTTATTCCTACCGCCAAAAAAGAAACAACATAAACACCGGGAATTCTAAAAGAGCCTTTCATACCGCGTTTTCTGAATACTAAGATTGCAAGACAGGTCGGTATATATTGAGCAAAGCGGGAAACAACCGAAATTGCGGCAAGTTTTGAAAAACTGCCCGTTAAGCAAACCAAGGCTGTCAAGGCGGTTGTTAAAATAACCGAAATGTAGGGAACATCTTTTTTATTTCTTTTAGTTACAAACTTGGGTAAAAAACCGTCATCGGCAAGAGCTACGGCACTTCGAGGAGCTAAGAAAGAAGAAGCAACATTTATTCCGCCTATTGAAACCAAGGTTCCGGTTGTAACAATAGCTTTTGCAACGGGGCCTAAAAACTTAGCGGCAGCATCTGCAACAGGAGCCTCACTTGCTGTAAGTCCATCACCCAAAATACCTATGGCAACTACTTGAATAAGTATATAAAAAACGGAAACACCGCTGATTACCAAAACAATAGCAAGAGGAACATTTTTTTCGGGCTTATCCATATCTTCAGCGGCAACGGCAATAGATTCAAACCCCGTAAAGGCATAAAAGATTAAAAGAGCGGCAGCCCCAAAAGACGTTGTAGTTAAGGCACCTACCGACTGCATAGGTTGAAAATTATCACCTTTGATAAAAAAGATACCTAAAAGAATAAAGAAGATAAGGGGCACCAATTTTCCGATTGTAATAACATTGTTTACGATTTTTGAAATTCGTACTCCAGCAATGTTCATCAATCCTAAAAATAAAAGAATAGCTACGGCTATAACGCTTCGCCAAAAAGGTGTTGCTGCTAAAGGAAATACACTTCCTAAAGCTGTGGGAAAACCTACAGCCATTGCAGCCCAAGCAATAACCATTATGGCCCATTTCATAAAGCCTACTTCAAAGCCGACGAATTCGCCGAAGGCTTCTTTTGCATAAACATAAGGGCCGCCGTTCTTTTTAAACAAGCCTCCTGCTTCAGCAAAACAAAGTGCAATCAAAATAACCAAAACGGCATCGAATAAAATAACTCCGATACTCGATACCCCGACCAATTTGGCGGCCTTTCCCGGAAGCAAAAATATTCCGGTACCGACAATGGCATTTACTCCAAGAAGGCAAATACTTAAAAGCCCTAATTTACCTTTATTTTCCATTTTCAACTCCTTATACTGAAATATGATAGATAGATTAAACAGCCGGAATCAGCTAACAACGATTTATAAATTCTTTAAACAGATCCAATGACGCCTTATGTACGGCCGCCGTCATTTCGGGATGAAACTGAACACCCATTATAAAACCTTCTCCCGTATACTCGATAGCTTCAACTATGCCATCAGGAGCATAGGCCGTAATCTTAAAATCCTTTGCAAGGTCTTTTACAGCCATGTGATGATAAGAATTAACCATATCTTCCTTGCCGAAAACTTTTTGCATAATTGAAGCAGCTTCGGTCTTGATAGAATGAGTGCGTTCCTGCGGGCGGGCTTTTTGAACATGCTGTATTTGAATATCTCTTTTTATGAGTGAAAGATCTTGATAAAGTGAGCCGCCGAAGGCAACATTTAAAATCTGCATTCCCCTGCATATCCCCAAAACAGGCTTTTTTAAAGCCTTAGCAGCTTTGATAAGGCTCAGTTCGTAAACATCCCTCTTAGGAAGAATTTCTCCAAGACAGGAAAGCGGCTCCTCATTAAAAAAATGAGGCTCGACATCATACCCGCCCATAATGATAATGCCTGAAAGATTTTCAAGCTGTCTTTGAATAGCATCTTCGTCATCAATTATAGGGAGCATAAGGGGAACTCCTCCCGCAGCCAGCACCGAATTCACATAGTCGGCATTGGTGTACATTCTTTCATAACCTGCAAAAAGACTTTGTGAGGTTTCATAGAGGCAGCTGCCTGTAATTCCTATAAGCGGTTTTTTCATAATAAACTCCTGTAATAGTTTTTAAAGGATTAAAAAATCCTGTTGTATTTGTATTACTTCCACTTTAAAAGCTTTTTTATTTTTTTCCCGTATCGGTCCTTTAAAGAAGAATAGATATAATTTTCGCCTATCTTTGCAGCAATTGCAATTTTCATGATAGATTTTTTAAGATATTTTATTTTTGCGGCCCTGTAGATAAATAAGATCAGGTTGATTACGGCAATTATTGCACCTACAATAATAATTATAAACGAGTCATCTGCACCAATAACATTAGTGGATACTAGACAGCAACTTAAAATAACCGCTGCGACAATAGGAAGAATAATCCATACAAGAAAATGGAAGCAGCCTGCTTTTTTTAGCATTTTATTTAATGATTTCATATCTTCTATATTATATTGAAACAGCAGGTCTATAATCAATTTAACGCCGTAAGCGTCTTCTTTTGTTTCGGCAAAAAAGTCTGTATTTTCTTGCTGACCGGAATTACTTCTAAAATCTTCTTGTATGTTATCTTCATATTTTGTTTTTATTATATAGGGTTCAGCCAGCTGTAGATATTTTTTTAACCGATTAATAATTTCTTCTCCGGCATAGGCAAAGTAATTCTTGTTGCAATAGGCATAGAATTCTCTTATAAATTTATTTACATCCATGTTTTTATTACTTGCCGACATTTCGAACATTCTATACAAAAGTTCACTGTATATTTTTTCATTTACATGTTTAAATCCGGATAAATCCAAAAAAATTGCTTTTTTGTAAAAACCGTAGAAAGTTTTTTCCGAATTTTTGATTTTCTTCAATATTTGAGTATCAAGTTCAATGATGTATTTAACAGGATCATATTTATCCAATATATCCTGCTTTAAACCTACATTATTTGCAAGCTCAATTTCATACTCTATATGATTATCAATAGATTGCAGCACTTGAACCAATTTAGCAGTATATGAATTTAAAACCTTTTCAGAATAATTTTTGTTTATACCTGAAAACTTTTCTTTAATATTAGTAAAAAAATTCCACATATCATTCCTCGTTTCCATATCGGCCGATTAAATCACTTTATTTTAACCAGATTGAGTATAACACAAAATTATATCTTATTCAATGGAGGCTGTAAAAGGCTCATTGAGTAAAATTTCATTATATTTTAATTAAATATAATGTTGACACAAGAAAAATAGCATGATATAAATATAGTTATATGAACAGCTCGGTGAACTGCTTGTTTGAAATATAGACATTTTAGGAGAAAAACAAACTATTGCCGGAAGAGGGAAAAATGAAAAAGAATTGTGTATCAATCTTATTGATTGGATTTTTGTGTATGAATTTATTTTCACAAAGTTATGACGAGCGAAGAATCTTTTTTGGTGAAAACTATCAGGCAATTCAAAAAATCTCAAAAGAAAGGGAATCTATAATAAAAGATTCCTATTCGGAGGTGCTTGCTTTTGCAAATAAATTTCATATTTTTTCAGACGCTTCTTTGGTAGAACATGGTATTTATAAGGAAGTCCATAATTCATTTGTTTTTTATAGGTTTTTATTTACCGATAATCACTCGTATGGAACTTTTGTTTTTAACTATTTGCAGATTTTTTGTCTTGCATACAAAAACAAACTTTATGTCCTGGGTTCTTCTTATTTACATGAAGCACATTTGATAGAGGAAACGATTCACGTTGCTGAAGAAAATATATATTCAAATTATTCTGTCATTCAAGAGGATGACGATTTTGAAATTATAATACATAAAACAAAAGACAAAACCGAGTCCTATGATGATGGGGAAAGCGATTCCGAATCAACTGTTGAAGTGTCGGGAGATGGAAAAGCATATTTTTATAAATTGTCGGATATTCTTAAAACAATAGAAAAAAACTATAGTAAGGCAGGTAGTATAGTGCAAGTAGAATTGAAAGACTATAAATCTGTAAGTTGTGGAAGAACATTGATTGATGAAAAATGTCCGTTTATGTATACAATTCAAAATGCGTTCGATAAAAATCCTGAAACAGCTTATGTAGAAAATACCGAAGATAATGAAATTACTATTTCAATATTTAGTGATAAAAAAATAAAACGAGTCGGCATAATAAATGGGTTTGTAAAAAGTCCTAATTTATATGAAAGTAATAACCGTATAAGAGAAATGTATATTAATGATAAGATTTTTGAGTTAAAAGATGTGCATTCAAAAGACTTCGTATTTTTTGGTATTCCGCTTTCTTCCGACATCTATATTCAAACTGTAGAATTATATAAAGGAAACCGTTATTCCGATACTTGTATTGCAGAAATACAAATTAAATAGTAAGCGACCTTCAAAGCTGGGATGCGAGGCTTTATAAAAAGATATGAATTGTTTTAAGACTATTATCGAATTACAAGATATTCTCTTCCCAAAATTTTATACAGCAATGGATTCTGAAAATAATGAATATATTTTTTTAAAAACTCAAGATTCAATGATAAATTCATTGGATAAAGTATCCGATAAAACACAATTAGAGGCATATGAAAATCATATTCATATTTGCGGTAAAGTTAAAAAACGAGCTCAACATATAGCCATAACTTCTGCAAAATTAATTACGAAAAATTTAATTGAAAATTTAAAAACAAGTTTTCCAAATAAAAATTTTTATGTCTATTTGGATTGTGATTTTAACGACCACATTATAGTAAGATTTCATCAATTATGGGAAAATGAAGAACCGTATTATGATGTAAAAGATTTTCCAAATATCGAGGTATTTAAAATTTAAGAATCCCTCCTGGTAATCGCTTAGAAAAACTTGTTGGGAATTTAGACGGACTAATTTAAATAAAAGCCTACATCCATCTTTGTATCATATCAAGAACTTGCTTTTTTGCTTTTTCCTTTTCTTCTTCCTTATCGGAAAAAAGAACAGCCGGATTTATATTCAGAGCATGACAAATTTTTAAAAGAGTATCAAGGCTGGGAGTCCTTTTACCCGTTTCAATATAATTTATCATATTTTGGGAAATATCCGCCCGCAAAGCCAATTCCAACTGGGATAAACCTGCTTTTTCTCTTTCTTTACGAAGTCTATTGATAACAAGATTTTGTTGTTCTCTTAGAAACACACTCATTCATAATATTTTAACTAAATATAGTATTGACACAATGAAATATAGTATGATATTATCATAAATATAGTTAGATTGACTTGTTTGAAAACAGGTGTACAGAACCAATTTAACATTTTCAACAAAAAAATAATTGCAATGTAAAAAGGTATTGCAAAAAGGAAGGTTTAGACTATGAAAAAAATGATTATTGTTTTTTTCTGTATGTTGTTTATTTCTGTAAATAGTTTTGCAGAATTCGTAATCAGCCCTACATTAGGAGCTTCGAATGTATTCTCTACAGATGTATTCCCTCCAACCGTATACATAGGAGGTCTCTCACATAAAGAGAAGAGCTCACTGTCATGGACGCCAATGAATTTCGGAATATTACTCGGCACAGTAAAGGAAAAAGGTTTCACCTTTTTGTTTTCAGTTGATGCTTTGTTTATCGGGAATGTTAATGCAAATTACAAAGAATTTGTAAGGGATACGGAGGTCTTGAACTTCAAAGCCAAAGCTAAAATCGGCGGAGGTGCTGTTGCACAAGGAAATTTTTTATTTGGATACACATATAAGGGTGTTCCCAATTTATATTTAACTTTTGCTTCCGGATTAACTCTTGGCGGTGGAGTAAATACGATAAAAGAAATATCGGCATCAGGTATTACAGTACCAAATATTAATGTTTCCTTAAAAACGGCTAATTTTGGAATTCCATTATATTTTAGCGCAAGTTATTATTTCACTGATAAAATTGGCATAAATGTCAGTTTTTTGAATAGTTTTTGCAGCGGATGGCAGTGGTATAACGATAAGTCGCCTTTACCATATTTAGGTACGGGTTACGGCCCCGAAACGCCTGCATTTGTTAATGTTTTTACATTTAAGATAGGTCCTACATTTAAACTTTAACATCAAGCGTCTGCATACACAAAAGTTCTGTAATGTATGCAGACGCTTGTCAATATTATGGTGTCGATATAATTATGGTGTCGATATAATAGATGTTTATGATTTTGCTTTGCCGGACGTATTTTAATTTATACAGGTATACAAAACCAATCCGACAGTTTTTCGCATCTCAAAAATCCTCTGCCTTCTTTGCGTCCCCTGCGGTTAAATACCGAACCCCAGCTGTTCGCAATGTCAGGTTGAAGCGGGTGTTAGACCTTAATTTTTTTATTATCGCTTATAAATTCTTCAGGTGTTTGTACTATTATTTCCCTTTCTTTATAATCTTTTATATTTCGTGTTAATAATATTTTTTTTCCAAATAACTCATATAACTTATATTTTCTAAATCCTGCTCTTTTATAATGCCGCTCAATTCTTTGACAAGCGGAGATATTTCTCCTATCCTTTGAGTTATACCCATTGAATTATTAAAAAGATCTTCAACAAATTTTGACATACTTTTTTTATTTTTGACCGCATAATGTCTCATCGATTCAGCAATATTTTTATCTATTTTTAAAATCAATTCAGTTTTCATTTAGTCACCTCTCTGATATTATATCATAAAATCTATAAATGATATAGTGATAACATCATTATTTTTACTTCTGAGCGATAATAAGTCTAACATAGGTTCGCAACCGATATACGGACAAACCTCGTTGCGGTTAAATACCGAACCCCAGCTGTCCCTGCCGGCAACTTTCCCCTTTAATTGATTTTTTCCCGTCTTTGTGATAAACTTTCAAGCGGTTAAAGGATTGAAGATTTAATGAAAGAAAAAAAAGAAATTTTTACGCTTTTACATCAAGATGCGACTTCTCCTGCAAGGACGGGAGTTTTGGAGCTGCCTCACGGAAAGGTGTTTACTCCGGCCTTTATGCCTGTGGGAACGGCGGCTACCGTAAAGGCGATGACAAAGGATGACTTAGACGAAATAGGTTTTGAAATTATTTTGGCCAATACATACCATCTTTTTTTGCGGCCGGGAATTGAAGTTATAAAAGCCGCAGGAGGCTTACACGGCTTTTCAGGCTGGAAAAAAAACTTTTTAACCGATTCAGGGGGCTTTCAAGTTTTTTCGCTTTCACAATTAAGAAAAATTACCGAAGAGGGTGTAAAATTTCAAAGCCACATAGACGGAAGCCGTCAATTTTTAAGCCCTGAAATTGCGGTAGAATTGCAGACGGGTTTTAACAGCGACATTCAAATGCAGCTGGACATCTGCTCTTCTTTTGGGATAAGCAAAACCCAAACCCTTGCCGACCTTAAAATAACTATGAACTGGCTTGACAGGGCATTTGCAGCTTGGCACAATACCCCCGATGAATATGACGGAGCCCTCTTTCCTATCGTGCAAGGCGGTTTTTTTGAAGACCTAAGACTTCAAAGCCTTGAAGCTATCTTAAAGCATGAGCCTAGGGGAATTGCCATAGGCGGCCTTTCCATAGGAGAACCTAAAGACCTCTATCAAGAATATTTGAGTTTTACTGCAAAGCACATCCCGAAAAATAAGCCCCTCTATGTAATGGGAATAGGAACCCCCGACTACATCCTCGAAGCCGTAAAAAACGGAGTCGATATTTTTGATTGTGTACTGCCTTCCCGAAATGCCCGGAATGGAAATCTTTTTACCCATGAAGGAGCTATTTCAATTAAGCGGAAAGAATACGAGTTCGACTTTAACCCGATCGATTCTCAATGCAAGTGCAAGGTTTGCCGACAATATACAAGGGCCTATTTGCGACATTTATTTAGAACAAAAGAAATTTTATACTCAATGCTTGCAACTTATCATAACTTGGCTTTTTTATATAGTATGGTACAAGATATAAGAGAGGCCATTCAAAACGATTCTTTTAACGATTATTATAAAAACTTTTTAAAGAAATATGAAAATCGTTTAGACTGAGTATTGTGTAAGTCTTAAAACCTTTACTGTTTTGCAAGGCAAAAACTTGTATCACGGAGGATAATTTATGAAAACCCTAAGAAAAGAATTAAACTTTTTTTTAAAAATCGGCGTACTGAGCCTCTTATTTATTTTAAGCTTAGCAGTTCAACTTGGAGCCCAAGAAACCGCCCAGCCTCCTTCAGAAAATCAGGCAGCTCAAGCTGATGAAAAAAAGAAAAAAGAAGTTTCGGAATTTGAAGAAAAAAGAGACACAATTCTTTACGGCATCGGCGACGATATCTTGGAGCTTATAAAAAGACTAAAAGCCGATGAAGATGACCGCTTTGATACCGATTTGCAGAAAATATTTGCCGAAACCAAGATTCCTGCAATCAGAGAAGCCTTATTTGCTTACTTTGCCGAAAAAAAGAATGATTGCTTAAAGGCCGATGCCCTCATGCTCTTGGAAAATAAAGATGACGCCCCCCAAGAAACTGTCCGTTCAGCGATCTCCTACATACGGGACCTTGAGATATATGAAGGTATAGATTTTTTAAGGCAAATCTTAAAAGATGAAGAAAGCGAGTACAGGGACCTTTGTATTTCGGCAATAGGAAAGATAGGAAAACCGGAAGATGCCGTTTTTCTTACAGAGCTTTTTGACTCCGAGGCCTCAGATGACGAAAAAAAATCACTGATAATAAAACAAAACATAATGTTTGCATTGGAAGATTTACATACTCCTGAAATCAGTGATTTTTTAATTAGAGTCGCTGAAGATTCCGATGAAAATTCTATCATAAGAGGCAGTGCTGCTTCAGCTCTTGGAAAAATAGGCAGCGAAGATGCTGTTCCGGTTTTGTCGGAACTTTTTGAAGATAAGGATCCGGTTTTAAGAACAGCTGCGATAAAAGGAATTGCAGGCTTTAAGGATGCTAAAGCTAAAAATATTTTAATGCAAGCCTTTAAGGATTCCTATTATAAAGTAAGACTGCAAGCCGTTCAGTCTGCAAAAGAAGAAAAAGCAGAAGATGCCGTTCCGTTTATTTTATACCGTGCAAAAAAAGATCCTGAAAATGTTGTAAAACTGGCCGCCATTGAAGCCCTCTCACATTTTAACAATGCGGAAGCAAACGAATGGCTCATAGATTCTTTTAATGAAGAAAGGACAGGCTTATCTATCCGCTTAAAAATCGCCGAAAGCCTTTTAAAGAATAATTTTAATGTAATTTTCGATGATGTAAAGAAGGCTGCGTTAAAAGCTATTTCGGACAAGAAGCAAAATAAATTTTCCGCAGAACTGGGCAAGGTTATTTCAAAAGTTGAAAACAGAGGAACGGCTCCGATAGCCGAGGCCTATCTAAACCATAAGGATGCCATTTTCAAAAGTATAGGGCTTGATATGTTCAAACGGAATAGATATCCCGAGCTGGTGTCTCTTGTTTCTTTAATTGCAGAAGATGAAAAAAACGGAGCTTTAAGCCGAAGGGCTAAAGACCTATTACAATCCGGTAATACAAACGGCTCTCAAAACAATCAAACGGGCACTAAATAAAAATGGCAAACCGCTCTTGGTCTTCCGAAGCCCTTGTTCTTTCATTGAAGACATTCGGGGAGGGGCACAGAAACGCCCTCCTCCTCTTACCCGATACGGAACACTCCTGCAAGCTGGTAGATGCAGCCGTCTTCGGCGGACCTAAAAGCAAACTGCGAAGCATGGTAATTCCTTATCACACAGGAGAGGTTTGGATTTATTCCAACCCCATAAAAAATTCAAACAAGATAAGCGACTTTAAGGTAAGCGACTACCGCATAGGCCTAAGCGATAACCTGACCCGTATTTGGTGTGCCGCCTTTGCCGCCGAATTAGCCGTAAAGCTTAAAGGAAACATCGATTGGCAAATCATAAATTCCTTTTTAACGGGAATTGCCGTTTCTTCCGAAAACGAATGTAGAAAAGCCCTGCTCCGTTTTTTGTGGCGGGTAATCTCTTTATCGGGTCTTGCCCCGGATATGGAACATTGCTGCCGCTGCGGAATAAGGGTTTCAAGTAAAATGCCGGAAACGGATTACCTTAATAAAAGCGTTTCGGCCTTTTCTTATGTTGAAAAAAACTTTTTTTTCGTTCCGCATGAGGATTCTTGCGTTTGCAGTTCCTGCCTTGATAAACACGAACCGGCCTTTCCCCTTTCAGGCGAAAGCCTTTTATACCTCTTTGCAGTTCAAAATCTTATCCCTAAAATTTCAAGAGAATTAAACCTCTCGGATCAAGCCTATGCCGAGTTAAAAGATTTTTTATTCTATCTTATAAGGCTCGCCGCAGGTTCAAATTTTAAAACCCTCGAATCCTGTAATTTTTTGTTGTAATTCAGGCAATTTTAAACTCATTTTGCAAACGCAAATCAAACGAAAGAAAAATACGTTTCAAACGTAAATGAAACGTAAAAAAATACGTTGCATTTACGTTTGTTATATGGTATAATAATTAAAGGTACACTAAACAAAATTAGGGGTATTAACGATGAAAGAAAATAGATTTACGGAATTTAAAGAAGACCTTAGTTCCGGCTTTTTAAAAACGGTTTCGGCTTTTGCCAACTTCGGTACCGGAAAAATATTGTTTGGAATTAAAGACGACGGTTCTATAAAAGGAATTCAAAACCCTGATAAGATGTGTTTGGATATTGAAAATAAAATCAATGACAGTATTCAGCCAAAGCCTGACTTTTCTTTTTCCATTAACCGCAAAACCGGTGTAATCACATTAGAAGTAAAAGACGGAGCATTTAAACCCTATTTATATAAGGGAAAAGCATACAGGCGAAGCGATACGGCTACCGTAGAAGTAGATCAAATTGAATTAAAACGGCTGATTTTAATGGGAGACAACATGTCCTTTGAGGAACTGCCGTCCCCTACACAAAATTTGACCTTTGAGTCCTTTTTTCGGATTATTCAACAAAAATTAAAACTGGAAAGCTTAAGTACCGATGTCCTAAAAACTCTCGGCTTTTATACGAAAAAAGGAGAGTTTAATCATGCTGCTGCATTATTTGCAGATAAAAATAACTTCTCCGGTATTGATATGGTTCGGTTCGGAACCTCAATCAGCGAAATTTTAGATAGAGATATTTTGACAAATAAATCAATCTTAGAGGAATATAATCAGGCAATTTTATTTTTTGAAAAATATTATCAATATGAAAAAATTGAAGGAATGGAGCGGATTCTAATTGAACGCATACCGATAGAAGCTTTCCGAGAAACTCTTGCTAATGCAATCGTTCATAGGGTTTGGGATATTCCGGCGCATATTCGTATTGCTATGTACCCCGATAGAATAGAAATTTACTCCCCCGGTGGATTACCCTCAGGTATCAGCAAGGAAGAATATTTGAAGGGCTATATCTCCAGATTGCGGAACCCGATTATCGCCAATGTTTTTTTTAGATTACAGCTAATAGAAATGTTTGGAACAGGTATCAAGCGTATCATGGACTGCTATGAAGAATATGAGGTAAAGCCGATTTTTGATATTTCAGAAAACAATATTGGTGTAACTCTTCCCGTTGTCGACCGAAAAAAAGAAGTAAATTCGGATGAAATGATTATTCTGGAAATTTTGTCAAAAGGAATACGATTATCCAGCAGTGAACTGGTTTTAAAAAGCGGCTTTGGAAAGAATAAGGTTGTAAGACTTATCGGTTCTTTGCTTGAAAAAAACTATGTTCAAAAAGAAGGAAGTGGCAGAGGCATAAAATATTATGTATAATTTCTTTTTAAAAAATTACTATTTCTTTCATCTATCTCGTACAATAATATTGAGAGGTGAAAATGAAAAATCAAAATTTAAAAGAAAACGATGAGCTGTACCGATGGGATGATACGCCGGATGACCTTTATTGTCCTTTTGTCTGCGAGACCGACAACCCCGAATACAGTTTGGAAAAAACCGAAGATGCCGTTGCTGTTTGTGCAAAAAACGTTTTCGGTATTCCGTCGCTCTATCCGTGGCAGAGGCTTGCAATTGCCAATATCTTAGATGCGGTTCATGCAGTGGAAGCCCGCATTGAAGCCGAACAAACCGAACTTAAAAATAAAGATGAGGAAGATTCGGACAAAGATGCAAAAACAAAATTGCTTCAAAAAATTAACTCAAACACCGAAGAAGAAAAAATAACTTCACTTTATGATGAGGACGGAATTATGCGGGGCAGGCAAATTATTCTCCTTCCCACAGGAGCCGGAAAATCTTTGTGCTTTCAAGTTCCGGCCCTTCTGCTGGACGGGCCTACAGTAATCATCTATCCACTTCTAGCCCTTATGAGCGATCAGTTTAGGCGAATGGCGGAGGGAGGTCTTGAGCCTGTCATCTTTAAGGGAGGGCAAACTAAAGAAGAAAGAGAGTCCCAGCTTGCACGCATGGAAGGGAGCGACGGCAAGCCTCCTGCAAAGCTCATAATTGCAAATCCCGAAGTTCTTTCAGGCGGAACTCTTATAGATAGGATTGCTGCATGCAATGTGGTTCACTTGGCAATAGACGAAGCACACTGCGTTACCGAATGGGGAGACAGTTTTAGGCCGGCCTATCTTGAGCTTACAAACATAATCAAAAAGCTTCATCCATTCGCCGTTTCAGCTTTCACGGCAACGGCGAGTCCTCCGGTTTTACAGCGTATAGCCGAAATTCTTTTTGAGGGCAGGGCTCATTTGGTTCGAGGCGAATCGGATAGAACAAATATAATTTATTTTGTAAAGCATTGCAGGGTAAAAAATCCAGCTCTTCTGGAAGAAGTTCAAAAAAGAAAAAGACCTATGGTTATTTTTTGTTCCAGCCGAAAGGGAACGGAACAGACAGCTTCATTTTTGCGTCTCCGCTTAAATGACGAAAATATAAGATTTTATCATGCAGGCCTCGAAAGAGAAGAAAAAGCCGAAACAGAAAAATGGTTCCATGAACATAAAAGCGGTATACTGATATGTACATGTGCTTGGGGAATGGGTGTCGATAAGAAGGATGTTAAAACTGTAATTCACATGGATCCTTCTCCTACTGCCGAAGCCTATATTCAAGAAGCCGGAAGGGGCGGGCGTGACGGGAGCATTGCCGAAGCAGTTCTGCTATGGTCGCCTGCCGATAAAAAAAGGATAGAGCTTTTGCCCGAAAAACAGCGTCTTAGGGCCGGTGTTCTTAAAGACTTTGCCGAAAGCGGAAAGTGCCGCAGGGCGGTTCTATTAAAGGCCCTCGGTGAAACAAGGGCAGAAGCTTCCAATCCTGATGAAGAAGTAATAGCCTGTTCGGGCTGCGATATTTGTAATAAAACGGCGGTTCAATATCCCGAGGACGAAAAGCTTTTCATAAAACTTATAAAAGCAAATAAAAGAATTTTTACTCAAAATGAAGCAATCGATTTTTTTTCTTCAAAGAAAACATTTTGGGAAGCAGGGGACGTAAAGCGTCTAAGTGCTGAGCTGCTTGAAGAGGGGCTTATCAAAAAACTGAAAACCCCTCTTTGGAAGGATAAGCTTAGTGTTTAGATTAAGTTTAAAATTTGATAAGTTTAAAAACTTTCTTCTAAACGGGCAAAGTAAGCTTTAGGATGAGCACAGGCAGGACATTTTTCGGGAGCGTTTTTGCTAACCACGATAAAGCCGCAGTTTAAGCACTTCCATGTTGTCGGACTTTCTTGTACCCACATAGAATTCTCTTCGAGCCTTTTGATAAAGGCCTCATACCTTTCTGCATGGTATTTTTCGGCAACAGCGATGCTCTCCATAACGGCAGCGATTAAAGGAAAACCTTCTTCCCTTGCAGTTTTAGCAAACTCCGGATACATGTGCTGCCATTCATGATTTTCGCCGGCGGCAGCCTGCCTTAGATTTTCTAAAGTTGTACCTACCACACCTGCAGGAGCCGTAGCCGAAACGGTAACCTCTCCGCCTTCTAAAAAGTTAAAGAGGCGTTTTGCATGTTCCCTTTCCTGCTCTGCCGTTTCAATAAAAATCCTTGCGATTTGCACAAAGCCCTCTTTTTCGGCTGTGCTTGCCCAAAATGTGTACTTATTACGAGCCTGAGACTCTCCGATAAAAGCCGAAAGGATATTCTGTTCGGTCTTTGTTCCTTTTAATGATTGCATACTCTTCTCCTATTAGTATAAAATTGACTAATGTTCTTAAAAAGGGGCACAGAGTAAAAACTCATTTTTTAAAAACAAAAGCCTATATTTTAGTATAACTCTATTTTTAAAAGAGTAAAAGAGGGCAAGAAAAATAATTGACAACACAAACTTTGTCTATTATAATATTCTTAAAAGGAGGCTTAAAAGATGAAATCTAAAAATAACTTTTTTATCACAATCATATTTTTATTAATCTTAATCTACGGCTGTAAAACAACAAATAGCGATACAACCGATACAAGTAAAAAACAAAGCTACAGTCAAGCCGAGTATTTTAACATTGCAGGGAACACTGCAAAAGAAAAAAAAGATATACCGAGAGCCATAGCTTATTATACAAATTCCATTAAAGCAAATCCTGCTTATGCCGAAGCCTATCTAAACCGAGGAGAGATGTATTATGACGTAAATGAACACGAAAAAGCTCTAGCCGATTTTGATAAGGTAATTGAGCTTCGTCCGAAAGAAGATAAAGCTTATTATTTTAAAGGCCTATTGCTTAATGATGACGGCAACTATAATAAAGCTATTGAAAACTTAAATACTGCGATAAACTTAAATGATAAGGCTTATGAATATTACGAAGCCAGAAGCACTGCTTATGAACAAATCAATGAATATGAAAAAGCTTTTGAGGATATAAATACCGCAATTAAATTAAATCAGAAATCTGCAAAACTATACAATTTACGAGGGAGATTGCATGAACATTTTGAAAGAACTGATGATGCAATAAACGACTTTAAAATCGCTACTAAATTGGATCCTAATGATATATGGCCATACAATGGGCTCCTTTTTATATATATAGAAACAAAGAAACATAATGAAGCATTTGAAATTGTCAATAAGATGATAAAAATGAAGCCTTCATGGATAGGTATATTATATGGAATACGAGGCCTCTTATTTTCATTTCGAGGCCAGTATAAAGAAGCTGTAGAAGACTGTAATACCGGGATAAGAATGTATCCCCAAAATGCCTCTCTATACAATATTCGAGGAAAAATTTATTTTGATCTCAAAGAATATAAAAAGGCAATAGAAGACTTTGATATGGCTATTAAATTTGCTTTAGAAAGCCAAAATACAGAAAAACAAGATGCCATCGAATACAAAAAACAAGCATACGAAGCTCTAGCTGAAATGGGAGAAAAATAATTATTAATAATTTAAAACTTCAATTATATAATCAAGCCTGGCTTTTAGACTATTTAATTGTGAAAGCTGATAATCAAGATTTTGAATTTTAAAATCGATCTCGGTTATATAGCCTTGTTTTAGTAAAACTTCTGAAGAAGCTAAACGATTTTGTATATTCTCTCTATTCTTTTCTGCTAAAATACAAACCTCGTTTAAAATATTTAAATTTATTTCATGAACTTCTTTTTTATTTTGATAGTTCATACTAAGAGCTTCAATTTCCAGTTTATTTAAATTAAGCAGTTCTTTAGTAGTCTTATCTATATCATAGACTTCATCAAGTGGAGACAGCGGAATATTTATTCCAACAGCAAAATTAAAAAGCCAGCTTTTCTCGGCCTTCCAGTAATTTTGAATAGTATCTTTAAATTTCACACCGCCTTTTGATTTAGAAGCCGGATCAAGTGTAAATGAAAATATAAACGACGGAAGCCGATTAAGCTGTTCTTTCAATGTATAATATTGATTTACTTTCAATTGCTTTTTTTTAAGTAAAAATTCGGTATCGGTATTTATATACTCATGAGAAATATAGCTTTCAAGTTTTTTTATCCAAGATTCAATATTACTAGGCATTGCATCTGCACTCATCCCTGTCAAATTTAAAGTATGAAGCATTTGAAGGTATCTTTTTTTTGAATTTAACCAATTTAATTGATTATTATATCTTTTTGTATTTCTTTCCGAAAGTTCAAGCGTAGAAAGTTTTCCTTGCTTCCATAAAGCTTCATCATTTAGGCCCAGTTGTAAATCTATTTGTGACTTTTCTTCTTCAATTGCTATAGTCTTTTTTTGAAGCCAATAAGAAACAGCAACATATATTGCCTCTGCGATTATTTTTTCTCTTATTCGTTGTAATTCCAAATCGACAAAACTAATACTATCTTCACCCAAATAAAACTCATGCTCTGAATAGGGTTTTAAAATAGCCGGAGCAAAAAAATAAAGCGGCATTGAAAATTGAGTCTTGGAAGAAGAGCTGTATTCATTTTTTGCACCTTTTATTTTACTTAAAGCAAATGTATTATCAATATTAAAAGTTAATCCCATTCCCATAGGCAGGGTTTGTTTTAAATTGAGACCTGTTGTAAAGGCATGTATTTGGTCATGAGTCTTAATCTCCACATTGCTAATATAGTTTAACTTTAAAGATAATTTAGGAATCCATCTATATTGTATTTTTTGTGCTGCCGTTTTTTTTATATTATATTTACTAAGAGCTTTTTGATATTCATTACTGTTTGTTAAAACCCCGGCAATAAATTCTTCATATTCAATTGCATATAATGAAGATAATATACAGCATATAAATATATAAAAAAGTTTTTTTACCATACAAGATCCATCGTTTTTAAAAAATGCCATAAGATACTTTGCTCTCTTAAAATAATGCGGGCATCAATTTCAAAACCGGGTTTTACAAAGTATTCTTTTTTCTCTTTATCAAGTAATACATTCTTATCGAGAGTTCCTGTAACGGCAAAATAGACCGAACCATCACGGGCTACAAATGAATCCGGTTCTATATTAACCACTTCCCCTGTTCCGCCGCCGAATTCATGATATGGGAATGCGGTAAATCGGTATTTTATTTTCATTTTTTCCGTTATTTTACCTGCATCTTTTGCAGGAACACGGATTTCGATTTTATAGTTATCTGTTCCATCCGGAACAATATTAAGAATCGATTGTCCTGCATTAATATAATCGCCTTTATTTAAGGAAGAAATTTCTTGTACATAACCTGATATGGGTGATCTAATGCAAGTGTTTTTTAAAGAAAGATTCGCATCTTTTAATTGGCTGTATATTTTTTCTTTCTCTATTAAAAAGTTGTCCAGTTCAGAAAGAAGAGAATTGATAAATTTATTTTTGTAAGTAGTCAAATCCAGCTCTGCCATATCTGCTTTGTATTTTAACTCTCTTAACTGCGCCTGTTGAATTGCTGTTGCAGGTAATTCAAGTGCTTCAAGCCATAATTTTTTCACCATATTATAACGTTTTGTCAAAATTTCTTTTTCATTTACATAAACTCTAAAGCGTGCATAGGTTGAACTGTCTGTCTTAGAAATTAGATTTTTATCGGCATGATAACTTTTAATTAAATCTTTGAGTCCTTCAATTTTTTTATTTATTTCATCATAATAGGCTTGAAGAGCTTCTTTTCTTGCCGAATAAATACTGTCATCAATTTTTACAAGTTCTGCACCCTTTTCTATTTTTTGTCCTGTCAAATAATTTATTTGTACAATCTCACCTGCAATTATATTTTTTACTAATGATATATTTTGTACAGGCCTTACCTGTCCCTTTGCATATACTACTTCTTCCATTTTTCCAAATATGCAGTATAAAAAAGCAAACAGCATTAAACTGCCGATTATGTAAATAAAAACAGTTAAAACTACAGGCGGTTTTTGTAAAAATATTTCGTGTTTATAACGTAAATCTTTAAGATGTATAAGGCGTATAGGTTTCATAGTTAAGAATAAAAGTTAAACACCTGTATTTTGAGCATTCCAAAGATCGGTATATATTCCGTTTTTTAAAATAAGCTCTTTATGTGTTCCTTCTTCTTTTATTTTACCTCCATCAAAAACAAAAATTTTATCGCAATTTATAATTGTCGAAAGCCTGTGAGCAACAATAATTGTAGTTTTATTTTCAATTATTTCTTCAATTGTGTTCATTATAGCTTTTTCGGTAATAGCATCTAAACTTGCAGTCGCCTCATCAAGTATCAGTATTTTAGGTTCTCTAAGTAAAATACGGGCCAAAGCTATACGCTGCCGTTCTCCGCCCGAAAGAGTTGCCCCTCGCTCTCCTATAATTGTTTCGTAACGATCGGGCAGCTTATTGATAAAAGCATCGGAGCGGGAAACTTTTGCAGCATAATACAAAGCATTTTCCGGTAAAAAACCGTTTCCCCATAAAATATTTTCTCTAATTGAACCTGAAAATAATAGAACTTCTTGAGGTACATAACCTATAAGTTTACGATACGATTCGGTTTCCAAATCTTTTATATTTAAACCGTCAATAAGGATTTCCCCGCTTTGAAAATTATAAAATTTCATAAGCAGTTTTACAAGTGTTGTTTTGCCTGAACCGGAGGCTCCTACAAAAGCAATTTTCATTCCGGGTTTTATATTTAAATTAATATTTTCTAATGTATTACCATGTAAACCGTAGGCAAAACAAAGGTCTTTAATGTCGATAGAACCTTCTATATTTTCTATTTTAGTTTTTCCCGAATAGGTTGTTTTTTCGATAGGCATATCAAGTATTTCGGAAAGACGGTTTGCTGCAACAAAGGCTTCCTGTAAAGTGGGTTGTAAGGTTAATAAACGCCCTAAGGGGCCTAAAAAATATCCCGATAAAATAGAAAATGCTATCAACTGCCCGAGGCTCATAGTTCCGGTTAATATTTTAAAACTGCCTACCCAATAAACGCCTAAAGTTCCAAGCTGTGAGAGAGTCATTTGCACGGCATTTTCTATATTTGCAAGCGTACCTATTTCAATCCCCTTATTTACGGAATCTACCATTTTTACCTCGGTTCGCTCAAATGCAAGATCTTCACTTGAAAGAGCCTTTACCGTTCCTATTCCGTTTATGGACTCTACCATGCCTGAATATTTTTCGGCATCTATTACGGCCTTTTCTTTTATCATTCTTCTATATGGCTGCACAAAAAAACATATTACAACGGCAGAAATAATAACCGGAATAACGGCAATCAGCATGAGTATTCCGCCCGATGCACATAAAAAAGCTCCGCCTACAACCAGCATTAGGGAGTCCAAGATAATATTCATTCCTGTAGAAGACAGAACCTGTCTTATAGTATTTACATCATGAATACGGGAAAGGACCTCTCCTGTTTTACGTGTAGTAAAAAAATCCATTGGAAGATGAAGAACATGGTCAAAGTATTCAAAACTTAAAGCAGCTTCCATCTTACTGCTCATATGAAGCATAAGTTGATTACGCGAAATATTTAACAGCGTTTGAAAAATAATTACAACAAGGTATCCTAAAGAAACCAAGTTAAGCGTTATTTTTGTACCTGAATATAAAACTTCATCAACCAAAAACCGAAAATAAAAAGCGACAATTATACCTAAAAAACTTAAGAGTATACTTGCCGTAAGAACTTCGCCTACTATTTTTTTATGGGGCTTTAAAAGATAAAAAAAGCGGGTTAAAATACTGCCTGAATCTTTATTTAACTTAAATTTTTCTTGAGGAGTTAAAACAAAAAAGACACCGCTCCACTCTTTTTTAAATTCGTTTATAGGTATTTTCAAAAGCCCTGAAGCGGGGTCGCCTATAATTACGTTATCTTTTTTAATTTTAAAAATTACAACATAATGTTCTGAATCATTTCTTTTTAAATGAGTAATTATGGGGAAGACGATATCCTCGGAAAATTCTTTTTCGGGACTTAAAGCTCCCTGACATGAAAATCCTAATTCTTCTGCACCGCGGACAATTCCGTATCCTGATGTACCTGTTTTATCTGTACCTGCTATTTTACGTATATAGGAAATAGGTATTCTTTTCCCGTAATATTTGCAAAGAGTTGCAAGACAGGCAGGACCGCAGTCTTGACTGTCTTGCTGCAAGACCACGGTTAAATTGGATTTTTTATTAAACACGGCTCCCTACGCCCCAAACTGTTCTGTCTTTATTGCAGTATCATTTACAGGGAATCCTGCAACATTTAAACTTGTTATAGGCTGTAAGGCGGACAACTCGTTACTTATGATTGTAGAATTAAATGCACTAGATTCTTGTGCACTAAAAGGTTTTGTGCCGTATAACGAGCCTAAATAATATTCATTGTTTGTATCGATGCTTAGAGGTATCATATCGCCAGGTTTTGGAATTTTTGGAGGCTTAGGTTTACTTCCTCCTCCGCCTCCGTTTCCGGGAGAGGGGTCTTCATTAGGAGGAGCAGGGTTTTCGCCGTCACCATCTGTAGGAGGTGTTTGATTTCCATCGCCGGTATTTTCAGGCGGAGTAGTTATTGTTTCTTCACCATTATCGTCATGATCATCTATAGACTCATCAGTATTTTCATCAGAATCGTTAGAATCTCTGCCAGAATCGGAATTATCGGAAGCTTCTTTTTTCTTCCGCTCTTCTTTCTCCCGTTCCAGCCTTTCTTTTTCAGCCTTTTCTCTTGCCGCTTTTTCTTCTGCTATTCGTTTTGCCTCGGCTTCGGCTATTGCTTTTTCTTGTGCTGCTCTTTCCGCTTTTTTCTGTTCAATATAATCACCGGCTGTTATTCTTCCTAAAAGAACATCATCTACATTTTTATCTCCTTTTCTTATTATTGATAATAAAGTCATGTTATTATTTTTTAGTTCTTTAGCTCTTTTATCAATAGAATCTAAATTGTCAACTATATATTTGGCCGTATTTGTAACCATTTTAATAGAAAAAGGAAAGCCAACATCTTTTGTTCTAAATTCAGAAAACATAACAGAATTTTTTAGTTCTTCAAGTCTTTCTTCTTTTAATTTTCCAAGATATTCATTTTCTTCTGCTTTTCTTTTTCCATAATTTATATAATTATTTTCATCATAAGTAGGATCATGTATTGAAATAGATTGTTTTTTAGTTAGGTCATTATAAGCAAGTCCGTATCTCTCAAAGCCTTCATTTGCTCTAAATGTTTGATTGCGATCATAGTAATATTTAACAGTCCCGTCTTCAAATCCATTTTGAAAGCTTTTACTTACGGTACTAAGTTCATTCTCTCTGCCTACATTTGAGATTCGTGGGCCTTTATCCTCTTCATCTTTCCGGAAATAAGGGCGTACAGTCGAAATATGTCCGCTATATCTATTTCCTTTTTTATCAGTTTTTGTATTTTCCCACATAACAACTACCGTATATCCTTGATTTGCCAAATCTTGCGCCTGTTCAGCAGTAATTTCCTGTATAGGACAATCGGCTTTACCCTCAGCGTATAACTCGTTATACTTTTTTGTATAAGCTTCATTATAATTTTTAACCGAGTTCGGCCCTATATAGTCAAACCCTGCCTCTATATTTGTTAGTCCAACCTCCTTTATCTTAGCGTTAACCCATTCTTTTGCATATTTATCTATATAATTTTCAACATTTTTGCAGGCTGTATTTGCATTAACCCAATATCCGGCGCCTCTTTGCCCTTCTTTTCCTTTATATCCTTTCGGTTTTCCATAAAATGCTTCCATATGGACACCGGTAGCTTCCATTACGTCATAACTTGATTGGTTACACCAAGTTACATCTTCTGCTGCGCCTTCATAGTCAAAGTTTCCTTTTGCATAAGGACGATAAATTGCCGCTTCACGCACAACATCCTGTGCATATTTTAAATTAGTTCTTCTTACAATTTCACCCACAGAATTATATTTTTCTTTATCCGTTCCGCCTCTTACCAGTAATAACTCTTCACGCCCCAACTCCAGGCCCAAAACCTTCTTCATCTCCAGCCCCCTCATATTTTTCATATTTATATTCGCGTTTTAAAAGAATGTATTCTTTTAATTGCTCATTCCATTGATAATCATCTATCCATTCACCGCTCCTCGACTTATCTTTTATTATAATCATTTTTTTATACCAATCAATACCTACTATATCGTAACGATTATCATATACATAACCGGAAACAAAAGATCCATCATTATATTCAATAATTAATAGTCCTCCGCCGTATATATCAAATAAAGCAGCAAGATATATTTCATTTATTCCGTTTTGATTAAAGTCGGCTATCCACCCTTGTGAAAATTTAAAGCCGAAATCTTTCACTTCAAAAAGTTTATCATACCTAAGCCCCGGATAAAAAAAACCGCCGGAATTACTAATATAGTAGTCATTAATTATTTTATCTTCAGAAACTACAAAACATCGCACTCTTTCTATAAACTGATCATCTATTTCCGGATCAGGGTCATCTTCATAAAACATAACAAAATATTCATCATATCCTGAGTTTGTAAAATTCCCCTTTACATAATCAAGTATTCGCATATCATACTGTTTATATCCCTTAGTTTTTATCCCTGTATCCCAATCTGTATGGACAACCTCTTTAAATAAAGGATATTGTGTATTTTCGTAATCTTCAAACAGTTTTATCATTTCATCTTTTTTTTCATCGTTTTCCATACCATATAAAGAGCCGTGCACTTGGTTTTCTATAAGTTCGTCATTTATTTTTACCATATTAGTCTCACTTAAAAGGTCATAAGAGAGAGGAAGATACATCTGTTCAATGTTATACCACTTATAGGTAACCTGATAATCAAGAATTCCTCCGTTTTGGGTAGGAGCTTTATATTTACAATAGCAAAATTCACCATCTTTTTTTACCTCATAAAAATGAATAAAGTCAAGATTATCTGCATGACTATAAAGTGCCGGAGCCTTTTGCTGTGCCAGATTATCAATACTCATAAATACCGGACATTTATATCTTAGGATGTCTTCTTTCTTATCCAGTTCGGCTCCAAGTTGTTTAAGTTTTTCTTCGTATTCTTTACTTTTTTTGTATTTTTCTTCCGCTTCAAGTTGTTCAGCTGTCTTTTTGGGTGCACTATATTCGGGCTTTGATAAAAATTCATTTTCTTTCGGTTCAATTTTTGTAGATGTTTCAACTTTTGCTTCGACAGGTTTCTGTTCTTTAACTTCTTTTGTACAAGAAAATAAAAGAACTGCTAATATTAAGATAAAAATAAGTTTTAATTTGTCTTTTTTCACTATAACCCCCATTTCATACTTTCCCTCCATAATTAATAATAATAATATACAGTTTCATCTGACATTTCAAACATAAAATCTTTTCCACTCATTAATCGAACATGATATTTATATCTACCCATTTTAGTACCATACCATGTAGGTGATCCAAAACCTTCAAAAACTTTATATTTTCTTTGAAAACAATGCATTAATATGTATGTATCTTCATCAGTAGGATAAACCCTTAAATATATAACTTTGCCATTATAATCCCAGACAGTAACCTTTTCATCCGTACTTTCAACACCGTCTAGTCTATACTTGAACTCGGCATCCAAAACGTCATCAAACAGATATGACTTTGGTTCAAAAAATACCTTTTTATAAATGATACCATGGCTGTCAAGTTTTGTTTTTACCGTTTCCATATCATCTTTTATGTGGAGTCCATAAAAATATAAATCTCCAAGTTCCAATATATCATCGGATTTTCGATCGGCTTCTTCAAAATAAGTTTTATACCCGTCTCTGGTCATTATAATGGTTGTCGCCTCTGTCGGATAGTATACCTCGCTTCGATAAATAACATTATTTTCCTTTGTGTATGAATCATAATCCGGCGTTTCATAATATGTATAGCCTTTCCCGCTTGACTTTTTTAAATCGAGAGCATCAAAGGCAACTCTTTTTGAATCGGGAAGATAAAATTTATAAAATCCTATATCGTAAGCAAAAAACTTGATAAATCTTATTATTTTGTCATCTTTAAAGATTATATAAAAATCATTACTTGCATCTTCTTCTAAAGTCTTATCATCAGGAATGTAAGCCTTACAGCCCATCTCTTGTAAGCTTTTAGGCATCATTGCTGTAGGATATAAACCGTTAACTCCGAACTCTTTTAATTTGGCTAATGCCTGTTCATAGGTATCGTTTATATTTAAGTTATAAAATAATAAACTCCCCTTTGCCATATAGTGCTTTTCATCGGAAAGATATCTAAGCCCCTCTTTTTCGGCTTTTTTAGCGGGTGTTTCGTTTATAACTTCTTTTGTTTCCGCTTTTTCTTCTTTTGCCTGAGTTTCTTGAGGCGGAAGCTCTGTTTTCACAGATGTTTCAACTTTTCCTTCAACAGGTTTCTGTTCTTTAACCTCTTTAGAACACGAGAATAAAAGAACCGCTAATATTAAGATAAAAATAAGTTTTAATTTGTCTTTTTTCACTATAACCTCCATACCTTAAGATTTTAACATCTATATATAGAAGTTGTCAAGTGTTTTAGATTTAAATTCTTTTTCAGATAACCTCTTTTTACTTTTAGTTATATTCATCTCAAACTTCCTCCATAATTAAATATGCCTGCATTTACAAGATTTAATGAAAATAAATAATCTTTTTCATTTCTATCACTGTCGTAACCTTCAAGCCGCCTTAAAATAAATATATAAGGGCCCATCATAGTGCCGCAACAATAATAAAAAGGATCGTCGGCACTGATGAGAGGATATTTTCTTTTAAAATACTGCATTAAAATATATGAATCTTCTTCGTCTGTATGTACATCCAATAAAACTATCTTGTTTCCGCAACAGGCAACCCAATCAGATTTTTTTTTGGTTTTAAGTGCATAAATAAAATCATCAAGATTTACAGAAGTCGAATGATAAGAAAAGAAGTCGTCTTCATAATCTACATTGAGTTTATTCATTTTTTGTTTGACTATTTCAATATTATCTTTGATATTAAGTCCATAAAAATATAAATCACCGAATTCAAAAATCTCATCTGCAATTTTATCTGCTTTTTCAAAATAAGATTCATACCCAAGTCTTGTCATAATTACTGTAGTTACAGCTGTAGGTGAGTAATGCTGATTATGATAAATAACACATCCCATTTCCTTTTTATAATAATCATAGCCGCTTGAATCTGTTTTCATATCATCAACTATGGTTAATTTATTAGAAGTGCCGGCATTATAAAATTTCTCAAACGCCGTATGTTCCGCTTGATATTTTATAAATCTTATTATTTTATTATCTTTGAAAATTATATAAAAATCATTACTTAAGTCTCTTTTATAAGATGAATCATCGGGTATATATGCTTTACAACCAAGTTCTTGCAATTTTTTGGGCATAATTATTGAGGCAGGATAGAATCCGTCTACGCCAAACTTCCGTAGTTTTGATACAACTTCGTCATAAGTGTCATTTATATTTAAATTATAAAAGAGCAAACTTCCTTCCTTGTAATAATGTTCATCATTTGAACGATATGGAGTGCTCCTCGACATAAATCCGCTGCTTGGTCCGCCGTTAAGATTTCTTAAAAGATAAGTCTTACTTTCTTCTGCTAATTTTTCTGTCAAATTTTTAGTTTTTAAATCGGCTTCTTCTTTTGCCTGACTTTCTTTAGATGGAGACTCTGTTTTTGCAGATGATTCACTTTTTACTTCATTCTGTTGAACTGTTTCTACTTTTACCTCTACAGGCTTTTTTTCTTCCGCGGGTTCTTTAACCTCTTTAGAACACGAAAATAAAAGAACCTCTAACATTAAGATAAAAATAAGTTTTAATTTGTTACTTTGCATTAAGGCATTCTCCATAGCTCATATGTTTTTTTCAAGAGCACGTATTCCTGTAAATCTTCATCCCAAGAAAATACTGAATCAAATTTATCTGCATCTTTATAGTTATTTGATTTCATATAAATTCTTTTTTGTTCCCAATCTACAGAACTCAGATTATAACTATCCGGGCAAACATAATTAGTTTTAAAACCATCTTTATCAAATTCCACAAATAATAAACAATTATGCTCTTTATATTTATTATTCTCATCATAATAACCATACTCACAGAAAAAATATATCTCATTTATTCCGTTTTGGTTAAAGTCGGCAACTCGGCAGCAAGAGCGGGGATGATGTGAGTCAATATCAAATCCGAAATTCTTTGCCTTAAAATCAGGAGAAAAATAAATGTCTTTAACAGGTAAAATATATTCTTTAACTATCTTATACTTAGGTACTATAAATATTTTTACTGCACTTATAAACGTGCTAAAAGTCGTACTGTCTCCATCTTCAATATGGAATAGAACCAAATACTCGTCGCTGCCGGAATCAGTAAAGTTACCTTCTGCACAAAATAAGATGGTAGACCACAGATCATCATTTTCTAAGGGGTGATTTTCAGCCTCATATTCTACAAAATAATCGGCTATACCTTTGTAACCATAAAGGTTTGTTAGTTTTCCATTGACTTGTTTTTCTATTATTTCTTTATCTATCTTACCGATATTAACTTGACTTATAAGTTCAATTTTTGAAACATAATAAGCATCATCTGTTTGACTTTCTTTATAAGTTATTTTATACTCAAGTCTTTTTTTATCGTTTTTCTTATAGTATATCTCTCCTTCCTTTTTCTCCGCATCGAATGTTATATTAATAATCTCATTTTTATCAAAAAATCTATCCACTGTTTTCATGTTAGAAAATATATTATCAGTGCTATAAGGCCAAATTGATTCGCTTTTATTATATATCTCTTCTATAAGTTTATCAATTTTTTCTTGATGAATTTTAATTTTGCTTTGTTTTTCTTCTTCGATAATTTGCTCAGGTATTTTCTCAGGCTTAGGCAGTTCAGCTTTTATCTCAGCTATATTTTCTCGATTGCATGAGAATAAAAAAAATCCGAAAATTAGTATAAAGATTAATTTGTTTGTTTTCAATTTTGTCCTCCGGTTAGTAAATTCAAATTATAATAATATGCAAATAAATTTTCCATTAGTATCTTTTATATTCATATACCCTTTTAAAAAGAACATATTCTTTTAACTCTTCACTCCAAACAAATGTGTCTATCTTCTCTTGCCATCCGTTAAAGCCTTTAACGGCACTCAATACAGCATTCACTGTTATCATTTTTGTATTCCAATCAATAGAGGCTATATCATAGGTATCAATAGATATATAATTAGTTATAAATTCATTTCCATTAAATTCTACAACTAATACATTGCCCGGTTCTATATTAAATAAAACAGAAAAATATATTTCATTTATTCCGTTTTGATTAAAATCGGCAATCCTTCCTTGTGAAAATTGAAAACCAAAATTATCAAATTTTTTAAGATCGAGATGTGTGTAATCACCCCAAAAAAAAGCTCCGCGAGGAAAAGTTATGTAATAGTCATTAATTATCTTACCTTCAGAAACTATAAAACATCTCACTCTTTCTATAAATTGATCATATATTTCCGGATCAGGGTCATCTTCATAAAACATAACAAAATATTCATCATATCCTGAGTTTGTAAAGTTCCCCTTTACATAATCAAGGATTTTCATATCATACTGTTTATATCCCTTAGTTTTGACTCCCGTGTCCCAATCCGTATGGACAACCTCTTTAAATAAAGGATATTGTGTGTTTTCGTAATCTTCAAACAGTTTTATCATTTCATCTTTTTTTTCATCAGTTTTTAAATCGTATATTTCCTCATGTAATTGTTGTTCTATTATTTTTTTGTCTATATTACCTATATCTATAGAACTCATAAGCTCAATTCCTGAAACAGCATAATACTTCCTGAACTTCGGTTTTTTAATTTGTAAATTATAATCCAGTATTCTGCCGTTTTGAGTTTTTACCTTCTGTTTGCAGTGATAACTATCTCCTTCTTTTATTACTTCTTCAAAATTTGTATAATTATAAACCTTTTTTTTATGATCATACAAGCCTGTTATAGCCCTTTTCTGTTCAAGATCAGCATCTGTTGCAGCTACAGGAATTTGTGCTATAATAACATCCTCTTTTCTATAAAGCTCTCTTTCAAGCTGTTTAAGTTTCTCTTCGTATGTTTTACTTTTTTTGTATTTTTCTTCTAATTCCTTAATTTGTTCAGGACTCTTCACGTGCGTGTTATATTCGGGCTTTGATAAAAATTCATTTTCTTTCGGTTCAATTTTTGCAGATGATTCAACTTTTGTCTCCTCAGGCTTCTGTTCTTTAATTTCTTTAGAACACGAAAATAAAAAAGCTGCTAATATTAAGATAAAAATAAGTTTTAATTTGTTTTTTTTCATTATAACATCCTTACTTATATTGTTTATTTGATAAAAGAACATAACAATGCTCTTTTTCACACCACTGATATTCTGCAAAATATTTAGGTCTGGTATCTTTAGAATCCAATACCAGTGACCGAAATGGATTAGTTTCAACTACTATTTTAGATTGTTCCCAGTCAACCGATTTAAGAATATCTCCTCGATTAGTGATAGGTATTTCAACAAATCTATTATCAATAAATTCTATTGAGAAAAAACTTGAACCGAATACCTCTTTGCGGTGAACAAATATCTCGTTTATTCCGTTTTGATTAAAATCGGCAATCCACCCAAAAGAAAATTGCTCGCCCAAATCTATTTTTGTTTTATCTCTCGGTACAACATGCCCCCAATGCCCCGGGAGTTTATACATTTTAATTACTTTATCGTTTTCCATGATAAAACACTCGACATATTTTATATAGCTATACTCCAAAAGAAATATCCCATCTTCCAACTCAGATTTAGTAAAAGGAGCCGTAAACAAAACTATATATTCATCTTTTCCTGAATTACTAAAATTACCCTTTACATAATCCAACACCTTATACGGTTTGTCACCCGTTTTATGCCGGTATTCCTTGGTATATTTATTTATATATTTTTCAAATATTTTAATATTTTTATTTTTGTTTGGGTTTTTTGCAGCTTCCGTTATTTTTCCATGTACTCTTTTTGCTTCCGGTACATGCCGGTATGCTATTATTGGTTTATCTCTTAGTTCATAATTTGTATAAGCAAAATTTTTCGGATATGGATAAAAAGTATAAACAGCATCATATATTAATTCTTTTCCACTTGGAAGGTTTAATGTCTGTTTACAATAAATATTTTTATTATCCGAATCAACTTTGACTATCTCTGTATTTTTTTGTCTGTTTAGATAGTCAATACCGCTTTTTTCAAACTCTTCATACGAATTTCCATGAACATCGTACATATCTATTTCTAACTGGATTTTATGTAGACTCCAGGCATGTCTTTTTTTGCTTTCCAGTAATTGTATAAGCTCTGTTTTAGGAGTGTTTTCGTCGGTTAATACAATTGGAGGTTCTTCTTCAGTAACGTCATTTGTAACTACAGAGTTCCGCTCTTCTGCCGATTCTTTTATTTCTTTTGTACACGAAAATAAAAGAGTGCTGGCTAAGATTATTAAAGATATTTTTAGTTTCACAATAATTGCCCCTAATATTTTATATTTACCCAATCATCTTTAGTCCAATCCCATGACATCTTATATGACCTATTCGGAGATATATTACATGACTGAAGCCAATAGTTATCATCATCTTCATTCCATTGAAAGATTTCTTTATACCATAGTATACCATAGGTGTCGTCTCTCAATTCTATACTGTAATAGTTACCGTTAAAAGTTTTTTTATGCCAATCTACATTGTTAAATTCATCTCCTAAAATTTCTATACACTTAAATTCAAAGTCTTTATCGATAAATTCGGCCATAGTAATACGTACAGTACCCTTCCATGGAAAATATATATATATTTCATTTATTCCGTTTTGATTAAGGTCGGCTACCCACCCTTGAAAAAATTGTTTACCGAAATTAGTTATATAAGGCATTTGTCTCGGATTCAACGAACCATATAGGCTTGAACTTTTTTCATAAGCAGGTAAAAAAATACTGCCTCTAAAATAAATATCATATACTTTTTTAAATGTACTACCTTCAACAATAAAACAAGCTATATCGCATATATTATTTTTCCATGTTATATCAGATAGTTTTCCATCCTTACTATAAAAATTAGGATGATGCTCTCCGGCTTCTTCCATCTCTTTTCTAGAATCATCGGTAAAAAAAACTATATATTCATCATATCCCGAATTTGTAAAATTTCCTCTTATATAGTCCAACACATAATATGTATAATGATATTTATCATTTTTATCAAGTTTTGTCATATATGATTCAAACATAGGTATTAAGCTTTCTTTATCGGGATCTTCTTTTGATTCTATTACAATCCCGTGTACTTGTTCTTTTATTATTTTTTCATCAATTACCCCTATGTTTAACTCTTGCTCAAGTTCGTATTTTGTATTTATGAATTTTTTTGCTATTTTATCCCACTCATATTTTATACTATAAAAAAAATCCTTGCCGTTTTTAGCCGTTCTTTTTTGCCTGCATTCTATTTCTTTTTCTCTTTCGAATTTTATAACCTCAACATCGGTATAATAAATCCTGTTATCTTTTCCTATATTCGTCCCTGTATACAATGCTTGAATGTATACCAAATCATAATCATTTAATACAAAAGGAGTGCTTAAAAACTCATCTTCTTTTCCCTTCCCTGATACTCCTGATATTTTATTACTTTCTATCATTTTAGAAAATTTTTCTATTCGCATTTCTCTGCCGCTTTTTGTATCAGAAGCTTTACACGAAAATAAAAAAGCCGCTAATATTAAGATAAAAATAAGTTTTAATTTATTGTTTTGCATTATAATCTCCATGTTTAGGGTTTAATAATTTATTTTGTATCGGCCTTCCAAATGCCCAGCCACTCGCCTTCAGGTTTTTGGGAAATAAGGGTTTTACATTTTTCTGCATAGTGCTTTGAAGGAGGATCGGCTTCTTCCGTTTGAGCAAAAATATTTAAGGCTTCTTTAAAGTTTCCGGCATAGAATTCTTTTAAACCTCTACTAAAGGAATCGAGCAAGGCTTTTTTTTCGTTATAAGTTTTTTTGTCCATGACTTCATAAACAACTACGGGTTCGGATTTTCCCACAACTGCGGCGCGGGCAAGCTCTCTAAATTTTAGAACTGTGCCGCTTTCTTCAGCTTGTTTTTTTGCGGCCTCAGCGCACATTGTGTAAGAACCGAATTGCTTATTTAAGCCTTCCAGGCGGGCGGCCAAGTTTACCGAATCACCCAACATTGTATAATCGAAGCGGCTTACCGAGCCCATATTGCCGACGATGGCAAAGCCTGTATTCAGCCCTATTCTCATTTTAAAGGGCTTGCCTTGAGCCCGGTTTTCAAAATCGGCACGCCTTTCTTCAAGTTTTTTTTGACAAGCCCAAGCCGCTTCTAAGGCAGAACGGGCATGATGTTCCACTCGTGCAGGAGCATTCCAAAAAGCGATTATAGCATCACCTTCATACTTGTCGATTGTACCGCCCGAATCCAAGATAATTTTACTCATATCCGAAAGATAATCGTTTAAAAGCTCGGTAAGGGCCTCAGGGGTTAAACTCTCCGAGATTGAAGTAAAACCTTGCAAGTCCGAAAAGAAAATCGATATTTCTTTACGCTCCCCGCCGAGCTTTAATTGGGATGGGTCGGCAATCAACTGTTCAATAACGGCAGGGCTTAAATACTGCTTAAAGGCATTTTTTAAATAACGTCTTTGTTTTCCTTCAACCATGTAACTGACTGCGAGGGAGGCAACAAAAGATAAGACCATTCCGGCAAGCACCGAAGCCGCGGGTATCGCAATTCCTAAACGGAATAGATAATATGCGATAAAAAGATAGAGGGCAACAAAAACCAAAAAGCTCACAGTATTTACAATTATCGAAGCAGTTCTGGATTTTATTTTTTCCGAAAAAATTTCAGGCAAGCCTGCAAGAATAATACAAATTAAAATAATTAAAGCATTAATCAAAAAGCCTGTTTCTACAATCCTATTATCCGAAAGAATATTATCTAAAAGAGTTATATGAATGCCGACTCCCGGGTATGAAGCGGAAACGGGGGTTTGACAAATATCAAAAAGGCCGGGAGCATAGAGCCCGAAAAAAACATACATGTCTTCAAAATCTTCAGGCCGGAGTTCGCTTTCCCTACCCGCCCTTATGTCGGCTTGTGCCTTTAAAATATCGCCTGCACTGTAAGGCAAATAATCATCAATACTTTTTGTAAAGCGGAGATTAAGCTCCTCAGGCAAGGCCTCATCTTCATTCCCACCCACAAAATAAGAAGCAACTCCCAGAGTAGGAATCTTATAATTTTTCCACGAATAAAAAAGACGGGCACGTCTGATAGTTCCGTCAGAATCGGAAAGGCTGTTTACATTCCCTATAAGTCCGGCAGACGAAGCAATTTCTTCTATAGGAAAAATACCGGGTAATTCCTTAGCAGGGCCTAATCCATTTTTACTTAACTGTTCAGGCTTAGGCGCACTGTCAGGCCAGCTTTGTGTATTCCCTTGAACCCTGTCAAAAAAAACGGTTTGAATAACTATGCCGCTTTCCTTTGACGCATCAGCAAATTTTTTATCGTCCGCATTCCCATAGGAAGAAGGCTCCGTAAAAAGCATATCAAAGGCAACCGACTTTGCTCCGCCGCCTGAAAAAAAATCGACTATCTCGGCATAGGCTTCACGAGGCCAAGGCCACGTCCACCCCCTTTCGGAAGCTGCATAGTTTAAGCTTTTTTGATCTACCAAAACTAAAACAATCTCATCGGAGGGAGAAAAATAAGAAGCCGTCCTATTCATTCTGTCATCATAAAAAAAATATTCCGCCTGCTTAAAAACTCCCAAATAAATAAAAAAAAGCACAATGAAAAAAACCGGGATGGAAATAAAAAACAGCCTTCGTATTTTCTTCATAATTTTTTCCTTATTTCAGTTTGTTCTTTTGATAGCGGTTAAGCCTCGCTGGACGGTTATAGTCACCTGCAAGCTTTTTCGATTCCTTTTCTACGGATTTTATACGGGAAACGGCTGATGGGTGAGTTTTGCCGAAGCCTCTACTGTCATGTTTCTGTTTTTCATTCATAATTTTAAGCATCTCGGTCATAGCCTTGGGATCATATCCCGCCTTTGCCATCAGCTTGACGGCAAAACGGTCTGCATCATATTCTTGGCTTTTAGAATAACCTGAATTTACCAAGGTTGTTACGATTTCTTTTGATGCATCTTCTAAAAATTTAAGCTCTGTTTTTTTATCGGAGCCTACAGCCATTGTTGCCGAACTTTCTACAGCGGCAGCCGTTATTCTATTAGCCTTAATGGCTCCTATACCGTGCTTTAGTTGAATGTGCCCAAGCTCATGGGCTATGACACCGGCAAGAGCATCTTCGGAATCCGCACAAGACAATAGCCCCTTGGTAACCAGCACATGACCGCCGGGTGTTGCAAAGGCATTTATTTCGTCCGTATCCAATATCGCAACATGATAGCCGTTATAGGATTCAGGTACGTCGGAATTCAAAACCAAGGTCATACAGATCAAGTTAAGATAGTTTTCCAATGGCTTGTTCCTGTAGAGTTTATAATTGCTTAAAATAATGGCAGCCACTTCCCTGCCTATATAATACTCTTCCTCATTTTCAATAGGCTTCGAGGCTTCAACAATAGGGGCTGCAGCATCAATAGCATTTTTTGTAAAAGCAAGAGGATCATCTAAACTTCCCAATAGGGCACAAGATAGAACAACTACCGGTATTAAACTTATAATTACAAATAATCCGAATTTTTTCTTCATTATTCACCGTCCTTTAATAAGCCTTCTTTAATAAAAAAGCTCAAATCCGCCGGGTTTACCTTTATGCCTTCAACGCTGTCAACTGCCGCATAATTTTTTTTACCTGAGGACGAAAACTCTGAACCAGAACCTTCAGTTAGTCCCTTTCCTGCAAGTGACAACTCCTTTGCTTCTGCAGAAGTTTTTTTATCAAAAGAGCCGACTATTTTTTTCTTTGTAAGATTTGCCTTCGGAAGCCAGCCTACAATGTTCGGGTTTGAAACGGGAGAAACCTTCATCCATTTTCCTTTTTCTTCTAAAAGATATACCTGATCCCCGTACCTTACCCTCACAAGGTCTTTAGCAAAAAAACCTGAATCGGATTTTATCCAAGTCTCTTTTATATTCACATACATTTTTTTAGAGGATTTTTCCGCCGTCAGTATTCCCAAAACAACAAAAAACATAAGTAAACACAATATCTTAGATTTTTTCATAAAAACCTCCTTCTTAATGTGAAAATTGTATCACAAAAAAAGCCGCTTGTCCAGTTTTTATTATCGGCAGTTTTTAGTGAAATTCATTTCCGTGGGACATTTCTATGGTGTATTGACAAATCAAATTCCTGCCTGTTGCAAGATTTTTTGAATTTTGATATAATAACCTGTTAAGGTTATCATTGATTTGAAGACTTGTCTAACATCTTAAATCATTATTTTTTTATAGATTATAAACCTTAAGGAGTATGATTATGCACAAAATACTTGAAAAACGGCAATATTCGCCTGAGGTTTTTTATTTGCGCGTTGAAGCACCGGAAATCGCAAAAAACAGGCATCCGGGACAGTTTGTAATCGTTCAAATAGATACCAACTTCGGTGAAAGAGTTCCTCTCACAATTGCCGATGCAAATGCCGAAGAAGGCTGGATCGCCCTCGTTATTCAGGCCGTAGGAGCCACAACCATCAAACTTTGCAATAAAAACGTAGGTGATTCTATCGCTGCAATTTTAGGCCCTCTTGGACGCCCCTCCCACATCACAAAGTGTGGAACCGTTGCCTGTGTCTGCGGAGGTATTGGTGTTGCCCCAATGTATCCTATAGCTCAAGCCTTTAAAAAGGCAGGTAACAAGCTCATAGTTATCATCGGAGCAAGAAACAAGGATCTAATCGTTTTTGAAGATGAAATGAAAGCTATCGCCGATGAGCTCATCATTACAACCGATGACGGTTCTTATGGAAGAAAAGCTCTTGTAACCGTACCTTTAAAAGAACTCTGTGAAAGTCAAACTCCTCCCGATGAAGTTTTTGCAATAGGCCCGCCCATAATGATGAAATTCTGTGCCGAAACCACCCGTCCATTCGGAATAAAAACAACGGTTTCACTTAACACGATTATGATTGACGGTACGGGAATGTGCGGCGGCTGCCGTGTAACCGTAGACAATCAAATCAAGTTCGTATGTGTTGACGGCCCCGAATTCGACGCCCACAAGGTTGACTTCGATAATATGATGATGAGAATGAAGGCCTTCCGCGGACGCGAAGATCAGGATAGGCATAAGTGCAAGTCCGGTATTTTTAATTAAGGAGCGGAAAAATATGGAAAATATAAATAAAGAATGTCATAAACATGTAACCCATGAAGAGCTTTCAGATCGGGCCAAACAGCTTTGGGCCGATTTAAAGGGCAAAACCTTAACCCCTAAAGAAAGGGCTCAGATTCCTATTCAGGAAATGCCGACCCTCGATCCCCATAAAAGAGCCTCATTGATGAATGAGGTTGCCATGGGCTACACCGATGAACAGGCCCGCATTGAGGCGGAAAGATGCTTAAACTGCAAAAACAAGCCCTGCGTTAAAGGCTGCCCCGTAGGTATACCGATTCCCGAATTTATTGCCGAAATCCAAAAAGGCGATTATAAAAAGGCTGTCGATATTATAAAAACAACAAACCTCTTACCTGCAATTTGCGGACGCGTTTGTCCTCAAGAAAAGCAGTGCCAAGCTTTTTGTACTGTAGGTAAGATGCTCAAATCCACGGAACAGGCTGTAGCCATCGGCCGTCTTGAACGCTTTGTCGCCGACTGGGAAAGAAACAATAATAAGATTACCATTCCGCCCGTTGCTCCCGAAACCGGAAAAAAAGTTGCTATCATCGGTTCAGGCCCTGCCGGTTTGACCGTTGCAGCAGATGTCCGCAGGGAAGGCCACTCGGTAACCGTCTTTGAAGCCTTCCACAAAACAGGCGGCGTTATGGTTTACGGAATCCCCGAATTCCGCTTGCCGAAAGAAATCGTTGCAAAGGAAGTCGAAAACCTCGAAAAGATGGGCGTTGAATTCAAAACCAACTTCTTGGTAGGAAGAACCGAAACCCTTGAGCAGCTTTTAAAAGAAGACGGATATGATGCCGCCTTTATCGGAACCGGTGCCGGTCTTCCCAAATTTATGGGAATTGAAGGCGAAAACCTAATCGGTGTTTTTAGTGCAAACGAATACCTGACACGGGCCAACCTTATGAAAGCCTATGATGCAGAACACTCCGATACTCCTCTTTATGAGGCTGAAACCTTGGCCGTAATCGGAGGCGGAAACGTTGCTATGGATGCTGCAAGAATGGGCTACCGCCTTGGCTGTAAGAAGGTTTACTGTATCTACCGACGAACCCGTGCAGAAATGCCGGCCCGAATCGAAGAAGTTGCCCACGCCGAGGAAGAAGGCGTAGAGTTCTGCTTCCTTCAAAACCCCACAAGAATAATCGGAGATAAAGAAGGAAAGGTTTGTGCAATAGAAGTTTTAGACTATGAATTGGGCGAACCCGATGAATCCGGCAGAAGAAAGCCTGTAGCAAAGCCCGGGACCGAGCATCAAATAAAGGTAGATGCCGTAATTGTTGCCCTCGGAAACGACTCAAACCCCCTTATGGCTCAAACAAGTCACGGCTTGGAAGTTACCAAAAAAGGAAATATCGTTGTTGACGAAAACCAAAAAACCTCAATCGAGGGAGTTTGGGCAGGCGGCGACATTGTTTTAGGTGCTGCTACCGTAATTCTTGCAATGGGTGAAGGCCGAAAAGCCGCAGCCGCAATTAACGAATATTTAAAGACAAAATAAGTCTTTTACTTTAAACCGATAATTAAAAAGCTGTCCAAGTTCAAATGCTTGGGCAGCTTTTTTGTTTTATGATTTTTCTATAAATTTTCCTTCTTACAGATTTTTAATAGCTTAAAGTTCTTCCGTCTTCCATTCGCCGATAGTCCTTTCCTCCTCATTAAAACTCGAACCTATCAGAATTATCTTTTTGCTGCTTGTCTTAAATTGAGCGGCATAGCCATTTTCTTTTATTTGGACTATTGCATCTTCTGCCGTACCTGCACTCATCAACTTAAACTCAAAGATGTATATGGAATCTTTAGTGTGCACTATACAATCGGCTCTGCCTTTTAAACAGTGTATTTCCGTTTGCACAAATTGCCCCATAAGTTTAAAGATTAGGTAAACGGCAGTCTGGTAGTTTTGCTCCCTCAATTTAAGTTTATCTTTTGGAAGATTATTGTAAGGCACACCGGCTATTATAGCCTGCATCCTATCCATAAAATCATCCACATTCCCGGCCCGGATATCCTCTACAAACTTCCATATTGAAACTCCGGTTTCATCGGGTCTAAGCGAAGAATAGGCAGGTACAAGATTTTCTAAAAAGCTATAACGTACCTCATCATTCGGAAAGCCTAAGCGATACATATTAACTTCTTCTATGTATTCTTTTATCGTTAAATAACCCGATTGAAAAAGTATAGGTATGGGGTCTTTTGCATCGGCTCTATATTCATTCAGCATGGACTCATCAAGCTCTACCTTTCCATCTAAGTCTGGAATATTATAATGAGCATCTTTTAGATAATTTACCAAAAAGGTTGGTGTGCCTGTTGCAAACCAATAGTTTTTTAATTCACCGGAGTTGAAAGTATTTAATATGCTAAATGGGTTATAGACAGATTCTCCTAAAACACTGAACTTATAGCCGTCGTACCGCTTTTTTAATTCTTCAAGCATTTTATCATAGCTGTTTTTGGTGTTCTTCGCCAGTCTTTCTATTTCAGGCTTAAAGGTTTTTTCTATCTCGGCTTGAGTCAATCCGCATATTTCAGCATAGTCATTGAGCATACTTATATCTTGCAGATTATTTAAGTCGCTAGAGATACTTACCTTACTGAACTTTGTAACTCCCGTCAAAAAAGCAAAGCGGATATATTGGTCGCAAGTTTTTATTACAGAATAAAAGGCTTTAAGAGTATTGCGGTATTCTTCATTTAGAGCCTCGTTTACACCCATTGTTTGTAAAAAAGGCTTATCATATTCGTCCACAAGAATAACCGCCTGCTTGCCGGTTTTATTGTAGGCGGTTTCTATGAGTGACTGAAAACGTTTTCCGAAAGAATCGCCTTCGTTTTTTAGCCTGTAGATTTTTTCTTCTTTTTTTAAAAAGTAGTCTAAACTTTCAGCAAGAGCACCATCCAAGTCATATCGACCCACATTAAAATCCAAGTAGAAAACAGGATACTCACCCCATGCTTCGTTTTTTTCGATTTCGGCCCGCTTTTCTTCAGCCTTTTCGATGTACAAGCCCTTAAAAAGCTCTTTTTGCCCTAAAAAATAGGCCTTGAGAGTCGAGAGAAAAAGACTTTTTCCAAAGCGGCGGGGACGGCTTAAAAAGTATACCTTCCCTAAGTTGGCCAGCTTAAAAGCATATAGAGTTTTATCTACATATAAAAAGTTTTTTCTGCGTAAATCTTCAAAACTTTGAATACCTATCGGTATCTTGCGCGAAAAATCAAAATCCATTTTAAGCCTCCTAAAACCGATTATAGCATAAGATGCATGATTATTCAATGTTTTGAGAATAGCAGCAGAGTCTATTAGACACAAAAAAACCCGCCTTGCGGCGGGTTTTAAACTATACTAGGTATAGATTAGTAGATAACTTTAACACCGATTACAAAAGTACCATTGTGTGCATCAAAAGCAGGAGCGCTAATCATACCTTCAGTACCTTCATATTTATTCCAGGAAAGTTTACCCTGTGACCAGTAGGTGTCAATTTCAATTTTCTCTGCAGGAGAGAATGTAGCACCAACCTTATAGGCAACACCGAAGAACTTATCGGTTTTGCTAGCATCTATAGATTTTCTGTTGGTTTCACCCCAGAAGTTAGCATAGGGCTTTACCCACATTGAATCTGTAAGAGCATACTTGTAGTTTACCCAAGCACTTATACCCATAGGTAATGTAGATTTATCACCGGTGGGAATTGCGCTTAAGAGATGGTTAAGTCTGAAGTCTACGCCAAATGCCAAACCTTCAACAAAATTCGTATCTCCTGAAGCTGCTGATTTAAAGGCAATCATTGCTGCCATATCACCAATAGCCTTATTGTTCTTGTCTTTTCCGGCATAAGCAGACAAATCATTACCGAAATAGGCACCAAGAGCTACCCACTTATAAGAAGCATCAAAGCGAAGATCAAAAGCTACCTTTGAATCCGTGCCTACATTTGTTAAAGCATCCATGGCTAAGGTTAGAGCAAGACCGTCAACAGGCTTTGATCCGAGTTTGAATCCCATACCTAAATACGGCTTATCCGGATTTGATCCTGCTGCAACATCTTCATGAACACCGGCCTTTCCAAAGTCCTTAACGTTATCAAAAGTTGCATTGATACCGAAATCAAGCGTAACCCACTTATCGTAACCTAAGCTTAAATCAAGCCCGAAAGCATATTTGTTTGCTGCGGGACCGGTTGCAGCAGACGCTGTCTTTACCAAATATTTTCCGCCTTCACCAGCACCTACGGTAGGAAGACCTGTGGCAGGGTCAACAGCACCTGTGAAAGTAGTACTTGCGAGAGCATACACAGGTTTACCTTCTTCATTGTAACCATTTTGTTTATGATATGTAGCACCGGCAATTAGTTTGTCGCCATCTTTTAAGGTTACAACCTTAAACTTATCTTGGGATGCTGTTCCCTTAGCGTCCCATGAACCGTTTGATCCGAATTTTAAGCCGGCATCAAATTTAAGCCCTGTTCCTGCAAGGTCATCGCTTGCATAACCGAGTTTTGTACCAAAACCAGTGATATCGCCTGAGGTTTCAGGGCCCCATGCTACACCATTGTCGCGGATAGGTGACCAAATCTGGGCATAGTTTGTAGAGAAGTCAGGTCGTCCGTAAACATTCATGTAACCGCCGAAGAAATGAATAGATGCAGACATATCGCTTAATGTTTTTCTCCAGAGTTTAAACTCGGCATCCGAATCCCAAGCAAAATGGGGTGATGCACTATTTGACAACTGGTCATAGAATCTGTAAGCTAAGTTTACACCAAGATCAAAGTTCATGCGAACGTCACCTTCGGTCTTTGAGTTTAAAGTACCCATGTAAAGAGGGATTACGACCTTTGCATCCAAAAGATTCTTAAAACCATGTTGAGCCTTTGCATTCCTTCCTGCGCCAAAGTCAATTCCCCAGTTCACAGAAGCCTTTGCTGTAACTTGAGGTGTAAGTTGAGCAAAAGCAACTCCGCCCACGAGCACCAAAATCATCAAAATCGCCAGAATTTTTTTCATAAAAAATTCCTCCTTGTTATTTGTTTGCCATTATTGTAACACAGCCAAAATCACTTGTCAAGCAAAAATACAAAAAAGTTACACAAAATTCGCATTTTTTTTATAATTTTTCTAATTTCTTTGCCTTTTTTCGGCATATTAACAACAAAAACAATGAATAATTTATTTATCCACCTAATTAATTATAACTTTTCGATTTCTTCTTGAGTTAAACCTGTCATAAGGCAAATTTCAGAAATAGGATATTGATGAGAAATCATAAGCTTTGCCGTTTCAAGTGCTTTTTGATAGGCCCCGTCGGAGAAACCTTGCTGGAGACCTTTTTCAATACCTCGTTGATAACCTTCACTTATGCATGATGCCCTATCGTGTTCATATTTCATGCGGGACTCATAAAGCCATTTATCTCTAGGGCTCATTTCCATTATTGTAATAGCCTCATTTGCCTTTTTCATCATCGGCGATTCTTGTTCTAACATCTCCCTCACCTCCCAATCAATTAGGGGAGGAAAGACAACCCGACAGAACAGGTTTTCTTTCCTCCCCTATAACCCCTCCTATCTTTTCCGTCTGCCAAAGGGAGCTCCCTTTGGAAACCCCTTCTTAACTTTTGATATATTAAAGCGTATTACCATTATTATAATAGCATTCGACTAAAGATTTTACAATAGTCTTGACCTTGTTTTATGTTTTCTATACATTCCAGTAAATCCTGTAGTACGTCCTTGTTTTCCTCAGTGCCGAAGACTCTTTTAAAAGCATAGTCGTTGCGTAAAGTTATTTTAAACAATTTTTCCATAAATTAAGCCTCGTTAATAATTTTTTTTAAAGGAAGAAAAATTCCCCCCTTTTCATAATTATTGTATGCAAAGTTTGCAATAAATGGTAAAATTTCTATTGCTTTTAAACTCAATTAAAGAATTGACTAAAACTCTGGTAACAATGCGGGTTCTTAGGGCAGAGCCCTAAGCGGTTCTTTTGAAGATGGGTGGGGTTATAGGGGAGGGAAGAAACTTTTATCCGAAAAAGTGTCTTCCCTCCCCTAAAGCATTGTATTGACAAAAAGCATTTAGTGTGTAAACTATTATCTATGATGATAAAGGACCTAGATAAATTCCTTAACCGGATAAAAAAAATTTATGTTCACCCCGATACGGTAAAAATAGCTTCTCTTATAATTCTTGCAGGACTTATGGTTTTGCCGTTCAGTATGACTAAAATGGACTTGTTTAATACCTCGCAGAAAGCGGTAAATCTTTACCCTATGACGGTATTATTTTCGAACCTTATACAAAGCGGTTTAAACTTTTTTTATGTAAGCAGCTTATTGCTGTTTTTATTGCCTATAGCATTTATAATCATCTTTGTATCTATTTTTCAAACAAGAATATCCTCAAAAATTGTTTATTTTTCGGCTTTAGTGCCTATAAGCCTTTATCTTTCAGCCTCGATTTCCGGCATGAATTTATTTGCAAACACTCCCAGATGGTTCTATTCTCTGAGTCCCCTTACATATTTTGCTTTTTTTATAGCCCTTATCTTTCATGCTTTCTTGATAGCACACGGCATAATTTCCATAAAAAGGCAAAACGAATCATATGTTGAATATAAACGCCTGCTAAAAGAAGAGGAAAGCAAGGAAGAACTGTTAAACAAACGAATAGCCGACAAATTAAAAAAACAAAAAGAAAAATCACTAAAAAATAATCCCGAACCCATACAAGAAGAAGCTTTTTCTATAGATAAGCTATTAAAACAATACATAACCCGTTTTAAAAACAGAAAAAAAAGGTCGCATATAAAAATAAAAATTACAATAGTTATTATTTTTACCATATTAGTGATTCTTTCAACCTTTATTTACACGGATTTGAGAAACTATAACATGCTTCTCACCCAAAATGTCAACACGACAGGAAAAAGCCAAGCCGAGCAGGTCGCAGCCATATACAGCTTTTCGGACGGTCTTCACGCTAAAATCAACGCCTTCATCGAAGGAATAAGAAAAACCAATCTATCTTCGCCCTTCCCCTTTCAAAGGGTTGATATAATAACCACAAGCAATAAACAGCCTGTTTTTCTTGAAGAAATTGATGAATCTACCGAACTGCCTTTTTTTGACGTATTTTCTTATACTACAGCCGCAGGGCAGGTACGTCTTATCTCTGATGAAGAAAAGAACATAAGTCCTGAGGAAGCAGCCCTTTATATAAAACATTTCAACAATGAAGCCACAGTCAGCACTCCTATTTACAGGGAGGATAATGGAACCTGCCTTTATATCTATCCCGTAACCTTTACCCGCAAGGAGGGCCAAAGACTTGTAGGCTTTTCCGTTGTTACATATCTTAAAGAAATTCTAGACCGCCCTTATTTTCAAGCAAAGGTATTTGTGTTTTCAATTTCGGCTGTATTTTTCTATGCTTCTATAATCATCGTTCTTTTTTTGGCGGACTTTATTGCAAATCCGATTATTTTCTTATGTGGAAATATACGAAAAACTGCAAATATTTTACGCGGAATGATTTCGAGCAATGCTGCAGTTGAAGCCGACCGGCTTATTTTTGAAGAAAACATCAAAACCCATGACGAAATAAAAACTCTTTCAATAGAGTTAAAAAATATTATCTCACTTATTCGCGGAATTTTACCCTATGTATCTTTTCATACTATTCAAAATGCAGAAAAAAATCTTTCAAGTAAAAGCGCCACAAGAGACCTCTGTTTCTTGTTTACCGATATAAGAGGTTTTACAAGCATGTGTGAAAATATGCAGCCTCGTGAGGTCATCAATATTTTAAACCGATATCTCGATATCGAAACAAAGATAATCTTCGAAAACGGTGGAGATGTAGATAAGTACGTCGGCGATGAAATTATGGCCTTTTTCTCAGGACCTAAAAAAGAAATCAATGCATGTAAGGCCGCTATGGAAATACGCAAGGCAATGAGGAGAGAACAGAAGGCAGCTTTAAAAGAAGGCTCTGCCTTGGTTTCAGTAGGAATCGGTATTAATTCGGGGCCCGTAGTATTCGGCCCCGTCGGCTCAAAAACACGCAAAGATTTTACATCCATAGGAGACACGGTAAATCTTGCAGCCCGTCTTGAAGGTGCAAACAAAGAATACGGCTCAAAGTCGATTATATCGGAAGAGGTTTATAAAAATTTAAGCAAAGATTTTATTTGCAGAGAACTCGATTTTATTGCAGTTAAGGGAAAAACGGAAGCTGTACGTATTTACGAAATCCTTCAGCCTACCGAGAAACTTACAACCGAAAAACTTTATGATATAAAAAAATTATTTGAAACGGGACTTTCTTACTATAGAAAAAGAAAATGGAAGCACGCCGAAAAGTATTTTTCTGAATGTGCAGAAAAGTATAATGATGCACCCTCTAAAGTCTTTTTAAGAAGAGTTACCCACTATCAAGTTTCTCCGCCGAAGCCAAAATGGAGCGGCGTTTTTGTAATGAACGTAAAATAAAATCGGCTCAGTTTACACCGAAAAGGAGTCTTCATGGAATTTAAACAACTTGAGATATTTATCAAACTTGTAGAAAATTTAAGCTTTTCCACTACTGCAAGCGAGTTGAACATATCGCAGCCCACAGTCAGCCTTACCTTAAAGCAGCTTGAAGAAGAGCTCGATACTCCCCTCTTTTTGCGTTCTACCCGAGAACTAAAATTAACCGAGGCAGGAAATAAACTTTACAACGAAGCAAAGAACATTCTCGCCGAAAGGGACAAAATAATAGAAAAATTTATCCATCCTGAAAGGAAGGTTATAACCATAGGAGCATCCACCATTCCGGCAGGGTACCTTCTTCCTTCAATAGTGAGAGAGTTTAAAAAAAAGCATCCCGACATTTATATAAAGGTTGAAGAAAAAAACAGCCTTGAAACAATAAAAAAGGTTTCACTGAATACCGTCGATATAGGCATCGTCGGAATGAAGATAGAAGATGAAAACTGCGAGTTTCTTCCAATTTATAAAGATGAATTCGTATTTATAAGTGCGAATAATTCCTATTACCAAAAGCTGAAAAAATCAAATCCCAACTTAAAGCGTATTGCCGAAGAACCCTTTATTATCCGTGAAGCAGGCTCGGCAGTTAAGCAAAATATGGAGCTGATTTTAAAATCGCAAAAGATAGATTTAGATTCGATAAATATAAGCGCCTCGATAAACGACACTGAGGTCATCAAGCAATTGACTGCAGAAGGACTGGGTACATCTTTTATATCGAGAATAGCAGTTGAAGACATGGTAAAAAATAAAAAGTTGATAGCCTTTGAGCTGGGTGATGTTCCCCACCAATACCGCAATATCTATCTGGTATGGAATAAAAAAATAAACTACGCAAGCCATATCAAAGATTTTTTAAACTGCACGGAATGTTTTAAGGTAAAAACAACGATTGAAGAAAAAACTACTTGACAGTGAAAGGGCTGTCTAAAAGCGATAGCAACTCAATTTTTTAGACGGCCCTTTCAGATATTTTTACTTATACGTTTTTTAAATATTCGGCAACGAGCAAACCGCATTCCAACTGTATGGATACCAGCTTTTTAATGGGGACAACACTATACTTAATATTGGCTTCCAATTCGTCGCTTAATACCTGGAGTTTCTTTTCCGCTGCGTTAAATTCATTAGATAAAGCTTTTTCTTTTTCTTTATTTTCCTCCTTTGCTTTTCTCATTTTAAAAAGCTCTGTTTCATTGGCTCTTGTTAAAAGGCCGAAAGACAGCATCTTATAAAATTTTTTAATCCATTCATTGTCAAATTTTTCTGCAACCGTAGCATTCTTTTTACTATAATTTTCATCTTCGTAAGTCATCTTAACGGCAGCTTCATAATCATCCTTTCTTCCTGTAAAAGCATCCAAGGCAAGTAAAAACGGATTATTTTTTGCCATATACTTCCTTGTCTTTTTTAAAGAATCCAAAATGAACGCTTCGCTTTTTCTGTTTTCTTCTAAAGATTTTCTCACTATCTCACCTCGGTTTTCTCCGCTGTCCGATAGGTCAATAATCTTTTCGCTATAAAAATACGGAAGTTCAGTCAACATTGTAAAAGATTTATACTTTTCCCCGGCATAGTCTGCGCTGCATGTCCCGACACCGATTGCTTTCGGAATATCTTTTACACCGTATTTTTCCAAGTAATCGTAATTATCGCGAATACCGAGTTCTTTATAAATTGCAGGGGCAAAGGCCTTGCAGTATGGAGCCTCAGGTTCCCCCAAATTCAGCGGTACATTTTGTTTTTTTGCCGCTTCTTTTAAGCCGGCATATACTTTCGGAATATCGCGCGATAAATACCAGTAGACCCCGCCAAATCCTGCGTTATGAAGCGAATAAATGAATCGAGGTTTAATTTTATCGATTAGATGCATCATTGCAACAGTTTCAGGAATGGAATCGGTAAATTTCAATTCCTTGTACTCTATCGGGAATGTCCAATCCACTTGTTGATGACCTGCAGGCCTAAAAAAATTTCTTGCGTAGTTATAAAGCGTAAACGGCCCCTTAAACCAGCCCTCGTTCAGTCTGGTCCCGTCGGAATCCCAAGCTTTTACAATATACCACGTGTAATTCAGTTCATCCCGCAATTTGTTATTTTCAGCCAATTCTTTTGTAAAATAATCCAACATCATAGTACCGATAGGTTCATTCGGATGAGGGAGGCCGAAAACAAGAGCATTTTGCCTTCCTTTTCCTATTTTTAAACCTATGATCTTATCACCGTCTCTAGTCGTCCCGAATTCGAACTCTTCCACTATATCAGGATATTTTTTTGCAAGGGCTTTACTTGCCGAATTCATTTCATCGACGGTCATAAACTCTTTATAATCGGGTACCCGGTTGATAACATCTTCAAATATTTTATTCACTTGATTACCCTTCCCTGTTATTTCACTTTTTCAGTAAATGTATATTCTTGCCAACCCCATTTTCCTGTTCCGTCTATAGGTAAATTTTTAAAATTTACTGAATTTGCATCGTAGGATGCAAACCCTACTATAGGAATAAAAGGTAAATCTTCGGCTAAAATTTTTTGGGCTTCTTTATAAATTGCAGCTCGTTCTTCTTTATTACCTACAGTCAAACCTTTTTTACATAGCTCATCAAACTTTATATTGGAATACCCGCTCCAATTATTTGATTCATCAGTACCATATCTGGAATAAAGAGCTGCCGGATCAGGCCCCATAAAGCCGCCTTGTAGTTCCAGTATAAAATCTCTATTTGCCCCTACTTTATCCGACCATGCATTATATTCAGATACGTTTACCTTTAATTCAATACCGGCTTTTGCAAGTGTTGCCTGCATTAATTTTGCAGCATCGGGATATCCGCCTCCCTCAAAAACTTCTATTTGCAAACCGCGTACAAAAAATCCGTCTTTATCAGCCTTGTATCCGGCATCCTGTAAAATTTTTCTTGCGGCATCAATGTTAAATTGAGGAGATACATTTTCCGTATTGCTTACCCATTTTATAAATTGAGGATACATAGCATATTCAGGCTTTTGTACTCCGTCGAAAATTTTATCGGAAATTTCTTTTTTATTTATTGCACTTGCAATCGCCCTTCTTAAATTTACATCCTTAACTTTTTCATTCCTCATATTAAAGATAATTCTCATCGGCGACGGATATTCATTGAATACCAGTCTAAGCTGAGGATTTGCTAAAAGTTCTCTATTATTTGCTGCCGGTATATTTTCCAATACATCTATTTCGCCGTTTACAAGAGCTTGTACTGCTGTAGCACTATCGGGAATTATTGTAAAAATTACATTGTCTATTTTCGGGGCTCCCATAAAATAGTTTTTATTTGCTTCAAGTGTAACCGATTCCCCTTGTTTAAATTTTAAGAGTTTAAAGGGCCCCGAACCTATCGGCTTTTCTTTGGCTGCAATATTATCTTCCCATTCCTGTCCGTTATCAAAAATATGCTTCGGAAGAACAAATGACGCATACCAACCGAGATTTGCCACAAGCGATACATCAGGAACTTTTAATTTAAACACAACTGTCTTACTGTCTTTTACAACTATTTCGTCAATAATTTGAAGCCGTGAATATAACAAGTATGTATTTTTCTTTGCAATATAATCAAATGTGTATTTTACATCATCGGCCGTTACAGGTTTTCCGTCATGCCATTCAGCCGTATGAAGATAAAACGTTATCTCTTTTCCGTCGGGTGAAATATCCCACGATTCGGCCAAATCGGGTATAATATTTTTTGATGCGTCCAATTTGACCAACCGATTGAATATATTTTGGAAAATCGGATACCCGTTGTCATCGGGCAAGCTGTCCGGATTCCAACTCATCGGATCGCCGCCGGCTCCTACAATGAGGGTAGTTTTTTCCGTTGTTTTTCCACCGGTTCCCATTTCTGCCTCATCCTTACTGCATGAAATTACCAATACAGTAACCGTCAAGACCGCTGCCATAAGCAGCATTGCAATTCTTTTTTTCATTTTCTTCTCTCCTATTGTTTATAATTTATGACAAGCAGCAATGTGCCCTTCATACAATTTTTTAGTATCCGGATAAGAACCGAAACATTCATCCGTCGCCATAAAACACCTCGGTGCAAAATAACACATATCTTTCGGATCAATCGGAGTTGGCGGCTCTCCTTGTATAAAAATTTTTTCGGTTTTTTCCGTAGGGTCGGATGAACCGCAGTTTGATATTAAAACTTTTGTATACGGATGTTTGGGATTTTTGATTATATCATCAGCATCTCCATATTCTACAATTCGCCCTAAGTACATAACAGCAATTTTATCCGAAATATACCGAGTTAAACTTATATCATGGCTGATAAAGACAATAGTTGCATTATATTGCTTTTTTAAATTAAGAAGCATATTTATAATATCTGCCCTAACCGATACATCCAGCATTGAAACGGGTTCATCGGCAATTATAAATTGCGGTTTTAATAGCATTGCGCGTATAATCGAAATTCTTTGTAATTGGCCGCCAGATAATTGATGCGGATATCGTTTTAAAAAATCGGCAGCAGGATGTAAGCCTCCGTTTTCCAATTCCGTTATGAGAATCTTTTTTCTTTCAGCATCATTTTCTGCAATATTGTGTATTTTTAACGGACGCAACAATATTTCTTCTATGGTATTTTTCGGTGTAAAGGAATCATACGGGTTTTGAAATATAATTTGCACTAATCTTCTAAAACCTTTAGAGTCGTTTTTCATTATCTGCTTTGTTGAAAGTCCGTCTATATATACATCACCGTCCGTCGGCTCTTCCAAGCGGCTTAATATTCTTCCTAATGTAGATTTTCCGCAGCCGCTTTCGCCGATTAAACCCAGAATTTCTCCTTGTTTTAATTCCAAGTTGATATTATCAAGAGCTTTAACAAATGAACGGCTTTTTGTAAATAATGATTTTCCTTTTTTTACCGGATAAAATTTTTTTATATTTTGAATACTGATAAATTCTTTCATTTTGCCGCCTCCTCATAAAGATGACAATACACATCCCCGTCTTTAAATTCGGTTTTCTGAGGTTTATGGGATTTGCATATATCCATTGCATTCTTACAACGCGGAGCAAAAATGCATCCTTTGTATTGCTGCGATAAATCGGGAATAAACCCTTCTATGGATTTAAGCGGTTTTTTTTCTCCGTACAAGGAGGGAAAGGATTCTATAAGCGCTTTGGTATAAGGATGTTTCGGATATTTTAAAACGGTTTCCGTAGCTCCTATTTCCATTAATTCTCCTGCATACATAATTCCTACTTTATTACATGATTGCGAAACAACACTTATATCATGAGTAATCATAATACGAGTCATATTCATTTCGGCTTCGAGCTTAACTATTTCATCCAATATTTGTCCCTGTGTAACCGTGTCCAGAGCCGTCGTAGCTTCATCTAAAATTAAGAGCTTAGGCGAAAACAATAGACTGATTGCAATCGATATGCGCTGCAGCATTCCGCCGCTTAGCTCATGAGGATATAAATTATAAACACGGCTGGAAAGATTAACCAGTGAAAATAAATATAATGCCCTCTCTTTAATTTTCTGGGACGGAGTGTCTGGATAATGTACGCGGTAAATGTCTTCTATTTGTACGCTGATTCTATGTACAGGACTTAATGCATTCATTGATTTTTGAAACACAACAGAGATTTCTTTCCATCGCAGTTCGTTATATTGCCGGTCGGTTAATTCCAATAAATTTTTTTTATCGAATTCGACGCATCCTGTAATAGCTGTACTGCGGGCGGGCAATAACTTTAAAAGCCCCATAGCTAATGTGGATTTTCCGGAACCGGATTCACCTACAATTCCCAGCGAATCTCCTTGATTCAGCATAAACGAAATATCTTTTACCGCATACACGCTTTTATGTTTGTTTCTATATGTGATGTTTATTTTTTCTACATTTAAAACGGTTTCCATGTTTACCTGCCTCCGCTTGATATGTTTTTCGGGTTTAGGATGTGATTTAATCCGTCACCTAAAAGATAAAATGTAGTTACCGTTACTACGATCCCTATCCCTGCAAATGTCGATATCCACCATGCGGTTGTGATATATGGCTTTCCCTGATATATCATTTGTCCCCACGAGATAATATTCGGATCTCCCAATCCTAGAAAAGAAAGGCCCGCTTCCGTTAAAATAGCATTGGACATTCCTACCGTAGTATTTGCAATCACAGGAAAAATGCCGTTAGGAATAATATATTTAAATAAAATTTGTCTGTTGTTTTCTCCGAGAGCTTTTGCTGACTTAACATATGTGCGTTCCCGTATTGAAAGGGCTTGAGCCCGCATTAGTTTTGCATTACTCGGCCATGTTGTTATTCCGATAACTACCATGACATTATAAATGCTGCTCCCGAAAAGAGCTATAATCAATAGAATCAAAAAGAAGGTGGGGAGCATCATAAAAATATTTATACATTCGGATATTATTTGATCTACCTTGCCTCCAAAAAATCCTGCTATCCCTCCGATTATTACACCTAGGATTCCCGATATTAAGGCTGAAATGATAGCAACTTTTAATGATGTCGCTGTGCCGTAAATAATCATACTGAAAACGTCTTGTCCCATATGGTTGGTTCCTAAAATATGTCCGTTTTTTCCTAAGCCGGATAGAATATCATTCCCGTATTCATAGGGATTAAAATTTGCAATTTGAGGAGCAAACGATATGATTATCAGCAATATTAAAAGACAGATAAGTCCCAGCCTCATTTGCTTGTCAGAATAAGCAGCTTTACAAAGTTCCCGTATTTTTTCGATTTTCATAATTCATCTCCTTAGTATCTGATTCTGGGATCTACTATTGCATACACAATATCTACAACCATCATCATAACAGCAATTGCAATACTCATAATGAGATAAATACCCATTAAAACGGGATAATCTCTTTGATTAATGGCATTTAATACAAGCCTTCCCGTTCCCGGCCATGCAAAAACAATTTCGATAAGAGCTACACCTGTAATTAAATATGCCAACGATATGCCGAAAACGGTAATTGTAGGTAAAATCGCATTTTTAAAAATATATTTTCTAAAAATCTTTTTTTCATTCATACCCGCAGCTCTTAATGTCATAATAAAATCTTCATTTGTTACCTGTAGAACCGAAGACTTCGCAATTCGAAAATACAACGGAAGCTCTATCAAGACTAAAGTTGTTATAGGTAAAATTAGGTGGATAATTACATCTTTTATATATTTAATTCCGGTATATCCTGCTCTGGGATCGGTCATTCCGAATGTCGGCAGCCATTTCAATTTTGTAGAAAATAAAATAATCAGCATTAATGCCAGCCAAAAAGACGGTAAAGCGTTTAAAACATAGTTTATACCAGATAAGCTTACATCAATAAAACCTCCTTCTTTCCGAGCAGCGACTATTCCCATAGCTGTACCAAGAAGAAGCGATATAACTGCAGCTGTAAGTACAAGAAGGATTGTAGGCCCTATTTTCTCTAAAATCATTTTTGAAACGGGTTTATTGTATATAATTGAAATTCCTAAATCTCCTGTTGAAATGTTTTTTAAATATCGGAAATATTGCTCATATAGGGGCTTGTTTAAGCCATATTTTTCTTCAAGAGCTTTAGTTTGTTCAATATTATCGGTTTCTTTTCCCATCATAGTCTTAATGGGATTGCCGGGGGCAATATTAATAATTATAAAATTAATGGTAAAAACGACAATAATCGTTATAAAAGCTGAAAAACTCCTTTTCAAAATATACTTTTTCATTAAGCCACCTACTCATAAAAAAATCTTAAAACAATCACATTCCTATAATGCATAGTGAACATGTTCACTTTAAGAAAAGTATAACACGGTTTTAAATGGCTGTCAACAAAAAAAATAAAAATATTGCTTTTTTTCCTAAATTATTATACAATGTTAGCTAATGTCAAACGTATATCAAATTATTGGAGAATCCCAGAAAAAATGCCTAAATCCACTTTTTTAAAATTATCCGATGAACGGAAAGAAAAATTACGTAAAACTATATATAATATGTTTATAAAAAAAGATTATGAATCTATTTCGATAAGAGATTTAGTAAAAGAGATGGACATATCAATAGGGAGTTTTTATAAATATTTTGATGATAAGGCGGAAATGTACCTATTTTTCTTCTCTGAGATAGAAAAAAAAATTTTTGAAGAGGAAAAAAGGCGGAATGCGTCTTTTTTTTATCCGGCGAAACTGCTTGATCTGCATGAAATTTTGACGCAGGAAGAGATAGATTTCAGTACTTCATGGTTGAATGTTCCCGAAGACGTACTGTACAAATTTTATTTTAGAGGGCATGCAAAGCAGCTTTACCGCTCAATTCTTGATGAGCTTACCGAAATGCAGCAAAAGGCGCAGCTTAATCCGAATATTAAGGCAAATATAGCTTACCACATAATAATTACCTCAATGTTCAGTTTTATGTTATACATAAAAGAGAATAAAATCACGGATAAGGAAGATTTCTTTAGTAGAAAAACAACTTATTATCAAACGGTAATTTTACCGGGTATATTATCCGAAAAATACTATAAGCAAAAATATTCTAAAAATGCAATAAAAAGTGAGATTATATTATAAAAATATCTCAAACTACCGTAATGAGTTTTTAAACGAAACTGCTCAAACATAACAATAAAATTTTATATATTTACCTCAACCACTTGTAATTTTTTTTAATAAATATTAATATATTATAATAAATATAGAGTTACTCAATCTAAATCATTTTGGAGTATGATTATGAACAATTTGCCTAAGGGCTTTGACAGCTTGGCTGAAGCTCAGCAGAAAAAAATCTATAATCCTATATAAAGACTAAATAGTCAATAGATATATTAGGAATTTTATTAATTTATTAAAATTTATATTGACTCTTTTGCAATATCATAGTATCTTGAAATATCTAATTATAATTTTGGAGGGCAAAATGAAAAAAATTATTTTTGCTGCACTATTTTTATTGCTTGCAAGTACCCTTGTGTTTGCAGCCGGTTCTTCCGAAAAAGAATCAAAGGAACTTTCGGGAAAAACATTGAACGTGGTTGCAACAAGTGCTTACAAGGAACTCTTTGATGCATTTACTGCAAAAACAAACGTAAAAGTTGAATTTCTTTCGATGTCGAGCGGAGAAGTTTTAGCAAGAACAAGGGCAGAAGGAAAGTCCATGGCCGATGTTTGGTTCGGAGGCGGACTTGATGCCTTTATGGCAGTAAAGACCGACGGACTTTTGGAAAACTATGTTTCTCCCAACTCAAAAGATATCCCGGCTCGATATAAGGACCCTGACGGAGCTTGGATTGCAAAAGGAATTACCGTTGTAGGCTTTATCGGAAATAAGGATGTCTTAGCCGAGAAAAAACTTCCCATGCCCAAAACATGGGCAGAGCTTGCCGATCCCAAATATAAGGGAGAAGTTATTATGAGTGACCCTGCAATTTCGGGTACAAGCTATGGAGCAGTAAAAGGTTTACTCGATCTTTTCGGCGAAGAAAAAGGCTGGGCTTATTGGGAAAAGTTAAACGCAAATATTCCTTTTTTGGGAAAGAGAGGAAAGGATCCGCAAGAAAAAACAGCCCAAGGCGAATTTGCAGTGGGCATTATTCCTGCCGACGGAAAGGCTTTTAAAATTGCCGACGATAAAAACTTAACTGTAGTATATCCCGAAGACGGAATTCCGTGGGTACCGGAAGGAACTGCAATCTTTAAATCATGTCCGAATCTCGATGCGGCAAAGGCTTTTATCGACTTTATGCTTACAAAAGAAGCTCAGGAAATTATCGCAAGGCTTGACGGAAAAGATTCAGCTCAAATTGTAAAGCCAGGCATTAAGGGGCTTTCATTAGGCTTGCCGAAAGATAAACTTATAAAGGAAGATTTAAGCAGCTTTGGAAAAGACAGACAAAGAATCTTAGATAAATTTGCTTCGTTAAGATCGAAAAACTAAAACAAAGGCTAATCACCGGTTTAATATAAAAATCGGTGATTAGTTTTTTTATAAAATACCTTTCTTCGATGCATTTATCTTGATTTTAGATTTTTTTATAATTTTTTTCAAGCTATAGCCGTATCTTTACTTATTTTTCTAAGCCGTTTTAATTCTTTTTTTATTTCTTTTGCGCAAGGATGATTATTTCCTTTGATATTTAAAACTATAAAATGCTCTTTTAATAACTGCTTTTCAATCCCTGTCAATTCAGAGTTTGCATCACTAGATTTTATCGGATTATCATTAAAAAAATATTCCACTTCCAATTTATCAATAAAATTATCCGTAGCTTCTTTATCATACTGATTATGAGCAACTATACTGGCTATACTTTGTCTAAGGGTAGATAATATTCTATATTTTACTCTGTTAGCAGTATGTTTATCATTGACATGCCAATTCAATCTGTCTACAACAGGTTCGTTTACGGCAATACCGACATATATGCAAAACATTCCCGACTTTGTTTCAATTGAGGATTTTACATCATCAAATTTGACATTAAGTTCTGTTAAGATAACATCTAATTCAGTTCGTTTTGCCCACCATTTATAATATCCCGGTACTTTTTTTATCTTTTGTAAATTTTCTTTATTTCTTAATTCTATCGCTTTTACTATCATGAGGCTTTCCATTCCTATATTCGTTTTTTTTATCCAAATCAATACAATTACTATTTTTATAACTAAAAACAACACAGTTTAAATGAGGTATTAAATACTCATAGTATGATTTACCTCCAAAAATATAGAATATATCGTTTTTTAACTCATACTTTGATTTTAATTTATTCAACACATCTTCCGCCCATTTCTTTTTATATTCTGCCGATTGTTTTCCCAAATAAAGATTATAATATGAAATATATTCATCTTTATCTAATAGTCCGTATTTTCCTGATAGAATATACCATTCTTCACATTTGTACTTTTTTAATCCCTCTTCTTTTGAAAGAATAAAAGTGTGCCCCTTATATATATCTTTCGCCAAATATTTTTCGGCAGGGCTGTCTTTTCCTAATTTAGTACTGCTGCAAGCAATTAACCCAATTATTTTACCCATAATTTATCTCCTTTCATACCAATAGCAGGTATCTTTTTTTAAAGTCTTTCCATCCTTGTGATATTCAAGTTTATGAACATAAACATTGGTAGAATCTTTTTCCCTTTTATTCACATGAGTAAGTGTATTCCCATATTTATCGTACTCATACCAAGATTCATTATTCTCACTGTCTTTACTATATGAAATTTTTCGCAATTCAATATTATATTCAAACCAAATTTCATATCCATCGGAATGTTTTTCATGTATCAGATTATTGTTACTATCATACTCATTCCAAATTTCATGATTTTTTTTATCTTTTTCATATACTATATTACCGTTGCTGTCATACTGATACCAGTACTCGTATCCGCCGGAAAACTTATGATAGATCATTCTTCCTTTGCTGTCATACTCGCACCACGTTTCATTGCCGTCAGAGTCTTTGGTATGTATTTCTTTATTATTACTGTTATACTCATACCAAACTTCTTTACCTTCGGAATCTTTAGAATAAATTTTATTGCCTTTTTTATCGTAGCGATACCATATTTTACTTTTATACAAATCACCATTCTGTTTAGGTTTAATATATATTGTATTTATCAACTTTCCTTTTGAATCATACTCGTAGATAAATTCATACTGACTGTAATCTACGTATACTTTAGTATGCAGTAAATTTCCTTTACTGTCATATTCATCAATAGATACGAGCTCTACCCATTTACCGATTTCTTCTCCATTAATTTTTATCTCAAGATATACTTTCTCACCGGCAAATAAGGATGCCGTTACAATACTATAGAGAAAAATAAATATTGCAAAAGATAAAAATTTTCGTATATTAATTTTGACAATCATAATTACCCCTCCTATAATTGGACCCCGAATAGCTCATTTTTACTACCGCATTTTGGACAGACTCTATCAGAAACTTCTATATTTTCACCGCAAGAAGAGCATGATACCATTGGAGTTTCATCTTTATTTATTTTTATATTATTGCTTCTCTCCGTATTATTGATTCTTTCTACCAGAGTAAGAGATTCGGTTTTCCCGTTTGCGGGTAAATTTTCGCATAATATGTCATATATTTTAAACACTATCACAAAAAAAGGTATTATTGCAGCTTCTATTAAAAAGGCAATCACAATAAATTTAAGGGCACCTAAAAAACTATATAAAAACTCGTCATTGCCGATGATTTTATTTGCATAGTCATAACCGCGTGTACCTCCTATAATACCCGCTATTATCAAAAAAGCCCATGCAAAAATTTCCATCAAATATTTATAACATTTTACAAGCAGTTTTGTAAGCATCATATTTCTCCTTCTATTCAAATTTCATCGGAAAAAATCCTTTCGGTTTTAATCCGTGTTTTATCCACATTTTCCTTGATGACAATTGACAGTCTAATAAGGCATTTACTATATTGTCTTCCGTATCCGTATTTATCGGTTTTGCACTAGCACCGATTTCAAATACGGTAGATAAAAATCTGTCATCGGCAAACCTTAATAAAAACACCCCGTTAGAAAAATAAAACCATATATCATAGCCTGTAAAATTCGGTTTAGAGAGTTTCATTATCCGCAGCTCCCATTTGTTTTGCTGTTTATATGATTCATCATATATCATCCATTCATACGCACAATGCGATAAATTTTTAAGATAACCATTCATTTTTTCTTTCATTAACGCAATGATTTTAGCTTCCGTAATTTTATTATCATTCCGTGTAGAAAATATTTGCTCATACTTAGTTTTATCTTGAGTATAAGAAAAGTCATCCTCTTCCCACCAATTTTGTTCGGCAAAAAGAGAAATGCTAAATAGAATTAAGAACATCACATATGTAATTCTTTTTAAATTCATATAAGGCCTCCAAATATTATAGTTTTTTTGTATAAATTCCGCCCCAGAAATGGCATCCATAATTAACCTCATCCATTATAATTACAAAAAGATGTAAGTATTCATCCTCCTGTTTTATAACTACTACATACATTTCGCCTTCTTCGTAATCATATTCATTTAAAGCTGACCAAAGTAAAAAGCTTTCTTGTTTGGAAAGCTTTCCCCTATTGTACCGTATAAAGGCATTTTGTTCTTTATAATATTCTTCATTACGCTTAGCTAATTTTTCTACTACATCAAGCGGTGGCATATAAGCCATATAACTGGCAATTGCATAACCGCTATAGCCTCTATCTTTAAAGGAGTAAAACTTTAACTCTTCCGCTTCCAATCCCCATACAAATAACAGCATCAAAATAAATATTAATATTTTTTTATTCATAATATCTTCTATTATTTTTTATTCCCTGAAAACGATACTGTATTTGGCCCCTTTACCATCACCTTACCCGTTACCGTATTATCACTTGCTATCTTTCCTGTAATGGTAAACGGTGTTTCAGTCAATTTCGTTTTGCCGGAACCTGTAAAACTCCCATCAGCTTTTATACTACCGCTGCATTCCGATTTTGCGCTAGATAATATTTCAAACCATCCTGTAAAATTTCCTGAAGCACTGACTGTGAATTCCCAATATCTAACACCGGAATGATTTTCACCCTCACCGCCATAGGTTCCGGCATAAGCTATACCTGCTAACTTATTGTTCACACCTGAACATCCGCTCATCACCACCATTGCACCAATTATCAAAACTAATGCAACAGCCATTGAAACCGATCTTTTTTGTTTCATCTTAACCCTTCCTTCTTGAGATATAATTTTATAAATAGAATTATTTTTATGAGAAAAACAATGATGTAAAAAGTTATTTGTTAGAGATATTATAGTTAATAGAGAAAATGGGGGGGGGTAACCCAAGGCTAACATCTTCCTCTACTTTTTTAGTAAGCAAATTTGAGTTTTGAGAAAAATAAAGTTGAAAACAATCTAAAAATTGCTCAAGCATATATTTATATTAAGCCAAAACCTAGAATCTGTCAAGTCTAAGTAAAACGGGTTTCCTGTATCAATCACCTAAAATTTATTCCATATCATATACTAGTAAATTTATTAAAAATAATATAGACTTATAGGATAATTTAATGAAACAACAGCTTAAAAAAAATTATAACGGCCTCATTGACTATATCCTCATACTAAGCTTAATTTTAAGTATTTTTATATTTATAGCTATGCCTTTTTTTTATGTATTTAAAGAAAGCCTTGTTATAAACGGAAGCCTTAGCTTTGAGCTTTTTGAAGATGTGTTTAAAAATCATCTTAACCTTTTAAAAAATTCCTTATCGGTAGGATTTTATACGACGGTTTTAACGGCAATCGCAGGGATAACCACGGCCTTGTTTTCTTATCTGATGCCTAACAAAATAAAACGCCTGATTTTTTTAATTTTAGCTGTAACGATGATAAGCCCGCCCTTTGTAACAGCCCTCAGTTATATAAACCTCTTTGGAAGGAGGGGCCTTGTTTCTTATTATCTTTTAGGTATTTCAAAAAGTCCGTACGGAATTACCGGCATTGTGCTGATGCAGTCTTTAAGTAATTTTTCTTTAGCGGCTTTAATTTTAATTGGTTTTTTAAATAATTTGGATAGGTCTCAATTGGACAGTGCCCGCAATCTCGGAGCAAAGACGAACCGTCTGATTATCGATATAATTCTTCCTTTTCTTTTTCCTGCAATCAAATCGGTTATGCTCTTAACTTTTTTGCGAAGTTTGTCGGATTTCGGAACTCCCGCAATCATAGGAGGCTCTTTTAATGTGCTTGCAACAGAAAGCTATTTTGCGGTAATAGCTCAAGGCAACTTAGGTAAGGCTTCCGCAATAAATGTGCTTCTTTTAATTCCTGCAATTATTATTTTTATTCTTTATCAAAAAAGTTTTAAAAATATTTCCATCTCTTCACACGGTACGGCCTCCTCGGAGATTGAAATAAAAAGACAGGGAATTCTTTTTTATCTTATAAGCATAATTGCCGTTTTCTTTTTATTATGGATAAGCATTCAATATTCTTCTATTATATTGTCTGCATTTACAAAAATGAAAAAGGGAAAAATGATTTTCACCTTTGCAAATATTTTAGAAACAAGAGACCATATTACAAGCACGGTTATAAGGAGCATAGTCTACAGTCTTATCGCTGCAGGCGGAGGCAGCATAATCGGTTTGCTTATCGCTTATTATAAACAAATAAGAAAAATAAAGATAATGCAGGCCGTAGATTTTGCTGCGACTCTTCCCTATATAATTCCGGGAACTTTTTTCGGGCTCGGTTATTTATTGGCCTTTAATTCAAAACCATTAATGCTTACAGGAACGGCAGCAATAGTTGTTTTAAATATACTATTTAAACAGCTGCCATTTTCTACAAAGATAGGGAATGCGGCAATGGAAGAAATCAATATCGACACTTTAAATTCAATCAGAGATTTAGGCGGTAAAAGAATAAATGAAATCACCGATGCAGTTATTCCTTTAAGTAAAAATGCTTTGGGCGTTTCTTTTATCAACGGATTTACAACGACGATGACTACAATAGGTTCAATTATTTTCTTAGTATACCCGAGTCAAAAAGTTTTAACCCTTGTTATGTTCGATGTAATTCAAAGCGGTTATTATGAAATAGGTTCCGTAATTGCCTTGCTTATAATTATAATTTGTTTAATTGTAAATTTAATTTACTTTTTAGTTTTAAAGAAAAAATAATTTTTAAAAGGCCGGAGGTTTTATGTATTTGGAATTAACAAACCTAACAAAAACATATAAAGAAAAAAATGCGGTAAAAAATATAAGCTTTAACCTTGAAAAAGGAAAGCTCCTCTGTCTTTTAGGACCGTCCGGCTGCGGAAAAAGCACGGTATTAAAATCGATAGGAGGATTTTTAAAACCGGACAGCGGGAAAATAATTCTTGACAGCAAAGAAATTACAAATGATTCGCCTGAAAATAGAAATGTTTCTACCGTTTTTCAATCCTATGGACTTTTTCCTCACATGAATGTTTTATCGAATATTATTTACGGTTTAAAATTTAAAAAGATGCCTAAGGCTGAACGAGTTGAAGCCGGAATGAAGATGATAAAAACTATGGGCTTATCGGGTTATGAAAAAAAACATATAAGCGAACTTTCAGGCGGAGAACAGCAGAGAGTTGCTCTTGCACGCAGTTTGATTATAAGGCCCAAACTTCTTTTGTTGGACGAACCTTTAAGCAACTTGGATGCAAAACTTAGAATCAATATGCGTAAAGAAATAAAACAAATTCAAAAAGAATTTAATATCACTACAATTTTTGTTACCCATGATCAAAGTGAAGCATTTGAAATTGCCGACAAAATTATTTTGATGAATAATGGAGAAATTATTCAGGAAGGAACGGCCGAATCTCTTTATAATCAACCTGCAAACGAATTTGCTCTTGACTTTATCGGTGCAAACAATAAAATAGAAAATTCATATATAAGACCGGAAAAGATAAAAGTATTTAAATCTTTACCGGAAGAAGATACGGAAGATTTTGAAGAAGCCCAAATTAACAATATTATTTTTAAGGGTGAAATAATAGAACTATTTCTTAAAACTAAAGAAAAAGAATTAAAAGCTATTGTTTTAAACAATGACTGCAATTACAAAAAAGATGAAAGAGTTTACATCAAATACAATAGGGAGAGTTTAAATTGAAGATACTTCACTGCCTTGCACAATTACCGATGAAAACAGGAAGCGGGGTTTATTTTAGCACCCTCGTCGAAGGAATGATAAAAAAAGGATATGAAAACGCTGTTCTTTACGGCACACAGCTTCCCTTTGCCGAAAAAATTTTTAATGAATCTTTACCCGATAAATTACAGGGAAGCGTAAAAGAATATCCCATCAAATTTTTATCCGATTATGAGCAGGAAGAAAAAACTGTTTTTAATGCAGACATCCCTTTCCCGATTGCAGGCATGAGCGACATAATGCCCTATACCTCAACCGTCTATTCCGAAATGAACGATGAGATGTATCAAAAATGGATTTCGGTTTTTGAAAAAACTCTTCTCCGTGCAAAAGAAGAATTCAATCCCGATGTCATTATAAGTCATCATCTTTTTATTTTAACCTCTTTGGTAAAAAAAATATTTTCCGGCAAAAAAATAATAGGTATAAGTCACGGTACGGATATAAGGCAGATTAAAAAAAATCCTTGGATAAAAACACAATACATACAAAACTTGGACAAGCTCGATTTATATTTTACCGTAAGCCCTAAGGATATTGCCGAAGTGCAAACTATTTTTTCGGCAAACCTTGAAAAAATTAAATTGGCAGGAGGAGGCTTTAACCCGGATATTTTTAACGATAAGGATAGACATATCTTTGACGGAACATTCAGGCTTTGCTATGCAGGAAAGATATCCGATTCAAAGGGGGTATTTGAACTTTCAAAAACCCTTCCGCTTATTTTAAAAAAATATCCTAATACGGAATTGACTCTCATAGGAAATACAACCGAAGAACAAAAAAATATTCTTTTAAAAAATGCCGGCTTCAGCGAAAATTTAAAAATAGTAAATGCTTCATCTCAAATATGTATGTGCAAAATCTTAAAGCAAAACGATATTTTTATTTTGCCCTCATACTATGAAGCATTAGGCCTTGTCGCCGTTGAAGCCTTAGCCTGCGGCCTTTTTACAGTTACGACAGAAATTGAAGGACTTATAAACCTCCTCGGCGAAAAAATCAACACAAGCGGCATTATCGAATTTGTCAAACTTCCTCGCATTTACGATGTGGACAAGGCATACGAAGAAGATAAGCCGGCCTTTGTCGAAGCCCTTGCCGAAAAAATCATGCTTCAAATGGAAAGACTTAAATCCCAAAAAGATTTTTATTCCCCTGTCGCCGCAGAAATAAAAAAACATTCTTGGGACAGCATTATCGATAGGGTTGAAGAGGAGATTAAATGTACTTCATATTAATTTTTATTCTTAAAACCATCCAGACGGCAGCCTCAACAGGTATTTTGTATTTTTTTGGGTTCGCTATCGATAAATTTACAAACGATCCTTCTCCGGAAAAAATTAAACTCATTATATTCTATGCTCTGCTTGAAATCCTTTTTGTAGTCATTCATCACCTATGTCAACGAGGTGTATTTTTTATACGCAAGAAATTTGCCCTTCTTTATAGCCAAAATCTTTCAGACGCTATTTTTGACATTCCTCCTGAAGATTTTTTAGAACATGAAACGGATTATTATTTTACCGCATTTAAAGATCAAATACCTAAAATACAAACCTCATATTTACTTGGACGCATTAATATCGCTTCAAGTTTTGTAGGAATTTTGTTGACGGTCTTTGTTTTGGTATCATTCCATTTTAGTTTACCGATTATTATGCTCTCGTCTTTTATAATCGGTAAATTAGTTACAAAAATCATTGAGCCTCACATTGACAAAATCTCTTCTCAAGAAATTACTCTGCAAGAAGAATATAACGCCAAAACAAGCGAAAATCAAAGAGGGCTGCCTTTTTATATTCTAAACGGAAAAAGGAATCTGCTTTTTACCCGTCAAGTAAGCGCAAATAATAAATTCGAAAATCAAAGCTGCAAAATAGAAATTAAAAAAACGGGTTTTGAATGGATAATGATTTTAACTTCAATGTGTTTAGCGGTAGCCGGTTTAGCATTTGCAATTTTTTTGTTTACAAAAAACAAAATAACAATCGGTATGTTGAGCTCTACAATCTTATATATGAACATTTTCTCTCAAAAACTTGAAGAACTGCTTAATCTTTTTATTGAAGTCCGTTACGGGAAAACAAGTAAAGAAAAAATAGACGGAATTATAAAAAGTAAAAGAAATAAAATTTTATCGGCAGAGGAGTTTCAAACACTTAATTTGAGCGATGTTTCTTTTTCGTATAATACAAAAAACAGAGAGAGCATCCCCGTTTTAAAAAATATAAATTTACAAATCAACAAGGGCGATAAAATATTATTAACGGGAAAAAGCGGCAGTGGAAAGTCTACCTTGATAAAACTTATATTGAATTTACTAAAACCCGATACCGGTAAAGTATATTTTAACGATAAACTAATTTCAGATAACGAATATCCGCCGTTTTATTTTATTAATCAAAACTTTCATCTTTTTAAAACATCGATTGAGGATAATATTTTCTTTGGAGATAAAAAACAAAAAGAACCTTATGAATTTGCACGACTTGAAAAGTTTTACGATAACGATATAACCGCATTAGATACTGACGGAATGCAAATATCGGGAGGGGAAAAAGAACGCACCGCCTTAGCTCGTGTTTTTGCAGGTTCATATAAAAATATAATTATGGATGAAACTTTTGCAGGTCTTGACTTTGAAAATTATAAATTTATTCAAAACAAATTTTTGGATGATAAAGAGTTAACATATATTGAAATTTCTCATCGTGAAATTGACACTGCAAAATTTGATTATATATTTAATCTGGAGGGAGGAAAATTAAATGTTAAAACTGTTAAAGAAAAATAAATTTCTATTTGGTATAACCTTTGTACTTGTTGCAATAACAGCCTTTTTAAATACCTATTCATCAAAAATTTTACAAATTACTATTGATAAAACTATTGAAGGAAATGGAAAGATTGAATATGTTTTGCTATTTGCCGCATTCGGCTTTTTTGCAGCTCTGGTACTATTTATAGAAAACTTAGCCGAAACTAAACTGCGAAAAGATTGCAGATTGGCACTTAGAAACAATATCGCAAATTATATGGCTTTTGAAAATAGAATTGAACATTATCAGGACAAAACAAAATACTATGAACTTTTTATAAACTCTTGTGATTATTTTTCATCTGAAGCAATTTGTAATCTAATGGATGCTCTCTATAATATAAATGCAATTATATTCGGTCTTGTAACGATGTACTTTATTTTTCCGCCGTTTATTATTTTTTGTTTTGTTTCAATGGCTTTTTCATTTTTAATGTTTAAAAAAATTGATCCTAAACTTGATGAACTCTCAAATACATTTATAGAAAAAAGGTCGGGTTATTATAATTATATTCAAGATATTTTAACGGGACATTTTACGATTTTTATTAACCGCGCAAAAAAATATTTTGTGCAACGTACAAAAAAAGAATTTGAAAATTATGAAAACTACCGATATAAATATAGCGCAAACAGGGATCTGCTTTTGGATATCGTGAATTTCCCCAGCATTCTTATAACCGTTTTGATGATTATCTTTTTATTCTATTTTATTTTGAAAGGAAAAACAACGCTCGGCTCGCTTGCTGCTGTGCTGGGTTTAAATGCACTTATTTCAAGCAGCTTTGAAAATTTATTCTATAATGTCATTTCGATCCGTTCAGGTCTTTTAATTTTAGACAAAAAATATTTTGAAGTTAAAAATCATCTTTCAGAAACTAAAATAGCTACACAACCCCTTACTTCAATAGAGATAAAAAATCTTAATTTTTCTTATGGAGATAATCCTGTCTTTACCGATTTTAACATATCACTAAAAAACGGGTTTTACTATTTGCAGGCTGAAAGCGGAAAAGGAAAGTCTACTCTAATAAAACTTATTACAAAAGAATTACCTGCCCCTGATAATTCGATTTTTATTAACGGTAAAGATATCAATTCCTATACTGAAGATGAACTTATCGGTGAAATTTCATATATTCCGCAAGAAAATTTTATTATCAATGGATCTATCGAAGAAAACCTTTTTACTTCCGTTGAAGAAAAACAAAAAGAGCTCGACCTTGTCTGTGCATTTACCCTTGCAAATACTTTACATGAAAAAGGCAGCTTAGATGAAAAAAGTATTTCGGGCGGTGAAACCAGAAGGCTTAACCTTGCCCGAAACCTTGATTTATCAAAAAGCGTTATCATCTTGGATGAACCTTTTAAAAATGTCGAACGCGAAATTTACAAAAAAATAGAGCACAATCTTATGCAAATAACCGATAAAATTATTATTGCCGTTACACATGAAAAAATTGAAGATAAAAATGCAGCGGTGATAAGCATTTAAAATATTATAGTTTGATAGAGAGTTAAGGAAATAATGTTACTACTTATCTAATTTTCTTGTATAAACTCATATGTTTTAGGCTCTACAATACATCCTGCACAATATAGATAGCTTGTATTATCCTTTTTTAAAATTTCAAATACATTATTAATTTTCTTTATTGTTGCTATATTTTTTGACATATTAAGTAATGCTTCTGCAGCATACATACGTCCGGCAGGATTTTCACCTATTAATATATTTTCAAAAATTTTTACATCTTGTAATTCCAAAAGATGATTCATAGCTTCACGGCCATAAGGAATTTCATTTGTAATTCCAATATTATAACCATAAGCTATATCATTCTCAGAATAAAAGAGAGCAGCATAGTATTTCTGATAATCTTTGGGTAAGTTCAATTTATTCGGTTTTCCAACTAAAGTATTTTTATCATATAAATATTTTTTCTCAATATCATTATCAACAAACGTATAAGAATAAGAATTATCTATAGGATTGCGAATAAAAAAATTATTAAATTCTGCTTCAATATTTTTATCTTTTTTAAACAAAGCAGATAATCTTTCTTTTACAAAATTGTCAATCTTAATATTTATTTTATATCCTTCGTTTTTATATAAAAAATAATCAATGCGAAATCCTGTATCAGCTCCGTTTTTTGAAAACGAAGCTTTTGAAATATTAAAGCCTAAATTGACAGGTTTAATTTTTTCTTCTTTTAATAATTCCTTAATATCATTTTCTGTTAAAGATTTTTTTCGTATAAATTCAAAAACCTCGTCAAGAATTTGTTTATTTTTTTTATATCTGTTCCAATCATAATCTTTGGTAAAGGCCTTTTCTGCAGAACTCTCATCATAAAACAAAACTATTTTTTCCATTAGACCTTTATCAACTTCAAAAAATTGTTTTTTGTCCAGATGTTTTTTAAAATACTCGGCTCGTATTTCAGGTGTAATTTCTACTTGTAAAGATTTTTTAAAACTTGTAAAATCTTCGCTGAGTTTTTTACCGTAACTTCTAGCTTCGTCAGTATAATACAAATAACTATGTCCTCTATTATCATACTCGATAAAAGTGAATCGGCTATTGTTTCCGAATTTTTTATAAAACCGTTTATAATTATTTTCAAAAGAAACGGTATCATCATCAGAACTGTGAATAACCATTATTTTTGTATCGGAATTTTCGAATCCCTTTATGCAAGAATAATTTGCATATTTCCCGAATTTTATTTTTTCTATCAACGAAAAATATGGCATAAAAAAGTTAATCCATTTCCCGATAAAGTCTCCTCCATTATCTTTTATCATACCGATCGAAGAGTTAAAACCCGAAACTGTCACAACCGCCGCTATGTCCTTATGTAAATTTAAAACACTTCCAACAGAATAGCCGCCCCAACTGTGTCCGAAAAGCATAATCGGTAAATTTTTAAATTCTTCATTTTCTTTTACAAACCTGATTGCATAGTCAAGGTCGATAATCCCCTGAGGCAAGCCTCCGACTCCGCTTCCTTCACTTTCATCATTTCCTGTAGCATCATAAGAAAACACCAAATACCCGCTTCCTGCCAAATAATCTGCAACATCCATATAGGAGTTATGCCCGCCGCCCCCGAATCCGTGAGCTATTATTATAAGCCTCTTATAACCGCTGTCTTCTTTATAGTATTTATACGCAGTAAGTTTTTGTCCCTTATTTGAAGTAAAAAAATATTTTTTTAATTTCAATCCTTCAAATTCTTCTACCTGCCGCTTCATATAGGAAGAAGTTGTATATCTTAAACCGAAAGTATCACAATAGATAAAGTAAGCAATACCCATAGGCAAAATAAAAAGAACAAACACAACAGCTGTTATCCATAAAATCAATTTTCTTTTTATTTTCATAATAAAACCTTTTTTAAGCTATTAGTTTTACACCCATTTCTATAGCTATCTTTTTTAATTTCTTATCACAAGTCAGTAGTTTGGCATTATTTCTTCTTGCAGCAATGAGATAAAAAATATCATAAGCAGGGTGTTTGTATTTTACCGCTTCTGCGTATACCTCATTACATAAAGATCTCGTATCTACAAAATCATCTATTAAAGCTATACAATATTCAATTCCTTTTTCACATTTTATTAAATCCAAATTAGAAAAAACTCTATACTTCCAAAAAACATTTGTTATTTCAGAAGGGTAAATATCCGGAGCAAGTATTATATCCGCGTCCATACAAGAATTTTTAAAAACTTCTGCATTTTTCATGTTTAAAGCAATTTCAATTGCGGCACTGGCATCAAGAATTAAAATCAACGTTCTCTATCCTCACGCAGCAGTACTACAGGGTTCGGAAGTTGATCAGCTTCAATGTTAAGGTCTTCCATTTTTTTTAAAACAAGTTGTCTTTTACTTTTATTCCCTATCCTTTTATCAATACTATCTTGTAACATTAAAATCGTTTGTTGCCCTATAGTTCTATGCTCTTTTTGTGCAAGGAGATATATTTGTGAATAAATTTCATCTGGTAAATCATGTACTTGAAGTATAGGCATAATCCCTCCTGCTCTACATTATACCATATTTATATATATAGGGCAATCTATAAAAATATCAAATTCTATCAGCAAAATATTTCTTTTACCTTTTCTTTAAATTTATTTCCGCGGTCGAATTCATTTTTAAACATGCCGAAAGAGGCTGCACCCGGCGATAGAATTACGACATCGCCTTTTTCTGCATTTTCTTTTAACGAAAGCAAAAGAGAATCCAAGCTGTCAAAGGGGCCATTATATTCAATAGACTTTTCTTTAAGAAGAGGAATTAAAAGGTCTGTTCCCGTTCCTGCAAGAAGATATAGGCTTTTGGCAAGATTTGCTTTTTCGGCAAGCGGAATAAAATTTAAGTTTTTATTTGTTCCGCCGCAAATTAAGACGGGAGGCTTATCAAAGGCTTCTAAGGCGGCGGCAGATGCTTCGGGAATTGTAGCGGCCGTATCATTATAAAATTTTATTCCGTTTTTTTCATAAAAGAATTCCAATCGATGTTCAATCCCCGAATACTCGTCCATAAATTTACGGATAAATTCCGATTGCTCTTTGATGTTATTATCTTTTAAGATGTCGTTGCCTTTTAAATTTTCAGGCTTATGAATTTTTTGATAAAGCAGAAGAGCAAGACCTGCATTCAAGACATTTTGTTTAAGTTTAAGCCCGGGAACTTTTGCATCCTTTGAAAGTAAAAGCCTTTCTCCATCACTTAAATTGCAAAGGCCTTCTTGGTTCTTATTAAAAAAAACACCTCGATATTTTTTAGCCGGCTTTTTTTCACTGTACCAAAAAACATTTGCTCTTGTTTCTTCTGCAAAAATTTTCCCCCAGCCGTCATCAAAATTACAGATTAGATAATCCGCTTCATCCATATTTTCATAGATTATTTTTTTATCGGCAACATATTTTTCCATTGTGCCGTACCAGTTTAAGTGGTCGGGCATTATGGGCGTAATAATCGCAATCTTAGGCTTAAGCAGTTTTTTATTTTTCAAATCGGCAAGCTGCCAGCTGGAAAGCTCCAGAACCACAGGCGTATCGCAAGAGGTTTCTTCAAAAAAACTTAAAGGGCTTACCGTAATATTCCCGCCCAAAAAAGCATTGTATCCTAACTTTTTAAGCCCGTAATAAAGAGCGCTTACCGTAGAGGACTTGCCCTTGCTTCCCGTTACCGCCAAAATCGGAGCCTTTGAAAGAGAAAGAAAAACCGAAACATCCGACTCTATTTGTTTTGCGGCTTCTAAAAAAACATTTCCTTCAAGTTTTACGCCGGGATTTTTGATGACAAGATCGGCTTCTTTAAAATCCTCTATTCTATGTTCACCCAACACAAATCGAATATTCTTAAAAGCAGAAAGTTTTTCGATTGACGGCCTTAGCTCTTCCGAAGTTTTTAAATCCGTTACCGTAACCTCGGCTCCATATCGGGCAAAAAATTGAGCAGTTGCAAGCCCGCCCCCATTTAGACCAAGTCCCATAACGGTTACTTTTTCATTCTTTATATTTTCTAAGCTTATTTGCATATCATCATTATAACAAAAAATTTTAGGAAGTACCAGATGAGGGGGGGCAAAAAATATTCCCACTGATCCCTTGACTATATATGCAAAATAATGTATTTTTTAGGTTTATTGGAGATTATTTTATGATAAAAAAACACAAATTAATAGGATTTGCGGCTGTTGCAGCGTTTTTTTTGCTGCTATCTTGTAAAAACAATCTTTTAACAAAAACCGAAAAAGAGAAATCCGGTGAAATCCCCGTTAAAAACATTATTCTTTCACCGAATAAAAGCGAATTTTCTCTTGAAAAAAACACGGCACAGACCATAACCGTGAAAATCATACCTGAAAAGGCGACAAATAAAGCACTAATATATTCTTCAAAACATGGAGACATCGCTTCCATCGACAACACCGGTTTGATTACGGCAAAAAAAGAAGGGCGCACGATCATCACAATCGAGGCGTCAAACGGCGTAAAAAAAACGATAGACGTTATCGTAACACCGGAACCGATTCCCGTTACAAATATCGAATTTGAAGAAGAACCGCCAGCCTTTTTGTTCATCGGCGATGTCTATATATTCAAAGCAAAGGCAAAACCAGACGAAGCGACGAATAGAAAGCTCGAATACACCACGATGACATCAGATGTGATATCCGTTACCAATACGGAATTAGGTACGATGAAGGCAACAAAAGAAGGCAATGCAGCTATTACTATTCGTTCAGCCTCCACTCCCTCGGTAGCCAAAACGGTTACAATTGAAATTAAAAAGAAGCCGGAAATTAGATATGAAGGGAAAACAGCCGTTATGCCCGAAAGTGCTGCCGGTACATACACATTTGAAGTGCAAACGATAGGAGGCAAATTGGATTATGAACCGCGCTTTACATCAAGTACCTTGCCATGGGTTTCGGGATCGCCGGCAATCAGTTCACGCGAGAATCCGAATAAGGACGTAATTTCATTTACCTGCCTCAAAAATAAAACCGTATGGGACAGGCGTGCATATATAAAGTTTTGGGATAAAAAGACAAACTCCTATGTAAAAAATGCAGATGGCAAAACAGATTTGACCGTAAACATTATTCAAAAAAAGAATGAGAATCCCGTTGTGCATTACAAATGGGTCGACGGAATAGGAGCTCCTACTGAAGATCAAAAAGTAAGGATGAAAATAAAAAACAACGGTATTGAGACAGAGGAATATTTTACGGATTCGTTCGTGTTCAAATGGAAAGAAACTGCCAACACAAAATTTTACAATGTACGGAAATTAGACAAGTTGTATGTACAAGGGCAATTTCCAAGTAATTATTTCGTGATAAACGGTATAAGAAATGAACAAATACAAGGGAAAGATATTAGCCAATGCTGGGCAAAAACCGCTTCCAATATGCTGCACTGGTGGTTTGAACAAAATAAAGACTATATTGAGCAGTATAAGCAAAAAGCTGCCATTGAAGAGTGGAAACGGCCTTTATATAAGCATGATTATATCCGAGGCTTGCAGGATGAAGATGAAGGCAAAAAAAGCAATATAGCCAATATCTTTAGAGCATATTCCCATAACAATGCCCGAGGTGGTTACATAGAAGACGGGCTGACGTGGTACCTGTATAAAAGAGACGGTCAAAAAAATCTAGGTTCAATCTATCCCGGGCTATTCAATGATGTTTTCACGCATGATACAAGCCCTATTAATATTGAGCGATGTGAAACAAAAAAAGAATTTGAACAGCTTATGAATAAAGCCCTTGATAACAAACGGGCAATAGGAATTTTTTGGCAGGGTTCTAAAGGTAACAGGCCATACCAACATGCCGTAACGTGTTGGGGCGCAGCCTATGACGAAGATAATAATATTATCTGTCTCTATATTGCCGAATCAAACTTACCGGAAGCTGTCCTCTATCCATTCGGCGTTAGATACAAAGGCAATATATATGAAGAAGCTGAAAAAAACAGAACATATATGTTCAATTATGCGTTAAGCAAACCTGAAAACATCTATATTGATGGCCTTACCACCCTGGACAAGGGCGAAGCCCAGTGGAAAAAGTGGCTTGAGGCACATCAGTAAGCCGACAATAAAGGGCTTGGGGCCGGTCTTTTGTTTATAAGGTTGTTAGATACCCTCTATAACAAAAGACCGAACTGCCGGCCTAATTTTAGTCGACCAAGCCTATGGTAATACCAATTATCATTATATTGAAAAAATCAATAAATAAGGAGCCGACTATAGGAACGACAAAGAAGGCTATCTTTGAATAGCCGTATTTTTCGCATATAGAGCCCATATTAGCCATGGCGTTAGGGGTTGCGGCAAAACCGAAACCTATGTGTCCCGCTGTGATGACCGCAGCATCGTAATCTCCGCCCATAACCTTAAAGGTAACAAAGCGTGTATACAAATACAAAAGAACGATTTGAGCGCTTAAAATAATCATCAGAGGGATAGCCAAACTTACCAGCTGCCAAAGTTTTAGCGAAACAAGAGCTAAAGCCAAAAACATATTCAAAGAAATATTTCCGAGTGCATCAATTTCATCCATACTTACCTTGAATTTTTTTGAGGTATCTGCAATGTTTCTTATAATGGCGGCACAAATCATCGCCCCTATATAAATGGGGAATTTAAATTTGGGCGACAACGAATTAAGATGATTGGTAACAAAAAGACCAAAACCTGAGGCCAGAACTAAAAGCATAAATGACATTAAAAGCTTTTCACTGCTAAGATGCTTTTCAGAACTGGTTGTCGAGTTATCTACTTCACCTTTTGCCGAGGCTTCATGAATAACTTCTTCCTGAACCGTTACGACTTCTTGACCCTCTTCCCTGCCCTTTGTAGGATTAAAGAAGAGCCGCTTTATAAAGCTCGGATGAACCGCTTCTACTTTCTTAACAACTTTTTTTGTTTTTATTATGTTTCCCGATTCATCAATTCTTACGCTTTCATCGGCATTTGAAGGCTGTAAGCCGTATTTTTTTATCAGACGGTTTCCGACAGGACCGCCTAAGATGGAGCTTATCAAAGAGCCGAAGGTGGGAACGGCTACTGCGAGGGATAAGGCTCCCAGAGTGTTTTCCGGATCAACAATCGGTGCAAAGGAGGCCGCTGTACCGAACCCCCCTGTAAAGGATGTTGAACCCAGCATGACGGCGAGCATCGGACTAAAGTTTATAAGCCTTGCGGCTCCTTGAGCTACAACGTTTTGCAAAACAGCAAAAACGATAGCTACAGCCAAAAAGATAAAAACTTTTTTCCCGCCGTCTCTTAAAATCGAAAACCCTGCATTATAACCCACAGAGGTAAAAAACATCACCATCCAATAGGTTTGCAGGGTTGTGTCAAATTCGAAGTCGAGTACCCTTGTTACGTGAAGTGCTAACGAAATCAGCGCAAACAAAAAGCCGCCCACTATCGGGGCAGGTATACAATACTTTTGAAAAAACTCAAACTTCGCCTTAATGAATCGTCCGACAAGCAACCAAGCGATTGCAAAGCCGAGCGACTGGTACATATTCATATGAATTACCATAACTCCTCTCCTTTTGCGTGCGTCTAACGCAATTCGGGATGCAAGAGTGAGTATAGGCTTTTTATATGAAGATGTCAATCTATCGATACAAAATCTTTATCTTCGGCGGCTTTAGAAAAACCGATTGCTTTTCGGAATAAATAGTAGTATAATATGGTTTTATTAAAGGATAATATTTATGCTGAAAACCTTATCAAAAAGCCTTCGGGAATATAAACGGATGTCCGTGCTCGCAGTGCTGCTGACAATCACGGAGGTTGTATTTGAAATTATTATCCCTTCCTGTATGGCGTATTTAATCGATTTTGGAATTGAGCTCGGTGCAATGGGAACCGTGTTCAAGTACGGAGCTGCGCTGTTAATCTTTGCAATTATTCAATTGCTGACAGGTGTATTTTCGTCGATTACAGCGGCAAAGGCTTCGGCAGGATTTGCTGCAAACCTTAGGCAAGATATGTACTCTAATGTTCAAACATTTTCTTTTTCCAATATCGACAAATTTTCAACTTCTTCTATTATAACACGGCTTACAACCGATGTAACGAATGTTCTCAATTCTTATCAGATGCTTGTAAAGCTCGCTGTGCGCGCTCCCGGTATGATGATTTTTGCGATGATCGCATCGTTTAGAATCAGTCCTAAAATTTCCATGATATTCCTCTGCATGATTCCGCTTCTGGGACTCGGCATCTTTTTGATTATCAGCAAAGTGCATCCCATCTTTAGAGGGGTTTTTAAGACCTACGATAAGCTCAACAATGTTGTGCAGGAAAATGTGCGCGGAGTACGGGCGGTAAAGTCCTTTAACCGGCAGCAGTACGAAATTGAAAAGTTTGAAAAAATTTCGGAATCGATTTACCGAGGATTTTCAAAGGGGGAGAGGTATATCACTCTGATGATGCCGATGGCGCAGCTATGTATTTATACCTGTATGATTTTGATTTCATGGTTCGGCGCGAAGGAGATTGTTGCAAGCGGAAACAATGCGGCACAGGGCTTAACCACAGGATCGCTGATGGCTCTTTTTTCGTATGCAACACAGATTATGATGAGCTTGATGATGTTCTCCATGGTCTTTGTGATGATCACGATTTCCCGCTCATCTGCGGAGCGCATTGCCGAAATTTTAAATGAACGCTCTACCATTCAAAACCCTGAACATCCTGTGATGGAGGTAAAGGACGGAAGTATATGCTTTACCGATGCCGATTTTATGTATAGTGCCGATGCGGATAAAAAAGTTATTACCAATGCAAACATTTCAATCGATTCGGGAGAAACGGTTGGAATTATCGGAGGCACCGGTTCTTCCAAGACTTCTTTTGTGCAGCTCATTCCCCGATTGTACGATGTTACTTCCGGTTCGGTCAGCGTCGGCGGCGTAAATGTAAAAGACTATGATGTAAAAACTCTGCGGGATGCGGTTGCCATGGTTTTACAGAAAAACGAATTATTCTCAGGTACGGTGAAAGATAATTTGAAGTGGGGCAATGAACACGCAAGCGATGAAGAAATTGCCGAAGCCTGCCGCCTTGCTTGTGCTTCCGAATTTGTCGAAGCAATGCCGGATGCTTATGATTCCCATATTGAGCAGGGCGGAACAAATGTTTCGGGCGGACAAAAACAGAGGCTCTGTATTGCGCGGGCTCTTTTAAAAAGACCTAAGATTTTAATCCTCGATGATTCCACCAGTGCGGTGGACACCAAGACGGATGCTCTGATTCAAAAATCATTTAAAGAGTTCCTTCCGGAAACAACAAAGATTATTATTGCACAGCGGATTTCTTCCGTGCAGCATGCGGATAAAATTCTCGTATTCGATAAGGGTTCAATTACTGCGGTAGGCACGCATGACGAACTGCTGCAGACAAGCGCCATCTATAAAGAAGTCTTTGAAACTCAACAAAAAGGACATGAATAATATGAAACCTACTAGCACAGCAAAACCGGAAATGAAGCTTTCCATGCCGGCCGTCAAACGGCTTCTTTCCTACCTTAAACAATATAAAACCGTTCTTGCGGTTGTTACGGTCTGTATTTTATTAAGCGCAGGAGCAACCGCATCAGCAGCTTTGTTCCTGCAAGTATTGATTGACCGGTATATTATGCCGCTTCTTGCGCAAAGCACTCCGGCGTTTACCGGACTTTTACGGGCTCTCATCTTTATGGCGGCGATTTACGGCACCGGTGTTCTCTGTTCGTGGATTTATAACCGCTTGATGATTAAGGTTGCACAGCGGACTCTCAAGCAGATTCGAGATGAAATGTTCTCTAAGATGCAGCGCTTCCCTCTCCGGTATTTTGACACACATACTCACGGAGATATTATGAGCCGCTATACCAATGATACCGATACGCTACGGCAGATGATTACGCAGTCAATGCCGCAGCTGGTTTCTTCCATGTGTACGATTATCGCCGTGTTCTTTGCAATGCTGTATCAGAGCGTGTATCTTACGATTATCGTTGTCGCTTCTATCTTTTCTATTTTGAAGGTGATTAAGTTTGTCGCAAAAAAAAGCGGTTTTTATTTTGTACGGCAACAGGAAACGCTTGGGCAGCTGAACGGCTATATTGAAGAAATGATTAACGGACAAAAGGTAATTAAAGTGTTTTGCCGCGAAGAAGCGGTAAAAGCCGAGTTTCATGAAAAAAATGCCGCATGGCAGGAAAGCGCCTCAAAGGCAAACTCCTATGCGAATATCATCATGCCCTTTATGAATGCACTCGGCTATTTTCAATATGTGATTGTCGCCCTTGTCGGAGCGTGGTTCGCAATTGCAAAAATACCTAATCCGACTATCGCCGGTATCAATACGCTGACACTCGGTACTATCGCTTCGTTTTTAACATTGTCGAGGAATTTTACCAATCCTATTTCTCAGCTTTCCAATCAGCTCAATTCGGTTATCAATGCCGTTGCAGGGGCATCGCGGATTTTTGCTCTGATGGACGAAGAACCCGAAGAGGATGCCGGTACCGTTACTCTCGTAAATGCACGGGAAGAAGCAGGTACACTGACCGAAGCTGCGGAGCACACCGGGGTATGGGCTTGGAAGGAAATGCACGAGGACGGCAGCATTACATTAACAAGGCTTACCGGTAAGGTGATTTTTGAGCATGTCGATTTCGGTTACTCGCCCGATAAAAAAGTTTTAAAAGACATAAACCTCTTTGCAGAGCGGGGACAGAAGGTCGCATTTGTCGGGGCAACAGGTGCGGGCAAAACAACTATTACCAATTTGATCAACCGCTTTTATGATATTAACAAAGGAACTATCACCTATGACGGAATACCGATTACCCATATAAAGAAAGAAGACCTGCGGCGTTCTCTCGGTATCGTATTGCAAGAAGTAAATTTATTTACCGGCACCATTATGGAAAATATCCGTTTCGGCAACTTGGATGCTACCGACGAACAATGTATCGAAGCGGCGAAACTTGCCAATGCTCACAATTTTATTACAATGCTTCCACATGGTTATGACACGGTTATTGAAGGAAATAAAAACTCTCTTTCACAAGGGCAGAGGCAGCTATTGTCCATCGCCCGCGCCGCAGTCTCCGACCCGCCCGTCATGATTTTGGACGAAGCGACATCCTCAATCGACACCCGAACCGAAGCACTTATCCAAAAAGGTATGGATAGCCTGATGGAAGGCCGAACCGTTTTCGTCATCGCTCACCGTCTTTCCACTGTTATGAATTCCGACGTTATCATGGTCTTGGATCACGGTGAAATTATCGAGCGCGGCACACACGAAAGCCTCATCGCAAAGAAGGGAGTATACTACCGACTATACACGGGAGCTTTTGAACTCGAATGATCTTTTGAAAATATACGGCGCATCTGCGTTGTCGCTTAACAAAAAACAGTCCTCGACGTACAAAAAGTACGCCTGCGGGCGTTTTTTGTACGCTCCTAGCATCTGCATCGTCTATTTTCAAAAGGTTTACAGAAAAGGCGAGGCATCTACTGCGTCGTACGGCAAAAAAGTGTTCTCAACGTATCAAAGATACGCCTGCACTTTTAATTTGAACGTGGAAAAATATCAGTTTTAGCAAAACGGAGGATAAAATATGAAAAAAATCATGCTTTTATCGGCAGCTATTTTATTTATTGGAATAATCGCCGCGGCACAAACAAAGACGGCGCCCGCCTTTAAAGTCGAAGAACAAAGCTTTCAGAGAAACGGTATGAAAATATACGGAAAGCTTTTTCTTCCCGATAGTGTATCGCCAGTACCCTTAGTCATTCTTTCGCACGGATTCGGCGGAAACCATGGCGGTGTTAAAGGCTATGCAGCGGCTTTTGCGGAACATGGAATTGCTGCATACATTTTTGACTTTATCGGCGGCGGCAATCATATCAAAAGCGACGGAAAAATGACGGAAATGTCGGTGCTTACCGAGGCCGAAGATTTGACGGTCATTCTCGATAACTTAAAAGCCGACTCGCGTTTTAAGCCTGAACAAATCTTTTTATTCGGAGAAAGCCAAGGCGGATTTGTTTCAACTTATATTGCCGCACTGCGCCCCGCCGATGTAGCGGGCTTGGTTTTATTATATCCTGCTTTTGTGCTGCATGATTACGTTCGGCGGCGCACTCCCGATCCGGAGCGGATTCCCGACACAATGAAGCTGCTGGGAAAAACCATAGGGCGCATTTATAATAAGGATGTACTGTCATTTGATATTTATACGTTGATGCCCCGGTATTTAGGCAAAACGCTCATCATTCACGGAACAGCAGACTCGCTTGTACCGCTGTCATATTCGGAACGGGCGATTAAGACCTTCACCGACGCAAAGCTCATAAAGCTTGACGGAGCAAAGCACGTCTTTTACGGAGACATGATGCAGAAAGCAGCGGAAGATGCGGTAAAATTTGTACAGAGTATAATCGCCGAGAAAAGGTCTCAGGGTAGGTAAAAATTACCTTTTCAAATATAATATTTTATGTGAGAATTTATGAAAAAGATACTGCTATTAAATGCAAGCCCAAGAAAGAATTGGAATACTGCACAAATACTTAAATCGGCGATGAGAGGCGCTCAAACTGCCGGTGCGGAAGTTGAATATATCGATTTATATGATTTGAATTTTACGGGATGCAGAAGCTGCATGTTGTGCAAAAGAAAAGGAGTTGAAAGATGCCGATGTTATTGGAAAGATGACCTTTCTCCAATAATAGAAAAAGTTTTTTCGGCAGACGCACTCTTTATCGGAACTCCTATATATTTAGGAAGACCTACTAGTCACTATTTTGCATTTATGGAACGCTTGCATTTTTGTTCACTTTCTTATGATGACTATAGCAATTATTTCAAAGGAAAGGTTAATGTTGTGCTGTTTTTAACAATGAATGCGACAAAAGATTTTTACGATAAACTGTATAAGGAAAAATTTGGAAATTATGCAAATGAATTTAAATCATTGAATGGCAATGTTACCTTGTATCCATGTTATAATACACTGCAAGTAAGCGATTATTCAAAGTTCGATATGGCAAGTTTTAGTGAAGATAAAAAGAGAAAATCACGCGAAGAATGTTTTCCAATCGATTTGGAAAATGCCTTTCAGCTCGGTAAAAAATTAGGGGAATAAGTTTTTAAGCTATGATAAAAAAACTTATAAGTATGATCTTTATCGTTTTCTGTCTTATTACTGCCTGCGCACTCGATACGGACAGTGATAAAAATGAACAAGCCGCAAAAACAGATACCACAGGAGCTAAAACAATGAAAATAACCATTACAGCAAACGGCAAAACGCTGGCAGCTTCTTTGTATGATAATTCTTCCTCTCGTGCTCTGGTTGAATTGCTGCAAAAGGGTGCAATTACCATCGAAATGCATGACTACGGTAATTTCGAAAAAGTAGGCGATCTTCCGATAAGCCTTCCTCGCAACGACAAACAAACCAATACGGATGCGGGCGATCTGATTTTATATCAGGGAAAATCATTCGTTATTTACTATGACAAAAACTCATGGAACTTTACCCTACTCGGAAAACTGGAAGGCATAACCAAAGCCGAGTTAAAAAAGGTGCTAGGCACCGGAAATATTACTGTAATACTGGAAAATGCGGAATAGCTAAAGGGAACCTCAAAAAACGTAAGTTTTTTGAGGTTCCCTTACGATTGTACTTTCCACCAAATGGTTAATCTCATCAACTGCTCTCAATAAGTTTAAAAAAGTCTGTATATTCTCGCTTTCTTTCAGCTAAACATACACACCAAAATTGCACATTTACTTCCGGATCGGATAAGGGGACGGCAACTTTACCCTGCGGGACACCATCGTAAGCATTGGTAATATTGGTTCTAAATGACGGCAATTCGCTGGCGTACACAATTTCGCGGAGAGCGGAAAGCTCACTTTGTTCCAAAAATACTGCATCAGGAATTTTCCGTTTACAGACTGAATACCAAAATCCGATTTTATTGTGTATCAGTATTTTTTCTCCTCTAAGGTCTTTCAACTGCAATGTTTTTCGGTTTGCAAGCCGATGCGAAATCGGTAAGAGTACGAAAAGTTCTTCTCTAATAAACGGTTTACATATATACTTCGGAGTTCCGTCAGGCTTTATTTCTTCAATCGGATGGAGCAGAATAATCATATTATATGTTCCGTCATTAAGTCCGTGGATAAGATCTGCCTCTGTTTCCTTTAAATCGCTCAGTATCGTTTTATCGATAAAAAGTTTTGACACGGTCGGTGTCAATTTCCACATAGGCGCCGGAGCAATTGAACCTAAAGAAAAACTGCGCAATCTGCGGTCTGCTTCTCGGACGGCCTGAACCATATCATTATGAGCAGAAACCACAGCTTGAGCATACCGAGCTGCAAGCATTCCTGTCTCGGTAAGTTCGATGCGGTTTTTAGTACGGGCAAAAAGCGGCACACCAAGTTCTCTCTCCAAATTCTGCATTGAACGGCTTAATGCAGGCTGAGAGGTATGTATCATTTCCGCTGCTTTGGAAAGCGTTCCATATTCCGAAAAGGCAATAAGCTGCCGCAACTGATAAAGTTCCATATTGGTAGTATACCACAGTATGCGTTTATGATATAGCGCTTTGCAAAAGTTTTATTGTACAAATTTCCGGTTAGTTGTTATACTATAAACAGATATAATATTACAAGGAGTATGTATGGATTACACAACTTTATCAAACGGCGTAAAGATGCCGGTGTTGGGTTTCGGAGTGTATCAAATCGATGCAAAAGAAACGGAGCGCTGCGTACTCGATGCAATACGGGCAGGATACCGCTCTATCGATACGGCGCAATCGTACTTTAATGAAGAAGGTGTCGGTGCCGCGGTGAAAAAGTCGGGCGTTGCAAGGACAGACTTGTTTATTACGAGCAAGGTGTGGATTGAACACTACGGCTATGATGCCTGTCGGGCATCCGTCCTTAAATCGCTTGAAAAGATGCAGCTTGCCTATATCGATCTTATGCTGCTGCATCAACCTTTTAACGACTACTACGGTGCGTGGCGAGCATTGGAAGATTTATATGACGAAGGTAAAATAAGAGCAATCGGGGTGTCGAATTTTTATCCTGACCGTTTGGTGGATATAGCTTCGTTTTCCCGGATTCGTCCTATGGTGAATCAAGTAGAAACACATCCTCTTCATCAGCAAATTGAAGCGCATAAATGGATGGAGAAGTACAATATTGTTCATGAAGCATGGGCGCCGTTCGGTGAGGGGCGGGGCGGTCTTTTTGAAAATCCGGTACTGAAAGAAATAGGTGCAGTATATGGTAAGACGACTGCGCAGGTAATGTTGCGGTGGCTTTTGCAGCGGAATATTGTCGTACTTGCAAAATCGGCGCGGGTGGAACGTATGGCAGAAAATATTGCGGTATTCGATTTCCGTTTGAGCGATCAAGATATGCAACGAATAACCGCACTGGATAAGGCGGAAAGTTCATTCTTCTCCCACACTGACCCGAATATGGTAGAATGGTTTGTAAAGATGGTAGAAGAGCGTAAAAAGAATTAATTTATAGGAGGTGATGATAATGAATAGAACAAAGAAAACAGGTCATGCGCTTATTCTAAAATGTACCCTGTGCGGAGTGCTGTTATCGGCCGGGTTGTTACTATCATTAACAGGATGTGCAACAACAAATCACAACAATCTTGTGATTGCAAAGCAGGGGATGTTTTCCTCAGGCGGAATCGTGGTGCGTTCAGCAGGAGTGTTCAACCCTGAAAATCAATGGGAGGCAAGCGGATCTGGACAAACAACACATGCGGATCACGCAAATGTATTGTATCAAATTCCGGCGGTGGAAACAGAACTTCCGATGGTGTTCTTACACGGTTATGGACAGTCCCGTATGGGTTGGATGACAACACCGGACGGGCGTGAAGGCTGGAGCAATCTTTTTTTGAAAAAAGGACACAGTATTTTTTTAATTGATGAACCGCGCCGGGGTGAAGCGGGACAGAGTTCGGTCGGCGGAACCATCAGCACAAAGACATTGGATCAGAGGTGGTATACACAGTTTAGAATCGGTCGATGGGAAAACGGACGCTCTGTAGTCAATACAGGGTCTCAATTTCCGAACGATGATGCATCGGTGGATCAGTTTTTCCGGCAGATGACACCCGATACCGGTATGAAATCGGATATGGGGGCTGACTTTGATAACGAAATGGTTGCAAAAGCTGTAGCCGCAACGATTGACAGGGTCTTTGCAATGACAGATAAAAAATCAATTTTAGTAACACATTCCCAAGGTGGCGGACCGGGATGGACGGCAGCAAAATACACCGATCATATTGCTGCAATTGTCGCAGTTGAACCGGGTGGAGCACCAGGAACAGACAGCGAAGATTTTAAAGCAGTGCTTTCTAAAAAAATATCGGTAGCATTCTATTTCGGCGACTATATTGATAACGGTGATTCTAAGATTCAAGCGACCGGAATGTGGCAGATGATGCGTAGGATGTGCTATTCATTTGCGGAAAGCTATCGAGCACAAGGCGGAGACGCAACAGTTATCGACCTTCCGAAAGTAGGTATCACCGGTAATAGTCACTTTCTGTTCCAAGAATTGAATAACAAAGAAATTGCAGATCATGTTGAAACATGGTTGAAAACAAGGAATGTTAAATAAAAGCCGTACATTTTTATCGGAGGTTATAATGATGAAAAGATTTACTATAGCGATATTAGTTTTTGTACTTTGCACGGCAACTTTTGCAAAGAATGCTCCTAAGACACTCATTGCGTATTTTTCGTTCCCAATTACCGGCGGTAAAGAGGCGTTGGATGCAACCTCCGGCGCAAGCGTAGTACCCAACTCAAACGGTATGGGAAATGCCGAGTTTATTGCATTGACGATTGCAAAAGTAATAAATGCTGATGTGTTCAAAATCGATACAGGGGATCACTATCCGCACGATTACAACAAGATTTTCGACATAACAAATGCGGAGCAGCGCAAAAAAGTAAAACCGAAGCTTGTCTCACATGTTGCAGACATGAAAAAATACAATACAGTTATCATCTGCTGTCCCGTATGGTGGTACAAAATGCCGCTCGCCGTACAGGCTTTTCTTGACGAATACGATTTAAGCGGAAAGACAATTTATCTTTCAGTTACGCACGGAGGAAGCCGAAGCGGAGGCATTGAACGCGAAATCGCCGCTGCAGAACCTAAAGCAACTATTAGCAAAAATATGTTAATCTTGAACCGCAGTGAAATCGGACAAAGTGAAAAAAAGATTATAGATTGGGCAAAAGGTTTGGGTCTATAATGAAAAGCGCGGCTTGGATATTCTTCTGTATATTTTTCATAAATATCAAATGTTACTCGCAAACCTATGGTTATATAACGGCAGGTACGGAAATGCGGCGAGGCTATCTAGTCGACAATGTGTTGCACTCCGCACAATTCGGTGACATTCATTTTTCAAGTTATGTGCCGAAAGAATACGATGGAAGCAGGCCGTACGCTTTGTTTATAACACTGCCGGGATGGGGAGGCCTATACTTTCAAGGCATCGGCATAAACATTATTCAAGAAGATTTTGGTCTTACCGCACGTGAGTATAATAACGAGATGATTATCATCGCTCCCCAGCTGAATGACTGGGGAGAAACAAGTGCTAATCAAACAATTGCTTTAACAGAATATCTGCTCAGGTATTACACTATCGACCCAAAAAAGGTATATCTCGAAGGGTATTCCGGAGGAGGTGAAACCGGATCTATCATGATCGGCAAACGTCCTGAATTGTATGCGGCTTTTTTACATGTCAGTTCCAAATGGAGCGGAAAAATAGATACCATTGTAAATGCAAAAACGGCTATCTATATGGTTACAGGACGTAACGATAGCTATTACGGCTCCCAATCGGTGTCTGAAACTTATCGAAAGTTGTACGAGCTGTACCGCAAAAAAGGCTTGCAGAAAAAAGAAATTGATAGTGTTCTTGTACTGGACTTAAAAGAAAATGAATACTTTAGGCAACGCGGATATGCCGACCCCCACGCGGGTGGTGTAAGTTTTGCAAAGGATTCTGCCATTATGGGCTGGCTCTTTAAAAGAAATTAATTTTGCCCGTTGAAACGGTGCAAAATGTATACTTATTAAATAATTTATCGGAGGAAATCGATATGAAAATGACAAAGAAAATAACATCGTTTATTATCATTATGGTAGTATTTTTGGCAGCGGCTGCTCCCATTTTTGCAGCAGGGAACGATACGCAAAAGGCTAAAAAAATACTGGTGGTTTATTATTCGGCAACCGGAACAACCGAACGGTTGGCAAATATTATCGCAAAAGAAATGAAAGCGGATATGTTTGTATTAAAACCGAAACAGCCCTACACATCGGAAGACTTAAATTGGAACAACAAAAACAGCCGTGTTGTTAAGGAACACGAACTGGGTGTTGACAAAGTGTCCGTTGAGATTGAAACCACAAGAGTTCCGAAATTTGATGCCTACGACACCGTCTTTATCGGTTATCCGATTTGGTGGGGTGAAGCAGCATGGGTCGTGGATGAATTTATCAAGAAAAACGATTTTACAGGCAAAAATGTGATAGCTTTTTGCACTTCAATGTCTACAGGTACGGGAGAAAGCAGAAAGAGACTTGAAAAACTTGCGAAAACAGGTAATTGGGTAACAGGTGAACGGTTTCCGAGAAATTTTAAAGAAGCAAATGTGAAAAAGTGGCTAAAAGAGCTAGGTCTGTAATATAAGGGAGAGAACTTAATGAAGTATTTACTTTCAGCCTTGTGCTGCCTGTTCCTTTCGTTATCCTGTACGGCAGAAACAACAAAACAAGGGGTACATATGAAAACTGAAGATATTACCGCGCAAACTGCGATTGAACTTGTTATCGCCGACACCGATTTTTCCCCATGGGGAAGACTGATCTTCCCTGTAGATTCAGGATATTGGAACGGAAAGACACTCGGCAGTTTGAGCCTGACATGGTACAGTCATATCGATACCGCAAAAACGGTAGAGGTCGTACGCTATTTTAAAACACAAACTCTCCGAGGTGAGCCTGTCTTTTTCGATATCTATACTGAAGAAGAAAAGCGGCTCGATCCGAGGAAACGGAACACCGGCCTCTTTTTCTTCAGGGGTAAGAAAGGTGCAAAAAGCGCAATCTGTAGTGCCGGCGGAGGCGTTGCATATGTCGGAGCAATGCATGACAGTTTCCCGCATGCACTGGAACTTTCCAAACGCGGATACAATGCGTTTGCTCTCATCTACCGCTCCGGCTCGCAAGCTGCCTGCGAAGATTTAGCACGCGCTATTGCTTTTATGCATGAACACGCTGCGGAATTACAGCTTGATACAACAAACTATTCCTTGTGGGGAGGTTCGGCCGGGGCACGAATGGCAGCATGGCTCGGAAGTTTGGGAACGGAAAGATTTGGCGAAAAAGCGTACCCGTACCCCTCTGCCGTCATCATGCAGTATACGGGGCTTTCAGAAGTTTACGGTAATGAGCCGCCGACATACGCCTGTGTCGGAACGGCTGACAGAATCTCAAGTCCACAGGTGATGGAACACCGCATTCGGCACATTAAAGCGAATGGAACCGACGCAGAAATAGAAATCTTTGAAGGTTTGCCGCACGGCTTCGGCTTGGGAACGGGCACTGTTGCCGAGGGCTGGATTAACAATGCAATACGATTTTGGGAACGGAATATGTAGGAGAATATTATGAAAAAATCAATCTTTTTTATACTGTCGGTTTTTGCCTGTGTGCTATCTTGCACATCAGAGGAGACAAATATGAATACAATATTACAAAATTATACATTGACTGAAAGTGTTCCCAAAACCTATTTTTCTGCTGCAGAAAAAAAGGGAACAGTACAGTTGATTGAATATGCTACCCGTGATTATACTCAAGCTTCTCGCCAGGCAATCACCAAAAAAGCATATGTCTATCTTCCATATGGATATAACGCAAAAGACTCAACAGCAAGATATGACACACTTTTTTATATGCACGGATGGACAGGAGTAGCCGGTGAACTTTTTACGGTGGGAAAAGGTTTTATAAAAAATATGTTCGATGTTATGATTGAAAAAGGCGATATCCAGCCGCTGATCATTGTAGCTGCAACATTTGACAACGAAAATGCCTCGCAAGATTTTACCCGCAGTGTTGAAGAATTGAGCGTGTTCCATAACGATTTTCGCGATGCATTACTGCCTTTTATTGATTCTCACTTTAATACAAACGCATCACGGAATAGCCGGGCATTCAGTGGTTTTTCCCTGGGAGCTGTTACCACATAGTACGAATTTTGTTACAACAACGATCTTATCAAGTATTTTCTTCCATTAAGCGGCGACTGCTGGATTATGGGTACTTATGGCGGACGGTACCGGCCCAAGGAAACAACTGACTATCTTGAACAAATTGTGCGGGAAAAAAGATATACCGCTTCGGATTATGAAATCTATGCTGCAGTCGGTACACGCGATCCTATCTGGGATCAGGTAAACAACCAGCTGACCGAAATGTTGACCCGCCGCACATTCAGCGGCAGCAATGTACGCTACGCCGTCAAACAGGGAGGACGCCACGACTACGAAGCAATCGCCGAATACCTGTACAACGCACTACCCTTGTATTTTGGAAATTAGCTCATATGGAAAAAGGCTATACCATGTTCTTTATCGATTATATCACAATTATCGTACTGTTTGCAGCTTTTGCACATTACAGTGCAAAACTAATGGTAATAAAAAATAAAACATAAATTGCACATTCACTTCCCGATCCAACAAATGAACTGCGGCTTTATATCGAAAGTAAAGTATCACTCGTTTTCGCTGATATATACTTCCAACTCGACATCGTCTTCGGGGAGGTCGTCAACAAAGCCCGGATCCATGTGCATTAAAAAACGGTACTGACCGGTTGCATCCCGATATGTAACCGCTTCGCCGTCTTCGGACCCGTAATACTCGCGAAAGACGGAAAAGCCTTGTTTTTCCAACACGGCTTTCACACGCAAAAAGTTTCTCTCGCGCTTTTCGATATAAGTTTTAATTTCGTTGTTTCCGATTAAGTAGGCATCGACGAGTGTGCACCCTTCAACGGTGTTTGCTTGCCCGTCATCAAAGGCTTCAACCTCAATCGCAATAGCTTCGGCTTCGTCATCGGCAAACGAAAACTTCGATAATGGAATTTTTTTCTTTCCATAAGCTATTTCAACGAGGTCGCCTAAGGCTGCAACATGCAATTTGCCTAAAACGCCATACTCATCGTCGGAATACACTTCAAAGCCCGGAATTTTTTTCAAAAAAGCTTTTATGTTGGCTTCGGAATCAAAAGCTCCGATGAGGTGTTCCCTGCCGCTTTCCATCAATTTTAATAAAAACATTTTTTCTCCTACGCCGATAATTTAGAGCTTCTGCATCATACTTTTCTTTATCACTATGAGGAATGCTTTATGTCGATTATGCCTCATGTTTGTTGCAGCGCATCCAACCAAGCTAAATAGTCCCTTGCGCTCCGCTCTACCTCTTGCCGTGCAGCTTCGCTATATCCCGCGTTGCTGTCTATTGTATGGAAAGTGAACGGCGGGCGGTAGTCTGCATTGCAGTATTTCGCTGTCAGTTCAAACGGACGCAGTACTTCGGCAACGCTGCACCCGACAGCACCGTCCGCGCAGTAGTCTGCGGCCGGCGCACCGAGCGAGACGGCAAGCGCAATTTTTCTGCCCTTAAGCGCCTTGCCTTTCGAGCCATAAGCCCAGCCATGAGTCAGCACTTCATCTAACCACTGCTTCAGTAACGGCGGACAATTAAACCAGTATATGGGATATTGCCACACAAGTGAATCATGCGTTTCTATCAATTTTTGTTCAGCCGCTACATCAATCTTGCCTTGAGGATAGACAGCGTACAGTTCGTGAACAGTAAAGCTATCGCTATGTTGCCGCACTGCATCCGACCAGTGTTTATGAACGGTAGATTGAGAAATATTAGGGTGAGCAAGAATAATCAGGGTTTTCGGCATTGTAAATTCCTTGAATGAGTTATATCGAGAGTATACCATAAAAGATAAAAATGTTCTATACTGAGGGACAGGTAGTAAAATGAAACTTTTAATTTACGGTGCGGGCGTAATCGGCAGTTTGTATGCCGCTGCGTTCGCCGAAACGGGCTATGACACAACCGTGTACGCAAGAGGGAAAAAACTTGAAACATTGAAAACCCGCGGTTTGCTGTATGAAAAAAACGGCAAACAGTATAAAGCAAAGGTTAAAGTTATCGATGCATTGCAAAACGATGATATCTATGATTTTATCTTTTTGACGGTAAAAGAAAATCAAGTGCATACGGCGCTTGAAGAACTCCGGCCGAACGGCAGCCCGAACATCGTTACAATGGTCAATACGCTTGAACCTTACGCCGACTGGGAGAACCTGTACGGCGAAGGGCGTATTATCCCCGCGTTTCCGGGGGCGGGCGGCAGCTATGAAGACGGCGTGCTGAAAGCGGACTTTACGCCGCCTCTTATTCAGGCGACGACATTTGCCGAAATCGGCGGGAACACATCGGAGCGGCTGAAAAAACTCGCGGCTCTTTTTAAGACGGCGGGCATGCCGTACCGAATCGTAAAAGACATGCACGGCTGGCAGTTGTATCACTTGGCTCTGGTTGTTCCGATTGCCGATGCGTATTATAAAGCCGAAAATCCGGAAGATGTTTGGAAAGAAGCGGGCATTATGAACGATACGGCACGGCAAATAAAAAACAATTTTCAAAAATTGTACCGTTCGGGAGTAAAACTTTCGCCGCCGAAAATGCACCTTTTGAGACTGCTGCCGGCTCCGGTTCTGCAAGCCATTTTTACTCAGGTTTTTAAAAGCCGCTTCGGAAATTTATTTATGTACCGGCACTCGATGAAAGCTCCCGACGAAATGAGAGCCCAGCACTCGCAGTTGTATCAATACCTTGCCGGAATCCCGACGAACATAGTCAGCGTGGAATGAGACTCATCTGTATCGGCATCGGCAAAAATTTTGGCTGCGGAAATAGAAAAAGCCGCAACAACCGGCCAGCCATCGTAAAAAAAATCGGCTGAGATCCGTTTTTAAGTTATATTTTAGTATTCAATTATTTCAGGAAAAATTATTTTCCCTGAAATATTTATGCAAATTCTTAGAATATCTTTTGTTTTTTTTACTTGATAATTACGTGCCGCAATATATCCCGTCTTGGAATCTTTTATATCTTCCGTAACATCAAATATTAATAAATTTGACATCGCATATTTATACGGTTGATTTAAAACTTTATTTGTTGTTACGGGAGAATGTACAATATAGTAGTTTACGTCTTTAAAAGGAGATTCATTTTTAAAAAGCATATCAAAATTAGATACATACGGTGTAACCGTTGCTTTAAATTTAGTAAAACCGATAAAACTGTTTATTTTATAAATAACATATGTCTCTGCAACTTCAGAATATGTCTTTGCTTTGTAACCGACTGTTGATATATATATCTTTTCATCGGTAAGAGAAAACGAAGGATTTACATTAATTATTATTTGTTTCAGTTCATCGCTTTCGATTATCCGGTTTTTATTCAAATCACAAAAACCGTAGCAAAACAGTTTGTCGAACGATTTACTGTTATCTGTCTCCGCGAAACCTTTTATTTTGAGAGAAAAACTTGTACTTTCGGTATTTTCCTTTGGAAATAAATAATTATTTACTAAATCCGAATTAAAATACAAAATCTTCGGTTCCGTTTTATCCATAATTATCATATTTCCGACCGAAAAAGGAGTTTCATCTATTTCTTTTCCAATATATTGCCGGGGGTCTAATTTCTCTTTTGAAAGAATTATATGAATGCCTTTGATGGGTTCTTTTGCTTCTACAATAAAATTAAAGTTTTCTCCTACGGAATATTCATTTTCTGAAACCGAAAACTCCTCATCTAATTTCATTAAATACGAATTTTTAACATCGGCATTTTCAACACGCCCCAAGCTCATGCAAGAACATAATAAGGCGCAAAATACATTGAATAAAATTAACGACCTTTTCATTCTTTTTCTCCAATCGGCGGCCGCGTTTATTTACCGTATTTTCTTTCTATAGCGGAAAGGGTGTCGACCCGTTCCGTGTAAACGCCGCCTTCAAAGCGGGCATCGAGAAAGGCGTCGACAATCATTTTTGCTTCTTCGGGTCCGACGATGCATACGCCCATGGCGACCGCATTTATGTCGCTGTGTTCGACGGCGAGCTTTGCCGTACACGGTTCGCTGCACGCCGCAGCCCTCACTCCCGGAACCTTGTTTGCGGCAAGAGAAATGCCGACGCCCGATCCGCACACCATCACACCCTTTTCAACTTCGCGCGATTTAATCGCTTCGGCAACCTTTAAGCCGAATTCGGCATAGTTTGCCGGAACCTTCGAATCCGCCGCACCATAATCAACGCATTCGTATCCTTTATTGCGAACGTGTTCCATTAAAATATGTTTTAATGCGACTCCCGAATGATCGCTTCCAAATCCGATTTTCATATGCGCACTCCCTTTATATAAAAATATAGGGCACTTATAAAAAACTATTTTTTTAGCACCCATAATTATTTTAGTAGTTTTTTTATAAATTGTCTAGTGTAAAAGCCGGGTTACTTTCTCCGCCTTGCATAACAATCTTTTTGTGATAATTTTGCCTTATTTTTTTCTTTTTGCCATTGTTAAGGTTCGTGAATTCTTTTGTACAATCCCCTTGCCTAAACGTATGCATTTCAGTATTTTTTAAAAGGAGGTAATCCTATGGATGAAAAGAAACGCAAAGTTACCGTTGTGGGAGCAGGTGCGGTCGGTTCAACCTTTGCCTACGCATTGGCTCAAAGCGGTTATGCGGACGAAATAGCAATAACCGATATGAATAAAAATTTTGCCGAAGGACAAGCGCTCGACCTTGTACAGGGTCTGCCTTTTTTACCGCAAGTCGACATACACGCAGGCGATAAAGCCGATTATGCCGACAGCGACATCGTTGTGGTTACGGCGGGAGCAAAACAACAGAGCGGAGAAACGCGCATAGATTTGCTGAAACGCAATGCATCCATTATCACCGGCATTGCAAAGGACATCGCGGAAAGCGGCTGCAGCGGCGTTATGCTGATTGTGAGCAATCCCGTCGATATTTTAACGCGGGCGGCGCTCAAGGCTTCCGGATGGGAGCGCGGAAGAGTTATCGGTTCCGGTACCGTTTTAGACACTGCACGTTTCCGATACACTCTTAGCAAAGAGTGCGGTGTCGATGCGCGCAACATTCACGGTTATATTTTGGGAGAACACGGCGACAGCGAATTTGCGGCTTGGTCGATGACATCCGTTGCAGGACGGCGCATCGACGAATATTGTTCCGGAGGTGTGTGCAGCTCAGGCCTGCACTTCGATAAAGCAAAAATTCTGGAAGAAGTACGGAATTCCGCTTACCACATTATCGACTACAAAGGTTCTACTTATTTTGCCGTCGGCTTAGCCCTGACGAGAATAGCCGGTGCTATTTTGCGCAACGAGCACAGCATTTTGTCCGTTTCGATGACTCTGGACGGAGAGTTCGGACTTAAAGACGTATGCCTGAGCGTTCCCTGCATTGTCGGGCGCAGCGGTGCGGAACGGGTTATAGAAAGCGATCTTCCCGCTGATGAGCAGGCAGCGTTGGAAGCAAGCGCAAAACGGCTTAAAGAAGCTTTTACCGAGGTGAATTAACCCAAACTGCTTTTTACCGAGAATTTCGTTTATTACGATTACTCTGCATTTAAAGGTTTCGTTTGTCCTGCATTTAAAGCTGAACTGAACGCCCCGGACGAGTACCGCTTATACACTACCGCAACGGCAAACAAAAACGACAAAACATCGGAAAGCGGCTGCAGCAAATAAATTCCGGTCTTTCCGTATAGGGCGGACAGAATATATAAAAGAGGTAAGTAAAAAAAGCCTTGCCGTGAAATCGATATAAGGAGGGATGAAAAATAATGACCGATGTTCTGCATGAACATACTGCTCACGGCAAAAAAGCTTAAAAGCGGAAGCGAAAAACATTGCATTCTCAGTATCTTAATTCCGGCAAAAATTACCTCATTATCGCCAGACATAACTCCGATACATTTTTCGGCAAAGAGAAATAAGATTATTGAGGCGGCCGTTAAAAAAATTGTTCCGACGGAAACAGTAATAATAAAAGCTTTTTTTACTCTTGAGTATTGCTTGGCACCGTAATTCATTGCACAAATCGGTTGAAAGCCTTGTCCCCACCCGATCATAATCATATAAGCCAAAGCGGCAACTCTTGAACTTACCGTTAAAGCCGCTATCAAGCTTTCTCCGTATTGTGCCGCTTTAACATTAAGTAAAACCAATGCGGCGGAGGTAATTGCCTGGCGCGAAAAATTGGGCATACCGCCCGCAAGAATATGATACATACGCTCTTTGCTGTATTGAACTTTTTTTAGATTGAAAGAAATACTCTCGTGCCTTTTTGCTAAGAGCGTCAATACAATACACCCGATAATCTGACCGATAAGCGTTGCATATCCTGCGCCGATAAATCCCTGCTTAAAAACAAACATCAATACGGGATCAAGCACCATATTGCTTAGCATTCCCGAAAGAAGCCCGATCATTCCGTCGCGTACATTTCCGCAAAGACGCAGCTGATTATAAACCGTCAGTGAATATAAACTGAACGGAATGCTGATGATAATAATCTTTAAATACTGAACGGTAAAGCTGAGTACATCTTGAGATGCACTTCCTCCGATGAGTTTTGAAAGCGGTACAATAAAAATACTTGCTCCGATTGCGATCACAATACCGGTTATAATTGCAAGAACAATTCCTATCGAGGACATAATTTCCGCTTCCGCATAATCTTGTTCTCCGATTTTCTTTGACATTGCATTACCGCTGCCGTAGCCGAACCAAAAACCGATTGCTTGAATAATGCTGACAAAACTAAACACAATACCGATTGCCGCAATCATCGCTCTGTTATTTAAGCGGCCGACAAAAAAAGTATCGGTCAAATTATATATAACGTTGATCAACATTCCGATTATTGTCGGAATTGAAGTTTTAACTAACAGCGGAAAAATCGGTTTTGTTAAAATGTTAAACCGTCTCAACTCTTTTGAATCCATCTTAACAGCTCCGCACTTCGCCTTTGTTTCCGTCAACTTTTATAAAATCGCCGTCCTTAAATTTTGCGGTGGCAAAACCTACACCCAATACTGCCGGTATATTAAATTCCCGAGCGACAATCGCAGCATGACTTAACGCGGAACCGGTATCTGCAACGACAGCACTTGCAAGTTTAAAAAGCGGAGTCCATTCGGGATCGGTAAGGTGACAAACAAGTACATCGCCTTTTTGCATTTTATAAAATTCTTCAGGCTTGCAGATAATACGAACCTTTCCTACAACAGTCCCCGGACTTCCGCTTACTCCTTTCAGCACATCGCCTCTTGAATCAAACACAAGTAATTTTGATGCTTCCCAAACTTTTTCCGCAAGCGGAAATTTTTCATTTCGTCTTTTTATTTTTTCTTTATAGACATCGGTTAGTCGGCCGGCTTTAAGCACTTCCATTAATTCACGATGAAAAAGATTTACAATTCCGTGTTTATAATCTTCGCTGTTTAATAAAAGAATATTTATCCGTCTTACACACTGCCTGACATAATAAAAGACAGATTCCCACAAATATTGTGATTCTTCGCGGACAACATGCAAATATCGAAAGTTCCGTATATCTTTTTCTATACGAGGATATTTGTTTCCGTAAATACATTTTAATTGCTGTATTAAATCCGTATAGTTTCTATTCTCGTTATTATGAAAATTTTGATCGGATGTATCAGGGGTATTTAAAAGCGGTCGTATAATATTAACCAATCTATCAGGCTCTTCGATAAATGTTTTTGCTTCAATACAGTAGCAATTGTAATCCGACTTAAAACCGTTGCATTTTATAAAATCATCTGCGAGCCGTTTAAATGCAGGAAAATCGGCACATAGTGTTTTAAATTTTTCTCCGGATAGTACGGCTTCCGTTAAGCCGGCGTTTTTCTTTATCTCATCGGCTATGTGCGAAATATCGTTTGCAACGACGGCTGTTTTATTATTGAGCTCCCAATAAAAATCAAATGCGGAATAGTTTTTATCTACACGTTTAATTATTTTTGTGAATTTTTTACTCATAAAAAAAGACGGAAACAAGGCGTATTTAAATCTGTCATAAGCAAGCTGTTGAACGAGCTCATAACTTTGCTCCATGAATTTACTGCATTCCGCCAAACTCATATTTTGAAAGTCTAAAGTTTTAATACGCTCTATCTCTTTTTCATAATGTACCATAAATTTTTTACACATTTCAGAACAATAGTCGAAGTTTTTAAGCATGTGTATTATTTTAAAGATATGAACAATATTCAACGATAACCTTTTTTTGACATTAAAAATCGTTTGAATACCGTCGTCATCAATTGCAGGATTTGAATTAAAAACAAGACCGCCTTCTGCAAATATCCTTGCTTTTTGGTCGTTAATCGCCATCATATAATCAAAGTCCAGCGCACGGTATGCAAAGGGCATCTTTTCAAGCAGGAATGCCATATTTTCTTTTGTGCTTTTTGTTAATGGCTTGCTTTGAATATATTTTTGAATAAGTTTTTTATCATCATCGTTTTTTAAGGTTGTTATTGCGCGTGCCTGTAAAATATATATTTCGTTCTTTTGTATTGCCCATTCAATATCCATCGGCATACCGTAGTGCTTTTCTATTTTTAATCCGGCTTTTACAAGACCGGCAATCTCGGTATCATTCAATGCCCGCGCTATTCTTTTTGCTTCGCTTACCGCTTCTTCCTTTGTATTCTTATCGCCATAAACGATTTGCGTTTCTTTGCTCCCGATATTTATTTCAATAATATCACCTGATTTGTTTACAATATAATTATCCGCCGTTACGCGTCCGCTTACAACGCTCTCACCCAATCCGTAACTTGCATTGATTTGCATTTCATCTTTGTTTTGCGTTACCGGATTAAGCGTAAACAAAACACCGGCTTTTTCACTTTCTACCATTTCTTGAATGACAACTGCAATCGCAACAGTACTTTGATTATATCCCTGATTAAAACGATAACTTACCGCCCTGTCACCCCACAGTGAGGCGTAGCAATGATGTATGTAAATCAATACATCCTCTATGCCTTGCACATTTAAATAAGTTTCCTGCTGACCTGCAAAACTCGCATCGGGTAAATCTTCCGCCGTTGCCGATGAGCGCACCGCAACTCTCGCCGATTCTCCGAGTTCAGCATATTTCTCTCTTATCTCTTTTTCCAATTGAACGGGAAAATGTCCTGCTATAATTCTTTTCCGAAACTCTCCGGCTGCGGATAATAAAGCCTGTTCATCCGTTTGTTTTTCTACGAGAGTGCGTGAGATGATTTCGTCTATTTTGTTCTGTTTTAAAAATTCCCGATACGCCTCTGCGGTAATGACAAATCCTTTCGGCACATTTATTCCCGCAGCAGTCATCTCTCCAAGGTTAGCACCCTTGCCGCCGGCCCTTAATATGTCATCTTTATGTATTTGTGCAAAATCAAGTATCATTTTTGCTCCTCCATGCTTAAACTTTTCAAAACTATGCCGTTATTTTTCTATATACTTATTTACTATTCCGGATATAAATGTCATCAGCATTTCATTAAAATACTCTTTATCAAACTGATAATAATGAGAACATAATAAAAAACTTCCGCTAAACGCATTCAATAAGCCTTTTTTATCTGCCCTCTTAATCGAACCGTTTTGCTCCCAATATTCTATGAGCCTCGTTAAAAAGCCATCATACAGAATTTCAATTCTATGAACTTCATTCAGTTTTTTTGCTTCAAGTATTTTAAAAGCATCTTCATACATGGGCTGCTTTTGAATTTTTTCCATAAGATCAACCGAATATCGGTATATTATGTCAGTAAGAAATTCCGCCGGATCGGAGAGAGAATTTGAAAACTTCTTTTCAATATAATTTAATTTTTGGCTTGATCGATATGCAATGAGTTCCATAATCAAGGCCTCTTTATCTTTCCAAAAATTATAAAAACTCCCCTGCGCAATACCTGCCCGCTTCGTCAATTCAGCTATACTCAGCGCCTTCGTCCCCTTATCGTGAAATAGCTCCAGTGCCGCTTCCAATATCTTTTCTTTTATTTTGATTCTTTCTTGTTCGGTAAATGCTTTTGCCATCATCCGCTCCCCAGTCTTCATTTTATATTACAATGAATATTCTATCTTTTATTCATTGCCAGTATAGCAAAATATTTATTTTATGTCAATGAATATTTTATAATTTATTCATAGAATAATTGCAGCGGCTGATATTATCATAATAATTCTTTTCCTCCCCCTATTGACTTAAATTCAATATCAACTCGCTTTAAGAGGCTTGCTGAAAAATAAAAATCTTGATATAATTAATGTATTCTATATAATAGAAAAAAGGATTTGATAAAATGAAAGAAAAAGTTACATTACCCGCCACCCAAAAAACTAAGGACGGCGCTATTAGAAAAAAATCGACATCTATTACTGTACGCCTTTTACGGGCAATTACAATAACAATTATTTCAATCGTAGCCGTTATTTGTGCAGTTGTGGGCTTCCAACTATATAAAAAGAACATCGCCCAGTTCGATGAATTTACTGCACAGCAATTTTCCAATATTGAGAGGTCCATAAACCTTTTTATCCGGAACGGAAAAAATACCGTTACTATGCTTGCGGAAAACCCTACCGTTAAAAATGCCGACGAAACGCTGTATAACTATACGGGAGAAAGAAAAGACATTGTGTACACACATAACAGCAAAACGGAACAGGCTATTGTTTCCGAATTTAACCGTATAAAAGCGAATTATACGGACTTTACAGAAATATATATGGGCACAAAATGGGGCGGCTTCATAGGGCTGAAAGATGAACAAGTTTTGGAGGGGGTTGACCCGCGTGAACGGGGTTGGTACAAAAACGCCGCAGCCACAAACGGAAAACCTGTAATAACGGAAGCGTATACATCTATAGACGGCAACCTCGTCTTTACAATTGCACAAAGCGTAAAAAATGATACGGGAGAATTTATCGGGGTTATAGGTATAGATATAAACCTTGCGGACTTGACTTCGTTTATAGACAGCATCCGTATCGGTAACTCCGGCTATTGTATGCTTATGCAAAACGATGGGTTGATTTTAGCGGACCCAAAACATACAGACACCAATCTAAAAATATTAAAAGAAACAAGCATTTCTGCCTTTAACGAAATAGACAAAATGAAAGAGGGTTCGGCTTTTATTATGCTTGACGGAAAGAAATGGAAGGTTTCAGTATTTTCACTTTCCGGCCTTGATTGGAAAGTTGCTCTTTTTATTGAACAAAACGAAATACTTTCACTTTTTTATACCCTTTTAAAAAATATGATTCTTATCGGCCTTTTTATGTTCTTCCTGTATTTTACATTGGCCTTTATTTTTGCAGGCGCTCTTAAACGCTATTTTAAGCGGCTCGAAACCGTTTTCGGCAAAATTGCCGAAGGCGATCTTACCGACAGGATGGCTATAAAAAGTAATAACGAAATCGGACGTATTATGATAAACCTCAATACTGCAATCGAACACAGTCATACTATGATATGCCTTTTAAAAGATGAAGCCGATAAAATGAGCTCAATAGGGTCTCAGCTATCAAGCAGTATGGAAGAAACGGCAGCTGCAATTAAACAGATAGGCGAGAACGTTAAAGGCGTAAAAGGAAAAGCCATGTCTCAGGCTGCCGGCGTTACCGAAACCGTTGCAACGGTGGAACAAATCAACGGACGGCTTAGCAGGCTCGTTTCAAGTATCGAAATGCAGGCCGAAAGTATCAACGAATCTTCTGCAGTCATTACGCACATGGCAGAAAATACCGTTAAAATAGCTAAAACGCTTAATGAAAATAACGAGCTTATCAAAACAGTCTACGGACAAACCAAAGTAGGTAAAGACGGGGCAAGAACTGCAAATGATATTGTAAAGCAAATCGCCGAAAAATCGGCATCCCTTCTTGAAGCCAGCCAAATCATTCAAAATATTGCGAGTCAAACCAACCTTTTGGCAATGAATGCCGCAATAGAGGCAGCCCATGCAGGCGAATCAGGTAAGGGTTTTGCAGTTGTCGCCGGCGAGATTAGAAAACTTGCAGAAGGCTCTAATTTGCAAGGAAAGCAAATTGCTGCGGTTATAAAAGAGACAACGGAAATTATACGCAACATTACAGAGGCCGGTTCTCAAGCGGAAAAGACCTTTATCGATGTTTACAATTTGGTCAGTCAAATCTCCGAAAAAGAAGATTCTATTTTGGAAGTAATGAGCGAACAGGAAGAAAACGGAAGGCAGGTACTTGATGCTATTAAGAGAATAAACGGTGTAACAAGCGAAATTGACTCAGCCTCAGCTGAAATGCTTGAAGGCGGCACTCAAATAGAACAGGAAATGCACAAACTCGCCGAGATAACGCTCGAAACAACCGACAGTATGAATGAAATAGCTTCAGGAGCCGATCAAATTACTGCTGCCATTGCAGAAGTAAGCGATATTACGCAAAAAAATAAAGCAAGTATTGAAAATTTATCCAATGAGGTTTCTAAATTTAAAGTATAAGGAGAATCATAAAAAAACACTGGACTAAATGCGTTAAAATAAGTATATTAAAAACGGCTGAAATGTAAATCTAAAAAACGTCGTAAATAAATTTAAGGGAAACCTCGAAAAACTTTTCGTTTTTCGAGGTTTCCTATAACAAAGGAGTCTTAAAATGACAAAGAACGGCGGAATTTCCTATAAGGAAAATAATGAAAAAAATCAGATTGCAAAAACAGGTAAAAAGCGGTTTTCGTTGCGAAAAAAACTGGTTTTAATTTTCGGCTTTTTAATTGCGGCTGCGCTCACAATTGCAGCTCTAATTACGATAAGAAATGCACGTAAAGCCGTGCTTGAAAAAGTGGAAGCACATCTAACCGATAAAGCGACCGACATAGCGGAAGTCATCGATGGAAGAATATCTTCCGTTGTTCAATTTATCGAAGGTTTGGCCCGCATGCCGTTTTTACGCGACAATTCGATGACTTTAACCGAAAAAGCAGAACTTCTTATAAAAGAAGCCGAACGCAACAAAAAGATAGACTATTTCGGCATCTGTGATATGCAGGGCAACCGATATGATGGAACCGGGCACCGTACGTCCGTAAGAGACAGAGAATGGTTTAAATCCGCATCGCAGGGCAAAAACTTTATTACCGAGCCTGCAATTTCACACATAACAAACAATATGCAAATCATCTTTGCAGTTCCGATTTATGATGATAATAATGATATAATCGGTGTGCTTAATGCGGCCGTTCCGGCTAAGCTCCTCTCTGAGGAAATCGATGACATCGTAGTCGGTAAAACAGGTGAATGCTATATAATCGGCTTAAAGGGTACCACCATAGCACATAAAAATTTTGATGCGGTAACCAAACAAAGGAATATGATTGAAGAAGGTAAGAACAATAAAAACCTTGCTTCCCTGGCGGAATTTTTGCAGCATGCCCTTGATACCGATGATAGTGAGGTCGGCTACTATGAGTATGACGATATTTCAAATATCGCTTCATATGCGACGATCAAAATTACCGGATGGACGGTCATTATTAAAGCACCGGTTAACGAATTCATAAAAACGGTAGACGATTTAAGGATGAGTATAAGAATTTTAGGTATTATCATTTTGATTATTACACTTGCCGTCATATATGCCGTCGCACATTATATGCTCCAACCTATTAGAAAAACGGTTACGGCGTTAAAAGATATTGCACATGGAGAAGGAGACTTAACTGTTCGCCTTCCTGTTGCCGGAAATGATGAAATCACTGATTTATCCGAATACTTCAATCAAACAATTGAAAAAATAGGCGCCGCAATCAAAAATGTCGGTGAAAATTCGATTTCAATGGAAGCCATAGGAGAAGAACTTGCTTCCAATATGACTCAAACGGCAAGTGCTATAAATGAAATCAGTGCAAACATTGAAGGGGTTAAAAGCCAAACCCTTACGCAAGCTGCAAGCGTAACAGAAACTGCAGCTACAATTGAACAAATTGTACGCACTATAAAACAGCTGAATAACAGTATAGAAAATCAGGCAGCAAGCGTAGCCCGGTCTACAGCTTCAATCGAAGAAATGGTTGCAAACATCGCATCCATTACTCAAACACTTGAAAAAACCTATGATGTCGTAAAAAATCTTGCATCGGCAACTAAAGACGGAAAAGAAACGATTATAACCTCAAACAGCGTAACACAGAAAATTGCAGAAGAGTCCGGCTCGCTCATGGAAGCTTCAAGCGTTATTCAGCATATTGCAAGCCAAACCAATTTGCTTGCAATGAATGCCGCTATTGAAGCTGCCCACGCAGGCGAAGCAGGCAAAGGTTTTGCTGTCGTCGCCGATGAAATCAGAAAGCTCGCTGAAGACTCGGCAACTCAAGGCAAGACAATAACGTCTACGCTTAAAACCCTATCAAGCGAAATAGAATCTCTTTCGGTTTCTTCTAAAACCGTCGAAGACAAATTCAGCACGATTTTTAATTTATCCGAACAGGTAAAATCAATGAGTGACCGCCTTACCGAAGCGATGCACGAACAGGAGAACGGCAGCAAAGAAGTACTCGGAGCAATTAAAAATATCAATACGGTAACGGTAGAAGTGCAAGCCGGTTCCGAAGAGATGCTGAAAGGCGGTGAGGGGGTCGCAGAAGAAATGCTGAAACTTGATAATTTAACCCGTATGATAACCGACAGTATGAACGAGATGGCAGCAGGTGCCGTTCAGATAAACAATGCAGTTCAGGAAGTAAATGCAATAACTCAAAAAAATAAGACGAGTATTGAAAATCTGGCTGCTGAAGTCGGCAAGTTTAAGGTCTGATGAAAAAGAAATAGCATCTTTTTCCTATAAGATTATGGGCGGGGAATATCCAAAAATTGATTTCCGCGCCCCACTTGGGTACTTGCATTATAAGCCTCAATGTAGTATAATAAGTATGATTTTACATACTTATTATACTATTCTGGGAGGTATAAAATGCGAAGTAAAAAAGATGGAAAACTACATGCGTGGACTGCAAAAGTAGGTACTAAGGGACAAATTGTTATTCCAAAAGAAGCTAGAAAAATTTTTTCTATCGAAACGGGGGATGACCTCCTCATACTTGGAGATGAAAGAAGGGGGTTGGCGATTATGAAGGGTGATGCGGCAACAAAGATTTTGATGAGTATCCAAGGAGAACTGATAGATGAAAATTAAAATGCTGAAATTTATTGCTATCTTGTTTTGTGTTCTTATTGTTTTGGCTGTATTCTATGTACTCCGAAATTTAAACTACGATTATTCCGGGGAGAAGTTTGTAAAGAATAAGTCTTTGAGCTTAGGTCTGGAAGAAAAACAGTTTTATTTAAAGGATGGAAGCGTCATAAACTATGCAGAAGGTCCGAACAATGGGCCGGATATGGTATTGTTGCATGGGCAAATGGTGGACTGGAAAGATTACCGCACGGTCTTGCCTGAACTGGTAAAAAAGTTTCACGTCTTTGCACTTGATTATTACGGACATGGAAAATCAAGCAAAAATCCCGATTTATACAATATTGAGCGAATCGGATCCGATATCGCCTTGTTTATACAAGAAAAGGTGGGCTCAAGAGCTATTATTTCGGGACATTCATCCGGGGCATTGATTGTTGCTTATATTGCAGCAACATATCCGGAAAATGTAAAAGCAATTGTGCTGGAGGATGGACCGTTTTTTGCAACGGAAAAGGGACGTGCAGAAAATACATTCTCTTATAAAACGTTTCAAAATATCCACAACTATTTAACCGAAAAACCCAACATCACTTACTTTGAACACTACTTAAAGAATGACCCTATGCGTACATTGTTTAACCAGGCCGGAAAAGATAATTGGACTAAAATTGTGGCGGAACCTGCAATGAAACGATTTCGAAAGGATTTGACAAAAATACCGATTATATGGTACTATCCTCCGGAGTTGGGTGTGAATACCTTACTTCAACTGACAGCGAATTTACAAGATGGAACGGGGGATTATGATTTAAGGTTTGCGGATGCCTTCTATGATTTCAGTTTTTTTAACGGGATAAAACAGGAGGACATGTTGAAACAAATTAGTGTCCCAACTTGTATCCTTCATGTAAACCCACCAAAAAATACCGCCCCTTCTTATTATACGGAAGAAGGGATGCTGATTTCTGCAATGGATGAAAAAGATGCAAAACATGTTAAAGAATTAATTCGCGGCAGCATTTTAGTTGAGGGATTTGATTCTATGCATAATATTCATGAAGATAAGCCAAAGGAATTTTTGAAAAAAGTAGCGGAATTTTTAGATAAAATAGAAAAATAAAATGACCGGCTTATCAGACCTAAGAAGACAGAAAACAAATAAACAGAATATGTAAAGCTCTTGCATTATAAACGCTAAGCCTGTATAATCCTTGCTTGTTATGGGTAAGCTTGAAAATAAAAATAAATCTCTTGTAAAAAGCGGGTCAAAACTTTCTCTTTTGGTTTTAGGGTCAAGGATTTTAGGACTTGTCCGCCAGATGACTATGTCTCATTTTTTGGGGACGGGGCCATTGGCGGATGCCTTTGCCACAGCCTTTATGCTTCCCAATCTTTTTAGAAGGCTCTTTGCCGAAAACAGCATAACCGTTGCCTTTATTCCGACCTTTAATGCCTATCTGCAAAAGCACAAAGATTCGCAAGAATCCGAAAAGACAAAAAAAGAAATAAACGAATTTTTAAATTCTATTTTTACTCTTGTAAGCTTTTCTACTGCCATTGTAGTTACATTGGGCATAATACTTTCTCCGCTGATAGTAAAACTTTTTTTTAAAAACATTGCAGACTATGATTCTACCGTTTTTTTAACGCGGATAATGTTTCCGTATTTATTTTTAATTTCGGTTGCCGCCTTTTTTCAAGGCATCTTAAACGGAGTAAAGATTTTTACCCCCTCAGGCTTTACACCTATTTTATTCAACATATTCGTCATTTCTTTTACATACATTTTTGCAAAACCCTTCGGAGATCCTGCCGCCGCAATGTCTTACGGTGTTGTTGCAGGAGGCCTTGTGCAGGCGGTTTTTCAACTTCCCTTTGTTCTAAAGACGGGATTTAGTTTTAAGTTTACAAGCCTTGCAAAAACTTTTTCAAACCCCGGAACAAAAAAAGTCCTTGCCCTTATTGGGCCTACCATAATAGGAATGGCAGCCTATCAGATAAACGATTTGGTTTCTACCTCGCTTGCAACTTCGGCAGGTCTTGGAATAGCTTCGAGCTTACAATATTCTTTACGCTTACAAGAACTTTTATTAGGTATCTTTGCCGTTTCGGTAGGAACCGTAATTCTCCCCGAAATGTCGGCTCTTGCCTTGCGTAAAGATTGGGAGTCCTTTCAAAAGGTACTGTTACAAGCTATAAAGGTGATAGCTTTAATTACAATACCCGCAACCTTTTTCTCTCTTTTGTCGGGAGAAAATTTAATCATTCTCATTTACAAGAGCAATAAATTCGATTCCGCTTCGGTAAAATTAACATTGGGAATTTTTAACTTTCATATAATCGGACTTTTTGCAATCGCCGTAAACAGGATTATAGCTCCTGCCTTTTATGCACAAAGCGATTCAAAGTCCCCGACAATCGCAGGAATAATCTGCTTTGCAGTTAATATCCTCCTAGCCTTAATTTTGGTAGGCCCCATGGGAGGAAAGGGCATCGCTCTTGCTTTGACAATAGCTTCAGTTATAAACACAATCATTCTCTTAATATTTTTAAAAAGGAACAAGGCTCTGGATGTAAAAAACCTCATTTTCCCCGCTCTTTTATTTATTGCAAAAATATTCGTTTTTTCGATTGCAGCCTCAATTCCCCTTTATTTTTTAAAGGATAAGATTTATTCTCCATTTGCTTCATTCGGAAAACTTATAGGACAAGGAGTTCCGCTCTTTATTTCTTTTATTATTTTTGCAGGACTAGGTGCAGGCCTTTTACTTATAACTAAGGATAGAACAGCAAACATAATTTTAAACCGCTTAAAGGAAAAATAAAATGCAAATCATAAAACGAAACGGTGAAACTAAAAATTACGAACCGGAAAAAATTGAAGGAGCTATCCGCTCCGCTTTTAAAAGTGTGGAAAACTCTCCGCATACCGATTTAGATACAATCATTCCGCCCTTGGTAAAGGAAATAGAAGAAGACATCTTGGAGCTTACCAAAAACGGAAGCCTTGTTCAGGTTGAAACAATTCAGGACTTGGTAGAAAAAACTTTAATAGAACATAACTATTATGCAGAAGTAAAAAACTTTATACTCTACCGTGTCGGCCGCACAAAGAGGCGGGATTCCCGTCAAATGATAAGCCGCTTTTTTGATACAATAGAAATCCAGCCGATTCTTACCGAGATTCAAAACGACTTTGCTTCGGACGAGTACAGCCTAAACTTGCTTGCACATAAATTCCTTTCTTTTAGAAAAGAAAATATGAGCGAGTCCGAATCCCTCGCTATGCTTATTAAGGCCTCAGTAGAGCTTACCGCCCAAGATGCCCCGGACTGGGAATTTATTGCGGCTCGCCTTTTAATGCTTCAATTTAAATTAAAACTAAAAACCGAGCTTGAAAAAAGGCAGATTCATTCTTTTTATGAAAAAATCAAATACCTCGAAAACGAAGGTCTCTACGGAACATATATTTGCGAGGCCTATAGCCGTGATGAGTTGGAAGAGGCTGCTTCATTTATAAACGAAGAAAGAAACAAGCTTTTTACCTACAGCGCCCTCGACCTTCTTTTACGCCGCTATGTTATTCATACTCATTCAAACATTGTACTTGAATCGCCTCAGGAAATGTTTTTAGGTATCGCTCTTCACTTGGCAATGAAAGAAAAATCGAATCGGCTTGAATGGGTAAGGCGTTTTTACGATATGACAAGTACCTTAAAAGTTACGATGGCTACCCCCACCCTTTCAAATGCCCGAAAACCTTATCATCAGCTTTCTTCATGTTTTATAGACACGGTCCCCGATTCTCTTGACGGCATTTACCGCAGCATAGATAACTTTGCCAAGGTTTCCAAATTCGGAGGAGGTATGGGGCTCTACTTCGGAAAGGTCAGAGCAGTGGGTTCGCCCATACGCGGGTTTATGGGAGCGGCAGGCGGAATTATCCGCTGGATAAAACTTGCAAACGATACGGCTGTTGCCGTTGACCAACTTGGAGTAAGGCAGGGCTCGGTCGCCGTCTACCTCGATGTTTGGCACAAGGACATTCCCGAATTTTTACAGCTCCGCACCAATAACGGAGATGACAGAATGAAGGCCCACGATGTTTTTCCGGCAGTCTGCTATCCCGATCTTTTTTGGAAAACCGTCCGCGATGATATAAATTCTTCTTGGCACCTAATGTGTCCCCATGAAATTTTAAAAACCAAGGGTTATGCCCTCGAAGATTTTTACGGAGAAGAATGGGAAAAGAGGTATAAAGACTGCGTTGCCGATTCCCGCATCAATAAAAGAGAAATTCCTATAAAAGAGTTGGTTCGTTTAATCTTAAAATCGGCCGTCGAAACGGGTACCCCCTTTGCTTTTAACCGCGACCATGCAAACAAAACAAATCCTAACCCCCACAAGGGAATGATTTACTGCTCAAACCTATGTACCGAAATTTCTCAAAATATGAGCGAAATAAAACATAAAAGCATCGAAATAAAAACTGAAGACGGAGATACCCTTGTTGTAACAACTACTATCCCCGGAGACTTTGTAGTATGTAATCTGGCTTCCCTTGTTCTCGGAAACATAGATGTAAACAATGAAAAAGAAATTGACACAATCGTTTCTTCGGCAGTGCGTGCCTTGGACAATGTTATAGACTTGAATTTTTATCCTATTCCCTATGCACAAATTACCAATAGCCGATACAGGTCAATAGGCTTGGGAGCTTCGGGCTATCATCATGTCCTTGCAAAAAACGGCATTGCATGGGAAAGCGAAGAGCACCTTAACTTTGCAGATAAAGTTTTTGAAAGAATAAATTATGCAGCAATCAAAGCTTCTTCACAAATTGCAAAAGAAAAAGGCTCCTATTCTTACTTTGAAGGAAGCGATTGGCAGACAGGAGAGTATTTTAAAAAGCGGAATTATGTTGACGAAAAATGGAAGACTCTCGCAGAGGAAGTAAAATCAAACGGAATGAGGAATGCCTATCTTTTGGCTGTAGCACCTACAAGCTCAACCTCGATTATAGCAGGCACAACTGCCGGCGTAGATCCGATTATGAATAAGTATTTTTTAGAAGAGAAAAAAGGTTCATTAATGCCCAGGGTTGCACCCTCTCTTTCACCGGAAACCTATTGGCTTTATAAAAACGCTCATAATATTGAACAAGGCTGGAGTATAAGAGCCGCAGGCCTACGGCAGCGCCATATCGACCAAGCTCAATCCGTAAACCTTTACATTACAAACGAATTTACCTTCAGCAAGGTGCTTTCGCTCTATGTAAAGGCTTGGGAAGAAGGCCTTAAGTCAATCTATTATGTGCGAAGCCGCTCCCTCGAAGTCGAGGAATGCGAAAGCTGCAGCTCTTAATAAGGACTATGTTATCGAAGCTTCGTAAACGCCCTTGATTGTTTTTTCCAAGGTTGCATTAAACTCGGCATCGCTTTGACTTGCAAAAAGACCTTCGGCAAGAGCTCTGGAGAAACTTGCAATCATACCTCTGTTTTTAGCCAAGAGCTTATTTGCTTCATCTCTGGAATAACCGCCTGATAAGGCAACAACTCTAACTACCTGAGGATGTTTTGTAAATTCCTCATAAAGATTTTCTTTTGTCGGAATTGAGAGTTTAAACATTACAAGCAAGTCTTTCGGCAAGGTTTTAAGGTGTTCTTCCAATTCTTTTTTGAGGATTTCTTCACACTTGGCCTTGTCGGGAGATTTAATATCTACTTCAGGTTCAATAATAGGAACAAGACCGGCCTTTGCAATTTGAATACCCAATTCAAACTGCTGATCTACGACAGCCTTTATTCCTTTAGGATTTGCTTCTTTTATAACGGAGCGCATCTTTGTTCCAAAAATGTGTTTTTCTACAGCGTGCTTTAACATAGCGTCCAAATTGGGTATCGGCTTCATAAGCTGAACACCGTCCTTTAAGTCGGCAAGCCCCTTATCGACCTTTAAAAAGGGAAGAATCTTCTTTTTTTCCCATAAGAAGTCGGCTGTGGGCATTCCTTCAATTTCCCTTTCCATCGTTTGTTCAAATAAAATTGCACCCAAAATATTACTGGAATTAAAAGCCTTTCCGGTGATTATTCTTGTACGCATAGCATGAACAAGATCAAACATTTCTTTTTCATTGGAATATGCCGTTTCAGGAACTCCATAAGCTGCCAAAGCCTTAGGCGTACTTCCGCCGCTTTGATCCAATGCCGCAATAAAACCCTTGTCATTTTTCATTCTTTCAAGTTTTACTTTATCCATAATTTACCTCTCTAAAAATATTTACCGCAAGAAACCCTGCATACTTTTTTATTATAACATATAAACTTTACTTCACTCAAGGGCTTGATTTAATAAAAAACCGTTCAAAATATCGGAAGTCCATATATTTTGAACGGTTTTAACACATCTTTATATCAGCTTTAAAAGCCCATCCCATCCCGAATTAAAGAAAACGGCGATTTCTTCTACATATCCCATCGCCTGTTCTCTTGGCATGTCATGTACGACGGTTTCAAATACTGCGGTAAAATAGGCACTTGTAATCATGTGATGAAGTTCATGGCTGATGCTCCCTTTGATTTTTCCCTTTTCCCGCAAGAGCCGGTAATATGTTTCGGTGCGTGCCACATCAAGTTCTACCAGATCATGGATATAGTTTGCGTATTTCGTGCCTTCCGCGCCGCAAAGTACCAGCTTGAATTCGTCAAAACGGTCATATACGTAGTTTACAAAGTGCCGTAAATATTCTGTCGATAAATCTCGGCTTTCCGCCGTACGCTCTTGAGGAATCAATTCAAAGTGTGCCTCTTGGGCCGCCTTAAATTGCTCGACCAAGCCGTCTGCCGCTTCGGAAACAAGGGCTTCAAACAAAGCCGCCTTATCCGCGTAATACCGAAAAATTGCACCGGTCGTTAAGCCCGCCTTCTTTGCAATCGTGCGGACAGAGGCAGCGTTATAGCCTTTTTCCAAAAACTCACGCTTAGCCGTATCCAAAATCAATTGTTTGGTATCTTCACTTTTGCTCATAAGCGAACCGCCTTCCACTAAAAAATAGCAACGTTATTTTATTCAGTATACATAATTTCTTTTTGGCTGTCAAGGATTCGTTTTTTTTAATTCTCCATTGTTTCAGTGACGCTTTCTGTTTGTGCAAGAGTCTGTATCCGATTGATTGTGCTTGCTGTTTCAGTAATGTTGGAAGCAAGCTTGTTACCCATTTGCTGCATCATGGCGATGTTTGTATCGAATAGCTGTACAGAATCACCTATTTTGAGGATGGTGCTATTAAAATGAGTAGAAAGATAAGATAGTTCTTTTTTCCTTTTTATCGGCCTCACTATTGTAAGAGATAGTACAATAGTAATAAGGATTGACATTACAACCATCAAAACCCATAAAATTCTCATAGCATTTTTTAATGTCTGTATGCTGCCTGTTAATTCATGGACGGATGCTTTTGCAATATAGAATGCTTCAGCTCCCAGTATAAAACCTGCAATCAAAACCAATATACCGAAAAAAATAACAAGTTTATTCAAAATAGAAAAAAACGCCTCGCTTCGGTGATTTTTTAAGTTTACCATAATAGGCTCCCTGTCTTATTTAGAGTATTCTGATTACGATTTATAAATAGTATGCTTATAAAATATACAGTTAAGATATGATTTTGCAGAGTATCATATTTCTGATTTTTTTTCAAGCGGTTAGGATAAAAAAATAAAATTTTATCAATAATACATGATTGCTAATACATGATTGCTTCAGGTAAAAAGCCTATGGTTATAATCTCTGAAAAAGGTATTTGCCTAAAATACGGAAGCAAAGCTAATCCCAAACAAGCCGCTGAGCTTGTAAATAAGAGACTTAACTTTTGATTTTATTCGTGCGGAGAGTTTAATACCCCGACGCTTGCGTCTGGGTATGTTGATTTTTACTTCTGTGGGGAATCCTGAATGACGCTCCTAGTACTACATCAAAAATATTAAGAAAATAAATATTTCTTGTGTTAAAAAATACATCGGGGATAATGATAAATTTATTGCTTACTGCAAAATAAAGCCCGCAGACTTCTGTAAAAAATTTTGACAGGCTAAATTGGGTAATAATTTGAGGCATAATCATCATAACGCCTCCAAAGCCTCCTGCAAGCGTCATTTCCAAATCGTTTTTTAAAGCAAAGGTGTAACCGGCTAAGAAACCGAAATTCCATAGAGGTCCTGTAGGAGGTTCTATTTTCTTTTTTGCGTTATCATACAGGAAGGGAAAATTCAGCTCATTTGTAATTAAAAAAGAGAATCCGGATTTAAATAAAAACTGTGTATCAAATTTTAAGCTAGGACCGAAAAAGACTGTATAATCGGCTTTATTTGAGGGGGAAAGATCTACACCTATGCCCATACCCCCTGCAGCAGCAAAGACAAAGCGGTCAAAGCCCCATTTTGTTTCATTAAGACTTGTTTTTTCTTGAACGAAATATTCTTCCTTACACGGATCTTCTTCTGAAAAAAGTAAAAAAGGCTTTATAAAATATATAACCAATATTAATATAAAATATTTTTTTCTTTTCATGTATTGGATTGTGTCATATTATATATATAAATTCAAGATATAAATAAAATCCGGTTTTATGTTTTTTTTCAATAATCTATTTGAAGTAAGAATTTATCTTCATTTATTTACTAAATTTCGCTTTTTTTGTATTATATAGTTCTTAGGTCATAGACCTAATAGGGAGACTCTATGAGACTTATTATAAAAAACAATTATGAAGATTGTTCAAAATGGACTGCCGATTATATCTGCAATAAAATTATCGAATTTAAACCTACAAAAGAAAAGCCCTTTGTTCTAGGGCTGCCGACGGGTTCTACTCCCTTAGGGGTTTATAAGGAACTTATAAAAAAGTACAAAGAAGGTCTTTTATCTTTTAAGCATGTAGTTACCTTTAATATGGATGAATATGTAGGCTTGGAAGCTTCTCATCCTCAAAGCTATCATTATTTTATGATGGAGAATTTTTTTAATCACATCGACATTGAGCCTAAAAATATTCACATTTTGGATGGAATGGCCAAAGATAAAAAAAAGGAATGCGAGGACTATGAAAAAGCTATCCGCTCTTACGGAAAAATTCATTTGTTTTTAGGCGGAATAGGGGCAGACGGACACATAGCTTTTAATGAGCCCTACTCTTCGTTGACTTCCCGCACAAGAGAAAAAACCTTAACGCGGGATACCATCATAATGAATTCACGATTTTTTGAGGGAAATGAAGACCTTGTTCCAAAGACAGCCTTGACTGTAGGCATCGGCACGATTATGGATGCCGAAGAAGTTCTTATAATGGCAACCGGACATGCTAAGGCTGAAGCAGTTCATCAAGCTGTCGAAGGAGGGGTAAGCCATGTTTGGACTGTAAGCGCTTTACAACTTCATCCTAAATCCATTATAATCTGCGATGATGCTGCAACAGATGAACTTAAAGTAAAAACCGTAAAATATTTTTTGGATATAGAAAAAGGAAAATAGAAACTAATGTATCAAGAAAACAAACACAGGCTTCAAACTATTTCATTCTTCGTATTACTTGCAGGAATGTTGATTCTTGTGGGTAAATTATTTTTGCCCTATGCAAGCGTTTTATTATGGTCGGCAGTAATTTATGTTTTGGTAAGGCCCTTATATAATAAGATACTATCTAGGATGAATAAAGAGAAAAAAACTTTCCCGATAAAGAAAAGATTGCTTGCAGGCAGTTTTGCAATAATAACGGTTCTTGTTGTGGCCGGTGTTTTGTTTTTTGTGGTGATAAAAATATTCGGTCAAGGGAAAATTCTTGTTCAAAATATTCAGAGCTTTTTAGAAAACATAAATAATTCTGAATCGGGCTTTTCAAAAACCGATATAGCCGCAATTGTAAACCGCTTATCTATGGGGACGGTGGATATTTCCAATCTTGATTTGCAAAAAGAATTTTTAAACCTTTTATCTTCTTCTTCTGATAAAATATTGCGGTATGCAACAAGCCTTGTAAAAAATGCCGGTTCGTTTTTTTTGTCTCTTGTTTTCTTTGCCTTTGCCCTTTACTTTTTTTATGTAGACGGAGCTTATCTTTTCAGTTTGTTAAAACATGCCATTCCTATAGATAATGAAACATCAAATAAACTTTTTTCTAAAATAGGCGAAATTACAACCAATCTTTTTAAGGGACTTTTTTTGGTTTCGTTTTATCAAGGTCTTGCATCTTTTATAGTTTATCTTATATTCGGTGTGCAAAGCGCACTCTTACTTGCAATTCTGACCTTTTTTAGCACATTTTTACCCCTTGTCGGCTGCGGTTTAATTTGGTTTCCTGTAGGAGTCGGGCTATGCTTTACGGACGGCCTTGCAAAGGGTCTTATCTTTTTGGTTGTTGCAGGTTCGATAATCAGTTTTATGGATAACTTTCTACGCCCATTCTTTTTAAAAGACAGAATAAAGATACATCCTCTTTTAATCTTTTTTTCAATGCTGGGCGGAGTCAGTATGTTTTCATTTGATGGCATTATTTTGGGGCCGATGATTGTAATCTTATTCTTTACCATTTTAGATATGGCTTTGGATATAGAAGAAAAAAAAGAAAATGATGAAGACAGTTTTGAGCATTTAATATAAGGAGAAAATTTATGATAACGGAAAAAACTATTTTGCCTCATAAGGCCTTGTTTAATGAAAACGGAGATATAGAAACTCATAAACGTAAGATGATTGGCGGAAACACCACTAACCTAAACGATTTTAACAATATGAAGTATTCATGGGCCAGTGATTGGTACCGTCAGGCTATGAATAATTTTTGGATACCCGAAGAAATAAATATGACTACCGACGTACAGGACTACCGAAAATTATCGGCTCCCGAAAAGACGGCCTACGATAAAATTCTTTCTTTTTTAATTTTCTTGGACAGTATTCAAACTGCAAATCTTCCCAATGTCGGCCAATATGTAACGGCTAATGAGGTAAACTTATGCCTTACCATTCAAGCCTTTCAAGAAGCAGTTCACTCGCAAAGCTACAGTTATATGCTAGACACAATTTGTTCTCCCGAAGAACGAACTGAAATCTTATACCAATGGAAAGATGATGAACATCTTTTACGCAGAAATAAATTTATCGGCGATTTATACAACGAATTTCAAAGCGATAAGAGTGCTCTTGCCTTTTTAAAGGTCTGCGTTGCAAACTATATTTTGGAAGGTGTCTATTTTTATTCCGGTTTTATGTTCTTTTATAATTTGGGGAGAAACAATAAGATGCCCGGTTCGGTGCAGGAAATCCGTTATATCAACCGAGATGAAAATACGCATCTCTGGCTTTTCCGCTCGATGATACAGGAACTTCAAAAAGAAGAGCCGCAACTATTTACTCCGCAAAATGTAGAACTTTTTAGAGGAATGATAAGGGAAGGCTGTGAACAAGAAATAGCTTGGGGAAATTATGTTATAGGAAACGATATTCCCGGGCTTAACAGTCAGATGATAACCGACTATATTCAATATTTGGGAAACCTCAGATGCGAAAACCTCGGCTTTGCACCCATTTATGACGGGCACAAGGAAGAACCCCAATCTATGAGCTGGGTCAGCCAGTACAGCAATGCGAACCTGATTAAGACCGACTTCTTTGAAGCCAAGTCCACCGCCTACGCAAAATCATCGGCGATGGTAGATGACTTATAAATTAAAATAAGGTTTGAACCTTTTGCTTTTTTGCGACGATATTAATGTGAGGTCTTTTTTATGGAGGGAAAAATGTTTTTTGTTTCACTTGTTACTGTTATTATTACAGTATCTACTTTTGCGCTTGTTGCCCGCATCCTTATTGCATATTGGATTTATAAAGATGCACAAGAAAGAGATGACGAACCACTGATTTGGGTTTTAATTGTATTTTTTCTATCGGCTGTGCTTGGGCTTGTTCTTTATCTTGTAGCGGCCCGAAAAAGCAAGAGGATAAAATGCACCTCATGCGGATTTATTCAAGCTGCCGGAATACCGTTTTGCGGCAGCTGCGGTAAACAGATGCCTCATCTTTCGGATGCTGTAAATAAAAGAAACAAAGCAAATCTATGGCCTCTTATTGCTGCCGCCGTTTTAACTCTTTTGAATTTGATCTTTTCGATTATCTTATCTATTTATATTTTTAAATCGACCATAGACGGTGAAATCGAAAATTTCTTTCCTAATACAAATATAGCCATTATGCAGACCCAAACTAATTTTAATAATCTATGGAAGGCTAAATTTAAATATAAAACTTCCGAGAATATCACTACCTTTACAATAAAGGAAGGTAAAAACTTAAAATGTTTATGGAATATAGATTCAGGTAATATTTCGGTAGAAATAAGTTTAGGCGATAAGTTAATCACATTTTTTGATAATAATAAAGACGGAAATATATTAAATACCGAAATTGATATGTCCGATTATGCAGGTGAAAGAATTGACCTCAAAATCAAATGCAGCAAAGCATCCGGTTCTTTTGAATTTAATGCGCGCTAGATTGATATTAAAAATATAATTTAATAACAGTAAAAGCTTCTCCCGCTTGCAAAATATAAATCTCACAAGACAGCCGAAATCAACAACCCCGACGCAAGCATCGGGGTACAGAGCTCAATGTTTCGCACTGTATGTTCTCATAAGGTGGTTGCAGTCGGCTTTAATACCCTTCGTTACGACGCAAGCGTCGGGTATTAAACCCTCTGCACGAATAAAGGCAACCTTGTGAGATGGAAACAACTTATGCACTCAATGGTTTATTTTTAGTGCTTAAATCTTTTTTAAAAAGTTTAATCACTATAAATGCAGATAAAACTGTAACCAGCGTGTCTACTATCGGGCTTGAAATCCAAATTCCACGTGTTCCAAAAAATACGGGGAGAATTAATACGGCCGGAATATAAAGTAAAAATTGACGGGCAATTACCAGCAGACCTGCGTACTTCGCTTTACCCAAAGCTTGAAAGAGGGTTAAATTGATAATCATAATAGCCGACAAAGGAAATAAAGAAATAGCAAGCATTGCATTCGTTCTTCCTAAAGATACAAGCTCCTTATTTTTCAAAAATAGCCCCAAAACCTGTTCAGGCATCATTAAAAATGCCAGCCAAAATATCAGTGATAAAAATAATCCGAAGCCGTAAAAAAGAAAGGTTCCTTTTTTTACCCTGTCGAGTTTTTGTGCTCCGAAATTGGTTCCTGCAAAGGGCTGATAGCCCTGACTTATTCCCCAAAGAGGAATAAAGGATAACATTAGATATCTAAAAAAAGCACCCATTAAAATTACCTGATCTTCTCCGCCGTATCTTTTTAATGTAGAATACATAACTGCCTGCTGTAAAAGAGCAAAGACTTGCATCAACATTGCAGAAAAACCTATTGAAAGGGTTTCTTTTACGATACTTTTTTGAAGATTAAAGTGTTTGAATTTAACGTTTTTGCTGAAGAATGCGAAGTAACAAAAATTACAAATTGCAAGAACCACTTGAGATATTACGGTTGCTATAGCGGCGCCTTCAAGTCCCTTTTTTAAAACAATTACAAAGACTGCATCCAAAATAATATTTAATACGGCACTTATACCCATCAAAAGCATAGCAAGACCCATTCGGCCTTCTCCTCTCATAACCATATTGGCTGCTTGACCGAAGTTTACAAAGACTGAACCAATATATACAATCCGCAGATAGCTTACTCCCAATCGGAGCATTTCTCCTTCCGCTCCTATAAGAATCAAAAGTTGAGGCGCAAAAATTAATCCGATTGTCATAGTTCCCAATGAAAAAAGAAGCGTCAACAAAAGGACGTTTCCCATAATGGAATCAACGGTTTCTTGGTCGCTTCTTCCTACCGCCCGTGAAAGAACCGAAGCGGATCCTATACCGACTAAAACGGCAATGCCGTTATTTATCAGTGTAAATGTATAGGCTAAACTGACTGCTCCTAAAGCTACGCTGCTTACATATCTTCCTACGAATATTGCATCCACAAAGCTGTATAAGCTGATTACAAACATTCCGATAATGCCCGGAATGCTGAGCTCAAGCATCAACTTGAACATATTACCTGAAATCAAATGTTCTCTTTTATCCGTCATAAGAACCTCCATAACTGACGAAGTCGTCAGTTATATTATATAAAAAGAGAAAATAAAGTCAATAGCGGCTAACTAATTTTTTTATTCGATTGTAAAGCTTTTTTTTACACAAGAATAGAGAAAGTCGTGGAGCTCTCTTTTTCCCTCATCAAAAACAGTTTTGTCTTCAAAGAGTTCATAGATTATAAGGATTCCGTTAAAAAGACGGGAGTAGAGCCGTCCTGTTTTGTTTGTTTTATACTTTATTTTTTTACCTTCAAAAGTCCCTTCTTTAAACAAATGTTCCAGATTTTCGTTTATAAACTTATGAGCTTGATTTTCAAGTTTCCAAAAAAGAGTCTCATATTCTTTGTCATATAGAATTTCGGCAAGAAACATTAGATAAAGCCGTTTTTCGGGAACATTATCAAATAGTTTTGCTTCTAAGGCTTGGGTTACAATTTCGTAAGGGTCATCAATTTTTTTTGCAGAACTAAAGATTTCTTCGTTGCGTCTATATCGAAAATAGTTTCCTTCCTGCATTATGGCAAACATTATAGCCTTCGTACCTTTAAAGTACTGATAAACCCCTCCTTTTGAAAGGCTTGTAGCGGCAACAATATCTTCCATCGTAGTATTATGAAAGCCCTTTTTTAAAAACACCTTTTTTGCAGCTTCTATTATCTCATACGTCCGTTCTTCTTTTGTTTTCCGTTTAAATTTAGCCATATCTATATTATAAAGAAAAATCAAAAAAAAGGAAAGCCTATTATAAATGAATATTCTATATTTTATACATGATGAAAATCAAGAGGAACCTCAAAAACTGAAATTTTTCGAGGTTCCATTAAGCATTGTGTTTGCTCGTCATCTTAAATTACACAACTCTCAAACGAATGTAAACCAGATAAAGCCAGAATAGTGTTTGAGATCCATCTTAAATTACACAACTCTCAAACTTTCATCAACACTTTTACTTTCTCAATTCTGTTTGAGATCCATCTTAAATTACACAACTCTCAAACGTGCTTTAACCATTTAGGCAAGATGATATAGTTTGAGATCCATCTTAAATTACACAACTCTCAAACACTGTTCAATCATAAGACCTCCCAAGAAGCGTTTGAGATCCATCTTAAATTACACAACTCTCAAACCAGATGTCTTGCCACTTCATTTAACTCGTTGTTTGAGATCCATCTTAAATTACACAACTCTCAAACAGCTTAATTCTCCTGTGTTGATGTCTACTAGTTTGAGATCCATCTTAAATTACACAACTCTCAAACTAAACGGCGTGTCAACGCTTGTTCGTATCAGTTTGAGATCCATCTTAAATTACACAACTCTCAAACCACCAAACAAACATTAACCAACGGAAAAGGAGTTTGAGATCCATCTTAAATTACACAACTCTCAAACACATGGATAAATTACAAATGTATTCCGTTTGTTTGAGATCCATCTTAAATTACACAACTCTCAAACACATGTTTGGTCAAATGCAAAATCAGCTTAGTTTGAGATCCATCTTAAATTACACAACTCTCAAACACATGTTTGGTCAAATGCAAAATCAGCTTAGTTTGAGATCCATCTTAAATTACACAACTCTCAAACGGGATACTAAGGGTGATAAGGCTTCGCCTTGTTTGAGATCCATCTTAAATTACACAACTCTCAAACGAACCTTCTAAACTTTTTGAAAAAAATATCGTTTGAGATCCATCTTAAATTACACAACTCTCAAACGTTTGCTTCAACGGCGATGTCTGCTGTCAAGTTTGAGATCCATCTTAAATTACACAACTCTCAAACGCCGCCTTTTCTGCAACATTACCAAGCCAGGTTTGAGATCCATCTTAAATTACACAACTCTCAAACAAAAACATGAATAAAACTTTTTCCGGTAATGTTTGAGATCCATCTTAAATTACACAACTCTCAAACATTTTTTTCTCGTAAGCAAACTTTAAAGGCGTTTGAGATCCATCTTAAATTACACAACTCTCAAACAAAACCACTTGATTCATTGCCAGGTTCATAGGTTTGAGATCCATCTTAAATTACACAACTCTCAAACACTGCGGTGCGCTTTTCTTTTTTGACAATCGTTTGAGATCCATCTTAAATTACACAACTCTCAAACAAAGCGGCTCTCGGCTCGACAACTCTAGCGGTTTGAGATCCATCTTAAATTACACAACTCTCAAACGATGGTATGAATGTATGGTATTCTAAAATCGTTTGAGATCCATCTTAAATTACACAACTCTCAAACGTGGGCAGTTTGGTCGCCCACACTTTCATTGTTTGAGATCCATCTTAAATTACACAACTCTCAAACGTTTGGTCATGGCATTACTTACAATTCGTCGTTTGAGATCCATCTTAAATTACACAACTCTCAAACCGCTGCCAGTGATAGTCGGCAGGGCTGTCGGTTTGAGATCCATCTTAAATTACACAACTCTCAAACTTACCATTCTGTTTAATACATAAATCCTGTGTTTGAGATCCATCTTAAATTACACAACTCTCAAACACAGTATTTAGAGTTAAATACTCGCTCTGCGTTTGAGATCCATCTTAAATTACACAACTCTCAAACGTTCGAGCTGCGATGTGTTTGCTGAAAATAGTTTGAGATCCATCTTAAATTACACAACTCTCAAACAAAAGGAGCAAGCTTTAGTATAACGGAAGAGTTTGAGATCCATCTTAAATTACACAACTCTCAAACATATCGTCAACAATCTGCACCAAACCGGCAGTTTGAGATCCATCTTAAATTACACAACTCTCAAACCCTCAAGCTTATTTATTAAAGAGTTCTAAAGTTTGAGATCCATCTTAAATTACACAACTCTCAAACTTAAAAGAATTATAAAGTTACAGTACTTAGTTTGAGATCCATCTTAAATTACACAACTCTCAAACTCAAAACGTCCTTGATAACCAAAGACTATAGTTTGAGATCCATCTTAAATTACACAACTCTCAAACCTATTGATACTGCTGTATCTTCTAAATGGGGTTTGAGATCCATCTTAAATTACACAACTCTCAAACAACATTAAGATTATTAATATCATTATTAAGGTTTGAGATCCATCTTAAATTACACAACTCTCAAACCTCAAAACTATTCTTCTGAGTTTATAAAGCGTTTGAGATCCATCTTAAATTACACAACTCTCAAACTTTTGCGGAGTTAAGTATTGCATTGGCGTAGTTTGAGATCCATCTTAAATTACACAACTCTCAAACAACCTCACACCGAACAAAATCTTTTCCAAGGTTTGAGATCCATCTTAAATTACACAACTCTCAAACAAATTATATTTAGCAACATATCCAAAAGATGTTTGAGATCCATCTTAAATTACACAACTCTCAAACATAAAGAAATAATAACAAACACGGCATTTAGTTTGAGATCCATCTTAAATTACACAACTCTCAAACATCCATTATCAAGTTTAAGACCATTTAGTTGTTTGAGATCCATCTTAAATTACACAACTCTCAAACTAGGCAAATAACCTTGCTCATCCATAAGCGGTTTGAGATCCATCTTAAATTACACAACTCTCAAACCTAAGGTCGATAGCGCTTTACTTGTTCACCGTTTGAGATCCATCTTAAATTACACAACTCTCAAACGGTGTTAGATTTCCTTATAGGAATTACACTGTTTGAGATCCATCTTAAATTACACAACTCTCAAACCAGAATGACGTTGATAATTTAAACGTTAAAGTTTGAGATCCATCTTAAATTACACAACTCTCAAACAGAGCCTCTCGAAGTAAGTCAGTTCTAACAGTTTGAGATCCATCTTAAATTACACAACTCTCAAACACGACGTGTTGTTGATTTGCAAAAAGCTGGGTTTGAGATCCATCTTAAATTACACAACTCTCAAACGTCAGATATGGTGTAGGTGAGAGTCTATCACACTAGAGATAGCGGTGGTCTAAGATGGTTACTTTTTAATACTAACATGCGAATCGTTTATTGTCAATATATCTCGCAGAGGTCTTTATCAATAATATATGATTTTTCACAATCTTCTTTTGTAGATGTGTATGCCCCCTCGATTAAAAATAGATTTGTTTTTATATAGCGGGCAAATTTGTATAACTCGGATAAGTCTTTGAAATTTAAGAACTGTTTTAGGTTTATAAAAATAAAGCATTTTATTTGATTTAATTCCACAGAAGCGCTTATATAATCTATAATTTTTTCAAGTAAATTTGTATATTCTGTTTCAAAAGAGATATTAACAGCTTTAAATATGCTGATCAAATCCAGTTCTTCACTCCGTTTTAGAGGTATATCCAAAGAAAGAAGTACATCGTCTATATGTTTTAATATCGCACTTTTTATGGTGCATGTTTTTAGGTAATTATATTCATCGGAAATACTTTGTTTTAAGATCGAATAAATTTTATTTAGATTTTGTTTATTATTTATATCGAGATTTATAGGATTTAGTATCAGCTCACATGTTTTTGGAATGGAAAGCTCTTTATCATCTTCTGATAATATGAATTTGCCCTCATTACCTGAATATTGACTAAAAAACTCCGATACAATTTCGGTAAAAAAAGTTTTATTTTCTATAGTTAAAACATTAACTTTATTTTCTGAAAATATTATTTGATTTTTAATGTCAGGATGTACCAGTTTCATAGAACAACAAGCCTTTCATCGGTATTTAAGTATTCTGTTTTAGATTCTCCAATAATAATTTCCATCTTTGCATATTGTTTTTCGGTAACGGTTAATATTTCAACCAAGCCTTCGGGAGGTTTATTCTTCTCTATACTTTTTACAATAGAGTCTCTATTTGTAAGATTTAAAACCAATTTTGAATAAACCGACTTTTGCTGCATAATAAAGCCTGATTTAATTAGATACTTCCTAAAAACCGAATAATTATGCCTGTTTTCAGGTGTTATTACGGGTAAATCAAAAAAAACGATAACTCTCATAAATCTATAACTCATTTCGGTAAAATTTAATTTGTGAAATATCCTTTTCATTTAGAGCATCAAAAATACTGTGTACAAAAATTTCGATGGCTTTATTTATATAATGCTCTTTATTGTTTATAAATACCTTTTTATTTATAACACTAACTATTTTTAGCTTTTCTTCATGTTCAAATTTTTGAGGATTAAGTTTAAAAACTTCTGCATCAACAATGGGCCTAAAAGGTTCCATAAGGTCTGATCCGAGGTTAAAAGGATTAAACATATTGTCATGAAAAATTCCAAGTTGTGTAATATAACCGTTTGCTGTTATTTCACGATTGAATGCAGAAAGTAAGATGCTATATCCGTAATTTAAAGCGGCATTTATAGGAATATCCAAACTTCTGGAAAATCCTGCTCCAAATAACGCTGCAAAATATGCTTTTGCAGCATGGGCTTCCTTATTTGTTTTATCGTTAATATCTATATCTGTAATATACTCAGCTAGTAAATCTGCTTGCGGAAGATTCAGTTTTTCTAAGAGGTATTTTTGCTGTCTTATTTTTTCTGTTACGACCTCAGTCCATACAAGCTGTTTGATATTCTTATCCCATTTTATTTGAAGCCTGATTTTTTCGCTGGTATCGTGGCTGCCGTAATATCCTATCAATTCAGAAGCCGGATTTCGTTTTTCGTCACAAAAAATTACCTTAACCTTTTGTTTTATAAGCTCATTTAATAAGGCTGCGGTTATAGATACCGCTGTCGTTTCAATGATTAAAACTGAAATTTCTTCGATAAAAACTTTTTGAGTTTTTTCACCCCGAACTACTAGATGATTTAAGTGTAAATCCAGCTTTGCCCTATTTGAAATAACAACGGTTCTCCAACTCATACCTTTAACAAATCAATCCTTTTTTCAAAAATACCTGTTATTGATTGGTAAATTAAAATACAGTTATCAAGACTAGATATTTTATTTCCTATCTTTGCAACTCCTGAATATTTGCTTCCGCCTATATGTTGTAAGTCTGATACATTTCTAGTGGCAGAAAACAGTTTTAAAATCTCTAAAATAACTTCAAACTGATTTTCGATTATTAAAGATTTAAACTTTTCTTTTCCTTTGACTAAGATATCAATAGTTGCAGAGTTAGGTCTTTTTTTATAAATAGTATCCTTATGTTTTGTTAAAAGCATATCATAGATTTCCAAATTCTTCTTTTGAAGAAGGTCATAAAACTCCTTTTCTCCTATTTCATCATTTTTTGTCTTTTTGCATAAATTTTCTTTGATATAAGATCTAAAGGATAAGTCTTCATAAGGAGAAATTGTTTTTCCTATCTTTTCTCTTTGACTTCTTATTTCACTGAATCTTATAATTTTTTTAAAATAAAGAACTTCATCATTTGAACAGCAAAACTGAACAGCCGGACGCAGTAAGAAAGAATCATTGGTTTTCCCTGTTATATGACAAGGGAAACCGTTAATTTTTAAGAGGGAGTTGATTTTTATTTTAGGAACCAAAATCTTAAATTCTTTTTTTCCTAGCAGATCTGTTAAGTAACTCTTTAATACATCTTGATCTTTTTGAATATCTTTTACCAAATATAGAGGGATGGTTTCTAAGCTCCGTATTTTATTCCCTTTTTCTTCGTATTCTATAAGAGTATAATATGCAGCAGAGACTTTATTATAGCCCCCATATTTTGAAATATTAGAAAAAGGACCTTCTTTTTTTAGAGGATGCTGGCCCAATCCTTTTTTCATAATGGTTTGATCAAAAAGGCCTCCTTTTTTGCAAGCGGCTTGGCGTGTATAAATAGGGGTATTTCTTTTAAGCATATCCTTCACAGTGATAATTGTTTTTCCTTTTTCCCATGCCGTAATATTATTTCTTTTTACATCATAATCAAAAACTTTATAATAATTGTAAGTATCGGCAATCTTTGGATTATCCCGTTTCTCCTTTATAAAGTTCCAAAGATTATTTGTAAATTTTGTATTATATACATTTCCGACAACAATATTTAAATATGCATCATGAGCATGATGAAAATCGTTTATTTCTCTGCATTTTACAATATCGAATTTATTTCTAAACATTGATACGGTTTCAGCTTTAGAATAAACAATCTTAGTTTCGGGAAACATTTTTTCTAATACTCTTGCGGCTACTTTTGTCGCCTGTCTTGTTTCTACAAGCTGTCTGGCAATGAATTTTGCCGTTTCGTCATCCGAGATTGGAGTGGCCCTTGTTAACCTATTGAATTTTTCAAGGCTTATAAAGTTATTTCTTTGTAAAAAATTCCAAAAGCCCCTTTGCTTTGATTGAATTTCAGCCTTCAAGGGATATTTATCTTCCTTATTTTTATTGCAGCTGCTGCATACTAAAACCCGATTACTTATACTGTCATCTTTAATCTTGGATTGGGGATAAATATGATCTATATCATAGTTGCTTGTATCAAATACATGACCTATTTCAATCGGTTTACCGCAATACATGCACTTTCCAAGCTGCGTGTAATAAAGATAAAGTTTGTCGCTTCGAAGCCTTAAATTATCTTCATTTTCTATTTTACCTGAAAGGTCTTTTATCTCGGAACTAAAAGCATCCGCATCATTTTTACAGTTATTGTATAAGTCCTGTAAAATTTTTAATCTTGTCTTAGTCCTCACAGGATCAAGCTCTGCTCCCTTTGCCATTTCGATAAATATTTTTTTAGGAGGGGCTTGGGTAATATGCGATATTTCTTTTACAAGTTTTAAAGTCTGCCACAACATTTTTTTTACCGATGGTGATAAAAACAAAGGCTTAACCAAACCGTCATATGAAAATTGTTTTTCAACATCTTCAAATCCCGAATTTATCTTTTTAATATTTTCAGTAAATTTAAATTCACTGCTAAGCAACTCCATTAAATTATTTTGAGTTTCCCGCATTGCAGTTATTATATTTACCGGTTCGCTAAAACCCGGCATTTCTGATGTGACGGTTTCAAGGAATTTGCGTGATAATCGGCCCCAACCTGAAAATTTAAGATTTAGAATTTTTTTGATCTGTTCATCAGAACAATATTTTCCATATTCGGCTTTTATTTTTGTTTTAAGTATTGTTTTGCCTTCTCCTTCATCATAGATAGTAGCCCATCGTATAATTTCTTCAAGCATATTCTTTGTAGAAATTTCATCTACTTGCTTTCCGAATATGTTTTTAAGTTCTATATATGATTTTAACGAAGATGTACATTCTTTATCGATACCTAGAATAATTACTTCATCAGTTTTATTGCAAATACCTTCGTGTTTGATAAAAGTTGAAATCTGTTTTTGTGTGATTTTTTTATATTTTTTAAATAACTCTTCGTATATTTTTTGTTTTAGTTTAGTATCGCAGATATTTTTTCCATCAATGATAATCTGTAAATTATTGATTTCATTTAAAACGGTATACTCGGAATATAAAAGAGAGTTTTTGGGTAAAACAGATTCTCCTATTAAATATGTGCAAAAATTGGTTCTGCTTGTAATAAATTCTTCAGCTGTTTTTTCTTTATCGATATGATCAAAAAAGTTCCACGGAGTAGTTTTACCGGAAGGCGACTTTTCTTTTTTTACTACCCAGCATCTATCGGGAAAAGATTTTTTATGGTTATCGTTTATAGGCCCAATATAATAAGGAATCTTAAATGTTAAAAGCATTATAATCTTTTCACTGTGAGATAAACCTTTTTCATCTTTTTGTTTTAAAAAGGAAAAATGTTTTTCTGCGTTTGATAATATTTTTTCCAGCTCCATCTTGCGTAATTGATAAGGAATCTCCGCATTGCTTTTAGATATCTGTTTAGGTAAAAAAGTCCCTGTTTCAATTTCGGTCAATATATCATTTACTTCCTTTATCTCGGATTTTGCTGAAAGGATAGTTTTTAAAAATTTGTAAAAATCTTCTTGATTTACAGAATTGTTTATAATTAGTTTTTTACTCTTGGTTTTACATACGCCTACATATCCGGAGTAATTGTTGTTATTTTTTTCGTTTTTATTGTATCCGAATACTTTTTTATAATCTTTTGGGAAATGCTTTTTTATAACATTTTTTAATTTAGTCAAATCGGTTTTATGCTTTTCATATATTTTTACCTTTGCAAAAGAAAGATACTGTTCATCGCCTATTACCTTGGAAAGAACCGAGCAGTTATATACAGCCTTTGCTTTTAATAAAAGCTCAAAAGAATCTCCTAGAATGGAAGCAAGATCATCACTCAAAGCATCAAAATCATCTTTCGAAAAAGATATACTATTTTTCTCCGCATCCTTTAAATCCGGATTATCATAAAGATCGGCAAAGTTTATTTTGTTGCCTGATATTAAATTAGTAATAGCTTTTTTTTGTTTGTCGGAGGGCTTCAGTCCTAGCATCTTATTAAGACGGCTTTGTTTTTCGGAATTTTTTAAAGAGCTATCCTTTAAAATCTCTTTTACTTTTTGACTGTCGGCATCAATATCGACTTCCATATCTTCGCGCAGATATTCAAAAAGAGCTTGTATAGAAGTATCAAACTGATTTTCTGAATCGAAATCGCCCTCGAATAAAAAATGACCTCTTTTTTTTATAATATTATGACAGGCTAAGTATAATAGCCTTGGATCCGGCTTTACCTTGTTTTCAATCCAAGCCTTTATCAGATGGTTTATGGTAGGATAGGCTTTATGGTAGGTCTTATCGGTAAAATCTTTATCATTAAAAAGAGTGTTTTCCTGTAATATAGTCTTGTCTTCTGCATAGAGGGGGCTTTCTTTCATTCTTTGGAAAAAGCCCTCATCTATTTTTGCAATTTCTTGGGAAAAAAGCTCTTGAAGCAGCTTTATTCTTTTTTTTCTTCTCTCAATACGGCGCCTAGCACCTCTGTGAAGCCTTCTCACTTCCGCAGTTTCCGCCGTCTCAAAACACCTCATTCCCCAAAGGTCTTTACGATTAGCCTTTAAGAGTTTATAGTCAGTATCAGTAACTGCCCAACCAACCGATCCGGTTCCTACATCCAATCCGAGAAAATAATCCTTAATTTCCTTTTTCATACCTTGACCATTCCTTTAAAAAGTATTATAATAATGGCATACACAATTTAAGATCCATCTTAAATTACACAACGAGTTCAAATAAGAATTTATCAAAATCGTCCCTTTTGGGACCGCTCATTGTGGAGCATCAAGGCTTAACATGGTTAAGCCTTTTTTTTGTTAATTACTCAAAATTATAACTTATTTTTTTCTACCTGTCCACAATTTATATTGAATTATTTGAGTTATCTACTGCTCTCTATAACTTTTCACAAAATGCTTGCCTAATTTGCCGTTTTAGGGTATAATATCATCCATATATGACGCGCGGATCAAAAGGTTCTGACAGTAAAAAAAAGCTCGCCTCCCCTGAAGACATTTTAAAACAGGTCTTCGGATATGACGAATTTAGGCCCTTCCAAAAAGAAATTATAGACAGCCTTCTCCAAAAAAAAGATGTCCTTGCGGTAATGCCCACAGGAGGCGGAAAATCTTTATGCTATCAGGTTCCGGCCCTCATTTTTGAAGGGGTAACTATAGTAGTTTCTCCCCTTATCTCTCTTATGCATGACCAAATTTGCGGTTTGGAAACTATCGGTGTTGAAGCGGTTACCTTAAACAGCTCCTTGGATTGGGAAAAATATGCCGATAATATACGCCGTATTAAAAACGGAGAAGTAAAAATTCTTTATGTTGCTCCTGAAACGCTGGCCAGTGACCGATGTAAAGAGCTGCTATCTTCAATAAAAGTGGATTGTCTTACAATAGATGAAGCTCACTGCATTTCAGAGTGGGGTCATGATTTTAGGCCGGAGTACAGGCAGTTGGCTGAAATACGCAAACTCTTAAAAGAATCGGCTTGCCTTGCCATAACGGCAACAGCAACCGAAAAGGTTCGCTCAGATATAAAGAAAATACTAAAGCTCAAAACGCCAAAGGAGTTTGTTGCCGGTTTTAACCGCAAAAACATTTTTTTGGAAGTTAAAGAAAAGCAAAAGCCTTTTGAACAGGCTTCGGACTTTCTAAAAGAACATAAGGGCGAAAGCGGAATTATTTACTGTTTTTCCCGCAAACAGGCAGATACCTTGGCCGTTCAATTATCGGTTTTAGGCTATAATGCAAAACCCTACCATGCGGGACTATCCGATGAGCTTAGACAAAAAACTCAAAACGATTTTATCAATGACGATATAGAAATAATTGTAGCAACCGTGGCCTTCGGGATGGGAATAAATAAGCCCAACGTAAGATTCGTTATTCATTTTGATTTACCCAAGAGTATTGAACAATACTATCAGGAAATAGGCAGAGCAGGCCGAGATGGAAATCCGGCTCATGCTCTTTTACTTTTTTCGGCTGCCGATATTTTTAAGCTTAAATTCTTGATGCAGGATAAATCTCCCGATGAGGTAAAAAAAGCCGAAGCAATGCTTTCCGCCATAAGTAATTATGCTCAAGCCAATAGCTGCCGCCGACGGGCGATTTTAAAATATTTCGGAGAAAATATTTCCGAAGGAAAATTAAAAGAAATACAGGGCGATGCTCCGTGCTGCGATTTTTGTTCCAGAGAAAAAATAGAAAAAACCGATTTGACTGTTCCTGTGCAGAAATTTTTATCCTGCGTTGTCAGAACCGGATGCCGATTTGGAGCAAGCTATATAATCGATGTTCTTTTAGGCTCAAAGCAAAAACGAATACTTGAAAACAAGCATAATGATCTTTCCGTCTGGGGTATAGGTACGGAATTCAATAGGGAAGGATGGTTTAATCTTGTCCGTATTCTATTAGCGGAAGACTATCTTGTAAAAGATGAGGATTACTCGGTATTATCGCTTACCCAAAAAGCAAAAGAAGAGCTCCAAGCCCGAACAAGTATCATGCTTCCTTTTAATTATGAAAAAGACAATTCCGTTAAAAAAGAAGTAAAAGAAAAATCAAAACCTCAAACATCTGAAAATACTTTAGATGCTTGCAGTAAGGCAATAGTGGATGCACTAAAACAAAAGCGCAGGGAGCTTGCCGATGAGGCAAGGGTTCCGGCCTATATTATTTTTTCGGATAAGACCATCTTTGATTTGGGCTTAAAAAAACCTGCAACAACTACCGATTTAGATAATATCTTTGGAATAGGAAAAGCAAAGAAAGACAAATACGGGGATATTATTTTAAAGACAATCTCATCTGCCCGTAAAAATAAATAAGCAATAAAAAAGGGATTTCAATATTTTTGAAACCCCTTTTTATTTTATTTCTTTAGCGGAACAAGAGGAATCCGTTCAAGCTCAGCACTTTTTCCGTACGCCTTCTTCACTGCAAGAGCAGCAGCATCAAAATTATCAATCCTTTTTATTTCACTAATATCATAAAACGGCATTGAACATTTAATGGTAAAATCTCCAAGGTATACAAATTTCACATCTTCCGGTATCGTTAGCTCTGATTGGATTGGTAAGGTCAATTGTGCACAATATGCGTTACCAAAGAAATAAACTAATTTATACAAGTTAATAATTCGCTTATTTGATTGTAAGGTAATTTTCTTCATAACAAAATCGGTTTTTTGCGGATCTTCATCACATTTAGCCGACAAAAAATATTTATGAACGAGATAATTTACATATATTTGATCGGTAGCAACACTTCCATCATCAAAATCAAAATTGCCGAATTTTATATTGCGATAGTTTGAAAAAAAAGCACTATCAGGAGTTGGTAAAACTTTTAAACTAAAAACCAAAACAACCTCTCCTTTTGAAGGCAGTTTTTTTTTCTCTTCATCAGCGAATACAAATCCTGTGACTATAAATAATAATAAACACAAGATTTTAAATAATTTATTTTTTTTCATTTTCCAACTCCTTTATTCTTGCTTCAATAAGCGGTAACCATGCTGTATGTTGTAGCAACTTTTTTATTTTTAAAAGACATTTTAATTCGTACTGAGCACTATCTTTACGTGCCAAAGGTACAATCATTCCTGCCTTTCCTTCCGTAACAAAATCATAAGCACCGATAAACATTAAGCCTTTTTTATGTGTTACAAATGCTATTTTACCTTCCGCACCTAACTGAGGCGAAAAAGTAGTTATTACATTAAAATTTACATTACGTAAAGACGCTAACTGAAAAGCCAGGTCGGTTTTAAACGGTGGAAAACAAAAGATACTTCCATCTGAATAGGCCCCCGGGAATACAAAAGGTGTTGTATAAATAGGTTCTTTTGAGGGATCGGATTGAATGTACAATTGTTCTGTTGGTATTTTTAAATATCCAAACGCAAGGCAATCTTTTTCGGGATCACCCATTGTTTTAAGATTGACCTTTTTCCCATTAATACTGGCATGACCTGTTTCAGATAATTTTTTAAATCCGCTTAACATAGTACATGAAGCAGCCAAACATACAGTCAAAATTAAGATTGTAAGGAGGTAAAATTTTTTAAGTAGTTTTTGCATAAAAATTTCTTCCTATTGACCAAAATCAAAATTTAGTCAATAATATTATTCAGTTATGAATATTCTAATTGATAAATTTAAAGAAGTCTTAATGTCGGTTTTACCCATCGTCATTTTGACTACTATCTTGAATTTTGCATTTATTCATATCGATTACAGTGTCTTTATTAGATTTTTAATCGGGAGTGTATGCATAATATTAGGGCTGGCTTTCTTTCTGTTTGGAATCGAAATGAGTGTTACAAAAATCGGTTTGCAAATGGGAAAAGAAATCACAAAAAGGAATAATATTCTGATTTTGATTTTAGGAGGTTTTGCCCTTGGTTTTTTAATTTCAATTGCAGAACCCGATTTACAGATTTTGGCAAGTCAGGTAAATACAGTAACAAAAAGTGGAATTCCGGCATTAAGGCTCATAGTAGTTGTTTCTATCGGTGTTGCAGCCTTTGTGGTTTTCGGTATTTTGAGAACCGTATTTAATATTTCTCAAAAAATCATTTTTGCTCTTTCTTACGGCGTAATATTTTTGCTCTCTCTTTTTTCGTCTTCCGAATTTATTTCGATATCCTTTGATTCTTCGGGAACAACTACGGGAGCAATAACCGTACCCTTTATTTTGGCCTTAGCGGCCGGTGTTTCCGAGATGAAAAAAGACTCGGCCGCATCCGAAAGAGACGCATTCGGACTTGTCGGTATGGCATCGGCAGGTGCAATCGTCGCAGTTCTGGCTTTGAGTGTATTCGGGAAAACAAAGGAAATATCCGCCGACGATTTTGTCTTCAATTTGGATATACACTCACAAATCTTCTATCCCTTTGCGAAACATTTTTTGCCGGTACTTTATGAGTGCCTTTTGTCCCTTTTACCCTTAACGTTAATATTTTTAATTACAAATTTTGTAAGTATAAAGTTGAGGGCCAAGGATTTAATTCCCATTATTAAAGGGCTTATAATTACATTGATAGGTTTATTTCTATTTATGTGGGGAGCAAAATCCGGCTTCTTGGATGTAGGAATAGCTATGGGAAGCCGCTTAGGAGAAATAGGCACGCGGTCCTTAATTCTTTTTATCGGAGCTCTGATAGGCATTGTTTCTATTTTGGCTGAACCGGCCGTTTATGTTTTAACTGTACAAATAGAAAACGTAACTAGCGGCCATATTCCGCGTAAGATAGTTTTGACCTTTTTATGTATAGGCGTCAGCTTTGCAGTAATGCTTTCGTTATTAAGAATTATAGAACCGTCCTTTCAGTTATGGCATATGCTTCTACCCGGATATATAGTTTCTCTTTTATTATCAATCATTGTTCCGGATCTTTTTGTAAGTATAGCCTTTGATGCCGGAGGTGTTGCTTCAGGCCCCATGACAGCGACCTTTGTTTTATCCCTTGCTCAGGGCCTTGCTAATTCCACTCCGACAGCAAATGTATTGATAGACGGATTCGGTATTATAGCTGCCGTCGCATTGGCTCCTATTATTTCGTTACAAATTTTAGGATTAATATTTAAGATTAAAAGCGCAGGAGAACAAAAATGAAAGATTTTTCCCTTCTGATTATTTTAGTACCTTTTGGGCGTGCACGTAAAATCGTAAGATACGCTAAAGATAAGGGCCTTACCGGAGCTACAATAATGATTGCCTTCGGTACGGTAAAAAGTAAAGTTCTTGATTTTTTGGGTATTCAAGAAACAAGAAAAGAGTTGATTTTAACGGCCGGACATGGAGATTTTTTAGACGGTCTTATGGATGAGCTAAATAAAAAGTTCAATCTTACTCGTAAAAATTTCGGCATAGCATTCCGTATGCCTTTAAGTTTTATTAATATTAAAAATACCCTGGATGATGAAAAGCCCGTATTTAAACGGGAGGAGGTAAAAACTATGAAGTCTGCAATATTTACTGTTGTTAATAGAGGAAAAGCAAGTGAAGTCGTTGATGCTTCTTTAGAAGCAGGAGCAAGAGGGGGAACAATAATCCATGCAAGAGGATCGGGGCTTAACCAAACAAAGCTTATCTTTGACATGGAGATTGAACCCGAAAAAGAAATCGTTTTAACCATCGTTGATGACGATCAACTTGAAAATGTTGTTGAAGCAATCAGAAAAAAATCCGATGTAGAAAAAGAAGGGCATGGAATTCTTTTTGTTATTCCTGTAAGCAAGGCTTACGGTATAAAATAGGTGTTTATAAAATGAACGAACCTCCTCCGCAATGGTTTTATGTTTTACTTTTAATTATTCTACTTTTTTTATCGATGATGTTTTCATCGGGAGAAACAGCCTTTTTATCCGTAAATAAATTGAAAATAAAATATTTACGCGAAAAGAAAAATAAAAAGGCCGCAAGAGTTGAAAAAATTTTAAAAGATAAACAAAAGTTTTTAACAACTTCTTTAATTGGAAACAGTCTGGTAAATATTTTAATATCGGTACTATTAACAGCTTTAATGGTAGAGCTTGTGGGGGCTAAGGGATTAAGCATTGCAGTCACGGCTACAACTATTGCAATTTTAATTTTCGGAGAGATACTTCCTAAATCGGTTGCTTTAGTTTTTTCCGAACCGATAGCCTTAAAATTTTCAGGCTTTATTTTGTTTTTAATTAAAGTACTTGCACCTCTTGAATGGCTCTTTTCGGGTTTTACAAAATTCTTTTTAAAATTTTTAGGTGTGAAAAATCTGCAATCGAATGAGGCCTTAACCGATGCAGACTTAAAAGATTTCTTTGATGTGAGTCAAGAGCATGGAGATCTTCGCTCGGAAGAAAAAGCCGTCCTCGAAAAAATATTAAGCTACGGCGATATAACCGTAAAAAATATTATGACGCCAAGACCGGATATAATAGGCCTTACAGCTGATGTAAACCCTGAAGAAATTATAGAGCTTTCCCATTCTTCAAGATTTTCAAGATTTCCGGTTTATGAAGAAGACATAGATGAAATTATCGGTATTTTTTATATTAAAGATTTTTTGTTTTCGGAAGCGGCTGCAAAAGATTTCTTACAAGAATCAAAAGAAAAATTCGATATAAAAAAATATTTACGTAAGCCTGTTCTTGTTTTTGAAAATACCGAGCTTTCAAAGTTACAGGAAATATTTAGAAAAGAAAAACAGAACATGGTTGTGATTATCGACGAGTACGGCGGAACTTTAGGTATTGCAACTCTTGAAGATTTAAATGAAGAAATATTCGGGAACATAGCCGATGAATACGATACGGATGATGCCGCAGCAGAGGATCCAAATCTTGATAATATAAATGATGAAGCAACTCAAAATCTTAGTCAAACCATTTTAGGCAGCATGAGGCTGAGCGATTTAAATGAGAATCTAGGAACTTCATTTTCTTCCGAGTATTATGACACAATAGGCGGCCTTATTATGGAAAAATGCGGAGAGGTTCCGCAAATAGGTTCCACCATAAAAATAGAAAACTATAATTTCACGGTTATGAAAACCGAGGGAAACAGAATAAGCGAACTGCAAGTAAATATTGCGGGAGATGAAGAATGAAATTTGAATTAGCTTTAATGATAATAGAATTTATAGCTCTTCTTTTTTGCGCATTTTTCTTTTCTGCAACCGAAACGGCAATTACTGCAATTACAAGAACCGAATATAAGGCAATAAAAAAAAGCCGGACAAAAAAAAGCCGAAGACTTGCTTTTCTTATTGAAAGGAAAGACGAGATTGTAAGTGCAACTCTTATAGGTACCAATTTTGTAAACACCCTTTCTTCGGCTTTGATAACAGCCTTTGTGATAGATATGTATGGCCAGCAGCATATTCCGGCAGCTACTGCGATTACAACGGTTCTTATAATTATCTTTGCTGAAATTTTACCCAAGGCTGTAGCTGCTTATAATGCCGTAGAAATTACAAAAACATTTTTAGTACCTCTGTCGGTTGTAAGGTTTCTTTTAAAACCGTTTATTTTTATTTTTTCCCTCATGTCTAATTTTATTATTAAACTTGTTTCAAAAAAACAAAACAATCAAAACTCCGAACTTTCCGAAGATTATTTGGAAACTCTTATAAATATAAGTTTGGCAGACGGGACTTTTCAAACGGGCGAGCATGAATTAATTAAAAGAGCTGTAAGGCTCCATGAATTAAAGCTGCAAAGCATAATGACAAAAAAGGAGGACATTGTCAGCCTCGATATAAATTCATCACTCGAAAATATGGTAAGCATTTTTCGTAAAACTATGTTTTCCCGTCTTCCCGTTTACAAGGGTGAAAAAGATAAAATAATAGGAAGCGTGCATTATAAGGATATTTTATTTTATAGAAGCCATAATACGGAAATGGATATAAATAAAATTATAAGACGGGCTCTGTTTATTCCGAAAACAGCAAATATTTTTTCGGCTATAAAAACGATGAGCAAAAATAAAAGAAATATGGCCTTTGTTATAGATGAATACGGTTCCACTGCGGGACTTATCACAATTGATGATATAAGCACGGCTATCTTCGGTTCCATTCAAGATGAGTATTCTAAAACAAAAACCAATCCATTAAGCGGAATGAAAATTGTTGACGGTACGCATATTTTGATTCCAGGGGCTGTCCCTATAATTCAGCTTAATAGTATTTTAAATACCGATTTTCATTCGGATTATAATGATACTATAGGAGGCCTCATTCTTGAAACGGCAGAATATCTTCCCAAGGAAGGAGAACTAATTACTATAGGAGAAGTCGAGTTTAAAGTAGAAAAGGTTGAAACAAGTAAAATTATTTCTCTTATTGCAGATGTGTCTAAACTTACGGCTGGGGCACAATTCCCAAAAGCTTTTCAATAATATCGTCAGCGGTTAAGTTATCGGCTGCAGCTTCATAAGAAAGTTTAAGTCTATGCCTAAGAGCCGCATATGAGACGGCTTTTACATCTTCAGGAATCACATAATCTCTTCCGTTAAATAGAGCCTTTATCTTTGCACATTTTTGAATAGCTATTCCGGCTCTTGGAGATGCCCCGTAAAGAATGTAGCTTAGGTAGTTCCCGTGAATATAGTCATCCTGCTTTACATTTTTTACAGGCCGTGTTGCTGCAATTATTGAAACTATATAGCTTGTAATTTCGGGGGAACACTTGACTTGTTCTACAGCATTGCGGAGAGTTTCTAAGTTTTCCGGCGTCAAAACGGCTTCGGCCGGACTGCTATTTGAGCTTTGACCTAGGTTTTGTCCCATGTTTTGACTCGGCCTTAAGCTTGAAAATTTATTCACTATATTTATTTCTTCTTCAATTGAAGGATAGGGAACGAATAACTTTAACAAAAAGCGGTCAAGTTCGGCTTCGGGCAGGGGATAGGTACCTTCCTGCTCGATAGGGTTTTGTGTTGCGAGTACAAAAAAAGGCGCTGGTAAAGAAAAAGAATTTTCTCCGATTGTAACCTGTCCTTCGGCCATGGCCTCCAAAAGTGCAGACTGAACCTTTGCAGGAGCTCTGTTTATTTCATCGGCCAAAACGATATTTGCAAAAACAGGCCCCCTCCTTACGGAAAACTTACCGATACTTTGCTGATAAATCAGGGTTCCTATCAAATCGGCAGGAAGAAGGTCCGGCGTAAATTGAATACGCTTAAAACTTACATTGGACAGCTCTGCAAAGGTTTTTACTATGAGAGTTTTTGCAAGGCCAGGCACACCTTCAAGGAGCACATGGCCGCCTGCGATATACGCAGTTAAAATTCCTTCTATGAGTTCTTGCTGGCCCACAATCCGTTCTGCCATCTTTGCTTTAAAATTTTCTACTATCGTTTTATAGCTTGTATCGATCATAGTATCATTTTACGCCTTATGTTAAAATTTTGCAAGAGGTTGAAAGAATTGAGCCTTTTTAAGTTTCCGTATAATACTTAGCCTGCAAGCTATAAAGCTCCTTGTACTTGCCTTCTTGGTTTATAAGAGTGTCATGGTTCCCGTCTTGGACAATCCGTGCATTGTCGAATACAAGAGTCCTATCCGAAAATTTTGTAACCGCCATTCTATGCGAAATATAAAGAGAACACTTATCCGCAAAAAAAGAATCGAACTGCTCATAGATTTTATTTTCGGCTTTTGGGTCGAGAGCGGCTGTCGGTTCGTCTAAAATAACTATCGGAGCGTTTTTATATGCGGCTCTGGCTATTGCAATTTTTTGGCCTTCTCCTCCTGATGGAGTAAAACCTGCATCGTCAAAATCACGGTATACCAAGGTTTCCAAGCCCTTATCCAATTTATCGGTAACTTCTTTTAAGCCCGATGCCGAAACGATATTTTCCAGACGCTTTTTGTCTTCTTCGGTTTTATCATTCCCGAAGGTAATATTTTCTTTTATGCTAAAAGAAAAAAGTTTAAAATCTTGGAAGACGGCGGCAAACCAAGTTTGATAATAGTTATAGTCTATTTCTTTTATGTCGATACCGTTAATCAAAATTTTTCCTTCGGTAGGCTCGTATAGGCGCATTAAAAGTTTTACAAAGGTTGATTTACCTGCACCGTTTTCTCCTATTATGGCTATACGCTCTTTGGAATTAAATTTAACGTTTACATTTTGTAAGGCAAACTTTTCGCTTGTGCCGTACTTAAAAGAGATGTTTTGAAATTCAATGTCAAAGTTTTCAGGTAAAATAGGCTTTCCGCCTTTTGTATTTTCCATAGACGGCATATTAATGTATTCTTTAAAAGCTTCAAAATAAGTGTTGAACTGCGAAAGCTGAACTACGGTTTTTATAATTTCGGATAGTATTGAAGCGAACGAACTTACTGCTGCAAGATACATTGTAAAATTTCCTACCGAAAGAGTAGAGTCTAATGTTTGCTTAATTACAAAAAAATAGCTTATGATTAATTGAACGGCAAAGGTAAAAGAATTAAAGGCGCCGCTTATAAAACGGGTATTGGCTATGTTATTATAAAATTTTCCGAGCACTTTAATTTGCTGATTGTATTTTTCTAAAAACCACGGAGCTAAATTATAAGTACGGATTTCTTTTCCGTATTGAAAATCTTCCATTTTTTTAGAATAGTAGCCGATACGCCTTTCCTGCACGGATTGTTCCATGCGGTATTTTATCCCATGTTTATTTGTTTTTGCAAAGACCAAAGAATTAAGAGCGACAATTATAATGACTGCAAGTACAAGCCATGGGCTTAAAATTGCGATAACGGAGATAAGACCTGCAAAAGTGAGCAGTTTACCGAATAAACCGACGGAGTCTTCTAAGATTACGGCAAATCCGTAACCGCCTGAATATGCATATTGATCCGCCTTTTGTTTTAAGTTTAAGAATTCGGGAGTTTCAAGCCGTTCATAATCTATCTGCATTAATTTTTTTCCTATATCGGCTTGGAATCGCTGAAAGGAGATGCTTTTTAAAATAATTGTAGAGCGGTTTAAAACTGCAGTTATAAGACTTATTGCAAATAAGGTTCCGGCATATATGAGTAAAAACCTAACAGCTTCTTCTTTATTTTGTGTTGTAAACAAAGCATCGATAATGAACTTAGGCAGCACCACCGCCATTACAGTTTTTACGGCATTTAAAATTTCTTTTAATAAAATGACAACAGGAAAACGTTTGTCAAGCCGCCAACACATAGCAAAATAATACGAAGCACCCTTAAACATCAACACCCTCTTTTCTAAAAAATAATATATATAATATAATATTATATATGGTATAATATTGTCAAGATATATGTTCTCAAAATTAGACGGAGTTTATCGGTTGTAAACTTAAGATTTTTTAGAGGTTCCTAAAATTTTAAAAAATCCTTTTTTTGCCTGCTTAGCAGATTCTTCCTTTTGAGGCGGTATAAAGTTGTTGATAAATTTAGTTAAAGCACCATGCTTAGATGTATCAATTAAAAAATATGTTATATCGCCTAGTGTTGAAAAGACAGGTATTAAAAGATTGTCCCCTTGTTCTACAGGAAGATGACTTATTGATGCTTCCTTAAAGGCTTCTCTGATATTTACTTGAGGTATAAGGTCCGAAATATTTAAATCTTTATTATAATTTTTTTCCATTTTGATTTTTTGAGAGGCATCTATAATTTCTCCGTTAAGGTTGACTACAACAATAGGTATATCTATCATACTAATCAAGCTTCTCATCAATCCGTTAAGACTCGCGATTTTTAAACTTTTTTGTGCTGTAATTGTGCTTGAAGCTTCAAGGGCTTCTTGTAAAGCAAACCCTGCCGGACCCAGCTTTTTTATTTTTTCTTGAGATAAAATTCCTCCTGCTCTTATAGTTTCCATTAAAGTAAAAAAATCTTTTTTCTTTTTTATTGCGCCTATTATAATATTGATAGTTATGATCAGTTGCAAACCTGAAAATATAAAGCCTAAAAACAAAACAAATTCGGAATCTCCTTTGAGAGGGATTCTCATACCAACGCTATATGCCCAAAAAGCTGTTATTATCATAAAAAGAAATGAGATTACTAAACTTATAAACAATAGTTTTTTTTCAATAAAAATCATATTTGCCCCGTTACATATTTCTAAATTCTTCAAGTTTTATATTTGAGCCTATCAAAAAAAGTTTATCGCCCTCTCTCAACTCAAAATCATCTTCCGGATAGTGCATAACCTCCTGTTTGACAGGATTACCGACAGAATCTATATCCAAAGCCATTCTAACAAGAGCAATCAAAGTAATATTGAATTTTTCTTTTAGAGCAACGGAACCGACTGTTTTTCCTATAAAAAATTTCGGCACAATGATTTCTCTTATCGAAAAATCTTTTGTAACTGCAATTGAGTCCATTACATCGGGAGAAATAAGCCGCCTCGCAATTCTTGTTGCTGCCGATATTTCAATATTTAAAACTTCGTTTGCTCCTACCCTTCGTAGAACTGTTGCGTGGAGAGGTGAAACGGCACGCGCTAAAACATAGGGAATATCTCTTTGCTTTAAAAGAGTAGTTGTTAAAACGCTTGCTTCTATATTATTGCCGATGGCGACTATGGCGACTTCTACATCATCCAAAGGGGCTTTTAAAAGAGCTTCTTCATTTGTAGTTTCTACAAGCATTGCTGCCGGAACGATTTTTTTTATTCTTTCGACGGCTTGAATATCATGATCGAAGGCAACCACTGAAGCACCTCCGTCTACAAGAACTTCACAAATTCTTGAACCGAATTCTCCCAAACCTATGACTGCAAAGTTTTTATTTGTTTCCATATATTTTCCTCCCATTATCCTATTGCTATATTTCCATAAGGATATTCTATATCATCATTTTTTTGTTTTTTACCGGCCGCAGTTAAAAAAGTTAAGGGGCCTACTCTTCCGATAAACATTAAGATTATTATTACTATTTTACCGGCCGGTGAAAGCGCTGCCGTTATTCCTGTAGAAAGCCCCACGGTTGCAAAGGCCGAAACGGTTTCAAACAACAATGCTAAAAAAGGAAGGCTTTCGGTAATTGTTAATAAAAAAATTCCAACTGAAATTGCCGCAAGCCCAAAACCGAAAATTAAAAAAGCTTTTTTTATTTGTTCTTCAGGCACCGAAACATTTTTGATTACAACCGTTTTTTGATTTTTTAAAAAAGATTTAAAAAAAGCAAAGACTACTGCAATTGTATTCAGCTTTATTCCTCCGGCTGTACTTCCTGCAGCTCCTCCCATGAACATTATGAATATCATAAAAAGCAAGGTTGCATTTGTCAAATTAAGGAAGGAAACCGTAGAAAATCCTGCGGTACGCAATGTTATAGCTTGAAATAAACTTGCAAGGTATTGAGTTCCCAAAGACATCTCTTTCATAGTATTGCAATGCTCAAGTAAATAAAAAAGAGCAAAAGAAATAAAAAGAATAAAAACCGTAAGGCTTAAAATCATTTTTGTATTTACCGAAATTAAATAATCTGTCTTTTTTTTCTTTAAAAATGTATTTTTTATATCTGTCCTAACCTTAGCTAAAACATCATAAATAACTGCAAAACTTATTCCGCCTAAAATTATGGTAAAGCCTATTGTTAAACTGATAATAATATCGGAGGTAAAAGATTCCAAGTTGTTTGAAAAAAGAGCAAAGCCCGCATTACAGAATGCGGATATTGCATGAAATAATGCAAAGCCTAGGGTTTTAAGATTGAAGCCTAAAATGCGTGAAAACCCTATAAATAAAAATACAGCACTTAGGGCCTCTATAAAGAATGTAGATAAAACAATTACTCTTAATGTTTTAAAAAGGTTTGACATGTCATCTTCACTGACCATGTAAGAAATTGTGAGCTTTTCACTGACCGTCATTTTTTTTCGGAAGGCAAGCATTCCGAAAAATGAAAAAACCATTATGCCTAGTCCTCCGACTTGAATTAAAACAATCAGAATAAATTTTCCGACTATGGTAAGTTCGGAAGAAACATCTATAACACTTAAACCTGTAACGCATACGGCAGAAGCAGACGTAAAAAGTGCCGTTAAAAAATTTAAGGGAGAGCCTTTTGCAGATGCTGCAGGAAGCATAAGTAAAAAACTGCCGATGATTATTACCATAAAAAAAGAAATAATCAAAGTACGGGCAGGGTTTGAAATGATTTTCGCAGTTAATCCGGCTCTTTTGCTTATCAATCTAATTATTTTTCCGAACAAAAATATGTTTTTAAAAATATCAAAAACAATACTTAGCTCTTCAGAAATATTTTTAAAACCTATTTGTATTTTAAAGATAATAAATACCGATGCAAATATTACTATCGCTAAAAAGTTTGGAAGATTATTTTGAAAATATTTTCGTATATACTTTTCCTGCTTGACGGCAAAAAAAGTTTCTGCAAGAACAGCAATAAGAATAATAATGTCTATTGTATGGATAATAATTCCGGGTGTATTTTCGGTATAAAATTGCTGTAAAAATAAAAGTATAAGGCTTAAAGCGAAAGCCATAACGACAAAATAATCTCGCTTTCTCATTTTGCTGTTCCTTACACCTGTCTTCCGCTTTTAAGTTTTTCGTTAAAACGTTCAAGCTCTTTTCCTTTTAAGCCGCTGTCTTTTCCGGCTATCAAATTACGTATAGCTTCAAGTTCTTCTGCCGAAAAGTTTACGCCGTTTTTTTCATGCCGCTCAAAAGAAGCACAGGCAAGGGGGGTTACGGTTTTACAAATCTCGAACATCACTTCGGCATAGTCTCTGATTTCTTTTTGTGCATGAGCATCCATACGCAGCCGCAAAAAATGAAAAAGATTATGCAAGTCTATTTGCCAATACCATTCGGTATAAGTGGAAAGGGGGAGGTTTATTCTGGCAAGCTCTCTTGCAATATTTTTATCAAGTAATTTAGAATAGCCTTCATAAATTTCTTCTTGTTGTTTTTGTAAAGAAGTTATAACTTCATTTTGAAGTTCTTGAGGAACTGCCTCATTCATTCTGCCCTGCTTATTGTCGCTGCTTTGCAAAGCGATATCCTTTCCGGCGGGTACATAAAACTCGGCCTTTAAGATAGAATACCGTCCCGAAATTTCGTTTAAGCGGGCAGTCCTATGCCTGATCCACTGACGGGCTACAAAAATGGGCAGCTTTACGTGAAAGGTAAAAACCACTTGCTCAAAGGGAGATGTATGCTTGTTCCGCAAAAGATAATCTATTAAAGCAGCATCTTCACGGACGGTTTTAGTACCTTCCCCATAAGAAACACGGGCTGACTGCACTATGCGGGCATCGGTTCCCATGTAGTCTACCAATCTGATAAAGCCCTTATCAAGAACCTTAAATTCCTTATCCAAAATTTTCTCCGCTTCCGGAGTTATACAATGTGCCATAGGAGAATAATAGCATAAATTATAAAAATTGGCTAGAGATTAATTGTTTAGTTTTTTATTATATCCCAACAGTTCCTATAAATATTTGCGTTTATTTTTACATATTTTACCTTGTTTTGATGATATACTCTAAATTCAGGAAACTTTACGCCTTTTATATTTGGCGAGCTTTTTTGCATAAAAAAGATTGCGTCATTAAAAAGTTTAAACCAGCTGATTGTTTCATCATGTTCAAAAACTTTTTCGGATTTTCTTGTATTCCCATCATGGCGGAATAATGCGTTTTTTTGTGTATAAAAAACATTGCCGTCAAGATCAGTATTAAATTCTCCATCCAAACAGACTACATAAATTGTAAAATCATCTAATGACATGGAAACGACGGCTGTTTTTAATCCATCACTCAATGAAATTCTGGTTTTATAATATATACTATTATATTTTTTTGAATATGCGATGTGAACAGGTCTAGCATACGGATAAGGGTATTCCGCCGTTGAATTAGATATAAAAATATAATTGCCGCCATCTTCTTTACCGTAATCATAAGGATAATCTTTATATAGATCCTTACCGGATATTTCAAACTTATAAAGCTTTGTTTCATATAACAATATTTTATTATCCGAATCAAATTCGTATTTATATAAATTACCTCCGTCAAAAAAAAGAATATCACGGCCTCCTATATTTACCGCAACAGTATCTCTATGTTCTAATGGAAGTATTTTAATTATTTTTTTGTTTACAACATCAAGATAGCAGATACACCTATCCCCTGATATCACAACAAGACCATCATCAGTAATAGTGATCGAACCTGCGGATAAAGTCATTTCTTTACCGCCTTCATTAAATTTTCCGGCTTCAATAAATTGTTGGATAACATCTGTATCTACGTCTCCTCCATTAAACCTTACATCATACCATTTTCCATTTTTGGATACTTCAAACCATTCATTTTGTGTAGATGCAAATATATATTCCGATTTATCAAAATCATAAATATACTCGCTTGGAACTTCTTGCTGATTTTGGGCGTTAAAATGTAATTTTATTCCTGATTTAAAAAACAGCCAGTGAATCAAAATTCCTACAGGAAGAATTATCATTACTAATACAATAATATAAAGTATAATTATAACTTGTTTTTGTTTCATAGCTTACTCCCAATACTCAATCTCTCGATATGTGGTAGAAAATAAAACTCCATCAGAAAAAAACTTTTCTTCAATCCAGTTATCGTACTCATCATATTGTAAAATTTCAACTGTTCCCCCCAATGAGGTCGTATATTTTCTTATTTTACCAGAGTTGTCGTACTCACTAATTATCTCATATTCTAATTTATCATTATCATATTTTTTAAATTTTTTTATCATAGCATTTTCATAAATAAATTCATATTTATCAAAAGATCTTTCATGATAATAAATTTTAATTTCTTTATATTTGCCGTCTTCATTGAAGATAAGTTCCATATCATCGAATGTATATTTATTTTCTTTTTCATTGTATAATATCTTTTTATCTTTACGTTTTTTTTCATATTCATTTACAAACTGCCTTACTTCACTATCCGTATTTTCCATCTTATAAACATCTTTGCTAATAAAATTTTTATCATTATAATAATAAGTGTATACTTCATCATGAGAATATGAGTCTGTCGGAATGCAGCCTAATTTATATACATATTTTACTACCTGACCGTTTTTATTAAATAAAGCAAAACTCTTTAAGGTCTTTTGATTTTCAGGTAAATAAGCTTGACAGGGCATATCATATTGCATAACCAAGTCGGATAAATATGATATATATTCGTTAGTCCAACTTTCAAAAATATGTATCTGTTTGCATTTTTTTCATGGTTTCAGGCAATACATAATAATTGCTGTTAATATTAGTATATTTCAACTTTCTTATGTTTATCTCATAGATAAACGGATTATAAGATTTTAAATCGAGCTCAATAGCCTCATCACTCTTTTTAGCTGGACCTTCTTGTATTACATTTATAGGCTGAAGTTTTTCTTCCTTACTACAAGAAATACTCAAAGTTAGAATAACTAATAAAATAATTAAATTAATAAAAACAGCGCATTTTAATTTCATATTTTCTCCATAATATTTTTATAATATGATCAAACCCCCTGAATAATTCTGGATACTACGCCTAAGAAAAAGATCGGTTTAAAGTCTTGATTAAACCCGGCTTGGAATGTAAAAGGAACGTTATCAAATAATGTATAGCCTGCGCCTAAACCGCACTCGGCAATAAGGTTTATTTTTTTTACTTCGTTAGAGCCGAAGCCGGCATCTGCAAAGGCTGAAATAAAAAATCCGTTTGAATTAACAACCGTCCGGGCTGCGTACCATCTAATTTCAGTCCCCCAAATATGCATCGAAGAATATTTTTGAACATCTTTAAACGAAAAGCGCCGCGTCATAGCTTCTTGAGATTTTTCTATTTGGTAATCGGCGGCAGCATTTATATTTTTAGAATTTATCCTACCGGTATTATAAAAAGTGTAGACAAAGCCTACGTCAACATAATACAGTTTAAAGGTTACCGGCAAATCGAATTTAAGTCTGTAATTAACAAAACGGCTTTCCGGAATCCAATCGGTAAAAAAAGAAAAAGAAGTTGTTGCTTTAAGATAACCCAAATCTGCAAGATAAACATCGAACCTGATTCCCTGCGATATTTCGGTAATTGTTTTCGGCAGCAATTCCTTTTGTGAACCGGTAAATTTTATTTCATTAACAAGTCTTCTTCCCACACGGGCAGGGAGAGAAATTTTCAGTCTGTTTATAACAAAGATAAAATTATTTCTTGCATAAACAATTTGGTCGGAAACTTTTTTATGCATTGTAAACGGAACAAAATCATAAAAAGCGTTTATATCCCACTTAAAAAAATCTTTTTGAATAAACATTCCTATGGAAGAACTTATAGCGGGGCCGTTGTCTGCCGAAAAGAAGATTCCCGTATTCGGGAAAACACTGAAATTATCTTGCCTGTAAAGCCATCCGAATTTTACCGAAAGAGGAAATCCGAAATAATGCGGACGAATATTAAATTTGGAAATGTTTAAAGATTCTTCTTCATCAGTTTTTTTTAGTTCCTCTTTATTTTGAGAAAAGCCTGCCGTCATCATAAAACAAAAAAACAAACATAAAATCTTTTTCATTTTTTCTCCGTCTTTTAAACTATTAATCATAATCCGCCTAAGATTCCTTTTTTATAATTTTCATAAAGCAACGAAACAATCTGATGATTGGAAAAAAGATTTTTTGCTTTGTAAAAATATTCCCACCCTTTTTTTGTATCATATATTTTCATATAGAATATGGAATACCAAATAAATGCATTGAATTTATCAACTTCATTTAATTCTTCAATATATTTTTCCGTTGCTTTAATTTGAGAATTAAAATTAGATGTGGTTTCATCGGCTGAAGAAATCTGCCAGCATGACAGCTTTACAAAAGCAGCCTTATTGGTTTTATCTTTTAAAAGGGTCATCCTGTATAAAACCGGAAGAGCTAATTTTGTGCTAAAACGGTTTGTTTCAGGTAGCTTGAGTTTTGTATATAAGTAGTCTGCATATTTTAAATACACCTCACCTTCCAAATCGGATAGCTTTAAAAATCTTTTTAAATCCTTATCTATCTTTTTTGTTTCCTCACCTTGATGATTCATACTGCCGTAATTATAAATGGTAGAAATAATCTCGGCATGTTTAAGATATAAAATTAAGAGCTCGTTTTGTTTTTTTATATCCCTGTTTTTTTTATTCTCTAAAAGAATTTTTTCCAGAGAATCTGTGAGCGACTTTATTCCATCTATTAAGATTTTCGATTCTTCGTCGCCGATGGCGGCGGTTCTATAATACTCGGTAAAAATAGAATCACACTCACCTAAGCTAAAGATTTTTATCTTATCCGAATCTGATGATTTTACAGGTATTTCTTGGGCAAAACAAAAAAATGAAAGGTTGATAAAAAGAAAAATTCCCGCTATTAATTTACATGTCTTGGTTTGAAAAGAATATTTTTCCATTTTTATAGAGTATATTTTTTTTAATAAAAAGGGAAGTGCTGTTATCATGTTCTTTGCCATAAAGATTCTCAAAAACACCTAAAATCCTTCTTAGTTGAAAAAAACCCGGTTTTTTGCTATGATGATACCTTAAATTGTATTTTTAGGAGACAAACATGCAGGAAAACCAAGAACAAAAAAAGCGTCCGGGTTGTTTTACGGCGTTTTTTCGTGGAATAAATATTTTACGTTTGATAATAATAAACATCATTTTCTTTTTTTTCTTCTTTTCCTTTTTGGGGGTTATGGGCAGCATACCCTCTAACACAAAAACAGTAGAGCGTGTACCGAGTGAGGCTGTGCTAATGATAAATCCTTCCGGGATTCTTACAGAAAAGGAATCGGATATTTTTTCCGCAGGCATTCCCGCAATCGGGAAAAAATCGGCAGTCCTCGTTTCAGACCTTGTAAAGGCGATAAAAAATGCGGCCTTCGATAGACGGATAACAAGCCTTTATTTGGACTTCTCGGAATTGGGAGGCCTCTCGTCGGGACACTTAAGTGAACTGGGAGACGCTTTAAAAGTCTTTAAAAATTCCGGTAAGAAAATATATGCCTATGCTGTAGGATATTCCATTCCTTCTTACTTTTTAGCTTCCTATGCAGACCGTATAGGAATTGATCCGCTGGGAGAAGTCTCCTTTGCGGGCTTTGCCTCCCGTCCGGTCTTTTTTAAAGGTTTGGAAGAAAAATTCGGCATCAAGTGGAATGTGATACAGGCCGGAACCTACAAGGGTATGGCAGAAACTTATTCGCGGGATAGCCTTTCTCAAAATGTAAGAACAAACTTAAAATCCATGTTCGATGATTTATGGAATAAGTACACTTCGGATATTGCAGCAAACAGAAATATGCCGCCCGAAAAAATTAGGGCTTTCGCCGAAAACAATAATGCTCTTATAAAAAAATATGAAGGAAACGGAGCGAAGGCCGCTTTAGAAGAAGGCTTTGTTACCGATATTGCCTCAGTCGATGAATTTGCTGCAAACATAGGCTTTGCCGATAGTAAAACATTTTCGGTAACCGTAAACACAATAGGCTATGATTCATATAATGCAAACTTTGCAGAAATGCCCTCTCAAAATTCGATAGGCGTTATTCATATAAACGGAGCAATCTCTTCTACCGGTACAGGGCGTATAGATGACTCTGCCGTAAGTTACAAGATTGTAGATCTTTTTGATATTGCTCAAGGAGATCCGACTGTAAAAGCTATCGTTGTAAGAGTAAATTCAGGCGGAGGAGAGGTCTTTGCTTCGGAAGAAATAAGACGCGCAATAGACAGAGCTAAAGCCTCAGGTTTACCTGTTGTAGTTTCCATGGGGTCCGTTGCCGCCTCGGGAGCTTATTGGATTTCTTCTTCTGCAGATTATATTTTTGCAAGCCCCTACACAATTACCGGCTCAATCGGTGTATTGGCTACAGCTCCATCTTTTAAAGAAGCCGTTAAAAAATATCTGGGTATAACAAGCGATTTGGTTTATTCGGGACAAAAGCCTTCATATTCCGTTTTAGAAGAACCTTCTCCTGAAGAAAAAGAGGTAAGGCAGATGGAAGTTATGCACATATATAAGACCTTTATCGAAACCGTTGCAAGGGGAAGAAACCTTCCGGAAAAAACCGTTGAAGAATTAGCCGGCGGACGTGTCTATTCAGGTGAACAGGCCTTAAATTTAAAATTGGTTGATGCTTTAGGCTCTTTAGACGAGGCGGTAAAATATGCTGCAGAGCTTGCAAACATAAGCGGACAATATTCCGTAAAGGAAATAAAAAAGCCCCTGCCTTTTACGGAAGCTTTGATAAAAAGTATTTTAGAAGATCTTGATGCTTCGACACTTTCGCAGATGAACTTTGCAGACATCAAGGCTTTCACTGACTTTTTAAATTTAAAATCAAAAAAAGGCATCTATGTTTACAGCCCCGAATACCTTATTTGGGAAAACTAAACTTGCGGTAATGAAAAAGTTTTTATGGAGGAAGAGATATGGCTATAAATTGCGGAATTGTGGGTTTACCCAATGTAGGAAAATCGACTATATTTTCGGCTCTTACAAGTGCGCCGGCTGAGGCTGCTAATTATCCGTTTTGTACAATAAACCCCAATGTAGGAATTGTAAGTTTACCCGATGCCCGTTTAAAAAAACTGGCTGAACATTTTAATCCCAAAAAGGTAATTCCTGCAACCGTAGAATTTGTGGATATTGCAGGTCTTGTAAAAGGAGCTTCAAAGGGAGAGGGTTTAGGGAATCAGTTTTTGTCCCATATCAGAGAAGTCGGCGTTATTGCCCACGTTGTGCGCTGTTTTGATAATGATGATATTGTCCATGTTTCAGGGAAAATAGATCCGGCTTCCGATATTGAAACGATAAATATCGAGCTCGCTCTTGCCGATCTTGCAAGTTTGGATAAAAGAGCTGAGCGTGCCGAAAAGGCGAGCCGCATGGGTAAGGAAGCTCAAAAAGAAGCTGCTGTCGTAATGCGGGCTATCGAAAAAATTCGTCCTCTTCTGCAGGAAGGAAAGGGAGCACGCCTTGCCGACTTGACCGATGACGAAAGAGCCGCAATCTACGACACCCATCTAATTACAATGAAGCCTCAAATGTATGTTTGCAATGTAGATGAAACAGGTGCCCAAGACAGCAATCCCTATATAGCGGCGGTTAAAAAGATTGCAGAATCCGAGGGGGCAGATACCGTTGTAATTTGCGGAAAGTTTGAAGCCGAATTAGCCGACCTAGAAAGTGAAGAAGAACGCCTAAGCTTTTTAGCAGAGGTAGGCTTGGAAGAATCGGGCCTTTCACAGCTTGCGAGGGCAGCCTATCACTTAATCGGGCTTAGAACCTTTTTTACGGCCGGAGAAGATGAGTGCCGCGCATGGACAATCCATGCCGGGGATACGGCTCCAAAGGCTGCCGGAGTTATACATACCGACTTTGAAAAGGGTTTTATAAAGGCGGAAGTATACAGCTTTGATGACTTTGTAAAATACGGAAGTGAACAAAAGATAAAGGAAGCAGGGCGTTACCGTCAAGAAGGAAAAGCCTATGTAGTAAATGACGGTGATATTATGTTCTTTAAATTTAATGTTTAAATTTTAGATATTTTTGAATAAAAATACTTGACATTTTTATCCGTTTTAAGTATACTCAAGCCACACACAAACGATACACACTGTTTTTCACTAGACTCGCTCATTATCCTCCTTTTGAGTGAGTCTTCTTTTTTTTCTCCATTTTATTTTTTTACATAAGTTTATGTTTGTATAGTTTACCCTTACTCTGCGGTTAGGTCAAAAACCGCATCCAAATCAAGTCTATCGGTCTTTATTTGAGAAAATAAAATATTTTGGTCAAGCTTTGCATCAAAGGGAGAGTTTTTAAAAAACTTAAAAAATAATGAGCTGTGATTTTTGGTGTCTTGGTCTATTTCTACAAAGAGCTTGTAGGTTCCGGCTATGTTCCGTTTTGCAAAAATATACAACCGCTCTCCGTTTTTTTGGCCCGCTGCCGCAGCCTTTGATTCTGCTGCCATAAAAAAACTTTTATCGGCCGTTATGCCGGACACAGCAAAGGAGCCGAATTCTTCCAACATATTTTTTCCGTTAAAATTAAAATTCTTTATTAAAACGTTTTTTTTATTTTTGGAGTCTACTGTTTGAATGGGGAATCCTTGCAAATCTTCCTTTGAAAGTTCCTCAATAATTTTATTTAGAACATCAAAGCCCTGATCGTCATTTTCGATGAGGGTGCTCATCAACCGTTTTGCAAAAGCACCGCCTTGGCTTGAGTTTAAGCGTTCTATCATTTCGGCAGGGCTTATTTTTTTTCTTGTTACGATTTTTTCAGTCTTAGGCTGATTGGTTGTTTTTAAAAATTCCGGGGCAGCCGGAACCTGAGGGAGCACAGGGTTTATTGTATTCGGTTTAGGGATTTCAGGCATACCGGGGATAGGAGGAACGGGCGGAATAGGAATCGGATTAGAGTTTTGTCCAATCGTAGGCAGGGACATAAAGATAGAAAATATCACTGCAATTATAAAGGGACTGATCGGCATATTGGCAAGCCGGCTTTCGACGGTTTCAAGCCGAGCCTGAAGGCTTAAAATGGTTTTTTCCAAACGCCGTTTTTCTTTTTCTAAGGTGCGCCGCGGATCTTCTTCTTTCTTTTTAGAAATCGTGCCCCGGACTGTTGCAGGGCTTGTCTTATTTAAAAACATTTCTTCTGCCTCAGCCCTTTTTTCCGCATTGCCTATATTGGCCACAAACTTCATCGCCTCATACCCGATGGCAGGGTTTACATTGTAGGCACTGATTTTTTCAATAGCAGTTGCGGATGCCCTAGGAAGACAGAGCACCCTATCGACATAATCCTCATATCTTACGCCGGCTTTTTTACAAAGGGGCCGAGCTTTTCCAAGCAGGCGGCCTAGCTCTTTCATAAGTTTACCATCTTCTACCATTATAACTTGTCTGATTTCATCGGTTAATTCTAAAAGTTCGGGCGACTCCTCAAGAGTGATTTTATAAAAGCCTTTTTTTTCGGCCTCAGCCAAAAGGCTGTGAAAGAGTGTCCAAAACTTGGGGCTGTGTACCCGTGTTGAATAAAAACCGCCCTCTTTTTCACACTGCTTGTGATGAGTATATTCATGTACAGCCGTGTAAATAAGCTCATTATCATTTGCAAAATTCTTATTATGAAGAATAATTTCGTGCGTGTCCGGCTTATAAAGCCCGTTTACCTTTTTGCTGCTTTTTCCCGTAAAAACAACAGAAAACTCAAGCTCCGTATCCGCCGTCTCAAGCAAAATTTCTTTAACTCTATCCTGATTCATAGTTGCATTATATACTATTTGAGACAAATTTTCAAAGAGATGAGATTTATCAAGATATACATAAATTTGGAAATGCTTATTTCTTAAAAATATCGCTATGTGTTCCCGTATCAACAAGAGTCATAACTAAATTGTTTTCTTCTTTTAAATATAATAATAACCAATCAGGTTGTATGTGACACTCCCAAATACCTTTAAACTGTCCTGAAAGTTGGTGATTTTTATGTTTTACCCCAAGCGGCGTATCTGTCCTTAATTTTTCTATGATACCTTCAAGAAGATTAATATTCAAACCTCTTTTCTTTGCCAATTTGACACTTGCTTTAAACTGAGATGTTTTCTTTAATTGATATATCATACTTCACAATCCGCAAGCAATTCTTTTGCAGTTTTATACTGTTTAACCGAAGCATCACAACTGATTTGTCTTGCTTCTTTTATCGCGGCTAAAACAGATGGTGAAAATTCTTTTTGTGGAGGCAGAATTTCAAAAGGAATTTTTTGCTGATTTATAGCTTGCTTTAAAAATAATCGAATTGCAGTTGTTGTATCAATACCTAATGCATTAAAAAGATCATCAGCTTCTTTTTTTATTTGACTATCAACTCGCGTTTGTAATACTGCAGTGGACATTAGTATCTCTCCTAACATGAGATTTATACTATAAATATAGTATATTTATAGTACATTTGCAAGTATTTATGCTTAAAATTTTAAGTGAACAACCAATGTTCTGTGCAATTTATCGGCGAAATACATATATATTCGAGTTAGGAATTTTAATCCCTCACAATGTTTTAATGCTCCATCAAAAAATCCATCGACATCTATAAGCTTTGTATTAGTAATATTTGCAAATTCCTTTGGGTTATCGACACTAAAATACATCTTAGCATTAACATTACCGGTCTTTTGAACATATTTATTAGCTAATTTTAATCCGGTAGAATTTGTTGCGTCAAATACCAATTCTCCTTTAAGAATTAAAGACTTCATTTTTTTTATCATCTCTATAATTTTACCTTCATCGAAGTACTGATATACTCCCGAAACAACAATCATAGTCGGCAATGAAGTATCTATTTCTTTTACCCAATCAAGAGTAAACATATCCCCCGAGAGCAGTTTTTCATTACCTGCATTTCCTAGTACTTTTTTTCTGGTATCTATAACGTTAGGTAAGTCTATTTGATAAAAGTTAGATTTAACATTATTAATACGATTATAGGCAGTTTCCAAGCCGGCTCCTAAAAACACTACATTGCTTTGAACATTTTCTTCAAGAAATTTTATTATCTTTTTATCGATTGTTTGTTGTCTGCAAACACTGGCCATATAAAAATATTCGGTAGTATTCTTCTCTATGTTATCCGTCGGTATATATTGTTTTAATGACAATGCTTTTTCATCATAGAAAAATTTAGGGAATTTTTCGGATGCATATATTCTTGCTGCAAGCGGGATATATAATGTATCTTCTACACCATCAAGTAAATTTTTTGTACTCATACCATAATTCTCCTTATATAAAAAATAACCGCAGGAAAGATATATACTTCCCTGCGGCATGAGTAAAAGCTGTTTAAGCTTCTTTGCTTAGCATATAGTAAAGACTCTTTACGAGTGTTCCTGTGGCGTTTTCTTTTAGGTAGCCGAATTTTTCGGTAATGTAGGCAGTTCCGGCAATATCAATATGAATCCACGGGATATCTTCTTTTGCAAGGAAGGAACCGACAAAGAGACCGGCCGTCATCATTCCGCCTAATTTTCCGCCTGAATTTTTTAGATCTGCTACTTTCGATTCGTTCATTTTTTTATAATACTCGATAGTGGGCATTCTCCAGACAAGTTCGCCGGCTCTTTCATTTGCCTTGACAAGTTCTGAAAAGAACTCATCATTGTTTGTAACTGCGCCGCTGACCTGTTCTCCAAGAGCCGATACACAAGCGCCGGTGAGGGTTGCAAGGTCAATCAGCTTTGTAGCTCCCAAATTATTGGTAGCGTAATAAACGGCATCGGCTAAGGTTAATCTACCCTCGGCATCGGTGTTAATGATTTCGATGGTTTTACCGCTCATTGAACCGATAATATCGCCGTTTCTGTAGCCGTCTCCCGAAATCATGTTTTCGCAAGAAGCAACAACAGCGACAACGTTTACCTTTGCTTTGAGGTCGGCCAGTGCATACATTGCTCCGATGACCGTACCTGAGCCACCCATATCCGTGAACATATCAACCATGCTTGTAGCAGGTTTAATGGCGTATCCGCCGCTGTCATAGGTTAAGCCCTTACCTACAAGAGCGATTTTTTCATTGGAGCCGGGATTATTGTAGTATTCCATAACGATGAGTTTGGGTTCCTTGGTGCTTGCTCTGGCTACGTTGAGGAAGGCTTCCATTTTGAGGGCTTCAATTTCTTTTTTGCCGTGGACTGTAACCTTGACACCCTTAGCTTCAAGTTTTTCTTTGGCAATTTTAGCCAGAGTTTCAGGATAGATTACATTTGCCGGCTGGTTTACCAAGTCTCTGGTTAAGAAAACCGCTTCCATGAGCTTGACGGCTTCGTTTATACCTTTTTCGGCTCTGTCTTCCTTGCCTTTTTCGGGATTATAATTGACCGTAATTTCGGTTTGTTCTTTACGATCGCTTTTAAACTTATCATATTTGTAGGTGGCATGGAGCATACCTTCTGCAATAGCCTCAGCCGTCTTATAATTACATAGATTGTTAAGCTTAGGAATATTGAGCTCGACTTCTTCTACCTTGTTCTTTAAAAGCTCACTTGCTGCCTTAAAAAAGGTTTTTCTTAAAACTTCCAAGTCAATTTTTTCTTCTTTACCCAGACCGATAAAAAGCTGGGCTTTAAGATTGGAGTCGAGAGTATAATAAACCTCTTCCGCCTTTCCGGAAAATAATTCTTTTTCCTTCAAATGATTAAGATAGCTGCCTTCTAGTTTGTCTTCAAAAACCAACTGGGCAGCTAGACCGCCTTTTTTTGCAATATTAAATTTCATAGTTCCTCCGAAATTGTATTAAAGTTATGTTTACTTTACAATTAGAGTATACATCTTTTATTGATTAACGGCAAGGTACAACAGGGATACTAAATGCACTATACAATATTTATTATAAACCATTCTTATTATCTTGTCTAAGACTTTTTTTTATGTTACACTTGTGAAAGACGTTGAAGGTCTTAGGAGTTTTTTATGATGAACAAAATAATTGAATGTGTTCCCAACTTTAGTAACGGCCGCGATCCTGAAGTTTTGGAAAAGATTATAGCCCCCTTCCGCGGAAAAGAAAATGTAAAACTGCTTGATTACGAATCCGACAAGGATCATAACCGCTCTGTTGTAACCGTAATCGGTGAACCCGAAGAACTTAAAAAAACCGTAGTAGAAGCTATCGGAATAGCCGCTAGTCTCATTGACTTACGCAAGCATGAGGGAGCCCACCCCAGAATGGGAGCTACCGATGTTGTCCCCTTTATTCCGATTAAAAATTCCACAATGGAAGAATGTATCGAATTATCCAAAGAGGTTGGAAAACTTATCTGGGAGCAGCACAAGATACCCGTATTTTTATACGAAAAATCGGCATCTTCCCCTGCACGTGAAAACCTTTCCAATATCCGAAAAGGACAATTTGAAGGCATGGCTGAAAAGGTAAAGCAGCCCGAATGGAAACCCGACTTCGGCGGAACGGAAATTCATCCTTCTGCAGGTGTTACGGCTGTAGGCTGCCGAATGCCCCTCGTTGCCTTTAACGTGAACTTGGCCACAAACGATCTTTCAATCGCAGACAAGATTGCAAAAAAAGTTAGGTACATAGGCGGAGGCTTGCGCTTTGTAAAAGCAATGGGCGTAGATCTTACAGAGCGCGGGATTGTTCAAGTTTCAATGAACATGACCGACTACACAAAAACTTCTCTTTATCAATCTTATGAAATGGTAAAAATGGAAGCAAAACGCTACGGCGTAAATGTCGTCGGTACCGAAATTGTCGGCCTTACCCCGATGGCCGCCTTAATGGATGTTGCTTCTTATTATCTTCAAATCGAAAACTTTGAATTCAGCCAAATAATTGAAGCAAGATTACTCGAATAGATTTGATATAAGAATCTTTAAAAAACAGATTATCGGGAGTGCTCGGTAATCTGTTTTTTTATTTTATGCTGCTTTATTCTTGCGGCTAGTGGCGCTTTTCCGGTTTGCCAGATATTTGAATTTTCTCCATTCCTTGACCAAGCCCCTTTTTTATGCTAAAATGCCTCGAATTTAGGAGTATAATGCGTGGAAGAGATACAAACTAAGGAAGGCGGAGCCGTAATTCCGATTCCTATCGAAAATGAAGTAAAAAGAGCCTACATAGATTATTCAATGTCAGTTATCGTAAGCCGAGCCCTGCCCGATGTAAGGGACGGTCTAAAGCCCGTTCACAGGCGTATCCTTTATTCGATGGAAGAAAAGGGCTTACGCAGTTCAGGCCCTACCCGAAAGTGTGCTAAGATTGTTGGTGATGTATTAGGAAGTTACCACCCGCACGGCGACGCTTCGGTCTATGATGCCCTCGTCCGCCTTGGACAGGACTTCTCTCTCCGCTATCCGGTTATTTATCCCCAAGGAAACTTCGGAACCATAGGAGGCGACCCGCCCGCAGCTTACCGATACACGGAAGCTAAGATGGCCAAAATCGCCGAAACCATGGTCGAGGACATAAAAAAAGAAACAGTCGATTTTATTCCGAACTTTGACGATTCTACAAAGGAGCCGACTGTTCTTCCGGCTAAATTCCCCTTCTTGCTTGCAAACGGTTCAAGCGGAATTGCTGTCGGTATGGCAACCAATATGCCGCCCCATAACTTACGCGAAATAGCCGATGCGGTTTCAGCCTACATAGATAATCCCGAAATCGAAATAGACGAGCTTTGTAAATATATGAAGGGCCCCGACTTCCCGACAGGCGGAGTTATCTACGGACGAAAGGGAATAAAACAAGCCTTTAAGACAGGCCGCGGGAAAATCTTGGTGCGCGGTAAATTTACAATCGAGGTCGATAAAAAAGGAAAAGAAACAATAGTCTTTACCGAAGTACCCTATCAGGTAAACACGACCACCCTTGTATCCCGTATCGGGGAACTGGCCCGCGAAAAAATTATAGACGGAATCGCAAACGTAAACGATGAAACTTCGGATAGAACAGGCTTGCGAGTTGTTATAGAGCTAAAGAGGGGGGCTATTACAAAGGTTGTTTTAAACCAGCTTTTTGCAAAGACTGCCCTTCAATCTTCTTTCGGAGTTATAAACCTCGCTCTTGTAAACGGAAGACCTGAAACCCTCAACTTAAAACTTCTTGTAAAATACTTTGTTGAGCACAGAGTCGATGTCGTTACCCGCAGAACAAAATTCGATTTGCGTAAGGCGGAAGAAAGAGCTCATATCTTGGAAGCCCTCATCGTCGCCATCGACAATATAGATGAAGTTATCAAAATAATAAGGGCATCCCGCGATACGCAAACGGCAAAAAACAACTTGATGGAAAGGTTTGGCTTTGATGATGTTCAAGCTCAGGCCATAGTCGATATGCAGCTAAAGCGTTTAACCAGCTTGGAAATTGAAGACCTCCGAAAAGAGTTACAGGAATTACAGGTTCTAATCGCTCACTTAAAGGACCTCCTTGCCCATCCCGAAAAGATTTTAGCCTTAATAAAGGAAGAAACTAACGAGATAGCCGAAAAGTTCGGAGATGAACGCAAAACCGATATAGTAGCCGATGAGGTTGAAGAGCTGAATATCGAAGACCTTATCAAAAAAGAAGAGATGGTTATTTTAATTTCTCACCTCGGATATATTAAGCGTATTCCTGCCACAGCCTATAAGAGCCAAAATAGAGGCGGCAAGGGTTCCAATTCCGTAAACCTTGCCGAAGATGACTTTTTGGATCAGATTTTTACGGCCTCAACCCATGACTATATTATGTTTATCACAAATGCGGGAAAGGCTTACTGGTTAAAGGTGCATGAAATACAGGAAGCAAGCAGAACAAGCCGCGGCTCTCACATAAAATCCCTTCTTTCCGTTTCTTCCGATGAAGAAATTACGGCCGTTGTTTCCTTAAAAGAATTCGACGATAAGACCTATCTTTTGATGGCAACAGCAGGCGGTGTTGTAAAAAAAGTAACAACCGATAATTTTGCAAATGCAAAAACCCGCGGAATCATAGCGATAAAACTCGATGAGGGCGATAAACTTGTAAGTGCAATTCTTACAGGCGGCAAGGACGAAATCATGCTGATTACCCGCCGAGGTCAGGCCCTCCGCACAAGCGAAGAGGACATCCGCTCTCAAGGGCGTTCGTCGCGAGGTGTTACCGGAATAAAGCTTTCTTCCGAGGATGAGCTTACAGGCGCACTCCGAGTAACGGAAAATCAAAAAATGCTTGTTATGACCGAAAACGGCTACGGTAAGCGCGTGGAGTTTTCCGAATTTTCAGCTCATGGAAGGGGAACCGGAGGACAGCGTATCTATACCCTCTCTGAAAAAACGGGAGAGGTTGTAGGGCTTCTTACCGTCTTTGATGACGATGAAGTTGTCTGCATAACGGGCCAAGGAAAAACAATCCGCATAAGCGTAGACTCTGTCGGCACTATGGGAAGGTCTGCACAGGGTGTAAGAATATTAGATATTGAAAGCCCCGATATGCTTATAGGGCTTGATGTTGTTGCCCGCGATGAAGAATAGGTAAAGTTTATGAAAAAATTTGCGATTATGGGATTGGGTACCTTCGGGGTACGAATGCTGGATGAGCTTATAAAAATCGGGGCTGAGGTTATAATCATTGAGCAAAATAAAGACCTTATTGAAATGTATAAATCTAAAGCTTCTTCTGCAATTGTACTTGAAGAAATAAGCGAGCTTTCAGTACGCAAAATTCTTCCCTCCAAGGTGGATACGGTAATCGTAGACTTCGGCCGCAAGGTAGAGCTTTCAGTAATCAGCACGACCATCTTAAAAAATTTAGGCATTGCAAACATTGTTGTACGAGCCCAATCCGATGAACACGGAAGACTTTTAAAAACCGTCGGAGCCACCAGAATAATTTATCCCGACAGTGAAGCAGCCAAAAGAACAACCCCTATTTTAGCTGCCGACCTCCTTCTTAAATTTATGCCTATTTCAAAAAACCTTGCCCTTGCCGAAGTCGGAATAGAAGCAAGATATGTCGGTAAAAGCCTCGCCGAATCCAATATCCGAAAAGATATGAGCGTAAACATCATAGCCCGCCGAAAAAAAGAAAGCGAAGACTTTATCTTTATGGATGACCCTGAGTATAAATTTGAAGATGATGATGTTCTTTTAGTTGTTGCCTCTGAAGAACACATCTATAATTTTTCCGGCGGTAAGATAAGCCTAAAAAATAATTTAAAAAAAGATGGAGATATAAAACCGTCAATCTTTAAAAATCTTTTTTCTTCAAAAAAAGTATAATTGATAATTGGGAGATTGCCGATTTAAAAGCCTAAAGGAGAGTGTGCTATTATGGAGAATCTATCCTGCTCAAAGTGTGTTTGTGATGAAACCGGTCTTCAATTAAAACCTAAAAAAATATCAAAAAATTTATGGAAGCTGGCTTATCCTACGATGATTTCTGCAGGCTTGCAAAACTTTTATGACATTGTCGATATGGTTTGGGTAGGACAGATATCTAAGACGGCTCTTTCAGGTGTTACCCTCTTTTCTTCCATATACATGCTTTTTACCATTTTAAATGAAGTCGCAGGGGCCAGTTCCGTGTCGATGATTTCGCAAAACTACGGCCGAGGCGATATGGAAAAGACTCAGCGTATTGCCGAACAAACTATCAGCTTTAAGGTTGTGCTTGCAGTAATATCGGGCTCCCTTTTGGCTCTTTTTTTAAAACCGATTTTATGGTTTTTTCTTCCGGATCAAGAAGTTTTAAATTCCGCTTTGGAATACGGATGGCTGAGAATCTTTTTTATTCCTGTAATGTTTTCTTCATATTCGGTAAATACGATTTTTAGATGTACCGGAGATGCAAAAACTCCCTTGCATATTATGATAATATCAACCATCATAAACTTGGTTTTAGATCCTGTTTTTATGTTCGATATAATTCCCGGAACAAATATCCCGGGCTTAGGTATGGGTGTTTTTGGTGCAGCCCTTGCAACGGTAACAGCCCGAACTATAAGTTTCTTATACGGATTTTTGATTCTCTTAAGCGGAAGGCGCAAAGTAAAAATAAGCTTTAGAGGTCTTTTTAAACTCGACAAAAAAATAGATACCGACCTTTTACTCATAGGTCTTCCTTCAGGAATTAACTCACTTGTCCGCAGCTTTGCTCAAGTAACGATTATGAAATTCGTAACAGTTTACGGTGCCGATGCAGTTGCTCTTGCAGGTGTCGGCGGAAAGCTTTCACAGTTTGCCTTTATGCCTATTTTCGGTTTCAATATGGGAGGTGCAACTTTGGTGGGGCAAAGCCTTGGCCGAGATAATGTTAAGGAAGCAAAGCTTACTTCTAAGATAAATGCTTTTATGTCAGCCTCTGTAGTAGGAATTTTTGCAGTCATAATTATGGGAACGCCTCAAACTTTTTTGCGGTTTTTCTTCCCAAATGATCCGTCGATGCTTTTGCAGGGTAGTTTAATGCTGCGAATATTTTATCCGTCCTTTATAATTTTATCTATGGGATTGGGACTCGCTGTGGTTTTTTCAGGTTCAGGTCATACAAGGCCCATACTTTACTCTACCTTGGGTTCTCGCTGGTTTGTACAAATCCCGTTTTTATTTTTAGTTGTAAATATTTTACATCTTCCCTTATTTGCCGTTTGGACCTCTTATATTTTTTCGGAGGCAGCCGAATTTATGGTTATTCTATATCACTACCGCAAAGGGGCCTGGTGTAATAAGAGGGTTTAAAATTTGCTGAGTTATCGTCACGGCTTTCATGCGGGAAATCAGGCCGATGTTTTTAAGCACTCGGCTCTCTTTTCTTTTTTAAAACTCTACACCCAAAAGCAAAAACCATTTACGGCCTTTGATTTAAATGCAGGAAGTGCTTCCTATAATCTTTTAAGCGAATGGAGTTTAAAGACCGGCGAAGCGGAAGAGGGGATAATCCGCTTTTTAGATTTATATAAAAAAGAAAAACTGCCTCTTCCGATACCTGAAGGCTTTAAAGCCTATTTGGATTTTTGCCTAAAAAACTATGATGAAAATTCCTCTTATGCCGGCTCTCCAGAAATCATCCGTTCATTTTTACAAAAAGAATCCAATTTGATTTTATGCGATCTACATTCTGCCGAAGCTGAAAAATTAAAAGAACTGTATAAGCGTGTAGAAAATGTTCATGTGCATAAACGAGATTGCTATGAGGCTGTCAGAGCACTTACACCTCCTCTTCCTATCCGGGGCTTTGCCTTGTTTGATCCCAGCTACGAAGTCGATTCTGATTATACAGCGATTGCAGAGTCTGTCGAAAAGGTCTGTAAAAAATGGCCTATAGGCATCTTTATAATTTGGTACCCTATATTGAATCACAAAACCGAAGAGTGCCGAAATTTAAAAGACCGAATCAGCAAGGCCATGAACAATAAAGTATTAAACATTGAAGTCAAGCATTTTTCAAACAAGATAGACTCTGAAAATGAATACGGCTTACAAGGCTCAGGCCTTTTAATCACAAATCCGCCATGGGGTTTGGAAGAAAAACTGAAAGAAATTTGTGAGTATGTTGAGAAAGTAAGTGCCGGGTTAGATTGAAGAACCATAAGGTTTAGGTTTTTGCCTATGATTATGTGAAAATTCATAGTGAAATAAAAAAGTATTTACTATAGGCATAAAGGTATCATTATGGTATAATGATACCTTTAGGAGGTGTTTATACCGCAAATAGTACCAATTCGCGACTTAAAAAATACGAGTGCGATTTCAAATCTTTGTCATAAAACAAATGAGCCGATTTTTATAACAAAAAATGGCTATGGTGATATGGTTATTATGAGTATGGAAACATATGAAGGAAATGCTTTTTTTAATAATCTTTATGGTAATTTGGAAGAAGCAGAAATGGATTTACAAAACGGCAGGGTTTCCGGTATTGATGAGGCTATAGAGGAAATAAAAAGTCGATATGATTTATAATGTTCAAATCACTGATAAGGCAAGATGATAATAAAAAAATAGTTACTATAATGCATATATTTTATGCAAAACGTGATTATGGAAAATTATTATAACCGTTAATGCATACAGTTACACAATAATTACTGCACATAAGCAAAAGATTCTATGACAATAAAAGAATTTGAGAATAAATATTGGTATATGAGTGAACTCAAAGCACTAGCAAAGTCGCTTGAAATTCCTTTTGATTCAAGAACACGAAAGGATCAGCTTGAAGACATGATTATTCAATTTTTGGAAATCGGAACGGTAAATAAAAAGAATAGTTTTCGGATTAAAAACCGGAATATAGACATATTGAATAATCATAGTTATGTTAAAAATTTTAGAAACAAAAAAGAAACATGGGAATTCATCAATAGTGAAATGGATAAACGAGTTCTGGGATTAAAACCGAAATCAGGCGCAAAATATTGGCTTAATCGTTGGATTGAAAATAAGCTTTCTAATGGCGAAAAAATAACTTATAATGATGTCGTTTGCGAATATATTCGATTAAATAAAACTGAAGAAAAGCTTCCGCAAATTCCATCCTGTAAATTTAATAACTTTATAAGCGATTATCTGGCAAATGAAAAAAATGCAACAAGAAAAGACGCTTTGGAAGCATGGACTATGCTAAAAGATATGAAGGTAAAAAAAGATTATATAACATGGAAAAAAATAAACATCCATAAATAAATTTGTCAGATACGATGGAGGACATTATGAGCGTATCATTTTATATTAACAACAAAAAAACTTTTTTTAAAAGTAAAACACCCATGACCGTAAAAGAATGTTTAGGGTTTTCTTCACAAAAGATAGAGCAATTTGCTTTTGATGAAACACAAAATAATTTCGATTTAGAAAAATTCTATAACTCGTCTGTTGCCGATTATGAATGTTTGCTATGCGGGGTATATGGGGAAAGCTCTCGCGGGTTTGAGCTCTCTTTTGCAAAGGAGTTTAATCAGTATGTTGTGAGAGTTTTCACGCCAAGCACAAATGAAGATTGGCAAATTGCTCTCACCTATATTAAAGATTTAGCCCGGAAGTTAGGGAGTGATATTGTCAGTGAAAGAGGGGAACATTTTACAGTCGAGGATATTGATCAATTTAATTATACCGAGGATATCTTATTCGGAATAAAATCTTATTTTGAAAATAAAGATACGGATGAATACATCAGTTTTGGAATTTTCCGCGAAGTAGTTATTAACCATACGATTGTCGAAGGATTTTTAAATTCTGAAAATCCAATAGAAGCATTTAGTAAATTCTTTAAAGATATTCAGTATTTAGATGCTTTTTCAGCAAATCAGATGTTTTTTGAGGATAATGCTACAAAAAAAATTATTGGGCTTTATACTTTAACCCAAGAAGTAGAAACCATTTTGCCCTATAAGCCGAGTGTAGAATACAGGAATATAAACATAGTAAAAGATGAAGATATAAGTTCTTGGAAATTATCCCTAGTTATTATTAACGGCGATCCGGATGATGAAGAATCTTATCAAGGCGCAGGAGATATTGAATATCAGGATTTTATAGCACGCCTGTCAAAAGACAAATATCGATTTATAGATGCTAAGTATATTTTAGTTGATGCTTTAACACAAGAAGAAATTTTGAGTATACTAAAATAAATATAACTTGACAATATATATAATAGAATAATAAGTGTAGTAATTATATAAGGAGGTTTTAATGTCAAATAAACCAAAGTTAAAAGTCTTCTCTTTTTATATGTGTTTTGTTTTTCTTGTTTTACTCGGGGCTCAATATATTCTTTTAGATTTATATTCTTCCTGCTTATTTGCATTTCAAGAAAATTTATTAAGCCTTAAAACTATTCAAGCAAGACCTCTTGTAGAAACTCTTGTTTTAATTGCAGGTCTTTTATTTATCAATATACTTGCGCGTTTTGCAATTATCCGTTTTGGGCGTAGAAAATTGCAGATAAAAAAGATATGGTCGAAAAATATTTAAACCCTAAGGCCTTTTTTAATTTCTACCGCTTAATTTCAAAATGGCTGAAGCTCATGGTAAAGGATGCTCTTCCCTGTGTGGCTGAACGGAGGTCGGTGGAAAAACCGAACATCTTTGCCATGGGGGCTTGAGCGTGTACAATGTCGGTACTTGCCTTTGAATCCATGCTTGAGATTAAGCCTCCCCTCTGAGTGATTTGGCTCATGGCATCTCCGACGAATTCTTTGGGGCTCATAATGTCCACAGCCATCACGGGCTCCAAGAGCACGGGGTCTGCTGCACTGCAAGCATCATCAAAGCATTTTGCAGCGGCAGCTTCGTAGGCGAAGGGGGTTGCTGTAAGTTCATTGTATTTTACCGAAACAAGTTCTACCTCAATATCGGTACAAGGATAACCGACCTTGATACCGGAACTAAAGCAGCCTTCAATAGAACGCTTAACGGCTTCTAAAAGTTCTTCGGGGAGAGCATTGGTGCCGCCCGAACCGGACTTTTGGAAGGTCTTAACTTTTGAAATAAATCGGTTTCCGCTTCCTCTTTCAAGGGGTCGGACAGTAAGGGTAAGTTCAGCTTCATTGTCTTTTCCGCCCAGCTGCTTGCTGTATTTTTCGGTTTGAGTTTTTTCGGTAGTGATAGATTCCCTGTAAGTAACCTGCGGATTTCCGACTCTGGCTTCTACCTTAAAGTCATCCAACATTCGGCGGGTTAAAACATCTATATGAAGCTCTCCCATGCCGGAAATTATAAGCTGTCCCGTTTCGCTGTCTTCGCGGCTTGTAAAGGTCGGATCCTCCTTTGAAAGAATTTCCAAGACTTCTTTTAAGCGGTCGCTTTCCGATAAGCTTTTCGGTTCTACCGAAACGGAAATAACAGGTTCGGGGAATTGCATGGATTCAAGCAAGAGAGGCTGTCCCTCGGAGCCAAGGGTATCTCCTGTCTGAGAGACTTTTAAACCGATAAAAACGGCAATATCCCCGGCTTGAACGGAATCCATTTGTTCCGACTTATTTGAATGCATACGCAGGATTCTGTTTACGCGTTCTCTTTTCTTTTTTCCCGTATTAAAAACTTGATCACCGGATTTGATTTTACCCGAGTACATTCGGACATAGCAAAGGCTTCCTGCATCCTTATCATATTGAATTTTAAATACGAGGCCTAAGGGCGCTCCTTCTACCTTGCAGGGAACAGAAAGCTTTTCTTCCTTTTTTGGATTAAAGGCCTCTGCCGGAAGAACCTCATCGGGGGCGGGCAAAAAGTCTACGACTGCATCGATTAAGGGTTGAACTCCGATATTTTTTCGTGCAGATCCGCACAAAAACGGAATATAGCTTTGATTTAAAACCGCCTTTCTTATTTCTTTTTTGATAAGCTCTTCGGGGACATCTTTTCCTTCAAGGATGAGCTCGGTGATTTCGTCCGAGGCTGAAGAAATAGTATCGAGCATTTTTTCGCGCCATTCTTCCGCCAAGGCAAGGCGGTCTTGGGCTATTTCGGCATACTCGTATTTTTCACCCTCGGTTGCAGCATCCCAGTGAATTTCTTTCATTGCAATAAGATCGATGACGCCTTCAAAGCTCTCGCTTGCTCCGATAGGAATTTGAACGGGCATTACTTCAACGCCGAATTTTTCGTGTACGTCTTTTAAAACTGCAAAGAAGTCGGCTCCGATTCTGTCCATCTTGTTTACAAAGCAAATGCGGGGAACCTTGTACCGGTCTGCCTGATGCCAAACAGTTTCGGTCTGGGGCTGAACTCCTCCGACTGCACAGAGGACTGCAACGGCTCCGTCCAAGACACGCAAGGAGCGTTCTACCTCGGCCGTAAAGTCCACATGCCCGGGAGTGTCGATTATATTTATCTGAAAGTTTTTCCAATAAGTAGTGGTGGCTGCACTTTGGATAGTGATTCCCCTGTCCTGTTCTTGTGCCATCCAGTCCATGGTTGCTTGACCGTCATCTATTTCGCCTATCTTATGAATTTTTCCCGTATAAAACAAAATACGCTCGGTTGTGGTGGTTTTTCCCGCGTCTATATGAGCCATTATTCCTATGTTCCGCATCTTATCAAGCATTTTCACATTCTCCAAAATCTGATTTAAGCAAAAATAATAGCAAAAAATTCAAAAAAAAACAATCGGGGAACTGTTAGAAATTCAGCGGTATTAAATTTGCAAATATTTATTTCTCAAAAAGATTAATATGCGCCCCAACAGTTTTTTATTACCTTGACAATCAAAAAGAAATTGTATATACTAAAGAAAATAGCATTGCTATTTTTTAATGGGAGGGGCTTTTAAAGCTGATATGAGAAGAATATGAAAAACAAAAAAACTAACACATTACAGACCAAGGATTTTATTTCTATCGGCGTTTTCTCGCTTGTTTATTTTGCGGCTGCTTTTATCATCGGCGGTGTTGCGCAGATGACACCGGTTACGTTTCCGTTTATGCCGATGATTGTCGCATTGTTTGCGGGCAGTATTTTTATGCTATATACCGCAAAAATTCCAAAACGGGGTGCAATTTCGATTTTGGGGATTTTAGCAGGATTGTTGCTCTTTATTACCGGAATGTTTTGGATGATGTCGGTCTTTTTTATCATCTTCGGTTTTATTGCAGACAGTATTGCATCTTTCGGCGAGTTTAAATCTTTTAAGAAAAACCTTACGGCGTATTGTATTTTTGCGCTTGCACCGATGGGGGCGTATATACCGATGGCAGTAATGCCCGCTCAGTTTGATGCGTTTATGCGCAAAAAAGGAGACTTTTCATCTTTTGCCGAAGTCATTAACGCAATCGGTGCTAACCGATGGGTGGTTCCGGCAATGATAGCGGGAACGGTTGTGTGTGCAATAATCGGCGGAATGATTGGAAAAAAATTGCTGAAAAAACATTTTGAAAAAGCGGGAATTGTGTAAATGTTTTTGGATCCCCGCACCAAATTACTCATTCTTGCAATTACGAGTGTATCGGTTTTTTTGAATGAGAGTACGCTGATAGAAGGTGCTTTTACATTTATCCCCTTTTTGCTGCTCTTACAGGCAAAACATATTCGGCTTGCATTTAAAAGCGGCGCGGCCTTTATCATTTTGCTGGCACTGCCGATGATGCTAGTGCCGCACCTCCCGGTAACGGCAGGCGGCATTCTCTATATGTTTGCCGTATACATACGCAAACTCATTCCGTGTTTTATGCTCGGCAGCCTTCTCATCCGGACAACAAAGGTAAGTACCTTCTTGGCGGCAATCAGCCGTTTGCACCTGCCGAAAGGTTTTACGATAGCCTTATCGATTACGCTACGCTACTTTCCAACTATGTCGGAAGAATGGGGCTTTATCAAAGATGCGATGTCCTTGCGGGGCATATCGGCGTCTCCTGCAGGATTGCTTTTTCATCCGGTACGGACAATGGAATATGTGTATGTACCGATGCTTGTGTCAGCGTCAAAAATATCCGACGAGATAACACAGGCTGCTATTACTCGGGGAATAGATCATCTTGAACGGAGGAGCTGTCTTGAAAACATACGGTTCCGGATGAGGGATGCACTGCTCCTCCTTCTTTACTCGAGTCTTGTTGTGCTTATCATTTTTAATACTGTAAAAGGAGCGGTTCTTCCTTGATTACTTTACGGAATATTTCTTTTTCTTATAAGGGAACAAAAGAAAATAATTTGTATGATATATCTCTGCATATCCCGAAAGGGCAATGCGTGCTGCTCTGCGGCGGTTCAGGTTGCGGTAAAACAACATTGACTCGGTTAATTAACGGTTTAATTCCCCATTTTTTTGAAGGTGAATTTTCCGGAGAAGCAATTATAAATGGAATGAACAGTGCGGAAGCGGATATTGCGCAGCTTTCCGACAGCGTCGGTACGGTCTTTCAAAATCCAAGAACACAGTTTTTTAATACCGATACTGATAGTGAAATCGTATTCGGTTTGGAAAACCGAGGCCTTCCTCCGGAGCAATTACTGAGCCGCCTTGAAAAAGTTACCGAGGATTTACAGATACAAAACTTGCGCGAACGCAACATCTTTGAACTTTCCGGAGGAGAAAAACAAAAGATCGCGTTTGCTTCAGTGTATGCTGCAGCACCTGACATATTTGTATTGGATGAACCTTCGTCTAATATGGATTATCATTCTATCAAAGAACTGAGCGAACTGATTAAAAAAATCAAATTACAGGGAAAGACTATTGTCATTGCCGAACATCGGATATGGTATTTGATGGATATAGCTGACCGGGTGATTTTTATGGAAAATGGAAAGATTGCTCATGATATGGATATTAAAACATTTGTTGATCTTCCTGAAGTACAGATAAAAAGTATGAAATTGCGCTGTAGAAATCTTGCTGATATTAAAGCTGAGACTGTAAATGTATCTCCCGATGTAAGCGTATCTTTCGGCAGGCATACCTTTGCAGTAAAAGATCTTACCGTCAAATTGGGGCATACATCCGTCCTGCAAGATATTTCGTTTTCTACAACAGGAGGAGAGATTATTGCAATAACGGGAGAAAATGGAGCGGGGAAAACGACATTGGCGCGTACGCTATGCGGTCTTACACAAGAAGCAGTGGGAAGCATATCTTTTGACGGCAACCCCCTATCGAGAAAAATGCGGAAAGAGCGTTCATATATGGTGATGCAGGATGTCGGTCATCAGCTTTTTACGGACAGCGTATATGCTGAATGCCGATTAGGTATCAAAGATTTGCCGGATCCCGCTATCGATGAAGTGTTAACGGAACTCTCGCTTAACCGGCTAAAAGAGAGGCATCCGCTTTCCCTTTCCGGCGGGCAAAAGCAGCGGCTTGCAGTAGCGGTCAGTGTACTGTGCGGAAAGGACATCCTTATCTTTGATGAACCCACCAGCGGGCTTGATCTTAAAAGCATGCAAGAGGCAGGACGCATAATCAAGCGGCTGGCTGACGATAAAAAGACTGTTATCGTTATCACCCATGATATTGAGTTTATCAAAACAATCTGTTCGCGTGTACTGATTTTATCCGGCGGAAAGATTGTCAAAGAACTGTGCGGTGAAAAAAAGAATGAACTTGAAATGCAGCTGGAGACATTTTAACAACACGGAAATAATGGATTGAAATACAGTATATGCATTTGTAAGGGCGAGATAAAATGTTTTTTATTGCTTGAAAAACTTGATATCTTGGTATATCATATTAGTAGGTCTAATATGCGTTATGCTCACACGCTATTGGCGTGTTTTTTATAAGGAGGTTTTTGATGGTAGAAACGGCTCTTAAAAAAAAAGCGATGGATTATTTTGCAATGCTTGATAATGAACAGGCACGAATGGTTATTTCATACATGGAAACAATTGAATTTCCGGCTGAAAAAAGACAGCATAGTATTGCCGATCTAAAAGGTAAAATTCAGTTTGCCGATGGATATGATTATAAAGCAATGCGGAGTTCTCAATGATTTTAGTAGATACTTCTGTGTTGATCAATTTTTTTCGCGGCAGGAAAACTGTCGGTACCACATATTTTGAAAAATTGATTGAGGAAGAAAAACATTTTTGTATCAATGAATTTATTTATCAAGAAATTCTGCAAGGTGCAAAGGACGAAAAAGAATTTGCTATTTTGAAATCTTATTTAATTGATGTACCATTGTATTCGTTAAGATTAGGTATTCAATAATTTGAAAATGCAGCTTTGTTGAATTTCCGTTGCCGTAGAAAAGGTTTTACAATTCGTAGTACGGTAGATTTGCTGATTGCAGAAACAGCGATTGAAAATAATATTCCGCTTCTACACGATGATGATGATTTTGTAAAAATAGCTAAAATTATTACGGAGTTAAAGCTGGCCGTGTAGATAAATCCGCCTAACATCCGCTTCAACGCCGACAAACAGGACAAGCCGCAAATGCAGGTTAAGCGGATGTTAGAGCGACAACCCAGAGGCTTGATAAATAAAGATAAAACAAATGAATAAAACCAGAAAAACAGTCATAAAAAATAATAAAATTTCACATATTTCAGAATTTAATCTAGGCGGATTCTCGCAAAAGGTTTTAGTTGAAGGCAAACGTGATGATTTGCCGATATTAATAACGTTGCATGGAGGCCCGGGAACGCCGATTCCGCTTTGTGTGGGTTGTAGAGGAATGTTTCCTGAATTTACCGATAATTTTATTACGGTTTGTTGGGATCAGCTCGGTTGCGGAATCAATAACTATAAAATTGACGATAATTTCACAATAAACCGGTTTGTTCAGATGACCTGCGATTTAATTGATTCTATAAAAAAAGAATTTCCGAACAATAAATTATTTATTTTCAGTGCATCATGGGGAAGCATATTAAGTTTATCGGTCACTGAAAAAAAAGCAAAAGTGATTGATGGAGTTTTGGCGATAGGACAAATTGTAAAAAATATTTTCTACAACGAAGAAGTGTATAATGCATTAAAAGAAAGCGGCGTTTCGGAACGGATAATAAATAGGATAAAAAATACGGATATCGATAATATAAAAAGTAAAGATTTGCAATTAGTATCCTGTTTGCTGAGAAAAAAGACAAATGCGTACAATAATAAAAAATCAAAGCCCCTTGAAATCGGAAAAATTATTTTAGGTTTATTTCAATCGCCTGATTACACATTTAAAGATTTCAAAGCTATGTTTATAAACGGCTATAAAGATAATATTTCTTTGTGGAACGAAATTCTTCGTATTGATTTATCTGAGAAATTAAAGAATGTAAGCGTTCCGTATTATATTTTACAGGGAGAAACCGATATAGTTTCCCCTACAAAAATTATAAAGGAACTTTGTGAAAGTTCTGGTAATAAAAATTTACACTATAGAGTAGTAGGAAATTCAGGCCATTTGCCGAACAAAGAAATGATGGAAGAACTTTTTAAAGTTTTATTAAGTATAAAAAGGATATTCTCATTATAAAATTTTCTTAATACTGACTTAACAAATGCAACTTGACTATGTTGTACATATATGTTATTATATTTATATGAAAACATTACCGGTAGCTAAAGTAAGAATGAATTTTTCTGCACTTTTGAAAGAAGTAGAATTAGGTAACGAAATTGGTATTGCCTTTGGTCGAAAACAAGAAACGATAGCCGTGATTGTTCCAATTGAAGAGTATAAAAGAATCAAAGCGAGAAAGCTTGGCACATTAGAAGGAAAAGTAAAAGTTGAATTCAGTGAGGATTGGACAATAACAGATGAAGAGTTTATTAATGTATGAAAATCCTATTAGATACGCATTATTTATTATGGGCATTTATTGATACAAGCAAAATATCTAAATCAGTTTATAATAAATTATTAGCAGACGAAAATGAAATTTTTTATAGTCAAGCTAGTTTATGGGAAATATCAATAAAATATAATATGGGAAAATTATCCCTAAAAGGTATGAGTCCGGAAGAATTCTACAAAGAAGTAGAAAATAGTTTTCTTAAGTGTAGACCTTTTAAAAATGATGAATTAATTAGTTTTTATAACTTACCTATAGAGCACAAAGACCCATTTGATAGAATTATGATTTGGCAATCAATAAAGTCTGATTATTATTTTTTATCTGTTGATACACAGGTTATAAAGTATAAAAAATATGGCTTAAAAATATTATCCTAACACCCGCTTCAAATCTGACATTGCGGACGAGCCGCAAATGCAGGTTACGCGGATGTTAGGTGGACGCCTTTGGCGCTGGAGAGTATATCGAAAGAAAGGAGAAATACATAAATGTCTAGTCAATTCTTACGAAAACAAAAAGAAAAAAAACCAGTGCTAGCAATATGTTATGATTTTGATAAAACCTTATCACCTGATGATATGCAAGCTCAAGGCTTTATACAATCAGTAGGATATGAAGTTAAATCATTTTGGGAGAAATCAAATAAACTGGCTGGCGAAAATGAAATGGATCAAAACCTAGCCTATATGTATACAATGCTTCAAACTGCTGTTGGAAGGCAGTCAGTAACAAGAGAAGTATTAAGGGCGTATGGTGCAAAAGTAACCCTCTTTCCTGGTGTAGAAGATTGGTTTTCTAGAATACGAGAGTACGGAACTCAACGAGGCGTTATTATTGAACATTATGTAATTTCTTCTGGGTTAAAAGAAATGATTGAAGGAACATCGATTTCAAAAGAATTTGAAAAAATATATGCGAGTTCCTTTTACTTTGATGAGAGTGGGTTTGCGCGCTGGCCTGCGCAGGCAATTAATTATACAAATAAAACACAATTTCTATTTAGAATTGAAAAAGGTATTTTAGATATTAACGATCAGGGTGTGAATGATAGTTTCTCATCAGATAAAATTAGGGTACCGTTCCGAAATATAATCTACATTGGGGATAGCGATACTGATATTCCTTGTATGAAATTAGTTAATTCTTATGGAGGGCATTCAATTGGCGTATATAATGCTCAAACTATGGATAAAACTAAGGTTTATAAAATGATACAAGAAAATAGAATAAAGTATTTTACACCAGCTGATTATTCGGAAAATTCTGAATTAGATAAATTAATAAAAGCAATAATTGAACGAACTGTTTCTAATGAATTACTTGAATCTTATCATATAGATAATAAATTGGAACAAGTTGATAACTACAAAACAAATAATGAGAAAACGCTGGAACAAATAAAAGAAAAAACTAATGGTATTTTATCACTCGAAAGTAGTTTGAGTTTTGCAAATACTCATACAGTAATTAATTCCATTAAGCATATTAGCGATTGGTCAGATAAAGAGATAGAAATGTTACTAGAAATTGGAAGTAGAAACAGCCAAGTGCGTTATATACTAGGAGATCTTGATGTGAAAAACTTTTATAAACGGTTATTTGAATCGCCAAAGTGTAATAAAGAGACTGATATTGCGAAGGAAATAAACGAAATCATTAATCAGTAAGATTAAAAACAGCTAACACCCGCTTCAACGCTGACATTGCGGACAAGCCGCAAATGCAGGTTAAGCGAAAGTTACAAAAACGAAAGGAGAAAAAAAATGGAGTCGAAAAGAATAGGAGCATTTTTAATTGATTTTAATCAAAATGATAAATTAGTTAATCAACTCAATTTTATTATAGAAATAGATAAAGTTAAACATATTTTCCGGCAATCAAAATTATTTAATTCCGAAAGATTGGAAAATGATGCCGAACACTCTTGGACAATTTCAATCATGTGTATTTTGTTAAAAGAATATGCCAATTTTGAAGTTAATATTGAAAAAGTTATTTCAATGCTATTAATCCATGATATTGTTGAAATAGATGCCGGTGATACCTTTTTATATTCTTCACAAAGAGATGAATCTTATAATAATGAAAAAAAAGCTGCGGATAGAATCTTCGGTTTATTAGAACCGGATCAAAAAAAATATTTTTTAAGCTTATGGGAAGAATTTGAAGAAAGGAAAACGAATGAAGCAAAATTTGCTTCCGTATTTGATAGATTGGAACCGATAATTCAAAATTATATGTCTGAAGGTTATTCTTGGAAAAAAAATAACATAACATATGATATGGTAATAACTAAAAATATGCATATTAAAGACGGCTCGGAAAAAATATGGAATTTTGTCCTGCAATTATTGGAAAAAGCCGTCGAAAAAGGATATTTAATTAAATAACAGAAAATTTTACAGTTTTAGCGGTAGTCTGTACTTTTCAGTTCTTCCATTATTTGTTATATATGGGTAAAACTATCACACTGTACGCAATTAAATTGTATCCCATATGAGCAAGTATGCAAGAAAATATTGAGCCTGTATGAAAATAAAGTAAGCCTAAAATCACACCACAAATAAATGAAGGAACTATTTGGGCTATATTGAAATGGAGCATAGCAAAGAGTGCTGCAGATATAAGTAAGGCAACAATTTTTCCATAATTTATTGATAGACCCTCAAGCAGAAATCCTCTCATTAAGATTTCTTCAAGAATAGGTGCAAGTATGCAAAAATCAAGTAAACCGATAATTGGTGCAGCTCTTATTGATTGAATTGTTTGTTGATAATTTTCTCTGCTTGATGGAAAAAAACTTTCAAATATAGGATCTAATCCTTTATCTAAAAGGAAATAGAACAATATGGAACAGCCTATAGCTAATATTAATCCTTGAAAAGAAATATTCGTAAATAAATTAGGTCTGAAATTTGTTTTTCTCATTAGTAAAACAAGGAATATAGTCATACACAAAATAACAGTAATTATGTTCAAAACTCTGCTATGTTCAGGGGCTATCTTTCTCCATATCGAAACATCAAGAATAGTATACAAGATCATAAAGCCAAACCAAACAAGCACCCACAAAAAGCCTTTTCCTATAGATATCCCATTGTGCATAAAATAAGTTCCCTCCGTATAACTTTAACCTAAGTATTCGTTTCTTTTTATACCATAAATTCTCAATAATATCCACAGGAATACCCTATTTTTCACTATTTGCCTGCATTATATCATCCTAAATTCATTTTTTTCTACTATACATTGATAATAATACTCGATATTGATAATAATACTCGGTAAATTATTAAAAAAATAGCATTGCTATCTTGACAGTCAAAAAAGAATTATGTATACTAAATAAAATAGCAGTGCTATTTTATTTAGTAGGAGACAATAATGAAAAACTCTGAACATACAAATCAAAAAAATGCTTTGCAGTATTTATTGGAGCTTGCAAAACCGTGCAAGGGTCTTCTAATAAGTTCCGTGATTTTTTCGGTTTTGGGAGCAGCGGCTGGAATTGTTCCATATCTTGCCGTGTCCCGCCTTATCATTCGGATATGCGCACGGGATTATACCTTACAGGCAATTTTTGTAACGGCTCTTATCGCTCTTGGCGGGTATCTTGGACAGCTCTGTCTGTCTACACTTTCTACGATACGTTCTCACCGTGCGGCCTTTACCGTGCTGAAAAATATCCGTATGCAGCTGACAGCAAAGCTCTCCCGCGTTCCGATGGGCTTTATACTGGATACCCCATCCGGTAAATTCAAAACAATGCTGGTCGATACGGTCGAAAAGCTGGAATTACCACTTGCTCATATCATACCGGAACTGACGGCAAACCTGTTGATTCCTTTTTTAATGTTAGTCTATTTCTTTTATCTTGATTGGCGCTTAGCACTTACCGCTTTTGCAACCTTTCCGCTCGGTCTTATTTGTTATATGGGGATGATGAAGGACTACAAAAAACGGTATGCAAAAGTTCTTACAGCAAGTAAAAATACGGATGCCGCAACGGTTGAATACATCGGCGGCATTGAAGTGATAAAAGCCTTTAATCAAAGCACCGTATCATATCGGAAATATACTGAGGCGATAGCGGAAAGTGAGAATGCGAATGCGGAATGGTTTAAAAAGACCAATCCCTACTACGCTGCTGGAATTGCAATTGCTCCTTCCAGTTTATTAGGTGTGCTGCCGCTCGGCTGTCGGTTTTTCATACACGGGAGCATATCCGCCGGAAGTTTTATATCCTGTATCATCTTGTCGCTCGGTCTTATTGCACCGCTCATTCAGGCGCTACGTTACACGGACAGTCTTGCAATGGTAGATTCTACCGTAAAAGAAATTGCAAAACTGTTGGAAGCGGAAGAAATGAACCGTCCGAAAGAAGTTGTACCGCTTAAAGAAAATACTATTGCATTTTCGCATGTGTCTTTTTCATATAGCGATACGGAAGTTCTGCACGACATTTCATTTCAAGCGGTTCCGAATGGGATGACTGCATTTGTCGGTCCGTCGGGTTCGGGAAAATCTACCGTTGCCCGTTTAATCGCCTCGTTTTGGGAAGCGAGTACAGGCTCGGTTATGATAGGCGGCTGCGATGTACGGAACATTCCGCTTTCGCAAGTGATGGAACGTGTCGCTTATGTTTCACAGGATAATTATTTATTCCATTTGTCCATTCGGGAAAATATACGGATTGGGAAACCGGACGCGACGGATGCTGAGATAGAACAAGCTGCAAAGAAAGCAAGCTGTCACGATTTTATCAGCGCACTTCCTCAAGGGTATGATACGGTCGCAGGAGACGGAGGGAATAATCTTTCCGGCGGCGAGAAGCAGCGCATTGCAATCGCGCGCGCAATACTAAAAGACAGCCCCATCATTGTGCTGGATGAAGCGACAGCTTTTACCGACCCCGAAAATGAAGCGGTTATTCAGCGTTCCATCGGAGAACTGGTCGCAGGAAAAACATTGATAGTCATTGCGCATCGGCTTTCGACTATCACGATGGCGGATAAGATTATCGTTATGAATCACGGAAGAATTGAAGCAGAGGGTGAGCATCAATCGCTTTTGGAATCGTGCGAACTGTATCGCACACTTTGGAATGCGCACATCAGCGTAAGCGACAAAAAGGAGGAGGCTGTATGATTAATATGTTTAAACGATTGTTGAATTTTTCAGGTGCGGAAAAAAGAAGATTGATACTCTCTTTTATTTTTCATATCGGTAATTCGTTTTTTGAGATGCTTCCCATTATGGCAATCTTGACTGTTCTCTCCGGAATCCTTTCCGCCATTTCAGGAAATGGGATGCCGTACAAAACGATTTGGGTATCTCTCGGAATTATGCTGCTCAGTGTTGTAGGGAAAATCGTTTTTATCAATATAGCTTCCATAAATAGAACATTGGGAAGTTTTGCTATGTGCAGCGAGTGGCGGATGAACCTCGGTGAAAAATTAAAGCGTGCACCGATGGGGTATTTTAGTGAGCATCGTTTAGGAGATATTACCGCTGCGGTTACCACCACACTCGGCGATCTTGAAACAAGTGCGGTAACGGTGCTGGAGGCGGTTGCAGGCGGATTTATTCACGCCTTTGTTATCAATGTATGGTTGTTGGTTTATGAATGGAGAATCGGATTGCTGATGCTCGCAGGTCTTTTAATCTCGTTCTTTATTTATGCAAAAACACAAGCCGCGGGAAAAAAATATTCGCCGCGCAGGCAGGCAGCGCAGGCACAACTGGTAACCGGCATTTTGGAATACATTCAAGGGATGACAGTGGTAAAAGCATTCGGACTCGGCGAACAATCCGGTAAAACGGTTGATGCAGCAATCAGTGAAAGTGCAGCGGCAAATATCATTTTGGAAAAAATTTTTTCCGAACTCGCGGCTGCTTTTCAGACAGTATTCAAAGTGGTTAGAGCTGCGATGCTGATTACGGTTCCATATCTTTTAATGCATGGAAACATAACACCGGAAAAGTGTTTGTTGCTGACTGTTGCAAGTTTTATGATTTATGCAACTGTGGAGCTTGCCGGAAGTACGGCAGCTGTTGCACGGGTAGTTGATGCCTCTCTTGACCGGTTGGAAGAAATATCGGATATGCCGCTGTTGGACGAAAACGGTACGGATCATATTCCGAATAATTATGACATTACGGTTCGGAATATTTCTTTTTCTTACGATAGGGATGACACAAAAGAAGTGATACGTAATGCCGATTTTACGGTGCCGCAGAAAACAAGCTGCGCGATTGTCGGGCCGTCAGGTTCGGGAAAAACAACACTGTGTAATTTAATTGCTCGCTTTTGGGATGTCGACGATGGTGAAATTTTACTTGGAGGTATCAACGTTAAAGATTACACATGCGATAGTCTTTTAAAAAATTTTTCTATTGTGTTTCAGCACGTATACCTGTTTGAAGATACGATAGAAAACAATATCCGTTTCGGTAAGCCGGATGCAACGATGGACGAAGTGATTGCCGCAGCAAAAAAGGCCTGCTGTCATGATTTTATCACTGCAATGCCGGACGGCTATCAAACTAAAATCGGCGAAAACGGAGCAACATTGTCGGGAGGAGAAAAACAGCGTATCTCCATCGCGCGGGCAATTCTCAAGGATGCGCCTGTTGTTATTTTAGACGAAGCGACTGCCAGTGTCGATCCTGAAAATGAACACGAGCTACAAAAAGCCATAGAGGAGCTGACTAAAAATAAAACGCTCTTGATGATTGCGCACCGTTTAAATACGGTACGCAAAGCGGATCAAATTATTGTACTTGATGAAGGACGCATTGTGCAGCGGGGTACTCATGCCGAACTTATGCAGCAGGATGGGCTATACCGGAGATTCGTCGATATCCGCGAAGAAGCAATCGGATGGAAGATTGATCGGAGAAATGTATGAAATATAAAAGATTTTATTCACGCAGAGGGTTTGTCAGTTCAGGGAAATTAACGCCGCACATATTAGATCATATAGACACAACCTATAAGGAAAAAATGCAACTGCTTATTCAAGAACTCGATCGCGGAGCATGGACAAAAAAACAAAAGGAGCGGCAAAAGAGCAGTATCATATCAAACATAGCGCTTTATAAAACTTTTATCGACAATGGAATTCCTGCGCAAGAGGCAAAGGAACTGGTAAAAGAATATTCTTTTTATATTGCAGGAAAAGCTCACCGTATTTTGAACGCATTGTTCCATATTCCCGGCTTTTTTAAACTGTTCCGTTTTTTTATGAGAAAGGGAATGACCGGTGAAGAAATTTGGATAAGTAAAACTTTAGCCGACAATGCGAATGAGTATTCTACGGATGTTTTAAAATGTCTTTGGTTTGATACCTGTACCTATTTTAACTGTCCTGAAATCTGTGAGATATTTTGTTTATGCGATCATATCGTCTTCGGAAATATAAAAAAATTGCAATTCGACAGAAGCGAAACCTTAGGAATGGGCGGCAACAAATGCGACTTTTGTTTTCATTCTAAGACAAAGTCCGTGAAGAGGTTTTAAACTCATGGCCTAAACCACGGCGGACTAGACATTCAAAGCCCTATAGACAGGATGTGATTTATAATATCTACTTGTATGAGAAAATAAAACTTTTATCTGTGGATTTTAAAACTTATTAAGGAAATCAACTAGTTATAAGTCCTTCGGATGGTCGTGGTAACTATTATAATTATTTGTGAAGAAAATAAAACTATAGTTTTTATGTTTTAATATTGTTATGTAATAGTATAAAAATAAAGTTTATTTGTAGTATTAGGTTTATTGTTAAAAGATTGAAAAAGTGATATATTATTTATAGTATGATATTCGATTGGAATAATGAAAAAAATATGATGCTTAAAAGAGATAGAAATATATCGTTTGAGCGGATTATTGTGGCAATTGAGCAAGATAATTTATTGGATATTTTAGAGCATCCAAATAAAGAAAAATATCCAAATCAACTTTTGCTTCTTGTAGAAATTGATAGATATGTATATGTAGTTCCTTGTGTACTTGAAAATGATGTTTGTTTTTTGAAAACTATTTTTCCAAGTAGAAAATATACGTCGAAATATTTTGATTGGAAAGGAGAAGAAAATGAATAGTGAAAAAGAGTTGTATGAATCTATAGAAAATGATGAATGGAAATCGGTAAAAAATTTTTATGATCTTAGTAATGATTTTAAAAAAGCGGCTGAAAGTATGCTTATGAAAAGCGAGAAGATAGATATAATGCTTGTCAAGCAAGATATGAATAATCTAAAGGCCAAAGCTTTTGAAGAAGGTATGGACTATGAAGTTTTTGCAGGAAGTATTTTACATAAATATTTAACCGGAAAGCTGATAGAAAGATAAATAATTCAATGCGTCTAACACCCGCTTCAGCTCTGACAAACGGGACTATGCCCGTTTGCAGGTTAAGCGAATGTTAGGTTGACCAGCCTAAAGGCAGGCAGGTGCAGAACCGACCTATAATGTTTTCTTCGATTGAAAAATATTGTTAGGAAGCCAAGTATTATAAAGCAGCAGAATAACTATATAAAATATTATTTTCTAAAATAAAAATATATATATTGAAAATATTGCAAAAAGTATGTATAATATACTGTGACATTTGAATGAGATAAGAATAAGAATAAAAATATAAGAAAACATAATATTTCATTTGAAGAAGCTCAGGAAGCTTTTTGATAAAAATAGAGTTATATTATATGATGAAAGACATTCGGATAAAGAGAAAAGATATTTTTGTCTTGGTAAAGTTGAAGATAAAATATTGACGGTACGTTTTACCTTGCGTAATGAGAATATTAGGATAATAGGTGCCGGATATTGGAGAGAAGGAAAAAGAAAATATGAAGAAGAAAACAGAATACAGTGATGCTCCTAAACAAGTAGCTGAATCAATATCATTATCGGAAAGGATAGATGATTTTCTACCACCACCTGACAGATTAATAAGAAAATCTGAAAAAGTAAAAATTACGATAACGCTTGACTGTGAAAGTGTTGCATTTTTTAAAGCTTCGGCAAAGAAAAATAATGTAAAATATCAAACAATGATAAATGAAATATTAAGCAAGTACGCTGAAAGATATAAGTACACAATTTGATAATTATAAAATCTAACACCGCGTCAACGCTGAAAATATTTATTTAAAATGTATGAGAGGAATGATATGAGTTATTTTATGGAGAGTGAGAGAATAAAACTTCGTCCGGTCCAAAAAGATGATCTTAAAAAATTGGCTGAGTTAATGTCCGATAGAGAAATAGGAGTATTAAGCGGAGAAGTATATCCAATAACTGAAAGAGAAATGGATAACTTTTATGATCGATGTCAAAAAACAGATGACAGGATCTGGTTTGTAATTATTGATAAGGAAACAAATTCAATAATTGGAGAAACCGGTTTCCTAAGAATTTTTATGCCATGGAGAACGGCAGATTATTCGCTAATGATTTGGAATAGAAATTATTGGGCTAAAGGTTATGGAAAAGAAACTGCGAACTTAATGCTTGAATATGGTTTTAATAGCTTAAATTTCCACAGAATAGCAATTGGAGTTGTGGGAAGTAACGAAAGAGGATTAAGGTTCTGGAAAAGTATAGGATTCAAAGAAGAGGGTAAGCAAAAGGATGGATTCTTCAATAATGGCGAATATTCGGATTTTATAATGATGTATTTGCTAGATGAAGAGTACAGAGTTACTCGAAACAATAATAAAACCTAACACCCGCTTCAACGCTGACATTGCGGACAAGCCGCAAAATAGTTTAAGTAGTTGTTAAACGAATATGTCGCCGACGTACTAATTTTTAGGAGGAAAAAGTGAAAAAAATAATCTTATTTTTATTGTTAATATTTACTACAATTCCAGGTTTTACTTATGAGTATAGAGAAATTCTTTTTGGAAATAATTATGAAAATATCACAGAATGTACGGATGACGAAATATTAAAATATTTTAAAAGTCAAAAAAGCATACAAGATGAGGATTATGGAGATAAATATGTACGTCTTTTTGAAGAAAATTATGAAAATGGAACTATCTATCGGCTTTTAACAAGTTATGAAACTTTGAATGATGAAAATCTTTCAAAAATATATGAAAATAAAATGAGACTTAGACAATGGGTTTATATAAAAGTTAATGGGGTTTTCCATGAAATATCATATGGATATATTTATATACGGAATTCAGGTGATGGCACGGTAACGAGCTGGAATGAAGATAATTACGGCAATGTATCGGTTATAGAACGAAATAATAACATCATAGGAATTCTGGAGTTCAACAGCGCTAAGCGTGTAATATCTCATTCTGCCGATTCGGATGATGGTGAAAGCTGGGAAACAACAGAACGTTCTACTTCCGCAAATTTTAAATATTGGAAAGATTTACAAAATGAATCTTTTTATAAAAACTGGTTGGGAGATGAATGTTTGCATTTAATAAGGAAAGATGTAGAAATTCCTGTAATTAATATCGATTATTCATATCCTCTTATTGATAAAGTTCGTCCGTTTAAATATACAATTCAAAATGCTTTTGATGGTAATCCATCAACAAGTTATGTAGAAGACACGGAGGATAGCACAATAAAAATTTCATTATATTCAAAAAATCTTAATTCAAACTGCATAAAAATGAAAATCATAAATGGATATGCTCAAAATGAAATGCTTTATAAAAATAATAATCGGATAAAAGTCATTGATTCATTTAATGAAAAATCTACGGCAGTTACCTTAAAAGATAAAAATCTTGAACCGCAAATTATAAATTGGATTGATTATGGTTTTTATGTAAAGGAATTTTATAAAGGGAAAAAATATAATGATACATGTATTGCCGAATTAGATTTTCAATCAGAAAATGGAAATTGGATATTTGAAAAATAATCGTCTAACACCACTCTTAGAGTAGTGTTAGAAAAGGAATAATTTTCAAAATCTATGATCCAGCCTTTATAAAGCTTTTATGCGTTTATAATATTTTTCCCAAAAAAATCGATTGCATTTTTAAAATCGTCTTCGTTAGGTCGGCCTTTGTTTAAACCGCCGATAAGTTTTAAAGGACCGAAGGTGTCAAAGCCTTTGCAGCCGAATATGCCCATACAGATTTTTCCGCTTTGTTCGGTTTTTTTGCGCAAAGTTTTTTCAAAACCGGCATTGACCGCGCCGGCGGTGTAAATAAAAAACAGCTTTTGTACACTGCCCACAAGCGCTTGTTCAAATAACTTATCGACCGGTTTTGCAAATTTAAGGTAAAAAATTCCTGAAGCAAAACCGATTGCTTCATAGCGATTAAAATCATCAGGATTAAAATCACCGGCCTTTATCAAAACCGTTTCAGGAAACTTTTCCTTTATTTTGTTCAGTACCTTTTCGGTATTTCCATGATGTGTTGAACTGTACACAATACATACGTTACTCATAGCAGATCTCCTTTATTATTTATATAGCCGTATTTTTTAGGATATATGGCCGATATATCTTCTTCAAAAACAATATTTCCATCGTTTAATCTTTTTTGTGCAACCGTTCGGTATGCAAAATCGATTGCGTTGCAGCCGCAGTTATAAAAACACTCTCCGCATAATATACAATTTTTTTGATTTTTTATCGATACCCTACCGTCTGTAAATATAAAATTGTTAATGGGGCACACTGAAATACATTTTTTGCATGCACTGCACTTTTCCCGTATAATCGATACGGTTTTAAACTTTCCGTGTATTTTTTCCTGCGAAAGGAGCTTCAGCATAAAGCGCATTGGACCTTTGGTATAGGCAAAAGAAGCACTATTGTCTTTTATGTGTTCTTTATGTGAACACAGAGCAAACACTTTATTTACTGCCGTTTCTATTAAACCCTCTTCCATATCGCCGGGTTTGTTCTCCAGTATTTTGGTATGGAAAAATCTGCTAAGTGTATGAAACGAAGCAAGTTTGATTCCTAAAACCGGTACATATTTTTTCTTCTTTAATGCCCTTCCCATTTCTTCCAATGCGATAAACGAATGTGCTCCTCCATAAGTAATAAACGGAACTGCAATTTTTAAACATTGTTGATCCGGCAAAGGCAGAGCTTCGATGATACTCAGTATGTGGCTTTCAGCGTGTCCTGCGTATACCGGCGCTCCTACAAAAAGTACATCGAAATCTTGTAAGCGTTCTTCCAAGATTTTTTGCCTTTCGGATCTTGAGGCAAACAACAGGCTGTCATCTTTTGTAATATTTATGATATCAGCCGCGCCGCCTTTATCTTTAATTTTTTTCTGAATCATATGTGCAGCAACCAATGTATGTCCTGACGGACTGAATACTATGATAACAGCTTTCATAATAAAACCTCCTTAAAATAAACCCTCCTGTGTACTTAAATCGGGGATGTTGTTGTCTACCAATTCCGCCAAACGTGCAATCGCATCGAACTCTTTTTTTGAAAGAGAACTCAAATATGCTGCAAGTTTCTCGTTAAAACCGGCATGGAATTTTTCGTGATTGTTATATGCAACGGTTCCTTCTTTTGTCAGCTTAAAATAAACGGTTTTTTTGTTATCCGCTTTTTTATATTTTTCTATCAATTTTTTCTTTAGCAGCTTATCTGCAACTTGTGTTACGGCACCGTTTGTAATGCCGAGTTTTTCCGAAAGCTCGGAAGCGCTGTATCCACCGTCTAAACCTATTGCTTCTATAAAATGAATTTCGCTTTGGTACAATTTATGCTGCGTACCGAAAGTTCTGGGTTTTTTATCATTGGCGTTTACTTTGTACTGAATTTTTGCCGTCCGTCGTATAAGGCTTTCTACATCATTCATTGGCATATCCTTTTTATTTTAGTTGCTAAAATAAATATACATCAAAATACTTTTTTTGTCAATATGTTTTAGCATCTAAAATATATTAATATAAGTCTATAATTGCAAAGACATCATTTTCCTTAAATATTAAAAAAATAACACCGCTATCTTGACAATCAAAAAGAAATTATATATACTAAAAATAACATTGCTATTTTTTATTAAACCGCGCAATATTGTGCTTTGCCGGAATCCGTAAATAAACAATCAGAGGAAAAAAATGGATATAAAAGATTTAATGAAAAAATGGTCTGAACAGGCAGAAAATATGCGGATGTTTCACATGCAGGAATTAAAAGAAAACGGGAGTGAATGGAAAAAACTGCTTCAGGAAAATCTCAAGGACTGCAAGGGAAAGAAAGCTTTGGATGCGGGGTGCGGTACAGGCTTTTTAGCCATTTTACTTGCACAAGACGGCTGGGAAGTTACCGCCATAGACAGCAGCGAGGCGATGCTTGAAGAAGGAAAAAAAACAGCGGAAGAATTGGGGCTTTCTGACAAAATCACCTTTTTGCTTAAAGATGCTCATTCAACGGATTTTCCTGAACGTTTATTTGATGCTGTGGTTTCCAGACATGCTTCATGGCTATTCACTGCGCCGGAAACCGTATACAAAGAATGGAAAAGAATACTAAAGCCCGAAGGAATCATGCTGAACATTGACGCTAATTGGCTTAAACCGATGTGGAATACAGATGAGTTTGAAAAATTTAAATCATGCGAAGCGGAGCTTGTTAAGCAATGCGGCGAATTCAGAGATTATTATCATGATGAACAGATTATAAACATTCTGAAAAAATTTCCGCTTGCCTACATAAATCGTCCTGAATGGGATGAAAAAATGCTGAAAAAAATCGGCTTTAAGGAAATTGCGAGCAGGCTTCTTTCCAAAGAGAAATATATGGATGCTTTTCAAGCGGCGAGATATAAAACCATACCTATGTTCGTGATAAAAGCAAAAAACATAGAATAAACAGAAAAAGAGGAGATTCAAATGAATAAAAAAATGAACACAACAGCCAAATGGACGATAAAAGATGTAATAACTACGGTTTTATTAAGTGCTCTTCTTGTCGTTATGCAATTTATTGTAAATATTGTGTGCATGGCAAACCATTTTGTCAGTATGACATTATCAGTCGGTTTTTCAGTATTTATCTGCGCGCCGGTTTATTTTCTCATGGTACAACGGGTGGGAAAACGGGGCGTGTCTTTTATCTACATGACACTTCTCGGCATCATTTTTCTAATAATGGGAAACTGGTATTTATTGCCGTATTACATCGTTATCGGCTTAATATGCGAAGCCATTTTATGGAAACATGGAGCCTATCAAAATCCGCGCCGGCTTACGGCTGCATGGACGGTTTCCAGCCTGTTATTTAACGGAACAAATTTGCTTCCGATCTGGTTCTTCTGGGATGCTTATTATGCCTTTGCCGTTTCAAGCGGAATGAGTCAAGAATATATTGACTCATATGTTCGGTATTTTACCGTTCCTTATTGGATTATTTTTATCGTTGCTTTTACAACCGCCTGCGGTTTTGCAGGAAGTCTGATTGCTTCAAGGTTGATAAAAAAACATTTTGAAAAAGCGGGCGTATTATAAAAACATTTGCAAAAAGCTCATCAGAGTTTTTAAAAATGCCTTGTTAAAAAATTAAATGAAAAAGGTTTCAAAAGATTTTACGGCTCCGGTAAAATTGTGGACGCTTTTGTGCGTTATTGTAAGCTCATTTTTTATCGCCGATTACAGGATAAACGGTATTCTTTCGCTTATCGGACTTTTATATCTTGCCGTCCAGTGTAAATGGCGGCTGCTGATATCATTCGGCCTCTTTTATGCGCTGCTTTTGCTTCTCTTAATAGGTATCCGCAGATATGGTGTTAGAACAATCATCATACCGGAATTCTATATTTTTTTATGCTGGAACCTCTTGCCTGTTATGCTTATAGGATGGGATGTGATAACAACGCCGCCCGGAGAGATTGCAGCTTTCCTTTCCCGTATCGGAATGCCGGCCTCCGTTATTTTAGGACTACTCGTTATTTTCCGTTTTATACCGGTGATGAAAGCGGAAGTAAAAAAGCTCCGCCTTTCAATGAAAACCAAAGGCCTTTTGGACCCGGCCCGCATCCTAACTCATCCCTTAGAAACGGGAGAATATGTACTGATTCCTCTGCTTTTACGCTGCATTCAAATTGCCGATCAACTCGCAGTCTCGGCAGTTGTGCGGGGTATTCAGTGTCCGGTAAAACGGAGCAGCTATTACGGAAAAAAGATGCGGACCTTCGACTATATCGCTGCCATTGTGTGGAGCACTACTATGGCTGCGGTTATCATAGTAAGGAGTCTTGCTTGATGATACGGATGGAAAATGTAAGTTTTCATTATGAAAACAGTGAAAGAGGTGTATCGGATATAAACCTTACAATTAACGAAGGCGAATGTACGGTTCTAACCGGCCCGTCGGGCGGCGGTAAAACAACAGTATTGCGCCTTTTAAACGGATTAGCACCGGGTTATTACAGCGGCACGCTTTCAGGAAATATCTCTATCGGCGGAAAAGATATGTCTTCTACCCCATTATGGGAGAGGGGCAAATTTATAGGCAGCGTGTTTCAGGAACCGCAAAGCCAGTTCTTTTCTTCCGAACTTGCAGGTGAGATTGCTTTTTCATGCGAAAATTACGGACTGGCACAACACGAGATCATCGCCCGCACAGAGGGGGCAATCGAAGCATTTCATCTTGCGGCATTACGAGAGCATACGCTTGACACCTTTTCAAGCGGAGAAAAACAGCGCGCTGCAATCGCTTCGGTCTATGCCCTATCGCCTTCAATATACGTATGTGATGAGCCGACTGCTAATCTCGATGAAGAAAGCTCTATAAGGCTTTCTCATGTTTTAAAGAAGCTCAAAGAAGATGGGCGAACTCTGATTATTGCAGAACATAGGTTAAGCTGGCTGTACGGAATTGCCGACCGTTTTATCTATATAGATGAAGGGACAATACAGTGGGTGCATACGGCTCAAGAAATGCAGAAAATGACGCTTGAGCAAAAAAAGCATTTTGGATTGAGGTCATTTACGCCTGCTCTAAAACCGGCTCTTACCCCTCCTTCATCAAGAGCCTTATCTTCCGGTACGGCAAATGAACCCTTACTGCAAGCAGACGGGATATACCGCAAAGAAAAGGGGAACCTTATTTTGCAAACAATATCTTTTTCCGTATGGCGCGGACAGATTATTGCGCTTACCGGTAAAAACGGAGTTGGAAAAACAACTCTCGGCCTTATTTTGAGCGGGCTTAATAAAGAGTCGGGCGGCACGGTATTCCTTAACGGAAAAAAAAGCAGGCTTCGGGCGCGTCGCAAAGCGGTATGGTACAGCGCCAACGATACTGGAACGCAGTTTTTTACCGAAAGCGTTTCCGAAGAAATTCTATTGAGTATGATGAACACCCCCGATAAGCTTGAACGGGCGCGGAATGTCTTACAGACCATGGGGCTCTATGACCTCAAAGATGTTCACCCTGCAACGCTTTCCGGAGGACAAAAACAGAGGCTTTCCGTTGCCTGCGCCCTGCTGTCCGGCCGCGAAATACTCATTTTCGATGAGCCGACCAGCGGTTTGGACGGCTATCACGCAGACATCCTTGCAAAAGCTTTTTTGGACGCGGCGGCTTGCGGTAAAACGATTATCGTTATTACGCACGATTTTGAACTTATCGCTGCATGCTGCAGCTATGAAATTGTGCTTGGAGGAGAAGCTCAAACGAAATAAAAGTTATTTTTTGATTATACCATAATCCCCAAATTATTTTCAGAATCCTAATATTTCAAAATCTTCACTGTCATATTTATTTATGCCTTTTAACAACAAGACCTTAATCTCTTCAAACATTATTTATCCTAAAAATCCCGTGTCGTATCAAAAATTTCCAAGAGTTTTTCTTTATTGATAGATAGAGAAGGCGGTATTAAATCTAAAAGTTCTGTAAGAGCACAATAAATATCTTCTCTTTCTACTGTTTCAATAAAATACTTGCGTTTGTCCATTTTATTAAAACTTTCGGTATATGCCCTCACCAAAGCTTCGGCAGTCCGGGCAGCTTCGAGCGGCGAGCTTTGTTCCAATTTGAGGATTTCGGCTCTTGTTTTTTTATATACATCTGCTGCTTTCTTGGCATTCGCTGCAGAGATATTTTCTTGTCCGTCCCATGAGCGGAACGGATTGTCAAGGTTCTGCGCCAACCATTCCGGTTTTCGCGGCTTTTGTATCCAAAGGTCAAGCCCTTCTTCTGTTCTCTTTTTATAAAGATGTTTAGCTTTTTTGGCTGCATTTTCCGGCAGGCTGCTCATCCAAAACCAATGTAAGTTAGGTAAATGTTCCGGCTCCGGAATGTCTTCGGCAGAAAAACCGAATAAATCAACCGTAGTAAAGCCCTCCAGTTTTGTAAATTGGGATAGCATAGAAAGGTTAGAAAGAATACCGGGTTTGCCCCATAGCCGCAATTCCCGCAGCATCGGGTATGCTTTTAAAATCTCGGCTACATCAAGTTCTGTAATCTCTGAGCAATGCAGTTTGCCCAAGTCTTTTAGCTCCTGTATTTTAGGCACTATTTTAGTTGCTGTTAAAAGTAATAAAGCTCCGTTTTCAACAGCATGTATTTTACAGTTATTTGTTACTTCACCTAACAGAATAAGTTCTTCCAATTCGTTATTCAGATACAGTTCTTCCACGCCGTTCATATCAATAGAAAGTCTGTGCAAATGCGCATTGGAAAAATCCAATCTTTTTTGCTGATGATTTTCAAGTACCAGCTCATCTAAAAACGGACATGATTGTAAATATTCATATAAACCGATATGCCATTTTTTACATGCCAAATAGGATAAGCATGGAAAGGCTTTTAATTCCAGCACATTTTCAAAAGGAACATCATCATGTATGCGATGTCTGGAAACCGCCATTTCTTTTCCGGCAAATATAATTTTTTCCTTACTGCTCTCCGCTTTTTTAAACGCATCTCTTTGCTCTTTAGGAATTTCCTGCCATTTAAGTTGACGATATACTTCGTATCCGTTTCCCCAAGACCTTGCATAGGTATTTGTGCTTTCATCGGTTAATGGCTGCATGTTACCGATTAACATATGGTTCGCAGGCACCATGACATCAACATTACAAAGATGCAGACCACGTTTCCAGTACATAAAGTCCTGATAAAGCGGCTTTAGTAAAGGTAATTCTTCCTCTTTGAGAGGCTGTTCACCCGACCAATCTAAAGAGAGCAGCACTGCTTTCGGTTTTTTCTCACCTTCCTCTATCTTGGTTATTTGGCACGCAGTATATTTTTTTAAATATGAATTATACACACAATACACATCTCCGCTTTTAGCTTTCATTATCGGAATTCTCCTTGTCTTTTTTTTATTTTCTATAACTTCGTATCTTTCATATTGGAGCTTTTTTGTTCTATAAAACATCTGATTGCTTTTTTAAATTTTATAGCGGTTTATAATTTTTTTCCGTAAGATAATAAATAAAAATCATTGCCGCACCATTTAATATCAAAAGTTATAGATAATATATCATATATTTTTTACCTTTACAATAGAATGATAAAAAAAGAAGACCTTGACAGTACAAAAAAGGCATGGTACACTAAAAGCTATAATAATTTATAGGAGGCTTTTTAATGAAAAAGTATGTACCGGAACCTTTTAGAATTAAGATGGTTGAACCTATCAAAATGACAACACGTGAGGACCGCATTAAGTATCTTGAAAAAGCAAAATACAATATGTTTAACTTACGTGGAGAAGATGTCTACATTGACTTATTGACAGACAGCGGCACAAACGCAATGAGCGATAAGCAATGGGGAGGCGTTATGGTCGGAGATGAAGCCTATGCCGGAGGAAAAAGCTATTTCAAATTGGTTGATGCCGGAAAGGATATCTTCGGATATGAATTTATCCAGCCCGTCCATCAGGGCCGAGCAGCAGAAAAGGTTTTATTCCCCTTGTTGCTCAAAAAAGGCCAAGTTGCTATTTCAAATATGTTCTTTGACACAACCAGAGCTCACGTAACTCTGGCCGGAGGAAGACCTCTCGACTGCGTATGTAAGGAAGCAAAAAAACCTTCCGAATATGCACCTTTTAAGGGAAATATGGATGTTGAAAAGCTTGAACAGCTTATTAATGAGCATGGAAAAGAAAAGGTCGGAATGATTGTAATGACTATTACAAACAACTCTGCCGGAGGACAACCTGTTTCAATTCAGAACATCCGTGATGTTGCCAAAATTGCAAAAAAATACGGCATTCTGTTCAATATTGATGCAGCACGATTTGCAGAAAATGCCTACTTTGTAAAACAAAGAGAAGAAGAATTCAAGAACAAGCCTATTAAAGAAATTATTCGTGAAATGTTCAGCTATGCCGACACCTTTACGATGAGTGCAAAAAAAGATGCTATCGTTAATATGGGCGGTTTGATAGGTATTAAAAACAATCAAGAAATCTATCAGATGATTAAGGGCAACTGTATTTCTTTTGAAGGATTTATTACCTACGGAGGTCTTTCAGGACGCGATCTTGAAGCATTAGCCATAGGTTTATACGAAGGTATTGATGAAGAATATTTAAAATACCGAAACGCTTCTATGGAATACCTAGCCTCTCAGCTCCTTGATGCAGGCGTTGCCATTCAAAACCCTGCAGGAGGACACGGTGTTTATGTTGATGCCAACGCCATGTTCCCGCACATTCCCTATTATCAATTCCCCGGCCACACTCTTTGCGTAGAGTTATACAAAGAAGCCGGAATCCGAACATGCGACATCGGTTCCTTTATGCTCGGAAACGATCCCGAAACAGGAGAACAGATCAAATCGGAATTCGAATTTGCCCGTCTTGCAATTCCGAGAAGAGTATACACCCAATCTCACTTAGACGTTATTGCAGGAGCTTTAATTAACATTAAAGAAAGAGCCTCTCAGGTTAAGGGCTACAAAATTATCTGGGAACCCTCGATTCTTAGACACTTCCAAGCTCATTTGGAACCCATAAAATAACCATTTAGCGGATGGATAGCCGTTAATTATCCTTCCGCCGGTTTGTATTGTATGTTGTATTTATAAAATAAGGAGGTCTATATGGCAAACACAGAATCAAAGCGAGATCAGTTTAACTCAAAGTGGGGCTTTATTCTTGCTTGTATCGGGTCCGCTGTCGGAATGGGAAACATCTGGCTTTTCCCATTCCGTGTCGGACAATTTGGAGGTGCGGCTTTTTTAATTCCATACATTATTTTCGTTGCCGTTATCGGTTATACCGGCGTAGTTGAAGAAATGTGTTTCGGTAGGGCTATGAAAACCGGCCCTCATGGGGCATTTTTAAAAGCAACAAGAATGAGAGGAAGCGAAGCCGGTAATTATATCGGTTGGATTCCCGTTATCGGATCTTTAGGTATTGCTATCGGATACACTGTTGTTGTGGGATGGATTATCCGATTTGCAGTAGGAGCTTTTACAGGTTCCATGCTTGCTGCAGAAAACAGCGGTGCATATTTCGGCACTATCGCCGGACCCTTGTCAAGCTTACCTTGGCACATCATTGCTATTGCATTTTCATTCTTTGTAATGGTTGCAGGTGTTTCAGCAGGTATCGAAAAAATAAATAAAATTATGATGCCTACATTCTTTACCTTATTTATTATTCTTGCAATCCGGGTTGCAACACTGCCTAAAGCTTTGGACGGTTATAAATTCCTTTTTAAACCGGATTGGTCTGCATTAGCCAATATCAAAACATGGGTATTTGCCTTAGGCCAGGCATTTTTTTCTCTTTCATTAGCAGGAAGCGGTACCGTTGTATACGGAAGCTATCTAAATGACAGTGAAGATGCTCGGACCAGTGCAAAGTACACAGCAATCTTTGATACCCTTGCAGCTATGATTGCAGCCTTGGTTATCATTCCGGCAGTTTTTGCTTATGGACTGGAGCCTGCCGCAGGACCGCCTTTGATGTTCATAACAATGCCTATGATCTTCAAAGAAATGCCCGCGGGAACCCTCTTTTCAATTATATTCTTCATTGCCGTATTATTCGCAGGTATTACATCTCTAATAAACTTATATGAAACCCCTGTAGAACTTATGCAGCAAAAGTTTAATCTCAGCCGAAAAGCAGCTCTCGCAATAGTTCTTGGCCTCGGCTTTGCAGTAGGTTTAGTAGTTGAGGACGGAAACGTACTTGGTACATGGATGGATGTAATTAGTATTTACATAATTCCTCTGGGAGCCTTACTTGCCGGAGTCATGTTCTTCTGGGTTGCCGGTAAAGACTTCGTTCTTAATGAGGTTTCAAAAGGCAGACTGAAAAGAGTCGGAGATTCGTATGCTATTCAGGGAAAATATATATATTGCGGTTTAACCTTAATAGTTTATATTCTCGGTATCTTCTATGGAGGCATCGGCTAGAATAAGCCGATCTTTTAAAGACTCAAACAAAAAACCACCGATTAGTCTTGTAGGCTAATCGGTGGTTTTTAACATTCTGATGTTCCTTTGTTCCTTCAGAAAAGGCGCCAAAATACTGTAAACAAATAGAACTTATTTTAAATGAATATTATTAAACACCGGCTTATTATTTAAGCTTTAAACCGTCTTTAAAGGCTTCACCGACACGCTCTGATACTTTGTAATATCCGTGTGTATATGGATCGAAGGCTATGGCATTTACTAACGACATATCAAGCTTTCCATTCGGCATAACACTTTCGTCAGCAGTTACATTGACAACCTTTCCTATAACACCGCAACCATATTTATTATCTTGATACTCAATAAATTCACATTCCAGACAAATCGGAAATTCGTTTATAACAGGAGCGTCAACGGTTTCCGCCTTGCTTGCGGTAAGACCGGTCTTCTCCAGCTTATTAGGAACCTTATTGCCGGAAGCAACACCAAAGTAGTCGGCTTCAAGTACATGAGCAGCATCAGCAATACTAACGGTAAAAGCGCCTCTCGCCTTGATATTTTTTACTGTCTTATGTGTTTCGGTCAAATTAAGAGCTATAATGGAACGTTCTTGCATAGTTCCCCATGCAGCGTTCATAACATTTATGCTTCCATCATCGTTATAGGTAGCAACCATTAATACGGGCATAGGAAAAATTCCGTCGGTAATATTTAATTTTTTTCTCATAGAAACCTCTTCTATACATAATTATATTCAAATTAACAGAAAAAACAAGTCTGATTTGCGCAAGATTTAATTGTATCAATTAAGATTACAGCAGCAGTGCTTTCAGCCGTTCAGAACTTTTTCGATAAAGCGTTGCAAAACGGGAATATGGCTTTGTTCAACATCTTTATTCGCATACAAAACTGTAACATTTCTATTTTTTAATTCGGCCTTGATTTTATCCGTAAAATCTTTTGTGCATGGATTTTGCACCAACTCTTTTGTGTACAGCTCCGAAAAAGTTTTGTAATCGATTTCGTCACGGTGATAAGCTTGCCGTAAACCTGACGAAGGTGTAATTTCCTTTGCCCATTCGCTGATGCAGGCCTTTTCTTTCGAAATTCCGCGCGGCCACAACCTGTCCGCCAAAATCCTAAACCCGTCACCTTTTTCCGGCAGATCGTACACCCGCTTCCACAACAATTTTCCCATAATTTCCCCTTTATTAATACTTATTATACGGCTGTTCTTTCATAGCTGCAAGGGCTCCATCCCTAGATATCCCGGTCCAAAAATGCTATACTCAAATCATTATGAAAAACTATCCCTTTACGGCAATCTTGGGGCAAGATGAAATGAAAGAAGCCTTGATTCTTAATTAAACGTTTTTTATCTTTTATGTTAATCTTTTTAAGAGGCATAGAGGTAAAATAAATAAAATTTGTTTACCTCTATTGACAAATATCGAATAAAGATTTATTATTAAATTATAATTCAGTATTGACAGAATAGAAAGGAGAACGTTTCAGGCGTGCAGGCGGTATGCAGGTATTAAAAGAAGAGGTCAAAAGTAGAATTCTGACGGCTGCGGAAAAAGTATTTTATGAACAAGATTATAGAAGTGCAAAGCTGACGGATATTGCAGAACAGGCTAATATTCCTGTTGCGCTTATTTATACCTACTTCAAAAACAAAGAAGGATTATTTGATGAAGTAGTCGCAGGTGTGTTGGATAACATCATTAAGATGATGGAAGATGAGGAAAAGATGGAAGCCGGAAGCCCCTATGAAAGATTTAATCGGGGCGGAGCATCTCAACTTCCCAAACTGTTAAAGAGTAGAATAAAACTCATCATTTTGATCGACAAGAGCTCGGGAACGAAACATGAGAATGCAAAAGATATGTGGGTTAAACGATTGGAACAGCATATAAAAGACGGTTTAAAGAGATATTCAAAAACCAAGCACGATCCAATGCTTGCTCATATTTTGGCAAATAATTATGTTGAGGGGCTTATGGAAATTGCACGGCACTATAAAAATGAAAAATGGGCAGAAGATATGCTCTTTGTTCTTAATAAGTGTTATTTTAATGGAGTTGAATCATTGTAAGCTGTAATTACAGTAGTATAAAAGAGAATTTATTTTAGGAGCGTTCAATCGCTCCTCATTTTATCTATCAATATTGAATAAATATTCAATATTATTTGGTTTTAAAGATAAACGAATATACATGCGCATTATAGATGTAGAGAGGAGTAGATATGACTGAAAAGGAATTGAAAAAACAGGTAACGGGTAAAACCTTTTTGTCCAATGTGCTGCTTGCGCTTAAAATAGTGTTTGACTTACTACCGCAGGTTTTATTGGTACTGGTGATAAGCAGCTTGTTTTCGGGCAAAGCGGAAAGGGAATATTTTAAAATGATTGCCGTAGGTATTTTCATCTCGTTTATGCTCAAGGCGTGTTTTAATTATCTTGCCGTAAAGACAGCTCATGACAGGGCTTTTAGTACATTGACGGAATTACGGCTTGCCATAATTGAACACCTCAAAAAATTGAATTTAGGATTTTTTAAAAAGCATACTACCGGCGAGCTTACAAGCATTGTTGAACACGATGTAGAACAGATTGAAATATATCTGGCGCACGGTCTTCCGGAAATTATGGCGGCAACACTTCTTCCTGTTCTGGTTTTTATTGCAATGCTTTTTATAGATTACCGGCTCGCATTAATAATGATTGCAGGGGTACCGCTCATGTTCCTTGTACAACAATTATCTGCAAAGACCATGCAAAAAAAATTTCAAATATATTTTGAACGAGAAATGCAGATGAGGAAAGACATGATGGAATATGTAAAAAACATTGCCGTCATAAAGGCCTTTGCAAAAGAAGAGTGTTTTAGCGGCAGGACTTTGGATTCCGCACGCTCTTATGTGCAAGATGTAAAAAAGAGTATGGGTGCCGTTACGGGCCCAATGGTGCTTATAGATATTTTTATGGAAGCCGGAGCGGTATCGGTTATGATGTTAGGAAGTATACTGCTCTTACATAACAATATTTCTACCGCTCAGTTTATACTGTCCGTTATCTTATCTTCGGTATTTGTGTCGGCAATAAGTAAAACCGCAACGCTCCATCATTTTTCCATCGTGTTTACTGAAAAGCTCAAAAGCATAGCGGTGATTCTCTGTGCACCTCTTGCAAAAGAAAAGATCAGCGAAAAACTGAAAACGGGAGATATAGAATGCAAGAATGTACATTTTAAGTATGAAAAAGACAGCTTTGCGTTAAAAAATATTACTGTACAATGTAAAGAAAACACTTTAAATGCGCTTGTCGGGCCGAGCGGCTGCGGTAAAAGCACGCTTGCGAATCTTATCATGGGTTTTTGGGATGTTGATTCAGGTGTGCTCACAATTTCGGGTAAAGATATTTCACGCTATGATACGGACAGCATTTCCGCTCTTATCGGAAGTGTTCAGCAGGAAGTAATTCTTTTTAATATGAGCATCTTTGAAAATATCGCGATCGGTAAGGAGGGCGCTTCGGAAGCGGAAGTGATAGAAGCCGCTCAAAAAGCACGATGTCATGATTTTATTTCCACCCTGCCTCATGGCTACAACACACGGGTGGGAGAGATGGGCGTAAAACTTTCGGGAGGAGAAAAGCAAAGAATATCCATTGCCCGGATGATTCTTAAAAATGCCCCAATTCTTATTTTAGATGAAGCGATGGCTGCCGTAGACAGCGAAAACGAAAAACTCATAAACGAGGCGATCGAAGAATTAAGAAAAAACAAAACGGTCATCACGATTGCGCATCACCTGAACACTGTACAAAACGCGGACAAAATAATCGTTATTGATAAAGGCCGCATACTGGACTTTGGCACACATGAAGAATTGATTTCGCGATGCACCTTTTATAAAGAAATGGTCGAAGCCCAAAACAAAGTAGACAACTGGCGGGTGGGGTAAAGGAGACATTTATGTATAAAGAATTATTTGCATTTTTGAGTAAGAGGGGAAAAATCGATGTATGTATTTCTTCTCTGTTTTTTACCTTGTACGGGTTGAGTTCCGTGGGGATGTTACTTACGGTGTTTTCGATTTTGTTTAAGATTGCTGCCGGGACTGATATGCAGGGGCTCTACGGGGCTTTTGCAACGCTGATAGGCTTGGTCGTTTTTAAGGGACTTTGCAATATGATTGCCGACTTAAAAAAGCACGGAGCCGGCTTTGATGTGGTGCAGCAAATACGGGAGCGGATGATTGTAAAATTAAAGCTGTTTAGTTTGGGATTTTATACGAATGAACGGCTGGGAGAATTAAATACGATTCTTCATAAAGATGTGGACAATATGTCCATGGTAGTCGGTCATATGTGGCCGCGGATGTTCGGTGATTTTCTCATTGCTTTTACGGTATTTATCGGCCTTTGCTTTATCAATCTTAGTGCAGCCCTTGTTATGGCCGCGTCGATTCCGCTTCCGCTTGCCTACCTTTTTTACACAATTAAGGGAGCACAAAAAACGGAGCATAACAATAATTCCGCACTTGCCGATATGGTGAGCTTATTTGTCGAATATGTACGCGGTATTCCGGTGCTCAAAAGTTTTTCGCATAATAAAAGTCTGGATAATGAACTTTTTGAAAAGACAAAAAAATTCGGAGAAACAAGTAAGGCTGCGTCCCATTTTAAGGCAAGACAGCTTTCGGTTTTTGCATTTTTAATCGATGCAGGGTATTTTGTTCTTTTCATTTATTCAGGTCTTGCCGCGTTATGTGGAAGCATTGATGTGCTCAGCTTTATGATTATCGCAGTCATTTCAAAAGAATTTTATAAACCTTTTGCAGCGATGGAAACGCACTATATGTATTATGTGTCTGCCGTAGACAGCTATCACCGCTTGGGAAAAATTCTTCATGCTGAGGTAATAGCCGATAAAACGGACGGAGTTACTCCTGCGCAAAACGATATTGTTTTTAAAGATGTAGAGTTTTCTTATGAAGAAGATGAGTTCAAAATGAATGGGGTAACTTTTTCCGTTCCGGAAAAAACGATGACCGCGCTTGTAGGAGAATCGGGAAGCGGTAAGACGACGGTTACGAATTTGCTTTTGCGGTTTTACGATGTGCAAGGCGGAAGTATTACGCTCGGCGGAATTGATATACGGGATATTCCCTACGATGAACTTTTGGATCGCATCAGCATTGTTATGCAAAATGTGCAGCTTTTCGATAACACCATCGAAGAAAATATCCGAGTAGGAAAAAAAGGAGCAACAAAAGAAGAAATCATCGAAGCTGCAAAAAAGGCAAGGATTCACGATTTTATTATGAGCTTACCGAAAGGCTATGAAACGGATATTGGAGAAAACGGAGGTCTCTTATCCGGCGGACAAAGACAGCGGATTTCCATTGCACGCGCCTTTTTAAAAGACGCTCCGATTTTAATCCTCGACGAGATGACCAGTAATGTCGATCCCGTAAATGAGGCTTTAATACAGGATGGCATTACCGAACTTGCAAAAAACAGAACCGTACTGGTCATTGCTCATCATCTCAAGACTATTCAAAAGGCAGATCAAATCCTTGTGTTTCAAAAAGGCTGTCTTATCGAAAAAGGAAAACACGATGAACTTTTGAAAAAGGACGCTTACTATGCTCGGCTTTGGAAAGCACAATACGGGAGCGGAATGTGCTCTCGCTAAAAGATATTTCGTATAAAACAAGGACAGGTCTTCTCATTCTCGACAATATAAACCTCGAAATAAAAAAAGGAGAATTTGTTGTCATTACCGGAAAAAGCGGAAGCGGGAAGAGCACACTCGGCTCTGTTATCAACGGCCTTATCTCGCATTACTATGACGGAGTTTTAACGGGAGAGGCTTGTCTAAACGGAAAAGATATACGCACTATGGAGCTTTCACAAATAGGCTGCATGGTAGGCTGTGTATTCCAAGACCCGCGAAGTCAGTTTTTTATGACCGATCCTTTTAGTGAAGCGGCATTCGGCTGCAGCAATATGCTTTTGAACAGGGAAGAAATACTGAAAAAGGTAGACAACAGTTTGAAACTGCTTGGAATAAATCATCTAAAAGAGAAGAGTATCTTTAAACTTTCAAGCGGTGAAAAACAAAAACTGGCTATCGCGTCATGCTATGCGATGTCGCCTGACATTTTTTTGTTCGATGAGCCTACAGCTAATCTGGATATTCATTCCATCTTTGATTTGGAAAACATATTACGGAGCTTAAAAGACGAAGGGAAAACCATTATCGTTTTGGAGCATCGATTATTTTATCTTTCGGCCTTATGCAGCCGTATGCTCGTTATGGATAAGGGAAGAATTACGGGCGAATACTCAAAAGACGAATTTTTTGAGCTGCAAAAAAACAATAAAAATATTCGACCCATATATTTGGAAAATCTCGATACGGTTCATTCTAAAAGTATTATCGATAAAACCACCCCATTGCTTGAAATAAAAAATATTTCATATTCACATTCAAAACAGGAAAAAACCGATGTGCTTAAAGACATATCGATAAGAGCTTATGAAAAAGAAGTTATCGGCATTATCGGTGAAAACGGAGCGGGTAAAACAACTCTCGCTAAATTGTGTACAGGCTTATTAAAAGAAAAAAGCGGAAGCGTTTTGATTAAAGGAGAAAAGCGGAGCTATAAGAAAAGGGCGGGGAGTATATATTTTGTCATGCAGGACTCCGACTATCAACTTTTCGGTAATACCGTAGAGGATGAATTGGATATAGGGAAAAAAGGCGGCGGTTTGAGCGGTACGGAAAAAGAAACCGTTTTATCGGATTTTGAAATTCTTGATTTAAAAGAATGGCATCCGCTTGCCCTCTCAAGAGGTCAAAAGCAACGGCTTACCATTGCAGCGGCTTTTTGCAATAACTGTAAGATACTTTTTTTAGATGAACCGACAAGCGGCTTGGATAAACATTCTATGGATTTGGTTTCTAAAAGTATTCTCACTGAGGCAAAGGCAGGTAGGCTTATATTTGTAATATCGCATGATTATGAATTTTTACTGTCTGTCTGCAACAGAATTATTTATTTAAAAAGCGGAATGGTTCACGCTGATTTCAATTTAAATAATGATACCAAGAAAATGCTCTGGGAGCTTTTAAGTAAAAAAGAGGAAATGTGAAGTGAATACAAAAAGAAAAGCGGATCCGAGAACGGTACTCGGCATTGTATTTATTTTTATCTCGTTTGGTCTTGCCGTCAATAAGCCTCTCCCCTCACATGTTTTACTTATTATTTGTAATTTCTATTTATGGGATGTACGCGCTTACCGTGAATCCGTTTTATACAGCGGAATGTATAGTATCATTGCTGTGTCGATGTTTTATATTCATTATATTCCGAATTCGACAATTGCTCTCATGATTGTATCTTTAAGTTATTTTATTCAAAAATTCGTTATTGCGGTTATGATGATTATATTCTTGAAAAAGAAAACTTCCATGCCCTCTATTATATCGGCTATGCAGACGATGAAATTTCCAAACATAATAGCAATTCCCTTAATCGTTGTATTTAGGTATTTACCGTCCTTAAAAGAAGATTACGGCTGTTTAAAAGATAGTTTAAAAATAAGAGGGATTTTTATTTCGGGCATACGCTTTTTAATGCATCCCATTCGTTCTTTGGAACTTATAATTGTTCCGATTTTATTTAGAAGTCTTCGCATAGCTGAGGAACTTTCCACATCGGTTTTGCTGAGAGGAATTGAAAATTATAAAAACAGAACAAATATCTATCCGCTCAAATTTACGAAAACGGATTTTGTATACGGATTATGTACGGCTATTGCTGTGGGTGCGGTATCGTACTTACAGTTTAGTAATATTTTTTAAGGAGAATGTCATGGAAACAAAGACAAACAAATTGAATGCACGGGATTTTATTTTTATCGGAATCTTCGCTGCGGTTGCACTATTAATTTTCTTTATTACGGGAGCACTCGCTGCATTAACACTTTTCGGAACGATAGCCAATATCCCGATTACGCTGTTTTTTGTATCGATAGCATTTATGCTGGCGGCATCAAAGGTAAGAAAAACGGGCGTCTTTTTTATTATGGGGATAATTATCGTTTTACCGGGATTTATGGCGGCAAACGGAATAGGTGTCGGCCTTTCAATTATCGGCTGGTTCATTGCGGAGACTCTTGCGTCAACGATGAAGTACAAAGATAAAAAAGCAATTATTCTGTCCTATGTGCTGGGCTCCACGTTGCAGACAGCCTTGTTCACCCTGCCCATGTATGTTTCGCATGGAGAATACTTTGTGCAAAGAAAGGAGATTTTACATTTAACGGATGAAGCTTTACAACAGTATTTGCACGTTGTAGGCTCATGGCAGATGTACGGTTCTATGATTGCATTGACGGTTATAACAAGTTTCGCGGGAACGTGGCTTTCTATGCGGATATTAAAAAAGCATTTTGAAAAAGCGGGGATGGTATAGGGGGAATTAGCAATGGGTAATTGTAAATTGAACTTCTGAATCCTTTGCGTTTAAATTCTATCACATATACAGGGCAATCGCACCATAAATAAATCAACATACCCCGACGCAAGCGTCGGGGTATTAAACCCTCCGCACGAATAAAGCATTCTGTACATAACTGTTTTTACCATTGCCGTGAACCGTCCATCTAACTACCGCTTAACCTGCATTTGCGGCTTTGCCGAAGCGCCGGTGATTATATCAGGCGTGCGCACATCGGCGGTGATGATTATCGGTACGGCAACACTTGCCGCGCTTATCGGAGCGGTCAGCTCTGCGGCGCTTGCCGGATTTACGCTGGAGTTTAACGACAGGGATGACGGCACGCGCGGCTTAAAACGCCTCTATGGTCTTAATTTGAATGTAAAGACGATGGAACCGGCGCTCCGGTATCAGGCGCTTGAAGCGGGCAAAAAATTATGTTGATAGTATGTTGATAGTATAATACAGGAATTGGAACCAACTACGCAGGCACGTCAAAAATATACGTCTCCTATAAATGTATAACATAATCAGCTATCGAATTTAGAAATTCTTGGTCATGGGAAACAATGAATATTATTTTCTTATCATTTTTGCATTTATTGATTAGATTGGATATATTCATCATATTGTAATAATCCATTCCACTTGTCGGTTCATCAAAAAATAAAAGCTTGGAATTTTTACATAATACAGACGCTATTGCTACCCTTTGCTTTTGACCACCCGACAAACTCATCGGATGACGATCTTTCAATTCATACAAATCAAGTTTTCTTAGAATATCTTCAACATAACTGATTTCAATATTTTTTATTCCAAGGCATACTTCATTTATAACAGAATCGGTAAAAAGCTGATGATTAACATCTTGCATTACAAGAGATGATATTTTCAGCCTATCTGTTTTTGAAAGCCTTTTACCATCCAAATAGATTTCATCTTTAGATTTCTTTTCGCAACCTATAAGACACCTCAGCAAAGTAGATTTACCAAGTCCATTTGTTCCCACTATGCCATATGTTTTACTCATTTCAAATAAGATATTTTTAAAAATCAATTCGTTATCTACACCATTAAACTTAAATTCAATATTTTTTACTTCAAAATTCCCCTTTTTTTGAATCTCTGGTACTATAAGTTTTGTTTTACTCTTATCTCTTAAACCTAACTCATTAAGTTTTTTAGATGGTATTTTCAGAAAATCTATTTTCGTATATTCCTTTTGTATTATACCATCTTGGATAAAAAAAACTCTATCTACAATATCCATAAGATAAAATATTCTATGCTCTGAAATTATAAGAGTTTTTCCCGTATCTTTAAGTTTTATAAGCATTTCTTTTATAATCATAATATTTTCTTCATCAAGATTTGACGAAGGCTCATCTAAAACTATTATTTCCGTTCCCGATATATAACTTGCAGCAATACATAAAATCTGCTTTTCTCCACCTGAAAGCTTGAAAATATCTCTATTTAAAAGGTGGTTTATTGGAAATACCCCCAACATATCATTTAGTCTTTCATCCATTTGTTTTTTTGAAAGCCCTATGTTCTCTAAATAAAAAAGTAATTCAAGGGTAGTATTTATATTGAAAAAGTGTGTCTTTGGATTTTGAAATACGCTTGATACTAACATAGATATTTCATACAATTTAAGATTTTTAATATCTTTATTACCTATCCTGATGGTTCCCTCCGTAGAAGCCCCATCATATCGTACAGCTAATCCATTGATAGAATTTATAACTGAAGATTTTCCGCTGCCGCTTTTCCCGGTAAATAATACACATTCACCCTTTTTTACATTTAAAGAAATGTTTTTTAATACTTTGGAGGAATTTCCATAAGAAATAGATAAATTTTTGATTTCTACCATAAAATTCCGCCGATAATCATAATCAGTATCAAAAACACATAAACAAAATCGACTGTTTTCATTTTAACAGATATATACCTTGTTTTTTTAGTAGGATTTTCAATACATTTTGTTTCTGCTGCCTTTGCAATATCATCAGAAATATTAGACGATATAATAAGTAAAGGTACCATTACATACTCAATGTATGAAATCGGATTTTTAAATGTAATTCCTCTTATCCTCATAGCAAGTTTTATATTCCGGCTTTCTTCTTTAAATGATGGGAAAAACCTAAACATTACAGCAATTGGTATGGAAACAGTGCGAGGTAATTTAATTTTATCCATCGAAGATATTACACTTCCTACATCTGATGTTTTTACAAAAAAACTACCTGCACTAAATGGAAGATAAAACATCCTGCATACGGCAAACAACATAAAAAACATCATCAAAATTGCATTCATGTTTCTAATTACATCAAGATTAGGTATTATTGAAGAAAAAACACCAAAAAACAATATATTTTTCAAGGCTTCTTTCTTCAATCCATTCTTATAAAAAAGAAACGAAATGAGAAGTATAATACCCCATTCAAAATAAATATTTACCTTCTGGAATACAGCAAACCCAAGTAAAAAAGTTACCAAAATCTTACTAATAGGATTGGGGTTATATGGGTTGTCCAAAAAAATGGGCATTATACAATACCTGCTTTTTCAAAATGTTTTTTCAAAAAAACTTTACCGATATATGCACCGACTATTCCACCGGCAATTGCACCGATATATACCAAAATCATGCTTCGATAATTCACAAGTGCGATGAGTTTCATTATATAATCATGTCCCATTCCTCTTGTTTCAGCCAGTCCAATAACCTTATCTTTAGCCAACAATATTTGCATAAGGAAACCGCAAATCCAAGTATTGAACACGGCAAAGGAAAGCATATTACATTTGAAAGATTTATATTCTCCTTTTTTTCTTAACAGTTCGGCAATCGCCATGCTTATTGCAACATGTATCAATATTACATAAGTGTTTCCCATTGCAATAACAATAAAACCGCAAATCAGACCAAGTATAAACAATCCCCACGGCTTTTGAACTTTTGCCATAAAAAGCATAATGACTATACCTGTTATAATCCCCGCCAGTGTAGGATATGCCAAGTATAAAATCGGCACCATACCAACCATTCCCGAAAGGAACATAAGCACAAAATATATTACTGTAAACACGCCTATTGTAACTAAATCCTTAATTACTAATTTTTCCATTTTCATAATATCCTCCTAAATAAACTTTTACCGAACGTTTGATTTTTCAAGCATCGCTTTATAAAATTCCGATGTTTTGCAAAGTTCATCGTCTGTACCGACCGCCTCTATTTTTCCGGCATGTAATAAAACAATTTTATTTGCATTTCTTATTGTTCTTAGTCTATGAGCAATAACTATGACTGTTTTTTCTTTGATAAGTTCGGATAAAGCTTCTTGAATAAGACTTTCATTTTCAACATCAAGAGATGCCGTCGCTTCATCAAGCAGTATAATCGGTGCGTCTTTCAAGATAGCCCTTGCTATTGATATTCTTTGTCTTTCGCCGCCTGAAAGTCTTTGTCCGTTCTCACCTATTAGCGTATCTATCCCTTCCGGCATTTTATTGATAAATTCATAGCATTTTGCTATTTTAGCCGCTCTCATAATTTCTTCGTCTGTAGCATCCTTTTTGCCGATTTTAATGTTATCTTTTATGCTTGAATTAAAGAGGGTAACATCTTGAAATACTATAGAAAAATTTTTGAGGAGCGTTTCCGGATCAACCTTACCGATATCCTCTCCGCCTATCAAAATCTTCCCTCTATCTATATCCCAAAATCTTGCGGCGAGCTTGGTAAGAGTTGTTTTTCCGCTTCCGCTTGAACCGATGAGCGCAGTGATTTCACCTTGCTTTGCGGTAAAACTCACACCATTTATTACGGAATAATCATCATACCCAAAATAAACATCCTTAAATTCGATATCATAATTTTTAATTTCCATACTCTTTTTGCCTTCTTGAATAGGCATGGTTTTTATTTCTTTTATTCTTCCAACCACAGCATCGAGCATAACTATCATGGACATAAAAGAGATTATCCCCTCTATAGGAAGATATATGCTTGTCGTCAGCATTAAAAAAACTATATACACCAGCACGCTTACTTCACCGGTCATAAGCATATTTACACCGATAACGGCAACACTTATAATACCAAGTTTTAAAATTGCAGTAGCTATTCCTATAAGTATTCCCGCAACAATTTCACCCTTCGTTTTCTGTTTTGTAGACATATTTAATTTTTTAAAAAAATCATTGAGCATTCGCTCTTCTAAATTGTAAGATTTTATTTGTTCTATCTGCTCGATCTTTTCCTGCAAATCATCAAATACCTTGCGATTATCATCTATCCACTTTTGTACTATTTTTTTCTGACTTTCCCTTGATAAGAATATTATTAGGAGTGAAATCGGAATGACCCACAATGCTGCAAGAGCCAATTTCCAATTATAGATAATAAGCATTAAAGCGATAACGCTTGTGGAGATAGCAGTTGCGTATATATGAGGGACGGCATGAGAAAAAATTGTTTCATATAAGTTCATGTCATTCATCATCGTTTCTGCAAGGTCTGCCAAATCTCTTTTACCAAAATAAGAAAGAGGCAATTTCTTTAATCTTTCCGCCAAATCGATCCTTGAATCCGCACTCTCGTTATACACATTGGTATATAGTCTTACATAATCCCATCTTGCGATGAAAAACATCACAATCATCATTACTACAATGAGCGCAATGTAATGGATAGGAGTAAAATGATAACTTTCAATACCTTTTAAGATTCCGATATACTGGAACAAAAACATAAAGGCAATCATCGGTGCAAATAATTTTGTGATATTAACAAAGGTATGCGACAAGATTGCTTTTTTTAAATTAATTGCACCTTTCTCCGACATAGCATATCTTTTCATAAAATAAGAAACCATGTTTTAACCCCCTATCTTCCAATTTACGGATTTTTGATATTCTTCCCAAAGCTTTTTATAATGCCCATTCATATTTATTAAATCCGCATGTTTGCCTTCTTCTATAATTTTACCTTTATCAATAACGAGAATCTTGTCCGCATCTATTACTGTAGATAGTCTGTGAGCAATCATTAGTGTTGTCTTGTTTTTTGACAACTTCTTAAAAGACTCCTGAATTAAATGTTCATTTTCGGGATCTGCAAAAGCGGTTGCTTCATCTAAAATGATAATATCCGCATCTTTAAGAAAAGCTCTTGCGATAGAAAGCCTTTGAGCTTCTCCGCCCGAAAAATATGTACCCTTTGTTCCGTAAACGGTATCAAGACCGTTTTCTAATCTTTCGATTATCTCTTTAGATCCTGAATTTATCAAAGCGCTCTCTATTTCTTCATCTGTTGCATCAGGCTTTCCGATGAGAAGATTTTCTCTTAAACTCATTTTAAATAGCTTTGAGTTTTGAAAAACAAAAGCGATTTTTTTCATTAAAGATTCTTTTTCGAAATCTTTTATGTTAATCCCCCCAATAAAAATTTCACCTGACTTAGTATCATAAAATCTGGCGGCAAGCCTTGCTACAGTAGTTTTACCGCTGCCTGATGAGCCGACTAAAGCAACTCTTTCTCCCTTGTTTACTTTAAATGAAATACTATCTAAAACATTTTCACCGCCATAAGAAAAACTTACATTTTTAAATTCGATTCCAACATCAGAGCTTGTCTTATCTCCATACATGAAATCATCAAATTCAAGTATATTTTCAATTTTGTTTAAAGCAAGCTCTGCAAAATAGCTGAATTGTGTAATCGTCGCCGATCTCATAATAAAAACGGCAAATGTCGGCCCTATCAGAAAATAAATCACAGAATCCGCAACCACATTAGATAAGTTGCCGTTACATTTTATTAACAATAAAGCTACGGGCACTAAGAAAAATGCTGTCGATGTGGAAACAGTTTCAAACCATGACATTTTATTCGTATAGCTCATTGTAAGCTTTAGTACGCCGTCTTTTATTTTTATGATTAATGAATATAGCTTATTAAAACTTTCGACACTTTGTGCAAATGTTTTTACAACAGGAATTCCCCGAACATATTCCACAGTCTGAGAAGACAATTCGGAAAGTTCTGCATAATATTCATCTTTCATTTTCTTGGTTTCGGATGTCATCATCGCTGACATTAATATCATGCCGATAATCATCGGTATCATACTTGCAAGTCCTAATTTCCAATTAAACATAAAGAAAAACACAAGCAGAACTATCGGCGATATAATCGTCATCGCCATATCCGGAAGCTGATGCGCTAAAAAAGAATGGGTTTCAGAAGCTCCGGAGACAATGACATTTCTTATCCTTCCGCTTTCTTTGTCGTCAAAATATCCGAGCGGCTTATGTATCAACTTTTTTACCGAAGTCTTAATGATAGTGTCTTCCACTTCAAATGCGAAAATATGGGATAAAACAAGACCGATAAGATATATACATAAACCCAACCCCGCGAATGCCGCTGCGTAAATTGAATTTTCCCTTACATAAGAAAAATCTACCGTTTCATTTAAAATTAAAGTATTTACAATCCTATGAATAAAAACCATAGGCATTAAAACCATAATACCTGAAACAGCAGACATAACCATGGCGATATAAAGCAAGACACTTTTTTTACCGGCATAAGGCATCAGTCTTTTTAGTATTGATTTTTTCTTATTCTTCAATGAATAATTCCTCCTTTCCTTTAAATCAGTAAGCTATATAAATATCCCGTTTAGACTAATCGGAAGAGCTGTCCTTTAAAACGTTTTAATATCATGTAGCTTTTTACTTGTTTTTATTTTTTATTTATTATATAATTAACAAAGAGTTCAGTCAATTAGCTATAGCTAACTATGTCTATTCAGGATAATGTCTATTCGGGATAAAAATATAAAACGGAGGTAGGCATGAGTGATTTTTACACCTTTGTTAAAAACTTTTTTTCTACAAATGAATGCACTGAGCATACGAAATACTCCTGTGCAGGACATACATTCTATTTTAATACGGATGATGCGGAAGGCATATATTGGTTTTATGAAGGTAAAAATTTTATAATTGATATTCATGATGTTTTCATAAAACAAGAGATTATCCACACAAGTTTTTCCGGTTTGGAGAATTTCTATTCCTTTTATTCATCTTATTTAGTTACGGCAAACGGAGAATGTTTTAATCCTTATCAAAATCTTTCTTCAAACTCGCTGTATATTGTAAATACAAAAAATTCTAAAAACTATCGGTTTATATTACACAAAAATTCTCCCTATTTAGGAATAGGTATAAATTTCGAACAATCTATGATAGACAAATGTCTCGCCTCTTACAAAGACAAAGTTTGTAACTATGAAAATTTATTTTTTAATACCAGCACTATTATAAACAAGCCCCTCGAAAGAATTGCAAAAGATATACTAAATTGTAAGATGGTGTCTCCTGCTGCTGAAATCTTTTTTGAGTCAAAGGCAAAAGAATGGTTGAGTATAACGATAGACGCATTTTTACATAAGTACAATAATCCAATATTCATCGCCGATGATAAAGCTTTGGAAATTGTCGCTAATTATATAGACGATCATTATGCAACCTCAATTCCGCAAAAAACTTTGGAAAAAATAGCGGCCATGAGCGGTACAAAGCTTAAAAAATTATTTAGACAAAAATATCAATGCACAATTACCGAATACACTCAAAGACGGCGAATGAATATGGCAGAAATTCTTCTATTAAATTCCTCTCTTAAAATTCAGGATATAGCTGAAGCTGTCGGTTATTCTTCTCATAGCAAATTCAGCACTTGCTTCAAAAAATACAAAGGAATGTATCCCAAAGATATAAAAAAACATAGCGTTAAGAATGCTTCTGTTTCCGATTGTACCTGTTCGAAAAAAAATACAATTTAACAAGAGGACAACCGTATTGGGAACCTCTAAAAACTTCAGTTTTGAGAGGTTTTCCTTAGATTTAATTTGCGCTACTGCCTAGAACCACCGCCATCCGTGGCGGGGCTGTTCCGCAGGAATGGAGCGATAGCGGAACCCCGAAAAGCCTGTTTTTTGCGATGTGTCGCAAAAAGTCGCCCTAAAAATATAGTATGATAAAACAAAATATTCAAAGCAAATATAAATATAAGGAGAATGTCATGGAAACAAAGACAAACAAATTGAATGCACGGGATTTTATTTTTATCGGAATCTTCGCTGCGGTTGCACTATTAATTTTCTTTATTCGTGCGGAGGCTTTAATACCCCCGATGCTCTGCGTCGTAATAAAGGGTATTAAAGCTGACTGCAACCACCTTATAAGAACAACATACCCCGATGCCCTGCGTCGGGGTTGTTGATTACGGGAGCACTCGCTGCATTAACGCTTTTCGGCACGATAGCCAATATCCCGATTACGCTGTTTTTTGTATCGATAGCATTTATGCTGGCGGCATCAAAGGTAAGAAAAACGGGCGTTTTTTTTATTATGGGGATAATTATCGTTTTACCGGGATTTATGGCGGCAAACGGAATAGGCGTCGGCCTTTCAATTATCGGCTGGTTCATTGCGGAGACTCTTGCGTCAACGATGAAGTACAAAGATAAAAAAGCAATTATTCTGTCCTATGTGCTGGGCTCCACATTGCAGACAGCCTTGTTCACCCTGCCTATGTATCTTTCGCATGGAGAATACTTTGTGCAAAGAAAGGAGATTTTACATTTAACGGATGAAGCTTTACAACAGTATTTGCACGTTGTAGGCTCATGGCAGATGTACGGTTCTATGATTGCATTGACGGTTATAACAAGTTTCGCGGGAGCGTTGATTTCTATGCGGATATTAAAAAAGCATTTTGAAAAAGCAGGGATGGTATAGGGAAAATTGGCAATGGGTAATTATAAATTGAACTTATGAATCCTTTGCGTTTAAATTCTATAATATATAGACCCTTGAATAATAAACGAATTTAATATAGAATAAAAAAGCCATCATTATTAATTGGCAAAGCATTTTAAATTTTATATAAATTTTTTGGAGGCATTATGGCAAAAGTCGCTATAAAAGGAGCAAGCTACATCTTAGTTCATGCTCCCGATCTTCTTTTTCACAACGGTTCAACTCAAACAGGCACAAGGCTTGCAAACCCTGAGGATGAATATTTAAAGGCAATACCCTCTCACTTACGCAGCTTTGAAGAGGCAGTAAACTATCCGCCTAACCAAGTTTATATCGGAAATATGACTCCCGAAGACTTGGAAAAAATCCCCGAACCTTGGTATAAGGATGCAAAAAAGGCCGAAAGAAAGGGTAAATTCGGCGAAATTATGACTCAGGCCGAGTTCTATATTTTGATGAAACATGCCGATGTTTTTGAGCTCGTTTACTTCTCAAAAGAATTCACAGCTCAAGCTGCAAAACTCATCGAAAATCACCCGATGATGAAAACTCAAGACATTAAGCTTGGAGAAGGCCACGACATTGCCGAAATCAAAAAAATGGTTGATGCCCACACAGCAGAAGGTCTTTACGAACAGGGAAAACTCATCGGTTGTGTAAAGCAGGCTCACGATACGGACGAAAACTTAAGTGCCCACACCATGCTTGAAAACCTCGCCACAAAGGCTTCCGGTATTCTTTCCGCATGGCACATGGGAAAACTCGAAGGCATCGATATGAAAGATGTCGAATACATCATCGAATGTTCTGAAGAAGCAGCCGGCGATATTAACCAGAGAGGCGGCGGAAACATTGCAAAGGCAGTCGGAGAAAAATCGGGCTGTGTAAACGCAACAGGTTCAGATGTTCGAGGCTTCTGTGCAGCTCCCGTTCATGCAATTATCCACGGAGCAGCCCTTGTAGCAGCCGGTATCTTTAAAAACGTAATGGTCGTTTCGGGAGGCTCGGTACCCAAGCTCGGTATGAACGGAAAAGACCATGTAAAAAAAGACCTCCCTCTCTTTGAAGATATGATCGGAGGCTTTGCCGTTATGCTCAGTGCGGACGACGGAGTAAACCCCGTTATCAATACCGAAGTTGTAGGAAAGCACGTAATTTCTTCCGGTTCCGCCCCTCAGGCCGTTATGAGCGTATTGGTTTATGATCCTCTTAATGCAGCCGGTTTAAAGATGACCGACATCGAAAAATACTCGGCAGAGCTTCAAAACCACGAAATTACCGCTCCCGCAGGTGCAGGTAACGTACCCGAAGCAAACGTAAAGATGATTGCCGCTTTAAGCGTTATGAAAGGCCAGCTTGAAAAAACTCAAATTGCCGAATTCGTAAAAAAACATGGAGTTGTAGGTTTTGCTCCCACTCAGGGACATATCCCTTCGGGTGTTCCCTTTATCGGACATGCACGCCGCGATATGATGGCAGGAAAACTCAAAAATACAATGATAATCGGAAAGGGAAGTTTATTCCTCGGCCGTCTTACAAACCTCTTCGACGGCTTAAGCTTCTTAATTGAAGCCAATGACGGAAAAGGCTCCGCATCTGCCGGTCAGGACACAGCCGGAATAAAGAAGATTGTTGCCGAAGCAATGAGAAACGTAGCCGAAAATATTCTCAAATCCCAAAACTAAGGAGATAAGAATATGGCAGATAAAAAACAAATTGCTGATTTATTTTTAGGACTTGCCGAAGGGCTTGAGGGCGGCTCCTTTGCCGGCCGATTCCCTGTCGGTTTAACCATTCCGGGAAGCGAGCACGGCGAAGCGGAACTTGTTTATGCCGCAGAGCTTGCCGCAAAAAGAAATCCCGATCTGGATGTGATCCTCATCGGAGGACCGGAAGCAAAAGGCTTAAAACATTTCCCCGCAGCAACTCTCGAAGATGCTCATAAAGAAATGGAACGCCTTTTTAAAGAAGGAACAATTAAGGCTTGTGTAACCATGCACTATAACTTCCCCTTGGGCGTAAGCACCGTAGGAAAGGTTGTAACCCCCGGAAAGGGCCGCGAGATGATTCTTGCTACCACCACGGGAACAACCGATGCAAACCGCTACAAGGCCATGCTTTTAAATGCTATCGGCGGTATTGCCGTTGCTAAGGCTTCCGGAATAGCCGAGCCCACCGTAGGTCTTTTAAACATTGACGGTATCGCCGTTATTGAAAAGGCTCTAAACAAAATGAAGGAAAAGGGCTACAAGGTAAACTACACCGAATCGAACCGTGCAGACGGAGGTGTCCGCATGAGAGGAAACGACCTCTTGCAGGGAACTCCCAATGTAATGGTTTGCGATACCCTCACGGGAAACTTGCTGATTAAGCTCTTTTCTTCCTTTGTAACGGGCGGAAGCTATGAAGGCTCAGGCTTCGGTTATGGCCCCTGTATCGGTTCGGGCTATGATGATGTTGTCGGAATTATTTCGAGGGCATCGGGAGCTCCGGCCATAGCCAATGCCTTAAAATTCGTCGCCGACTGTGCAAAGAACAATGTTCACGGTATCTATGCAGAAGAACTCAAGGCCGCTAAAAAGGCCGGCTTGGATGAGCTTTTGGAAGATATGCCCGGAGCAAAGCCCGTTGCAGCAGCCGCTGCCGAAGAGGTAAAGGCTCCGCCTAAGAAAACCGTTGATGCCGGTATTCCCGGAATCGATGTTATCGAAATCGAAGATGCATGCAAGGCTCTTTGGAAGGAAGGCATCTATGCCGAAACGGGCATGGGTTGTACCGGCCCCGTAATCATGGTAAGCGAAGAAGACTTACCTAAGGCAAGGGATGTACTCCATAAGGCTGACTATATTTAAAAATATCCGGTTTTAGAGATACTCTTTAAACCGATATAAAGCACAAAAAAGGCGGGGGCTTTTAAAGCTTCCCGCCTTTTCTTTTAGATATGCTTTGAAACAAAGTTTACAAGGCTCTTTTTATCCATATAACCTGTGTGCCTATCCACCTCTTTTCCGTCTTTTAAAACGATGAGGGTAGGAATTGACATAAACTTAAATTTTACTGCCAATTCTCGTGCATTATCCACATTAGACTGTGCAATCACAGCCTTGTCGCCGAGTTCCGCCTCGGCAGCCTGCAGCTCAGGACTGAGCTGTACGCATCCCGGTCACCACGGTGCCCAAAAGTCAATTAAAACGGGCTTGGCGGTTTTTACGGTTTCATCAAAATTAGCATTTGTAATATCCAATACTGCCATAATCATCTCCTTATAATCTTAGATTAGAAAAAATCTTTTTTCCCGATTAGTTACAATATACAATATTCTAAAATATAGGGCAAGCCGGAAAATCGATTTATTCGTGCAGAGGGTTTAATACTCTGTTGCCGTGCAACGTACGACAAAAATTTTTTATAACTTATTTTCAACATTTTATTGACTTTTTTTTCAATTGCCTGTATTATGAGACTGGACAGTAGTACACTTTTTAGGAGCATACCGATGAATTGGATTTTGTATGTCATCCTTCCTGCTGTCTGTATAATTCTTGGATGGACGATTCGCTGGCTTTATGCCAGATTTCAACTATCTGCTTCTGAACAACGTGCAGAACGGATTTTACAGGAGGCAATAAAAGATGCTGAAGCTCAAAAGAAGGAATTCCTTCTTGAAGCAAAAGAGCAGCTGATTCGGGAACAAAAACAGCAGGAACGGGAAAATAGGGAACGCAGGAGTGATCTCCAGCGTTTCGAACGCAGATTGGCACAAAAAGAGGAACTCCTCGATAAACGTGTCGAAACTGTAGAAAAACAAGAAAAAGAGCTTGTCAAGAGAGAAGCCGCACTTGATGAGCGGACTGAAATTTTAAGCGGTGAAGAAGAAAGATACAGGGAAGAATTGGAAAGAATTTCCGGTTTGACCCAGCAGCAGGCAAAGGATTTGATTATCCGTGACTTGGAAACTGAAGCAAAGCATGATGCGGTTACTATCATAAATAAGATAGAACAAGAAGCTCAGCTGACGGCAGAAAAAAAAGCACAGGATATTCTGATTACGACGATTCAACGTCTTGCAACGGAAACGGCCAGCGACATTACTGTCTCAACGGTCAGCTTGCCCAGCGATGAGATGAAAGGAAGGATTATCGGCCGCGAAGGCCGCAATATCCGAGCCTTGGAAACTCTTACCGGTGTAGACATAATCATCGACGATACCCCTGAGGCTGTTGTAGTATCTTGTTTCGACCCTGTACGCAAAGAAATTGCAAGGGTTGCCTTGGAAAGATTGATTCTTGACGGCCGAATTCACCCGGCTCGTATTGAAGAAATTGTACAAAAGGTAACCAGAGAAATTTCGCAAAAGGTTTATGAAGAAGGAGAAAGAGTTCTATTCGATCTCGGCATCCATAATATGAACCAAGAAGGCGTAAGAGCCTTGGGAAGGCTTTATTTTAGAACAAGCTATGGGCAAAATGTGCTTCAGCATTCTAAAGAAGTAGCCATAATCGCAGGAATGATTGCAAGCGAAATCGGTGCAAATGTCGAAATCGCAAAACGCGGTGCCCTACTGCATGATATCGGAAAGGGAGCAGAAACCGATTCCGATAAAAACCATGCCGAAATAGGAATGGAGCTTGCAAAGAGGATCAATGAAGATCCGAGGGTTGTCAATGCCGTAGGTGCTCACCACAACGATATAGAGCCTACCTGCATTGAATCGGTAATCGTACAGATTGCAGATGCAATTTCGGCTGCAAGGCCTGGTGCAAGACGCGAAACTATGGATAACTATGTTAAGCGGCTTGAAAACCTTGAACAGCTGGCTGAAGGCTTTAACGGAGTTGAAAAAGCTTACGCAATTCAAGCCGGAAGGGAATTACGGGTTGTTATCAACAACGAGAAGATTTCCGATGCCGATACCAAGATTTTGGCTCGGGACATTGCAAAAAAAATCGAAAACGATTTGCAGTACCCCGGAAGAATCCGCGTAACCCTTATACGCGAAACACGTATCGTAGAATACGCCCGCTAAAAAAATCACTCAAAAAAAGCCCTCGAAATCGAGGGCTTTTTTGCTTATAAGCTCTTTAAAAACTCGGAAGGTGTATAAACCGGTATTTTTGAAGAGAAAAAATTTTTTTTATTCCGTGTAATTATACAGTCAACAAATTCTTCTAAGGCACATTGATATTGCAATCCGTCTTCAAAATCAGTAAATTCCGTATTTTTCAAGGCCTCCAAAACGGAATTCTTATCGGCTCTTCCAATTTCAATAATTTCAAATAAATTATAAAAAATATCTCTCAAGGTTTCCGGTGAAACATATTTTTTTAATAAATAAAACAGAGTAGAAACCGTATGAACTGCCACTATGCCTATTATTTCTCCATCTCTGCATTTACTTATTATTTTTTCAGCCTCATTAAAAAACACTGGCCGTTTTGATAGAAAATCGACTATTATGTTCGTATCAAGTAATACTTTCATATTTTTTTAAAGCCGCTTCCATATATTCCTTTTTATAATCAATATCGGAAGGTATGCATCCTGTATAGTTTAATAAATTTTCATATGCAACAATTTTTTCTTTGCGGCCATTTTTTTTAGAGCAGCCTTTATTATTTTTTTTTGATTTTAAGAGCAAGTATTCAATATAATTTTGAACCTCGCTCTGAAATTCTTTTGGAAGTAAATTATATCGTTTCAATAACAAATCACTCATAAATGCCTCCACTAATAATATACTTTATGCCCTCATATCTGTCAATATATTAATTTATCAGCCATACCGGGCACTTTGTTTTTTAAACATTTCGGCATAGCGGCCGTTTTTGTTTATAAGCTCGGTGTGAGTGCCGGTTTCGGCGATTGAGCCGTCTTCAACTACGATTATTCTATCGACACTGCGGCAAAGGGCTAGCCTGTGTGTAACGACTATCGCCGTTTTTCCTTTCATAAGTTCAATCATAGCTTCAAGAACCTCGTGCTCGGAATCGGGATCAAGAGCCGAGGTAGGTTCGTCCAAAAGGATTATTTCCCTATCCGCCCAAGCACAACGCATTAGGGCAAGCCTCTGCCATTGGCCTCCCGATAAATCAAGCCCTCCTTCAAACTGTCTGGTAAGCAGGGTTTTAGGTTCTAACATAGAGTTTGCTATCGGAAAACACTTACAAAGCTCTTCAAATTTAAAGGCATCTATCTTAAACTCTTCTCTTTCAGCTTTAAAAGAATCCGGCTCATCATTAAACTGCTCGGCAATCTCGGAAATTGCCGCATTTTCTTCAAATGTCATAGGAAAACGGGCAAAGTCTTGGTAAACGGCCGCAAAAGACCTTCTTAAATCATTAACCGCAATCTCTTTTGAATTTTTCCCATTAAAAAAATAGGCTCCTTCAAAATCGGGATACATTCCGCTTATGATTTTAATCAAAGTAGATTTACCGGAACCGTTTGCCCCGACAAGGGCTATTTTTTCTCCTTTTTTAATTTCAAGGTTTATATCTTTAAGAGCCTTTTCTTCACATTTAGGATAAGAAAATGAAAGAGATTTTAAAACTATAGCATTTTGTGCTGTCTGAGGAGGATTTATTTTCTCATCATAGAACTGACTTTTTTCGATCATAGTTTCATCGTAGTTTATAACATCAAAATAAGGCTTTAACCTGTTAAAATCGCTTTTAAGATCGACACCGAATAAAAGCACAGTAAAGGCATTTTGCCGTAGCTGAATAACCGCCGTAACCGCAAAAACGAAGGCTCCCGTTGTTAAGGCGTTTCGGCTTACAAGCATATATAAGTATGCAATCACAGCACAATCTACAAGCCCCTCAAAAATATGGGCTAAAAGGGTCATTCCCATGCTTTTATTTCTAAGACGGGAAGTTTCCCTTAAAAGATTATATCTATTTTTCTTCCATCTTTTTAGAATAAATGAAGCGGCATTCCACAGGCGTATTTCTTTTGCAAAGGCAGAATCCAAAAGAATGTGCTCATGAACAGCGGCCTCCTTATAGGACTCTCCGTTTTGAATTTCCAATGCCCATAGCCTTTCTTCAAGATTCCATTTTATAATTAAACTCGGTAAAAAACCCGTTATCAGAGCAAGGGGCACCCACCAAGCTGTCGTAATTCCAATCCATAAAAAAGGCAAAGAACCCAACACTCCCGAAAAAAGCATAGCAAGAGAATTAAAAAAGCTGTTAAATTTGGGAATGAGTTGATCGGCCAGTCTTAGCTTATTTAAAAAATCCGGATTTTCAAAGATGTCTATGTACGCATATTTTGAAACCTTTTCCAAAAGCCTTTCTTTCATTTCCAAAAAGATTTTCCCTTCCATATAGGTAGAATAGGTCCAGCGGATAGCTTCAAAACTGTCGTTTGTAACTAAAAATGCCCCTATAAAAATTATGTATAGAATGACATTTTGAATTTGGGAAATGCTTGAAAGAGCATCGATTGTTTTTGAAAGAGCCCAAAAACTCACAAAGGGAGCCAAGGCCGACACAAGGGCCAAAAAGAACAAGACCGAAAGCTGTCTAAAAGGCAATATCGAAAAAAAATTATTTTTAAAGTTTAAAGTCTTAGGAGTCATTTAAATTTACCTAAATTGAGTACATTATAAATAAAGAAATTATATTGTCAAGCACGAAAATACACCAAGAATCGTCGTTAAAGTAAATTATAAATTCTCATAATTTACTTTAAGCCTTTAAAGTAAATTATAACTTGCTATTTTGCTAAATTTATGTTAAAATAAATCCATTGGGAGAAAAAATGGATATAAAAGACTTTAAATCCGGCAGCTTAAAACAAGGATATAAATATCAATATTTTATGCCTGAAAAGATAAATCATGATTTTTCATGGGAAGATACCTCTATTAACACTCTTTTAGAAAAAGCTTCTTTTCATTTAGGAGCCTTAAATTCTTTTTCATCTCTGGTTCCTGATGCAGATATGTTTATCATAATGCATATTTTTAAAGAAGCCGTTATATCAAACCGTATTGAAGGAACTCGAACAAATATTGAAGAAGCATTAAATGAACAAGACAATTTAGACCCCGAAAAAAGAAACGATTGGCAGGAAGTTCATAATTATGTAAAAGCCATGAATAACGCAATACAGGAGCTTGAAAATTTACCCCTTTCAAATCGTCTGATTAAAAATACTCATAAAATATTGCTTTCAACCGGAAGAGGAGAACATAAAAGTCCGGGAGAATTCCGGATTTCTCAAAATTGGATAGGCGGGACAACTCTTTCGGATGCAGTTTTTATTCCTCCTGCACATGAAGAACTTCCCGAGCTTTTATCGGACTTGGAGCTTTTTTTAAATAATACCAATATCAACATTCCGCACTTAATACGTATTGCAATAGCCCACTACCAATTTGAAACAATACATTCATTTTTAGACGGAAATGGACGAATCGGCAGACTTTTGATAAGTCTTTATTTGGTACACAGTAAGGTCTTACAAAAACCTCTTTTATATCTTTCCGATTTTTTTGAAAAAAATAAAACCCTTTATTATGATAACCTCACCTTTGTGCGGACAAAAAATGATATGTCTCAATGGATAAAGTATTTTTTAGAGGGAGTAAGTCAAACTGCCGAAAATTCGGCACAAACCTTAAAGAAAATAATTGAGCTAAAAACCGATTTGGAAAAAAACAAGCTGCTTTCTCTTGGTAAACGTACCAAAACGGCAAACGAATTTTTATATTTCCTTTTTCATAGTCCCGTTATTACAAGTACTGCCCTCCAAAAAGAAATGAAAATTACAGCCAAAACAGCCAATAGCTTAATAGATGCCTTTATCGGACTGAATATACTCAAAGAACGTACAGGATATTCACGAAATAGAATATTTGTTTTTAATAAATACGTCGAACTTTTTATGTAGTATAATTTTTTTCCATTAATTTTTTATAAATCTCCTCATTTTCTTTTCCAAAGCAGACGATAAAAACCTTCATACAATACTTATGTTCTTTTAAAAATAAGGAAATCTCATTTAAGGCTATTTTTGCAGCCTCTTCTTTAGGATAACCGTAAACTCCGGTACTTATACAGGGAAAAGCGATGGATTTACAGCCGTATTCAAAAGCTAAATTCAAACAAGACCTATAAGAATTCGCTAAAAGTTCCGCCTCTCCGTTTTTTCCGTTCTTATAAACAGGGCCGGGAGTATGAATCACATATTTTGAAGGAAGTTTATAGGCTCCCGTTATCTTAGCTTCCCCTGTTTTACAGCCCTTTAAGGTTCTACATTCTTCCAATAATTCAGGGCCTGCAGCGGCATGAATAGCCCCGTCAACACCGCTTCCGCCTAAAAGAGTAGTATTTGCAGCGTTTACGATAGCATCTACTTTTAATTTTGTAATATCGGCATTTATTATTTCTATTAAAGTACTTGTATTTTCCATAATTATAGATTATAACATAAAAGTCAAAATAAAACACCATATTTTGACTGTATAACCTCTGTATTTTTTTTAGAATATATGTTAATATATAACCAAGTTTTGTGGATAACTTTTTTATTGCTGTATAACCAGTAATAAGGTGTTTATAATTTTACGGACTTATAAATATTTTAATTCCATATTCAATATAGAATTAAGTAACTTATCAACAAATTCACATGGCTTACTACTATAACTACTAATTATTATAAAAGATATAAGGAGAAAAAAATGAAAATAAGTTTTGACAGAGACACTCTTTTAAAAGAAATATCCATCGCTCAGGAAATTATCGCTACAAAAACGGCTTTAACGATTCTTTCAAATGTATTGTTATCGGTTAAAGACGGAAGCCTTACAATAAAGGCTACCGATATAAAAGTCAGCTTTGAAACAAAAATACCTGTAAACATAATAGAAGAAGGCTCAACAACTGTTTTTTGCGATAAATTCGCAGGTATTCTTTCATCTCTGCCTTCTGGTGAAGTAGAAATAGAACAAAAAGACCAAAAACTCACGATAAAATCGGTAGTAAAAAAAGCAAAATTCCAACTTAAGACAATACCTGAAAACGACTTCCCTGCATTTACGGAACCCACAAATGTAAACTTCTTTAATATTCCTACAAAAGAATTTAAAGAAATGATTCATCAAACTATCTTTTCGGTTTCAGATGATGAAACACGCTATTTTATGAACGGTGTTTATATCGAAAATAAAGAAGATACCTTATATTTTGTTGCAACTGACGGAAGACGTCTTGCTCATATTAAGAAAAATTTCGGAATACCTATTCCCGAGTTTAAAGGAGTAATTGTTCCTCCTAAAATTTTGAACATCATCAACAAAAGAGCATCTGATGAAGGAAATATAGAAGTAGGAATCGGTGAAAAAAACATATTCTTTAATTTTAATTCTTATAAATTCTCTTCTGTTTTGATTGACGGTCAATTCCCCAATTATGAAAGAGTAATCCCTGAAAATCAGAACCTTTCTTTTGAAGTTTCAAGAACTGAATTTATAGAAGCTTTAAAACGAGTTTCTCTTTTAGTAGAATTAAAAACAAGAAGAATATTTTTAAACATTCTTCCCGGCTCTCTTATTATTTCTTCTCAAGAAAATGAAATAGGAAGTGCACGCGAAGAAATTCCTTGTAAATATGACGGTCAAGAAGTTATGCTGGCCTTAAACTATGTTTACATAGAAGATCCTTTAAAGACCATCACTTCAGACAGAATAAAGGTAGAATTTACCGAAGCTATGAAAGCTATAACTTTAAAACCTGAACCTGAAGAAGACTTTTTCCATATAATAATGCCTATGCAGACGGAGTAAGGTTATAAGTGCCCTTTCTTTCCGCTTCTTTCTATAATTTTAGAAATCTGGAAAATGCCACAGTAGATATTTCTTCCCCTGAAGTTTTTTTAGTAGGAAAAAACGGACAGGGGAAAACTAATTTTTTAGAAGCTCTCTATGTTTCTTCCTATGGAACTTCATTTAGAACCCGTTCTTTAGCTCAGATATGTACAAAAGATGAAAAAGAATTCAGTATAAGAGCTCTTTATAAAGAAAGCGATAATATAAGTCATACTATTTCGATAATAATTCAAGATAAAAAAAAAGACATTCAAAAGAATTTTAAAAAAATTAAAAATTCTAAGGAATTGATAAGCACTATTCCATGTATTTTGTTTCATGGGGATGATATAGAATTTGCAGTCGGAACTCCTTCAAGAAAGAGGTTTTTTATAGATCAATCGGTTTCGCTGTGTAATTCCGACTTTATAGAAGCCTTAGTAAAATATTCAAAGGCCTTAAAATCAAGAAATATAATTTTAGAACAAAAAAAAGCTTCTCTTTTAGATTCTATAGATGAAATTTTTGCTTCCCTTGCTCTTTTAATCACAAACGAAAGAAAAAATATTGTAGAAGAGTATGCAAAGCATTTTTCTTTAATTTATGAGGAAATAAGCGGCGTTTCCGGTGTAGAAATGGTTTACCGCCCTTCGATTAAGGTAGAAAGTGAAGAAGATTTGCTTATCTTGCTTGCAGAAAAACGCCAAAACGATTTGATTGATAGGACAAGTTCTATAGGCCCCCACCGTGACCGCATTCATTTTATAAAAGATAAAAAGCCCTTTACCGAAAGAGCCTCAAACGGCCAAAGGCGGCTTATCTCCCTTGTTTTAAGAATGATTCAAGCTAAAATCTATTCCGAAAAAACCGGCCGAAAACCCATTTTTTTGATGGACGATATTCTTTTAGAACTCGACCCCGAAAAACGCCAAAAGTTCATGGAACTCCTCCCCCCCTACGAACAACTCTTCTGCACCTTCCTCCCCGGCGAACCCTACAAAAACTACCAAAAAGAAACCACCAAAATATTTTTCGTTGAAGATGGTAGGTTTAGTGTGTAGAGGGAGTAGTATTTTTGTTATTATTAATATAGTAAAAAAGTTTAATTTATAAATTTTTATCATTTTATATTGAACCAAATTGATTTTTATGGTATAGTGAGGAAGAGTTGAAATGATATTATGCTTACACGATAGGGTTGTGGTAGTTTAATAAACTATGAAGAGAAAATTATGGATTCACTGAAAATAAGTATTAAAAATATTAAAAACATTAAAGAAGGGTATTTTGAATTTCCTTTACAAAACAGTTTAAATTTAATTGTCGGTAATAATGCATGTGGAAAAAGTACGCTTTTACTTACTTTATCACAAGCACTGTTGAAAAAGAATTTTAAGGGATTAAAAAATGATGATTATAATCAAGATTCTATTGTAGAGACTGATATTGATGGACAGAAAGATAAATGGTGTGCGAAAAATGGTTGGAGATTGAATAAAATAAATAATGCTTTAAATGGTATGTATGAGGGAAGTCTTTTTTACGGGACAAGATTTGATAATTCTAAAAAAATTGACCAAATATTAAAAGAAGGCAGACTTGATATCAACAATATTGTTGATGCTGATGACTATGTAAAAGAAAAATTAAGTTTTATTTTACATGGAGTACCTAATAAATATCCAAAACTTAAAAGAATTAAAAATAAATATATTACAGAAAGATATAAACTTAATAATACGCCTTACTTTAATGAGATTGATAAACATTTAATAAGTCAATATAGAATGAGTTCTGGAGAGTGTTTACTTGTTTCTCTTTTACACTTTATTTATAATGCTATAATTAGAAAATCTCTGCCTACAGATAAAATAGTTTTGATTTTAGTCGATGAAATTGAACTTGCTCTTCATCCAATTGCTGTTAGTAGATTTATAGATTTATTAAATCAGCTTGTTAATGAATATAATAATCTTATGGTCATTTTGACATCACATTCTCCTGAAGTTATACAAAAAATAAAGCCAAATAATATTTATAAAGTTGAAAATGAAAATGGTATTATAAATGTTGTAAATCCTGGATTTCCAAGTTATATTATACGCGATGTATATCGTCATGATGGTTATGATTTTCTTTTTTTAGTGGAAGACCAATTAGCAAAGATTATTATAGATAAATTATTTGCTTCTGAAAACCTTTGCTCAAGTAAACTTATTCATGTAACTCCAGTTGGAGGATGGGAGAATGTCTTAAGATTACAAAAAGATTTATTATCAAATAATGTACTTGGTGTTGGCAAACAAATAATTAGTATTCTTGATGGAGATATAAGAGACCATGTACCAAGCGAGTATAAGGATTTGAAAAAACTATTTTTACCAATCCAAAGCGTTGAAAAATTTCTGTATGATGTTATTATAAAAAATCCTGATATAAAAATAAAGAAAATAATTAATGATAAGTATTTTAATGTTAATAGTTTAGATACGTTAATTTCTGAATTTTATGAAAAATATAAGGAGGATGTTTCTCAGCCAGATAAAAAATTATATTTTAAATTAAGAAAAGATTTGGAAAATAGACATATCTCAGAAGATGTATTTATAAATAGATTATCTGATGACATTATGAATAATATTAGTTTTGATACATTAAAAAATAATTTAAATAAAATCGTTATGTCTAAATAGTTATATTAAAAAAGCATAACACCGTTTTTAAAGCCGACATTGCGGACAAGCTGTATTGCAGTTTGAAACTCTGTTAGGATCTTTTCGGGCGGAGGTTTTTAGTCTTGGAAAGATGTAGAATAAAATATTACAGCCCTTCTGATCTCGCGACTTCGTATAATATACACCTTGCTAAATCTATATTAAAGAAAATCGACTTTTCATCCGATTTAAAAAATCTGAATGATGTTTTAGAGTTATACTCTATTTTGAAATACATTGATGCAGGACTTATAGTTGATTGGAAAATAGGAGTTGAAAATGATATAAAAAAAATGATAAAATCCTTTTTGTTATCAATTAAAACGAAATCTCTTAGTACATTATATCTATCAGTTGAAAAAGAATATTATTCTGAGTTTTGGGAATTTATTACTCAATACAATATATATAAAAACTTCAGTAATGAAGAATTTTATGCATTTCTTAATATGGAAAAACCTCATATAAACTTGATATTACAACATGAAAAAATCGTGAAACAATTTGATACATGTTTAGGAGTATATTTTAAAAATGATCCTAGTAATGCAACCATAATTTTAGATATCTATGAAGCAGATGCCTTTGTAAATACAGAACATCTGTATTTACCAGCATCTATAACAGAAAACGATAAGGAAGAATTATTAAAAGGCTATATTGAAAGTGATAATCCCAATGTTAATTATCTTGAATTAATCACTACAATAATAAACCGTAAAGGATTAAGAATTTCGGATAAAACGAAATTACTTGCATCAAAGAGGTTTGATAAAGAATGTAATTTATTATTCAAAAATAGTTATAAGTTTACTACTGGTATTAGTATTGAATACTCAAGAGATACTTGTGTAGAATCTCTTGTTACACATGAAAACGGAGTAACTCATTTAGTATATAGTTATAATTGGGTAAAAGATAATTTAGACTTTAATACACTATTGAACAACTTTATATACTTATTTGAATATGCAGATGAGCAAATGCGAATAACTCTCACAAGTAAAGATAGTGAAGCTGGAATAACAGAAAAATTTTTTGGCGTAAAGGGTAGAAACAACTATAATGTTAATATGTTTTTTCACCAAAAAGAATACATAGCCGATATACAATTACATACGTACATACATTTACTTAAATCATTTAATATAAATATTGAAAATGTTCTGTCATGGTTTTTTACAGATTACCTTCCTGAATATTTTCAAGTAGATAATTATTCTATTATCTTACCAACATATGGTACGACATATTTTGAAAAATGCAGAACAATAGTTCCGGAACTTGAAGGATTATTGAAAAAGTTCAATCTATTGGTTGAAAATGGATATATCGACAAAGATTTGTTAGAAATCTCCACAAATGCCTTATCTTTCTCTAGTTGTAAAAGTTTTTTTAAGAAGAAGTACGTATACCCTAAAAGTAAGGAATTCAATCAAGTATGCTATCTTCTGTTTTCAGATCAGTGTATGCTTAGTTATATTGAAAATGACACGGTAACTTATAAATGTTTTTTCGATTTAATCCGTAAACGCATAGTGCGTCGTTCTGATTATAACGATTATTTACAGAATAAGATAGACTGGCTGCTTGAGAAACAAATTCTCGCAGAAAACAGTAATAATGAATTAGTTTTGAAAGATATTTCTTTTATTAAAATTATTTACGAACTATATTATTATGAAACAATTAATTACTTAAATATCCCTACTCTCTTACAACGAAAAGTTGATGAACTAATTGCTGCTGATTACCTTTATTTTGAAGGAACTTTGTTTTCTCAAAGTGAACAGGATTATTTAAATTACTATCTTAATAGGTCTAAATATGGGAATTCACTTGATTTACGAAATAGATATGTGCATGGTACACAACCTCAGGTAGATAAGAGTAGTAATATATATTATAATCATTATTTGACGTTTATAAAAATACTTGTAATTTATATAATAAAAATAAATGATGAATTATGTAATATAAATAAAACCTAACACTCGCTCCAACGCTGACAACTTCTATAAACATGCAATATAGGATAGCAATTGATTTTCAGATTGAAAATGAAACAATAATTCCAATAAACATTGGCGATCGTAAATTAATTTACGGATAGAAAAAAATCTTATAGACTTTGCTTCTGCAGATATAAACAATAGTCTTTATATATAATATTATTGTTTCAAAACCTTGTATTTTTGTGCAAAAAGCGATATTATTATATAAAAATATTACTGAGAAGGGGAATAAAATGGCTATTCGTAAAGTTATTTTTTTAACACTCTTAATTATGATGCTTTCAAGCTGTACAACCTCCGGTTATGATAGTTTTCGAACAAGAGAAAGCTCCTTTAACCAAACACAAATCGTTACGAGTAATTCTGCTTTTTCAAAAGAAATGATAGCAACAATCCTTGAAACGAAATTTCCTCCAAATAAAATTGTTTCTATAGCGATTTTATTTATAGATAAGCAAAGTCCATATTCTGCAGATTTTTCTATTGAAATAATGAAAAAAAGTAATTTAATAAACGGAGTAGAAAAATTTGTTTCTGTACCATCAATAATGATACCAAATAAATTAACTTTTGATGATATTCAGCAAATTGGAATTCGCTCACTTTGTGAATATACTTTAGTCTTTTATTCAGAATCAAGAACAGAGATGTCATTCACCCAATTTATAAAAGGAGAGATAGAATTTAAATCTGATGTTGAATTTTCATTAATAGATAACCAAACGACTGCAGTAATTGCTTCTGATAGACTTGTAACAAAGATAATGAAAAAAAATAAGTTTTTTAACGATAAAATTATTGAACAAGCAAAAAATGAAGTATTTAATGAACAAGCAAATATTTTAGCAGTTAAATTAAATGCCCTTTTTAGTAGTAAATACCAAAAAAAGTAACCACTTAAAACAGATATATAAAGAATGAGTGATACAAGAATTATTAACATTTCTAAAATAATAGCAAATGACTGTTATGAAATTTCAAAAAGCTTTGAAGAACAACAATGGCAAAAACCAATTGAGCAATATATCCAATACATGGATGATCAAAACAATGGTTTAATTGATGTTCTATTGGCTAAAGATAATAATAAATTTGCAGGATATTGTATAATTCAATGGAAGTCAGAATACACATTCTTTTATAAAAATGATATTCCTGAAATAAAAGATTTGAATGTCTTAAAAAAGTACCAAAGAAAGGGAATTGCTACGGCATTAATGGAAGAAGCGGAAAGACGAATATTTTATAAGAGTAATTTATGCGGTCTTCAAGTTGGTTTAACAAATGATTATGGAAAAGCTCATCAACTGTATATAAAAAGAGGATATGTCCCTGATGGAAACGGATTAATTTATAAAAACATAAATGTAAAATACAATGAGAGGGTTGTTGTAGATGATGATCTTACTATTGCATTGTTAAAAGCAAAAAAGGAGAACTAATGCAGCAAACCTTTTCAGACCTAAAAACAAAAATAGATAATCTCTTAAAAGAAACATCACATAAAAAAATAGTTCTTATCCTACAAGATATAATGTACACCCTTTTATCGGGTTATGTATTTAAAATACAAGGAAATAAGGGCTTTGTTACAATTGATCCCATCGAAATAGAAGCGTATTTTTTTAAAGAAGCTTGCTTTGAAGATGATTGTGTGCATCGCAATGAGAAGCAAAAAAACAATTTCGGGAAGCTCTATGTGCATAAAACTAAAAACAATCACTTAAAAGGCGGAACAAGGAAGGGAATGGACTTTTGTCTTTCCGACAGTGAAAGCTATACCCTTGCCTTCTTAATAAGAAGTGCCTATGTAAACAGCATGAAAAACAGGATTTGCGGTCCTTCTTTGTTGACTGATGGAGTATTTGAAGAGCTCGGATTCGATTATAAAAAATACTATAATAAACTTGAATCCCAACTTGTGCTTTTCAAAGAAAAAAAGCCGGAAGCCGAATTTTACATAAGTACAAGAATAAATGTAAATTCAAAGATGCAGAGCTCTCTTTTAAGAATGGTGCGGATAAAAGATAATTATTTTACAGGCTTAAAAGAAATTAATAAACTTAAAGCCGGCCTTTCTCCATTGTTTAATCATATAAAATGATGTATAGTGTATGCAAGGAGGTGCGATATGCCGCTATTGCAAGTAAGAGAATGTCCTGAAGATATTTATAGAAAAATTACTTATGCCGCAAAAAATGAAAATAGAACTATTGCACAGCAAATCATTATTTTACTTGAAAAAGCCTTGGGGCAAATTGTATTAAGTTAAAATCTTTATGAATAAAAAATATGAAACTTTTTAAAACATCAAAAGAAATAGTAGATAATTTTTCTCAAAAGTTTAATGAAATGGCTGAAATTTCCTCGAACCTTAATAACGAGCAAGCCCTATCCGTTTTTGAAGGATGGGAAAAAGTCATAGGCGATAAAAAATTGGCTGCATATTGCGAGCTTTATGATATAAAAAATGAAACGGCAATCATAAAAACCGAGCATACAGGCTGGAGTCAGCAGCTTTTAATACGGAAGAAAAAAATCATATATAATTTTAACAAATTTTATCCGGCATTAGATGTAAAAAATATTTCGATTTTTGTTGACTCCGAATTTGAACTAAAGAGAAATTCTGATGTATCTGAAAATCTTAATCAGAACTTATCTATAGATATTGAAGAAGATAATCCAAAAACAACTGATGAACCCGATAAACATCTTCCGCCCGAATTAGTAAAAGCTTTAAAAGCTCTAAAAAAATCCATATTAAAAAAATAAATAAAAAGAAATATATTCACAGTTATTCAAATTTAATAAACAAGTTATCCACAGGCAAAAATTAGAATATTTTATAAAATATTTTTATATCAATATCTCTTTTTTGAAAAAGGAAGAAAAAAGGTGATAAAACTCTAAAAAGTCCACCAAAAAGGCTATTTTATGCTTATTTTTGCTTATGCCGCAACTAAAAATGTTTCACGTGAAACATTGCTTTGATGCTAAATTTTAACCTAAGTTTATCACAAGTTATCCACAAGAGGAATTAACTCGATTTGACACTCTTTTTGCTCAAGACTCAGAAGAAATCTTTTGCGATCCAAACCTGCAGAAAAACCGCCTAATTTTCCGCCTGTGCAAATTACTCTGTGACATGGAATTATAATTGGGATAGGATTTTTTCCATTAGCATTTCCTACGGCTCGGCAAGATTTGGGATTATTTATATTTGCTGCTATTTGTTTATAGGATAGAGTTTTTCCATAGGGAATTTTACAAAGCTCTTTCCACACGGACTTTTGAAAATCCGTACCTTCAGGAGAAAGCTGTACCGTAAACTGTTTTAAACTTCCTTCAAAGTATTTTTGTAATTCTTCTTTGGCTTGTTGGCATATTTTTACGGCCTTTGTAAAATTATCTTGAGTTTGTTCAGGTAGATTTGTAATGGAATCTTTTTTTATAAATCTTAACTCTTTTAGACCTGAATTATCTGCAATAATTAGTATCTTTCCAATCGGACTATCAAAATTTTTGTATACCATAAATACCTCAGTCTTAGTTTTCATTTAAAAGTTTTTCTAGACAAGCTTCAATTAAAAAAGCTTTTTTTATCTCTTTAAATTCTTCTTTGGCTTTTTCAATAAGTACCGTTTTACTTTTTGCCTCATCATCAAGTTTTATCGCCTTGATTAAAATATTTTTAGGCGTATGTTCCGTTTCGATAAACTCTTCAACGCTTACCTTATACCCTTCCGATTCCAGTAATTTTCCTCTAATCGTATCTGTAAGCAAGGATGCAAATTTTTCGGTAATAATGCCGTAATCAAGTATCGGGGATAGCGACTTTATTATCTTCTCCTTATTTTTACGAATTTGAGTGTTAAGCTCATGCTGGCAGCAGGGAACTGCGAATATTATTTTTGTATTGCTTTTGACAGCCTTGGCTATAGCTAAATCCGTTGCCGTATCGCAGGCATGGAGGCTTATCACCATATCCGGCGGTGTATTAAACTTAAATCGGCCTATATCTCCGACTTTAAAGACTAAATTATCAAAACGGCATTCCCGGCTTAATTGATTACAAAAATCTATTACATCTTCTTTTAGATCCAAGCCGCATATCTTAACGGGTAATTTTTCGATTTCAGTTAAATAATAATAAAGGGCAAAGCTTAAATAGGCCTTTCCGCAGCCGAAATCAACAATCTGCAGCTCTTCCTTTTCTTTTAAAATATCTTTTAGTTCAGGTAAAACGGATTTTATAAATTCCAGATATTTATTTATCTGCCGGAATTTATGGTATTTGCTTTGAATAATCTTTCCGTCATCGGTAAAAAAGTTAAGTTTTTTTAAAAAGAGCGGCATTTCGGAAGTGCTTAAAATATATTCTTTTTGCTTATTGTGTTCAAAACTTTCGTTTATCGATGCATTCCCTTTACTTAAAAGTTTTTCTTTTTTTATCGGTTTTGTCTTAAAATGAATAACCCCTTTATTATTTTGCAAAAAAATAAGTTGATTATTTGAAGCGTTAAATTCTGCAATCTTAAATTCAAAAAAAAGATCTTCAAGTTCTTTTTGAAGATTTTGAGGTAAAAGATTTTTATGAAAAACCTTTGCGGCTTCAAAGATTTCTAATTGATATTGTTCTTGATTTTTTAACATTATTTTTCTTAATTTTATTTTTTGAATATGTGAATCTTTTTTTACCGGCTTTGAAAAAAAACCTGAAATAATATTATGCTCAATACAAAGTTTCGCTGCTTTTTCTATTGATACTGTATTCATACAATGCTCCGGTAATATCTTATCATAAAACCTTATGTGATACAAGAATGCAAAATGTTTCACGTGAAACATTTATGTTTTAATTATATAGATAGCTAGTAATATGTAGTTTAAAAAGAAGTTCTATATAGTATATTTATTTTACTAGGGTAACTCCACAAGAATCAAATGCTTTTTGAAAATATACTCTGTAAATCGAAAGATTTACAGAGTAAAAAGTTATTATGTTTTATAATTTTTTAATTGGAAGAAGCTTTTGCCGTATCTTTTTTATCTTGCTTTCTTACTATAAAAGCGGCTATGAGCACTCCCAACAAAGATACGGCTGCAGTAAGCGTAAATATCTTATTTATAGCTGTACCCATATTATTTTTATTTGAGTCAAATATTATTCCTGTTGCAGTAGCCGCAACAAGGGAAGAAATGGAATTCATGAAAGTAATTAATGATGTTCCGATACCAAGTTCTTGCGGCTGCAATGTTGCCTGTGCTGCCGGCGTTATTGATACAGATCTAAAACTTTCTGCAATACCGGTAAGAGAAATTGCGATATAGAACAACAAAACCGGAGAGGCTGAATTTGTAAAACTTAATGAAAGAAAAGCTATAAAAGGTATGCCTGCGGCAAATGTAATGGCAAGCCAATATTTATCTTTTCTTTTGCCGAGCCATGTTCCGAAAATAATCGGTAAAATCATTGTAATAATTGTTCTGGGCAGTTGTAAAGCTCCGGAAACCGTTGCCGATTTATTAAGTATATTTTGAATCGCCAAAGGAGCATATACATTCATTTGATTTTGATAGAAATAACATATAATACCGACAATCAATAAAACCGAATACTTTTTATTTAGGAATAAATGTAATGGTATTATCGGTTCAAGTGATTTTTTTTCCGTTTTGATTAAAAGGAATAAAAATACAATTGAAGATAGTAAAGCCGTAATAATGATTATATTGTTCCAGCCTATTTTCGGTCCGTAATTTAAAGATAACAGTAAGGAACTTAAAAAGAGAGCCAAAAACAATATACCTAAAATATCTATAGATGATTTTTTGCCTTTCTTTCTATTGGGAAGATTTAAAGCTATTAAAATAATTCCAGCTAATAAAGGTATAGAAGGAAATAAAATCGCTGCTTTTAACAAGCCTCTATCGCTTAAGAATCCTGCAATGATACTGCTCCCAAAACCCCCTACCGCTATAGCACTTGATAAATAACCCATACTTTTTGGAATATCCTTTTTTTCATTAATTTCACCCATCAATATATATGGTGCGGAGATAAATGTTCCCTGAGCGACTCCCAGTAATAATCTTAATGTCATAAAGATAAAAGCATTGTTTGTTAAAGCCATACCTACACCGCATAATACGGCTATTAAACCCGATATTATTATAATATTTCTTCGTCCGTAAAGATCTCCGAGTTTTCCTCCTATGGGCGTAAGTATTGTCAAGCCTAAAGATGCAAATATAGTCAATGTAGAAAAGTAATTCATTGCATTCATACTTTCTAAAATTCGCCCCTGCAGTAAAGCCAGACTTAAACCAAAACCTGCAACCGAAAACATCAAGAAAATTGAGCCCAATATAACAGCAATTTTTTTATTTCGCTGAAGGGGGATGGCAACTTCGTATATAGTATTGTTATTCATAAAATTTACTCCTATTTAATTATTTTTTAACCATTCTGTTGCGCAATGCGCAAGATAAGCGGCTCCTATCGGAAGGACATCTTCATTAAATATAACTTTGGGATTATGGGCTTGATATGTTTGCCTATCTGTAAAACCGGCAGATAAAAACATATATGTACCTGGTACTTTCTCTAATATTAATGCAAAATCTTCAGAAGCACTCGCTTGTATACCGCCGATTGCATTTTGGTTAGGAACATTAACCTGCTTCATATATTTTAAAATTTCATCGGTAAATGCCGTATTACATAAAAGAGGCGGTACATCCGATGTAATTTCTACCTCGGCACGGCCTCTGTATGCTTTTGCTATATCAGCACTGAGTTCTTTTAACCGAGTTGTTAATTGATTCTTTAACTCGGTGCTGACTGTTCTAAGGGTCCCTTCAAGCTCAGCTGTTTCAGGTATGGCATTATTTGCCTGCCCTGAATTGAATTTTCCTATTGTCAGTACACATTTTGCCGCAGGATCGGCTTCCCGTGCTATTAATTCCTGTAATGCTAAGTAAGTGTGTACAGCAATATTAATAGGGTCAACGGAAAAATGAGGGTATGCTCCGTGGCCTCCTTTTCCTGTGATTTTAATTTTAAATCCTGTATTGGAATACAATAATGCCTCTTTATTATTGTATAAATGAATACCTATGGGCATATTTCCTGCACCTACATGGTATGCAAGAGCTGCATCAACCTTAGGATTTTCTAAAAGGCCGTCTTCAATCATTGCCCTTGCTCCTGCAAAAACCTCTTCTCCCGGTTGAAACATTAATTTTACTGTTCCGGCTAAATTTTTTTCATTTTCTTTAAGCATTTTCGCTGCGGTCAAAAGCATGGCACTGTGCATATCATGTCCGCATGTATGAGCTGAATTTGTATTAATGCTTTTAAAATCCAGATCATTTTCTTCCGTCATTGGAAGAGCATCCATATCTGCTCGTAAAAGGATTGTTTTCCCTTTGGGACTGCCGACAAGTGCGACGATACCTCCTTTTTTCGGTTTAGTCGGGCTGTACCCCATTTCCGAAAGTCTGTTAAACACATACTCGGTAGTATAGGGTAAATTCATTCCTGTTTCGGCATGGGAATGGATATGCCTTCTGTCCTTAATAAGTTGTTCGGATAATTCCCTTGCTCTTTTTAAATAATCCATATCTTTCCTCCTCATAATAAAAGTTATGTCTTTTAATGTCTTTTAATATTTTAATAGAAATCATCTGTTCTGTCAACAAAATTTTATTATAAATTACATAAAATACTTGTATATTTTTATATACTGTGTTATAACAAGACTTGTGTTGTAAAGAAAATAGGACTTGATAAATGAACTGTACAAATACGAAAATAACTATAGGTTTGATTATAAGCGAAGGATATGAAATATATTTAAAAAAAATTGAAAAAGATATATCTAAGGACTGTAACTTATTATTTTTGGTTGTAAAAAATAACCTTGATATAATCACATATTTTCAACAAAATTATGATAAAGTCGATGCTTTTGTATTTAGCGGTATTATGCTATATAACTACATTGAAGATAAAATAAAAGAATGTAATAAGCCATGCTATACTATAACGGATGATATCGCAAATATATACAAAGAATTATTAAAAATTTTTGTTTTAAATAAAAAGTTAAAACCTGAAAGAGTATATATAGATATTGAAACGAAAAACGGAGATCTGGGATTGAAGTCGATTTTTCCTGAAAATAAAAGGCCATATATGTTTCCGTGGGATGTAGGAACTCCCGAAAAAATTATATCGACTGTTTTTGAAAATCATAAACGATTATGGCGGGAAAAAAAGATAGATTTATCAATTACAAAATTCGGGATGCTCTTGAGTGATTTTAAAAATGAGCAAATAAAATATCATTTTATTTACCCGTCGAAAACATATTTACTGGATTTTTTTAAAGAAATTATAGATGAAATTCAAATAAAAAAAGTAATAAACAATAAAATTTTTTCGGCTTATATATATGCAGATTCAATTTCGTTAAATAAGGCGGGATGTCTCGAAAATGATATTATTCAATTAACATTACAAAAAAATTTATACCTGTTTATAAAAGACCGCAACCCTGAAATTATTTTACAAAAAAAGGAGACGGGTTTTTATCTTTTTACAACTATCGAAGATTTACCTTGTTTTATACATGATATGACGAGCTGTAATTTGCAAAACTTTTTAAAAATGGAAAATATTAGTATTACCATAGGTTATGGGAGCGGGAAGACTATAAGCCAGTCAAAGCGTAATTCTATCAATTCTTTTGATTTAGCTAAAAAATATGGAGGAAATTGTAGTTTTTTTATTTCCGAAAACCAATGTATAACGGGACCATTAACTGGTGATAGACAGTGTACAGTTTATAATGCGAACCCTTGCATAGATAATCTTGCAGAAAAAATGGAAATCGATAAAATCTATCTATACAAGATAATATCATATATAAAAAAGACCGGTGATAATGTAATAACTGCAAAAATTTTATCGCAAATACTGAATGTTACAATCAGATCTTCGAATAGAATCTTAAACGAATTACAAGATAACTCATATGTAAGAGAATATTCACATAAGATAAATCCAAATAGGGGACGGCCTTCTAAATTTTATAAATTATTATGTGTCGATTCACAAGGGAATATAATCTAAAAAACTTAATATTTTTTTTAATTTAAGATAAATTTTCCTCGAATATCAGAGGTCTAGCAGTATAGGTATATTTATTGTCATATTAAAACAATCGCATAAACTTTCAAGAATAAAACAAAATTTTACCTATTGACAAAAACCATATTTTTAGGTTAATATATACCCTACATTTTGGAGCGATGGCCGAGCGGTTGAAGGCGGCGGTCTTGAAAACCGTTGTGCTGAGAGGTACCGGGGGTTCGAATCCCTCTCGCTCCGATAATGTTTGTAACTGTACAAACTCTGGAGTGGTGCGAGAGCGGCCGAATCGGGCTCCCTGCTAAGGAGTTGTACCCTTACGGGTACCGGGGGTTCGAATCCCCCCTACTCCGAATAGTTTTGAGGCTATAGCTCAGCTGGATAGAGCGTCAGATTGCGGATCTGAAGGTCGGCAGTTCGAACCCGCCTAGCCTCGTTAAAAGCCGGCTGAAGATTTCAACCGGCTTTTTTATTTTTGGAGAGATGCGAGAGCGGTCGAATCGGGCGGTCTCGAAAACCGTTGTACCGCAAGGTACCGGGGGTTCGAATCCCCCTCTCTCCGTTTTATGACGGAGAAAAGATTGTACTGTAAACGCATTCCTTATTTTTGGAGAGATGTCCGAGTGGTCGAAGGTACACGATTGGAAGTCGTGTGTGCCAGAGATGGTACCGAGGGTTCGAATCCCTCTCTCTCCGTCCCGGGGCCTATGCAAAAAAGGTTTTTCGAACCCCGTCAGATCCGGAAGGAAGCAGCGGTAGATTAATTCTTTTTGTGCCGTAGTGTTCCCGGGTTTTTTATTTTAGCCTTATTGACCTTTTAACAAATAACTATTATCATATAAGTATGGCCTTTGCAGCAAGTCAGCAGTTAAACAGATATTATAATCTATATAAAAATATAGATGTAACTTTCTCAAAAGAAGTCGTTTCTACCCTTAATTTTGAGCCTAAACAGGTTTTTGTTCGTTGTTCCGGCGGACAATGGCCATGTATTATCAATTCGGCTTCTATGACAAAGGCTAAAATAATTTGCGGCAAAAAAAGCGGTTTTCTGGCCAGGTTGAGGAGCGGCATAACATCCGTAAATATAAGATTTGCCTTTTTTGATACTGAAGGAAAAGATTCTCTTTCTTTTTTTGTTGCAGCTAAGTTGGTCGGTATTTCTTCTTATGAAGCCGGAAACCAAGATCTTGTTTTAATAACCTTCGAATATACCCAGAGAGCTCCGGATGATTTAATAGAAAAATTAGGCATCTTACTTGAAGCTAATATCAATTCACAAAAACGCCAAAATGAGCGAGTTGTTATCACTCCCGAGATAAGCAGAAAAATAGGTCTTGTAGAAAAAGGAACGGTTGTATATATTGATGCCGTTCCCAGACGCTGTCTTATTAGGGACCTTTCTTTTTCGGGCGCTAAAATTCTTCTTGTCGGTATTGCTAACTTTTTAATAAATAAAGAAGTAATTCTCCGCTTTGCTTTTGATGATCCGCAGTCTGTTTTTGGAATAAAGGGAAAAACTGTGAGAACCGAACCTGTTGAAGGTAGAAAAGACTTGGTTGCTCTTGCAGTTCAATATTATCCGAAGAATATCCCAATGATGTATAAGATGTACTTAAATAAGTATTTTTCCGTTGTGCGTAAACCTGCTTCGGATGGTTTTGGTGATGACTTCTTGGAAGATGTGGCTCCTGCTTCATCCTTTGCGCCTGTTTCTTCTCCAATCGGTACCAATACGGCTCCTCTAACGCCGCCCCCTGCTGATTCTGCTCCGGAACAAATTTCTTAACAATGACCTGCTGAAATTTCAAATTACCATATTTAGGAGATAAAATGCAAAATCCTATCGATTCGCTTTTATATGTAAAAATATCGGCTGAACAAGCCGGCAAGATTTTTGAAAATCTTGAGTCTTCAATTCCTCTTCCTATTCAATTATCCGAACCCGGCCAAAAAGAAGATTTTAAGGCCGAAAATATAAAGCCGGAAATGATTTTAGCCGGAATGCTTACCGTTTTTGCCTATGACAGGGAAAATCCAAATATTCAGTATTACAGAAAAATATTTAATTTACTCCGTCCCGATATCCGTAAAGAAATGACTGAGGCTGCAATTATCAAAATCAAAAATAATGATTTTGATATGGCTGAAGAGATTTTACTTTCTCTTGAAGGTTTAAATCCGGATGACGGTATAACCAAATTAAACCTTGCTCTTTTGATGGAGGAACGTTCTCAATTCTGTGAGATGAGAGAACTTTTTGATGATGCTTTGAGCTTTAATAAAAGAGCCGAAGAGCTTTATTCAGAGCTTATACTTTTTGAGCCTCCATTGCCGGGCGTTTTTTTTAATGCTGCATATTTTTTTATAAAACAGAAAAACTATATAAAAGCCAAATCTCTTTTAAAAACATATTTGGAAATAGAAAATGACTGTGCAGAAACAGCCGAATTCCGAAAAGCTAAGGCTTCCGAGTTGCTTAAAATTATTTCGGAACAAGCCCTCGACGATGAACTTTTCCAAAAAGCCTATAAATATATTGATTTAGGCGAAGAAGAAAAAGCCGCCGAAAGTATAAAGCTTTTTTTGCGAAAAAATCCTAAGGTTTGGAATGCTTGGTTTTTGTTGGGCTGGGCTTTAAGACGGATGAGCAGATGGGAAGATGCCCGATCTTCTTTTTTAAAAGCTATTGAACTTTTAGAAAATTCCGAAATTTCAGACAAAGCACCTCTTTGCGATGTTTACAATGAGCTTGCAATTTGTTTGATGGAGTTAAAACTTTTTGATGAAGCTGAAAAACATCTTATAAATGCCCTGAGTTTAGATTCCGAGAATATAAAAATTATTTCCAATCTTGGCACCCTCGCTCTAAAACAGGGAAAACAAGAAGAAGCAGAAGCCTTTTTTAGAACCGTTTTAGAAATAAATCCTGACGATAAAATCGCTTTAAATGTTTTAGGTAAATCGCGGGCGTAAGTTAAATCAGGTTAGTCTCTTGACCTAAAAAGATTATTTGTAGTATTCTTATCCGGCCGGAAAATCGGCATTGGAGGAAAGTATGAAAAAAATATATTCGAGTTTCTTTTTCTTGTTTGTTGGCCTTAGCTTACTATTTGCAGGCGGAACCAAGGAAAAATCTGTAAATGACAGCTTTAAAGTTAAGGTTGTATTACCCGCAGGAGCTCCTGCTGCAGCTCTTTCAAAACTTGTGTATGAAAAAACACAGTTTGATAATTCTGAAACGGAATATGAAGTTGTTTCAGGTCCGGAGCTTTTACAAGCGAGGGTTTTATCTGGGGAGGCCGATATTATAGCCGTGCCTACCAATCTTGCATCGGTCTTATATTCCAAACAGAAAAATATAAAATTGTTGGCTCCCATTGTTTGGGGAAATCTTTATTTTATAAGTTCGGAGCCTGTTTCTTCGATAGCAGACTTAAAGGGCAAAACTATTTATTCTTTCGGAAGAAATAATACCCCCGATTTGACAGCCCGCGAAGTGCTGAAGAAGAACGGTATTGATCCTGATAAGGACGTGAGTTTTGAGTATTTAAGTGCTGTCGGGGATATTCCCTCTGCTTTTATAAGCGGGAAAGCGAAGTATGCCCTTGCTGCAGAACCTTCTCTCAGCATGATCATGACAAAAAAGCCCAATACTAAGATTGTTGTTGATATTCAGGAAGAATGGAAAAAAGCTTTTTCAGGAGCGTCTTATCCTCAAGCTTCTTTAATTGTAAACGCCGAATTTTTACAAAAACATCCCGAATATGTAAGTGCTTTTTTAGATAAGGCTAAAGAGTCTTCCGAATGGGTAAAGGAGAACCCTCAAAAGGCTGCCGAGTATGCTTCCAAAATTGCTGCATTGCCTCCTCCGCCCATTTTATCCAAGGCTATTCCTAAGCTGAACATAGTTTTTGTTGAGGCCGGAAAAGCAAGACCTGCTGTAGAAGCTTATTTGAAGGTTTTGGCTGAAGCCGATCCTAAATTTATAGGCGGAAGTTTGCCTGATGATGCTTTCTACTATAAAGCAAAATAAGTTTAAAATAGGCGGGGCTTTTTTTTGCCTTATCCTTTGGGAAATATTTGCCCAAGGCTTAAAAGCTCCGCTTATTATCCCCCCTATAAAAGAAATATTATCAGCTCTTTTTGTTATTATAAAAGCTCCGGAAACTTATGTTTTTATTTTAAGCACCCTTATAAGGATTTTTATAACATTGACCATAGATTCCTTTATTGCCTTTCTTTTAGGCATAGCTTCCGGCTTAAATAAAAACATTGAAGATTTTTTATCGGTTCCCGAAAATATTTTAAAATCCAGCCCTACAATATCCGTTTTGCTTTTAGCCTTAATTTGGTTTAAATCGAATATGACGCCCATCTTTGTAACAAGTTTGATTGTTCTTCCTCTTCTGTATAGAAACATTGTAGACGGAGTAAAAAACATAGATAAAGGTCTGATAGAAATGTCTTACGATTTTAATGTTCCTTTCGGTAAAAGATTAAAAAGTTTATACCTTCCCTGCATAAGACCTTTTTTGAAGAACGGTTATATTTTAAGTACGGGCTTTGCCGTGAAGGTTGTTATAATGGCAGAGGTCTTAAGCCAGCCGAAATACGGCATAGGCTCTGCTTTTCAAACAGCTAAGATTCAGATAGAAACCGCTTCTATCTTTGCATGGACGGGAATAGCCGTCTTACTTGCCTCCCTCTTACAAAAGGGAGTAAAAAAAATTTTATAGTATAATTTTTCGATTTTAGTTTTCTGTATTCTTGACTTTTTAATATAAATATAGTAATTTATTCACAGCTTGGGGATGTTCCGGTTTCGACCGGAAAGACGGAGGCTTAAGCTGCAGGCGGAGTGCCGATCTCCTGATTCGGCAAACACTATAACTGCCGAAAATAACGACAGTTTCGATTACGCCTTAGCTGCATAATCGCGGAATCTGCTTTGCACTGCTCCGAGCGGAGCATGATTCCGACGCCAATCGGGGCTTGCTTTTTAGCGGTGTGTAAACGTTAAAAGGGACTTTTTTTACACTAAGGATTCGACGCTTTCGGTGCTGCTACCGGATCCCTACAACCACCTCGCACCGATAAGCCTGTAGACGCTTCTGATTCCCTTTTCGGGACGGGGGTTCAATTCCCCCCATCTCCATCGGCTTTTTAAGATTCTATACCACGCCTTGCTTGTACACCGTCATTAAAATAGTGCTTTATCATCTTCATTTCGGTTACAAGGTCGGCCGCTTCAATTATTTTTTTATTTGCATAGCGGCCGGTTAAGACGAGTTCTACGGATTCGGGCTTATTTTTGATAATATGCAGGATGCGTTCAATATCAAAAAGACCATATAAAAGGGCAACATTTACTTCTTCCATAATTACAACATCGTACTCGCCCGACATAATTATCTTTTCAATCTTATCCAAGCCTTCATTTGCTCTTTGAATATCCTTTTCCGTAGGATCATTATGAACAAAGTGAGCTTCTCCGTATTGCTCTATTGTAAGATTGGGAAGGTACTCAGGGGCTTTTAACTCGCTGTAATTCATTCCCTTTAAAAATTGCCCGATATAAACCTTGTATCCGGCACATACGGCTCTAAGAGCAAGCCCGAAAGCTGCTGTCGTTTTTCCCTTACCGTCTCCGGTATAAACTTGGACATAACCTTTTTTCATATTTCCCTCCAGAAAAATTAAGCAAATTCGCTATGCCTTGATTATACCAGCTTTTTATTAAAGATACAATTACACGCCGTAACAAAGCCAAATAAGAATATAACCTATTACAACTGCAGTAAGGGTGTAAGGAACGCTCATCTTCATAAATTCGCTGTTTTTTACCTGATGGCCTTCGTTTCTTAAAATACCGAGAGATGTAATATTTGCAGAAGCCCCAATGGGCGTAATGTTCCCGCCGAGGGTTGCACCTGAAAGAAGTCCGAAAAACAAAATGGGCGAAGCTATATTAAGGCCTTCCGAAAGTATTTGTATAATAGGTATCATGGCAGCAACATATGGAATATTATCTACAAATGCAGAAATTAAAACCGAACCCCAAACTATTATTGTGTAAATTAAAAATACATTTGAGCCGAGGGTCAAAAACCAGTCGGCAATGGCCTGTATAACTCCTGCCCTTGTAACGGCTGCAATAACAGTAAAAAGGCCCATCAGTAAAAAGAGAGTTTCAAAGCTGAGTTCTTTTTTGACGACTTTTAAAATATCAAGTTTTTTTGTTTTTATGATATTATAGATAATGCCTGCTATCATAAGGCCTGTACAAATTAAACCGTTTATTGTTTGAGGCTTTTTGTCTTCCGGCAAAAATGAGGCACCAATCATAAGCACTATCATTACGAGAAGTAAAATTGAAGGGAAATAATCCGTTACCTTGGTAAGTTCAACCTTATCTGGCTTTTGGACGGCTTTTCGGAAAATAAAATAGATAATTCCGGTGGCGGCAACAGCTGCAATTTCGACGGCAAAGAAAAGAGAGGGTTTTCCCAAATACCAAAAAAAGTCGAAGAAGGTCATGTTTAAATGGCTTCCTAAAAGAATTGAGGTAGTGTCTCCTACCAAGGTGGCTGCTCCTTGAAGGTTTGCCGAAATCGAAATAGCAATTATGGGTTTAACAGGCGACATGTTGAGCTTTTTCGATAATACAACAGCAATGGGAGCCAGCATTAAGACTGTGGCAACATTATCCATAAAGGCTGAAATAAAACCCGCAAAGAGGGATAGACATACTATAATCCATTTTACATCGGGTACATTGTTTATAATCTTATCTGCAATGCGTTGCGGCATTTTAGATTCGGTAAAAAGGGCAACCAAGCCCATTGTTCCTGCAATCATTAAAATAACATTCCAGTCAATGGCAAAAAAAACTTCATTATAAGGGAGTATCCCTAAAAGTACGAAGATTAGGGCCGATGAACAGGCCACTATCGGCCTGTGGTTTGTCAAGGTAATCATCAAAACATAGGTCAATCCGAATAAGACGGCCGCTAAAATGAGAGGATCTGTAACCATGGTAATCTCCTAAAGGGTAAATTTTTACACTAAATGAGAAAATTTGTCAACATATGGAAAAAATCCTGATTAGGCGCAAGACATCCTTTATTGTTGAGGTCAAATCCGTTTCGGCTGTTTTTTTTGCTTGGCTGAATGGGACGGCAAGACGGTTTATACTGAATACGGCAGAAACTCCCATTTTATAGATATCGTCTATGCCCTCTTCTGCATCGCCTACGACAGCTATTACAGGTACATTTTTCTTTTTGGCTCTTTGGGCAACGCCTGCAATAACCTTTCCTCTTAAACTTTGACTATCCAATTTGCCTTCTCCCGTAAAAACAAAATCGGTATTATCCAGTTTTTTCTCAAAGTCAACCGTATCAAGAACAATTTCAATACCCATTTTTAACTCGGAACCTAAAAAGACAAGAGTTCCGTAGCCCATGCCTCCGGCAGCTCCTGCACCGGGGATTTCGGCCGTTTTAGAACCGGAATTGAGGGATTCGGTTTTTCCTGCAACCAAGGCCAGATGTTTTAGGCCTTGGTCGAGTTCTTCAACCATGCCGGGATCTGCACCTTTTTGCGGAGCAAAGATGTAGGCTGCTCCGGTTTTTCCGAAAAGGGGATTATCTATATCGCACATAGTCGTAAACTTTGCTTTTTTTACAAGAGGGTTTAGGCCTGTCATATCTATGCGTTCAATATTTTTTAAGGTTCCGCCTGCCGGAATAAAACTTTTTCCTTCCTTATCAAAAAACTTAACTCCCAAGGCTGCTGCAGCTCCGCAGCCTCCGTCATTTGTCGCACTTCCTCCCAAACCGATTATAATATTTGTACATCCGTTTTTAAGGGCATCGGCTATGAGTTCACCTACTCCATAGGTCGTGGTAAGGGATGGATTAAGCCTTCCTATCGCAAGAGGGAGACCCGCACAGGCGGCCATTTCAATTACGGCAGTCTTTTCGGCATTCGGCTCTTCATTTTTTAAAATACCGTAAAAGCCTTCCATTTCTTCAAAAAAAGGATTTTTGACTTTAACCGTTTTTCTTATTCCGCCTACAGCTTCTAAAAAGGCGTCGACACTGCCCTCCCCGCCGTCTGCGACAGGGATTGAAAGGGTTTGAGCTTCAGGGAAAATTTCTTTTATCGCATTTTTCATCAAAGTGCATATTCGAGCCGAGCTCATTGTTCCCTTAAAGGAATCGGGGATAAGCAGTATCTTTTTCATCTTTTAACCTCTTTTAAATCGTTCTATAAAAATAAGGATATGATAAATATACCTATAATTGCGGCAATACCGATTACAAGAGTCATAAGGGTTTGCGTCTTGTATCCGTCTTCAGCTTTTAAACCGCCGAAGGTTGTGACTACCCAGAAATAACTGTCATTTGCATGAGAAACGGTCATTGCTCCTGCTCCGATTGCCATAACGGTTAAGGCCGATAGAGGAACGGTAGCAAGGCCCAGGGGAGCCATAAGAGGAGCAAGGATTCCTGCAGTAGTTGTAATCGCAACCGTCGATGAACCTTGTGCAGATTTTAAAATAGCAGCCAAGAGGAATGGGAAGAAAATGCCGACGGTTTTTAAAACGGCAGCATGTTCAGTAATATAACCTACTAAGCTTGATGAAGCTATAACCTTGCCTAAAACACCGCCTGCGGCAGTTACAAAGAGAATGGGGCCTACAACCTTTAAGGTTTCATTTGTGAGAATATAAAAGTCCTCTGTCTTTTTTTGGCTTGCAAAAAGAATGACACCGAAAATGAGACCTACCGCTAAGGCCATAATCGGAGCTCCCAGGAATTTTAAGATATCGGCACCGGTACCGCTCATATTTGCCATAGAAGCAACTGAAGAAAGAGCCATGAGGAGGATCGGCACAATAATAGGAGCTATGGCAGTAAAACCGTTTGGAAGAGTTCCATAACTTGCAACCAGTTCTTCATAGGATTGTGAAACCTCATCTGTAGAGCTGTCTTCTGAAGCCTTTACCTTAGTTCCTATATATCTTGCAAAAAAATAACCTGCAATGAGGGGGAAAATAGAAGCTAGGGCTCCCATGCCGATTACTAAAAGAAGGTTGTTTCCTATGCCGAGAGAGCTTGCAGCTGCAATAGGCCCGGGTGTAGGCGGAATAAATACGTGAGAAATATACAAACCGGCCGATAGGGCTACAGTCATTGCAACGCTCGATATTCTTGTTCTTTGAACAAGAGCCTTGCGTATCGGGTTTAGAATAACAAAACCGCTGTCACAAAATACGGGAATTGAAACTATCCAGCCCATAATCAGCATAGCAAGTTCAGGATGCTTTTTACCTACAACCTTGATAACCATATCGGAGAGCTTTAGGGCTGCTCCTGTTTTTTCAAGGATTGTTCCGATTAGGGCACCAAGAATAATAACAATACCGATACTTGTAAAAGTTCCGCTAAAACCGGCTCCTATTGTGCCGGGAATCTTTACCAACGGTATTCCTGCGGCCAGAGCCAAAAGGAGCGAAACTCCCATAATCGATAAAAAGGGATGAATTTTCAGCTTTGAAATAGCGAAAATCATAAGAGCAATAGCAATAACAAATGTAATAATAAGTGCTATACCTTGCATATAAACCTCCGGACATTTAATAAATGTAAGAAGAATTATATCATATAAATGTTTATAATGCAAATTTAAATATGGTAAAGGCTTTCAGTTTTATGTTTCAAGTTGATAAAGTCTTGACATCATTTTGAAAAACCGTCATCATAGCCTTATCATGTTTAATTATTTTAATGCGAGGTTTTGTTTTATGGGTATAAAAAAACTAAAGAAGACTATAATTTTTATGAGTTTTATTTTTCTTGTTGCGGCTTGTTCGGATAATAAGCCGGAGAAAGAACAAGATATAAAAACTGTTGACGGCAAAAACGATGTTAAAGAAGAAGAACCCATAAATTTGCCTAATACGGAATCTATAAGCTTGACCACGGCAAAGTCAAAGGGTGAAAAAATAAAGCTTAGGGTTGAAAGATTTGTTTCCAATCGTGAGCCTATATGGATCGATTTAAATTCAAATAAAAAAATGGATGAAAATGAAGATATAACGCCTTTTGTTGTACCGGGTATGTCCGCTTATCGTGATTATACTATTGATAGTGAGGTTATAACTATATATGGTAAAATAAATAGGTTTTTTTGTGAGGGAAACCGTATAACAAGTATTGAGTTAGCTAATAATCCTTCATTAACACATCTTTCTTGTTCCGATAATAACCTTCAAGACTTATCTCTTATAAATAACAGGAATCTGGTATATTTATCTTGCGGTAAAAATAATTTGACTTCTATAGATTTTAGCCAAAATTTCGATTTAAAAGAAATTTTTTGTGATGAAAATCTAATCAGAGAACTCGATGTTTCTCATATTAAGGGGTTAAGAACTTTAGAAGCTCAAAAAAATAAATTAAAATTTCTTGATATGTCGAAAAATACTTCTCTTATAACTTTATATTGCTATGAAAATGAGCTGACATATTTAAATACGGATAATTGTAAAAATTTAAAATTTCTTGCTTGTTCCGAAAATGCTCTTACATCCATATGTAACGGGGCGCAAAAAATGGCAAAATTTTGCATTTAGTTTGGCAAAATAGCGTGTTTTTTTATGTTTTATACTGTTTTTTCGTGCATATAAGTAGTGTTCTATAAGCTTTTTACGGCCGATAGAACACTTTTTACTTTTGGCTATAACAATTGAACCTCATTATCGACGAGCCCTATAGGATAGTTTGCCGTTAGAACTTCTATTTTAGTTCTACTTGGAGAAGATGCTGCTCCAGGATGATTGTTTATTTTAAGTTCAATTTGATACCAGTTATTTTCTTTTACAGATACTGTTAAAGATTTGTTTCTGTAAGAACTTAAAAGGAATTTACCTTCAATTTTTGAAAGTTCTGTAATTAAGGCATTAAAGTCTTCTTGAGTATAACCATCATAATGCCCTTGATCTGCTCCGACATACGGCGGGTCGAGATAAAAGAATGTGTCTTTATTGTCCCTAGATCTAATGATTTTTAAAGCATCGCAACATTCGATTTGAACATCCTGAATTCTCATGGCCAATTCTTTTTTAAAACCAGCTCTTTTCATAGACAACGAGCGTGTAAGCTTACCTTGTTTATCATGGGTAAAGCCACCTGTCATAGAGTTATTGAAAGACATATTTGCCAACATCCATATTGCCCAAGCCCGTTTTACGCGGTCAAACATTTCAGGGTTGTCATAGATGACTTGCGCATGTTTATGAAGTCTTCGGCTGTGGAGGCTTATAGCAACTTCCGATTGCAAGGCTGTAAAATCTCTCTGTAAGACTTCATAAAAATTAACGATTTCGGAGTTGATATCGTTGATGATTTCCGACTGTGATTTAGGCTTTGCAAAAAAGACTGCTGCCCCGCCTATAAAAGGTTCACAATAAATCCTATGCTCAGGAATAAGAGATACAATCTTGGAAGCAAGTTGTTGTTTGCCGCCATAATAGGTCAAAGGTGTTTTCATAACACGCCTCCTAAAATATAAAATTTTAGGGCTTAATCAAAAGACAAAAATAACCGATACTTTTATTACCTATGCGCTTAGGTCGGGTGAAAGCCGGTTATCCGGTAAGTGCCGATAGCACTTGTCGGCGTGGACTGAACGCCGATTTTTGCCCGTTATTAAAGCAAATTAATATCGCTTACATAATTCTTATAAAACTTCCACCCCCTTGCTTTAGCCCCATTAAAAGCCTCGACCAGCTCAGGCGGGCGGGTAAAGTCTTTGTAGTTGTTGTCATTGTCATTATACACAACAGCTTCTCCGTTTTCTGTTTGAAGTAGATTATTAAATATATTTTTAAAATTTTGAGCAGTAAGCTGATTAGAGGAGCAGTTAAGAGATTGCAAACTATTCAAGCCTTGGACATTAAGGTTTGTAAGCGGATTATAGGAGCAGTTAAGAGATTGCAAACTATTCAAGCCCTGGACATTAAGGCTTGTAAGCTGAGTAGAGGAGCAGTCGAGAGATTGCAAACTATTCAAGCCCTGGACATTAAGGCTTGTAAGCGGATTAGAGGAGCAGTTAAGATATTGCAAACTATTCAAGCCTTGGACATTAAGGTTTGTAAGCGGATTATAGGAGCAGAAGAGATATTGCAAACTATTCAAGCCCTGGACATTAAGGCTTGTAAGCTGATTAGAGGAGCAGTCAAGAGATTGCAAACTATTCAAGCCCTGGACATTAAGGTTTGTAAGCTGATTAGAGGAGCAGTTAAGAGATTGCAAACTATTCAAGCCCTGGACATTAAGGCTTGTAAGCTGATTAGAGGAGCAGTTAAGATATTGCAAACTATTCAAGCCCTGGACATTAAGGTTTGTAAGCGGATTATAGGAGCAGAAGAGATATTGCAAACTATTCAAGCCCTGGACATTAAGGCTTGTAAGCTGATTAGAGGAGCAGTTAAGATATTGCAAACTATTCAAGCCTTGGACATTAAGGTTTGTAAGCGGATTATAGGCGCAGGAGATATGTTGCAAACTATTCAAGCCTTGGACATTAAGGTTTGTAAGCGGATTATAGGAGCAGTTAAGAGATTGCAAACTATTCAAGCCTTGGACATTAAGGTTTGTAAGCTGATTAGAGGAGCAGTCGAGAGAAGTTATATCTTTCCCTTTAATAATAACAGCTTCATTTTTATTAGGTATGGGAATAGATGTTGATTGATAATTATTTAACACACCTATCTTATTCCCTGCATTCCAGACTTCACATGGACTGAGGTCTTTCGTTTGTACTGTTATGGTTATGGAATCTTGTAAAATCCGCATTGTAACAGTATTATTAAACTGAACCTTTTCAAAAACAATTACACCGTTTACAAGCACTTTATCTAAATCTACCCCGTTAAATTTAACATTTTTAATTTCGGTTCCGTTTACTTTAAGCATAGTTTTACCTCTTATATCGTAATTTCTAATGTTGTATCGGTTAATTTAAAAGAAGCTTTTGCAATAAACTTTTCATCCGTTTCTTGTTTTGTGTAACGGTTTGCAAGAGCTGCGTTGATGGCTGTTATGCCGTCTTTGTTTTCGGTGAGGGCATCAGCGAGTTCTTTTAATGTGTTTAAGGCATCGGGAGCATTATCAATGAGTTCTTCTATTTTTGTGTTAATTTGATGAGTCAGCTCATCTTTAGCTTCTTTTAGTTTGGCGGACATTTCGCTTTTTGCGTCACTTATTTGATTTTTTGTTTGAGCAAAAGTTGTTAGGTCATCATCATTTTGAGCAGCTGAAGCTTTTAGCGTTCCGGAGTCTGTACGAAGAGCAATTGAATTATTAACGACACTTTCAGTTGCAGCATGGGCAGTTGTTTCGTTAATATGCTTTGTCATTTTTTTTGATAGGTTTTCGACTCTCCCGGAAATTTCTTTAGAAGTTTGAAGAACCTCATCTACATTATTCAAAAACTTATTAAAGGTATCCGCAGATACAAAATCTCCATAGGAATGATAGTCTATGTAAACATCAGAGAAAGATTTTAAAAATAGAATAGCTCTATAACAATCTTTATTTGATTGTTCCGAAGCAATAGAATCCAAAATATTATACTCATAATCAAGACCGAGGACTAATCTTTTCGTTTTAGAAATATCTTCAAAAACAGAAAGAGTTTCAGCAAAATAAATGCTGTGCTCAACATAGTACGGATTATTCGGAACAATATTTGATATTTTTTCTCCTCGAATATAGTTTTCGGGGTTTTCCATAAAAATATCTGCATTTAAAAGTTTACTCATTTTAAATCTCCTTATATAAACTGTAAAAGTTTTTTATCTTGTAATGGTCTATCAGATAAAACAAAGTGTGAAAAAATTCTTGAATCTCTATTATGTTTCTTTGTTTGCCGGATCTTTATTTTTTGAGAAAGAGAACCGTTATATTCAAGTTCAATTTCGTCTATAATGCCTTGGACGAATCCATAGCCTCTTAAACTTTTAAAAGCGATTAAGTCAAAGAGAATAAGCCTAGGATCAGCCCATGCTTGAACCGATAAATTGTTAGAAAATTGTCTGTAATAATAAGCCATAGAATTTAAGACAGTCCGCGCAATGTCATCGCTTGCTAAAGCTCCGACTTCTATATTTTTAATTATTTCTCCATTGACTTGTATGTCATCATTATTTCTAGCTGTAATGGTTTTCTTTTCCTTTCCGGGAATAAGCCTATTGCCATAAATATTAACCGTTAAAGTTTGAGGAACATCGGGAAAGTAGTTCCAGACTTTGACATGAAGTCCTTCGGCTGTTTTTCGATAAGAGAATTCGAATTTATTTTTTAAAAACTTATTCGCAATTTCAACAGAGGAAACGCTTACAGAATCCTTTAGTTCTATTTTAAATTCTTCAGGTTTATTTTTTTCGTTTCTGCTTTCAACAGCTGTAGGATCGGCTATATCAAAATTTTCATTTTCATCAGGAATTATGTAAGTTTTGGGCATTTTGGGAATTTCAAAATTTTCTTTTTTTAAAAGGATCTGAATAGGCTTTTCCTTAATCATAATAAGAATTGAAAGCTGCTCCCCTTCATTTCTTGTGATAAAATTCCAGACTTTAACGGTGGCCTTAGTAGCTTTCCCTTCCGGAGAATAAGAATACTCAATAGAATATTCTAAGCCCTTTGGAATAAAAGTGTCAGAAAATTCTATTGCTTCAAAGTTAGATGGAAGATTGAATACTTTAGTCCAAGAAGGAGAAAGCCCGCCGCCAATAGGATATTCTCCATAGGGCGTATTTTTATATTGTTCAGGGAAATCGAGTTTACCGATTTCAGAATATAAGACGACATCCTTTTGACCGATTTGATATTCTCCTTCATACTCATAATTTGAGTATGAAAGATTTATTATATTGGGAGCAGCACTAGATGATTCGCCTAAATTGTTTGATTTAAACTCATTCAGTAAAAAGTATCTTACGGGATAACGGACTGATCCATGTTTAGAAAGAATAAGAGAGGCGATAAGAGCCGATCCTGTTTCATCGCAGGAGCAAAAAGCGTTCGTTAAAATGCAAAGATTATTTAAAAGACTTCCGACCGTTCCGTTTAAAGGGAGTCTTTTTAATTTTATAAGTTTTAAACTTTGGTCAATTCGAGAAGCTGAAAGACTTAGAGCATTTGCAATTTTAACAAAACAAGAGTAAGCATCGGAATTATCCTGAATACCAAGAGATAGATAGTTATTCTTATTAACACCGATATAGTCTTGAGCTTTAATCGATACGGTCGCTTTTTGCTCAGCATTTTTTATATTCATAATATAAAATGAACCGAAGTTTAAATAAAATGGTTTATTGTGTTTGCTCTGTTTTAATAAAAGCGAAACTGAACATGTCGTATTTGAATTGAAAAAACCGAACAAAGGGCTGTTTATATTTTGATTATCATAAAGCCTTGTAAGGTTGTTTAATTCCAAGTCTAAAGAATTAACATAGAGCCTGCCAATAGAGCCTTCTTTGTTTTCGGTTTTTCTTTTTTGATGTTTAATTTTCACAATATCGTTTTCATGTATTAAAAATTCAAAACCCGGATAAAAGGCTAAAATCCATATATGCTTATCCGGAGTTGCCTTAGTAACATGAAGCTCCAATATACCGGCCTTATCACAAGGTAAATCGAATACTATTTTATTTTTTAAGTTGTTTGTAATTGTAAAACTCGCAATAGTTTTACCGAATCGAGTTTTAGCTGTAATAACAGCGTTTGTGATAATTCTATTATCACTTGTTATTAAGGTTATTTTTTTTAAAGAAGTTTCAGGAAGATAAAGAGTAACTGTGTCATCTACATCCCCTGTTTGAGAGGCTTTTTTCCCGATATAGCCGATTCGTGAGTAAGGCCTATTTTTTACAGGATGAAGCCTTCCGTCTTTATGAATATTTTCAGCATTCGGAAAAAGACGGGAAGCAAAATTACTCCGGACAAAGAAACGGTTTTGAATATAAGATAAAAAGGGAGAAACAATCTGGTCGGGGACAGAACCCTTAACGGCATTCGGAGCTTGAATTTTAATGCTTTCAGGAATTTTGCAGGAGAGGAAATTAAAACATACAGAAGCTTTGTACAGTCTGTTATTTCCGAGGATTGTTTTCTCGGTTTCTTTTTTTACGGGTATCATAACATTTATCCTGCGTAAATATAAAGTTCTATAGTTACATTTGAGGGTCGAGTTTCTTCTCCTGTTCTACCGCTTGCGCCTCCTGTTGTCTTTGAAGAAGAAGAGCTTGAACTTGCCCAATAATCATAATCTGCAAGCCATGACCCACCCCAACCTCCGATGTGTTCATCGGTGTATGGGTGCGTGTGATTTTGCATTGTATCTATCTGACCTCCGCCGTCTCCTTTGATTCCGGGATCATGGTATATAGATGTTCCCGATTCTTTAAACTTGCTTGCATTTCCGCCTGCAAGACGCATAAAATCTCCGGGATAAAGAGCATGAATAGCTTTCCATTGGGCTTCAGTTGTTTGAGGATATTTTTCCCAAGGAACAGACATTCCGGGGCATCTAAAATAAGGAAAGCCGGGTAAAGGTATATCCGGCGGAAGTTCTTTTATTTTTTTTAAAGCTTCGGTTAAAAGTTTAATTGAAGTACAGACGCTGTTCCAGTTGTTTTCCAAAAGCGGTTCATCGCTTAATACGGTCGTTGGAACATTAGATTTTAATTGTAGTAAGATTTGTTCAAGCTCGGGGCGTAGTTCCATTTTTTTCTCCTTTAGTTCAATTTTAAAGTAATTCCTGAATACAAGAATTCGGAGTTTTTTCTGAAAGAATGAGAGTATTTAATAGGGTGTACAATGTCTATTTTTATGGCTGTAAAAAAGGCTTTAAAATCACTTTGAGGACTGATCGGCATGTTTTCTTTTTTTAAAAACAGATATTTCGAGCTATCATAAAAAGCATTGTCGATTTTTGTTATAATTTCACAAACACTCTCGAAGTCTTTTTGCGGCAAAACAGAAAACTTGATAGAGGCTGATTTATATTTACGGATTATATCTTTCCGCTTTGAACCGTCGGCCGTTGTAAAAGTTGAAGATATTTGTTTATCCTCGATGTCGATTTTACCGCCTTTAGGGAGAGGAAAAAATTCATCCTGTATACAAATAAAATCATGCGGATAATGATTCTTTAAATATTCTGTTTCAGTCATTTTAACCTCCAACAAACCAATTTTGTTTACCTGTCTCAACGATGTTTAAAAGTTCTCTGTCATGAGAGCGAAGCACATTAAGCAAAGCTTCATCTAAAGACTTTTCACTATTTTGACTTATTTCGATACTGTATGACGGAGAGTAGCTAAATGATTTTGAATTATCTGTTTGATTTAGCCCTGCAGCCTTAAATACATTTTGCAAATTAGGAACATTTATCGGAAGAACGAGCTCAGGTAGGCCTGCTTCTGCAACAAGCCCCGCATTTCCGTTAGGCAGTGTAATCCCTGTCCCTGCACTTGAAGGCATGACGATACCGCCTTGCGCAAATTTAATTAACCGCGGGGCCGGCGGCAAGGGCTGTTGTATATAGTCGGGAGGTGCAGGTTGACCCGCAATAACACCAGCCTGAATACCTGCAGCAACGGCCGCGGCAATACGGGCCGGAGCTTCTATAGCACCGGATGGATCACCTCCAAGAGCTCTAGCAATAGCTACTGCTGCAAGAGCTGTTTGTTCAGCTCCTTTAATAGACATGCTTATAATTCCTTGAGCTTTTTGCCATTTAGCTGCCTGCTGAGCGGCCTTTGCGGCTGCATCACCTGAAGCATTTTCCGTTTGGATGCGAGCTATGGCAAATTCATGTTCGGCTTGAGATTTTGCATTTAACAAAGATATCTCATAAAGACGGGCTTCTTTATCTCTTTTTTTCTTTTCATCATCTTCTTTTTTGCGTGCAGACTCTTCGGCTTTTTTCTTTTTTTCGGCTTCAAGCTGTTTTTCAAGGTTGCGTAATTTTTCAAGATTTGTTTCGGCCTCAAACTGTCCCTGAAGTTCCTGAATATTTCGCTCAGAGGATAAAAGTCTTTTTTCGTATTCTTCATTACGCCTTTGTTCTTCCCGCTCGGAATCTTCCTGTTGTTTTTGTTCTCTCATTTCAGAAAGTTCATTATCAAGTTCTAAAAGAGTTTCATTTTTTTCGCGTTCTATTTCGGCCAATTTTGCTGCTGTTTGAGCCTTACGCTCAAGTTCTTTGTTTTCAATCGACGCTTTCGCAGCATCGGCAATTGAAGAAAAGACTTGTACAACTGAATTGCCTATTGCAGAAATTTTATCGGCTATGTCTTTGGCTGCTTCAGCAAACGACTTTTTTATTTTTTTACTTGATTCTTGTCCTTCATCAGCAAGAGCCCCTAACGCTTCAACCTGTTTTTTTATAAGGGCAGCTTTTTCCTTGTCCTTTTCATTCCCGGAATTGATAAGGTTTAAATACTCGCCCATGAGTTCTTTTTGTTTTTCCAAATAAGCTTTAGTTTTTTCGAGTTCCGCATTGCGTTCTTTTTCTTTATCTGTGTTGCCGGCAATTTGCCCTAGTTCTTTTTTTAATGCGATTTCATCTTCAACAGCCTTTTTTGTTTTTCCGGCTATCGCATTTATATCGTCTATTTCTTTTTTATGTTTTTCATCGGCAATACGGGATAGTTCTGCATTTGTTTTTTCTGTTTCGGTTTTTATACTTTCATTTGCAGCACCTACTATCTCTCTTTGAGATTGTGCAAATGTTTTACCTTTTTCCAGATTTTCATTATGAAATTGCTCAAGAAGATTAAGCCTATTGTTATAGTATTTTTCTTCGGCAGCTTTTAATTCTTCATCTTTTTTATTTTTTTCGATATTGCGATTTGAAATGATTTCTGTTTCTCTTTTAAAGGCCGCATCTAAATCATCTAATTTTTTTGCATGTGCAGATTTTTCATTTTTGCCGGCATCCGGTTTTTCTTTGGTTTCAGAGTCCAATGCAGTTTTACTGTCTTTTAATTGGGCAAGTAAAATCTCATTTTTTGAAATTTCTTCCGAAAAGATTTTTTCTTTTTCAATTAATTCTTTTAAAGCAGCCTCTTCTTTTTTTATTTGTTTATCGTTAATACCATAACCATAATCACCTTTTGCATTTACTTTATATTCGTTTGTTTGTTTTAATAATTCAAGGTGCTTTTTATTATCTTCTATAATTCTTGAAATATTTCCATGAGCGGTTTTTGCATTTTGAATATTAAGTTCGATCTCTTTTATTTTTTCGGCATTAAAATTTTTTAAAACTTCTAAATTGTTTTTATAACCGGATTCTTCCAGTGATAACTTACCTGCAAGTTCAGGAGATAATTGTATAAGCTGCTCGGTTTGCTTTTGAAGTTTTAGTTTTTCTTCCGCCGTTAAGTTTGTTTTGTCTGCCAGTTCTATGTATGCTTTTGAAAGATAGATTGCACTTTCTGCTTCTTTAGGGAAAGAAAGAGATGAGCGAAGAGCTTGGCGTTCTACTTCTTTTTGCTTTTCGGAAGCACGGTCTAACCAAGAACAGAGTTCTTTAATGGCAACTATTGCAGTTGTTACACCAACAACAAAAAGACCAAAAGGATTTGCAGCAAAGGCTCCTTTTAATGCAATCATCGAAAGTTTAACGGCATCGACAGCTTTTTTTACACCCATGACGACAGCCGTTAATGCTGTTGCAGTAAGAATTATTTTACCGACGCCGACTATAGTTTTAATTGTTTGAGCATCTAAATTTTTTAAATATTCAATGCCTTTAAAAAGAGGATTTAAAAGAGATTGTAAGGTAGGAATCAATTCTTGTCCGACTTTAACGGCAAAGGCTTGAGCATTCAGGCTTGCTTGTTGTAGTTGAAAGCCGAAGGCGTTAGGGCCTTCGGTCGTGGCGTCTTTAAAAGCCTGCTCGGTGGCTCCTGCTGCCTGATTCATAGCTTGAAGGTCGCTTGTAAATTTGGCAGCACCTTCCCCTGAAGCATAGAGAGCGAGTTTTCCGGCTTCGGCAGAACCGAAAAGATTGCTTATAGGTTCTCCCGTTTTTTCGGCTTCGGATTTTAAGGCCTGCAATGCACCTTGAAGACCTCCAAAGTTTTCGATAAGTTCAGTTCCTGATTCGACACCAAGAGCCTTGAAAGTTTTTGCGAGCCTGTCCCCCGGCTTTTGCATTTCGGTAAGCAGTGCAGAAAATTTTGTCGAGACTTCCGCAGCTCCTCCTATAACACCGGTACCGGAAGAGAATACGGAAAACAATTCTTCTTGACTTATTTTTAAAATATTGCTTTGAGAGGTAACACGCTGAATTGAAGCGGCAAGTTCCGGAAAAGAAGTTTGTCCGAGTTTTACGGTTGTGAAAGCAAGGTCTGAAACTTTTTTTTGAGCGATGTTAGATGTATCGCCATAACCTTTTGTAACGGCTGAAAGAAGAGCTATAGAGTCTTTTGTGGTCGCTCCTCCTGCCGTGGCACCCTTTGCGGCAAGCTCCAAGTTTTTAGCACTGTCGGCACTGTCTCCGAAGGCAGAGATAACTTCGTAAAGACCGTCGGTTAAATCTTTTGTGGTTTTCCCTACGGCAGGAGAAAGGTTTAAAATTTCATCTTGGAATTCTTTTACCCGTTCTTTTGCACCCGGAATGAGGGTTTGTACTTTTCCGAAGCCTTCGTTAAAGTCTCTAGCCATTTTTGCGGCCGCAATCCCCAAAGCGGCTATTGCCGTACTTGCAACGGCCGCTTGCTTGGAGACTTGGCCAAAAAGTTCGTTAGCGTCCTTTGTTTTCTTTTTAAAATCATCAAGCCGGTTTGTGCTTTCTTCTACAGCCTTATTAAATTGCTCCGAGTCGCCTATTATTTTAAATAAAAGTTCCCTTGCCGTTACTGCCATTTTTATTCCTAATTATAAAGTTTACTTATTTCATCATCACTTAAAGGCTTTTCTTTTTTTTCTTTTACAACACCTTTTTGTAAAAGAATAAAGTCAAAGCCGTGTCGTACCTTTTTTATAATAGTTTCTAAAGACCAAGTTTTTAATATAAGATCTTCTGAAACTCCATACATAAGCATTGCCTGATCTATCAGTTCTCCCCAGTCGTTTTTTTTTCAACAGAGGTAGAAGATTCAGAATCATCATTTGAGACTGCCGCAGAAAAGTTTTTAAGTATTGCTAAAACGATGAGCTGATACATTTGCTCGATTTGTTTATCGCTTGCTTGTTTTGATAAAAACTCTTCGGTAAAATCCGGTTCATAAAATGAGCAAAAAAGAGAAACGGATTTTATATTGTCCTTTAAAAGCTTTTCCTGACTATCACTTTCTTTTTGCTCTTTTATGTTTTTGTTATGATTTTCGATCAAAGGGATTGCAAGCCCTGACGGGATATAACCTACTTCAAATTCTTTTCCTAAAAATTTAACCTTTTGACTTTCAGAACGCAGAAGATCAAGATTGATTAAGTTTTTTGCCATTTTTTTTATCTCTCCTATATTTTAGCTAGGAATTTGGGTTAGAGCCAATTCCTAGCTATATGTTTTTTTTGTTAATTTTCAGGGGTTTCCTTGTAAAGACTTTCCGATTCCATTTCATTATCTAAGACCAAATCGGGGTGCGGGGAAAATTCAAAGCTGACAGGAACTTCAGCAACATTATCCGAATCGTTTTTTGATTTGAAAGTGATTGAATCTTCACCGTCATAAAAGCCGTAAGGGAATGCAAAAGTGCGGGCTATAATTCTGCCGTCTTGAGACTTACGATTATTTGTAAGCTTTAAAGCGATAGGCTCTACAACCCCGCCTGAACCTTTACAAAGAGAATAGGCTTTAATGCGTGTAACCTCATATTCTATTGTAACAGGTTTTGAAACATCCAAAGTACCTGCAGCGGGGAATTTATAACCCCATATATCTGCCGAATTTTTCTCAACGATATAATCGGTGTTTGAGGTTAAAGTTTTCGTGCCCTGTTTAATGACAATATTTTCAGGTTTGGAACCGTCATAGTTCGCATACTTAAATTCGTAAAACTTATCTTTTTCGGCGGTAAAAACTTCCGTTTCTTTTTTCTTGGTACCCGGAACAATTTTAACGGTAACTATTCCTTTCATGATTTTCCCCAAAAGAGGAACATACCGTTCAAGCAATACAAATTCGACTTTTGCTTTATTGTCGATTTGACCTTTTAATGGAACGGTGCCGTTATCGGCTTTTACATCGATCTTACTCGACGAAAAAGAAATCTTAATTCCTCTTGCTAATCCCAGATCTTCAAGATCTTTAAAATCCCAAGTTTTTTTTATTTTATCGATTTCAATCCCTTGAGTTGAAAGTTCAATTTTAGCAGAACCCAGAACCATGCTGTCGGGGTTTTGAGATTTTGTCAAATCCATAGTTTTTTTCTCCTTAAAAAATTTAAATAAAATCGTCTGAATTGATTTCCAATTCAACGAGCCAGCTTTCGTTATACGAAAATGAACGATCTTCAGTTTCCTGTAAGTCGGAAAAAAGATCGTCATCTTCCCGAAGGGATGTGTGATAAGCCATGCCGTACACAGCCTGTCCCTCATGTGATTGCTCGCGGACGGTAAAACCTTCCGCTTGGTCAAAGAAATTTGCTAAAAGAACGGAGCGCTTTAAGCAGTCGTTTATACCGGGATCACTTGCGGGGATTTCGGCGTAGACGGTTGCTCTAAGTCTAAGACGGATTCTGCCGTTGCCTACGATAACAGGATGAGGTAAAAGATTAAGCTCCACATGGAACTTTTCACTTTTAAGCAATGACGGCATGATAACAGCCTGAGTGCCTGTTTGTGATTGTAAGTGTGCTGCATAGGCTTTGACTGCTTCAAGGAAATTAGGCTTCATAATATTCTCCTATCCTTTGTTCTATAGCTGCGATTACTTCATCAGGCAAAAACATAAAAGGACGAACCGGAATCTTTATGCTTTTTTTTAAAACAAAAACAGCAAAAGGTTCTTTGCCTTTTTCTTTTGCCATAATTACATTGCTGCGTTCCCCGCCGCCTCTTTTGTACGGGCGATAAACCGCAAAGCCTTTAGCTTCAAGAGCTGCAATTACTTCACGAGGAGACCAACCGTATTTCCGGAAGAGTTTACGAGTTTCGGGCCCCGCGGGAACACATAAAAACTTTGCATTTTTAGGACGGATTACGGTTTCCGTTCTTCCGTCTTCGGGATTGTGAATATGAGCGTAAAGTACATTTGTACCTACAACTGCTTCCGTATCCGAATGACGGGCTGTTAGACTTGCCCTAAGGCGGCCTGAATCACGCAAGGTATTATTGCCCTGCTTTACAGTCTTAGTTAAGGGTGCATTATCGGGCTTTATACCGCCTTCGATGTTCTTTTGAATTGCCGATAAAGCTTTAAGAGACAGCTCTTTCATTAAGGGTTTAGGGTTCGCAAGACGATTGAAAAAACTTCCTTTTATGTGTTCTTCAAATTCGATTTTTACCTGCATTTACTTTCTCCTATTTAATTTTAAAGCTTTCTTTTTTGGCTTTTGAAACAGCAATAAAAGGAATTGCAGCTTCTCTTTCTTTTTCGATTGAACGGTAACGGTCGCTTATTAACCGTTCGGCTTTTTCCATGTAGCCCTTTGCTCTGTAACGATCACCGTTATACATATAAAGTTCGTAGACCGTAAGCGTTTTAATAATTTCAGCTTGGGTTTTGCTGTACTCGTTTAATTTTTCGTCCACGAGATGAAGCATAGTTTCGGCTAAGGCGGTTGCCTTGACGATACAGTCTTGAGTTACTTCTTCTGCACTTCGGTTTTCATCCCAGCTTAATTCACCGTAGAGCTTAGGGCTTATGAAATCTTTTATGTCGGATACGGAGATTGAAAAGCGAAGAGGATTATTTTCTTGCTTGAGCGGCTCATGAGCGGAGGGTTGCTCATTTGAGTAAACAGGGGTTGAAGGCAAATTAAACATATCACTCATCGCTTTTTTCTCTCTTCTTTTTTTTACGCAAGGTACTTGCGGTCAACCGTTTTTGAGACTGCAACGGCAGGGAACGGCTTACTCATTCCGATTATTTTGTAACCGGACGGATCTTTGCTTTCTACCTGTTTCGCAAAAAACGGCATGGATCTTAATCCTGCATCAAGGTCATCAAGAGCAAGGTAAAAAAGAGTTCCGGGATTTGCAAGGTCTATCGTCTTTATCGTTTTTGATTCGATAACATTGGTAAGACTTGTCGAGCCCGGGACTGCATAGGTTGCACTTAAGGGCATGATTTTGTATTTGCCGAAAAGAACGCAGCCCCAATCCGTCCACTGTACGGGAATGCTTGCGTTTTGAGTGCCGGATATTATTTTGACAATTTCTGCGTAAGCATCACTTCCTGCAAGGAAGCGGATATCGGCTGAATAACCCGTTTTCATTTGCTCCAAAAAATGCTGCTCAAGATTTGCCTGCAATATGTTGATAGCCTTACCGGTGATGTCGGTGTCTGTCATTTTTTGAGCCTTGCCGATTTCGACTTTGTAGGTGTCGAATGCACCGCCTGCAGTTGCAGCAGGGTAAGCGATAGTTCCAGAAAGAGATTGAGCACAAAGAATTTCCGTTGAGGTTATGATTCTGTTTCTAAGCTCTTCTACCTTGTCGGTGAGCTTTTCGTTAATGCTTTGAACATCGCCCAAAGCAATAGAATCGTTTAGGTCTCTTGCGGAAATAAAACTTGATGGCTTAAAGCCTTCAGGCTGAATGAGTTCTATTTCTTCAGAACCGGACCCGACGGGGTAAGAGGCGGCCCCTCGCTTTACAACGGGAACAGCTCCCGTTACATCTTTAACTTCCGAGACTGAAAGAAAGGGAGATGTCTTTTGTTTTTTGTTGCTCTCCGAAAAGAGTAAGTCCTTGATAGAGCTTTTCGGTTTAGGCATCTTAAGCAAAACATCTTGAATGTTTCGGGGCGTAAAATACGCGCTCAATGTTGATTGAATGTTTAAAGGCATTATTTTTCTCCTTTGGTTGCATAAATTCCGTTTTTGCGCAATGCCTCAACCTGTGCATTGGTAACGGCGGTTCCGTCCTTAAAGGTTAAGGCTTCTCTTTTTACCCTGCCGAAAACGATAACTACGGCGGAGGTGTCTTTGCTTTCTCCGTCGATTGTTTCGTTTAAAACGGCAATCGGATCTTCCGAGCCTGTGCCCTCAAGGTGTTCCAACTTTTCGCCGGCTCCCATTTTTAAAATGGTTCCGGCAAACAAGTTTTTCATGCCGTCTTTTAAAGGCATTGTTTCAGTAAAGAAATTTTCGCCAACGACAACTGCCGTTTCGCTCACCTTTACTTTTCCTAAATTTCCAAGTATCATTTTTTTCTCCTTATGATTTTAATACATGCTAAATGCAGCCCATCATTTTAGCGGCACTTACCGGCTCTTGGGTTTTACCCGAATCGGGATCGGATAGCCCTATAACTTCCTGCGTTAAAACTTGGTCGGGGATAGCGTTTAAGATATCTTTAACCAAATCGAATCCTGTAGTTTGCTTGCCGTCCGAAAGGGCGATAGTTCCTGTTGCAGGCAGCATACCGGCAAGGGCCGACACAGCACCATGAGCTGCAGGCGGAAGTTTTGCCTTTGCCAAGCCCAACAAACTTTCAGTTTTGGTCTTGCGGATTTCGGACAAAAGCGCTTTGGTTTGCGGATTTGAATCGGAAAGAGCCAAGTCCTCTTCCGGATATTTTTCCGCGAGCTTTGCGAGTTTTGTTTTAAGCTCCTCGTTTTCGGCTTTGAGCTTTTCGGTACTTTCCGAAGAGCCTCCTGTCTGTTTTGCTTTTTCAAGCTCCTGTTTAAGAGTTGCATTTTGAGCTTCAAGCTCTGCAATTCTTTTTTTCAATTCCTCTTCGTTCACTTTTGAACCTCCTATATCGCTTAATGCGATTGTTTTAGATTTGATGGATGGGAAAAACAACACATCCTTTATGTCCGAAGCTGCTATTGCAGCAAGGGATTCGGTAATTGAAGAACGCAAATTTTTAATTGCAGGAGGCTCTTCTCCCAAATAGGCGAGATGATGAAGATAGAGTTTTCCAGTTTCGGCAGAACGCTTTGCTCCGATTGAAAGGTCGGGAAAGAAGCCTTGCTCTACGGCATCGGCAAGAGCATCCTGCTCTTTTGTAATACCGTACAAAAAGCCGTCTTTAAGCTCCAAGCCGACTACTTCACCGAAGCGGGGATTGCTTCCTGAAAAGTCGTGTCCCAAAACAATGGGACTGGAATTCATTTCTGCAAAAGATTCGTAGATTTCTTTTAAGTCTTGTTCCGTTACAGTCTGCGGGTTTTCGGTTGAACCGAAAATACCAGCCCGTGCAATTTGTCTTATTCGTGTTTTCATACGGGCAGTATACAAAACTTAAAAAAGGCTTAACGGAGCATAGCTAAAGGATTGTGTATTTTTATGAAAAAGGTTTTGGATAAAAAAAAGCCCCGCAAGATGCGGGGCCGTTGGTTACCAGTTTTTACTGGGTGTTGTTATTATTTCGCTTTTTATAAATTCTTTGATTTTTTGTATTGCTTCTTCCGGTAGTTTGATTATGGGAGAGCCTGTGTATTGGATGGACAGGCTCTGAGTATTTAATAGGCTTTTAATATCATCTTCATTTGAAAGAAAAAAGTCAGCCTTCTCTACACAAAAAACAGTACTGAGTGTGATGGTATGTCTTTCAGGATTATTATCTTCAAGGTTAACAATTCTATCATCAGTTTTAAAATTTAACTTTTTTATAAATTGCCAATCCTTTCCCTGGTAATTAACAGAAAAATAATAAACGGCGTCAAAGTTATATCCTGCTTTTTTTAAAGCAGACATTCTTTCATCGCTTGGTTTTCTCTTACCTATTGATACTATATTCATAGTCGCAAAAAGCTTATTGTAATCTTTATAAATAGGCATGATATTATTTATCCACGATTCCTCTATATTTTCATGAGTCTTTACTAATATTTCGTAAGGTTGCGCCCAATATAATCTAGCGGCTTTTGTTGTTGCCATTGAAGCACATCCAATAAGTAAAATTAAAGTAAAAAGACTACAAATTAAAATTACCGTTTTTTTCATTTTTTCTCCTAGTTTCGTGTTTTTTTTATTATATCAGCCATAAGCCGAATTTACAAGCTGTTCTCCACCTAAAATACCCCTATTCGAACGAAATTCTAACAGTTTTTTGGCGTTTTATTTTAAAAGCCGTTAAATGTTCCGACTTAACCCCAAAAGACGCGTTATTGGCGTTTTTTGGGCAAAACCGCAACGAACCGCCCCTTGACTTCCCAGTCCCCATCTTTAAGCTCTATTTTTGCCCCGGAACCGTCTTGATATAAAAGTTCCCATTCTCCTTTTATGTTTTGATGTAAGAGTTTAAGCGTTGTGTTTGAGTTGTAACTTACGACCATAATATCTCCGTCGATGGGCTGATCGGTGTATTCCAATAGGACGCAGGAGCCGTTTTCAATTCCTGCTTCGGTCATACTGCTTCCTTTAATCTTTGCAACACAGTATTTTTTTCGTTTATTGGGGATTAGTTTTTTAGGCACAGGAAAGGTGTCGTTTACATCTGAGGCTTCAACAGGAATACCGGCTGCAAGATTTTGAGCCAACGGCAGGTCTACAGTTTCTTCCGGTTCTTCATAGGCTGCGGTATACGACGGGGCAGGTTCGGAGACGCTGTCAGGCTGCGGAGGTTCGTTTTTAAATTTTTGTTCATACAGAGAGCGGAGTTCTCGAAGTTCTGCTTCTATTTCTGTAAAACGGTTTTCGTGTTCTGCAAATTTTTGAGCCGTTGCTTCTACAGCCGTTTTTTCAAGTTCTTGTAAGATTGCAGGTTTCTCCGACTCGCTTCCTTCTTTTAGAAAAGGTTCTCCTTCACCTGTAAGGAGCCAATGAACATTTATTCCTTTTTCGCTTAAAATAAATTTAATATCATCGGGTAGTGCTGTAGAACCATTCTCATATTTTGATAATGTGGTTTGATTTGTATTCAAATCTAAAGCAAAAGTAGTCTGATTTAGCTTAAAATATCTTTCTCGTATATATTTTAAGCGATTTCCGATTATTTTTTGTAAATTTTCCATCTTTTTTCCTTAAATTATTCATTTTCCGCTTGACATTATTCTAAAATAGCGTATACTATAAACATATCGGCGAACATTTTTCGCCACTTTACCCAACACTTGGGAAAAACGGCGAATATTTTTCGCCACAAGATTATACCCTAAAACGGGATAATTTAATAGAGGGGAACGGAGCAGGTTCCTAAAAAGACTATTAAAAGATATTTGACAGCGGTTTTATTATTGCAATGCGATAGGCAAGGATAAGACCTGACAAAACAGAAAAGCGTTTTAAGAGACCGACTTTTAGCGTAACCGCTTATACCGATGTGCGGCTGTTTTGCCAAAATAAAAAAACGGAATCACGCTCCGGAAGGTTTCTTAAAGGAAAGCATAATTCTCCTAAATATTATGATTTAAAAAAGTCAATAGACATTTCTTTAATGCAGGTTCAAGTCCTGCACGGGGCTTAGCGGAGATTTTTCGCTTATGGAGGGTTTATTTATGATTAGCATAAAAACATTTTTATATTATTGCTTATTGGGTATAATAGGTATTTGCGCCGGATCTTTAGCTTTTGCTATTATGATTTATTTTATGAGGCTTTGGGATGAGATAGAGGACTTATTGAGTTAAAAATAAAACAGGAGGGTTTATTTATGAGTGATATAATAAGGGATTATTATTTATTTAAAAAATGGGAAAAATCGTGGGAAAGATATCCTGTAAGAAAGTCTCTTAAAGCATTGGCTTTGTGGGCATCCGACTACGATCCTCAAAGGTTTTCTGCAAAGGTTAAAAACGGATGTATACAACACAATCGGCGACATTACAGTAATGAAACACTACGAATGTTTGAGAACCGTACTGTTGTCGCCGCTCCGAACAGGGGGAAAAAATCTTTATTAGTATGTACAAAAAAATCTAAGGAATTTATTTGTTTTGCAAATGTTCTTTGATTTCTTTAGGAATTTTAGGTTTTGGACAAGGTTCTTTTTCTTCTACCGGATATTGGGCTAAAAAACTTTCAGGAAGATTGAATGATTTCCGTTTTATTTCATAATCGTGAATTTCCTTATAGCCTTTTAAAGCAAGCTCCGCAGCTTCAACAAGGCTGTCTTGAATTAGCCCATCAATCATACTTTCAGGATGTTCATTTGCCGTGCTTTCAATCAGCCGAAATTCGTTTGTATTTAAAGCCCGCATAAAATACAAGGTTTTGTAATATTTCCAAAAATTAGACGGATCTTTTACAAATTGATAAACCGGTTTTAAATGCAAGTCAAATTTTTTTTGATCCTCGCATTCTTCATCATTGAAGTTTCTTAAAATAAATCCTGATACGGCTGTAGCAAGGATTTCGGCAAAGGGATAAAGATTTTCTTTTGTTCTGTAATTCATAATTTCACTCCTTAAATTTTATAGGTTTTCGACAAAGGCATTATATCAAATTTAAGGGTGTTTTTATAGCCTTAAAGCATTGATTTTAAGGCTGCTCCGATTGGTTTTTAGACCTTTTTTGCCCGTTATTTTAAAGGTTTATGCAGGTTCAAATCCTGCACGGGGCTTATTCAATTTTTAATTATAAATGCTTAATTAGGAATTGGAGAACCTTTCGGTTAGCCGCGAAAGGCAGCTAGATGACGGCGGCACCGTAACCCGTTAGGGGGATTCGTAAACCCACGCTGAGCCGCAGGCGGTCCGGCAAGGGACAATACTTGCAGCGGCATTTTTTTAGAGGAAGTTTTTCACAATGGAGGAATAAGATATGAAAACGAACCAAATATTTTCTAACAAAAGATTTCCTGATAAAGATTTTTGTGTTGTATGGGTTTTATTAAACAGCATAGATAACAATTGGAGTCTGGCTCTTTATGACAAAACAGGAAACGAACAGGATTTTTATCTTTTTGGATCCCCTTGCACAGAGCACGTGATAGCATGGAAATATGCAACGAAAGCAGAATTAAGAAGCGACAAGGGACATAAAGAACTCACAAAAAAAGAAAAGATTTTTATTTCATCACTTGATGATAAAAATAAGGAGGTAGAAAGATGAGTCAACTAACCGAACGACTAACCGGCTTACAACAGGCAATCGCTCAAAAAGAAGAACGCAGAGCTTCAGGCGAAAAAGAGCCTTGCACCATCGACCTAATCAGGGCAGATAAGGAAAAAGCGCTTTCAATCATAAACAGCTGGCGTAAAAATGCTGTTCTCTATAGTAAAAAGCAGGCAATAGAGGACTGTAATTTTTTAATCAAATTTTTAAACAAACTAATGAAATAAAGGAGTAAAGAAAATATGGATTTTGATTTTTCAACCTATACTAAAAAACATAATCTTCAACGATTTGTCGCTAAAATAACGGTAGAATTTGAATATGACCAAACCACCGTTTTCAATGAAGTTATTTACGCAAAAACAAAAGAGGATGCAGAAAAAATTCTTCAACAAATGGTTGATACAGATGTTCCAATCCAAAAAGGAGAAAAACCTCCGGTAATAACTTTTAAGGTTTTTCCTTCATCTCTTACAAATAATCTTATCAAAGGACACAAAGAATTTTCGAGGTTAGCTGAGGGAATGACAATGAGCTTTTATGGACTGGAGGATGAGTAAATGAGTTCAATCTTTTTAAACGGTAAACATCCGCCTTACATGGAAGGCACTGAATACCTTGCACTATCTAACGGTCAAATCCAACACGCCGTTATGTCAATGACTTATTCAGGCAAAGAACGGGCCGCCGCTGTTGCAATCTTAACATTAAACAAACAAGGCTTAACCCCCGCACAAATTGTATCATTACTTGAGGAATAAAAAATGAATGAACAAATAAAGAAAAAGATAAAAAAATTATTGGCACTTTCCAAAAGTCCGAATGAAAATGAAGCTATGGCAGCATTGGAAAAGGCTAGAAAACTTATGGAAGAAAACGGATTAAGCGAGCAGGACTGCAATGTCTATACAGAAGAAACAAAGTATTTGAAATCACGTCCTCATTGGCAATATATAATAGCAAAAGGTGTTGCTTGGATAAACGGCACCGTTATTAGAATTGTTAATGACTACAATTCGCTGGTTGTCCGCTTTCACGGAGCCGAAACTGATGTATTTATCTCTAAAGAAATGTACCAATATCTTGTTAAGACCGTAAACAGGATGGCAAAGCAAAACATAAGGAAAAATGCCAAGAAGCCTTACATAAATTCTTATAAAGAAGGTATGGCAGCGTCTCTTTACAAAAGAATGCTGCAAGCAGGAGAACTTTATTCTTGGGCAAATAAAAGAGAAAGTCAGTTAGAGGCAATAGAAAAATATATTGTTGAGCTATACAAAGTGCATTATGAAACAAGCAGGATTAAAAGTAAAAACCAAAAGACCAATAATATTGCTTTTTATCGGGGCGCTAATGACGCAGAAAGAATCAACTTAAACAGGCAGACAACAGGAGGAAAACAAAAATGTATAGACAGATAAAAAAGAAGCCGTGCGGATTTGAGGCTGCACGGCTTGACAAACAAGTAATAGGGCACAAAGCCCTAACAGATGAGGATATTATAACAGAAAACAAGAAATTATGCAAGAGCTTTTATTTAAGCTTAAAAAAACAGCAAAATTTATTTTAAGCGGAGGTTACTATGGCTTTAACTTATGAGGAGTTTAGAAAATACAAGGTTACCCAAAGACCTTATCCAAAGGATATTGAAAGGCTTTTTAATGTAAAAAAAGCAATGGTAAAATTTAAGATTGCAAGCGTTTCCGAATTAGCCGTAAAATTAAAAATAAACTACACAGTTTTAACTGAAATAATAAACGGAACAAGGCGAAGTCCCATAAATGAAAAACGGATTGCAGCCTTTTTTAAAATGCCGGTATCAGAGCTTTTTCCGCCTAGAACTCAAGATGAAATAGCAGAGATGAATAAAAAAGAACAGGAGCGGAATAAGGGGGCAGCATGAAAACGGTAGCAACTAAAGACATCGCTGAAGTTTTGGACTTGAGTAAAAAAAGTATCTTGGAGCGGGCAAGGAAAGAGCATTGGCAATACATGAAGAAAAAAGGTGCGATGTTTTGGCTTTGCGATAAGCTTCCTGCAGAAGTACAATTGGCTTTAATCCAAAGAGGAAAGACTATTGTATCCGAAACAAAGGAACCCTTAACTTTTTTACAGGCTACTGAAGTCGAACGCAAGACAGCAAAACTAAAGGCAGGAATAATAAACAGCTATAAGTGTGCAGGATTAAAAGTTCAGGATTTTTGTATAGCATTTAATGCAGGAAGGATAAGTATTGCATATAGAAAAAAATATGGGAAAGAGTTAAACGACAGAACTCTGTACCGATGGCTTAAGGATGAAAAGGAGACCGGCCTTTCCGGCATTACACCGCTTTATTCAAAAAGCGGTAAGGAATGTGGGGCAGGATCCAGTCTTACTGCAACAGAAAAAGAATCTCTTATATTCTTTTATCTTGATTATACCAAACGGAGTATAAGACATTGCTTTTTAAGTATGAAAGCTAACATAAAGGAATCCACAGCAACATACGCCACCTGTAGAAGGTATTTAAAAAGCCTTCCGGAGGTTATGGTGGATTTTTATCAGTTGAGTCAAGAAGCTTTTGAGGCTAAGCATTTCCCATATATAGAGAGGGACAAAAAGTTATTAAAAGCTATGGATCAGGTACAAGGCGACCATCACAGAATTGACCGCGTTGTAATGCACAACGGGAAACTTGTAATTCCTTGGATTACTACTTTTGCTGATGTACGATCCGGGGCTATTTTGGGCTGGTGTGTAAGTATCAATCCGAATTCTCAAACAATTTTAGCGGCTTACTACATGATGATTATGCGCTTCGGAATTCCTGAAATGGTGCATGTCGACAACGGAAAAGACTATAAGGGAAAAACTATCAAGGGCCAAAAAATAAAGATGAAAGCTATTGATAAGGACGGAATAGAGCATGAGGAAGAAGTTATCATCACGGGAGCAATAGTAACATGCGGAAGCAGACTTCAATATGCAAGAGCCTATCATGGCCAATCAAAGGGTGTCCAAGAAAGGTTTTATAAAATCCTTGAAGAGTATTATTCCAAAAATACAGGGAACTATATCGGCAGTAATACGGCAGCAAGAGTTGACGAGCAAAAACTTTATTGGCGAGCTATGAAAGGAAAAGCTAAGCGAAACGATGTAGGAAGCTGGGAAGACTTTATCAAAGAAATTACCTATTGGGTAAATTGGTACAATACCGAATGGGTTAGCGATGCTAAAGATAGAAAAGGCTTAACCCCTGAACAAGCATTTATTCAAAATATGCCTGAGGCAATAAGAAAGCCCGATCCTGCAACCGTGCAGCTTGCACTGACACGCGGTGAATTACGAACCGTCAGAGAAAACGGAGTAAGTGTAGGAGGAGCCGATTACTGGGCAGAAGAGCTTATAGGGCTTACTGGCCAACAGGTTATAGTCCGCGTAAACCTTACAAACAGGAACGAGGCTTTAATCTGTAACAATAAAGGACAACTTCTTTGCAAAGCTTATGCAGATGTCTTTATGGAAACGGGAAACATGGAAAAAGATAACGAGTTTGTAAACCGTGTAAGAAGGGATATAAGGCAGAAAGTTAAAGAGCAAAGCAGATTAACTCACCTTACAACAAAACCTAAAAACATGCTTGAAATTGCGATGGAAGCTACAGGAGTTGAAATTCCGCGTGTGGAACAATATATTCCGCAGATTGAAGAAGAACCAAAAGCAGCCGGAGCAGAAGACAGGCAGATAACCAAAGGTAAATATCAAAATTATTTTAATATTGATGAGGAGGCATTTATATGTGCGACAGACAAGTAAAAGAGAATCTTTCTATAAAAGAAAGATTAGCGGAAACTTTAGCCCGTTACGAAATAAGTCAAAACAAGGCGGCTAAAGAAATGGGTTATACGTCAAGCGTTTTAAGTCAATACTTAAACGAAACGTATAAGGGAGATACGGCGAAGGTTGAAGAGGCTATCATTAAATGGATAGCCAGAAAGACTGAAGCTGCAGAGCGGAAGCATGTTCCAATTGTTGAAACTTCCGTAATGAAGCAGATGACACGTGCTATCAGACTTGCGCATGATGAAAAGGATATTGCTTTAATTGTATCCGATGCAGGAGGCGGAAAGACGACAACCGCCGAAAGGTATGCAGAGGAGAACGAAAGGAATACAGTCTTAATAAAATGTTCCGGGGCAATGAATAAAAAAGTTATGACGCAAGAAATAGCCAAGCAGCTGGGGCTTGATACATACCGGATCAATTTTGATGCCCTTGTTAATAATGTAACAAGCACATTAAAGGACAGGGATATGATTGTTATTATTGATGAAGCGGACGGGTTAAAAAGTGATGCATTGGAGTTCAGCCGTCGGCTTATAAATGACTTGGGGGAAACAGGCCTTGTGCTTATCGGCTTACCTAAACTGGTTTGGACTATTCAGAATTTAAAGAATGACCACAGACAGCTTGAAAGCCGAATAGGTGTTTTTTTGAGACTGGACGGGCTTACAAAACCGGATGCACAAAAGATTGCTGTAAGTGTTTGGGAAAATGCTTCAAAAGAGGTTATCGATTCGATTTATGAGATAAGCCGAAAAGATGTAAGGCAATTCGTAAAAATTATCAACCGTGCACAAAACATTATGACAGTGAACAAAATATCAGAGCCTGATGTTGAAGTTATCGAAATGGCAGGAAGCATGATATTACGCCGTAATTATGGGAAAGGAGTGTAAAACATGGATAATTCAAAAAGCCTTGTAAATATAAAATCTTTATATAAGGATGAGGCAAAAGAGATAAATAAAAATCATAAAAAGCTTTATGATCTTATGAAAAAAGGTGTTTTAATAGCCTTTGAAATTGGAGAGCAGCTTGTTAATGTTCAACGATTTTTAGCTTCAAACGACAGAAATGCTTTTAAGGTTTGGGCCGAATCTAATCTTGATATATCTCCGGCAACCATAAGAAACTATATAAAGCTTTACGATTATTTTTATGACAAGCCCGAACTTTTAAACACTCTGACTTTAATGGAGGCCTATTCGGAAGCCGGCATATCAACAAGGAAAGCTCTTCCGGCTCCTTGTGATGAAGAAGACGGGAAGATTTATACCGCAGGATTGGAAGATGATGACGGGACTTATGATGAGGAGCTTGCAACAATTTTTAAGCGTAAAACAAGAAGCGGTATTAAACTTGAAAATTACCGTGTAGAGATTTACGGCGAAGAATTGTGGGGATTTCGGCGTGGTATGGGCCGTTTCCCCGTTGCTGATATTTTGTTTACTCGCCCAGCCGGATTACCGGAAATTGAATGGCAGGACATGCAAAAGAATGTTTGTATGGCTTTTGAGGCATATTACGCAAAAATCGAGATGTACGAAAATAACGGGAAAATAGAGGCTCCGGAAGATACAAGATTCGGGACAATGATGGAAAGTAAGGGAGGTATAAAATGAAAGTAAATGAAAAAGCTTACGAGCTTTTGATGGACAAACTTTTGCAAATTGAAAATACGGCATCGTGCGGTATCATAGAAGATCAGGGCACTGAATCCTGTTTAGTTATCCGCAGTCTGGTATTTGATATACGCAAAATTATCAATGATAATTTTTATGTTGCAGGTGATGATGAACCGCCTGCAGCGTAAAAGAGAAAAATATTTTATTACAAGGAGATGTTTTATGGCAAGAACAAAATCAAATGCAGCAACGATAACGACTATCGAGGAAGCTGAAAAGATTTTAAAAGAGATGTGCGAACTTGAAGCACAGTGGGAAAAGATTGATAATGCTGCAAATAAAAAAATTGCAGACATTAAAGAAAAAGCGGCAAACGATGGAAAGGTGTTAAGAGATACATACAAGTCGCATGTGGATTCTTTAAAAGCCTATGCCGTTTACTTTAGGTCCGAATTATTTCAAGACAAAAAAACTATTGATTTACAATTCGGTTCTATAGGATTTAGAAAGGCTCCGGATTCGATTTCATGTACAAAACAGACAGCAGAGCTTTTACAGAAACTAGGCTTAAAAGAATTTGTCCGTGTTAAAATTGAGCCGGATAAAGAAAGAATGTTAAGCCTTGATGATGAAACATTGAGCCAAGTCGGAGCTGCGAGAAAATCTAAAGAAGATTTTTTTGCAGAAACCAAAAGGGATTTGGTCAATCAAGAGCTGGCAAAATTAGCAGGCTAAATATTAAAAAAAAAGATGTAAGGAATACTAAAAAGTATTCCTTACATTAAGATAAGGAGGGGAAGATGCTTAAAGACAGAAATAAAAAACTAGCAGCAATACATATTGCAAAAAAAGAATTAAAATTAAATGAAGAGGCATACAGAGCCCTTCTTTCCGGGGCGGGGATTTATTCGGCTTCAGAAATAAGAACAGAAACTCAATATAAAATAATAATGCAGGGCTTTAAAAATTTGGGTTATACATTCAAAAAAGAAAAGAGAAGTAATTATTCTTTTAAAAATCAACGAAGCGGAGGCGGGAAAGATCGTCTTACAAAAAAACAAGAATACTATATAAGAGGTCTTTGGGATTTAGCTTCCCGTGTAAAAGATGAAAAAAGTTTAAATGCCTTGATTTTAAGAATAGGTAAAGTCATAGATATATCGCATTTAACCGTATTTAATGCTAGCAAGGTTATTCTTGCATTAAGAGATATTTGTAAAAAAGCGGGATTTAATCCCGATTCAAAATATAGTTAAAAGGGGGGGTAAATGTTATTAACACCAATTGAAACGGCAATAATCATGACGGCTGTTGAAGGAAAACTTGTTACAACAAGACAAGTTTATTACAGATTAGAAATGTATTTAATACTGGGCGTTAAAGTAGGCACAGCATTAAGAATTCCTGAAAAAGAAATAGAGGTTTATTATGACGATGTTGGAAAGCGAGGGTTTGGAAGAAGAGTTAATGAGTTTACAAAATACTTTAAGCATCTCGGAAGCAGCATTCTTTCTGAGAGTGAACTATCATACGATTTACCGCCTGATTTGTTCAGGGCAATTAAAAGCGTCCAAGAATGGAGACGAACAAAACTGGAGGATAAGCAAAGAAAGCTTAATCCGCTATTCGGAAAAACACGAAACAATCAATTAGAATTTAATTTTGCAGCTTGAAAAAAAACACCGCACTTTTTTGTGCGGTGTTTTTTTATTCCGGTTTTACTACGCTCCGTTTATTTTTTCTTTAAAGATTAAAATATAGTTATGAAAATTGAAAGAAAATTTTTAACGGAGAATAAATTCTCTAGGCCCAATAAGAACCTTATAGGGGTAAAGGGAATCGTTATTCATTGGGTAGGAAATGCCGGAACTTCGGCATTGGCAAACAGAAACTATTTTGAAAATCTTAAGAACCAAAAAGATATTAAAAAGGCAAGATATGCGTCTGCTCATTTTATTATAGGCTTGGATGGAGAAATAATACAATGTCTGCCGGTAGACGAAATGGCTCATCATGTAGGTGCTTATTCCTACTGTCAGGGAATAAAAGAAAGTCTAGGTTATTATCCTAACAACAGCACTATAGGGCTTGAGCTTTGTCATCCTGATTGGACGGGCCGTTTTACTAAAGAAACATACGGTGCGGCAGTTGAGCTTACAGCTACATTGATAAAACAATTTAATTTAAATCCGCAAAAAGATATTTACAGGCACTTCGACGTAACAGGGAAAATATGCCCTAAATATTTTGTCGAAAAAAATGAAGCTTGGAATAACTTTAAAGCAGATGTAGAAAAGTTTTTAATAAGCATTTTATAAATGCTAAAAAATAAATAGGAGGTCTTGTTATGGGATCATTGATTGGATTTTTACCGCTGTTTGTGGTTATAGCGGTACTGTTGACGGTTATCTTTACCGAGCTCGTTAAGAAGCTGGATAAGAAGGATAAGCTTACGGGCTATCGAGTCTGGATACCTGCCTTATTCTCGGCTTTCTTTGCATTCCTTTTATGGCATGGAGCTTTTTTTGCTCCACGGGAAGTTTGGTTTTGGTGGGCGACTATATTCGGCATAAGCGTATTCTTTTATGAAGCTATTTTAAAAAAATTAAAAGAAGCGTGGCATGAAAAACATACTTAGTAAGATTGTAAAAACTGTTGCAGCCGTGATGTCCGCGGCTGTGGCTTTCTTTGTGTTTATTTTTTTTAATAACAGAAAAAAAACAAAACAAAAAATTGATGAGGCAAAAATAAAAGCTCAAGATAAAAAGGAAAGTGTTTATGAAAAAATTAAAAAAAGCGATGGCAGCGATCTTGTTGACACTGCGTGTAATGCAAATGAGTTACACGCAATCACAGGAAAGCTCAAACAAGATGCAGCCGAGTCAATTCAACATAAAATTAGCGAAGCAGGTTTATAGCAAAGAGGAAGTAGAAAAAATTTTACTTATCTGTTTAGGCGAAATGAACAAGAACATAGATGCTTCTTTTGCAGAAGGCTATAAACAAGGATTGCTTGCAAGTGCTCCCGATGCAGAATATTACAAAACACTTTCTTTAGAAATTGAAAGAGAAGTCAAAAGATTAAACCATAAGATGAATGTTCCGTGGTGGAGTATTCCTATTTCTATTTTAGGCGGGACAGCATTAGGGTTCGGATTAGCTCAAATAAGGTGGTAGACATGGGATTTGAACAACTGATTATTGCAGCAAAAGACTGGGGGCCTACAGCGATAACTACAATTATCGCTTTTGTTATTTCGTATCTTTTTAAGCAGCAGACAAAAAATGCGGCTGAAGATGCAAAGCGGTCAAATGAGTTTAAAGAGAGCTTATCAAGCGGGTTAAGCAGGCTTGAAGAAAATTTCAATAAAACAATTTTTGACCTAAAAAAGGAAATTGATGTGCACCGAAAGGAAATAGGTGCTTTAAAAATGGATAAGCTTGAGAAAGATGATTTTTATAAAGACATGGGCGGATGGCGCAGTGAATTAAACCGTGTACAAGATTTAATCATTGCTCAAAATAATACGACACTTGAAAAAATTATTGAACTTTGGAAGGGACAGAAATGAAAGTAAAAACTGCATATTTGAGAGGCGAACTTATTACCTTTTTACACACCGTATATCCTGACGGAATCCCCGAACAGGTTATTGTACGGGCTTTTTACGATTATAACGAACGGGATGTTATTATCTCATCGCTTGAATATCTGGCTGAAAAAGGCTATGCCGAAAAAAAAGAAATTCCTCACCCCTATAAAGAGCGTTCTTTTGTGCGTTGGTTTAAAATCACCGCAAAGGGAATCGATTTAATTGAGGGAAATATCGAAAGCGATGCAGGCGTGAATATTCCTTAATCGAAAGGCAGGCAAGTATGGGAGCTAAGAGTAAAGCACAGGAACACGGTCTTGTAGAACTCATTATCGATAAATGGGACGGCGGAAAAAATACGATAGTCTATGTTACCGAAGAGGTTAATAAAAAAATTCAGGAACTGGGCCTTAAAGTAACAATCAGCCGTGAGGGAATCCGCCGTGTAATAAAATCGCATAAAGAAGAAATCGAGGATACTCAAAAAGCAATAGAAGCTGCAAAGGCAATGGCAGAAGTTTTAAAGGACTACCCCGGAACGGAAATGAGTGAAGCCGTTCTTATGCAGATGACAAGTCTTATTGCTAAAGACTTACGAACTATAGACAGCTTGGAATTTGATGATCCCGTCGACTTATTCCAGTCTGCCGCTCGTGTTGCAGAAGCTCAATTAAAACTTTCCAATTATCGAACCAAAGCAATTAAAGCCCTGGAAAAAGCAAAGGAAGAAATAAAAAAAGAATTACAAAATGCAATTAAAAACGACACTGACCTTTTACAAAGGCTTTATGTAATCATCGATAAGGTTGAGGTTAAATAATGAGCGATATTTTAACAGAACTTGTCGGGGATAACACAAAAGAGGTTTTAGAAAAGAAAGCACGTCTTGCAAAAGCCGAAAACGATTTTTTTTACTTTTGCAAAACGTACTTGCCGCATTACTTTTCTTCGGAACCGGCACCTTACCATAAAACTTTAATTGATATTGCAAACACTCAAAGCCTTACACAAAAGCATATTGAAGAAATTAAACCTCTTATTAAAGAGCAGTATCATTCTTATTTGATACCCTCCGAAAAAGTAAAAGCCGTTGTAGATATTGAACCGCGCGGATTTTCAAAATCCACGCGCTGGGCATTGGCGTTTCCGCTTTGGCGGATTCTTTTTAAGAAAAATAATTTTGTTTGTATTTTTTGCGCTACTCAGGATATGGCAAACAGAGCCTTACAAAGTATAAAAGATGAAATCGAGGGAAACGATTTTATCTTTGAAGACTTTGGAGCAATGGAAGGTAAGGTTTGGAAAAGTGATTTTATTACATTAAAAAATGAGACTGCAATTAAAGGGTTCGGTTCAGAGGCCGCCGTGAGAGGCGTTAAGTTTAGGCAGCATCGTCCCGACTTAATTATTTGCGACGACATTTTAAAAGATGAGGCGGCCCGCACTTTCACCCAAAGAGATAAAATATATCAGTGGTTCTTGCGTGCTGTTATTCCTCTAGGTCAAGATGTTTTTACAATTATTATAAATACTATTTTTCATTCAGACGATGTTCCGAGCCGCTTATTAAAACGCATTGCAGACGGAGAACTTACAAATTGGATAGGCTTACGCTTTGCAGCCTTTACGCCGCAAGGGACTTCTCTTTGGGCTTCATATTGGACTGATGAAAAATTAAATACAAAAAAAAGAGAGATAGGCAGTGCCGCATTCAGCACAGAATACATGAACGAACCTTTAAGCGATGAGGAGCGTATTTTTAAACCTGAATGGTTTATCCGGTATAACGCAGTCGACATAAACACCTTGCGTGTTTATATGGGCGTCGATCCGTCGGCAGGGAAGCATGACGAATTTGCAATCTTTATTTTAGGTATTGCGGAATCAGGCGAATTGTACGAGCTTGACGAATGGGCACAATGCTGCTCCGTTGATATGGCAGTAAATAAATTGATTGAAAAATATTTAATTTATAAACCTATTTTAATAGGCTTTGAAGAGGTCGGTTTTCAGTCAATCTATAAAAAGCACATTATGGAAGCTGCCGCCCAAAGGAGCGTTTACTTACCCATTAAAGGGCTTTCAACACGGGGGATCGGAAAAGAAAGAATCTTATCCTTATCTCCTTTAATTGAAAACGGCTTTTTCAAATGGAAAGAAAATCACAATAAAACGATTGATCAATTAACGATGTATCCTAAAGCGGAGTTTGACGATTTGCAAGATGCATGTTATTACGCTTGGGAAGTTTCGCAAAATACAACAAACGAAGTATTTGCGTTTAAATTGCAAACAGCCCCGACAAGGCTTAAGGCTGCGTTAAGCAGGTTCAGACATTAAATAATAGGAGAGAGGAAAATGAAATTTGATACGACCAAAGTTTATACAGCGTTAAACGCTGATGAGTTGAAAGTTGGTTCAAAAGTTATATGCGGAAATACATTAATGGAATTAAAAAAAAAGGTTCATTCAGCTGAAGACATTAAGCATCTAAAAAGAATAAATGATGAATTTAAGGAGTATCGTTTTTACTGCGGAGCAGACAGCTACTCATTGGCTTATCTCATAGAAGTTCCTGATAATATAGAATCCTATGAACAATGGGAAGCGATATATAACGAAAACCGCCCTATCGAGCCATACAGTATTGATTCAGAAGGTGCTGCCGTATTGTATGAAGCCATTGCTGATTATGCAGAACGTAATTTGAAAAACGCATTTATTGCAGGACAGCAGGTAGAACGCTTGAAAAAAATAACGGAGGAATAAATGAAACACGAATTAGCAATGGAGATTATACAGCCGGATCAGTTTTGGTCGGTTATTTCTTATTTACCGAACCCTGCCGATTTATGGGCGGATAAGGTAAGTTTTTATAGAACAGTAGACGAAATGATTTTAGACGCTAAAATCGGTTCGCACTTACGGCTTAGAAAAGACATCGTTACAAGTTTTCCTTTTGTAATTAAGCAGGGAAACGCAAGCGATGAGGTGTATGAATTTATCCGCGATAATTTAACGGCTAATCTAAATTGGGAAACGGATGTTAAAGAATTTTTAACGGCAATAGAATACGGGCACTCATTCAGCGAAGTTTTGTGGAAAGAAAATGCGCAAGGTAAAATCGTTCCCGATTCTTTACGGAATAAATACCCTGAAGACATAGTATATAAAATAGGTTTTGTAAAAACTCAAGGCGGTAAAAAATCGGTCTGGGTTCCTGTCTTGAAAAAGACAAACGAGGAGTTAAACGCTTCTTATAAGTTTTTAACTTATCGAAATAATCCGAGAGCCGAAAACCCTTACGGGTTTTCCGACCTTTTGATGTGCTATTGGCCGTGGAAGTTTAAACAATTAGGCTGGGAGTTTTGGCTTAAAGCGGCACAAAAAGCCGGTGTTCCGTCGTTGGTAGCTTTATTTGACGCTCCCGATGGAGATAAGGCCAGGAAGAATGCGCAAGTTATTTCCGACACTTTAAGCGAGTTAGGCGGCGGGGACGGGCTTGCTCTTGCAAATGTAAAAGAACTAAAAGTGCTGGAAATGTCCGGAGCTTTGCGCGACCATAAAACGCTTATCGACACATGCAATCAGGAAATCAGCTTTGCCCTTACAACTCAATCATTAAGTACACAAGAAGGCGAATTCGGCACAAGAGCGCAGGCAACCGTTCACGATGAAAATTTGGTGCGCGTATGCCACGGGGACGCTCTTGCATTGCAGGGAGTGTTTCAATCGCTTATAGACTGGATGGTGGAGCTCAATTTCGGTAAAGAAATTCCTTCACCTAAAGGAGAATTCGATTTACAAAGTTATGCAAGTTTTGAAGAAATCATGCAGGCAATTCAAAATAAAATTCCCGTATCAAAAGAAGCCTTATACACTCGATATAAATTGCCGAGACCAAAGAACAGTGAAGATGAATTCATGCTTCCTGAAATTCAAAACGAGGGCTTTGCCTTGTCGGATAAACCTTCAAAAAAAAAAGACCGCTTACCCGCACGAGTGTTTTAGAGCAAGAAAAAGCAAAAGCAGCGGAGCTTGAAAGTCTTGCGGCCGCTTCAAAAAAACGATTCTTAACGGCTATTCAAAATACGGTTAAAGCCTTTTTAAATACTCTTTCACAAAACGGTGAGCCGCCTAAAAAAGAAGATTTAAAGGCGGCTCCGCTTCCCGACTTTAACAGTGAACTTTTCTCAATGACAATGAATACTTTTGCATCGTCCTTGCTTATCGGGATGGAACATGCCGCAGGGAATATAAGTCTTGCAGATGACACAGGACAGCCCGATTTGGATATTTCTTTTTCAGTCGAGCATTTACCTTTTGAAGAAGCTATAGATTTTTTTAAGGGTAAGGTTTCTTTGATAAAAAAAGAGTGGGAAGAACTTGAACCTAAATTAAGGTTTAGGGCTTTTACGGTCGCCCGACTTGCAGAGGCTGACCATATCGAAATGCTTAGAGGCAGGCTTTTACATGCAATGGAAAAAGGAGAATATTTTACCGAAACTTGGAAAGATATAAAGGCTTTTACCGAAGATGCAGGTCAGCCTTTTTCGGCTAGGTATTTTGAAACAGTTTACCGTACTAATATGCAGTCGGCGTATAATGCGGGACGGCTCATGCAGTATCAAAACAATATGCCGCCTGCGTGGGAACTTCTTTTCATTGAAGACGGCCGAACAAGCGATATTTGCCGTGGGCTTGCCTCTATTGCCGGAAACGGGAAAGCCTTAGCAGCTTCACATTCATTCTGGAGTACATACGGGTTTCCGCCTTATCACTTTAATTGCAGGACAACTTTCCGAGCCGTTTATGATTATGAAATCGGGCATGGAATGGAAATTGAAAATGTTCCGATGAAACAGATAAGGCAAAATTTTAAACCTCAAGACGGCTTCGGCGGTAATCCGATTGAGAAAGAGAGCTGGTGGAAGATAACGCCTGCAATGCTTGAGCGTGCGGATAAATACGGTGTTACTGCGGATATAGTTGCACAAGCTAGGGATTTAGACATGCAAAGTTATTTCCCCGAATTATTACAAGATTATGATGTTATGTATAAAGGTAAAAAAGGCGGTTATGTTCAAATAGCTAAAACAAATAAGAAAAATAAAAATAAAGTAGAGCATAATGACAATGAAATTGCTTCAGCTAAACGGCTCGCAGACTTGGGACATAAAGTTTATTTATTGCCCCGTTCTGATTTTGCTTCAAGCCCCGATATGTTAATTGATAATGAAATAGGAGAAATGAAACACATAGAAACTATAAAACGAGGTACAATAAGGGAACATATAAGAAAAGGCGGAGATAAACAAAGAGCTAGAACTTTATATATTCAAATTCAATCACAAAAACAAAAAGATAGATTGCTTGAAGTAATGAAAGAAGAAATAGAAAATCTTCCGACACAGACATTGTTACTTGATTTTAACGGATCTATTATCAAATACGGTAGAAATTTCTTCTTAAGATAAAAAAAGGGCCCCGCCCATCTTCGCTAAAAGCTACTTAGACGCAACCCTTTTATAACGGTATAGCAATCTACCGTGTTTATTATATTATACCCTATTATCGGTAAAAGTCAAGTGTTTTATAGTCTTATTTTGCAATATTTTAAATAAAAAAAGGTGTTTAAACAGGTATTTAAAGACTGAATAATAAGTTTTTAAATGGATTTTTAATTTATTTTTTATAGGTAACGGAAAGGGTAACGATACAGGCAGAAAAAGGGATTTTTTAGCCGTTTTTGGCCTAAATTCGCTAAATTTCAGGCTTTTTTATGTACACGGGAATTTTAAGGTATTGGCTTGTAAGTTTATGCTCAATATAGAATTATAGAATTTATATATTAAAGTGGGGATTGCCATTGTGTGTGTAAAATAACACCATAGATATAAGTTCAAATCCTATTTTGCGTAAATTATGGTGTGCAAATAATAAACTTAAAAATATCGATTTATCGAAAAATGTGAACCTTACATTTCTTGTGCTGAATAATAACTTATTATCGGAATTGGATATAAGCAATAATCCCGGCTTAAAAGAGTTTTGGTGCTATAAAAATAATCTAACCAATTTATCTTTAGATGGTCATGAGAATCTTGAAATATTATCTTGTTATGATAATCAACTGAATTCGCTTGATATTTCTCATCTTCCGGAATTACAAGAATGCTATTGCTACAATACAAATATAAGCGAGCTGGATGTATCTAAAAATAATAAGTTGATAAGATTGTCTTGCGGTAAAAATAATCTTTCTCAAATAAACTGTTCTAATCTTAAAGATCTTGAGTTTCTTTATGTATCTGAAAACAGCCTTTCAGCTTTGGATATAACGCAGAATTTAAATCTTACGGAGCTTGATTGTGGAGGAAATATGTTGACAGAATTGAATATAAACAGTAATAGAAAACTAAAAGAATTATATTGCAGAAATAATAAACTAAAGGCTCTTAATACATCTAATAATGTAAAATTAATTTATCTATACTGTAAACAAAATGAAATTACAGATATCGATCTTACAAAAAATACGGAATTGCAGTTTTTGTCTGTAAGCGAAAACCGTTTGAAATTTTTGAATTTACGAAATAATGTAAAATTGGAAAAGCTATGGTGTTACGATAACTTACTCATGGGGCTTAGTGTTTTAAATAATAAGAATATAAAACTTATATCTTGTTATAATAACCAAATAAAAGAAAAAGAGATGGATAGGCTCATAAAATCTTTACCGACCCGTTCAAGCGAAGAAAATGGAAGATTTTACGTAGTCGATAGACGGGAAAATAGTACAGATAATAATATCTGTACTATTCAGCAGGTTAATGATGCAAAGAAAAAACATTGGAATGTTCTAAAATCCGATAGCGGCGAATTTACGGGCCATTAAAAATTTTATAGGCTAATCTTTAACCTTTATGTGGTAAATCGTCGATTCTTCTTTTATTCCCTTAAAAGTAATACGTTGGCGCTGAACTTTGTTTGTGATTGCTGCTATGGATTTTTGTATTTCGTTATTGTTAAAAAGTTCTTCTGAAATTACTACCTCATTCGGCTGAGCTGCATTTTGGATACGGGCAGCCATATTTACGCTTGTACCGAAGTAGTCTAAGCGGTTGTTTAAGGTAACGACCAGAGCGGGGCCTGCATGAATGCCGATTTTCACTTCAATTTTTTCGATTTCGGGGTTGTTTTTATAATGCTCGTGCAATTCTTTTTGCGCTTCAATGCTTGCATCTACGGCATTTTTAGAATTCATAAAAACGCCCATAATTGCGTCTCCTATGGTTTTTACCGGTACACCTCTAAACTTTTTTATTACATTAAATAGAATTATAAAATGATCTCTGACAAGGGCAAAGGCCTTTGCATCTCCTAATTCAGAATACATAAGGGTTGAACCCTTAATATCCGTAAAGAGAATTGCAGCTTTCATTACTTGGAGGGATTGCCCCGGTATTAAAACATCCGATCCCATGAGGTCCCTGTAAAGGTTGTTTTGAATTAAATCGATTCCCTTTATGGAATTAGGGGTTTTCCAAGTAAGATAGTTTCCTTCATTTACATCAGTTTCTATTTTTGCAAGATAGTTTTCCTTCAATGAAGAATCCAAGGGTAGTATATTCGGGTGAATGGAGAAGAAAACTTCAATATTGTCGTCTAAGGTATTGTTAAAGTTTTTTTGGCAAGCCGGACAATAGTTTTCTGAAACAGCTTCATGTATTGAAAGGGTTTCATGAGCTACACTTCCGCAGGTCGGGCAATGATATATCCAGTCGATTATAAAAAAACCGTCATATACGCCTTGGATAAAAATATTTAAGGCTGTTTCTCTGCTTAGACTTAATTCTTCTGCAAGACCATACACATCTATGTGAAATAATTTTTCTTCTTGCAGTGCCGATAAGGATGCAGCAATTTTATCTGCTGCTTCTTGATTTTGATTGTATTGTAAATTTAAATTCATATAATAACTCCGAAGATTTAACCCGGAGTTATTATAAAAGTTACAAATTCGATATTTAAAACCTTTCTGCTATAGCTTTTTCGATGCGTTTAATAGCTTTTTCTATCCCTAAAATTTGGATTGAGCCCACAAGGGGCGGGCTTATTCTGCTGCCGGTAACGGTCATTCTGACAGGCATCATAAAATCTCCCATCTTAATACCCATAGCATCGGCTTCCGCCCTAAAGACTTCTCCGCCTGTATGGTCGTCAAGACCCGCAATTTTGGGCATTACTTCGATTGCCTTTTGAAGAACTTTTTTTGTAGTTTCGGCATCAAGTTTTTTCGGTATTATTTCTTCTGCCGGAGGAACAGCCGGTTCTTCAAAGAGAAAGCGAACCATTTCGGTTATTTCGCTTAAAAGGTGAAGTCTCTCTTTTACCAAAGGCATCACCTTCATTAAAACTTCTTTTTGTTCTTGAGTCGGCTTTAAATAGGTTTGATTTTCAAAGCGGCATCCGGCTTTTTTCAGCTCTTCTTCATCTACTTTTCCGAAAAGGCCTGAGTTTGCAATATAGGGCCATGTAAGAGCAAAAAGCTCTTCATCGGTTTTTTCCCGCATATACTGACCGTTAAACCATTCCAGCTTTTTATAGTCGAATACGGCCGGAGCTTTGTTTAGATGCTTAATGTCAAATAGTTTTTCCAAGTCTGAAAGGCTGTACATATCACGGCCGTCTTCATAAGAGCAGCCAAGCATAGCAACATAATTGATAATGGCTTCCTTTAGGTAGCCCTTATTTCTGAATTCGTTGCAGCTGGTGGCTCCATGCCGTTTTGAAAGCTTTTGTCCGTCATTTCCCATAACCATGGGCAAATGGCAAAATTGAGGCGGTTCCCAGCCGAAGGCCTTGTACATTATAACATGCATTGGGGTGGATGGGAGCCATTCTTGGGCACGCATAACATGGGTTATGCCCATAAGGTGGTCATCTACTATGTTTGCCAAGTGATATGTCGGGAACCCGTCGCTTTTTAAAAGGATTTGGTCGGGGTTTATATCTTCATTTTTCCATTCAATATCGCCTAAAAGGGCATCTGTAAATTTGGTGCTGCCTTCAAGCGGAACCTTTAAGCGGATAACATAGGGAATACCCTCATCCATTTTAGCCTTAATTTCTTCATCGGTTAAATTGCGGCAAGCCCTGTCATAGCCCGGAGGCATCTTATTCATTGTTTGAATTTTTCGGATTCTGTCGAGCCTTTCCGAATCGCAAAAGCAATAGTAAGCAAAGCCCTTATCGACAAGCTCTTGGGCATATTTTCGGTAAATATCGAACCTTTGAGACTGAATATAGGGTGCACAGGGGCCTCCCTTTGGTCCTCCTTCATCCCATTCAAGGCCGAGCCATTCAAGGGTATCATAAAGGTTCTGTTCATATTCTTCGCTGTATCTTGTTCTGTCGGTATCTTCAATACGCAAAACGAATTTTCCGCCTTTTGAGCGGGCAAAAAGGTAATTAAACAAGGCTGTACGGACTCCGCCTATGTGCTGAAAGCCGGTGGGAGAGGGAGCATATCTGACTTTAACTTGCATAGTTACAAAACCTCCTAACTGTTATAGATAATGTCAAGTTTATTAAGGGGCCTATTATACATTTTTTTAGTCTTAGGTGCAAGGCTAAATTAAAGCTTATTTTTTTTAAGCCGATACAGGTACTAATGAAGACTTCTCGTATTAAATTTGCCATTAGGCTAATGTTTTTTTTATTTTGTGTTTCAGCCGTTTTTTCCGAATCCGGAGATATAAAGCAAAATATTCCGGTTACTTCGATGCCTCCTAAGTGGGAACCCTTGTTTCCGTCAGCTTTGTGGGTAAAAAATATTCCAATCAAACAAGAAGTTTTGATACAAACTGTAAAAACAAAAGAAGAAATGGATGCTTCTCTTAAATTTGACGAATCAAAGCTGCAATCCGTTTTATTGAATAACGATATTTTTGCTCTTTATGGAAAACCGGGAGCCTATACTATGGGCATTTTAGGAAGATATTCTCCTGAAGAAATCGAACCGATTATGAATGAGTTTATAATAACTTATGATGAAGTAAACAAGGAAAGAGGAATTATACCGGCTTTTTATCTAATTTACGGAACATGTTGGCCAGAAGGCGAAATCGGTCTTCTTCGCTTATCCACTGTCAAAAAATATATAGAATTTGCCGCCGAAAGAGGCTGGTATGTATTTATTGACCATCAAATCGGAAAATACACGGTAGAACAGGCTATGAATGCAATCTTGCCTTTTTTGAAGTACCCAAACGTGCATTTGGCTCTGGATCCCGAGTGGCGTACAACTCAGCCGATGAGGGTTATCGGCTCGGTTACGGGTGATGAGATAAATAAAGCTCAAGAAATGATGGATAAATACATAAAGGAAAATAATATTACGGGCAGAAGAATGCTTGTAATTCATCAGTTTAATTCTATAATGATTAAAAAAAGGGCTAATGTAAGAAGCGATTATGAAAGAGTTCAGCTTATTCACTGTGCGGACGGATTCGGTTCTCCTCAATTAAAGAAAGATTCTTATGCCTATAATGCTCTAGCACAAAATATTCCGCTTAAATCTTTTAAGCTTTTTTCAAAACCGACTGTTGCAGGTGCAGGTTATGACCAGCCCATGATGACCCCTGATGAGGTCTTTAACTTAAACCCTCGCCCCTACCTTATAATGTATCAATAAAAACACCAAATCAACAACCCCGATGCTCTGCGTCGGGGGATTGATTAAACCCTCCGCACGAATAAAAAAGGCTGTAAGCTCATAAAGAGATACAGCCTTTGTTGTTTTAAAGATGATATAGAAACCATGATGTCGGTTCGGCACGGTTTATCCATGCTTTTATCAATAAATTATTCTAATTAAAATCCTAAAGAGTCTAAAATTTTATCTGCTGTTTGATCCAAAATACTGTCTATATATGAAGGATCTTGAAGTTTTCTTGCAACTTCTTCTATCTTTTCCCGGCGGATATCCGGAGCAGCCTTTACTGCATCCATTGCAAAATAAATTTCCGATAATTTTTGAGCCTCAGGAGATACTTGCACTGAATCGGAAACTTCTACCTTTTCCATTCTTCTTGGTTTTTGAGTGTTTTGTAAATTTTTGATCGGATCAATTCCGCCCAATTTTTCTATCATCATGTTTTCCTGCCTTCCTAACCGATTATCGGTTAATCTTAGTCAAAAGTTAAGGTTTTATTTTTATAAAAGTCTATTTTCCTGTAACAAAAACAGAAAATTCCCCTTTTATCGAGGTCCTTTTTTCAAAGTTTTGTAAAACTTCAGCAGCCTGCCCCTTGATAATCTCTTCATGGAGTTTTGTAAGCTCCCTCCCTACAATAAGCTCACGGTTACTATCTATTTCGGCAATATCGGCTAAGAGCTTTACAATTCTATAGGGCGATTCGTATAAAACAAAGCCTGCCCCAAAGTCAAATAGCTCTTGAAGCCTCCGTTTGCGTTTTCCTGCCTTAGGCGATAAAAAGCCCTCAAAAACTACAGTTTTGTCGTAGGTTCCTGCTATACTCATTATAGCACCAAAGGCTGAAGCACCCGGAATCGGAATTATTGTATGCCCTGCTTCCCTTGCTGTCCTTACTAAAATAGAACCCGGATCACTGATTGCCGGTGTTCCCGCATCGCTTGCATAGGCTATTTTTTTCCCTTCATCTAAAAGTTTTACAATTTTTTCGGAGGCAGCGGCTTCATTTACAGCCCTGCACGAAATTAAAGGCTTTGAGATCTCATAATGAGTTAAAAGGCCTAAAGTGTGCCTCGTATCCTCACAGGCGATAAAATCGGCTTCTTGAAAAGTCTCTAAAGCTCTAAAACTGATATCTTTTAGATTGCCTATAGGAGTGGCAACCACAAATAAAATTCCCACTTATTCATTATATCATAGTTTTAGTATTGAATCAATAGAAAAAAAGGTGTATGATGTATTTATGACGGATTTACAGCCTTTATCATGGATGATATTAGTTTTTATAGGGCTCTTTTTAATTGTATTCGCTTATGTTCTTTTCAGTGCCTCTGCAAAACATGCAAGCGGCAAAAAGATTAGGCAAACGGGGAAAAAAGGTGCCCCCGGAGTTTGTCCCGTTTGCGGTACTGTTTTGGCTAGAGATGAACAGGTAAAATCGGCTGTGTATCCTGGAGCAGATGATCGATTATGCTATATATACGGCTGTCCGCATTGTTATCCCGGTTGTGAAAAGGGTGTGCAGCGTCAATGTCCTGTTTGCCATAAGACTGTTCCAAATGAAGCTCATCTAATTGCAAGATACTTCGACCGAAAAAAAGGAAAAAAACGGGTTCACATTCTAGGCTGTTCAAACTGCCGTTTTATGAGTTAAAAAGTTAAAACTGAGGAACAACCTCTCCTGCTATTTCGCCTCTGTGATTTTTGATGTTTTTATCGGCAATGCTATCAAAATATTCGTAATCGGCTTTATCAATTACACCGAGTTTTTTTAACAAGTGAACCAAAACGATATCTCTGGTTTTTGAAATTCCGTCATAGGTTTTGACGGCAATGCCGTATTTTTTATCGGGTAAAAGGCCGCCGAAATATCCGTTTGCTCCCGATTTTACAACAAGTTTTCCGGGATATTTTTTGACCAAAAGATGGTCTATTCTATCAGTACCGGAAGTGTATTCGGAACAGGCTGTTATGGAATCTATTATGTCTTTTGCATGAGTAGATACATTTTGAGGCAAATTTTCATAGTCGGCCATTCTTGCCATTCCGAATGCAAAATTGTAGAGGGGCAGAGAGTGAACCGGAACTCCGCAGCCGTCAACCGAGATATTATCATCGGGAATCTTGCAATCGCAGATCAGCTCTATCATTTCTCTTATTTTTTGCTGAACGGGATGCTGAGGTTTATAATAATCGTCAGTGGAAGCCTTCATTAATACGGCTGCCGCCAGCATACCGGAATGTTTTCCGCTGCAATTATTGTGAATGTCGCGAGGTTTTTCGTTATTTACCTTCATTCTCAATTCTACTTCCGGTTTAAAAGGGTAGTGAGGGCCGCACTTTAAAGCTCCTTCGTCAAGCCCGATTTTTTTTAATATTCCCGTTACGGTTTTTATATGAAAATCTTCTCCTGAATGGGAGGCACAGATTTGAGCTATTTCTTCATGGTTTAGATTGAACCTTTCCTTGGCACCCAATGAAAGAGGCACCAGAGCCTGAATAAGTTTTGCACTTGAACGCGGAAAGGAAACTTCCTTTGGGTCTCCTGCCGAGTATACAATCTTGCCATTCTTATCGACTACGGCGATTGAACCGAATGTATAAAGGTCTTCAATTTTTCCTCTGTAAGATTTTAAAAGTATTTCCATTTTGATCTCCTATTTATGTATAAGTTTTAGCCCAAATAATGAGCTCATTAATTTGAAATGTTTATCTAAACTATAAAGATGTAAATTGGTTTGTATAGCATTTTGTGCTATAATCAAATCCGGAATGCCGACTTTGTTTATTCCGTTTTGCAGATTTAATGTTTGCATTTGAATCAAACCGTTCCAATCTATATTCATCTTTACCCTGTCCAAGTTCAATAACAGTTTTTTTAGCTTGTTTTCTTTTTTTTGTATTATAAATGGCAATAGTTCTGTTAAAATCAAATCATTTATCGCAAGAGTATTTGAATCTATAAGGTCATTTAAATTTTTAACCTGTTCGTTCCCTCTAAAATATTCAATCCAAACAGACGTATCTACTAAAACCATTAAGCTCTATTCCTTAAAGTATCAAGGTTTATTTCTAAGTTGCATTTACCAAAATAGTTTTTTAGGTCTTGAATTTGATATTTTTTTATTAAATTATCAATGGCAACTTCAATAAGCTCTGTTTTGGTTTTTATTTTTGTCAATGCAAAAGCTTGTTGAATCTTTGAATCATTTAATACAATAGTTGTTCTCATTTTATCCTCCATACATAATTCTATTATACTTTATGCATATAGTCAATAGTGATTATATGTCTTTGTCAAGAATATTACAGGAAAGCCGAAAATAGCATTATTTTTATACTTGAAATTTATACATAAATCTTATAGTATGTCTTCTATGAAATTCGAACCTATAAAAACGAGCAGGCTGGTTATTGTTGAATATGCTCCGGAATATTTAAATGAGGTGTTTGCATACCGTTCCCTTCCTGAAATTTATAAACCTTACACTGCAAAAATGGATAGCCCTCAAGCTCTTGCAGAATATTTTGAAGAACAGATTACCGAATTTGATAATCCCGAAGGCGGTTATTCGGTTTTTCTTATTCTTTTAAATTCAAAAGTAATAGGGGAAATTACCGTATCGTTTTGGGATCATAATAACGAAATTAATGAAATAGGTTTTGCCGTTCATCCTGATTATCAAAAACAGGGCTTTGCCTCTGAAGCATTAAAAGCCTTTATCGATTTTCTTTTTAAAAAAATGAAACGGAACCGTATTCAAGCAGGCTGCGATTATGACAATATAGCTTCCAGAAAATTACTCGAAAAGGCAGGGTTAAAAATGGAAGGACATTTCCGCAAGTCTAAATATGACGGCGGAAAATGGGTTGATACTTGTTATTATGCGGTTTTAAGGGATGATTTATAAAATATTTTTTGCATAAAAATTTCTATTTACAAAATAATAATTTTATCCGATAATTAATATATGCAAAAAAGAAAGTTTTTATGGATTCTTGTTGTCGGATTTCTTTCTGTTTTTCTTGAGGCTGAAGATTTAAGCCTTTCAAAAGAAGATTTGCTTGTTATACAAAACCCCAAGGGCGGCTACCATTTATATATAAGAGCCAAACCCGATATAAAAAGTGTTCTTTTAACGGAGACGACAAAGGATCCCGATTTAAAATTGGATAACTATGCCTACCGTGATCCCAATTATAATGAAATAAACGGAGATGAAAAAAGGCTTTTAAACGGTGAATTTTTGCTGCCCGAAAAAAAACTTTACAGCCTTATAGATTCTACTCCCGAAAAAAATACGCCTCTGGGGGAGGCCTATCATATTTGGATTCCCTATATAATTTTGTACGGGTATGATTGGTCGCGAAGCGGCGAAATCGAAGTAAAAGACGGAACCTTTTTTAATATAAGAACCTTTGCAAAACCTTACGGAGATTATACGGGAAATTTTCAGGATAATCCTTTTACCTTGAGGGTAACCCAAAAACCTGTTGAAAAAGACCCTCCCCCTGATCTTTCGTATAGTGATGAGGCCGTAAAAACTTTTACGGATTTAGCCGACACGACTGAAGGAGAAATGATTTATGCAAAGGGGCCTGAGGATATTCTTTCAACAATAAAAGAAATTTTAAAAAAGGGAGAAAAGGACCATCTTGATTTACTCTTTGCTTTAGATTCCACCGAGAGTATGAAGGATGATGTTGAAGAAGTGCGTAAAAATATCAGCTCAATGCTTGCCGAGACTTTGCCTCAATATAAAACTTATAGAATAGCCTTGGTTTTATACAAGGATTACCGTGAAGACTTTTTAGTGCGGGAAGCCTGCGTTTTTACCGATAATTTAAAAAAATTTGAAAAAGCCTTATACGGCTTTAAAGTTTTCGGAGGGCGGGATATTCCCGAAGCCGTATATGAGGGTATCTTCTTAGGGCTTCGTCAGTCATGGCGCGCCTTAGATGCCAATGTTGATAAAAAACTTATTCTTATAGGAGATGCTCCTCCCCATCCCAAGCCTCGAGGCAAGGTAACAAAAGAAGATGTAGATAAACTTGCTGCAGAAAAGGGAGTAAAGATTTACCCCATAATATTGCCGCATACTTTGTCGTATTAAGAGCTTTTAAGGCCGTCAATTTAGCCTCCTCCTACTTTTATTTTTTCATCTTATGTGATAAAATATCACCTCGCTAAAAAGTTTTCGATAAGAGGAGGTAAAAGATGAACCCCAAAGATGTTGCCGAATGGCGGGAAAACATTATAAAGTTGCCCGATCATCATTTTTTTGATTTAATACAGCTGTATTTGGGAAAAATTAAAACCCCCTTTAATAAGCAGCGTCTTGCGGAACAGCTCAGTGCTTTCTTGCGAAAACCGGCAATACAAGAAAAAATTGCAGAAAGTTTGGATTCTTACGATATATTGATTTTAAAAGCCGTAAGCGAAATCCCCAATCCAACACAGGCGATGCTGTCTATATTTTTTTCAAAAAAAATATCTTATTCCGAATTGTCCGAAAAACTTTTAAATGCGGAAGAGCGCCTTCTTTTGTACCGTGTTCAAAACAATGACGGGGATAAGATATACAGGATAAATCCTATTTTACAAAAAATTATAAACCCCTTTTTATCAACCAATCTTTTTTTTATGCCGGAAAAAACAGGACAGGTAAAATCGAAAGAAATAAATATAAACGATACGGCCCTTGCCGGAATTTATTCCTTTTGTATTCATAACGAAGTCGTTTTAAAAAATGACGGTTCTTTTAAAAAAAAATACGAAGATTTAATCAAAGAAGTTTTTCCGTGGCTTTCGGAAAAGACAAAACATATTGACTCTATTTTTTTAGCATGTGAATCTTTAGGGCTTGTTTTTAGAACCGAAAACGGATTTGCAGTTCAAAAAGCAAAATGGGGCGCTTTTTCGCAATTAAGCAAACTTGAGCGTTTGGTATATTTTACGGCTGCATCTTTATTTAAAATGAGGAAAGAAAATTTACAAAAACTTGTTATAATCCTTTTCGAATTTTTAAATAGTTTTTATCCCGATGCATATTATGAAGAAGAAGATGTAGAGCAATTCTTTCTTCTTTTGTATATGCAGAATTTTTCTTCGGCAGTACAAAATGAAATTGGAAACGAGAATATTTTACATACAAACTTTATCGACACCGCAGAGCTGTTCGGAATTTTATGCAGAGAGAAAAATTTGATTTATTTAAATCCCGAATTGTTTAAAAATGCGGAAGAACCTCAAAAGCCTCTTTTAATTGACCCCTCATTTGAAGTTACGGTTTTGCCCGACAGCAACTTAAAACATCTTCTTCCTGCAGCGGAGTGTATGGAGCCTGTTTTAATTCAAACGACAGGAAAATTCGAAATCACAAAAAAAGCTTGTTCCAAAATTTTTCAGTCGGAATTAACTTCCGAAAATATATATAAAATCTTATCTGATGCAACAGGGCATGAGATTCCGCAAAATATAAGAGTTTCAATAAACGAGTGGTATAAGAATTTTACTTCATTGGAATTATATAGCGGCTTTGTTGTTTCAGTAAACAAGGAAAAGGAAAAGTTTTTTGAACTTGATACGCCTTTAAAAAAACTTGTCCGTAAAAAAATAGCGGAGGGCGTTTATCTTTTAAATGTTCAAGATTTAAAAGATTTTGAACAAGCTGTTTATAAAAGCGGTTTGGAATTTATCTTTTATAAAAATAAACCTCCTCAATCCTCGTCCATAAGAAATTTTCAAAAGTTGAATTTATTTTCTCAAAAAGAAAAAAAAGATTATACAAGAAAGCTTGATTGGGTAAAGCAGCAAAAAGAAAGAGAAAATAAATACTCAAAAACTTTATCTCAATTAAGTGCAATACTAAAAGATTTGCACTTAACAAAGGAAGATGCTAAGGCCGTAAGCAGCCGCATAAACCGTAAAGCTATAATTACGGAGGAGCAGCTTAAAGACGGAGTTTTTAAATTTACAAAAAAAGAAGCTTCCGGCCTTGATTTTTTAGGGAAACAAAAAATAGCAGAACAGGCAATCTTAGGAAATCATTCTCTTGAGATAGAGCTGCACACTGAAAAAGGAAAGGAAAAGATAAGCGGGGTTCCTGAAGATATTTTAAAACAAGAAAAAGATGCTGTTCTTATACTTGCATGTGATAATCTTAAGGACAAGCTGAAAATTTCTATTGCCCATATTTCAAAAATAAAGCTGATTCAAAATTCTATTTTTTCGGAATAAGGGGAGAGACAGGATAAAAAGGGGGCAAAGCTATGGGTAAATACAAAAATCAAAACATAATCGAAGAACGTATAGAAATTGAGGGCATACCTTGCTTGCGTTTTTACCCTTCAGAAACAAGCGGCTTTGTTTGGCCTTTCCCTACCGTATTTTATTATCACGGCTGGTCTTCAGAAAAGAATAAGCAAAAGCTGATGGGCTATGTTTTTTCAACTTTGGGTTATCAGGTAATCTTACCCGATGCAGTCCATCACGGTGAAAGAAATAAATTTGAAGATTATGATAAGGCTTTAAACGAATTTTTTTTGCCTACAATTATGCAAAACCTTGCCGAGTTTCCCGTACTAAAAGATTATGCCGTCAAAAATTGTAATGCCGATAAAAACAGGATTGCCGTTTCCGGGCATTCTATGGGCGGCTTTACTACGGCAGGAATCTTTACCCATAATCCAAGCGTAAAAACTGCGGTCGTTTTTAACGGTGCCTGCGATTGGCAAAATGCAATCCTTCAAATTGAAAAAGAGTATGATGAAGCCCATATCGAATTTGATGAGGCAACAAAAAAAGCCGACCCCGCACAAAACATCGATAAACTCCTAAACCGTCCTCTTTTCCTCTTACATGGAATAAAGGACTCCCTTGTTTCTTATAAGATTCAAAAACAATTTTACGATTCAACCTTACCGCTTTATAAAAACAAGGAGCTTTTAAGGCTTATGAGCGTCGAAAGAATGAACCATTATATAAGCATTCAAATGCTGGATGAGGCCATTCTATGGCTGAACGAAAATCTATGAGGAGGCTGTTATGATAATACGAGAAGTTACTATAGATGATTATAAAGATATCCGGAATTTAAATAAAAATGCTCTGGGTTATGATTTTCCTTTGGAAAAAACAAAAACACAGTTGGAAAAAATTTTGACCGGCAAGGGAGCTAAAATTTTTGGAGCCTTTGTTGACGATAAATTAATCGGCTATGTACATATTGCCGATTATGAATGTTCTTTTAATGACAGTTTGAAAAATATCATGGGTATTGCCGTTGACCCCTCATATCGAAAGCAGGGAATCGGGCGTGCCCTTCTTACTAAGGCTGAAACTTGGGCAAGGGATACGGGAGCCGCAGGTATAAGACTTGTTTCGAGTGTAGGCCGCATCGAGGCCCATAAATTCTATGAGGCAATGGGATATACCAGCAAAAAAGAACAAAAAAATTTTAGAAAAATATTTTAGAGGGTTGAGCTATGAAAGAACTAAAAGAACTTTCGTTTTTAATGTACACCTCAAAAGAAGAAAACATATCGGTTAATGTTGTTGTAAAAGATGAAACTATTTGGCTTACCCAAAAAGCCATGGCTGAACTTTTTGGTGTGGGAATTCCGGCCATATCCAAACATTTAAAAAATATCTTTGATGAGGGAGAACTAGACCGTTTTTCAACTATTTCCATTTTGGAAATAGTTCAAAAAGAAGGGAATCGGAATATAAAACGAGATACTGAATTTTTCAATTTAGATGCAATCATCTCGGTCGGTTACCGCGTAAATTCCCAAAAGGCAACTAAATTCCGTATTTGGGCGACTGGAGTTTTAAAAGAATATATGATAAAAGGTTTTACCCTTGATGATGAAAGATTAAAACAGGGTAAAACACTTTTCGGTCAGGACTATTTTAGAGAATTATTGGAGCATGTCCGCTCAATCCGTGCAAGTGAAAGGCGTATATGGCAGCAGATAACCGATATTTTTGCTGAATGTTCCATAGATTATAATAAAGACGATCAAATTACAAAAGATTTTTATGCTATGGTGCAAAATAAATTCCATTATGCTATAAGCGGAAAAACTGCTGCTGAAATTGTATATGAAAGTGCAGACAGCAAAAAGGAAAATATGGGACTTATGACATGGAAGAATTCTCCTAAGGGGCGTATTTTAAAATCTGATGTCAGTATTGCAAAGAACTATCTTGATGAAAAATCCATAAAAAGACTTGAACGGGCTATTACCGGATATTTTGATTATATTGAAGACATAATCGAAAGGGAGAATACCTTTACCATGCAGGAATTTGCCCACAGTGTAAATGAATTTTTAGCTTTCCGCCGATATGATATTCTTCAAAATAAAGGAAAAATTTCACATGCTAAGGCAAAAGAAAAAGCCGAATCGGAATATGATATATTCAATAAAACACAAAAAATAGAATCGGACTTTGATCGGGAGTTAAAAAAGCTTACAAAGGAGATGAGCCATGAAAGATGAAGAAAAGCTGACAAAGATGCGGGCTCTCGAACTTTGGGATAAAAATTTAATTGACAATATTGAAGTTGGAACCTTTAAGGGCTTGCAAGAAATACATAGGTACCTGTTTCAAGATATTTTTGATTTTGCAGGAGAGATTAGAAAGGTAAATATTTCAAAGGGGAATTTCCGCTTTGCTCCGATTTTATTTTTGGCTGAAAACCTTAAAATAATCGATAAGATGAAGTCGGAATCCTTTGACGAAATTGTGGATAAATATGTAGAACTAAATGTTGCTCATCCTTTTAGGGAAGGCAATGGAAGAAGTATGAGGATATGGCTGGATGCTCTTTTAAAACACCATCTGGGACGCTGTGTTGATTGGTCAAAGATAGATAAGTTTTCTTATTTAAGTGCGATGGAGCGCTCTCCGATAAACAGTCTGGAACTTAAGGTTTTATTGGAATCTGCTCTGACTGATGATATTCAAAATAGGGAAATTTATATGAGGGGTATACAGGCATCTTATGAATATGAAGGCATGAGCAGTTATGATATAGGGGATATGTAAAATTATTTAGGAGTTGAAAAAAATGAAATTAACATCGAAACAAAAGGGTATTATGTTTTTAATTTTGTCGGCTCTTTGCTTTGCATCGATGAATTTATCGGCAAAGCTTGCCGGTAGTTTGCCTTCAATGCAAAAGGCTTTTTTTAGAAATCTAATAGCGGCTGCTGTATCCTTTGCCGTGCTTATAAATTCAAAGGAAAAATTTCATTTGAATAAAAAAAATCTGCCCTTCTTTTTTATGAGGGCAATTTTCGGAACTATGGGCATTGTCGGGAACTTTTATGCGATAGAGCACATGCTTCTTGCGGATGCTTCTATTCTTGCAAAACTGGCACCTTTTTTTGCCATTCTTTTTTCTTTTTTATTTTTAAAGGAAAAAATAAAACTATATCAAATCCTTGCGGTAATTACGGCTTTTTCGGCAAGCCTTCTTATAATAAAACCGACTTTTGCAGACACAGGCCATGTGATTGCAGCTCTTGTAGGGGCGTGCGGAGGAATGATGGCCGGTGCCGCCTATACTTGCGTCCGCTGCCTTTCTCTTAAGGGTGAAAAGGGGCCTCTCATAGTCTTTTTCTTTTCATTTTTTTCGATTTTAATGCTGTTTCCGCTTTTTATCATCTTTTATCATCCGATGAGCCTTTATCAAATCATTATGCTATTGATTGCGGGTTTTTTTGGAACAGGAGGTCAGTTTTGTGTAACCGCAGCTTATGCTTATGCTCCGGCCGGTTCAATCTCGGTCTATGATTATACCCAAATAGTTTTTTCTGCAATTTTCGGTTTTGCTTTTTTAGGAGAGCTTCCCGACCGATGGAGCCTTTTAGGTTTTGCCATAATTTTTGCAGTGGCTCTTTTTATGTTCTTACACCATGAAGATAAGACAGAAGTTCATGTAGATTTAAATTGATATAGAGGAGAATAATTTATGTATATATCTTTACAGGCAATGATTTTTTTATGTTTTTGTGTTTTTCTTGCAGGTTTTGTAGATTCGGCTGCCGGCGGCGGAGGCCTTATTTCTATTCCGGCCTATTTTTTTGTAGGGCTTCCGGCTCATACGGCTATAGGCTGCAATAAGTTTTCGGCAGCATGCGGGACAACTTTTTCGGCTTTTCGATTTTTTAAGAATGGAGCTCTTGAGTGGCGTATAGCCTTAGTTTCTGCCTTATTTTCTTTTATTTCTTCCTATCTGGGAATGAAAATTGCCTTGGGAATAGACCAAGTTTTTTTAAAAAAAGCTATGATTTTAATACTTCCGGCAATAGCTGTTATTCTTTTGCTAAAACGGAATTTCGGCAATGAAAACAAATCAAAGGAAATACCTCAAAAAAAGACCTTTGTTTTGGCGGCCTTGATAGGTGCTTGTGTAGGTTTTTATGACGGGCTTATAGGTCCGGGAACAGGTACGATTGCAATTATTGCTTATTCTGCATGGATGAAGTATGACCTAAAAACGGCATCGGGGAATGCTAAACTTTTAAACCTTGCTTCAAACTATGCTTCGTTGACAGCCGTTCTCATAAATAATAAGGTTATTTTTTCAATTGCAATTCCTGCTGCTGTTTGCGGTATTATCGGTAATTACTTAGGTGCCGGATTTGCTTTAAAGAAAGGAGCTGCATTTATCAGGCCTCTTATGATTGTTGTTATAATTTTATTGTTTGCAAAATTATTTTATGATGTATTCGGTAAGATGATATTAGGATTATTTTAAATTATCTAATTGCCATCAACTGATCGGCTTCTTCCTCGGTTATAACTTTTTCGCTTACAAGGTCGTAAAACTGCTCGCTATTTGTTTTTCCGAAGAACAGAATATCATCGGTTCCTATGCTTATAGGAACTCCTGCATCCATCATTTTACGTAACGGATGGGATTTTAGGTCTTTGGCTGCCCCCAGCATGATATTGCTTTGCGGACAAACATTGCAGCGTATCTTTCTGTCGGCTAAAAATTGCAACACCTTATCGTTTTGGGCGGCCCCTATGCCGTGCTGAACTTCGTCTAAATCAAACATTTCAACAAAATACTTGACTGATGCCGCATCTGAAAATTCTCCGACATGAGCCTTCTTTTTTAAGCCGTATTTTTCGGCCAATTTAAAGATATATACGCATTGTTCAATACCCTCGGAAACTTCAGGCCCGTAAAGGTCTATATTTTTAAAAACCTTTGATGATATCATGGGTTCTATCCATTGTTTTAAAAAACTTTGATCTATGGTCTTTGATATTCCCAGTTCAGGAATGATTTTGATTTTATTTTTATATTTTTTTACTATACCGCTTATCCCTTCCAGAAAAGCATCCAAATTCTCATTAAACTGCTTTATAAAGCCAATATCGACGGATCCTTCGATACAAACAACATTGTCTTTTATTGCGGTCATTATGGACATTTCTATTAGATCTATTACATGTTGTGCCGTAGTACATGCAGGGCGAGTATATTGTCCGATTATTTCATGCATTTCATCAAGACCGTTCATTTTGCGGGGAAAATTGGGAATTTCAAAGCCTGCCCATTTTTTATAGTCTGAATACTCCATACTTAAATTCAGATGATTATGAGTATCAGCCTTGGGCTGCTTTTTATAGTAATCAAAATCTCTCATTAATACTTCCTTGTAACCATATAGTATAAGTATATCACTCTTTTTTAAAAAAGTCATATCAAATATACAATAATCCTGCAATATTATCGGTAAATTTTATTAAAAAGTTTAATCCTTTAAGAATTCTATTATTTTTTTTGCGACAAGCTCCTTTTCAACATCATTTGTAACTATGTGACTGCTTTTTTCAAGGATTAGATAGTCGTTTTGATTTCTTAAAGTCTTATCTATGAGGTCTTTTACCTTAAAGGGCACTAATTTATCGGCTTTTGATAAGACTGTAAGGCTTTGCGATCTTATAAAAACCATATTTCTTAAGGCTAATCTTTGTAATTTATAAAGGTCAGCCGTTTTTGCTAAGTATTCTACACCGTTATAGTCCGATATGGCTCTGCCGTATTCGGGGTCATTTTCATAAGTTTTTTTGACGGTTGCTATTTTTTTGACAAAAAACTTTAAAAAAGGAGTAAGTTTTATTCGATTATCCGCTGCTATAAAAGCCGGAGCACATAAAAATATCTTTTCAGGGTTAAAACGGGCTGCAATCAGAGAGGTTAATACCCCTCCCATTGAAAGGCCCCCTACAAAAACTCGTTCATACATTGCACAGAGGTCAATATACTCATCACAAACCTTGCGGAGCCAATCTTTCCAATTAGTAGTCAAAAAATCATTCTTATTTGTGCCGTGTCCGGGAAGCCGAGGAATATATATATTGTAGCCGGCTTCATTTAGCTGATGCCCCAGCCAAATCATATCTCTGGGAGAACCCGTGTAACCATGAATCAGCAAAATAGCCGGAGCGGTTTTCAGACCTTTTAAAAAAAAGGGTTTTGTTGTATCTGAAAGTTTGATAGGATAATTGTCAAAAAACACGAAAAATCTCCTTTAAGTCTAAGTACATTCTAACATTATATACCTTTTTTTGCAAATAAACTAGGTATTATACCGTAAATTTTTAACCTTTTCAAATAAGGAGAATCGCTTATTTTATAACTTAAAGGTAATAGCCCTTGTGTATTTAAAGAATATGTAATATATTTAATATTATAAAGATATAAGGAGACTTTAAATGAAAAAAATTATTTCAGTATTATCAATCGCAGCGCTATTATTTGCAATTTCCGGCTGCGGAGGCAAATCGGAAAAGAACAACACTGTTCTTAAAGTAATAAAGGAAGCCGAAGGTATGACTCTTGATCAGCTTTTCGAAAAGGCCTATCAAGAATCAAACGGAAAGGTTCTAAAAGGTTTGGGTAACTCAAGCCGAGGTAAGACTGCAGGAGAGACCTTTGTTGAGGCAATGAAGGCAAAATATCCCGACTATACCGGAAAAATAGATTGGTCTCAGCCTAAGAACAATACTATTTTTGACCAGCTTACAAACGATAATAAGAACGTTAATCCCGAATTTTCTATGACTCTTATTCAGGATGGAGCTCAGATTAAGGCTAAGATGATTGATACGGGCATCTTACATAATTTTGTTCCTAAAGAGTGGAAGGAATCTGCGGGTACCGACATGAAAGAAAACGGAAATCCCTTGGCCTTGCAAACTTTGAGCAAAGTTTTTATGTACAATAATGTTGAAGCTTCAAACAAGTTTTTAAATGTCTGGGATTTTGTAAAAGAAGGTCAAAGTCCTTTGTTTATGGGATTGGAATCCGAACCTATCGGAAAAAACTTTTTGCTCATGCTTACTCATGAAAAGTATTCGAAGGTTGTAAAAGCCGCTTATGATGCTTTGCCTGAAGCAGATAAAGCTTATTTTAAGCCCATTGTAGACGGCTTGGAAAAAACAGCTAAAGAACTTGGTTTAAACGAAAACGGAAAATATGCCCTCGCATGGATCAAACTATTTGTTTCTCAGTTTAACTTAAAAACCGATGACGGCCCCATCAGCGTAGATTTGGTAAAAAAATCTTCTAAGGATCAAACTGGTTTATTGGTTTACTCCAAATTGCGCTCAATTAAAGAAACAGACGAATCTTCCGTAAACAATATTACCGTTGCTGCCTATCAGGACGGATATACCGGCTTTGGAGGTTATGCATATAAGCACTATTTGCAGGTTTTAAACAATGCTCCTCTTCCTTGGACGGCATGTGCCTTTATTGCTTACATGGTAACAACAAAAGAAGGCTTCCATCCTTGGGGAAAAGACATGGGAGGATACAGCTCCAATCCTGCTATCAATCAAGATCACAGCATGGACGGCTATGTTGATGAAGAAGTAAACGGCGAGACCAAAAAAATAAATAAATTCCCCGCTAAAAACGATAGGGGCTATGACTGGTGGACAGGCGAAGGAAAAGGCGGTTTAATTGTCGAAGAGCCCGTATACTGTGCAAGTGTAACATTTACCGTAGGTGAGTGGATCAGCTCCTTAAGAAACTAAAAGATTATTAAAAAATTAATCTGAATTTATAAAGCCTCTAAAAACTATGTCAGGTGTTTAGAGGCTTTATTATTAAATGTATGCTTCCGCCTATACATCCGCCTGTGCAGTAAAGAATAATATTGCGTAAAAGCTCGAGTTATAGTATAATCGTAAGGAAGTTAATTTATGGAGGAGACTTTGACTAAGACAATTCCGGTTTTTTTAAATCAAAGTAAGGATTTTTTTAGAAAACCTCAAAACCTGATATTGCTTATATTCGGTGTTGTGCTCTCTGTTACGACTATAGCTCCGGTAGTAACTATTCTTTTGGACACGGTTGCGGTTCATCCCGGGACCATAGATGCTATGCATGGGCCGAACGGTTTTACCGTCTTTAATTGGAAAGATATTTTTACCGGCTCCCTTTCGTCGAGAAATTTTTGGAGTCCGCTTACAAACACGCTGTTGCTTTCGATATTCAGCTGTATAGGAGCTATCTTAATAGGCGGAGTTTTTGCATATTTGATTACACGCACAAATATAAAATGCAAAAAATATCTGAATGTTGTTTTTATTTTTCCGTATATAATGCCTCAGTGGACATTGGCTCTTACTTGGATAAACTTATTTAAGAGTACTGCCGTCACGGGAGGCTCTAACGGAATACTTGCAGACCTTTTCGGAGTTACAATGCCTGCATGGTGGGCTGAGGGCCTATTCCCCGCAATTGTTGTACTGTCCTTGCACTATGCAGCCTTTGCCTATATTTTAATCGGCGGCATATTTAAAAATATGGATTCCAATTTGGAAGAAGCTGCCTTGATTTTAAATACCTCAAAATCAAAAATTTTCCGCAAAGTAACCCTTCCATTATTAAGACCTGCCATCCTATCTACCATCTTGCTCGTTTTCGGCAGTGCTATGGGAAGCTATCCTGTTCCACACTATTTAAAACTTACAACCCTTTCCACCAAATATATAGACTTAAAGGTTGTAAGGACGGGGCAGGCAAGTATTATCGGCGTAGTGATGATGCTCTTCGGAATTTTAATTCTGATTACAAACAGGCTCAGCATGAAATCCCGAAAAAACTATACCACAATTACCGGAAAGAGCGGACAGGTCAGCAAGGTAAATGTGGGAAAAATCGGGCAATATTTAATTCCTGCTATTTTAATTATCTTTACCTTATTTACCGGAATATACCCCGTTATTTCCTTTGCCTTTGAAACCTTTTTGCCCAACCCCGGAGACTACAGCTTTTTTCGGACAGGTAATTTTGCAAACCTAACCTTAAAATGGTGGACTCATCACTCGACCGAAGATGTCGGTATGTACGGACAATTCGGTATTTTATATAACCGCGCCTTTTGGATGAGTTTTAAAGGAACAATGATTGTTGCCTTTTTCTGCGCCTTCCTTGCAGGAACGATAGGGCTTTTGATAGGCTATTCGGTAAGCAAGCACAGAAGAAACAAGTTTGCAAATTATGTAAACGATATAGCTTTTTTGCCCTACCTTTTGCCTTCGCTTGCAGTAGGCATAGCCTTCTTTATATTTGGGTCTATGCTGGGAATCTATGATACCTTTTTGCTTTTAATAATAGTCGGAACAATTAAGTATATTCCTTTTTCATCGAGGAGCTCTCTTAACTCGATGCTTCAAATCAGCAATGAAATAGAAGAGTCGGCTTTGATACAGGACACGCCTTGGCATAAGCGTATGACAAGGATAATAATTCCCATTCAAAAGACGGCAATTTTAAGCGGCTATCTTTTGCCATTTATAACATGCGTTCGGGAATTAACCTTATTTATGCTTTTGTGCAGTCAGTCCAAGATAAGCACAACCATGCTTGACTATTACGATGAAATGGGCTTATACGCCTTTTCAAGTGCAATCAACTTAATTTTAATTATATTTATTTTGGCCGTAAATTTCGGATTAAACAAGCTTACAAAGGCCGGAATCGATACGGGTGTAGGAGGTCAATAATGCCTGAGATAATTTTACAAAACCTTACAAAAAGATGGGGAAAATTTTACGGAACGGATAATTTAAATTTAACCATAGAAAATAATTCGTTTATTACCCTGCTGGGGCCTTCAGGCTGCGGCAAAACAACAACTCTTAGAATGATTGCCGGTCTTGAAACTCCGACAAGCGGAAAGATAATCATCGACGGGGAAACGGTTTTTGACAGCGAGCAAGGTATAAACATTCCTGCAAACAAAAGAAAGGTCGGTTTTTTGTTTCAAAACTATGCCCTTTGGCCGAATATGACCGTTTATGAGAACATAAGTTTCGGCTTAAAAAACATCAAAGAAATCATGCCTCTCTGCGATTTTGAAATTAAAAGAATAGATGACTTAAAAAAGATTTTAAATGAATGTGAAAAAACTGTGGAAATTATCAGTGATTCTCAGACTAAAGATAAGAAAAAAGGTAATAAACTTGACGAAAAAACTGCCTTGATAAAGTTAATAGACAACTTTATTATTTCGGAATATACGGCAAAAACGATTTTGTCTTACGGGCTTGAAAAAGCTGAAAATCGTGAAGAAAAAGTAAGATCAATAATTTCCGGTTTGGATGAAAAGAGGGCATCTCTTTTAGAGAAGCACAAGAAAACCGGATTCTCGGTAAATAATAACTACGAACTTGTAGATGAAAAAGGCGAAGTTATAAAAAAAATACGCAAGCTTGAAAACGAAGAAATAGACTTAATAGTTCGCCGTGTTTCCCGCATCGTAAAAATCGGAATGTTTATGGATCGGTATCCCAATGAGCTTTCAGGAGGACAGCAGCAAAGGGTTGCCATTGCCCGAACCCTGGCTCCCGGGCCCAAGGTGCTTTTTATGGATGAGCCCCTTTCAAACCTTGATGCAAAACTCCGGCTTGAAATGCGGAGCGAATTGCAGCGCCTTCATTTGGATACAAAATCGACCTTTATCTATGTTACCCATGATCAGCTGGAGGCTATGACTCTGGCGACAAAGATATGCTTGATGGATAACGGTCTTTTACAGCAATATGATGCACCATTGGATATCTATGAAAAACCGGTAAATTTATTTACCGCAGACTTTATAGGAAATCCTTCGATAAATTTTATAGAAGCTGCGGGTGAAACTTCTGCAGACGGAGATTTTAATTTAAGCTGTTTAGAAGGCTTGCAATTTAAGTTTAAGCCGGCTCAAAAAATCGATTATAAAGAATGGCTTTTGAAAACGGAGGCCGAAATTAAAAAACAAAGAGAAGAAGAAGCCGAACGCACAAAAAATGCAGAAAAGGAAAATAAGATTTTGCCTTTTAAGTATCACATTGCAAAGGCCGATGAAGCGGAGTTTGATTTAAATTCTCCCATACCGACTGAAAAAGATTTTATCATCGGAGTCCGCCCTGAGTTTATTAAAATACACGAAAACGGAAAACTGACAGGTTCTATATACAGCTCGATGCCCACAGGTATGGAAACTACCGTCAAAATTAAGGTGGGGAACCTTCTTTTAACGGGTGTCGTGTTTTTAAATATAACCTACAAAATAGGCGAAAAAATAAAATTCGACATTGAAGGCGATAGAATTATGCTCTTTTCAAGCCTTAATCAAAGATTGATTTCCTTGGGATGCTTGGAAAAATAAGATATACATCATGTCGTGGATTGAGACCCATCAATCTAAAAAAGGAGTACCATAAATGAAAAAACGTTTTTCAATCCGCTACAAACTGATTATTGTCTTCGGAGTATTGATAGCCATCGCTTCTTCGATGGAAGGTTTTCTTGCAACTCGTACTGCCCGCAATGCGTTAGCCGAAAAAGTCGATACGCATTTACTCGACAAGGCGGCCGATATTGCAGAAATTATTGATGGGCGCGTTACTGCTCTTTTTCAGTTTCTCGAGGGCATTGCCCGTATGCCTGAGTTGTCTGGTTCTTCTTATTCTTATAGCCAAATAGTATCCTTTTTACAAAAAGAGTCTCGTTTTAACGACCGTATAAAAGAATTAGATATAACGGATACAAATGGAACCTTTTATTATGCGGGAGGTTCAGTTCAGGTAAGCGACCGCGAATGGTTTAAAGCGGCTCTTGCAGGAAAAAAATTTGTTACTGAACCGTATATAGAAAGGGCAACCGGAACACTCGTAACAACATTTGCCGTCCCTATTCTCGATTCTACCAATACCATAGTCGGAGTTTTGTCCGCCGACGTTAAAGGCTTACTGTTATCGGAATATATATCTGACATAGTTGTCGGGAAAACCGGTATTTGCTACATTTTAGGGCTTACGGGAACTACCATTGCCGATAGAGATGAAGAATTGGTAACCGGCCATATGAATTTCAGTGAAGAGGCAAAAAAGAATGCAGCTTATGCTTCCCTTGCAGAATTTGAAAGAATGGCGGTAAAAGCCGACGAGTCTTCCATCGGTTTTTATGAATACAAGGGCGTAAGTAAAATCGCTTCACATGCTAAGATGAAAACTACCGGCTGGACTATTGTTATAAATGCCCCCGTAAACGAATTTATGGGATCGGTAAATACCCTGGGTACTTCAATGATCGGTACAGGTGTGATAACCTTTTTGATTGCACAATTAATTGTCTTTTTTATAGCCGGCACCATAGTAAAACCGATAAAAACTGCCGTTTCTGCATTGAAAAATATTGCACAAGGAGAGGGAGATTTAACTGTGCATCTTCCGATACGCGGTAACGATGAAATTACCGATTTGTCGGGATATTTTAATCAAACTATTTCAAAGATAAGTTCATCGGTTAAACAAGTAAGTCTAAACACCGGGAATATGGAAGATATCGGCAACGAGCTTGCGTCGAATATGACCGAAACCGCCAGTGCCATACATCAAATAAGTGCCAACATTGACGGCGTAAAGCAGCAAGCTCTTACCCAAGCGGCAAGCGTTAGCGAAACCGCAGCTACCATCGAAGAAATTATCCGCACAATAAAACAGCTGAACGGAAGTATTGAAAATCAGGCAGCGAATGTCGCAGAATCTTCTTCAGCTATCGAGCAGATGGTAGGAAACATAGCTTCTATTACACAGACGCTCGGCAAAACCGATGATGTTATAAAAACGCTTGCGTCCGCTACCGCTGACGGTAAAGACACTATTACCGGAGCAAACAGCGTTACGCAGAAAATAACGGAAGAATCGGGTGGTTTATTGGAGGCCTCTAGTGTCATTCAGCACATAGCCTCACAGACTAATCTTTTGGCGATGAACGCTGCCATCGAAGCTGCTCATGCAGGAGAAGCAGGCAAAGGTTTTGCCGTTGTAGCCGATGAAATCCGAAAGCTCGCAGAAGAATCCAGCAGCCAAGGAAAGGCAATCACTTCTACCCTCAAACTTCTGTCGGGAGAAATTGAAGCTCTTTCATCCTCTTCAAAAACGGCAGAAGAAAAGTTCAACGCTATTTTTACCCTTTCGGAACAAGTCAAAACGATGAGCCAAAACCTAATGGACGCTATGCGTGAACAGGAAAACGGCAGCAAGGAAGTCTTGTCGGCTATTCGCGATATAAACATGGTAACCAGTCAGGTAAATGACGGTTCCGCAGAAATGCTGCGAGGCGGTGAGAATGTAGCTAAAGAAATGCAAAAACTTGACGCTCTGACCCGCATAATTACCGACAGTATGAACGAGATGGCTGCCGGTGCGTTGCAGATTAGCAATGCCATACAGGAAGTAAACGATATAAGCCAAAAAAATAAGGCCAGTATACAAAATCTTGTGGAAGAAGTTGGGAAATTTAAAGTGTAAGCCGGTGTTGTTTTTATTGAATTTTTGGATGATGTTTTTCTATCTTCTCAAGGAAGCGCTTGAAAGTTCAGAAAAACTAAAAAAAATTCTTTTAAAGCTTGCAGTATGCGGGAAGGCATGGTATACTTTATAACAATGATAGAGAAGTACTTCAATAGCAATTACAAGTCTTCTCGCAAAAAAAGTGCAAAAAGTTTTTCAAAAATACTTGGCATAAAACGTGCATGCCGGATAAAATTCGAAGCCTAGCAGCCGAGGGATGCCTCTGACCAAATATTTTTAAATAGCTACAGCTCTTTGATAAGGTATACATCGTGTCTTGGATTGAGACCTGTCAATCTAAAAGAGGAGGACCATAGATGAAAAAACGTTTTTCAATCCGCTACAAGCTAATCATAGTTTTTGGTCTATTGATAGCCATAGCTTCTTCGATAGAAGGCTTCCTTGCGACCCGTATCGCCCGTAAAGCCGTTACCGAAAAGGTGGAAGATCACTTAATCGACAAGGCGACTGATGTTGCCGAAATTATTGACGGGCGCATTACCGCCTTATGGCAATTTCTTGAAGGTATTGCACGTATGCCATTCTTACGCGATATGCAAATGCCGTATATTGAAAAAATGAAAAAACTCGCTGAAGAAGCGCAATTCAACAAAACAATACGCGCCTTATACATAACGGACGAAAAAGGCATTATTCAGTTTTTGGATGGCTCTACACCATCCTGTGCGCAAGAGCAATGGTTTATTGACGGAATGCAGGGCAAACGATTTTGCGGTGAGCCGTACATTGATGCTCGTACAGGTAATTCTTTTGTTGCCGATATTGCTGTACCTGTGTATGATGATAACAAAAAAGTTATCGGAGTACTCATTGCCGATATGGATGCCTTTTGGTATTCCGATCAAATAGATGACATAGTTGTCGGCAAAACAGGTAATTGCTATATAATGGGAGATACAACAAACATTGTTGCAGATAAAGATATCGAGCTGGTTAGAAATCAAGTGAGCATTATCGAGATGGCAAAAACGGACAAAGAGCTTGCTTCGTGTGCCGATTTTTTGGAGTATGTTTGGGATACAGATGAAAGCGAGGTCGGCTATTACACATACAAAGGAGAATCTTACATAGCTTCTTTTGCCACAATGAAAACCACTGGTTGGTCTGTTATTATCCGCGCACCGGTAAATGAGTTTATGGGAGCAGTTAATACTTTGCGTAGGTCGGTGTTCGGTATCGGAACAGTGGTTATATCTATTGCACTGGTCATCGTTTTCTTTGTAGCCCTTGCATTGATTAAACCCATAACGGCTATCGTTTCCGCACTTAAAGACATCGCAGAGGGTGAAGGCGATTTAACGGTACGCCTTCCTGTACACGGCAATGACGAGATAACCGACCTCTCAGAATACTTTAATCAGACTATTTCGAAGATAGGCTCATCGATTAAGCAAGTAGGCCTTAACAGCGTCGATATGGAAAATATCGGCAACGAGCTTGCAAGCAATATGACCGAAACCGCCAGCGCCGTACACGAGATAAGCGCCAACATCAACGGTGTAAAGCAACAGGCTCTTACCCAAGCGGCAAGTGTTACCGAAACGGCTGCAACCATTGAAGAAATTGTTCGTACGATTAAACAGCTAAATGGAAGTATCGAAAATCAGGCTGCCAGCGTCGCCGAATCCTCCGCTTCAATCGAACAGATGGTTGCGAATATTGCATCCATCACACAGACGCTGGGTAAAACCGATGACGTTATAAAAACTCTTGCTTCCGCCACAGCCGACGGTAAAGAAACAATTTCAGGAGCAAACAGCGTTACTCAGAAAATAGCAGAAGAATCGGGCAGTTTATTGGAAGCCTCAAGTGTTATCCAGCACATTGCAAGCCAAACTAACCTTTTGGCAATGAATGCTGCAATAGAAGCCGCTCATGCAGGAGAAGCAGGCAAGGGGTTTGCCGTTGTAGCCGATGAAATCCGAAAGCTTGCAGAAGAGTCTTCCGCACAGGGCAAAACAATAACTGCAACGCTTAAAGCGCTTTCGGGTGAAATAGAAGCTCTTTCCACCTCGTCAAAAACCGTAGAGGAAAAATTTAACGCTATTTTCAATTTGGCCGAGCAAGTTAAATCGATGAGTGATACTCTTACCGAAGCTATGCATGAGCAAGAGAAAGGAAGTAAGGAAGTTTTGTCTGCCATTAAGGGTATCAACACGGTAACGGTTGAAGTGCAGGCAGGCTCTGAAGAAATGCTGAAAGGAGGGGAGAGTGTTGCCGAGGAGATGCAAAAACTGGATGGACTGACCCGCGTTATAACTGACAGCATGAACGAGATGGCCTCCGGTGCGGTACAGATTAGCAATGCCGTACAGGAAGTAAATGATATAAGCCAAAAAAATAAGGCCAGCATCCAAAACCTTACGGAAGAAGTTTCTAAATTCAAAGTGTAATTATTTATAATAGACAAAGCTTTATTTTTTTGGTAAAATACGCCGGATATAAACCAATAAAAGGAGAATTGTATGAACTATTTGGTTTTAATAGGCGTTGCAATTATTATTGCCGGTTTTATTTTAAAACTCGATGTAGTTGCAGTTGTTTTGATTTCAGGTCTTGTAACAGGCTTGATTGCAAAGATGGGATTCGTTGAAGTCCTTAATGCAATAGGTACAGGTTTTGTCAACAACCGCTACATGAGCTTGTTTTTTATTTCTTTTCCTGTAATCGCTATTATGGAGCGTTACGGATTAAAGGAAAGAGCTGCAGACTTTATTAAAAAGATAAAGGGAGCAAGTGCCGGTATGGTTATTTGGCTCTACATTCTTATACGAACAATTGCTTCTGCATTTTCTATTAGATTGGGCGGTCATGTTCAGTTTATAAGACCCTTAATCCTCCCCATGGCTGAAGGAGCTGCTCAAAAACATGTAAAGCTTACCGAAGATGACATCGAAAAAATTAAGGGGCTCGCAGGAGCTTCCGAAAACTACGGAAACTTTTTCGGTCAAAATATTTTTCCTGTTGCATCTGGTGTTCTTTTAATTACAGGAACTCTTAAGGAACAAGGCCTTGATATTACAAATACTGATGTAGCTAAGTACTCAATTTTAGCCGGTGTTGCAATGGTTCTTATAGCCTTGGTGCAGTGCTGGCTATTTGAAAAGTCACTTAGAAAAGGAGAAAAGGCAGATGTTTAGTTTTATTCATAATAATACAATGATTATAGATGAAATTGTTTACGGCCTTTGCGGTCTAGTTTCTATTATCACAGCCGTAATCTCCTTAAAAGATAAAAAGAATCCAATCGGAACATTTTTGTTCTGGGGCATCTTAGGTCTCTTGTTTATGTTCGGTAAAGTTATCGTTCTTAACGTACCTTACGGAGGTGCCATTATCGGAGGCTTACTCATTGTTTTGGGCGGTTTTACTCTTACAAAACAAGTAAAAGTTGCAGATATTAAGTCGGCAACAAAAGAAGAGATTACCGAAAATTCAAAAAAGGTAGGCAACAAGATTTTTATTCCAGCCGTTTTGATAGGTGTTGTTGCGATGTTATTGGCTCAAATGAAGAGCTTTAAAATTTCGCTTGGAACAAATGCTGCCGGAAAAGAAATAATCTTCGGTTTTTCTACTGCACAAGTTGTAGGCCTTGCTTCGATAGTTGCCCTCATTTTTGCAATACTTTTAACCAAACCTAAGATGAAGGATACTATCAACGATACTTCAAAGATGCTGATGCAGGTAGGCTCTTCAAGTTTACTTCCTCAGCTCCTCGGCGTTTTGGGTGCAATCTTTGCAACTGCCGGAATAGGCAAGATAATCGGCCATTTTGCAAGCGGTATTGTTCCTCAGGGTGTTCCCGTATTGGGCGTTATCGCTTATTGTCTTGGAATGGTAATCTTTACGATGATTATGGGAAATGCTTTTGCCGCTTTTACCGTTATTACAATCGGTGTAGGCGTTCCCTTTGTAATTGCTCAAGGCGGAAATCCTGCTGTTGTAGGAGCCTTAGGTATGACTTGCGGATACTGCGGTACTCTTTTAACACCTATGGCTGCAAACTTTAACATTGTTCCTGCCGCAATTTTGGAAACTAAAAATAAATATACATTGATTAAGGCTCAAGCCCTTATGTCCTTTGCTTTGATTATTGTTCATATTATTTTGATGTTGATATTTGCGTTTTAAAATTAGTGAGGAGATAAATGAAAATTTTAGTTACCGGTTTTGATCCTTTCGGCGGTGAAAAGATTAATCCGGCTCTTGAAACAATTAAACTTCTTCCCAATGAAATTTTGGGAGCAAAAATTATCAAGCTGGAAATTCCGACAGTTATCGGAAAATCAGTAGCAAAGATAAAAGATATGATCGAAAAAGAAAACCCTGATGTGGTTTTAAGTATCGGTCAAGCCGGAAACCGGGCTGATATTTCGGTTGAAAGAATCGGTATAAATATTGATGACTGCCGAATTCCCGATAACGAGGGTAATCAGCCCATTGATGAACCCGTTGTAAAAGATGGGCCCGCTGCCTACTTTGTTACTCTGCCCATTAAGGCCATTGTCGAAAAGATAAAAGCCGGTAAAATACCTGCTTCAATATCGAATACGGCAGGAACTTTTATCTGCAACCATGTCTGTTACGGTGTAGCTCATATTGCTGCGGCAAGAACGGCTCAGGGCAAACCGATGAAAAGCGGTTTTATTCATATTCCGTTTTTACCCGAACAGGTTATCGGAAAGCCCGCTTTAACGCCTTCAATGAGTTTGGAGATGATTGTAAAAGGAATTGAGCTTGCAATCGAAGCTATTGTCCAAAATAATTCCGACATAAAAGTTTCGGGCGGTAAAATTTGCTAAAATACATTTTTTAAGAATTTATCTTAAGTTTTAAAAACGCCTATTAGGATTAAATATCTTAATAGGCGTTTTTTATGCTGCTATGTAACTTTTTTGCTTTATTACTTGTTATGGAATTTTTGCCGGCTATCTTATAATCCGAATATATAAGTAGTAGGCAGTTAAGGATATTTTAGTATGGATAAAATAAAACACAAAAAAATTATATTACCTTTTATTTCTGGTTTGCTTTTACTGATTTCAGGCTGTGCGCAGAATTATAATAATAAAACAACTTTTACTCAAGATGAACTTTTGGCTGCTTTAAACATGGTACGGGGTGAAATTACCGCCTCGGATGCCGCTAAAAAAATTGCCGAAAAAAACGGCCAAAACATTGGTAACCTTGGGTTCACGGAAGCGAAGTATCTTGCCTATGACGATAAGGCCGGAACCTTTACCGTAAAAGTAAAAGGTACAAAGGATGGAACCCCCTTTGATACAACTTTTAATGTAAGCGGTTTTATCCATCCGTATCGTAATACGCTTCTTAATTCGCCTGTGTATCAAGAGGGCAATAAACTTATATTCAATAAGGTGATTGAAAAAAATACCGGTCTTCAAGAATTTATTGCTGAAGCAAATGCGGCCAAGGGGATAGGTTATACTTCTTTTTCTTACACATTGATGGGAAGCGATAAAACCGTTTCTATCGGAGACCATTCCGCCTATAAGCTTGTTGCTGGTTTTAGTGAAAATGCAGGTAAAATAAAAATAGAAGCAAAATATTATATAAAATATAAAACATATACGGGAAGCGGCGAAGAAAATGTTGAGACAGATCCCGTTTCAAATAAAACGGTATCGTCAGATGAACCTTATTTTGCAAAAGAAGATGTATTTAAATATATTTTGGACGAGGTAAAAAAAGATGATGGTTTTATTCAAACAGGGAATAAATTCGCTTCCGAGTTTTATGCCCGCGCCGTAACCTCGAATAAAACGCCTGCCGGTTTGTTCGATACATCAAAACTGCAAAAATATCGGGATGTGTACAAACCAGGCTCCGGCGGATATCTTGTTTTGCCGGATATCGATGCTGCCGTATATGATCCGCGCAATAACGGTATAAAAGCCGACGATTTTGCAGGCACTCTTCATTTAACTTATTATATTGCCACACAGGATTTAATAAATAATATCGGTTCCAACGGTTTTATTCCTAAAACCCTTGAAACAACAAAGACCGGTTTTAGAAAAATCGATGAAGCGACGGCAAAGGATTTGTTTTCTTTTGCTCTCGCAAAATCGATCGGTAATTTAACCGATTGGAAAGCGTCATCTATATCTGAAGATTCTTTGATAAAAGAACAAGGTACTTTTAGCGATATGTCTTGGCTTACTGTTCTTGAAAATGTTGTATTGAAGGGATATACACTCTCTTTAAACGGCTATTCAAACTTTGTTTTTGATAAGGTTTTAGCCGATAAAAATAACGCCTTTCTTTCGAAGGGCAGGAACGGTGAGTTGATGCTTATAAAGAGTATCAAATTTTCTAAAGAGGCGAATACGCAAGCTCTTAAGATAAGTATAATATTCGAAGGTAAAAATAACGGGACAGACGGAGAACCGATAGTGTTAACCGCAATTCCTAATTTTTAATTGACTTTTTATAAGAGAATTTTTATGAATAACATAAAACGAAACACTTTTATATTCGCGGTTATTATCCTTTTTAAAAACTAAGGTTCGGCAGAATATCAGTTTTTAAAAACCGGTTTATTTTTTATCAGCTGCTGTTTTAAATCCCTCATCTTTTCGCTTAAAGAAACCTTGTATATGTGAGGGTTTAAAAGGCGCTTTGAAGTGTAGTCCAAACTGTCGAGCTGTTTTTCAGCATAGGCTTTGATTTCTTTAAGACTTGGAGCCTTGCCGACAGCCTTGCCGTTTTCAATACGTTTTTCTAAAAGAGCTTCAACCTTTGCCGGTGTAAATGTAAAATTCTGATAATCGTTTGCAGGATGATAAAAAGTTTGTTCCACACCCTCTTCAATTTTTTCCTCTTCAAGGGTCAACACATCTGCCTTAAAGGTTCCGTCGGGATTGTATAGGCGCCAAACCTGTTTACATGCAGGGTTAGTCATCTTTGCGGGATTATCCGAAAATTTCATAACAGGAGTCCATTCCGTTTCTCCTAAACTCTTGCGTGCTGCCATTTTGTATACGCCTGTAAGAGATGCTTCATTTCCGCCCGTAACCATGTGAGTACCTACTCCCCAAGAATCTATAGGTGCATTGTTTTGAACTAGGGATTCTACAATTTCTTCCGTCAGTTCGTTTGAAACGGAAATCTTTGCTTTAGTACAACCTGCTTCATCAAGCCGCTTCCGCACATCTTTACTCAAATAATAAATATCGCCCGAATCGAGGCGCACTCCGAAGTTTTTCCCCTTTTCTTGCAGCCGCTTTCCTACCTTGATAGCATTTACAATACCCGAACGGAGCGTATCATAAGTATCTATTAAGAATATTGAATTGTCGGGATACATGTCGGCATAGGCCTGAAAGGCATCTTCTTCGCTTTTAAAAGACATTATCCATGAGTGAGCCATTGTTCCGAGGGCGGGTATGCCGAGTTCCTTGGCAGCAAGGGAATTGCTTGTGCCGAAGGCTCCGCCTATGTAAGCAGCTCTTGTTGCACTCATAGCACCGTCATTGCCTTGAGCTCTGCGGAGACCGAATTCCATTATAGATCCCTTTTTTGAGGCCAGCCAAATTCGGGCTGTTTTGGTTGCTATAAGGGTTTGGAAATTTATCATGTTTAAAATCAGGCCTTCCAAGAGCAGGGCTTCAACCGTATCAGCTTCGATACGGATTAAGGGTTCATTCGGGAAAACGAGACTGCCTTCTTTCATTGCCCAAATATTGCCCGAGAATTTAAAACCGGCAATATATTCTAAAAAATCTTTTTCAAATATTCCTAAAGACTTAAGCCAGTCTATATCGCTTTTTTCAAAGTGAAAATTTTGAATGGTTTTTAAGAGGGGTTCAAGGCCTGCAAAGACGGAATAGCCCCCCTTAAAAGGATTTGATCTAAAAAACATTTCAAAAACGGTTTTTGTGTTATTTCCTTTTTTCCAAAAACCTTGAGCCATTGTCAATTCATAAAAGTCTGAAAATAAAGCATTATCAATCATAAATTTTACCTCACATAATTATTTTAAGAATGCGTAATTACTTCCCTCGGTTTTGAGCCGTTTGCAGGGCCGACTACTCCGCGTTCTTCCATTTCTTCTACTATTCGTGCAGCACGATTATAGCCTATTTTAAGCCGCCTTTGAATGTAAGAGGCTGAGGCTTTTCCCTCTGCCAAAACAATCTCTAAAGCTTCATCATAGAGCGGATCGCTTTCTTCTCCGAAGAGGGTTCCTTGCGAATATTCTTCATCGTCTACAAATATTTCGTCATCTATGTAATCGGGTTCTCCGAAGGTTTTTACACATTCCACGACTTGCTCTACCTCATCATCGGAAACAAAGGTTCCTTGGATTCGGGCGGGGAAGGGTTTGGTTGTACTTACGTAGAGCATGTCACCCTTTCCTAAAAGCTTTTCGGCTCCGATGTTATCGAGGATAATTTGGCTGTCTACACGGGAGGCGACCATAAAGGCTATCCTGCTTGGAATGTTTGCTTTAATTAAACCTGTAATTACATTGGTTGAGGGCCTCTGGGTTGCAAGTACCAAGTGAATACCTACGGCACGGCTCATGGCACAGAGCCTTGAAACGGTAGCTTCAAGTTCCTTTCCTGTAGTAGACATAAGGTCGGCGAATTCGTCAATTATTATTACGATGTAGGGCAGCGGTTCGGCTGCAATCTTTTCTCGTTTTATTTTTTTATTGTAGCTTTTAATATCTCGAACGCTCATGGAGTCAAGCATCGCATAGCGCCTTTCCATTTCGCAGATACAGTACTGCAAGCCTTGAAGAGCTCTTTTGGGTTCTGTAATAACCGGAGTCAATAAATGGCCGATGCCGTTATAAAGTTTAAGCTCTACTATCTTTGGGTCAACCAATAGGAGCTTTACCTCTTCGGGGCTCTTATTATAAAGAATTGAAAGAATAATGGAGTTTACACAAACGGATTTACCTGAACCGGTAGCTCCCGCTATCAAAAGATGAGGAGTCTGACAAAGGTCCAAGGTTTGAGGTTCTCCCGTTACATCTTTTCCAAGAACTATAGGTATGCCCATTTTTTCGGTTTCGGGAATTTGAGTTTCGATTAGCTCTCTAAAGCCGACTATTGCCCTCGATTCGTTAGGAACTTCAATACCGACAGCTTGTTTTCCCGGAATGGGGGCGACAATACGAACGCTTTGAGCAGCAAGGCGGAGGGCTATATTATCTTGAAGGGCTGTAATTTTACCCAGTTTTATTCCGGGAGGAGGCAAGACCTCAAACATGGTAACTACAGGCCCCTTCCTTATACCTGTAATTTCAATTGCTATATTAAATTCTTCAAAGGTGTTTTTTAATGCTACTGCGGCTTTTCGGGTTGAATCGTCAACTATCCAGTATTCGTTTCCGGGATATTTTGTTAATAGGTCATAAGGAATATGGTAGCCCTTTTTTTTATCTTTGGAGTCCTTTTTCGGTTTTAAGGGCTGGGCCGCACTGATTTCTATATCGCCGCTCAATTCTTCTGAAAGAGGAGCCTCTGCTTCATCTTGATCCTCATCATCAGTATCGATATCGTCAACATCGGTATTTTCAGAATCATCATCATTTTCAAGATCGTCGTCTTCAGCAATTTCAGGCTGTTCAAATTCAGCGTATTCAGTAAGGTCATTCTCATCGCTTTCTTCTTCTGAAGATGATAAAAATACTTCATCTTTACCGTCATCTATGGAGTTAAGCTCTTCTAAGTCCTGTTCAGTGTTTATATCTTCTATTACGACAAGGGATTCTATAATGCTTTTTTTGGATTCTTCAGGAGCTGCGCTTCCTATGTCTACCTGTATATCTGCATCTATGTCTTTAAGAGGGGGGGGGGCTTCTTTTGGTTCTTCTGTTCTGCTATTTAGCTGAGATTTTATAAACTGACTTCGTGTAAGGCCGGCCTCCGACATAGTTTGTCTGTTGGTCTCCAGGGCTGTCTTTATATTTGATTTTAGCCAAAATCCTGTTTTGACTGTCTCTTTCCCTTCTCCGAAAACCATGGGTGTTTCTGAAGAAGAATAGCTGTCACCTATGATATCCTCTATTTCGTCTTTTTCTTCAGGTTGAACAGAGGCTTTTTGATGGATTTTTTCACTTAATATAAGGGTAAGAAATACCTCCATCAAGAGTAAAAGGCCTGTTGCAAGAGTTACGGCAATTTTTGTAAATTCTTGAACCGTGTTATTTGCAATTTTAGGAAGTAGAAAATAAACTAGGTGCTCTCCCATAACACAGGTTAAAAAATACACCGGCATAAATGACAATAAAAATTTTGAATGAAGAGACCAGCCCGGAATCATCAATAAAATTGAAGAATAAAGAAGAATAATAGGTATCAGCAAAGAAGAAAATTTATATGTGGAAAAAAGAATCGTGCCTATTGTTTCAAAGGGGAATATATAACCTTTAAAACCGAAAATAGGTAAGAGAACCGCCAAGGCTATGTAGATTGCGATCATAAAAATTAAAATACCCAAAGTAATTGATATGACCCTATATTTTGATTCTTCTATCAAATTTTAACTCCGAAAACGTAAAAATTATCCGGCAAAACCCCAAAAATAAATACTAAGACCGAGTCCCAGCGGAATCAGATAGAAAGCAAAGTACATAAGCTTTCCGTTTTTTATAAGTTTAAGTAAAAACCGGAGAGAAAAATAACCTACAACAAAGGCGCTTATCATTCCGGATATTAGGTTTATAGGGCTTACACCTGCAAGAAGATTATCGGCAGATTTGATTTCAAGTATAAATGCGGCAAGAATTGCCGGTATTGATAATAAAAAGGAAAATTCTCCGGCCTTTTCCCTATCAAGACTTGCAAAAAGAGAGGCCGAAATGGTGCTGCCCGAACGCGAAATACCGGGGATAACTCCTATGCCTTGAGCAAGGCCTGTAATAGCTGCCGTAAGGAGAGTTACGTTTTTTGCCGGTTTATTGTGTTTTATCTTAGACGATGCGATTAAAAGGAGCCCTGTTATTATAAAGCAAAGGGGGATAATACGAATGTCGATGGTTTTTACCCAATCTTTTAATAAAAGGCCTATTACACCTGTGACTGCGGTTGCAACTATAATGGCTGCTATCATCATAAGGTCGCCCTTATCTTCAGGCTTGGATTTTCTGATGATAAATCGGCCTAAAACACAAAAAAGGCCGGCAATTCTTTTTGCAAAAACCGTACAGACAGCTGCAAGGGTTGCGACATGCAGGAGAATATCAAAGAGGATAGGAAGGTCTTCTTGTTTAAAAAAATATTCTACAACGGCTAAATGACCGGAACTGGAAACAGGCAGAAACTCGGCTAGGCCTTGAACCGCCCCTAAAATAATAGCTTGAAAAATCGACATAAATTTCTCCCGAAAGGTTTTACATACGATAAAGCAACACTATATCACAAAAAAGAGAAAATTTCCAGCAGGGAATGCTTAACCCCTTATTTTTATTGCCGAGCCGTTGGCGGTTTTTTCTATTTCGATTTTTTGGGGGATGCGGTTTTTTAGCTCGCTGACATGGGAAATTATCCCGACCATGCGGTTACCCCTTACCTCATCGAGAATGCTTATGGCGTTTTCAAGGCTTGCTTCATCGAGGCTGCCGAAGCCCTCATCTATAAACATTGAATCCAATCTTATGCCTCCGCTTCTTGTTTGAATGGAGTCGGCAAGGCCTAGGGCTAAGCTTATGGAAACCATAAAGGTTTCTCCTCCCGAAAGACTGGCTGTGGGGCGGATGCCGCCCGTATAGGCATCATAAATTTCCATGTCCAATCCGGAAAGATTGTTACCCGAAAGCTCCTTGCTCAACTTTAAGACATAGCGGCCTCCGCTCATGCGTTCAAGACGGGTGTTGGCATAGACGATTATTTCGCGTAAAAAGGCCGAGAGCATCCAAATATCGAATTTCAGTTTGTATTTATTGCTGCCGTTTAAACTTAAAGAAAGTTCGGTTATAAGTTGAGCCTCTTCGGCCCTTTGTTTTAATTCGTTTAAAAGGGTCTGTCGTCTTTCAAAAAGGTCTTTGAGTTTGTCGAGGGAGCTTTTTATTTCTGCAAGACGGTCTTGCTCTTCATCAAGATTTTTTTGCAAGATTATAATTTCGTCTTCGAGCTTTTCGGGCTGAATAAAAGTTTTGCCTTCAATATCTTTTTTGAGGCCGGCAGCGGAATGTTCCAAGGTAATTTTTTCTTCTTTAAATTTCGTTATGGTTTCTTCAAAATCGGAGATTTTTTCTTCGGGCAAAATAGAATCTAAAAGCTCTTTTAAGGAAGAAAAGCCTTTACGCTCAAAAGAATCTTTTAAATTTTCTTCTTCTTCCAATAAAGATTTTTCCCACTTGGCCAACTGCTCCTGCCTTTGAATAAGGCCGGCTTTTATGCTTGTATGACGGTCATTGCTTTCTTTGAGCCTTTCCTCATAGCCGCTGATTTTGCGGTCGGAGGCAAAAATCATTTCATTACAGCCTTCGATAGTGTCATCTATATTTCCCTTTTGGATATCGGAGGGGATAGACTTAAAGGCTTCATCATATTGTTTTTTCTTTTCATGGAGGATTGTGTTTAACTCGCTTTCTTTTATCTTGATATTTGTAAGAGCCTCTGTAAGAGCTTCTTTTTGGGTTTGGATAGAAGAAAGCTTTTGCTCCAAATTTATTTTTGCAGTATTTGCGGTTTGGGCTTCTTTAAAAAGAAGGGAGTCTTTTTCGGCTTCCTTTCCGGCTTGCGGAAGGAGGTCTTCTACTGTTTTTTCCGAGGGCATCTCTTTAAAAATAAAAGAAGCGTTTTTAAATTCTTCATTTAGGTTGAAAAAAGAGCGGTCAAGCTCTTCCAGCTGCTCCTTGTGCCAGTCTGCATCTTTATTGCGGGCTGTGAGGCTGTTGCTGAAGTTCTCCTTATCGTGATTAAACTTTTCGATGCTGCGTTCGCATTTTTGTATTTTTTCGTCCAGCGAAAAAATACTTTCCGTATTTTCGACGGCGGGGGAAGGATGATGGATTGAGCCGCAGACAGGGCATGGCTCTCCGTCTTTTAAGTGAACGGCAAGGGCTGAAGCCTCTGCATTTATTTCCAAATCTTTTTTTTCTTTTTTAAGTTTTTCAAAAAGCTCTTTTTCTATTTCGATATCCTTTAAAATTAACTGTAAATCGTTGTAGTTTTTTTCGGCGGCTGCCTTATGGGTGGTGTAGAGCTTTGAGGTTTTTTCTTTTTTTACGGCAATATCAAAAAGTCTTTTTAGGTAAGAAAGTTTTTGGCTTGAGGTTTCAGCCCTTTCTTTTCTGTTATCGAGTTCGCTGATTATTTCAAGGTATTCCGAAACTTTGTCTTTTAGTTCCTGAATGTTTTTTTCGGTTTGAGCAAGTTTTTCGGTGTTTTCTTTTTTTTGTAAAGAAAGGCCTTTTTTTTCATAAGAGCGTTCTTCTATTTCTTTGTATACCTCGGCAGCCCTTTTGAGGCGGTCGAGGCTTTGCTTTAGGGCAGCATTGTTTTCTTTTTCGGCTTCGATTTCTTTTTCTTGTGCTTTAAGAGAATCCAAAACTTGGGTTACGGCATTTAAGTCTTTTATCTTTTTTTCGATGTCGGCTTTATATTCGGCTATGTTGTTTTTCAGTTTTTTTACGGAATCGGCAAGCACTGCAAGAGAGGAGGCTCTGCGGGCTTTTTCGACAGCTTCTTCCATCAGGCCTATTTCCTCTTTATGGGCATTAAGATTTTCGAGCCTTGTTTTTATTGTTATAAGTTCTTCCTTTTTTTCTTTGAGAACCTTGGCCTGTTCTTTTTCCGAGATTTTTTCCTCTATTTTTTTTGATATTTTGTTATAATTTTTTTTGATAAGTTCTATCTCTTTTTCAAAACTTTCTTTTTTTGAAGGATAGGAATCGGCATCGAATTCTTTGCCGAGGGCTTCAAGGGCATCTTCCGTGTTTTTTATTTTATAGGACTCCGCTTTTTCTCTTTCCTTTAGATTTTCCATTATTTTGGTATAGCGGGAAATCGGAAAAAGCTCTTCAAGGGTTTCTTTTTTTTGGCTTGAGTTTTCGCGTAAAAAAGCGGCAAATTCGCCTTGGGGGAGGAGGACAATGCGGGCAAATTCTTTTTCGTTTAGGTTTATTATGTTCAATATTTTTTTATCCGTGTCCCGCTTATTTGTAGAGCTTAAATCTTTCCAAGTTTTGCCGTCCCATTGGGTTAGGGCCGATTCTTCAGGGCTTTCGTTTTTCTTTCCCGGGCGTAAAAAAGGGAGCCGCCTAAAAATCCTGTATTTGGAAGGTCCCATAGTAAAGATAAGCTCAACCTCGGCCGTTTCCTCCTCAGGGGCAAACTGACTGCGGAGGCTGCGGGTAATTTGGGAGCGGCTCCCTAAAGGCTTTGAATAAAAGGCATAGGAGATTGCATCGAAGATGGTTGTTTTTCCGGCACCGGTTTTTCCGCATACCAAAAAAATAGAATCCATGAGGCTAAAGTCTATTGTATGAGTTCCTCGAAAGGGGCCTATATTGGTTAGTTTTAAAATTTCAGGCTTCAAATTTATTCCTCCGGTAATGTCTTCTTATGTAAACTGCTCCCTGCAAAGGCTTTTGAAAAGTTCCTGTTTTTTTGCGGAGGGCTCTTCGTCTATGGCTTTTTCAAAAAGCATAAAGTTTTCGAAGATAACATCTTCGTCTTCAATGTTCTTTTTTAATATATGAATTTGCTCCTCGTCTTTTAATTCGGCGGCGACGGCTTCTTGATGCAGGTTTAAAAGATAGGGAAATTTTTGCTGCAAAAGGCTCATAGGGCTTTGAATGACGGCGGAACCTGTAAGATTTATTTCTAAAAAATCGTCTTTATAGGCATCGAATTTATCCGTATTAAAAAAATCGAAAAAACTGCCCTCTAAACGGCTCATCTTCCGCAATGGGCTAATCGGAATTTTTTCTACCCTTACGGGGAAGCCTTGCGTTTTACAGTCTATATCTACGGATAGGACAACTTTTTCGGTTGAACATTCATCAAAGGCGTATGTAAGGGGGGCTCCGGAATAGTACATTCTGTCGGTAACTTTCTGCATTTTGTGCAAGTGTCCCAAGGCCGTATAGGTAAAAAAATCGAATAGAGCGGGCGAAACATATTCCGCAGTGCCTAAAAAAGCTCTTTCAGAGGAGGAGCTTTCTCCGTTTAGGGTAAAAATATGGGCTGCCAAGACCGAAGGCATTGAGGGGTCTACGGCTTCTTTTAAGCGGCGGGAGGCTTCTTGAGCCATCTCGGACTGAGATGTCAACTTTAACTCCGAATTTTCTTCGGAAAATGAGCCTAAATGTAAAAAAGGCATTAAAAAAAATTGAACTTTTTCTCCATTTTGTGCTATAATGATAGGCGAGCATAATTTGCCGATGTCTGCAGCAATGTGGATATTACTCGAACTCAAAATTTTGGAGCCGAAGGAGAGCCTTTCGGCGGAGTCATGGTTTCCGGGTATGATAAACACGGCTGTATTGGGACAATCCTTATGGACGGCGGATAAAAATGAATCGAAGAGAGCTACATATTCTGCAGGAGGAATAGAACGGTCGTAGATATCGCCTGCAATAATAAGGGCTGCATAATCATCTTTTAGAAGAATTTTATGAATATCATCGAGCATTTTTTTCTGTCTTTCTATCTGGGGAGATTCATATAGGCTTTTCCCCAAATGCAGATCGGCGGTATGCAAAATTTTCATACTTCTAATGTATGGGTATTTAAGGATTATGTAAAGGACCTTGGAATGAAAAACTACATAAAAATTGTTTTTGCTTTGTGCGGTATTGCTTTGGCGATAGGGATAGGAGGAGCGGCTTTTTTTATTGCTGCAAAACCTTCGTCGGATTTTCAGCTCAAGACGGATTATTTACTTGAGTACAGGTTTTATCTTGCAAGTTTAAAAGCGGATATGTATAGAACTGCATGCAAGGATGGGGAATTTTCGGTTCAAAACCTTAAAGCAAAAATAAAAGAAACGGCCAATTCTTTTGAAAATTTAAAAAAACTTTCAGCTGCCGACAAAAATGATTCTAACTTAAGGTTTGCATACAATGATTATGAGAGCTCGAATGATAAACTTTTTAAAAGCATAGAGTCCTGGAGGCAGGAATTTGAACTCACCGGAGATTCTTCAGCAAAAACTTTTTTTCCTGTTTTAAAAGAATTCGATGCCGTACAAAACAGTTTTGAAAGGCTTAAAACGGAATATAAGGATGGCTTTACAAAGCAGGAGAAAAGGTCAAAAACTCTTGCCGTCTTATTGATTGTTTTAGCCTGGGGCATAGGCGTGTTTTTAACATGGTTTGTTTCTTCGGTTATATACAAACTTTATATAGAAAGAGAAAGGGCTAAAAAAGCAAAGCTCAGGCTCCATGTCGGGCCTAAAACCGAGGTACAAAGACCTTCTCTTGATGGACCTGCGGATAAAATATTGTCTGCACAAAGCCCAAGTTTAAGCAGTCCTTCGGTAAGTACAGCTACGCTAAACACTGTTTCGCCGAACACTTCTTCGATAAGCAACGTTTCGGTAAATGCCGCTTCAGTAAGTGCAGCCTCAGCAAGCTCCGCTCCGCTAAAAGCTGATTCGATAAGCTCTGCTTCGGTAAGCTCTGCTACTATAAGCAAGGCAACGGCCGAGATACATGAAAAAAGCATCCGGCCGCCGGTTATGGGGCAAGGCTCTTATACCGAAACGGCCCCTGTCCGCATAGGGGAACCACCTGTTTCTATAGAAAGTTCGCCCGTTTATCTCAAGCTTCAAAACGATTATAAAGAATTAAAAGAAATGTCTGACGAATTAAACGGCGCTTATAATGAACTGCAAACAAAATATAATGAGCTGGGTTCATCGTATAAGGAGCTGCAAGAGTCTTTAAAACAAGGCGATGAAAAAAAGGCCGAAAAATGTGAAACGGTAAAATTATTTTTGAGCGATATACAGATGGAAGCTGCCGAAGCCCAAGAAGATGCTCAGGCTGCACAGGAACTTGTCGATACCTTCCAGGGCGGGCATAAGCTCTTTAAATCTACTTACGAAAAAATCGTTCATATAAATCAGAGCATTGCGGATATACAGGAAATGGCGGAGGTAATAGCCGGTATTGCCGAGCAGACAAAGATGCTTAGTATGAATGCCGCCATCGAAGCCGCCCATGCAGGAGATGCCGGAAAGGGATTTGCCGTTGTAGCCGAAGAGTTGGGACGCTTGGCCGCAGCTTCGGTTGAAAGCTCTGCCGGAATAGGAAAAACGGTAATTGAGGTGGTAAAAAATATTTCGTTTATGGCAAAAAGCAGCGAGGATTTGGATAAGGCCTTTAACGATATAAATATAAAAACAAATCAGGTCTATACAACCGTTATGAATTTTTCGGATAGAATGATTCAGACCTTCCAAAAAACAGACAATGTTTTAAAAGGACTTGACACAATTTAGCAATTATAGTATTATAGACAGATAGAAGAGTCGTTTTACTCAAACTTTGCGGAGGTTCTTTTTTGTGAAAGTTATATATGATCAAAATCGTCCAATATATTTACAAATAGTTGAAAAAATCAAATGTAAGATTGTCTATGGAGAGCTTAAACCGGGGGATAAAATCCCTTCAATGAGCGACATGTCCGTTGAGATGGATGTAAATCCGAATACTATATTCAGAGTATATAAGCAGCTTGAAGGTGAAGGTATAACGGAATCGAAACGCGGCCTAGGCAGTTTTGTTGTAAATGAGCCTGATTTGGTAGGAAAATTGACGGAAGAGATGGCGGATCAGATTATACTGCCGGCTATTGAAGGCTTAAGGAATTTGAAGTTTTCTGATGAACAAATAATTGAGTCTATAAAGGCAAAGCTAAAATAATTTTTTTGGAGAAAAAAATGAGTACAATACTTGAAACGGAACACTTAAAAAAAACATACTTGGGGAAAAAAACTGCTCTCTATGATGTCAGTCTCAAGGTAGAAAGCGGAAGAATCTACGGCCTTTTGGGGCCGAACGGTTCGGGAAAAACAACCTTTTTAAAAATAATTGCCGGGCTTATAAAACCGACTGCCGGCAATTTTAAGGTATGCGGAAAAGAATTCGGCATAGATACAAAAAAGATTGTAGCCTTTTTGCCGGATAAAAATGTCGTATATCCTTGGATGACCTCGGAAGATGCCATTAATTTCTATGCAGATTTTTTTGAAGATTTTGATAAAAACAAGGCCTTGGAAATGCTTAAATTTATGAAGCTGGAACCTAAACAGACCGTAAAAACTATGTCGAAGGGTATGATTGAAAAACTTAATTTAAGCCTTACCTTTTCGAGGGCTTCAAAGCTGTATATTTTGGATGAACCGCTGGGAGGCACAGACCCTGTAGCCAGAGAGCAAATTATTAAAACTATAATCAAAACATGGACCGAAGAAAGTGCAATCCTAATAACAACTCACCTGGTTTCGGATATAGAGCATGTGTTTAATGATGTAGCCTTTTTAAAAGAAGGCGAGATTGTTTTGGAAGGCGATGCGGAAGATTTGCGTACCACAAGAGGCAAATCTATTTATCAAATCTATCTTGATGTTTTTGGAGCATAAAATGGGAAGAATTTTTAAATATGAAATAAGGCGAAGACTGAATACTATTTTAATTTTAAGCGGAACTATGGCTGTATTGGCAATCGGGTCAATGATTCTGTTAGGCATCTTTAAAACGCCCTTCTGGTCAATGGGAACGACGGGAAACCTTTGGCTGGGACTAACTTTTTTTGCCCTTGCCTTTATACCCATCGTAATGTTTTTTACATGCAGTAACGGGCACATAGATGAGCTTTTGTACAAGGATACCAACTACCTTATGCTCACCATCCCTATAAGAAGCGAGGCTATACTGGGAGGCCGAATTCTCGCAGGTTTTGTGGAATATTTAATATATGCTCTGATTGCATGTATATTTTTTATAGTAATCGGAGCCCAGCAAGCCGTTTTTTATGGAACTGCCGGACAAAATCTTATATCGGTTTTGGGAGATATATTCTATCAAATATTTGCACAGAATTTTCTTCCCTTTCTTTACGGCGTTTTATTATTGGTTTCATCATTTTTACTTGTGGGAACGGCTTTTATGTTTGTTAAGGCTCTGACGCGTTCTTTTATAAGAAAAAAGATGGCAGCTCAAATTATTGCAGTAATTCTTTTTATCTTAATTTTTGAACGAATAATAGCCTTAGGAACTTATTTAAGTACAAGGTGGGATCTTGTGCAATACATAGACCTAAGACTTATGTCTTCCCAATATGATGCCTTTGTAAATATCCAGCCGATGCCGGTTCATTTGGTTACGGTAATTATGACCATGCTTATTTCAGCCGGATTTTTTGCAGCTACAAGTTGGTTATTTAATAAAAAGGTTGAGCTGTAATTTAACTGCGGCAAAGGAGATTCTTATAGGGCTTCTATTTCTTCAACAGGAAGCCCTGTTCCTTCGGCTATTTTATTGATATCAAAGCCAAACTGCTTAAAAGCCTTAGCCGTTTCAAGAGCTTTTTGATGGGCCCCTTTATCAAGACCTCGTTGATAACCTTCATTTATACATGAAGCCCTATCATGTTCATATTTCATACGGGAATCATAAAGCCATTTATCTCTAGGACTCATTTCCATTATTGTAATAGTTTCATTTGCCTTTCTCATCATCTGTGATTCTTGTGCCAGCATATTACGTACCTCCACATTATCAGTTTCGATAAATTTCAACCAATTTAATAAGCGTTTTATTTTATTATTTTTATATTGACCTTCCTTTAAGAGCCTTGCCTTTTCAAGGTTCAATATATGAATCTCAAGTTTTGAAACTAAAGGCTCTTTTGTGTCTTGTTCTAAAACAAGATACTTATTGTGCAAACGTTTATTTTTATCAAAGCCTTTTCCTATCAAGTTTATTGTAATACACTTTGGCAGTTTTGTATAGTCTTGACCTTGTTTTATGTTTTCGTTGTACATCTTAGACCAATAATACAAGGTCCTTTCAGGAAAATCAAAATGCCAACTGTTTTGAATTTCAATGTCGACAAAGGTTCCGTCTTTTAGTCTTAACTTGATGTCCAATATACCTAGCTTTTCACTTAAAAGTTCCTTATGAAACTCCTTATCCAGAAGTTCCAAACCTGCGATATTCTCAGGCGGAATATCCAGTATACATTCCAACAAATCCTGAAGAACGTCCTTGTTTTCTTCCACTCCGAATACACGTTTAAAAGCGTAGTCGTTTTGGAGGGTAATTTTAAAAAGTTTTTGCATGTTTAACTCCAATAAAATTATTTATAAAAAGAAAGATTTTTCCCCTTTCATAATTATTATAGAAATTGTTTGTAATAAATAGTAAAATTTAAAATATTAAGTCTATAATTTGATAAATATTTAGTAAGCAATAGTTGACATTATTTAAAATCTGTGCTTAAATAGGTTTATGTTGAGTATTGCTAACATCGAGTACAATTTAGCTTATTCTTGCGCCCCCTGTTTGGCAGGGATTAAACCCTCAAATTTATTTTCTATTTCGGCAGAGGATTTTAAGCAATTCTTTTTGCTTGATAAGGATTTGTTTGAAGCTAAGGGGTTCTTCCTAAAAGTGTTGTGTGCCTGTGAACGGGGCGTACAGATTCTTCTGTATAAAAAAGATGCTCTTGAGGCTTTGATTAAAGAAGAAAGGGTACAAGCTGCTTTATTAATGTTCGGGTATGAGCCGGGGATGAGTTTGGAAGATATGCTAAATCTTTTAGCGTCCAGAATGCACAGCTCGCAGGCAGACAGGCATTGTAAGAGATGCTGCTCTTTTCCGCATGAGATAGGGCTTTTTTTGGGTTATCCGGTGTACGATGTTTTGGAATATTACAGACGGAATGGAGAAGGCTGTATTTTTTCGGGCTATTGGAAGGTTTATTCAGATGCTGAAAAGGCAGCCGAAACCTTTGAGCAATATAATGAATGCAAAAAGCATTTTGCTTTGCAGATAGAAAAGGGCTTAAGACTTTACGATTTGTTAAGTGCTTAATCTTTAATTAATTTTTAACCATTGGAGGTTTTTTATGGCAAAAATTGCTGTTATTTATTGGAGCGGAACGGGAAATACTCAGTCAATGGCTGAATCCGTTCTTGAAGGTTTAAAGGCCGGCGGAGCAGACGCTTCTCTTTTTACCGTTTCGGAATTCGGATCAAAAAGCATTGATGATTATGACAAGATTGCATTCGGATGCCCCGCTATGGGAGCCGAAGAGCTTGAGCCGGATGAATTTGAACCCTTCTTTGCTTCTATTGAAGGAAAATTGTCCGGCAAAAAAATTGCCTTGTTCGGTTCATATGAATGGGCCGGTGAAGGTTCGGGCGGAGAATGGATGAGGAACTGGGAAGCAAGGTCTAAGGATAAGGGCGCCGACTTATTTGAAGAAGGCTTGATTATCTATGATGCACCCACTGCCGCCGGAAAAGATAAGTGTAAAGAATTCGGCGAGAGATTTGCAAAATAAATTCAGATAAATCCTGTTTGTTTTTATAATTAAAAAAGTTTAAAAATTGATTTTTTAGGGCTTAGAAAACGGCAGTCTAAACTGCCGTTCTTTAGGCCTTTTTTTATTTAATAATCAGAATTTTTCTCACTTCGTCAATTTCGGGGCCGGCAATTCTGACAAAATACATACCGCTTGCAACGGGATTTCCGCCATTGTTTCTTCCGTCCCATAGATAAAAGTGGTCACCTGCATTGTGGTGAGAACGGGTTAAAGTGCGTACTATATTGCCGTCCAAGGTCATAATCTGAATTGTAAGCATTCCCGATTTTTTTAGGTGCGCAGCTATTGTGGCAGACTGCCCCTTGTGAGGATTTACAACATTGTCAAAGATTGACACGCCGCCCTTTTGCATTCGTACTCCTACAATTTTAAAATTCCAGACATCGAAGGAAAGGATATCGTTTGGTTTTCGGAGTCTTGCACAGGGAAGCCAATTATTATAGACATACATAAACTGCCCCACCTTTCCTTCTTTTAAGGAAGGATCAGTTGATGGAATAATGGAGGTTATAAGGTTACCATTCAATGTAGGAGAATAATTTGTTGTGCCTACCTGAGAATTTGCAAAAGAAGATAAATTAATTGGAGGCAGACTTGGCGGTGGGGGCATAGTACTTGGGTACCAAAATTCATGCTCCGCAGAGTTTTTGGAGAAAAAGTGCAAGATGACATTGGAAGAAGAAGGTGCTTTTTCGGCGAGGACTCTAACATCAAGTGTAGGTAAGGCCGGGTCATTATCACCTGCATCAAAGTTACGTAAAACTATCGAGTTAGAAGCCGTCAAAGGTTCTACCATTCCGATTCCTATATCTGAAATATAATTTTTTATTTTATGTGTGCCGAAATAATTTAAATCTACCTGATAGGCGGAATTAAGAATATCATCAGGATTAAATTTTTGAGTTCCGTCAAGTTGAATCTTCCATAAAGAATGTCCGGAAGGTATATATAAACTTGGTTCCTCGTCGACTGTTTGCAGATCAGAGCTATAATTGGTGCCTCCTCCTGTAATTTGTAAGGAATGGTTTAAAGCTTTTAAACTACCAAATTCTTCTGTAGATAAGCTGTTGTCATCAAACAAAAGATAGATATGGTTATCGTTGGGTTTAGCAAAGGAATTTACTATTTGCAGACTATCTTTATAAAATATCCAGCCGTTTTTACTAATTTTTTTGCCGCTATCATCTTTACTGTCTTTTACGACATAGTATTTACCTGTAGGTTGAATCCTTACTTTGCCGGTATATATCATTAGAAAATTTCCTTTTGCAGTACCTGAAGTTAAACCATGGCTGTCGGTTAGATGAATTTCGGCACTATTAGAGCCGTCTATTGTTAATGGCTTACCACTTGCTCCGGAGAGAGTTAACGTTCCGGTTACAGAAATTTTGCCACTTATGTTAAGAGTTTTTGGGGTAGTACTTGTTGTACACTCAAGGTTGCTGAATTTTGTATTGGCTGGATTATTTGTGCCTGTAATCGTATGATTCTCATTAGTCAGTGTTACTGTGTGTGCGTCGGCATCAAAGATTCCATGATTGGTAAACTTACTTGCAATGGCAACAGGAGAAAGTAATTTTACCTTTGCAGAAGTGTTGATTATAAGATTAAAAATATTTTTCTCGCCGCTGCCCGTAAAGTGCAGGTTCTGATCAGTTGAACCGTTAAAGGTAAGAGTTCCGCTTGTTTGATCAAATTTACCGGCGGTCAGGTTGCCTTTAAGTTTTATATCTCCAGCTGTAGACTTCCATAAATGAGTATTACTGACTGTGATGTCTTTACTTGCTGTAATATTTCCTGAAGATATCCAACTATTGTTAGCAGTAATATTCTTTGCTGTAATGGTGGAGCCTTTAGAGTCCCAAGCTCCCGTAACGGTAATATTATTTTCGGCATTAGTTATAACTCCGTCTGCAGAAGTCCATTTAGCTGCTTCTATGTCTGTGTCGGCTGTTATATTACCGCTGGTTGAGTTCCAGTCTCCTAGTACCTTAATTTTATTTGCTGTAATATTGTCTTTTGTAGTTATTGTTGAACCTTCGAGAGTAATATCTTTCCCTGTAGCATTTATTGCTCCATTATAAGTTTGAGTTGCAGTACCGCTATTGATGGTAACATTGGAGCCTTTAACAGTAAGCTCTCCGTTTACTTTTAAATCACTGTTTTGTGTTCTGCAGGTTCCTATATTGTTTAAAATCAATTTATTATAACCTGCCGCACCTCCGCCCCATAGCTTTATTATTGGCGGTGCACTGTAATATTCAACCGTAGAATTTTGGGTTATTGTCATTTTGTTTGAAGGATTAGAATGTTCAAACCAGCTTTTTTGACCATCTGTGCCTTTGAGTCTGAGGGTGCCTTTGGCGGTAAGTTCTGCGGTTGCAGTTTTTGCCATATTTGAGTATATAAGTTTATCGGCTAGATCGAGGGTTGCGGTGCCTACAACTTCTACTTTTTTCGCATAATAATCTCCGCTTCCCAATATGGGGTGGTTACCGGCTGCGACTGCACGCACTGTTGCAAATTGAGTTGGTTTAGGGGCATGAGAAGTTCTGGGTCTCCAGTTATTTGGATTATTCCAGTTATTATCGTTAGCCTCACCTGTCCATCTTAATTCATATACATTTGTGAAAATCCAGTTTTCAGGTTTACCGGCTATTATAGAATTAATGTTTCCGGTAGGCTTACTTTCGTCAGTGGTACAGGTATACGTAGAAGAAGTCAGAGATTTTATCGGAAGATTTTCAGCAACACCAAGCCACTTACATTCATAGCCTGAGGCGGTTCCCTGATTTGACTTTACATAAATTTCGGCATCATTATCTGTTCCCGATATATTAAGCAAGTTACTTATGCTCGATCCTTGCAAGGTTAAATTACCGTGTACGGAAATCTTTTTGTTAAATTGGATTTGCTTTCCGCCCGCATTAATACAGACGAGGTGGTGGAAGTCGGTGTTGTTTTGTGTACCTATAGCCCCTGCTGCCGTATTGCCTGTAATCTTGTGGTTGACATCATTCGTCAGAGTTACCGTATATCCGGGAGCTGTTGTTGCGTCAAAGGTTCCGTTGTTGGTAAAATTACCCTGAATCGTAATATCCGAGGCGAGTTTTACGCTTGCATTGGTATTTATTACAAGACTCTTTATTTTTGAATCGGATGAATTTGTGGAAAGCTGCCGGTTTCCCGTACCGTTAAAGATAAGATCTCCCTCAGTTTGAACAAATTTTGCGGCGTCCAAATTACCGGTAAGAGTTATTGTTCCTTTTTTGGATGTCCAGCTTCCTCCTAATAAAACAGTAACCGTTTGCGCGTTAACAGTCGAGTTACTTGTCCAATCTCCGTTTACAGTGATGTTTGCAGCGGTAACCGCCGTCAAGTTGGCGGGAGTGTCTTTCATTGTTTTTAGAGAAGCTGTTTTAAAACTGAGATTGATTCCTGTTGCAGTAATACTGCCCTTGTAATGTTGCGCTCCGGTTCCCGTATCTATTTCAAATATTGTAGGCGGTGTAGTATGAGTAACTTTAAATGTACCTTCAACGGTAAGAGGGGCTCCTCCCGTTACTAATTTATTCCTATTTTGGACTTGCAATTTATAATAAGTTCCGCCCCAGATATTGGCTGTTGAATTATCATAGTATACAACAGTTGAAGTGTTTTGAAGAGTAATTTTATCGGCAGGAGAGGCGGCTGCAAACCAATTTGTTTGGTCAGCCGTACCTTTTAGCTTTAGCATTCCATGAACGGTAAGCGGACTTCGTCCAGAGTTATCACTTATAACAAATCCGGCTATGTTCAAACTTGCGTTACTCTGCACGGTAACGGTGTTTGCTTCCGCATTAGTGCTAAGCAGGGGATAGTGGTGAGCGGATTCCGTTTTTTGCGGAATGGTTACATCCGTATTTTTTCCCGGAATCGCAAGAGCCGGCTCCCAGTTTCTTCTATTGTTCCAATTACTGTCAACAGAGCCTTTCCAAGTTAAAGTTCCATTATAATTCGTAAAAATCCAGTTTTCGGGTTTACCGGCTTGTATATCGGTATCCGAACCATCAGGCAGACTGTCTTCTGCCGTATAGGTACCGCCTGTAATTGGTATATTGGTTCTGACTTTGAGATATTGACCATGTGCTGAATTGGCTGTGGTAAGTGCAATGCTAGAGTTGGTTGAGATGCCCTCGATAGTGAGCTTATCCGTACTTGTTCCTGTAAGGGTTAAATTCCCCAATACCGATATTTTTTTGTCTATAGTAAGCGTTTTCCCGCCTGCACCTGTAAGGCTTAGATTATGAAACTTTGTATTGCCCGCATTGCCGGTACCTGTAATCGTATGATCCGCGCCATTAGTCAGTATGACGGTATTGTTTGTTCCGGCAGCAAAGGTGCCGCTGTTGGTAAAGGTTGTGCCGGTAAAAGTTATGTTGTCGGCATTGGCATTGAAAGTTCCGCTGTTGGTAAAAGAGCTGTTAAATGTAAGTGAGTTATTTGTACCATCTGTGGAATTAAAAGTGCCGCTGTTGGAAAAGGTTCCGTTCAGAGTTATATTATAAGTACTTGCATTAAATGTTGCTCCGTTGTTATTTATAAAGGCTCCTCCGACTGTTATATTTTTATTGAGGGTTACACTTTTACCGCTTGCTACGCTCAAGTTGTTAAAGTTTGTGATTGTGTTTCCGCCTATAGTGGAGGTGCCGTTAAAGGTTACGATATTGGAACCCGGCGTAAAGGCACCGTCATTCGTAAAATTACCGCTGAAGGTTATATTTTTATCATTTGCATTAAACGTTGCTCCGTTGTTATTTATAAATGCTCCGCCGACTGCTATATCTTTATTAAGGGTTACACTCTTACTGCTTGCTACAGTCAGGTTGTAAAAGCTTATCGTTCCTGTTCCGCCTATAGTTGAAGAACCGTCAAAGATGAAGGTTCCTGCCGCTTGAGCGAAAGAAGCAGAGGCAACGGTAAAGTCTTTATTTATGGTTATAGACGCAGCTCTAAGATTTTGTCTTGTACCGCTTACTTTCAGATTTTCGTAAGGGCCTGCCCAAATGTTTGCATTGGAAGGGGGGGCATCGTAATATTCAACAGTGGATGTGTTTCCGAGTGTTATGTTATCGTTATTTCCCGCACTAAACCAGCTCAACTGATCTCCGCTTCCCGTCATTTTAATAGTACCATTATTGGTAAGCTTTGCTGTAGGGGGGCCTTTTTTTATAGTATAATGAGTCAAGTCAAGTTCCGCTCCCGCGTTCACCGTGACGGATTTAGCAGATACGTTCGCTGTAAGTTTGGGATAACGGCTTGTTGTCTGAATAGTAACGGGTGTATGGATACCGGGGATTCCATTGGGAGACCAGTTTGCATAATCGTTCCAGTTTTGTGTTGGATTTCCCCCTGTCCACGTCATATCACTAAGGCAATCTTCAAATATCCAATTAGCAGACGGGATTCCTTGAGGTTTGCTCTGGACTACAGTATATGTTCCTCCGGCTATTGGAATACCAGCTTTTACCGTTAAATATTTTCCTTTGGGAGGGGTGCCTGTTATAGGCGTGGGAGGGGTGTAAAAGTTAATCTTTCCGGCACTTTCCGGAGATACCGTAAGAGGATCTTTACTTGGAGGAGAAGCAGTACTTCCTTCTAGTTCAAGACCTTTTTCCGCTACTGAGATTTTGTTTTTTATTTTAAGCGTTTTATTTCCGCCGTTTATCAGCTTAAGTTTATAAAATTTAGTGTCGGTCGCATTGCCGGTGCCTGTAATTGTTACGGTATTGCCGGAAGGTATAAGTTTAACCGTAGATGTTTTTGGTTCAAAGGTTCCGTCAGTATTATCAAATTCTTCTGTAACAGTTATTTCTGTACCGCTTCCTGCATTAAAGGTTCCCTTATATATATTTTTAAAAACTTTAATTTTTATTTTTTTGCCATCCGCAAGTGTTACCTTGTTGTAAGGCGGGGGCGCAGGCAATTCTCTTTTATCTATTGCCAACGTTGAAAATTCCGTTTCGGTTGCGGTGCCTGTAATTTCAGATCCGAATCCGACAAAGGTTACCGCTTTGCCGTTGTGAGTAAAACTTCCGTTATTTGTAAACGTCCCTGCAACTTTAATATTGCTCCCAAGTTGTAATCCTGCACTGCCCGCTATCGTAAGGTTCCAAAACGTTGGTTCCGAATTAACAGGAGCAGTTATTGTTGAAGTCGAATTGGTAAAAGTAACGGTTGTATTATTGTTTGCATAAAAACCGCCGTTTTTTGTAAATGTGCCGGCAATCTTAATATTTTTTTCAAGTTCTAACTTTGCAGGGTTTGCAGCTACCGTCAGATTCCCAAACAGCGGTTCCGAACTGCCTGTACCTGTTATTTTGGAGTTGCTGCCGTTAAATATTACTGTGGTGTTAGGCCCTGCACTAAATGTTCCTCCGTTATGTGTGAAATTGCCGGAAAGGGTTAGGTTTGTGTTTCCCGTTATGGTAAGAAAACCTGAATTAATTTTAAGTGAATTTAAATTTATAGGTATGGAAGTGTTAAGGACAGGCGCGTGTCCGTTAGAAGTTATAATCGCAGTATCGGAAGAAGTAGAGGGATATCCCAGATGGCCGGGAGGAAGCGTTCCCGAAGGTGTCCAGTTGCTTGAAGCATTCCAGACTGAGCTATTGCTTCCGTTCCATGTAAAATCTGCAGCAAATCCCGCCGCCATCATTAAAAAAGTAAGTGAAATTGCAAAAAATGTTTTCTGTATTTTCTTCATAACATTATAATTATACATCTTTTTTTCTGAAAAATCCAGTCCGGATATGGAGAAATTTGAGAAGTACGATGTTTAACCTCAAAGGGCGCTAACACCGCGAAGATGATATTTTTTTAATATGTCATTAAAAAAATATCTAAAATTATTAGGTTAAGGGATTGAAAAAATAGGTTTTTGGGGTATATTTATGAGGACATGTTTAATATGTATTATACAGACAGCTCGGTGAGCTGCTTGTTTGAAATATAGACATTTTAGTAGAAAAATAAACTATTGCCGGAAGGGGGAAAAATGAAAAAGAACTGTTTATTAATCTTATTGATTGGATTTTTGTGTACAAATGTATTTTCACAAAGTTATGACGAGCGAAGAATCCTTTTTGGTGAAAACTATCAGGCGATTCAAAAAATCTCAAAGGAAAGTGAATCCATAATAAAAGATTCCTATTCGAACGTGCTTGCTTTTGCAAATAAATTTCATTTTTTTTCAGACTCTTCATTGATAGAACATGGTATTTATAAGGAAGTCCATAATTCATTTGTTTTTTATAGGTTTTTATTTACCGATAATCACACGTATGGAACTTTTGTTTTTAACTATTTGCAAATTTTTTGTCTTGCATACAAAAACAAACTTTACATCTTGGGTTCTTCTTATTTGCATGAAGAACATTTGATAGAGGAAACGATTCACGGATCTGATGAACATATATATTCAAATTATTCTGTCATTCAAGAGAAGGGCGGACTTGAAATTATCATGCACCAAACAAAAGACAAAACCGAATTCTATGCTGATGAGGAAGATGATTCAGAAGAAACTATTAAAGTACCAGGAGCAGGAGTCGCGTATTTTTATAAAATATCGGATATTCTTAAAAGAATAGAAAAAAGTGATAGTATAACAGATACTATCGCGCAAGTAGAATTGAAAGAGTATAAAACGGTACATTGCGACAGCACATTGATTGATGAGAAACGTCCGTTTTTATATACAATTCAAAATGCATTTGATAAAAATCCTGAGACAGCTTATGTAGAAAAGAGTGAAGATGATGACATTAGTATTTCGATAGTGAGTGATAAAAAAATAAAACGAGTCGGTATCATAAATGGGTTTGTAAAAACTCAAAATCTCTATGCAAGTAATAATCGTATCAGAAAAATAGATATTAATTGTAAGCTTTTTGAGTTAAAAGACATGCATTCAAAAGATTTCGTGTTTTTCGATATTCCGCTTTCTTCCGACATTTATATTCAAACTGTAGAATTATATAAAGGAAACCGTTATTCCGATACTTGTATTGCAGAAATACAAATTGAATAGTAAGCAACATATAACACCCGTTTCAACGCCGACATTGCGGACAAGTCGCAAATGCAGGTTAAGCAAGTATTATATAAATACTCTTTGTGCATGTAGAATAAAAACATGAAAATTTCTAATGAGCATGGATTTCTGTATAGCAGCAAAGCTTCAAGGCTAAACCCTGCTCTGACTTGAAAAGCCCGTAAGGGACGGGGCTCCTACCCCTGATTATAGAGCCTCTACTTCTTTAATGCTTAAACCTGTAGCTTTTACAATATTTTGAATGGGAAAATTCATTGCAAGCAAATTTTTTGCCGTTTCAAGCTTGGTTTGGTATGCACCCTTTTCAATACCCTTTATTTCACCTTGCAACATTCCTTTTTCAATACCCTGCCGATAACCTTCACTTATACATGAAGCCCTGTCATGTTCATATTTCATACGGGAATCATATAGCCATTTATCTTTAGGACTCATTTCCATTACAGAAATAGCGGCATTTGCTTTTTTCATTATCTCTGAATTTTCTGCTAACACTTCTCTCACCTCCCAATCAATTAGGGGAGGAAAGACAACCCGACAGAACAGGTTTTCTTTCCTCCCCTATAACCCCTCCTATCTTTTCCGTCTGCCAAAGGGAGTTCCCTTTGGAAACCCCTTCTTAACTTTTGATATATTAAATTGTATTCCCATTATTATAATAACATTCGGCTAAAAATTTTACAATAGTCTTGACCTTGTTTTATGTTTTCATTATACATCTTAGACCAATAATATAGGGTTCTTTCAGGAAAATCAAAATGCCAGTTGTTTTGAATTTCAATATCGACAAAAGTTCCGTCTTTTAGCCTTAACTTGATATCCAAAATACCTAGCTTTTCACTTAAAAGCTCCTTATGAAACTCCTTATCGAGAAGTTCCAAGCCCGCGATTGTTTCAGGCGGAATGTCTAGGATACATTGCAGTAAGTCCTGTAGAACATCTTTATTTTCCTCCGCTCCGAATACGCGCTTAAAAGCATAGTCGTTGCGGAGAGTTAGTTTAAACAATTTTTTCATTTTTTGCTCCAATAAAATTATTTAAAAGAAAAAATTTTTCCCCTTTCATAATTATTGTACGAAAAGTTTGCAATAGATAGTAAAATTTGAAAAAAGGAATTTCGATACGAGATATAATAATTTTCTATATTATCAGACTTTATTCTAGAAAAATGGCGGACACCAGATAACGTTCAATTTAATATAGTGCAAGAATTTTCAAAATGTGATATAATTATGACCATGAAAGTTTATCTTGATAACTGTTGTTACAATCGGCCATATGACGACCAAAATTATTTGTCGATTTCACTTGAAACACAGGCAAAGTTGCTTGTTCAGTTGCTTATAAAAGAAAAACATCTGGAACTAGCTTCTTCGTTTATTTTAGATTATGAAAATTCTTGTAATCCCTATATGGATAGAAAAACTGCCATAAAGAATTTTTTAAACGACAATGTTTCTGATTATGTCTGTAGTGAAAAATCGGAAGAAGTCATTACAAAGGCAGAAATAGTGATGGCAACGGGAGTAAAGATGAAGGATTCTTGTCACATAGTTTGTGCTGAAATGATGAAATGTGACTATCTTTTGAGCACGGATAAAGGTATGTTGAAATATAAAAGCGATACTTTAAAATTACTTAATCCGATAGAATTCATAGATTTATTAAATGGAGGTAATAAAAATGATGACTGAAATGATTGTACCGCCGACTACGATAGAGCTTCTCTCTCGTGGTATGGAATGTCTGATAGAAACAATGGGTGTCGTTGAAGCAGAATACTTTATTGCTGCTGTACGAAGGGAACGATTCGATTATACAAAATGGCAAAGAGAATATTTTGACAAAATGGATTTAAAAACTTTTGTTAATAATGCAAAATCTCATGCTCAAAGTATGGAAAAATAAAATTACCCACCACCCGCCTCAGTTTACGCTTTTCCTATCCCCCTACCGCTGCACCCTTCCCGATGCATCTCCTTGGGCAAGAGTTAAAACTTCATCAAAAGAAACTTGGTTAAAGTCGCCGTTTATAGAGTGTTTTAAGCAAGAGGCGGCTGAAGCAAAGTCGATTTGTTTTTGAGGTTTAAAGCCTTTTAATTCGGCACAGATTAAGGCTGCAGCAAAACTGTCACCGCCTCCTAGCCGGTCAACAACCTGCATTGTGTATTTTTTGCTAAAATATGCTTTACCTTTTGTATAAAGCATGGCCGACCAGTTGTTTTCACTGGCTGATGTGGATTCTCTCAGGGTTATTCCTACTTTTTGAAAACCGAATTTTTTGCATAACTTTGCAGCAACCTCTTTGTAGCCTTTTTCATTTAACTTGCCGGAACTTACGTCCGTGTTCTTTGAGGTTATACCGAAAACCTTCTCAGCATCTTCTTCATTTGAAATACAGATATCGACAAATTCGCAGATGCGGCTCATTGTTTCTTTTGCTTCATCGGGGGTCCAAAGTTTTTTGCGGTAGTTGAGGTCGCATGAAACGGTAATACCCATTGATCTTGCCGTTTTGCAGGCTTCAAGGCAAATTTCGGCAGCATTTTTGCTTAAAGCGGGAGTAATTCCCGTAAAATGAAACCATGAGGCTCCTTTAAAAATTTCTTTCCAGTTAAAGTCGCTTGGTGCTGCCTCAGCAATGGCAGAATTAGCCCTGTCATATATTACCTTTGAGGCACGCTGGGAGGCTCCTTTTTCTAAAAAATAGATACCTATACGCTTCCCTCCGCGGATTATGCCTGAAACATCTACCCCGTATCGGCGCAAAGAGTTTACTGCCGCTTGGCCTATCTCATGGGCCGGCAGTTTTGTTATGTATGAGGATTGCATTCCGAAGTTGGCTAAAGAAACTGCGACGTTTGCCTCCGCTCCGCCGAAAACCAATTCCAGTGCGTCGGCTTGAACAAAACGGTTAAAACCTGTGGGTGAAAGGCGGAGCATTATTTCGCCCATTGTTATAACTTTGGGTGCTTGGTTTGTTTCAATGCTTCCGCTTAAAGAGCTTTCATTTGATGTTGAGGCTTTTGTTTCTGTTGAAGTTTTTGGGTATGAAAATGCAGTTAAAGCGCTTGGACTTTTTTTAGGATTACGAGCCTCTTTTACTGTTTGTAGTGCAATGATAGACTCTTCTTCTATTTTTTTAAAATCTTTTGAAGCTATAAGCTCTTTTGAAACCATCCAGCTTCCGCCGCAGGCTATTACCTTTGAAAAGGCTGCATATTGCGCAATATTTTGAGCATTTATTCCTCCGGTCGGCATAAATTTTATATTCGGGTATGGTGCGGAGATAGCCTTTATAAATTTTAAGCCTCCTGCAGCCTCAGCCGGAAAAAACTTGACTACTTCAAGGCCGAAGCTCATAGCCTGTTCGATTTCTCCTGCGGTGGAAACTCCGGGAATTATCGGGTAGCCTGACTTAACGCAGTGCTCTACAACCTTAGGATTGAGTCCGGGGCTGACGATGAACTTGGCTCCTGCAGCGATAGCTTTGTCGGCTTGTTCCGGGGATAAAACCGTGCCCGCTCCTACAAGAAAATCCGGAAAGTTTTTTGAAAAAACTTTAATAGCTTTTTCGGCTGCTTCCGTTCTAAATGTGATTTCGGCACAAAAAAGGCCGGCAGCAGAGAGGGCTTTCCCCAATGGAAGCGCATCTTTTTCATTGTCTAGAATGATGACAGGTACGATGCCTATTTTTTCTATTTGTTTAAAGATTTTATTCATAATAGCCCCTTATTAAGTTTATTTTGTATTTAAGATTTATATCGAGATATTTTAGCATAATTCTTATTGTTTGTCACTTAAACTACAAAAAACGATAAATTTTTTAAAAAAATATGTAATAATGAGTGATCCCCATGTTGACATAAATATAAAAAAATGGTAAGCCTCTATTAGACTAATAATTTAAGGAGTGACTAATGAAAAAAATTGCTTTAGTTTTGTTTGTTGTACTTGCTGCTGTTTTAATTGCATCATGTTCAACAGTAAGACCTGTTGCAGGTGCTTCAGGTGTTGTAGGACGAAAAACCGGTGAAGCTTCTCAGGCATTTTTTGCTGCTTTCCCTATAAAAGGTGAAGGCGGAATTGCTCAGGCTGCAAAAAATGGCGGTATCACAAAAGTAGGAACAGTTGACATTAGAGTTGACTATCCTGCCAGTCCTGCTATCCCCTATTATATTGTAACTACAGTTGTTACAGGGGAATAGGCTATTATAGCTTCGACAACCTCACTAGTTTGATAGTGGGGTTTTTTTTATTGTATGAAAAAGTATTTTTTTGTTTTAATATCATTTTTGTTTTTGTTTTCTTCATGTATAAGCACCCTTCCTTCAGGGAAGGAAAAGGTTATTACGGCTTATATGGAATCAGGGAATATGAAATACTATATCCGTCCCGAAAAAATGGTGCTAAAGGGTGAAAAAGACACCTCAAGCCATGTAATGGCCGATTTTACCTATCAAATGAAGCAAAGAGAATATGTTTCAGATGCATATTTTAATTTTACCTTACATAATAAAGCCGATGCCTTTATTTTAAAAGCCTATTTTATTTTAGATTCTAAAGAAATTGTAGAACTTTTTGACCTTAATACTCTTGATAGAAATCTTTCTTTAGGATATGTGCGAGTTTCCACGATTGTAAAACAAGAAAAAGTTAAAGACGTGTTGCTTGGAATTCATAAAGGGTCGGCTGTACTAAAGGTGGTGCTTGATAATAATACCGAAATGGAATTCATAGCCTCGAAAGAGTTAATAAGCCGTATTGAAGAAGCTTTTTATAAATAATCATCACCTATTGACAATATCCATTATTGAGTATATGTTTTTACACTCAAGATCCCCGCTTGTGGAGTAAGTGTGTGAAAAAGTTTACTCTGATTTTTATCTGTTCTCTATTTTTAGCTTCGTGTATAAAGCCTGCCGAGCCTAGTTTAGATTCTGTTGTAAAAGGTGTTTTTGATGCTGAAAATATATCCGTAGGTGGTATAAAGGTATTGGAAGGAGAATGGATTTTTATTCCAAACAAATTTGTCAGCCCTTTGGAAGATTTTACTAAATATACCCGTTATGAGAATATAAATACATCTTGGCATAAGTATGGGGACGGTTTGTCGATTTACGGATATGGTACCTATGCTTTAAGAATAAAAAATCTTTCTACAAGCGGTGTATATGCAATAAAAACGGCAACAGTTTCTTCCGCTTTTATTGCATATCTTGAAGGGAAGGAAATTTATAGAAGCGGTGTTGTGGGTAATTCCCGTAAATTTGAAGTCTTTAATTGGGATGCCCCGTTTATTATCCTTCCGACTTTCGGGAAGGAAGAAGTAACATTAGTTTTTCATGTTTCTAATTTTTGTGATAATAAGGCCGGGTTTTTAAAGCCTATAGAATTCGGTTTTTACTCTGATCTTTTAAATGCAAAAAATGCAAGTGTTTTAACTCTGACTATATTGGCCGGTATACTTTTGTTAGCCGCTGCATTTTTTATTTCTTTGTTTATTTTTTATCCTAAAGAAAAGCAATCACTTTATTTCGGTTTGTTGGCGGCTAATTTTTCTTTAAGAATTTGCTGCTATGATGAATTTTTGCTTGCAACAATAATACCCGGTATTAGCGGGGAGGCTCTTTTCAGAATAGGTTATATGACACTTTCATTGGGTATCATATTTGCAGCATTGTTTATAAACAACCTTTTTAGCAAAATAAAAAGCAGATATTGGTTTATTATGCTTGTTCCCGGAATATTGTACATTATCATAAATATTTTTGCTCCTATCAGAATTTCGGCTGCGCTGCTTCAGCCTGCGCAAATCTATGTTTTATTGTTTGCAGCATATAATGTAATAATTGTTATGAAAGCCGCTTCACGGAAAGATGCATCAGCAATCCTTTTTTTGACGGGGTTTTCAATCTTTTTAATTTTAGGTGTAAGAGATGTTTTAATTGCAAATAGGATTATACAGGGCTTTTTCCTATCACATATAGGTGTTTTGGTCTTATTGATTCCAATGGCCATTGTTGTTTTGCGTAATTTTAGAGACAGCTCTGATAGGGTTATCGGAATTACGAAGCAGATAGAAGCTACAAACGAAGCTCTTGCAAAATTTGTTCCTAACGAATTTATGAATTTTTTACGAAAAAAACACGTTGATATTAAGTTAGGAGATAATATTTTAAAAGACATGTATATAGCTTTCATTCATTTAGGTGTTTATACAGATTTAGAAACAGAAAAAGACAGACTGGGTCTTCTTAAAATTTATAATTATACTCTGGCAAATATCAATCCTATTATTCAGGCCCATAGCGGATTTATTGATAAGTATTTAACTGAAGGCTTAATGGTTCTTTTTCACGGCTCGGCAGATGATGTTATAAAGTGTATGCTTGAAATTAAATCCGTAGTTCAACTTGAAAATATGGATAGAGAAATAAGTAAATTGCCTAAAATAGACCTTGCTGTAGGTATTCATTATGGAAGGCTTATGCTTGGTACGATTGGAGAAGAAGAAAGAATGGACAGCACCGTTATATCCGATGTTGTTAATGTTGCTTCCAGACTTCATTTTTATGCTCTAAAAAAAAGAGTAAATATTTTTATCAGCGAAGTTGTTAAAAAGAATATAACTAATCTTCCCATAAATGAAGTTAAATTTGAATATAACGGCTTGGTAAGATTTAGAGGAAAAGATGAACCGGTTAGAATATATGAGGTAAAAAAATTATGACAATAGAAAAGAAAAGGTTGTTTTTAGGGTCTATTCCTTTTTTTTGTTTGTTTATTCTTTTATATCTAACTAATTTGTTTAAACTTGTTTATGAACAAAAAATCATAGATTTGGAAGTAAAAAACGGTAAGGTGTCTATTCCCGCGAAGACCTTATCAAAGTCCTCTCTTTTTTCTTTAAGCGGAGATTTTTATTATACGCCTAATCAGTTTTATTCTTTAAAAAATAGCCATGAAGAATCTTATGCTAAGGTTCCGGGTGATTTTGCAAGTAAGGATTTAGGGAATGTTTTTGGTTACGGTTCTTACGGTTTAGAATTATATGGTTTAGATCCCGGTACCATTTATGCAATTCATGTCCCCCATATTTTTAGCAGCTGCAGTATTATAATAAATGGAATAGATCGTGAAAGTCAGGGGCAGCCCGGTATAGATCGGGAGACAGAAAATCCGGGAACCAGATCATCTCAAATAGCTTTTAGACCCTTAAAAGACGGAACAGCTACTATAGTTATTAATGTTTCTAATTTTTTTAACAAGAAAGGTTATATTTCTTCTCCGATTATTTTAGGTGAAGCCTCTCAAATAGGACTAATGTTTAGAGGTGATTTGATCTTTTATGGTACTATATTTGCCGTGACTTTTTCGGTTGCTTTATTTTTCTTTATGCTTTCCTTTTTCCATAAAAACTCCTTTGTAATTTGGTTTGCATTAACGTCCATGGTTTTAGCCGTTCGGGGAATTTTCTTTTATCCTCATATTTTTATGATTTTATTTCCGGACATTCCATGGATTGCTACTTTTATTATGAGGTATATTACCGTTCCTCTTCCTATAATTTTGTTTACGGTTTTTATAAGTATGGCTTTAAAATTACGATATAAGATTCCTTATGCAATTATATTATCGGTATCTATCTTATATGCGGTTTCCACTATAGTTTTTCCGCCTGAAGTTTCAACGTTTTTATTGATTTACTATCAAATCTTTGCGTTGTTTTGTGTAAGTTATATTATTGTTATTGCAATAATAGGCTTGAAAAAAAAGAAAGAATTTGCTGTTTGGATATTTACGTCAACAGTTGTTCTGTTTTTATTCGGTGTTTATGACTTGTTGGTTTCTTTAGGTATTATACCGGGAGAATTTTTTCTTCAGATAGGAACGGTTTTTGCCGTTATTATTTTATCTGTAATGGTATTGGATGATTATTCGGGTTCAATAAATAAAATAGAAGATCTAAGTGTAGAAATGAAGCTTATAAATCGATCTCTTATTAGGTTTGTGCCTGATCAAATTGTAGAGCTTTTAAATAAAAAGTCTATAACGGATGTTAAACTGGGAGATAATGTTGAACTTACAATGCCAATCCTTTCGATAGATATCCGTTCCTTTACTCACACTTCAGAAAAACTTGCACCCAATCAAGTTTTTGAATTATTGAATGAGTATTTTGCATTGGTAGCTCCAATTGTTCGGAAATATAATGGTGTAATAACAAAATACTTGGGGGACGGTTTTTTTGCTTTATTTCCTGACGGAGCGAATTCTGCTCTTTTATGCGGAATAGATATACAAAAGGCTATCCGAGATAATAGTATTGCAGTTCCTAACTCATCCCCTATAAAAATAGGTATAGGAATTGATATGGGGGATATTCTTTTAGGTATCATAGGTAATTCGACACGAATGGATAGTATTATTATTTCCAATTCTTACCACATTGCAGAAGTTTTGCAGGAATCTACAAAAAAATATTCTTCCTATATGATTATTTCCGATAGAATTTATGAGGCCCTTAATGATATTTCTGAGCATTATATTAGACCTATACAAAGGGTTAAAAATTCATCGAACAAGGAAACATTCTTATATGAAGTTTATGATTGTGATGATGGTTTTATTCGTGATTTAAAGTACAGCTCTCAGGGCTACATGGAAAAGGCTTTAAAAGCTTTATCGAACGAGGGGGTTGGATCTGCAGCTAAATATTTTGATAAGGTTTTGAGTATATTCCCGGACGATCCTGTATCTCTCTATTATAAAAAAATGTTTGAAAAAATCAATTTAGAATAAATTTTATTTTAAGGAGTAGTTTATGGCAAAGAAAGTTGTAATTGTAGGAGGCGTAGCAGGCGGAGCTTCAGTTGCCGCGAGAGTTAGACGCTTGGATGAAAATGCTGAAGTTATTATGTTTGAAAAAGGTCCCAATGTATCCTTTTCAAATTGTGCTTTACCCTTTTTTTTGAGCAGGATTGTTCCTGAAAGCGAGAATCTTGTTTTGATGACTCCCGAACGGTTCAAAAAGCAATATAATATTATTGCAAAGACTTCTCATGAGGTTTTGGCTGTCGATTCATCAAAAAAAATCGTTAAGGTAAAAGACTTAAATACCGGAACGGAATTTGAAGAATCTTATGATGTTTTAGTTCTTTCTCCGGGGGCTGCACCTGTGGTTCCGCGTTCAATAGCGGGATATGATAAGCCTCATGTTTTTACCGTAAGGAATGTTGTAGATATCAAAAAACTTGATGATTATGTTAAAGCCAATAATGTAAAAGATATTGCGGTTATAGGTGCAGGTTTTATCGGTATTGAGGTTGCAGAAAACTTTAAGCTTGCAGGTAAAAATGTTTCCCTTGTAGAAAAACTTCCGCAGGTAATGGCTCCGTTCGATTATGATATGGCCCAAATTCTTCATAAAGAGTTGTACGATAAGGGCGTAAACTTAGTTTTAGGCGACGGTATAAAAGAGATAGGAGACGGTTTTATTATCCTCGAGAGCGGCAAAAAGCTTGATGCCGGAGCTGTTGTTCTGTCGTTGGGTGTCCGTCCTGAAGTTGCTTTAGCTCAAGGTGCAGGAGTAAAACTTGGAGATACGGGAGCTATTTTAGTAGATCATAATTACCGCACCAATGTAGATGGCATTTATGCTGTAGGAGATGCTATTGAAGTAAGTCATTTTATAACAAGCAAAAAGACCAGGCTTACTCTTGCAGGCCCTGCACAAAGACAGGCCAGAGCAGCTGCAGATGATATGTACGGTATTCCTCATAGAAATACGGGAGTCATCGGTTCTTCGGTTATCCAATGTTTTGATTATAATGCCGCATGTACGGGTCTCAATGAAAGAGAGTGTCAGGCACAGGGAATTAATTACGACTTTGTCTATGTTATTCCGGGAGATAAGGTAGGTCTTATGCCGGATTCGCACCCTCTTTTCTTTAAGCTAATTTTTGCCAAGCCTTCCGGTAAGATTTTAGGAGCACAAGCAATAGGAAAAGGAAATGTCGATAAGCGTATAGATGTTATAGCTTCGTTTATTATGTTGGGCGGAACTTTGGAAGACTTAAAAGAGTTGGAGCTCTGCTACTCACCGATGTTCGGGACTGCAAAGGATATTGTTAACCACGCAGCCCTTGTAGGTTTAAATATTTTAAACGGAGTGTATAAGCAGATTCCCGTTACAATGGTAAGAGAGCTTGTAGAAAACAATGCTTTTATTGTTGACGTCCGAGAGCCCAAGGAATTTGAAGCGGGCCATCTTTTAAATGCCGTAAATATTCCTTTGAGCCAATTACGTGAAAGAATGGATGAGATTCCGAAAGATAAACCGGTATATGTACATTGCCGCTCAAGCCAGAGAAGCTACAATGCTCTTTGTGCTTTAAAAGGAAAAGGATATAAGAACATAGTAAATATTATGGGCTCATTTTTAGGGATAAGTGTTTATGAATACTTTAATGACATTACTCAAAACCGAAAGCCGATAGTTACTAAATATAATTTTAGATAGGAAAAAGCTTTTGGAAGATAAAAAAATACCGGCAAAGGTAAAGGGTCTGTCAAAATTCGATGTTTTAAATCTTGTAATAGGATCTATTATCGGATGGGGTTCTTTTATTTTGCCGGGAACTCTTTTCTTACCTAATTCGGGGGTTATAAATACCGTCCTTGGTCTTTGCATAGGAGGCCTTTTTGTTATAGTAATACAAAAGTCTTATCAGGTTATGCTTAGAAATCATGTAGGCGAGGGCGGTGAATTTTCCTATACCTTGACAAATATGGGAAAGGTGCACGGTTTTGTTGTAGGCTGGTCATTGAGTCTTTGTTATTTGAGCATGATTCCTTTAAATGCAACAGCTTACGTTCTTATATTGCGTAAGATTTTCGGTAAAGCGATGCTATGGGGCTATATGTATGATTTCGGACCTACAAGCGTTTATCTTGCCGATATTCTTATAGCCTCAGCTCCGATTATAGTTTTCACTATAATCAATTTAAGAGGTCTTTCCTTAAGTTCAAAGATACAAAACATCATGAGCTCTGCACTTGTTCTTATCGTTATAGTTTTATTTTTTATAATTTTGGGAAAAAGCGATTTGAAAGTCTTTTCCGATAATTATTTGGGCTATGATAAAATATCTTTGGCAAAAACCGCATCGATAATAGCTATAATTCCTTTTTTGTTTGTGGGCTTTGATGTAGTTCCGCAAGTGTCCTGCGATTTGGGCTTTGCTCCGTCTAAGACACATTTGCCTACGATTATTTCCATAATTTTCGGCATCTTGCTATACAGCCTTTTAAACATGATAGGAGCTTTGAGCTATGGCCCTGAAGAAGCTGCTAAGGTTGAGTGGGCGGTCGCCTCATCAGTAACAAGCAAGACCGGCTTTATCGGTTTTTTCTTTTTACTCATTGCAATTTTTTCGGCTGTTACCGGAGGTATTAACGGCTTTATGATAAGCAGCAGTAAATTGCTTGGAGCCTTGTCCAATGAAAAGCTTTCTCCGGCTTTTTTGGGTAAAAAGAACGATAAGAATTTATACCCGAATGCAATTTTGTTTATTGCGGGCATAAGTTTAATAGGGCCGTGGATAGGACGAGAAGTAATTATTTTGATTGTGGATATGGCCTCCGTGTTGGCTGCATTGGCTTATACCTATGTGGGTATAATAGGAATTAGAAAAGGTAAAAATTTATTTGAAAAAACGATGTGTGCTTTTTCGGGTCTTATAGGTTTGATATTTATAGGCCTTCTTTTAATTCCGGGTTCACCGGCACAGTTGACAAAGGGTTCAATATTTTTTTTGATAGCTTGGACGTTGCTGGGTTTTCTATTTTATAGATTCGGTACCCGCCGAAAAGAAAAAAGTACATAATAGTTTATAAGGAGTTTTGTATGAAAAAAATCGAAAACATTATCGGTTTTGCAGTGCTGATTTTAAGCATTGTTTTGGGTTCCGCTTTATTAAAGACGGATATGTTATTTTTTAGATGGGTTATAGGAATAGCCTTAGGCTATGTTTTAACCCGTTCATTGTTCGGCTTTGCAGGAAGTGTAAACAGAGCATATCGAACCGGCTCTACCAAACTTATGAGAGCTTTGATGTTGATGTTTGTAATTTCTGCAATTCTCACTTCTGCCTTTCTTATTTTTGGAGACGTTAAAAACTATGACCTTTGGATTAATCCTATCAACTTAGGCCTAATCTTAGGAGGCCTCCTATTCGGTTTCGGTATGAGTTATTCTTCTTGCTGTGCAACGGGAACTCTTACGGACTTGGTTACGGGTTTACCGAGAGCCCTTATTACCCTTTTATTTTTCGGAATAGGTGTTTTTGTAGGTCTTCCCATTCAGGCTAAGCAGTCATGGATCAGAGATTCATTATTTAAAAGCGGAACAGGCAGCGGCGTTTTTATACCCGATTGGTTTGCTTCAAATGGAAAGGGCGGATATTTAGGTGCAATCATTGTAACTGCTTTATTTGCAGGCATTGTTGTTGTAATTTCATATATGTATGAAAGTAAAAGGAAAAAGCAAAACAAATATTCAGGTGTAGGCTCCGAAAAAGATCAGGACGCAGTAAAAGAACTTGATACACATAACTATAAATTTTTTAGTGCAACAACTTATAAAAAACTTTTTGTTGAACCTTGGTCTTTAACTATGGGAGCTGTTTTACTTTCGGTTTTGTTTACTCTTTTGATGGGTGTTACAAAGGAAGGTTGGGGTGCCTCAACTCCTTTTGGTTTTTGGTTCGGAAGACTGTTAAAGTTTTTTGGAATGAGTGTTGATTCCATTGTTGCTTTTACCGGAGGTAAACCGAAGCCCTATACAATGCCCTTCTTTGAACATCCGGTTTTCGTTCAAAACATAGGTATTGTAGCCGGTACCGCAATATGTCTTCTTCTTGCAGGAAGCTTTACAAAAAGCTTTACATCGGAGTTAAAAATTAGAGTAAAAGACGTTATCGTTTTTGCAATCGGCGGTTTTGCGATGGGCTTTGGAACAAGGCTTTCAAACGGATGTAATGTCGGCGCCTTGTATACTCCAATTGCAAACTTTTCACTTTCAGGATGGATATTCTTAATTTGTCTTGTCGGCGGAGGTTTTTTAGGAAACTATACCTTAAAGCTGATCAATAAAAAGAAATAAATTTAAAGAACCTCGAAGAAGCTCTGCTCTTCGAGGTTCTTTAAATTTCAGTTTTGGTCTATTAAAGATTCGGCTAAAATTTTTAAAGCCTGCCTTGAAACATTTCCGTCGATTGAAATTGCTTCTAAAAAAATATTTTCCGGAACAACGGCTAAAAGACAGTCTGTTACTGCAACAGCCGTACCCGTCCTCTTTCCGTTTAAAAGACATGCAAACTCTCCGAACAAGTCGCCTTTTTCGAAATTCAAAATTTTGTTTAACCTTGTGACTCTTACGCTTCCTTCTATTATGTAGTAAATCTCACTTGATTCATCTTCATAATTAAAAATAGTTTCTCCCGCTTTTATTTCTATAGCTTGTTTTCTGTATTCTTTTGGCGGACTAATAAAAAGATGCCTTAAAAGCTGATTAAAAAAACCGGGAGCATCTTCTTTTGGGAGTCTGTAAAGTTGTGATATTATAAAGCTGTTGAAAAACTGATTTACATACATAAACTGTGCAAAAAATACAAAAAAGAAAAAGAAAAACCAGACCTGAATTAGGACAAGGATTACATTTGTAAAAAGACCGTATACAAATGTAAATTTAACCGTAGACCTAAAAAAAATAAAAAATATCTTTACAAAATAATAGGATATAGTGCAGGCTGCAGATGAAAGCAAAGCCGTTTTAAAAGAGGGTTTTATAGGCGGCATCAAATAATATATCAAACAGACAAACAGCTGCATAAAAATGACGGGAATAAATCTAAATAGATTTCTTAAAAGACTGAATAAATTCGGCGAAAAAACAGGCTGAGCAAAATCGCTTCTAAATACTGCAGAGCCTGTTATCAAAAATATAAATAAAAAAACAAGCAGGATGACAACAATTATTTCGCCTAGAATAACTATAAGACTGGTTTTTAAAGGGGTTATTTTTATTTTCTTACGGTATACTTTTCTGATTGAATGCTGAATGGTTGCAAAAAAACGTCTGGCCATCCATAAAACAAAAATCAAAACAATGAACTCAAAAAAAGAGAAACTATTTACATTCAATAAAAAATGGAAAAACCTGTCAAGATTAACCGTGTTTTGAAAAATTGAAAGAGTTCTGAGAGCTTCTTTTATTTGCTGAGGACTTTGCTTTAAGACACGGAGTAAAATAGTTAATGTCAAAATAAAAATAGGAAGAGCGGACATTAAAAAATTATATGCCCCTGCTGCCGCAGTAGTTAAAAGATCATTATTTACAAAACTTACAATTGTAATATATATTTTTTGGTTAAAGTCATAGAGCCCTTTTTTTTGTTCTTGAACAACTCTTTCATACCAAGCTAAAAATTTCTGACTATTGCTTTTTTCTTTTTTCAATCAAGGTCCTCCTATTTTGTGTAATAATATACAACTAATTGTGTTCTATCTCTTAAATTCAGTTTTTCGAGTATGGAAGAAACATAATTACGGACAGTTCCTTCACTCAAACTAAGTCGGTTTGCTATTTCTTTATTATTAAGCCCATCTGCAACCAATTCCAAAATATCGGTTTCTCTATCGTTTAAATCTTCTTTAAATTGTGAGCGCGCCGGTTTTGTTTGAGGGATTTTTGATATTATCTCCGAATCGAATACGATGCTCCCTGCGCCGACTGCATTTAATGCAGGTACCAAAGAATCTATGTTTTGTTTTAATATATAACCCTTACATCCGAAGTTAATTGCTTTTGTAATATATTCTTCATCGTTAAAAGTTGTAAGCAATAATATTTTTGCATCGCTATGTTCGGCTAGAATTTTTTCGCTTGCTTCTATTCCGGTCATATTTTGCATTCTGATATCCATTAAAAGAATATCCGGTTTGTATTCATTAAAGAGGGTAATCGCTTCGTTTCCGTTTGAGCCGGTTGCAATAATATCGAATCCGTTGGCTTTTAATATTGTCTTTAAAGAGGAAACGACAAGACAATCATCATCAACTATTATTATCTTCATTGTATTTATCCTTTATTTTTGGAAATATAATATGAGTTTTAAATCCGTTTTCGGAATAAAATTTAATTATGCCTCTATGTTTTTCTACAAGGTCGGCTATAACCTTTAAACCTATTCCATAATTTAGATTTCTGATTTGTTTTCCTGAAAAGCCTCGCCCATTATCTTTTATTATAAGAGAGTAAAAGCCGAGGTGTTCCAGTACGCTCAGATTCAATTCACTTGCTCCGCTGTGTTTGATGGTATTTGAAAGGCTTTCTTTTACTATTGAAAAGATATCGTATTTTAGCTCATAGGGTATAGAGTCTACCTTATATGTTAATTGTATTTTAGTTTTTTTTGTGCTTTCAACAAGTTCTTCCAATCCTGTTTGTAAATTAAAAGAATCATTATGCATATTATGAAGACATTCTCTTATTTCGGTCATACCGTTTTCTAAAGAATTTTGTAAAATATTTAAACTTTCTTTTACGTCCTCTTGATTTGAAATATATTTTAGCGCATTCACCTGTAAAATACCGGCACTAAGTGTATGACCTATGGAATTATGAAGACTTCCTGAAATTCTGTTCCGTTCGGCGAGGATTAAAACTTCAGCATTTTTTAAAACCTCGTTTTCTAAAATTCGTTCCCTTTTTTCCGAATTAATTTTGCTTTCGGCAAGTTTATCTTTTAGTCCGGTTACTTCCAATGTTTTAAGTAGATAGTTTTCTTTAACACCCGAATAGAAGAATATAATCAAAGTAAATAGAAAGAAAATAAGATCGAAATTAAAAAACACACACAATAAAGGAAGAAATTTAAAAATAAGGGACAAGTGCTTTTGATTTTCTTCGGCTTCTAAATTCATGGCGATAAAAACGGGAGAAAAAAATGCAAGATTTTTATTGAATGCTGCTGTAAATATGACAAAGACGATAAAAATAAAAGGCTTTATATTGCTGTGTATCATACCGCTCCATAGCCCCATAGAAAAAAATATTATAAAGCAGGGAATAACTATAAACGATCCGGTTTTAGAAAATACAAAAAGAGAAGAAAAAAGAACTATCAAAAAATTTTCTAAAAATAAAAGCATATAATTACAGAGCTCTCTATTAAAATATCTACCGTTCATTAAGTATAAAGGAAAATGCTAAAAAAATCAATAAAGAAAAAATTAGTGTTGACTTTTGCAAAAGACTATGCAATACTTTATTATACAATTTACATAAGGAGGTTTAATTTAAATATGTATAATATAATTGATTTGGTCAAACAAAAAGAAGCTAAGATTATTCAAATTAGGAGGGACCTGCATCAGATTCCCGAATTGGAATTATCCCTTCCAAAAACTGTGGACTATGTTTGCAAGCAGCTTGATGCTCTGCAAATACCCTATCATAAACTTGTCAACGGGAATGCTATTGTTGCCCTCATTGAGGGAAAAGAAAAGGGCAAATGTATAGCAATTAGAGCCGATATGGATGCCTTACCTATAAAAGAAAATACGGGCCTAAGTTTTGCCTCAAAACATGAGGGCTGTATGCATGCCTGCGGTCATGACGGACACATGGCTATGGCTCTTGGAGCCTGTATGGTGCTTAAGGAACTGTCATCTGAATTTAAAGGCTGTGTAAAAATTCTTTTTCAACCGGGAGAAGAGTATCCCGGAGGAGCACTCCCTATGATTGAAGAAGGCTGTATGGAAAATCCAAAGGTTGATGCCGTAATAGGCCTTCATGCAGGTTATATTTATCCGGGTGTTGAAAAAGGAAAGATAGGTGCATGTAAAGGGCCTTTTTTTGCCGCAGCCGATAAATTCAAGATTATCGTAAAGGGATATGGTGCGCATGGGGCTTATCCGCATCTTTCGGTAGATCCTGTTCCCATAGCTTGTGAAATAGTTTCCGGTTTACAAAAGATTATAAGTCGTGAGCTTCCCCCAACTTCTCATGCCCTGATTTCCGTAGGACAAATACATGGCGGATCCGCTTTTAATATCATACCCGAGGAAGTTTTTATTGAAGGAACGGTACGTTCTGCTGATGAAAAAGAACGCAGCTTTATTGCAGAAAGGATTGAAGATCTTGCTTCGGGTATTTCAAAATCTTACAGGGCCGAAGCAAAAACGGTTTATGATTTTAGGTATCCTGTTTTGCTAAATGATAAAGGTTTTACGGAATTTTTTATTGAAAGTACAAAAGAAATTTTGGGAGAAGATTCTATTCACGAAATTTCGGTGCCTACAATGGCCGGTGAAGATATGGCCTACTTTTTGCAAAAAGCTCCTGGTACGTTTTTTGTCTTGTCCAATCCTATAATACAGAAGGACGGTAGTATTTATCCTCATCACTCAGATAAATTTGATATGGATGAAAGTTTATTTTATAAAGGGACCACAGCTGTACTGGCAGCTGTCCTAAAATATTTGAATTTAGGCGGCTTAAAATAAAGCCTCCCACATAGTTTCTGCATATAAGTTTTTGATTTATATGCAGAAAGGCCTAGCCCATGTAGAGTACCTCATCGGCAAGAGCGGCTGCCTCATCTTTGTCATGGGTAACGTAAACGGCTGTGTAGCCCAAGCTCTCCTGCTTGGCTCTTAATTCTTTACGCAAGTGCAGGCGAAGGTCTGCATCGAGGGCAGAAAGGGGTTCATCAAAGAGGATGAGGGAAGGATTTACTGCAAGGCTCCGTGCTAGAGAAACCCTTTGTTTTTCCCCGCCCGAAAGAAGATCCGTTTTGCGTTTTTGTAAGGCTTCCAAATGAAAGAGCTCGACGAGGGGGGCTATGGCCTTGCGGGCTTCCTTTTTGGACATGCCTTGGGAAACCAAACCGTAGATAATATTTTCTTCAACATTGAGATGAGGGAAGAGGGCGTAGTCCTGAAAGACCATTCCGATTCCGCGTTTGCCGGGAGGAGTGTGATTGATATTTTTTCCGTCCAAAATGATTTCGCCCGAATCCGGAGGGACAAGGCCTGAGATTATTTTTAAAACCGTTGTTTTGCCGCAGCCCGAAGGCCCGAGGAGGGCAAGAGCTTTTCCTTTTTTTAATTCAAAGGAAATGGAAATATCTTTTTCGGTAAAATGTTTTTTTATGTTTTTAAGCTGTAAAAATGCTTTTTCGTTTTCCATCGGTTTCTCCTATAAAAATTTTTTGCAAGGATTATCAAATCCTGAAAAAAGTTTTTTCAAGTTTCTTTTTCCTGTAAAAAGAAAACAAAGCCGGTTATGAGGCTTAAGACGACTGCAACTGCAGAAGATTCTACAAAGCGGTATGAAGAAGCGTAATCGAAAATCAGCAGGGCAAGGTTATTAAACCGCGGTATGTTTAAAACTATTGGTAAGGAAGCATCTCCCGCACTTATGGCAAAGACAAAGGCCAAGGCGGAAAAGATGCCCTTCTTGCACATGGGTACTATCACCTTAAAAAAGGCCGTTTTTTTGTCCGGTGAAAGCAAGACAGCTGCATTGATAATATTTTGAGGAATGCGTAAAAGCGAGGTCTGTATTTGAGTCCACGCAAAGGGCCATGCAAGGGAGCTTTGTGCAAAGATTAAAATGAGCTCCGTTCCGTTGGGTTTTAACAAGAGCCAGCCGAAGCCTAGCATTACTGATGAAACGGCCAAGGGCAGATAAGGAACCGCATATATTTTTCTCAGGTTATAAAAGACGGTAATGTATGCAAAGAACAAAGAAGCTATCAGGCTTACAATGGCCGTAAGAACGCCGATTTTGATGCTTGTCCAAAGAGCCGTCCAAAAAGTTCGGGATAAAAAAATATTTTTCCATGCTTTAAAATAAAAGAATTTATTAAATATAGAAGTATAATTTACATTATATGTAGAATGTAAAAAGATAGAAAACAAGGGTGCTATTAAAAAAAGAATAATTATAAAAATCGTAAAACTAAAAAAGATTTTTTGTCCAAAGCCCTTTATTGCAGTCCGCTCCCCTATTCCCTTTAGGTTTTCGTTTTGTACCTTCATCTTTTTTTGCAGGTTAGAATAGATTAAGATTAAAATTAAGGCCGCAGAGATTTCGGTGAGGGCTATCTTTGCGGCAAGGTTCATATCCAATTTTGTGCGGGCGGCCTTGTAAAGTTCTACCTCTAAGGTGGTAAGGGCAAGGCCTCCGAAAAGCAGGATTATTATAAAACTAAAAAAGCAAAAAAGGAAAATCAGCAAAAAGGAAACGGCTATCGAATTTAAAAGAGCCGGAAAGGTTATGGTTTTAAAGATTCTAAATTTACTTGCCCCTAAAAGGAGGGCAGCATTAGGTTCATCTTCGCTTAAGCGTTCCCAAACTTGAGAAATTGTTTTCATTGCAAGGGGAAAGTTGTAAAAGCCGTGGATTATAATTACTCCTGTCATCGAAAACACAAAATTGACAGGCGGTTCGTCTTGGTTTAATAAGCTCTTTAAAAAAGAATTTAGGATGCCGTTATTTCCGAAAAATATTATAAAGGAAAGAGCAACGATTATTGCAGGCACGCAGAGGGGGACGCTCGACAGAGCTATTAGAAATTTTCTACCCCGAAAGTTTTTTCTTGCACAAAAATAAGCTGCGGCAAAGCCTACCGTGCAGGCAAGGGCTGCGGAAAAAAAGGCCTGAGAAACCGTAAAGGCTGCAATCCTAAAAATCTGCGAAAAATCAAAGGAGCTTTTTACTCCCGTAATATACGAAAAGTCAAAGCGTGAAGAAAATAAGGGAACAAAGCTTAAAATCAGCGGAAGAAAAAAAGAAAGCAGAACAAGAAAAAAGATAAGGCCGCCGAGCGGTAAAACAAGACGGCCTACGTTTAATAGGCCGCTCGGCTGAGAAACTCGGTCAGGCCGAGTATCTCGGCCTTTCTGTTTATTTTTGTAAAACATTGATTACGGCATTTACCGATTCGGTTTGATCTTCTGAAGGAATACGCAAAACTTTTGCAGGTTTGGGAACATCCTTATAAGAAGCAGGAAGGGCAAGCCCCTTGATGACAGGATACATAAACTGGGTTTCGGGAAGGAGGCTTTGAGCTTCTTCCGTCAGCATAAAGTCTATAAATTCCTTTGCTCCTTTAGTATTGGCTGCATTGGCGGCAATACCCATGCCTTCAATCTGAATAATATGCCCTTCTTCAAAAATCAATGGTTGAAATCGGTTTGTTTTGTCATATAAAACATGGGAGGCTAGGCTGCTTGTGTAAGAGATGGCTATGGGAGCTTCTCCGGCTGTAAAATATCCGTAGCCCGTACTCCACTTGGGGGCCATGGCAAAGATATTCGGCTTGAGGGCTTTCCAAAAGTCTAGGTAATTATCTCCAAATACAGCTCTTGTCCAAGCGGCCAAGCCAAGCCCCGTTGTGCTGGAACTCGGATCCAAAATGACAATCTTTTTTGCATAAACAGGCTCGGTCAACTCTTTTAAGGATGAGGGCTTTTTGATTTTAGCTTTTGTGTCGAACATAAAGGCAAAATAGCCGTAGTCGAAGGGTGTTAAAAGCCAGTCATCGGCAATAAGAACTTCCGAATCTATCTTATCTGAGGCCGTAGGTTTGTAGGCTTTTAAAACCTTTGCTTTGCGGGCCTTTTCGATAAGATGGTTATCTATTCCGATTAGGACATCCGCTGTAGAAGCCTTGCCTTCCAATATGACCCTGTTTAAAACGCCTTCTTTGCAGATAACGTACTCAACTTCTTTGCCCGTTTTTGCCTTAAAGAGTTCGGCAATTTTCGGACCTGGGCCGTAGTCGGCAGCAAAGGATTTTGTCGTGTAAACCACAACCTTTGTTCCGTCAGATTCTTTTGCACCGCCTGCAAAAAGAGCGGCACAACCGATAATTAAAAAAGAGAAAATTAAAATAGAGCGTAAATGATTTTTCATATGCTCCCTCCGCCGGTATTATCCGGATCAGGTAATAGGGCATCCGTGCGGACAGCCCTTTGCGGGTATGTTCTCAGCTTGTAAAAGCACCCCGGCAATATGAGTTTAGCATAAGGAAAATAAAAATTCAATAGGCGGACAAAAATACAAATATTTGTTATACGAACTTTCCGGAGTAGACAAAAACTTAAAAATAGCTTATGCTTTTTAAAACTTAGATTAAAGGAGACGTATTAATGAATAGAAGGTTGTTTAATTTTTTTGTGATTAGTGCTCTTTGTGCTGTGATTTTTAGTGCCTGCGGTCATAAGCCGAATTTAGACGGGGGGAGTACTCCTTTAATTACTCCTAAACCTGTAAAGGTTACTTGGTCTATTGATGGAGGCGGGGCAGAAAACCCAAAAGCTTCAGTAGAGAAATCAACAAACTCAGGATGGACTCCTCTATCATCAGGTGATGAAGTCTATACAGGCTCTGTGCTTGCATTGGATGCATGGAATGAGGGCTCAACAAGGTATTCCATTGACAGAGATAAAACAAAGATAAACGGAAAAACCGTAGCAGAGCTGGGTAAAGCTATTGCGTATTTTACGGACCAGGGTTGGATCAAATATACTATTCCACAAGATACAAAAGCAGTAAATATAGAATTTGTGCTTAAAAAAGCTGACAACATGCAAGTTGAATGGAAGAGCAAAAACCCTGCGGATGGTGAAGTAAAAAAATGGAAAGAAAACGATCCATCCAATAACCCTATATATGATACTGCATCAATCGGTAATTTTTTTGAAGGAACAACACTACGCTTTGATGCTTTACCAAAAACAGGAAAGATTATTAAAAAATGGTACATAAACGGCAAGATTCAAAACAATGCTGGGACTAGATTTTGGTATAATGTTCAAAAGGCAGATCTTGTTGACGGCAAAATCCTGATAGAAGCCGAATTCGGAGATAAGGAAACAGAGATACCTGTTTATTGGAAGAGCTTGGATGAAACAAAGGGAACTGTCTATGCCGGACGGCAAATCAATGGGCAATGGAAAACTTTCACCTCAGGTGATAAATTTGAAGAAGGGTATTTCTTTTATGTCAATGCAAATGTAAAACCGGGCTTTATCTCGGATAAATGGTATATAAACGGAAAAGAAGTTCCTGCTACAAATATTAATCAGCTTAGATATACAGTAGCGTCAAAGGACATAAAGGACGAAAAAATAGAGATAAGCGTCAGTTTTAAAGAAGCTCCGAAAATTAAGGTAGAATGGTCTGTAGATGAGACGGACAAAGGAAGTATTAGGGCAGAACAGCTTATAAACAATAAATGGACTGAGGTTCAATCAGGAAATCTTTTTGGTCAAAGCTCAAGAATCCGTGTTATTGTAGAACCTAAAGAAGGCTTTGCTCCCGATACATGGTATATCAACGGCAATCAGGCTGGGGAATGGACTGAGGGAGAACTTGAGTTTTGGTATGAAGTCGATATTAATGACATAGTAAACGGCAGTATCAAGATAAGTCATAATTTTAAAAATGCTGAAAAAATCGATATGGAATTTACCATAGAAGGAAGCGGAAAAATAAGTGTTTATAATTCAAAAACCGGAGAGCTTATTACCGATACTCAAATATACGAGGGTACGCAGCTGAGAATAAAGGCGTTTCCCTTTTTAGGCTTCAAGTTTAAACAATTTGAGCATAACGGCACGAAAATAAATTCTTGGAATTGGGGAAATGGAGCTTACACCGCAAATTATATGGTAAAAGGAAAAGATAAGGATAAAGATACAGGTAAAATCAGCATAAAAGCCATTTTTGAAACCGATCCTGATGCCCCTCAAGGTACCATACCTGTAGAATTTAGTGTTGCATCAGGCCATGAAGGAAACGGCATAATTATTGCAAAATTTAAGGAAAAAGAATTTGCAAGCGGTTATAAATTTAAAGAGAGGGATGATGTTGTCTTTTATGCCCTTCCGAAGGCTGGTTATCAGGCTAAATGGTTTGTAAACGGAAATGAGCATCTTACAGGTAATAGAATTTGGTTGCGTGTAGATAATCCGTTTATTGGAGGAGACGGAAAAGTATCCGTAAAGGCTCAATTTGTTCCTGCTAATCCCGTAAAGATTAATTTCAGTACGGAAGGACAGGGATCAGTAAAAGTCGAAAAGCTCATGGGAGACGAATGGCTTACTATCAAGTCCGGTGATACGGTTTATGAAGGAACTTCGGTACTTATTCAGCCTGATACTTCTGCAGATAATATTGCAGATTGGTTTATAAATGACACAGATGCAAATAATGAAATGAATGGCGATGGAAATTTATATTTAAATAATATTATTGGTTACGCTCAAAGCGGAGTCTGCAATATTGAGGCTAAGTTTAGGGCTGCCCTAAATTATTCTGTTTCATTTAAGATTGCAGAAGGCGGAGAGGGTAAGGGAAACCTTTCAATTAGGTACCGGGATATAGAAACAAAAAAATGGATAACCTTACAAGGGCAAAATATATCCCTTAAGGAAGGTTCAAGTAATTTAAGATTTATGGTCAGATTAAATAGCAGCGCACAGGTAGAAAAATGGACTATAAGCGGAGAAGATAAAAATTATACTTCAGAAGAGTTTTGGTTCGGAGTCCTTCATAAATCTAGACTAAAGGGTAAAGACAAGCTGGAAGTTGTTGTACATCTAAAATAAAAAGACTTAATTAAAAAAGCCGATTTGGACATGCAATGTCTAATCGGCTTTTTTTTGTATACAGTTTTTTTGAGTAAACTTTATAAGCTGCTAAAAATTTTCCTCCCAAGTTTTTCCGGCGTATTTAGGTTTTCTCTTTTGGTCTTCCGTCATGTCTAGGCCAAGGGTCCCGCCCGGATTCATTATATTGTTCGGGTCGAAGTGTTTTTTTAGAGCCTTAAAGATTTCAAAATTGGTTTGTCCTATGGATTCTTCTACCCAAGCTGCCGTCATCTTGCCTACACCGTGGTGGTGGCTCATGGCCGCCCCTGCCTTCATTATGTTATCGAAGATGCCGTACTGGTATTCTAAATATTCTTCCTTGTTTTTAAAAAGGCCTATAAAGATAAAGTACAGGTTTGCCCCTTGCGGATAGGCATGGGAAAGATGGGTCATGCAGACCGTGTGAGGGCGGGATTTTGCAAATCTTCTTACCTCTTCGTGAACTTTCGGCATCATATCCCATGTTACGCTGCATTCCATTGTGTCTATTATTACTCCGTAATCTTGTAAGGATTCTCTTAAATACGGATCCGTAAAGCGGCCGTGCTCCCAGCCGTCTACAGGCTTGCCTGTTAAAAAGAGTCCTCCGTTTTGTTTACATATTCGTTTTACCTTTTTGTAAAGCTGCTTTGAAAATTCTTTAGCACCCTCGCTCCAGCCTAAAAAGAGGCAGCGTTTCATCGGCTTATATCCCATTAGGTTCATCGCTGTTTCGGCTATGGTGCCTTCAACTCCGTAGAGCTTTAACGCCATGTCGGTTTCTTCCGCATCCGAAAGCCTAAACACCGAGGGAAAGCCCGATTCGTTTTGCATAATCTCTCGGCAAGCCTTCATTCCGTCTTCCCAAGTTTTAAATATAAAGCTGAACTTTTTGCGGGTTTCCGGCCTGTATTTAAAAAACCGCAAGGTAACATTTGTAAGAATTCCGAAAGAGCCCTCGCTCCCCATCATGAGCTCGTCTATGTCCGGTCCGACCGCATGGGCGGGAAGCCCGTAGCTTTTAACGGTGCCCGCAGGAGTTACATATGTTTGTTGAAAAACTATGTCTTTTATGTTCCCGTAGTATGTGGAATTTTGTCCTGCCCCGCGCGTAACTACCCAGCCTCCCACGGAAGAATATTCAAAGGATTGCGGGAAGTGTCCGCAAGTGTAGGCCATCTTTGCATTGAATTCTTTTTGAGCATTGTTTAAGTGAGCTTCCAGTTGGGGCCCCGACATTCCGGCTTGAACCGTAATTGTCTGGTCAGTTTCGTTAAAGGCTAAAACCTTGTTAAAGTTTTTACGCATATCGAGGGATATGCCGCCCCTTACGGCCTCAACGCCTCTGGTAACGGAAGAACCGCCTCCGTACACATAGAGGGGAATTTTGTTCTCATTTGCATATGTTACGAGTTTAACTATTTGGTCATGATCGGAAGGGTATACTACAACATCGGCGATGTTTTCAAGGATGCCCTCACGGAGGCGGTAGGCATCGTACATGGTTTTTCCGTAAGCAACCGATACCCTGTCCTTAACGGCTGTGCTGACATCCGCCTCTCCGAAAATTTTCTTTAAGGCCTCAATATGTTTTTGGTCGAGGTTTACTGGAAGGCTTTCAGGCAAGGCTTCAAGTCCTTCAAACCGCTTTTGTTTAAAAACCTCATCTCCTATGCCGAAGACCGTTTTCATATATTTATAAAGTCTTTCGTTAGGCTCCTTAAATTCGTTTGGGTCTCCCCACTTTGCCGCTTCTCTAAAAGAGCCCTTTGGAGGCGGTACCTGTTCCCAAACCGGTTTAAAATCCTTGTACTCATATCTTTTTCCCATAGCTTTCTCCTTATCTTACCCGTTCATCTTTTTTGTTTCGGGATAATTTGTTACTCTTTGTATATCCTTATAAATATCTTTTAGTGCAGGATATATTTTTTTATATACGCTGAAAAGGCCGTCATAAAGGGTGCGGTGTTCATGGTTCGGTGTAAATTCCTTTTCGTATAAGACCATTTCCTTTACGGCATCTTTGATTGAAGCATACTCCCCGATTCCTGCAGCGGTTATGATTGCGGCTCCTAGGGAAGAAGCTTCCGGCGTTTTTCCCCGTACAAGGGGACGGTTTAAAATGTCTGCGGTAATCTGGCAGATTGCATCGCTTTGAGAAGCCCCCCCTGAGGCTGCAACTTTTTCGCATCTTAAATTTCCTTTTGCTTCGATTAATTCCAAACCTTCACGCAAGGAATAGGCAAGGCCTTCGATTATAGCCCTGTATAAGTCTTCTCTTCCGTGAACATCGCCGAAGCCTATGATACTCCCCTTTGCATAGCGGTCAAAGATACTTGCTCCCCAGTAGGGCTGGAGCATGAGGCCCCTTCCGCCCGGAGGCGAGGCATGTAAAAGTTTATCCAAAATAACTTCAGGGATGATGCCCTTAGATTCGGCTGCCTTACATTCTTCCTTGCCCAGCTCTTCCTTAAACCAGCTTATCATCCAATAGCCTCGGAAGATTTCCAATTCCGAAAGCCATGTATCGGGGAGAATGCCGCAATAGGCAGGAAAGAGTTTTTTATATTCAAAGTATTTTTTTGAGCAGACTTCGATTGTGGCCGTTGTACCGAAACTTAAAGAGGCCATGGAAGAGTCTATTACGCCTGCCCCTATGGTCTCGCAAGCCTTGTCGCTTCCGCAGGCAACAAGAGGAATACCTTGCGGGAGTCCCAATTCTTTTGAAACTTCGTCCGTTAAAGTGCCGATTATTTTTCCGCTTTCTATAAGGCCATGCCTTTTTTCGTTTTCTAAGGGCATGAGAGTTTCTTCAATCGAATGTTTTTTTGCCCATGTTCTTTTTCGGTTTACAAAGGGAATGTAGCCTACCATCGAGGAGACTACATCGCAAGGCTTTCCTGTCAGCTTATAAATAAACCAACCCGAAAGAAAAAACATCTTCCATGTTTTATCCCATATTTCAGGCTCGTTTTCTCTAAACCAGTTTATCTTACAATTTGATTGAACCGTAACTATAGAATCATAAACTCCCGCAGCATGAAAAGCCGTGCGTATAAGACGGTTGGGATGATAGGGGCCTCTGGCTGTTCTGTTGTCGAGCCATACGATTGCGGGCCTCAGCACCTTTCCGTCTTTGCCGACAAGAACCGTTGTAGCCCTCATCGAAGAGATGCCCATTCCGGCAATATTTTCAAAGTGAAGAGGCTCTTTTTCTTTAAGACCGGCAAGGCCTTCTTTTAGAGCATTCCAGTAAACTTCTACATCTTGTTCGGCCCATGCAGGTTGAGGGCTTGTATGAGGCTTATACGGAATGCGGTTTGCCGCCAAGATATTCCCCTTTAAGTCAAAGAGCATTGTACGCAGACTTTGGGTTCCGCAATCGACCGTTAAGATGGTTTTCATAGGGAGCCTCCTGCTGCGATTAAATCTGCCCCGCTTTCGGCAAAGTTTTTTACGATTATGTCGCCGGGCATTTTTGGTGAGTCCGCTTTAAGCTTGCGGATAAGATGCATATATTCTGAAAAGTTTTTTAAGGGAACTTCTACGCTTGTTTTTACGGGGAGCCTCGGAAAGCCTTCTACCGAAGATGCTATCGTGCTTGTAAGAATTCTCATCGGGCAGACGGCTTCCGATTTTCCGTAGGAAAGGCCCTTGGGACATTTATTCCCGGAAACGCTGATGTTTCCATTTTCGATTTTTACGCTCAAGCGGCAGCCTCTGGGGCAGGCTGTGCAGATAAGGCTTTTAGTTTCCATTATCGACCTCCTTTTTTTCCGATGGAGTTTCGATGCCTTTTTGTGGAGATTCGCTTAAAACTATCTCAAGCTTTTCGGCTCCTCTTAATTTTTCGCAAGGCAGAATAAAGCGTTTCATTTCGGGAGGTTTAAGCTCCTCGTATTTCCGCTCAAAGACGGTTTTGCCGTCTGCTTTTAAGCTTAGGCTGGTGTTTTGCATTTCTTCTGCGGCTCTAAAATAAAAGATAATAGAGCCCTCTGCCTCAGTATCGATTTTTTGCGGAACAACATAGAGAATTTTTCCGATGATATTTAAAGGCAAAAGTTTTTTAGTCTTATTGCTTATTTTTAAAGGTAAAAGTTTTTCGGCCCCGGCACTAATCTTTAACGGCAAAAGTTTTTCAGACCCGGCCCTCATGTTTAAAGCAAAATCGGCGGCTGCTTCTCCTGCGATTTTTCCCGACTCGGAAACATAATCTACAAGGTCGTTTACATGCAAGGCATTTCCGCAAGAAAAAAGTCCCGCAGCTTCCGTGTGCATAAACTGGTCAACGATGGGCCCCTTTGTTCTTCCGTCTATAGGAACATTTAAGCTTGACAGTATATCGTTTTCGGGGATGAGGCCTACGCTTAAAATCAGGGTATCGCAGGGGATTCTTTTTTCGGTTCCTGCAATCGGCTTCATTTTTTTATCTACTTGGGCAATCTTTACAGCCTCGACTCTTTCCCTGCCCACAACCTCGGTAACCGTCGCGGATAGATGGAGGGGAATGCCGTAGTCATTAAGGCATTGCACGATATTTCGGCTGAGGCCTGAGGGGGTAGGCTTAATTTCGTATACCCCCTCTACATGAGCCCCTTCAAGAGTAAGGCGGCGGGCCATTATAAGGCCTATGTCTCCCGAACCTAAGATTACGCATTTTTCTCCGGGCATGAAGCCGTGCAGGTTTATGAGGGCTTGTGCCTGTCCTGCCGTAAAAATACCTGCGGGCCTTTCCCCGTGAATGTTTACCTGCCTGTCTGTTCTTTCGCGGCAGCCCATAGCTGCAACAAGACTCCTTGCCTTTAGCTCAAAAATTCCGTGTTCGGGATTTGTAAATTCCATGCAGAACAAATCATTTTCTTTTTTTAGCTTGGTTAAAAAGGTAAAAAGAAAAATATCTATATTTTCTTTTGCTTCTGCCATTTCTTTATAACGCCACGCATATTCGGGGCCGGTTAAGCGCTCTTTAAAACGGATTAGACCGAAGCCGTCATGAATGCACTGTTTTAAAATGCCGCCTATCTGCCCCTCTCTTTCGATAAGGGCAATTTTCAGTTTAGGATTTTTTTCTGAGGCAGCCAGAGCCGCGGCCATTCCTGCAGGGCCTCCGCCTATAACGATAACATCATAATCGGTAAATGCAAGTGGTTTCATTTTTCGCCTCCGCTAAAGGCTTCAAACTTTTCTATCGGCTGAACAATCTCGGAACCCTCACCCTTTTTTGTAAGCTTTTCTATCGGGATGCCTTTTTCTTCCGCAATAATTTTTAAAATATGGGGAGTACAAAAGCCTCCGTGACATCTGCCGGCTCCGGCTCTTACTCTTCTTTTAACGGAATCAAGGGTAAATACGTTTAGGGGATTGTTTACCGCATACCTTATTTCGCCTTCGCTGACCTGTTCGCAGCGGCAGATGATTTTTCCGTATTGGGGATTTTTTTCGATTAGTGCCTTCCTTTCATTAGTTTCCATTTCGGAAACGGGCTTCATAGCCTTTCGGACGGGTGAAAAAGTTTCTTTTAAACTTACATCTATTTTTTTCTTTAAAATTGAAACGGAAATCTTTACGATGTCCTCCGCAATGGCCGGAGCGGAAGCAAAGCCCGGGGACTGAATCCCTGCAGCGTGTACCAAGTTATCGACCCGCTCTGAAGCTTCAACGATAAAATCTTCTTCCCATGTGCAGGCCCTTGTTCCGCTGTAGTAGGTTATTATGTCTGAAGGCGAAACCTTTGAATTAAGCTTTAAGTGTTTTTTTATTTCTTCAAGGGCTTCGGGTTTTGTAGAAAAGTCCTCCCTATCCATAACTTCTACTGCATTAGGGCCTATTAAAAGATTGCCTTCAACACAGGGCATGATGCCGCCTCCCTTTGAGTGCCCCTTGCGCAGTCTTAAAAGATTCGGCATGGCGGAGCATGTTTTTTGTAAACCCTTTAGACTCTTATCGAGAATAGCATCCGTTCCCTTGCGTGCATGTATCGAAAAAAATCTGTCGCCGGCAAGGCCTGCAACCTTATCGGCCCAAACCCCGGCAGCATTTATAAGAAGTTTTGTTCGGCAAGTGCCGCGGTTGGTTATAAGTTCGGTAATAGTGTTGCCTTCTTTTTTGATGCCGATAAGGGCAGTGTTAAAAAAGAATTCGACTCCGTTTTCGCAAGCGTTTTCTGCATAGCAAATAGTAACCTTCATGGGCGAAGCGACTCCCGCCGAAGGAAGCCAAAAGCCGCCGTAGTTTTTATCGGTCATAAATGGGTCTGTTTTTTTTACTGCTTCTCGGGAGCGGTAGCCGTAATCTCCGTCCACCCCGTTGAGGCGACATCTTTTTTTCATGATGGGAACCAGTAATTTTAAAATAGGATGGTGAAAAAGAAAAAAACTTCCGCAGCGGTTTATTTCAAAGCCCAGCTCTTCTGAAACCTTTGTGTACATCCTGTTTCCGCGAGTGTTAAGCTTTCCCTTTATTTTTTTAGGATTATCTGCAAAGCCCGGATGAATCATTCCGTCATTGTGTCCCGAAGCCTGCATCGCAACATCGCTTTCTTTTTCAAAGAGGGCTATTTTTAAATCGTAGCGGGATAGTTCGCGGGCGATAGAACAGCCTATTACTCCTCCGCCTATAATTACCGCATCAAAGTTCCTGTCCTCTAAAAGAGAATCCTGGATTTTGGGTAAACGCATAGGTTCTTCTCCACGGCCGTTTATAGTTAAATCGTTTACAACTCCCTTAAACCCGCAGCGGGCAGCCGCATAACCTGCTTCCATTCTTTCTTCCATTGAAGAAACATCGCCTTCTAAAATAACGGATTTTACATCGAGGGAAATTTTAACCTTTTCGCTGAGATTAAGCCGCTTTAATTTTTTTTGTAGAAGTGAGAGCTTCTTTTTAAAATCCTCTTTTTGCATAATTTTATTCGTGCGGAGAGTTTAATACCCCGACGCTTGCGTCGTAACGAAGGGTATTAAAGCCGCCTGCAACCTCCCCTCATACTGTTATCGAGCTCCGCATCTCTGTATGTTTCGGGCTGAGTTAATTTTATCATTACTTTTATGGAGTTTTCTTCATCCGCCTCGATGAGGGCATTAAAGAAAAGTTGTTTGTATTCAGGGATTCTATCTGCATAGGAGATATTTTCGCATAAAAATTGTTTAAATTGGTATTTATAAATTTCTTTTGCCGTTTCAAGGCTGAGTAGAAAAATAGGACTGTCCGATAAATCTATTAAGGTACGATAAAATTCAAAGTCTTCAATTGCCGAGGTTTCAATATCTTCAGATCGGGAAAAGTGTATTTTATTTTTTAAAGGAAGAAAAAAATGGTAGCGCTCTTTTACCGATAATTTTGAAATTCGATTTATAAGTTTTTTTATAATGTGAGTTAAAATAAGCTGCCTAAATTCGACCAGCCCGGCTTCAATCTTTTCGGGTTCCGATATCTGTTTGTTCCGATAAAGCTCGGTTAAAAGCCTCATCGATATGGAGGAACTAAGGTCGTTTACAATGCATCCGTGACGCGGACGCATTGTTATGAGCCCCTTGGATTGAAGAATCAGCAGAGCTTCATGCACTACGGGTCTTGATACGTCAAAACGATCTGCAAGCTCTCTTTCAGGAAGAAGATATTCTCCGACTAAAAATCGGCCGGTTAAAATTTCATCCTGAATAAGCGATGCAATTTTTTCTTTTTTTAAACTCTGTTCCTCCGATTTCATAACATACTCCCGATACTTGAGCTGTGGTCTTACCACCAACATATTAACATAGAGGCTGAAATTTGTCAAGTTTTATTTGCTAAATCTTAGAAAAATAAAAAAGCGGCAGAGACCGCAAGATCTTTCTGCCGCTTTAATTAGTTCTCGGTAAATTCTTTAAAAGACGATACCTTCGACGATTAGTTTTTCGGAAAATAATACCTTCTTGTATTTTACAAAAAGAGTATCGTTTGATGCGTTGATTTTATTTTTTACATAAACATCAATATCTCCCGACTTTACCAATTTGAATTCTTCCTTATCTTTTTTGGGCTCTACCGGTGACACGACCGGCTGGGGTTCTCCCACGCCTCAGGAAGCGCAGCCTATAAGGTCAATAGTTATGGCCTTAGAATTAATTTTTTTTAAATAATCCAAAACTTTGTCATCAATATTTATTGTCATAAATCACTCCTTATTCAACAATAATTTCTTTTCTGTTATAGATAGATTCATCCAATTCACCTGTTCTTTTTGCTGCAATTACGCCTGAAAGAAGAGAATCGCTTACGTTTAAGGCTGTTCGGCCCATGTCGATAAGGGGTTCAATAGCAACAAGAAGACCTGCAAGAGTTATCGGAAGTCCCATTGAGGATAGAACTATGATTGCGGCAAATGTTGCTCCGCCTCCTACACCAACGATTCCGAAACTGCCCAAGGCTGTAATTACGATAAGCTTTACAAGGAAGACAGGAGCCAGTGGATTGATTCCTAAAGTGGGTGCAATCATAACAGCCAACATCGCAGGATAAATTCCTGCACAACCGTTTTGTCCGATACTTGTACCCAAACTTCCTGCAAGGTTAGCGATACCTTCCGGAACTCCTAAGTTGTTTACTTGGTTTGAAACGGTAAGAGGAAGAGCTCCTGCGGAAGACCTTGATGTAAATGCAAACATGAGGTTTGAAACACTTTTCTTAAAGAAGGTTATGGGGTTTAATCCTGCCGTAAGCAAGTATAATCCGTGTACAACAAACATTATGATAATTGCAATATAGCTTGCTCCTATAAATCCGATAAGCCTTAAAATTTCAGAGAAATTTGAGGTTGAGGTGATATTAATCATAAGAGCTAAAACTCCGTAAGGCGTAATGCGGAGAACCATTCGGACAAGCCTCATTACTACATCGGAGCAAGAATTAAGCCATTTAATAAATACGTCTGCACTGTCGGGATTGCTTCGTTTTAAGAATAAGGCTGCGAAGCCAAGCATTGCCGAGAAGAAAACCGTAGCCAAGGTTGCATTTGAGCCTTGACCTGAAAATGCGTAGAAGGGATTGGTCGGGATAATTTCAAGAATTTGCTGCTGAATCGGTTTTGCCTCAAAGTCATGAAGTCTGCCTTCCATTGCCTTTCCTCTTGCAATTTCACTTTCACCGGCTGTAAGATTTTCTGCCGATAGGCCGAACGCAGAAGTTGTAAGAGCTCCCACAAGTGCTGCTATTGCAACAGTTATTACAAGAACAGCTAAAATCCTTCCTGCTGCTTTTCCGATATTTTGTTTTTGTGTAGCAATTGATTTTGTAATGCTTACAATGATTAGAGGATAAACAATCATTCTAAGCAATCTTACATAACCGCTTCCTACTAAAGTAATCCAGCTCATAGCCTTTTTTATCAGAGCTGAATCTTTAACTGTAAGCTGTAGTATTGCACCAAAGATTATGCCTACAACAAGAGCTGTAACTACACGTACATTAAAGCTCATATTAAGTTTTTTCATGTATCTAATTCCATACATGAGTAACAACGCTGCGGCTACAATGCCGCATACCCAAATTATATCCATCTAAGACTCCTAATATAGTGGTATTTTATAATGCGCAGCGAGTTTATCATAATACAAGATTTTTTACTAGATGGGGTAAAATAAAACTCAATAAAAAAAAGTCTATTGACAGTTTTTTTATTTTTTGATAGAATCCCTTCCAATATGTACGGTTGAGTCCGTATCTTCATGGAGGGGCCAAGATGATTTATTCCTTAATTACTAGAAGCTGCAAATTTTGCCACCCTCGTTTATTTTGATAACATCGGTTTTGCCGATGTTTTTTTTTGCATTTTTGTTTTTAACAGGAGTTTAAAATGGAAAACAAATTTATGGGGCGTTCATTGACGGTTATCGATGACTTATCGATCGATGAAAGAAAATACCTTTTTGACAAGACAAAGCGCTTAAAAAAAGCCATTCAAGAAGATGATCAAAGGGTTATGGGTGAATTTAGAATTAACGACAAAGATTTCGGTATTTATGAGGTTTTTTTGGAACCCAGTACCCGCACAAAGGAATCATTTAGGAATGCAGCCAAATTTCATCAAGTAAAATTAAGCGATTTAGCCGCTGAATCTTCCTCTTTTAACAAGGGAGAAAGCTATGCCGACACCTTTAATACTCTTGCAGGTTATCAAAACAGCATTTTTATTGTACGCAGCAAGGTAGAGGGGGTATGCCGCTGGCTTGAAGATGAGGCTCAAGCCTTTTATCAAAGAAATAACTTAAAAAGAAAGCCTGCCTTTATAAACGCCGGAGACGGAAAGCATGAGCATCCCACTCAGGAGCTGCTTGACGAATTTACCTTTATCGAAGATAATAACTGGTCATTCGATAAGATTCACATAGCCTTAGTAGGCGACTTGTACCACGGAAGAACTGTACACTCAAAGGCTGACGGTCTTAAAATCTTTAAGTCCGTAAAGGTTGACCTTATAGCTCCTGCCGAACTTGCTATGCCTGAATATTACAAGGTCAGGATGCAGGAAAACGGCTTTACCGTAAGGGAATTTTCTTCGATAGAGGAATATCTGAGACAACCCGATGTCGCTCTTATTTGGTACTTTACCCGTCCCCAGCTTGAAAGAATGGGCGAGCAGGTTTTAAAAAAGCAAGACGAGCTCCGCCGCTCCATAACTTTCCGAAAAGAATTTATCGAAAAACTTCCCAAAAATACCCGTTTTTATCATCCTCTCCCAAGACATCGTGTACATCCGACTATTCCTACTTTTTTGGATGCAACCCCTCTTAACGGCTGGGAAAGACAGTCCATAAACGGAATGTACGTCAGAATGGTACTTCTTTCGATGATAGCAGGTAAAATAGGCGATGACTATAAGGGTCCTGAATCTAAATCTTGTGAACGTGCCGCAGATGAAGACTACATAGTCGAAGTTCCCATAAGCAATTCCAAAGAAAGCAAGGTTGAAACCTTTTCCGAAGGTGTACGTCCCATACAAAACGGAATAGTTATTGACCATATTTGCCGAGGAGAGAAGCCTTCAGTAATCAGGCATCACATGTCCAAGATTATAAACGTTATGGGACTTGAAGAAGGCAAGGGCGGCGAATGGGTGTCAACTTCTACAAAAGATAAGGGAACCTTTAAAGGTATAATTTTCCGACCGGGAGAGTATAAGTTTTCGAGGGCAGACTTAAAGAGGCTGTCTGCCGTTGCTTCGAGCTGTACCCTCAACCTAATAAAAGACGGAAAAATTCAAGCAAAGTACAGGACGCACCTTCCGCCCCGAATTTACAACTTTGAAGACTTGATTTGCAAGAACGAGGCCTGCATTTCACATCCGGCACAATCGGAAGGTGTCCCTGCAATTTTCTACCGCACTATCGACAATAGATATACCTGCCAATATTGCGGAACAATACATACCTTTAAAGAAATATGGGGCGAAAAAAAGAACTAAAATCTATATCCGTTCCTATCGTTTTGAAGCTTTATAGCTTCTGCGATAGGAATAGGCTTTTGAAAAGCATACCCCTGTCCGTAATCGACACCTATATCTTTTAAGATTGAAACTATTTTCTCGCTTTCCGCATATTCGCCTATTGTGTAAAGACCTAAATGGTGGCACATATCTCTCATGGTCTTAACCATAGAAAAATCTATATAGTCTTTATCTATGGACTTTATAAAAGACCCGTCAATTTTTACGTAATCTATGGGAAGAGTCTTTAAATAAGGGAAAGAAGAAAAGCCTTTTCCAAAATCGTCCAATGAAAAAGAGAAGCCTTGTTTTCTCAATTCGGTAACAAATGTTGATGTCGCTTCCAAGTTTCTTACTGCACAACTTTCCGTTATTTCAAAGCAGAAGTTATGAGCCGGTACATTTAATGTTTTACGGCTTTCAGCTATGAATTTTACAAGGTCATTTGAGAAAAACGAGTCTGCCGAAATATTAATTGAAAATATTGCATCTTCATTTAAATCCCCTTTACTTGTAGCTTCTGCAAAAAAGGCAAAAGCATTTCTTATAACCCACTTATCTACTTCATATATGAGATTATATCTTTCGGCTATAGGAATAAAGACATCGGGCATAATAATATGATCATCATTAGTTTTAAGTCTTATTAAAATTTCATACTTAGGATGGTGAAGCAAATCATTTAGAGGCATAATTGCCTGTGCATATAAAACGAACTTATTTTCTTTAAGAGCTTTTTGGATTGTGTTTAACCAAAATGAAATATTTCCTCTGGAGAAGCCTGCTATTCCTGAAGACAATAAAAGTTCGTAACATCCTCCGCCTTTTCTAAAGGCTATAGAGCAAGCATCATATGCATTCGATATTATTTCTTGAGAGCTCTGGGGTATTTTAGGAATATTTACAATGCCGACACTTATGGAAATAGTCAATTTTTTTTCGTTCCAAGTAAAGTGTTCACTATTTATTTTATCGATAAGGGTTTGTGTAAACCGGCATACTTCTTCCTCGTTTCCGAAATAAAAGATTGAAAATTCGTCACCTATGACATGCATAAAAGAGTCTTCAGGAATATTAAATGATTTTATATGAGCTAAAATCATAGAATATATGTGCTGTATTAGGGCATTTCCTGCATAATATCCCCAAAGTTGATTTATAGTTTTAAATTTATCTATATCCAAATATAAGAGATAGACCTCTTCATCGGCATTCATGTTGATAATTATGTTATCTATTTTTTGAGTCAGAGTGGTTGAATTTAGGGTAAAATTTGCGCCATCCTGAAGATTCGATTTTGCATTTTTCACTACGGAATTAAAACTCTTTGCAATTCTTGCAAGTTCGTGATTTTGCCTATCTAAAAAATCGAACTTAATAAGCTCATTGTTTTTTGCAGCTTTTTCCAGTCTGTTTGTAATAGTTTCTATGGGTGAAGCTACTTTTTTTGCTATTAGGAAAGATAGGATACTTACGAAGACAATAAAGATACATGCAAATAATATTGCTCTGAATTTTAGACCGTTTATAGGACGATAAAAATCCGATGCAGGTATTGTAAAACCGACCGTCCAGCCAGTAGTTTCTGACCTTGCAAAGTAAAAGAACCTTTCAACTCCGTCATAATCTTTTACTATGGGTAAGCTTCTGTTATAGCCGTCATCGATTTTTAATTTGGCTATATATTCTATAAAATCTATACCGCCTTCAATATTGTAAATCTCCGTAAAATTATCAAGATTGAATTGATATTTTTCATTAGGATGAGATAATATGCGGTAATCTTTCCCTATTAAAAAAGCATAACCCCCGTCTTCATTTTTAAATTTTTCTATAAGGGATAAAAGTTCCTTTATTCTTATTTCGCCTAAAAAGACTCCATCAACTCCGCTTTTTGTAGTAAATTGTTTTACAATGGAAAACGCTATTGAGTCAGGGCGGGAGCTTATGCTGTGATACGGATTGGTTATGATTGTTTCTTTGGTGCTTTTTGCTTCAATGTACCAAGGCCTTTTTCGAGAGTCATAAAAAGCCGGAGGAACCCAATTTTGACCGTTTGCAAAAAGTCCTGTTTCGTAAAATACAGCATAATCGGTTTCAGGGTTGAGTCTATTCAAGTTTGCCAAAAAATCGGTACATTTTTCATAATCGGTAATGTCCATATAAATCAGAGTATCTATGGTTTGCTCTATAACAGTTTTTTTTTCAATAAGCCATTCGTCTATCTCTTGGGCTATAAGCTTAGCCTTTAATTTATTCTTATTGTTGAGATTTGTTGAAAAAATATTTGCCGCATAAAAAAAGTTTAAAAATACTGAAATAATTATAAGAGCACTAAATACTATTGCATTTGAGAGAACAATTTTCTGCTTTAATCTCATGCCTCCCTCCTTCAACCGGATGCTAAAATTTATGCATAAATCTATATAATTGATTTAAAATAGATATGCTGTATTGTTCTTGCTGAAATATAACTAAATTTCAAACTAAAAGTTACTTGTTTTTCTTTATTATCTTTACAAAGTAAAATTGTTGATATTTATCTAAAGACTCATCTTAAAAACAATTGGAGGTGTATTTTTTTAATAACTTATTCAAATCTTTTATAAGCTCATCATGGCGCCCTGCTATTATCGTTAAGTCTTCTTGGCTGATATCATCTGTAAGAAATAGTTCATAAGGAGTGGTATTGAGTGCATCTGTTATTTTTGATAAGGTTGCGGCGGACACCCATTTTTGTTTGTTTTCGATTGCATTAATAAATGCAATTGACACATCAGCCCTTAGAGCCAATTCCATCTGAGAGATTTCCAATTTATGCCGAATTCTTCTTATATTTTTAGCTAAAATAGATTCATAATCATAACTCATAATTAATAATACCTCCAAAATTTGATGACAGCAAAGAGCTAATGGTGTAATAAAATATTCTATCAGTTGAAGATCTGAATCTTAACTAATGGATAATTTAAACTTTGTAGAAGAATTAGATAGCTATCTTGAAAATAAGAGTAATTTTTGATAATATAGAAAGTGTTAATTTTATCCAATTTAATTCAGCATATAAAGGAATTCTTCTACTCCTTGTTTTACTTGAGTGAAGAAGAGATAAGCTCCCAAAATGCCCTGCGCAATATTGTTCAAGAACTAAAGCGGTGTAAGTACCCCGTATATCGTAATGATAATACCGTTTTAGCCGGCTTACCGATAATTATCTATGAGATTTATAGGATAAGCTTGCCCCTTAAACATATTTTACAAGAGACCATCTGTTCCAATGATATCAGGCTTTCAGCTTTATTTTTAGATAAGCTGGTAGAGTCTTCATTTTCGGATAATCAAAAAATTCTAAAGGAGAATCTGTCTTTTAGCAGCCGGATGGAAAAGATTTCGGATTTGATGAGGGAGGATTTTGACCAAAAACTTAAGGACCAGACAAACGAATTCGATGAACTTATATTTTCCTTGACCGATCCTGTCTTTAAACCTGTAGATGTTAAAATAAACAAACTGTTTGCATTTTTTGATTTTTGCAGTTTTCAATTTAATACTTTTTTTGCTTATTTTGATCCCGGTTTTAATACGATTGTAAATACGGACTCTGTGAGAGATCATTATAACTTTGAAAATGTAGACGGGATGATTGTTCTTCAAGAGATTCTTGATTTGGATTATCTTATTCGGAATATATCTATAGATGAACAGCTGGTGGATGGAATCTTGTTTTTAAATTCCGTCCTTCCACAAGATAAGCAGCTTGATGAGGTTTATATAAAAAAGAATTTAAAGAATTTTTTCTCAAAGCTTGAAAATAGTCTGGGTAAGGATACGCTAAAAAATATTGCGAAATTGATTAAAAAGGATCCTAAGTTTGAAGATAAAACAAAGGCGCCACGTGTTTTTTCGGAAATAGAAGAGTACAAAGCGCGCTTTACTACGAATTTTAGTGCAGATACAAAAAAAATACTTAAACTAAGGCAGGATGTCCAAATGTCATCGCTTATCAGCGGTTTATTTGGAGATATTGAAATCCTCAAGCTGGATGTCTATAACGAAGACTTGAACAGCAAAATTCAAGCTTTAACCGGCCTTTCATTAGATTGGATAAAACCCTTGGAAATTTTAAAAACATATACAAAAAATTTCTTTCAGCCTTCGATAGAGCCTTTTTTGAGGGAGCTTTTAGTAGAAGGTCTTTTTGAAGATAAAAAAATGAAGTCCGACTTTGCGGCAAATTATTATTATTGCTCGGCTGTTGCAGACAAAATAGATGAACTGGAAAAAGTAATGTATGGTAAGAATGAGTCTTCAGTAGAACTTATAAGAGGTTATTTAACAAGAATTGAGGCCGGCGGTGATTTTGAAAGACCTTTATCAAAAATTATCGACGAGATTAACCTTCGTGCAAAGAAATTTTTGGAAGATTCCGGCAAGCACTATTTGGACCTTCTTAAATTTTGTAAGTTAATAATAAAGGATACGTATCGACCGGTACCCGAAAATGTGCATAATATAACGACAATGATAAATTCCACAAAAAATAAAGAAAGATTCGCTGTTTTTGCAAATGGAATGGAGAATTTTGAAAAAATGATCGAACTTTTAAAAAGATATGTTGTTATCGATATATCGGAGCTAAATGAAAAGGCTGGTAAAAATTATGAAAACAACTCCAAATGAAAAATTATTAAAAAAGGCATTGCACTCATGCAATAATAAAAAATATGCCGATAAAATTCTTCATCAGGAAAAAGAAATATTTGATTTAAAACAACTGCTGCAAATTTCAAAAAGTTTAAATTCTGTTTTGGAATTTGACCGTCTTATTGAAGCAATATTATATATAGTTATGGCTCAGCTAAAAACCCTCGGAGCCGCAATTTTTACAAAAAAATCCTTTGATGATAACCTTTTTGTATTAAATAGGGACCATTACGGTTTTGATATAATCCGCGATGCTCAATATTCTATAAATGTAGATCATCCGCTTATAAATTTTTTGGATAAATCCGATTCGGGATGCACTCCCGATGAGATAAGTAAGAACATAAAAACGGATAAGATAGTAAAAGACTTATTCAGTCTTAGCCCTTCTTTTTTTGTACCCCTAAAAGCAAAAAATAGGATGATAGGTTTTTTGCTTTTAGGTGAAAAAATGGAAAGTTCCCATCAATTTACGGATTATGAAAAAAACATTATAGAAAACATAGCTTCCTTAGCTGCTATAGCCATAAACAATTCTCAGCTTTTAGAAATGACTACAACCGACATAATGACTCACCTAAAACTAAAGCATTATTTTTTTACTCTGTTGATGGAGCATTTGTATACTATAAATTCTTCAGGCGAAAAAAAAGAAACTCTTTCAATTTTGATGATTGATATAGACTTTTTTAAGAATATAAACGATACCTATGGTCATGCTGCCGGAGATATTGTTTTAGAAGAGGTTGCAAAAATTATAAAATCATGTACAAGGAATGCAGATACGGCTGCAAGGTATGGCGGAGAAGAATTTGTAGTAATGCTTAACAATACTTCGGCTAGCGCTGCTATGGCTGTAGCCGAAAGAATAAAAAAATCCGTAGAAGAGAAGTCCATTATGTACGACGGTAAAAAAATTAATGTAACTATTTCCATAGGGGTATCAAGTTATAACTTTGATCTTGAGTCGGCAAAGTCTATAGTTGAAAGAGCTGACAAGGCCCTATACGAATCCAAGCAAAACGGACGGAATCGTGTAACATTATCCAAAAATAACTTGCCTAAAGCTTAATAATTTTCGATATTTTATAGTATGAAGTATTTAAGAAAACCTTTTAAATATACATATAAGAATGCCGTACTTATCATAGCCCTGATAAATGCCGGTGTTTTTGTTTTTACAAGTCTTTTTAGAAATTTAAGTGCATATTTAGGCCTTGTACCTATTCTTGTAGTGGAAGCACAAACTTATTGGCAGTTTTTCACTTATCAATTTGTCCATGGGGACTTTTTTCATTTGGCATTTAATATGCTTGCCTTATTCTTTTTCGGCGTTCCCGTAGAACGCAAGATTGGAACAAAGGAATTTATACTTTATTATCTTTTGATAGGGACAATTGGTGGGATCTTGAGCTTTTTGGTATATGCTGCAACAGGCTTTTATACTATTACCCTTATAGGTGCATCAGGAGCAATTTTTGGAGTTTTACTTTTATATGCAGTGCTTTATCCCAATTCTGTGATCTACATTTGGGGTGTGATTCCCGTGCCGGCCCCTCTTTTGATTTTAGGTTATGCCGTAATCGAGTTAATAAGCATTTTTTCCATAGGTGACGGAGTAGCTCATTTGACGCATTTTATAGGACTCATTGCAGGCTGGGTATATATAAGAATCCGTTTCGGAATAAAACCGCTTAAAGTCTGGAATTCAACGGGGCGGTAAAACTGTCCGATAATTAGGCTATGAGAAAGTTCATTGCGGTCCTTCTGTTTTTTATAAGTTTTTACCTATATGCGGATACCTATTCCGGATCTTCCGATAGCGATGCTTTGATTGTAAGAGCTCCTGTGTGGGTATTTGTAGAAGAAGCACCCAAAGGAATCGATGATGAGAATAAGGCTAAATTTACTCCGCCTAAGGAGGCTTTGCTTGAGCTTTCAGCCTATATTTTATCAGGCATGACCTACGGTTTAAACTTTGTATATACTCCTTTAGACAAAAAACGTAATGTAGAGGAGTACTTTGAGCTTGAGCCTGTTTTTAAACCAAGTACCGAAAATATAAAAATTACGGATGTAAGGGTTAAATATCCTTATTGCTATTCTTGGGCCGAATACGGTATCCCCGAATCCTATGCAGGGCATTTTAAACTTTGGACAAAAAATGCTCATAAGACGATAAAGGGAAGGGGAAAGGGAGACCGATTTGATGAGCTTGAAGGGGTCTATGCCGCTTATACTGAGGCGGTAAAAAATGCTGTTCGGGAGTATGCGAGAACCTTTTTAAAAAATAAACCCAAGGAAATTCGAGGGGCCGTTTTGATAAAATCTCCTCCCCGCCTTTTTGTAGAATCGGGCTTTTTTAAGGCGGAGCTTGAACTTTATATCCAAATAGATGAAATCATAAAATATACGGTTTTTTAACTTATGAAATTGATATCGGCACCCATGGCTGCAATAACTCATTCCGCTTTTAGAAGGCTTACAGCCTGCTTTAAGGAACCTGACGAGTATTTTTCGGAAATGATACATGCTCCCTCGGCTATTTCAGGCGGGGGTTTTGAAAAATGGTATTTTAGATCAAATCCGTCTCCTGAAAAACTTGTTTGGCAGATTACAAGCCCTGATGAAAAGTCCGCTGCTGCTTGTGTTCCTCTTTTGCTTCAATACGGAGGTTTCGGCATCGACCTAAATATGGGCTGCTGTGCTCCGCAGATTGTAAACACCGGAGCCGGTTTTGCATGGATGAAAAAGCCGCTTTCAGAGACGGCCTCATTGGTAAGCAAAGTCAAAAAAGCCGTCCTCTTGTATGATGAGCAAAAGGCCGGGCCGCAAACGGAGCCTATCCGCCTTAGTGTAAAACTGCGCTTAGGCGAAGAAGAAAACTATGATAGGCTTTTATCCTTTTGTAAGATGCTTGTTTCGGAAGGCGTAAACCTAATTACCCTCCACCCCCGTACCCAAAAGCAAAAATACTCACGCCCCTGTAAGCATGAGTACACAGCCCGCCTTGCCTCCGATTTGCCGATTCCGGTCTACGGTAACGGAGATATAAATTCCCTTGAAACCTTAGAAAAAATCGCCTCAAAATATCCGTGTTCCGGCTGGATGATAGGAAGGTCTGCCGTGCAAAAGCCTTGGATTTTTTATGAACTTTCAAAAGGTATTTTAAAAAACGGAACAGCCGAAGATAAGGACGAAAAAATCGAAATAGATTTATTAAAAACGGCGGAACTCTTTTTAAGTTTTTTAAGGGAAGAACAGCCTCAAGAGTTTTACCTTACAAGGGCTCAAAGGTTTTTTGCTTTTTTTTGCGATAATTTCAGCTTTGCCCACCACATAAAAAGCAAGGTTCTAAATTGCAAAAATCTTGAAGATATGCTTCACAGTTTAAGTGACTATTTTGAAGAAGTACCCGAAGACAGGTTGATAAATGTTTAGTTCTTTTGATGTGAACATTCTAATAATACATATTCATAATTCAGTGTTTTTTCATCAGTTTTTCTTCATAAAAGATTGAAGGCTTTTCAATTTCGGAGTTAAGCTTCTTTAAGCCTTTTTCTTCAAGAAGAGTTTTTTCGCCCGAAAAAAGAGAGCGGCCGAGGCCTAAGCCCTTTGCATTGAATTCGATACCCATACTTTCTACGACTGTGGGAAAAAGGTCAAAGGTTGTAAACAGCCTATTTTTGTTCTTATCCGTGGTCTTTGCAGAATTTATAAAAGCATTGTAGGGGTGCCTATCTTGTAACTTTACGGTCGGCAGGTATAAATCTCCGCCCATGTACAAGTGATCTCCCAAAATGACTATTGTGGTATTTTCATAAAAGTCTTGAGTTTTAGCCCATTCTACAAAATCATAGGCTTTTTTTGATGCCCCGGCGTATACGTTGTGTATTTTTTCAAAATAAATGTTGGGGCATTTTTCATCGGCATAACCGTGGGGAGAGTGTGTATCGGCAGTAAAGAAAATATAGGCAAAAGGTTTATCTTCTTTTGAAAGCTTTGTAAGGTCTTCCCGTGCAAATTGATAGAGCTTTTCGTCTTCAAAACCCCACCATACACTGTAGCCTTGAGGAATTCTTCCGTTTTCAACAAAATAAGAATAATCCTGAATTTTAAAATTTTTATGACCGGTCAAAAAGTTTCCCAAACAGCCGAAATCTTTGTCTCCTGCCATACTGAACACCAGATTGTAACCGTTATCATATAAAAGGTCTCCAAGTCCGTAACCTCCTTCCATAAACCTATCGATTTTTATTGAGGCGGTACTCAGAGATGAAATTTTTAAAGAAGACGAATCAAAAGAAGGAAGATTTAAAATTAACGGGACTCCCATGTTGAGGGAAGTAAGGGATGCTATGGAATGTGATGTTCCCATAACTTGGGTCCCTCCGCCCAGCTTTTCACAGTGGCTGAATGAGAGGTTTTGTTCGGCTATCCCGCGTAATTCGGGAATAAGATCGTAACGGGATAAGCCTCCGAATTCTTTTGATGTAGCAGTTATTTCCATCGATTCAAGGTAGAGGATTATAAGGTTTCGCTTTTTTTGAGGAAAATGAAATTCTACCTTTGAAGGGTCTATATAGTTAGTTTCATAAAGGTCCGTTGGGGGGCTTAATTTATAATAAATATATTGAATGTACCCGAATTTATATTGGCTGTAGCCTAAAAAAATACAAATGTAAATTAAAATATAAAGGCGGGGCCTTCTTATCAAAACAGGGAAGATGCGGTAAGTCTTTCCTTTCTTTGTTTTTAAAACAAGTTTTACTTCTTTTAGGATTAAAACAAGATTTATCAATGATAGGATTATCGGAATTACAAGGGCTTTTAGATAAAAACTTAAAAGGATCTCACTGCTTGTACCGTCAATGGGCGTTACGGCAGTAAAGATAAGCTGATCTATCTGGGCATGAGGGAAAACTCCCAAAAGCCAAATTATTAACATTATAAGAAAAGAATATAAAAGTACGAAGAGGCTGCCTAAAAAAGCCAGCTTTTTCTTTTCTTTTTTATTTGTGAATTCAATTTTTTCCCGTATAAACATAGCACATCTTCAAGTTAAAAAATTATCCCGTATATTTGTCGAAATATCCCTGTATAAATATTATAGGGGTTCCCTTGTCTCCGCTTCCCGATGTAAGGTCTGAAAGTGAACCGATTAGGTCGATAAGCCGCCGCGGGGTCGTTCCCTGAGACTCCATAGAGTCTATATGGGAGGCGGTTTCTTTTTGATGTTTTTCGATATATTCTGCGATTTTTTTCTTTTGCTCTTCTTCGCTAAGGCCTTTGAAGTTGTTGTCTGCCAAATACTTTAACTTTACCTCATTGGGTTTGCCTTCGAGTCCCTTTGTATAAGCAGGCGAAACAACCGGATCGGCAAGCTCCCAAATTTTCCCTATCGGGTCCTTAAAGGCTCCGTCTCCGTAAACCATAACCTCGATGGTTTTTCCTGTTTTTTCTTTTATTATAGCCTGTATCTTATCGACAATAACTTGTGCATTATGGGGAAAGAGTTTTACTCTATCTTCCCCGGACTTATTGGAACCAAGAAGTCCGTAATCCGAATTAAAGCCGCTTCCATTTACCGGACTGCTTAAAATATCGTCGAGGCCTAAAACGGTCTTTGCACCGGCCTTTTTTAAAAGTTTTTTTGTTCTATTCCGCGTATGAATATCGCAGGCTAAAACCGAATCGGTGTATTCTATTATTTTTTTCGGATCATTGGACAGGATTACAAAGGATTCGGGATTATGTTTTTTGATTATCGAATCATAATATTCTATATAATCCATTCCCGTGAATTTATGCTTGTGGTCTCCGAATTTGCTTCTAAATTCTTCTCTTGTAAAGGAATTTGTCCATGGGTTTACATCGGAGTCTTCAAAAACGTCCGGGTCAATCAGATGGTTGCCTACCTCATCACTGGGATAGCTTAACATAATGATGAGTTTGTTTTTTGAGCGGGCTATGCCTTCCAAACAAACCGAAAAACGGTTCCGGCTTAAAATCGGAAAAATTAGGCCTATACATGAGTTTCCGAATTTTGCCTTTATGTCGGCTGCTATATCGTCGGCTGTTGCATAGTTCCCCTGTGCACGGGCAACTATGGACTCAGTAACGGAAAGAATATCTCTGTCTTTTATTGTAAAGTTCTCAGCTTTTGCGGCATTTAAAAGAGTTTCGGCTGCAATGGAGGCTATGTCATCCCCCTCGCGGATTATCGGAGCAATTAAGCCTCGCGATATAGTTCCTACAAATTTCTTCATTTTGAACCTCAGAAAAGTATTATAGGTTCTTTTTTTTTGTTTGTCAATAAGTTTTAAGTAAGGCTCTTTTATGTAACTTTTTGTATTTTAATCTGTATTTTAAGGTAAATGGTAAATTGAAATAAAGGCTTTTTCTAAAGCCCTTATTTTAAATACCGATAAATTTAGGAGATACCTATTTTTATTTTTGGAGGGGGGTATGAGTTATAATAGTCAGGCTGCAGCAGCTTACAAAGAAACAAGTGTTAAAACGGCAAGTCCGGGTTCTCTTATTCTTATGCTTTATACTGAGGGGATAAAAGAAATAAATCTGGCAATTTCAAAGATGCGTGTGCCTAAGATTCCTGCAAAGGATATAGAAGCCATCAATAATCACATAATTAAGGCTCAAGAGATTATAACGGAGCTTATGGCAGCCTTAGATATGGATATAGGCGGAGAAATAGCTGCAAATCTTCTTTCAATTTATTCATATTTTAATCAACAGCTTTTAACTGCAAATCTAAAAAAAGACTATAAACCCTTGTTGGATGTAAGCTCTATGATGCAGGAATTATATGACGTATGGAAGCAAATTCTTGAATCTCAGCCCGTACCTCAAAGGTCTGAGGTTTCCGTAGGCGTAAACATAGCCGGATAAGGAGATTCTTATGAAGCAAGTATTAAGCCGACAAGAAATCGATCAGAGGGTGGCTGTTCTCAAGAGGTTTAAAGCCCTTTTACAAGAACAAAGAAAAAAATTCAGCGACTATCTTGTTGTTCTTGAAACGCAGGAACGCAGTATTCATGAGGAAAATATAGATGCTCTTGTGCATCACACGGAGTTGGAGCAGTCTATAATAGGGGATATTTTTACAATTCAAAAGGTAATAGATCCGATAGAAGAAATGTACCGTTTAGGTATGCCCGATAAGGACGATACCGAGGTTGTAAGGCTTAAATCCGATCTTAACAAACTTCAATCCCAAGTAATTGATCAAAATCAAAAAAATAGAGAGCTTTTGCAGTCCAGAATGGCCGATTTACGCCAAGAGATGATATCTATAAAGCCGGACTATCGATACTCCAAACAAGCTCTTTCAAAGCAAGAAGTTTCTGCAAGTTTGGTGGATATCAGCATTTAATTTTTAGCTTTTAAATATTCAATATCTTCTTTTATTGTTTTAGCTCTAAAGGAATTAGGAGCTTTTTTTAAGGCTGCTTCAAGATATCCCAGTATCGTTTTTATTGGAGCATTCGGCAGTCGGGAATAAAATGAAGCTATATTGCACAAGGTAAGCTGCTCTTCTTCGGGGCTTAAAAAACCTGTTTCTAAAATCTTTTTTAATTCTGCTATTATTTCCGTATATTTTTGCTGTTTAAATAAGGGTTCGATGTTTAGGCTGGTTCTGGCAAGTATAAATGAGCCTACTAAGCCGCTTTCATTTGAAGGATCGCTTGCTATGCCCTCATCAAAAAGAGGCCGGTATTTTTCTGAATCGACAAGATAAATTTTATCAAAAAATGCGTTTATAGCTTTTATTTTTTCGGGGCCGTTTACCTCATTGATGTTTTTTCGTAAATTTTCTACGGTTAGCCTCTTTTCCTTTAGTTTATTCAAATGGTCTAAAAATGAAGAAGGGGTATTAATCTGCTCGGGAATCAGATCAGAATGGTAGACGTCTCCATGTTCATTAATCAAGCAAAGATAGGGTACTTGAGTAATATTATAATCGGAAAAAAGAATATAGTTTTTTTCCAATTGGACCGAATCAGCCGAGCCGGCTTCTTTTACTATATCTATATTATAAAAAATAAAATCCTTATTTATCTTTGAAAATAAGCTGTCCGTAAAAACATTTTCCAATAAGTTTTTACTTTGCGGATCCGTATCGGAGGCGCTAAAAAACATGAGGCCTTGCTTTTTTGATAAGGCTATGTCCTTTTCGATAGTTGAACCGTCTGTTTTCCAATTCTTTTGTATGCTTGAACAGCTTGTAAGAAACAGAATAAAAAATACAAACAGGCAAATTTTCATAAAGTTTATAGATTTCATATTAACTCCCGCAAAACAAATTCTATTTTAGCATTCTAAACAAACTTAGAATAAAAGGCAAGGCCGTTTTTACCGAAATGTAAAGTAAAAAGCCGTAAGCTGCAATTTGGAGGATAGAACCTATCAGGGCTATAATCCTTTCTTTTCCCTTTAATTTGTAAAAAAGCCCCGTTCTTCCGGCCCAAGCCAAATATCCCGAAGCTATTATCGGAATACTCATGCCTACGGACATAGCTATTACTGCAAAGATTCCTAAGGCTAAGAGATTTAGGCTTACGGCTAAGACCAAAACAAGCATTGCTGCAGGGCAAGGATAAATACCGCTTAATAAGATTGCTCCAAGTTTAAGCTTTTTATGGTTTGAATCTTTTTTTGTATTTATATCCTTTACCGCATCGATTATTCCGTAAAGGGATAAAATTATTAAGATTAAAAAAGAAGCTCCCTCCATATATATCATTGCATCATTTGAGCGTGAGAGGATGGCTCCGGAAAGGCCCTTGAAAATCATCATTAGGACTATGGCTGCTCCTCCATGCATTCCTGCCAAAGCAAGGCCTGTAAAAAGAGGTTCTAAGCGTTTTGATTCTTTTGTAAGGTAAAAAGAGAAGATAATGGTTTTACGGTGTCCCGGACCTGCCGCATGTACCAAGCCGTATAAAAATGAAAGGGCCAGAATGGACAATAAAACAGCAAAATTTTTATTTTCCTTCCAAGCGTTTATATAGTCTCCCAGCTTTTGGTTTAAAATACGCTGTCCCTTTAAAATATTTTCTGAAGGCTGTCCCTGATATACGGGTGTGGGTGAATTTTTTTTCCCCGTAAAGGGATTTGCAGACAGTTTTGCAGATAGCAAGGCGAGATTAAGAATAAAAAGAATGACAAAAATACCTTTTTTTTTCATAAGCGTTTTAAAACCTGATTCTTACCTCTTTTGGATAATAGGTATTAAGGCCGGGTGCCCACTTATAATATATTCTATTATCATCCATCGCTCCCAGAGGGTCATAGTAAACGGGATAGTTTTTATTTTCGATAATGGAGTATGAGGGGCTTATTAGACTCTTGTCATATATGAATTTTGCGGCCGTATTTTCAGGATAGGTAATATCGCAAAAGAAAGTATAATCGTAACAGGCTAAAAAGATTTCCTGACCCTTAAACCCGCTTAAATCTATAAAAAAGCGGTAACTTACAATCCCCTTATTTTGCCAAACGGAAAAGGAAGCCTTTTCAATATGTTCGGGACTTGTACGCTTTTCTCCCTGCCTTATAAATGTAAAATAGTAATAATTTTCAGTATAACTAAAAGCATTTTCGTATACATCAGCTGTTTCCGCTGCACTAAATATACCGTCTCCGTTTAAGTCATAACCGCTTATAATATCCGCACTAAAAAATCTATCAAAGGTCCATGTAACATAGGCTCCTTTTAAGGTTTTCCCTGCAAAAATGACTTCAAGAGAGCTGGTAAACCACATATGAGGGTGAGAAAAGGATTGAAAATTTATCAAAACTAAAAAGGTAAATAACAGTATATTTTTTTTTGATCTTAACATATTTCTATCTTGCCGCCGGAACATAAAGTTAGAACAAATATTCTTTTGATATGATACAAAAAAGTTCTTGTTTTGTCAAAGGAAATAGTGTATAATATGAAATATGAATAAACGAATACATGTAACAGGAACTATTACTTCCTCAAAAGAAGATTATCTCGAGCGGATTTACGACTTATCTTTGATTGATGAGCAGGTAAGATCAATTGATGTTGCAAGGGCATTGAATGTTTCTCGGGCAAGTGTTAATAAATCGCTTGGAGGACTAAAAGAGGACGGATATATTGAACAAGAACCTTATGGAACAATAACCTTAACAAAAAAAGGCAGAGCCATAGCAAAAGATGTCCGTACCAGACACAATGCGCTTAGAACTTTTTTAACTCAAGTTCTTAAAGTAGATTACGAAGTTGCGGATGTTGATGCCTGTGAAATGGAACATGCAATAAGCAAGCATACCGCAGATAAGCTTTATGCCTATTTAAAAAAACTTGGTATAACGGAAGATGATGCTGGCAAATAGTTTATCTTACTTGCCACTTTCCTCCGATATTGACCACACGCTTTGAGGGCAAAGAAAGGATTCGTCCGTCTTCTCCCAATAAGGAAACCATTTGGGTAAGAAGATTTACCTCGGTAATCTTAAAGGTTGTGCCGTCATATGGGAATCTTGCGCCTTCAGGCGGCATTAATCTTCTAGCTTCTGCATACCAATCATATTCATAAGACAGGCAGCATAATAACCTTCCGCACTGTCCCGATATTTTTGATGAATTGAGCGATAGGTTTTGTTCCTTTGCCATTTTTATAGAAACAGGTTTGAGTTTATCGGTTACGTTATGGCAGCAATAGGGCCGTCCGCAGCAGCCGAGGCCTCCTATAATGCGGGATTCATCCCTAACGCCTATTTGCCTTAATTCAACTCTTATTTTAAAAACGGAAACAAGATCCTTGACCAATTTTCTAAAATCAATCCGAGTATCGGCACTGAAAAAGAACAATACCTTAGGTTCATCAAGTAAAAAATGGCAGCCTATAAACTTCATTTCCAAGTTATTTAAGGCAACCTTTTCTTTAAAAATCTTGGCAGCTTCTTTTTCTTTTTTGTTGTTTTCCTCCAATATGCTCTCTTCTTCAGCATTTATTTTTCGAATAATTTTTACAACCTCATCCGGATTGGCATTGATGGGAGCCTTGACAGGACCTCCGAAACGAGCTGCATCATTACCGTACCGTGTAGGCACAAGAACAAAGTCGCCCGTTTTAAATTCTTGATGTTCATCAGCTGTCGCATAAAAGCTTTCTTTTGAGTAATCCAAATTAAGCTCATATAGGGGTTGAGGAAAATCGTTGGGATTTGAGCTCATTTTTACAGGTCTTTGATCTTTATCTTCAAGAGATTCAATATCTTCTATATTTTCGTTAATATCATAATCCATTATTGCCCCGCTATGTAGTCAAGTTGACTAAAAGACCTTTTATTTCATCCAGTTTAGCTAAGATTTGCAGTTTTTCAAGTTGATTAAATAAAAGTTCCTGTGTTAGTTTGTCTATTTTTTCATCAATGACTTTTACTATTACATAATTACGCTGTTTTAGCGGATTTAAACCGCCTGAAGTTACCGCTTTTACATTAAGTGAATGTTGAAGTGCAAAGTTTACAAAGCTTTTGACTGCTTTTTTATATTTGTTTATTGTTTCCTCATTTACGTTTTCGGCCAGATTAGCCCCGCTGGAATAAACCTCGTCCTGTAAGACGGCTAAAATATCGTCTACAGCTTTTTTTCTTTCTTCAGGATTAAGACCTTCCAGTTTTTTTTCGTAATAGGATTCCTCAGACTCCTGAATATTGCTATCCAAAATTGTATCTAAAAAAGTTTTTTGCTTTTTTACTTTGGTATTTTCCGTTTTTCGTGTTTGATTTTTTTGAATGTGCGAATCTTTGGCTATTAGAGGCGCGGCGGTATTAAGAGCGGAAACATAGTTGCTTGTATCCACGGAGTTTCCCATAATTTAACCTCACCTGGAATGTACAAGAGCAGAAGCCGCAAGGCCCTGTCTGTTTTTGTATTCTTTTTCCGCCTTTTCAAATTCGGCCTGATTATCTACGGCAAAGCAGTAGCCGTGTAAAAATACATCATCATCTAAGCGTATTTTTTTTGTCAAAACCGAGCCTAAAATAAGGCCTGTTGACAGGACGATCACGCTTTCCGGAGCTATAACATCGCCTTGAACCATTCCGCCTATGGTTATCGACTTGGCATGTACGTTTCCTCGGACTCTTGCATTCTCTGCAATTATAACTCTTCCGGGGGTTTTTATGTCTCCGTTTATATCTCCGTCTACACGTAAAAATCCGGGTACGGTTAAGCTTCCGTTTACAAAGGTTCCCGGGCCTATGATTGTGTTTATGGAAATATCGTCAATAAAATCAGCCATGACTATTTTTTTCTTCCGGTATTTTTTATGTTAAGATATTTCATAGGATCTACAACATCGGAACCTATGTGAACCTCATAGTGTAAGTGGGGGCCGGTAGATATACCTGTGTTGCCTATATAGCCTATGACCTGACCCTTTTGCACATGCTGTCCTCGTGTAACCCTAAATGAGCTTAGGTGAGCGTATCTTGTAAAGAAACCGTGCTTATGCTTAATAATAATATAGTTACCCCAGCCCGGATCCGTTTCTACCGTAATAACCTGTCCGTCAGCCGTAGCCATAATCGGATCGCCTGAGCGGCCTGTTGCAAGGTCTATACCGGTGTGAATATACCATTGGCCGGTAAAAGGATGGCGGTTTTGACCGAAGGCCATCGTGATATGTCCGATGCCGCCCTTAATGGGCCAAAGACTCGGAATATCCGAAAAGAGGGCTGTTTGAGTGTCCATCAGTTTTGCCATTTCCTGTACGGGCTGAATGGTGTCCTGTAAATAGGCTGAAAGTTTTTTAAGCTCGCTTACTTCTCTTGCCGTTCCTTGGGCCTGTTCTTGGACATTAAACAGGAGTGAAAGGTCGCTTGAATCGTCGTTTTCTGCACCTGTTTCCATAATGGACTGTAAACCCAAAGATGTTAATGTAGAAGAAAGAGTGGATTGAAAATTCTTTGCATTTTTTAAGAGGTCATTGGTTTCATTTTTTAAAACATTAAGGCTGGCTTGAGTTTTACGTGTTTCTTCCTTTAGGTTGGCCAGTTTTCTGGCAGAAGCTACAGATTCGGCTGCAAACCAAAAAAATGAAGCTAAAATACCTACAAGCAAAACCGAAACAAAAACAATCGAAAAAATACTTGCCTGAAAATTTACGATCCTCTTTTGAGAATGCGGAACAACCATTACGGTAAGCTTTTTGCGTCCGCCGTTGATGAATTTCATTACACCCTTGGATACGCTTGTACAAAAAGCCTTAAAAAGCTCATTAAAATAGCGTACCAAGTTGTTTTCTGCCCGTTTATATGTTCGTGTTCTTGACACTTTAAACTCCTCTTCTGACTATACCATAATTAAATAATAAAAAGTACAGATTAAAATTCCAAAAATTAAAGGTATTGTCTTTTTTTTATCGGCTTTTTAAACCAAATTATTTAGCACACAACCGACACAATATTATACAATAAGTAAGATTTTTTGTAAAGTCCTAAAAAATTATATAATCCGAATTGTGTACAAAGAATTGAAAATGTGCTATAATCCCTTATCTTTTTAGATGAATTTCGGAGTAAATATGGATATCAAAAGCATTATAAAAAATCTTCATCCTCTTGAGATTAAGGTTTTAAAAAATTTTAAAATAGGCGAGTATCTTGATAATAAAAAACTTGAGCTTAAACTTTCGTATAAAGAAGGTCATGCAAATCAGGTTTTTTCGTGGCTTAAGATGAAGGGCTTAATAAAAGAAACCGACCGCAAAAAACACATATTTTTTGAACTTACAAATATCGGGACAGATTTTGCCGAACGCGGTACTCCGGAACAAAGAATTTTACAGCTTTTAAAAGAAAAAGGCGAACTGAAGCTTCCTGAAATTGCTGAAGCCCTTAATTTGGAAAATAAGGATGTAGGTTCGGCCTTCGGTGTTCTTTCAAAAGAAGGTGCCGTCAAGATGAATGAAGAAAAAAAGGCTTCCTTTGTGCAAGAACCGCAGTCAAAACGCTTTAAGATAACCGTCGAATTGTTGAAAAAAGGCCTTAAAACCGAAGGCCATATCATAGCCGAGGAAGATCTTGATGATGAAGAACGCGAGATTATCAACTCAATTGCAAAAAAACGCGGAGCAGCCGACAGCCCTTATAAGATCGTAGAGCGGGATTCGGTTGTTTACGGGTTTACTGACGATGTTCCTTCTCTTCAAAAAGAGCTTGAATCAGAGGGGATTACAGGCGATGAGACGGGACAGCTTACAGCCGAGAGCTTAAAAACCGGAAGCTGGAAAAATCAAACATTTAGAAGCTACAATATAAATCTCCCGCCTGCCCGTATAATTTCGGGAAGGACTAATCCCTATTGCGACTTTTTGGAGGGAGTAAAGGACAAGCTCGTAGGCTTAGGCTTTGAAGAATTTGACGGCCCTCTCGTAGAAACCGATTTTTGGAACTCGGATGCTCTTTTTATGCCCCAATTTCATGCTGCTCGTGATATTCATGACGTTTACTACATAAAAAATCCGACTCATGCAAAGAGTATTGAAGAGCCTTTTTTATCCCGCGTTGCCGAAACCCATGAGACAGGAGGAAATACAGGAAGCCGAGGCTGGAATTATTCCTTTGACAGAAACTTTACAAAACGCCTCTTGCTTAGAAGCCAAGGTACGGTTCTTTCAGCCCATCAGCTTGCAAAGGCAAAGATACCCGGCAAATATTTCGGCATAGCCCGATGTTTCCGGTACGATAAGGTGGATGCTACCCATTTGTCCGACTTTTATCAAACCGAAGGAATAGTTTTAGGCGATGAGGTTAATTTAAAAACCCTTTTAGGCATCCTCAAAATGTTTGCCGTCGAAATAGCAGGCGCTACCGAGGTTAAATATGTCGGCGGCTATTTCCCCTTTACCGAACCTTCGATTGAAGTGCATATAAAACACCCTGTTTTAGGCTGGTTCGAGCTTGGCGGCTCAGGTATTCTCCGCCCCGAAGTATCCAGAACAATGGGAGTTGATGTCCCCGTATTGGCTTGGGGGATAGGCATTGACCGAATGGCCCTCATGGCTCTTGGCTTAAACGATTTGCGAGAGCTTTTCAGCTCGGACATTGAGGGAGTCAGGCTCAGGAAGTAAAAAAAGCCCCATCGGAGGACGGAATCTTCCGATGGGGATAAAACTTTGCTTGATAAAAAACAGGTTTTGCAGTTACTTTATCTTCTTGGGTACAAAGCGTTTTCTTAATTCAGCTGCTTTAGTACCTGTTGCGATATCTGTGCCGGGTTTTTTATCTATAACTTGATAATTTAAATTTTTTGCAAGGGCATCTATATTAACTGCCCCAAGTGCTTCTACTACAACTTGTGCATCTATTGGATTCCTTTCTGCATCCTTTTCAAGCACTTTTATAAACGCTTCATAATGTGCTTTTTGTGCAGTATTCATTTTAAAAGCACAAGAAGTAAACAACAAAGCGGACACAGCCAACAAAAGTACAACTGTAAAAATTTTTTTATTTTTCATAAATAACTCCTTATAAAAACTTTTTGCAAGTGTTTATACAACCATACTATACTACACTATACGTACTGTCAAGAGCCCGCATATTCTCTATATCTTTTTGAAATATATATCCCTTAAATATAGACAAATAATAAAAAACAATTAAAATATAAGTTAGATAAAATTTATTTAGGAGAAAATGTATGGAATGGTGGAATAAAAGGGTTTTTTATCAGATATATCCCAGAAGTTTTTGTGATGCAAACAATGACGGGATGGGGGACATTCAGGGTATTATCTCAAAATTGCCTTATTTAAAGGAACTGGGTATAGGGGCAATTTGGCTTTCTCCCGTAACCGCATCCTCCGATTATGATAACGGCTATGATGTTTCCGATTATTGCGATATCAATCCTAAATTCGGCACAATGGATGACTTTAAGTCTCTATTAAAAGAAGCAGATAAACTGGATATCAAGATTGTGATGGACTTGGTTATAAACCATACAAGTGATCAGCACAGATGGTTTATAGAATCTAAAAATCCCGAATCGCCCTACCATAATTATTATGTTTGGAAAGAACCTAGGCTTGTAAAGAGTAAAAAGCTGCCCCCAAATAACTGGGACAGCCTTTTTTTGGGTTCTGCATGGAAGTATTGCGAGGAAAACGGACTCTATTATCTTCACCTTTTTACCGAAAATCAGCCCGATCTAAACTATAACAATCCTGCGGTTATTGAAGAAGTAAAAAAGATATTGAAGTTTTGGCTGGATATGGGTGTTGCGGGTTTCCGCTGCGATGTTATAAACTGCATTTATAAAACCTCTTACGAGGATGCAAAAAAAAGAAGGATTAAAACAGGCAAAGAGTTTTATCTTTCTCAAAAGGGCTGCCACGATATTCTAAAAGAATTAAATAGAGATGTCCTAAAACCCTACAATGCCTTTACCGTAGGAGAAACTATGGATGTTTCTTTAGAAGAAGCCAAAGATTTTATTCAGGACGAATTGACTCTTGTTTTTCCTTTTGAACATCACACGGGGGTAGACTGCTGGTTTCAAATTCCGGTTTTAAAACGGAAATATAAACCTTTCCGAATGATTAAAATCCTAAAAAAATGGCAGACTAAAATGTCGTGGACTCCTCTTTTCTTTGAAAATCACGATCAGGTACGTTCCGTTTCGCGGTTTGGGGATGAGGGAAAGTACTACAAAGAAAGCGTCAAAATGCTTGCAACGGTTCTTTTAACCCAAAGAGGAACTCCCTTTATTTATCAAGGTGAGGAAATCGGGCTTACCAATACCGATTTTAAAAGCATGGATGAAATCGACGATATAGCCACAAAGAATATTTATGACACTCTCCGCCGTCTTAAATTCGGTAAAAAACGGGCCTTTAAAATGACAATGAACTATGCCCGGGACCATGCAAGAACTCCCATACCGTGGGATGATTCCGAAAACGGGGGCTTTTGTACCGTAAAGCCTTGGCTGCGGCTTAACGAAAAATATAAAGAAATAAATGTAAAGAAGAATCTATCGGAATCCGATTCCTGCTTTAATTATTATAAGAAACTGATAGCCTTAAGAAACGAGGAAGAAGCCTTACAGCTCGGCGATATAGAATTTGCGGATTTGGGAAAGGATATTTTTGCATATTACCGTAAAAAAGACGATAAAACTTTTTTTATTGTTTCCAATATGTCAGGCAAGGCTCAGAAGATAAGGGAAGAGGTTAGAGGTCTTCCGATTCTATTTAATTATAGAAACTTTAACCCTCAACAGAAGATTTTACGTCCCTTTGAGTCTGTAATTACAAGAATTTAGGGTATCTCTAAAAAACTTATTGGATTTTAAGAAATATTTTAAAATTTTACTATAAAGGCTAAAAAAAACATACAAGATAGGTAGGAGGTCTTTTATGAAAAAAAGATTTTTTTTATCTGTTTTGTTGGTTTTGAGTTTATGTGCTTCTTGCAGCGGAATGATTGAACAGCCGGGCTTTGTTTCAATTTTTCTTGGTGATGGTGAGAGCATTACTCTCAAAGAATTTGAGCAGTCCCCAAATAATGAGATAACTCTTATTTTTGAAGGGCGAGTCACCGGTCTCCAAGCTTATGCCTTAAAAGGAAATTTACCCGAAGAAATTTTGTGTACTGTTGAAGAGATTGAAGCAGCCGATTTTTCGCAGGACAAGGCTTATAAGGCTAAGAACGGAGACCTTTCCGTTTTTAAGATTAAGCCTGGTGCAAGCTTTGAGATAGGCGAAGATTTTAAAATATGCGGAAAGGTTAAAGCTCAAAATCAATTTCTTGATTTTGAGCTTCCCTTTAAGGGTGCAAACACTAGGCCTGCAAAGCTGTCTTTTTCTTCTTTAAAGCTAGGCTCCGCATCTAAAGAGGGCTTTATAAGATTCAGCGTAAAAAAAAGCGGAAACTTATTCGGGATAAGTCTTGTAAATGCGGGAAACTCAAAAGAACCTGACTATGTGTTTCCTGCTTTTGAGGTAGAAGCAGGAGATATAATTGTATTCTATTGGTATTTACCGCTAGACGGTTCAATGCCTGAAGACGGTATTTTAGTTTCCGCCGATGCTTGTAATGCTCTTGAGCCGGGAGAAAAGGCTTTTTGTTTTTGGGCTAAGCTGCAAAAGTTTCAGCCGAAAAGGACGAATGCCGTTCTTATTAGAACAAGTCAAAATGAGGGTTTACAGGATGCCGTCTTGTTTAGGAATCCCAAGGATGAGGAATGGGGAAGACCTGAAATTGAACGAGCTGCATTGGAAGCTGCCGAAGCCGGTTTATGGCAGCCTGATGGAGATATTTTAAATGCAGTACAAGCAAATATAACTCCTACAAAAATGATTAAACGGATTTCGCAGGTAACAATAAATCATAATGCAGCGGACTGGGTTTTAACAAAATAAATTTAAAAAAAATTATAAAAAACTTGACGGCTAAATACATGTGTGCTACAATTTTAACCAACAGTTTAAAAGTGTCTATTTTGTCTTTAAGATACTCTCTTAATTAAGCAGGTAATACACAAAAAGCTGCAAAATTTTTAAACTTTTATAGTTTTCTTAAAAAATGGAGGTTCATTTATGAAAAAGAGAACTTTGGTGTTCGGTGTTTTTTTGATAGCATTGTTTGCTTTTATCGCAGGATGCAGCAAAGAAACTGAGGAAAAAGGATCTGCAAAAACAGAAACTAAAGGTCCGGCATATCACATTGGAATTATGACCGGAACAGTATCGCAATCTGAAGATGACTTGCGCGGAGCTGAAGAGCTTATCCGCATTTACGGTTCTGTAAAAGACGGAGGAATGATTCAGCATATTACCTATCCTGATGATTTTATGTCTCAGCAGGAAACAACAATCTCTCAGATTGTAGCTCTTGCGGATGATCCTAAAATGAAGGCTATCGTTACAAATCAGTCAATTCCGGGAACAGCAGAAGCTTTTAAACGCGTAAAAGAAAAGAGACCCGATATTCTTTGTTTTGCCGGTGAAGCTCATGAGGATCCGCTTGTAATTGATGCCGCCGCCGATATGGTTGCATCTCAGGATTTTATTTCTCGAGGATATACAATCGCTTGGGCTGCAAAACAAATAGGAGCAAAACATTTTGTTCATATTTCTTTCCCCAGACACATGTCATATCAGACCTTAGGCTTACGCCGACAGCTTCTTGAAATTGCTTGTAAAGAGGATTTGGGTATGGAATTCCATTTTGAAACAGCTCCTGATCCCACAAGTGATGTCGGAACAGCCGGTGCTCAGCAATTCATTTTGGAAAAAGTTCCTCAGTGGATTGAAAAATATGGAAAAGAAACCTGTTTCTTCTGTACAAATGATGCTCATACGGAACCTTTGTTAAAGCAGCTTTTTGCTTACGGCGGTATGTTTATTGAAGCAGACTTGCCCTCACCATTGATGGGATATCCCGGAGCTTTAGGTATCGACTTATCTGCAGAGCAGGGCGACTTCCAGAAAATATTAAAGAAAGTCGAAGATACTGTTATTGCAAAGGGCGGAAAAGGAAGATTCGGTACTTGGGCATATTCTTTAGGTTTTACCGTTTCTGCAGGTTTGGGCGAATATGCCCGCCGTGTTATTGACGGAGAAGCAAAACTACATAATATGAAGGATTTGTCGGAAGCCTTTAATAAGTTTACTCCGGGAGCAAAATGGAAGAGTACTGCATATGTTGATGCAAGCACGGGCGTTCGCTCAAAGAATCATGCCTTGATGTTTATGGATACATATGTTTTCGGTCAGGGTTATCTGCCGTCTACAGCACAGGAAATTCCGGAAAAATATTATACCACTAAATTCTCCAACTAAATTGGGGCTAATTATTGGTTAATTTATTTTTAAAGGATTATTTAATTTTCCTTAACTCGTAATTTTATAGGGGCGGATTAGCTTCGCCCCTTACTTTTTGATTTAGGACAGAACTGTTATGAATGACAATAAAGATTTTTTGACATTGGAAAATATCACAAAAGATTTTTCCGGTACACAGGTTCTGCAAGGTGTGAATTTTTCGTTAAAAAGAGGAGAAATAATCGGTTTGGTAGGAGAAAACGGGGCCGGTAAAACAACTCTGATGAGCATCTTGTTTGGAATGCCTGTTATTAATGATACAGGAGGATATGGCGGACGTATTTTGATCGAGGGAAAAGAAGTCAAATTTAAGTCGCCTTTTGATGCTTTGGATGCCGGAATCGGAATGGTTCACCAAGAATTTTCGCTGATTCCCGGATTTTCGGCAATGGAAAATATTATGCTGAACAGGGAGCTACAAACCCCTTCTATCCTTTCAGACTTATTTACCCCCCGATTAAGTTTATTAAAGAGAAAAGAAATGAATGATAGAGCTCAAGCCGTTTTAAACGAGCTTGGCGTTTCAATAGATGCCCGCACATTAATTTCGGAAATGCCTGTAGGCCATAAGCAATTTACCGAAATTGCACGCGAAATAGACAGAGATAATGTAAAACTTTTGGTTTTAGATGAGCCGACTGCTGTTTTAACCGAATCCGAGGCGGATATTCTTTTAGCGGCAGTAAAAAAACTTGCAGATAAGGGAATAGCCGTAATTTTTATTTCGCATAGATTGCAGGAAGTTATAGACATATGCGATAGAGTCGTAATCCTAAGAGACGGAAAAACGATTCAAGATAAAAAAACAAGCGAGATAACAATTCCTGAAATTGCTGCAGGTATGGTAGGCCGCGAAATTTCCAATACGGAAAAAAAAGACAAGGAAAAAAAGACAGGGTCTGTAGTGCTTGATGTAAAAAATCTTTGGGTCGATATGCCCGGTGAGATTGTCCGAAATGTAAACTTTTCAGTTCACGAAGGCGAAATCTTCGGTATAGGCGGTCTTGCAGGTCAAGGAAAGGTCGGTATTCCCAACGGAATTATGGGTATCTTCCCGGCCGGAGGAACTGTAACCTTTAAAGGAAAAGAGCTCTCGTTAAATAATACTAAGCAGGCCTTACTGGACGGATTAGCATTTGTTTCTGAAGACAGACGAGGTGTAGGTCTTCTTCTTGATGAAAGCCTTGAGTGGAATATCGCTTTTACGGCTATTCAATCTAAAAGAGCATATCTAAAAAGTTATTTGGGCGGGCTTCTTAAAATAAGAGATGAAAAAGTGATGAAATCTCTGGCAGACAAATATATAGATATGCTTCAAATACGATGTACGGGAAGTCATCAAAAGGCAAAGGAGCTTTCGGGCGGAAATCAGCAAAAGATTTGTTTGGCTAAGGCTTTTTGCCTTGAGCCTGAGATTCTTTTTGTTGCAGAACCTACGCGAGGTATTGACGTAGGTGCAAAAGCCCTTGTTTTGGATGCCTTGAGAAAAATAAATAAGGAACTCGGTACTACAATCATTATGATTTCAAGTGAGCTGGAAGAGCTCCGTTCCGTCTGCGACAGGGTTGCAATCGTTTTCCACGGAGAGATTTCAGGAATTTTGCCGCCGGAAGAAAAACCGGCAGAATTTGCTTTATATATGGCGGGGGTAAAATAGTATGGAAAAGTTTAAAAAAATACTTGCGGATTTCGGTATACCTAGAATAATTATTCTATTATTTCTTCTCAGCCTTTTTATAATTGCCCCCTTTGTTAAGGTAAGCATAGGAGCTTCTCTTTCGGACGTTGCAAACCGTTTCGGTATGAATGCCTTGATGGTTTTGGCCATGGTTCCGATGATTCAAACAGGCTGCGGTTTAAACTTCGGTCTTTCATTAGGAGTTTTGGGAGGGCTGCTAGGTTCTACTTTAGCAATGCAATTCGGGCTTGTCGGTATTGCAGGCTTTTTTACTGCCGTGTTTCTAACAATTATTTTTTCAGGAATAATAGGCTTGGGTTATAGTCAGATATTAAATAAGGTTAAAGGAGAAGAGATGACAATAGCCATGTATATCGGCTTTGCATCGGTTACCTTTATGGCTATTTTATGGATAGTACTTCCTTATTCAAATCCGAGTATGGTTTGGGCTTATTCGGGACAGGGCTTGCGTACAACAATAACTCTTGATGGGTATTGGGTAAATATTTTAAATGATTTTTTACCAATTAAAATCGGCTCTTTCAAATTCCCTACTGGTGTAATATTGTTCTGTGCGGTATGTATGTTCTTAATGAAGCTTTTTATGAAAACGAGAACAGGTACGGCATTGACGGCTGTCGGTTCAAATCCCGATTTTGCAAGGGCAAGCGGCGTAAGTATAAACAGGGCAAGAACTATCAGTATAGTCCTTTCAACGATATGCGGAGGAATAGGAATCTTATTGTATCAACAAAGTTTCGGTTTTATTCAGCTTTATAAGGCTCCGCTTTTTATGGCCTTCCCGGCAGTAGCTGCCATTCTTATAGGCGGAGCTTCGGTCAATAAGGCTTCAATTTTAAATGTCGTTATAGGTACTGTTCTGTTTCAGGGAATTTTGTCGATGACACCTTCAGTTATAAACAGTATTTTGCAGACCGATATGTCCGAGGTTATCCGAATTGTGCTTTCAAACGGTATGATTTTATATGCTCTGACAAGAAAAACACAAAAGACGAGGTAATTGATTATGAATAAAATAACGGAAAAATTAAATAAAAAATTAAAGAAATTTTCGGTACTCGATTTTTTGGCTGATAATCTTGTTTCGCTTATTTTCTTATTGATTTCTTTTGTGGCTATTCCCGTATCAGGCCTTTCGGCTCATCATATTATAGGTGAGATTTTAACCCGAATAGGAAGAAACTCCTTTTTGGTATTCTCCCTTATCTTACCTATTATGGCCGGTATGGGTATAAACTTCGGTATGGTTTTAGGTGCAATGGCAGGACAGATAGGCTTAATCTTTGCGATGGACTGGGGTATCGGCGGTATTTACGGTTTGGTATTTGCAGCCTTGATAGGAATGCCCATTTCGGTACTGCTCGGCTGGATTGCCGGCTCAATATTAAACAAAGCAAGAGGCCGTGAAATGGTAACAAGTTATATCTTGGGTTTTTTCTTTAACGGCGTATACCAGTTCTTTGTTTTGTATCTTATGGGTTCGGTTATACCGATGCACAACAAAGCTATAAAACTTTCGCGCGGTTTCGGTGTGCGGAATACTCTTGAGCTTGCCCCTGTAAGACAGGTATTGGACACGACTTTCTCATTCAATATAGCAGGGTTACGTATACCAGTCTTATCCTATCTTATTATTATTGCTCTTTGTTTATTTATCGTATGGTTTAGAAAAACAAAGCTTGGACAGGATATGAGGGCCATCGGACAAAATCAATCGGTTTCAAATTCGGCCGGTATCGCCGTTGAACACACAAGGATTATTTCGATTATAATTTCGACTGTATTGGCCTGCATAGGACAGATTATTTTCTTACAGAATATGGGAAATATGAGCACTTACAATGCCCATGACCAGACGGGCTTTTTTGCCGCCGCCGCTATCTTGGTTGGAGGCGCTTCGGTCAGCAGGGTAAGTATAAAGAATGTTTTTATAGGCGTTGTTCTCCTCCACTTCTTGTACATTGTTACCCCGATGGCAGGTCAACAGCTTCTTGGTTCTGCAATGATTGGAGAATACTTTAGAGATTTTGCCGGTTATGCGGCAATAGCTCTTTCATTGGTGCTCTATGCTGCAAGAAATCAGAGAAATGCGGAGAAGAAACGTTCCGAATTACGTTTGCAAACTGAAGGAGAAAAAAAATGAGAATACAATCGAAAAAAACGGTTTTAGCAATAAGAATTATTTTGCCTATTCTTTATGTTTTGCTGCTTATCCTTATGTTTACTATGGGTAGAACTCACGCAGTTTTATTTGAAAACAAAAAAGCCGATGACGGCAGCTTTAAGGCCTTTGATTCAATTGAGGTCAGCTTTAACGGACAAGAACCTTTAGAGCTTTTTAAGGGTGATAGGGATCAAATACTTTTGAGGGGGCAAAAACACAAGGTCATTATAAGATTTACTGATGGAAGAGATGACTTTGTCGGAGAATTTAGAATACCTCTTTTTCAAGATACCGTCTTATTGTCTCTTCCTGCCTTGGTGGAAAATTTGCCTTCGGCAGTAAGTCCTTTTGATCTATATACCGAGCCTACAAAAGAATAGGGCTTTAAATATTTTAGATCAAATCAACCGCCTTGTAAAACAATTAAGTTTTTCGAGGCGGTTTTTGTTATATATGGAATGTTGATAACTCAAGGTGTAGAATACCCAAGTATTTTTATGCTATAATCCTGATATGACGTTTATTTTGAATTTAAGAAGAGGTTAATAATGAAGATAGGAATTTTTGGTGCTGAAGAGCAGGAAGTTAAACTTTTAAAAAAGCATTTAGTTGGGGAAATTCGAAAAATTGCCGGTCTTAGTTTTTTTACGGGAACGATAATGGGAAAGGATGTTGTTCTTGTGTGCAGCGGAATAGGTAAGGTCAATGCGGCTCTGTGCTGTCAAATTCTTATTTCGGAATTTAAGGTTGATGCCGTAATAAACACCGGGGCGGCCGGAGGGCTTTTGGAAGGTATAAATGTTTTCGATATGGTTGTTTCCACCGATGCAGTTCAGCATGATGTAGATGCAACAGCCTTTGGACATCCCATTGGGCAGGTACCTATGACAAAGTCTCCTTTTTGGCCTGCCGACAAAAAGCTTAAAACCCTGGCACTTAAAGCTTTTAAGGCTATGCAAAAAGAAAGTGATGATGAGCATATAAAAAATTTAAAGCTTATTGAAGGCCGAATTGCTTCAGGGGATACCTTTGTTTCAGATAAAAAACTTAGAGAAAGGATTATCAAAGAATTTAATCCTGCCTGTGTTGAAATGGAAGGGGCAGCAGCTGCTCAAGTTTGCTGCATAAATAAAATTCCCTTTTTAATTTTGAGGAGTATTTCCGATACGGCCGGAAAGGATGAAGCTGCTAAAATTTCTTATGAGGTTTTTTCGGCACAGGCAGCAAAGGATTCCTCTCTTTTGGTGCTGCAGCTGCTGAAAATGCTTTAATAAAATTTTGATAATTTATGGATAGTTTTATTTTTACAACGGTTCAAGGGACAACCGAAGTGTTTTACTGCGATGAGCCTTTTGTACCGCCTGTAGGTACAGCCGGCGGAATGTATATCGCCGATTCAAATACTGCTCCTATTGCAAAGGGTGCAAGAAATTTTCGTTCGGACCTTCCCTTGGTTGTCATTGAAGCCGGAGAAGAAAATAAAAATTTTACTTCCCTTGTATCTATTTTAAAAACCGCCCTTGATGCGGGCTTAAGCCGGAACTCTGTTTTTATCGGGGTTGGTGGAGGTCTTGTCTGCGATTTGGCGGCCTTTGCTGCCTCGGTTTATATGAGGGGGGCAAAATGCAAACTTGTTCCTACCAGTCTTTTAGCCATGGCGGATGCAGCCATCGGCGGAAAAACTGCAATAAATTTTGACGGTTATAAAAACATGGTAGGAACTTTTTTTAAGGCTGATGAAATTTACATAAGTCCCAAAGTCTTAAAAAGTTTAAGCGAAGCGGAATATCTTTCAGGAATGTTCGAGATATTTAAGATGGGCCTTTTATATTCAAAAGATATTTACCAAGTTTTTAGAACACAAAGAGAAAAAATTTTTGCAAGAGATGAAGGCCTTTGCTTGGACCTTGTTAAAATAGCTGTTGAGGCAAAAGCACTGGTTGTAAGCCGCGACTTTGGCGAAAAAAATGAAAGAGCTTTTTTAAACTTGGGGCATACCTTTGGCCATGCGTTAGAATCCGTTTTAAATTTTTCAAAGATTTCTCATGGGGAGGCTGTTGCTTGGGGAATGTCAAAGGCGATGCTATTAGGTAAAAAATTAGGCTTAACCGATTCTTCCTATGCGGATGAGGTTTGCTCTATTATACATTCTTATAGCCGCATAGATGCTCCGCTCTTATATGATAAGGAGAAGGTGCTTTTAGCAATGAAAAAAGATAAAAAAAATATGGACGGTAAAATCCGTTTGATTTTACAAAAAAATATTTGCGAGACTTTTATGTATGAAGCTTCTGAAAAAGACATCAGGGAGGTTCTATGATTTATTTGGATTGGGCGGCAACAGCCATTCCTCAAGAAGATATAATTACGGAGGCCTTAAAAAAAGCTTTTAAATATTTTGCAAACCCTTCTTCAAAACATTTTTTAGGTAAGGATGCTCGAAAAATTTTAGAAGACACTCGTTCGGAAATTGCAGAACTTTTGAATACGGCACCCGATCATATTATTTTTACATCGGGAGGAACTGAGGGGAATTATATTCCTATGCTCTCTCTTTTAGCCCTTCCTTCTCCTTGCTCGATTGCGGTCAGCAGTATAGAACATTCCACAGTCAGGGAACAGGCTGCCGTTATGAAGGCACGGGGTTATAAGATTTTACAAATTCCTGCGGATAAAAACGGCTTTATAAGTGCCGATGCGGTTTTAAAAACCATAGGGCCCGATACGGCCTTTGTTTCGGTAATGGCGGTAAACAATGAAACTGGAGCAATTCAGCCCATCGCCGAAATAGGAAAGGCTCTTGAAGAATATTCTAAGGGAAAAAGAAAAATCCATTTTCATACCGATGCTGTCCAAGCTATAGGAAAGATTCCTTTTGAGCTTTCAAAACTATCCATTCATTCGGCTTCTTTTAGCGGACACAAAATAGGAGCCCCCAGAGGAATCGGTTTTTTGTATCTTGCTAAAAATATGGAGGCCTTTATCCGAGGGGGCGGGCAAGAAAATGGAATAAGGCCCGGAACCGAAAACCTTGCAGGTATTTTAGCTCTGTCCGGCTGCTTAAAAAAATATTATAAAAATTTAGACGGCTATGTTTTTCATGCAAAAGAATTAACGGATTTTTTAATTGAAGAACTGGCAGGTATTGAGGGCCTAAGCTTTATTCCCGAATCCCGTCCGCAGTTAAAGGATAAATTTTCTCCGTGGATTTTACAGTTTGCGGTTAAAGAATTAACCGGTGAGGTCCTTGTCCGCTGCTTGTCGGAAAAGGGAATCTGTATTTCTACAGGTTCTGCATGTTCATCAAAAAAACAAACCCGCCCCGTTTTAGAGGCTATGAAAATTGATGCTAAGGTTCAGCAAAATTCAGTGCGTGTTTCAATAGGGCCCTTAACACAAAGGGGAGAGCTCGAAGTCTTTGTTAAAACCCTAAAAGAAACATTAATAGAATTCCGCTGATTAAATTAAGGGCTTTATTGGAATTACTACTTGTTATTTTCTTGTTCTTCTTTTAGTTGTGCCGTAATCTTTGATTGACGGGCTAAGCGGTTAGCCAACAATCGGGATAAGAAAATACCGTAATGAGGATATTCTTCTATCAGCTTCATAAAATTCATCTTAGGAATCTTTACAAGAGAGCCTTCTCCGATAGATACGACAGTAGCAGATCTTCTGTCATTCATTAAAAAGGCCATTTCACCTATAAAAATATCAGCCGGTGTTAAAACCGACATCAATTTATTGTTTACATAGACTGCATAGCGTCCCGAACTTATATAAAAAAGATCGCTTGAATCCTCGTTTTCGCGGCAGACAATCTGCATGTGTTTGAAGGTTAGTAATTGCTGGGATTTTAAAATAGCAGGTGTCAAGTTTGCTATATTTCTTTGGTTATTTACCTCAAATGAAACCTCATTCCCAATATTATTATAGCGTAGATTTTTAACAAGGGTTTGAGAAAGTTTAATGCCCATTCCGTGAAGGCCTGCTTCAAAGTCTGATTCAAGATGGCTTTTCCAGTCAAAACCGTTTCCTTCATCCTTGATAGTTATCTTTGTTTTTTCAGGCAGTACCGAATATGTGATATAAACTTTTTTCTTTCTTATTTCAGGCTGTTTTTGTTTTTCGGCAATTAAATCGAGCATATTTTTTCCGCTTCGCAGCCATTTATTCTTTTCCTCATAAGAGATATTACAGTTTCCGTGTTCTACTGCATTAAGTAAAAATTCCATCATTGCAGTTTGTAAGGAAGATCGTTCTTCTTCATTTACTCTGTTGGTATTGTAAAGATAAGTTCCTATCAGGTTTGCGTAGAAAACTATTTCAAATGGGTCGGTATCGCTTACAAAATGACCTGTCTCTTTTTCATCAGCCCTCTGGTGCATTCCTCTGTTAAAAAGAAAATGTTGATGTTGGTTTAAAATCTTTATAATCTGTTCGGTGTTTTTTTCAAAATCTTTTCTTGTACATACAAATAGAAAGTTAGGTTCCTTTATTTGTTCAAGTTTTGCTTTTTCTTGACGGTCGTTGGTAATGGCTATAATTCCTCCGAATAAAAGCCACGGATCATCTTTTATAATCCTAACACAAGCCTCGGCATCGATATTAGGATCTCCGAAATCGATAATCTTGATTTCAGGCATTTCATATTTAAAAAACGAAACAATGTCTTCATATTTATCAAGGACTGCAATATCGACGTTTTCTATGTTTTGTGCAGCATTTTTTAATCCGTCCACGGTAGTCTGTATTGTGCTTATTATGGGAACCTTTTTCATTATTATTTCCTTTAAAACGTTGTTTTCATTATAGCATAAATTTAAAATACATACTATACTTTAATGATGAATATGAACGATTTATCTTTTTTTCAGGGAAAAGCTTCTCCATTAGGCGCAAAATTAAGCTGTGATGGAGTGAATTTCAGCGTCTTTTCACGAAATGCAAAGGAAATAGTTCTACACTTATTTGAAAATGTAGAGGATTCCGAGCCGATAATCTCATATAAACTGGATCCTCAAATAAATAAAACCGGTGATGTTTGGCATGTGTTTGTTTCCGGTTTAAAAAGTTGGGCATTTTATTTGTATACGGCTGACGGAGAGTTTTCGCCTTCAGCTGGTTTTTTATTCGATGAAAATAATTATTTACTTGACCCTTATGCAAGACTTATAAGTTCTCATTCGGTATTTAATTCGGAGCAAATTTTTAATCAAAGAGAAAGTAAAGCTTCCGGCGGTAAAAATCAACATAAAAGAACGGCAAAGGGATTCCCAAAATGTGTAGTTATCGATGATAGGGAATTCGATTGGCAGGGAGATAAACCCTTAAATATTCCGCTCCAAAAATGTGTGATATATGAAGCTCATGTAAAGGGCTTTTCTTTTTTAAACGATAAAATAAGTCCTACAAAACGGGGTAAATATTCAGGTCTTGTGGAGCTGATTCCGTATTTAAAGGATTTGGGCATTACTTCTCTTGAGCTCCTGCCCGTTTTTGATTTTGATGAAAATGAAAATATGAATATAAATCCTAAAACCGGCGTTAGGCTAAAAAACTATTGGGGATACAGCACAATTGCTTTTTTTGCACCTAAGGCCCTCTATGCCGAAGATCCGGGTAATGCCGTAAACGAGTTTAAATTTATGGTCAGGGAATTTCATAAAGCCGGTATCGAAATAATATTGGATGTGGTGTTTAACCATACTGCGGAAGGAAACGAAAACGGTCCCGTTTTTTCTTTTAAGGGATTTGATAATTCCATTTACTATCATCTTGAAGATAATAAGCTTTATTATAAAAATTTTTCGGGCTGCGGTAACAGTCTAAAAACCTCGGAAATTCCTGTTATAAAATTTATATTGGATTGTCTGCGGTATTGGGTAACTGAAATGCATGTAGACGGATTCCGTTTTGATTTGGCTCCCGTTCTGGCACGCGATAAAACCGGAAGTATAGATTTAAATTCTTTTATGATACAGGCTATCGCAGATGATTCCATTCTTCGTTCTACAAAGATTATAGCTGAAGCTTGGGATGCTGCCGGTGCATACATGGTAGGAAAATTTCCCGGGCGTTGGGCGGAATGGAACGATTTATTCCGTAACTCCGTCAGAGAGTTTTGGCTGCAGCCCAATCCTGATATAAGACACTTGGCAACCAGAGTAACCGGTTCTGCGGATTTATATTCTCAAAAAGGCAGAAGGCCTTATCAGTCAATAAATTTTGTCTGCTGTCATGACGGCTTTACCCTTTGCGATTTGCTAAGTTATTCCGAAAAACATAACGAAGAAAACGGGGAAAATAACCGTGACGGCTCAAATGAAAATTTAAGCTATAATCATGGAATAGAAGGATCCGCATCTGTCGAAATTGAAAGAATGCGTATGAGGTCTGCAAAAAATATTTTGACAACGCTTATTCTTTCAGCCGGCACGCCCATGATTAACATGGGAGATGAGGTATTCCGTACACAAAACGGAAACAATAATGCTTATTGTCAGGATAATGAAATGTCGTGGTTTGATTGGGGACTTTTAAATGAAAATAAGGACCTATTCGAATTTACCAAAAAACTTATCAATTTAAGGAAGACTCATTTTTCTTTTTTAAGAAAACATTTTTTTACCGGAGCTTCGAAGATTAACGGCACTCCAAGCGATATAACTTGGTTTGATTATCAGGCACAAAAACCCAATTGGAATGCGCCTTCAAATTTTTTAGCCTTTTTAATAGACGGCAACAAAATTAATTTGGAAAGCGATGAAGATGATAACGATTTTTATGTTATGACCAATAGTTATAATAACGATATAACCGTGAGACTTCCCCCTCCGTCTTCCGGCGGGAAGATATGGCATCGTCTTATAGACACCTCGTACACGAGTGGACAAGATTTTTTAGATGAAGAACATACCGAGCAGATTATGAATCAGCAAATATATGTCGTGCTTGCCCGCACAACTGTAGTTTTAATTGCAAAGTGACGAGTCCCCTTGTTTAAACTGCCCGATAGTGTTATACTTATTTAACAAAAATTCTTAAAGGAGAACTTTGATGAAGACAATAAAGTTGGACGATTTTAAAAATTACGAATTTTTAAGTAACCTTAAATTTTCGGAAGACGGAAGATATGCGGCCTATATTTGTGCTCATGCCGATCTAACCGAAAACGATTATAACAAGGCTCTTTTTCTTTTGGACATGGAAACAAAAAAGACAAAGCAGCTTACGGGCGAGGATGTAAATTCTTTTTACGGCTTTGACGGCGATCGCCTCCTTTTTTCTGCAAGAAGAACGAAAAAAGAAAAGGAAGAAAAAGAGAAAACCTTTGTTTATGCTATCCCCGTTTCGGGCGGTGAGGCCTTGCTTGCCTACACCTTCCCCCATCCCGTTTTAAAAATGGAATTTGCCGATAAAAAGACGGCTGTTGTTTTACACTCATGGAAGGATGACCCGTTTAAAAAGCTGCCTAAAGAAAAAGCAGAAGAAGCAAAAAAAGATGAGGCCGATTATGAAACCTTTGAAGAGATTCCGTTTTGGAGTAACGGGGGCGGTTTTACCTCGCGCAAGAGAAACCGGCTCTTTGTTTATAATCTTTCAAACATGAAGGGTACGGCTCTAACCGATGAGTTTACTCAGGTTGACGGTTTTGATTTTGATAAAAAGACCCAAGAGATTCTATTTACAAAATCAACTTATACCGATAAGATGCCCATCTATAATGAGCTGATGCTCATGCCCTTAAAAACAAAAAAGGCAAAGCTTTTAAATGGCGGTCAAGATTTTATGTACGCCGATGCCAAATTTTTCAAAGATAAAATTCTTTATACGGGCGCCGACGGAAAAAAATACGGCGTAAACCAAGATGCCGATATTTATCTTATTCCCAAAACCGGAACGGGAGCGAAGATGATTTCGCCCAAGGATTATGACAAGAGCTTATGGAATTCCGTGGGATCCGATTCAAGGTTTGGAGGCGGTGCTAACTCCCATGTCAAAGACGGAAAATATTATTTTATTACAACCGAGGATGATTCTTCCTTTGTAAATGTCATTGACGAAAAAGGAGAATTAAAACAGCTTATTTCCGAAAAAGGTTCTGTGGACTGCTTTGCCGTTCATGAAGAAAAAATTCTTTTTATCGGTTTTAGAAAACAGGAATTACAAGAAGTTTATCTTTTTGAAGATAAAAAAGAAACCTGCCTCACAAAGCATAATACCTATGCTTCAAAGTTGCAAAAGATTGTGCCCGAGGAATTCGAGTTTACAAATGACGGTGTTAAACTCCACGGCTTTGTTTTAAAGCCTTTAAACTACAAGGCCGGAAAAAAATATCCCGGTATCTTGACAATTCACGGCGGACCTAAGACCGCTTACGGTTCAATTTTTCATCACGAGATGCAGTTTTTAGCTCAATCCGGTTACTTTGTGTTTTATACGAATCCCCGCGGTGCCGACGGAATGGGTCGAGCCTTTGCCGATATCCGGGGCAAGTACGGAACAATCGACTACTCCGATTTAATGAAGCTTACGGATGAGGTTTTAAAGAAGTATAAAGATATCGACAAGGAAAAAGTAGGCGTTATGGGCGGCTCTTACGGCGGTTTTATGACAAACTGGATTATCGGCCACACAAACCGCTTTGCGGCAGCCTGCTCTCAGCGTTCTATTTCAAACTGGATTTCCAAATTCGGAATTACCGATATCGGTTATTATTTTAATTCCGACCAAAACGGAGGAGTTACTCCTTGGAAGGGTGTAGAAAAAATGTGGGATCACAGCCCGCTCAAGTATGCCGATAAGTGCAAAACGCCGACCCTTTTTATTCAGTCGGATGAGGACTACCGCTGCTTTGAGGCCTGCGCCTTCCAAATGTTTACGGCTCTAAAATATCACGGCTGCGAAGCAAAGCTTGTCTTGTTCCATGGGGAAAATCATGACCTATCCAGAACGGGAAAACCCAAGCACCGAATCCGCCGCTTAACCGAGATATTCAACTGGTTTGAAAAGTATCTTAAAAAATAAGGCCTTGCTCTCCGCTTAATTCCAAATACTTAAACCCGAAAGTTGTTTGAGAAAATCTTTTTTGGATTAAGGCGGAGGCTCTTATAATTCTTTCCCTGCCCAGCTCGGCTATTGTTTTAAAGCCGGCCTTGAGGGCAGGGGAATCCTCAGGGCAAGGCTCTCCTCTTTGTACCAAGATAAATTTTCGGTTTTCGTTGAGCTCTGCGTTTAGTTCCATCACGGCATGGGCTGTTGTTGCCGAACCCGAAAAAAAATCTAAAACAACCGCATTGTCCGAATTCGGAACCAGCTTAAAAAGATATTTTAAAAGAGAAACCGGTTTTGCATAATCGAAAATCTTTGCTCCGAATAAGACTTTTTGTTCATATACACTTTGTATATTTGTTTTAACATATTCTGCAGGCAGGAGCGATTTCGGAACCGTTTCTTCCCTTTTTTCAAGGTAGGTTTTTACATAGATAGTCCATTTTGTAGACCGCCCATTTATATCGGTAAAAACGGATTTGTCCGATTTTTTAAATTCGATTAGATTTTTTTCTAAAAGATTAAAAAAACTTTTTTCGACAAAGCGGTAAATATAGCCTGCCTTAGGAACGATAAAATTCCCGTCAGGCGTTTTTATAGGATATTTTTGCCTTTTTGCATCCGTTTTATTTTTCCATGCAAATTGTTGGTATCTAAAAAATCTTCCGTCAGCATCTCTGTATTTATACATTTTCTTCGCCTTTTCCGGCATCGGGGCAGTCATGGGCTTAACCTTAGTTTTATCCTTGGCGTATAAGACAATGTACTCATGCGATGTGTTGATATGCTTTTTGCGTAAGCCTCCGCCGGTCGAGTTATTCCATACAAGGGTAGAAATAAAATTTTTCGTACCGAAGATTTCATCAAGGATTATCCTTAAATAAGGGCAGGTCTTATCGTCAATGCTTATAAAAATAAGACCGTCATCAGTTAATAAGTTTTTTGCAAGGCTCAATCTTACATAAAGATAATTCATCCATTCTGTCTTAGTTTGAAAATTATCGGCATAAGTAAATTTTTTCCCCGTATTGTACGGAGGATCAATGTATATTATTTTGATTTTATCTTTATAATCTTTTTGTAAAAAAAGAAGGGCATAGAGATTGTCGGATTCAATGTATAAATTTTTTGCATCTTCAGAATTAAAACTTTTTACTTTGTTTTCAGTAAAAGAAAATTTACTTTGATTTTTTAATAAAAGGTTCAGTTCGGAAAGAACCTTATTCTTTCCTTCCCATGTGAAAACACCCATATTCGGCCCTGAAAATGACTATATAATAAAAAAGGCTTTTATTCAATAATGTGTTAAAAAAAGGTAAAACCCTCTTTACATTTTTTCTATATATTATACAATGTTCAAAATATTTTTATATGGAGAATATTATGAAATCAAAAATTATGGTTCTTTTTTGCTTTGTTCTTTTTGTGTTTTCGCTTAATGCTTCAGGTGCTGCAGAAACATCTTCTCATGATGCAATAGGGGGCGCTACCGAAAGCAATTCAAAGGCTGAGGTTAAACAAGCTGCCGTTCATTGTGAGTTAAAAATAGATTTTCCGATTTTTGAAGATGTTCCGGCTTTAAATGCTATCGTGTCAAAAACGGTAAAAGGCAAGGTTACCGCATTTTGGAATAATTATTATTCCGTTTCTCCCGATGATATGGCAAAATCGTCCACTCCTCAAAATTTTGAGCTGATTATCGGTTATGATGATATTGTACGGGATGGAAATTATATAAGTTTTGTTTTATCGGTCTATGAATATATGGGAGGTGCTCACGGCCTTACATCGTTGGTTCCTATAAACTATGATATAAAAACAAAAAAACTCGTATCCTTAGCTGATGTTGTACGCCCTGCTTCAAAAAACTGGCTTGTCAAGTTATCGAATGAGGCAAGAAAAATACTAATGGAGAAGGTTAAGAAAGGGGATTTATCATCCGATGAGTCGATGATAAAAGAAGGAACGGAACCTAAACTTGAAAATTTTAAAGTTTTTAAAATCGAAAACGGAAAAATAAAAATTATTTTTGAGCAATATCAGGTCGCTCCATATTCAGAAGGATTGCCTGAAATTATAATTCCGATAGATTTTTTTAAATAACATCCGCTTAACCTGCATTTGCCGCTTAACCTGCATTTGCGGCTTGTCCGCAATATCAGGTTGAAGCGGATGTTAGGTAAGTTTTTTATCAGCACTTTGCAAGATATCGAGCCGTATTAACATTTCGTATTGTCATATCTTTATATGCTTTATGCGATATTATTTTATTTAAATGGCTTTTATTATAATCTTCTCGCCGAACATTCCAGATTAATGCACCCTTAACATATATTACTTGTATATATTCCTTTTTTATCGGTAATTCATTTATTATATTTTCATTATCTATTGATTCAAATAAATACGCTACATCGGTCTTTAGATCATCATTATTTTGCCAATCACCGGGGATACTATTTGCTATTTCTACCACTTCACTTTTTGTCTTTACTAATACTTTTACTTCATTTCCGCTTGTTATATGTAATGCTTTTTCAATATTCTCTGTGATACTGTTTTTCTTGTCATTTGATTTAAAAATGACATTTCCGGAATTGATATATGTTGAAACATTTGAAAAACCGCATTGCTCAAATAATGTTTTCAATTCTTTCATGTTAATTTTTATTGAGTTTCCAACATTGATACCCCTGAGTAATGCTATATAATCCATAATATCCCTTATTAATTATACTTACTAAATACTATAGTTTTATTTTTTAGTAATATTTTATCTACTGAAAATCCATATTGAAATCGTATTTATTCATAATATTAATCACTCTCAATTTTTTTTCTTAAAAAGCTAAAACCTATTTTGCTCCCAAGGCGGCCATGGTTATGTAATTATACGGCTTATTAAAGTGGGGCAAAAAGAAGATGTCTAAAAGTTTAAGCTTATCGATTGTAAGCTTTTCTTGGATTGCAAGGGAGAACATGTGAATACCCATAGACATATCATAGGTCGAAGCCATTTGAGCACCGATTATAACCCTCGTTTTTTTGTTATACACAATCCTTAATTTTACCGGAGGATTATCGTGTTCCATAAATTCGGGACGCTGCAAATCTTCAAAGTCGGTAAACTCAACATCAAGCCCCAGCTTTTTTGCACGCTCTACAGTAAGGCCGCTTGATACCATTTTCAAGTCATATATATTGATTCCGTTAGAACCTTGGACTCCTATGCCTTCTAAGGGAATTCCTGCTGCGTTATGGGCGGCTATAATTCCGCTTCTTACCGCATTTGTTGCAAGGGCAATGTAGGATTTTTCTCCTAAAGAGTTATCAAAAACTGTTGCACAGTCTCCTATTGCGTAAACATCTTTTATGCTTGTCTCTTGCTTTAGGTTGACCGAATAGGCTCCGTTTTTAAAGGTTTCAAGTTTATCTTTTCCAAGGTCGGTATTGGGCCTAAAACCGATACAGACGACTACCATGTCGGCCGGATATTCTCCCTTGTCCGTAACAACGGCTTCTACCTTTGTTGTTCCTTTGATTTCTTGGACGAGCTGATTATATGCAAGTTTGATTCCGTGATCGTTTAAATTTTTATCCATTAAATCGGTAAAAGGCTTATCGTAATAGTTTGAAAGACTTGACGGCATTGCATCAATGAGCACAACTTCCTTATTATGCCTTTTAAAGGCTTCGGCAAGTTCAACACCGATGTATCCGGCTCCTACAACTGCAATTTTTTTAATATCGGGATTTTTTAGCTTGTCGATAACTTCTTGGGCATTTTGAAAAATCTTTACCTGCTGAACATTTTCCAAGTCCATGCCCTTAATCTTCGGCATTATAGGAATTGAACCTGTTGCAAGGATTAATTTATCATAGGATTCTTCGATGGGCTGTGAACCCTTTACCGTTCCGTATACGATTTTTTTATCGAAATCTATGCGTGTAATATCGGCTTCCATTGTAACCTTAGCACCCTTTGCTTCCAGTTTTTCCTTATTGGAATAAAAGAGACCTTCGGAACCTCTGATCTGATTTCCTATCCAGAGGGCCATTCCGCAGCCTAAAAAGCTGATATTGGTATTTCTGTCAAAGACAACGACTTCATTTTCTTTTGAAAGTTCAGTTAAAAAATTAATGGCCGACGTTCCGGCGTGATTTGCACCCACCACTACAATTTTGCTCATATTTAGCTCCTTCGCTGCCTTAAAATACAGCTCTTATATTTTACATATAAATTCTTATTTAGTATAGGGTGTAAGTTGTTTTCGGTGTGCGCAGATAAAAAAAGACCCGCAAAAGCGGGTCTTTAGTTTTATGGATAAATCTTTACCTAAAGATTTTATAGCCTCAAAGTGTTTACAAAATTAGATTGTAAAGTAATTGACTCCTACATGAGCTTTCCAAACAAGGGCCTGCTCTTGAATTTTTTCTTGCGGTGTAAGTAGTTCAGATCTTTGAGGGTTTCCGCTTTTTCTGTTTGACTTAATAAATCTTAATAATGTTTTCATCTTTTTCTCTCCTTAAAGATATTGGCAGTTTTATCTGCTCTTGATATATCTAATATACTTTAAAAAAATAAATAAGTCAAGCGATTTTAAAAGAATTTTATGTATTTTTGTGTAAAAATTAAGAAATACTTGTAATTTTTTGCGTTTTATTGCGGTAATCTCTAAAAAGTCTAGCCCCAATCGCCTGCAAAAATAACTTCCGGTTCAAGTAAAAAGCCCGTCTTATCTTTAACCGTTTTTTGAACCTTTTCTATCAAAGTTTTTATATCCGAGGCTGAAGCATCATGCTTGTTAATTATAAAATTTCCGTGCCAAGGAGCGACCTGAGCCCCTCCTTCGCAGAGACCTTTTAATCCGGCATCCTCTATCAGCTTGCCGCTGGGCTGCCCGAAGGCTCTGTTATTTTTAAATGTACTTCCTGCAGAAGGTTCCTTAAAATGTCCCTTTGAAATTCTATCTTGAACTTTTTCCTCGGTTTTGACAGCAATTTCTTCTTTTATTCCATGGGTTAAGGTAAAAACGGCAGAAAGAACTATCTTTCTATTTTTTGTAATCTCGGTACTTACCGGATTTTGTTGAAACGGCGAAACCTTATAATCCCAATCGGAAGGATTATATTCATATTCTGCAAATTCCGTTTTATCGCCATCGGCTAAGATATATTTTATCGATTTTAACCTATCCGAGATTGAAACATCATAGCAGCGTGCATTCATAAATACGGCCCCTCCGACGCTGCCGGGAAGGCCTCCGAAACATTCCAGGCCCGAAAAAGCTTTTCCTACAGCCCATTTTGTAAGCTTATCGGTGAGGACGCCTGCTCCGGCTCTTACAAAAACCTTGTTTTCGGATTCGCCTATGATTTCTATCTTGTTTAAATTTTTTAGGCTTATTAAAATACCTTTAAACCCCTTATCGGAGACAAGAATGTTTGTTCCGCCGCCTATTAACGATGCCGAAATCTTATTTTTGCTTAAAAAAATTAAGGCTTCTTTTAAATGGTCTTCATCTTTAGGACAAAAAAGAGCTTCTGCAGGGCCTCCGATTTTGTATGATGTAAGAGGCTTTAGGGGTTTATAGAATTCTATAGTTCCCTCTTGAAATAAAGGGGTATTATGAAGTATACTAAATAAATTATTCATTTGATTTTAGTATATACTATTATGTATTAGGTAACAAGATAGGGGAGACGTATGAGTTTAAAATTACATAATACCTTAGGTAATAAAAAAGAAGAATTTATTCCCATTCATGAAGGCAAGGCCGGAGTTTACGGCTGCGGGCCTACCGTATATGACTATGCACATATAGGAAACTTACGCACCTATGTTTTTCAAGATATTCTTGTTAAGACTTTAAGATTTTTAGGTTATGATGTTACCCATGTTATGAATATAACCGACGTCGGGCATCTGACGGATGACGAAGATTCGGGTGAAGATAAGATGGTAAAATCTGCAGAAGAACGCGGAAAATCGGTGCTTGAAATTGCAGAATTTTATACAAAGGCCTTTTTTAACGATACCGAAAGGCTGAATATCGAAAGGCCCGGTATTGTATGCAAGGCTACAGAGCACATAAATGAAATGATAGAGCTTATAAAAAGAATAGAAGCGAACGGGCACACCTACATGGCCGGAGGAAACCTCTACTATGATATTTCTACCTTTCCTAAATATGGAGAATTGGCAAACATAAACCTTGAAGACCTTAAAGCCGGTGCCCGTATCGAAATAGATAAAAACAAACGCAATCCTCATGACTTTGTTCTTTGGTTTACAAAGAGCAAGTTTGAAAATCAAGCCCTTGTCTGGGATTCGCCTTGGGGACGAGGCTATCCCGGCTGGCATATCGAATGTTCTGCCATGAGTATGAAGTACCTGGGTGAACAAATCGATATTCACAAGGGCGGTATAGATCATATAAGGGTACATCATACCAATGAAATAGCCCAATCCGAAGGAGCAACGGGTAAAAAATGGGTAAATTATTGGCTTCATAACGAATTCCTGGTTATGAATAAGGGCAAAATGTCTAAGTCTGCAGGTTCTTTTATCATTTTGGAAGATGTTATCAATAAGGGTTTTTCAGCTCTTGACTACCGTTTCTTGCTTTTGGGCGGGCATTACCGAAGTCAGCTTACCTTTTCATGGGAAGCTATGGAAACGGCAAAAAACGGCCGAAAAAACTTAAATAACAGAGTTGCAAAATGGTTGGATGGATTATCGGATTCCGAAATAATGGAGTATGCAGCCTTGACAGAAAACCTTAACCTTAAAAGTGCAAAAGATATGATAAAAAATGAAAAAGCACGCAGTTGCTTTGATAATTTTATTGCCGCTATGGAAGATGATTTATCTACACCAAAGGCCTTATCGGAGTTGCAGCTTTTGATAAAGGAAAAAGACATTCCGCAAAAGGATGTGTTAACGGTTCTTGCCGCTATGGATTCGATTTTGGGCATCAAATTGATAGAAGAATCCTTTAATACGCTAAAGGATAAAGGTTCTATTGAAATCGATGAATCCGAAATTCTTAAATTAATAGAGGAGAGAGCTTCGGCAAAACTTGACAAAAATTATAAACTGGCTGATGAAATTCGGGATAAGCTAAAGGGTATGGGCATTATCCTTGAAGACCAGGCCGGTAAAACAACATGGAAAAAATTATAAGTTTTGTGATTTTTTAATAAAACTGTAACGTCTTGGAGTTCGGAATGTTTAAAGGAAAAGGTATTTTGAGGGCAACATCAGATGAAGATTTTAGAGCAATCTACGAAGCCCTTATGCCTGTTATTTATAAAGTAGCTTACAATATAGTCAGAGAAGGGGACATAGCAGAGGATATATGCCATGATTCTTTGATAAAAATGACCGAAAAAAAGATGGAGTTTCCGTCTATAGATGATGCTAAATACTGGCTCATTAGGGTTACGAGGAATGCATCTCTTAATCATGTAAAAAGGTGCGGCCGTGAGCGAAAGGCTTATGCTAAAGCGCTAAAGGAAGACACGCGCAAAGTCGATACTGGTGAAGAGATTATATTGAAGCAAGAGTCTATAAATTCGGTTCAAGCCGCTCTTGAAAAATTGCCTAAAAATTTAAGGGCTGTTTTACAGCTTAAAGAATATGGCAGTTTGAATTACAAGGAGATAGGGAGCATTCTTGGAATAAGCGAAGGTAATGTGAAGGTTCGAGTTTTTAGAGCTCGTGAACAATTATCAAAGTATATAGGAGAAAGCGATGTCTACATGCCCTGATAAAGATTTATATTCGGCCTATGTTGATGGAGAATTACAGTCCCCATGGAAAGAAAAAATTGAAGTTCACTTGGTTTCTTGTGAAAAATGCAGGAGTGTGGTTGACTCATATAGAAAAATCAGTTTAAAACTATCTGAAAATTCTTTTCCTGAGCCTGACCTTGACGGTTCTTTCCTTAAACTCTATGCCAAAAGGCAGGATTGCCTAAAAAAAATGGAATTCAACAAGAGCAAACCTACAAGCTGGTTCTATAAATCGAATAAAATTCCTATCCCGGCCTTAGCGGCGGCTGCCTTGTTTCTTTTTGTGTTGACACCTATTATTGTTTTGAGTACGCAAGAAAGTTTAGAACCATCCGGAGCTGTTGCAGCTACCGAATTTAAAGCTATTGATTCTATAATTAATGGTTTAAAACCCGTAAATAAATTCAAGTTAAATGTTTCAAATGTTTTGGGCGTAAATGAAGATGTATCGGTTTTTGAAGGCAAAAAGAAGGAAATAAATTTAAGCCAATATGTAAATTTATACTTGCCTCCCTCAAATAACGCAGAATTTGATATATTAAAGCAAGAAATAAAGCCTCAAGTTTTATTTCTTAACACTCAAAATGCAATAACCCGAACCTCCGTAAACAATGGGCAATAGATTTACTTATTTATTTAGAAAATATTTTGTTTTTAGGTTTTTTGTATTCCTCCTTCTTTTCTGCGGCCTAGCGGCTCTTATTTTTTATTTAACATCTTTGACTGCAAAATATCCTTTGATAACCGAAATTAGTCCCCCGATTGCTCAAGCCGGTGATGAAATTGTAATAACCGGAGAGCATTTCGGAAACGAAGTAGACTCTTCATGGATTGAAATCGGAGATGCTATCATTCAAGCGGAAAATTGTACTGTCTGGACAGATAAAAAAATTGTTTTTAAGTATCCTGAATATCAAAACGGCGGCATAGTATATGTTGTTGTACAAAATAAAAAATCTTTGCCTTCATTTATGGCTTCAGTTGAATCAATGCCTGTAATAAAAGATAAGGCTCATTCGGGCGGAATTCCTTCAATAATTGCTTTAAACAGGGATTTTGCCGAGGTAGGAAGCATTATAAAAATTTCAGGTGAAAATTTTGGTGAGACAAGGGGAAGCTCCCAAGTTTTGTTTGTATCCGATTTTAATGCTTCAATGATTGAACAAGTTGAAAAAAAAGAAGAAATAGAGGCCGCCCGTTGTTCGGACTATGATTACGATTTTGTGTTTTGGTCAAATCAGGAGCTTCACGTAAGGGTTCCGGATGGAGCGGATTCCGGAATGCTTTTGGTTGTAACTTCTTCAGGAGCCAGCAACACTGTTCCCTTTAGAGTAAAAAACAAGATAGGCACAAAGACTTATTCAAACAAAAAGAATTTTACAATTGCTGCCGAGGTTGATATTTCAAATGTAGAGGCCATAGAAAAAAATTCTCTTTTTATAAAGGTTCCGCTTCCGATTCAGTCCTATTCGCAGAGAGATGTTAAGGTTTTGTCTATTAATCCCACTCCTTTTGTAGCCGATTATCAGGGGGCTGCCATTCATCAGTATGAAAATATAAATTCTTCTACAAAAATTCACATAAGACAAGAGTATGGCGTAAACACCTATGAGGTAAATACAAGGATTAATCCCGTTAATGTAAGAGTTAACTCCCGTCAAAACAAGGCTATCTATGATAATTATGCTATTGCTACCGAGTTAATTCCGGCGAATGATCCTCTTATTCAAAAAACGGCAGCCGAAATTGTTCAAAATGAAAGAAACCCTTACAATAAGGCAAGACGCATATATAATTATTTATTAAAAAATGTCGAAATAATTCCGGCTTCAATATTGAATTCCGGGGCTTCGCCTGTAAATGCATTAAAAGAAAAAAAGGCCGATACCTACGATATAGCTATTTTGTTCGCAGCTCTTGCAAGAGCTGCCGGTATACCCGCTCAGCCTATTGCCGGAATCATTGCAGATGTTTCTCAAACAAGTTATCTTCACTGGTGGGCAGAGTTTTATCTGGAAGGCTTCGGATGGATACCTGTAGACCTCGGTTTAGCAAAGTCCGTTCCCTTTGATATGGGCGTTCCCCAAAGTGAAAACTGGTACTTCGGTAATTTGGATGCTTTTAGGATCGCGTTTTCCCGAGGTGAGAATATTCAGCCGCCGATGGCATCTAACAGTACAATGGTATCAAAAGAAAGAAGTTATGCCTTTTATAACGGCTGGGAAGAGTTTTCGGGCCTTACAAAATATAATTCCGTTTGGAAAACTCCGAACATAATCGCTATTTACTAAAAAGAATATCCTCAAATACAGCTGCCGGAAGTTTATCTTTTCCAAAATGCAGGCATAAAATAAATTATCATTGTGTATAGTTCCAACCGCCCTGCAAGCATTACAAAAGAAAAGAAAATCTTTACAGGGGATGAAAAAAATGCAAAGTTTCCTGCCGGGCCTACTCTTCCAAAACCGGGGCCTATGTTTCCTATAAGGGCAAGAGAAGCCGTAAAGCCGCTCAATAAGTCAGCTCCGTCGGCAGCTGCAACCAAGGCTGTAATAAGGGTCAAGAGGAAGTAGCAAAACATAAAACCTGCAACGCTGTAAACTATGTCCTTTCTTCCCGGGCGGTTATTAAGCTGAATACCGAAAACACCGTGCGGGCTTAAAAGCCGTTTTGCTTCCATTCCGGCTTGCTTTTGCAGTATCAGCCAGCGGATTACCTTGATGCTTCCTGCCGTTGAGCCTGAGCAGCCTCCGACAAACATCAAGAAAAACAAGACCATTTTTGCGAACTCCGGCCATGCGTTATAGTCGGCCGTTGAAAAGCCTGTTGTCGTTATTATCGAGGCGACTTGGAAAAAGCTTTGTCTTAAACCTCCTCCGATTCCGTAAATTGGATAGATAGAAAGAGCAATTAAAACGGTTGATACAAATACTATTTTAAGATAGGCTTTAAGTTCCGAATTATGGAAAAATTCTTCAGGGTTTCCGGTAAACAGGTGAAAATAAAGACTGAAGTTGACGCCTGCCAAAATCATAAAGACAGCACAAATAATTTCAACCGACGGAGAATTGAAGGCTCCAACGCTTGCGTTTCTTGTAGAGAAGCCTCCTGTGCCCAACGAGGCGAAGGTGTGGCAGAGGGCTTCGAGAAATGGAAGTCCTGCAAGCATTAAAAGGATTATCTGCACTATAGTCATTCCAAGATAGATAAACCAAAGAGCTTTTGCCGTGTGGGTTATCTTTGCCGTTACCTTTCCCTTGTCGGGGCCGGTAGTTTCACTTTTGATTAGATGAAAGCCTCCTACTCCCAAAAGAGGAAAGAGGGCAACGGTGAGGGCTACTATTCCCATCCCTCCAAGCCAGTGCATCTGGGTACGCCATACATGCATTGTCATTGGGCATGCTTCGACATTGGTAAGAATCGTTGCTCCCGTTGTTGTAAAACCGGATACGGATTCAAAGATGGCGTCTGCAAAGTTGGGTATCACGCCTGAAATACATAATGGTATTGCTCCTAAAATACCCGCAGCTATCCATGCTGCTGCAACCAATATTATACCGCCCGAAACCGAAAGTCTGACTTTTTTGTTTCTCAAAAAAAAGAAAAAAGCTGCTGCAACGGCAAAGACAAAGGCTGTAGGAATTAAAAAAGACGGAATCAAATAAGCTTCGTTTTCATAGAGGGCTGTTCCAATCGGAATGATGAAGCTTATGGAAATTATTGCGAGAATCATAAAAATTATTCGGACATATTGTAAGGCTTTCATTTAAAATCTAATTGCCTCCGAATATTTTTATAATTTCGTCGCTTCTCGAAGATTTTACTATAAAGACAATTTTATATCCGGCCTTGACCTCCGTATCTCCGGTAGGAATCTGTTCGCCGTTTTCATCCGTAACAAGAAGAACAAGATAGACTCCATGCTGAGATATATCTTTTAGTTTTTGTCCGAGAACAGGACTTTTTTCGGAAACCTGCAGTTCTATTATTTCAAGTTTACCGTCACCCATTGTATGAACGCTTGTTACGTTTTCGCTTACAAGATGACTCATTATAGAATCTACAACTACATCCTTAAAAGAGACTGCAACATCGACACCGATCTTATATGCAACATTTTCAAGTACGGCGCTTTGAACGAGGGATATCGTTTTATAAACACCAAGGGTTTTTAAGTATGCACAGGCAATCATATTAAATTCATAGTTCGGTGTTGTGCATATTACCAAGTCGAATGAGTCAAGGCCTATTTCGTCCACAAAGGATTCGTCTGTAACATCGGCTTTATAGATAGAAGCTTCGGGGAATTCGGCAGCAACTTCCTTTGCCTTTTTATCATTGGTCTCGATAATGGAAATCTTCCATTTTTGATTTAGATTTATCGGCAAAAGTTTTGAAAGAAAAGATTTTCCTTTTGAATTTTTAAGCAAGTATTCCGCAATGCTTTTTCCTATTCGGCCCATTCCTACCAAGGCAATTTTTTTAAATTCTTGAGTTTCGAAGCCTGACAATTCATAAAATCTTTTTATATGCTCCGGCTTTGTTAAAATTGAAACCCGTGTTCCTGCCGTTAAAATAGTATCGCCTGACGGAATTCTATTTTTTCCGTTTTGCTCAACACTTACAACTATGAAGGGAATGTCAACATATTTTCTGATATCAAAAACGGCAAGACCGTCCAGAGTGCTTTTTTCGCAAACATTAAATCGGGAAAGTTCATAGCTTGAATTCTCAAAGGATAGAATATCACTGACTGCTCCGTGTTCGATAGCTTGAATCACAGCGAGGGCGGCTTCTTCATCGGGATAAACCAGAGCGTTTATACCCAGAGTTCTTTCTTCCGAAAAATTTAAAGCCTTTACATAGTCTTCATTACGGACTCTTGCTATTTTTATAACTTGGGGGGCGAGACTATCCGCGATACCGCAGATTATCATATTGAGTTCATCCGAGTCGGTTACGGCTATCATGGCTTCGGCCTTTTTTATGCCTGCATCCAAGAGGATTTGAGTATCGTTTCCTGCGGCCTGTACTACCATACAATCCAGCCTATTAGCTGCATGGCGGGCTGTTTCTTCATCTCTTTCTATCAAAACAACATCATGTTTTTTTCTTATGAGCCTGCGGGCTAATTCACTTCCGGTAACGCCGCCGCCAACTATAATTATTTTCATATTTTTATAGTACTATAAATTTTGTTTTTTGAAAAGGGCATAAAAATTCTTAATTAAAGTATTCTTAATTTAAGAAAAAAATAAGCTCTTAATAATTTTTATATTTTATGATATAATCATAACCGGTATGAATTTAATAGAACAAACAATAAAGACTTATGGAAGAAATTTACAAAACGTTTTTGTATTTCCTTCGAGGATTGCTTCAAGGTTATGGTTTCAAAAATCGCTTAACATTACCGGATTGGGGACTGTCCCTTCGGAAAATTATATGTCGTGGGACGGTTTTAAAGAATCTTGTCTTGTCTCTCAGGCGGCTTCTTTAAGTCCCGTATCAAATACGGTGCGCAGAATTTTTGCCCAATATATAAGCCGTCTTAATTCGGAAAAGGCAAAAGACGGAAAACCGCTGTTTAAATTTCTTATTCCGCAAGACTATGCCGAAACGGGTGCCGTATTTTCCGAATGGATTGCAGGGATTTTGCCCCAGCTTGATCACTTTGAAAAGCGGTATGCCGATAAAGGTTCCGATTTTTTAGAAGATGATGAAATGAAGGACTATCTTGTTTTAAAGAATGAGTATACCGATTTTTTAAAAAAGAATTCTTTGTTTGAGCCTTCTTGGGTTTCTTCCGAATTTTATTCATACCAAAAAAAATATATTATTATTTATCCCGAATTAATGGAGGATTTTAGTGAACATGCGGAGCTTTTAAAGCAGCAGGAAGAAATCGGCTATATCCCATGTCCTAAATTCAATCAAAAGAAAAACTTAATTGATGTTTATAAAAATTCCAGAAGCGAATTAAAAAATACCGTTTTACAAATCGAGAAACTTCTCAGTGAAGGAGTGAGAGCCGATGAGATTGCCGTAAGTGTTCCCGATATTGAAAACTATGCGGCTTATATAAAAAGAGAATTTTATCTTAGAGGGATTCCAGCAGAATTCCGGTCGGGTTTTAAGTTGGGGCTTGAACAAGCCGGTAAACTTTTTTCTCTTATTTATGATTGCGTGCAAAATAATTTTGCTTTTGAATTTATGAAGCCTATTGTTTTAAATAAGCACATCCCTTGGAAGGATAGGGAAGGGGCTGAAGCCTTAATAGATTACGGAGTAAAAAACAACTGTGCAGTATCGTGGAAAGAAAATAAAGAAGATACTGTGTATAAAAATATTTGGATAGAATCTTTTAAAATAAATTATGAAAGAGATGAAATTGAAGTTGAGCAAAAGAAAAAAGCGAGAGATTGGTTTTATAGTTTTTATTATGCCGTAAATAGAATTTGCGAATCCAAAACTTTTGCAGATTTACAAAAAAATTATTTTTTATTTAGAAATGAATTAATAGATGAAAATCTTTTTTCCGAAAAAGATAATGCAATCTTGGGCCGCTGTATTTCTTGTCTTCAAGAACTTTTATATTTGGAAGATAAGTTTGAAGCCTATATGCCTTGCGATAGGTTTAAGTTTTTTATTTCGGAATTGGATAAGGCTATCTATGTTCCTCAAAATACAGGGCTTGCCGTAAGTATATTTCCTTACAGAGTTGCCGCTGCAACTCCTTTTAGCTATCATTTTGTTTTAAATTGTAGTCAAGACCATACAAATATTATTTATAATAAACTTTCTTTTTTGCGTAAGGATAAAAGAGAAGCTTTGGGTGTTTTTGAAGCCGATGCATCTTCTTATTTTTTTGAAGCCTATACAGAATCTCCCAATACCGTTTTTAGTTTTAGTCCTCACAATTTTAATTCGTATTTGATTATAAATAATCTTTTTGAAATTTCTGAAGACGAAGAAATTAAAAATGCTGAACGGGTAAATAAAAAAATAAAAGAATTAAAATACTATGATTCTTTTTTACTTGATTATCCCGAGAAGAAAGAAGATTACTCAGAGGAAACTTCTGCAATATATAAGATTCAAAAAAATGCAGTCTCAACATTTTCAACATTAAAGAGGAAAAAAGATTTTTCTTATTTGCAAAATTCATACGATAGGATTAGCGAAGAATTAAATTCGTATATGGAAGAAAATTTATTTAAGGAAGGTGCTCTTAAATTAAGTCAAACCGATTTAAAAATATTTACCGAGTGTCCCGTTTCATGGTTTTTAGAAAAAGTTCTTTCCGTCTTTTCGGAAAACTATGATGCAGGTATCTTTGATGCCAGAAATATCGGCAACCTTTCGCACAATGTTTTGGAAGTTCTTTATAAAGAGATAGGTTCAACGGATAAATATTTTAATTCTAAAAACTTAGATACTTATATTGAAAGAGCTTCTTTAATATTCGATGACCTTGCAGAAAAATCCATGGATTTTAGAGGTGCTTTAGCAAAGCCCTTTATTCAATCCTTAAAAAAAAGGGTGATGGAAGCCGTCAATTTTGTTTTAGAAAGCGATGCTTCGCTTTTGGATGGATATGCTCCTAAATGGGTAGAAGAATGGATAGAAATAGAAAATGACGGCATTTTATATCGGGGTAAAATAGACAGGGCTTCTTTTCCGCAAGATGAGAGGAGCGGAGTAATCATAGATTATAAAACAAATAATATGCCGTCTTATTCTTCCTACGGTAAAAAAAATTCAAGTGTAGAAGAAATAGAATTGACTGATTTTCAGATACCAATGTATATCTTTTTAGCTGAATCCAAATTAAAAAAGGATTCAAAAAATGAAAATTTTGAAACTATAGAACATGCATGGTTTTTAAGTTTTGTGCAGCAAAAAATAAACAAGGTTGTAAACGATAATGAAGCTATTCCGGTTACACGGAGCGGATCCGAAAGAACCCGTGAAGATTTTCAATCTTCAATCGACGCATTTATTAATGAAGCGGAAAGATTTGCAGAGCAGGTGAAAACCCAAGATTTTACAAAGCCTTCTACCCTTTCATTTGAAACATGCAGTACATGCGGGTTTAAACATATTTGCAGGACAGCTTATTCGGTTAAGTAAATTTTATTGGAGATAAGATTAAGATGAATGATTATATAAAAAATATAATGGATAGTTTAAATGAAAATCAAAAAAATGCAGTAAGCGTTGAAAAAAATTCCGTAATTGCGGCGGGAGCCGGTTCCGGAAAAACGAAAGTTTTGGCTGCGCGCTATGTTTATTTTGTTGTTGAAAAGGGTGTCAGCGTAGAAAAAATAATAGCTCTAACATTTACCGAAAAAGCCGCAGCCGAAATGCACAAAAGAATTTATAACGAGTTAAAAAAAATAGATCATCCGAATGCAAGAAATGCTATCGAAAAATTTCATCTTGCAAAAATTTCGACGATAGATTCTTTTTGCAATCGAATAGCAAGGGATGCATGTAAATCCTTCGGTATTTCTCCTGATTTTAACATTGATAATACCGAATCGGAAAAGTTAGCTTACCGCATAGGCTTGGATTTCTTTTTGAAAATGCGCTCGGATAAAACCATGCAGTTTTTTTTGGGAGATAACGGAATAGATGATTTTGTGTCGGGGCTTTTTGTAAAATTATTAAGTAATTATGTTTTGATTTCAAGGCCAATTGATTTTAAAAAAAGTTTAGAAACTCAAATAAGATATCATGATGACGAAGAAAGAAAAACTTTAGCTGAATGTTTTGATGTTTTTGAATTTATAAAAGAAAACGATCCTTCTAAAAATTTTACGGAAGAGGCTATGAGCGAGTATTCAACTCTTCCTAATTTCCCTGAATCGGTAAAAGATGAAGCCTTTATTAAGCTACTTCCTATTGTCGACAAAATTTCTAAAACAGCAAAAGGTAGAGGAAATGATACCGTAAAAGAAATAAAAGAAAAATTAAAAGTCATATATGAAAAACTTGTGTGTATTTATAATTTTGACTACTCGCGTGAGTTTTTGGCTTCTTTTTTTGATATGCTTAATGAACTTCAAAAAGAATACATATATGAAAAAAAACAAAGAGGTCTTTTAACTTTTTCGGATGTGTCACAGCTTGCTGTGGATGTTTTAATAAATGATGTGGACTTAAGAAACTTTTATAAAAAGAATGCAGACATTATTATGATAGATGAGTTTCAAGATAATAACAGCTTGCAAAGAGATTTACTTTTTTTAATTGCTGAAAAACTTGAACGCTCCGAAAAATCGGTTCCTAGTCCTCAGGAGCTTTGTCCCAATAAACTTTTTTTTGTCGGAGATGAGAAGCAGTCGATTTATGCTTTTAGAGGGGCTGATGTTTCCGTATTCCGAAAACTTGCGGACGATATTTCGGATAAAGAAAGGCTTGCCGCTACAAGGCTCTTGATAAATTACCGCACGGAGCCTTCTCTTATAAATTTATTTAATACAATATTCTCCAAAGTTTTTTATTCCGAAATAAATAAGCCCTTAGAAAAAACCGGAGCGGTTCCCGCCTATGAGGCAGAATATGTGCCGACTGAGACTAGAGCTCCCGTAAAAGGAGTTGAACCGAAAATTGAAATAATGTTTTTTGATAAAAAAAGATTTAATGCTTTGGAAGATTCAAGCAGGTTTCTTAGTCCTGTAGAAACTGAAGCTTTTTATCTTGCAAAAAGAATTTTAGAATTGCATAATCAAGGTTTTAAAGTTAGGGACGGTAAATCTGCAAGAGCTTGTTCATGGAGCGACTTTGCCGTCTTGCTTAGGGCTTCTACAAAGCAAAGTACATACGAAAGAGTTTTCCGCAATTTTGGTATTCCCTATAGGAGTGTACAGCAAAGAGGTTTGTTTAATGATGCGCCTATAAATGATATTTATGCTATGCTTAAAATTATAGCCTATCCTTCCGATAAAAAAACTTATGCTCAAGTTTTACATTCGCCTTTTGTAAATATAGATGATGATGCCTTTGCAGTTTTACTTTTAAATTTTACAAAAGCTTTCGATATTTCTTTAGCGGAAAAATTAAATGAAAAAAATAAAGATGCCTATTTGCGGGCTTGCGATTTATTTGCTCGCTTAAATAAAAATATTTTAACTATGAGCTGTGCCGAGTCGGTTACATATCTTTGGTATGAAGAAGCTTATAGATATTTTTTATTGAGCAATGAAGAAAATCATCACTATATGGATTTGTATGATTATCTTTTTGAGCTTGCATGTCAGGCCGATATCAACGGATTAACTTTTTCTCAATTTGTGGATTTGCTTTCATCTCATATTGAAGATAATGAAAGACTTGATGATATGGAGCTTCCCTTAGATGATCAAAAAGACTCCGTTCAATTTTTAACTGTGCATAAGAGCAAGGGTTTGGAATTCCCTATTGTTATAGTTCCCGACTGCGGAAATAGGGGTATCCCTGAAAAAAAAGAGGGGCTCGTTTTTTATAATGAAGATATGGGGCCTGTTTTGTATTCTCCCAAGGCGCCGGGTTTGTCTGCGAAAGCGGATAATTTGATTTTTGAATCATTACGTGATGAGGCTAATGCAAAGCTTGTTGCAGAAACGAAACGGCTTCTTTATGTTGCAGCTACAAGAGCCGAATCCTATTTAATTATAAGCGGTGTATATAATCATTTACAAAATGAAGACTCTAAAGATTCTAAAAAAGATGAAGATAACGATTACTCATCTTCAGATTCGAGAAGTCTTAAGGAAATAAAATCCTTGCTTAAGCTTTCGCCCACAACTATAAGTTTTTTTGAATTACTTTTGCCTGCTCTTCCCGATGAGCATGAAGATATTATTTTTAATGAAATCTTACCTCTTGAAAGAGAGGCCTTATTTAACAATGTCAAAAGGCAAAAATGCGAAAGAATAAATTTTGAAAAACTTTTTGCTTATTCTAAAATAAAAGAATTTAATCTTGCAGAAAAAAGAATAACAACCGCTACAGGTCTTGCCCATGAGGTAAATAAAAAATTACGAGAAGGTTATTTGTATTCTTTAACTTCCGAAAAAGATAAGCTGCCTAATTCTTTTGAAGATAAAGATGAACAAAAAGAATTTACGGCTGCCGAGCTGGGAACTCTTACCCATTCCTTAATAGAAACCCGTCTTTTAAATAAGGAATTTATCTATCCGAAAGGTCATTCCGAAGCTGAAAGAAAAAAGATTTATGCTTGGGCCGATAATTTCTTTAATTCGGATATGTATGCTCTAGCAAAAGAAGCCGAAAAATTAAAAAGCGAATACGGTTTTTTAACGGATTATGAAGGAGAAATTGTAAGCGGGCAGATAGACTTACTGTTTAAAAAAGGCGGAATAGTCTATGTTGTAGATTATAAAACCGATGAGATAGAAAACCCAGATGCACACTTGACCCAGCTGAAGATTTATAAAAAAGCTGCCTTCGATCTTGCAAAAACCGAATCGGAAAATCTTAAAGAAAATTCGGATAAGCCCATCGAGGTCAAGACATTTATCTTCTATCTAAAAACGGGACATTGTGTTGAGCTTGAGATATAGGTAATGTGATATTTCCGTTTCGGAGCTATGTGTTTTTCTTTTAATTTTTCTAAAAAAGGATGATGCCTTGAGAGAATGACAAGGGCTTTCTTCCCCTAATAGTTGTCAATCCCCTCGTTTTCTACTATAATAAAGACAGTATGAAAAAACTTAACGGACTCATAGCCTCCGACGGTTTAGCTGCCGGACCGCTGTATTGTATAATGGAACAGCCCGAAACGGTGATTCCTTCTTATTCCATATCTGAAAATGAAATTGATTTGCAAAAATCGAGATTGGCCGGTGCCGTGGAAAAGGCAAAAAACGAGCTTTCGGAACTGATATCTTCATCATCTGATGTAGAAAAAAGCGAAAACGACAAGACCGGTGAAGATATTATATCAACCCACATTCTTATGCTGTCGGATACGGCCTTTTTGGATTCCGTTTTTGCCGCCATCGAAAAAACAAGGATGAATGCCGAGTTTGTTTTAAAAAGAAAATTGGACGAAACCATTGCAATGTTACAAACAGCCGGAGATAAATACCTTAGCGCAAGAGCTGTAGATATTCAGGATGCTTTTGAATCCGTTTTTGTTCATCTCCTTAAGCAGGGGGCAAGGGATTCCCGATTTACAAAAGTTCCAAAGGGTTCGATTATTGCAGCAAAACTGATAAAACCCTCCGAGGCCCTTTTGGTAAAAAATGCGGGAGTGAACGGTATAATTATGGAAGAGGGCGGCGTTACCAGCCATATTTCGATTATGGCCCGTGCTTGGGATATTCCCATGCTTGTGGGTGTAAAAAACTGTATGGATTTTGCCCGAACAAATATGCCTGCGGCTCTCGATGCGGACGGAGGCTTTGTTTTATTTAACCCTTCCAAGATTCTTATAAAAGAATATGAGGAACGTATCGAAAAAAGAAATGCTGAAATTAAGGAACTCCTAGAAGCTCAAAAAAATTATACTGAGCGTTTTTCGATTACGACAAAGGACGGAGTTAAGGTTTCGGTAAATGCGAATATTGCCTTCCCTGAAGAAATTGAAAATAAATTCGTTACCATATCAAACGGCATAGGTCTTTTCCGCTCCGAGTTTTTATTTTTAGAGGACGGTAAAATTCCCGATGAAGACACTCAGTTTGAAGCTTATAAAAAAGTTGTTGAAGCTATGGGCAAAAAGCCCGTAGTTATCCGAACCTTCGATGTGGGTGCCGATAAGATGATTGATGAACAGGAAACCTTGCGTGAAAAAAATCCTCTTCTCGGCTGGCGGGCTGTCCGCTATTGCATAGAAAGAAAAGAAGTATTTAAAACTCAAATAAAGGCTATCCTGCGGGCCGGAGTTTTCGGAAATGTTTTTCTTTTGATTCCGATGATTTCAAATATTGAAGAAATTATTGAAGTTAAAAAAATAATCGAAGAATGTAAACTTGAATGTAATGCTGACGGGAAAAAAATAATTGAAAAGGTTAATGTAGGGATTATGGTTGAAGTTCCCTCCACGGCTGTAGCTGCCGACCTCTATGCTCCGTATCTGGATTTCTTTTCTATCGGAACGAACGATCTTATTCAATACACGATGGCGGCTGACAGGGAAAACACAAAGGTTGCTTATCTTGCAAATTATTTTGAACCGGCCGTTTTGAGACTTATCAAAAACGTTATTGATGCACAAAGGTTTATAAAAGAACAGGTAGGGCATTTGGTTTCTATGTGCGGAGAAATGGCTTCGCATGAAGATGCCGCCTTTTTACTTTTGGGAATGGGCTTGAGACATTTCAGTATGCCTGCCGGGAAAATTTTAAAAATGCAAAAGTTTATGCAGTCCGTAAATGTCAAGGATGCGGAAGTCTTATATGAAAAAATTAAAAAATTAAATTCCGCGTCTCAAATAAAAACAGAGGTACAAAAAGCATTGGAGATCTATTATGCCGAAAACTAAAGATGAAATTATTGATGAAGAAAATATAAGTCCGGATAGCTCGGAATTTTCTCATCAAAAAAAACATAAAAACATTCCTTTGATAGCTATTGTGGGCCGTCCCAATGTCGGCAAGTCTACATTGTTTAACCGATTTTTAAGAAAACGCCGGTCCATTACCGATCCGACTCCCGGCGTAACCCGCGATCCTGTCGAAGCGCAGGCAATTATAAACGGCCTTCCTGTCATGCTTGTAGATACGGGCGGCTTTAAACTTACAAGAAGCGGTGATGCGTTTGAAGATACGATAGATGAACTTGTCATGGAAAAAACTATTTCCACCTTAAAAAAAGCCGACAGGATTTTACTTCTTCTCGATGCAGGTCTTGCAACTGCAGAAGACGAAGAGTTTATTCAATTTTTACGGCCATATTTTAATAAGCTGGTTGTTGCCGTAAATAAGACCGAGGGCGGAAGGCTCATGGCGGAGGCTTGCAACTATTACTCTTACGGTTTTAAATCCTTGACCTGCATAAGTGCCGAGCACGGCGACAATATTTCGGAGCTGGCTGAAGAGTTGACAGCCGGTCTTGATTTTAGCAAGGTAGAAGAACTTGAAGAAGATGATACAATAAGAATTACGATTGTCGGTAAACCCAATACGGGAAAATCAACATTGGCAAATTATCTTACAGGTTCTTCCGCTTCGATAATTTCAAATGTTGCAGGAACTACCCGCGATATTGTTGAAGGAGAATTTTCTTATAAAAATAAAAAATTCCTTATTCAGGATACTGCAGGAATAAGGCGCAAGGCAAAGGTCAATGAAGATATAGAATATTATTCCGTAGTGCGTGCAATTAAAAGCATGGACAATGCCGATATAGTTTTTCATCTGATAGATGTTCAAGAAGGCTTAACCGAGCAGGATAAAAAAATTATAGTGCAGGCTACTAACCGCGGCCTCGGCGTTATCTTTGTTTTAAATAAATGGGATTTGATGGAGCAAACAAAAAAAGCTTTTAAGGATGAAGAAGAGCGCATAAAAGTTATGTTCGGCAAAATGGATTATGCTCCCGTACTTGCTATTTCTGCAAATGAAGGAACGGGAATCAAAGAGCTTTTAAACACGGCCGTCAAAATGTTCGAGCAGTTAAATAAAAAAATAGAAACCTCGGCTCTAAACATTGCCTTAAAAGATTGGCTTCAGGCTGCTCCTCCTCCGCAAGGCCGTCAAACAGCCTTTACATTTAAGTACATTGTGCAGACAGGTTCCCGTCCGCCTGAATTTCTATTGTTCTCAAACAGGCCCGATTATGTAACCGAGTCTTATATGAGGTATATTCAAAATAAAATCAGAAGCGATTTGGGTTTTGAAATGATTCCTATCTTGCTTAAAGTTAAGGGAAGCCGAAAACGCTGGGAAGAAAGGCTTTAGGAATGAAAGGTTTTTCGATAGGTGAAGTTGAAAAAATTACAGGGATAAAATCTCATACTTTAAGATATTGGGAAGACAATATTCCTGTCTTGCAGCCTAAAAAAGATTTGGGCGGAAGGCGTATTTACAGCTCCCATGATTTGGGAATCATCTATCGGCTTGATTATTTAATAAATAAAAAAAAGTACACGGTTGAAGGAGCTGCTGCCGAAATAATAAACCAAAGTGCAGCCCAAGGCTCCCTTACAGCTAAAATATCCGAGCTTAGGGATCAGCTTTTAGATATTTACGGAATTATACGGGAAGAAAAAAATGACGGAACAAAATAAACCATTTTACGAAAAGTTTGTAAAGAAGAATGAGACAAAAATTCATCATCAAAAAAAGAAAGAAATTGATGAAAATCTGAATGAAAAGAAAATCAAAAAGAAAAATAATCGGGAAGAGTTTCCGGTAAAGATTGTAAAGACAAAAAATACCGATAAAAATATTTTTAAAGAAAATGATGAGGACACAAAGGCTCTTTTAAATTCTTTTGATTTAATAATAAAGGATGCTCTAAAACTTTCTTCAAAGCAAGCTGCTTCGGTTTCAAAGGATATCCGCATCCTATTCCATGAGCTTACAAATGAAAGAGGCTCGCGAAAAGTAAATTACCTAAACAATCCCGTAAAATTAACGGCCTATATTTACCACTATATGTGGTGGAACTTGGTGCGTATTTCAAAATTGATAGGCAATCTTGATTTTGATTTAAAGGACGGAGACATAATTGCAGACTTCGGCTGCGGACCTATGACCCTTATGTGTGCTTTTTGGATTGCCAAACCTGAATTGCGCTCAAAAAAACTTCATTGGTATTGTGCCGATATTTCGGGGAAGGCTTTGGCGGCAGGAGAAGCTTTGTTTAATTCTCTTTTTACTTTTACAAATCAAAAAGCCGGAATAGAACAAACATCGAATTGGAAGCTTACAAAATTAAACGGCAGCTTCGGTCTTCCGTTAAAAGAAAAGGTAAACCTTTTTGTAAGTGCAAATATGTTTAACGAAATATTTTGGGATTCTTCAATTAAGATTGAAGGTGAAGCTGAAAGAGCTGCAAAAACAATTCAGCATTATATTCAAGATAACGGAGCAGCCTTGATAATTGAGCCAGGCATTCCCCTTGCCGGCGAATTCGTTTCGGCCTTGCGAAAAAACTTTATCGAAAAAAAATATAAAATAATTTCTCCCTGCCCCCATGCAGAAATCTGTCCTATCCCCGGTAAAAAAACGGCTGAACAAAAAAATATAAAATATCCTATAGCTTCGGATAAGTGGTGTCATTTTTCTTTTTATGCAGATGATGCCCCTCCAAAACTTGTTGAGCTTTCTGAAGCTGCAAGACTTGAAAAGACCAGAGCAAGCCTTTCTTTTATATATTGCAGAGGCGAAGGAAAAAAAGAAAAGCAGGCTGAGTCGAAAAAGGAAAAAAAAGACTTCCTTGCACGCATAAGCTCCGAAATAATAAAACTTGACGATGGAAAGATCGGCCGTTATGCTTGTTCCGAAAAGGGCTTTTTACTCCTAACCGAAAAAAAAGGAGCCCGGTCAAAGCTTAAAGAATATGTAGACGGCTCTCTTATAAAAATTGAAGACGAAAAAATAAACCGGTTCTTCCATGACAGAAAAACCGGTGCTTTGATTATAAGAGTTTAATTATAGCGTTTCCGTCAGAATACCTTATACTTTAAATTTATTTACCTCTAGTGATAAGTGTTCGATGCTATCCTTATTTTTTTGCGATATTTCGCTTACTTCTTTACTTGATTCATTTATTGCAAAAGCTGCCGTAGCCATTTCGTTCATGCTATTGTTTATATTTCTGGTAAGAGCATCAAGTTTTTGCATTTCTTCTGAAACCTTAATACCTCCGGACAGCATTTCTACTGATCTGGTCTTTACTTCGCCCGTAATTGTGTTTATGTTTTTTATTGCATGAAGGACTTCATTACTTCCGTTTTCTTGTTCTTTCATTGCAAATACCATAAGTTCTTCTTGCTGTGAAATTTGATTTACCAGTTCATACACCTTAATAAAAGATTTTTCAGCTTCTTTACCGACGACTGTGAGCTTTTCGATAATCTGGGTAGATTTTTTCATAACCTCACCTATCTGCTTACCCTGCATATTAGACTGTTCTGAAAGTTTTCTTATTTCATCGGCTACAACGGCAAAACCTTTTCCGCTTTCGCCTGCATGAGCTGCTTCAATTGCGGCATTCATAGCTAAAAGATTTGTCTGACTTGCAATGTTTTGAATAATCTCACTCGTTTCAAGCAAGGAAGCCGATAAGGATGCTATTTGAGCAACTACATCATTTGCTAATCTTGCACCTTCTTTACCGCTCTTTGTTTTCTCATATACGGTTTTAATAAGAGTATTGTTTTTTTCAAGATTGTTTGTAACTGAGGCTATGTTAGCAACCATTTGTTCAACTGCTGCGGAAGATTCCTCAATACTTGAAGCTTGTACTTCAATGTCGCTGTCCAATTCTCCAAGCCTGCTGATAACCTGTTCGATTGTTGCAGATGTTTCCGTGACACTGGCTCTTTGATTGACTGTTTGTGTTTTTACCGATTCTATATTTTGAGTAATTTGGTGTATGGCACTTGCTCTGTCGGATATATTTTGTGCAAGTACATCACCGACATCCTTCATTTTTTGTGAATTCATTAAAACGGCTTTTATCATATAGCTTATTTTTGCAATTGTGTCGGCAAAATAATCCGTCAATTTTCCAATTTCATTATTACCCGTTGAAGGAAGCGTAACACGTAAATCTCCTTCCGATACGGTTTTAAGAGCAGCGATAACCTTATTAACCGGGCGTATGATAAAGAGCTTTGTAAATATCATGATTGTTAAAACAAATAGAATAAATATAAAAAGTAAAACAGCTGCCGTCTTTATGAAGAAGTTTGTTTGACTCCTTTGAATTTCTTCAATCGAATATAAAAATTTTGAGTACCCTATTATATTCCCTGAAAAATCATACATAGGATAATAAGCGGCGGCATTGGTTCCGTCAATTTTGATAAGGTTCTCTTTGTTTCCCAATTCTTCCATAATTGCAGCAGAATCTTCAGAATTATCGTTTTCAAAATTGGAACCTATTATTTTATAAGTGTTATCTAAAGTGCGGGCACATACGCTTATATTTAAACCGCCTTCCAATACTTCCCTGGAACAGTTATTAAGAAAACCCTGTATAAAGTCGCTATTAACATCTCCCCCATATTCTACCGACCCTATGTGTTTATTGTTTTGATCGAAAAGAGGTTTTACTACTCTAAAGCCCAAATCGGTTACTCCGACTTCAAGCCCGCTTATTTCTTTTTTTTCGGAGTTTGCCTGTAAAATTGTTTTTCTAAACCCTGAAAGATCATCATTGAATTTCTTTGGGTTTTGAACACGTAAAAATGAAATTGCCGGCGGTATATGAAAATGGAATTGTTTAGCTTTATAGTTTTTTTTCATTTCATCAAACAGAGGTAAGGTAAGTTCGGTAAGAGTTTTCCTGTCTCTTGCTGCAAAAGCCTTTATTATTTTTTCATCTTTGGAAATATTATTCAATATCATCTTGCCCATAAGCTCATACGTATTTAACTCATGGTTGAAAGCCGAGTGTTTTATGTCTGCCATCATCTTTATTTGATTTGAAGAGAATTTTTTAAGACTTCGCCAATCCTTGTATGCGATTATTAGATATTGGGCTAAAAGCAATATAACGGTAAAAAGTAAAAGTCTGCTTCCTATGGAATAGAACCTCGTTTTTGCCGAATGAGAAAGCTGAGTTGAGGTACCTTTTGTTCCCGACATAAAAAACTCCTTGGATAACAATATTAGATATATTCATTATACTGCAAATTATCAAAAATATCAATAATTTCTAGAATATTACTTTTGTTTTCTCGCCTCAATTTTTGCAGGGTCATAAAAACCTTCTTTCCAGTTGAAGCGCGAAGTATCTTCGAGAAAAATTCCTTTCCTGCATGAGTTTACAATGTGTCTGTACTCACCGCGTTCGATTTCCGTGTGAGAAAAATCAAGAAGGAATTTATCAAAGCCTTTTTTTTCCAAAGAGCCGATGCGGTCGGTTATCGAAAAAGGTTTTTCCGGTAGCACAAATGAAGCAGACGGTGTTGAAAAAGCCTTGAAAGCCTCTCCTTGTTTATCGGAAAAATATAAGAAATCATAAGTTTTTGGAAGTGTAAATCTCATTCTAAATAGGGCAGGATAGGCAAAAACAGGAATCAGTACCTGTTTTCTCATACCGGGAGCATAAACCTCTTCAAGGTTTTTTTGAGAGTTTTCGATGGGAGATATAAACTTTAAAATATTATTTTCTTGAAGCCATTTTACAGCCCAGCGGTTAAAGCTGTAAAGATAGGGGCCGGCAACAAGGTTTAGATTTTTATTTTTTAGCATTGTAATATGGGCAGGATTATTGATTACAAATTGAGTATAACCCTTTTCGATTAGGCTCATAAGATAGAGTTCAAGCTCATCGCTTTCGGCTTGTCCCATAAAAGGATCAAGTGAAATAAAGATTTCCCGTTTTGAGAATGGAAGAGGTTTGCCGCTTTTTCCCGTACCGGCTAAGGCTTCTCTTGTATCTTCATTTAGGTTTATAATGACCCGCACAGGTTTGTCGGAAAGAATGGTGTGGAGGCTGTTTACTGAAGATACTTGAACATAAAAACCGTCAGGGAAGATATCAATATTGGATTTACTCAAAATTTTTTTAGCCCGCTTGTCGTCCTGTTTGTTTTTTGCTCCTTCCTTTACATTCTCATTACCGGCAGGATTCCCTTCGGGATAAAGTTTAAGTTCGGGAAGCTTGTCGTCTCCGGGCCTTTTTCTAAAAGGACTCAAAGTTTTGGGCAGCACCGGAGTATAACGCTTACTCATGCTTTTAGTTTGCAAAAGGTAAACGCTGTCGCCTATGCCGAAATCGGCAGGGACCTGAATCCATACTTTTTCGGCCGAACCTGATTTTTTTGAAGAGGCTTTTTCAATCCTTATATCTTGAATTTTCCAGCTTTCTCTTCCTCGGTCATCCTTTGTATGAAGCCGAATCGAATCCCCGAAATCGGGAGTATAGGAGCCACCCTTTAAAAGCACATAGTGAACCTTGCGCATGGGATCTTCCTTTGTTTTTCCTTCAACTTCTTTAATCTTAAATTGGGCGGTTTTGTCTATCGTTCCTAAAAAAATACCCGTGCCGCCCGCCTGATTCGGGTTTAATATTTCCTCAGCCTTTGAAGAAACAAATAAAAAGCTAGTCTTTTTTCGGGCAAAGTCTCCGGCTAGAATGCGGCGGCCTGTTTCGACGGCTTCCTTTTTATTCTTTTCCCAGTTGTCGATTACATGGCGGTAGGCTGAAACTACCGTTCCTACATATTCTGCACTCTTCATTCTTCCTTCAATTTTAAAGGAGGAAACTCCCGCTTTTATAAGGTCGGGAACATAATCGATGAGCTGCAAGTCATGGGGAGAAAAATAATAGCCGTCTTTGTCGCCTTGAGGTGTGTGGGCTGTGTACAGTCTTCGGCAGGCTTGGGCACACATCCCTCGGTTTGCCGATTTTCCTCCGAGGTATGAGGAAAACATACATAACCCCGATTGGCAGACGCATAGGGCTCCGTGCACAAAAACCTCAAGCTCGCAGGAGGTGTTTAAGTTGACCGCTTCGATTTCTTTTAATGAAAGCTCTCTCGCTAAAACGGCTCTTGATATTCCGAAGCGGCTTAAAGCATTTGCAGCCTTGGCCGAGGCTATATTCATCTGGGTTGAGGCGTGAAGCTTTAATTTTGGAAAGTGTGTTTTTGCCATTTGAACTATGCCCAAATCTTGAACGATGATGCCGTCGGGAGAAACGGAGTCAAGGTATTTTAAAAAGCGGTACATCTTTTCGGTTTCTTCTTCGGTTAAAACCGTATTAACGGTAACATAGACCTTTTTATTCCGCTTGTGAAGGCTGTCTACGGCTGCTTCAAATTGGCTCCATGCAAAATTGGAGGAACGCATACGCGCATTAAAAGTTTTTAAGCCTAAATATACGGCATCGGCTCCTTCGTTTACGGCAGCATCAAGGGCCTCAGTATTCCCTGCCGGAGCTAAAAGTTCTATGTTCATGTTTATACCTCTAGCTCATTGTATCATATTTGATAAAAAAAATCAGGTAGGAAAGAAAAGCTATACCGAGACCATTGCTTTAATCTTATTCGTATCGGCTCTTAATTTTTTTAGGGCTCTCAGCTGGGTTTGACGGATGGATTCAGCCGAGATTGAATATTTTTTTCCTAAGACGGCAAAGGTGGTCGAGGTCATAGTACCGTCAAGACCGTATCGGTTTCTTAAAACATCTTTTTCGCGGTCATTAAGTATTTCCAAACACTTATTTAATTTTTCTTTGAATTCGTTATCTATAAACTCTTCTTCGGGGTTATAGGTATTACACGGAATAAAATCATACAGGTTTGCCGATCTTTCGTTATCAACCGGATCGTCTAAACTGCATATATCGGTATAATTAAAAGATTTTATCTGAGCGATAATATCTACTTTTTCTTTCATTATTTCTGCAAGCTGGCTATAAGAAGGTAAAATTCCGTATTTTATTTTATAGTTTTCTTCTTCTTTGTGTACTTGCCGGATTAAGGCTTCTTTTCTTACGGGAAGTTTTATAACTTTGTCGGCAGAATTTAAGTATCTTATAAAAGATTGTTTTATCCACCAAGCTGCATAGCTTGAAAAACGGACTTTAAACGATTTTGAAAATTTAGAGGCCGCCTTCATAAGGCCCATATTGCCTTCTTGAATGAGTTCCAAAATTTGGTTTTCATTTGAGCTAAACTTTTTAGCCATTTTTATTACAAGCCTTAAGTTTGATGTAACAAGAACCTCTATAGCCTCTGTATTACCTTTTTTTACTTCATCGGCTAATTCTGCTTCTTGCTCGGCTGATAAAAGAGGATACTTTTTGCTATCCTTAATGTATTGTAAAAGCAGATTTTCCGTCATAATTTATTACCTCATAATTTAGTAAGCAAAAAACGTGCTAAGATAATCAACTTTTTAGTCGTAAATAATGGACTTATTACAATTTTATGAAGATTTTAAATCGGAAAATCAAATATTTAATAATTGCTGTATATTTTTGTATACATTAATATGTATACTTATGTATAACACCGTCCGCACCAAGGGCACTAAAACTTGAATCCTCTTTTTGATCGATGATTTTTTTGGAATAAATAAGAGCCGAAAGAGAAAATTTTCCTCCTCCTCCCGGAAGGTCCGCCGCAAACTGAGGACGGGATAGGCCTGAAAGTTTCGGCTCGGTTCTTTCCCAAAGCTCTAAGGCCTCTTTTAAGGGAACACGGAAATGGGAGGTCCCGGCTGCAGGATCCAACTGAAAAAGATAGCCCGGTTTTATGCCCATGCAGGTAAGCTTATGAAAAAGTTTAATCAAAGTTTTTTCATTATCGTTTACACCTTTTAGAAGAACCGTTTGGCTTTGAATGGGTATACCGGCTTCAATGCAGGCATTTAAGGCATTTGTTTGCTCTGCTCCAAGCTCTGCGGGATGGTTTATATGAGGAATAAGCCATAGGGGTTTTGTTTTTTTTAACAGGTTCAAAAGTTCTTCAGTAAAAAGTTCGGGTGCAAATATCGGAGCCCTCGTGCACAGTCTTATCAAAAGGTCTTCCTTTATTGTTCTCAGGCCGTCCAAAACCTTTTCAAGCTTTTTAAAACCTCCGCTTAAAGGGTCTCCGCCTGAAACAAGGATTTCCGTAACCTGAGGCTTGCTTTTGATGTAGTCCGTAACTTCTTTTAATTCTCTGTCTCCAATATAGCTTTGAGATCTGGCGGTTAGACCCCGTCTAAAGCAATAACGGCAATATGAAAGGCATTTTCCTGTCGTTATAAGAAGTACCCTGTTTTCGTATTGATGAACAAGATAGGGGGTGATGCAGTATTTTTTCTCGCCGAGAGGGTCGGCAGTTTCGTAAGAGCATACGGTTTTTTCGCAGGCTGAAGGCTCAACTTGGAGGCGGAGGGCCTTTGAGTCTTCGGGCTCTGCTTCTTCTATCAGTTTTTGAAAAGCGGAGGAAATTAAGACGGGCTGCTCAAAATCTGCTGTTTCAGCGGCCGAAAATTCCCTCCAATTTTTTTCGCTCATATTTTAAGTTTTTGCTCTTTAAATATTTTCGACACCGAACATCATAGCTGCCATAACCTTTGCGTCGCTTATGATATTCTTTATAAAAGCATATTCGTTGGGCTGATGGCAGCTGTCATCAAGGGAGCTCCAAACAACGGCATTAAAGCCCTTAGAGCGCAGACAGGCAGCGACCGTTCCGCCTCCTATTCCTATCGTAGAGGTTTCAATTCCTTTTACCTTTTTTACGGCAGATGAAAGAAGGCTTACAATCTTCGCATCCTTAGGTGTTGCAGGGGAAGCCTCAGGCTCATCATATTCAAACCTGATACCCACTCCGTACTTTTTTTCAACCTCTGAAGCTCTTTTTTGCATTTCTTTTAAGACTTCGTTTATATCGTAAGAAGGAAGAATGCGGCAGTCTACATAAAAAACGTCATCTCCCGGAATTGTGTTTACATTCGGTACATTGGCTTCTTTTTTAGTCGGTTGGAAGGTTGAATAATTAGGCGAAAATAAATCGTCTTTTTTGTTAAAATGATTTTCCAAGTCGTTTAAGCGGAGGGCAAGGTCGCAGGCTGCAACAAAGGCGTTTTTGCCCGTGTTAGGCATTGAAGCATGGGTTTGGACGCCCTTCGTAATAACCTTTAGCCAAAGGCCGGTTTTTTCGGCTATTTCTATCGTTTCTCCCTTAGGATCGCCTCCATCTGGTACAAGAATCAAATCATCGTTTGTAAAAAGATTGTGCTTATTGAGGAGGTAAATTATACCGTATTGGGAGCCGACTTCTTCATCGGCCACAAATAAAAGCTTAATAGTATGTTCCGGGGTGATTCCCAACTTAATAAAGGCCATGGCTGCAAAAACCGAAGAAACAAGGCCCTGCTGATTGTCTTCAACTCCGCGGCCTATAAGTTTTCCGTCCTTTTCGATTACAGTCCAAGGATCGCTTTCCCACTTGGACAGGTCTCCGGGCGGAACAACATCCAGATGGCTCATAATCCAGAGCCTTTCCTTATCGTTTTTTCCGGGAATGGTAACAATCAGATTAGGGCGTATTTTTGAAGAAACCCTCTCATCAGGGGCATCTAAGCGTTCAAAATTGCTAAAACCCGCTTCTTTTAAATATTTTTCCAGGGCTTCACATTTTTTTAATTCTCCGTCCCCATCGGATTCCGGAGCCATGGCAGGAATGGAGGTTAAAAGCCTTTCCAATCCTATAATATCGTTTGTTTTGGATTCAATAAAATCGGTAATTTTTTTAAAGGTGCTCATTTGCCTATTCTATCAAAAAAGGTGTAAAAATACAATCGGAAGAAAATAATTAATAAAGTATTTTAGGTAAGTAGGTTGACAATTCGACTTTTTCAAAATATACTATAAATGTGCAATGTTTCTATTTATCAATGCACAAAGTATGAGAGGTTAAAACTTGTTACAGCTGTCATTTTTGAATTTTAAAAAAGGCTCATATATTCTCATAGAAGGAAAGTCGGATACCGATCATTTTTATATTATACAAAGCGGAAAGGTGCAAGTCGCAAAGGAAGATGAGGTAGTTGCTGAAGAAGGCGGCAATGTTCTGGGGCCGGGAGATTTTTTAGGTGTTGTTTCCTGTATGTCCGGGCATACCCAAATCGAAACGGCTATTGCTTTGACCGATGCGCTTTTAATTTCAGTTCCATATGGTCAGTTCCCACATCTGATTGAAAAGAATACTTCCGTTGCAATGAAGATAATTTATTCTTTTTCAAAAAAGATGCGTTATTTGGATGAGGCCCTAACCCGCATTACTTTAAAACGGAATGTTGTAACCGGCATTTCCCATCTTTTTACAATCGGTGAATATTATTTGAGGATGTCCAAATTTGATTTGGCCCTTTATGCATATTATCATTATTTAAAGGCTCAGCCCAAGGGTGAATTTGCCGACGCAGCTCAAAAAAGGGTTATGGCTATCAAGGCTATGGGGGTAAAAATCCCTATGGAAGTTCTTGAACCTCCTACAAACCAAATGATAAGGCTCTACGATAAAGAACACATGATTTTCTGTGAGTGTCAATCCGGAACCGAGCTCTATATTATTCAAAAAGGTCATGTAAAAATAACAAAGATTCTTGATAATAATGAAGTTCTGTTGGCTGTATTAAAAGAAGGCGATATGTTCGGCGAAATGGCCCTTTTGGAAAATAAACCACGTTCTGCAAGTGCTATTGTTACCGAAGAAGGATGTCAGCTTTTAGCTGTAAACCGCCAAAACTTTAATCAAATGGTCTCAACTCAACCGCAGCTGATTGCCCGTCTTACAACTACCTTTGCAGATAGAATTTGGGCAATGTACAAGCAGCTTGCCAATACCCTTATCAAAGACCATGTCGAAAAAATGTATGATATGCTTGCTATTCAGCTTGAAAAATCCAGAATTAAACCGGTAAAGGGCAAGTACCATACCTTTAACTTCGGCCCCGTCGAGTTGGCAAATATGTGCGGCATACCCAAAGAAGAAGTATCCGAGGCCGTTACAAAATTTTTAAAACAACCGATAGTAAGATGTGACGGATCTAAAATTTCCATAACGGACGAGTTGGAGCTTTCAAAGCAGGCCGCCTACTTTAAGAAGATGCAGGAAATTGAAAAATCCCGTATAAATGCCCGTGCAAAGAGCGGCGGATATTGGTAGAACGGAAACGCATTATGAAAAAATTATTTTTTTGTATAGTCTTTATTCTGATAGGCTTTGCTTTTTCCGAAGAAGCAGAGTCCAATAAAGAAATTCTTAAAAAAACTGAAACCGAAAAAAAAGAAGAGAAGCCTGAGTTTGCTGAACTTCCTGCCGGATATAGAGAAATAAGCCTCGGAATGAATATGGATGCTGTTAAAGAAGCCCTTTTAAAAGACCCTATATTCGGATATCGGGGAGAAAGGGATATTTCGCTTTTACCCGGTAAAAACCGAAGCCTTATTGAAACAAGGGGCTCAAGCAATATTAAAAGGGCTTGGTTCCAGTTTTATGAAGACAACCTATATATTATTATTATCCAGATGGATACCGACAAGATAGATTATTATTCGATGTATTCTGCTCTGACTTCAAAATACGGAGAGCCTTTAAGTATAGACCCAAAAAGGGCTATTTGGAAAAACGAAACCGTTTCAATGATTTTAGAGCGCCCTCTGGCAATAAAGTATATTGATTTAAAGGTATTTAATGAGCTTTTGGAAAAAAGTCAAACCGATAAGGCCTACAGTGATATTTTGCGAGAGGAATTTATAAATGATTTTTAAAAAGGTTATAATAGTATTTTTAATGCTTTGTTTTTTTGCTTCGTGCTCTTCTCAAAATAAAATGGAAACTGAAGATATCTTTATAGAAAAAATCTCAAGAGAAGAGACAGAAGAAACAAATAAAGAAGCAAAAACCGAAGAATCCGTTAAGAAAAATATCGAAAAAATAAGTGTGGAACTTGCAATCACTCCTGCCCAGCAGCAAAGGGGCTTTATGGAGCGGAAGCTTATCCCTGAAGGTACGGGAATGATTTTTTTGTATAAGGAAGATACTAAGTTAAGATTTTGGATGAAGAACACGCCTCACCCTCTTTCAATTGCTTTTATTGACAGCTCCGGTATAATTAAAGAAATATACGATATGACGCCTTATAGTTTGGAAACAGTCGAAAGTACTTATTCCGTACGCTATGCTCTTGAAGTTCCTCAAGGTATGTTTAAAAGAATGGACATAAAAGAAGGCGATAAATTGACGCAAGAAACGATTTTTCTTTTAAAGAGAAAAATTAAATAATTCATTGAACGGGAGTTAGGAGGTTATTATGAAAAAAACGGACTTTTCCATTCCTTCATTGGGAGAATGTAAAATACAGTCTCCTATTATGCTGTCGGAGACACACGGAGATCTGATTGCAAACTATGTTACCGATAACGAATTTATAAGATATAATTTGGATGCCTCCTTGGGTGAAACAGGAGAGCCTTTAACTCACGCCGACATTATCGAAAAGGCCGGGCCTCGTCAAAAGATTTACTTTAGCCCTAACTATGTACATGCTGCAATTGCTACCTGCGGAGGTTTATGCCCCGGTATAAATGATGTTATAAGGGCTATAGTACGCTGTCTTTGGACAAGGTACGGAGTCCGCCGAATCAGCGGTATAAAATTCGGATATAAGGGATTTATTTCCGAATATGGGTTTTCTCCCGTTCCATTGACTCCTGAAGCAGTAAACGGAATCCATAAAACGGGAGGTTCTTTTTTGGGCACTTCGCGAGGCGGAGGTACAAGGGTCACCGAAATAGTAGACGGAATCGAGCAGATGAATATCAATATGGTATTTTTTATCGGCGGTGACGGTACGCAAAAAGGAGCTCTCGAAGTTTCAAGAGAAATTGAAAGACGTAAATTAAAAATTTCTGTAATAGGTATTCCCAAAACGATAGATAATGATCTTTCTTTTATACAAAAGTCTTTCGGATTCGATACGGCTATTGCAAAGGCTACCGAATCTGTTGCAGCGGCCAATATGGAGGCCAGTTCTCAAATCAACGGTATAGGCTTGGTAAAGCTCATGGGAAGGGAGTCGGGCTTTATCGCAACCCATACGGCTATTGCCTGTCATGAGGCGCACTTTGTTCTTATACCCGAAGTCCGCTTTGAATTGGGCGGCGAAAACGGTTTTTTAAAGCTTTTGGAAAAAAAGCTTATTGAAAATGGTTATGCCCTCATTGTTGCAGCCGAAGGCGCCGGTCAGCATTTAATGAATATTGAAGAAGAAACGGATGCCTCAGGAAACAAAAAACTTGCGGATATAGGTTTGTTTTTGAAAAAAGAAATAACCGAGTATTTTGATAAGATCGGGATGCACATAAACTTAAAATACATTGATCCCAGTTATCAGATTAGATCTTCAATTGCTGCTCCCATTGACTCGGTTTATTGCGAACGCTTAGGAAACAATGCGGTTCATGCTGCTATGGCAGGGAAGACCCGCACCCTTATAGGGCTTGTAAACAATAAATTTGTGCATCTGCCGATTGAACAAGTTGTTTCGGAAAGGAAATATGTTAACCCTGAAAGTTCTTTGTGGCGTGATGCACTGGATGCTACAGGCCAGCCCACTATAATGATATAAACTAAATATAGGGAGATATTTTGTAATGCAGCTTTTTATTCTTTTTTTATAAAAAGCTGCATTAGCATGGTAAAATCGTAGATTTTTTTGTAGGCTTCGACAAGCCATTCTCTTACAGGCCTTTCCGAATTTTGTTCAATTTCTTTCCAGTTTTGAATTAATTCACGGCGGGGTTTGTCATAATCGGCTATGATTGTCTTAAAGTTATTGCCAATCACTATTATATGTTTTAGTGAAATATTTATAAGCTTAAGGGCTGTTTCGTTTACATCATTTAGAAGTTTTGCGGCCTGGCGTCCTGCTTCCTTTTCTCTTTCCATTCTGGAAAGAAGGGTTCGGAACTTTACTCCTATATCGGAGACCTCGGAAAGTTTATCATCAAACTCTATTGTTTTGGAAGTTACTTGCATTATTGCATGAAAACTATTGGAGAAATCTGCTGTAGTGCCGGCAAAGCCTCCCCAATTTCCCCGTACTAAAAATAGGTCGCACAGAGCCCGTATATCCGTTTTTACATATTCTATTAAAAAAGATTTTAGATAACTCATTTCTTCGGCATAGATATATCCCGATAATCCTCTTCTTGTAAAAGCTCGGTTTGCATCGATGACGTAGTTTTTCATGCCGGAGATGACTTGCTCCCCGAATATTTTGTTTATTAAAACCGCAACCTTTGATGATCTTTGCTCTTCGATGAGTTTATGGATAACGTTTTGGGTGTTTGTTTTAATTTGTGATACGTAGGTATCGGTTACTTTTTCGGTAAATGGGGTAGTTTCAACCGTGTAAATTATATCCTCGGTAATATGTTGGATAATATATTCGAGAGCCCGTGAGCGGCGAAGGTCGCCTAAAGCTCCTAAAAGTTTTTTCCATTGGCCTGCATGAACCGGTTGAATGTTTTTATAGGTCTTTATTATATCGAAGATAAGATTCCAGTCGGTATCGAAACTTAACTGATAAAAAACCGATGCAAAATCTTTTAAGTCTTCGGAAATATATTCTCCCCTTATTGCCTGAAAGTTGGGGGTATAGTTGAAATTATTTTCAATAAAGTTGGAATCGAATTTTCGAAGTAAAAAATAATAATCGAAAAGGACAAACTGAATAAAGGCATCAAGATGTTGGTAACTTAGATCTATTTTTTGTATTTGATTGGAATCAAGTTCACCTATAAAGGTTTTTAATTCCTTTTTTACCTTTTCTGCGAGGACCTCGGCATTTGTATTTTTTGATTGTTCTATTATTGATTCTTCGGATAAATTTTCAATTAACTTTCTTTGTTTGTCTGAAAGAGAATTCTCTACAGTAACGTTTTTTAAAACCTTTGAAGAAGCTGCTCCTGCTAAAAGGGGCCGGGCCGGGCCTACGACCTTATAAATGCTGTAAAAAAATTGTGCCGCTTGGGGTAATACCTCTTGAGAACTAGATTTATACCATTTACTGTATCTGGTTTTTCCTATGGTTTTTGCAATATCCTTTAATTTACGTCTTTTGACGGCCTCGGGACTCTCTGAGGACATAAATAAACCTATTATTTTTTGGAAAAAACTCTCTTTTTTATGGGCCATGTTAATAATATGTGTTAAATTTGCTAATTTGTCAACCGGTACAGCGGTTCATGGAGCAAAAAATAAGTTGAGCAAAAAATAACGGTCTGTACCAAGTCCGGCATAGACCATTATTCAAAGCTTTTTAACCTGTTACTCTTCGTCGCTTTCCATTAAAAGCTTGATGACGGCTTGTTCGTTTGTAGCCCTTAGAAGTTCTTCTCTTTTTTCTGCACTTTTGAATAATAAACTTATCTGTGCAAGGAACTGCAAGTGGGGCCCTGTCTTATCCAGAGGGGAAAGAGTCATAATAAATATTCTGGCCGGTTCTTGATCCAAAGAATCGAAGTCTACCGGATTATCTGCAATGCCTATACAGGCAACGAGATCACTTACAGAGTCCGTCTTTCCATGAGGTATGGCTATGCCATGCTTCATACCTGTAGACATCTTGCGTTCTCTATCTAAAACGCAAGCCTTTGTAGCAACCCTATCCTTTACTTTTCCGGCTTTTACAAGCGTATCAAGTAACTCATCAATAATAGCTTCTTTTGTAGTCCCTTTTAAGTGCAGATTAATGGTTTCAGGAGTTATAACATCCTTTAAATCTACAGAATCGGGTTTCAATGCATCTTTAAATTCCATGAATACATTCTAAGCCTCTTTTGAGTAAAAGTCAAGTTTTTTTTAGTTTTTTTTCAAATTTCTTTTTAATTGCAAAATAAAAGCCTTTATCCGGCGGTTGAAGAATATAACAGTTACAAGAATGAATATCTAAATTGACTTGAATTTACCCTTATTTTCTGCTATAATTTAAGGGAAAATATCGGAGGCAAAACAATGAGACCATTTAATTATTCTGAAATCAAAAATCAAAAGTGGGATTCCGGCACCCTTGGTCTGATTGCTGCAATATATAAAGAAGCCGGAAAACAGGAAATGTACTTGAAACAACGTCCTGAAGAATTAGAGAAACTGGTCGAGATTGCAAAGATACAAAGTACAGAGGCATCGAATGCAATTGAAGGTATTGTAACAACAAGTACTCGTATCAAGCAGTTGGTAAAAGAGAAAACAACACCTAAAAATCGTGATGAGCAAGAAATTGCGGGTTACCGTGATGTATTAAATATAATTCACGAAAGTTTTGATGTGATTCCTCTTTCCCAAAACTATATTCTGCAGCTCCATAAGATTCTGTATAGTCATATGAACAATCCAATGGCAGGCAGAATAAAAAGTGTACAGAATTATATCACTGTTACATACTCGGATAATCATGCGGAAACATTATTTACGCCGCTTGCTCCCTTTGAGACACCGGAGGCGTTGGATAAAATTTGTGAAGAATATAACCGAGTAATTGGAAATATGGAAGTGGAGCCCTTAATAGCAATTCCTGTTTTTATTCATGATTTTCTCTGCATACATCCTTTTAACGATGGTAACGGAAGAATGAGCCGGCTGCTGACAACTCTTCTGTTATACAGAAACGGCTTTTATGTAGGAAAATATATCTCTTTGGAAGCAAAAATTGCAAAAAACAAGGATTTATATTATGACGCACTTGGTAGAGCTCAGATTGGTTGGCATGAAGGCGAAGAAGATGTTGTTCCTTTTATCAAATACTTGCTTGGAACGGTTCTTGCGGCCTATAGAGATTTTGCAGACCGCTTCGCTTTAGTAGAAATAAAACTTCCTGCTCTTGAAACTGTAAGACGTGCCGCTCTAAATAAGATTGGCCGATTTACTAAGCAGGATATTCGTGAGCTTTGTCCTTCTCTGAGTATAAGTTCTATCGAGGGTGGACTCCGAAAATTAGTATCAGCCGGTGAATTGAAAAGAGAAGGCTCCGGAAAAAACATTTGCTATTATAGATTAAAGTAATTCCCATAAACATTTAAACTTTCCCTTAAAAATGCAAATAAAATAAGGGGAACGGTTTATTGATAAGGTTAAGAATCTCCCATTTTGACAAGCTGCAAAGAGAGAAGCTTCTAAAAGTTTTTATAAGTTTTTCCGATAAAAGAAATATGAATTCGCCCGATTTTTTTTATGTTATAAAAAATGTTGTACTCTCCCCCATAGTGATCGGAGTAACCATTGTTTGCGGTCTTATTTTAAGCTTTATTTTTTATGTAATGAGCTATAAGAAAAAACCGAGGCGTTTTGCTATAAAAAAGAAACAGCCTAAGCCAATAAAGGAAAAAACGCCTACCTCCAAAGAAGAAGCTGAAGGTGAGGAAAGAGACGTTCAATAAGTTTTACCCAAGTTTTTCATCTCTATGAGAACATCTTTAATAAATAAAATTGCAATTTTTAAAAGAAGAGACTTATGAAGATATACCGATTGTGAATTGGAGCTTGCATAAAGTAGAAGATATGGAGGTGATTTTATCTCTCAAAATAATTATTTTCAACAAATAATGGAATATATCCTTAATAATCTAAACGAACCAGGATTTAAATTGCTTAAAAATGGAACATTTAGTGTAGACTCTGTATCCGTTTATGAACACCCATATATAGGTAGCGGGATGAGAATTGCGGGAACCAACGGCAAGGCTTATACTCCGGCTGAAACAGTTTTTCCATCCCCTCTTAGAATTTTTCATAAGAGGGTAAGAAATATAATGTTAGTCCCAATAAATACACAGTTTGCTTCAGTTTTTAAAATAAAAACAAAGGATGGACTGCAAGAAATTACTACCTTGAGTTAATAATAAAACCTATTCCAAAGTATGGCAAAAACTCAAAAGAAAAGAATCCTTTAGCCCATTTTGAGGTTATATTATTATTTAAATCTGATTTGCTAGATTGCTTAATATGTTTTGCGAAAGCAAAATTTAAATTAGCTCCAGTATTAAGGTATATATTGTTATTGATATTATATTTATATCCTATATCTGAGATTAAACGAAAAGTAACTTGATGTGAATATATTTTTGTATTAAATTTTGGAAAATTTGAATCTTTAAGTTTTGTAAAAAATAAATTAAAATTAAGATCAAGTCCTACAGCATAATGAATATTAGATTTTTCTGATAAAACATGACGAAACCCTACACCAGTTCCAAATGATAAAGGAATACCAATATAGTGTCGATAGTAATTTTGATTATAAGTATTATAAAAATATGGTAAATCTAAACTTGTTTTAATAAATAATCCTATGTTTTGGTTGTTCCAAAAAACATATGTTTTGATATTAAAACCATGGCCACTAACTCTAAACGCCTTTTCATCAGGATGGCTTTCATAGCTCAAATCTTCTCCTTTTAAAAAAGAAAAACCATATTGATATTCAGCTGATAACCAAGTTTCGGCAGTATATGCCGAAATTATTATTAAACTAAAGAATAAAATTATAAAATGTTTTTTCATATTTATTTAACCCTAGCTCTTATATCGGTAGATGATTATTTTGCTTTAATGTGGCTCAAAAAAAGCCAGTTTTGGGTGTTTGTAATAGGCTAAAAGGCAAGTGCAAAAAAGTCATTTTTTGTTATAATTTAAGGGGCATAATAAGTTATAAATAATAGCCTTGTCAAATAAATCATTCCACTTTTTTAGCACTCATAATCATTTTAATAGTTTTTCATAAAACCCGCAAACGTCCTTATAAAGCCTTGATATTTCAGCTTCATCTTCTATAAAATAGCGGTGAACATCGGGGATTGTTTTAAAAAAGGTTTCTTGACGCTTGGCATAGTGCTTGGTATTTCGTTTTATAATGGCCGAGACTTCCTCCAAGTCCGATTCCGGTTTTAAACGCTTATTTTCATCGAAAAATTCCCTGTAACCTATGGCTTTAAGTCCGGGGCTTTCGCTTGTATAGCCCATCTCATAAAGCTTTTTTACTTCATCATATAGGCCCTTGGCAAACATAGCATCGACCCTCTTTTCGATTCTTTCGTATAAAAGGGAGCGGGTTCTTTCGATGCTTAAGATAAAAAACTCGTATTTTTCTCTTGGGTTTTCGGGGAGGGCAAAAGAGCTTAAAGGCTTCCCTGAAGCGGCAAAAACTTCGTGAGCTCTTATTATTCTGTATTCGTCATGAACATGGAGCCTCTCTGCCGTCTCGGGGTCTATTTTTTTTAGCTCTTCCAAAAGAATGCCGGCTCCTTCTTCCTTTGCTCGTTTTTGAAAATGCTCGCGGATTTTAGGGTCGGCTGTAGGCGTAACGGGAAGGCCGTATAGAAAATTCTTTAAGAAAAAAGCCGTGCCTCCCATCAAGACCGGAAGTTTTCCCCGCCTATATATTTCGGGGCAAAGTTTATCGGCTTCTTTTACAAAATCGGCTGCCGAAAATTCTTCGGAAGGGTCTTTTATGGCGATTAAATGATGTGGCAGATCATCCAATTCTTCTTTGGAAGGAGAAGCCGAGCCGATATGCATATGCTTATACACCTGAACCGAGTCGGCGCTTATAATTTCTGCACAAGCTGAAAGAGCCGAGATTCCGCCTTCTTTTGAGAAATCTTTTGAATGTTTATAAGAAAATATTTCGGAAGCTAAGCTTGTTTTTCCCGAAGCCGTCGCTCCGAAAAAAATCAATACTGGAACCACGCAAACGTTTGAAGCAGAAATTTTAGTTGAATTCGGGGTGACGCTCTATCTGATAGTTTACTTCACCGGTAAAAATTTGCTTTGCTCCGGCTGAAACAACCTTGTCTCCGCTTTTTTCGACATTGGGATCTTGGATTTTAGCCAGCTGATAGGCCCTTCTTGTCGATGCACATGTAATCTCGTAAATATTGTCATCAAACTCGATGAGTTCTTTTAATGGAAATATCATAGGCTCATTCTACTATTATTTAAGAAAAAAGTCAATATTTTCACTTATTGAATTTCAGGGGTGATGTTTCCCATACCGATGACCGAAACATCCTTTGGAATCTCAGGGACGGATAAGACCGGAACCATGGGCATTTCATATTCAAGAAGCCGTTTTATCAAAAGTCTGCCTTCTTCGGGAACGAGAATAACTGCGATGCCTACAAATTGTGCATTAAAGTTGTTGTATGCGTTTTGAACGGCTCTAAGCCATGCCTTTTTCGATTCAGTATCTATTGCAGGTTGAGGGCCGGTCAGGGTATCTATGCGGCTTGCCAAAACGGTTTGGAAAAAGGCTGAATCTACCATAAAGGCCCTCAAGGCCTTGTCTTCTCCCAGATATTGCTGAACAATTTGTCTGCCTAACCTTTGTCTGACTTTTTCGGCTATTAGATACATGTCCCCTGTTATGCGCCTATAGTCTGATATGGTTTCAAGAATGGCCGTGGTATTGCGTATGGAAACATTTTCCCTAAGGAGACACTTAAAGACCGTTTGCAAGTCTCCCAATGTCAGCTTATCGTTTGACTGAATTTCTTCGACGACGATTGGGTTTAATTTTTTTGCGGAATCCAAGATGTTGCTTACCATCTGTCTTGAAAGGATGTCATCCGCATGTGTTTTTATAACCTGCGTTAAATGAGTTGCTATTATGGAAGGCGGATCTATAACCGTATATCCTGCCCTTTCTGCGGCTGCTTGGTTTGATTCGGAAATCCAAATAGCCGGAAGACCGAAGGCCGGATCTAAGGTTGGTTCGCCGGGGATTTCATCTTGAACATTTCCAGGGTTTACTGCGAGGTATGCTCCCATTCTTATCTTTGATCTTGCTACCTCGGCTCCCTGTATTGTAATACAATATTCATCGGGAGGAAGGTTCATGGCATCCATCATTCTGATAACCGGCATTACAAGACCGGTTTCGAGGGCTATTTCTTTTCTTATGCGTTTAACTCGCGGAACGAGGTCTGAGCCTCTTTTTTCATCGACCAAGGGAATAAGGCCGTATCCGAATTGCAAGGATAGATCGTCATATGGGCTTACAGCCTTGGTATCGTCGGTTTCGGTTTTTGCCGCTTTTTCCGATGCGGCTTGGGCTTCTTTAGCCGCCTGTTCTTTTTGAGCCCTTGTTACCTTTGTTGTCTGCAGCCTCCAGCCTAAAAAGGCAAGGCTTAAAGCAATTATAATTAAGATTATTGACGGGAAGCCGGGTAAAACTGCCATCACAGTCAAGGTGATAGCTGCTATGTAATAAACAGTCGAATTGCGTGCAAACTGGTCCGTGATGTCTTTTCCGAAAGAGCCTGTTGAAGCTGAGCGGGTTACTACAAGACCTGTTGCAACCGATATAAAAAGAGAAGGAAGCTGAGCTAAAAGTCCGTCTCCTATTGTAAACCTTGTGTACATCTGCATCGCTTTAGTGAATTCTTCTTGTCTAAATACTATACCGACGATTAAGCCGGCTACAATATTTAAAACCGTTATAAAGATTCCTATTTTTACGTTTCCCGAAACGAATTTACTCGCACCGTCCATAGCTCCGTAAAAATCCGTAGACCTTTGTAATTCTTCCTTTTTCTTTCGGGCTTCGGCTTCAGTGATAACGCCTGCATTGTACTCTGCTTCTATAGACATACTTCTGGTATTATTGAAATCTAAGGCAAAACGGGCTGCAACTTCGGCAATTCTTGTTGCACCCTTTGTGATTACAAAGGCTTGAACGGCAATCAAGATAATAAAAACTACAAAGCCTATTACCAAACCTTGATTTCCTGTAGAGCCGATAACAAATTGACTGAAGGCTGCGATCATCTTTCCGTTAAATTTTTCTCCATATGTTAGAATAAGCCTTGTAGACGAAACGTTTAGGGCAAGGCCGAATATGGTGGAGACTAAAAGCAATGAAGGAAAAACCGTAAACTCCGTAGGCTTATCTACAAATAAAACTATGAGTAATATTATCAAACTGAATATAAGATTCAGTGCCATAAAAAAGTCTAAAAGAGCTGTAGGCAGAGGAATAATAATCACAAATATTACCATGATAGCTCCAATAGCTACCAAGGCATTCGGTACTTCTTTAAAAAATCTGTTTTCGGCCATTTATCGTTTTACCTCCATCTTTTCCTTAACATTTCTTTTTCTTTCATCGAGTAAATTTTTAAGAAAATAATCGAAAGCGATTTATAATACTCGCTTGGAATTATCTGTCCTAAATCTACGTTAGCGTAAAGGGCTCGGGCTAGGGGAACATTTTCAATCGTAGGAATATTGTTTTCCCGGGCAATTCTTTTTATGTTTTGGGCTGTTGCATCAACTCCCTTCGATATAACCATAGGAGCAGGCATGACGCCTTGTTTCCATTGAAGAGCAACAGCATAATGGGTAGGGTTTGTAATAACAACATCGGCGTCCGGAACGTTTTTTATACCGGTTTTTTGCAAGATTGCCTGCATCTGCCTGTTTATTTGGGCCTTTACCATCGGGTCGCCTTCCAATTCTTTGTATTCATCGGTTACTTCCGTTTTTGACATTTTTAAAGATTCCGAAAACTGACGTTTTTGAAAAAAGTAGTCGGGAATACTTAAAAGAACCAATGCGATCGCAGCATACACCAATATTTGTGCAGCTGTTTTTGCTATAAAAATTATCGAATTGGGAAAATCGGATTGAAGCAGGGCTATCATCTTTGTGATATTGTTTTTTATAACAAGATATCCTATAAAACCTATAATGACAACCTTAAAAAGCGATTTGGCTAAATTAAAAAGCCCTTCAGCAGAAAATAGAGCTCTTTTAAAGAACCTTGCAAAATTGGGAGTAACTCTTTTAAAATCGGGCTGAATAGGTTTTGTCGAAAATAAAAAGCCTCTGTTTTGAATAATGTTTCCTAAAACTCCCGAAATTAAGGCTACCCCCGTTATCGGGAAAACCGTTTTAAAAAAATATAAAACAAAAATCCTGAACCAAGTTCCGTTTACAACATCTTCTGTTGTGCAGCGTTCAAAAAAGAAGGCGATGACCTGCATTAAAGATTTAAATATATAGGGCCCCATTATGATAAGGCTGATTACGGGAAGCAGCACAACCATTGCAGCATTTAAGTCCTGACTTTTTGCAACCCTTCCTTCTTCCCTGGCCTTGCGTATCTTATATTCGGTCGGGTCTTCCGTTCTGCCCTCATCTTCGGCAGCGAACCACTGCAAGCCTATCGTTTTATTGAGGAGGAGATCTTCTTGAGAAAAATATTTTCGGTAAAGGAGGGGCGATTTTCCCGATATCATTTAGTACCCCCTAAACTGTCTAAAAGCCGCCAAAAATCCGAAAAGCCTTTTTCCAAAATAATTTCAAAGGTGTTTATAAAAAAAGGCAGAGCAAGGGCTAAAATAAAAAAGGCTGTTAAAATAGTAATGGGAAAGCCTTCCGATAAAAGGTTCATCTGAGGGGCAGCCTTTGTTAAAAGTCCCATTGTTATGTGAATTAAGATTAGGGTTCCCATGACCGGTAGTGCAATTATCATTGCGTTTAAAAAAAGATTTCCAATCGCTCCTAAAAGATAGGTCGAAAGCTCCTCCTGCCTTTCTAAAAACAAAAAGCAGTTTACATGCTCAATGCTCTTCATTATTCCGCCTAAAAAAAGACGTTGGAAACCGTTTATGCGTAAAAAGATAAGGACTGCAATAAAGTTAAAATATTGACCCACGAGGGGGTTTTCAACTTGAGCTAGGGCATCAAAAACTCCCGATGCACCGAAGCCCATCTGGAACGAAAAAAACTGTCCTGCCGTGCTGAATGTAGAAAATAAAATGCTTATAAAAAAACCGGTTAAAACACCGATAAGCCCTTCTCCAAGAAGTAAAAGAAGATACTCAAGACTGAAGGCATTTAGATTTCCGAAGTTGGGATAGGCATAGGGGGTTACCATAAATGCAGTTAAGCCCGCAAGAGCAACCTTTGCAATTCGTGAAACATTGCGCATAGACATTAGGGGAGATGTCATTAATATGGCAAAAATGCGTACAGCTGCGAGTAAAAAAATGGGTTCTTTATTTAGGATAAAATCGAAGGGCTGCATTTATTTATAGAATGCCCTTATCTTACCAGCTGCGGAATTAAATTCATTAAAGAAACAAAATATTCCCTTAACACCGTAATCATCCAAGTTGCCAGAAGCGCAATCATTCCTAAAATAGTTAAAATTTTAGGAACAAAGGTCAGCGTCTGTTCTTGTATAGAGGTAGTCGCCTGAAAGATTGCAACAATTAAGCCTACTAAAAGAGCTGCAACTAAGATGGGTGCGGAAAGCATCAGTATGATACCTATACCTTCACGCATTAAAGTAACTATAGTACCTGTAGTCATAGTCCCCTCCATAATGACCTAGGGTTTTCTGTCATTATAAACAAAAATGCTATATTTTGCAAGGCAGCAATTAAAATTCAAGTTTAAAAAAAATATGCCGAAAATTTATTCTGTAGAGGAATTTGAAAAGATGGCAGATTTTGTATTTAAACTTTCATCAAAGGTTATTTTAGGTAACTATTCTCTTGCCCGTATCGGTGAAGAAGTCGTAAAATTCGGAAATAATTTTATGTTTGTGGTTGATCCTTTTTTTGAAGATATGGGTTTAGTCGATAAGGTCCGAAAATCTCTTGAAGAAAAAAATATCTCCCTTTTTGTGTTTAACGGTTTTGAGCAGACAGCCGATTCTGAGGTTATAGAAAGAGCTCTTTCATTAGCCAGAGGTGCTCATATAAGAGGCGTAATTGCCTGCGGAGATATGACTGCATGTGCCATAGGGAGGGCTATTGCCGCTCTTTATAATGAGGATAAACCCGTATACAGATATATTGAAGGAGAACCTATCACGGCAGAGTCCTTACCTCTTATTCAAGTTCCTACGACATGCTGTGATCCGTTTTTATTTGGGAATTCCAGTTTTATTGTAGATTCCAGAAATAGAACAGTAAATTTATTAAAGATAAAAGAAGATTTATGCGACCTTGTAATTTTTGATTCAAATACATATGCAGGTCTTGCGCCCAATGCAATGACTTCAATGATTTTTGCAGGTTTATGTTCTACCTTTGAAGCCTATGTTTCGACGAGGGGAAGCTTTTTTTCGGAAACTATCTTGGGAAAGGCTGTCGAGATATTTTTAATTTCCCTTGATCCTCAGCATGAAAAACTTGTCGGAATGCCCAGAGAAGAACTTGTGGCTCAAGCTGCTTGTCTTTCCGCTATCGGAATTGCGGCTTCCGCACCCGGACTTGGAACAGCTATAGCTCTTGCTGCGGGAGGAAGATATAGAATTTCAAAATCCCTTATTGCGACGATTTTACTTCCTCATGTCATTAATGATGCGATTTCTTCAAGCCTTTCAAAGACCGTTGCCGTAGCGAGAATGTTGGGTGAAACCATGCTTGAAGGCGGAGATGCTGCCGAAGTTGCAAAACGCGGCGTTGAGGAAATTAGAAGAAGGCTTGCTGAAGCTAATTTACCTATACGCTTAAAAGATATAGATTTAACTATCGAATCTCTTGTTCCTGTTGCAGAAGATGCCGCCCGCTTAAGTTTTATGAACTATAGCCCAAGGCCGCTTGCAAATCACGATATTTTTGAAATTATAAAACAAGCCTTTTAAGATGCCTGAGATTTTCAAGCTTTACAATTTACCCCAAAAACAAAGATGCCGTAAAATATTGCGGATATTGGAATCGGCTGAAACTGCACTTGTTCAAAATAAGGCAGACGAATTCTTGGATGCCTTTTATCTGCGTTCCCTTTTAAAAATTATTTTAGACGATTTGGATTCTGTCTCTGCCTTAAAAGTTCAAAATTGGATTGAAGACCCTCAAGAAGAAGATAAAAGAAAGATTATCAATTTTGTCAGGTACGAGCTTTATAAAAAACTTGATACAACACCTGCCGAGTGGGACTTGATTTTGCCTAACTCCTCTGCAGATGAAATTGCAAATTTCAGGCGGACTTTTTTTGAAGGGGTTTATGTCTATGCCGAAGATATCCGGACGCCTTTTAACATAGGTTCGATTTTTAGAACAGCAGAATCTTTTGGAGTTGAAAAAGTTTTTTTGTCTCATGATTGTGTTTCCCCTGACAGTCCCAAGGCTAAAAGAACGGCGATGGGATGTACCGAGTATCTCCCGTGGGAGAGGGCCGATCTTGAGAGCCTTCCCGATCTTCCGCTGATTGTACTTGAAACGGGCGGCACCGATATTTCAAAGTTTGAATTCCCCAAGAAAGGAATTGTCGTTATCGGCTCGGAAGAACTGGGGGTCAGCCCCGAAGCCGTAAAAAAAGCCCAAGGACGGGTTATCACAATTCCTATGTACGGAATAAAGGCCTCGATAAACGTAAGCGTTGCCTTCGGTATCTGTATGCAAAAATGGTGTGAGGCTCTTACAGCCGATTAAATTAAAAGGAAACCGTAAAGAACGCTAAGGAAAATTCGGAAATGGAGCATAAATTCAACGCTTTGTATCTTTGTGGATAAATAATAAATAAAATTTAATTTTTTAAAATTTTACTATTTATTGCAAACTCTTCATACAATAATTATGAAAGGGGAGGATTTTTCTCTTTTAAATAATTTTATTGGAGTTTTATATGAAGCGACTATTTAAGGTTACCCTCCGCAACGACTATGCATTTAAACGAGTCTTCGGAGTGGAAGAAAACAAAGATGTTCTTCAGGATTTACTGGAATGTATATTAGACATTCCGTCTGAAGACATCGCAGACTTGGAACTTCTGGATAAGGAGCTCCATAAGGATTTAATAAGCGACAAAACAGGAGTTTTAGATGTGAAATTACGCCTAAAAAACAATACAATTATCGACATCGAAATTCAAAACAGATGGAATAGCGAGTTTGTTCAGCGTACTATCTTTTACTGGGCTAAAATGTATACGGAAAACTTGAAAACGGGCGAAGTATATACAAAACTGCCCAGATGTATTACAATAAATATAGTGGGTGAAGGCTTTGATTTAAATAATCTTATTCACAGTGAGTATAATGTGGTAGAAAAGCACATAAACGACAGGCTTTCCGATGAGCTTGAGATCCACTTTTTAAACTTAGCCAAAATTAAAGAACAACAAGAAAACATTGAGCAGGATGAAAAGAAAAAGAAACTTTACAGTTGGTTGAAATTTATTGAAACTGATGATGGGGAGGTGAGGAATATGTTAGCAGAAAACTCTGAAATGATGGCAAAAGCCAATACAACAATAAACATAATGGAAATGAGTCCAAAAGAGAAGTGGCTCTATGAAAACCGAATGAAATATGAACATGACAAAGCCTCTTGGAAACATATGGGTTATCAAGAGGGAATCTTGCAGGGAGAAATAAATGGCAGAAAAGAAGGCATTAAACAAGGAGCCTACCAAACTAAACTTGAAACAGCAAGAAATTTATTCCGCTTAGGGTTATCGATTGAGAATATAGCAGAAGTTACCGGCCTCAGCAAAGAAGAAGTGCAAAGCATTTGAACCCACCGCCATCCGTGGCGGACGCATGCGTATCGAGTATACGTTGAGGACTGTTTTTTGTGGAGTAACGCAGCACTGACAGTACTTTTGCAAATAGGCAGAGTAGATGCAAGGAGATAGCCGAAAATAAAGCGTAGGCGTACTTCCTGTACGTTGAGGACTGTTTTTGTGGAGTAACGCAGCACTGACAGCACTTTTGCAAATAGGCGAGGTAAGTACAAGGAGTTTAACAAAAGCGAAGCGGAGGCGTACTTGCTGTACGTTGAGCATTCGCTTTTGTGTAACGACGCAGTAATTGCCCGCCTATTTGCAAAAGCCCTATTGAAAAACATTTTTTTTAATGCTATCCTATCTCCGCTAATTGCGGAGGTAAAAATGAAAAAAATTAAAACCGTTTTTTTTATGACTATTCTTGTATTTATTCTTACAGGATGTGAACTTTTGGATTCTTTAGCCAAAGAAACCGAAATAATTAAACAGATAAAAGATGAAGATTTAAGGGGTTATACCGTAACATGGCTGATTTTTGCGGATGACAGCGATGCCTTAAAATCGGCAGCCTATAAAAAAGCAGCTTCTTATTATAAAAAGACTTCTGAAAACGCCGGTTTAAAAGATCAATTTCAAATTATAGTTGTTTCCGATGGTATCGAAAAAGCAATTCGTGAGAAGGTAAAGGAAGCAGGTTTTGATGCGGATTGTTTCCCGCTAAAATGGAACGGCAATTTAAAAAACAAGTATAATCCTAACGATAAAAAAAATTATTCCGTTTTTTTCGATAAAAAGGGTAGAGCTCTTTTTAGTATGACGGAAGATTGGAAATTCGAAAATTACGGCGGTCTTGCCGATTATTCTCTTGAGGCTGCAGGTTTAAATAATATCAACGAATTAAAAAATCCTCTCACCTTTTTTAATACCTTAAATAAATTTAAGGAAGACGATATTTTTAAATTTATAAACAATGCCGTTAACTTAAACCTAAAAGATATTTTAAGATATTTTATAAACTAATTTTATTTTTTATGGAGGATTCAAGATGACTTTATTTATAAGCGACAGTATTTTTTCTTCTACCGAAAAAAAAGGAGAAGACTTTGATAAGGCCTTTGCCGGCTACATCGTTGTAGAAGACGGTCTCATCCAAAAGGTGGGTAAGGGAGAAGCCCCCGAAAGTTTAAAAAGCCAAGCCGAAAAAATAATAGATGCACGGGGAAAGACTATTACGGCAGGGCTTGTCGATGCACACACCCACTTGGTGCACGGCGGTTCACGCGAGCATGAGCTTGCAATGAAACTTGCAGGAAAAACTTATCTTGAAATCCATGCAAGCGGAGGCGGTATTTTCAGCACTGTAAGAGCTACCAGAGCCGCTTCAAAAGAAGAGTTAACGCAAAAAGCTTTGACTAGCCTTGATCGAATGCTTGTTCACGGTACAACCACCGCCGAATCAAAAAGCGGTTACGGCCTCGACATGGAAACCGAAATTAAGTGTCTTGAAATAAATTCTTATCTGAATAAAAACCATCCGATCGATATTGTTTCAACCTATATGGGTGCTCATGCAACCCCGCCCGAATTTAAGGACAACAAGGAAGGCTATATCAAGTTTATGATAGAAGAGGTTATGCCAGAGGTTAAAAAACGCGGCTTGGCGGAATTCTCCGATGCCTTTTGTGAAGACAAGATTTTTTCCGTAGAAGAAACCGAAAGAATAATGAAGGCCGCTGCAGGCTTAGGTTTTAAGCTGAAACTTCATGCCGATGAGATTATTCCTTTAAAGGGAGCGGAGCTTGCAGCAAAGATGAATGCTCACTCAGCCGAGCACTTGATGGCTATATCCGACGAGGGTATTACGGCTCTTGCAAAATCGGGAACTGTTGCCGTTCTTCTTCCTGCAACTTCTTTCTTTTTGATGTCGCCTATTTATGCACCTGCAAAAAAGATGATTGAAGAAGGCGTAAGGGTCGCCCTTGCAACCGATTACAACCCCGGAAGCAGCCCGACAGAAAACCTGCAAATGGCTATGTGGGCAGCCTGTTATAAGATGAAACTTTTACCTGCACAAATTTTACGCGGCGTTACAATAAATGCAGCTTATGCAATAGATCGTGAAAAAACTATAGGCAGCATCGGAGAAGGAAAGCAGGCTGACCTTGTTATCTTTGATGCCCCGAATATAGATTTCCTTGTTTATCACTTCGGCGTAAATTCCGTCGATCAGGTTTGGAAAAAGGGAAAACTTGTTGCCGAAAATGGCAGGCTTGTTTACAAGATCTAACTTTTTTAGTTGTAATACTTGAAGTTAATTAATTTGAAAAAAATAATTTGAATAAATAGGAGATATTTTATGGAATTAGTAAAGATGACGGTAAGTGCCTTTGTTGACGAAACAGCCAGCGATTCTCCGGCCCCCGGAGGCGGTTCCGTTTCTGCCTTGGCAGGTTCTCTAGCCTCGGCCCTCGGTCAGATGGTTATCCGCTTGACAACAGGAAAAAAAGCCTTTGCTTCTCTTGACGAAAAAACTCAAGAAGAATTTAAGGCTCAGCTCCCGAAATTAGAAAAGGCTCAAAAACGATTGGTCGAAATCATTGATGAAGACACTCAGGCCTTTAACGCCTTTATGGAAGCTCTAAAGCTGCCCAAGGACACCGATGAGCAAAAGGCAAAGCGCAACAAGGCTATGTCCGATGCTACTGTCGTGGCAATGCAGGTTCCGCTTGAAACAGCTAAGACCTGTTTGGATGTGCTGCGCTTTTTACCCATTGTTGCCCTTCACGGAAACAAAAATGCCGCTTCCGATGCCGGTGTTGCAGCCCTTAATGCCCGCTCCGGTTTGGAAGGTGCTATATTAAACGTTAAGATAAATCTAGGCGGAATCGATGATGCATCCCTCTGCGAAAAAACAAGGGCTGAGTGCAATAAGATGCTCGAAGAAGGTGAAAAGCTAAAGACCGAAATTTTAAAAACAATCTATTCTAAGATTGAATAGGTTTAAAGTTTCACGAAATTTAGCTTTAACCTAAATAAAAAAGGCAAGCTTCAAAAAAGAAGCCTGCCTTTTTGAAGCAAAATAATGATATAGAATGAAGTCTAAATTTATACGAACTTTTATTTTGTTTTTTAAGGCCTCACCTTTCAGGGTAAGTGCCGTAATTATGCTTACCCTTGCCTTGGGTGTTTTCCCGTCTTTGAGAATTTTTATTTCGATGAAGCTTATAGACTTAATTGCTGATCTTTTGCAAAGCTCAGCGGAAATCGCCTTTGGAAAGATTTTTAAGCTTTTGGCAGCTTGGGCTGTTATCTCCCTAGCTTCCGAATTAGCCGTAAAACTTCAAGGTACCTTAAATGCCCTCATAAATGAAAAATTTTCTGCATCCATTATGACTGGTCTATCCGAAAAACTGGCAGGCCTTACCGATCTTTCTTTTTTTGAAAAAAGAGAAAACCTAGTAAAGGTCGATATGGTAAGAGAACAATTACAGGTAAGACCTCAAAACTATGTTTTTAATATCATTTTAAATTTTCAGCGCATTGTAAATTTAATAAGCATGTTTGCAGTTTTGTTTTCGATCGATTATCTTTTGCCGATTTTGATGATTTTTTCAACCCTGCCTGTATTTTTAATTTCGCAAAAGGCGGGAAGAGTTCAGTGGGCCGAAACCGAAAAACTTCAAGATAAGAGGCTGAAGATGGCTACATACATCAAGCACGGACTTGAAGGTGAAAAAGCAAAGGATAATTTTTTATTCGGCTTTACCAAAAACTTTAAAAATACTTATTTGAGCATAAGAGATGAATACTTAAAAAGTTTTATCAAAATTGCTCATAGAGGTTTGGCCTTTCAATTAATTACAAGTTTTGTTTCCGCCCTGATTATGATAGCCTTATTTTTCTTAATGATTTTTATTGTTATAAAAAAAAGAATTGCCGTCGGGGCCGTAGCAGGTTATGTACAAGCCTTTATGTATACCCAATACGAAATACAGGATTTGGCTATGTATGGAAGATGGTATTTTACAATAATGGGATACTTTCAAAACTATTTTGATATTATGGATTGGACCGGGAAACATCGGGGTATTGAAGATGTTGAACAATCCGAGCGGATAATCTTAAACGAAAAAATAGAATCCATCGAATTAAAGAATGTCCGCTTTGCCTATAGAGGAAAGGAATTCGACAATGGCGGAAACGATATAAGCGATTATGCAATAAAAGATTTATCCCTTTTTATTGACGGTAAAAAAACTTATGCAGTTGTAGGAAAGAACGGCAGCGGTAAAACTACTCTGATAAAACTTTTAACGGGCTTTTACACGCCCCAAGAAGGGAGTGTCATAATAAACGGCAAATATAATCTTTCTGATTTGGATATGGATTCATATCGGGAAAGGCTATCGGCAGTATTCCAAGATTTTGCCGTTTATTCAGGCTACACTGTAGATGAAAACATTTTTGTAAAACCTGAACACTCTGAGGAAGAAGAAAAAGAAAAGATAGAAAAGGTTAAATATTTAGGGAAAGACTTTGAAAAGAAACTTGAAAATAATTATTCCCTTGTTTTGGGAATGCAATACGGCGGCAAAGAATTTTCAGGCGGACAAAGGCAAAGGCTTGCAGCTCTTCGTTCCTTTATCAAAAAAAGCGATATAATATTTTTTGACGAACCTACCTCTGCAATAGATCCAATAGCCGAAAACGAATTTATCGAAAGCATTCTTATGCAGGGTAAAGGAAAAATCTCTCTTATCGTAACTCATAGAATGGGAAGCGTAAAATCCTGCAGCGATATAATCGTAATCGATTCGGGCCGTGTAATTGAAAAAGGAAACTTTGAAAGCCTCTTAGCCCAAAACGGATTATTTGCGAAACTTTATAACAGCCAAAGAAAAAACTTTGTTGGAGAAGAACTTGACCTAAGAAATTAGTCTAAGAGCTGCTTCTCATACACTCCAAATTATTTCCCATAGGCCTTTTCCAAGAATTCGGCAGCATGTTTGTTTTTAGGTTCTTTTTCCAATATGTATTGAAAAGTTTTTATTGCATCTTCTTTCTTTTTTAGGCGCATTTGAAGGATGCCTTTGATGAGCATGGAATCGGTCTTAATGCCGAACATTTTTTCTGCAGCTTTTAAAAGATCGAGGGAGACTTTTGTTTGTCCCATTTTATCAAGACAGAAGACGAGGTTGTGTAATAAGAGTCTTTCTTCCGGTTTAGCCCTAAGCATCTTTCTATAAAGAATAGCGGCTTTTTGGTATTGTCCTGCCTTTCTTCGGAATAAAGCAAGCTCAGGATCAAAATTAACTTTTTTGCCTTGACTCATTAAAATTTCAAGCTGATTGCCGGCATCTTCCCAACGCTCGCATTTTTCTAAAAATAGTACATAGTCCCGCCTTATGTAGATATTCTTTCCCCATTCATTTAGATATGAGTTATATGCTTCATCAGCTTCCTTATTTAATTGTAAATTTTCGTAAGAGGCGATAATTCCTATTTTAGCTTCTTCATCTTTTTCATTGATGCTCAAAGCTCTTTCATACCAGTTTAGGGCAAGGTCGGGCATGTTCAGTTTTATGTAGCAGCAGCCCATCGCATTAAAGATGGCCGAATCGGCTCTTCCGTTTTGAATAAGAGCTTGAAGATGAGGCAATACCTCTTCGGGGGGATTATCGATATGGGCAGCGGTAATTATTTTATAATAATAAATATCGTTCGCATCGCAAACACCGCTTGCTTCGGCCCGCAGAATTTCGGCACTAAGCTCCTCCCAGCGGTATGCTTCTTGGAGGGCAAGCATTATACCGTAATGCGGATAAGGATTTTCAGGTTCATGCTCAAGTGCACACTTATAATGTCCCAAGGCTGTGTTGGTGTTCCCCATAGAACGCTGGGCTTCTGCAGCGAGGAGGCGTATTTCGGCATCGCTTCCAAAGGTTTTAATAAAGATGCGGGCAGCAACGGCAGCTCTTGAGTAATCTCCCCGCTCCATATGTTTTTTGATAACGCCCATTGCAAAAAAGCGATCCGAAACTCCGTCATCGGGAATCTCAATACCAAGCTTTGCAAAGTCTTCTGCAGCAGCGGCCGTATCGCCCAGCTGCATCTTGATCATTGCGGGGTACCACTTTAGCGCCGGATCATCCGGCTCGAATTCGCAAGCCGCCTCGTATTGGCCAAGAGCTTCGGGAAGATAGCCTTCCATTTTTAGGGCATGGGCAAGATAGAGGCGCGGAGCAACCCCGTCTATGCCGTTTTTTATTGCAAAGCTGAACATTTGGCGAGCCATATCTGCGTTGCCGTTTCTTAATTCATAAATTCCTTCAACAAAAAGAGAATTTAAATATCCGGCATTCAGCTTTGCATCCGAAGGAGCAAACTTTAAGGCTTCTTCAAAGGTTTCTCTGGCAAGACGGGGTTTTTTCCATTTTAGATAGGCCGATCCGAGCATTGCCCTTGTTTCAAGAGGATGGGGATTTAGCTTTAAGCTTTTTTCAAGACAATAAACTGCCCTGTCATATTGCCCTGCGGCCAAATATGAGCGGCCCAAAAAAAAGAAACCCATAGGAAGGTCTGTACTATTTGCAGACGAGTCCGATGAGCATCTTTTTATATAGGCCTTACCATAGGCTATGGATCTTCCGTAATTGTTTACGGCAGCCCAAGCCCTTGAAAGGTATAAATATATTTCGGGATTTCCCTTTTTTTCGCCGTAAAAGGGAGAAGATACTTCGGCTAAGCCCTCTGCGGCTAAGTTTTCTAAAATTAAAATTGAAGTCTTATAGTCGCGTTTTTTCCCGGCTTCAATAGCTTCATTTATAAGCGCATTTACAGACTTAGCCATAAGTTTATTTTCTTCCGGCTTGAACCAAGGTTACAGCCGAGGTTGTGATTATGTCGTCTACCGAGCAGCCTCTGGAAAGGTCGGATATGGGCTTTGCAAAGCCTTGGAGGAAGGGACCGAGGGCTTCTGCTCCGGCAATTCTCTGTACCAATTTATATCCTATGTTTCCGGCTCCGAGGTCGGGGAAGATAAGGGTATTGGCCTGTCCTTTTACGGGAGAGTCGGCGGCTTTTTTTTGCATAACTGAAGGAACTATGGCGCAGTCCAACTGGATTTCTCCGTCAAAGACAAAGTCGGGTTTTCTTTCCTGTAAGATTTTTACGGCTTCGCGGACGCGTAAAATATTTTCATCCTTGTCGCCGCCCGAACCCTTGGTAGAAAAGGAGAGCATTGCAACTATCGGCTCTGTACCGGCAAAGGTTCGGCAGCTCATAGCTGCAGAGCAGGCAATGTCGGCCAACTGTTCAGAGCTGGGAGTCGGAATTACGGCACAGTCCGAAAAGATAAAGACTCCGTTTGCTCCGAGTTTAGGATTTTTTGTATCCATCAAAAAGCAAGAAGAAGCGGTTTTCATTCCCGGAAGAGTTCCGATAACTTTTAAGCCTGCACGGAGTACATCGGCTGTTGTGTTTAAAGCTCCTGCAACCATTGCATCAGCCTTATCTTGAACCAACATCATCGCTGCAAAGCCCAGCTCCGCACTCATTTCTATTTTAGCCTGTTCAAGGGTCATACCCTTGGCCTTTCTTTTTTCGTAATAGTTTTCGGCAAAGGAATCGAGCCATTCCGATTTTTTCGGATCGATTATCTTGATTCCGTCAAGTTTTACCCCTGCCTTAGAAGCCGCTGCAGAAACAGCATCACCGGAACCGATTAAAAAAAGCTCCGATACCAATTTTTCATCTACGATAGATCGGGCTGCTTTGAGAGTCCTTTCTTCAGTACCTTCAGGCAAAACAAGGCGGTTAGCATACATCTTTGCCTTTCTTTTCATTTCATCTACAAAACTCATAATTTTTTCTCCTTAATCTTTTCCGTATGTTTAAATTGGACTAACAATTTTTATTTACATCGTATTTTAGCACTTTTCAATATTTATGTCTAGCAAAGCATCTGTTCAAAGATAAGCTTTTTTAAGGTTCAAGCTCCAAACTAACCTCGCCTGAAATCAACTCTTCTTTTTTGCCGTCATCGGTTTCTATGATAAGATGTCCTAAATCGCTGATTCCCAAAACCAAGACTTCATAAGGGGTACCGGCAAATGGAAGAACTCTTACCTTTTTTCCCGTAAGGAGGGAGAGGCTTTTATATTCTTGCATTAAGTTTTCTTGAGAGAGCAGACCGTAAAGGGCTTCAATCAAGCTCGATATGATAGAAGAAGCTAAAACATTCCGGTTGGGGGAAGGAACTTCAGCTTCGGTAAAAAGAGAGCCGGCCTTGTTTTTAAGTTCTGGAGGAAAATTAGACTCTTTTACATTGAGGCCTATGCCTATAATTACGGCCTGCACCGAGGATGTTTCCATATCGATAATTCCCTCGCTTAAAATGCCGCAGATTTTTTTTCCATTAAGATAAATATCGTTTACCCACTTAATTTGCGGAGCAAAGCCCAGTGCCTTTAAGCAGCGGCAGATAACCGTTGCCGAAATTGCCGTGTAAAGAGCGGAAGCGGGCACTTCCCTTTCGGTCCTTGCCGGAATTGAGGGGCAAAAAATCAGACTAAAATATAAACCCGCTCCTTTTGACGAATAAAAACTGCGTGAAAAGCGGCCTCTGCCTGCGCTTTGATGCTCGGCAAAAAGAACCGTTCCGTGAAAGGACTCGGCTCTGCTTGAGGAATTTAAACGCCTTTTTGCCTCGGTATTAGTGGAGTCTATTGTCTTAAAAACTTCAACCTTCCCCTGGCAAACGGATTGAGCAAAGGCAGATAGGTTCTTTTCAATTGAAAAGGCGTTCAGCACATCTGAAGAGGATTTTAGAATATAGCCCTTGTTTTTTCCGCCTTCAATATCATAACCTTCGTCCCTTAGCTTTTGCACGGCCTTCCAGACGGAAACCCTGGAAAGGCCTAAGTGCAAAGCTGCTTCTTCGCCCGAAAGAGGCCTTCCGTTTTGTTCTATAAGCATATCCAAAAGGATATTGCTCGTCGTCCTTGATATAAGCTCTCCCATAAAAATCTTTTAAAATAAGCCTCCTTTAAAATACCCCGTTCTTTAACATTAAAAGGAATTCTAGCATATTTCTTCTTTTTTTTCTATTGCAACCTTTTCGGAAAAGCCTTGTCTATAGTCTTATAGGGTGAAACTATGTTTTATAAAGAATATATAAACTATATTGAAAGCGATGATTGGGAAACCGTACATAATTCTTTTTCAGTCAAAGCTCCCGAAAATTTTAATTTTGCTTATGACATAATAGATAGAATGGCTAAGGAATACCCCGAAAAGGAGGCTCTCGTATGGTGCGATGAAACCGAAGAAAGGATATTTTCGTTCGGAGAATTGGCAAAGCAGATAAATAAAACAGCCAACTTTTTTAAGGCCATGGGAATAGGAAGAGGCGACACAGTTTTGCTTTTTTTGCGAAGAAGATACGAGTTTTGGTTTGTTCTTCCTGCCCTGCACAAAATAGGAGCTATAGCCGTTCCTGCAACGGTCCAACTCGCAGCCCACGACATCGAATACCGTATTCAATCCGCCAATATAAAAATGGTAATGGCCGTACAAGAAAAGAATTTGCAAGGAGAAATTCAAAAAGCTGCCGAATCCGCTTATAATAAGCCCCTCCTCGTCTGGGTACATGATGAAATGGACGGTTGGATTTCCTTTGATGAACTTGTAAAAAATATGAGTGAAGATTTTACACCTCCTCAGGGAGAAGCCTGCCCTTGCGGAAAGGACATAGCTCTTTTGTACTTTACCTCAGGCACTTCGGGTAATCCCAAAATGGTGGAGCATAATTTTTTATATCCGCTTGGGCACATTGCAACCGCAAAATTTTGGCAAAACGTCAAGGAAGGCGGAAGGCATTTAAGCGTTGCCGAAACAGGCTGGGCAAAGGCCATGTGGGGAAAGATTTACGGTCAATGGCTTTGCGGCTGTGCCGTCTTTGTATACGACATGAAAATGTTTATCCCTAAAAACCTCCTCGAAAAATTATCAAAATACAGGATAACTTCCTTTTGTGCACCTCCTACCGTTTACAGGTACTTAATCCGCGAAAAAATAGAAGATTACGATTTATCCTCATTGGAAGAATGTACAACGGCTGGTGAAGCCCTGACAATGGATATCTTTAATACATTTAAAGAAAAGACCGGAATAGAACTGCGGGAAGGTTACGGGCAAACAGAGCTTACCCTCACAACTGGAACCTTCCCCGGCATGAAAATCAAACCCGGCTCGATGGGAAAACCCGCCCCCGGCTATGAGATAGATATTATCCGCCCCGACGGATCTTCTTGCAAGGCAGGAGAATCGGGAGAAATCATCTTGCGTTTGGATAAAAAGGTTCCCTTTGGAATGTTCGGCGGTTATTATAAAAATGAAGAAAAAACGGCCGAGGTTTTTAAGGACGGAGTTTACCATACGGGGGATGCCGCCTATAGGGATGAAGACGGTTATTTTTGGTTTGAAAGCCGAACCGATGACCTTATAAAAAGCTCCGGTTTCCGTATAAGCCCCTTTGAGGTGGAGTCGGTTCTTCTCCAGCATCCGGCAGTCTTTGAATGTGCGGTAACAGGCGTACCCGACCCTAAAAGAGGACAGGCGGTAAAGGCCTTTGTTGTTTTAAATAAAACCTATCAGCCGAGCCAAGCCTTAGAAAAAGAGCTTATGTTCTTTGCAAAGAAAAATGCGGCCCTCTACAAGGCCCCGCGTTCTCTCGAATTTGTAGAAACGTTGCCTAAAACCCATAACGGCAAGATAAGCCGGGCTGCAATCAGAAGCCGAAAGGCCTGATAAAAGTCGACGGATAAAAACCGGCCTTGACAGAGAAGCCGTAAGCAAGTAGACTTTGTTCTATAAGCTGTTCTGTAGACAGCCTGACATAAAAAAAGTTCTTTAATAAAGAACAATAAAGAGTACAAAAATGCGGAAATTTACGCAAAAAGGAGTTTATATGAGAAGAGTTGTAATTACAGGCCTCGGTGCCGTAACCCCCATAGGAAACACCCTGGATGAAACATGGGAAGGAATCAAAGCAGGTAAATGCGGAATCGGAAACATTACCCAATTTGATTGTTCCGATTTTAAGATTCAGATAGCGGCAGAAGTAAAAAACTTTGACGCTTCACAATTTATGGATAAAAAAGATGCCCGTAAAATGGCGCGGTTCACTCAATTTGCCGTAGCCGCAGCTTCGCAGGCAATGAAGGATGCCGGCCTTTCAAAAGAAAACATCGATGCAAACCGCACAGGTATAATACTCGGAAACGGTATAGGCGGTTTTGAAATCTACCAAGAAGCCTTTAAAAAATACTTTCAAGTTGCTCCGGATCGTATTCCGCCTATGACTGTTCCTCTTCTTATTCCGAATGAGGCAGCCGGAAACATAAGTATGCAGTTCGGCATAAAGGGGCCTTCTTGGACCTTGGCCACAGCCTGCGCTTCCGGTACCGATGCCCTCGGAAATGCTTTAGACCTTGTCCGCTCAGGAAGGCTTGATGTATGTGTATCGGGCGGTACGGAAGCAACAATTACCGGTTTCGGCATAAGCGGTTTTACGATTTTGCAAACCCTCGCCTCAGGCGATCCTGCCAAGGCTTGCTGTCCCTTCGATAAAAAACGTTCAGGCTTTGTAATGGGCGAAGGCTCAGGCATTCTCATTCTTGAAGAATATGAACATGCAAAAAAGAGGGGCGCTAAAATATATGCGGAATTTGCAGGCTATGGAGCTTCCTCCGATGCCTACCACTTAACCAGCCCCGACCCCTCAGGTGACGGAGGAGCATTGGCCATCACAAACGCACTCGCCGATGCAGGCGTAAAACCTGAAGAAGTTCAATACTATAATGCTCACGGAACATCGACGCCGATTAACGACCCTGCAGAAACGGCCATGATTAAAAAAGCTTTCGGAGACCATGCATATAAAATGAAGGTTTCTTCAACCAAATCGATGATAGGCCACTGCTTAGGTGCCGCAGGAGCCCTTGAAGCCATCTTCTGTATAAAGGCCATGGAAGAAGGATTTTATCCTCCGACCATCAACCTAACCGAACCCGACCTTGAAGCCGGCTGTGATTTGGACTATGTTCCGAACAAGGGCGTCAAAGGCGAAATAAACTGCGCCGCCTCAGGCTCTCTCGGCTTTGGAGGCCATAACGGTGTCGCCGTCTTTAAAAAGATAAAGTAATGGCTTTTTAAAAAACTGTAAATGAGATGAGTTAAAGCCGAAACAACACATTTAACTTCGGCCTTCGGAATTTCCGTACCGAAGTTAAATGTGCAATTCTAAAAGAAAAAGAAATCGAAGACTTCATAAGAATAAATTTTTCAAATAAATAGGATAAAAATATTTAATACAAATTATTGACAGAAAGTAATTAATTATTATATAATAGTATGAGTAAGGAAAGTAAGGAGGCGTTTTATGGAACTTGCAAAACTAACATCTAAGGGTCAGATTACAATTCCGCTTGCGATAAGAAATATGCTCGGATTAAAAACCGGCGATAAAGTCTTTTTTGAAGAAAGCAGAGGAAAAGTTTATATTACAAATGCTTCTCAAATAACTTTAGCAAATATTCAGACTCAAATGCAAGGAGAAGCAGAAAAAGCCGGCTTTCAAACAGAAGATGACGTTATTGCTTATATTAAAGAGCTAAGGAAAAAGAGTTGAGGATTTTCATAGATTCAAACATTGTGATTTCTGCGATACTTTTCCCTGATGGTAAGGTTGCTAAAGTTTTTTCTCATTTGCTTGAAAATCATACGGTAATAATTTCTTCATATACAAAGGAAGAATGCAAAAAAGTTTTTGAAAATAAATTTCCATTTAAAAAAGAGTTATTGGGTATTTTCTTTGATGGAATTACTTTTGAAGAATTTAAGAGTCCCGATACAATTGATGAAAATAAATATCCAAAAGTTCGTGATATAAAAGATTTGCCGGTTCTTGTATCCGCAATTTTATCTGATTCAGATATTTTGATTACGGGAAACAAGGATTTTGAAGATGTAAAAATTGATAAACCGTTAATTTTTACACCATCAAAATATTTCGAATTGATTGCAGGAAAGTATGGATATATTTAGGGGTGAAAATAATTTTAAAAACCGGAGGATAAAATTAAAATGGATAATTGTATATTTTGTAAAATTATTAAAGGCGAAATACCCGCAAGTAAGATTTATGAAGATGATGATTGCTTAGCATTTTTGGATATTCAGCCTGTAAACGCAGGCCATGTATTAATAATTCCCAAAATACACGAACAATACATATATAAAATCGATGACAAGATAACATCTAAAATGTTTATGGTAACAAATAAAATTAACAAAGCAATACGTCAGTCTAAAATAAAATGTGAGGGTATTAACTATTTTTTAGCAGATGGAGAAGCGGCCTTTCAAGAAGTGAGCCATGCTCATATACACTGTTTCCCAAGATATAAAGATGACGGATTTAAACTACAGTTTTCTGGAAGGTACTATAATCACAAGCCGAATAGAGAAGAATTAGAAAGAGTAGCTAAGGAAATACGAGAAAATTTGTAAAGTAAAACAGTATACCTTTATAATTTTTTGTGTGTGCTATAGCAATACTTTAAGCATGGAGAAAAAATGGAAAAAATAAAATCATTGTTTGATTTATACAATCGTAAAGAAACCGGCTTATCAAGAACTTTGGCTTGCTTATTTTATTCTGACTATAGGGTAATTCGAGAAATTATAAAAGGCGAAAACTTTAAATTTAAAAAGGAAGATGTTAAGACACTAGAAGTTTATTATGAGCCCAGTTTTGGTTCTGCACGTTTTGATATCCTTTGTTTAAGCAAGAATTATGCAATAGTTATAGAAACTAAAATAGGACTAAGCACTGTTGGACAAGATCAAATGAATAGGTATTTAAAAATTCTTGAAAATTACAGTCAGCCGAAAAAGATTCTTATATTGCTAACACAGTATAATAATCAAATTGAATTTTCAGCAAATACTAATGTAAAGATTCTGTATAAAGAATGGAAAGAAATATATGAAGTAATCAAAAAATACAACATAACTATAAATATCGCAGATGAATTTGATAGTTATCTTACAGGGAGTCAAAATATGAAAATATCGGATATAGACATATGGGCGGTTGTCATCAATAAAGATGCTGAGATCAAAAGAATAGAGGAAGACCTTGTTTATAGAAATGACAATTATCACCAGCCAATATTTATCGGGATTCGTGAATGGGATACAGATGCAAAAAAAGTATTGATAAAAAAATTATATCCCGTAAAAGAAATTATACCGCCTAAAACCCCTCGTTCTCGTATTTATAATTCTGATGATGATAAAGCATACATCTATGTTTTGGATAATCCGCTAATATTGGAAAAACCAATATATAAAAAATTCAATCAAAATTCAGCTATAAGCGTAAGTTTTTCTGATCTAGAATTTGCATAATATACACTTCCCGATAATAATTTGTTATTTTACCGGCACCTTGTACTTTCTACCTAAAAGATATACAATAATGCTAATATAATATTCATAAGCGTAGGAGATATAAAATGAAAAAAATATCGTTTGAATTAATCAAAAAAATCGATTTTGTGTTAATTTTTATTTTCTTGATTTTGGGAATTATTACATGGGGTATTGTTATGATAAACATATTTAACCCATTTAGCGGCAGCCATACTGTATCAAATGCAGTAACAATTGTTGAAGATGATACAAAAGAGGAGATACGGGAATATATTGAATTCAATAAAAAGCTAAAAGATGTTTTTGTCTTTAATCTTAAAAGCTCAAAAATAAAAGCCGATGGATTGTATGACGATATATCTGCATCATCCATTAAATCGAGTTTAAGTTTTTCAGGGAAAACACATAACGAAGGAATCACCAACTTTATCTTTATAAAAGATATAAGTTATGAAGAGTCTAAATTATTTGACTCAAATATTTTTATATATAAATATAAATTTGCTGAAGAAAAAACCGGAAAGGATATTTATTGCGATAAAAATATTTATGCTGTTGTAAATGAAGACACAAATAATGATAAGACTCTAAATTCGGAAGATAATATAGCCTTATATATTTCCGACTATGACGGTAAAAATTTAATTAAACTTTCAAACTCGGTATATAAAGTTAGAATTACAGACAATAACCAACTCTTATTTACTGAATATGACGGAAGCCTTTTGACATTCTTTTTATATGATCTTAATTTAAATAAAAAAACTAAATTAAAGTCAGCCGAACAAGAAGCTCCGGAGAAATATATTTCTTTCTATTGATAAGATTAGCAAAACCATGCTTAAAATAGCTGTCATCGAAGATAATGAAGTTCAATCCCGACTCCTAAAAGACTATGCAAAAGAATGGGCAAATAAAAATAGTCTTTTGCCGGAAATTAAACTTTTTTCTTCAGGCGAACAGTTTTGGTTTGAATTTGAAGAGCTTTCCGGTATAGATATAATCTTATTGGATATACAGATGTCTAGGATAAGCGGTATCGAACTTGCAAAGAAAATAAGAAAAACAAAAAGCGATGCTGTTATCATCTTCATAACAGGTATACCCGACTATATGCAGGAAGGGTATGATGTTGAAGCTTTACACTATCTTTTAAAACCTGTAAAAAAAGAAAAGCTCTTTGATTGCTTGGATAGAGCCTTAAAAAAACAGGATAAAGTTAAAGAAGAAAATTTTGTATTTTCATGCGAAGGCTGCCTTACAACATTAAAGCAATCTGAAATTGTTTTTATAGAATCTATTTCACATAATCTAAAAATAAAAACTTTAAAAAGCGAATACATAACAAGGATGAATTTATCGGAGGCGGAAGAAAAGTTAAATTCCAAACTATTTGTAAAAACTCACAGAGCCTTTATCGCAAACCTGATGCACATAAGGCAGCTTCAAAAAGACAAGGCCGTCCTTGCGGATAATACTTTAATTCCGATAAGCCGCAGAGAATATAAAAATGTCAACACCCTCTTTATCGACTTTTTTACCCAAGGAGAAACATGATGTTCATTTTTATACTTGTTTTAAGCTCAATCCTCTTGCTGTTTATACTTCTGTACTTTTTAATTAGAAGAGCCGTCAATAAGCGTTTCGATGATTTTGAAAACGGTCTTATTAATAAATACTACGAGGATGTAGATTCCATCTATAAAAAAATGCGCGGCTGGCGGCACGACTTTCATAATCATATTCAAGTTATGAAGGCTTATCTTGAATTTAAAAACTATGATGAACTTGAAAGCTATTTAAACAATTTGACCGAAGACTTGATTAAGGTAGACAGTGTAATTAAAACCGGAAACCTGATGAGCGATGCAATCTTAAATACAAAGGCTGCTATCGCTCTTTCCCATGATATAAAACTAAACATAAAAGCCTCCATTCCTCAAAACATAGCCTTAAGCGACCTTGAACTTTGCGTAATAATAGGGAACCTTTTTGATAATGCTATTGAGGGGGCTTTAAGCCTAAAAGAAAAAGAGAAAAGATTTATAAGGGTGTACATAAGAAAATTAAACGACAACCTCTATATCTCGTTTACAAATTCTTGCGAGGGCCGCCGCAAAAAGACTCAAGGAAAATTTCTTACAACAAAAGAAGGTAAAGATCACGGCTTCGGCTCAGGACGCATCGATGCTATAGTAAAAAAATATTCCGCCTTTATAAACCGCCAAAGCGAAGAAGGCGCTTTCGCCGTCGAACTCATGTTTCCGCTTGTTTTATCCCCTAGTTTCCCGAATGTTTTATAGCCAAAAACTAAACATTTCAAACTACATATGTATCGATTTGATTTTTTCTTTTATATTTTTTAATAGAAAGTAATTTGTACTTGATAAATTTTATTTTTTAGACTATACTGAGAAATAATTTAAGGAGGTTCTTAATGGCTGTCGCATCTTTGGTATTGGGTATTATTGCCCTTGTAATCGGAGTAGTTTCCGGAGGCTCTCTTGGTTGGTTTGGCTCAATTCTTGCAATTCTAGGTATAATTTTCGGTGCACTTGGCAGAAAAAATCCTGAATCTAAGGGGATTTCGACCGCGGGTCTTGTTTTGTCCATTATAGCTCTGCTGCTGGGAGTTATATTATGGATTGCATGCTTTGCGTGCCTTGCAGGAACTGCAGCTGCTTTATCAACTATGTAAAGATATCTAACAAAATTAAACCAAAACTATAATTCGTGACAAGATAATCTTTACAATTAAGAATAGATAGTCGAATATTTAATTCGATTATCTATTTTTATTTATAAAACACCATCATTCAATTAATATGCAGCCTTATATATCTTTTTTTAAATTTGAAATTCCTTCCTATGGGTTAATGATTGCTCTTGGTATTATTGTTGCAAATATAATAGGCGGAATAGTTATTAAAAAAGAAAAGTTGGATATCAACGATTTTATAATAATTGAAGCCTACCTTTTTTTAAGCGGAATCATAGGCGCAAAGTTCTTATATCTTTTAATGGCCAAAGATTCAATTGAGTGGTCAAAAATATTCGACTTAAACTATTTTCATAGCTTAATAGAATCAGGCTTTGTTTTCTATGGAGGGATCATAGGAGGTATATTAATAATTCCTTTTATAAAAAAAATACATAAAATAAAAGTCGAGGAATATTTAAAAAAATCAATATTTATGCTGCCGCTTATACATGCTTTTGGAAGAGTAGGATGCTTTTTAGCCGGCTGTTGTTATGGAATTCCTTACTGCGGATACTTTAATGTAGTTTTTCCAAAAAACTCATTTGCTCCCCAAGGCATAAATCTCTTTCCGATCCAGCTATGTGAAGCTTTTTTTCTGATTTTATTATCGTTTTTTTTATTATACTTAACCTTAAAAAATAAAAGTAGGCTCACAGTCCTTATATATTTATTTTGTTATAGCATAATCCGTTTTATCTTGGAATTTCTTAGATATGACTCCGCACGAGGAAAAGTTCTGTTTTTTTCCACTTCGCAATGGATAAGTTTTATAATTTTAATTTACACAATTATATATTTTTCAAAACACTGCATATTTTCAAAAAACCGTTTGCGTCAAATTTGATACCATCTATGCCATTCTCTCCCAAAACCTTAGTTTTTATTGTATAATAAGGCTCATTAAAACAAAGAGGGTAAATACCATGAACTCTGGAATGCCCAGGCTCAATATTATAAGGAAGAGGAAATTGAAAAGCTTTTAAGATAAATAATATCTTTTAAAAGCTCATAAGGATTTTTAACTATATAAAATATTCGGAGGAAATTAAAATGAAAAAGCGAGGTATTTTACGGAATTGGGGCTATCTATTAAAAAACATAGCCGAAACCGACAAGCTATTATTTTTACTTATATTTGCCTGTGTACCGATTGCAATACTCATGCCTTACCTGCAAGCTTTTTTACCGAGGGCTGTAATCGAGGGTTTACAAAATAAAACGGAGCTTCAATCCTATCTGCTAAAAATTCTTTTAATAGCAATGGCTCTTGCCGTTACAGTGCTTTTAGAACAAACCGTAAAATGGCTGCTCGAAATGAAGGGGCAAGACCAAAGAGGAAGGTTCTCAAAAGAACTCCGTAAACACGCAATAAAGGTTGACTATGAAAAAATGGCAGCAGTTTCCTTTGCTCAAAGCTTCGACCTTTCAATAGAAGCAATTGCCGGAGATATAGCTATTACAGGACAGTCTGCAAATATAACCGCAAATTTTTTAACAAGTCTTTTAGGTATAATTGCATTTGCTCCATTAATCATCAATATACAACCTATTTTAATTTTAATCATCTTTATTTCATTTTTGACAAATTATTTCTATGGAATTTTTCTAACAAATTATGATGAAAAGATAACCGAACAAAATAAGGGAGTAAACCGTAAGCTGCACTACATTGCTTATAAGAGTATTAATTATAAATATGCAAAAGATATAAGACTATATAAAATGTCCGATTGGTTTTTTAAAAGCTATCAAACCTACAACAACGAAAGAAGAAGATGGGAACGGAAATTAAGCGGCAAGCGTTTTCTAGGCGATTTAATCGCAGGACTTTTTGTATTTATCAGAGACGGCCTTGCATACTTTTATCTTATTACTCAAATATTTACAGGAAAAATCGGAATAGCTCAATTTGTCTTCTTGTTCCCTATTATTACAAGTTTTTCGGATTGGCTTATTTCCCTTTCTACTCAAATAACCGAATTGCGTACAGGCAGTTTAAAACTGGATTATCTTCGCAATTTTTTTGACACATGTAATGATAACCGTAAAAGCAAGGGCGCCCCGCTGCCGGTTTCTTTTAATATAGAATTAAAAAATGTTTCTTATAAATATCCTGAATCGGGTAAGCTTATTTTAAAAGATATTAACTTGAATATTAAACAAAACGAAAAAATTGCCATAGTCGGAGTAAACGGAGCCGGAAAAACAACCCTCATCAATTTGATTATGAATTTATTTTTCCCGACTCAAGGAGATGTTTTTATAGGAGGAAAAAATACAAAGAACTATTCCCAAGATGAACTCCTTTCGATTTTTGGAGCGGTTTTTCAAGAAACATTTATACCTCCTGAAACAATTAAGAATATCATATGTGCGGCTTCCGATTCACATGATGAAACGAGGTTCCAAAAAGCCGTAAAGGATTCCGGCTTTGAAAAAACTATTTTAGAACTTCCTCAAAAAGAAAATACTTATTTGGTAAAAAGCACAAGAAAAGAAGCCGTCGATTTATCGGGAGGACAAAACCAGCGGTTAATGCTTGCAAGAGTTTTATATCGAGATGCCCCAATCCTTATTTTGGATGAGCCTACTGCGGCCCTAGACCCGATAGCCGAAAGTGAAATATACGAGCATTACAATAAAATGACTCAAAACAAAACATCAATCTTTATTTCGCACAGACTCGCTTCAACCCGTTTTTGCGATAGGATTATTTTAATAGAGGACGGAAAGATTATCGAAGAGGGAACCCATGAAAGCCTTATGGCTAAGGGCGGCAAGTATGCCGAAATGTTTAATATACAGTCAACATATTATACGGAAAAATAATAGGGAGGAAACAATGTTATTAGAAAAAAAAGGGCACACAACAAAGGAAATTATTTCTACATTTTTTAAGTCGATTAAGTTTTTAAATACTTTGGATAAGGGGCTTTGCTTTAATTATGGATTGATAGGTATTGTAACAGGCTTGCGTCCCTTTGTGAATATCTACATGCTTAAAAAGATTATAAACGCTCTCTCACAAGGTTTACCTAAAGACCATTTATTTTTGCTTGCAGGGATAAGCATTGCAATAAATTTATTATTATTTTTATGCGAAAAATTTATAGGGCACAATTCCTATTTTAGAATGGAAAATTTAACGCAGCTTCGAAATATGGAAATAGCAAAAAAGAATACCACAATGGATTATGAATTTATCGAAGATGCCGAACTCCAAATCGAAATGGAAAAAATGTATAACATGGATTATAACGGAGGCTTCGGCTTATTTTCACAGCTTATGAATATTCATAATCTTAGCCAAAATATTGTGTTGTTTATCATCGGCTTAATTCTTTCAATTCCAATGTATACATCTTATGCTCCGATTTTAGGAATACCTTTATGGATTCAAAACAGTATTTTCACTTTCTTTATTATTTTGATATCCGTTTTAAGTATAAGAATAAATAAAAGAGCTTTGGAAAAAAGAGATGCATTTATGAAAAACAATCTCTTTGAAGAAATGAGACCTTACAGCTATGCCGTAAGTCTTGCTCCGGAATACAAAATAGGAAAAGATATACGGCTGTACAACAAAAAATTATATAATGAATATTTTACAGGCTCAAGCGATTTTCAAATAAAAATAGTAAACGCATTTTTAAGATTCAGCCTTTTTCCACAGCTTGCTCAAATCTTTTTTAACATGTTCAGTTTAGGTTTAATCTATATCTTTGTGGGAATAAAGGCCTATTACGGAGCAATTCAGATAGGAGATATAATTCAATATTCGGGAGCCGTTACTCAATTTGTTTTTGCGGTTGCAGGTCTTACAAGAGCTTATAATCAAATTGCAGCAAACTGTGATTTCTTCGATCTTTGTTTAGGCTATATCAACTTAAAAGAAACAAAATACAAGGGAAGTCTTCCTATCGAAAAACGGGATGACAACGAATACGATTTTGAATTTAAAAATGTAAGTTTTAAATATCCTCAAAGTGAAAAATATGCATTAAAAAATGTCAACCTAAAATTCAAGATAGGAAAAAAACTTGCCATAGTCGGCATGAACGGAAGCGGTAAAACAACTCTGGTAAAATTATTAACCCGCCTCTATGATCCGAGCGAAGGCGAAATTTTACTTAACGGTATCGATATTAAAAAATTCGATTACGATGAGTATCTGGATATTTTTTCGGTTGTCTTCCAAGATTTTAACCTTTTTGCTTTAAACATTGCCCAAAATGTAGCCTCTTCAACAGACTACGATAAAGCAAAAGTAGAAGAAGCCTTAAACCTTTCAGGCTTTTCCGATTCGCTTAAAAAAATGCCTCAAGGCATCGAAACATACCTCTACAATGATTTTGAAAAGGGCGGTGTTGAAATATCGGGCGGTGAAGCTCAAAAGATAGCCATGGCAAGGGCTATTTACAAGGACTCTCCTTTTATAATACTCGATGAGCCTACCGCTGCCCTCGATCCGATTTCCGAATTTGAAATTTATTCAAAGTTTGATACAATTATAGGGAATAAAACAGCCGTTTATATTTCGCACCGTCTTTCTTCATGTAAATTCTGCGATGAGATTGCAGTTTTTGATGAGGGCAAGTTAGTACAGCACGGTTCCCACGATGCTCTTCTTCAAAACAAAGAAGGTAAATACCATGAACTCTGGAATGCACAAGCTCAATATTATAAGGAAGAGGAAATTGAAAAGCTGTTAAAATAAAAACTCCGGCCGATTGAAAAACACTTTTTTTTATGCTATATTATTCCTCAGTTTACTTTAGGATTAATTATGCAAGAAAAATTATCTACGCTTTGCTCGGTTTTAAACAAAGATCAACCGGTGCTTGTACAAACTCATGATTTTCCCGATCATGATGCCCTGGGTGCCGCTTATGCTCTTTTAAAACTTTTAGAAACTTACGGCTACAAAGTAGAGATTGCTTACGGCGGTCATATTCAAAGTCTATCTTTAATAGAATTTGTAGAATATTTAAACTACCCGCTTTTAAAACTTGATGAAATAGAAGATTTAAAAAAATACCAAGTTGTAATTGTAGACGGCTCTCCTTTTAAGGGAACCGTAAAATATGTAGGCGGTATCTTAAAAGCCGTAATAGACCATCATCCTGAAAGAATTCAGTCTACGGCAGCTTATACGGATATAAGAGTAGGAATCGGAGCCTGTTCTTCCATTATTTGGTCTTATTGGAAAGAATCCGGAAAAGAATATGACGAAATAACTGCAACAGCAATGATTGCGGGTATACAGCTGGATACGGCTTTTTTATCCAGAGGTGTAAGTAAACTTGATCTGGATGCTTATTATGAACTTTACTTTAAATCGGATGTGCAGAAGACATACCAAATGATTAAAACGACCATAAACATCTGCGACCTCGAAGAAATAGGAAGAGCTTTTACCGACTATTTACGCATAGATAATTTTTTAATTGTAGAATTAAGTGAAGACTACTCAAGAGCCATTTTGTCGGTTGTAGCCGATTTTTTAATTTGGATAAAAGATATTTCTTTTGTTATTGTACTGGAAACAGACGGCCCTGAATATAAACTCTCCGCACGCAGCCGCGATAAAAACCTTGATGCAGGCTGGTTAATTCAAGAAGCAGTAAAAGACATGGGCTCGGGAGGCGGTCATGCACACATGGCCGGCGGAGTAATAGATGCAGAAAGATATTGCGGTAAAACCGTATTTTTAAACTCTATCATTAAGTTAGCTAATTCTGAACAAGGAAACAACTGTGGACGAAAATAACGAAAAAACTTTAAAGCGTATTCTTTTAAAAGACCGCGAAATTATTCTTTTAGGAACGGCTCACGTTTCTAAAGAAAGCATTAAGGATGTTGAATCTACAATTAGGGAAGAAAATCCCGATTGTGTATGTGTAGAATTGGATGAAGTAAGGTATAAGTCCTTAACCTCAAAAGATACTTGGCAGCAAATCAATATCTCCCAAGTTTTACGGGAAGGAAAAGGATTTTTACTCCTTGCAAATTTGGTTCTTGCCTCTTTTCAAAAAAAACTGGGAAGCGACCTCGGCGTAAAACCCGGCGATGAAATGAAGGCTGCAATTGAAGTTTCTCAAGAACTGAATATTAAAACCGAAATGGTTGACCGCCCGATTCACACAACATTAAAAAGAGCTTGGGCAAAAAACCGCGGCTGGGGAAGATCAAAACTATTGGCAACCCTTTTAAGTGCTGCCTTTTCCAACGAAAAACTTGAAGAAGACGAAATTGAAAAATTAAAAAATCAAAGCGCAATGGACAACATGATGCAGGAAATGGCCGAGTATCTTCCGAACATAAAAGGCGTTTTAATAGATGAGCGGGACCGCTATCTTGCATCAAAAATTTGGGAAAGCAGCGGCAAAAAAATTGTGGCTGTCTTGGGTGCAGGTCACCTTCCCGGAACGGAGCGCTTTATAAAAGAACTGGAAGCAGGTACAAAAACAACAGACGTATCCGACATTGAAGTAATTCCGCCGAAAAGCACAGTAAGCAAAATTGCCGCTTGGATATTTCCCATAGTTATAATAGGCTTGATTGTTCTAGGCTTTTTTAAAGGAGGCGGCATAAAAACCGGCCAAATGCTCTTATCTTTTGTTCTTTGGAACGGAGGACTCGCAGCGATAGGAGCCATTATCGCCATGGGGCATCCTCTGGCCATCCTAGCTTCATTTTTAGGAGCTCCATTTACAACGATAAACCCGTTTTTGGGTATAGGAATGATTTCAGGCCTTGTACAGGCTTGGGCAAAAAAGCCGCAAGTAAAAGACATGGAAAACCTTACACATGATGCAGGAAGCTTTTCAGGCTGGTATAAAAACAGAATCACAAAGGTCCTTCTTGTTTTTATTCTATCTTCTCTCGGAAGCTCGATAGGAACATTTATGACGGTTCCGGCTCTTATTGCTAATCTGATTAAATAAAAAAGCCCGACAAAAAACTTCTGTAAGGGCTATAAAAAAGGAGGGGAACCTCTTTGAGGAGGTTCCCATTATGAAAAAAAAACTAAAAAATGGAAAAAGGCGCCGATCAGAATCGAACTGATGAATGAAGGTTTTGCAGACCTGTCCCTTACCACTTGGGTACGGCGCCGAACTTTGCCCAGTATATCAAAAAATACAAACTTTGGCAAGGGCTTATAGCAATTTTAATAAAAAAATAGTATAATGTACTCATGTTTGACATGGAACCTGTTATAATAAAGAAGATATTTAAAAATCAGCCTCACTATATTCTTACATGGTCGCCTCTTAAGAAGGCTGATAAGTATCAGATTAATCGCGCTGTACCTGCTATGTCAGGTGTTTATGAACTTTATAAAATGGATAAAGAAAAACATCTCAATCTTTTATCGGTAACCCATGCGTGGTACGGCGGTTTAAGAAGCAATATCAGGGAAGCTATAGACCCCGATACAAAAACAGATCCTGAAAGAAGAAAAATATTGGAAGACGACGATATAGAGCTTTATTACAGGTATTCATGCTCCGATTCTTTTGGGGACCTGTTGGATGTTGTCTGGTTTTTACATTCAACATATTTTCCTGATGATATTCGTGTAGAATCATCAAACCGATATGAAAATTTTTTCCTTACAGAAAGAGCACCCGATAAGGTTTACTGGCTGGAATAAATAAACTTATGAAAACCGAATTCTCACTTGCAAAAAAGAGCATACTATTTTTTTTATGTATTTTTTTATTGGCGGTCGATTTGAACTCCGCTTCTTCCGTAAAACGATTACCCAACTTTTACGATAATGTACCGAACGAAGAACTGGCCGCCGAAATAATTGAGAACATGACCGATGAGGAACTTTTGGCTCAAACCTTTATGTTCGGCTGGGCAGGCCAAGATCCCGGGGACTTACTTTTGTCATGGATTCAAGACTCCGGATTGGGCAGTATAAAAGTTTTCGGCTGGAATACCGGCGATTCCCGCAAACTTGCAAAATCCATTTCCATTTTACAAAAAAAATCCCTCGAAGGAAGATTCGGTATTCCGCTTTTTGTTGCAACCGATCAAGAAGGAGGCTGGGTTCGGCATGTAAAGGGTCTGACCTCTGAAACTCCCGGAAATCTTGCAATAGGAGCATCGGGCATACCTCAAGATTCTTACTATTCCGGCTATTATATTTCAAGAGAAATAAGGGCGCTAGGCATAAACTTAAACTTTGCACCGACAATCGATCTTTTAACGGATCATGACTCATCAATAATAGGCCCTCGCTCTTTCGGAGATTCCCCTCATGCTGCAGGAATATTAGGCGCCGCCTTTGTACGAGGAAGCAGGGATGCAGGCGTTCTTACAACGGCAAAACATTTTCCGGGGCATGGAGATACCAGCATCGACAGTCACGGCCGTCTGCCTAAAATCGACATATCCGAAGAAACTTTCCGCAACAGGGAACTGATTCCCTTTAAATATCTGATAGATGCCGGCGTACCTGCAATTATGACAGGACACTTAAACTTTTCATCAATCTTACCTAATGGAGAGCCTGCAACATTTTCCAAATATCTTTTAACGGATATACTGCGCGGAGAAATGGGTTTTAAAGGCCTTATAATTACCGATGACATGATGATGCATGGGGCTATGAATTTTGCAGGGGGTATTGCAAAGGCTGTTAAAATGGCCTTAGAAGCCGGAAACGATATAATCGAATCTTCCACAACGCCTCGGCACTACCAAGCTTTTTGGAAGGATAATATCAGGGCAATGAAGGAGGAACCTCAATTTAAAGAAAGGGTAAAGGATGCGGCCTTTAGAATTTTACTTGAAAAATTGAAGTATTTTAAAAGCGATAACTATGTTCCCATTCTGCCTGATATGGAAAAACTGGATGAAAGAATTCCCGATAAGGAAGGCCAAAAGTTCTTTTTGAGTTTGGCCGGCCGCGCCACTACAATAGTGCGTGCTGCCGATATCCCTTTTAAGCCTGAAGAAAATGAGGATATACTTCTTGTATCTGCCTATAAAGATTTTTTTAAATACGGCTTAAAGCGTTTCCCCAAGGCAAAAATAATTGAAGTAGATTCGGCCTATTACCACGCACGGAACTTTGACACAATTATCTTTTGTCTTTCCGACAAATATTCTTTAGGCGTTTTGCAAAAAATAATGTACTCCTATCCTAAGAAAAAATACATAGTTATCTCGGTTTTATCTCCTGCATTTTTGGTAAAGGTCCCTAAAGTCCAAACGGCAATAGCCATTTACAGTTATTCGCCGGCATCCTTTACTGCTGCATTCGGAGCTCTTTGCGGAGACTTTATCCCTAACGGAAAACTTCCTATTTCAGGAATAGAGTAATGAAATGCTCGGTTATTCACCTTACAAATAAAAATATAGATCTCTTTATTGATAACATTCTTCCTTACGAGTACCTATGCATAAACCTTGCCGAATGCCTAAAAAAACAAAAAAGATTTTTTGATACGGGCCAAGAGCTTTTTACATTTATAAAGGCTGACATTTTTTTTTCACGCGATAAAGAATTTATAGGTGTTTTGTTTTTGGCAGCCCACGGCGTTTTACTCCATTGTTTTACCAAAGAAATTACTCACGATATTGCAAAATATATAAAAAATAATTTTTTAAAGCACACGGAACCTCTTTCCGTAATGGGGGAAAAAAACACATCCATTTATTTGGAACAATTAATAAATGAAAGTCTATCGCTTGTGCCGGCTCGTTTTGAAAACTACAAGCTGCTTACGCTCAAAACAAAACCTTCAACACCGAACTTTTTTTGCACAAGAGCTTCCGATAATCTGGATACCAAATTGGAATTTATAAAACCGCAGATTGAAGATGCGGAACTTCTCTGTCCTATGGAAATAGAATACAATGAATCGGAAGTATTGGCGCCCGGAGTAAAAGCCTCTCACGAATCATGTCTAAAGCTTTTAAAAAAAAGAATAAACAACCATGCCCTATATGCAGTAAAAAAAGACGGTAAGTATATTGCAAAGGCCGGAATAAACGCATCCGGTTTTAGATGGAATCAAATAGGCGGAGTATTTACAATTCCTGAATATAGAAATAAGGGTGTGGGAGCTGCAAACATGATGATGCTGACAAATGACTGTTTCCAATATAAGAAAAAGAGTGCTCTTTTTGTAAAAATTAAAAATCCGGCAGCAAGGCAAATGTATAAAAAAATAGGATTTACCGAATCCTGTGATTTTAGAATTTCATATTTTTAGATTTGTCATCTAATTTTTAAAAGAGCTTATTTTAAAAATTTGCTAAAAAGAACATTGCAAGCAAGGAAGCATATCTGGCCTTTTCTTCAGATATAATTTCAACCTTTGAAAGACGAGTAACATAATACCAAAAAAATCCGAAGTCGGGATCAATGCGGAAGGCATACTCCACAAAAGAATCGGTTTTTACCAAATCTCCAAAAAGAAGGGTAACAACATCGTGCAAAATTGCAAAGCAATCTTCAAACGATTCCTTGTATGTGGCAGAATGCTCCGAGCTTATCAGTTTTTCACATAAACAATTTATCCTGTACAAGGTATCTTCTTTACATTCTTCATCATCTTTTTCAACCCAAGTTTTTTGTACAAGAAGCTGAATGTTTTTCCTAAAACTTTCTATCAAGTTTTTTTCGGCATCTACATTGGTTTTATCCGTATAAATTTCAAAAGAAGCGCCTCTGCCGAAGGCCTTTGATATTTTTAAAGCCGACGCAGCAATTTCATTATCGGCAGCATCTATAAATTTAGGAATTTCAAGAACTGCTATATCTTTTATTTCGGGAGACATCAAAAATTCATCACTAAATATCGGATCAACCATGGCTATACCTTGCTATTTTATCAAGATTTTGTCAATACCTTAAAAGCATTTTTTAATTACTTTTTTGAAGGAATAGGATTTTTCCAATACCAACAATCCGTATATTTCTTAAAGAAAATAAGAAACCTTATGATTATTCTAACTAAAAGATAAACAATTTGTATAACTTGAATAATCATAAAATATTCAAATGCTACAAAATATAGAATACAGCTGATAGGAACCAAAAAGTCGGGGAATGATTCTTTTACTTTTTCTGCCGTAGCCGATAAAACCGATTGGATAAACAGAACATTATAAAATGTAATAATTACAGTTTGTGTAAATATCGGAGTTTTCACCTTCCAAACTAAAACGGCGCCTATGAGGGCAGAAAAGAAAAGATGTAAAACTAAGCGGATGCTTATTTTTTTTGTCTTAAAAATAGCTATAAGACCTGTAAGCCAAGCTGCTCCAAAACCCATAAACATAATTATGTATGGAATACTAAATGTAAAAAAAATATTTTTTAAACTGCTCTCTCTCATAAAAGAAAAAGAAGCAAGGGCAGCCATAATTGCAATGACCATAGTTCCTTCACTCGTACTAATGCTTGAAAAATGCATAACCCCGTCTTTAAAACGTCCCCAAAATGTTCCTATTTGTCCCAAATATAAAAACTGATATACGCAAAAAAGTAAAATAGGGTTTGTAACCCGAAAACAAAGCATTAAAATGCCGGTAAGAAGCCCCGTAACAAAACTGTCTAAAAAATGATCAAAGTATTCGCCGAGCGGGGAACCGGTTTTTGTACGTCTTGCCTGTACTCCATCCGAACAGTCTCCTACAATATAAATCCAGCAAAAAATAGGAATCAACCACAAAAATCTATAAGTATCATGAAGATAATTTAGATAAGCGACAACGAATGAAAGCACAACAAAGCTATTGGAAAAGATAGTTATTATGTTTGCCGGAATTGATTCGGGTAAAATTTTTATAAGAGGAAACACAAAATATCTGTAAACCAGAGGGCTCAGCAATGATCTATCCTCTGCACTGTAGGAGTAATTTTCCATTTGCAGTTCTTTTTAATGTGCCCTTTTATAGTTTTTAATTTCGGTTTTTATTCGTGAAATTAATTCCGTTCTGGGAATTCTAACTTGCTCCATAGAATCCCTAAATCGCAATGTAACCGTATTATCCTCTTTTGAATCATAATCTACTGTTACGCAAAAAGGAGTTCCGACCTCATCTTGGCGGCGGTATCTTTTTCCGATAGCTCCTGACTGGTCATAATCGGTTTTAAATTCCTCTTTAAGCTCATTTCTAATTTCTTCGGCCAATTCTGCAAGTCCGTCTTTTTTCATCAAGGGAAGAACAGCAACGGTTATAGGAGCAATATTAGGATGGAAGTGTAGTACGGTTCTCCAATCATCATCATTTCCCTTATCGGCAACCTTTTCTTCATCATAGGCATCACAAATAAACATAAGGACATTTCGCGTTAAGCCTGCCGAAGTTTCAATTATGTACGGAATATATTTTTCGTTTCCGTTATCTTGATCGATGTATTGCATGTCTTTGCCTGAATACTCGGTATGACGTGTAAGGTCATAGTTAGTTCGGTTATGTACACCTTCAAGCTCCTTAAAGCCCATCGGGAATTCGTATTCGATATCATAAGCATCTTTTGCATAATGAGCAAGTTCGTCCTTACCGTGCTGATGCCATTGGAGCTTATTTGTTCTTACCCCATATTTTTCATAGAAGGCCCAGCGCTGTTTTTTCCAATAGTCGAACCACTCGTCATCAGTTCCGGGTTTTACAAAAAACTGCATCTCCATTTGTTCAAATTCGCAGGTTCTAAAGATAAAGTTTTTTGTAACAATTTCGTTTCTAAAAGCCTTTCCGATTTGAGCAATACCGAATGGAATCTTCATCCTGTTTGATTGAATAATATTTTTATAGTTTACATAAATACCTTGGGCTGTTTCGGGGCGAAGATAGATAACGCTTGAATTATCATCTGTGGGGCCGATGTGAGTCTTAAACATAAGGTTGAATTTTCTGGTATCGGTAAGCTCACCTCCGCAATCGGGGCAAACTCTTTTTTCAAGGTTTTCAGGAGGTAAATGGTCTGCTCTAAAGCGGGATTTACATTTTTTGCAGTCTACAAGAGGATCGGTAAAATTTTCAACATGACCTGAAGCCTCCCATGTGCGGGGGTGCATCAAAATTGCGGCATCAAGTCCTACTATATTATCATGAAGCTGGGTCATCTCCTTCCACCAAGCGCGGGAAACATTATTTTTTAATTCTATCCCTAGGGGGCCGTAATCCCATGCACCGTTCTGTCCTCCGTAAATTTCGGATGACTGAAAAACGAAACCTCTTCTTTTACAAAGGCTTACAATTTTTTCCATTGAAATTTTATGATCTTCCATAATTTATCTCCCTTATTGCAATTATAAGTGTGAATTATAGTCTTTTTTTTATCTTTGTACAAGTACCGATTAAAACAGTCTGTATTACGTATAAATTGTAAGAGGTATTGCCCAAAAAAAGAATTTTATGGTTGCAAATATAGATTTTTTATGTCATAATATTTGTATGAAAACTGATATAGAAATAGCTAGAGAAGCGAAGCTAAAAAAAATCGCTGAAATTGCAGACGGTTTAGGGATTCATGACGATAATGTCATTCCCTATGGAAAGTATATAGCCAAGGTTCCCTATAGCGTTATAGATGATGCAAAGGTAAAAAAGAATAATTTAATTCTTGTTACTGCTATCACGCCTACAAAGGCCGGAATCGGAAAAACGACCGTTTCTATCGGCCTTGCCTTGGGCTTAAACAAGATCGGAAAGAAGGCTGTTGCAGCCTTGAGGGAGCCCTCTTTGGGTCCTTGTTTCGGTATGAAGGGCGGGGCAGCAGGAGGAGGCTATGCCCAAGTTTTGCCTATGGAAGACATTAACCTCCACTTTACGGGAGACTTCCATGCAATAACTTCGGCTCATAACATGATAAGCGCCCTTTTTGATAACTACATTTTCAGAGCTCAAGGAACTCCGAAGGCTATAAAAACCGTACTTTGGAAAAGAGTTTTGGATGTTAACGACAGAAATTTACGCCAAGTTGTTACCGGCTTAGGAGAGGGTAACGGCGTAGTAATGGAATCGGGCTTTGATATTACGCCTGCTTCCGAAATTATGGCTATTTTCTGCCTTGCAAAAGACATTGAAGATTTACGCCGAAGAATCGAAAATATCATATTGGGTTATGATACCGAAAACAATGCCGTAAAGGTAAAAGATTTAGGTATTGCGGGTTCAATAGTAGTTCTTTTAAAGAATGCCATCAACCCCAACCTTGTACAAACAACGGAAAATACTCCTGCCTTTATCCATGGCGGTCCCTTTGCAAACATTGCTCACGGATGTAACTCGGTAATAGCGACAAAAACAGCCCTTACCTACGGAGAATATGTAATTACCGAAGCAGGCTTTGCCGCAGACCTCGGTGCGGAAAAATTCTTCGATATTAAATGTCGAAAAGCAGGTTTAAACCCGAAATTGACAATAATTGCGGCCACTACAGGCGGGTTAAAAATGCACGGAGACGTTCCCGAAAAGGAAATATCCAAACCCAATGCAGAAGCCCTCAAAAAAGGCTTGGCCAACCTTGACAAGCACATTGAAAACATGAAAAAATTCGGACAGACTGTAGTTGTAGCCCTTAACAGATACGGCTATGATATTGACTCCGAATTGGATCTGGTTAGAAAACACTGTGAAGCACAAGGTGTAGGCTTTGCCGTAAACAATGCCTTTGTTGAAGGCGGAAAAGGTGCCGTTGAACTTGCCGAGCTCGTTGTAAAGACAATCGAAACAAATCCGTCAAAACCATTAAAATTTGTTTACGAAGATAAAGACTCAATAAAAACAAAGATAGGAAAAATCTGTAAAGAAATCTATGGGGCTGCTGATGTTACATATTCGGGAGCTGCCGACAAGATGATCAAAAAGATTGAAGAAGCCGGAATGGCAGACTTCCCTGTTTGTGTCGCTAAAACACAGTATTCGTTCTCATCGGATCCTAAACTTTACGGAGTTCCTACAGGTTTTGAAATGAATGTCAGGGATATAGTTTTAAATTCGGGTTCCGAAATGATTGTAGCCATTATGGGTGACATGATGAGAATGCCGGGCCTTCCGAAAGATCCGCAGGCCGTCAGAATTGACCTTGTAAACGGAAATGTTGAAGGCTTGTCATAAAATTTGTTAAAAATACGCGATACTATTTGATTTTTATAAAATAATATCGTATAATGTAAGGTAGTTATCAATAATATTTAAGGAGCAAAAAATGAAAAACATTTTGAAAATTTTGGCAATTATGGCCCTTTTTTCTTTTGTACTTACGAGCTGTGGAACTCCCCCCACTCCTCCTCCCGAAGAAAAACCCGCACCCGTTGTTGTAGAAGAGCCTACACCGGCGCCGGAACCTGTAAAGGAAGCCGCACCCGAGCCAAAACCGGTTGTTGAAGAGCCGAGAGATGTACCTGTAAAGGAATATGTAGTTGTAGAAGGTGACACTCTGTCCGAAATTGCTTTGAAATTTTACGGAACAAGAGAAAAAGCATACTACTTCCCCATAATTATGACGCTCAACCCCGGTAAGATCCAGCATCCGGACAAACTCACACCTAAGACCAAACTTTTAATCCCCGATTTTGAACTTTTCATGAAACACTCAGCTTCAAAAATGCTTGCAAGACCTGAGTTTGAAAAATGTATTAAAATTTATGAGGATGAAGGAAAATCCGGAGTAGTTGAGTCTTTAAGACGAAGGCTTAAAGAGTTTTAGTTTTTGATAAAAACTTCCTTCCGAAAGGGGAGGAAGTTTTTTTTATTCGTGCGGAGGCTTTAATACCCCGATGCTTTACGTCGGGGCATATTGATTTCCGCAAAGCAATTTAAAAACAATCAGGAGAATCCAATTTATGAATGTCAGATATGCTGTCGAGCTTTCAAAAGAACTTTTACAAATACACAGTCCCGGAGGCTATACAAAAAATGCCATAGACCGAATAAAAAAAGAATTCGATTCATTAGGCATAAAATATACCGAAACGAATAAGGGTGCTATTTACGGTACCATCGAAGGAAAAAATACGGCTAAACACAGAGTTGTTTCAGCTCACGCAGACACCCTCGGCGCTATGGTGCGTCAAATAAAACCTAACGGCTGCTTAAAACTTGCGGCCATTGGAGGTATAGCCTTTAACAGCATCGAAGGAGAAAATCTTTACATCATTACAAGAACGGGGAAGGTTATCACAGGCACAGGTCTTCCCGAAAAAGCCTCTGTTCATATTTTTGAAGCTATCGAAAAAGAAGAAAGAAACTTGGAAACCTTTGAAGTGCGCCTTGATGCGGAAACTCATTCAAAGGAAGAAACCTTGGCTCTCGGTATAAACATAGGCGATTTTGTCGCCTTTGAGCCACGCACAATCGAAACCGAGGACGGCTACATAAAATCCCGCCATCTGGATGATAAGGCTTGTATCGGTATGCTTTTTGCCGCTTGTAAGGCCCTTAAAGAAAAGGGAGAAAAACTGGCTTATACTACCCACTTTTTTATAAGCAATTATGAAGAAATAGGGCACGGCTTTTACGGTATTCCTAAAGAATGTTTTGAAGTTTTAGCTCTGGATATCGGAACAGTCGGAGGCGAGCAAAATTCGGATGAGCATGCAGTAACAATCATCGCTAAGGATTCACGCACACCCTACGATTTCGGCTTTAGACATAGGCTTGAAAACCTTGCTATTCAAAATAAAATCAACTACAGAACCGATGTTATGTTTAGATACGGCTCGGATGCAAGTATGTATGTATTGCAGGGATTCGATATCAACTTTGCCTGTATGGGGCCGGGAGTAAGTGCTACCCACCACTATGAAAGAACCCATATCGACTCCTATAAAGAAACTATAAACCTATTGTACGCTTATTTAATGAGCGAATAGTTTTTTAGGATTGAATTTACTTTAATATTATCAAAGCGATAATTTTTAATGGCGGTAAAGCGATAATGTAAGGCTTTAGCTTTGCCGCTTTTTTAAAATCTCTGGTTTTATCTTGCCTTCATAGCCTTGATCACTCGGATCATAAAAATGAGTGCCCTCAAGCCCATCCGGAAGGTATTGCTGTTTGACCCAGTGCCCCTCAAAGGCATGGGGATAAAGATAGCCTTCACCATGACCTAAAGCTTCTCCGTCGCGATTTGAATCTTTTAAGTGGTTAGGAACTTCTTTATTTTCCTTTTGAACACAATCTAGGGCTTTGAAAAAAGCTTCGGCACTGTTTGATTTAGGGCAGGTTGCCAAATAGAGGGCAGCATGGGCTAGATGATACCTGCCTTCAGGCATACCTACCCTGTCAAAGGCTTCGGCCGCACCTGCAACAACGCTTACAGCCCCGGGGGATGCAAGCCCTATATCTTCACATGCTGAAATTAACATTCGCCTAAAGATAAAGCGAGGGTCTTCTCCTGCCGCTATCATTCTGGCAAGCCAGTACACGGCAGCATCGGGATCGCTCCCTCTGATAGATTTTATAAAGGCACTTATAACATCATAATGATAGTCGCCGTCCCGATCATACAAGACAACCTTCTTTTGGATACTTTCTTCGGCTGCTTTTAGACTAATCTTGATTTTAAAATTTTCTTCAGGAGGCCAGTGCTCCGCACTCGTTTCAACGGCAAGTTCAAGAGCGTTTAAAAGACTTCGCGCATCGCCTGATGCCGTATCGATAAGATGCTCCACGGCACCGGCCTCAAATTCTATTTTCCAGTTACCGTAACCCCTTTCTTTATTTGTCAAAGCAAACTGTGCAACTTTTTTTAGGTCATTATCGGTTAAAGGTTTTAATTCAAAAACGCGGCTGCGGCTTACAAGAGCCTTGTTCACCTCAAAATAAGGATTTTCCGTCGTAGCACCGATTAAAATTATCGTCCCATTTTCTACCCATGGCAGGAGGGCGTCCTGTTGGGATTTATTCCAGCGGTGAACTTCGTCAACAAAAAGAATAGTTTTGCGGTTATAGAGCTTTTTGTTTTCCTCAGCATTGGTTACGGCTTCCCTTATCTGCTGCACACCGGCTAAAACGGCATTTAAACTTAAAAAATTGCTTTTAGTGGTATTTGCGATAACTCTGGCAAGGGTGGTTTTTCCTGTTCCGGGAGGGCCGAAAAAAATAAGTGAAGAAAGTCTATCAGCTTGGATTGCCCGCCTTAAAAGGCATCCCTTTCCGATTATATGTTCTTGGCCTATATATTCGTCCAAGCTGATAGGCCTCATGCGGGAGGCAAGAGGTTCATTTTGTTTAGAACTTGAAGCCGCAGCTTCAAAAAGATCCTTACTCACGGTTCCATTCGCGCTTTTTATCGCTATAAAAACCCCATAGACCGGTGTTTCTTGTAATTGTGCCTGAATAAATGCCCATAAATACGGCATATTTACCGCTCCCCGCATTTCCTCTTTCAACACCCAACACAGGATATGTATAATAACTTCCAAGGGTAGTTTGGTATTGGGAATAAGATCCGGGAGGGGTTGTAGAACCTGAATTGCCGGGGTTAAGCTGTTTTGCTTTTGAAAGATCCGTAGTATGTGCATTATCCAGCTGTATCTCGGTATATCCCTTGTCACAGCCTAGCAATATGGTTTTTCTTTCCTTAAAGTAAGAAATACTTACAGGACTTTTTGATATTGATATTTTATTATTCCAAGTTCCGCCATTTATGTAATAGACTGTTGATCCGGCAAGTACAAATACTTCATTTGGATTGCCTGTTGAGCACATCCCCTTTACTCCGCTCGGTAAATTTGATATCTCAACAGCAGGAGAAGCATCTGCTTTATATAGCTTTGCAGAGTTTTTTGACTGTACCACAACATAGTTTCCTGCCGCATATAGGAAGTTTACTTCGCCTGTAGCTATAGGATTATTAATACCTGCTATTCCTATCTTAAAAACTTTTTTTTGGTTCGAATCATATCCGAAAACAGTCGTGTCACCGGCAATAACATGGATATCGTCTGAACCTGATACAGCACTCCATGTTTTAGTTGATTCATCATAAAATTTTACGGGTCCTGTAACAAAGCTTGCAAAGACATTAGCAGCATTCTTTGCAAGCTTTTGAGTACGTTCGGCGGGTAAAATCTTTGACCAAGGGCCATCGTAATTTTTTGATTTTGAGTAAACGCCTGCCAGATTTGAGGCATAAACCATTGTATCGGTTGCTACCAAACTTAAAACATTCCCTCCAACCGAAAACTCTTTTAACTCGACCTCTTGTTCAATGGCTGCAAATATGGGTCTATTATTACAAGCCGTAAAGCCGATAAAAATCATTGGTATTAAAATAAAAATATATCTTCTAAATTTCATACTGAATTCTCCATATTGATTAAAGATGATATCTGGCAGCAAAGCTGATGCCTAAAAAATTTCCCGTTCGGTTATTTGTTTTATCTTTGAACCACTGGGGGACTACGTTCCAAGATACATCGCCTCCGAAAGACCATTCGGGAGAATACTGATAGTAAGTTCCTGCATCAAACCTAAAAATCATGCCGAAGTATTGGGCTCCGTTTCCGCTATAAGACTGAACAGAAACCCCTATACCTCCTCCAAGAGGGATACGCCATTTCCCGACAGCAAAGGTATAGCCCATATCAAAGGTTATAGGTACGGCAAAGTAAAGATTTTTTGCCAATGTGGGATAAAACTGAAAACTTATAGTTCCGCCCAAAGAAAAACCATCTAAGATATAGTAGCCGAAAGCTGCATTGATGGTGCCTCCCGGCCAAATATTCGGTTTAATAGCAAATTTCTCGGCTGAAGTATTAAAAAGAGGGACTCCTAAGGATAAGCCTACTTTTATGAATTTATCGCCTTGTCTGACCGGCCGAAAGACTGCAGTTCCGTCTATTTTACTATTTGAAGGAGTTTCAGCCTCTTCTTGTGCAAAAATCGGAATCAAAAAAACGCTGATAATCAAAAAACAAGAAATAAATCTCTTCACTTTTTATTCACCTCTAACTTAAAAAATAGTATATCTTATTTTTTACAAGAATGTCTATATGTAAGTCTTGCACAAAATCATATTATGTTATAACATAGTAGATATAAGATAACATAACAATCTTATCTTGTTTAAACTAACACAAGTCTAGAACAAACCGGAATAAGAATAGTTACTTATACAAGTAAATGGAGGAAAAAATGAGTGCAAAAATTATTGACGGTGCCCAGATAGCGGCAGACTTACGGGCCGATATTGCAAAAGACGTTGAAAAAATAAAGGCAAAGGGAGTCCAACCCACCTTGGCCGTTATTTTGGTAGGAAATGACCCTGCGTCCCAATCTTACGTAAAGGGAAAGACAAATGCTCTTCATGAAGTAGGAATGAATGACAGGACATTCAGGCTTCCGGAAACTACTACGCAGGATGAATTACTAAAACTTATAAAAGAGCTGAATGCCGATAAACTTATAAACGGTATTTTAGTGCAGTTACCTTTACCCAAACAAATCGATCCCGATGCCGTAATTGAAGCTATAAATCCCGAAAAAGACGTAGACGGTTTCCATCCTGTAAATGTCGGGAAACTTCTTTTGGGACACGATACCTTTATTCCTTGTACCCCCCATGGTGTAATTCATCTTTTAAAGAGAACCGGAGTTGAAACAAAAGGTGCAAAGGTTGTAATTGTAGGACGCTCCAATATCGTTGGGAAACCTCTTTCCGTTTTGATGATGAATAAGGATGTAAACGCAACAGTAACCGTTTGCCACAGCGGTACAAAGAATTTGGCGGAAGTTACAAAAGAGGCTGATATACTGGTTGCAGCTATGGGAAAGCCCCAGTTTATCAAAGCCGATATGATTAAAAAAGGCGCCGTCGTTATAGATGTAGGTGTAAACCGGATTGATGACAGTACGAAAAAAAGCGGCTTTAGGCTTGTAGGCGATGTTGACTTTGAACCCGCCTGTGAAATTGCTTCTGCAATAACACCTGTTCCGAAAGGGGTAGGCCCAATGACCATAGCTATGCTCGTTGCCAATACCCTCATCGCAGCAAAAAGGCAAAACGGTTTGGAATAAACCGAATCGATTTAATCCGGAAAATAAAAAGGTTAGGATTATAATAAGAAGCCCCGAATTGAGATTTTCAACTCGGGGCTTTTTTTTAAACTGATGGGGCCGGTATAGGCGGCACATCCGTACCGTTTTTCTTTTTTCTCATAATTACAAATATAAAGGCGCCCAGACAAATAAGAGCAGCAGCAATTCCTATGGGATAAGAAATCATCTTATCAAGCTTAAATCCTTCAGGAGCCATTAAAATATATGTAACCGAAACAGCTGTCATAAAAGTTGCCGGAACCAGGGCAATGATAAAATTCTTCTTATTTAAGAATAGATACATTGCTCCTACCCATAATGCAATCATTGCCAAAGTTTGATTTGACCATGCAAAATATCTCCAAATAATATTAAAGTTTATTTGGGATAGAAGACCTCCTATAGCTAAAAGAGGAATAGCCAATAAAAGTCTTTTATTAATCGGTTTTTGATCTACCTTGAACCAGTCAGCAAGAGTTAAACGGGCACTCCTAAATGCCGTATCTCCGGATGTTATAGGGCATGCAATAACACCTAATACTGCCAAGAAACCGCCAATATGTCCCAATAACTTGAAGGAAATATCGTAAACAACACCTGCAGGACCGCCCAATGTGTTAAGAGCTTCTTGTAAGCCGCCTGTTCCATAATAGAATGTCATACCGGCAGCTGCCCAAACAAGGGCAATAATTCCTTCACCTACCATTGCGCCATAAAATACCTTTTGTCCGTCAGCTTCGGATTTAATACAACGAGCCATTAAAGGGGACTGAGTTGCATGGAATCCTGAAATAGCGCCGCAAGCAATGGTGATAAACAGCAAGGGCCAACGCGGTAAATTGGAAGGATGAACATTAGCCAATGAAAATTCGGGTATAGTCATTGTTCCGCGGAAAGCATTAAAAAGAATACCGGCGCCGATACCTAAGGCCATGATTATAAGGACAATACCGAAAATCGGATAAATCTTTCCGATAATCTTGTCTACCGGTAAAATTGTAGCAAGGAAATAATAAGCAAGAACAATAATCAGCCAAAAAGTCGAGCCGAATTTTTCCGGTGTTAATATTGCTAAAAGATCGGCCGGTCCTTTCATAAAAACCGTACCTACAAATATAAGTAAAACAACGGCAAAAACTCTCATGATAAATTTCATAATCGGGCCCAAATATACCCCTGAAAGTTCTGAAATACTGGCACCGTCATGTCTTTCGGAAATCATTCCCGAAAGGTAATCATGCACTCCTCCCGCAAAAATCGTTCCAAGTCCGATCCAAAAGAAAGCAGAAGCTCCCCAAAGAGCTCCCGAAATCGCTCCAAAAATCGGTCCCAATCCCGCTATATTCAATAATTGAATCAAGAATACGCGGCCTGTCGACAAAGGAACATAGTCTATCCCGTCCTGCTTAGATATTGCCGGCGTCGGTGCAGAAGAAATACCAAATACTTTTTGGACATATTTTCCATAAATAAAATATCCCACAATAAGTATTGCCAAACAGATAAAGAATGTAATCATACCAGCCTCCTTGTGATATAGTAATAGTGTACCATATTTTTAAAAAAAATACACCCAAAAATGGCCTTTAATATAAAAAAATAGCCGATTAAACTAATCGGCTATTTAAATTTTATAAAGATTTGTGACAGAACCAGAAATCGTAACCGTCATATTCCTTTAAGCGCTTTTTAGCTTCCGCTTCTGTAGGAGGCGGCGGAATGATGGCTCTGTCCTTGATAAGCCCGTTATTAGGCCAGTCGGCAGGTAAAGCAACCTTATTCTTATCGGAGGTTTGAAGAGCTTTAACGGCTCTAACAATTTCTTCCATATTTCGGCCGATTTCCTGAGGATAGTAAAGAACGAGTCTTACCTTTCCGTTGGGGTCAACAATAAATACGGCGCGAACGGTGTTTGTGCCTTTCCCGGGGTGTAAGAGTCCGATTTGGTTTGCAATGCTGTCATTTGCAGCAATTACAGGGAAGGTAATCTCTACACCTAGTTTTTCCTTAATCCATTCAATCCATTTTAAATGGCTCTGTATTTGGTCAATAGAAAGACCGATTAGTTTTACACCGAGTTTTTCAAACTCAGGCATGAGCTTTTGAAAAGCTACAAATTCCGTAGTACATACGGGTGTAAAATCTGCAGGGTGGCTAAAAAGCACAAACCAACTGCCTTTAAGATCACAGGGAAGCTTCATAGGTCCGTGTGTTGTCGAAACCGCTAACTGGGGGAAGTCGTCTCCCAAGAGGGGCATATTCATTGTCATTTGTTCCATAATTTTCTCCTTAAAAAATTATTTTAAAGCAAACTTTTTTAAATAAACTTTTAGTGCTTTTTAAAGGTTTTTTAGTGTCTTTCGGTTATATATAAGCAAATTTCATGCTAAAGATAGTAAAATCAAAATAAGACGTATTTTTAATAAAAATACGGGAATTTGTATTAAAATATTTAGAATTTCAATAAAACTAAGGTAGTCTAGGTAAAATTCACACCGTTATATCGGTGGTTATCACTGATATATCGGTGCACCGACATATCAGTGATATTGCTTTTCTTTTAAGTATAGGAAAAGAGCTGCGTTCATAATAGCATGAGTGTAGGGCGGATTACCCATGTTTTGAATAACTTTTTTAGCGGGGATTTCAAGAATATTTAAGAATTCATCTTCATCAAGATTTTGCTTAACTTCTCCCTTGTCCAGCTCCGCCAAAAAAACGGTACAAGAGTTTTCCATTATTGCGGGATTGGGGGACAGTGTAGATAAGCATTTTATATTTTTAGGAGTTCGGCCGGTTTCTTCTAAAAGCTCCCTTAAAGCAGCATCTTCCGGTTTTTCTCCTTTATCGACAACACCTCCGGGGAATTCGATGCAGACGCTTTCCGAACCGTGCCTCCACTGCTGTACCATCACAAAGATATCTTCTCCCGATGAGTTTTGGTATACGGGAATAACAATAACCCAACTAGGCGCTTTTAGAGAAATAAAGGTCTTTTTTTCTCCTTCAGGAGAAATGCTGTCTTTCTCACAGACACTAAAGACCCTTGTTTTTAAGATCTCTCTGGAAGCAGCAGGCTTCCAGACAATCTCGTTATTCTTTTCCATAAAAATTGCAATTCTCCATTTGACATATCAAGAATTTCGGGTTATTCTATTATAAAGCGAATTTAATTGCAATAGGAGGTTTTTATGGCAATTATAACTATTTCACGCAAAATCGCTTCCTTTGGTGACGAAACAGCGATTGAGCTGGCCAAACTTTTAAATTACAACTTTATTGACCGTAAGTCGTTGGAAAAAGATTTGCTTGCAAAAGGAATTTCGGAAGTACAGCTAAAAAAATATGATGAGCGCAAGCCCGGCTTTTGGGCATCCCTTTCAAGGGAAAGAGATTCTTACTTTGATTATTTGCGTGAAGCAGTATATGAGCATGCTTCTTCAGGCAACAGCATTTTTATAGGCAGGGGAGGCTTTGCAATCTTGAGAAATGTGCCGGGACTTTATTCGGTACGCTTGGTTGCTGCCGACGATATAAGAATTTCGAGATTGATGAAGGAATTCAATTATTCCGAAAAAGAAGCGCGAGCACTGATGGAGGAAAGCGATAATAATAGAGACGGGTTCCATAAGAATTTTTTTAATACGGTTAATGAAGACTCTTCCGAATATAATTTAGTTATAAATACGGGGTATATAAGTCCTCTTCAAGCCGCCGAGATAATCAAATACGGGCTTGAAAAAACCATAAGCAAAGAGGATGCCGCTTTAGGCGATAAAAGATTAAAAGAGCTTTTATTGGCTCAAAAAATCGTCAATCATATTTCTTTTGATTTGAAACTTCAAATATATTTCCTTGAAGCCGATATTTCGGAACATGAAATTATTTTACACGGTGTCGCCGACAACGCAGGTCTTATTCAAAAGGCCATAGATGTTGCTCAAGAAATGGCAGGAGGGCGCAAGGTTTCTTCAGCGATAAGCATGGTAAACGAGTACAAGCCTTTTCCATAACAGTTAAAAGCATGTTGCAAGGCTTATGAGAAAATCGGCCGGAATTAAGTTTCGGCCGATTTTTTTTCTTTTACTAAATCTAAGGTAGACCTCTAAAGTTTTTTAAGCTATTCTACCGTATAACCCGCATCTTCAATAGCTTTTTTTAGGTCTGCAACTGAAACGCTTTCAGGATGGGTGATAGTTGCGGTTTTTGCACCTAAATCTATTTCGGCTGAAACACCCGAAATCTTTGTCAAAGCTTCCTTAACATGGGAAACACAATGTTGGCACTGCATGCCGTTTACCTTTAATACAGTATTCATAAGTTCTTTCTCCTTAATTTTATTTTTATCCGCTGCGCAAGATTCTGTAGAGCCTGCATCACGGCTTATTTTGCATTTTCTTTTGGGCTTAAAATAATTTAAACGCAAGGCATTGCTTACAACAGACACCGAGCTTAGACTCATGGCAGCTGCTGCAATCATCGGGCTTAAAACAATTCCGAAAAGAGGGTAAAAAACTCCTGCCGCTAATGGTATACATAGAGAATTATAAAAGAGAGCCCAAAAAAGATTTTCTTTTATATTCCGCATAACGGCACGGCTTAACTGAATAGAATCTACAGCCGTTTGTAAATTATCGTTCATCAAAATAATGTCTGCGCTTTCGATAGCTATATCCGTTCCGTTTCCTATGGCTATGCCTACATCGGCTGTCATAAGGGCAGGGGCATCATTGATTCCGTCGCCTATCATAGCCGTTTTAAGACCGGCTTGCTGCAATTTTTCGATTTCGTTTTTTTTGTTTTGGGGCAAGAGCTCGGCAGAAAAATCATCTACTCCCGTCTGAGCCTTTATTGCATTTGCCGTTTTTTTGTTGTCGCCCGTAAGCATTATGGTCTTTATCCCCATCGCCTTAAATTCTGCTATTGACTCAATACTGCCCTCCTTAATTTTGTCGGCAACAGCTATAATTCCTATGAGCTTTGCACCCGTATCGGTTTCCGAAGAACTTCCGCCTGTACGGCCGCTTACGCCAATCAAAAGAGGGGTCGCTCCCTTTTCCGCAAGGGCATCAATTTCGGCCTTGGCATGGGAAATTTCGATATTGTTTTTTTGGAAAAGCTTTTCATTCCCTGCAAGGATTTTTAGGCCCGAAGCTTCTTCAATACCCGAAATCCCGAAACCGTGTTCAGCCTTAAAGTCCTTAATTTTCAAAGCCTCTAAGTTTTTTTCTTTTGCTCGTTTTATAACGGCATTTGCGAGGGGGTGCTCGGAAAGCACTTCAAGACTATAGGCAAAGCTTAAAACTTCGTCCTCGCTAAAGTTTTCGGTTTTTTTAATATCGATTACATCGGGGCGGCCTTGGGTTATTGTACCGGTCTTATCCAAGACTACGGTATTTGTTTTGTGAGCCGTTTCAAGGGCTTCTGCAGAGCGGATTAAGATACCCAGCCGAGCGCCCTTGCCTGTTCCGGCCATAATGGCTGTAGGTGTTGCAAGGCCTAGGGCACAGGGACAGGAAATTACAAGCACCGAAATTGCTCTGGAAAGAGCGAATTCAAAGCCTTCGCCCGCAATCAGCCAGATAAAAAGCGTAATCACCGCAATAGCTATGACCGCAGGCACAAAGTAGTTGCTTATCTTATCGGCAAGCTTAGAAACGGGAGCCTTCGAGGCCGAGGCTTCTTCCACAAGGGCAATTATTTGGGAAAGGGTTGTATCATCGCCAACCCTTTCAGCTTTAAATGTAAATGTTCCTGATAAGTTTATGGAAGCACTTACCACCTTGTCGCCTGCGGCCTTTTCGACAGGGAGGCTCTCGCCCGTAATTGCAGCCTCATCTACCGAAGAATTCCCTTCCACTATAATACCGTCAACGGGAATGGAAAAACCGGGCTTGATTAAAATCAAATCACCCTTTACAATTTCTTCAACAGGAATTTCTTCTTCCTTACCGTTCCTTATAACAAGGGCGGTTTTGGGCCTAAGGTTCATCAGCTTTGTAATTGCCTGAGAAGTTTTTCCTTTTGCATTGGCTTCAAGGAATTTCCCCAAGCTTACGAGGGTTAAAATCATCGCAGCCGATTCAAAGTAAAGGTCCCCGGCAAAAAGCCTTACCGTTTCCATATCTCCATGCCCCATTCCGTAGGCCATCTTATAAATAGCAAAGATGCCGTAAATAAGGGCTGCGCCGGAACCGACCGCAACGAGGGAGTCCATATTGGGAGCCTTGTTTAAAAAAGCCTTAAAGCCTCCCGTAAAGAATTTTTTATTTATAATCAGCACGGGAAGAGCAAGCAGAAATTGAGTAAAACTAAAAATAAGAGCATTTTCTATTCCGTGCAAAAAATGAGGAATCGGAAGAGAAGCCATGTGTCCCATCGATACATAAAAAAGAGGAATCATAAAGACTAAAGACAAGATTAGCCTTTTTTTTATCTTATCTCTTTCAAGTTTGGCGGCATCGTTTTGAAATGAGCGGGTACCGGAAGTCTTACCGTCAGCCGAGTTTTTATTTGAAGAAGAGTTTTTTAAACCCTCGGCAAGCGAGGCTCCGTATCCGGCTTTTTCGACAGCATCTATAATCTTATCTGTACCAAGGATAGCCTCATCGTAATTGACGCTCATGCTGTTGGTTAAAAGATTTACCTGTACCTCGGCGGCTCCTTCAAGTTTTTCGACAGCCCTTTGAACATGGGAAGAACAAGCCGAGCAAGTCATTCCCGTAATATTGAACTTTATTTTTTTACCCATGTTACTAATATACAACTTTTAAACGGAAAGGTCTAGGATTTTTTTAAGGGGCTGTAATAAAAAACCCCGAAAGGAAGCGGAGCATTCTGGACGGAAAAAAACAAAAATACTTTTTAAAAGATGATAAAGTTGATTATAGTTTTTCAATTTCTTCTTTGGTAAGGCCGGATATTGTGCAAATATCACTAATCGGATAATTCATCTTTTTCATCAACTTTGCCGTTTCAAGTTTATTTTGGTAAGCCCCTTTATCAAGACCTTGTCGATAGCCTTCGCTTATACATGAAGCCCTGTCATGTTCATATTTCATTCGAGAGTCATAAAGCCATTTATCTCTAGGACTCATTTCCATTACAGAAATAGCGGCATTTGCTTTTTTCATCATTGTCGATTCTTGTTCTAACATTTCCCGCACCTCCGGATTATCAGTTTCGATAAATTTCAACCAGCTTAATAAGCGTTTTGTTTTATTATCTTTAAATTGGCCTTCTTTTAAGAGTCTTGCCTTTTCAAGGTTTAGTATATGAATCTCAAGTTTTGAAACTAAAGGCTCTTTTGTATCTTGTTCAAGAACAAGATACTTGTTGTGTAAACGCTTATTTTTATTAAAGCCTTTTCCTATCAAATTTATTGTAATACACTTTGGCAGTTTTGTATAGTCTTGGCCTTGTTTTATAGCTTCGTTGTACATTTTAGACCAATAATACAAGGTTCTTTCAGGAAAATCAAAATGCCAGTTGTTCTGAATTTCAATGTCGACAAAGGTTCCGTCTTTTAGTCTTAGCTTAATATCTAAAATACCGAGCTTTTCACTTAAAAGTTCCTTATGAAACTCCTTATCCAGAAGTTCCAAACCTGCGATATTCTCAGGCGGAATATCCAGTATACATTCCAACAAATCCTGAAGAACGTCCTTGTTTTCTTCTACTCCGAATATACGCTTAAAAGCGTAGTCGTTGCGTAAAGTTATTTTAAACAATTTTTGCATTTTTTACCTCTCATAAAAATTATTTTTAAAGAAGAAAAATTTTCCCCCTTTCATAATTATTATAGAAATTGTTTGTAATAGATAGTAAAATTTAAAAAATAATTTATCGATTATGTATATCGATTATGTATGCCGTAAATACGTCATAGCTATGAGACGCTCACATGATGAAGATGCTTTTGCTTGATAAGCAATTGCAAGCCCTCCCATCTTTTGGTATACTTCTCGCTATGGCAAGACAGACTTACGGGACGACACCTTGGGGTGCATGGTTTTTGGATATGCTGAAGGCCTATGATGATTCAGGCCGATTGTCCAGAGGAAAAACTTATGCAAACACAGGGAAGGTAAATTCTCTTGTGGTAAACGGGCAAACGGCGGGAGCAAAGGTTAAGGGGAATTATTCTCCTTGGTATCATGTGTATTTTAAATTCCCGCCCCTTTCAAAAACAAATGAAACCGCAATCCGCTCAATCTTAGAAAAACATCCGATTGAACTTGCAGGCCTTAGGGCGGGAATTATGAGCCCGGCCCTCATCGAAGCCCTAAAGAAAAAGAAAGTGAGGCTCATTCCTGCCCGCTGGAATTTAATCGAAAGGGACTGCACCTGCCCCGATTCGGGAGACCCTTGCAAGCACATGGCGGCCGTTCTTTTTTTACTTGCCAAAGAAATAGACCATGACCCTCGCCTCTTGTTTAAGCTTGCGGGCTTTGACATCGATTCTATAAATGTACCGGAAACCGAAGTTTTCGAAAAAGGAGGAACACAAAAACTTGGGCTCCTCCAAGAGCAGCCCGTTCCGTTGAGCCTCCGTAAAAATGAAACCTTAAATAAAGCAGCAGACTTATCTTCAGACTCATCAGTCAGTGAGACCGCTCATAATTCTTGTGAACTGCAGAGTCCTTTAAAATTTTCCCTTGGAGAATCCTATCTTCCGCTGATAACAAATATTCTTCCTCCTGAACCTAATTTTACATCAAGCGATTTTATAATCAAGCTGACGGAATTTTATCATAAGGCGGTTTTAAATTACGGACTCAACTTTTACAGTCAAGAAAAGCAAAACGAAAAACAAGAAGAAAAATCGGTAAACCCTTTTTTGTTTGCGAGGGTAAAAATAAATATCGACAATATCCGAAAACAAAAAAGAGCTTTCCCCCTTGAGCCTAAAAGCCCTCTAACGGTAAACATAAAATTAGGCGAAACCCACGAAATAAATCAAACTCTTTTGCAAGCTCAAAATTTTTATAAAACAAGAAACAGCTTAAATGAGATGAGCCCATCGGTTAAAATTCTTTTTTCTCTCTTTGCTCTTGCAGGGAAATTGATTCAAAGCTCCGCATTTATACCTGCCGTATTTACCGAAAACAAAAAGCTTTTTATCTTTTGGAAAAGCCTTTCTGCTTCTTCCGAAATAAAGGCCGACATTTTTAAATTTGCAGCTTCCCTCACAAAGGACTTTTTTCTTCCGGTTGAAAAATGGGGAAGACTCTATTGTGCAGAACTTTTGCTTACAGCCTTTTTAACCGAATATGCGGCATCTTTAAAATTCTTTCCTAACAAGTCCTATACTAAGGACAAAGAAATAGACAAGCTTTTTTTTTCAAATGAAGAAATCGATATAAGCATTCCCGGCAAGCGGAATTTGTATACGGTAATTTATTCTTGGCTTTCGGTTTTAAATTACAGTAATTGCGGATATGAATACCGCTTAACCTTGGAGGCCTTAAAAGACGACGAATTCTTTTTGCTTTCCGCCCTTGTCCGTAAGGCTAAAGAAAAGCAACTAGAGGCAGGCGATGATTCCTTTGCTCTTGAAGCAGAGGCTCCCTTTGCCGAATTAAATACCGCAGCAAAGAGGAGTAAAAACCCTGACGATATTTTGCGATTTCCTGCAACCCTTGCGGCTTACTTACCGGCTCTTTCGATTCTTGCAATTAAAAAAAATGTGATGCTTTCGCGGGAAGAAACGGGGCTTTTTTTACAAAAGTCGGCAAAGCTTTTACAGCGTTTCGGTATCGATATAGTTTTACCTAAAAGCCTAAAAAACGTTTTGACTCCCAAACCTGTTATAAGCGTAAAATCCGTAAAGGGAGCAGGAAACGTAGTTTCGTTTTTAAACCTTGATGATGTTCTTTCTTATGACCGAGCTCTAATGTTGGGAGATACCTTAATAGATATAGACGAATTTAAAAAGCTCTTTTTAAATAAATCGGGCTTGGTAAAATTTAACGATCAGTTTCTTTTACTTGATCCCGAAGAAGTTGCCAAGATGTTAAAAGCCCTTGAAAAACCGGCAGATACAAAAGAGGTTTTGCAAGCGGTTCTTTCGGGAAACGCAGTTTGTTCCAAACCCGCCTCAGAAATTATCAAAAATATTTTCAGGCAAGAAGAGGTTCCCGTTCCTCAAAATCTAAATGCGGAATTAAGGCCTTATCAAGAACAGGGCTACCGCTGGCTTTATGCAAACATCAAAAGCGGCTTCGGCTGCCTTTTGGCCGACGACATGGGCTTGGGCAAAACCGTACAGATTATAAGTTTAATGCTTAGCTTTAAAAATTCAAAAGAAGCGGAATCCCCTTTTTTGGTTATAGCCCCAGCAAGCCTTCTTTCAAACTGGGAACACGAAATAGCAAAATTCGCTCCTTCTCTTAAAACCGCCGTTTATCATGGGGCAGGGCGTAAGTTCACTACCGAAGCAGATGTAATAATAAGCACATATCAAACTATGCAAAAAGATATAGAAAAATTAAAAGACAAAAAAGTTTTTTGCATTATTTTAGATGAAGCTCAGGCTATAAAAAATTCCGGAACAAAAAAGGCTCATGCCGTAAAGGCAATTCAGGCGAGGGGCAGAATTGCTCTTACAGGCACACCGGTCGAAAACAACCTTGAAGACATGCGTTCCATATTCGACTTTTTTCTTCCCGGTTATTTAGGTACGGCCGACGAGTTTAGAAAAAAATGGCGTATTCCGATTGAGCTTCATAATTCGGAAACCGAAGCGGATGATCTAAAAAAAATTACTTCACCCTTTTTGCTCCGCCGTCTAAAGACCGATCCCAAGGTTATCTCGGATTTGCCGGATAAGATAATTACAAATCAATATTGCAATTTGACGCCTGAGCAGCTGGCAATTTATGAAAACCTTGTAGAAACGGAATTGCACAAGGTGATGGGAGCCGAAACTAAGATTGAAAGACAGGCCTATGTTCTAAAACTTTTAACGGCCTTAAAACAGGTGTGCAATCATCCTAGAGCCTATGATAAGGAAACTCCAATCGAAATGAAATACTCAGGCAAGGCCGCTGTCCTCATCGAGCTTTTAAACGAAATAATTTCTTCGGGAGAAAAGGCAATTATTTTCAGCCAATATGTAGGCACCCTCGACATTTTAAAAAACATCATTCAAAAAGAATTGGGGACCGAACCTCTTTTGCTCCACGGTCAAATGCCCGCCTCAAAAAGAAAAAAGGCTGTAGAGGTTTTTCAAACGGATCCTGCTTACCGCATCTTTTTAATTTCGCTTAAGGCGGGAGGTACGGGCCTTAACTTGACGGCAGCTAACAGGGTAATTCACTTTGACCTTTGGTATAATCCCGCAGTTGAAGATCAGGCCACAGACAGGGCATTTAGAATAGGACAGACAAAAAATGTGTTCGTGCACCGCCTTATCTGCTCCGGTACTTTTGAAGAAAAAATTGATGAGATGATTCAAAAAAAGCGGGAAATAAGCGGCATGAGCATTTCTGCAGGTGAAACGTGGATTTCAAAATTGAGCAATGAAGAATTGGCCGGCCTTTTTAAGAGTTAATTCAAACATGAATCCAAACATTGATAAGCCCCTTTTTTTATGATATAATCTAAATTTAGGGGGCTTAATATGTATTTTTTTATAAATGATTACAGTGAAGGTTGTCATCCAAAAATTCTTAAAGCATTGACGGAAACAAATGAAGAGCAAACCGTCGGTTACGGCTGTGACGAATATTGTGCAGAAGCTGCAGACCTTATCTTAAAAGAACTGGATGCACCTCAAAGTAAGGTTTATTTCTTTTCTGGCGGAACACAAACCAACCTGACCATGATAGCCTCAGTACTAAGACCACATCAGGGAGTTATCGCCGCCGATACAGGACATATAAACGTGCATGAGTCGGGAGCTATTGAAGCTTGCGGACACAAGGTTCTAACCATCGAATCGGCAAACGGAAAAATAACGGCAGATCAGGCTGATGCTCTTATAAAGGCTCATTACGATGATCCCACAGCCGAGCATATGGTTCAACCCGGAATGATTTATATTTCAAATCCTACGGAACTCGGCACCATTTATTCAAAAAAAGAATTACAGGCTTTAAAGCTGACCGCTCAAAAATATTCCGTACCCCTCTATGTTGACGGCGCCCGCCTAGGGACAGCCCTCACCGCTGACAATAACGACTTAAGCCTTGCAGACATGGCAAGATATACGGATGCCTTTTATATAGGCGGAACAAAGATGGGCGCTCTTTTCGGTGAAGCCCTTATCATCAACAACCAAGATCTTCAAAAAGACTTTAGATATATACAAAAACAAAAAGGCGGTCTTTTTGCAAAGGGCAGACTTTTAGGCCTTCAGTTTAAAACTCTTTTTACGGATAAGCTTTACTTCGAAATAGGAAGAACAATGAACGAAACGGCAAAGATGATCCGTAAAGGGTTTTCCGATAGGGGCTTTTCTTTTTTTATGAAAAGCGAAACAAATCAAAGTTTTCCCATAATCGAAAACGGCCTTTTAGCTAAAATAGAAAAAGAATTTAAATGCGAATTTTGGGCAAAAATTTCAGAAAACCAAACAGCAGTTCGCTTTTGTACCTCATGGGCAACAACAAAAGAGGCGGTAAAAAAACTTTTTGAATACGTGGACGAGATAAACAGCAATGCGATTAAAAGATAATAAGGGATTCGGTTATTTTAAATTTTTCCTTTCTTATACATTATCCTCGTGTAGATGATTGTAATTGCGGCTCCTACGGGAATGAGCATACTTATGGCCTTTCCAAGCTGGGGCATTGCAATAAAAAGAATCAGCATAAAGGCAAAGGGAACTGCGGCAATCTTAGGATTTTTTGCAACAAAGACTACCAGAAGGCCGCCGAAAAGGGCCGGCAAGATATTTTTAAAGGCCGGGGCCATGATGGGTGATTCCAATATGGGTTTTAACTGAGTCAATAAGAGCATTCCCAAAACCAAGATAAGGGTTGTAGTAATGGAAGAAACTGCGACGGCTATTGTGGTAACTACATCTCCTTCTTCGGTATTGGCTTCAACCTTTGCCGTCTCCAAAGCCAAGACTCCGCAGGGCACTTTTAGGTTTGTCAAGTTTCCTGTGATAAAGCCTACATAGGTTCCGCCCGCACCGAGCATGGGTGCGAAGGTAAAGGCTTCAATAATTCCTACCGGCCAAAAAACAACGGCAACACCGAAAAGCCCCCGTAAAAGGAGCCAAAAATTAGGCCAGGTATTATAGTAAATACAGGTAAAAAGAGGATAAGAAAGAAACATTATAATAGCTATTACCATCCATGTTCTTCCCCACCTATGTATGCTTTTTTCATATGAACCGAATTCTATTTGTGTATCTTGCATAATATCCTCCTATAAGAAGTTCCATAAAACCTTAAACGGTTTAAGCTATCAACATGGTAATCGGAATGGAAAAAGCCATTCCGCCCAAAAGGCTTATCGGCATAGCATAGCTTTCAAGCCACTTAGCCCTTGTCTTTTTTACGATTAAACCGCAGACAAGCATTAAGAAGGCCGAAAAGAACATCACAAAAACGGGAATCCAACCCTTAAGTCCGAGCCTGATTTCAGAAAATATCATTCCTAAAAAGGCGGAAATCATTCCCATAAAAAGGGCATCGATGAGGAGTTTACTCCATTTTTCATCCTTGGACTTCATCTTAATAAGATTTTTTTGCATCTTGGGCAGAAAAAGAGCAATCACGACAATCCCCGAAATTATTCCGAGGGCCATAACCCAAGAAATAGTCGTATAGGCTGTTGCATTTGCAATCGGCTCATCCAAGGGAATGTCTAAAACGGAAGCAGCTGTGCTTGCCGCAGTAAGCTCATAGGTTAAGGCTCCCAGTACCGAAAGACGGAGCCAAGGCAGGGGAAGTCCTAAAAATTTGGAAAGGCTTATCATGCCTAGAATGATTGAAATGGCGGGTGCAACCGTAAAAATCGCTGCTCCGGAGATAATTTGCTTTATCTTTTTTTGGGGCATATTGAGCTCTTTTGCCCGCTTCAAAGCCTTTATCAAAAAGAAGACGGACTGAATTAAAACAAAGAGTATCACAATACCTGCAAACCAAAAGAGCACAGAACTATTAACATCAAACATACATATTCCCCTTAATTACACATCACACATCCAGATTTGCATAGACGGCGTTTTCTTCGATAAACTTTCGGCGGGGCTCAACTTCTTCGCCCATCAGCGTACTAAAAATTCTGTCGGCTTCGACGGCGTCCGGAAGGGTAACCCTCATCATTTTCCGCCTTGCAGGGTCCATAGTTGTTTCCCAAAGCTGGGTCCCGTCCATTTCGCCCAAGCCCTTGTAGCGCTGAACAGCAGCATTGTTTCCGCGTCCTATTTGATCCAAAACGGAATCTCTTTCATCATCATTATAAACATACCATTCTTTTTTATTGTGTGAAATTTTATAAAGAGGCGGCATCGCAAGGTAAACGTGCCCCTTTTCGATAACCTGAGGCATGTACCTAAAAAAGAATGTTAAAAGAAGAGTCCGGATATGGGAGCCGTCAACGTCGGCATCGGCCATTATTATAACCTTGTGATAGCGTAACTTTTCTATATTAAAATCCTTGCCTATGCCGGTGCCGAGGGTCGCAATAATAGGCTGAAGCTTTTCGTTGTTTACAACCTTGTCTAGGCGGGTTTTTTCGACATTGAGCATTTTTCCCCAGAGGGGCAGGATAGCCTGCGTCTTGCTGTCCCTTCCTTTTTTTGCAGAGCCGCCTGCAGAGTCTCCCTCAACTATGTAAACTTCACAAGACTCAGGGTCTTTTAAAGAACAGTCTGCAAGTTTTCCGGGAAGGCCGAAACTGTCCAAACCGCTTTTTCTCCTGGTAGCTTCCTTTGCTCTTCTGGCAGCAATTCGGGCTGCGGCCTCGGCGACGCATTTTTCCAAAACCTTTTCGACCTCATTAGGATTTTGCTCAAAAAATAAGGTAAGCTTTTCGTTTACAAATGAGTCAACTATACCCCGAACATCGCTGTTTCCCAGTTTTGTTTTTGTTTGCCCTTCAAATTGAGGTTCGGGAACCTTTACTGAAACGATGGCGGTAAGACCTGCGCGGACATCTTCTCCGGTAAGCTTTTCTTCCTTATCCATCTTTTTTACAAGCTTAGGATACTTCTTTAAAAAGTCGTTCATTACACGGGTAAGGGCTGTTTTAAAACCTTCAAGGTGAGTGCCCCCTTCGCGGGTGTTTATATCGTTTACGAAGGAAAGGAGGTTTTCGTTATAGCCGTCATTGTATTGAATGGCAACCTCGCAGAGAATATCGTTTTTTTCGCCTTCGATAAAAATGGGACTTTTCGGAAAAACTTGTTTTGATTCGTTCAAATAAGAAACAAACTGCGATATTCCGCCCTCAAAGGCGAAGGTAACCTCTTTTGGGGTAGAAAGGCGCTCATCCCTCATCGTAATGGAAATTTTGCTGTTTAAGAAGGCCAATTCCCTTAAACGGGTTGCAAGCACTTCAAAATTGTATACGGTGGTTTCGGTAAAGATAGAAGGATCCACTGCCCATCTTATAACAGTACCGCTTTTTTCGGTTTCTCCTATTTTTTTTACGGGCTCAAGAATGGAGCCTTTTTCAAACTTTGCATAGTGCTCAAAGCCGTCCTTGTAGACCTTGGCCTCCATCCAAACGGAAAGAGCGTTTACAACCGAAACGCCTACTCCGTGCAAACCGCCTGAAACCTTGTAAGAACCCTTATCGAACTTACCGCCGGCATGAAGGCGGGTTAAAACCAGCTCCAAGGCACTTATTTTTTCGGTAGGGTGAATATCTACAGGAATACCTCGGCCGTTGTCCTCTACACGGACAATATCGTTCGGCTCAAGAACTACCAAAATTTTATCGCAAAAACCGGCCATAGCCTCGTCTATACAGTTATCTACAACCTCATAAACTAGATGGTGAAGACCGTCCGGCCCCGTTGAACCTATATACATACCCGGTCTTTTTCTGACCGCTTCCAAACCCTTTAAAACCGTAATATTATTTGCCGAATAATTTGACTTTGTCATTTTTTTTCCTTAAAAGCTTATAAATTCCCATAAAATTTGACAATAAATGCCTTTTTTCATTCTATCATTATTGCAAAAAAAAGTAAAGAAGTAGTATAATGGCGAGCT